>NZ_JBQBDJ010000001.1:0-55484 GCF_051920165.1 Aeromonas sp. 11P
CGATATCGATACCCGCCAGCAGCCTTACCAGTTTGTTGCCGCCGACAATGGCATGCCGCAACTGCAAACCCGTCAGGGGCTGGTCAATCCGGTGCAGGTATCGGCCGAAATTCTCAAAAAGCTGGCCGAGCGTGGCGCCCAGACACTCGGGGGCGATCTCGATGGCGTGGTTATTACCGTGCCCGCCTATTTCGATGATGCCCAGCGTCAGGGGACCAAGGATGCGGCTCGTCTGGCCGGTCTGCACGTGCTGCGGCTGCTCAACGAGCCGACCGCGGCCGCGATTGCCTATGGCCTTGACTCCGGTCAGGAAGGGGTGATCGCGGTTTACGATCTGGGGGGCGGCACCTTCGATATCTCCATCCTGCGTCTTGGCGACCGGCGGCGATTCCGCCCTCGGCGGTGATGATTTTGATCACCTGCTGGCGGACTGGATCAAGGAGCAAGCGGGCCTCTCCGGCGAGCTGGATGCCCATCTGCAGCGCGAGCTGCTGGATGTGGCCGCTGCCGTCAAACACGGCCTGACCGATGCCGAGCATGTGGCGTGCACCTTTGCTGGCTGGCAGGGTTCAGTGAGCCGTAGCCAGTTTGATGAGCTCATCACCCCGCTGGTGAAACGGACCTTGCTGGCTTGTCGCCGCGCCCTGCGCGATGCCGGTCTCGAGCAGGTGGAAGTGCTGGAAGTGGTGATGGTCGGTGGCTCCACCCGGGTGCCGCTGGTGCGTGAACTGGTGGGTGAGTTCTTCCAGCGTACGCCGCTGACCAGCATCGATCCGGACAAGGTGGTCGCCATTGGCGCCGCCATCCAGGCCGATATTCTGGTGGGCAACAAGCCCGATGCCGAGATGCTGCTGCTGGACGTTATCCCCTTGTCGCTGGGTCTGGAGACCATGGGGGGCCTCGCCGAGAAGGTGATCCCGCGTAATACTACCATCCCGGTTGCCCGCGCCCAGGAGTTCACCACCTTCAAGGATGGTCAGACCGCCATGGCCATTCACGTGGTACAGGGTGAACGCGAGTTGGTGGCCGATTGCCGCTCCCTGGCCCGCTTTACCCTGACCGGTATTCCGCCGATGGCAGCCGGCGCCGCCCATATTCGCGTCACCTTCCAGGTGGATGCGGATGGTCTGCTCTCGGTCAGCGCCATGGAGAAATCCTCCGGCGTGCAGGCCGAGATCCAGGTCAAGCCCTCTTACGGGCTGGCGGAGCAGGATATCCTCAACATGCTGAGTGCCTCCATTGAGAATGCCCAGCAGGATATGGATGCCCGCATGCTGGCCGAGCAGCAGGTTGAAGCCGACCGGGTGGTCGAGAGTCTCAATGCGGCGCTGGCCGCCGATGGCGATGCCCTGCTCAATACTGCCGAGCGTGCCGAGATTGATGCCGCCATCGCCCATCTGCTGACCATGCGCAACAGCGGCGCAACCCATCAAATCAAAGAAGCCATTGAGGTGGCAGATGCTGTCAGTGGCGAGTTTGCAGCCCGCCGGATGGACGCCTCCATCCGCAAGGTGCTGACCGGACAAAACGTCAACAAGGTGTAATATGCCAAAACTGATCATTCTTCCTCATCCCGTACTCTGTCCGGATGGCGCCGCCCTCGAGGGGCAAAGCGGCGAGACCATTCTGGATGTGGCGCTGCGCAACGGTATCGAAATCGAGCACGCCTGCGAGAAATCCTGTGCCTGCACTACCTGCCACTGCGTGGTGCGCGAGGGCTTTGACTCGCTCGAGCCAAGCGATGAGCTGGAAGACGACATGCTGGACAAGGCGTGGGGGCTGGAGCCGGAATCCCGTCTCAGTTGCCAAGCAAAATTGGCGGACGAGGATCTGGTGGTGGAACTGCCCAAGTACACCCTGAACCTTGCCTCTGAACGCCATTAATTACACATGAGTGAATTGCACGTGCAGCATCCTGTGGTGCTTCAGTGATATGGTGGAAGGCCGTGACCCTCGGGGGCACGGCCTTTTTTGTATTCGTTATTCTCTCTTTGCCAATAAGCTCTTTCCTATAAAGAGTGCTTATACATAGTGCCAGTAAAAAGGAAGCAAACACGATGGCTGACATGATGAAGGTAGCGTTATCCACCCAGGCTGCGGCTGCCTATTGGGGCGAGGGCGCCCAGCTCAGTTTCAATGGCGACGAGGCACTGATCCATCTTGGTGCCGCCGGTCAGGAGAAGGATGTTCTGCGCACCGTTCAGCGCGCCGCCCGTCGCCTCGAATCGAGCGGGATCAAGCGGCTGACGCTGGTCGGTGAAGGCTGGGATCTGGAGCGTCGCTACGCGTTCGCCCAGGGGTTCTACGCCGCCAAGGGAGCGCGTGAACTGGATTTTGGCCAGCAGAGCGACGCGGATGCCCGCGAACTGGATGCGCTGCTCAAGGCGGCTCGCTGGGTACGTGACATCACCAATGGCTGTCCGGAAGAGATCTACCCCATGAGTCTGGCGGAATCGGCCCTGTTGCTCATTCGTGGTCTGGCCGGGGATCAGGTTACTGCCCGCATCACCGCCGGTGAAGCGCTGCGCGAGTCCGGCCATATCGGGATCTGGTCGGTTGGCCGTGGCAGCGAGCGCGAGCCTGTGCTGCTGGAGCTCGACTACAACCCGACCGGTGATCGCAATGCACCCGTGGTGGCGGCGCTGGTGGGCAAGGGGATCACTTTTGATTCCGGTGGCTACTCCATGAAGTCCTCTGACAACATGCTGCCGATGAAGTCCGATATGGGCGGCGCGGCCATGGTGACCGGCGCGCTGGCGCTGGCTATCAGCCGCGGTCTGAACCAGCGGGTGAAGCTCATTCTCTGCTGCGCCGAGAACCTGATCTCCGGCCACGCCTTCAAGCTGGGCGACATCCTCACCTACAAGAACGGCATCTCGGTCGAGATCCAGAACACCGATGCGGAAGGGCGTCTGGTGCTGGCCGATGGCCTGATGGCGGCCTCCGACAGCGGTGCGGCTTATATCCTTGACGCAGCCACCCTGACTGGCGCCGCCAAGATGGCGCTGGGGCGCGACTACAATGCGGTGTTTGCCCTCGATGAGACCGAACAGCAGCGCGCGCTGGCCGCCGCCAAGGTGGAAAACGAACAGGCGTGGGCGTTGCCGCTGGAGCCCTGGCATGCCAGCCAGCTCACCTCGGCTTTTGCAGATCTGGGCAACGTTGCCTCAGCCGAAGGCACGGCCGGTGCCACTACGGCTGCTGCGTTCCTTTCCCGCTTCGTACGCGATGAGGGCAAAGGCTGGGTGCACCTGGATCTGGCGGCCTCCTATCAGAAATCGGGCAACGATCTCTGGGCAACTGGCGCCAAGGGCCACGGTCTGCGCACCATCGCACGCTGGCTGCAGGAGGTGACCGCATGAATGTCTGGTTAAGTCGTGAATTTGCACCGGCCGAGTGGGGGGAGGGGGCGCTGCTCTCTCACCGTGCCGACGGCATGGTGATCCATCTGGTGACGGCCAATCCGCTGCTCGATATCCAGCAGGCGGCCCGTCGCCTCTGCCAGCAGGGGATCCAGAAAGTGACCCTGGCTGGTCATTGGGAGCGTGAACAGCAGTGGGCTTTTGCCCAAGGGCTGCAAACCCCCAAGGCGGAGGTGCAACTGCAGTGGGCCATGTCCTCGGAAGAGGACAGAGAGGAGCTGGAAGCGCGTTGGCTCTGTGGCCGCTGGGTGCGCGAGATGACCAATGCTACCCCGGAGCAGTTGGGCCCGCTGGAGCTGGCGGTGGAAGCGGCCTCCTTTATTACCGAGCTGGCACCGGACAAGGTGAGTCATCGCATTTTGAAAGGCGAAGCGCTGCAACAGGCGGGCTGGGTCGGCCTCTATCAGGTAGGCCGCGGCAGCGAGCGCGAACCGGTACTGCTGGAGCTCGACTTCAACCCGGGGCGTGACCCCAAGGCGCCGGTAGCGGCAGCGCTGGTGGGCAAAGGGATCACCTTTGACTCCGGCGGCTACTCCATGAAGAGCTCCGAGGGGATGCTCACCATGAAGTGCGACATGGGGGGCGCGGCGATTGTCACCGGTGCGCTGGCGCTTGCCATGCTGCGCGGGCTCGACAAGCGGGTGAAGCTGATCCTCTGCTGCGCCGAGAACCTGGTCTCCGGCCACGCCTACAAGCTGGGCGACATCCTCACTTACAAGAACGGCACCACGGTCGAGATTGTGAATACCGACGCCGAGGGGCGGCTGGTACTGGCCGACGGTTTGCAACTGGCGAGCGAGTCCGGCGCACCGCTGATCATCGATGCCGCAACTCTGACTGGGGCTGCCGTGATGGCGCTGGGTGGGCGCTACAATGCCCTGTTTGGCCTCGATAAAGGACTGGTAAGCCGGGCCATGACCTATGCCGACGCCGAGCATGAGCCTGCCTGGCCGCTGCCGCTGGAGCCCTGGCACCGCCAGCAGTGTCCCTCCCATTACGCCGACACGGCCAACAGCCGTCCGGTGAAGGGGGGCGGGCCGGGTGGCGCCTCCAACGCGGCGGGTTTTCTCTCCCGTTTCGTTGCCAACGAAGGGATGGGGTGGCTGCATATCGATCTGGCAGCTTGCTTCAGTGACAATGGCGATGCCCTCTGGGCGCCGGGGGCCAATACCCTGGGGATGCGCACCATAGCGCGGGCCTTGCTGGCGGAAGCCAAATAGGCGAGACAAGGCACCTTCGGGTGCCTTTTTCATGCTGTTCGAATTGTGAACAAAAGATGGGGTTTTGGCGGCTTAAGGTAACTATCGTGCGCAAGCGCACATATTTTCCGGCTCTGCTCGGTCAAGATGAGTGTGGATGTTGATTGCAAGGGAGTGATGTTTAATAAAAAGTTGCTTGTTTGTGTGTTTTTCCGGTTTTTGTTTACGTATAATCGCCAGCGAACATGGATTCTAACAATAAAACTCTGTAGTTAAGGAAAGATATCAATGGCCATCGAACGTACCTTCTCTATCGTTAAACCGGATGCTGTCAGCAAGAACCTGATCGGTGCCATCTATAGCCGTTTCGAAAGCGCAGGCTTGAAAGTGGTGGCATCCAAAATGCTGCACATGAGCAGTGAACAGGCTGCCGGTTTCTATGCCGAGCATCAGGGCAAGCCTTTTTATGACAATCTGGTCAGCTTCATGACCTCTGGCCCTGTCATGGTGCAGGTGCTGGAAGGGGAAGACGCCATCCGTCGCAATCGCGAGATCATGGGGGCTACCAACCCGAAAGAGGCGCTGGCTGGTACCTTGCGTGCCTGTTATGCCGAGAGCATCGATCGCAACGCAGTGCATGGCTCCGATGCACCGGCATCCGCTGCCCGCGAAATTGCCTACTTCTTCTCTGACAACGAGATCTGCCCGCGCGGCTGATTTTTGTGGATGATGACCCAAGGGAGCCTCGGCTCCCTTTGTTGTTTTCGCCGTTTACGCAATATCCCTCTATTCTCCAGGTGGAAAGCCAGACCCATTATTTGTACAATGCCGCCCCCTGACGTCGTCAGCCAATAATTGATGAAGTGTTTGAACTGAGGCCATTGATGAGCGAAACAAAAATCAACCTGCTGGATCTTGATCGGGATGCCATGCGTGCCTTTTTCGTCGAACTGGGCGAGAAGCCATTCCGGGCAGATCAGGTCATGAAGTGGATTTATCACTTTGGGTGTGATGATTTCGATCAGATGACCAACGTTAACAAGGTGCTCAAAGAGCGCCTCAAGGCGATCGCCGAGATCAAGGCGCCCGAGATCAGTCGCGAGCAGCGCTCTGCCGATGGCACCATCAAGTGGGCTCTGCAGGTGGGCGATCAGGAGGTAGAGACCGTCTACATCCCGGAAGATGACCGCGCGACCCTCTGCGTCTCCTCTCAAGTTGGCTGTGCGCTGGAGTGCAAGTTCTGCTCCACGGCTCAACAAGGCTTCAACCGCAATCTGAAAGTCTCCGAGATCATCGGTCAGGTGTGGCGTGCTGCCCGTGTGGTCGGTGGCAAGCGTCCCATCACCAACGTGGTGATGATGGGGATGGGCGAGCCGCTGCTCAACCTCGCCAACGTGGTGCCCGCCATGCGTCTGATGATGGATGACTACGGCTTTGGCATCTCCAAGCGCCGGGTGACCATCTCCACCTCTGGCGTGGTACCTGCGCTGGACAAGCTGGGCGACCAGATCGACGTGGCGCTGGCTATCTCCCTGCACGCCCCGAACGACAAGCTGCGTTCAGAGATCATGCCGATCAACGACAAATACAACATCGAGGAGTTCCTCGCCGGTGTCCGTCGTTACCTGGCCAAATCCAATGCCAACGGTGGCCGGGTGACCGTCGAATATGTGCTGCTCGATCATATCAATGACGATATGCAGCATGCGCACGAGCTGGCCAAGGTGCTCAAGGACACGCCGAGCAAGATCAACCTGATCCCGTTCAACCCCTTCCCGGGCAACCCTTACGGCAAGCCGAGCAACAGCCGTATCGATCGCTTCTCCAAGGTGCTGATGGAGTACGGTTTCACCGTGATTGTCCGCAAGACCCGTGGTGATGACATTGATGCCGCCTGTGGTCAGCTGGTGGGTGATGTGATTGACCGTACCAAGCGAACTATCAAAAATCGGATGCAACAGGATGGGATTTCCGTCAAAATGGTTTAAATGCTAAGCCATTGTATAGACAGGGAATGGATACACGTACATTGATCGTAGTGGCAGCGCTCTGCGCGCTGCCAGGCTGTGTGACCGAGACCACTTACGCTGGCCAGAACTCGACCCAGCGTGAAGTGGGTCCTGACCTCAAGGCGGCTGCCCAAACCCGCCTCGACCTGGGTATCCAGTACCTGCGTCAGGGCAACGCCGAGCAGGCCAAGTTCAATCTTGACCGCGCACTCCAGTATGACCCCTCCAACCCCCAGATCCAGATCGGTTTTGCCTACTTTTACCAGAAGGTAGGGGATTTCAAGGCAGCCGAGACCAATTACAAGAACGCCCTTGCCATGGATCCGTCCAATGCTGACGCAATGAACAACTATGGTGCCTTCCTCTGTGATCGCGGCAGGTATGCCGAGGCAGATCAGGCGTTCAACCAGGCGGTTATTCAGCCAGGCTACGTAAAAATTGCCGATACCTATGAAAATGCGGCACTTTGTGCGCTGCAAAATCGCAGAAATGATAAAGCAGGCGAGTACTATCGCCTGGCCTTGGGGTATAATCCCCGCAATCCAGGGTTATTGCTGGACTTGGCCGAGCTTTCCATGAAAGATGGCAAGCTGCCTGATGTGCAGTCCTACCTCGCCCGTTTTGCCGATGTGTCAGACGAGAACGAGGAGAGTCTCTGGTTGAGACTGCGACTGGCACAGGCGATGGACAAGCCGGCATTACTTCACCAATTCGGGACTGAGCTGGTAAGGCAATATCCCACTTCGCAACAAGCCAAGCGTTATTTAGCCAATGACTATTGAACAGCAACACGATTTCCAAGACGACTCCCAGGCAGTAGGCCCAGGCCAATTGCTGCGCAACGCCCGTGAACAGCTAGGCTGGACACGAGAACAGGTTGCGTCCCGCATTCACCTTCGTCTGACCCTGATCGCCGCTATCGAATCGGATACCTACGACAAGCACACGTCCCATACCTTTATTCGGGGCTATTTGCGTACCTATGCCAAGCTGGTCGGGATCCCCGATGAGACCATTCTGGCTGCTTACGACAAGCTGGGTCTGACTCCTCCCGACAATATCGACATGCAGAGCTTCTCCCGTCGCTCCCGCCAGCAAGCCAACGACAGTCGGCTCAAGGTGGTGACCTGGCTGGTGATCCTGGTGTTGATTGCGCTCTCGGTCGCCTGGTGGTGGCAGAGTACTTCACGCCGCTCCGCCGGTGATGAAGCGCTGGCAGCCACCGAGATGAGTGCAACCAGTTCGACCCCGGCTGAACCTGCTATCACGTCGCCCGATGCGATCAACACAGCTCCGGTGGAAGGCGCTGCCATTGCACCGGCCGCCACGGACGTGGCTGTCCCTGCGGTGGTCTCCGATGCGACTGCTACCCTGGCGCCTGCTTCTGCGGCTGTTGCCCCGACCGATGTCAGCGCGGCTGTCGGCACTGCGACCGATGCTGCGGTATCCGGCGCCAATGGCACCGAATCTGAAGAGGCTGTCGTTGATCCGGCGACTGCGCCGCAACTGAAGATGAGCTTCACCGCCGATTGCTGGCTGGATGTGAAGGATGCCAACGGCAAGACCCTGTTCAGTGGTCTGAAGAAGGCCAACGACGAGCTGGTGCTGGAAGGCGCCGAGCCCCTGAAGTTCATCATTGGCGCGCCCATGGCCGTCAAGCTTGACTACAAGGGGCAGTCGTTTGATATGAGCCGTTACAACAACGGTCGTACAGCTCGCTTCTCGCTGCCTCAGGAGTAATCTGTTTCCCATGTCTTCTCACGAATCACCCATCATTCGTCGTAAATCCAGACAGATCATGGTTGGTAATGTACCGGTTGGGGGCGATGCCCCCATTACCGTGCAGACCATGACCAACACCAAGACCACAGATGTCGCCGCCACCATCGAGCAGATCCAGCGGATCGAGCGGGTCGGTGCCGATATCGTCCGTGTCTCCGTGCCCACCATGGAAGCGGCGGAAGCCTTCCGGCTGATCAAACAGCAGACCCGCATTCCCATCGTCGCCGATATCCACTTCGACTATCGCATCGCCCTGAAAGTGGCCGAGTACG
Organism: Aeromonas sp. 11P; assembly: GCF_051920165.1. Taxonomy (NCBI): domain Bacteria; kingdom Pseudomonadati; phylum Pseudomonadota; class Gammaproteobacteria; order Aeromonadales; family Aeromonadaceae; genus Aeromonas; species Aeromonas sp. 11P. Next base: position 8,685 of record NZ_JBQBDJ010000001.1, read on the forward strand.
GTGCCGACTGCCTGCGTATCAACCCGGGCAACATCGGCAACGAGCAGCGGGTGCGCTCGGTGGTCGATTGCGCGCGCGACCTCAATATCCCGATCCGTATCGGGGTCAATGGCGGGTCGCTGGAGAAAGATATCCAGGAGAAGTACGGCGAGCCGACCCCCGAAGCGCTGGTAGAGTCCGCCATGCGTCACGTGGACTATCTCGATCGCCTCGATTTCCAGGATTTCAAGGTGAGCGTCAAGGCCTCCGATGTGTTCCTGGCGGTCGGTGCCTATCGCCTGCTGGCCAAACAGATTGAGCAGCCGCTCCATCTGGGCATCACCGAAGCGGGCGGTTTCCGTGCCGGCGCGGTGAAGTCTGCCATTGGTCTGGGCATGCTGCTCACCGACGGCATCGGCGATACCCTGCGTATCTCGCTGGCGGCGGATCCGGTGGAGGAGGTAAAGGTCGGTTTCGATATCCTCAAATCCCTGCGCATTCGCTCCCGTGGCATCAACTTTATCGCTTGCCCATCCTGCTCACGGCAGGAGTTCGATGTGATCGCTACCGTCAATGCGCTGGAAGAGCGGCTCGAAGACATCATCACCCCGATGGATGTTTCCATCATCGGCTGTGTGGTGAATGGCCCGGGCGAAGCGCTGGTCTCCGACCTTGGCCTGGCGGGTGCCGCCAACAAGAGTGCCTTCTATGAAGGGGGCCAGCGGGTCGATCGGCTCGACAACAAGGATCTCATTCCAACTCTGGAGCGCCGCATTCGCGCCCGCGCCGCCATGCTGGATCCCGCCAACCGGATCCCGATGGACAAGGAGTGAGCGAAACAGGGCCACATTGGGTGGCCCTTTTTCCAGGTGACTGATTTTAAATCCCGCATCCGGATTCCCTGATTTTACCTTGGGGGGGAAAATCCCTATAATGCGGCCAAATTTTACCTCTTTTTCTCGAGTATCAACGTGGCAAAACAGATCCAAGCTATTCGCGGTATGAATGATTGCCTGCCGGAGCAGAGCCCGGTATGGCAGAAGGTTGAACAGATCCTGCGCCAGGTCGTTGCAAGCTATGGCTACAGCGAAGTGCGCATGCCGATTGTCGAGCAGACTCATCTGTTCAAGCGCGCCATCGGTGAAGTGACCGACGTGGTCGAAAAAGAGATGTACACCTTTGAAGACCGTAACGGCGACAGCCTGAGCCTGCGTCCGGAAGGGACCGCCAGCTGCGTCCGTGCCGGTATCGAACACGGTCTGCTCTACAACCAGGAACGCCGGATGTGGTACATGGGCCCCATGTTCCGTCACGAGCGTCCCCAGAAGGGCCGTTATCGCCAGTTCCACCAATTCGGTGTCGAGTTGTTTGGCATCAACGGGCCGGACATCGACGCTGAGCTGATCATGCTGACCCACCGTCTGTGGCGTCTGTTTGGCATCAGCGAGCATGTCACCCTGCAGCTCAACACCCTGGGTCAGAGCGCCGAGCGTGCCGCTTACCGCGATGCGCTGGTGGCCTATCTGGAGCAGTACAAGGAGCAACTGGACGAAGAGAGCCAGCGCCGCATGTACAGCAACCCGCTGCGGGTGCTTGACTCCAAGGATGAAAAGGTGCAGGCCATTTTGGCGGGTGCCCCGCGTCTGTTCGACCATCTGGGCGAAGAGAGCCTGGCCCACTTCGAGGGGCTCAAGCGCCTGCTCGAGTCTGCCGGTATCAAATACGAAGTGAACGAGCGTCTGGTGCGTGGTCTTGACTACTACAACCTGACCGTGTTCGAGTGGGTCACCAGCAGTCTGGGTGCCCAAGGCACCGTCTGTGCCGGTGGCCGCTACGATGGTCTGGTAGAGCAGCTGGGCGGTCAACCGACCCCGGCCGTGGGCTTTGCCATGGGCATGGAGCGTCTGGTGCTGATGCTGGAGACTCTTGAGCTCAACGCCGATATCCGCCCGGCAGTGGATGTCTATCTGGCGATGGTGGGCGAGGGGACCGAACAGGCTGGCTTCCAGCTGGCCGAGCGTCTGCGCGATGCCCTGCCGGACCTGCGCCTCATGAGCCACTGCGGTGGTGGCAACTTCAAGAAACAACTCAAACGTGCCGACAAGAGCGGCGCGGCAATCGCCCTGATCCTTGGTGAGACCGAGGTGCAAAACGGGGAGATCACTATCAAATATCTGCGTGGTCAGGCCGAGCAACAGACCGTCAAGGTTGACGCCGCCATTGCCCTGCTGGCAGCCAAAGGAGAGTAAGCTGTGGAAGTCTATACCACCGAAGAACAACAGGTTGAGGTTATCAAGGAGTGGTGGAAAGAGAACGGAACCTCGGTGATTGCCGGGACCGTGATCGGTCTGGTCGGTCTGTTCGGCTGGCGCTATTACAACCAGCACCAGCAAGAGACCATGGAGGCCTCCTCCCACTCTTACAACCAGGTGATTGAGCAGCTTGCCAAGGGCGATGCCGCCGGTTTCGAGCAGGCACAGCAGTTTGTTACCGCCAACAAGGGTGACTCCTACGGTGAACTGGCCGCTTTGCAACTGGCTGCCGCTGCCGTCAAGGCGGGCAAGCTGGATCTGGCTGCCGAGCAGCTGGAGCTGGTGGCGACCACGGGTGACGAGAGCATTCGTCCCATCGCGGCGCTGCGTCTGGCCCGTGTGCTGAATGATCAGGGCAAGGCAGATGAAGCGCTGGCCAAGCTGGCGACCATCCAGAATGACGCCTTCAAGGCGCAGGTAGCCGAAGCCCGTGGCGATGTGCTGCAAAAGCAGGGCAAGACCGAAGAGGCTCGTGATGCCTATCAGGCGGCGGCGGATGCCGGCGGCCTGCAGGGTAGCGCCGAGCTCAAGCTGAAAATGGACGATCTGGCCCTGCCGGCCGTTGCGACTGGTGAGGCACCGGATGCGTAATCTATTCAAGATGGTGGCGCTGGGGGCTGCGGTCTCCTTCGCTCTGCAGGGTTGCTCCCTGTTCAGTTCCGAAGAGGATCTCAACCCGATGGCGCCGCTGCCCAAGGTTGAATCTGCCTTCACTGCCGACACCGCATGGTCATCTACTGTGGGTGATGGCATCGGTGACTTCTACTCCCAGCTCAAGCCGGTGGTGGAAGAGGATCGCATCTACGCGGCGGCCCGCGACGGCGATGTCAGCGCTTTTGACCGTGCCAGTGGCGATCGCCTCTGGACCGTCGATCTGGCCGACCTGCCGGTCAACGCCGACAAGCGCAGCGCCCGCCTCTCCGGTGGTCTGGTCTCCCGTTACGGCAAGCTCTTCCTCGGCTCCGAGAACGGGGTGGTCTACGCCCTGAACGAAGAGAACGGTGAAGTGCTCTGGCAGACCAATGTGCCCGGCGAAGTGGTGGCAAGCCCTGCGGTGGAAGATGGCCGCGTGGTGGTGTTGACCACCTCCGGTCGCCTGATCGCCCTCGACACTGATGAAGGCAAGATGCAGTGGTCGCTCTCCGAAGAGCAGCCGCCGCTGACCCTGCGCAGTGCCGGTGCACCGGTGATCACCAACGGCGCCGTGATTTACGGTCGTGCCGATGGCAAGGTGGGCATCGCCCTGCTGAGCAATGGCCAGCCTGTGCGCCAGTCCAAGGTGGCTGATCCGCGCGGTGCCACCGAGCTGGACCGCATGGTTGACGTCGATGCCAGCCCGCTGATTGCCGGTGATGAGCTCTATGCCATCGCCTACAACGGTCAGTTGATGGCGCGCAAACTGATGACCGGCGATGAAGTGTGGAAGCGTAAGTATTCCGGCTATCGCGATCTGGCGATGACCGGTAATGCCATCGTGCTGACCGATAGCCGCAGCCATCTGTTTGCCATCGACCGTCGCAACGGTCTGGAGCTGTGGTCCAACACCCAGCTGGAAAATCGTACCGTCACTGCACCTGTCATCTTCGGTGACTATGTGGTGGTGGGTGATGTGGAAGGATACCTGTATTGGCTTGATCGTACCGACGGTACCATCAAGGCGATGCAGCAGCTCGATAGCAGTGGTCTCTATGCCGCCCCGCTGGTGGATGGCGAGACCCTGTATGTGCAGAGCCGTGACGGCAAGTTGTACGCCCTCAAGCGTCCTTGATCGTCCGATAATGTGAATATCCGGCTCCTGGTCTTCGGACCCGGAGCCTTTGTCGTCTTGAGAATGAGGCTTTTATGACTCCTGTAGTAGCCCTGGTGGGCCGCCCCAACGTGGGGAAATCCACCCTGTTTAACCGCTTGACCCGTACTCGGGATGCCCTGGTTGCCGATTTTCCCGGTCTGACCCGGGACCGTAAATACGGTCAGGCGAAGTTGGGCGAGCTGGAATTTATCGTGGTCGATACCGGTGGTATCGATGGCACCGAAGAGGGGATCGAGCTGAAGATGGCCGAGCAATCCCTGCTGGCCATCGAAGAAGCAGACGTCGTGCTGTTCATGGTGGATGCCCGTGCCGGTCTGACCGCGGCGGATCAAGCCATCGCCGAGCACCTGCGCAAGGCCCACAAGAAGGTATTTCTGGTGGCCAACAAGACCGACGGTATCGACGGTGATTCCGCGGTCTCCGAGTTCTACGGTCTGGCGCTGGGCGAGGTCTACCAGATCGCGGCCGCTCACGGTCGTGGCGTGCTGAGCCTGCTGGAACTGGCCCTGGCTCCCCATCTGGAGACCCTGGTCGACTCCGCTACCGATGAAGATGCGCAGGATGAGGAAGAGGAGGACTTCGACGAAGAAGCCCTGCTGCGCATGGTGGCTGCCGGTGAACTCGATACCAAAGAGGACACCAAGGAGACCCCGTTCGCCGACCTGCCCATCAAGTTCGCCATCGTTGGCCGCCCCAACGTCGGTAAATCTACCCTGACCAACCGTATGCTGGGTGAAGATCGGGTCATCGTCTATGACATGCCCGGCACCACCCGTGACTCCGTTTACATTCCGATGGAGCGTGACGAGCAGAAGTATGTGGTCATCGACACCGCCGGTGTACGTCGTCGTGGCAAGGTGCACGAGACGGTGGAGAAGTTCTCCGTTATCAAGACCTTGAAAGCCATCGAAGATGCCAACGTTTGCCTGCTGGTGATCGACGCCCAGGAGACCATCACCGATCAGGACTTGAGCATCCTTGGCTATGTGCTCCACGCCGGTCGCTCCGTGGTGTTGGTGGTGAACAAGTGGGATGGTCTGGATCAGAAGGTGAAAGAGGATGTGAAGAACGAGCTGGATCGTCGCTTGGGCTTCATCGACTTCGCTCGTGTCCACTTCATCTCCGCCCTGCACGGCAGCGGTGTCGGCCATCTGTTTGAATCCATTCAGGAGGCTTACCAGTCCGCCACCCGTCGTACCAGCACGGCCATGCTGACCCGCATCATGCAGATGGCGCAGGAAGATCACCAGCCGCCGATGGTCAACGGTCGCCGCGTCAAGCTCAAGTATGCTCACGCCGGTGGCTACAACCCGCCGCGCATCGTGATCCACGGCAACCAGCTGAACGACTTGCCGGACTCCTACAAGCGGTATCTGATCAACTATTTCCGCAAGTCCCTCAAGATCATGGGCTCGCCGATCCGGGTCGAGTTCCAGGAGTCGGTCAACCCGTTTGAAGGCAAGAAGAACACCATGACCCTGAGTCAGGAACGTCAGCGCAAACGCCTGCTGAAAATGAAGAAGAAATAAGTCCTTGCGGCTGCCCTCACCGGCAGCCGCTTTGTTATCCTCGCCATGTTAAGGTGAGGAATAAGGGGAGGGGGATCTGCCATGGAACAAGACCATGGCAGATCTACTTTTCGAGGAGTTGATTATGGAAGTCCTGCTTTGTCCATCATGCCAGGCTGAACTGGATACCCGCAGCAAGGAGCAAACCTGTGGCCAGTGCCAGGCCCCTGTTCGCGTCACGGCCATCTGCCCCACCTGCCAGCAGGAGCTGGAACGTCTCAAGGCGTGCGGCGCGGTGGATTACTTCTGCAACCACTGCAACTCGCTGATCTCCAAGCGGTCGGTACAGTTCAAGGCGGCGCTGGTGTAAGACAGTATTCAGGTGAGAAAGCAGATAAAAAACCCGGCGAATGCCGGGTTTATGCTGTGTGCTCTGCAATAAGCAGGGTATAGGATCGATTTCTGCGCCACAGGTTGCGCTTGATGTCATTAAGCTTGAGTTTGCGTCTGGGGCTCCAGCTGCACTTCGCTTTTCTGACCAGACTGATTTTTCTACGTTTTTGCATCTTGGTCTCCTCCCAACTCAGTTGGCCATCCCGGCCTTGGGTCATTGATGGAGCCCATCCGAAATTGCTGTTATTTAATCTCTCAACATAATGAAAACAATGCGATTTCGGATAGGCTCCGATGTGAATCGATGGTAACAGAGAAGTTTGCGTGAAAACAGCCGAATAGTGGCTGGTTAGCGCATGGTGATCTGATTGACCACTTCGGCGATGGCGGTGGGGCGCTCGGCCAGCTCGGGCTCGCTGTCGTTGTCGAGACTCTCCCGCTGATGTGCCTTCTGCTGCTCGTTGTCGAGCCAGAGCAGACTCTGGTAATACTGGCGCACGTTGTTGACATAGTTGCGCGCCTCGCTGCCACGGGCATAGCCGTAACGTACCTTGCGGTGCCAGCGCGCTTGCTGTAGCAGCGGCAGCACCTCTTTCACGTCGCTCCAGGCGTCAGGATTCTTGCCGAGCTCTTTGGTCAGGCGGCGGGCGTCCATCATGTGGCCGTAACCTATGTTGTAGGCGGTGAGGGCAAACCACACCTTCTCGTCATCGGGCACCGAATCCGGCACCTTCTCCATCATCTGTTGCAGATAGAGGGAGCCACCTTTGATGCTCTCTTCCGGATGAAGCCGGTCGTTGACTCCCATCGCCTTGGCGGTGGGCTCGGTCAGCATCATCATGCCGCGCACGCCGGTGTAAGAGCGGGCCTGCGGGTCCCAGTGGGACTCCTGATAGCTGATGGCGGCGAGCAGACGCCAGTCGATATTCTTGGCGTGAGTCTGGAACAGCGGCTGGTACTTGGGCAGCAGGCTCTTGGCGCGCTTGAGGAAGGTACGGGTATCGACAAAGTCGAAGTTCTGCACGTGGCCGAAGTACTTCTCGTCCAGCTTGGCGATAGCACCATCCATAAAGCGCTGACCGAAGAAGTCGATCACGCTGGCATAGAGGCTGTCATCGGGCAGCTTGCTCATGGCCCAGGCAACGGTCTGCTTCTGGGCCAGGGTCAGCCCCTCGGTGAGCTCCGGGTAGTAGCGCTGGGTACGGGCCAGCACGGTATCCTGCACCACCGTGTAGTCAATCTTGCCATCCACCACCTGCTTGAGCAGCTCCTCCACATCGGCGTTGTCGCTAGTGCTCCAGGTTAGTTTCGGATTCTCTTTGCTCATCTCTTTGAGCAGATCTTCACCGGTGGAGCCGGCGGCCACCACCAGCTTGCCCTTGATATCGTTCAATGAGGCCGGCTTGGGTTTGCCGTTGCGGTAGACCAGTTTGGGAGAGACCTGGTAGAAGCCCGGGCCGAAGCGAAACAGCTCGCGCCGTTCGGGGGTGACCATGATGGCGGCAGCCGCCAGATCGAGTTTGCCCTTTTTCAGCAGGGTGACCAGTTGGTCGGTAGTGTCGACCGGGATGATGGTGAGTTTCACCCCCAACCAGTCGGCATAATTTTGCGCCAGCTCGTAATCGAACCCCTGGGCGAGGTCGTCACGTTGGTAATAGGAGGTGGGACCATAGATGGTGCCAACCCGGATCTCGCCTCGCTGGCGGATCTGCTCCAGCTGGCTGGAGGGGCTATAGAAGTCGCAGCCAACCAGCGTCAGCGTCAACAACAGCCCGATAAACAGTCGAAAAATGCAGCGCAAGTAGGTGAGTACCTTTGTTGAAAAAATCGGCATTTGTCAAAAAAGAGGCACCTTTATACCAGAGAGTGTGCGCAGAGTCACACTGCACGAAGTGAGAAAAACGTTTGTCCGCTGTGAGCCAGATCCCTATAATACGCGCGTCTCAATTCCCCCCCACTTTAAAACTTGGTGAGAAAGGTCATATGGATATCTTGCGTGGTGCCCCAGCACTGTCTGATTTTCGTGTCCAAAAACTGCTGCAACGCTTCGCACAGATGAGAAATGAGAGTGGAGTAGAGAGCGGAGTAGAGATAGAGGATGTCTATGCCGAGTATGTGCACTTTGCCGAGCTGACAAGCCCCCTCTCTCCCCCCGAGCGAGCGACCTTGGGCCAGCTCTTGCGCTACGGCCCGAGCATCCCCGAACACACCCCCAGCGGTCAGCTGTTTCTTGTTACCCCCCGCCCCGGCACTATCTCCCCCTGGTCTTCCAAAGCAACCGACATCGCCCACAACTGCGGCCTGAAACAGGTCAAGCGGCTGGAGCGTGGTATTGCCTATTACCTGACCATCAAGGGGCAGGGTGAGCTGAATGCCGCCCAGCGCAGCGCCATTGCCGCCGTGCTCCATGATCGGATGATGGAAGTGGTGTTTGCCGAGATGAGCGAAGCTGCCGCCCTGTTTGCTCACCACGAGCCGCGCCCCTTCACCCAGGTGGATGTGCTGGGCGGTGGTCGCGCAGCCCTGGCCGAAGCCAACGTGGCGCTCGGTCTGGCGCTGGCCGACGACGAAATCGACTATCTGGTGGAGAACTTCACCAAGTTGGGTCGCAACCCCAACGACATCGAGCTCTACATGTTCGCCCAGGCGAACTCCGAGCACTGCCGTCACAAGATCTTCAATGCCGACTGGACCATCGATGGCGAGCAGCAGCCCAAGTCGCTGTTCAAGATGATCAAGAACACCTTCGAGCAGACGCCGGATCATGTCCTCTCTGCCTATAAAGACAACGCCGCCGTGATGGAAGGGAGCCAGGGTGGCCGCTTCTTCCCGAGCCCGGCCAACGGCGAATACCAGTATCACCAGGAACAGGTTGACATCCTGATGAAGGTGGAGACCCACAACCACCCGACCGCGATCTCCCCGTTCCCGGGCGCAGCCACCGGCTCCGGCGGCGAAATCCGCGACGAGGGAGCCACCGGTCGCGGTGCCAAGCCCAAGGCGGGTCTGGTCGGTTTCTCCGTCTCCAACCTGCGCATTCCCGGCTTCGAGCAGCCCTGGGAGCAGGATTTCGGCAAGCCGAGCCGTATCGTCAGCGCCTTCGACATCATGCAGGAGGGGCCGCTCGGCGGTGCCGCGTTTAACAACGAGTTCGGCCGTCCGGCCATTCTCGGCTACTTCCGTACCTTCGAAGAGGAGGTGCCGAGCCACAACGGCGTCGAGGTGCGTGGCTACCACAAACCCATCATGCTGGCTGGCGGCATCGGCAACATCCGCACCGAACATGTCCAGAAAGGGGAGATCCCGGTCGGCGCGGCGCTGATCGTGCTGGGCGGCCCGGCGATGAACATTGGTCTGGGCGGCGGTGCCGCATCCTCCATGGCCTCCGGCCAGTCGGCCGAAGATCTCGACTTTGCCTCGGTGCAGCGTGACAACCCCGAGATGGAGCGCCGTTGCCAGGAGGTGATCGATCGCTGCTGGCAGCTGGGTGACGACAACCCCATCGTCTTTATCCATGACGTGGGGGCGGGCGGTCTCTCCAACGCCATGCCGGAGCTGGTCAACGACGGTGAGCGCGGTGGTCGTTTCGATTTGCGCGCCATCCAGAGCGACGAGCCGGGCATGAGCCCGCTGGAGATCTGGTGCAACGAATCCCAGGAGCGTTACGTACTGGCGGTAGCGCAGGACAAGCTGCCGTTGTTCAAGGCGCTGTGCGAGCGTGAGCGCGCACCCTATGCAGTCATCGGCACCGCGACCGAAGAGAAGCATCTGACCCTCTCTGACAGCCACTTTGACAACCAGCCCATCGATCTGCCGCTGGACGTGCTGCTCGGCAAGGCCCCCAAGATGCACCGCGACGTGGTGACTCTGCCTGCACAAGGCAAAGCGCTCCAGCTCGATGGCATCACTTTGAGTGACGCAGCCGAGCGGGTTCTGCGTCTGCCGACCGTGGCGGAGAAGTCCTTCCTTATCACCATCGGCGATCGCAGCGTGACTGGCTTGGTCAATCGCGATCAGATGGTTGGCCCCTGGCAGATCCCGGTGGCCGATTGCGCCGTCACCGCTGCCACCTACGACAGCTATCACGGCGAAGCCATGTCCATGGGCGAGCGTACCCCGGTGGCGCTGCTCTCCCACGCCGCCTCCGCTCGCATGGCGGTGGCGGAAGCGCTTACCAACCTGGCGCCGGCCCACATCGGGTCGCTGAAGCGGGTCAAGCTCTCCGCCAACTGGATGGCCGCTGCCGGTCACCCGGGGGAAGATGCCGGTCTCTATGAGGCGGTCAAAGCGGTGGGCGAGGAGCTCTGCCCGGCCCTTGGCATCACCATTCCTGTGGGCAAGGACTCCATGTCCATGAAGACCCGCTGGCAGCAGGATGGCAAGGAGCACAGCGTCACCTCGCCGCTCTCCCTGCTCATCTCCGCTTTTGCCCGGGTCGAGGATGTGCGCAACACCGTCACGCCACAGCTGCGTACCGATCTCGGTGAAACCGACCTTATCCTCGTCGACCTTGGCAATGGCAAGCAGCGCCTCGGCGCCTCGGCACTGGCGCAGGTCTATCGCCAGCTGGGTGACAAGGCGCCGGATCTCGACAATCCGGTCCAGCTCAAGGGCTTCTTCAACGCCATTCAGGCGCTGGTGGCCGATCGCAAACTGATCGCCTATCACGACCGCTCTGACGGCGGCCTGTTCGTCACCCTGACCGAGATGGCGTTTGCCGGTCACTGCGGCCTCGACATCCAGCTCGATCGTATCGGCGGCGAGCTGCTGCCGGCGCTGTTCAACGAAGAGCTGGGCGCCGTCATTCAGGTGCGTCGTGAAGATAAAGAGGCGGTGATGACCCTGCTGGCCGGGCACGGTCTTGCAGCCTGCTCCCATGTGCTCGGTACCGTGCGAGAAGGGGATCTCATTACCCTGCAGCGGGGCGGTCAGGAGGTCTATCGTGCCAGCCGTACCGCACTTCGCACCATCTGGGGCGAGACCAGCTGGCAGATGCAGCGCCTGCGCGACAATCCGGCGTGCGCCGACAGTGAGCACGCGGCCCGTCAGGACGCCACCGATCCGGGTCTGCATGCCAAGCTGACTTACAACCCGTCCGAGGATGTGGCGGCACCTTACATTGCCCGCGGGGTCTCCCCCCGTCTGGCGGTGCTGCGCGAGCAGGGAGTCAACTCCCATGTGGAGATGGCGGCGGCGTTCGATCGTGCCGGTTTCGCGGCGGTCGATGTCCATATGAGCGATATTCTCTCCGGTCGCATCAAGCTGGAGGAGTTCCAGACCCTGGTGGCCTGTGGCGGCTTCTCCTACGGTGACGTGTTGGGTGCCGGTGAAGGCTGGGCCAAGTCCATCCTGTTCAATGACAACGCCCGCGAGCAGTTCCAGCGCTTCTTCGAGCGCGGCGATACCCTCTCTCTGGGTGTCTGCAACGGTTGCCAGATGATGTCCAACCTGCGAGACCTCATCCCGGGTGCCGATCTCTGGCCGCGCTTTGTGCGCAACCGCTCCGAGCGCTTCGAGGCCCGCTTCAGTCTGGTGCAGGTACAGGAGTCACCGTCGGCCTTCTTCGCCGGCATGGCAGGCTCCGTGATGCCCATTGCCGTCTCCCACGGGGAAGGGCGTGTCGAGGTGCGCGATGCTGCTCACCTGAGCGCACTGCAGCAGAGCGGTCTGGTAGGGCTGCGCTTTGTCGACAACCGTGGCAGCGTGACCGAGCAGTACCCTGCCAACCCGAATGGCTCGCCGGATGGTATCACTGCCGTGACTACCACCGATGGCCGAGCCACCATCATGATGCCGCACCCGGAGCGGGTGTTCCGCACCGTGGCCAACTCCTGGCACCCCGACAACTGGGGCGAGGACGGCGCCTGGATGCGGATGTTCCGCAACGCCCGGGTTCGTCTGGGTTAATAGAGAGAGCACCAGCGCATAAAAACAGAAACCGGCCAATTGGCCGGTTTTTTTATGGTTCAACTGAGTGAGTCAGACAGGCGAGATGCCCAGTCAACCAATGGCTTCGTCGCCCAGTACGTTGATGAGGGGAGAATCGATTCAAGCCCTGTAAATGGTTTAAGGGGAAGGGCTCGATAAAAAAACCGGCAGCCAAGGCTGCCGGTTTTGCGGGTAATGGTGAGGGGGAACGTCTGTGAAGGTTACTGCAATACCACGTGCTGGAACCCTTGTACCAGGCTGATGACCGGCTGGGGATAGAGCCCCAGCAACACCACTAGGGCGGCAGAGAGCAGCACTACCACGCCACCGGAAGAGAGTGCCCAGTCGGCACTGGCATCCCGCTGCTGCATGCCCGGTTCGCGCAGATAGAGGGTCACCATCACCTTGAGGTAGTAGTAGAGACCCAGAGCGCTGCCGAGCACGATGGCACCGGAGAGCCACCAGAGCTGCGCCTCGACGGTCACACCGATGAGGTAGAACTTGCCGATAAAGCCGAGCGTCATCGGAATACCGGCCAGAGATAGCATCATCACCGTCAGCACGGCTGTCAGGTAAGGGCGCTTCCAGAACAGGCCGCGATAGCTGTGCAGGGAGTCAGCATCTTTGCCGCGATAGGGGCTCGACATCATGCTCACCACGCCAAAGGCACCCAGACTGGTGAAGAGATACATCAGCAGGTAGACCCCGGCTGCTTCCACCGGCATCTGGCCGATGCGGCTCGCCACGATCACCGCCAGCAGGTAACCGAAGTGGGAGATGGAGGAGTAACCCAGCATCCGTTTGACGTTGGTCTGCACCAGTGCCAGCAGGTTGCCGACCAGGATGGAGATGACCGCCATGGCAGCCAGCAGCCAGTGGATCATGGGATCGCTTGCCGCCGGTACCGCCAGATAGAAGCGCAGCAGCACGGCAAAGACCGCCACCTTGCTGACGGTGGCGAGGAAGGTGGCGACCGGTGCCGGGGCACCTTCATAGACATCCGGGGTCCAGAGGTGGAAGGGGGCCAAGGAGAGTTTAAAGGCAAAGCCGACCAGCATTAACCCCAAACCGCCCATCAGCAGTGGGTGGTGAGCCGGGCTCTCGGCCAGGGTCTGCCCCAGGGCGGCAAAGCTCAGGCTGCCTGCCTGGGCATAGAGCAGCGCCATGCCAAACAACAGGAAGGCGGTGGCGGCGGCAGAGAGCACCATGTATTTCACCGCGGCTTCCAGCGAGTGGCGCTCGCGGTAGGCGTAACCCACCAGACCGAACATTGGCAGGGTCAGCATCTCGATCCCGATAAAGAGAGAGGCGAGGTGACGGGAGCAGGCCAGCACCAGACCACCAGCGGTGGCGATCAGCAGCAGCAGGAAGAACTCCTCCCGGTTGTCCGGGTAGGCTTTCAGCCACGACTGGCCGAAGGTGCAGGTGGCTAGGGCGCCTATCACTACCAGTCCCATGTAGAAGACGGCGTAACTGTCCACTTGCAGCAGCGGGGTGACCCCCTGGTCCCCCTGCGCCATCACGATGGGCAGCGAGAAGAGCGCCAGGTTGAGGCCAACAATGGTCACGGTAAAGGCGGTAGTGACACAGCGGCGCCAGGCGATGGCCAGCATCAGGGCCGCCATGGCCCCGGTGGTCAACAGCAGGGGAAGCAGTGCCAGCAGTTGGGAAGCGGAGAAAGTCATTGCAGGGCTCCAGCAGTCGGCAGCAGATACCAGTGCAGCACATTGATGAGGCTGCTGCTGGCGGTATCAATCACGGGTTGGGGATAGAGGCCAAGCAGAACCAGCAAGCACGCGATCACCATCATCATGGTCAGCTCGCGGCGATCCAGTCCCTTGAGCACGCTCTCATCCTTGGTAGGGCCAAAGCAGGCGCGCTGCAACATGATGAGGGAGTAGACCGAGGCCAGTACCAGACCGAAGGTGGCGACCGCCGTGATGACCGGGGCAACCTGGAAGCTGCCGACCAGGATCAGGAACTCGCCGACAAAGTTGCCAGTGCCCGGCATGCCGAGCGACGCCACCGAGAAGAAGAGCATCACGCCGGGCAGATAGCGCAGGCGCCCCCACAGGCCGCCCATCAGGCGCAGATCCCGAGTGTGCAACCGCTCGTAGAGCTGACCGCAGAGGATAAAGAGGCCGGCAGCGGAGAGACCGTGGGCGATCATCTGCACCACGGCGCCCTGCAGGGCCACTTCGCTACCCGAGTAGATGGCGATCATCACAAAGCCCATGTGGGAGATGCTGGTGTAGGCCACCAGCCGTTTGATGTCGGTCTGGGCAAAGGCCACGATGGCACCGTAGACGATCCCGATCAGGCCAAGCACCATGGCGTAGGGAGCAAATTCGGCGGACGCTTCGGGGAAGAGCGGCAAGGCAAAGCGCAGCAGACCGTAGGCGGCGGTTTTGAGCAAAATACCGGCGAGATCCACCGAACCTGCGGTCGGCGCCTGACTGTGGGCATCCGGCAGCCAGCCGTGCAGCGGTACCAGCGGCATCTTGACCGCGAAGGCGATAAAGAATCCCAGCATCAGCAGCCACTGAACGCCCTTGCTCATCGGTGTATTGAGCAGCTCCAGATAGTTGAAGGTGAAGACTCCGGTGGCATGCTGGTGGGTCAGCACCAGCCCGATGATAGCCACCAGCATGATAAGGCCACTCACCTGGGTGTAGATAAAGAACTTGGTCGCGGCGTTGATCCGTGATTTGCCGTCAGTGACCGAGTGGCCCCAGAGCGCAATCAGGAAGTACATGGGAACCAGCATCATCTCCCAGAAGAAGAAGAAGAGGAACAGATCCAGCGCCATAAAGACCCCGAGCACGCCGCCCAGGATCCAGAGCAGGTTGAGGTGGAAGAAGCCGATGCGCTGCACGATCTCTTTCCACGAACAGAGAATGGCCAGCACCCCGATAAAGCAGGTGAGGATCACCATCAAGAGCGACAGGCCATCCACAGCCAGATGCAAAGAGATGCCGAAGCGGGGGATCCACGGCAGGCGCCACTCGGCGGCCCAGGCGGATGCAGCACCGGAGACGCCCGCGCTGTCGAGGCCCGTGGTGGCAAGGGAGAAGTCTCCACTTAGCCAGATGGCACAGGAGAGCAGCAGGCTGGCGCTCATGGAGAGCAGGGCTACCCAGCGGACAAACGGCCCGCCGAGACGCTCCATCTGCCAGCAGAGTAAGCCGCCGATAAAAGGAATTAGCAAGATCCAGAGTAAGGTCACGGTATCAGCTCTCGTTCAAGTTCATATGAGATTGCGCTCCCTGTTCCATCAGGGAAAGCAAACAGCCTGGCTGTATGATTGTCCGGTTGTTCATCGCGTTACCCCAGCAGCAACAGCGCCAGCACCAGCACGGCGCCGATCCCCATGGAGGCGGCATACCAGCGCAACTTGCCGGTCACGGTCCAGGCCAGCAGCTGGTTGCCACGCAGGGCAAGCCAGGCGGGCAGGCCCATCATCCAGTCCAGCGGATCCTGCCCGACCAGACGGGTTGCCAGCAGATAGGGTTTGACCCACAGCTGGTCGTAGAGCCAGTCAAAGCCCCAGGCATTGAACCAGAGGGTGCTGAGCAGGCGACCCGGCGCACTGTTGGCAATGGAGGTGGCCAGACGGCGCTCACCAAGGAACAGAAACGCGGCCAGCGCAATGCCGGCAATGGCGATGATGCCGGAGGCTACCTCCAGCGCATGGCGACCCTCTTCTATATGGTCCCCCGGGCCTGCGGGTAGTACACCTGCCAGTGGCGGGGTGATCAGCGCGCCTATGCCGGTGGAGAGCACCAGCAATACCAGCAGCGGCAGATGGTGAGCCAGACCGTGGCCCGCATGGGCTTTGGTCTGCTCTTTGCCATGGAAGGCGATAAAGATCAGCCGAAAGGTATAAAGCGAGGTGAGGAATGCCCCTACCAGACCTGCCCACAGCAGCGCGCTTTGGCCAGAGGCTTCTACTTGCCACAGGATGGCGTCCTTACTGTAGAAACCGGAAGTGACCAGCGGCAACGCCGCCAGCGCCGAGCCCCCCACCAGGAAGCAGGCATAGACCAGCGGCAAACTCTTGCGCAGGCCACCCATCTTGAAGATGTTCTGCTCATGGTGGCAGGCAACGATAACGGCACCGGCGGAGAGGAACAGCAGCGCCTTGAAGAAGGCGTGGGTCATCAGGTGGAAGATTGCCCCTTCCCATGCGCCGACACCGAGAGCCAGAAACATGTAGCCAATCTGGCTCATGGTGGAGTAGGCGAGGATCCGCTTGATATCGGTCTGAACCAGCGCGGCAAAGCCTGCCAGCACCAGGGTGATGGCGCCAACCAGCCCGACCAGATGGAGGATCTCTGGCGCCAGCAGGAACAGGCCGTGGGTACGGGCAATCAGGTAGACACCGGCGGTCACCATGGTGGCGGCATGGATCAGCGCTGAGACAGGGGTCGGGCCTGCCATCGCATCCGCCAGCCAGGTTTGCAGCGGCAGCTGTGCCGATTTGCCGACCGCGCCGCCCAGGAGCATCAGGCAGGCCAGCGACAGGGCAGGGGAGCCCTCGGCAAACATGATGGGCGCGCGCACCAGCAGCTCGTGGATATTGAGGGTGCCCAGTTCCCGATAGAGGATAAACAGGCCGATGGCGAGGAAGACATCACCCACCCGGGTCACGATAAAGGCCTTGAGGGCCGCCGCGCCGTTGTTGCGATCCTTGTAGTAGAAGCCGATCAGCAGGTAGCTGCACAGCCCCACCCCTTCCCAGCCGAGGTAGACAAACAGCAGGTCATCGGCCAGCACCAGAAATAGCATGCTGGCGATAAAGAGGTTGGTGTAGGTGAAGAAGCGGGAGTAGCCCTCTTCCCCGCGCATATACCAGGAGGCGAACAGGTGGATGAAGAAACCCACCCCGGTCACAACTCCCAGCATGGTCAGCGACAGGCCATCCAGTGCCAGTGAGAAGCTCGGGGTAAAGTTGCCCACCGCCATCCACTGCCACAGGCGCTGGACATAGACGCCCCCCTCGGGCGGGTTGCCCACAAAGTCGATGCCCACCCACAGGGTAGTGAGGGCCGACAGGCCAATGGAACCCACCCCGATCAGCGCCGAGGTACGCTCGCCAAACCGGCCGAGGGAGAAGGCCAGCACCAGCCATCCCAGCAGCGGAAATAGAAAAGTCAGATATAAGAGGCTCATCCGCGCATCTCGCTCACAGTGTCCACGTTCAGGGTGTGGTAACGACGATAGAGCAGCAGTAACAGGGCGAGGCCGATACTGGCCTCCGCTGCCGCCAGAGAAATCACCAGGATATACATGATCTGGCCATCGGCCTGGGCCCAGCGGCTACCTGCCACCACAAACGCCAGTGCCGAGGCATTCATCATGATCTCGATACTCATCAGGATGTAGAGCAGGTTGCGGCGGATCAGCAGACCGCACAAGCCGATGCAGAAGAGCACCGCGGCCAGCAAAAGCCCGTGCTCCATAGGGATTCCATTCATTGCTGACCTCCTTCTTGTGCAGTGCGGGATGCGGAGCGCGGGACGGAGAGCACTTCACCGCTCTTGTCTTCCCGACCCAGGTGATAGGCGGTCACTAGACCCGCCAGCAGCAGGATGGAGGCGAGCTCCACGGCCAGTACATAGGGGCCAAAGAGTTCGATACCGACCTGCTTGGCGGTCACCTCGGTCACTCCGATCAGGCCCCCGGTCACCCCGAGAATGCCGTGGCCCAAAAAGCCCAGCAGGATCAGCGAGAGCAGGGCAGGGCCTACCCAGGTCATGGGGGTGAGCCAGTTCTTCTCCTGCGCCTGCGCTGAACCCAGGTTCAGCATCATCACCACGAACACGAACAGCACCATGATGGCGCCGGCGTAGACGATCACCTGCAGGGCGCCCGCAAAGGCGGCGCCCAGGCAGAAGAAGATCATGGCCACGGCGATGAGGGAGATGATGAGATTGAGCAGCGCATGCATGGGATTGCTGGTGCTGATCACCCGCAGCGTGCTGTAAATGGCCACCAGGGCCGAGGCATAAAATGCCAGTTCCATGATTGACTCCTCAGGGCAGCAGGCTCTTGACATCGATGGGTTTGGCTTCGTTTTCGGCATCCCCTTTCGGTTTGCCGTCGATGGCCATCCCGCTCATGCGATAGAAGTTGTAGTCCGGGTATTTGCCGGGCCCGCTGATCAGCAGATCCTCCTTCTCGTACACCAGATCCTGGCGGCGATACTCACCCATCTCGAAATCCGGCGTCAGCTGGATGGCGGTGGTGGGGCAAGCCTCTTCACACAGGCCGCAGAAGATGCAGCGAGAGAAGTTGATGCGAAAGAATTCCGGATACCAGCGACCATCTTCCCGCTCGGATTTTTGCAGCGAGATGCAGCCGACCGGGCAGGCGACCGCACAGAGGTTGCAGGCCACGCAGCGCTCGTCCCCGTCGGGGTCGCGGGTCAGCACGATGCGACCGCGGTAGCGGGGAGCGGCATAGACTGCCTGTTCCGGATAGTTGAGGGTTTCACGGGGCCGCCAGGCATGGGAGAAGACCATGGCCAGGCTGCGTAACTGGGTGCCGACACCCTGAATAATGCTAACAATTTTCATAATGAGTGCCTCACTGCGTACTTATCAGTACAACTGCCGCGGTGATCAGCATATTGATCAGGGTCAGCGGCAAGCAGACTTTCCAGCCAAACGACATCACCTGGTCAAAGCGCGGGCGAGGCAGGGAGGCCCGCAGCAGGATGAAGAACACCATGAAACAGGCGGTCTTCAGGGCAAACCAGATGAAGGGAGGCAGCCAGGGGCCGTGCCAGCCACCGAAGAAGAGGGTCACGATGAGCGAGGAGATCAGCACGATGCCGATATACTCGCCCACGAAGAAGAGACCCCACTTCATCCCCGCATACTCGATGTGATAGCCGTCGGCGAGCTCCTGCTCGGCTTCCGGCTGGTCAAACGGGTGACGGTGGGTGACGGCGACACCGGCAAACAGGAAGGTGACAAAGCCCAGGATCTGAGGCACCACGTTCCACAAGTCTGCCTGTGCCTCGACGATATCCCGCAGGTTGAAGCTGCCTGTCTGGATCACGATCCCCATCAAGGAGAGCCCGAGAAATACCTCGTAGGAGAGGGTCTGGGCCGAGGCGCGCAAGCTGCCAAGCAGGGAGTATTTGTTGTTGCTCGACCAACCGGCGAATAGCACCGCATAGACCGCCAGCCCCGCGATGGCCAGGATGTAGAGCAGTCCCACATTGAGGTCCGCCACGCCCCAGGTGGGGGTGATGGGCACCACCGCAAACGCCAGAATAAAGGCGGTGAAGGCGATGATTGGGGCCAGGATAAAGATCCGCCGATCGGCGAACGGCGGGATCCAGTCCTCCTTGAAGAACATCTTGATCATGTCGGCGGCCAGCTGGAGCAGACCAAACGGCCCCACCCGGTTGGGGCCGTAGCGATCCTGCCACAGGGCCAGCAGACGGCGCTCGATGAAGCTCATGAAGGCGCCCGCCCCTACGATCCCCACCAGCACGATCAGTGCCTTGCCTACCTCCAGCAACAGATCGATCAGCGACTCGCTCATGCGATCACCTCCTGCAGGTTAGTGATTGAGGCTTGTTGCAGGGCCGTCGGCAGGCCGTTCACCCCAAGGGGGAGCCCCACCAGACCGGTGCTCAGCTGTTCGCTCAGGCGCAGGCGCAGTTGCCAGTGGCTACCGCCCCAGGAGAAGGAGACCTGACTGCCCCCGTGGAGGGCAAGACGCTCTGCATCAAGGGGATTGAGCACCAGCTCGGGTTCGTTCATCCGGGCCTGAATAACCGGGCTGCGAGCGGAGAGCTCCTCGCCGCCAAACAGCTGGGCATAATTGACCACTTGCAGCGTCTCTGTGGCCTTGAAGGGGGCGGGGATGGTGGTGAACCAGCCGAGCGGCTCCTTGCCTTCGGCCTGCGGGTCTGTTACTTCCAGCAGACGGCGACCCGGATCGCCAGCACGCAGTTTGCCACCCACTTCATCCTGGAACTTGTTCCAGGCGGAGGGAGAGTTCCAGCCCGGCGCCCAGGCGAACGGTACTTGCGGCAGCGGCTGACGGGCTCCGGCATACCCTTCCATGGAGAAGTTGAAGGGGGAGTCGGGATCTTGCGCTACCCGTGGCTCGCTGACGTTCTGATCCGCCAGCATGGAGGTGCGGCCGCTGTAGCGGTGCGGCTCACGGGCCAGCCGCATGCCACGGATCCGCAAGCCTGCGTTGGGCGCAGCTTCCAGCATGGTAGCCAGCAGCGGATGGCTGGTGGCGCAGTCATGGTTGACCTGGTCGAAGTTCTGCCAGCGCAGCGGCTTGCGTTCGATCGCCCCCTGCAGCGCCGCCAGCCAGCGCCACCCTTCACGCACCTGAATATCGGCGTTGTAGAAGGCGGGCGCATAGACCTGGAAGAAGCGTTGGGCGCGCCCTTCCATGTTCACCAGGGTGCCATCGGCCTCGGCAAAACTGGCCGCTGGCAGCACCAGATCTGCCTTGTTGGCGGTCGGGGTCGCCTGATGGTCGATGACCAGCAGGTGCTGCAGCCGTGCCAGAGCAGCATCCACCCGGTTGCGCGGCGCGCGGCGGTAGAGATCGTTCTCCAGGGTGACCAGCGCCAACCCCTCTTCTGACTCGATACGCGCAAGGGCGGCTTCGAGTGGCTTGTCTGACAAGGTTTGGGCGCCCAGCATGGCCAGACCCAGCGAGTTGGCCTCCTGGCCAACCAGCGCGATGTTGGCTTCCAGACCTCGGCCTTTCAGGGCGCGGGCAATGTTGCTGGCCGCCTCAAGCAGCGCCACATCGCGGGCAGTGGAGCCTGCAATGATGAGCGGCTTCTTGGCGTTGCCGAGCAGCTCGGCCCAGCGAGTCGCTTGTGCCTGCTGCTCGGGGCCGAGATCGGCCACGGCCGGTGCACTCGGGTCGAGCAGGTGGGCGATGGCAAAGCCAAGGCGCGCCTGATCGGCATAGGGGGCGTGCAGCTTGTCGGCCGCCACATCGTCAAGACGGGTGGTGTCGAGACTGGTGATGAGCAGCGGGTAGCGCTCGTTCTGACCCAGGGTCTGAACGGCGGCGACTTGCCACAGATCGACCTTCATCTTGCGGGCCAGCTCGCGAGCCTTGCCCTTGACCGACTGACGCAGCGCCAGCGCGATACGGGCGGCGCTCATGGTGACATCCTCGCCGAGCAGCAGAATGGCGTCGGCCTCTTCCATGTCCCGCAGGCTCGGGGTCGGCACGCCGCCCTGTTGCAGGATCTGCAGGATCTTCTGCTGGCATTCCCACTCGGCCTGCTCGACGCCAGCGTAGAAGTTGTCTGCCCCCACCAGCTCGCGCAGGGCAAAGTTGCTCTCCAGCGAGGCGCGGGGCGAGCCGATGCCGATGAGGCCACGGGCCGTGCGCAGGGCATCGGCGGCGCGGTTGAGGGCGCCATCGACCGTGATGGTCAGCTGGTCGTTGCCATCTTTGAGCTGCGGTTG
Organism: Aeromonas sp. 11P; assembly: GCF_051920165.1. Taxonomy (NCBI): domain Bacteria; kingdom Pseudomonadati; phylum Pseudomonadota; class Gammaproteobacteria; order Aeromonadales; family Aeromonadaceae; genus Aeromonas; species Aeromonas sp. 11P. The sequence goes on from NZ_JBQBDJ010000001.1 coordinate 30,085, forward strand.
GCGCGGGCGGTCCGCCAGATTGACGTAGCCATAGCCAAAGCGGCCACGGTCACAGAGGAAGTAGTGGTTGACGCTGCCGTGGAAGCGGTTTTCGATGCGGCGCAGCTCGCCATAACGCTCGCCCGGACTGATGTTGCAGCCCACGGAGCATTGCTGGCAGATGCTGGGGGCAAATTGCATGTCCCACTTGCGGTTGTAACGTTCGGAGTGGGTCTTGTCGGTGAAGACGCCGGTGGGGCAGACCTCCACCAGGTTGCCGGAAAATTCACTCTCCAGGGTGCCATCCTCGACCCGCCCGAAATAGACGTTGTCGTGGGCACCATAGACCCCGAGATCCTCGCCACCGGCATAATCCTTGTAGTAACGGACGCAGCGGTAGCAGGCGATGCAGCGGTTCATCTCGTGACCGATGAAGGGGCCCAGCTCCTGATTCTGGTGGGTGCGTTTGGTGAAGCGGTAGCGACGGCTGTTGTGGCCGGTCATCACCGTCATGTCCTGCAGGTGGCAGGCGCCGCCCTCTTCACACACCGGGCAGTCGTGAGGGTGGTTGGTCATCAACCACTCCACCACGCTCTTGCGAAATTCTTTAGCCTCTTCATCCTCGATGGCGATGTAGCTGCCATCGGTGGCCGGGGTCATGCAAGACATGACCAGACGACCGCGTTTGTCATCGGCATTCTGATACTGTTTGACCGCACACTGGCGGCAGGCGCCAACGCTACCCAGCGCCGGATGCCAGCAGAAATAGGGGACGTCCAGACCCAGCGACAGACAGGCTTGCAGCAGGTTATCTGCTCCGTCTACCTCGTACTCTTTGCCGTCTACATAAATGGTTGCCATACAACTTCCCTGAAACCTGTTTTGTGAAATCTGTGGTGTCGTTACCAGCGCTCGCCCAGCAGATTGGGCTGGATCCCTTTGACCGGCTTGCGGTTATCACCGCTGCCTTTGATCCCGGCCTCGAATTCGGAGCGGAAATATTTGATGGCGCTGGCGAGCGGCTCGACGGCGCCCGGTGCGTGGGCGCAGAAGGTCTTGCCCGGGCCAAGGAAACCGCAGAGTTGTTCCAGAGTCGCCAGATCGCCGGATTGCCCTTCGCCACGTTCCAGTGCCCGCAGCAGCTTGACGCTCCAGGGCAGGCCATCGCGACAGGGCGTGCACCAGCCACACGACTCGCGGGCGAAGAACTCCTCCATGTTGCGCAGCAGGGAGACCATGCTGATGGAGTCATCCACCGCCATGGCAAGACCAGTCCCCATCCGGGTGCCCACCTTGCCGATACCGGCGGTATACATCTGGGCATCGAGGTGCTCCGGCAGCAAGAAACCGGTTCCCGCGCCGCCCGGTTGCCAGGCTTTCAGGCGATAGCCGCTCTTCATGCCGCCGGCATAGTTTTCAAACAGCTCGCGGGCGGTAATGCCAAACGGCAGCTCCCAGACCCCGGGGTTGTTCACCTTGCCGGAGAAGCCCATCAGCTTGGTGCCGTGATCTTCCGAGCCCGGCAGGGCCAGCCCGTGATACCAGGCCACCCCGTTGCCAATAATGGCGGGGACGTTGCAGAGGGTTTCGACGTTGTTGACGCAGGTGGGTTTGCCCCAGACACCTGAGACTGCGGGGAAGGGGGGTTTGGCACGCGGGTTGGCACGGCGCCCTTCCAGCGAGTTGATAAGGGCCGTCTCTTCGCCACAGATGTAGCGACCGGCGCCAGTGTGAACAAACAGCTCGAAGTCAAAACCCGAGCCCAGAATGTTCTTGCCAAGCAAACCGGCGGCTTTTGCCTCTTCCACCGCACGACGCAGGTGGATGGCGGCATCAACGTATTCGCCGCGCAGGAAGATATAGCCACGATAGGCCTTGAGCGCCCGGGCCGAGATGATCATCCCTTCGATCAGCAGATGGGGCAGTTGCTCCATTAGCAGGCGATCTTTCCAGGTGTTGGGCTCCATCTCGTCGGCGTTGCAGAGCAGGTAGCGGATGTTCATGCTCTCGTCTTTGGGCATCAGCCCCCACTTCACACCTGTGGGGAAGCCCGCGCCGCCACGCCCCTTGAGACCGGCATCCTTGACGGTACTGACAATCTCGTCCGGGCTCATCTGGCCGAGCGCCTTGCGCACCGCTTCATAGCCCTGTTTGGCCTGATACTCCTCCAGCCACACCGGCTGGCCGTCATCCCGCAGCCGCCAGGTAAGCGGGTGGGTCTCGGCCGCACGCGGGGTGCGGTTGGCTGTGCCAAGAGAGGCGAGGATCTTGTTCTGCGGCAGGCTCATGGGTAAGCCTCCAGGGTTTTTAGCAAGGTCACCGGATCGAGGCCGCCATAGGTGTCGTCATCGATCATGATCGCTGGCCCCTTGTCGCAGTTGCCAAGGCAGCAGACCGGCAGCAGGGTGAAGCGGCCATCCGGGGTGGTTTGACCGGGGCCGAGGTTCATCACCTCCTTGAGACCGGCCAGCAGATCTTCATGGCCATTGATGTAGCAGACCATGCTGTCGCAGACGCGGATGATGTGACGCCCCACCGGCTGGCGGAAGATCTGGCTATAGAAGGTGGCGACCCCCTCCACGTCGCTGGCAGGAATGCCGAGCTCGGCCGCGATGGCATGAATGGCGCCGTCGGGGACCCAGCCTCTGGCCTGCTGCACGATCTTGAGCGCTTCGATGCTGGCGGCGCGGGGATCTTCGTAGTGGTGTTTCTCGTGTTCGATGGCATCGCGTTCAGCCTGGCTCAGAACGAAGTCGTCCTGTTTGCTGCTGCATGCCCCTTGCCCCTGTGGGGTCTGATTATTGTGACACTGACATTGCTGGCTCATGACTTGACCTTTGGTGGCTTGTCCTTTTACTGCTCGTCCGGTGATCCGAATTCCCGGCCATGGCCGGGAGGCAGGATCACTTAACGGTCCACATCCGACATAACGAAATCGATACTGCCCAGATAGACGATGAGGTCCGACACCATGCTGCCCTTGATCACCGAGGGGATCTGCTGCAGGTGAGCAAAGCTCGGGGTGCGGATCCGGGTCCGGTAGCTCATGGTGGAGCCGTCGCTGGTCAGGTAGTAACTGTTGATCCCCTTGGTCGCCTCAATCATCTGGAACGACTCGGCAGCGGGCATCACCGGACCCCACGACACTTGCAGGAAGTGGTTGATCAGGGTCTCGATGTGCTGCAGGGTGCGCTCTTTCGGTGGTGGCGTGGTGAGGGGGTGATCCGCCTTGAAGGGGCCCTCCGGCATGTTCTTCATGCACTGCTCGATGATCGACATGCTCTGGCGGATCTCCTCGATCCGCACGGTGGCTCTGTCGTAGGCATCGCCATTGCTGCCGACTGGCACCTCAAAGTCGAACTGGTCATAGCCCGAATAGGGGCGCCACTTGCGCACGTCGAAGTTGAGGCCGGTGGCGCGCAATCCGGCCCCCGTGGTGCCCCAGGACAACGCCTGCTCGGTGGTGTAGGAAGAGACGCCTATGGTGCGACCGCGCAGAATGCTGTTGCGCATCGCCGCTTTTTCGTAATCCATCAAGCGCTTGGGCAACCAGCTCAACAGGTTGTCCTGCACCAGCCGCTGCCATCCCTTCGGCAAGTCGTGGGCCACACCGCCGATACGGAACCAGGCCGGATGCATGCGGGCACCGGTGATCGCTTCGATGATGGTGTAGATCTTCTGCCGGTCGGTGAAGGTGAAGAAGACCGGCGTCATGGCCCCCACGTCCTGAATATAGGTCCCGAGGAACAAGAGGTGACTCTGAATGCGGAACAGCTCCGCCATCATCACCCGGATCATGTCGACCCGCTGCGGCACTTTGATGCCGGCCAGCTTCTCGACCGCCAGCACATAGGGGAGGTTGTTCATCACCCCGCCCAGATACTCGACCCGGTCGGTATAGGGGATGTAGCTGTGCCAGGACTGGCGCTCGCCCATCTTCTCGGCACCACGATGGTGGTAGCCGATGTCGGGCACGCAGTTGCGGATCTCCTCGCCATCGAGCTGCAACACCAACCGGAAGGCGCCGTGAGCAGAGGGGTGGTTGGGGCCGAGGTTCAAGAACATGTAGTCCTCATTCTCGTTGCCGCGGGCCAGCCCCCACTCTTCCGGTTTGAACAGCAGGTTCTCCTGCTCCATGTCCTGTTTGGCGGCATCGAGCATGAAGGGATCGAATTCGGTGGCGCGCGCCGGGTAATCCTTGCGCAGCGGGTGACCCTGCCAACTCTTGGGCATCATGATCCGGGTCAGATGGGGGTGGCCATCGAAGGTGATGCCCATCAGATCCCACACTTCCCGCTCGTACCAGTTGGCATTGGGGAAGTGGTTGGTGATGGTGGGCAGATGCAGGTCACTCTCGGCCAGCGCCACTTTCAACATCACATCGGCGTTACGGTCGATTGAGATGAGGTGATAGAAGACGGTGAAATCGCTCTGGGGCAGACCGTCGCGATGGCTGCGCAGCCGCTCGTCAGTCGCACTCAGATCAAAGAGCATCACGAACGGGGAGGGCACCTTGCGCAAAAAGCCCATCACATCCTGCAGCAGTTCGCGGGGGATCCAGACCACCGGCACGCCGGTGCGCGTGGTCTGCACGGTGAAGTGCTCGGCCCCGAAGTGGGCAAACAGTTCGCCAATGACTTTGGCATCCTTGTGGTCGCTGGGCTGCCACTGGGCCATGGCGTAATTGCTGGGAAAATCACGAGTCAGTTTCATGGTCAGATCTCATCCGGCGTGCGCAGGTTGGTCACATTGATCCGTTCGCCGCGCTTGCGCTCTTTTTCGGCCTGCATCTGGGGACGGTAGATTCCCTGATCGCCCACTACCCAGGAGAGGGGGCGGCGCTCTTTGCCGATGGAGTCCTGCAGCAGCATCAGGGCTTGCAAAAAGGCTTCGGGACGGGGCGGGCAACCCGGAATGTAGACGTCGACCGGCAGGAACTTGTCCACCCCCTGCACCACGGAATAGATGTCATACATGCCCCCGGAGTTGGCACAGGCCCCCATGGAGATCACCCACTTGGGTTCGAGCAACTGTTCATACAGGCGCTGGATGACTGGCGCCATCTTGATGAAGGGTGTCCCTGCAATCACCATGAAATCGGCCTGACGGGGCGAGGCACGGATAACTTCGGCGCCGAAGCGGGCCACATCGTGGGGGGAGGTGAAGGCGGTACACATCTCCACGTAGCAGCAGGAGATGCCGAAGTTGTAAGGCCAGAGGGAGTTTTTGCGGCCCCAGTTGACTGTGTCTTGCAGCACCTCCTCGAGGCGGCCCATCATGATGCCGCGCGTCGCTTCTTGCGCCAGTGGGTCATCGACGGTCTGGCGCTGCTCCTGGGGGTAGCGCTCAACGGGTGCATCCGGGTCAATCCGGGTCAGGGTGTACTTCATGGTGCAACCTCAAGGAAAGGGTCTGTGGTTCAATCACTGTTTTTGTTGTTCAACTGCGGTTTGCGCGGTGACCAGTCCAGTGCGCCGATGCGCCAGAGGTAGATCAGGCCGATAAGCAGCAGTCCGATGAAAATGGTGGCTTCAATAAAGCCGACCCAGCCGCTCTCCCGCACGGAGACAGACCAGGCAAACAGGTAGAGCGCCTCGACGTCGAAGATGACGAAGAACATGGCGACCAGATAGAACTTGGCGGAAAAACGCAGGCGGGCACTGCCGACCGAGTCGACACCGGATTCAAATGGCTTGTTCTTGGTGCGGCCGTAGGCGCGACCTCCCAGCAGGGCGGCGAGACCTATCATCACCAGACAGATGGTGATGGCACCGATGACATAAATGGCAAAAGCCCAATGTTGAGCAGAAATATCAGCAAACATAGAGGTTTTTCCTAACCAAATTAATCAAGCGACTTAACAATAATGTTACGCATTATGACACTTTCGCACTGATTTACATGTCATTTTTACGGGTTAATTATTAATCGGTTAACCGGTAATTAAATTTTGTTAAGAAGCGCACTTTTTTGTTGGTTATGGCGGGCGGCAAAGGCTTGGAAAGCGCAGAACGCTGCTCCTCGCCATCACCTGAAAGGGGTAAATGTCCCGTGCGAAGCCGGATCAGGCCGGTATCGCGGGCAGGGGGCACAGGCGGGAGAAGAGCGTGATGGCGGGTGAGGTAGGGGGCGGCAAGAGCAATAAAAAGAGAGGCTTTCAAGCCTCTCCTGTCATCGCGTTCCGGTTTCGAGCGTGGGGCGGTCAGGGTTTATTGGCGACCAGCAAGACCTGATCCGGGTAGGCGCCAATGGCGCGAAGACCGATATCTCCCGAGGTGATGTCCAGATACGCCCGCTGACCATTGGCGGAGGTTACCGTGCTGCTCATCATAACCCTCATTGACCTCTTTACCGCCCCCCGCCATGGCGCGCGGAAAAATGGCTTCATTGAGAGAGGGCTTGTAGCAGGCATGCTCGACCAGGGTCGCCAGCTCCTTGATGTCGGGCAGACGCCACTGGCTGATACCACCGAAGTGATAGAGAGCATGGCGGCTATCACTGCGGATCCGCTCCGCCACTTGCAGCCCCTGCTGCCAGTAGTAAACGGTCGGTTCCCCCAGGCAACTGCTGCCACTCCATGTCTGTCCCAGTTTGCAGCGCATCCAGGTGAGGCCGGTGTGTTGATCCGTGACGGTGCCGTTGCCATGGTCAAGAAAACGGGCAGAGGGGGCGGTGCGATCCATGGTGTCATCACAAATGGCTGCACCGTGGGCCAGGGGGGCCAGCAGTGCCAGCATGGCGAATGAAAAGCGATAAAGGCTCATGATATTCCTCGGATTATTGGGGAGTGGCGACCAGTCGTACCTGCATCAGCTCGATATAGGTATCTTGCTGCACCCGCGCGGGATAGGTGGTGCCCGCATCTTCTCCCAAGAGCAGGACTGTGCGTTTGCTGATGGGGCCACCGGAGAAGCGCTGGGCGGTGTTGCTGGTGGCGCTCCAGTAGTAGCCATGGTAGGTGTCATCTTCCGAGGAGGCGATATCCGGGAAGTAACGGGTATCCACGATGATGCGCTGACCCAGCGGGTCCTTGGCCAGGCTACCGTAGTGCATCAGTGACATCAGCTCACCCATGGTGGGCAGCCGCCACTGGCTGATGCCGCAGCGCTGCTCGCCATTGAGCCACTGCTGATACGCGCGGGTGGTCAGCATGGTGGTCAGCGCCTGTGCTCGGGCGAGGGCCGCCAGATCTCCTTCGTCGGTGAGCTGTTCGATCCTCTTATGAATATGCTGGTAGGCCTCTTGCTGCTCGCCTGCGGTCGCCTTGAACTGCTCATCCTCATAGGCAAAGGGCCTGCTTTTCCAGGCCGGGCTCAAGGGATCGTCCGATTTGACCTCCCACACCAGACCGGTATTGAGATCCTTGACGCACTGCCAGCTCGGCGCGTTGTCGGGGAGAACCTGACCGCGATCATCGAGTTTACGATAGGCAAGTTGGGGACGAGTGTGATTCCAGCTGGCATCTTGTCCCGGATAGTCGGCGGGTTCCTGTTCCAGCAGCGGGTCATTGCCATCGCTGAAGGTGGTGACGCCGGTGACGGTCAGCAGGTTGCGTGGCTGCTGCTGCACCAGCAGGGTCAGCAGTTCGCTTTGGGTCTCTTCAGCAAACTGGCCGTTGCGCTGCCACTCCTGAGCCAATTGCGCCAGCATCAGGCTGATGGCGCGATAGCTGGTGGTGAGCAACTGGGTCTCCTTGGCGGTGATGAGGCGTGTGCGGGCCTGTTGCTGCAAGCTGATCGCCACCTGTTGCAGCGCCTGATCAAACTGGCCGAGACCTGCGAGGGCCGCGAGATCGCCGCCCGGTTGCAGCGGGGCGAGATCGGCCAGCAACTGTGTCAGTGCGCGATCGGCGGCCACCCCTTCGGCAATGCGGCTCTGCAACAGGGTGCTGAGCAGGGTCGGTTGTAGCCGTTGTGGATCCCCTTTGGCGGCCGGATGTGCCAGCAGCAGGCCTCCGCTTCTCGGTACGAACAGCAGGGGCGAGTTGACGATGTTGGCCGAACGGCTGACCAGGGCCACAACGCCTTCGCCGCTGACGGCAGGATCGGCAGGATCACATTGCCAGTTCTGATCCAGATCGGCGCACAGGGTACCGGCAGTCGGCAGGGCGACATCGACCCGGTAGTCCGGGATCGCCAGTGGTGCGTTATCTTCCCCGCCGCCACAGGCGCTGAGCAGGGCTGAGAGGGTTGCAATAACCAGTACGGATGGTTTCACTTCACATTCCTTGATTCGGTCACAGGTTCACGGGGGCGGTAACCCCCGTGGTGTAGGATTCAACGACGCGGGGTGCTCCGGCGCCAGAGGCGGGGCCACAGGGCCAGCAACAGCAACAGGGGGGAAGTCGTGCCGCCACCCCCTTCATCCTGCTCAAGGGGGATGATGCCGGTGTTGGGCAGGGCTTCATCCTTGTCGCAGCGGGCGCCGACTTGCTGGGCTACGTGCCAGCTGCGCAACTGACCGGTGTCACCGGCGCTGGTGTCGTTGATCTCCAGCAGCCAGCGGCCAGCGAGCGGTTCGCCGTGCAGCTTATCGAGTGATTCGAACGGTACCAGTTCACGGGGGAACTCCCCCTTGAGCCGGGTATGGCTGGCGTAGCCCTTGTTCCACAGACTGATCCGGGTGCCGTAAGGGGAGGTGAGCCAGATCTCCAGCTGCTCCAGTTTGCTGTGTTCCAGATCGAGGGCGACCACGAATCCGCTGTCGATGCGGGCCTTGCTCTCGGGTAGGGTGAGGGTGAAGCGGGACAGGCCGTGCCGCTCATCGCTCACCGCATCCTTGATCTGGCCACCCTGGCCGATGGCCCGTTGCCAGAGCAGTTCACCGATCGGCAGTTGCAGGTCAAGGCGGGTCTGGCGCTCGGTGGGGCTGGGTAGGGTGAGCTGGAACTGCAGCGGCAAGGTGACCGCCTCGCCACAGGTCAGGTTGCTCGCCGCTTCCAGCGGCAGGGTCCAGCGGGCGGTGCCATCGGCGTTGAGCTCTCCCTGCCAGTGACCGTCACCCATGAGCCCCTTGGTCGGGAGCAGGCTGGCGTCAGCCACGGTCAGGGGGCGGCCGCTCTGGTTGGTCAATTCGATGGCGAGGCTCTTTTTCTCCCCGGGCAGCAGGTAGCTGTCATCGGCAAGGCGGGCCGCGATGGGAGTGGGCAGCAGGGCGTGGTGGCGGAAGGCCTGCTCCAGCAGCTTGCCATAGCTGCGGTCCGGGTAGAGGCGGTTGGCGGTATCCACGGTGACGCGCGCCAGCTGTGGCATCCGCACCTGCGGGCCGAGGCCGAAGTGGGATTCGATCAGCAAGGTATCGAACTCGTCACGGGCTACCTCGCCATACTGTTCAACAGCCTGGCGCAGCGCGGTGAAGAGCGGGGTGCCCCACAGTTGGTCGCCGTTGCTGCCGTTGATAGTGAGGTGAGCCGGATAGAGGAAGCCCGGGTGATAGCGCGCCCGCAGATCGTCGAGCTGACGGGGCGTCCGGCCGCTGATCCTGGCATCCCAGTTGAAGACCATGAAAGGCTCGAACTGGCGAGCCTCTGGGCTACGCTGGCGCCAGCTGGCGGCCAGATAGTCGCTAAAGCCCTCGCCGATGGCGCCCCAGTCACCCTCGTCTCCCATGTCGGGCAGGATATGGTGCTGCACCGCATGGCCAAACTCGTGCCAGATCACCATGGGATCTTCCGCATCGGGTACCCCGATCCGGCCAATCTCCAACCGGCGCAGGAAGGGGTCATAGAGAGAGTTGTCCTGCTCCCCGGCATCGGTATCGATGGCCAGGGGGCCGCCCATCAGTGCCGGGTAGCCCAGGGATTCCACATGGCGCTGGGCCAGATCCAGATGGTAGTAGCCATTGATATCGAGGAAGGCGGGTTGCTGGTGATCCAGCTGGAAGCCATCGACATCAGGGCTGCTAAAGGGAACGGTTTCCGGCGCCGTGCCATCAACGACCCGGGCGCGAGGGCCGCTCAGCAGGTAGGTGTCATCCACCTTTTGTACCCTGAGCGGGACGGTGCGATAGGCCCCGTTGTCCAGTACCAGATCATGGCGCCAGAGCAGGTTGCCATCTTGCAGCTGGGTGCGTGGATCGAGGGCAAAGATGCGGGCCTGCACCGTGGCCTCTTCCCCTGCCAGCGGGACCGCTTCGGCACGGGTATTGGCCTCTTGCAGCGTGCGCCCCAGCAGGGCGTTGCCATCGCAGGTGACAAACAGTTGCCAGTGGCTGCTCTTGCTGTTGCCCGGCTGGCTTTCCACCGCCAGCAGACGCCAGGCGGGGGTCAGGGTGTCGCCATCCTGCCAGTACCAGGGCTGGGCCTCGTCACTGCTGGCGAATTGCCACACAGCGCCATCCAGCGTGGCGGTATAGGCATCCACCCCGGCGCGGCTTGCCTCATCACATGGCGTCGCCTGTGCCTGCATCAGTCGGGTATTGTGATAAAGGCGCCACGGACGACCCTGCTCATCGAGACTGACGGCGGCCATCAGGCCGGCGATCGGTGCGCCATTGAGTTGCTGGCGATAGTGCAGATAGTGGCCCAGCTTGCCTTGGCGCTGATAGGCCGGGGCATCACTCAGGGTGACGCCGAGCTGCTGTTCGAGCCAGAGGCGGGGATCGGTCGGGGCGTCCTGTTCGACAAAACGCAGTTCGGCGGCCTGAGTGGCAAAGCCAGCCAGCCCCAGCAAGAGGGCGGGCAACAGGGGTTTCATAGTGGTACTCCCAATCAGTGGCAGGGTCATTGATTGATCCCCGCCAGATGCAACAAGAAGGCAAATTCACGAGCCCGATCGCCACCACCGGCGCGGTGGCCTCCCTCCAGTTCGGTCAGCAGCAGGTAGGGGCCGGAGCCCGTACTGTGCTCCCGCAGGCGAGCCAGCCACTTGACCGGCTCCCAGTAGGGCACCTGGCTGTCGTGCAGGGCGGTAGTGACCAGCAGGGGCGGGTAGGGGGCGCGGTGCAGGTTGTCGTAGGGGCTGATGCGGCGCATCGCCTGATACTCTGCAGGCCTGGCCGGGTTGCCCCACTCCTGATACTCCTGACGGGTCAGGGGGAGGGCAGGATCGCTCATGGTGCCGAGCATATCGACGAAGGGGACCTGCAACACGGCGCCGCTAAAGAGTGTCGGTTGCTGGTTGAGGGCCGCAGCAACCAGCGTGCCCCCCGCGCTGCCCCCCATGGCAAACAGGGGCAGGGGAGCGGCGTCGAGCGACCAGTGGCGCAGGGCGTTACCGGCGGCGATAAAGTCGCTGATGCCGTTCTGCTTGTGGATGCCCCGTCCGTCGCGGGTCCACTGCTCCCCCAGCATGCCGCCGCCGCGCACATGGGCGATGGCGTAGACAAAGCCCCGATCCAGCAGGCTCAGCAGCTCTTTCTGGTAGTAGGGACGCATCGGCGTGCCATAGGCGCCATAGCCATAGAGCAGTACGGCGCGGGGGGCCAGATCCTTGCGCCACACCAGCGAGACGGGCACCCGGGCGCCATCGGCAGAAGTGATCCAGCGCCGCTCGCTCTGATAGGGCACTGCTTTATTGCCAGCGGTGTGCTGGTCGTTGATCCACTGGCCGCTGTTTAAATCCAGCCAGCGCTGGCCGGGGGGCTGGCTCAAGCCCTGACTGCGCACCAGAATGCGGTCGCTGGCCGGGTCATGTTCTCCTTGCAGCCAGCCGGTTCCGGCGCCACTGGCCAGCGGCAGGCGCTGGCGTTCATGGCCGTTGCGATCGAGCAAGGCGAGCCAATCCTCCCCCTGTTGGCGAAACTGCACCACCAGATGGCGATCAAACAGTCGCCACTTCTCGGGATCGCCGAGATCTTCCCCGGCGCTGGGCCAGAGGCGCTGCCACTCACCGAGCGGCGTGCTGGCTGAGTAGAGGGCAAACGCCCCCTCCCGGTTGCTCTTGAGCACCCAGCCGGATTGGCTGTCCAGATAGTATTCCACCCCGCGCTGGCGGGGTTTGACCTGCTGCGGCTTGCACGAGTCGAGCAGGTACTGCTCCGAGCTGTCGTGGTTGTTGCCCTGCAACACCAGATGCTGGCCATCCGTGGTGCGATAGAGGCTGAGCAGCCAGGCGGGATCCTGCTCCTCATAGAGAGTCTGCTCCTGGCCATTCTGCCAGCCGCGCAGCTGCCAGGGGCGCAGGGTGTAGCGCTCGTTGGCGATGCTGTAGAGGGTGCGACCATCTTGTGACCAGGCGAGATCAGCGCTGCGCTGCGCCAAACTGGCCAGCGCCTTGCCGCTCTGGAGATCGAGCAGGGTAACCTGATAGTCGAGATCGCCGCGCCTGTCTTCGGCGATGGCCAGCGTGCGGTTATCCGGGCTCAGGGCCCAGCCGCCCGCTTCGTAATAGCCCTCACCCGCTCTGGCGGGAAGCCGCTGCTGCACCTTGCCCCCGTGGCGTTGCCAGAGTGAGCCATCCGGGCGCAGCAGCCATGCCTGATCGCCGCGGACAAGCCAGTTCTCTGGCACAGATTCCCCCGCCGGATGACGGGCAAACTCGGCGCGCAAGGTTGCTTCCAGCGGCTGCTGCGCGGCGAGCTGCTGCTCGCTCCAGCGATTTTGCTGCTTGAGCAGGGCGAGAATGGCCGGGTTGCTGCGGCTCTCGTCCCGCAACCAGAAGTAGGGATCCTGGCGTACGGGATTGCCTGAAATCAGGTGTGGCTGGGACGGGATCGGCGGTGGCAGGGCCTCTTGCGCCCACGCCAATGGGGCGGCCAACAGGGCCGCCATGATTGCATGATGCTTCATCACATCCCCACGAAACGGTAGCTGAGGCTAGCTGACAGGTAGCGGCCGCTCTGGCTGTAGAGGGAGGTGTCGCTGCCCGCCGGGAGTCCGGCGACATCCTGATAGCGGACGTAGCGGGTATCGAGCAGGTTGCCGATGGTGGCATTGACCTTGAGCGCCTCGGTGATCTGCCAGTCGCCGGTGAGATCCAGGCTGAACCAGCCTGCGCTGCTCTGGCAGGCACCGTTGTAGCCAGTCTGCGCATTGGCGCACTGGGGCACCTTGGTCATGGCGGCGGCATAATTGCCACTGAGCTCAACCCCCCAGTCGAGCTGTTGCCAGCGCAGGGTGGTGTTGCCTTCCAGCGGTGTCTGGGTGCGCAGCGGTTCACCGCGGTGATCCTTGCCATCCATCCAGGCCAGATTGGTCGAAAGTTCCCACTCGTCGTTCAGCCAGAGGCTGGCGGCCAGCTCGGCGCCCCAGGTTTCGGCTTTGGCAACGTTGCGATACTGGCGCAGGAAGACACCATCATCGAGGCGGAAACCGGTCTGGCGCCAGTCGATGAAGTTGTAGTAGCGGTTGTAGAAAACGGCCGGTTTGACGCTCCAGTTGTCGCTTTGGCCATTCACTCCCCACTCCAGACTGTGGCTGGTCTCCTCCTTGAGGTTGGGGTTGGCAATGATCTCGAACGGCGGCATGGCAAAGTAGTGGGGAATGTTGCCGTAAACCTGATCGTAAGCGGGGGCGCGGAAGCCGTTGGCATAGCTGAGCCAGCTGCGCCATGTCTCGTTGAAGCGGTAACTGGCCGCCACACTGGGGGAGATGTGGTCGCTGTGGTTCTCGGCCAGATTGCTGTCCGGTGCGCGCAGGCGCTGGCGGTCAAAGCGCAGGGTCGGGGTAAACTGCCAGTTGCCCAGATCGATCACATCGCTCAGCCAGATGCCATCGCGGCGGGTTTCGGCCTTGCTGAAGGGGGCTTTCTGTCCCTGGGTGGTGATGCCATCTTCCAGGGTCAGATTGCTGACCGGTCGCTCGTGGTTGGCCTGCTCCACTTCCACACCGTAGCTGAAGGTGTGCTCCAGCGAGCCGGTGCTCAGCTTGCTCTGCAACTCCAGCTCGCTGCCAAGGCGCAGCTCCTCGAATGTGGAGAGAGTGCGCTGGCTGCGATATCTGGGATAGCCGCTCAGGGCATCGTTGCGCAGCAGCTGGCGCTGGTTGGCTTCGTTGCGTGACTGGTTGCCAAACAGGCTCCAGTTGAGGGTATCAACCATGCCCAGATCGCTGGCCTCCCAGCTGAACTTGCCGCCCTGGGTGTGCTGATCGCCATCTTCCTGAAAACCGACCACGTCCCAGCTGCCATCGGGTTGGGGCACCGCTTTGGGCCCCATCTGGCGTTTGGCGTGATCCTCGTAGTAGTCCAGCTCCAGCCGCAGAGCGTGATGGGCATTGAGGGGGAGGCGGCTGCTGGTGGAGGCGCTCATGCCATCCAGATCCGCCGGAATGCGGTTCTCTTCAAAGTTGGCGGTTTCGTTGCCGCGCCAGCCGGAGAGGCGTAACAGATGTTCGCTCTCCAGTGCCCGTACCGCGCCGGTCATGCTGAGCTTCTTCTTGTTGCTGTCGCCACCGTAGAGAGTCTTGGCCGCCAGATAGCTATCTTGTTGTTGCAGATAATCTTCCGGCTGCTTGGTATTCATCACCACGGTGCCGCCGATGGCATCGGAGCCATGCAGGGAGGAGCCAGCCCCTTTGGCCACCTCAATTTGCTTGATGTCATCGAGATCGAAGTTGAAGCGACCCACCTTGTCATTGATGTTGTCGGCGCCAAAGCCGTCGCTGACGCGCACTCCATCCTTGATCAGCAGGATACGGTTGCCACCGATGCCGCGCACGCTGATGTTTTGCGGTCGCCCGGCAGAGCCGGTGACCGAGACACCGGGGATCTTGCGAAACACATGAGTCAGCTCGCTGGCGACCTGACGGTCCAGCTCTTCCTGGGTGATGACGGTGATGGAGCCGGAGACATCGGAGAGTTTCTGTTGTACCCGTTGCCCGGTGACAATGATGGTGTCGTCGCTGCGAGCCTTCTCCACAGGGGGGAGATCGGCCGCGCCAGCGGAGGCACACAGGAGTGCCGGCCATGCCTGAAGCAGTTTGTTCATAATGATAATTGTTTTTATTTAAGCCTGAGGGGCGGCATTATTGCAGAGGCCTGACCACTTGACAATAAATGGCAATCATTATCATTAAGATCTTATGGTGTTGATATTATTGAGTTATTTGTTTTTAAAAAAGAGGCTCCCGCGCGAAGCGGGAGCGGGGGGATCAAGGCTTGAGCAGTTGCAGTGACTCTTCTGCTGCCTTGCCTTGAGATAGGGTGATATCGACCCGGCGATTCGCCTGGCGATGTTCGGGGGTGTCATTAGCAAAGCGGGGTTGAGTGTCGGCAACCCCCTGAGCGATGACTCGTCTGGCATCCAGTTGGGGGTTGGTCAGCATGGTCTGCACGATGGAAGAGGCCCGCAGCACCGAGAGCTCCCAGTTGTTGCGATAGAGCTCCACCGGTGCCTGGGAGTTGTCGGTATGACCGGTGACCACTACCTGCCCCGGGATATTGGCCAAAATGCCGGCGATCTTGTTGACCAGCGGGATGAATTGGGGCTGCAGGAACGCCGAATCGGCGGGAAACAGCGCCTTCTCGCCGATGCGGATCACCAGCTGACTGCCAAGCTGCTCGACCTCCAGGTCCTTCGATTCGATCTGGGCCTTTAGCTGTTGCTCCAGCTTCTGCTTGGTCACCTGCACCCACTCCTGCTCCTTGGTCTTATGGGGCCAGGCTTCGGTGGCGCTCGGTTTTTCCGAGGCACCTATGGTCTCGTTGAAGGGGTCCGATGCCGCCATGGGGGCATCTTTCTCCAGTACAGTCTCCTCTTTCGGGCTGCTCGGCGTAGTTTTTGATTCCGGCTCGAGAATCCCTGTGCCCCCCTGCATCAAGGGTGAGCCGGCAGGCGGGGAGATGAGGCCGATTTTACCCAGCGACTCGATAAAGCCCTGGATAAGCACCCGGGTTTCGGACTGCTTTGCCATGGCAAAGGAGTAGAGCACAACAAACAAGGCGAACAGCAGGGTCATGAAGTCGGCATAGGAGACCAGCCAGCGTTCATGGTTCTCCGGTGCTTCAGCCTTTTTCTTTTTGGCCACCGTGACCTCCCAGATAAGGTTCGAGGGTAACTTGCAGGCGCGCTTGGGATTCGCCATCCACGATGCAGAGAATGCCGGTCAGGGTCATCTCCTTGTAGTGGCGGATCTGGTGGGCAAACCCTTTGTAGCGGTTGCCGAACGGCAAGAAGATCAGGTTGGCGGCGGATACCCCGTAGATGGTGGCGATAAAGGCCACCGCGATGGCGCCACCCAGCTTGTCGGGGGCATCCAGCAGACCCATGGCGTGGATCAGGCCAAATACTGCCCCGACGATCCCCATGGTCGGGCAGTAGCCGCCCATGGCTTCATAGAATTTGACCGTCTGTTCGAGATCTTCCTGCTCGAACTCGATCTCGTTCTCCAGCACCTCGTGTATCTTGGTTTTTTCGTAGCCATCGACCATCATCTGCACCCCTTTCTTCAGGAAAGGATCCTTGATCTCCTCGATCATCCCTTCCAACGCGAGCATGCCGCTGCGGCGGGCGTTGCCTGCTAGGGTTTCCAGTAACTGGGCCTGTTCATGCATGTCGAGCTTGAGGGGGAGAGCAGCCATTTGAAACGCTTCATGGTGCTGCCGACGACAGAGAAGGGGAACTGGGTCAGCGCAGCACCTATGGTGCCGCCTATGACAATAAGAAATGCGGGCAGATCGAGCAGTGCACTGGGATGACCACCCTCGATCATGTTGCCGCCAAGGATGGCGATCAACGCCAGTACCAAGCCAATCAAGCTCCACCAGTATTTCTACATAGTGCTCGGCGGCTGAGACGAAGATCAGCACCCCGAGCCGGTCGCGGGTGCGGTGCAGCCCCTGCTCGACAAATTGCAGGCGAGCCATCAGGGCAGCCCGGTGCTGGCGAACCTTCTTCGGGATGAGACGCATCTTGATGGGGGTCCAGTGGAACAGCAGGCTCAGCAGCAGCCAGACCGCCCACTGCACCAGCAGGATTTCGTACCAGCCGAGCCAGAAGCCGAGCTGGAACACCAGCAGCGGTGTGAGCATCGCCAGCAGCGCCGCCCAGAGGGTGGGAATGTAGCGATAGCCATCGCTGGCCGGGGCCAGCACGGTGACCAGTTCAGCATCAGTCTCTAGCTCCGCTTCGCGCACCTTGGCCTGAAGCGTGTGGAAGAACTGTTTAGAAATCATGATTTGTCTCTTTACTCCTGTTACCAGCCACCGGAGGCTCCGCCGCCGCCAAAACTGCCGCCGCCACCGCTGAATCCGCCGCCGGAGCGACCACCAAAGGAGCCGGCACCCAATCCACCGGCCATGTAGGCCGACCGACGTCGTCCTCCCGGCCCACCGCCACCACCGCCGCGCAGGTTGTGGAGCACGATCATCGCAATCACCACCAGAATAAACAGCCAGGGACCGCCACCGTTGTCACTCTTTGGCTGCTCGACCGGCTGATACTCTCCGGCGAGTGCCTTCATGATGCTCTGGCTGCCCGCCATGATCCCGGCCACCATATCGCCGCGCTTGAAGGCGGGCAGGATGCGGCCATGGATGATGTTGGCGGCGATGGCGTCGGGCAGGGCGCCTTCCAATCCATAGCCTACCTCGATCCGCACCTTGCGCTCATCTTGGGCGATCAGCAACAGCACGCCATTGTTTTTGCCTTTCTGGCCGATCCCCCAGTGGCGACCGAGCTGGTAGCCGTACTCCTCGATAGTCTCCCCATCGATCATCGGCACCGGGTTTGGCACTGAAACTGGGTTTGGCCTCCAGATCCGAGTAGAGCAGCTTGGACCAGATAACGCCGGGGAAGGTGCGGATCTCGGTATTGAACTGGCGCACCGCCTCGATATAGTCGCGGCGAGCCACCGAGATGCGGTTCTCGGTCCCTTCCAGCTGGGCTTGCAGGGTCAGGAACTGCTGATCCGCTTTCAGCTCGGGGTAGCGTTCTACCACTACCATCAGACGGGAGAGGGCGCTGGAGAGCTGGTTCTGCGCCGCTTCAAACTCCTTGAGCTGGGCAGGGTCGCTCACCTGCACGCTGCCTACTCGGGCTCGGGCATCGGTGACCGCCTTTAGGGTCTCCTGCTCATGGCTGGCGTAGCCCTTGACGGTGGCGACCAGATTGGGGATGAGATCGGCGCGGCGCTGATACTGGTTCTCAACCTGCCCCCAGCTCGCCTTGACCTGCTCATCCAGGGTCGGAATATTGTTCATGCCGCAGCCGGTCAGGCCGAGCAGCAGGGTCAGGGTCAACAGGCTCTGCGTGGTTTTGCGCCAGAGTGATGTGGCCATCTTGTTGTTCTCCTTTGGTATTTCGAGTCGATAGTGCGCCATGGATGGTGTACGACCAAGAGTGCACCACCATACCAGCTTGGGGTCAGTTGCCACAACGCGCAGGTAGCTCGGGTCGCTTGTTGATGCTGGAGACCTTGGGCAGCTGGGGCTTGTCCTTGAGCCAGGAGGCCAGCTCTTCCCCGCAGCCGTTGCCGGGCGGAATGGGGGCCTGAGATTCGCAATCTGGGCTGCCCACCGGGCAGCGCAGCCGCACATGGAAGTGGCTGAAATGGCCCACCCAAGGGCGCAGTTTGGCGACCCAGGGTTCGTTACCTGTCTGTTGGCAGACTGCGGATTTGATCACCGGATTGACGAAGATGCGGGCGACTTCGGGTTTGCTGGCCGCCAGCTGCAGCAGGGTGAGCTGCTGGGGGCCAAAGCGACCCGGCAACATCTTGTAGCTGGGTTCGTCGATCAGCGCCCACTCCTTGGGGGCATCCTGCTCCCATTTGCTGATGGGACGGTTGGCCATGCGAAACCAGATATCGGCATCAAGTCCGGTCTGATGGCTGCGATGGCCGGAGGTAAAGGGGCCGCCCCGGGCCATCGCCAGATCAGCGATGTAGAGATCCGGCAGCCCGGCCATGCGGGTCTGGTTGGCCAGCGTCTGCAGATAGTGGATAAGGTCGGGGTGGCCGTAGTAGCGCAGCCGCTTGGTGCGGATCACTTGATACCCCGGCCCTTCGAGGGGCAGGGATACGCCGTTTTTCAGGCAACCGGCGGCATAACCGCCGATGGCTTCCGCTTGCAATACGGTCGCCAGCAACAGGGACGTCAGCATGTGCGTGCTCCTTGTCTTGCTTCGAGTCGGCTCAGCAGCACGAACAGACTCAAACATATAAATAAATAGGCTGCGGCCACCAGCAGCCAGATCTCGTAGACCAGCCCGCTGGAGTTGGCCATCTCGGTGCCGACGAAGGTAAGCTCCTGCACCGAGATAAGGGAAACGATGGCGGTATCCTTCACCAGCGCGATGAGCTGACCGGTGAGGGGGGGCAACATCAGCAGCATGGCCTGCGGCAGGATCACATGGCGCAGCCGCACCCAGGGGGAGAGTCCGAGGCTCTGCGCCGCCTCCCACTGGCCGCGGGGGATGGCGGCCAGCCCGGCACGGACGATCTCGGCGACGAAGGCTGCGCTGATCATGCCAACGCAGAGGGTGCCTGAGATGAGGTTTTCCCAGCGGGCAGGCGGGCCAAACAGCGCCTCTTGCCACGGGGAGAGCGATACGGTGCCGAGCCAGCGGGAGAGGCCGCTCGCAGGCAGCAGCTGGTTGGCGATAAAGAAGTAGAAGATGAAGATAAAGACCAGCGGCGGCAGATTGCGGATCAGCTGGATAAACAGGGTCGCGGGCATCACCAGCCAGGGGCGGCGGCTGAAGGCGGTTACCCCCAGCGCAGTGCCGAGCAGCAGCGCCAGCACCATGCCGAGCAGGGCGATGCGCAAGGTGGTGAGCAGACCGCTGAAAAAGTAGGGCAACTCGCCGTGAGGGCCAGGGGTGAACAGCAGATCGAAGGCCTCATGCCAGCGCCACTGATAGGCCACCCCGATGTGCAAGCGGCTGGCCAGCCAGAGGCCAGCCAGCAGCAGGATCAGGGCGATCGCCCCATCCAGCCAGTTGATGTTCCGACATGGCTTCCGGACGATGCGCCGGATGGTCTCTTTGAGGGGCATCAGCATCAGGGATTGGCGACCTGCGCTTCCCACGCCAGCGACTTGAACCAGTAGTCATGGCGCGCCTTGAGCCAGCCATCGGCCTGACGGGCGGCGATCCACTCGTTGAACTGCTCAGCCAGGGCATCATCCCCCTTGCGCAGGGCAAAGCCTTCATCGCCTTGTGCCAACGGTTCGGCAAACGGCATAAAGAGGGCATCGGGGTGGCGCAGCGCCTCTTGCTCGGGTTTCGGGGAAGAGGAGAGGGCGCCGTGAGCGCGGCCGTTCAGCACCTCCTGAAATACCTGTGACTCGTCATCAAACTGGCGCAGGGTGGCCTTGGGGAAGTGTTCTTTTGCCACCTGTACCGGTGAGGCGCCACGACGTACCGCCAGGATCACCCCGCGCTGGTTGAAGTGCGCCACGGTTTTCTTCTCTTTGGCCATGGTGCTGGAGGCGGCCAGCTGCACCCCCGAATGGGAGTAGGCCTGGGTGAAGCGCACGCTCTTCTCCCGCTCGGGGGTGATGGTGAGGCCGCCGATGATGACGTCATATTTTTTCGCCAACAGGGAGGGGATGATGCCATCCCAGGCGGTAGGCACGAACTCTACCTGCCAGCCGTTATCTGTGGCGAGGCGACGGGCCACGTCAATCTCGAAACCGATCAGGGCCCCCTGCTTGTCGCGCATCGCCCAGGGGGCGAAGGTGGACATGCCGACCCGCAGGGTACCGCTCTGCTCGATCTGTGCCTGGGTGTCGGAGGGGGCAGTTTGTGCCAATGCCGGAGTGAGCAGGCTTGCCAGCAGCAGGGCAGCGCCCGACAGGGTGGTCTTGAATGACAGATTCATGGTTAGCGTCCTTGTTGATCCGGATTCAGGTGACGGGCCAGCGCCCGCGAACAGGCTGACAGCGTCAGGGTTAACAGCAAATAGAGGGCGGCCACGGTAAACCACACCTCAAAGGTCAGAAACGTATCGGCAACCAGAGTACGCCCTTCGTTGGTCAGATCGAAGATGGCGATCACACTCACCAGCGCCGAATGCTTGATAAGGGAGACCAGCTCGTTGGTGAGCGGCGGCAAGGTGATGCGCACCAGCTGGGGCAGGATCACCTTGCGCAGGGTGATGGCCCGTGACAAGCCAAGCGACTGGGCTGCCTCCCACTGTCCTTTGGGAATAGCCTGTACGCCTGCACGCAAGACCTCGGCGGTGAAGGCCCCCTGATAGAGGGAGAGGCTCAACACGGCGCAGGCAAGGGGAGCCAATCCCAGCATGGGGCCCAGCAAGAAATAGAGAATATAGAGCTGCACCAGCTGGGGCGTGGTGCGCACCAGCGCCAGATAGGCGATGGCGAGCCAAGGGCCGAGCCGGGAGGGGAGCAGCCGCAGGCTGACCACGCACACACCGACCGCCATCGTGCCCAACAGGCTGAGAAGTGCCACCTGCAGGGTGACCAGCAAGCCGTTTAGCAGGGGGCCCGCATAAAAGGTCCCCTCATCCCACTCGCCGAGAAAGGGCAACACCCGCGGCCACTGCCACTCATAACCCATCTGGCGAGCGCCGCTATAGAGCGCCCAGCCCAGTAGCGCACAGAGCATCACAGTGCCTGACAGCCAGCCGAGCAGGCGGGGGCGATTTAGCCTAGCCATGATAGCTGAGCACCTGTTCGAGGAAGGCTTGGGTGCGTGGGTGCTGCGGAGCGCTGAACAGCTGGGCGGGCGGGGCCGATTCGATGATCTTCCCCTCGTCCATAAAGAGCACCCGATCCGCCACCTGACGGGCAAAGCCCATCTCGTGAGTGACGCAGATCAGGGTCATCCCCTCGTCAGCCAGCTCGCGGATCACATCGAGCACTTCGCGGATCATCTCGGGGTCGAGGGCGGAGGTGGGCTCGTCAAACAGCATCAGCTCGGGTTGCATGCAGAGGGAGCGGGCGATGGCGACCCGCTGCTGCTGGCCACCGGAGAGCTGGTGTGGGTACTTGTCAGCCTGTGCCTGAATGCGCACCCGCTCGAGCAGCCCGAGTGCCCGGGCTTTGGCCTCCTGGGGACGCAACCCCAGGGTATGCACCGGCGCCACCATCAGGTTCTCCAGCACCGTCATATGGGGGAAGAGGTTGAACTGCTGAAACACCATGCCGACCCGACCTTGCAGGCGGCGCAGGTAGGCGGGGGTCACCGGCTCGCCAAACAGGAACAGCTGGCCGCCGTCGATCCCCTCCAGCCCGTTGATGGTGCGGATCAGGGTCGATTTTCCCGAGCCTGACGGGCCACAGATAACCCACTTCTCTCCCCGTTCAATGGTGAGATCGATGTGATGAAGAGCCTGAAAGTCGCCATAGAATTTGTCGACGCCACAAAAGCGCACACAGGGTTGCGAGCTGGTCAAGAAGCGGGTTCCACTGAGAATCATTTACGCCATGGTATTGATTTTATAGGGGGATGACAAAGAAAACCCCCTTGTCAGCATCCTGATGGCTATTCACAATGGCGCCATTTCGTGATGACAGGAGCTTTTCATGCGTATTACATCCTTGCTTGCCGGTTCGCAGGTGCAGCTGTTGATGCCGCCAGCGGTGCGCTATCGCTGCGTCATTTTTCTGCTGTTGCTGGTGAGTTGGGGCGTGGTGGCGGCCTCCTTGTGGGATGGCTGGGGCGCCATGGCGCTGCTCAACTGGGTGGGCGTGGTCTTTGGTGGCATCACCGGGATCATGGTGTCGCTGCCCCGCAGCTGGCAGCCCTGGCGCCTGGCGGAGCTAGGGTGGGACGAACAGCATATCTATCTGCTCAATGGCAACAAGGATGAGGCGCTGGCGCTGCCCCGCAACCAGCTGGTGGCGCTTGAACGGGAGCGGCGAGTGGGTCACGACGGCCAGTGGCTCGACTTCAGCCTCGATCTGCAACTGAGTGAAGAGGAGCTGGCGGCGGCCATGGCCTTGCTGGATCTCAAGGCGGGGGAGCTCCATCTGGTGAGCCCGTCGGTCTATCGCTTCGGCTTTAAACGGGCCTGGCACGGTCGCCGGATGCTGGCGCAACGGTTGTCAGATCTGCAATCGGCCTGAGTCGACTATTTTCTCGACAATTCCCGGCAAAGCTCAGATACTGCCAGTGACTCGAATTGATCTTGTCTGCACTGTTAACCCAAGAGATCAATCACTTGACGACAGTGTGGAGAAGGCCACGGCATGAAGCCATGGCAGGTCCGGCATAGGGGTTGTGCCCTTACCGTTATGCTGGGAATTGCATAGAGAAGGCACCTTGAATCGAGAGTGGATGGCATGAAGATTTACGTAGGAAATCTGTCGTACCGGATGACGGCCGACGAACTGAAAACCCTGTTCAGCCAGTTTGGACAGGTCGACAAGGTTGATATCATCATCGACCGCGATACCGGCCAGTCAAAGGGGTTTGGTTTTATTGAAATGCCGGTCAATGGTGATGCCGAGAAGGCCATCGCTGGTCTGCATGGCACTGAAGTCGGTGGCCGTACCATCACCGTCAACCAGGCCAAACCGAAGACAGATGCTCCCCGTGGTCGCCCGCAACAGCGCCACCGCTAAGGTGCCTCGGCAATAAAAAAACGGCATGGGTTTCCCCCATGCCGTTTTTGTTTCTGGACGTTTTGCAGTTATCAGGGAACGTCGTAACCGAGCGCCGCCTTGCGGATGCGGAACCACTGCTGGCGGTTCAGCCCGATGGATTCGGCGGCCACGGCGGCGGCAATCCGCTCCCGCTTGCCGGAGCCAATCAATGGCAGTGGCTGGCTTGGCAGCATCATTACCCAGGCGTAGACCACCTGCTCGATAGTCTGGGCGCCCACTTCCTGACGGATCTGCTCCAGTTCGGCACGCAGCGGGGCATAGGTGTCATCGCTGAACAGTCGGCCGCCG
This sequence comes from Aeromonas sp. 11P, assembly GCF_051920165.1. NCBI lineage: Bacteria > Pseudomonadati > Pseudomonadota > Gammaproteobacteria > Aeromonadales > Aeromonadaceae > Aeromonas > Aeromonas sp. 11P. The sequence goes on from NZ_JBQBDJ010000001.1 coordinate 53,802, forward strand.
CCGAGACATGACCAGGCCATCGGCTTGATGCCAAGCTGCTGGCACTGATCCAGGGTGCCATCGAGGGTCCCTTCCTGATGAAGCGGCGAGATCTCCAGCTGGTTGGTGACCAGCGGGAAGGGGAGGCGCGATTGCAGCAGCTCGAACTGTCGGGCGGTGAAGTTGGATACCCCAGCGTGCTTGATCTTGCCCGACTGTTTCAGGGTGATAAAGGCGTCGGCCACTTCATCGGCGTTCATCAGAGGATCCGGGCGGTGGATCAGCAGCAGGTCCAGATGGTCGGTGCCGAGCTTGCGCAGCGAGGCCTCTGCGCTGGCGACGATATGGCTCTTGCCGGTGTTGTAGTGGTTGAGGGCATGCTCCGGTTTGGCGGTGAGGGCGATACCGCACTTGCTGACGATCTCCATCCGGCTGCGCAGGGAAGGCTCGAGGCGCAGGGCGTGACCAAAGGCCTCTTCGCACTGATAGCCGCCATAGATATCGGCGTGATCGATGGTGGTGACCCCCAGATCCAGATGATATTTCATCAGGTCAAGCAGAGCGGCCGGAGAGAGTTGCCACTCCATCAGGCGCCAGTAACCCATGATGAGGCGAGAGAAGGTGGGGCCTTGCGGATGCAGGGCGACACGGGATACAGACATGGTTGACTCCTTGAAAAACGCGATGCGAAAACGATGTGCAACATAGATGACTGCGGGCATCTTGGCCTCATGTGGCTGGCAAAGCAATAATGGGCAGTGGCATGATTCGAACTTTGGTTCTGATCGCAGAGTAGGGGAGAGAGTTGGATGGAAGGATTTGCCGAGCGCTTGCAGAGCCTGATCGGGGAGATGAGCGTGAGTGCCTTTGCCCGCAAGGTGGGGCTCAGTGAAGCGCTGATCCGCAAATATTTGAAGGGAGCCGAGCCTGGCCTGGCGCGGGCCAACCAGATCGCCATGGGGGCCAACTGTTCGCTGGAGTGGCTGGCAACTGGCTGCGGTTATCTCTACCGTCAGGCGGAAGTGGTAGACAGGGATGCGCTGGCAGCGGCGCAGCAACTGCTGGGCGATCAGCAACCCGGGGTGGGGTTGCCCGATGAGGAGGCGCTGGTCACCCTGCTCGCCTATTACCAGTTTTTGCGTACCCACAAGAAAGCGGACGGTTTCCTCGATCTGGCGCTGGCGCGGGAGTTTGGTCGCCATCTGGGGGAAGCGTGATGAGGGGCATATTACCCTTTGGTCGTGTCACGGCCGGTTGAGTATTCTGATACGCTCTAGGCGATGAGCTACTTGATCCTCGGAAGCGGTGCGCTGGGCTCGGCGCTGGCAAGAGAGCTGATGGCAAGGGGGGAGTCCTTCCTGCTGGCCGGGCGTACCTATCCAAAAGGGATCGAGATGGGGGCCTTCTTCCCGCTGCAAGAGGTGGACGCCATCTCGTTCGATACCCTGTTTACCCTCTACGACACCGATCCGCTCCCCACTGTGGTGATCAACACCATCGGCGTGTTGCACGATGTCAGCTTTATGCCAGAGCGGCGGGTCGAAGAGGTAGCCCAAGTGGCTGTGCGACAGCCTGCATTTCTGCTCATGCGCCCCTTGCCAAGCGAGGGGCGCATGGCTAACGTCACTCTCCTGTTTCAGGAGGGATCTCATGCGCTATATCGATTTACGAAGTGACACTGTCACCCAGCCTACTGACGCCATG
>NZ_JBQBDJ010000002.1:0-3648 GCF_051920165.1 Aeromonas sp. 11P
AAGGTTAAGAGCCTCTCATTGTCCGTTCTCTACAGCACCTGCTTACGGTTCACTACTCACGACGATGTTTTTTTTGGTACCTTTTTTTTCACCGGAAAGGACCCGTAAAGTGATAATGATTATCATCTACATATCACAACGTGCGTGGAGGCCATCAAACCACGTCAAATAATCAATTATGACGCAGGTATCGTATTAATTGATCTGCATCAACTTAACGTAAAAACAACTTCAGACAATACAAATCAGCGACACTGAATACGGGGCAACCTCATGTCAACGAAGAACAGAACCCGCAGAACAACAACCCGCAACATCCGCTTTCCTAACCAAATGATTGAACAAATTAACATCGCTCTTGAGCAAAAAGGGTCCGGGAATTTCTCAGCCTGGGTCATTGAAGCCTGCCGTCGGAGACTAACGTCAGAAAAGAGAGCATATACATCAATTAAAAGTGATGAAGAATGAACATCCCGCGTTCTTCCCTCCGAACAGGACGATATTGTAAATTCACTTAATTACGAGGGCATTGCAGTAATTGAGTTGCAGTTTTACCACTTTCCTGACAGTGACAGACTGCGTGTTGGCTCTGTCACAGACTAAATAGTTTGAATGATTAGCAGTTATGGTGATCAGTCAACCACCAGGGAATAATCCTTCATATTATTATCGTGCTTCACCAACGCTGCCTCAATTGCTCTGAATGCTTCCAGAGACACCTTATGTTCTATACATGCAATTACAACATCAGGGTAACTCATAGAAATGGTGCTATTAAGCATATTTTTTACACGAATCAGATCCACGGAGGGATCATCAGCAGATTGTTCTTTATTCATTTTGTCGCTCCATGCGCTTGCTCTTCATCTAGCGGTTAAAATATTACTTCAAATCTTTCTGTATGAAGATTTGAGCACGTTGGCCTTACATACATCTGTCGGTTGTATTTCCCTCCAGAATGCCAGCAGGACCGCACTTTGTTACGCAACCAATACTATTAAGTGAAAACATTCCTAATATTTGACATAAATCATCAACAAAACACAAGGAGGTCAGACCAGATTGAAACGATAAAAACGATAATGCAAACTACGCGCCCTCGTATCACATGGAAGGTTTTACCAATGGCTCAGGTTGCCATTTTTAAAGAAATATTCGATCAAGTGCGAAAAGATTTAGACTGTGAATTGTTTTATTCTGAACTAAAACGTCACAACGTCTCACATTATATTTACTATCTAGCCACAGATAATATTCACATCGTGTTAGAAAACGATAACACCGTGTTAATAAAAGGACTTAAAAAGGTTGTAAATGTTAAATTCTCAAGAAACACGCATCTTATAGAAACGTCCTATGATAGGTTGAAATCAAGAGAAATCACATTTCAGCAATACAGGGAAAATCTTGCTAAAGCAGGAGTTTTCCGATGGGTTACAAATATCCATGAACATAAAAGATATTACTATACCTTTGATAATTCATTACTATTTACTGAGAGCATTCAGAACACTACACAAATCTTTCCACGCTAAATCATAACGTCCGGTTTCTTCCGTGTCAGCACCGGGGCGTTGGCATAATGCAATACGTGTACGCGCTAAACCCTGTGTGCATCGTTTTAATTATTCCCGGACACTCCCGCAGAGAAGTTCCCCGTCAGGGCTGTGGACATAGTTAATCCGGGAATACAATGACGATTCATCGCACCTGACATACATTAATAAATATTAACAATATGAAATTTCAACTCATTGTTTAGGGTTTGTTTAATTTTCTACACATACGATTCTGCGAACTTCAAAAAGCATCGGGAATAACACCATGAAAAAAATGCTACTCGCTACTGCGCTGGCCCTGCTTATTACAGGATGTGCTCAACAGACGTTTACTGTTCAAAACAAACCGGCAGCAGTAGCACCAAAGGAAACCATCACCCATCATTTCTTCGTTTCTGGAATTGGGCAGAAGAAAACTGTCGATGCAGCCAAAATTTGTGGCGGCGCAGAAAATGTTGTTAAAACAGAAACCCAGCAAACATTCGTAAATGGATTGCTCGGTTTTATTACTTTAGGCATTTATACTCCGCTGGAAGCGCGTGTGTATTGCTCACAATAATTGCATGAGTTGCCCATCGATATGGGCAACTCTATCTGCACTGCTCATTAATATACTTCTGGGTTCCTTCCAGTTGTTTTTGCATAGTGATCAGCCTCTCTCTGAGGGTGAAATAATCCCGTTCAGCGGTGTCTGCCAGTCGGGGGGAGGCTGCATTATCCACGCCGGAGGCGGTGGTGGCTTCACGCACTGACTGACAGACTGCTTTGATGTGCAACCGACGACGACCAGCGGCAACATCATCACGCAGAGCATCATTTTCAGCTTTAGCATCAGCTAACTCCTTCGTGTATTTTGCATCGAGCGCAGCAACATCACGCTGACGCATCTGCATGTCAGTAATTGCCGCGTTCGCCAGCTTCAGTTCTCTGGCATTTTTGTCGCGCTGGGCTTTGTAGGTAATGGCGTTATCACGGTAATGATTAACAGCCCATGACAGGCAGACGATGATGCAGATAACCAGAGCGGAGATAATCGCGGTGACTCTGCTCATACATCAATCTCTCTGACCGTTCCGCCCGCTTCTTTGAATTTTGCAATCAGGCTGTCAGCCTTATGCTCGAACTGACCATAACCAGCGCCCGGCAGTGAAGCCCAGATATTGCTGCAACGGTCGATTGCCTGACGGATATCACCACGATCAATCATAGGTAAAGCGCCACGCTCCTTAATCTGCTGCAATGCCACAGCGTCCTGACTTTTCGGAGAGAAGTCTTTCAGGCCAAGCTGCTTGCGGTAGGCATCCCACCAACGGGAAAGAAGCTGGTAGCGTCCGGCGCCTGTTGATTTGAGTTTTGGGTTTAGCGTGACAAGTTTGCGAGGGTGATCGGAGTAATCAGTAAATAGCTCTCCGCCTACAATGACGTCATAACCATGATTTCTGGTTTTCTGACGTCCGTTATCAGTTCCCTCCGACCACGCCAGCATATCGAGGAACGCCTTACGTTGATTATTGATTTCTACCATCTTCTACTCCGGCTTTTTTAGCAGCGAAGCGTTTGATAAGCGAACCAATCGAGTCAGTACCGATGTAGCCGATAAACACGCTCGTTATATAAGCGAGATTGCTACTTAGTCCGGCGAAGTCGAGAAGGTCACGAATGAACTAGGCGATAATGGCGCACATCGTTGCGTCGATTACTGTTTTTGTAAACGCACCGCCATTATATCTGCCGCGAAGGTACGCCATTGCAAACGCAAGGATTGCCCCGATGCCTTGTTCCTTTGCCGCGAGAATGGCGGCCAACAGGTCATGTTTTTCTGGCATCTTCATGTCTTACCCCCAATAAGGGGATTTGCTCTATTTAATTAGGAATAAGGTCGATTACTGATAGAACAAATCCAGGCTACTGTGTTTAGTAATCAGATTTGTTCGTGACCGATATGCACGGGCAAAACGGCAGGAGGTTGTTAGCGCAAAAAAAAAATTCCAAAAAAAAAATTCCAAAAAAAAAAAGCGACTAACAAACACAATCTGATGGCAGGTGCTGTAGAGAACGGACAATGAGAGGCTCTTAACCTTAGCAATAC
>NZ_JBQBDJ010000003.1:0-3648 GCF_051920165.1 Aeromonas sp. 11P
ACGTATTGCTAAGGTTAAGAGCCTCTCATTGTCCGTTCTCTACAGCACCTGCTTACGGTTCACTACTCACGACGATGTTTTTTTTGGTACCTTTTTTTTCACCGGAAAGGACCCGTAAAGTGATAATGATTATCATCTACATATCACAACGTGCGTGGAGGCCATCAAACCACGTCAAATAATCAATTATGACGCAGGTATCGTATTAATTGATCTGCATCAACTTAACGTAAAAACAACTTCAGACAATACAAATCAGCGACACTGAATACGGGGCAACCTCATGTCAACGAAGAACAGAACCCGCAGAACAACAACCCGCAACATCCGCTTTCCTAACCAAATGATTGAACAAATTAACATCGCTCTTGAGCAAAAAGGGTCCGGGAATTTCTCAGCCTGGGTCATTGAAGCCTGCCGTCGGAGACTAACGTCAGAAAAGAGAGCATATACATCAATTAAAAGTGATGAAGAATGAACATCCCGCGTTCTTCCCTCCGAACAGGACGATATTGTAAATTCACTTAATTACGAGGGCATTGCAGTAATTGAGTTGCAGTTTTACCACTTTCCTGACAGTGACAGACTGCGTGTTGGCTCTGTCACAGACTAAATAGTTTGAATGATTAGCAGTTATGGTGATCAGTCAACCACCAGGGAATAATCCTTCATATTATTATCGTGCTTCACCAACGCTGCCTCAATTGCTCTGAATGCTTCCAGAGACACCTTATGTTCTATACATGCAATTACAACATCAGGGTAACTCATAGAAATGGTGCTATTAAGCATATTTTTTACACGAATCAGATCCACGGAGGGATCATCAGCAGATTGTTCTTTATTCATTTTGTCGCTCCATGCGCTTGCTCTTCATCTAGCGGTTAAAATATTACTTCAAATCTTTCTGTATGAAGATTTGAGCACGTTGGCCTTACATACATCTGTCGGTTGTATTTCCCTCCAGAATGCCAGCAGGACCGCACTTTGTTACGCAACCAATACTATTAAGTGAAAACATTCCTAATATTTGACATAAATCATCAACAAAACACAAGGAGGTCAGACCAGATTGAAACGATAAAAACGATAATGCAAACTACGCGCCCTCGTATCACATGGAAGGTTTTACCAATGGCTCAGGTTGCCATTTTTAAAGAAATATTCGATCAAGTGCGAAAAGATTTAGACTGTGAATTGTTTTATTCTGAACTAAAACGTCACAACGTCTCACATTATATTTACTATCTAGCCACAGATAATATTCACATCGTGTTAGAAAACGATAACACCGTGTTAATAAAAGGACTTAAAAAGGTTGTAAATGTTAAATTCTCAAGAAACACGCATCTTATAGAAACGTCCTATGATAGGTTGAAATCAAGAGAAATCACATTTCAGCAATACAGGGAAAATCTTGCTAAAGCAGGAGTTTTCCGATGGGTTACAAATATCCATGAACATAAAAGATATTACTATACCTTTGATAATTCATTACTATTTACTGAGAGCATTCAGAACACTACACAAATCTTTCCACGCTAAATCATAACGTCCGGTTTCTTCCGTGTCAGCACCGGGGCGTTGGCATAATGCAATACGTGTACGCGCTAAACCCTGTGTGCATCGTTTTAATTATTCCCGGACACTCCCGCAGAGAAGTTCCCCGTCAGGGCTGTGGACATAGTTAATCCGGGAATACAATGACGATTCATCGCACCTGACATACATTAATAAATATTAACAATATGAAATTTCAACTCATTGTTTAGGGTTTGTTTAATTTTCTACACATACGATTCTGCGAACTTCAAAAAGCATCGGGAATAACACCATGAAAAAAATGCTACTCGCTACTGCGCTGGCCCTGCTTATTACAGGATGTGCTCAACAGACGTTTACTGTTCAAAACAAACCGGCAGCAGTAGCACCAAAGGAAACCATCACCCATCATTTCTTCGTTTCTGGAATTGGGCAGAAGAAAACTGTCGATGCAGCCAAAATTTGTGGCGGCGCAGAAAATGTTGTTAAAACAGAAACCCAGCAAACATTCGTAAATGGATTGCTCGGTTTTATTACTTTAGGCATTTATACTCCGCTGGAAGCGCGTGTGTATTGCTCACAATAATTGCATGAGTTGCCCATCGATATGGGCAACTCTATCTGCACTGCTCATTAATATACTTCTGGGTTCCTTCCAGTTGTTTTTGCATAGTGATCAGCCTCTCTCTGAGGGTGAAATAATCCCGTTCAGCGGTGTCTGCCAGTCGGGGGAGGCTGCATTATCCACGCCGGAGGCGGTGGTGGCTTCACGCACTGACTGACAGACTGCTTTGATGTGCAACCGACGACGACCAGCGGCAACATCATCACGCAGAGCATCATTTTCAGCTTTAGCATCAGCTAACTCCTTCGTGTATTTTGCATCGAGCGCAGCAACATCACGCTGACGCATCTGCATGTCAGTAATTGCCGCGTTCGCCAGCTTCAGTTCTCTGGCATTTTTGTCGCGCTGGGCTTTGTAGGTAATGGCGTTATCACGGTAATGATTAACAGCCCATGACAGGCAGACGATGATGCAGATAACCAGAGCGGAGATAATCGCGGTGACTCTGCTCATACATCAATCTCTCTGACCGTTCCGCCCGCTTCTTTGAATTTTGCAATCAGGCTGTCAGCCTTATGCTCGAACTGACCATAACCAGCGCCCGGCAGTGAAGCCCAGATATTGCTGCAACGGTCGATTGCCTGACGGATATCACCACGATCAATCATAGGTAAAGCGCCACGCTCCTTAATCTGCTGCAATGCCACAGCGTCCTGACTTTTCGGAGAGAAGTCTTTCAGGCCAAGCTGCTTGCGGTAGGCATCCCACCAACGGGAAAGAAGCTGGTAGCGTCCGGCGCCTGTTGATTTGAGTTTTGGGTTTAGCGTGACAAGTTTGCGAGGGTGATCGGAGTAATCAGTAAATAGCTCTCCGCCTACAATGACGTCATAACCATGATTTCTGGTTTTCTGACGTCCGTTATCAGTTCCCTCCGACCACGCCAGCATATCGAGGAACGCCTTACGTTGATTATTGATTTCTACCATCTTCTACTCCGGCTTTTTTAGCAGCGAAGCGTTTGATAAGCGAACCAATCGAGTCAGTACCGATGTAGCCGATAAACACGCTCGTTATATAAGCGAGATTGCTACTTAGTCCGGCGAAGTCGAGAAGGTCACGAATGAACTAGGCGATAATGGCGCACATCGTTGCGTCGATTACTGTTTTTGTAAACGCACCGCCATTATATCTGCCGCGAAGGTACGCCATTGCAAACGCAAGGATTGCCCCGATGCCTTGTTCCTTTGCCGCGAGAATGGCGGCCAACAGGTCATGTTTTTCTGGCATCTTCATGTCTTACCCCCAATAAGGGGATTTGCTCTATTTAATTAGGAATAAGGTCGATTACTGATAGAACAAATCCAGGCTACTGTGTTTAGTAATCAGATTTGTTCGTGACCGATATGCACGGGCAAAACGGCAGGAGGTTGTTAGCGCAAAAAAAAAATTCCAAAAAAAAAATTCCAAAAAAAAAAGCGACTAACAAACACAATCTGATGGCAGGTGCTGTAGAGAACGGACAATGAGAGGCTCTTAACCTT
>NZ_JBQBDJ010000004.1:0-2072500 GCF_051920165.1 Aeromonas sp. 11P
AGATCGGTTTTGCCTACTTTTACCAGAAGGTAGGGGATTTCAAGGCAGCCGAGACCAATTACAAGAACGCCCTTGCCATGGATCCGTCCAATGCTGACGCAATGAACAACTATGGTGCCTTCCTCTGTGATCGCGGCAGGTATGCCGAGGCAGATCAGGCGTTCAACCAGGCGGTTATTCAGCCAGGCTACGTAAAAATTGCCGATACCTATGAAAATGCGGCACTTTGTGCGCTGCAAAATCGCAGAAATGATAAAGCAGGCGAGTACTATCGCCTGGCCTTGGGGTATAATCCCCGCAATCCAGGGTTATTGCTGGACTTGGCCGAGCTTTCCATGAAAGATGGCAAGCTGCCTGATGTGCAGTCCTACATGTGTCAGACGAGAACGAGGAGAGTCTCTGGTTGAGACTGCGACTGGCACAGGCGATGGACAAGCCGGCATTACTTCACCAATTCGGGACTGAGCTGGTAAGGCAATATCCCACTTCGCAACAAGCCAAGCGTTATTTAGCCAATGACTATTGAACAGCAACACGATTTCCAAGACGACTCCCAGGCAGTAGGCCCAGGCCAATTGCTGCGCAACGCCCGTGAACAGCTAGGCTGGACACGAGAACAGGTTGCGTCCCGCATTCACCTTCGTCTGACCCTGATCGCCGCTATCGAATCGGATACCTACGACAAGCACACGTCCCATACCTTTATTCGGGGCTATTTGCGTACCTATGCCAAGCTGGTCGGGATCCCCGATGAGACCATTCTGGCTGCTTACGACAAGCTGGGTCTGACTCCTCCCGACAATATCGACATGCAGAGCTTCTCCCGTCGCTCCCGCCAGCAAGCCAACGACAGTCGGCTCAAGGTGGTGACCTGGCTGGTGATCCTGGTGTTGATTGCGCTCTCGGTCGCCTGGTGGTGGCAGAGTACTTCACGCCGCTCCGCCGGTGATGAAGCGCTGGCAGCCACCGAGATGAGTGCAACCAGTTCGACCCCGGCTGAACCTGCTATCACGTCGCCCGATGCGATCAACACAGCTCCGGTGGAAGGCGCTGCCATTGCACCGGCCGCCACGGACGTGGCTGTCCCTGCGGTGGTCTCCGATGCGACTGCTACCCTGGCGCCTGCTTCTGCGGCTGTTGCCCCGACCGATGTCAGCGCGGCTGTCGGCACTGCGACCGATGCTGCGGTATCCGGCGCCAATGGCACCGAATCTGAAGAGGCTGTCGTTGATCCGGCGACTGCGCCGCAACTGAAGATGAGCTTCACCGCCGATTGCTGGCTGGATGTGAAGGATGCCAACGGCAAGACCCTGTTCAGTGGTCTGAAGAAGGCCAACGACGAGCTGGTGCTGGAAGGCGCCGAGCCCCTGAAGTTCATCATTGGCGCGCCCATGGCCGTCAAGCTTGACTACAAGGGGCAGTCGTTTGATATGAGCCGTTACAACAACGGTCGTACAGCTCGCTTCTCGCTGCCTCAGGAGTAATCTGTTTCCCATGTCTTCTCACGAATCACCCATCATTCGTCGTAAATCCAGACAGATCATGGTTGGTAATGTACCGGTTGGGGGCGATGCCCCCATTACCGTGCAGACCATGACCAACACCAAGACCACAGATGTCGCCGCCACCATCGAGCAGATCCAGCGGATCGAGCGGGTCGGTGCCGATATCGTCCGTGTCTCCGTGCCCACCATGGAAGCGGCGGAAGCCTTCCGGCTGATCAAACAGCAGACCCGCATTCCCATCGTCGCCGATATCCACTTCGACTATCGCATCGCCCTGAAAGTGGCCGAGTACGGTGCCGACTGCCTGCGTATCAACCCGGGCAACATCGGCAACGAGCAGCGGGTGCGCTCGGTGGTCGATTGCGCGCGCGACCTCAATATCCCGATCCGTATCGGGGTCAATGGCGGGTCGCTGGAGAAAGATATCCAGGAGAAGTACGGCGAGCCGACCCCCGAAGCGCTGGTAGAGTCCGCCATGCGTCACGTGGACTATCTCGATCGCCTCGATTTCCAGGATTTCAAGGTGAGCGTCAAGGCCTCCGATGTGTTCCTGGCGGTCGGTGCCTATCGCCTGCTGGCCAAACAGATTGAGCAGCCGCTCCATCTGGGCATCACCGAAGCGGGCGGTTTCCGTGCCGGCGCGGTGAAGTCTGCCATTGGTCTGGGCATGCTGCTCACCGACGGCATCGGCGATACCCTGCGTATCTCGCTGGCGGCGGATCCGGTGGAGGAGGTAAAGGTCGGTTTCGATATCCTCAAATCCCTGCGCATTCGCTCCCGTGGCATCAACTTTATCGCTTGCCCATCCTGCTCACGGCAGGAGTTCGATGTGATCGCTACCGTCAATGCGCTGGAAGAGCGGCTCGAAGACATCATCACCCCGATGGATGTTTCCATCATCGGCTGTGTGGTGAATGGCCCGGGCGAAGCGCTGGTCTCCGACCTTGGCCTGGCGGGTGCCGCCAACAAGAGTGCCTTCTATGAAGGGGGCCAGCGGGTCGATCGGCTCGACAACAAGGATCTCATTCCAACTCTGGAGCGCCGCATTCGCGCCCGCGCCGCCATGCTGGATCCCGCCAACCGGATCCCGATGGACAAGGAGTGAGCGAAACAGGGCCACATTGGGTGGCCCTTTTTCCAGGTGACTGATTTTAAATCCCGCATCCGGATTCCCTGATTTTACCTTGGGGGGAAAATCCCTATAATGCGGCCAAATTTTACCTCTTTTTCTCGAGTATCAACGTGGCAAAACAGATCCAAGCTATTCGCGGTATGAATGATTGCCTGCCGGAGCAGAGCCCGGTATGGCAGAAGGTTGAACAGATCCTGCGCCAGGTCGTTGCAAGCTATGGCTACAGCGAAGTGCGCATGCCGATTGTCGAGCAGACTCATCTGTTCAAGCGCGCCATCGGTGAAGTGACCGACGTGGTCGAAAAAGAGATGTACACCTTTGAAGACCGTAACGGCGACAGCCTGAGCCTGCGTCCGGAAGGGACCGCCAGCTGCGTCCGTGCCGGTATCGAACACGGTCTGCTCTACAACCAGGAACGCCGGATGTGGTACATGGGCCCCATGTTCCGTCACGAGCGTCCCCAGAAGGGCCGTTATCGCCAGTTCCACCAATTCGGTGTCGAGTTGTTTGGCATCAACGGGCCGGACATCGACGCTGAGCTGATCATGCTGACCCACCGTCTGTGGCGTCTGTTTGGCATCAGCGAGCATGTCACCCTGCAGCTCAACACCCTGGGTCAGAGCGCCGAGCGTGCCGCTTACCGCGATGCGCTGGTGGCCTATCTGGAGCAGTACAAGGAGCAACTGGACGAAGAGAGCCAGCGCCGCATGTACAGCAACCCGCTGCGGGTGCTTGACTCCAAGGATGAAAAGGTGCAGGCCATTTTGGCGGGTGCCCCGCGTCTGTTCGACCATCTGGGCGAAGAGAGCCTGGCCCACTTCGAGGGGCTCAAGCGCCTGCTCGAGTCTGCCGGTATCAAATACGAAGTGAACGAGCGTCTGGTGCGTGGTCTTGACTACTACAACCTGACCGTGTTCGAGTGGGTCACCAGCAGTCTGGGTGCCCAAGGCACCGTCTGTGCCGGTGGCCGCTACGATGGTCTGGTAGAGCAGCTGGGCGGTCAACCGACCCCGGCCGTGGGCTTTGCCATGGGCATGGAGCGTCTGGTGCTGATGCTGGAGACTCTTGAGCTCAACGCCGATATCCGCCCGGCAGTGGATGTCTATCTGGCGATGGTGGGCGAGGGGACCGAACAGGCTGGCTTCCAGCTGGCCGAGCGTCTGCGCGATGCCCTGCCGGACCTGCGCCTCATGAGCCACTGCGGTGGTGGCAACTTCAAGAAACAACTCAAACGTGCCGACAAGAGCGGCGCGGCAATCGCCCTGATCCTTGGTGAGACCGAGGTGCAAAACGGGGAGATCACTATCAAATATCTGCGTGGTCAGGCCGAGCAACAGACCGTCAAGGTTGACGCCGCCATTGCCCTGCTGGCAGCCAAAGGAGAGTAAGCTGTGGAAGTCTATACCACCGAAGAACAACAGGTTGAGGTTATCAAGGAGTGGTGGAAAGAGAACGGAACCTCGGTGATTGCCGGGACCGTGATCGGTCTGGTCGGTCTGTTCGGCTGGCGCTATTACAACCAGCACCAGCAAGAGACCATGGAGGCCTCCTCCCACTCTTACAACCAGGTGATTGAGCAGCTTGCCAAGGGCGATGCCGCCGGTTTCGAGCAGGCACAGCAGTTTGTTACCGCCAACAAGGGTGACTCCTACGGTGAACTGGCCGCTTTGCAACTGGCTGCCGCTGCCGTCAAGGCGGGCAAGCTGGATCTGGCTGCCGAGCAGCTGGAGCTGGTGGCGACCACGGGTGACGAGAGCATTCGTCCCATCGCGGCGCTGCGTCTGGCCCGTGTGCTGAATGATCAGGGCAAGGCAGATGAAGCGCTGGCCAAGCTGGCGACCATCCAGAATGACGCCTTCAAGGCGCAGGTAGCCGAAGCCCGTGGCGATGTGCTGCAAAAGCAGGGCAAGACCGAAGAGGCTCGTGATGCCTATCAGGCGGCGGCGGATGCCGGCGGCCTGCAGGGTAGCGCCGAGCTCAAGCTGAAAATGGACGATCTGGCCCTGCCGGCCGTTGCGACTGGTGAGGCACCGGATGCGTAATCTATTCAAGATGGTGGCGCTGGGGGCTGCGGTCTCCTTCGCTCTGCAGGGTTGCTCCCTGTTCAGTTCCGAAGAGGATCTCAACCCGATGGCGCCGCTGCCCAAGGTTGAATCTGCCTTCACTGCCGACACCGCATGGTCATCTACTGTGGGTGATGGCATCGGTGACTTCTACTCCCAGCTCAAGCCGGTGGTGGAAGAGGATCGCATCTACGCGGCGGCCCGCGACGGCGATGTCAGCGCTTTTGACCGTGCCAGTGGCGATCGCCTCTGGACCGTCGATCTGGCCGACCTGCCGGTCAACGCCGACAAGCGCAGCGCCCGCCTCTCCGGTGGTCTGGTCTCCCGTTACGGCAAGCTCTTCCTCGGCTCCGAGAACGGGGTGGTCTACGCCCTGAACGAAGAGAACGGTGAAGTGCTCTGGCAGACCAATGTGCCCGGCGAAGTGGTGGCAAGCCCTGCGGTGGAAGATGGCCGCGTGGTGGTGTTGACCACCTCCGGTCGCCTGATCGCCCTCGACACTGATGAAGGCAAGATGCAGTGGTCGCTCTCCGAAGAGCAGCCGCCGCTGACCCTGCGCAGTGCCGGTGCACCGGTGATCACCAACGGCGCCGTGATTTACGGTCGTGCCGATGGCAAGGTGGGCATCGCCCTGCTGAGCAATGGCCAGCCTGTGCGCCAGTCCAAGGTGGCTGATCCGCGCGGTGCCACCGAGCTGGACCGCATGGTTGACGTCGATGCCAGCCCGCTGATTGCCGGTGATGAGCTCTATGCCATCGCCTACAACGGTCAGTTGATGGCGCGCAAACTGATGACCGGCGATGAAGTGTGGAAGCGTAAGTATTCCGGCTATCGCGATCTGGCGATGACCGGTAATGCCATCGTGCTGACCGATAGCCGCAGCCATCTGTTTGCCATCGACCGTCGCAACGGTCTGGAGCTGTGGTCCAACACCCAGCTGGAAAATCGTACCGTCACTGCACCTGTCATCTTCGGTGACTATGTGGTGGTGGGTGATGTGGAAGGATACCTGTATTGGCTTGATCGTACCGACGGTACCATCAAGGCGATGCAGCAGCTCGATAGCAGTGGTCTCTATGCCGCCCCGCTGGTGGATGGCGAGACCCTGTATGTGCAGAGCCGTGACGGCAAGTTGTACGCCCTCAAGCGTCCTTGATCGTCCGATAATGTGAATATCCGGCTCCTGGTCTTCGGACCCGGAGCCTTTGTCGTCTTGAGAATGAGGCTTTTATGACTCCTGTAGTAGCCCTGGTGGGCCGCCCCAACGTGGGGAAATCCACCCTGTTTAACCGCTTGACCCGTACTCGGGATGCCCTGGTTGCCGATTTTCCCGGTCTGACCCGGGACCGTAAATACGGTCAGGCGAAGTTGGGCGAGCTGGAATTTATCGTGGTCGATACCGGTGGTATCGATGGCACCGAAGAGGGGATCGAGCTGAAGATGGCCGAGCAATCCCTGCTGGCCATCGAAGAAGCAGACGTCGTGCTGTTCATGGTGGATGCCCGTGCCGGTCTGACCGCGGCGGATCAAGCCATCGCCGAGCACCTGCGCAAGGCCCACAAGAAGGTATTTCTGGTGGCCAACAAGACCGACGGTATCGACGGTGATTCCGCGGTCTCCGAGTTCTACGGTCTGGCGCTGGGCGAGGTCTACCAGATCGCGGCCGCTCACGGTCGTGGCGTGCTGAGCCTGCTGGAACTGGCCCTGGCTCCCCATCTGGAGACCCTGGTCGACTCCGCTACCGATGAAGATGCGCAGGATGAGGAAGAGGAGGACTTCGACGAAGAAGCCCTGCTGCGCATGGTGGCTGCCGGTGAACTCGATACCAAAGAGGACACCAAGGAGACCCCGTTCGCCGACCTGCCCATCAAGTTCGCCATCGTTGGCCGCCCCAACGTCGGTAAATCTACCCTGACCAACCGTATGCTGGGTGAAGATCGGGTCATCGTCTATGACATGCCCGGCACCACCCGTGACTCCGTTTACATTCCGATGGAGCGTGACGAGCAGAAGTATGTGGTCATCGACACCGCCGGTGTACGTCGTCGTGGCAAGGTGCACGAGACGGTGGAGAAGTTCTCCGTTATCAAGACCTTGAAAGCCATCGAAGATGCCAACGTTTGCCTGCTGGTGATCGACGCCCAGGAGACCATCACCGATCAGGACTTGAG
The DNA here is from genome assembly GCF_051920165.1 of Aeromonas sp. 11P. Taxonomy (NCBI): domain Bacteria; kingdom Pseudomonadati; phylum Pseudomonadota; class Gammaproteobacteria; order Aeromonadales; family Aeromonadaceae; genus Aeromonas; species Aeromonas sp. 11P. Next base: position 6,872 of record NZ_JBQBDJ010000004.1, read on the forward strand.
CATCCTTGGCTATGTGCTCCACGCCGGTCGCTCCGTGGTGTTGGTGGTGAACAAGTGGGATGGTCTGGATCAGAAGGTGAAAGAGGATGTGAAGAACGAGCTGGATCGTCGCTTGGGCTTCATCGACTTCGCTCGTGTCCACTTCATCTCCGCCCTGCACGGCAGCGGTGTCGGCCATCTGTTTGAATCCATTCAGGAGGCTTACCAGTCCGCCACCCGTCGTACCAGCACGGCCATGCTGACCCGCATCATGCAGATGGCGCAGGAAGATCACCAGCCGCCGATGGTCAACGGTCGCCGCGTCAAGCTCAAGTATGCTCACGCCGGTGGCTACAACCCGCCGCGCATCGTGATCCACGGCAACCAGCTGAACGACTTGCCGGACTCCTACAAGCGGTATCTGATCAACTATTTCCGCAAGTCCCTCAAGATCATGGGCTCGCCGATCCGGGTCGAGTTCCAGGAGTCGGTCAACCCGTTTGAAGGCAAGAAGAACACCATGACCCTGAGTCAGGAACGTCAGCGCAAACGCCTGCTGAAAATGAAGAAGAAATAAGTCCTTGCGGCTGCCCTCACCGGCAGCCGCTTTGTTATCCTCGCCATGTTAAGGTGAGGAATAAGGGGAGGGGGATCTGCCATGGAACAAGACCATGGCAGATCTACTTTTCGAGGAGTTGATTATGGAAGTCCTGCTTTGTCCATCATGCCAGGCTGAACTGGATACCCGCAGCAAGGAGCAAACCTGTGGCCAGTGCCAGGCCCCTGTTCGCGTCACGGCCATCTGCCCCACCTGCCAGCAGGAGCTGGAACGTCTCAAGGCGTGCGGCGCGGTGGATTACTTCTGCAACCACTGCAACTCGCTGATCTCCAAGCGGTCGGTACAGTTCAAGGCGGCGCTGGTGTAAGACAGTATTCAGGTGAGAAAGCAGATAAAAAACCCGGCGAATGCCGGGTTTATGCTGTGTGCTCTGCAATAAGCAGGGTATAGGATCGATTTCTGCGCCACAGGTTGCGCTTGATGTCATTAAGCTTGAGTTTGCGTCTGGGGCTCCAGCTGCACTTCGCTTTTCTGACCAGACTGATTTTTCTACGTTTTTGCATCTTGGTCTCCTCCCAACTCAGTTGGCCATCCCGGCCTTGGGTCATTGATGGAGCCCATCCGAAATTGCTGTTATTTAATCTCTCAACATAATGAAAACAATGCGATTTCGGATAGGCTCCGATGTGAATCGATGGTAACAGAGAAGTTTGCGTGAAAACAGCCGAATAGTGGCTGGTTAGCGCATGGTGATCTGATTGACCACTTCGGCGATGGCGGTGGGGCGCTCGGCCAGCTCGGGCTCGCTGTCGTTGTCGAGACTCTCCCGCTGATGTGCCTTCTGCTGCTCGTTGTCGAGCCAGAGCAGACTCTGGTAATACTGGCGCACGTTGTTGACATAGTTGCGCGCCTCGCTGCCACGGGCATAGCCGTAACGTACCTTGCGGTGCCAGCGCGCTTGCTGTAGCAGCGGCAGCACCTCTTTCACGTCGCTCCAGGCGTCAGGATTCTTGCCGAGCTCTTTGGTCAGGCGGCGGGCGTCCATCATGTGGCCGTAACCTATGTTGTAGGCGGTGAGGGCAAACCACACCTTCTCGTCATCGGGCACCGAATCCGGCACCTTCTCCATCATCTGTTGCAGATAGAGGGAGCCACCTTTGATGCTCTCTTCCGGATGAAGCCGGTCGTTGACTCCCATCGCCTTGGCGGTGGGCTCGGTCAGCATCATCATGCCGCGCACGCCGGTGTAAGAGCGGGCCTGCGGGTCCCAGTGGGACTCCTGATAGCTGATGGCGGCGAGCAGACGCCAGTCGATATTCTTGGCGTGAGTCTGGAACAGCGGCTGGTACTTGGGCAGCAGGCTCTTGGCGCGCTTGAGGAAGGTACGGGTATCGACAAAGTCGAAGTTCTGCACGTGGCCGAAGTACTTCTCGTCCAGCTTGGCGATAGCACCATCCATAAAGCGCTGACCGAAGAAGTCGATCACGCTGGCATAGAGGCTGTCATCGGGCAGCTTGCTCATGGCCCAGGCAACGGTCTGCTTCTGGGCCAGGGTCAGCCCCTCGGTGAGCTCCGGGTAGTAGCGCTGGGTACGGGCCAGCACGGTATCCTGCACCACCGTGTAGTCAATCTTGCCATCCACCACCTGCTTGAGCAGCTCCTCCACATCGGCGTTGTCGCTAGTGCTCCAGGTTAGTTTCGGATTCTCTTTGCTCATCTCTTTGAGCAGATCTTCACCGGTGGAGCCGGCGGCCACCACCAGCTTGCCCTTGATATCGTTCAATGAGGCCGGCTTGGGTTTGCCGTTGCGGTAGACCAGTTTGGGAGAGACCTGGTAGAAGCCCGGGCCGAAGCGAAACAGCTCGCGCCGTTCGGGGGTGACCATGATGGCGGCAGCCGCCAGATCGAGTTTGCCCTTTTTCAGCAGGGTGACCAGTTGGTCGGTAGTGTCGACCGGGATGATGGTGAGTTTCACCCCCAACCAGTCGGCATAATTTTGCGCCAGCTCGTAATCGAACCCCTGGGCGAGGTCGTCACGTTGGTAATAGGAGGTGGGACCATAGATGGTGCCAACCCGGATCTCGCCTCGCTGGCGGATCTGCTCCAGCTGGCTGGAGGGGCTATAGAAGTCGCAGCCAACCAGCGTCAGCGTCAACAACAGCCCGATAAACAGTCGAAAAATGCAGCGCAAGTAGGTGAGTACCTTTGTTGAAAAAATCGGCATTTGTCAAAAAAGAGGCACCTTTATACCAGAGAGTGTGCGCAGAGTCACACTGCACGAAGTGAGAAAAACGTTTGTCCGCTGTGAGCCAGATCCCTATAATACGCGCGTCTCAATTCCCCCCCACTTTAAAACTTGGTGAGAAAGGTCATATGGATATCTTGCGTGGTGCCCCAGCACTGTCTGATTTTCGTGTCCAAAAACTGCTGCAACGCTTCGCACAGATGAGAAATGAGAGTGGAGTAGAGAGCGGAGTAGAGATAGAGGATGTCTATGCCGAGTATGTGCACTTTGCCGAGCTGACAAGCCCCCTCTCTCCCCCCGAGCGAGCGACCTTGGGCCAGCTCTTGCGCTACGGCCCGAGCATCCCCGAACACACCCCCAGCGGTCAGCTGTTTCTTGTTACCCCCCGCCCCGGCACTATCTCCCCCTGGTCTTCCAAAGCAACCGACATCGCCCACAACTGCGGCCTGAAACAGGTCAAGCGGCTGGAGCGTGGTATTGCCTATTACCTGACCATCAAGGGGCAGGGTGAGCTGAATGCCGCCCAGCGCAGCGCCATTGCCGCCGTGCTCCATGATCGGATGATGGAAGTGGTGTTTGCCGAGATGAGCGAAGCTGCCGCCCTGTTTGCTCACCACGAGCCGCGCCCCTTCACCCAGGTGGATGTGCTGGGCGGTGGTCGCGCAGCCCTGGCCGAAGCCAACGTGGCGCTCGGTCTGGCGCTGGCCGACGACGAAATCGACTATCTGGTGGAGAACTTCACCAAGTTGGGTCGCAACCCCAACGACATCGAGCTCTACATGTTCGCCCAGGCGAACTCCGAGCACTGCCGTCACAAGATCTTCAATGCCGACTGGACCATCGATGGCGAGCAGCAGCCCAAGTCGCTGTTCAAGATGATCAAGAACACCTTCGAGCAGACGCCGGATCATGTCCTCTCTGCCTATAAAGACAACGCCGCCGTGATGGAAGGGAGCCAGGGTGGCCGCTTCTTCCCGAGCCCGGCCAACGGCGAATACCAGTATCACCAGGAACAGGTTGACATCCTGATGAAGGTGGAGACCCACAACCACCCGACCGCGATCTCCCCGTTCCCGGGCGCAGCCACCGGCTCCGGCGGCGAAATCCGCGACGAGGGAGCCACCGGTCGCGGTGCCAAGCCCAAGGCGGGTCTGGTCGGTTTCTCCGTCTCCAACCTGCGCATTCCCGGCTTCGAGCAGCCCTGGGAGCAGGATTTCGGCAAGCCGAGCCGTATCGTCAGCGCCTTCGACATCATGCAGGAGGGGCCGCTCGGCGGTGCCGCGTTTAACAACGAGTTCGGCCGTCCGGCCATTCTCGGCTACTTCCGTACCTTCGAAGAGGAGGTGCCGAGCCACAACGGCGTCGAGGTGCGTGGCTACCACAAACCCATCATGCTGGCTGGCGGCATCGGCAACATCCGCACCGAACATGTCCAGAAAGGGGAGATCCCGGTCGGCGCGGCGCTGATCGTGCTGGGCGGCCCGGCGATGAACATTGGTCTGGGCGGCGGTGCCGCATCCTCCATGGCCTCCGGCCAGTCGGCCGAAGATCTCGACTTTGCCTCGGTGCAGCGTGACAACCCCGAGATGGAGCGCCGTTGCCAGGAGGTGATCGATCGCTGCTGGCAGCTGGGTGACGACAACCCCATCGTCTTTATCCATGACGTGGGGGCGGGCGGTCTCTCCAACGCCATGCCGGAGCTGGTCAACGACGGTGAGCGCGGTGGTCGTTTCGATTTGCGCGCCATCCAGAGCGACGAGCCGGGCATGAGCCCGCTGGAGATCTGGTGCAACGAATCCCAGGAGCGTTACGTACTGGCGGTAGCGCAGGACAAGCTGCCGTTGTTCAAGGCGCTGTGCGAGCGTGAGCGCGCACCCTATGCAGTCATCGGCACCGCGACCGAAGAGAAGCATCTGACCCTCTCTGACAGCCACTTTGACAACCAGCCCATCGATCTGCCGCTGGACGTGCTGCTCGGCAAGGCCCCCAAGATGCACCGCGACGTGGTGACTCTGCCTGCACAAGGCAAAGCGCTCCAGCTCGATGGCATCACTTTGAGTGACGCAGCCGAGCGGGTTCTGCGTCTGCCGACCGTGGCGGAGAAGTCCTTCCTTATCACCATCGGCGATCGCAGCGTGACTGGCTTGGTCAATCGCGATCAGATGGTTGGCCCCTGGCAGATCCCGGTGGCCGATTGCGCCGTCACCGCTGCCACCTACGACAGCTATCACGGCGAAGCCATGTCCATGGGCGAGCGTACCCCGGTGGCGCTGCTCTCCCACGCCGCCTCCGCTCGCATGGCGGTGGCGGAAGCGCTTACCAACCTGGCGCCGGCCCACATCGGGTCGCTGAAGCGGGTCAAGCTCTCCGCCAACTGGATGGCCGCTGCCGGTCACCCGGGGGAAGATGCCGGTCTCTATGAGGCGGTCAAAGCGGTGGGCGAGGAGCTCTGCCCGGCCCTTGGCATCACCATTCCTGTGGGCAAGGACTCCATGTCCATGAAGACCCGCTGGCAGCAGGATGGCAAGGAGCACAGCGTCACCTCGCCGCTCTCCCTGCTCATCTCCGCTTTTGCCCGGGTCGAGGATGTGCGCAACACCGTCACGCCACAGCTGCGTACCGATCTCGGTGAAACCGACCTTATCCTCGTCGACCTTGGCAATGGCAAGCAGCGCCTCGGCGCCTCGGCACTGGCGCAGGTCTATCGCCAGCTGGGTGACAAGGCGCCGGATCTCGACAATCCGGTCCAGCTCAAGGGCTTCTTCAACGCCATTCAGGCGCTGGTGGCCGATCGCAAACTGATCGCCTATCACGACCGCTCTGACGGCGGCCTGTTCGTCACCCTGACCGAGATGGCGTTTGCCGGTCACTGCGGCCTCGACATCCAGCTCGATCGTATCGGCGGCGAGCTGCTGCCGGCGCTGTTCAACGAAGAGCTGGGCGCCGTCATTCAGGTGCGTCGTGAAGATAAAGAGGCGGTGATGACCCTGCTGGCCGGGCACGGTCTTGCAGCCTGCTCCCATGTGCTCGGTACCGTGCGAGAAGGGGATCTCATTACCCTGCAGCGGGGCGGTCAGGAGGTCTATCGTGCCAGCCGTACCGCACTTCGCACCATCTGGGGCGAGACCAGCTGGCAGATGCAGCGCCTGCGCGACAATCCGGCGTGCGCCGACAGTGAGCACGCGGCCCGTCAGGACGCCACCGATCCGGGTCTGCATGCCAAGCTGACTTACAACCCGTCCGAGGATGTGGCGGCACCTTACATTGCCCGCGGGGTCTCCCCCCGTCTGGCGGTGCTGCGCGAGCAGGGAGTCAACTCCCATGTGGAGATGGCGGCGGCGTTCGATCGTGCCGGTTTCGCGGCGGTCGATGTCCATATGAGCGATATTCTCTCCGGTCGCATCAAGCTGGAGGAGTTCCAGACCCTGGTGGCCTGTGGCGGCTTCTCCTACGGTGACGTGTTGGGTGCCGGTGAAGGCTGGGCCAAGTCCATCCTGTTCAATGACAACGCCCGCGAGCAGTTCCAGCGCTTCTTCGAGCGCGGCGATACCCTCTCTCTGGGTGTCTGCAACGGTTGCCAGATGATGTCCAACCTGCGAGACCTCATCCCGGGTGCCGATCTCTGGCCGCGCTTTGTGCGCAACCGCTCCGAGCGCTTCGAGGCCCGCTTCAGTCTGGTGCAGGTACAGGAGTCACCGTCGGCCTTCTTCGCCGGCATGGCAGGCTCCGTGATGCCCATTGCCGTCTCCCACGGGGAAGGGCGTGTCGAGGTGCGCGATGCTGCTCACCTGAGCGCACTGCAGCAGAGCGGTCTGGTAGGGCTGCGCTTTGTCGACAACCGTGGCAGCGTGACCGAGCAGTACCCTGCCAACCCGAATGGCTCGCCGGATGGTATCACTGCCGTGACTACCACCGATGGCCGAGCCACCATCATGATGCCGCACCCGGAGCGGGTGTTCCGCACCGTGGCCAACTCCTGGCACCCCGACAACTGGGGCGAGGACGGCGCCTGGATGCGGATGTTCCGCAACGCCCGGGTTCGTCTGGGTTAATAGAGAGAGCACCAGCGCATAAAAACAGAAACCGGCCAATTGGCCGGTTTTTTTATGGTTCAACTGAGTGAGTCAGACAGGCGAGATGCCCAGTCAACCAATGGCTTCGTCGCCCAGTACGTTGATGAGGGGAGAATCGATTCAAGCCCTGTAAATGGTTTAAGGGGAAGGGCTCGATAAAAAAACCGGCAGCCAAGGCTGCCGGTTTTGCGGGTAATGGTGAGGGGGAACGTCTGTGAAGGTTACTGCAATACCACGTGCTGGAACCCTTGTACCAGGCTGATGACCGGCTGGGGATAGAGCCCCAGCAACACCACTAGGGCGGCAGAGAGCAGCACTACCACGCCACCGGAAGAGAGTGCCCAGTCGGCACTGGCATCCCGCTGCTGCATGCCCGGTTCGCGCAGATAGAGGGTCACCATCACCTTGAGGTAGTAGTAGAGACCCAGAGCGCTGCCGAGCACGATGGCACCGGAGAGCCACCAGAGCTGCGCCTCGACGGTCACACCGATGAGGTAGAACTTGCCGATAAAGCCGAGCGTCATCGGAATACCGGCCAGAGATAGCATCATCACCGTCAGCACGGCTGTCAGGTAAGGGCGCTTCCAGAACAGGCCGCGATAGCTGTGCAGGGAGTCAGCATCTTTGCCGCGATAGGGGCTCGACATCATGCTCACCACGCCAAAGGCACCCAGACTGGTGAAGAGATACATCAGCAGGTAGACCCCGGCTGCTTCCACCGGCATCTGGCCGATGCGGCTCGCCACGATCACCGCCAGCAGGTAACCGAAGTGGGAGATGGAGGAGTAACCCAGCATCCGTTTGACGTTGGTCTGCACCAGTGCCAGCAGGTTGCCGACCAGGATGGAGATGACCGCCATGGCAGCCAGCAGCCAGTGGATCATGGGATCGCTTGCCGCCGGTACCGCCAGATAGAAGCGCAGCAGCACGGCAAAGACCGCCACCTTGCTGACGGTGGCGAGGAAGGTGGCGACCGGTGCCGGGGCACCTTCATAGACATCCGGGGTCCAGAGGTGGAAGGGGGCCAAGGAGAGTTTAAAGGCAAAGCCGACCAGCATTAACCCCAAACCGCCCATCAGCAGTGGGTGGTGAGCCGGGCTCTCGGCCAGGGTCTGCCCCAGGGCGGCAAAGCTCAGGCTGCCTGCCTGGGCATAGAGCAGCGCCATGCCAAACAACAGGAAGGCGGTGGCGGCGGCAGAGAGCACCATGTATTTCACCGCGGCTTCCAGCGAGTGGCGCTCGCGGTAGGCGTAACCCACCAGACCGAACATTGGCAGGGTCAGCATCTCGATCCCGATAAAGAGAGAGGCGAGGTGACGGGAGCAGGCCAGCACCAGACCACCAGCGGTGGCGATCAGCAGCAGCAGGAAGAACTCCTCCCGGTTGTCCGGGTAGGCTTTCAGCCACGACTGGCCGAAGGTGCAGGTGGCTAGGGCGCCTATCACTACCAGTCCCATGTAGAAGACGGCGTAACTGTCCACTTGCAGCAGCGGGGTGACCCCCTGGTCCCCCTGCGCCATCACGATGGGCAGCGAGAAGAGCGCCAGGTTGAGGCCAACAATGGTCACGGTAAAGGCGGTAGTGACACAGCGGCGCCAGGCGATGGCCAGCATCAGGGCCGCCATGGCCCCGGTGGTCAACAGCAGGGGAAGCAGTGCCAGCAGTTGGGAAGCGGAGAAAGTCATTGCAGGGCTCCAGCAGTCGGCAGCAGATACCAGTGCAGCACATTGATGAGGCTGCTGCTGGCGGTATCAATCACGGGTTGGGGATAGAGGCCAAGCAGAACCAGCAAGCACGCGATCACCATCATCATGGTCAGCTCGCGGCGATCCAGTCCCTTGAGCACGCTCTCATCCTTGGTAGGGCCAAAGCAGGCGCGCTGCAACATGATGAGGGAGTAGACCGAGGCCAGTACCAGACCGAAGGTGGCGACCGCCGTGATGACCGGGGCAACCTGGAAGCTGCCGACCAGGATCAGGAACTCGCCGACAAAGTTGCCAGTGCCCGGCATGCCGAGCGACGCCACCGAGAAGAAGAGCATCACGCCGGGCAGATAGCGCAGGCGCCCCCACAGGCCGCCCATCAGGCGCAGATCCCGAGTGTGCAACCGCTCGTAGAGCTGACCGCAGAGGATAAAGAGGCCGGCAGCGGAGAGACCGTGGGCGATCATCTGCACCACGGCGCCCTGCAGGGCCACTTCGCTACCCGAGTAGATGGCGATCATCACAAAGCCCATGTGGGAGATGCTGGTGTAGGCCACCAGCCGTTTGATGTCGGTCTGGGCAAAGGCCACGATGGCACCGTAGACGATCCCGATCAGGCCAAGCACCATGGCGTAGGGAGCAAATTCGGCGGACGCTTCGGGGAAGAGCGGCAAGGCAAAGCGCAGCAGACCGTAGGCGGCGGTTTTGAGCAAAATACCGGCGAGATCCACCGAACCTGCGGTCGGCGCCTGACTGTGGGCATCCGGCAGCCAGCCGTGCAGCGGTACCAGCGGCATCTTGACCGCGAAGGCGATAAAGAATCCCAGCATCAGCAGCCACTGAACGCCCTTGCTCATCGGTGTATTGAGCAGCTCCAGATAGTTGAAGGTGAAGACTCCGGTGGCATGCTGGTGGGTCAGCACCAGCCCGATGATAGCCACCAGCATGATAAGGCCACTCACCTGGGTGTAGATAAAGAACTTGGTCGCGGCGTTGATCCGTGATTTGCCGTCAGTGACCGAGTGGCCCCAGAGCGCAATCAGGAAGTACATGGGAACCAGCATCATCTCCCAGAAGAAGAAGAAGAGGAACAGATCCAGCGCCATAAAGACCCCGAGCACGCCGCCCAGGATCCAGAGCAGGTTGAGGTGGAAGAAGCCGATGCGCTGCACGATCTCTTTCCACGAACAGAGAATGGCCAGCACCCCGATAAAGCAGGTGAGGATCACCATCAAGAGCGACAGGCCATCCACAGCCAGATGCAAAGAGATGCCGAAGCGGGGGATCCACGGCAGGCGCCACTCGGCGGCCCAGGCGGATGCAGCACCGGAGACGCCCGCGCTGTCGAGGCCCGTGGTGGCAAGGGAGAAGTCTCCACTTAGCCAGATGGCACAGGAGAGCAGCAGGCTGGCGCTCATGGAGAGCAGGGCTACCCAGCGGACAAACGGCCCGCCGAGACGCTCCATCTGCCAGCAGAGTAAGCCGCCGATAAAAGGAATTAGCAAGATCCAGAGTAAGGTCACGGTATCAGCTCTCGTTCAAGTTCATATGAGATTGCGCTCCCTGTTCCATCAGGGAAAGCAAACAGCCTGGCTGTATGATTGTCCGGTTGTTCATCGCGTTACCCCAGCAGCAACAGCGCCAGCACCAGCACGGCGCCGATCCCCATGGAGGCGGCATACCAGCGCAACTTGCCGGTCACGGTCCAGGCCAGCAGCTGGTTGCCACGCAGGGCAAGCCAGGCGGGCAGGCCCATCATCCAGTCCAGCGGATCCTGCCCGACCAGACGGGTTGCCAGCAGATAGGGTTTGACCCACAGCTGGTCGTAGAGCCAGTCAAAGCCCCAGGCATTGAACCAGAGGGTGCTGAGCAGGCGACCCGGCGCACTGTTGGCAATGGAGGTGGCCAGACGGCGCTCACCAAGGAACAGAAACGCGGCCAGCGCAATGCCGGCAATGGCGATGATGCCGGAGGCTACCTCCAGCGCATGGCGACCCTCTTCTATATGGTCCCCCGGGCCTGCGGGTAGTACACCTGCCAGTGGCGGGGTGATCAGCGCGCCTATGCCGGTGGAGAGCACCAGCAATACCAGCAGCGGCAGATGGTGAGCCAGACCGTGGCCCGCATGGGCTTTGGTCTGCTCTTTGCCATGGAAGGCGATAAAGATCAGCCGAAAGGTATAAAGCGAGGTGAGGAATGCCCCTACCAGACCTGCCCACAGCAGCGCGCTTTGGCCAGAGGCTTCTACTTGCCACAGGATGGCGTCCTTACTGTAGAAACCGGAAGTGACCAGCGGCAACGCCGCCAGCGCCGAGCCCCCCACCAGGAAGCAGGCATAGACCAGCGGCAAACTCTTGCGCAGGCCACCCATCTTGAAGATGTTCTGCTCATGGTGGCAGGCAACGATAACGGCACCGGCGGAGAGGAACAGCAGCGCCTTGAAGAAGGCGTGGGTCATCAGGTGGAAGATTGCCCCTTCCCATGCGCCGACACCGAGAGCCAGAAACATGTAGCCAATCTGGCTCATGGTGGAGTAGGCGAGGATCCGCTTGATATCGGTCTGAACCAGCGCGGCAAAGCCTGCCAGCACCAGGGTGATGGCGCCAACCAGCCCGACCAGATGGAGGATCTCTGGCGCCAGCAGGAACAGGCCGTGGGTACGGGCAATCAGGTAGACACCGGCGGTCACCATGGTGGCGGCATGGATCAGCGCTGAGACAGGGGTCGGGCCTGCCATCGCATCCGCCAGCCAGGTTTGCAGCGGCAGCTGTGCCGATTTGCCGACCGCGCCGCCCAGGAGCATCAGGCAGGCCAGCGACAGGGCAGGGGAGCCCTCGGCAAACATGATGGGCGCGCGCACCAGCAGCTCGTGGATATTGAGGGTGCCCAGTTCCCGATAGAGGATAAACAGGCCGATGGCGAGGAAGACATCACCCACCCGGGTCACGATAAAGGCCTTGAGGGCCGCCGCGCCGTTGTTGCGATCCTTGTAGTAGAAGCCGATCAGCAGGTAGCTGCACAGCCCCACCCCTTCCCAGCCGAGGTAGACAAACAGCAGGTCATCGGCCAGCACCAGAAATAGCATGCTGGCGATAAAGAGGTTGGTGTAGGTGAAGAAGCGGGAGTAGCCCTCTTCCCCGCGCATATACCAGGAGGCGAACAGGTGGATGAAGAAACCCACCCCGGTCACAACTCCCAGCATGGTCAGCGACAGGCCATCCAGTGCCAGTGAGAAGCTCGGGGTAAAGTTGCCCACCGCCATCCACTGCCACAGGCGCTGGACATAGACGCCCCCCTCGGGCGGGTTGCCCACAAAGTCGATGCCCACCCACAGGGTAGTGAGGGCCGACAGGCCAATGGAACCCACCCCGATCAGCGCCGAGGTACGCTCGCCAAACCGGCCGAGGGAGAAGGCCAGCACCAGCCATCCCAGCAGCGGAAATAGAAAAGTCAGATATAAGAGGCTCATCCGCGCATCTCGCTCACAGTGTCCACGTTCAGGGTGTGGTAACGACGATAGAGCAGCAGTAACAGGGCGAGGCCGATACTGGCCTCCGCTGCCGCCAGAGAAATCACCAGGATATACATGATCTGGCCATCGGCCTGGGCCCAGCGGCTACCTGCCACCACAAACGCCAGTGCCGAGGCATTCATCATGATCTCGATACTCATCAGGATGTAGAGCAGGTTGCGGCGGATCAGCAGACCGCACAAGCCGATGCAGAAGAGCACCGCGGCCAGCAAAAGCCCGTGCTCCATAGGGATTCCATTCATTGCTGACCTCCTTCTTGTGCAGTGCGGGATGCGGAGCGCGGGACGGAGAGCACTTCACCGCTCTTGTCTTCCCGACCCAGGTGATAGGCGGTCACTAGACCCGCCAGCAGCAGGATGGAGGCGAGCTCCACGGCCAGTACATAGGGGCCAAAGAGTTCGATACCGACCTGCTTGGCGGTCACCTCGGTCACTCCGATCAGGCCCCCGGTCACCCCGAGAATGCCGTGGCCCAAAAAGCCCAGCAGGATCAGCGAGAGCAGGGCAGGGCCTACCCAGGTCATGGGGGTGAGCCAGTTCTTCTCCTGCGCCTGCGCTGAACCCAGGTTCAGCATCATCACCACGAACACGAACAGCACCATGATGGCGCCGGCGTAGACGATCACCTGCAGGGCGCCCGCAAAGGCGGCGCCCAGGCAGAAGAAGATCATGGCCACGGCGATGAGGGAGATGATGAGATTGAGCAGCGCATGCATGGGATTGCTGGTGCTGATCACCCGCAGCGTGCTGTAAATGGCCACCAGGGCCGAGGCATAAAATGCCAGTTCCATGATTGACTCCTCAGGGCAGCAGGCTCTTGACATCGATGGGTTTGGCTTCGTTTTCGGCATCCCCTTTCGGTTTGCCGTCGATGGCCATCCCGCTCATGCGATAGAAGTTGTAGTCCGGGTATTTGCCGGGCCCGCTGATCAGCAGATCCTCCTTCTCGTACACCAGATCCTGGCGGCGATACTCACCCATCTCGAAATCCGGCGTCAGCTGGATGGCGGTGGTGGGGCAAGCCTCTTCACACAGGCCGCAGAAGATGCAGCGAGAGAAGTTGATGCGAAAGAATTCCGGATACCAGCGACCATCTTCCCGCTCGGATTTTTGCAGCGAGATGCAGCCGACCGGGCAGGCGACCGCACAGAGGTTGCAGGCCACGCAGCGCTCGTCCCCGTCGGGGTCGCGGGTCAGCACGATGCGACCGCGGTAGCGGGGAGCGGCATAGACTGCCTGTTCCGGATAGTTGAGGGTTTCACGGGGCCGCCAGGCATGGGAGAAGACCATGGCCAGGCTGCGTAACTGGGTGCCGACACCCTGAATAATGCTAACAATTTTCATAATGAGTGCCTCACTGCGTACTTATCAGTACAACTGCCGCGGTGATCAGCATATTGATCAGGGTCAGCGGCAAGCAGACTTTCCAGCCAAACGACATCACCTGGTCAAAGCGCGGGCGAGGCAGGGAGGCCCGCAGCAGGATGAAGAACACCATGAAACAGGCGGTCTTCAGGGCAAACCAGATGAAGGGAGGCAGCCAGGGGCCGTGCCAGCCACCGAAGAAGAGGGTCACGATGAGCGAGGAGATCAGCACGATGCCGATATACTCGCCCACGAAGAAGAGACCCCACTTCATCCCCGCATACTCGATGTGATAGCCGTCGGCGAGCTCCTGCTCGGCTTCCGGCTGGTCAAACGGGTGACGGTGGGTGACGGCGACACCGGCAAACAGGAAGGTGACAAAGCCCAGGATCTGAGGCACCACGTTCCACAAGTCTGCCTGTGCCTCGACGATATCCCGCAGGTTGAAGCTGCCTGTCTGGATCACGATCCCCATCAAGGAGAGCCCGAGAAATACCTCGTAGGAGAGGGTCTGGGCCGAGGCGCGCAAGCTGCCAAGCAGGGAGTATTTGTTGTTGCTCGACCAACCGGCGAATAGCACCGCATAGACCGCCAGCCCCGCGATGGCCAGGATGTAGAGCAGTCCCACATTGAGGTCCGCCACGCCCCAGGTGGGGGTGATGGGCACCACCGCAAACGCCAGAATAAAGGCGGTGAAGGCGATGATTGGGGCCAGGATAAAGATCCGCCGATCGGCGAACGGCGGGATCCAGTCCTCCTTGAAGAACATCTTGATCATGTCGGCGGCCAGCTGGAGCAGACCAAACGGCCCCACCCGGTTGGGGCCGTAGCGATCCTGCCACAGGGCCAGCAGACGGCGCTCGATGAAGCTCATGAAGGCGCCCGCCCCTACGATCCCCACCAGCACGATCAGTGCCTTGCCTACCTCCAGCAACAGATCGATCAGCGACTCGCTCATGCGATCACCTCCTGCAGGTTAGTGATTGAGGCTTGTTGCAGGGCCGTCGGCAGGCCGTTCACCCCAAGGGGGAGCCCCACCAGACCGGTGCTCAGCTGTTCGCTCAGGCGCAGGCGCAGTTGCCAGTGGCTACCGCCCCAGGAGAAGGAGACCTGACTGCCCCCGTGGAGGGCAAGACGCTCTGCATCAAGGGGATTGAGCACCAGCTCGGGTTCGTTCATCCGGGCCTGAATAACCGGGCTGCGAGCGGAGAGCTCCTCGCCGCCAAACAGCTGGGCATAATTGACCACTTGCAGCGTCTCTGTGGCCTTGAAGGGGGCGGGGATGGTGGTGAACCAGCCGAGCGGCTCCTTGCCTTCGGCCTGCGGGTCTGTTACTTCCAGCAGACGGCGACCCGGATCGCCAGCACGCAGTTTGCCACCCACTTCATCCTGGAACTTGTTCCAGGCGGAGGGAGAGTTCCAGCCCGGCGCCCAGGCGAACGGTACTTGCGGCAGCGGCTGACGGGCTCCGGCATACCCTTCCATGGAGAAGTTGAAGGGGGAGTCGGGATCTTGCGCTACCCGTGGCTCGCTGACGTTCTGATCCGCCAGCATGGAGGTGCGGCCGCTGTAGCGGTGCGGCTCACGGGCCAGCCGCATGCCACGGATCCGCAAGCCTGCGTTGGGCGCAGCTTCCAGCATGGTAGCCAGCAGCGGATGGCTGGTGGCGCAGTCATGGTTGACCTGGTCGAAGTTCTGCCAGCGCAGCGGCTTGCGTTCGATCGCCCCCTGCAGCGCCGCCAGCCAGCGCCACCCTTCACGCACCTGAATATCGGCGTTGTAGAAGGCGGGCGCATAGACCTGGAAGAAGCGTTGGGCGCGCCCTTCCATGTTCACCAGGGTGCCATCGGCCTCGGCAAAACTGGCCGCTGGCAGCACCAGATCTGCCTTGTTGGCGGTCGGGGTCGCCTGATGGTCGATGACCAGCAGGTGCTGCAGCCGTGCCAGAGCAGCATCCACCCGGTTGCGCGGCGCGCGGCGGTAGAGATCGTTCTCCAGGGTGACCAGCGCCAACCCCTCTTCTGACTCGATACGCGCAAGGGCGGCTTCGAGTGGCTTGTCTGACAAGGTTTGGGCGCCCAGCATGGCCAGACCCAGCGAGTTGGCCTCCTGGCCAACCAGCGCGATGTTGGCTTCCAGACCTCGGCCTTTCAGGGCGCGGGCAATGTTGCTGGCCGCCTCAAGCAGCGCCACATCGCGGGCAGTGGAGCCTGCAATGATGAGCGGCTTCTTGGCGTTGCCGAGCAGCTCGGCCCAGCGAGTCGCTTGTGCCTGCTGCTCGGGGCCGAGATCGGCCACGGCCGGTGCACTCGGGTCGAGCAGGTGGGCGATGGCAAAGCCAAGGCGCGCCTGATCGGCATAGGGGGCGTGCAGCTTGTCGGCCGCCACATCGTCAAGACGGGTGGTGTCGAGACTGGTGATGAGCAGCGGGTAGCGCTCGTTCTGACCCAGGGTCTGAACGGCGGCGACTTGCCACAGATCGACCTTCATCTTGCGGGCCAGCTCGCGAGCCTTGCCCTTGACCGACTGACGCAGCGCCAGCGCGATACGGGCGGCGCTCATGGTGACATCCTCGCCGAGCAGCAGAATGGCGTCGGCCTCTTCCATGTCCCGCAGGCTCGGGGTCGGCACGCCGCCCTGTTGCAGGATCTGCAGGATCTTCTGCTGGCATTCCCACTCGGCCTGCTCGACGCCAGCGTAGAAGTTGTCTGCCCCCACCAGCTCGCGCAGGGCAAAGTTGCTCTCCAGCGAGGCGCGGGGCGAGCCGATGCCGATGAGGCCACGGGCCGTGCGCAGGGCATCGGCGGCGCGGTTGAGGGCGCCATCGACCGTGATGGTCAGCTGGTCGTTGCCATCTTTGAGCTGCGGTTGGCGCGGGCGGTCCGCCAGATTGACGTAGCCATAGCCAAAGCGGCCACGGTCACAGAGGAAGTAGTGGTTGACGCTGCCGTGGAAGCGGTTTTCGATGCGGCGCAGCTCGCCATAACGCTCGCCCGGACTGATGTTGCAGCCCACGGAGCATTGCTGGCAGATGCTGGGGGCAAATTGCATGTCCCACTTGCGGTTGTAACGTTCGGAGTGGGTCTTGTCGGTGAAGACGCCGGTGGGGCAGACCTCCACCAGGTTGCCGGAAAATTCACTCTCCAGGGTGCCATCCTCGACCCGCCCGAAATAGACGTTGTCGTGGGCACCATAGACCCCGAGATCCTCGCCACCGGCATAATCCTTGTAGTAACGGACGCAGCGGTAGCAGGCGATGCAGCGGTTCATCTCGTGACCGATGAAGGGGCCCAGCTCCTGATTCTGGTGGGTGCGTTTGGTGAAGCGGTAGCGACGGCTGTTGTGGCCGGTCATCACCGTCATGTCCTGCAGGTGGCAGGCGCCGCCCTCTTCACACACCGGGCAGTCGTGAGGGTGGTTGGTCATCAACCACTCCACCACGCTCTTGCGAAATTCTTTAGCCTCTTCATCCTCGATGGCGATGTAGCTGCCATCGGTGGCCGGGGTCATGCAAGACATGACCAGACGACCGCGTTTGTCATCGGCATTCTGATACTGTTTGACCGCACACTGGCGGCAGGCGCCAACGCTACCCAGCGCCGGATGCCAGCAGAAATAGGGGACGTCCAGACCCAGCGACAGACAGGCTTGCAGCAGGTTATCTGCTCCGTCTACCTCGTACTCTTTGCCGTCTACATAAATGGTTGCCATACAACTTCCCTGAAACCTGTTTTGTGAAATCTGTGGTGTCGTTACCAGCGCTCGCCCAGCAGATTGGGCTGGATCCCTTTGACCGGCTTGCGGTTATCACCGCTGCCTTTGATCCCGGCCTCGAATTCGGAGCGGAAATATTTGATGGCGCTGGCGAGCGGCTCGACGGCGCCCGGTGCGTGGGCGCAGAAGGTCTTGCCCGGGCCAAGGAAACCGCAGAGTTGTTCCAGAGTCGCCAGATCGCCGGATTGCCCTTCGCCACGTTCCAGTGCCCGCAGCAGCTTGACGCTCCAGGGCAGGCCATCGCGACAGGGCGTGCACCAGCCACACGACTCGCGGGCGAAGAACTCCTCCATGTTGCGCAGCAGGGAGACCATGCTGATGGAGTCATCCACCGCCATGGCAAGACCAGTCCCCATCCGGGTGCCCACCTTGCCGATACCGGCGGTATACATCTGGGCATCGAGGTGCTCCGGCAGCAAGAAACCGGTTCCCGCGCCGCCCGGTTGCCAGGCTTTCAGGCGATAGCCGCTCTTCATGCCGCCGGCATAGTTTTCAAACAGCTCGCGGGCGGTAATGCCAAACGGCAGCTCCCAGACCCCGGGGTTGTTCACCTTGCCGGAGAAGCCCATCAGCTTGGTGCCGTGATCTTCCGAGCCCGGCAGGGCCAGCCCGTGATACCAGGCCACCCCGTTGCCAATAATGGCGGGGACGTTGCAGAGGGTTTCGACGTTGTTGACGCAGGTGGGTTTGCCCCAGACACCTGAGACTGCGGGGAAGGGGGGTTTGGCACGCGGGTTGGCACGGCGCCCTTCCAGCGAGTTGATAAGGGCCGTCTCTTCGCCACAGATGTAGCGACCGGCGCCAGTGTGAACAAACAGCTCGAAGTCAAAACCCGAGCCCAGAATGTTCTTGCCAAGCAAACCGGCGGCTTTTGCCTCTTCCACCGCACGACGCAGGTGGATGGCGGCATCAACGTATTCGCCGCGCAGGAAGATATAGCCACGATAGGCCTTGAGCGCCCGGGCCGAGATGATCATCCCTTCGATCAGCAGATGGGGCAGTTGCTCCATTAGCAGGCGATCTTTCCAGGTGTTGGGCTCCATCTCGTCGGCGTTGCAGAGCAGGTAGCGGATGTTCATGCTCTCGTCTTTGGGCATCAGCCCCCACTTCACACCTGTGGGGAAGCCCGCGCCGCCACGCCCCTTGAGACCGGCATCCTTGACGGTACTGACAATCTCGTCCGGGCTCATCTGGCCGAGCGCCTTGCGCACCGCTTCATAGCCCTGTTTGGCCTGATACTCCTCCAGCCACACCGGCTGGCCGTCATCCCGCAGCCGCCAGGTAAGCGGGTGGGTCTCGGCCGCACGCGGGGTGCGGTTGGCTGTGCCAAGAGAGGCGAGGATCTTGTTCTGCGGCAGGCTCATGGGTAAGCCTCCAGGGTTTTTAGCAAGGTCACCGGATCGAGGCCGCCATAGGTGTCGTCATCGATCATGATCGCTGGCCCCTTGTCGCAGTTGCCAAGGCAGCAGACCGGCAGCAGGGTGAAGCGGCCATCCGGGGTGGTTTGACCGGGGCCGAGGTTCATCACCTCCTTGAGACCGGCCAGCAGATCTTCATGGCCATTGATGTAGCAGACCATGCT
This sequence comes from Aeromonas sp. 11P, assembly GCF_051920165.1. Taxonomy (NCBI): domain Bacteria; kingdom Pseudomonadati; phylum Pseudomonadota; class Gammaproteobacteria; order Aeromonadales; family Aeromonadaceae; genus Aeromonas; species Aeromonas sp. 11P. The sequence goes on from NZ_JBQBDJ010000004.1 coordinate 25,683, forward strand.
GTCGCAGACGCGGATGATGTGACGCCCCACCGGCTGGCGGAAGATCTGGCTATAGAAGGTGGCGACCCCCTCCACGTCGCTGGCAGGAATGCCGAGCTCGGCCGCGATGGCATGAATGGCGCCGTCGGGGACCCAGCCTCTGGCCTGCTGCACGATCTTGAGCGCTTCGATGCTGGCGGCGCGGGGATCTTCGTAGTGGTGTTTCTCGTGTTCGATGGCATCGCGTTCAGCCTGGCTCAGAACGAAGTCGTCCTGTTTGCTGCTGCATGCCCCTTGCCCCTGTGGGGTCTGATTATTGTGACACTGACATTGCTGGCTCATGACTTGACCTTTGGTGGCTTGTCCTTTTACTGCTCGTCCGGTGATCCGAATTCCCGGCCATGGCCGGGAGGCAGGATCACTTAACGGTCCACATCCGACATAACGAAATCGATACTGCCCAGATAGACGATGAGGTCCGACACCATGCTGCCCTTGATCACCGAGGGGATCTGCTGCAGGTGAGCAAAGCTCGGGGTGCGGATCCGGGTCCGGTAGCTCATGGTGGAGCCGTCGCTGGTCAGGTAGTAACTGTTGATCCCCTTGGTCGCCTCAATCATCTGGAACGACTCGGCAGCGGGCATCACCGGACCCCACGACACTTGCAGGAAGTGGTTGATCAGGGTCTCGATGTGCTGCAGGGTGCGCTCTTTCGGTGGTGGCGTGGTGAGGGGGTGATCCGCCTTGAAGGGGCCCTCCGGCATGTTCTTCATGCACTGCTCGATGATCGACATGCTCTGGCGGATCTCCTCGATCCGCACGGTGGCTCTGTCGTAGGCATCGCCATTGCTGCCGACTGGCACCTCAAAGTCGAACTGGTCATAGCCCGAATAGGGGCGCCACTTGCGCACGTCGAAGTTGAGGCCGGTGGCGCGCAATCCGGCCCCCGTGGTGCCCCAGGACAACGCCTGCTCGGTGGTGTAGGAAGAGACGCCTATGGTGCGACCGCGCAGAATGCTGTTGCGCATCGCCGCTTTTTCGTAATCCATCAAGCGCTTGGGCAACCAGCTCAACAGGTTGTCCTGCACCAGCCGCTGCCATCCCTTCGGCAAGTCGTGGGCCACACCGCCGATACGGAACCAGGCCGGATGCATGCGGGCACCGGTGATCGCTTCGATGATGGTGTAGATCTTCTGCCGGTCGGTGAAGGTGAAGAAGACCGGCGTCATGGCCCCCACGTCCTGAATATAGGTCCCGAGGAACAAGAGGTGACTCTGAATGCGGAACAGCTCCGCCATCATCACCCGGATCATGTCGACCCGCTGCGGCACTTTGATGCCGGCCAGCTTCTCGACCGCCAGCACATAGGGGAGGTTGTTCATCACCCCGCCCAGATACTCGACCCGGTCGGTATAGGGGATGTAGCTGTGCCAGGACTGGCGCTCGCCCATCTTCTCGGCACCACGATGGTGGTAGCCGATGTCGGGCACGCAGTTGCGGATCTCCTCGCCATCGAGCTGCAACACCAACCGGAAGGCGCCGTGAGCAGAGGGGTGGTTGGGGCCGAGGTTCAAGAACATGTAGTCCTCATTCTCGTTGCCGCGGGCCAGCCCCCACTCTTCCGGTTTGAACAGCAGGTTCTCCTGCTCCATGTCCTGTTTGGCGGCATCGAGCATGAAGGGATCGAATTCGGTGGCGCGCGCCGGGTAATCCTTGCGCAGCGGGTGACCCTGCCAACTCTTGGGCATCATGATCCGGGTCAGATGGGGGTGGCCATCGAAGGTGATGCCCATCAGATCCCACACTTCCCGCTCGTACCAGTTGGCATTGGGGAAGTGGTTGGTGATGGTGGGCAGATGCAGGTCACTCTCGGCCAGCGCCACTTTCAACATCACATCGGCGTTACGGTCGATTGAGATGAGGTGATAGAAGACGGTGAAATCGCTCTGGGGCAGACCGTCGCGATGGCTGCGCAGCCGCTCGTCAGTCGCACTCAGATCAAAGAGCATCACGAACGGGGAGGGCACCTTGCGCAAAAAGCCCATCACATCCTGCAGCAGTTCGCGGGGGATCCAGACCACCGGCACGCCGGTGCGCGTGGTCTGCACGGTGAAGTGCTCGGCCCCGAAGTGGGCAAACAGTTCGCCAATGACTTTGGCATCCTTGTGGTCGCTGGGCTGCCACTGGGCCATGGCGTAATTGCTGGGAAAATCACGAGTCAGTTTCATGGTCAGATCTCATCCGGCGTGCGCAGGTTGGTCACATTGATCCGTTCGCCGCGCTTGCGCTCTTTTTCGGCCTGCATCTGGGGACGGTAGATTCCCTGATCGCCCACTACCCAGGAGAGGGGGCGGCGCTCTTTGCCGATGGAGTCCTGCAGCAGCATCAGGGCTTGCAAAAAGGCTTCGGGACGGGGCGGGCAACCCGGAATGTAGACGTCGACCGGCAGGAACTTGTCCACCCCCTGCACCACGGAATAGATGTCATACATGCCCCCGGAGTTGGCACAGGCCCCCATGGAGATCACCCACTTGGGTTCGAGCAACTGTTCATACAGGCGCTGGATGACTGGCGCCATCTTGATGAAGGGTGTCCCTGCAATCACCATGAAATCGGCCTGACGGGGCGAGGCACGGATAACTTCGGCGCCGAAGCGGGCCACATCGTGGGGGGAGGTGAAGGCGGTACACATCTCCACGTAGCAGCAGGAGATGCCGAAGTTGTAAGGCCAGAGGGAGTTTTTGCGGCCCCAGTTGACTGTGTCTTGCAGCACCTCCTCGAGGCGGCCCATCATGATGCCGCGCGTCGCTTCTTGCGCCAGTGGGTCATCGACGGTCTGGCGCTGCTCCTGGGGGTAGCGCTCAACGGGTGCATCCGGGTCAATCCGGGTCAGGGTGTACTTCATGGTGCAACCTCAAGGAAAGGGTCTGTGGTTCAATCACTGTTTTTGTTGTTCAACTGCGGTTTGCGCGGTGACCAGTCCAGTGCGCCGATGCGCCAGAGGTAGATCAGGCCGATAAGCAGCAGTCCGATGAAAATGGTGGCTTCAATAAAGCCGACCCAGCCGCTCTCCCGCACGGAGACAGACCAGGCAAACAGGTAGAGCGCCTCGACGTCGAAGATGACGAAGAACATGGCGACCAGATAGAACTTGGCGGAAAAACGCAGGCGGGCACTGCCGACCGAGTCGACACCGGATTCAAATGGCTTGTTCTTGGTGCGGCCGTAGGCGCGACCTCCCAGCAGGGCGGCGAGACCTATCATCACCAGACAGATGGTGATGGCACCGATGACATAAATGGCAAAAGCCCAATGTTGAGCAGAAATATCAGCAAACATAGAGGTTTTTCCTAACCAAATTAATCAAGCGACTTAACAATAATGTTACGCATTATGACACTTTCGCACTGATTTACATGTCATTTTTACGGGTTAATTATTAATCGGTTAACCGGTAATTAAATTTTGTTAAGAAGCGCACTTTTTTGTTGGTTATGGCGGGCGGCAAAGGCTTGGAAAGCGCAGAACGCTGCTCCTCGCCATCACCTGAAAGGGGTAAATGTCCCGTGCGAAGCCGGATCAGGCCGGTATCGCGGGCAGGGGGCACAGGCGGGAGAAGAGCGTGATGGCGGGTGAGGTAGGGGGGGGCGGCAAGAGCAATAAAAAGAGAGGCTTTCAAGCCTCTCCTGTCATCGCGTTCCGGTTTCGAGCGTGGGGCGGTCAGGGTTTATTGGCGACCAGCAAGACCTGATCCGGGTAGGCGCCAATGGCGCGAAGACCGATATCTCCCGAGGTGATGTCCAGATACGCCCGCTGACCATTGGCGGAGGTTACCGTGCTGCTCATCAGATAGACATAACCCTCATTGACCTCTTTACCGCCCCCCGCCATGGCGCGCGGAAAAATGGCTTCATTGAGAGAGGGCTTGTAGCAGGCATGCTCGACCAGGGTCGCCAGCTCCTTGATGTCGGGCAGACGCCACTGGCTGATACCACCGAAGTGATAGAGAGCATGGCGGCTATCACTGCGGATCCGCTCCGCCACTTGCAGCCCCTGCTGCCAGTAGTAAACGGTCGGTTCCCCCAGGCAACTGCTGCCACTCCATGTCTGTCCCAGTTTGCAGCGCATCCAGGTGAGGCCGGTGTGTTGATCCGTGACGGTGCCGTTGCCATGGTCAAGAAAACGGGCAGAGGGGGCGGTGCGATCCATGGTGTCATCACAAATGGCTGCACCGTGGGCCAGGGGGGCCAGCAGTGCCAGCATGGCGAATGAAAAGCGATAAAGGCTCATGATATTCCTCGGATTATTGGGGAGTGGCGACCAGTCGTACCTGCATCAGCTCGATATAGGTATCTTGCTGCACCCGCGCGGGATAGGTGGTGCCCGCATCTTCTCCCAAGAGCAGGACTGTGCGTTTGCTGATGGGGCCACCGGAGAAGCGCTGGGCGGTGTTGCTGGTGGCGCTCCAGTAGTAGCCATGGTAGGTGTCATCTTCCGAGGAGGCGATATCCGGGAAGTAACGGGTATCCACGATGATGCGCTGACCCAGCGGGTCCTTGGCCAGGCTACCGTAGTGCATCAGTGACATCAGCTCACCCATGGTGGGCAGCCGCCACTGGCTGATGCCGCAGCGCTGCTCGCCATTGAGCCACTGCTGATACGCGCGGGTGGTCAGCATGGTGGTCAGCGCCTGTGCTCGGGCGAGGGCCGCCAGATCTCCTTCGTCGGTGAGCTGTTCGATCCTCTTATGAATATGCTGGTAGGCCTCTTGCTGCTCGCCTGCGGTCGCCTTGAACTGCTCATCCTCATAGGCAAAGGGCCTGCTTTTCCAGGCCGGGCTCAAGGGATCGTCCGATTTGACCTCCCACACCAGACCGGTATTGAGATCCTTGACGCACTGCCAGCTCGGCGCGTTGTCGGGGAGAACCTGACCGCGATCATCGAGTTTACGATAGGCAAGTTGGGGACGAGTGTGATTCCAGCTGGCATCTTGTCCCGGATAGTCGGCGGGTTCCTGTTCCAGCAGCGGGTCATTGCCATCGCTGAAGGTGGTGACGCCGGTGACGGTCAGCAGGTTGCGTGGCTGCTGCTGCACCAGCAGGGTCAGCAGTTCGCTTTGGGTCTCTTCAGCAAACTGGCCGTTGCGCTGCCACTCCTGAGCCAATTGCGCCAGCATCAGGCTGATGGCGCGATAGCTGGTGGTGAGCAACTGGGTCTCCTTGGCGGTGATGAGGCGTGTGCGGGCCTGTTGCTGCAAGCTGATCGCCACCTGTTGCAGCGCCTGATCAAACTGGCCGAGACCTGCGAGGGCCGCGAGATCGCCGCCCGGTTGCAGCGGGGCGAGATCGGCCAGCAACTGTGTCAGTGCGCGATCGGCGGCCACCCCTTCGGCAATGCGGCTCTGCAACAGGGTGCTGAGCAGGGTCGGTTGTAGCCGTTGTGGATCCCCTTTGGCGGCCGGATGTGCCAGCAGCAGGCCTCCGCTTCTCGGTACGAACAGCAGGGGCGAGTTGACGATGTTGGCCGAACGGCTGACCAGGGCCACAACGCCTTCGCCGCTGACGGCAGGATCGGCAGGATCACATTGCCAGTTCTGATCCAGATCGGCGCACAGGGTACCGGCAGTCGGCAGGGCGACATCGACCCGGTAGTCCGGGATCGCCAGTGGTGCGTTATCTTCCCCGCCGCCACAGGCGCTGAGCAGGGCTGAGAGGGTTGCAATAACCAGTACGGATGGTTTCACTTCACATTCCTTGATTCGGTCACAGGTTCACGGGGGCGGTAACCCCCGTGGTGTAGGATTCAACGACGCGGGGTGCTCCGGCGCCAGAGGCGGGGCCACAGGGCCAGCAACAGCAACAGGGGGGAAGTCGTGCCGCCACCCCCTTCATCCTGCTCAAGGGGGATGATGCCGGTGTTGGGCAGGGCTTCATCCTTGTCGCAGCGGGCGCCGACTTGCTGGGCTACGTGCCAGCTGCGCAACTGACCGGTGTCACCGGCGCTGGTGTCGTTGATCTCCAGCAGCCAGCGGCCAGCGAGCGGTTCGCCGTGCAGCTTATCGAGTGATTCGAACGGTACCAGTTCACGGGGGAACTCCCCCTTGAGCCGGGTATGGCTGGCGTAGCCCTTGTTCCACAGACTGATCCGGGTGCCGTAAGGGGAGGTGAGCCAGATCTCCAGCTGCTCCAGTTTGCTGTGTTCCAGATCGAGGGCGACCACGAATCCGCTGTCGATGCGGGCCTTGCTCTCGGGTAGGGTGAGGGTGAAGCGGGACAGGCCGTGCCGCTCATCGCTCACCGCATCCTTGATCTGGCCACCCTGGCCGATGGCCCGTTGCCAGAGCAGTTCACCGATCGGCAGTTGCAGGTCAAGGCGGGTCTGGCGCTCGGTGGGGCTGGGTAGGGTGAGCTGGAACTGCAGCGGCAAGGTGACCGCCTCGCCACAGGTCAGGTTGCTCGCCGCTTCCAGCGGCAGGGTCCAGCGGGCGGTGCCATCGGCGTTGAGCTCTCCCTGCCAGTGACCGTCACCCATGAGCCCCTTGGTCGGGAGCAGGCTGGCGTCAGCCACGGTCAGGGGGCGGCCGCTCTGGTTGGTCAATTCGATGGCGAGGCTCTTTTTCTCCCCGGGCAGCAGGTAGCTGTCATCGGCAAGGCGGGCCGCGATGGGAGTGGGCAGCAGGGCGTGGTGGCGGAAGGCCTGCTCCAGCAGCTTGCCATAGCTGCGGTCCGGGTAGAGGCGGTTGGCGGTATCCACGGTGACGCGCGCCAGCTGTGGCATCCGCACCTGCGGGCCGAGGCCGAAGTGGGATTCGATCAGCAAGGTATCGAACTCGTCACGGGCTACCTCGCCATACTGTTCAACAGCCTGGCGCAGCGCGGTGAAGAGCGGGGTGCCCCACAGTTGGTCGCCGTTGCTGCCGTTGATAGTGAGGTGAGCCGGATAGAGGAAGCCCGGGTGATAGCGCGCCCGCAGATCGTCGAGCTGACGGGGCGTCCGGCCGCTGATCCTGGCATCCCAGTTGAAGACCATGAAAGGCTCGAACTGGCGAGCCTCTGGGCTACGCTGGCGCCAGCTGGCGGCCAGATAGTCGCTAAAGCCCTCGCCGATGGCGCCCCAGTCACCCTCGTCTCCCATGTCGGGCAGGATATGGTGCTGCACCGCATGGCCAAACTCGTGCCAGATCACCATGGGATCTTCCGCATCGGGTACCCCGATCCGGCCAATCTCCAACCGGCGCAGGAAGGGGTCATAGAGAGAGTTGTCCTGCTCCCCGGCATCGGTATCGATGGCCAGGGGGCCGCCCATCAGTGCCGGGTAGCCCAGGGATTCCACATGGCGCTGGGCCAGATCCAGATGGTAGTAGCCATTGATATCGAGGAAGGCGGGTTGCTGGTGATCCAGCTGGAAGCCATCGACATCAGGGCTGCTAAAGGGAACGGTTTCCGGCGCCGTGCCATCAACGACCCGGGCGCGAGGGCCGCTCAGCAGGTAGGTGTCATCCACCTTTTGTACCCTGAGCGGGACGGTGCGATAGGCCCCGTTGTCCAGTACCAGATCATGGCGCCAGAGCAGGTTGCCATCTTGCAGCTGGGTGCGTGGATCGAGGGCAAAGATGCGGGCCTGCACCGTGGCCTCTTCCCCTGCCAGCGGGACCGCTTCGGCACGGGTATTGGCCTCTTGCAGCGTGCGCCCCAGCAGGGCGTTGCCATCGCAGGTGACAAACAGTTGCCAGTGGCTGCTCTTGCTGTTGCCCGGCTGGCTTTCCACCGCCAGCAGACGCCAGGCGGGGGTCAGGGTGTCGCCATCCTGCCAGTACCAGGGCTGGGCCTCGTCACTGCTGGCGAATTGCCACACAGCGCCATCCAGCGTGGCGGTATAGGCATCCACCCCGGCGCGGCTTGCCTCATCACATGGCGTCGCCTGTGCCTGCATCAGTCGGGTATTGTGATAAAGGCGCCACGGACGACCCTGCTCATCGAGACTGACGGCGGCCATCAGGCCGGCGATCGGTGCGCCATTGAGTTGCTGGCGATAGTGCAGATAGTGGCCCAGCTTGCCTTGGCGCTGATAGGCCGGGGCATCACTCAGGGTGACGCCGAGCTGCTGTTCGAGCCAGAGGCGGGGATCGGTCGGGGCGTCCTGTTCGACAAAACGCAGTTCGGCGGCCTGAGTGGCAAAGCCAGCCAGCCCCAGCAAGAGGGCGGGCAACAGGGGTTTCATAGTGGTACTCCCAATCAGTGGCAGGGTCATTGATTGATCCCCGCCAGATGCAACAAGAAGGCAAATTCACGAGCCCGATCGCCACCACCGGCGCGGTGGCCTCCCTCCAGTTCGGTCAGCAGCAGGTAGGGGCCGGAGCCCGTACTGTGCTCCCGCAGGCGAGCCAGCCACTTGACCGGCTCCCAGTAGGGCACCTGGCTGTCGTGCAGGGCGGTAGTGACCAGCAGGGGCGGGTAGGGGGCGCGGTGCAGGTTGTCGTAGGGGCTGATGCGGCGCATCGCCTGATACTCTGCAGGCCTGGCCGGGTTGCCCCACTCCTGATACTCCTGACGGGTCAGGGGGAGGGCAGGATCGCTCATGGTGCCGAGCATATCGACGAAGGGGACCTGCAACACGGCGCCGCTAAAGAGTGTCGGTTGCTGGTTGAGGGCCGCAGCAACCAGCGTGCCCCCCGCGCTGCCCCCCATGGCAAACAGGGGCAGGGGAGCGGCGTCGAGCGACCAGTGGCGCAGGGCGTTACCGGCGGCGATAAAGTCGCTGATGCCGTTCTGCTTGTGGATGCCCCGTCCGTCGCGGGTCCACTGCTCCCCCAGCATGCCGCCGCCGCGCACATGGGCGATGGCGTAGACAAAGCCCCGATCCAGCAGGCTCAGCAGCTCTTTCTGGTAGTAGGGACGCATCGGCGTGCCATAGGCGCCATAGCCATAGAGCAGTACGGCGCGGGGGGCCAGATCCTTGCGCCACACCAGCGAGACGGGCACCCGGGCGCCATCGGCAGAAGTGATCCAGCGCCGCTCGCTCTGATAGGGCACTGCTTTATTGCCAGCGGTGTGCTGGTCGTTGATCCACTGGCCGCTGTTTAAATCCAGCCAGCGCTGGCCGGGGGGCTGGCTCAAGCCCTGACTGCGCACCAGAATGCGGTCGCTGGCCGGGTCATGTTCTCCTTGCAGCCAGCCGGTTCCGGCGCCACTGGCCAGCGGCAGGCGCTGGCGTTCATGGCCGTTGCGATCGAGCAAGGCGAGCCAATCCTCCCCCTGTTGGCGAAACTGCACCACCAGATGGCGATCAAACAGTCGCCACTTCTCGGGATCGCCGAGATCTTCCCCGGCGCTGGGCCAGAGGCGCTGCCACTCACCGAGCGGCGTGCTGGCTGAGTAGAGGGCAAACGCCCCCTCCCGGTTGCTCTTGAGCACCCAGCCGGATTGGCTGTCCAGATAGTATTCCACCCCGCGCTGGCGGGGTTTGACCTGCTGCGGCTTGCACGAGTCGAGCAGGTACTGCTCCGAGCTGTCGTGGTTGTTGCCCTGCAACACCAGATGCTGGCCATCCGTGGTGCGATAGAGGCTGAGCAGCCAGGCGGGATCCTGCTCCTCATAGAGAGTCTGCTCCTGGCCATTCTGCCAGCCGCGCAGCTGCCAGGGGCGCAGGGTGTAGCGCTCGTTGGCGATGCTGTAGAGGGTGCGACCATCTTGTGACCAGGCGAGATCAGCGCTGCGCTGCGCCAAACTGGCCAGCGCCTTGCCGCTCTGGAGATCGAGCAGGGTAACCTGATAGTCGAGATCGCCGCGCCTGTCTTCGGCGATGGCCAGCGTGCGGTTATCCGGGCTCAGGGCCCAGCCGCCCGCTTCGTAATAGCCCTCACCCGCTCTGGCGGGAAGCCGCTGCTGCACCTTGCCCCCGTGGCGTTGCCAGAGTGAGCCATCCGGGCGCAGCAGCCATGCCTGATCGCCGCGGACAAGCCAGTTCTCTGGCACAGATTCCCCCGCCGGATGACGGGCAAACTCGGCGCGCAAGGTTGCTTCCAGCGGCTGCTGCGCGGCGAGCTGCTGCTCGCTCCAGCGATTTTGCTGCTTGAGCAGGGCGAGAATGGCCGGGTTGCTGCGGCTCTCGTCCCGCAACCAGAAGTAGGGATCCTGGCGTACGGGATTGCCTGAAATCAGGTGTGGCTGGGACGGGATCGGCGGTGGCAGGGCCTCTTGCGCCCACGCCAATGGGGCGGCCAACAGGGCCGCCATGATTGCATGATGCTTCATCACATCCCCACGAAACGGTAGCTGAGGCTAGCTGACAGGTAGCGGCCGCTCTGGCTGTAGAGGGAGGTGTCGCTGCCCGCCGGGAGTCCGGCGACATCCTGATAGCGGACGTAGCGGGTATCGAGCAGGTTGCCGATGGTGGCATTGACCTTGAGCGCCTCGGTGATCTGCCAGTCGCCGGTGAGATCCAGGCTGAACCAGCCTGCGCTGCTCTGGCAGGCACCGTTGTAGCCAGTCTGCGCATTGGCGCACTGGGGCACCTTGGTCATGGCGGCGGCATAATTGCCACTGAGCTCAACCCCCCAGTCGAGCTGTTGCCAGCGCAGGGTGGTGTTGCCTTCCAGCGGTGTCTGGGTGCGCAGCGGTTCACCGCGGTGATCCTTGCCATCCATCCAGGCCAGATTGGTCGAAAGTTCCCACTCGTCGTTCAGCCAGAGGCTGGCGGCCAGCTCGGCGCCCCAGGTTTCGGCTTTGGCAACGTTGCGATACTGGCGCAGGAAGACACCATCATCGAGGCGGAAACCGGTCTGGCGCCAGTCGATGAAGTTGTAGTAGCGGTTGTAGAAAACGGCCGGTTTGACGCTCCAGTTGTCGCTTTGGCCATTCACTCCCCACTCCAGACTGTGGCTGGTCTCCTCCTTGAGGTTGGGGTTGGCAATGATCTCGAACGGCGGCATGGCAAAGTAGTGGGGAATGTTGCCGTAAACCTGATCGTAAGCGGGGGCGCGGAAGCCGTTGGCATAGCTGAGCCAGCTGCGCCATGTCTCGTTGAAGCGGTAACTGGCCGCCACACTGGGGGAGATGTGGTCGCTGTGGTTCTCGGCCAGATTGCTGTCCGGTGCGCGCAGGCGCTGGCGGTCAAAGCGCAGGGTCGGGGTAAACTGCCAGTTGCCCAGATCGATCACATCGCTCAGCCAGATGCCATCGCGGCGGGTTTCGGCCTTGCTGAAGGGGGCTTTCTGTCCCTGGGTGGTGATGCCATCTTCCAGGGTCAGATTGCTGACCGGTCGCTCGTGGTTGGCCTGCTCCACTTCCACACCGTAGCTGAAGGTGTGCTCCAGCGAGCCGGTGCTCAGCTTGCTCTGCAACTCCAGCTCGCTGCCAAGGCGCAGCTCCTCGAATGTGGAGAGAGTGCGCTGGCTGCGATATCTGGGATAGCCGCTCAGGGCATCGTTGCGCAGCAGCTGGCGCTGGTTGGCTTCGTTGCGTGACTGGTTGCCAAACAGGCTCCAGTTGAGGGTATCAACCATGCCCAGATCGCTGGCCTCCCAGCTGAACTTGCCGCCCTGGGTGTGCTGATCGCCATCTTCCTGAAAACCGACCACGTCCCAGCTGCCATCGGGTTGGGGCACCGCTTTGGGCCCCATCTGGCGTTTGGCGTGATCCTCGTAGTAGTCCAGCTCCAGCCGCAGAGCGTGATGGGCATTGAGGGGGAGGCGGCTGCTGGTGGAGGCGCTCATGCCATCCAGATCCGCCGGAATGCGGTTCTCTTCAAAGTTGGCGGTTTCGTTGCCGCGCCAGCCGGAGAGGCGTAACAGATGTTCGCTCTCCAGTGCCCGTACCGCGCCGGTCATGCTGAGCTTCTTCTTGTTGCTGTCGCCACCGTAGAGAGTCTTGGCCGCCAGATAGCTATCTTGTTGTTGCAGATAATCTTCCGGCTGCTTGGTATTCATCACCACGGTGCCGCCGATGGCATCGGAGCCATGCAGGGAGGAGCCAGCCCCTTTGGCCACCTCAATTTGCTTGATGTCATCGAGATCGAAGTTGAAGCGACCCACCTTGTCATTGATGTTGTCGGCGCCAAAGCCGTCGCTGACGCGCACTCCATCCTTGATCAGCAGGATACGGTTGCCACCGATGCCGCGCACGCTGATGTTTTGCGGTCGCCCGGCAGAGCCGGTGACCGAGACACCGGGGATCTTGCGAAACACATGAGTCAGCTCGCTGGCGACCTGACGGTCCAGCTCTTCCTGGGTGATGACGGTGATGGAGCCGGAGACATCGGAGAGTTTCTGTTGTACCCGTTGCCCGGTGACAATGATGGTGTCGTCGCTGCGAGCCTTCTCCACAGGGGGGAGATCGGCCGCGCCAGCGGAGGCACACAGGAGTGCCGGCCATGCCTGAAGCAGTTTGTTCATAATGATAATTGTTTTTATTTAAGCCTGAGGGGCGGCATTATTGCAGAGGCCTGACCACTTGACAATAAATGGCAATCATTATCATTAAGATCTTATGGTGTTGATATTATTGAGTTATTTGTTTTTAAAAAAGAGGCTCCCGCGCGAAGCGGGAGCGGGGGGATCAAGGCTTGAGCAGTTGCAGTGACTCTTCTGCTGCCTTGCCTTGAGATAGGGTGATATCGACCCGGCGATTCGCCTGGCGATGTTCGGGGGTGTCATTAGCAAAGCGGGGTTGAGTGTCGGCAACCCCCTGAGCGATGACTCGTCTGGCATCCAGTTGGGGGTTGGTCAGCATGGTCTGCACGATGGAAGAGGCCCGCAGCACCGAGAGCTCCCAGTTGTTGCGATAGAGCTCCACCGGTGCCTGGGAGTTGTCGGTATGACCGGTGACCACTACCTGCCCCGGGATATTGGCCAAAATGCCGGCGATCTTGTTGACCAGCGGGATGAATTGGGGCTGCAGGAACGCCGAATCGGCGGGAAACAGCGCCTTCTCGCCGATGCGGATCACCAGCTGACTGCCAAGCTGCTCGACCTCCAGGTCCTTCGATTCGATCTGGGCCTTTAGCTGTTGCTCCAGCTTCTGCTTGGTCACCTGCACCCACTCCTGCTCCTTGGTCTTATGGGGCCAGGCTTCGGTGGCGCTCGGTTTTTCCGAGGCACCTATGGTCTCGTTGAAGGGGTCCGATGCCGCCATGGGGGCATCTTTCTCCAGTACAGTCTCCTCTTTCGGGCTGCTCGGCGTAGTTTTTGATTCCGGCTCGAGAATCCCTGTGCCCCCCTGCATCAAGGGTGAGCCGGCAGGCGGGGAGATGAGGCCGATTTTACCCAGCGACTCGATAAAGCCCTGGATAAGCACCCGGGTTTCGGACTGCTTTGCCATGGCAAAGGAGTAGAGCACAACAAACAAGGCGAACAGCAGGGTCATGAAGTCGGCATAGGAGACCAGCCAGCGTTCATGGTTCTCCGGTGCTTCAGCCTTTTTCTTTTTGGCCACCGTGACCTCCCAGATAAGGTTCGAGGGTAACTTGCAGGCGCGCTTGGGATTCGCCATCCACGATGCAGAGAATGCCGGTCAGGGTCATCTCCTTGTAGTGGCGGATCTGGTGGGCAAACCCTTTGTAGCGGTTGCCGAACGGCAAGAAGATCAGGTTGGCGGCGGATACCCCGTAGATGGTGGCGATAAAGGCCACCGCGATGGCGCCACCCAGCTTGTCGGGGGCATCCAGCAGACCCATGGCGTGGATCAGGCCAAATACTGCCCCGACGATCCCCATGGTCGGGCAGTAGCCGCCCATGGCTTCATAGAATTTGACCGTCTGTTCGAGATCTTCCTGCTCGAACTCGATCTCGTTCTCCAGCACCTCGTGTATCTTGGTTTTTTCGTAGCCATCGACCATCATCTGCACCCCTTTCTTCAGGAAAGGATCCTTGATCTCCTCGATCATCCCTTCCAACGCGAGCATGCCGCTGCGGCGGGCGTTGCCTGCTAGGGTTTCCAGTAACTGGGCCTGTTCATGCATGTCGAGCTTGAGGGGGGAGAGCAGCCATTTGAAACGCTTCATGGTGCTGCCGACGACAGAGAAGGGGAACTGGGTCAGCGCAGCACCTATGGTGCCGCCTATGACAATAAGAAATGCGGGCAGATCGAGCAGTGCACTGGGATGACCACCCTCGATCATGTTGCCGCCAAGGATGGCGATCAACGCCAGTACCAAGCCAATCAAGCTCATTTTTTACACATCCCTGCATGTTGATAATCGCTAGTGTAGCTACTTAAGTATCAGTTTTTCAAAATGATATCCAATCGCTGAGCAATTAATAGGCGCTGGATAACGTCCATAAAAGAAGGCGTGTTGCGGTCATGGGATGGTCTTGCAAGCATCTTGTTGCCTGGAAGGATGCTTGTAGGGTTGTGCAATCACAAAAGCAAGGCAGGGGGCGTGAGCTGGCAATACGAAAAGCGTGATGTTCCATCAGGGCTTTGCAAACCGGGGGATGAGTGCGTGGATGATCCGCCGCTGCGTGGCTCTGGCTCACTTGTCGGCATAGGTGTTTGCCGGAAAGCAAAAAACCGACCCTGAGGTCGGTTTTTTAATTTGGCGGTGAGGGAGGGATTCGAACCCTCGATACGTTGCCGTATACACACTTTCCAGGCGTGCTCCTTCAGCCACTCGGACACCTCACCAAATTTTCGTTCGCTGCGCTGTTGCGCTGGAACGGGGCGTAATTTAGGGGAAAGGGCTGTGTGGGTCAACCTCTTTTCCCCTTATTTTTCATAATCTTTTCCGAATGCCTAACCCTTGTGCAGAATGCCGGTTTTTTAAACCGGATCAGGGCTTGTCGAGGATGATCAGACTGTCCGGCAGCTCGTTTTGATCCCGGGTGGCCGGGAAGGCATCGGTCAGAATGGCACTAACGCGCTCCACGCACTCCAGAAAACCCTGTTCGATCTCCTTGTTGCGCACTCGCGCCACGAAGTCGTCGATGATCTCCTGCCACTGGCCATTGTCGATATGCTGGGCGATGCCGTCATCCACCAGTATTTCTACATAGTGCTCGGCGGCTGAGACGAAGATCAGCACCCCGAGCCGGTCGCGGGTGCGGTGCAGCCCCTGCTCGACAAATTGCAGGCGAGCCATCAGGGCAGCCCGGTGCTGGCGAACCTTCTTCGGGATGAGACGCATCTTGATGGGGGTCCAGTGGAACAGCAGGCTCAGCAGCAGCCAGACCGCCCACTGCACCAGCAGGATTTCGTACCAGCCGAGCCAGAAGCCGAGCTGGAACACCAGCAGCGGTGTGAGCATCGCCAGCAGCGCCGCCCAGAGGGTGGGAATGTAGCGATAGCCATCGCTGGCCGGGGCCAGCACGGTGACCAGTTCAGCATCAGTCTCTAGCTCCGCTTCGCGCACCTTGGCCTGAAGCGTGTGGAAGAACTGTTTAGAAATCATGATTTGTCTCTTTACTCCTGTTACCAGCCACCGGAGGCTCCGCCGCCGCCAAAACTGCCGCCGCCACCGCTGAATCCGCCGCCGGAGCGACCACCAAAGGAGCCGGCACCCAATCCACCGGCCATGTAGGCCGACCGACGTCGTCCTCCCGGCCCACCGCCACCACCGCCGCGCAGGTTGTGGAGCACGATCATCGCAATCACCACCAGAATAAACAGCCAGGGACCGCCACCGTTGTCACTCTTTGGCTGCTCGACCGGCTGATACTCTCCGGCGAGTGCCTTCATGATGCTCTGGCTGCCCGCCATGATCCCGGCCACCATATCGCCGCGCTTGAAGGCGGGCAGGATGCGGCCATGGATGATGTTGGCGGCGATGGCGTCGGGCAGGGCGCCTTCCAATCCATAGCCTACCTCGATCCGCACCTTGCGCTCATCTTGGGCGATCAGCAACAGCACGCCATTGTTTTTGCCTTTCTGGCCGATCCCCCAGTGGCGACCGAGCTGGTAGCCGTACTCCTCGATAGTCTCCCCATCGAGGCTGTCGACGGAGACCACCACCAGCTGGATACCGCTGCGCTTTTCAAAAGCGGCCAGCTGTTGGGTCAGTTGATGGGCCTGTTTGCGGGACATCAGACTGGCTTCATCCACTACCCGTCCGCTCAGCGTCGGGAAGTCCGGTGCCGCTTGCAGGGCACTGGCCCAGAGCAGCAGACAGGGAAGAAACCAGCGCAGCATCATCTTCATTGGAAGCTGACCTTGGGCGCCTCATCGGCACCGGGTTTGGCACTGAAACTGGGTTTGGCCTCCAGATCCGAGTAGAGCAGCTTGGACCAGATAACGCCGGGGAAGGTGCGGATCTCGGTATTGAACTGGCGCACCGCCTCGATATAGTCGCGGCGAGCCACCGAGATGCGGTTCTCGGTCCCTTCCAGCTGGGCTTGCAGGGTCAGGAACTGCTGATCCGCTTTCAGCTCGGGGTAGCGTTCTACCACTACCATCAGACGGGAGAGGGCGCTGGAGAGCTGGTTCTGCGCCGCTTCAAACTCCTTGAGCTGGGCAGGGTCGCTCACCTGCACGCTGCCTACTCGGGCTCGGGCATCGGTGACCGCCTTTAGGGTCTCCTGCTCATGGCTGGCGTAGCCCTTGACGGTGGCGACCAGATTGGGGATGAGATCGGCGCGGCGCTGATACTGGTTCTCAACCTGCCCCCAGCTCGCCTTGACCTGCTCATCCAGGGTCGGAATATTGTTCATGCCGCAGCCGGTCAGGCCGAGCAGCAGGGTCAGGGTCAACAGGCTCTGCGTGGTTTTGCGCCAGAGTGATGTGGCCATCTTGTTGTTCTCCTTTGGTATTTCGAGTCGATAGTGCGCCATGGATGGTGTACGACCAAGAGTGCACCACCATACCAGCTTGGGGTCAGTTGCCACAACGCGCAGGTAGCTCGGGTCGCTTGTTGATGCTGGAGACCTTGGGCAGCTGGGGCTTGTCCTTGAGCCAGGAGGCCAGCTCTTCCCCGCAGCCGTTGCCGGGCGGAATGGGGGCCTGAGATTCGCAATCTGGGCTGCCCACCGGGCAGCGCAGCCGCACATGGAAGTGGCTGAAATGGCCCACCCAAGGGCGCAGTTTGGCGACCCAGGGTTCGTTACCTGTCTGTTGGCAGACTGCGGATTTGATCACCGGATTGACGAAGATGCGGGCGACTTCGGGTTTGCTGGCCGCCAGCTGCAGCAGGGTGAGCTGCTGGGGGCCAAAGCGACCCGGCAACATCTTGTAGCTGGGTTCGTCGATCAGCGCCCACTCCTTGGGGGCATCCTGCTCCCATTTGCTGATGGGACGGTTGGCCATGCGAAACCAGATATCGGCATCAAGTCCGGTCTGATGGCTGCGATGGCCGGAGGTAAAGGGGCCGCCCCGGGCCATCGCCAGATCAGCGATGTAGAGATCCGGCAGCCCGGCCATGCGGGTCTGGTTGGCCAGCGTCTGCAGATAGTGGATAAGGTCGGGGTGGCCGTAGTAGCGCAGCCGCTTGGTGCGGATCACTTGATACCCCGGCCCTTCGAGGGGCAGGGATACGCCGTTTTTCAGGCAACCGGCGGCATAACCGCCGATGGCTTCCGCTTGCAATACGGTCGCCAGCAACAGGGACGTCAGCATGTGCGTGCTCCTTGTCTTGCTTCGAGTCGGCTCAGCAGCACGAACAGACTCAAACATATAAATAAATAGGCTGCGGCCACCAGCAGCCAGATCTCGTAGACCAGCCCGCTGGAGTTGGCCATCTCGGTGCCGACGAAGGTAAGCTCCTGCACCGAGATAAGGGAAACGATGGCGGTATCCTTCACCAGCGCGATGAGCTGACCGGTGAGGGGGGGCAACATCAGCAGCATGGCCTGCGGCAGGATCACATGGCGCAGCCGCACCCAGGGGGAGAGTCCGAGGCTCTGCGCCGCCTCCCACTGGCCGCGGGGGATGGCGGCCAGCCCGGCACGGACGATCTCGGCGACGAAGGCTGCGCTGATCATGCCAACGCAGAGGGTGCCTGAGATGAGGTTTTCCCAGCGGGCAGGCGGGCCAAACAGCGCCTCTTGCCACGGGGAGAGCGATACGGTGCCGAGCCAGCGGGAGAGGCCGCTCGCAGGCAGCAGCTGGTTGGCGATAAAGAAGTAGAAGATGAAGATAAAGACCAGCGGCGGCAGATTGCGGATCAGCTGGATAAACAGGGTCGCGGGCATCACCAGCCAGGGGCGGCGGCTGAAGGCGGTTACCCCCAGCGCAGTGCCGAGCAGCAGCGCCAGCACCATGCCGAGCAGGGCGATGCGCAAGGTGGTGAGCAGACCGCTGAAAAAGTAGGGCAACTCGCCGTGAGGGCCAGGGGTGAACAGCAGATCGAAGGCCTCATGCCAGCGCCACTGATAGGCCACCCCGATGTGCAAGCGGCTGGCCAGCCAGAGGCCAGCCAGCAGCAGGATCAGGGCGATCGCCCCATCCAGCCAGTTGATGTTCCGACATGGCTTCCGGACGATGCGCCGGATGGTCTCTTTGAGGGGCATCAGCATCAGGGATTGGCGACCTGCGCTTCCCACGCCAGCGACTTGAACCAGTAGTCATGGCGCGCCTTGAGCCAGCCATCGGCCTGACGGGCGGCGATCCACTCGTTGAACTGCTCAGCCAGGGCATCATCCCCCTTGCGCAGGGCAAAGCCTTCATCGCCTTGTGCCAACGGTTCGGCAAACGGCATAAAGAGGGCATCGGGGTGGCGCAGCGCCTCTTGCTCGGGTTTCGGGGAAGAGGAGAGGGCGCCGTGAGCGCGGCCGTTCAGCACCTCCTGAAATACCTGTGACTCGTCATCAAACTGGCGCAGGGTGGCCTTGGGGAAGTGTTCTTTTGCCACCTGTACCGGTGAGGCGCCACGACGTACCGCCAGGATCACCCCGCGCTGGTTGAAGTGCGCCACGGTTTTCTTCTCTTTGGCCATGGTGCTGGAGGCGGCCAGCTGCACCCCCGAATGGGAGTAGGCCTGGGTGAAGCGCACGCTCTTCTCCCGCTCGGGGGTGATGGTGAGGCCGCCGATGATGACGTCATATTTTTTCGCCAACAGGGAGGGGATGATGCCATCCCAGGCGGTAGGCACGAACTCTACCTGCCAGCCGTTATCTGTGGCGAGGCGACGGGCCACGTCAATCTCGAAACCGATCAGGGCCCCCTGCTTGTCGCGCATCGCCCAGGGGGCGAAGGTGGACATGCCGACCCGCAGGGTACCGCTCTGCTCGATCTGTGCCTGGGTGTCGGAGGGGGCAGTTTGTGCCAATGCCGGAGTGAGCAGGCTTGCCAGCAGCAGGGCAGCGCCCGACAGGGTGGTCTTGAATGACAGATTCATGGTTAGCGTCCTTGTTGATCCGGATTCAGGTGACGGGCCAGCGCCCGCGAACAGGCTGACAGCGTCAGGGTTAACAGCAAATAGAGGGCGGCCACGGTAAACCACACCTCAAAGGTCAGAAACGTATCGGCAACCAGAGTACGCCCTTCGTTGGTCAGATCGAAGATGGCGATCACACTCACCAGCGCCGAATGCTTGATAAGGGAGACCAGCTCGTTGGTGAGCGGCGGCAAGGTGATGCGCACCAGCTGGGGCAGGATCACCTTGCGCAGGGTGATGGCCCGTGACAAGCCAAGCGACTGGGCTGCCTCCCACTGTCCTTTGGGAATAGCCTGTACGCCTGCACGCAAGACCTCGGCGGTGAAGGCCCCCTGATAGAGGGAGAGGCTCAACACGGCGCAGGCAAGGGGAGCCAATCCCAGCATGGGGCCCAGCAAGAAATAGAGAATATAGAGCTGCACCAGCTGGGGCGTGGTGCGCACCAGCGCCAGATAGGCGATGGCGAGCCAAGGGCCGAGCCGGGAGGGGAGCAGCCGCAGGCTGACCACGCACACACCGACCGCCATCGTGCCCAACAGGCTGAGAAGTGCCACCTGCAGGGTGACCAGCAAGCCGTTTAGCAGGGGGCCCGCATAAAAGGTCCCCTCATCCCACTCGCCGAGAAAGGGCAACACCCGCGGCCACTGCCACTCATAACCCATCTGGCGAGCGCCGCTATAGAGCGCCCAGCCCAGTAGCGCACAGAGCATCACAGTGCCTGACAGCCAGCCGAGCAGGCGGGGGCGATTTAGCCTAGCCATGATAGCTGAGCACCTGTTCGAGGAAGGCTTGGGTGCGTGGGTGCTGCGGAGCGCTGAACAGCTGGGCGGGCGGGGCCGATTCGATGATCTTCCCCTCGTCCATAAAGAGCACCCGATCCGCCACCTGACGGGCAAAGCCCATCTCGTGAGTGACGCAGATCAGGGTCATCCCCTCGTCAGCCAGCTCGCGGATCACATCGAGCACTTCGCGGATCATCTCGGGGTCGAGGGCGGAGGTGGGCTCGTCAAACAGCATCAGCTCGGGTTGCATGCAGAGGGAGCGGGCGATGGCGACCCGCTGCTGCTGGCCACCGGAGAGCTGGTGTGGGTACTTGTCAGCCTGTGCCTGAATGCGCACCCGCTCGAGCAGCCCGAGTGCCCGGGCTTTGGCCTCCTGGGGACGCAACCCCAGGGTATGCACCGGCGCCACCATCAGGTTCTCCAGCACCGTCATATGGGGGAAGAGGTTGAACTGCTGAAACACCATGCCGACCCGACCTTGCAGGCGGCGCAGGTAGGCGGGGGTCACCGGCTCGCCAAACAGGAACAGCTGGCCGCCGTCGATCCCCTCCAGCCCGTTGATGGTGCGGATCAGGGTCGATTTTCCCGAGCCTGACGGGCCACAGATAACCCACTTCTCTCCCCGTTCAATGGTGAGATCGATGTGATGAAGAGCCTGAAAGTCGCCATAGAATTTGTCGACGCCACAAAAGCGCACACAGGGTTGCGAGCTGGTCAAGAAGCGGGTTCCACTGAGAATCATTTACGCCATGGTATTGATTTTATAGGGGGATGACAAAGAAAACCCCCTTGTCAGCATCCTGATGGCTATTCACAATGGCGCCATTTCGTGATGACAGGAGCTTTTCATGCGTATTACATCCTTGCTTGCCGGTTCGCAGGTGCAGCTGTTGATGCCGCCAGCGGTGCGCTATCGCTGCGTCATTTTTCTGCTGTTGCTGGTGAGTTGGGGCGTGGTGGCGGCCTCCTTGTGGGATGGCTGGGGCGCCATGGCGCTGCTCAACTGGGTGGGCGTGGTCTTTGGTGGCATCACCGGGATCATGGTGTCGCTGCCCCGCAGCTGGCAGCCCTGGCGCCTGGCGGAGCTAGGGTGGGACGAACAGCATATCTATCTGCTCAATGGCAACAAGGATGAGGCGCTGGCGCTGCCCCGCAACCAGCTGGTGGCGCTTGAACGGGAGCGGCGAGTGGGTCACGACGGCCAGTGGCTCGACTTCAGCCTCGATCTGCAACTGAGTGAAGAGGAGCTGGCGGCGGCCATGGCCTTGCTGGATCTCAAGGCGGGGGAGCTCCATCTGGTGAGCCCGTCGGTCTATCGCTTCGGCTTTAAACGGGCCTGGCACGGTCGCCGGATGCTGGCGCAACGGTTGTCAGATCTGCAATCGGCCTGAGTCGACTATTTTCTCGACAATTCCCGGCAAAGCTCAGATACTGCCAGTGACTCGAATTGATCTTGTCTGCACTGTTAACCCAAGAGATCAATCACTTGACGACAGTGTGGAGAAGGCCACGGCATGAAGCCATGGCAGGTCCGGCATAGGGGTTGTGCCCTTACCGTTATGCTGGGAATTGCATAGAGAAGGCACCTTGAATCGAGAGTGGATGGCATGAAGATTTACGTAGGAAATCTGTCGTACCGGATGACGGCCGACGAACTGAAAACCCTGTTCAGCCAGTTTGGACAGGTCGACAAGGTTGATATCATCATCGACCGCGATACCGGCCAGTCAAAGGGGTTTGGTTTTATTGAAATGCCGGTCAATGGTGATGCCGAGAAGGCCATCGCTGGTCTGCATGGCACTGAAGTCGGTGGCCGTACCATCACCGTCAACCAGGCCAAACCGAAGACAGATGCTCCCCGTGGTCGCCCGCAACAGCGCCACCGCTAAGGTGCCTCGGCAATAAAAAAACGGCATGGGTTTCCCCCATGCCGTTTTTGTTTCTGGACGTTTTGCAGTTATCAGGGAACGTCGTAACCGAGCGCCGCCTTGCGGATGCGGAACCACTGCTGGCGGTTCAGCCCGATGGATTCGGCGGCCACGGCGGCGGCAATCCGCTCCCGCTTGCCGGAGCCAATCAATGGCAGTGGCTGGCTTGGCAGCATCATTACCCAGGCGTAGACCACCTGCTCGATAGTCTGGGCGCCCACTTCCTGACGGATCTGCTCCAGTTCGGCACGCAGCGGGGCATAGGTGTCATCGCTGAACAGTCGGCCGCCGCCGAGACATGACCAGGCCATCGGCTTGATGCCAAGCTGCTGGCACTGATCCAGGGTGCCATCGAGGGTCCCTTCCTGATGAAGCGGCGAGATCTCCAGCTGGTTGGTGACCAGCGGGAAGGGGAGGCGCGATTGCAGCAGCTCGAACTGTCGGGCGGTGAAGTTGGATACCCCAGCGTGCTTGATCTTGCCCGACTGTTTCAGGGTGATAAAGGCGTCGGCCACTTCATCGGCGTTCATCAGAGGATCCGGGCGGTGGATCAGCAGCAGGTCCAGATGGTCGGTGCCGAGCTTGCGCAGCGAGGCCTCTGCGCTGGCGACGATATGGCTCTTGCCGGTGTTGTAGTGGTTGAGGGCATGCTCCGGTTTGGCGGTGAGGGCGATACCGCACTTGCTGACGATCTCCATCCGGCTGCGCAGGGAAGGCTCGAGGCGCAGGGCGTGACCAAAGGCCTCTTCGCACTGATAGCCGCCATAGATATCGGCGTGATCGATGGTGGTGACCCCCAGATCCAGATGATATTTCATCAGGTCAAGCAGAGCGGCCGGAGAGAGTTGCCACTCCATCAGGCGCCAGTAACCCATGATGAGGCGAGAGAAGGTGGGGCCTTGCGGATGCAGGGCGACACGGGATACAGACATGGTTGACTCCTTGAAAAACGCGATGCGAAAACGATGTGCAACATAGATGACTGCGGGCATCTTGGCCTCATGTGGCTGGCAAAGCAATAATGGGCAGTGGCATGATTCGAACTTTGGTTCTGATCGCAGAGTAGGGGAGAGAGTTGGATGGAAGGATTTGCCGAGCGCTTGCAGAGCCTGATCGGGGAGATGAGCGTGAGTGCCTTTGCCCGCAAGGTGGGGCTCAGTGAAGCGCTGATCCGCAAATATTTGAAGGGAGCCGAGCCTGGCCTGGCGCGGGCCAACCAGATCGCCATGGGGGCCAACTGTTCGCTGGAGTGGCTGGCAACTGGCTGCGGTTATCTCTACCGTCAGGCGGAAGTGGTAGACAGGGATGCGCTGGCAGCGGCGCAGCAACTGCTGGGCGATCAGCAACCCGGGGTGGGGTTGCCCGATGAGGAGGCGCTGGTCACCCTGCTCGCCTATTACCAGTTTTTGCGTACCCACAAGAAAGCGGACGGTTTCCTCGATCTGGCGCTGGCGCGGGAGTTTGGTCGCCATCTGGGGGAAGCGTGATGAGGGGCATATTACCCTTTGGTCGTGTCACGGCCGGTTGAGTATTCTGATACGCTCTAAGCAAGATAACTCTCCATGGAATGGGCGATGAGCTACTTGATCCTCGGAAGCGGTGCGCTGGGCTCGGCGCTGGCAAGAGAGCTGATGGCAAGGGGGGAGTCCTTCCTGCTGGCCGGGCGTACCTATCCAAAAGGGATCGAGATGGGGGCCTTCTTCCCGCTGCAAGAGGTGGACGCCATCTCGTTCGATACCCTGTTTACCCTCTACGACACCGATCCGCTCCCCACTGTGGTGATCAACACCATCGGCGTGTTGCACGATGTCAGCTTTATGCCAGAGCGGCGGGTCGAAGAGGTGCACCCCAAGTGGCTGTGCGACAGCCTGCTGGCCAATGCCTGGCCAACGCTGGCGCTGGCTGCCCGTTTCAGTCGGTTGATGGGCAATGACCATCCGCTGTGGCTCTGTGCCATCTCTGATCTGGCGGGCTCCATCACCTCCAATCTGGAGGGGGGGCGTTACAGCTACCGGATGAGCAAGGCGGCCCTCGACATGGGGGTGAAAACTCTGGCCCTCGAGTGGGCGCAACGTTTCCCGCAAGCGGGGGTGGTGGCAGTAGCGCCCGGCTTGATGGACTCCCCGATGAACGCTCCCTTTCTGAGCGAGTTGCCTTTGGAACAATTACAGGATCCTGCCGAGGTGGCGGTGAAACTGCTCAATCTCATCAAGGGGTTATCGTTGACCCAATCGGGCCAGCTACTGGATCTCAACGGTCAGCCGCTGCCCTGGTAAATCCCGCCTGCGGGTTCTATGGACGTCTATTGGCTTCACATTCTGCTCATGCGCCCCTTGCCAAGCGAGGGGCGCATGGCTAACGTCACTCTCCTGTTTCAGGAGGGATCTCATGCGCTATATCGATTTACGAAGTGACACCGTCACCCAGCCTACTGACGCCATGCGTCAAGCCATGCTCCACGCCGAAGTCGGTGACGATGTCTATGGTGAAGATCCGGGCGTCAACGCGCTGGAGGCCTATGGGGCCAGATTGCTGGGCAAACAGGCGGCGCTGTTTGTGCCGTCCGGCACCATGTCCAATCTGTTGGCGGTGATGAGCCACTGTCAGCGCGGTGAGGGGGCCATCCTCGGCAACGCCGCTCACATCTATCGCTATGAAGCGCAGGGGAGTGCCGTGCTGGGCTCCGTAGCCTTGCAACCCTTGCCGATGCAGCGCGATGGCACGCTGGCATTCGATGATATCAAGGCTGCGCTGGCCCCTGATGATGCCCACTTCGTCCAGACTCGCCTGATCTGCCTTGAGAACACCCACAACGGCAAGGTGCTGCCGCTCTCCTATCTGCAGGAGATGGGGGCATTCGTTGCCGAGCGCGGCTTGAAGCTTCATCTCGATGGCGCCCGGCTCTTTAACGCCGCCGTGGCCAGCGAGACCCCGGTCGAGGTGATCGCTGCACCGTTTGACAGCATCTCGATTTGTCTCTCCAAGGGGTTGGGGGCACCGGTGGGCTCGCTGCTGGTGGGCAGCCACGATTTCATCGCCCGTGCGCGCCGCCTACGCAAGATGCTGGGGGGCGGCATGCGTCAGGCGGGCATTCTGGCGCAAGCCGGTCTGTTTGCCCTCGAGCAGCATGTGACCCGTCTGGCCGATGATCACCGCCGTGCCAAACGGTTGGCCGAAGGGTTGGCTGCACTGCCGGGCATCGAGCTCGACCTCTCGCTGGTGCAGAGCAACATGGTGTTCCTGCGGCTGCATGAGGGGGAATCGGCCCCTCTGCTCGCTTTTATGAAGGAGCGGGGGATCCTCTTCTCCGGTTACGGCGAGCTGCGGCTGGTGACCCATCTGCAAATCAACGATGACGATATTGAAGAGGTGATCGACGCCTTCACCGAGTATCTCGGAGCGCGTTGAGACGGCTGGTGAGGTAGAGGTTATACCGATACCTGTTTATACCGAAATAACAGAGGGCGCCGCGGCGCCCTCTGTTATTTGCAGCAAGCTCAAGCCTGCCGCTGGCCGCTCATCAGCATGGCCTCATCGGTGGCGTCGTAGATCATCACCGCGATGTGGGTCACCTGACCGCCGAAATCGGCCAGTGGCACCAGGGTCAGGTTCTGGAACATATGGGGGGCCGAGCCGGTAATGGGGCGGTAGTTGGAGAAACGCAGCAGATAGGGCTTCTGCTCCCAGGTGCTGAAGGCGCGGTTGTTGAGTTTGAAGACCATGTTGGCCTTGCGTTCGAACCAGGCTCTGTCCACATCGGGGAAGAGCTTGAACAGTACGCCATCGCGCACGTCACTGGCCAGTCGGCCGCTGTGGCTCTCCATAAAGCCGTTCCACACCTGAACCTTGTACTCCTTGTCGAGCACCACCAAGCCTACGTCCAGGTTCTGGACTATGTTCATCAACCAATGAAATTCACGGATTTCCATAGTCACTCCTAGAGCATGTGCATGATTTTGTTGTTCATGGTGGCGATGGAATCTTCGGTAAACAGCAGCAGCAGATCACACTGCACCGCATAATCCTGGATCCGGTAGTTGATCTCGATGGCGAGCGTGCGGCGCCAGCGACTCTTGTTGGTGTTGATCAGCTCGTTGATGGGTCTGTGTTGGCCGAGCACCACCGGGTGGCCCTGACTGAAGGGGGTGTCGAGCTGGTTGGCGTAGCCGCGCAGGAAGGCGCCGATCAGCACGTTGGCGGTATCCATCAGCAGCTCCAGTTCGGCGGTGCGATCCAGCGTCCCCTGATGGTTCATCAGCTTGGCCAAATCTTTGAAGCTGGAGTCATGGAACAGGATCAGCGCTTCACCGGCGATCCCAGCTCCGATAAACCCCTGACAGACGGCGGAGAGGGTATCTGAATCCGCAGCGGCCGAGAGGGCCATATGCAACTCTGATACTTCCAGCACGTTGACGTTGGGGATAGGCAGTACCACGAAGGCGTTGAGCAGACGAGCCAGCAAGTCGGCGGCCTGACCCATGGAGACGTTGGCCAGCTCCTGATAGACATCGCGGATTTCGGGGGGATCTTGACGCCTGCATCGGCTACAACGCCGTTTGGCTGCTGCTCGGGGGCGCTTGGTTGACCGCTCGGGGCGGTACTCCAGAAATCATGCTTTTTGAGCAGGGCGAGCAGGGTTTCTGGGGCGGCGGGTTTCTTGATGAAATCGAGCGCCCCCAGCCCCATGACCCGTTGATAGGCCTCTGGCTGGATATCCCCGGAGACCACGATCACCTTGTTGCGCAGCCCCTCCCGTTGGAGGGTCTCCAGCACGCCGTAACCGTCCATTTCCGGCATGGTCAGATCGAGGAAGATGAGATCGCCATGACCCATCAGCACCTGTTCGATCCCTTCGAGACCATTGGCTGCGTAGTGCAAATCGACTTTCCAGTCGGCCGGGAGCGCCCGCGCCAGCTGTTTGCGGGCGAACCCGGAGTCATCACATATCAATACATTCATGGCGTTAGGCAGGCTCTGTTGGCAAGGGATGCTATAAGTGTGGCCCGCTAACGGTCAGATGCAATGGGTGAGGCTATCACCTTGTGAAAATTGGTTGTCCCACTGCCGATTGCGATAGCGTGCTGAGTATTTTTCAACAAATTCAACGAACATCTTAACACGCAACGGAGCGAACTGGTGCTGGCAACACAACATGTAGAAGGGGCGATTGCCGGTTTGCCAGTCGGTCAGTACCGGCACCAGCTGCTCGTCATGGAGGAAGCTGCTCAGATAGTGCAGCGGGGCATTGACGATCCCCAGATGACGCCGGGCTGCGCGTACCGCGGCCTGGGTCTGGTTGACGGTCAGTTTGGCGCTGCGTTTGATGCAGACGCTCTGGCCATCCTTGTCGGTCAGCTGCCAGTGCTGGTGAGGCCAGCAGTAGATGAGATCGTGCTCTTCCAGCTGGTTGGGATGGGAGGGGGTGCCCTTTTTGGTCAAATAGAGTGGTGAGGCAAACAGACCGTACTCGATATGGCCGAGACAGATCGCATTGGGCAGCGACTGGGGCAGCTCACCGTTGAAGAACACCAGATCCCGATCATTGTCGAACAGGTGCTGATGATCATTGGTCTGGGTGATATCGAACTGTACCTCGGGATAGTGCAGTCCGAATTCGGCCAGCATATCGATGAGGATGGTGTTGGAGAGCGCGATCGGCGCAGCTACCCGGATAAGCCCGGTGATGTCGGCCTCTTGACCCTGGATCTCGCTGGTGGCCTGCTCGATTTGTGCGAGTGGCGTGCAGAGACGTTCGTAGTATCTGAGGCCATCATCGGTAAGGCGGAGCTTGCGGGTAGAGCGATGTAGCAGGGAGCAACCCAGTTGCTCTTCCAGCTGGGAAATGCGTCGACTGATGGTGCCTGTTGGCATGCCCAGTGCGGCTGCAGCGTGGGAGAATCCTCCCTCTTGCACCACCTTGACGAACAGGTAGAACTCTTCGATGTGCTTCATAAACGCTGTTCTGGGTGTAACAAGGGAGCAACCATAAAAAGAGCGTTCCGGGTTGGCAAGGGTAATTCAGCGTTTAATTGATCTGGATTCGATTTCTGTTGATACCAGTTATCCACCCGCCCGTCATCTCAGTTTCCCCAGGCTGGTGATTATTTCGGCATGATGCCAAATGGTACTACGGCAGTGATGTTTGCCATATTCCCTGATTGATTCCGCTATAACCGCGAGCGAAGGCCGATATTGCAACCTGATGGAAGGGCGCCGGGTTGCTCTGCGTGCTCAGTTGGGGTGGTTTGCCATCCACAGCCAATGTGATGCAGATCATATATTCGGTTTTTGCTCATTGCCTATTGAAAAATGAATTTGGGGTATATCAATTCCGCCTTAGTGAACTATTTTTGTCCGTTTTGGCGTTTTTTTGGCTGTTTATCCATCCGCTTGGTTAATTAATGGAAGCTTTGTGACAGAGAGTGATGACTATTTCCACCATTGACTTAAATGTTAATAACAAATTTATCGCAGCAAATATGCAATTGCTCTTTCAAGGTCTCGAGTGGATAGCTCTTAGTGCTTGTTTTTACTGGGGAAAAAAGTTAAAAATCGACTATATGATTTGCTTGGATTAACAGGGTCCTTGGCTGAGTCCTTTGTAGTTTTGCCGTACAGGCTGCCCTGTTGTTGATATCTGAAATAGTTTTGTCCGCTCTTGGCTATGTGAAAAGGGATAATGGCCGAGAGGTATTTGCACCTTGCATTCTGCAGCTAGCGGTTTGCCAGATCTGTTTTCCGGTTAACCAGTGACCATCCAGCATGAATGACCTTGACCAGATGAATACGCTTGACGAACGGTTACTGAAGACGATGGATGTTCTGCATACCCCGATCTGGGTTTATGACATCGAGCATCACCATATTTTCTGGGCAAACAGCGCCGCGCTCTCCGTGTGGGAGGCGACGTCTCTCGACGAACTCTGCTCCCGCGACTTCTCTGCCGATATGGCAACCGCCATCGATCTGCTGCTGCAGCGCTATCTGGGTGATTTTCAGCAGGGGCGCAGTTACAACGAGTGGTGGACCCTCTCCCCAAAGGGTGTCAAGAAGCAGATCTATCTGCGCCTCTCCGGTATTCAACTGGCTGGCCGGCTGATGATGATGACCGAAGCGGTGCTCGACTCCGATACCCTCTATCAGGAGTCCTCGCTGGCAACCGGCGATACCCTTGCCTGCCTGTTCGATAGCCACGGTGTGTTCGAGAGTGGCAACTATCATTTCGAAATGTGTTTCGGCCACCAGATCGCCAAGCTCTCCCAGGTTTTCTCCGGCAATGATGACAGCTTCTACCAGAAGCTCTCCCGTCTCGATGAAGTGGTGACCGAGGGGGAGTGCCGTACCCTCAAGGGGATGCGCTGGTTCCAGTATCAGTTCCGCTATATCCAGCAGGGGGCCCGCATTCTGCTCACCATGCGGGATATTACCGATCGCAAACTCGAAGAGCTGGAGCATCGCCACCTCGCCTGGCACGACTCCCTGACCGGCCTGCTCAATCGGTATGGCTTGATGAAATCCCTTGAGGCCTATTGCGGGCTGGGGGAGCGTTTCGCGCTGGTGTTCATGGATCTGGACAACTTCAAGCTGGTCAACGACAACTACGGCCACAAGGCGGGAGATCGCCTGCTGGAGCGGGTCGCCGGTCGCCTCAAACAGATTTGCCCGCGGGATGTGGAGCTGGCTCGCCTCGGTGGCGATGAATTCACAGCACTGGTGCCGCTGGGCAATCAGGGGGATCGGGCGCAAGAGGTGGCCGATCAGATGCTCTCCCAGATGACCAAGCCGCTGCAACTGAGCGGGCTGCCGGAGGTGACCATCGGTGGCAGTATCGGTATCGCCATCTATCCAGATGATGCGGATGACGGGGACAACCTTATCACCCGTGCCGACATGGCCATGTATCAGGCAAAGCAGATGGGGCGGCTGCGCTGGCAGCGTTTCACCCCCAGCATGCAGCAGACCCTGCAGCGCAAGCTCAATCTCAAACAGTTTCTGGCCAAGGCCATCGGCCGTCAGGAGCTGAGCCTCTGTTACCAGCCGCAGGTCGATGCCGCCAAACGGCGTCTGATCGGTTACGAGGCACTGCTGCGCTGGTACAACCCGGTGCTCGGCCATGTGTCGCCGGTGGAATTTATCCCGCTGGCCGAAGAGATGGGGCTGATCCGCGAGATCGGCAGCTGGGTGCTCTCCACCGCGCTGGCACAGGTCGCCAGCTGGCAGAAGCGCTTCCATCAGCGGGTGCCGGTCTCCGTCAACCTCTCCGGTTTCCAGCTCTCGTCGGCGCTGCCCGGGCAAGTTCGCCAGCAGCTGGAGCTGCACGGGGTGGATGCCTCCCTGTTGACGCTGGAGCTGACCGAAACCGTGCTGATGCTCGATATGAAGGGGTGCCTCGGCATTCTCGACGATTTGAGCGAGCAGGGGATCAAGATTGCCATCGACGATTTCGGTACCGGCTACTCCTCGCTGGCCTATCTCAACCGGTTGCCGATCAATAACATCAAGCTGGATCGCTCCTTCGTGGTCGGTCTCAACTTGCCGGTGATCCGGGCGACTGCGGCCATGGCTACCAATCTGGGGTTGGGGATCATGGCGGAAGGGGTGGAGGAGCCTCACGAGCTGGCCGCACTGCAGACCCAGGGGTGCCATGTGTTCCAGGGATATCTGTTCAGCAAGCCGCTGACTGTGGCGCAAGTCGAGGCGAGCGGTTTTGTGGTGGAGTGCCAGGTCGGGCGTTATCCACTGCTAGATGCCGTGATGGCAGAGTAACAAGTGTGCGTTAGGCCACAACTTGGAATTTTATTCCGCAATATTTAATCAAAATTAATCATTCTTTTGCGATCGGTCATGAGACGGATTGGCTGGAATTGCTAGCATGCGACCTCGTTTCTAGGGAAAGGAGTATCGCAATAATGAGTCATGCTGCTGTCAATGACCGTCCGGCCAGCCCTCCCAAAGGTTGGCTGAACCGTTTCCTCAATGGCGTCGAGAAAGCCGGGAACAAATTACCCGACCCCGCCATGCTGTTCCTCTACGCCTTGTTGATCGTCTGGGTCGGCTCCTGGGTGTTGTCACAATTCCAGTTTGATCTGGTCAATCCCCGTACCGGGGAGGCGGTAGTGGTCAACAACCTGCTGACCGGTGCCGGTCTGGCCGAGTTTCTCTCCACCATGGTGACCACCTTTACCGGCTTTGCCCCGCTGGGGATCGTGCTGGTGGCCATGCTCGGGGTCGGGGTGGCCGAGCAGTCCGGTTTTATCAATACCGGTCTGAAAAAGTTGCTGAAAGTGACGCCTGCCCGTTTTCTCACTCCCATGCTGATCCTGGTGGCGATCGTCAGCCACACCGCCGCAGATGCGGGTTATGTGCTGGTGATCCCCATCGGTGGCATCATCTTCCACGCTGCCGGACGCCATCCGCTGGCGGGGATCGCCGCTGCCTTTGCCGGCGTTTCCGGCGGTTTTGCCGCCAACTTCCTGCCCTCCGGCGGGGATGCGCTGCTGCAGGGTTTTACCCAGTCCGCCGCTCAGTTGCTCGATCCTGACTACATGGTCAACACCCTGTGCAACATCATCTTTACCGGTGCCTCTTCGTTGCTGATCATCTGCGTCGGCTGGTTCGTCACCGAAAAGGTGGTGGAGCCGCGCCTCAAGCACGTGGCGCTCAACGAGGATCTGGAGAGTGCCGACGAGATGGGGCGCTACAGCGCGCAAGAGAGCCGGGCCTTCAACTGGGCCGGGTTTGCCATGCTGGCGGCTATCGTGCTGCTGG
Source organism: Aeromonas sp. 11P (assembly GCF_051920165.1). Lineage (NCBI taxonomy): Bacteria > Pseudomonadati > Pseudomonadota > Gammaproteobacteria > Aeromonadales > Aeromonadaceae > Aeromonas > Aeromonas sp. 11P. Next base: position 57,439 of record NZ_JBQBDJ010000004.1, read on the forward strand.
CGCTGGCGCTCTCCCCGAGCGATTCACCGCTGCGTGCTGCCGATGGCTCCCTGACCACCTTCGCCGCGCCGGTGATGAAGTCCATTGTGCCGCTCATCTTCTTGCTCTTTATCCTGCCCGGGATTGTCTACGGCTTTGTCGCAGGCAGCTTCAAGAGTGGCAAGGATGTGATCGATGCCATGTCGGCCACCATGAACAAGATGGGCTCCTACATGGTGATGGCCTTCTTCTGCGCGCTCTTTATCAAGGCGTTTGGCGACTCCAACCTGGGCACCCTGCTGGCCCTCTCCGGTGCCGAAGTGCTTCATGCGCTGGCGCTGCCCGGTGAAGTGACCATCGTCGGGATGATCCTGCTCACCGCCAGCGTCAATCTGGTGGTGGGGTCGGCTTCGGCCAAGTGGGCGCTGATCAGTCCGATCCTGGTACCCATGCTGATGGCGGTGGGGATCTCCCCCGAGCTGACCCAGGCGGCCTATCGGGTAGGGGATTCTGCCTCCAACATCATCACCCCGCTGATGGTCTTCTTCCCGCTGGTGGTGGTCTATTGCCAGCAGTATGTGAAGAGCACCGGGATCGGTACTCTGGTCTCCATGATGCTGCCCTACTCGCTGGCCTTCCTGGTGAGCTGGACGATTTTCCTGCTGCTCTACTGGGCGCTCGGCTTCCCGCTCGGGTTGCAAGCCCCTTACGTCTATCCGGCCCCTTAAGCCGGGTGTGCGAGGGAGCCTTGGGCTCCCTCGTTTTTTTCGCTATGGTGTTACCTCATTTTGGAGGTGCCATGAATCAGACCATCGATCTTATCCTTTCCCATCGCTCCATTCGTCAGTTCACTGCCGAGCCGATCGCCCCGCAGCAGCTGGATGCCATTCTCGCCGCCGCCCAGTCCGCCTCAACCTCGAGCTTTTTGCAGGTGACCAGTATTGTGCGAGTCTGCGAGCCCGAGGCGCGTCAGCAGTTGGCCATGCTGGCGGGCAATCAACCCTATGTGGTGCAGGCGGCCGAGTTTCTGGTGTTCTGCACCGATTACCACCGCCACACCCAGATCGTGCCCGAGGCCCAGACCGGCTATGCGGAGCAGTTGCTGATCGGAGCCATCGACGGCGCCCTGATGGCGCAAAACGCCTTGCTGGAGGCGCAGTCGCTGGGGCTGGGCGGGGTCTATATCGGCGGCATTCGCAACCATCCGGCCGAGGTGAGCGAACTGCTCGGCCTGCCCCATCAGGTGATCCCGCTGTTTGGCCTCTGCCTTGGTCATCCTGCCCAGCAGCCGGAACAGAAACCCCGTCTGCCCAGGGGATTGGTGGTGCATCAGGAGCGCTACCAGCACGAGCTGGATCGCGACCTGCTGGCCCGGTACGATCAGCAGATCGCGGACTACTATCAGGCCCGTAGCAGCAACAACAAACAGCAGACCTGGAGCGGCCAGATCCGCGCCATTCTGGGCAAGGAGTCCCGTCCTTTTATGCTGGGATTCCTGCAATCGCGGGGCTTTAACCTCAAGTAATGGCGCTGATGGGCGATACTATGGGGAGGTGACCGTCATGGTCATCATCCCCTGATCCTGCAATCTCTCCCTGAGACCGGGGGCACAGCTTGGTGACAAATCGTGGGCAAGGGGGGATCTGCAGGCTACCTTAAGTGGGTAAGCTGTTGTAGGATCACGCAATTGGATAGGAACAGGGGTTTGGACATCCTATGATTTTAACTTTGGTATTGCTGTCTATTGGCGCACTCCTGTTTTTGGTTATCGCCTATAACGTGGTGCAGCAATATAAGCAGAAGGCAGAGGCGGACAAGCGTCACGCCGTTGCCAGACACAAGACGGTGGCTGACGAGACCGAAGAGGTGTTGCTGAACGTCAATCTGGTGCCTTTCTCCAAGAACATGGTGTTGCTGTTGCAGCACCGGATCCTCGATGCCTATCGCGCCATCGCCCAGGTGATGCCGAACAATCAGATCAAGCAGCGCATCGTTGATGTACAGACCCAGATCAAGAATGTGCAGGAGAACTACAGCGTGCAGGATGAGGGTCAGTTCAAGACCCCGGAGTCCGATCGTCAGGCGATCCAGATGCTGCAGCTGGTCAAGAAGATGCGGGCCGTGCTGCGGGTCGAGCACAACAAGGGCAAGATTGACCCTCAGGGGTTTGCCCAAGAAGAGCGCCGCCTTGAGCTGATGCAGCTCAAGATCAACATCTCCAATCTGGTCAAGCGGGCGATGGATGCCCGCATTCAGGGCCAATATGGTACATGCCGCCAGCTCTATACCAAGGGTCTGTCGGCCATGGCGAGCGTGGGCGACAAGGATCCCTATCTGCTGGCCCGTGAAGAAGATATGCGTCAGGGGCTCAAGGAGCTTGAAGAGCTGCAGCAGCAAAATAGCGCGCAGGATCTGCAAAACATCAAGGACAAGGAAGCCGACGAGCTCGATGTCCTGTTTCAACCCAAGAAGAAATGGTAAGCATGTCCCATCCACTCGATTCCACACTGGGGCCAATGGCCCCATTTGTTTCTCAGCTGTTGGCCGAACTGTCCGCCACTGGCGTCATAATTTCACAGCCAACGGTCGATCACCTCTGTTATCGGGCGGCTACCCTGCAGGAGTACCGCGCGCTATGTGCTGTGCTGGCTGAGGCGGGCTCCTTGCTGGTGGAGGGTATGATTGGCGGACGTCCCATCGCCACTTATCAGTTGCATCAGCCGCTGTTGGCTGGTGAGGTACAGGTACCCTGTATCGAGCTGGCTGCATCGAAACCGGGTCGCGTCCATCAGGCGGGTCTGGAACATATCGAGCTGGTGGTCACTTCACTGCAAGATCTGGTAGCTCGCTATCCCGAGCTGCCATTCAAAACTGGCAACATGCAGGATACCCGCAACCCCGATATTGGCCTGATGTTGCCTTCCGGCCAGATCAAGTTTCACCTGCGCCCGCTGGCTGAGGTGATTGCCGAAGAGGTGGCGACCGGTGCTGTGGTCGCGGTGCCTGCGGATTATTTCGATCAGGAGTGATCCTGCTCTAAATGCGGTGCGAGCCTGACAGGCTCTTGAATAACGCAGCAAAAGGGGTCACCGGTGTGACCCCTTTTGCTATCTGGCGGTGCTGGGTTGCGAGAGTGCTATCTGCTCGTGGGTGACCCTGTTTGCGCTGAGCCTGTTACCCGTGTCGGTGGGGTTGCTGGGCGGGCAGTGGCGATTGGCTTCGCTGCTTGAGACGGCCGAGCCAGAGGCTCAAGCCCGCCGTCAGGATGAGGACCAGTTCAATTCCCATGACCAGACCGCCCAGCTCGCCTTGCTCCCAGAACGGGTGCAGGTAAAGCCCACCCAGACTGGCTCCCAGATAGTAGGCCACCAGATAGAGGGAGGAGGCGAGGGCGCGGTTGTGTTCGACATGATGACCGACCCAGGCGCTGGCGCAGGCGTGTGCCAGGAAAAAGCCGAAGCTGGAGATCAGCAAGCCACTCAGGATCCCGAGCAGGCTAGCTTGCAGCAGCCACAGACTCCCGAGGGCCATCAGGGCGATCCCGACCAGCAGCATGCGTTGTGCCCCCCAGCGATTGGCAAATCGGCCGCTCAGAGAGGAGGCTACAGTCCCCGAGAGATAGGTGAGAAACAGCATGCCGAGCCACTGGGTGGGCAGGGAGAAAGGGGGCTTGGCCAGCAGGAAGGTGAGATAACTGAACTGGTTCAGAAACACCATAAAGTTGAGCCCGCCTATAAGGTAAGCCCCTACCAGCAAGGGATTGGTCAAGTGTTGCTGCAAGGCGCGAGCAAATTGGCCGCGAACGGGGGCGCTCGCCACAAAGCGGGTCTGATGGGGCAGCAGCCAGAAGACCAGCGGTAGCAGTGACAGGCTGATCACACCGATCCCCAGAAAGGTATGCTGCCAGTCGCCAAACCAGCCCGCCAGCAGGCCGCCGACCACCCGACCGGCAATGCCACCGAGGGAGTTGGCGGCAATATAGACCCCCACCGCCGAGAGGAGCGCCCGTTTGCTGAACTCTTCCCCCATATATGCAATTGCGGTCGCGGGCAGTCCTGCCAGCAGCGCGCCCTGCAGGATGCGCAGCAACAGCAGGGTGCCAAACTGCTCAACCAGCGGGATTAACAGTGAGAGCAGGATCGCCAGGGTGAGGGTACCCAGCATGACCTGCCGACGGCCATGGCGATCCGCCAGTCTGGCGCAGATCAGCAGGGAGGCGGCAAGGCCTGCTGTGCATCCGGCCAGGGTCCAGCTGGCCGAGAGGGAGTTGACCGAGAAGACCTCGGCGATCAGGGGTAACAGGGGATGGGTCTGGTAGAGATTCAGAAACACCAGAAAAGAGCCCAGGCTGAGGGCCAGGGTTGCACGTATCCACTCGCGACTTCCAACTTCAATCATTGCGTATTGTCCTGACTACTTTTGGTCAGGGTAGAGCCCTTGCGGTTATAAATATAATATATTTAAGTTATCTATCTCATAAGATGAATTGATACATGGATCTAAAACAGCTCACCTATCTGCTGGCGGTCAGGGATGCCGGCTCATTTACCAAGGCAGCCAACAGTCTGCATGTGGCACAACCGGCCATCAGCATGGCCATCGCCAAGCTGGAGCAGCAGCTCGAATTGCGCCTGTTTGATCGACAGGATCGGGCGGTACGGCTCACCCCGGAGGGAGAGGTGCTCTGTCGCCATGCCGAGCGCTTGTTGTTGCAGATGCATCAGGCCGAGGCCGAGATGGCCGAGCTCAAGGGGCTGGAGCGGGGGGAAGTGCGGATCGGGATCCCCTACATGATGGGCTCCTACTATTTCCCCCCTCGTCTGATGGCCTTCAAGCACCGCTACCCCGGCCTCAAGATCCGGGTCGAAGAGGCCGGTACCCGGGAGCTGCTCAGCCGGATGGTGGATGGCTCCCTCGATCTGGCCATTCTCATCACCAGTGATCTCCCCCCGCCATCGAGGGAGCGCATCTGCTGAGCGAAGAGATGTTGATGGTGGTGGGGGACGATCACCCCTTGCGTGGCGCATCGACCGTCACCCTCTCGCAGTTTTTCGCTCAGGAGCTGGCGCTTTTTCGCCGTGGTTTTTACCACCGGGAGCATATAGAGGCGCTGGCCCAGAGCCTGGGCGTTGAACCCGATATCGCCTTCGAGAGCAATCTTATCCCTCTGCTCAAAGCGGTGGTGCGGCAAGGTTTTGCGGTGACCACCTTCTTGCGGATGGTGCTGGAAGAGGAGCCGGATCTGAGTGGCGTGCCCTTTGACCCGCCCATCTATCTCGATCTCTGTGTGGCGTGGCGGCGTGGCGATCCGCTCTCCATGGCCAACCGTGCCTTGCGCGATTTTCTACTTAAGGATCGCCCGGCCTGATGGTGGCGGGCCATTGCTGAAAGTTTGTTACTATTAACGGTGGGTTCGCTTGAGGGCTACACCATGAAATTGCAGCAATTGCGCTATATCGTCGAGGTGGCCAACCACAGGCTGAATCTGTCGGCCACCGCCGAGAGCCTCTTTACCTCCCAGCCCGGGATCAGCAAACAGGTGCGGATGCTGGAGGATGAGCTGGGGATCCAGATCTTCGAGCGCAGCGGCAAACACTTGACCCAAATCACCCCCATAGGTCGTGATGTGATCAAAGTGGCCGCGGAGGTGCTGGACAAGGTCGCCACCATCAAGGTCATGGCCAGGCAGCATGTGCATCCGGAGCAGGGAACCCTCACCATTGCCGCCACTCATCTGCAAGCCCGTTATGTTCTGCCCGCCATCCTCAAGGGGTTCATGGCCCGCTTTCCCAAAGTTGCCGTAACTGTGATGCAAGGGAGTGCTGCGCAGTGTCGCGCAGCCGTGCATGATGGCGCGGCCGATCTGCTGCTGGCGGATGAACCGGAGGAGGGGAGCGATCTGCTCATGCTCCCCTCTTTTCAGTGGCAACGGGGCTTGGTGCTGCCCAAGGATCATCCGTTGGCCAAAGCAACATCGCTGACCCCGGCTGAGCTGGTGGAGTTTGCATTGGTGACCGATGGAAGGGCTCTCTCCACAGCTCAAGGCACTGATTGCGCTCATGCCGAGAGCCGGATCGCCTGCTGTGCGAGCGACAGCGATGTGCTCAAGACCTATGTCAGACAAGGGATGGGTATAGGGGTGATGGCAATCTTTGCCTGGGAGCCCCAGCGCGATGGCGATCTGGTGCTCAAAACGGCGCCCTGGCTACCAGGCGGTGTGGCCGCTATCGGGTTGCGCAGAGGGGCATTTTTATGTGGCTATCTCTACGATCTGATTGGACGTCTCGCGCCGCAATTGACCCGCGAGCGGGTCGAACAATACTGTGCTGCCCGCACTGGCGAAGAGCTTGAAGCTCTGCTGGCCAATTTGACCGTACCACAGCGATAGCCAGGGTTGATGTGTGGTCGAACCAAGAAAAACGCCTCCGAATAGGAGGCGTTTGACTATCTGGTATTCGTCAATGCAGGCTCATTTTTTGAGCATGTGATCCAGCTTGTTGGCCTTGGTCGACAGATAGAACTCGTTGTGGGGATTGCGCCCTTCCTGCAACGGTACCCGTTCGGCCACCGGAATACCGAAGGATTCCATCGCTTTCATCTTGCGCGGGTTGTTGGTCATCAGTTTGAGAGACTTGACTTCAAGCTGCTTGAGCATGTCGGCGCAGATGGTGTAATCGCGCATGTCGGCGGCAAAACCAAGGGCCACGTTGGCCTCCACGGTATCGGCACCCTGATCCTGCAGGTGATAGGCGCGGATCTTGTTGAGCAAGCCGATGCCACGGCCCTCTTGACGCACATACAGCAATACGCCACGACCGGCTTTGGCGATATTCTCCATGGCCGCCTGCAACTGGAAACCGCAGTCACAACGCAGGCTGAACAGGGCGTCGCCGGTCAGGCACTCTGAGTGGATCCGGCCCAGCACGGGCTCGTCACCTGTAATGTCGCCCATCACCAGTGCGGCGTGATCTTTGCCTGTGCCGGTTTCCTGAAAACCTACCAGCGTGAAGGTGCCCCAGGGGGTTGGCAATTTGGATTTGGCCACGAGGGTAACGCTGCTCATAGGTTGCTCCTTACTACTAACGGCTCAAAAAAGGGGGGCCAGTTTAGCGCGCCTTGTCAGGAACGACCATAAGAACAAGTCCCTGCATTGCTTAATGAAATCTCCAAATGAGATACAAGCACAGCCGTCCGTCGGGGTTTTGGCCCTTTGTGCGGATTGATGACTGCCAGGCTCACCACATTCGGGTATAATCGGCGCCCATTAACCCACCCCTTCGGGATGGGAGCAACACAGTGCAGGAGAGAAGTTATGCCTCAGATGGCCCCCGTAATGACAATTGATGGCCCCAGTGGTGCAGGTAAAGGCACCTTGTGTCAGCTGCTTGCTGAGAAGCTGGGTTGGCACTTGCTGGACTCGGGCGCCATCTATCGGGTGTTGTCCCTGGCCGCCCTGCATCACGATGTAGAGCTGGACAGTGAAGCCTCACTGGTGCCGCTGGCCGCCAATCTGGATGTGCAATTTCAGGTTGAGGGCGATCTGGTCAGGGTGATCCTGGAAGGGGAAGATGTCTCCCGCACCATCCGCACCGAAGAAGTGGGTAATGCTGCCAGTAAAATCGCCGCCTTCCCCCGGGTGCGTGAAGCCTTGCTGCGCCGTCAGCGGGCATTTCGCCAGGCCCCGGGTCTGATTGCCGATGGTCGTGACATGGGTACAGTTGTTTTCCCCGAGGCCGAGGTGAAGATTTTCCTCGACGCCAGTGCCGAAGAACGGGCCCAGCGTCGCTATAAGCAGTTGCAAGATAAGGGCTTTGATGTTAACTTTGAGCGTCTTTTAACCGAGATTCGGGAACGTGACGATCGCGACAGAAATCGCGCTACTGCACCCCTGAAACCGGCAGAAGATGCTCTGGTGGTAGACTCTACCGCCATGACCATAGATGACGTGCTGGCAACAGTACTCGCCTATGCAGAGCAACAACTTGGTGATGCCAGCGCAAGCTGACATCCGGTCGTCTGCACCAAGGATGGCGCAGATTATTTAAAACAGCCCCGCTTGTGCCGGATTGCAAGTGGATGTTTCATTTGTGACATAAACAATGATCGAATCTTTTGCTCAACTCTTTGAAGAGTCCCTGAACGCCGTTGAAACCCGTCAAGGTTCCATCGTCAAGGGTACTGTCGTTGCTATCGAGAACGGTTTTGTACTGGTTGACGCCGGTCTGAAATCCGAGTCCGCTATCCCGGCTGAAGAATTCAAGAACGCCATGGGCGAGCTGGAAATCAACGTCGGCGACACCGTTGACGTGGCTCTGGACTCTATCGAAGATGGTTTCGGCGAAACCAAGCTGTCCCGCGAAAAAGCCAAGCGCCACGAAGCCTGGCTGCAGCTTGAGAAGGCTTACGAAGAGCAAGCTACCGTTATCGGTATCATCAACGGCAAGGTCAAGGGTGGTTTCACCGTTGAACTGAACGGCATCCGTGCCTTCCTGCCGGGTTCTCTGGTTGACGTGCGTCCGATCCGTGACACCGCTCACCTGGAAAACAAAGAACTCGAGTTCAAAGTCATCAAGCTGGACCAGAAGCGCAACAACGTTGTTGTTTCTCGTCGTGCCGTGATCGAGACCGAGAACACCTCCGAGCGCGAAAGCCTGCTGGCTAACCTGCAAGAAGGTCAAGAAGTTAAGGGTATCGTCAAGAACCTGACCGACTACGGTGCATTCGTAGATCTGGGCGGTGTTGACGGCCTGCTGCACATCACCGACATGGCGTGGAAGCGTGTTAAGCATCCTTCCGAAATCGTCAACGTTGGCGACGAGATCGCTGTCAAGGTTCTGAAGTTCGACCGCGAGCGTACCCGTGTATCCCTGGGTCTGAAGCAGCTGGGCGAAGATCCCTGGGTTGCTATCGCCAAGCGTTACCCGGAGACCACCCGTCTGTCTGGCCGCGTGACCAACCTGACCGACTACGGCTGCTTCGTTGAAATCGAAGAAGGCGTTGAAGGCCTGGTACACGTATCCGAGATGGATTGGACCAACAAGAACATCCACCCGTCCAAAGTTGTTAACGTTGGCGACGTGGTTGACGTGATGGTTCTGGACATCGACGAAGAGCGTCGTCGTATCTCCCTGGGTCTGAAGCAGTGCAAATCCAACCCGTGGCAGCTGTTTGCCGAAACTCACGCCAAAGGCGACCGTGTTTCCGGCAAGATCAAGTCCATCACTGACTTCGGTATCTTCATCGGTCTGGATGGCGGCATCGACGGCCTGGTTCACCTGTCTGACATCTCCTGGAACAACCAGGGCGAAGAAGCCGTGCGTGAATTCAAGAAAGGCGACGAGATCGAAGCCGTTGTTCTGCAAGTGGATCCGGAGCGTGAGCGCATCTCCCTGGGTGTCAAGCAGATCGAAGAAGACCCGTTCAACAAGTACCTGGCTGACAACAAGAAAGGTGCTATCGTGAAGGGTAAGGTTACCGAGGTTGATGCCAAAGGTGCCGTTATCGAACTGGCTGATGGCGTAGAAGGCTACCTGCGTGCCTCCGACGCTGCTCGTGACCGCGTAGAAGACGCCACTCTGGTGCTGTCTGTTGGTGACGAAGTTGAAGCTAAATTCATGGGCGTTGATCGTAAGAACCGCACCGTAAGCCTGTCTGTCCGTGCTAAGGACGAGGCTGATGAGCGTGTTGCTATCGATAACCTGAACCAACAAGAAGAAGTTGTGTTCAGCAATGCTATGATGGAAGCGTTCAAAGCCGCCAAGGGTGAGTAATCCTTGATGCAAGAAAAGGGCGGCATTGCGCCGCCCTTTTTTATCCTGGCAAAATGAATATTGCATGTGATCGGGGAAGGAGATTTAACGTTATGACCAAATCAGATCTCATCGAACAACTGGCAGCCAGCCGCATGCATATGCCGGCCAAGGATGTCGAAGCCGCCATCAAGGAGATCCTTGAGCAGATGGCGTCGACCTTGCAAAACGGCGACCGGATTGAAATCCGCGGATTTGGCAGTTTTTCACTGCACTATCGTGCGCCCCGTGTGGGCCGCAACCCCAAGACTGGGGACAAGGTTGAACTGACCGGGAAATATGTCCCGCATTTCAAACCTGGCAAAGAGTTGCGCGAGCGCGTCAACATCATTGAATGATGCAGAAATAGGCATACCTCGGGTATGCCTTTTTCTTTTTGGCACCGATTCCTGTGCCAATCGTCTTGTTTCTTAAACTCTTTTCCCATTCACTCTAGAGTCTGCCTGCGATTTTAAGGATAATCAGCCTCTCATTAGATACTGACAGGGAGCTCTTATGAAGCGTATTTTGGCCCTCATTCCGCTGGTGCTGGTGTTTGTTCTGACCCTGGCGCTGGGCTCACAAAATGGCCAGCTGGTTCAGTTCAATTACCTGATCGCTCAGGGTGAGTTTTCACTTGCCATGCTGTTGGGCTTCTTCTTCGCTGGCGGTTTTTTGCTGGGCTGGCTGGTATTCGGCCTGCTGTTCCTGCGCCTGAAAATGCAAAACCGCACCCTCAACCGCACCATGCGTCGTCAATCCCGCGAGTTGGAGCTGGCCCGGTCACCGGGTAAGGAATAATGTTCCTCAATGCTTGAACTGCTTTTCCTGCTGTTGCCCATCGCCGCCGGTTATGGCTGGTACATGGGTCGCAGGAGTGTTCGCCAGGACACCCAAAAACAGAGTAACCAGTTTTCCCGCCAGTATGTGGCGGGCCTCAACTATTTGCTGTCCGATGAATCCGACAAGGCGGTGGATCTCTTTATCCAACTGCTTGAGGTGGACAGTGAAACCATCGAAACACACCTCTCCCTCGGCAACCTGTTTCGCCAGCGTGGGGAGGTCGATCGTGCCATCAAGATCCACCAGAACCTGGTAACCCGCCAACTGACCCGGGAGCAGCGACAGCTTGCCCTGCAGGAGCTTGCGCGCGACTTTTTGGCTGCTGGTCTGCTGGACCGAGCTGAAGCGCTCTGGAATGAGCTGTGCGATGACAGCGACTATGAAGAGACGGCGCTGGCACAGCTGTTGATCATCCATCAGCAGTTGCGGGATTGGGATAAGGCCATCGATGTGGCGGTTCGTCTGCAAAAATTCCAGGGCAAGAAGCTGGCCGACCCCATTTCCCATTTCTATTGCGAGCAAGCCGAGATCGCGCTGCGTGAGGGCAATAAAGGGGAGGGGCTGGCCAAGCTCAAACGGGCGCTCAGTATCAATCCGGCATGTGCCCGGGCCAGTTTGCGCCTCGCTGAGCTCGCCATGGCAGAGGGGGAGTATGAGCAGGCCAGCAAGGAGCTGCTGCGGGTGTTCGAGCAGGATATCGACTTTGCCTCCGAGGCAATGCCCAAATTGCTCGAGTGCTATCAGCAGTTGGGCCGCACGCTTGCGTTGATCCCGCTGCTTGAGAAGGCAGTGGAAGATCACGCCGGTGTCAGCGTGACCTTGGCCCTTGCCAAGCTGGTTGAAGAGCGTGATGGCCTGAGCCAGGCCCGTTCGCTGGTGTTGCGTCAGCTGCGTCGTCATCCATCGATGAAAGGTTTTTACCAGTTGGTGGGTTTTCAACTGGCCAGTGCGGAGGAGGGGCCTGCCAAGGAGAGCCTCGAACTGCTGCAACAACTGGTCGGCGAGCAGATAAAAATCAAGTCAACCCACAAGTGTCGGCAGTGCGGCTTTGCCACTCACTCGTTGTTCTGGCAGTGCCCGTCTTGTCGCCAGTGGGGTTCCATCAAGCCGATCCGAGGTCTGGACGGTGAATAACAAGCAATAGGATGTGAGATGCAAGATCCCAAAGTACTGGTAGCGCTGGATTATCAGCACGAGGCAGATGCCTTAGCGTTCGTTGAACGTATCTCTCCGGCCCAGTGCCGTCTCAAGGTAGGCAAGGAGATGTTTACCCTGTTTGGCCCGCAGTTTGTACGCCAGCTGGTGGCCAAGGGATTCGATGTCTTTCTGGATCTGAAGTTTCACGATATTCCCAATACCGTTGCCAAAGCGGTGGCAGCCAGTGCCGAGCTCGGTGTCTGGATGGTCAACGTGCATGCCAGTGGTGGTGAGCGGATGATGCGTGCCGCCAAAGAGGCGCTGCTGCCTTATGGCGACAAGGCGCCATTGTTGATCGGGGTGACCGTACTGACCAGCATGGAGCAGTCCGACATGATCCCTCTTGGTCTGGATGTGAGCCCTGCCGAGCAGGTGATCCGGCTGGCTACCTTGACCAAGGCATCCGGTCTGGATGGGGTGGTCTGCTCTGCCAACGAGGCCCATGAGTTGAAAGCCTTGCTGGGTGATGAGTTCAAGCTGGTGACCCCGGGTATTCGCCCGACCGGTTCAGCGGCCGGGGATCAGCGCCGGGTGATGACACCGAAAGCGGCGGTCGAGGCGGGTTCCGATTATCTGGTTATCGGTCGCCCCATTACGCAGGCTGCCGATCCGGCCGCCATGCTGGCCAGCATCAATGCCGAGCTGGCTGGTGCGTAACAGGCTCACTCAGTTATACACGGTGCAGGCCGAGCAACAGGCCTGCACCAGCTCCGATAAGATGAGACTCGATATGTATCCTGGCATTGATCAGGGTGGAGGTCGGGCTCTCTCCTGCGTTGTAGAAGTCCATCGCCAGCTTGAGCCCCATCCCCGCTAGCAGTAGCCAGCCCGATGTGCGGCGTCCGTGGCGAATATCCTGCATTGCCCCCCAGACAAACAGACCATGCAGCGAGCCGGATAGCCCCATGTACCACTGGGTCTGCGGGCACCACCACCAGATCCCCAAGCCCACTGCCAACCAGAGCAGCAACATCAGCAGCGGCAGGCGAGCCCCACCCAGATAGTCGCGAAACAGGCTATAGAGGATGGCGAGGCCGCCCAGATTGAGCAGCAGGTGCCACAGATTGGTATGAGCCAGATTGCCTGTTATGATCCGCCACCCTTCGCCCCCAGCGATCAAGGGCCGATCGAAGGAGAGCTGAAGATTGGGAACGGTAAAGAAGAGTAGCAAGCTGGTGAGAGAGAGCGTGATAACCCAGAGCAATCCAGATTTGTCTGACAACATGAAACAGTCCAACGACAAGAACAGTCGATACTGTACACGTTGCACCCGAGCCCTCAAAGCCTGCCTGTGCGATTATATTGTGCCGGTTGACAATCACACGCCCCTCTACATCTTGCAGCACCCCAACGAGGTGGCACATCCCAAGGGGACTGCGGCGCTGCTGGCAGCCTCTTTGCAACAGTGCGAGATCCATGTGGGGGAGGACTTTTCCCGCGATGAGTGGCTCAATGTGCTGCTGGCTGACCAATCCCGTAGTTATTATTTGCTCTGGCCGGATGAGGATGCCATTTCGCTGACCGATCTTCGCCAACAGTGGGAGAGTGAATCCTCTGGCTCCGCATCCGTCGCCTTTATCTTGCTTGACGGCACCTGGCGCAAAGCCTATCGCATGTTGCAGAGCAACCCGGCACTGGCCCGCTTGCCCCGCATCGGCATTGGTGCCATTGCCGGTCAATATGCTATTCGAAAGAAACCCTTTCCCGATGCCCTCTCTACCATAGAGGCGGGCTATCACCTCTTGTCCCGGTGGGAGGGGAGGCCGGAGCGCTATGCGCCCTTGCTGACCCTGTTCAATCGGTTGAATACCCAGTGGCAGGACTTTGCCGAAGGCCGCCGCGCGTGACAATTCAAGGAGTTATCAAGATGAAAAAAGCAGTCGTGGTTTTCAGCGGTGGTCAGGATAGCACTACTTGTCTGGTGCAGGCATTGGCCCAGTATGATGAAGTGCACGCCATCACCTTCGACTATGGCCAGCGCCATCGGGAAGAGATCGACACCGCGCGCCGTCTGGGCTGTGCACTGGGGATTACCGCCCACAAGGTGATGGATGTGACGCTGCTCAATGAGCTGGCGGTCTCTGCCCTGACCCGTGACGACATTCCTGTCAGCTGTGAGCTGCAGGATAACGGGTTGCCCAACACCTTCGTGCCGGGTCGCAATATCCTGTTCCTGACCCTGGCTTCCATCTATGCCTATCAGGTGGGCGCCGAAGCTGTGATCACCGGTGTCTGCGAGACCGACTTCTCCGGCTATCCCGATTGTCGTGACGAGTTCGTCAAGGCCCTCAATCAGGCGGTGTCGCTGGGGTTGGATCGCGGCATCCGTTTTGAAACTCCCTTGATGTGGCTCGACAAGGCCGAGACCTGGGCTCTGGCGGATCACTATGGTCACCTCGACACGGTGCGCCAGCAGACCCTGACCTGCTACAACGGCATTGCCGGTGACGGTTGCGGCACGTGTCCTGCGTGTGAACTGCGCCGTCGCGGCCTGAACAACTATCTGGCCGATAAGGCGGGCATCATGGCCAGACTATTTGAGAAAACCGGGCTGGGCGAGAAAAGCGCAGAGTGAGCCTGCGTCTTGCCGTGGCTTGGGGTATAATCCGCGACTTTTGCAACAAGCTGTGATCGAGATGCACTACCCAATCAACGAGATTTTCCAGACCATCCAGGGGGAGGGCATCTTTACCGGCCTGCCCGCCATCTTTGTTCGCCTGCAGGGTTGCCCGGTGGGCTGCCCCTGGTGCGATACCCGTCATACCTGGGTTGTTGATCCGGCTCGTGAAGTGGGTAAGGCGGCGGTGCTGGATCGCTCCAACGAATCCGATTGCTGGAGCCAACTCAGCACTGCGCAGATTATCAAGAGCTTTACCGATCTGGGTTATCAGGCGCGCCATGTGGTGATCACCGGTGGGGAACCCTGCCTCTACGATCTGCACGAACTCTCGTCAGCATTACTGGCGGCGGGTTATCAGGTGCAGATTGAAACCAGTGGCACCAGCGAGATCAAGACTCATGAGCAGACCTGGGTAACCGTCTCCCCCAAGATCGGTATGAAAGGGGGGCTGCCTGTGCTGGTCTCGGCGCTGGAGCGGGCCAACGAGATCAAGCATCCGGTGGCCACCGAGCACCATATTGAAGAGCTGGATATGCTGCTCGCTACTGCTACCCTGCGCCCTGATGTGGTCATTGCCTTGCAGCCGATCAGCCAGAAGCCAAGGGCCACCCAATTGGCGATGGATACCTGTATCGCGCGTAACTGGCGACTCTCAATCCAGACTCATAAATATCTGGATATCGATTAATATGGATTGGCTATCCGACGAACAGGTGCTGCTGACCCTGACCAACAAGATGCCTTACGGTAAATATCAGGGGCGGCGTATCATCGATATTCCCGAGCCCTATCTGATGTGGATGGCCCGCAGCGGTTTTCCGGCGGGTAAATTGGGCCAGACGCTGGCGTTGGCTTACGAAATCAAACTCAATGGACTCGAGTCCATGATTATTCCCATTATTAACAGGATGTCGGTATGAGAATATATACGAGGCAGGGCGACAAAGGCATGACCCGGCTGGCCGATGGTATCCAGTTGCCAAAGGATCATTTGCGGGTCGAGACCTACGGTTATATCGATGAGCTAAACTCCCATATTGGCTTGCTGATTTGTGATGTGCCGTCGCAAGAGGTCGGCTTATTGGCTGATTTACAGCTGTTGCAACAAGAGTTGTTTGATCTGGGGGGGAGTTGGCATTCTCCAGCGACGCCCAGAATGAATCAATTTGGCAAGTTAATGCCGCCTGGACCACTCGCCTTGAACAGCAGATAGATCGTTATAGCGAGCCATTGCCACCGCTGCGCCAATTTATATTGCCGGGTGGTTCCCGTGCCGCGGCGCAAGCGCATGTGGTGCGTACTCTGGTGCGTCATTGCGAGCGCTTGCTGCTGACATTGAGCCGGGAAGAGCGGGTCAATCCCGAGGTGCTGCCCTATTTGAACCGGATGAGTGACTGGTTCTTTACCGTTGCCCGCTATCTCATCTGCGTGGCAGGGGATCGTGAAGTGCTATGGGTCAAGGCAGCAGATCGCCCGCAATCGGCTATCTGATATGTCACATTTAAGCGGCAATAAAAAACCTCGCCTTGGCGAGGTTTTTTATTAGCAACGAGATTGAGATCAGATAGCAAAGTCTTCCAGTGATTTGCCTGCTGCCACTGCGCTGGCAATAGCCGAAGGCATACGGCCCTGGCCGGTCCAGGTTTTCTCTACGCCATTATCCTGATAGCGATATTTGGCCGGACGTGGTGCCCGCTTGGCTTTTTCTGATTTGCCGGGGTTGGTAGCGACAGCGCTTACCAATTCTGCCGGGTCAATACCGGCTGCTTTCAGCATTTCGCTATATTCGTTAATTTTCCGCAGATGCTCTTCACGGGCTTGGCGCTCGGCAGCTTCATCCTGCTGACGTTCAGCAACGATCGCAGAGAGTTTTTCCAGTGCCTCTTCCAGTTGTTCCAGAGAAAGCTCGCGGCAGGTCGCACGCAGACTGCGGATATTAAGCAGTACCTTTAAAAATTCATTCATAGGAGTTACCACGTCGAGTCAGAGAAAAATATTATGTCCCAGCTGATTCTTGCTTGGTGATTTAAATAAGTCAAGCCGTGTTAAATATTATATCCGTGACGATCATCAATACAGATATTTAATATGGCCAGCAATAGGCTTGGTGATTGGATGCCAATGAAACCGCAGTAGGTGAAAATAGCGCCAAAGCTGGCGTTGCTGCATCATTTGACTACCATTTTTCGACCTTGATATGTTTATCATGACTATTTAATCAAAAAACTTGCTATAAGCTGCCATCTCGATAAAATGTGCGGCGAATACCTTTAAGTAGAGGCGCGCTGCCTATGAGTATTTGTGCGGAGGGTGATGCCTGTGATGCACAAGGAAAGGAGTCAGCGCCGAAGTGGCCAGGCCATCATACCGGGCTGCTGGTTCTGCATCTAATAGGTGCAGGACTGCCATAGTCATCCACTATGGAGCGCTACCTGAAGGGGCTGAGGAGTATGACCTCCCCATAGGTTTTGTTTCTTTAGATCCTCTCGGTAGATCTCCACCTGTAATCTTTAGGTGCAAAGAGATCATGGACATTAGTCATTTTGCCGACTCCGGTTGGTCCGTTCTTCCCCCCCTGTTGGCTGTCGCGCTGGCGATCCTGACCCGCCGCGTACTGTTGTCCCTTGGTGTGGGCATCGTCACCGGCAGTCTGCTGCTCAATCAGTTTTCACCCCTCGAATCCCTGCATTACATGTTGAATACCGTGCTCAAGATCTTCTGGGTCGATGGCGCGCTCAACCGTGACAACGTCAACATGATCCTGTTTATGCTGCTGCTGGGTGGCCTCATCAGCCTGATGAGCGTCTCCGGGGCGACCCGTGCCTTTGCCGAGTGGGCCGAGCGTCGTGCCAAGACCCGCAAGGGCGCCAAAGCGCTGACTGGCATGATGGTGTTTGCCTTCTTTATCGATGACTTCTTCCACAGCCTGTCGGTGGGGGCCATCTGCCGTCCGGTGACCGACCGCTTCCAGATCTCCCGTGCCAAACTGGCCTATCTGCTGGACTCTACCGCGGCACCAGTCTGCGTGCTGATGCCCATCTCTTCCTGGGGCGCCTATATCATCGCTCTGGTTGGTGGCATCATGGCGGCCCACGGTCTGACCGAACAGAGCCCCATCGCGGCGTTTGTCGAGATGATCCCGATGAACCTCTACGCCGTCTTCACCCTGATCATGGTGCTGGTGGTGATCGCCTGTCAGCTGGATATCGGCCCGATGCGTCAACACGAAGCGTGGGCGCTGGAAGGCAAGCTGTGGGATGAGTCCAAGGGCCGCCCCATCGGTCTGGATATGGAGAGCCCCGAAGAGAGCAACGGCGGCATGATCGACATGGTACTGCCGATCCTGACCCTGACCGCCGCCACCATCTATTTCATGATTGATTCCGGTGCTGCGGTGCTGAGCGAAAAAGGGCTGCCCTTCAGCGTGCTCGGCTCGTTCGAAAATACCAACGTCGGCTCTTCGCTGGTCTACGGTGCCCTGTGCAGTCTGGTGGTCTCCATCGGTCTGGCGATGCGCCTGAAGCTGGGTGCCAAGAACTGGATCAAGGCCGCTCCGCAAGGCGTCATGGCCATGCTGCCAGCCATCAACATCCTGCTGTTTGCCTGGACCATAGGTGCCGTGGTGCGCGACGTGGAGACCGGCAAGTACCTGGCTTCGCTGGCTAACGGCAACCTGCCGATCGAAGTGCTGCCTGCCGTGGTCTTTATCCTCTCCTGTGCCATGGCGTTTGCTACCGGTACCAGCTGGGGTACCTTCGGCATCATGCTGCCGCTGGCCGGTGACATGGCCGCCGCCAGCGACATCAGCCTGATGCTGCCGATGCTGGCTGCGGTACTGGCTGGCTCGGTGTTCGGGGATCACAGCTCGCCCATCTCCAGCACCAGCATCCTCTCTGCTACCGGTGCCGGTTGCCATCACATCGATCACGTGATGACACAGCTGCCCTATGCACTGGCCATCGCCTTCGGCGCGGCCATCGGTTACCTGGCAATGGGTGTGATGCACTCCAGCCTGGCCGGTTTTAGCATCAGTGCCCTCTGGTTCGTGCTCTTTACCAGCTATCACCTGAAAAAGGCCAAAGCGCGGCCAGAGCTGGCCACCGCGTAACATTTATAGAGCAAGGGGCCCGCGGGCCCCTTGGTTTTGTCAGGGGCTTTGGTTAGCATGCGCCCCATAAATTCAGTTTCGGAACAGTATCATGGCTTCTCTGCACTACAAATTTGCCACCATGAATTCAGGC
Organism: Aeromonas sp. 11P; assembly: GCF_051920165.1. Classification (NCBI taxonomy): domain Bacteria; kingdom Pseudomonadati; phylum Pseudomonadota; class Gammaproteobacteria; order Aeromonadales; family Aeromonadaceae; genus Aeromonas; species Aeromonas sp. 11P. Next base: position 76,107 of record NZ_JBQBDJ010000004.1, read on the forward strand.
AAATCCACCCAGCTCATTCAGGCGCACTTCAACTATCTGGAGCGGGGCATGCATCCTCTGGCGATGACGCCAGCCATCGATGACCGTTTCGGGGTCGGGGTGATCAGTGCCCGGGTTGGCCTTGAACTGAAGGTGGACGTGTTCAGCGACAGCTGTGATCTGTTTGAAATGGTGAAAGAGCGCCATGCGAAGAAACATATCGATGTCTTTATCGTGGACGAGGCCCAGTTCCTGACCCGTGAGCAGGTCTACCAGCTGGCCCGCATCGTCGATGAGCAGGATATTCCGGTGATGGCCTATGGCCTCAAGACCGATTTTCGCGGCGAGCTGTTCCCGGGCTCCTACCATCTGCTCTGTCTGGCCGACAAGTTTGAAGAGTTGAAGAGCATCTGCTGGTGTGGCAACAAGGCTCACATGAACTCCCGGGTCAACGAAGCGGGTCAGGTGATGCGCGATGGCGAACAGGTGGAGATCGGCGGCAACGATCGCTATGTGTCGCTCTGTCGCAAACACTATCTCGAAGGTCGGGCCTACAAGTAAGTCAACTGCGATATTTGAATCGTCGAGCAGGGCGCCAATCTGGCGCCCTTTTTGTTTTCCCCAACTTCTATCGCTGTGGTTCAGTCGATCTCGATATCCACCGGCGCAATGATGGGGTCGGCCACCGGCAGGCGTTGAAACAGCTGGCGAAAATGGTGCTGTACCCGGCCGATATCCACCAGCGACATGCCGGAGGCAAAACCGAACCAGACATAGAGGCCGGTGAGATCGCGAAACATCGGCGGCAAATAGCGGGGAGCGGCGATCAGCCCCTCCAGATAGTGCTGATAAAGCACCGGAATGTCATCCAGTGTCACCTTGCCGACAAACAGCATTGGCAGGATCTCGGGCACCCCTTCCAGCACGGCGCTGCGGATAAAGTTAACCGTCTCCACATAGCCACGCACGTAGGAGAGATCCTTGGTAAAGCAGGCGCCGCCGTCCACCATGCCGCCACGAAAGACCCGCTGGGTGATCTTGTAGGCGTCGTGCTCGCTGGTGCCCTGCTGTACGAAGTGCTGAAACACCTCGATAAAATCGGCGCCGCGCTCGGCCATGTCGATGGCCATCACCCGATCGGAGATGCGCTTGGCCCGATCCGGAAAGGAGCTGAAGGTGAGGGTCTCTATCAGGACAGCCAGCCCCTCCTGACAGGCGGTGATCCGCGGTGAACCGGCGCTCAGCCAAGTGGCATAGGGCTGCTGGCGACCGTTGAGGGTGGTGCCGACATGGACCCAGCCCTCATGTACCTCCAGCACCTGCAAGTCCAGCTCGGAGAAACGGGCGTGGGAGTTGAGCTTGATGTAGTCGCCACCGGCAGCGGCATCGGAGACGATGCCATCGCTCAGCTTCACCTGCACAGTGCCGTCACTGAAGTAGCTCGACAGCTTGCCCTGCAGTTTGGCGACCGCGGCCTCTCCTTCGAACTCCTTGGGGTAGGGGCGCACCAGATGGCGGGCGCCGGGCAGGGAGAAGATATCGCACAGGCGGGCGCCCAGCTCCTTGAGAGTCTTGCGATCCCCGCGCAGGTGATCGCTGGCAGAGCCATAAAGCAGCTGGCTGTAACGCTGAAAATCGGGTTGGCCGCGCTGGCGCAGCATCTCAATCACCACCATGTACTGATCGACCGTCTCTTGCAGGATCCGGCCAAGATCGTCCTGTGGCCCCAGTTTTCTGCGGATCCGGTCCCGCAGCTCCTTGAGCTCCAGATACTTGTTGCGCGGATCGAAGCCGAGGGGGAGGGCATCATAGAAGTGCCTGTCGATAGCGGGCAGCTCCCTGCCACCGCTTGCCAGAAAGCGATCCTGCAGATGGCGTGGCCATTTGATGGCATCCAGAATGCGGATGGGTTTTTGCAGGGTGAGCAGCTCATCCGAGAGTGATTTCAGATGAAGGCGATACTTTTCTTGGATAGTCATGGGGCCCCCTGTGGGGCAAGCGTCATCGTGGATTTGGCTGAGTATATGCATAGCGCTTGCCAAAAAGAAGCGAGCCGCAGGGTTATCGGGTTGGCGTGCTTTTTGTTGATAGCAAATTGGTTTAGACTGCGCCCCTTGATCCCAATCTTGTCGTGGAAATGATGAATATCCCCAGCTCCGAAATGATAATGCGTTGGTTGCAACAGGCTCGTATCGAGCACTATGTCTGCGACCAGTGTCACGGTATCCACATTGTCTCTTTGCAGTCGGTCGATGGTATTCAGGAGAGCCGGATCTTCGTGGAAGAGGAAGGCCTGCTGTTCTCCTCCGAGCTGGAAGTGCGCCCCTCCGCAATGCTGCCGCTGGTTGCCGAACTGGGCCGACTCAATATGCAGTACCCCTCCCTCAAGGTGTTCCTCGATATCATCGATGACAACCTGCCGCGGCTGGTGGTCGGCCACACCGTCTTTACCAAGGCCGGACTCAGCGTCGAGCAGTTCCTGCTGTTCGTGCAAAGCACTATCGCCGCTACCCACGAACTGGTTGCCGAATGCGAACGTTCCGGCTTCCTCAACCTGCCGGAAATTCAGGTTGCACCGGAATCTGTGCATTAAGTGTTCGAACGGTTCGCCAGGTGAAAAAAGCCGTTGACGCGGGCGGGGCTTTCCCCTAAATTACGCCCCGTTCCAGCGCAACAGCGTAGCGAACACCGTGTTGGCTGAACACGTTAAACCACAGACCAAAATTTGGTGAGGTGTCCGAGTGGCTGAAGGAGCACGCCTGGAAAGTGTGTATACGGCAACGTATCGAGGGTTCGAATCCCTCCCTCACCGCCACATTGCAAAGCCCTGATGGAAACATCAGGGCTTTTGTTTTATGTGCGATCTTTGATATGTCATCTGATGTCAGCTGCTCACCATCTTCATCCCTCACGTTATCTGTTGATTGTGTAATCGGTTTCTTCTTGTTATCTCGCCCATTTGCGATGGGCAGTGAGGCTTATGTGGAATGTGTCGGTGATATTCTCTATTTTGTGCAACAAATTGCGCAGTATTTAGTTGTATTCACTTTATTTGCAATATTTAACAGCCAATAATTCCCACTTGCGCAACTATTTGCGTGGGTGGTCGTTTTCGCTTGATGCTTTACCTATAACGCATTGATTATAAAAGAATAATATTAATGGCATGGTCGCTGCTAAGGCTGGTTGAGTGCTATCTCGTTTAACCAACCTATTTAGGAGCATACCCATGCCAACTCCATGTTATATCAGCATTGAAGGTAAAACCCAGGGCAATATCACCGCCGGTGCCTTCACTTCCGATTCCGTCGGCAACATCTTCGTACAAGGTCACGAAGACGAGATGCTGGTACAAGAGTTCCAGCACGTTGTCACCGTCCCGACCGACCCGCAATCCGGTCAGCCTGCCGGTCAGCGTGTCCACAAGCCGTTCAAGTTCACCGTTGCGCTGAACAAAGCCGTGCCGCTGATGTACAACTCTCTGGCGTCCGGCGAGATGCTGCCAAAAGTGACCCTGAAGTGGTACCGCACCTCCGTTGAGGGCAAGCAAGAGCACTTCTTCTCTACCGTGCTGACCGATGCCACCATCGTTGACATCGACTGCCAGATGCCGCACTGCCAGGACCCGGCGAAGTCTGACTTCACCCAGCTTATCCAGGTCTCCATGGCTTACCGCAAGATTGACTGGGAGCACACCGTTGCCGGTACTTCCGGTGCTGACGACTGGCGTGCGCCTATCGAGGCCTAAGCCTCCCTTTCTTATTTTGGAATTCCTTGTAGTAAATCTTGTACTGTCTGGCCGGTGTGCTCCGGCCTATCAGCCCTGCTTTCTCCGGCCAGCCGTTGGCTGCCGGAGCTTTTATGTTTTGCCATCCCCCTGTTATGTCGCCGGTGTCTTGTATAGCGAGTGCGGAGTGATGGCAAAGCACACAAGAGGTTTGAATTATGTATCCCTCGATTGCACTGCTCGGTGACATCGGCACCGACCACGATGGCTTTCCACCGACCCCGGTGATAGCTGCCAGTCCCGACGTGTTCCTCGATGGCAAGCCTGTGGCTCGTCAAGGTGATCCACTGGCGCCCCATGACAAGCCCAATAACCCGCCGCACCCACGGGCCATTGCCAGTGGTGTTGGCTCTGTGTTGGTGAATGGCAAACCCATCGCCGTCACCGGCACGGCAGTGGATTGTGGTGGCGTGGTGATTGGTTCCGGTAGCGGACAAGCAGGATAAGGAACAGAGTCATGGCGCAAAGCACAGGATTACAATTTACGGTCAAGGTGGGGGCGCTGCCCGAGAGCACCTTCGTGGTGGCCAGTTTCCAGCTGGATGAGGGGCTGAATCGGCCGTTCAACCTGCAGCTGGAGGTGGCAAGTAGCCAGCCCGATGTCGACTTTGGCGCCGTGCTGGACCAGCCGTGCGAGCTGATAGTGTGGTACAACGGCGAGCTGCAACGCAGAGTGTGCGGGGTGGTGAGTGAGTTTGCCCAAGGGGACAGCGGTTTTCGCCGCACCCGTTACAGCCTTGAGGTGAAACCCGCCCTGTGGCGGCTGGGGCTGCGTCAGAACTCCCGCATTTTTCAGGCGCAGAAGCCCGATGAAATCCTCAGTATCCTGCTGCAAGAGCACGGCATTACCGATTACGCCTTTGCGCTGAAGAACGAGCACGCCCAGCGCGAATACTGCGTGCAGTATCGGGAGACCGACCTCGATTTCGTGAATCGCCTCGCAGCCGAAGAGGGGCTGTTCTACTTCCACGAGTTTGAAGCAGGCAAACATCGCATCGTGTTTGCCGACGATGCAGCTGCATTGACTCAAGGCCCCGAGCTTTTCTTCAACCTCGGCAACCGCTCGCTGGAACAAGGTCCCTATGTGCGCCAGTTCCACTACCGCGAATCGGTGCGCCCCTCGGATGTGGAGCTAAAAGACTACAGCTTCAAGACCCCGGCCTATGGCCTCTCCCATAAAAAGCAGGGTAGCGAACTCGAGCATCAACGGGATACCTACCAGCACTTCGACTACCCGGGTCGCTACAAGCAGGACCCGAGCGGCAAGGCCTTTGCCCAGCATCGGCTCGATGCGTTGCGCAATGACGCGGTGGCGGGCAGTGGCAAGTCCAACAGCGCGGCGCTCTTGCCGGGTCAGCACTTCTCACTCACCGAACACCCCAATGGCAGCCTCAACACTGACTGGCAAATCGTCCATATCCGCCACATCGGTGAACAACCGCAAGCGCTGGAAGAAGAGGGCGGCAGCGGCCCGACCGTCTACCACAACGAATTTGGCGTGGTGAAAGCGAGTACCACCTGGCGAGCCCGTATCGGCAACCCGGAAGCACCCCACAAGCCGATGGTGGATGGCCCGCAAATCGCCATCGTAGTAGGCCCAGAGGGCGAGGAGATCTACTGCGACGAGCATGGCCGGGTGAAGCTGCAGTTCCCGTGGGACCGTTACGGCAGCTCCAACGACCAGAGCTCCTGCTGGGTGCGGGTGAGTCAGGGTTGGGCAGGCGGCCAGTACGGCATGATGGCCATCCCGCGCATCGGCCACGAGGTCATCGTGAGCTTTTTGGAAGGGGACCCCGACCAGCCCATCGTGACGGGCCGCACCTATCACGCTACCAACCGACCGCCTTACGAGCTGCCAGCCAACAAGACCCGCACCGTGCTGCGCACCGAAACCCACCAGGGCGAGGGCTTCAACGAGCTGCGTTTCGAAGACCAGGCGGGGCAGGAAGAGATTTATATCCACGGTCAGAAAGACCTGAATGTGCTCATCGAAAACGATGCTACGTGGCATATCAAGCACGACGAGCATCGGGATATCGACAACGAGCGGGTAACCCGCATCAAGGCCAATGATCATCTGACGGTGGAGGGTGAGAAGCGCGACCACATCAAGGCGGACTATTCGCTGACGGTGGATGCTTCCATGCACCAAAAACTGGGACAAAGTTGGCTCACCCAGGCCGTGCAGGAGGTGCACATCAAGGCCGGCGCCAAGGTGGTGCTGGAGGCGGGATCTGAAATTACCGTCAAGGTGGGCGGCTGCTTTATCAAGGTGGATGCTGGTGGCGTCACACTGGTTGGCCCTACTATCAAGATGAATTCGGGGGGCGGGGATGGTTCAGGGGCAGGATGGGCCGGGCAGACACCAGTTCAACCCAAATCAGTCGCCAAACCTAACGATCCGTGAGACTCACACAGCAGCGCTCTGAGTTGCGCCGTTTGTTCAAAGCGAGCCGGAACTCAGCGGGCAGCCGCGCCTTGATGTCGATGATGAGAGAGTTGGGGTATCAGATTGGCCGATTCAAAGTACGTAACCTGATGAAGGAAGCCGGGCTGGCATCCAAACAGCCGGGCGCACACCGCTATAAGGTGGCACAGTCTGAACGACCGGACATTGCCAATCTGCTGGCCCGCGAATTTGATGTCCAGCAACCCAATCAGGTGTGGTGTGGCGATATCACCTACGTCTGGGCAGGTGGTCGCTGGCATTACCTGGCAGCGGTGCTTGACCTGCACTCCCGGCGGGTTGTGGGGTGGGCGATGTCTGATAAACCTGATGCAGAATTGGCAATCAAAGCGCTGGAGATGGTCTATCAGCAGCGGGGTTGCCCGTCCGGCGTGCTGTTTCACTCCGACCAGGGCAGCCAATATGGCAGTAGGGCATTTCGGCAACGACTGTGGCGCTATCGCATGACCCAGAGCATGAGTCAGCGTGGCAACTGCTGGGATAACGCCCCGATGGAGCTGTTGTTCAGAAGCCTGAAGTCAGAGTGGCTCCCTGCAACGGGATACATGAGCATACGGGAGGCAAAGCGGGATATCAGTTATTACCTGATGGATTACTACAACTGGCGGCGTCCACATCAACACAATGACGGGATACCGCCAGCAAAAGCCGAAGAACGGCCTAACCAAGTGTCTGGATTTAGTTGACCACTACAACCACTGCACAATGACGTCTAACAACCCTGTGTAATCCTCAATAATGAGCTTGATGGTAACTTGATTTATATCGCCATGTAGTTATAGCGACAACTTTTGGCGTATGTGTTCGTGTGTTGCTTGACTGGATTTTTAACCTGTGAAAAGGCCATTCCATAGCACGTAGCGGATTTTTATTATGTCATTTATACGGATCTAATATACGGATCTAAGTACGTAATTGACGACGATGTCATGCAGAAAAAGTAAATTTCAAGTAGGACTCTACGGATTGGTAAGTCGCCATTTTCTCTCTTGCTATTTATGCTGGCGCCGAGCGGGAGTTAGGTGTGTTAACATTTAACGAGAGTGCGTCAGCTGTTGTCGCAAATCAGTTTGGCCAAGAAGGATTAACTGGATTATGGATGGACTTCAGTTCATTTAATAAAGTCTATCGCGATTCAAAAAATGGCAATTTGATCGTAATCCATTGATTTTGTTTTGATTTTTGGTTGAGTCAATCTGATTTCTATCAACATAAATTAATTTTGTTGTGACAGCTATGGTAAGTGTGATGCAGGTTTCATTGAGGTAAATAGTTAATGTTTACCTTCACATTAGAGTAATAGCTTTATTCATTTTTTTATCTTTAATTTCGATGGGTCAAGTCTGGTTTGGTTCAACTGTCATTTATTACAGTTGCCGCTAATTATATTAGCTATAAGCTTTGCTTCTCATGATAAAACCTTACAAATCGGGTACTAAGAGCATGGGAAAAGGAATTGACGGCGCAACAGTCGCGCCCAAAGAACGTATAAATATCAAATATGTACCGGCAACCGGTGGTCAACAGGCGGAGATTGAACTCCCGTTGACCATGATGGTTGTCGGCAATATGAAGGGCCGTACCGAAGATACCCCGATCGAGGAGCGTCAGACTGTCTCCATCGACAAGAATAATTTCTCATCTGTCATGAAAGAATCGGCATTGGAACTGAACTTCACCGTTCCAAATCGTCTGGAAGAGAACAGCCAGGACGAGCTGCCGGTTTCGATCAAAATCCAGTCCCTGGAAGACTTCACTCCTGACAATGTGGCTCAGCAAGTGCCCGAGCTGCGCAAGCTGCTGGAACTGCGTGAGGCGCTGGTTGCCCTGAAGGGGCCGCTCGGCAATATCCCTGCCTTCCGCAATCGTTTGCAGGATCTGCTATCCAGTGATGAGGCTCGTGAGCAGTTGCTCAAAGAGCTGGATTTGATCAAGCCAGCCGAGTGATTGGCGGGTTGTATTGACTGAACGAGAAGGAACAAACATGTCTTTGGTCGAAGAACAGGTTCAAGCGGGGGCGAATGCAGCCTCCTCGTCCTCTTTGCTGGACGAAATCATGGCACAAGCGCGCATCACACCGATTGATGAGGGTTACAGCGTCGCCAAGCAGGGGGTCGCAGCCCTGATCGCCAACATTCTGGATAGCGGTACTGCCAGCAGTCCGGTCAACAAGGCACTGGTGGACAGCATGATTGTCGAGCTCGACAAGAAGCTCGGCAAGCAGATGGACGTCATCCTCCATGCCAAGCCGCTGCAGGAGATGGAGTCCTCCTGGCGCTCCCTGAAGTTGCTGGTGGATCGCACCGATTTTCGCGAGAACATCAAGGTCCAGGTGCTGCACGCCACCAAGGAAGAGCTGCTGGAAGATTTCGAGTTTTCCCCGGAGATCACCCAGTCCGGTCTCTACAAGCATGTCTACTCCAGCGGTTATGGACAGTTTGGTGGTCAGCCGGTGGGCGCTGTGATCGGTGATTACGCCTTCACCCACAGCGGACCCGATATCAAGCTGATGCAGTATGTCAGCGCGGTCGGCGCCATGGCCCATGCCCCCTTCATCTCTTCCGTTGCACCGACCTTTTTTGGTGTAGACAGCTTTACCGATCTGCCCTCCATCAAGGATCTGAAATCGGTATTCGAAGGGCCGGCCTACACCAAGTGGCGCGCCTTGCGTGAGTCGGAAGATGCCCGTTATCTGGGACTGACTGCACCGCGTTTCCTGGCCCGTCTGCCTTACGATCCGACTGAAAACCCCATCAAGGGCTTCAACTATCAGGAAGATATCAGCTCGGATCACAATCACTATCTGTGGGGCAACACCGCCTATCTGATGGGCACCTCCCTGACGGACAGTTTCGCCAAGTACCGCTGGTGCCCGAACATCATAGGTCCGCAGAGCGGTGGTGCGATCCACGATCTGCCGGTACACGTCTATGAAGCCATGGGTCAGCTGCAGGCTAAGATCTCGACCGAGGTGCTGATCACTGACCGTCGTGAATATGAGCTGTCGGAAGAGGGGTTCATCACCCTGACCATGCGCAAGGACAGCGACAACGCCGCCTTCTTCTCTGCCAACTCGGTGCAAAAGCCCAAGGTGTTCCCGAATACCAAGGAAGGACGCGAGGCCGAAACCAACTACAAGCTGGGCACCCAGCTGCCCTACATGTTCATCATCAACCGCCTGGCGCACTACATCAAAGTGCTGCAGCGCGAGCAGATCGGCTCCTGGAAGGAGCGTCAGGATCTGGAACGGGAGTTGAACAGCTGGATCCGGCAGTTTGTGGCCGATCAGGAAAATCCGCCGGCAGAGGTCCGCAGCCGTCGTCCGCTGCGCGCCGCCCAGATCAAGGTGCTGGATGTGGAAGGGGAGCCGGGCTGGTATCAGGTTGCCATGTCAGTGCGCCCGCACTTCAAGTACATGGGGGCGAGCTTCGAGCTCTCTCTGGTAGGTCGACTGGACAAGGAATAAGGCCCGATGCCTTATCTCTCTTCCTGGGATAGAGGAAATGCGGCCAGCCTGTTCGATCGCATACGGGGGGAGGGGCTGAGCCCTTCTCCCCGTTCGGAGGTTGAGGAGTTGGTTGATTCTGTCAAGCGGCAGCTCGAACAGATCCTCAACACCCGTCCCGGCAATTGCCGCAGTGCTCCCGAGCTTGGCGTCATCGATCTCAATGACGCCACTCAGGGCAGTGCGGATATCAAGGGACGGATCCGTGAAGCGATCCGGCAGTGCATCCGTCGTTATGAACCAAGGATCGTGCATGTGGATGTTCGTTCACCCGACCATCAGGCGAGTCCGCTTGAGATGTCGTTTCAGGTGACGGCCCACGTGCGGCTGGAACATATCGATCACGTTACCTCGTTCAACGTCCATATGGACAGTCACCGCCACTACCGCATGGTCTGATCAATGTCGCTGGAACATTACTTCTGGGATGAACTGGCTTTTTTGCGCCTGCAAGGGCGCGAATTTGCCGATAGCTATCCCGAACTCACCCGCTTTCTGTCGGAGCAAAATACCGACCCGGATGTGGAACGCCTGCTGGAAGGCTTTGCGTTTCTTACGGGCAACCTGCGCGCCAAAATCGAGGACGAGTTCCCCGAGCTGACCCACGGTCTGCTCTATATGCTCTGGCCGAACTATCTGCGCCCCGTCCCCAGCATGACCATCATGCAGTTTTCGGTCATTCCGGGTGCCATTGCCCAGCCGGCACTGGTCAGGCAGGGTTGCCAGCTGGACAGTCTGCCAATCGACGACGTGACTTGCCATTTTCAGACCTGTCACGATGCCTGGGTCTATCCGGCCGAAATGCGCCAGATAACGGCGCAAAGTGGCAATGATCTCTCTACTATCTCGCTCGATATTGCGCTGCATGCCCCCCTGCCGCTTAGCGAGTTGCAGCTGGACAAGCTGCGCTTCTTCCTCGGTGGCGACAGCTACACAGCGTATGAGCTCTACTTCTGGCTCTCCAACCAGCTCTCCCATATCGAGCTTGAGATCGACGGCAAGCGCTTTCGTCAGGAGGCCAAGGCACTCAAATCGGTCGGCTTCGAGCGCGACGATGCGCTGCTGCCCTATCCGAATAATGTCTATTCCGGCTACCGGATCCTGCAGGAGTATTTCTGCTTTCCGGAAAGTTTCCTCTTCTTCGAACTCTCGGGCGGTGAGTGGCCAAAGCAGCCACTGCCGGTGAGTGATTTCAAAATCCACTTCTGTTTCGACCGGCCCTTGCCGGCGGAACTCAAGATCCGTCCCGACTCTTTCATGCTCAACTGTGTGCCGGCTATCAATCTGTTCCAGCACGACAGCGAGCCGGTCAATCTCAACGGCCGTCAGGCGGAATACCCGCTCAAGGCGAGCTATCGCTATGCCGACAGTTTCGAAATTTTCTCGGTGGATCAGGTTGAAGGCTGGGTTGAGGGCAATCAGGGGCGCTCTCGCGGCACGCCGCGCATCTATCAGCCGTTCGAAAGTTTTCAGCATCAGATAGAGCGGGTCAAACAGCGGCTGGCGCTCTATTACCGGGTGCGGGTCAGAGAGTCGGTGAGCGGTGATGGCTTCGAGCACAGTCTGTCGTTTGTGCGGGGGGATGAAACCGCTACGGTCGATCTGGATGAATCCATTTCGGTGACGCTCACCTGCACCAACCGCTCTCGCGCTGCTCGCCTCAAGGTGGGCAGTATCTGCGTGCCGACCGGCAGTTCACCGTCGTTCGCCACCTTCCGCAACCTGATCCGGCCGACCCGGCCGCTGCGTCCGGCTCTCGATGGCAGCCTGCATTGGACCCTGATTTCCAACCTGTCGCTCAACTATGTCTCTCTGCTGCGTCGGGATGCCCTGGTGCAGGTGCTGCGTACCTATGACTTTCCCGCTTTGCACGACAAGCAGGCAGAGCAGGCGTCGCGCAAGCGGCTGGCGGGGATCGAGGAGATCGAGACCAAGCCGGTGGACAGACTGGTGCGCGGCATGCCGGTGCGGGGGCTCAAGTCGGTGCTCTCCATCCGTCAGTCCGCCTTTGGCAGCGAAGGGGAGCTCTATCTGTTCAGCACCGTGCTGGCCCACTTCTTCTCGCTCTATGCCAGCGTCAACGCCTTCCACCTGCTTGAGGTGGTCAATCTCGATAACAAGGAGCGCTATCAGTGGCCAGTCCAGATCGGTCAGCACTCCCTGATGTGAGCGCCGCCAACGAGGCGCCCCGTTTCAATTTCTTCCAGCTGGTTGAGCTGCTCAACCGGTTGGACGGTGCCGATCAGGAGCGTGGTCTCGACCACCTGCCGAGTGATGAAAATATTCGTTTCAAGGCGACGGCATCGCTGGGGTTTCCCACCAGCGACGTGCTGCAAATTGGCCGCGACGAGAAGGGGCGCCACGAGCTGGAAGTGGCCTTTCTGGGTCTGCACGGCAGCCAGTCGCCGATGCCGGGGTATTACCTCGACTCGCTGGCGTGGGAGTACGCCCAGGGGGAACAGAAGCTCGGTCTTTTCCTGGATTTCTTCCACCACCGCCTGTTGACCCTGCTGCACCGGATCTGGCGCAAGTATCGCTACCACGTCCGTTTTCAGGATGACGGTGAGGATGGGTTTTCCCGTCTGATGTTTGCGTTGGTGGGGCTTGGCAACGATGCCGTCTGTCAGAGTTTGCCGGTCAACCGCGCCAAGATGCTCTCCTATGCGGGCATGCTGGCCAGCCCCAGCCGCTCTCCCGAGGTGGTCGCTGGTCTCGTGGCCCACTGCTTCGATCTGGCGGATGTGGAAGTGAGTGCCTGGCAGTGGCGCAAGGTGCCGATCCATCCGGAGCAGCAAAACCGCCTGGGCGGTGCTTGCGCCACGTTGGGGCATGACTTCGTCATCGGTGACAAGGTCAATGATTGTGCCGGCAAGTTTTTATTGAAAATCAATGATCTGAGTTTTAGCCAGTTTCTCGGATTTCTCCCGAACGGGGAGCATTTCCACGCCCTGGTGACCTTTGTCTCCTTCATCTTGCGCGATCAGCTGGCTTGGGATCTGCGGCTTGGCTTCGGCCAGGAGCAGGCCAAGGGGCTGAGATTGGGGGAGGAGCAGAGTGCCCGTCTGGGGTGGAGTACCTTTCTCGGCCAACCGCCGAGTGACCCGTTCGTGACAATCTGTGTACAGGAATAAGCACAGAAATTCAGTGTAGGAATACGTGCAGGAGTGAATGTGGACGACTTTAACCAGCAACTATCTCTGGTGGTGCTCAACAGCGAGCAGCTCGACGGCAGCCAGCAGGTGCAATATCGCTTCGACGAGATGGGGGGAACATTGGGCTCCTCCGAACTGGATGACTGGCAACTGCGAGACAGGTTGGGGGCGGTGATGCCAGCCCATGCCCGCGTCGAGCTCAATGACGGTCGTTTCTGCCTGTGCGATCTCAGCGGCCAGACCTACATCAATGGTGCCACCTCGCCCATCGGGCGGGCTCGCAAGGTCAACCTCGAGCAGGGTGACGAGCTGATTGTCGGCCCTTTTCGCCTGAGAGCCTATCTCGGTGCCATCTCCCCCGAGCAGACTTTGCAGCAGGTGCTGGGCAACCGTCCGACCGAGCAGCTTGATGAGTGGCTGGCCAGCGATCCTCACCACCCCCAGACCCTGGATGATCCACAGGCCTTGGCGGTCGACCCCCTGCTGGCATTGCAGCAGGAGCGTGCGGCCCCGAGTCCGTTGGTTGATGCTCGCCTGCAGGCTCAACCGCAGTTTCAACCGGATATGGACACCGTATCCCTCGCTCCATTTTCAGCCGTCGAGAACACCATGAACCAAGAATTTCTGGATATACCCACCATCGAGAACCACCCCGACTTCCAGCCACTGGAGGGCGTTGATCACGTCGCCCTGACTCCGCTGATGCGTGGTCTTGGCCAGCCGTTGCAGCTGCAAGACACCCAGCAGGCCCACGACATGCTCGAAGAGATGGGCAAGACAGTGCGTGCCATGGTGGAGGGGTTACTGCAACTGCAAAGCGATCAGGCGGCGCTGGCAGATAAGCACCTGCGCCCCATCGAGGACAATCCGCTGCGCCTTGGTCTCGACTATGACGAGACCCTGGCGGTGATGTTTGCCGAGCAGAAGAGCCCGGTGCACCTGACAGCACCGGCGGCGGTGGCCGAGAGTCTGCGCAATGTACGCATTCACCACGTGGCGAACCAGCAGGCTATTGGCGCTGCGCTCGACAGCATCCTGCAGGCCTTCTCGCCCGAGGCGTTGCTCGGTCGTTTCGAGCACTACCGTCGTACCGGTACCCCGGGTGTGGCCGATGAAGGCTGGGCCTGGAACATGTACCAGCACTACTACCGCGAGCTCACCTCCGCCCGTCAGCAGGGGTTCGACAAGCTGTTCCATCAGGTCTACGCCCAGGCGTATGACCAGGCCGTGCGTCAGCAACAGGGACTGATTTGATGATACGTGCACTGTGGTTTGGGGCCTGTCTGCTGGCCCTGGCCGGTTGTACCACCATGGGCAAGATGGCCGATGTGGCCATGAACCCGGATATCCAGGTGGGGAGCAACGATGACCAGCCCTCCACCCTGGGGCTTAGCCTGTTGGCAGAGCCTGATGTCAACCCCAACGAGAGCGGGGAGGCGGCACCCATCGAGTTTCAGGTGGTGCTGCTGGCTGAAGATTCCAAGCTGCTCGCTACTGACTATGACCAGGTGACGGCGGATGTAGAGAAGGCCCTTGGCAAGAACTACCTGGATCATCAGGACTACACCCTGCTGCCCGGCCAGTTCAAATACCTGCCCCCCGTCAAGCTTGACGAGAAGACCCGTTACATCGGCGTGATTGCTCGGTACGCCGATCCGGACAGCGCCGAGTGGCGCAAGGTCATCAAGGTCAAGAGCAAGGGAACGGCCTATCAAATCCTGGTGCACCTGCGCCTGGATGAAGTGGAACTACAAAAAGAAGAAGAATAATCATGTCGAGTCGAAATCGGGTTATCTGGCGTGAAGGGCTCTTTATCAAGCCCCAGCACTTCCAGCAACAACAGAGACATTCAGATTACGCGCTGCACGCGCGTTTGAGCGCGCTGTCCGACTATTTCTACGGGTTGCAGTCGCTCGCTATCAACGAGGATTACCTCGGCTTTGGCCGCATCGCCTTGGTGGGGGCCACCGGTATCCTGCCGGACGGCACTGTCTTCAACATTCCGAACGATGATGTGCTGCCGACCCCGCTGGAGATCACCGATGCCTCGGTGGCCAACCAGAAGGTCTATCTGGCGCTGCCGCTCTCGGTGAGCGGGGTCAACGAGGTCAATCAGGGGGGTCAGGTCGCCACCCGTTTGCAGGCTCATCGCCACGACGTGCGGGATCTGCACAGTGAAGGGGGAGACGTGGTTTCCCTCGAAGTGGGTCGGGTCAGCTTGCGGTTGATGCTGGAGCGGGAGGATCGCAGTGCCTATGCGTCCCTCGCCATTGCCCGCATTCTGGACAAACGTCCGGACGGCGGTCTGGTGCTGGATCCCAACTTCATGCCCTGCAGCATCAGCGTCTCCGCCATCCCGACCCTCAAGCGCTTCCTTGGCGAGTCGGCCGGCCTCGTGGCCGAGCGGGCTCGCAGCCTCTCCCAGCGCATCGCGGCGCCGGGTCAGCAGGGGGTGGCCGATGTGGCCGAGTTCATGATGCTGCAACTGCTCAACCGGGCTCAGCCCCAGCTCTCCCATCTGGCGCGTCTTGGTACCCTGCACCCCGAGCGGTTGCACGAGGCGCTGGTGCAGCTTTGTGGCGAGTTGATGACCTTTACCGACGAGTCCCGTCTGCCGCCTGAGTTCCCCGCCTATCGTCATGACGATCAGCAGGTGAGCTTCGAGCCGGTGATGCTGGCCCTGCGTCAGGCACTCAGTACCGTGCTGTCGCCGCGCGCCGTCTCCATCCAGCTGCGCAAGCACCAGTACGGCATCATGGTGGCCATGGTGAGCGAGAGCGAGCTGATGCAGAGCGCCGACTTCGTGCTGGCAGTGCGTGCCCGTATGCCGCAGGAGCAGCTGCGCAAGCAGTTGCTGCAGCAGACCAAGGTGGCGTCGAGCGACAAGATCCGCGAACTCATCAGCCTGCAGCTGCCAGGTATCCCGCTGTTGCCGCTGCCGGTGGCGCCGCGCCAGTTGCCCTATCACGCCGGTTACAGCTACTTCCAGCTCGACCGTCAGAGCCCTGCCTGGCAGATGCTGGCGGTCAGCAACACGCTCGCCTTCCACATTGCCGGCGATTTCCCCGAGCTCGACATGCAGCTCTGGGCCATCCGTAGCCAGTGATCGCATCAAGGAAACAAGCAGAGATGACCACGGACATTATCAACAACGAGCAACTGAGCGACCTGCTGTTCGATCACGCCGAGCAGCTGGACATGGATTCGGACTACTGGTTCCGCCTGCGTGGCCAGAGCATCAACCCGATGATCGATGCGGTGACCCCGCTGCTGGGGCTGGTGCAGCGGGTGCGTCTGTTGTCGCGCTACGACCGGGTGCCTGAGCTTTATCAGCGGGTGGTGACCGAGATCCAGGCCATCGAACAGGAGTTGATGGCGCAG
Organism: Aeromonas sp. 11P; assembly: GCF_051920165.1. Taxonomy (NCBI): domain Bacteria; kingdom Pseudomonadati; phylum Pseudomonadota; class Gammaproteobacteria; order Aeromonadales; family Aeromonadaceae; genus Aeromonas; species Aeromonas sp. 11P. The sequence continues at coordinate 92,378 of NZ_JBQBDJ010000004.1, forward strand.
GGTTACGAGAACGGCGTCGTCCTCTCGTTTCGCTACATCCTCTGTACTTTCATCGATGAGGCGGTGATGGGGCGCGACTGGGGCAGCCAGAGCGAATGGTCCCAACACTCACTGCTGGCCCGGTTTCACAACGAGACCTGGGGGGGCGAGAAGGTATTCGTGCTGTTGTCGCGTCTGCAGGAAGATCCGGTGCGCTATCGCGACATCCTGGAGTTCATCTATCTCTGCCTTTGCCTCGGTTTTGAGGGGCGCTACAAGGTTATGAGCCAGGGCCGTGACGAGTTTGAACGGATCGTCAAGCAACTGCACAAGCAGTTGTCCCTCGAACGTGGCGGTGAGGCACCCAGCGTGTTTCATCTCGACCTCGGTCAGCAGGCGTCTCGCTACCAGCTGCGCAAACAAGTCTCCCTGCGCACCCTGTTTATGGGCTGCGCGTTGATCCTGGCCATCATCTTTGGCCTCTATCACCACCAACTCAATAACCAGACCCAGGACGTACTGCGTCAACTGGGCGAATTATTAAAATAAATACTTAAGGAGAGCACGCCTTGATTCGTATAGAGCTACCGGTACTGGTGGAAAGACTCAACCCCATCTGCCGTCACATGCTGGAGGAGGCCGCGGCCCTCTGTGTTAATCATCAGGGCGCCGAGATCCGCATCGAGCACCTGCTGCTGAAGATGCTAGAGACCCCCCTCAGCGATGTGCGTCAGATCCTCAAACGGGCCGAAGTTGAGGTTGAAGAGTTAAAGAGCCTGCTGCAGCCTTCGGCGGCCGATAACGGTTATGGTCAGGGTTATCCCTCCTTCTCGCCGCTATTGGTGGAATGGCTGCAAGACAGCTGGCTGCTCGCCTCTGCCGAGTTGCAACATGGTCAACTGCGCAGCGGCGTCATGCTGCTGGTGCTGCTGATGACTCCCCAGCGTTACTTGCCGGGCTCGGTGACCCGTTTGCTTGCCAACATCAATCGCGAGCTGCTGCGCCAGCAGTTCGACGAGTGGGTGAAAGAGTCTGCCGAGACCCAAGTGACCGTTCTGCCAACGGCACTTCGACTCAGGCCGCGCTGCCCGCCGATGCCAGCCTGCTGGCCCGCTTCACCGTCAACGTCACCGAACAGGCCCGTCAGGGAACCCTGGATCCGGTACTCTGCCGGGATCACGAGATTGATCTGATGATCGACATCCTCTCCCGTCGCCGCAAAAACAACCCCATCGTGGTGGGGGAGGCGGGTGTCGGTAAAAGTGCCCTGATCGAAGGGTTGGCGCTGCGCATCGTCGCAGGCCAGGTGCCGGAAAAATTGCGCGATGTGGAGCTGATGACCCTGGATCTTGGCGCCATGCAGGCCGGAGCCTCGGTCAAGGGGGAGTTCGAGAAGCGTTTCAAGGGGGTGATGCAGGAGGTCAAGGACGCCGTGCGACCTGTCATCCTCTTTATCGATGAGGCCCACACCCTGATCGGGGCGGGCAATCAGGCGGGGGGGCTGGATGTCTCCAACCTCATCAAACCTGCGCTGGCCCGTGGCGAGCTGCGCACCATCGCCGCCACCACCTGGGGCGAGTACAAGAAGTACGTGGAAAAAGATGCCGCCCTGTCGCGCCGTTTCCAGCTGGTGAAAGTGGGTGAGCCCAATGCCGACGAGGCCACCGTGATCCTGCGCGGTCTGCGCAGCATCTACGAAAAGGCCCATGGGGTGCTGATCGATGAGGAAGCGCTGCAAGCCGCTGCCCAGCTCTCCGCCCGTTACATCTCCGGTCGTCAACTGCCGGACAAGGCGATCGACGTACTCGATACCGCCTGTGCCCGGGTAGCCATCAACCTCACCACGCCGCCGCGTGCCGTCAGCCATTTGCAAAACGAACTGCGCCAGCGTGAGCTGGAGATCCGTCAGCTGGAGCGCCAGAGCCTGATCGGTCTGGGTGACAACGATGAGCGACTCACAGAACTGAAAGCGGCCCAGCAGGCCTGCCGTGACACCCTGCGTGAGCAGGAAGCACAGTGGCAGCAACAGCAGGGATTGGTGCATCGGATTGTCGAACTGCGTGCCGCTCTGCTGGCCGATCAGCAGGATGAGATGCTGGCCAGAGAAGCGCTGGATCTCGCCGATGCGCCGCTCGATCCGCAAGCGGCTGCCGAGCAGCTGGCCGGGCTCGAGCGCGAGCTGGCCGAGCTGCAACAGGGTGAGGTACTGGTCTCTGCCCATGTCGACAAGACTCAGGTCGCAGCGGTGATCGCCGAGTGGACCGGGGTGCCGCTTAATCGCATCTCCCAAGGGGAGCTCGATGTAGTGACCCGTCTGCCGGAGTACCTTGGCGAGCTCATCAAGGGGCAGGATGTGGCGGTGGCCCATCTGCACAAACACCTGCTGACCGCCCGCGCCGATCTGCGTCGTCCAGGCCGTCCGCTGGGGGCTTTCCTGCTGGTGGGGCCAAGCGGGGTCGGCAAGACCGAAACCGTGCTGCAGATTGCCGAGCTGATGTTTGGCGGTCGCCAGTATCTGACCACCATCAACATGTCCGAGTATCAGGAGAAGCACACAGTTTCCCGTCTGATCGGCTCGCCTCCCGGCTATGTCGGCTTTGGCGAGGGTGGCGTGCTGACCGAAGCCATTCGGCAGAAGCCCTACTCGGTAGTGCTGCTGGATGAGGTGGAAAAAGCCCATCCTGACGTGCTCAACCTCTTCTATCAGGCGTTCGACAAGGGCGAGTTGGCCGATGGGGAAGGGCGGATCATCGACTGCAAGAACGTGGTCTTTTTCCTCACCTCCAACCTTGGTTTCCAGACCATCGTCGATCATGCCGAGCAGCCTGATGACCTGCTGGATGCACTCTATCCGGAGCTGGCTGCCTTCTTCAAACCGGCCCTGCTGGCGCGAATGGAGGTGATCCCCTACCTGCCGCTCGGTCACGACACCCTGGTACAGATCGTCGGTGGCAAACTCAACCGACTGGTCAAGCTGCTCAAGGAGCGTTTCGGTGCCGAGGTGGAGCTGGAGAGCGAGGTGGCCGAGGAGATCCTGTTGCGGGCCAACCGCAGCGAGAACGGCGCGCGGATGCTGGAGTCCGTCATCGACGGTGCCCTGCTGCCGCCGGTTTCCCTGCAACTGTTGCAGCGCCTCTCGGCCGGTGAGCCCATCAACCGGGTGCGCTTCTCGGTGGCCGATCACCAGTTTGTGGCCGAGGTGGAGGGCTGACCATGGAGCAAGCCCTCGCATTCGCCCTAGCGCTCACCTCGCAACGGGATGAACAACATCTCTGCCACTGGTGGAGCTCGACCCTCCATGCCAGCTTCCAGCCCAAAGGACTGCTGCTTGGCATGCTGGACGTGAGCGGCCGCCAGCTGGAGTGCAAAGGGTGGGTCAAGGGACAGGAGGTTGCGCTGGCGCTGGCGGTGGATGATTTCTCTCATCCACTCGCCTATGTGCTGCACAAGGCGCAATCCCGCACCTGGGATTCCCTCCATGGCGGTGCCCGCATTGAGCACGCCGGTTTTCGCGCACTGCTGGCCAACCTTGGCCAGCAGTGCGGTCTGCATGCCTTTCCGCTCAATGATGGCAACGGCAAGCCGTTTGCCGTGCTGGCGATGATGGACAGTGGCGATGTGTTGCAGGAATGGGCGGCTCGCCCCGAGCTGGCCAGTCTGGCGCAGGTCTTTTGCAACCAGCTCACCCTGATCCGCGATCTGGGTCGTAGCCGCCGGGATCAGAACGTGCTGCGCGACTCCCTGCGTCAGATCAAGGGGGAGGGGGAGCGCCAGCGCCAGCACGAGAAGTTGCTGGGGGATCAGCTGGTTGGCCAGTCGGCGGTGATCCGCGGCTTGCGCGAGCAGATCGCCCAAGCGGGCCAGCACAAGCTGACCGTGCTTATTCAGGGGGAGACCGGCAGTGGCAAGGAGGTGGTCGCCCGCTTGGTGCATCAGTGCTCCGAGCGCGCCGCCAAGCCGTTCGTCGCCATCAACTGTGCCGCCATCCCTGAGAATCTCATCGAGAGCGAGCTGTTCGGTTATCAGAAGGGGGCCTTCTCCGGCGCCCTCTCCAACAAGACCGGACTGGTGGCGCAGGCCAATGGTGGCACCCTGTTTCTGGATGAAGTGGGCGATATGCCCGCTGCCATGCAGGCCAAGCTGCTACGGGTGCTGGAAACCCGCAGCTACCGGCCGCTTGGGGCAGAGCAGGAGTATCACTCCGATTTTCGCCTCATCGCGGCCACCCATCAGCCGCTGACCCGCCATGTGGAGGAGGGCCGGTTCCGTGCCGACCTCTACCACCGCCTCTGCCAGTGTCTGCTGTTGATCGCCCCCTTGCGCGAGCATATCGAGGATGTGCCGCTGCTCTGTCAGCACTTCATGGCCCAGTTTGCCGCGCAGGATGACAAGGGACTGGCTGGCTTGCAGCGCAAGTTCCTTAAGCAACTGCAAAGTTACGACTTCCCCGGCAACGTGCGCGAGCTGCGCAATCTGCTGGAGGTGGCCTGTGCCCACACCCGTCATGGTGAAGAGGTGGGGCTTGGCGCCTTGCCGCCGGAGCTGCGGGATCGGGTCTGTGCCGAGCTGCCCGATGCGCTGGATGATTACAACCATATCCGCGATCTGCGCCGGGCCATGCAGCAGTACGAGGCATCGGTGATTGAAGCGCGCCTGCGCTACTTTCAGGGCAATCGCATGCTGGTAGCCGAGAGCCTCAATATTCCCAAGCGCACCCTGGATCACAAGTGCCAGAAACTGGAGGTGAACTGATGAGCATCATGGGTTTGTTGCCCCTGCTGCTGGCGACCGGCAATGCGGTGCCTCCCCTCGATATGGCGGCGTGGCAAGCGTGTCGTCGCGAGCCATCCCCTCTGATCCGGCTCGCCTGCTATGACGCCCTTGGCAATGAGGCGACACCATCAGGTAGCAAGGAGAGCACCAAGTCTCCGGCCTGGCTGGCGATAGCGGAGCTGGAGTTGGCCCGAGTGCCGGATAGCTCACCCTTCCTGTTGCGACAGGATGAGGAGAGCGGCACGGCGGTATTGACCCGTCCGGCCCTGCGCGGTGCCACCCTGGCGATTGGTTGTGTCAACAGCATCACCCATATTCGCTTGCGGCTGGATGCGCCGTGGCGCGGGGAGAGTGTCGCGGTCGCGCTGGATGGACAAGCGACTCGCAGCAGTCAGAGCTGGTTTATCCGGGATCAGGGATGGTTGCTCGAATATGGCCGCGGTCTGCCCGCCATCGAGGAGCTAAAACGCTGGATCGGTCATCGTGAATTGCAGGTTCAGGCGGCCAACGGCGCCTTGCTGCGGGTCGATCTCAGCGGCCTGAAAGAGGCGCTGATACCGGTGCGCCAACAGTGTCGCTGGTAGGGGGGAAGATGAGCTATCAACACCCCTGGTGTAGCCGTCTGCTCACCAGCTTGCCGGATGCACAGATCAAAGGTGCTGTGCTGGCCGATGAGCCTCGCTGGGACTATGTGGAGACCGAGCTGGTCAAGTTGGGCTCCCTTGCCCACAGCCAGGTCGATCTCAATGCGGTCGCCGAAGCCTGTCTGGGGTTGCTGGAGAGCCGCACCAAGGATATGCGGGTGCTGGCACAGCTGTTGCGCTGCCTGCAGCACCCCGCCAAGGCGACCCCGATGGGGGCTGCGCTGAGCTTGCTGGAAGTCTGGATCAAGGCTTACTGGCTGTTGGCCTGGCCCGGGAATGCGACCCAGAAGCAGCGATTGATGGTGCAGATCATCAAGCGCTTCGAGGGTGCCCTGCCGAGGGTGAGCGAGAGCGCCTCGGCGGCGGAACTGGCGCAGTTGCTTGCGCAGGCAGAACAGCTGGAGGCCGTCTGGCTGGCCCAGTGCCCTGACAAGGGGGAACTTCTGGATCCTCTGGTGATGGGGTTGAAGCGGGCCCAGCGACAGCAGGTTGCCCAGGCCCAGGCTGATGCCGGAGGTCAACCTGCAAGCAGCGCTGTGGCAGCCACCGCCAGTGCTAGCGGCATGGCAGGCACCATGGTGCTCAGTGGCAGCAGCAAGGGCTCCGGGGTCGAGATTGATAGCTCCAACGATCGGGCATGGCGACAGACCCAGCTCAAGGTGGCGGAGCTGCTGATTGAGCGCCAGCCGGAGGCGGCGATCGGCTATCGGCTGCGTCGTCACGCCATCTGGGCCGGCATCACCACCCCGCCGATAACGGCGCAGGGGAACAAAACCCAGCTGGCCTCCATGTCGGCAGACATGGTGGACGAGTATCGCGCAGCCATGGGCACGCCAGATCTGGCGCTCTGGCAGCGCATCGAGCAGAGCCTGACGCTGGCCCCTTACTGGTTCGAGGGGCACAGGCTCTCGGCCGAGGTGGCCCAGAAGCTGGGATATGGCGCGGTGGCACAGGCGATCATGGCGGAGCTGGATGCGTTTTTGCAGCGCCTGCCCGCGCTGCGGGATCTCACCTTCAGCGATGGTTCCCCGTTTCTCTCCCCCGAGTGCAGCCGCTGGTTGCAGCCTGCCAAGAGCAGTGGGGGCGGCAGCGGACAGGCCGAACTGGCCGAGGAGGTCGCCTTGCGTCATGGGGAGCAGGGGATTGCCGCCGCGCTCGCACTGCTTGATGAGCGGATGGCACAGATGAAAGAGTCAAGAGCCCGCTTCCATGCCTTGCTGGTGCAGGCGGAGTTGTTGGAGCAAGAAGGCATGGAGGCGCTTGCGCGCCAGCAATATCAACACTTGTGGCAAGAGGCGGAGCGCCTCGGGTTGTCTCAGTGGGAGCCCGGGTTGGTCAGCCGCCTGGCCCCCTATGCCACCCATTTGCCGAAATAAGTGCCGAAATGAGTCATTGAGTCGGAGTTGGATCACATTTTATGTTCAAAACCATCTTTACCTTTCTGCGGCAACAGCTGCCGAAACTGAAACCCTCCTGGCCCCTGCTCGGTGTGGTGCTGTGGGTTGTCGCCCTGATCCTGGTGTGGTGGCTGGGGCCTCGCATCGAGATCCGTGATGCCAAGCCATTCGAACCCTTGTGGGGGCGGGTGGTATTTACCCTGCTCTGGCTCTGGTTGCTGCTGGGGGTACTCTCCTGGCGGGTATGGCGCAAGATGAGGCAGCTCAAGGCCGAGCGCCAGCATGAGGTGCTGCTGGAACAGGATCCGGTCAAAGGGCTCATCGACAAACAGGCGCTGTTCCTCAATCGTTGGTTGCAAGCCCTGAATGAACACCTTGGCAAGGGGGCGCTCTACGCCATGCCCTGGTATCTGGTGCTGGGTTTGCCCGGCAGCGGCAAGAGCAGCCTGATCCACCGTGCCAATCCGGCCAACAAGCTCAATCCCAGACTCGATACCGAACTGCGGGACGTGGCGCAAGGCCAGCTGGTCGATTGCTGGCTGGGGGAGCAAGCCGTGATGCTGGATCCGGCCGGCGCGCTGTTGTCACAAGCCGAGCCAGAGCTGGATCCGCAAGCTCGCAAGCATGAGCGGCTCTGGTTGCATCTGCTGAACTGGCTCAACGAGCACCGTCGTCGTCAGCCCCTCAATGGTCTGGTACTGACTGTTGATTTGGCATGGCTGTCCGCGGCCAGCGTGGCCGAGCGTAAGGCGTATGCCCAGCTGATGCGGGCCCGGTTGCAAGAGGTGTCGGCCACCATGAATACCCGGCTGCCACTCTATGTCACATTCACCAAACTCGACATGCTGCGCGGCTTTGATGTGGTCTATGAGCAGCTGGATAAAGAAGCCCGTGACGCCGTACTGGGGGTGACCTTCAACCCCGGCAGCAGTCAGGGCAAATCCTGGCAGCAGGATCTGGCCCTGTTCTGGGATCAGTGGGTCGACAATCTCAACCGCAATTTGCCCGAGATGATGCTGGCCCGGCTCGATGCCGCCCAGCGTAACGCCCTCTTCTCGTTTGTCCGTCAATTGGCGGGTCTCAAGGATTATGTGACCAGCCTGCTCGATGAAACCCTGACCATTGAAGAGAGCAAACCACTGCTGGTGCGTGGTGTCTATATCAGCTCCGTCTATCAGCAAGGTGTCCCGTTCGATGCCTTTGCTCAGGCCGCTTCCCGGCGTTACAGCTTGCCCGAGCCGATTCACTCCGCCCTGCGCGGGGAGTCCAACACCTATTTTGTGCGCAAGTTGTTCTCTTCGATCATCTTCCCCGAGGCCCATCTGGCCGGCGAAAACCGACTGCATACCCTCTATCGTCGTCGCCGGATGGCCATTGGCCTGAGTTGCCTGTCGCTCTTCTCTGCGGCCCTGATCGGTGGCTGGCACTACTTCTATCGGGTCAACGAGGAGGCGGGGTGCAATGTACTGACCAAGGCGCAAGCGTTCACCGAGACCAACGAGGTCGCTGATGAACATGCCTTCGGTGTCAGCCAGTTGCCACGTCTCAACCTTATTCGCGAGGCGACCCTCTCTTTTGGCAACTATCGTGAGCGGATGCCGCTGGTGGCAGACCTTGGTCTCTATCAGGGGGATGAGATTGGCCCCTATGTGGAAGGCTCCTATCTGCAACTGCTGGGGCTACGTTTCCTGCCTGCCCAGATGCAGGGACTGCTGGAGGATCTCAACCGGGCACCGGCTGGCAGCGAAGAGAAGCTCTCCATCCTGCGGGTGATGCGGATGCTCGATGATGCCTCCGGTCGCAACAAGGAGCTGGTGGAGCAGTACATGGCCAGCCGCTGGCAGAAAGCGTTCCCGGGACAGGGGGCGGTCCAGGAGCAGTTGATGGGGCATCTTGACTATGCCCTCGATCATACCGACTGGCATGGTGCTCGCGCTGCCCGTGATCAGGCCGCCATCACGGCATTTGTGCCATTCAAGGAGCCTGTGTATGGCGCCCAGCGTGAACTGGGCAAATTGCCCATGTATCAGCGGGTCTATCAGAATCTGGTGGTGAAGGCGGGTGATGTGTTGCCGCCGGATCTCAATGTCCGTGACGAGGTGGGCCCCACCTTCGACACCGTGTTTGCCCTGCGCAACGAGAGCGCTGGTCAGGTGCCGCGTTTGCTGACCTGGCCCGGGTTCAGTGACTTCTTCCTCAAGCAGGACAAGGCGCTGATCGATCTCACCGCTATGGATGCCTGGGTGCTGGGCCAGCGCAAGCTGAGCCAGTTGAGCGAGGCGGATCGCAAGGAGATCACCCGTCAGGTCAACGATCGCTATGTCACCGATTACGTCAACCAGTGGCAAAAATTGCTGACCAATCTGGATGTGCAGACCCTTGCCAGCCCCGAGCAGGCGCTCGATGTGCTCTCTGCCATCACCGGCAACGACCAGCCATTCCAGCGGGTGCTCGCTGCGCTGGATGACAATACCCGTATTCGCAAGATCTCCGATGCGGAAGGAGATCCGGCGCAGGCGATCACTGCCCGGATCGGTCGCCCCTTTATGGCCACCAATGGCGTCTTGACTGGCCGTGGGGAACAGGGGCCGCTCATTTCGGAAGTGAACCAGAAGCTGATTGAGCTTCAGCACTATATGGAGCTGATCGTCAATGCCACCGAGCCGGGACAGTCAGCCCTCAAGGCGGTGCAACTGCGTTTGACCAACAAGTACGCCGATCCGGTCTTTGCATTGCAGCAATATGCTCGTGGTCTGCCCGAGCCGCTCAATCGCTGGGTGGGTCAACTGGCGGATCAGAGTTCGCAACTGGTGATTGATCTGGCGATGTCATCCCTCAATCAGGAGTGGCAGGCGAAGGTGCTGGCACCGTTCAACAGCCAACTGGCGGATCGCTATCCATTCAACCCGGGTTCTGCCAAGGATGTGCCACTCTCCGAGATGGAGCGCTTCTTTGCCCCTGGTGGCACCCTGGACAGTTTCTATCAGGTCAACTTGAAACCCATGGTGGAGGGGGGCTTGATGGAGGGAGAACTGAGCTCACCCATTCAGGCGGAGCTGATCAAACAGCTGGATCGCGCTGCGCGGATCCGCCAAATCTTCTTCAGCCAGCAGGGCAATCTGGAGGTGCAATTTGCCCTCGAGCCCATCGAACTCACCGCCAACAAGCGGCGCAGTGTGCTCAACCTGGATGGCCAGTTGCTGGAGTATGCCCACGGCCGTCGCAACAAGATCCCGCTGGTGTGGCCAAACACCATGCGCGACGGGGCCGAAAGCAAGATCACCCTGGTACCGGCTGCCCGCGAACGTTCACCGCGCAGCGAGGGCTTTGTCGGTCCCTGGGCCATGTTCCGCCTGATGGACAAGGGGGAGCTGACTCAGGTCAACGAGGCCACCTTTGATGTGCGTTTCCCGGTGGATCAGGGGGCCATGACCTATCGGGTCTATACCGACAGCGCCCAGAACCCCTTCACCGGGGGCCTGTTCAGCCAGTTCAGCTTGCCTGAATCCCTCTATTGATCATGTTGGGGGGCGCCATGCCCCCCGCATTTTGGAATCCGATATGTCACAGAATCAACAAGGCCAGCAGGCATTGAAAGTGGGGCGTGACCCCAGAATGTTGCCGGAGTACGAGGCGTTGCGCGCCGAGATCAACAAGCTCAGCCACGCCTCCCGCCCCGAGGTGGATTGGGTCAGGATCCATCAGCTCGCCAGTCAAATCTTTGAAAAGCACGGGGTGGATCTGCAAACCGCCATCTACTTCACTCTTGCGCGCTCCCGCATTCAGGGGCTGAGCGGCTTTACCGAAGGGTGCGAGTTTCTCGCCAACCTGATCGTCACCCAGTGGGATAGTTTCTGGCCACCAGTGCATCAGGAGCGGGCCCGTATCGAGATGCTCGACTGGTTTATCGCCCGCATCAGCGACGTGATCCGCCAGTACCAGATCAGCCACGAGGACAAGCGGTTGATCTACCGCTGCGAGCGGGCGCTGCAACTTATCAGCGAGAAGCTGCACAACGCCGGTTTGAGCCGCATCCCCCGGGTCGAGAATCTGGTGCACTTCATCGAGGGGTACACCCATCTGTTTGACGAGACCGAGATTGTCATCGTCTCCGATGAGCCGGGCCTCAAGGATGAGCTGCAGATCCCGCCGATGGTCTTCTTCAAATCCGACATGGAGAGCGACCACGGCGCCTCTGTCGGGGCAACCCCGCACCTGCCTCAGGGCAGTATCCTGGTGGGGCGTGAGAAGGGGCAGATGAAGCCGACCGTGCTCAAGATTGAGCAGCACCGCAAACAGCGGCCGGCCTGGTTCTGGTTTGGCTGTGGCCTGCTCACCTGCGCCTTGCCCATGATGGGATGGCTTGGCTGGCAACATCAGCAGCAGGAGAAGGTCATCGCGGCGCACCGGTTGCAACAACCCGCTGCAGCGTTACCGCAGGCACTGAGTTATGACGACATTCGGCAGGCGCGCATCGTGCTGGGGGAGCAGACCCTGCAGGGGATGGAGAGCGAGCTGGTGTCGCGTTATCAGGCCCAACTGGATCGGCTTGAGCAGACCTCGCCCCTCTACTGGTACCGCTATGGCGAGGGGCTGCGCAATTCGCTGCAGATGCTCTATCCCGACTCGCTGGCGGTCAAGGCGCTGGACAAGCAGTGGCAGACCGCGCTGGCCGGCCAGCAAGGGGATCTCAACCGGGTTCCGACCTATCTGGAGGCGCGCGCCGGGGTCGATGCCCTGATCGATCAGCTGCTGGAGCTGGAGCGTCAGCGCAAGACGGTCACGATTTCCTACCTCAAGTCTCAGCTCTACGAGGTACAGAAGAACCTGATGCTGGAGGTCCCGTTCAGTTTACGTCTGAGCGAACTGGAGGCGCGAAAAGCGTCGCAGGAGCCTATTACGGCCGCCGAGCTGAAAGGGATAGAGAGTGACTTGAAAGCACTCAACATCCGGCTTTACCAACTGCAACAGGGACTATCCGGTAGCTGATTGCTCTGTTATACGCAACCAGTTGCGCATACTCCAGATGGTTGCACTGCAGATGCAATATTTTGCAGGGGGATTGCCCAGTTTGCGCAATCTCTTGCAAATGGATAACCCTATCATCTATCGAAAGAGGTTAACCATTTGATTTTATTTGGCTAATTGCGCCAGCACTGAATGGCATAGCCTGTGCTGCGGCCTGTTCTGTTTATCCGCTGTTTATCAAAATCGCCTGTGCCTGGTGCGTTCCACCGGGCACAGGGGCAGAGGGATGATGTCTGTGCGTCTCCCCACTCATATGGAGAATGACTATGTGCCCCGCTATCGCACTGCTCGGTGACATCGGCACCGACCACGATGGCTTCCCACCGACCCCGGTGATAGCTGCCAGTCCCGACGTGTTCCTCGATGGCAAGCCTGTGGCTCGTCAAGGTGATCCACTGGCGCCCCATGACAAGCCCAACAACCCGCCGCACCCACGTGCCATTGCCGGTGGTGTTGGCTCTGTGCTGGTGAATGGCAAACCCATCGCCGTCACAGGCACGGCAGTGGATTGTGGTGGCGTGGTGATTGGTTCCGGTAGCGGACAGGCAGGATAAGGAACAGAGTCATGGCGCAAAGCACAGGATTACAATTTACGGTCAAGGTGGGGGCGTTGCCCGAGAGCACCTTTGTGGTGGCCAGTTTTCAGCTGGATGAGGGGCTGAACCGGCCGTTCAACCTGCAGCTGGAGTTGGCGAGTAGCCAGCCTGATGTCGACTTTGGCGCCGTGCTGGACCAGCCATGCGAGCTGATGGTGTGGTACAACGGCGAGCTGCAGCGTCGGGTATGCGGGGTTGTGAGCGAGTTTGCCCAAGGGGACAGCGGCTTTCGTCGTACCCGCTACCAGTTGCAAGTCAAACCGGCCCTGTGGCGGCTGGGGCTGCGCCAGAACTCCCGCATTTTTCAGGCGCAGAAGCCCGAAGAAATCCTCAGTATCCTGCTGCAAGAGCACGGCATCACCGATTACGCCTTTGCCCTGAAAAACGAGCACGCCCAGCGGGAATACTGCGTGCAGTACCGCGAAACCGACCTCGATTTCGTCAACCGTTTGGCCGCCGAAGAGGGGCTCTTCTACTTCCACGAGTTTGGAGCAGGCAAACATCGCATCGTGTTTGCTGACGATGCGGCAGCCCTAACCGCTGGCCCCGAGCTCTTTTTCAACCTCGGCAACCGCTCGCTGGAACAAGGTCCTTACGTGCGCCAGTTCCACTACCGCGAGGCGGTGCGCCCCTCTGATGTGGAGCTCAAGGACTACAGCTTCAAGACTCCGGCCTATGGCCTCTCCCACAAAAAGCAGGGGGCAGAGCTTGAGCACCAGCGCGACACCTACCAGCACTTTGACTACCCGGGTCGCTACAAGCAGGACGGCAGCGGCAAGGCCTTTGCCCAGCACCGGCTCGATGCCCTGCGCAATGACGCGGTGGCAGGCAGTGGCAAGTCCAACAGCGCGGCGCTGCTGCCGGGTCAGCACTTTTCATTGACCGAACACCCCAACGGCAGCCTCAACAGCGACTGGCAAATCGTCCATATCCGCCACACCGGTGAACAACCCCAAGCCCTGGAAGAGGAAGGCGGCAGCGGCCCGACTGTCTACTACAACGAATTTGGCGTAGTGAAAGCGAGTACCACCTGGCGCGCCCGCATCGGCAGCCCCGAGGCTCCCCACAAGCCCATGGTGGACGGCCCGCAAATTGCCATGGTGGTGGGCCCCGATGGTGAAGAGATTTACTGCGACGAACACGGCCGGGTAAAACTGCAATTCCCGTGGGACCGCTACGGCTCAAGCAACGACCAGAGCTCCTGCTGGGTGCGGGTATCGCAAGGCTGGGCCGGTGGCCAGTACGGCATGATGGCCATCCCCCGTGTTGGTCATGAGGTCATTGTTTCGTTTCTGGAAGGAGACCCCGACCAGCCTATCGTGACCGGTCGCACCTACCACGCCACTAACCGGCCACCGTATGAGTTGCCCGCTAATAAGACTCGCACCGTGCTACGCACCGAAACCCACAAGGGTGAGGGTTTTAACGAACTTCGTTTTGAAGACCAGGCGGGGCAGGAAGAGATTTATATTCACGGTCAGAAAGACCTGAACGTACTTATCCAGAACGATGCTGCCTGGCATATCAAGCATGACGAGCATCGTGACATCGACAACGTGCGGGTCACCCGCATCAAGGCCAACGACCATCTGACGGTGGAGGGCGAGAAGCGCGACCACATCAAGGCTGATTATTCGCTGACCGTAGATGCCTCCCTGCATCAGAAGCTGGGTCAATCCCTGCTGGTTGAAGCTGGGCAAGAGGTACACCTGAAATCCGGTAACAAGATAGTACTGGAAGCCGGTGCTGAGCTGACACTCAAGGTTGGCAGCAGCTTTGTGAAGGTTGACCCTAGTGGGGTGACGCTGGTTGGCCCCAGCATCAAGATGAACTCCGGCGGCAGTCCGGGGTCTGGCTCTGGTTGGGCGGGTCAACTGCCAAGCTTACCCGGTGCGGTGGAGGTCGTCCCTCCACCCAAGCCACCGCTGTTTAAGGCCATGCCACCCTTGGAAAAACCAGTCTGCATTCCTTGCATGCTGAGAGCCATGGCTCAGGGCGATGCCGTGGTGAAGGGAGAGTAAGATGCTACCTGAACTAATCTGGCGTGAAGGAAAGACTGTAGCCCTTCTCGAAGCGGCCCATCTTAGTGCCGAGCAGCGAGAGAAGCTGAGTGAGGGGCAGTTTTTGCCGCTCTATCTGCATGACGATCTGTTTGAGCTGGTCAATCTTGGCCCCTGGCTCTGGCAGTGCTCACAACAGGATGAAGGCTTGCTGGCCGAACTCGCCGAGCAGGGGCATGTCGTGGGGCTGATTGACTGCGACCGAACGGTGGAAACACTGCAAGAGCAGTTGGCTCTGGGAGCAAGAGTGATAGAACCAAACGGCAAGTACAGTATGCTGCTGCGGTTCTATACCCCTGACGCCTTGCCCTTGCTGCTTGAGCAGCAGGATGCCCTCTGGCTTGGCGGTATCTTTGGTGGCATCAGTCGTTGGTGGCTGCGGGAGTGCAATGGCAACTGGCGTGAGCTGGACTTGTCTGTCCCCCCGGCAGAACCAGTTCTGGTACAACTGACCCCGGCACTTTATCAAGCATTGGAAGGATCACCGCAAGCCCATCGACTGCTGGCTCTCTGGCAATCAGGGGATAATATTGCTCAGTTTCCGCCTTGTGAGCGGATGGCCATGGTTCGCAAGGCACTCGACAAGGCCAAGCAGGCAGGGGCAACCGACGCTCAGTTAATGCTCTGGGGATTGGCCTATCTGGAAGGTGGGCGCTCATCCTTGGAGCAACTCAAGCAATCAGCATGACAGTAGAAAGAAACCTGACACGATTTATTTCCACGATGGCTACGGCTGCGTGGAACTTGATGCCTCGTTGGGGGCGCGGGTTGAGTGCCATTGTACTGGTGCTCTGGCTGGGATGGACGTTTCTGGTGCAGGAGAGACATGGCGGAGCTTCAGTTGTGCTCATGTCGGTGATCGACCGCCCAATCAGTTACGTCTATGTCAATGGCAAGATGGGCAGCAACACATTTGCGTTTGATGGGTTTGGTGCGGGCGGGGGCGGCAGTGCGGGCCCCTATAAGATCGACGGCGATACGGTGAAGATCGACTGGTTGCTAAGTACCACGCTTGACCAGCTGGAAAAAGAAGGATTGCGGCCTGAAAAGCACTCGATAACCTTACCCATGCCCAAGCGGGAGAAGGGGCAGGATGATTTCTGTGTATTGATGCTGCCTGACAATACCCCAATGATTCGTTGGGCCCGTAGCTGCCCGGTGGAGATGGATAGCATTGTTGATACCTATCGGACGAGTAAATAGTGATGGTGGATAGGGATGACCAGACGTGTCGTATTGAACGTGAAGAAAGCCTCCATCAAGTGGACATCGGCACCAGTTCGCCGGTTGAGCGTTTGGCCCAGGAAAAACGAAAGAGACAAACATGACAGTAGAAAGAAGCCTGACACGATTTATCTCCACGATGGCCACGGCTGCGTGGAACTTGATGCCCCGTTGGGGACGCTGGCTGAGTGCCATTGTGCTGGTGCTTTGGCTGGGATGGACGTTTCTGTTGCAGGAGCGACATGGCGGGGCCGCTATCGTGGTCATGTCGGTGATGGATCGCCCCATCAGTTACGTCTATGTGAATGGCAAGATGGGCAGCAACACATTTGCGTTTGATGGGTTTGGTGCGGGCGGGGGCGGCAGTGCGGGCCCCTATAAGATCGACGGCGATACGGTGAAGATCGACTGGGAACTCGATATGACCGAGGAGCAAGAAAAAGCAGGCTACCAATTTGAAAAACACTCGCTCACCCTGCCCATGCCCAAGCGGGAGAAGGGGCAGGATGATTTCTGTGTATTGATGCTGCCTGACAATACCCCAATGATTCGTTGGGCCCGTAGCTGCCCGGTGGAGATGGATAGCATTGTTGACACCTATCGGACGAGGAAATAGTGATGGTGGATAGGGATGACCAGAAGTGCCGTATTGATCGAGAAGAGAGCCTTCATCAGGCGGGGATCGGCACTTGCTCACTGGCGTTGCAAATAGGTTTTTTCTTTGATGGCACCAAGCGGAATATCTACACAGATGAAGAGAGCCAGCGGCTGACCAATGTGGGACGTCTGTTTCGAGCCCATCCGGATGAAATCAAGGCTCCACTCACCTCGTCCTATTCATACGCCAAGGTTTACATTCCAGGCTTGGGCACAGAGCTCAACGATACGACCTCTGAGCAACTGGACAGCATCTTGGATGCAAGGCAGCAGGCGTTAACTAAAGATTACATTGACGAGTTGGTTGGTCAGGCCAAAGAAACGGCCGTCGATGCTCTCAAGAGCAAGAGGGATTGGAGCAAGGTTCTTAGCAATAAGCTGGGTGATCTACTGACACTTAAGAGTAGTGGTGAAGCTTCTTTCTCTGCACTCAAAAATGCGGCCAAGCGAGCAGTCGTGGAAGCCGTGGCACCTATCCGGGATAACCCGCTGGTCGCAGACTTGCTTATGACCGGGGTCGATGCCCGAGTCGACTTTGCCAAGAACCGCTTCAAAAAGAACGTGTCTGCTTCCAAAGAACTGAACCAGCTTCCCATCAAATTGATCCAGGTATCGGTCTTCGGTGCCGATCTGGGGGCAGCTCTGGCTCGCCGCTTTATCGAGGAGCTGCTGGAGTCGCTCTGTACCAAGGTGGGCAACGAGTACCGCTACGAGGAGAGCAAGGTCGAGGTGATCTTCGCTGGCCTCTTCGACAGTTCACGGCGTAGCCTGCTCGATATGGGTGACACTGTTGCGGAAGTATCTGACTGGGCCGGTCTGTTGACCAAAAATCCGGCTGGCGTGCCGTTGGGCGTAGTGGCTGGGGCCAAGGTAATCGACTATGACAAGCCCCTTCACCCTGCCGTCAAGCGAGCATTGCATCTGGTTGCCGCCCACGAACGGCGAGACTATCGCCCACTGCTACCCCTTGGGCCGCTCAAGCCAGGTTGGCGGGAGGAGCTCTGCCCTGGCATCAGCGAAGATGTTACCGGGGGCTTGCTGCCCAACGAACAGCGGCCCAGTGCCGAGCTTTGCCGGGTGCCGCTTAGAAAAATGTTTGATACCGCTCGTCGGGCTCAGGTGCCGTTCCCAAACTTTCGTACTTTGGAAAAAACATCCCGTAAGGTTGCTAGCTACTTCGTTATGCTGGACAACCTGGCTGGACGCTCGGTGCAGGATTTC
The DNA here is from genome assembly GCF_051920165.1 of Aeromonas sp. 11P. Classification (NCBI taxonomy): domain Bacteria; kingdom Pseudomonadati; phylum Pseudomonadota; class Gammaproteobacteria; order Aeromonadales; family Aeromonadaceae; genus Aeromonas; species Aeromonas sp. 11P. The sequence goes on from NZ_JBQBDJ010000004.1 coordinate 109,957, forward strand.
AGCGACTATTACCAGAAGTGGGCCGGTCGGGTCGATCCTACTCCGGCAGGTTTCGAACGGCATATGACTTGTTACTGTATCTGGCTGGGAGAAAAGCTGTTCGACTACCGGGCTCGCCTCGAGGTTGCTCGTGGTAGTGAACGCGATGAACTCAAGGCTCGTTGGGGCTGGCTTGAGCAGGTTGGAAAGGATGCCGATGACATCGTGATGTGGCAACGCTACCAGAGCAAGACTGTACAGGCCGCGAAATATGTAAAGTACTTTAACGAGTCTCAACGGGTACCACGTGAAGTGGATGCTTTCTTCAACTACTTCATGCATGACTTCAGCTCGAAGGAGCTCAAGCACGCCACGATCGACGCTCAGGCCAATACCATGCTCCGCAGCAACAACTTCTTCGTTCCCCGTGGCATTGAGGCGGTGGAAGCTGATGAGGAGGCAGCAGCATAGAGCAGCACAACCCTCCTGACAGGCAAGGCTGATGGCCAGGGAAGGCGCTGCATCAGCTATATGCCCATCAGGTGGCTGCGGCGCATAACGAACCCGCTTGCAAGATGGCAGTGATTTATCCGCAACATTTTCACTCAGAGTAGATTTTTCCATGAAATTTCGTGCTTTATGGCTGGTGCTGGCGACCGGTATGCTCGCAGCCTGCTCTTCTACTACGTCACTCACTGATGCCGATCTATCCCAAGCCGCAAAGCAAGGGGATGGCCGCGCCCAGTATGAACTGGCCAAACGGCTGGCAACCCAACCCGATTACCCCAATGCCATGCACTGGATGCAGCAAGCGGCAGAGCAGTCTGGCCCCTTGGCTGCCGATCAAAAGATCCGCGCCAATGCTGCCTGGCAAGTCGGTGAGTGGTATCAGGCCGGGCTCGGGGAGCCCAAAAATCCAATGCTGGCCACTCAGTGGTGGCAGCACTCTGCTCGCCTTGGCAACACCAACGTCAGCTATCGGCTGGGGCTGATGTGTCAGGAGCAACATCAAGGCAAGCTGGCGAGTGATTGTCTCGACTGGTTCGAGCAGGCTGCCAAGCGGGATCATGCCGACGCTCAGTTGATCCTGGCCCGCTGGTACAGCACACAACCGGGGGCCGATACGGACGCCGTCAAGTGGCTTGAGCGAGCTGCAGAACTGGGTAACCGTGATGCCCAGTACCTGCTGAGTCAGCGCTATGACATGGGCAAAGGGGTTGCCACACGGCCGGATATTGCCCAGCGCTGGAACGACAAGGCAGCAGCCCAGCAGCAACCGGACGCTTTGCTAAAGCAAGCCAGACAGGCCGCCCCTATCCATGGGTTCGCTGCCTATCAACGGGCGGCCAATGCGGGCTCTGCCGAGGCTGAACTCTGGCTAGGGATGGCATATCTGGCAGGGGAGCAAGTCCCCGCAGATCCCGCTTTGGGGCACTATTGGTTAGAGCTGGCAGCCGGACACGGTTCCCACGAAGCCGAGTACCAACTGAGCTTGCTGCAGGTAGACCGGGAGCAGCAGATCCACTGGTTAATGCGTGCTGCTGACGGTGGTGTGGCCAGGGCATGGTTCGATCTGGCAGCACTGCAACAGGAGCAAGGTGAACTGGAGCAGGCCAGAGCCAGCTATGCCAAGGCCGCCCGGCAAGGGAATAGGGCTGCACTCTATGCCTACGGTGAAATGCTGCGTTTGGGGCAAGGGGGCAAAGAAGATTACGCGTTGGCACTCAAGCAGTATCGCCTGGCGGCCCAACAGGGTGATCGTATGGCGCAATACCGGATGGGAACCATGCGTGAAGAGGGACTGGGGGCTCCGCGCAACCGAGTACATGCCTATGCCTGGTTATCTATGGCGGCAACAGAAGGGATGCCAGAAGCCGTGCAGGCTCGTGATGAGCTGGAAGCAGCGATGACCAAGCCGGAGGTCAAACAGGCGCAGAAACTGTCGGAGCACTGGTTTGGCAAAATGACATCAACCGTAAACAAGAGCTAAACACGACCTCCAGGACCAGTATGGGAATGTAATCGTAATCTGGTAGGAAGTGATTCACGTGCCTTGTCAAATTAGGGTTAAAGGGCCTCTCGCAAGAGAGGCTCTTTTCATTGCTAGCTGATTTTGCCCTGCTCGGTACTTGAAAGGCATTCCGTGGTGATACCGGTTAATGCTCCACAGTCAGCGGATCCGGGAGCAGGTTCAGATGCTTGGTGATGGCCCGATAGAGCTGGGGGTAGTTATCGTCAAAATGGTGTCCTCCCGGCAGGGTGACGGTGGTGACGTTGGGTTGTTTGAGACGGGGGCAGAGGCGGTCGCCGTCATCATCATCGGCTCCTTGCAGGCAGAGCATCGGCAGGTCGCGGATGGTCTTCACCTGCGGTTCGGTCGGGTAGCTGCGGGCCTTGTGAGTCAACATGTCGCTGACGTGGATCTCGAAATCCGAGCTGGTGGAGGGGGAGAGCATCACGGCCCCGACCAGTCCCTGGCGATAGTGCTCCGGCAACCGGTTGATGACGAAGGGGACAATCTCGGCACCAAACGAGAAGCCGACCAGCAGCCAGCGGGGGCGCTGCCAGCGAGTCTGGTAATCATCGAGGATCCGCTCCAGATCGGCGGTCACCTGCTCCGGGGTTTTCTTCTTCCAGTAGTAGGTGAGGGAGCTCCAGCCCACGACCGGCATGCCGTGCAGCTGAAACTGGGCGCTCAACCCCTTGTCGAGGGCCGCCCAGCCACCATCGCCGCTGAGAAAGATCACCATGGGGGCGTCGGATGGCTGCTTGACCGGCAGCTCAATCAGGCTCAGGTCATCCTTGACCGGGGCGGCGTGCGCCGCAAAAGATGAAACGGGCAGTACGAGACTGAGTAACAGCAATATCAGGGCTCTCATTGGCCATGCTCCTATTTCTTGATCAGCCCCAACGGGCCGCGGCTAATCAGGGTGATCAGGTGAGTCAGGGTTCTGGGCAGTACCAGCTTGCTGCTGCAGAGCAGGTAGCGGGGTTCCCAGCGGGGCGAAAATTTCTCCTTGTAGCGTCTGAGCCCCTGGAAGTTGTAAAAGCGGCTGCCACGGACGAACAGGGTATTGCCAAGACGGGCCCAGTAGCTGTTGAGCGGGTGATCGTTGAAGCCAGACATGGGGGCCATCCCCAGATTGAAGCTGGCGTACCCTTGCGCCTTGCCCCACAGCAGCAGCTCGACAAAGAGAAAATCCATAATGGGGGCAGTACCGGTATCCAGGCTGTAGCGCATCAGATCGATGGAGAGCATCTCCTTGTTATCGCTCACCCAGAGATTGGCAAAGCCGACAATCTGCCCCTCGTGCCACACCAGCGCAGCCGGGCTCAAGGTCAGGTAGTCTGGCTCGAAACGGCCGACCGAGAAGCCCTTCTCCTTGCCCATCTTGCTCTGCAGCCAGGTATCGGAGACGGTCTGTAATCTGGGCAGCAGGGGGGCCACGGCGCTTGCCTCGACCACCTTGAAGGTTAACCCTTCCCGTTTGCCCTTGGCGTGGCTCTGGCGCAGGTTGCGCAGCCGGCTGCCTGCCAGATCGAAGGTGGCCAGATCGACCATCGCCTCTTCACCAAGCTTGAAGGGGATCTGCCCCAGCTCCAGATAGAGCGGCAGATAGCGGGCCGAGACCTGATAGAAAACCGGATTGGCGTCGTGCTCGTCGCACCGCTCGCGAAATTGCCAGAGCAGCTCTTCGATCTGCTCGGGGCGACCGACGGGATCCCCCATCACAATCCAGCTGTTGCCCTCGATGCCATACATCAGGAAGGCGTCGCCGGCGGGGTGGAACAACAGGGACTTGTCCTGCAGCTGGGCCAGATAACCGTGGATCCCCCCTTCGCGCACCACCAGCTCGTGAGCGCGCGCCAGCGTCTCCTTGTCCGGCTTTTCACCGACTACCCGCAGCGGTGCAAGCAGCTGGGCAACCCCGGCAACGGCCAGTACGGCCACCACGCTCCCCATGGCGCGCAGGCCGCGGGCAGCCCCGCCGTGGGGTGAGAAGTGGAACCAGAGGGCGTGGTCATACTCCACCTGACGGTAGGAGAAGAGCAGCAGCCACAGCGCTCCCAGCAGCACGGCGCCGACCGAGATGAGCCAGCCCGGGGTGTACTGGGGATAGAGCAGCGACCCCTTGCGATAGAAGAGAGAACGGCAGGGGGTCATGATGAGCAGGAAGCTGCCGAGCAGCAGGGCTGACTCCCAGTCCCCCCCCTTGAGCAGGGAGAAGGCGATACCCAGAGCCAACAGCAGCTGGGTGATGCGAAACGCGGCGTCGTGACGGCGATAGAGGCTGCGCGCCAGCAGGATCAGGAGGATACCGCTCACGCTGCCGAGCACGTGGGAGAGCTCGAGCAGATGGAGCGGCAGCACTTGCAGCCACACCTCGATGTGGCTGCGCATGGTCGGGATCATCCCCGAGCAAAGCAGCAGGCTACCGGCGGCGAAGGTGCCCATGCTGATAAGGGCAGGCAGAAATTCGCGCACTGCGTTCATCAGCCCCTGTAGACGCTGCCAGCGCGCTTTTTGTTGCAGCATCTCCTGACTCGCAAAGAGCAGCAGGGCACAGAGAAAGGGAAGCAGGTAATAGATGCAGCGATAGAGCAGCAGCGAGGCGAGCAGCTTGTCGGCCGGCAAGTAGTGGGCCAGCAGCAGACTCATGCTCGCTTCGAACACCCCGATCCCGCCCGGCACGTGGGCCAGCACCCCGAGGAAGCTGGCCAGCACGAAGGCACTGAGCAGCACGGGGTAGGGGACGCTATCTGCAGGCAACAGCACAAACAGCACTGCGGCGGCGGCCATCCAGTCGGCCAGCGCGACCAGCAGTTGCAGCAGGCGTATCCGAAAGCCCGGCAGGGTCAGGGTGTGTTTCCGCCAGGATAGACGGCGTGTGGGCCAGCAGAGGTAGCAGGCCACCAACAGCAGAGCCATGACGCCCGCCAGCCTGAACAGGGTATCTGCCCATTGCGGCCAGTCAGGCTGCAACTGTGATACATCGCAGGTCAGTAGGGCGCCACCTCCCCACGCCAACAGGCCGAGGAAGATGGTGATGGAGCAGAACAGCACCACGCGGGCCACTTCTCCGGTGGCGAGCCCCAGTGCAGAGTAGAGGCGATAGCGTACCGAGGTGCCGGTCAGCAGGGCAAATCCCAGGGTGTTGGAGAAGGTGTAGGCGATAAAGGAGGTGATGCTGACCTGTTGCCAGGGAAGGCGTTTGCCCAGCGCATGGAGCGCCAGCATGTCATAGCTGCAGAGGCAACTATAACTGAGCAGGGTCAGCAGCAGGGCGCCCGCCAGTCGCGGCAGGGGTTGGGACCAGATGGCCACACGAATATCGTGCCAGTGCCATGCCTGAGTCAGGTGATACAGCACGGTCAGAGCGGTGCCGAGTAGCAGCAAGCTGCACACGGGGCCGAGCCATTTAAGCAGATGACGCCACATGCCATGTTCCTGTGGTCATTGACCGTTTCCCGCAAAGGGGGAGCCGGGTCGTGGATCCGGTTTGGACGAGGGAGGCGCTCGTCAGGAAAATTTCGGGAAGAGATGGAAAGGGAGGCGTCAGCCTCCCTCTGTGTTATCCAGTGACAGGTTGGATCACTTGGTTTTCGGCGCGACTTTGACGGCAGGGGTCTTGGCGTGGGTGGCTTTATGGTGTTTTTTCACCACCTTGGTCTGGGTTGCCTGCGGTGTGGCTGTCTTGGTCGGGGTGGCCGCCATGGTGAAACCGGAGGTGAGGGCGAAGACGGCAGCCAGGGTCAGGGGAATGATCTTTTTCATGTTCAATTTCCTTATTCGGGTTGATGTGATGGAGCGTTCTCCATGACAGTCATCCTATGACGGTTGCGGCGGCCCTTCAGTGAGCGGTTGGTGACGGTTTGTATCCAAATGTACAGGCAGCGTGAGGCAGAAGCGGGCGCCGTGGTCACTGGCCAGCAACGCCACATCCCCGCCGTGATGGATCGCTATGCTGCGCACTATGGCAAGCCCCAGCCCGGTGCCGCCGGTGCGACGATCCCGGCTCTGATCAAGGCGCACGAACGGCTCGAAGATCTGGGGCGCCAGCGCCGGATCGATCCCCGGTCCATCGTCGCTCACCTCCAGCAAATAGTTCTCCTGCAGCCGCGAGATGGAGAGGGTAACCTCGCTCTCGGCGTAGCGCAGGGCATTGCCGATGAGGTTCTCCACCGCGCGCGTCAGCAGACGCTGATCGCCGCACCAGGGCATGTGGCGTGGCGGCAGATCGAGGGTGAGCCTCTTCTCGGGTGCCAGCGCTTGCCAGTCGCCGAGATGCGCTTGTGCCCAGTGACTGAGCTCAAGCTCGTCCTGTTGCAGCGGCAGTTCGGGTCTATCCAGCTTGGCGTAAGTGAGCATCTCTTCGATAAGCGAGTCCAGCGCTCCCAGATCTCGCTCCAGCGCCTGCTGCTCCTGCTCGGCAGGGGCAGGATCGAGCATGGCAAGCCGATAGCGCAACCGGACTAACGGGGTGCGCAACTCGTGGGCGATGGCATCGGTCAGTTGTTTGCGGCTGGCAATCATGGCCTGCAATTGGGTCGCCATTTGATCGAAGGTGCGTCCCACTCGGGCCAGACTGCTGCCCGGTGGCAGATTGGTTCGGCAGGAGAGATCCCCATCGCCTACGCGACGTGCGGTTTGCTCCAACTGCTGCAAGCCGCGCCAGTGGGGACGCAGCCACAGAAGGATGGGCAGGCCGAGAGAGAGGCCGATCACCAGCAGCAGCCCCACATCGACCCAGTGCAGCTCGTGCAGGTAGGAGAGGTAGGGTACAGGGCCGACAATCAGCACCCGGTCGGTATCGGGGATGCGCTGCAGGAAGGTGTCATCCTCCTCGACGATGACAATGTTGCCGGCGGCCAGAAAGGCCTGATCCTCGCTGGCCAGGGGCTGGCTCACCAGCTCGCCGATCTTGAGGGGGAGGGTAAACTGACTGCTCTGCTCGGCCAGTCGATCGGGCCAGCGCTCAGGCGGGGTTCTTGCCAACTCGCCGGTCAACAGGCCAAGAGAGCCCTGCATCATGCGTTCGAGATAGCGATCACCCGCCCGTTCGGCGGTCACCTGATAGACCACGCCCACCAGCAGGATGGCCAAGGTGAAGCAGCCGATCAGCAACAGATAGAACTGGATAAAGAGACGGCGCATGGCGGTGCTCCCGAAAGAGGGTTATTCCCAGGCGTGGGGGACGAAGAGGTAGCCTTTCTGGCGCACCGTCTTGATCCGGGTCGGGTTGTCGGGGTTATCACCCAGTTTGCGGCGCAGGCGGGAGATGGCCACATCCATGCTGCGATCCTGACCGTCGTACTCCCGGCCGCGCAAGCTGCGAAAAAGGGCTTCCCGACTCAAGATTTGGCCCGCGTGGCAGGCGAGCTCCCACAGCAGATCAAAGTCGGCGGTCGAGAGAGCCACGCTCTCGCCATCGAGCCGCACATCTCGCCCCGGGCCATCCACCCGCAGCCGACCAAATTGCAGCTGCTGGGGACCGCTGCTGGTGGCGACGGGTTGGGTTGATGTTTGCTGGTGTTGGCGAAACTGCACCCGCAACCGGGCCAACAGCACCGGCGGTGGCGTCGTTTTGAGAATGTAGTCGTTGGCGCCCAGCTCCAGACTCAGGATCTGGTTCATGTCACTATCCAGCGAGGTGAGCATAACGATGGGGCCATCAAAGCGTGGCCGCAGCTCCCGGCAGAGGGACATGCCATCTAGCCCCGGCAGCATGATATCGAGCAGCACCAGATCGGGCTGTTCGGCCTCGACCCGGGCCAGCGCCATGTCTCCTCTGGGCTCGAGGATCACTTCCATATCGTGGCGACCGAGCCAACTGCTGATGAGCTGGCCAATCTCGGGATCATCTTCGACAAAAAGAATGCGTTGCATAGAAAAGCTCCGACGGGAAGCAGGAGAGAAGAAGAGCGATCAGCATATCAATGGCGCTTGGGAAATACAGAAAAAGAACCGGGCAGGCTGGTGCGTGGGGGAGTGTGGCTGTGTGTATCGATGGGGAGGCGCACATCGTGACAAATGGGCAGAGCCGCGTTTATCGGTCTGGAGGATGGCCTTGCAGACAAGGCATGGCACAGTCGAGCGCAAAACAAAAAAACCGGCCAAGGCCGGTTTTTCGCGGAGCAGACCAGAAGGTCACTGCACCAAGTCGATGGACATCACCTTGCGGCGATTATCGACGGAATAATGGGGTGGCTGATGGGGCTCGAACCCACGACAACCGGAATCACAATCCGGGACTCTACCAACTGAGCTACAGCCACCACTGAAATTTTCATCAACGCTCGCCAATCCAAAAGGAAAGGGGAGCATTAATGGCGCGCCCTGCAGGATTCGAACCTGCGACCCACGGCTTAGAAGGCCGTTGCTCTATCCAACTGAGCTAAGGGCGCTTTGTACCGACACGTCTTGAGGACGAGTCGATGAACATGGTCGGTGATAAAGGATTCGAACCTTTGACCCTCTGGTCCCAAACCAGATGCGCTACCGGACTGCGCTAATCACCGAAAATCCCTGACCAGCATATCGACATGAGTCGTACTGGGCAACGGGCGGGCATCATAGCCAAGCGTAAGGGGCAGCGTCAACGACTTTTTCCCCCAGTAAATTCAAGTGCCTACTTATTGCCCGCTACAGGTCTGGCGTGCGTCTGCCGCTAACATCCCGGCTAAAAAAATGCGACAATGCGCGGCAGTTGAACACATGGTGAGTGGAGAACGATGTCTGCCAAAATCATAGATGGAAAACAGGTTGCGCAAACGATTCGCAGCCAGGTCGCGGCGCAAGTCCAACAGCGGTTGGCGGCAGGGAAACGGGCTCCAGGGCTGGCAGTCATTCTGGTGGGGGCGGATCCCGCCTCTCAGGTCTATGTCGGCAGCAAACGCCGGGCATGTGAGGAGGTGGGTTTCCTCTCCCGTTCCTATGACCTGAGTGCCACAGCCAGTCAGGAAGAGCTGCTGGCGCTGATTGATCAGCTGAATGCGGATAGCCACGTAGATGGCATTCTGGTTCAGTTGCCGTTGCCGGATCACTTTGATACCACTCAGGTGCTGGAGCGGATCCAGCCTGACAAGGATGTTGACGGTTTCCACCCCTATAACGTTGGCCGTCTGGCCCAACGTATTCCGGCGCTGCGCCCCTGCACTCCGAAAGGGATCATGACGCTGATCGAGACCACCGGCGTGAAGACGCACGGTCTGCATGCGGTCGTGGTGGGGGCCTCCAATATAGTGGGGCGTCCCATGACCCTCGAATTGCTGCTGGCGGGCTGCACAACTACGACCTGTCACCGCTTTACCCGGGATCTGGAAGATCAGGTACGCCGTGCCGATCTGCTGGTTGTCGCAGTCGGCAAGCCCAACTTCATACCTGGGGAGTGGATCAAACCGGGGGCGCTGGTAATCGATGTGGGCATCAACCGTCTGGCTGATGGTTCGCTGGTCGGGGATGTAGAGTTTGAGACGGCGCGCAGCCATGCCTCCTTCATTACCCCGGTACCCGGTGGCGTGGGCCCGATGACGGTCGCCAGCCTGATGGAAAATACCCTGATCGCCTGCAGTGAATATCACGACTGATCATTGCTGGCGATAACCCTGTGATCCCGTGAGGAGGCAGGATTCGCCAGAAATCTGACAATAAAAAACCGGTTGCTCAGGGAGGAACCGGTTTTTTATTTATCCAACGGGTGTTATTTACATATTTTGTGCTTCGTTTGGCACAATCACAGAGGCGTGATTTCCTTTCGGCCCCTGTTGTAGTTCAAAATTGACAGCCTGACCCGCTTTCAGGGTCTTGTAGCCCTCCATTTGAATCGTGGAGTAGTGAGCGAAGATATCCTCACCGCCCCCTTCCGGACAGATAAACCCAAATCCTTTTGCGTTGTTAAACCACTTAACTGTGCCGGTTGCCATACTTCTACATCCTTTTATTGATTACCCAGAAGTCGTTGAGTAACCTGCGCCAGCCCTTTATAACTAGGGACATGAGCCCATAGCAGACGGGCACAGATTAGCAAGTAACCAATCTAGTCTAACTTTTGAGCGAGTCAAGGAGTTGTTAACAACTGATGTGATCTGGTTAACAAGTCTATTGACAACCTTGTGTTAGACGGTAGTAATCTAGAGGTACCAAAGCGCGATTATGAGCAAGCAGAAAGAACTCTTTGCTAATGAAGAGATTGCAGAAGCAGAGAAAACAAAGCTGCAGCCGCCACCCATGTATAAGGTTGTGTTGAACAACGATGACTACACGCCCATGGAGTTTGTGGTGGAGGTGCTGCAAAAGTTCTTTGGTATGGATTTGGACAAGGCGACTCAGGTCATGCTGAGTGTGCATTATAGTGGTAAGGGTGTCTGCGGCATGTTTACCGCAGAGATCGCCGAAACCAAGGTTGTCCAGGTCAACACCTATGCACGTAACAACGAACATCCACTGCTCTGTACTATGGAAAAGGCTTGAATCTGATGACTTGATGGCGAGTGTGACACCACATTGTAGCTGTACTAGGGGAGGTGCCTATGTTGAATAAAGATCTAGAAAAGACGCTGAACGAGGCTTTCAAACTGGCCCGTGACGAGCGCCACGAATTCATGACCGTCGAGCACCTGTTGTTAGCCCTTCTGGATAACAGTTCAGCCCATGAGGCGCTGAGCTCCTGTGGTGCCGATGTCGAGCAGATGCGCAAGGAGATCCGCGCATTCATCACCCAAACTACTCCGCTCATACCGCGCGACGATGAAGATCGTGAAACCCAGCCGACACTGGGCTTCCAGCGCGTGTTGCAGCGTGCCGTCTTCCATGTGCAATCCTCCGGCAATACCGAAGTCAGCGGCGCCAACGTGCTAGTTGCTATCTTCAGTGAGCAGGAGTCACAAGCTGCCTATTTCCTGAAAAAAGCCGAGATCAGCCGTCTCGACGTCGTCAATTTCCTCTCCCACGGGGTGCGCAAGGACAGCAAGCCTGATCTCGGCAGCAATAACAATCCCGAGTCTGATGATGATGTCTCGGCCGCACAGATCGAGAGCTTTGCCACCAACCTGAACCAGCTGGTGCTGGAAGGGCGCATCGATCCGCTGATTGGCCGTGATCAGGAGCTCAACCGTACCATTCAGGTGCTCTGCCGTCGTCGTAAGAACAACCCGCTGCTGGTGGGTGAAGCTGGCGTGGGTAAAACCGCCATTGCCGAAGGCTTGGCCTATCGCATCGTCAAGGGGGATGTCCCTGAGGTGATTGCGGGCAGTACCATCTACTCGCTGGATATGGGCTCTCTGCTGGCGGGCACCAAATACCGTGGTGATTTCGAGAAGCGCCTCAAAGTACTGCTCAAGCAGATTGAGCGTCAGGAAGGGGCCATCCTCTTTATCGACGAGATCCATACCATCATTGGTGCCGGCGCGGCATCCGGTGGTCAGCTGGATGCGGCCAACCTGATCAAGCCGCTGCTCTCCAATGGTTTGCTCCGCTGTGTGGGATCCACCACTTATCAGGAGTACGCCCAGATCTTCGAAAAAGACCGTGCGTTGGCCCGTCGCTTCCAGAAGATCGATATTGTCGAGCCAACTATCGATGACACAACTCGCATCTTGATGGGGCTCAAGAGTCGCTACGAAGCCCACCACGGCGTACGCTATACCGCCAAGGCGATCCGTGCAGCTGCCGAGCTCTCTGCCAAGTACATCAATGATCGTCACCTACCCGACAAGGCGATCGACGTGATCGACGAGGCGGGTGCCGGTCAACGGTTGCTGCCGGCGAGCAAGCGCAAGAAAGTGATCAATGTGCAGGAGATTGAGTCCATCGTTGCCAAGATTGCCCGCATTCCGGAGAAATCAGTCTCCTCCTCTGATAAGGAGGTGCTGAAGCACCTGGAGCGCAATCTCAAGATGGTGGTCTTTGGTCAGGACAAGGCTATTGAGGTGCTGGCTGATGCCATCCGCCTGTCACGCTCGGGCCTTGGCAACGAGCGTCGCCCGGTTGGTTGCTTCCTGTTTGCCGGCCCCACCGGTGTCGGTAAAACAGAGGTGACCCAGCAGTTGGGCAAAGCATTGGGTGTCGAGATGCTGCGCTTTGATATGTCCGAGTACATGGAACGCCATACCGTATCTCGCCTGATTGGTGCGCCTCCCGGCTATGTCGGTTTTGAACAGGGTGGTTTGCTGACCGATGCGGTGATCAAGCATCCCCACTCGGTAGTGTTGCTCGACGAGATTGAGAAGGCGCACCCGGATGTGTTCAACCTGCTGTTGCAGGTGATGGATAACGGAACCCTGACCGATAACAATGGGCGCAAGGCAGATTTCCGTAATGTGATTCTGGTAATGACCACCAACGCCGGTGTGCAGGAGACCCAGCGCAAGTCGATTGGCTTCCAGCAACAGGATTTGAGCCACGATGCCATGGCGGTGATCAACAAGACCTTCAGTCCGGAGTTTCGTAACCGGCTTGATCACACCATCTGGTTCAACCATCTCGATATGACGGTGATCCATCAGGTGGTCGACAAGTTCATTGTCGAGTTGCAGGTTCAACTGGATGCGAAGGGAGTCTCTCTCGAGGTGTCCGAGCGTGCCCGCCACTGGTTGGCAGAGAAGGGATATGACAGAGCCATGGGGGCCAGACCGATGGGTCGGATTATCCAGGAGCACCTCAAGAAACCCCTGGCCAACGAGATCCTGTTCGGCTCACTGGTTGACGGGGGAATTGTGAAGGTTGAGTTGGTAAATGACAGCCTCAGCTTTGATTTTCAGGTCAATGTTGAAGCTGTTTCCCACTAAGCGTCAGTGATCAGAAAACGACAAAAAACCCCAACCGAAAGGTTGGGGTTTTTTGCTGAATTCCTGGCTTAGCGAGAGCGGAAAACAATACGTCCCTTGGAGAGATCGTAGGGAGTCAGTGCTACCGTTACTTTGTCTCCAGTCAGGATACGTATGTAGTTTTTGCGCATCTTGCCTGAAATATGAGCGATAACCACGTGACCATTCTCCAGTTCCACACGGAACATGGTATTGGGCAGGGTTTCGAGAATAGTGCCCTGCATCTCAATACTGTCTTCTTTAGCCATTGAATCCTCTTGATAAGCCACAACAAAAAACCGCTGGATCATGCCGGATTTAAGGCTATGTGTAAAGTTTACTCGGGCTTGGTGCCGATATTTTTCCATTCCCCCTGAATTAACAGCTCATGAGGGAGGTAATTGCGTTTGTAATTCATCTTGCGGCACGCCTCCACCAGATAGCCAAGATAGAGCCAGCTTCGCCCGGTTCTCCTGGCCAGATCGAGCTGGCAAAGGATGGCAAAGGTGCCCAGGGAGCGATCGGCATAATCTGGATCGAAGAAGGTGTACATGGCGCTCAAGGAGTGGGGTAGCAGGTCTGTGGTAGCCACGCCGATAAGACGGCCCTCCTTGCGCATCTCCAGATAGAGTGGCGGCATCCAGTCACAATGGAGAAAACCGCGATACTGGCTGCGGTTGGGGGGATACATGCTGCCATCGTGGTGGCGTTCGCGGATATAGCGTTCGTAGAGCAGGTAATACTCGGGTTTGTCATCGTAGCTCAGGACGATCTCGATATCCCTGTTGAGCTGGCGGATCCGTTTCTGGCCGCGGCTGGGGCGAAAGCGTTCGCTGTGAATACGAAGGGACTGGCAGGCATGGCACGTTGGGCAGTGGGGGCGATAGATGTCGTTGCCACTGCGGCGAAAACCGGCAGTCAACAATCGCTCGTAACCGTTGGCGTTGAGCAGATTGTGATCCATCAGCACCAGCAACTGTTCCTGCTCATGGTTCAGATAACTGCAGGGATGCTTGGGAGTCAGCCCTACTTTTAGGATCACTTCTTCAGTCATAGGCTGATCTCCCCCTCTTGCCAGCAGGAAGCCAACAGTGGTTGATGGCCAAGGCGCGCCAGCTCGGCCAGGAAACGGGCCCTTGGCCACTCCTCGATACCCTGGGTCGCCAGAAACGGGTTTTGCATCTGGCAATCGATAAGTGCTCCACCATGGCGTGAAAAGTGGCTACAGAGTGCTACCATGGCAAGTTTGGCGCCGTTATCAATCCGGCTGAACATGGATTCACCGCAAAACAGTCGGCCGATAGAGAGGCCATACAGTCCCGCTTGCAGCTCTCCCTCCTGCCAGATCTCGATAGAGTGGGCATGACCCAGCCGATGCAACTGCTGGTAGGCCTCGATCATGGGTTGGCTGATCCAGGTGGCATCGGCAGTGCGACGAGGGGCGGCGCAGGCGGTGATGACTTCATTAAAGGCGCGATTGACGGAAATATCGAATGGGGTACGGCGGATAATCTTCTGCAGTGTCCGCCCCACATGGAGTTGGTCGGGACGGATCACCCCGCGGGGATCCGGTGACCACCACAGGGTCGGCTGGTGGGGTTCATTCCACGGGAAGATCCCCTTGTGGTAAGCTGCCAGCAATCTGGCAGGGGAGAGATCCCCGCCGATCGCCAGCAAGCCGTTGGGCTCTTCCAGCGCATGGCTGGGGTCGGGAAACCAGCAAAGCTCATCATCCAGTTGGGTAAGATAGCGAGACATAAGGCAACGAGGTTCATAGATGAAGGCCATTATCCTGATAGTATCCAGCTTGCTCTGCTTTGTCACGGCGCCCGCCGGGGCGGAGGTCTACCAGCGCAATACCGCGCGGCCGGTCAATCAGGTGGTGTTTGGTCAGGTTGAAACGGTGCGCAATATTACCCAGCGCCAGATCCTGGAGTCAGAGCACTCTGGCTGGAAGACGCTGGGTGGAGCGGTGCTGGGCGGCCTGCTTGGCAACCAGTTTGGCGGCGGTCATGGCCGTGAAATCGCCACTGCCGTCGGGGCGCTCGCGGGAGCTGCGGCTGCGCAGCAATACCAGTCCGGGGGAACCGTGGTGGAAAACAAGTTGGTGGAGCTGCTGATCCGCAACGAGCAAAATGCCCTTATCAACGTGATCCAGGATTATGATCCCGCCATGGTCTTTGCCAATGGAGACAAAGTTCGCATTCTCTACTTCGATGATGGGGTGCGGGTCGACAAGACCTACTGACTTTCGATAGTCATGGTGATGGGGAGACTATGGCAGGAAAGGAACCCGCAGACTCTCCTGCTGGAAAGTCTGTCGGGCGGTAATACACGGGACTGATGCCCTGAGGATTCAGATAGCTGTCTCTTGAGAGACTATCTTGTCGCGGCCGGTGTTCTTTGCCTGATAGAGCAGCCGATCCGCTACGCTCAGCGCCTCGTCCATGGATATCCGCCCGACGCTGATCACGCCGTAACTGGCGCGAACAAAGAGCGGGGTTTCCGGTGACAAGGGTTGCTGGCGCAGCTGCTGACGCAGCCCTTCAAGACGCTTGAGCAACACGGGGACGGTACAGTGAGGCACCATCATGGCAAACTCCTCTCCGCCAAACCGGGCGATCATGGCATCGGGGAAGAACTGGGTCAGTAGCCGGGTCAGATGGCAGAGCAGTTGATCGCCGATGGCATGGCCCCAGTGATCGTTGACCTGCTTGAAGTGATCCACATCGAGCACACAGAGTGCCAGAGGAGTCTGCTGGCGCTGATGCTCTTCAAACCATTTTTGCCCTTCGTTGAACCAGTAGCGCCGGTTGTAGAGACCGGTCAGGTAGTCGCGATTGGCTGACTCCTGAATGCTGTTGAACTGCTCGAGCGCTTCCAGATTGTGGCTGACCCGACACTGCAGCTCTTCCGGCTCGAACGGCTGGTTGAGAAAGTCGTTGGCGCCTTGCTTGAGGTAGCGAGCAGAGAGACCGCGTTTGTCCGAGACCGAGATCCCGATAATCGCGAGCTGCTGCTTGCTGTATCGCTCTCTCAGCATCCGCACCAGACTGATGCCATCGATATCCGGCATATAGTAGTCGACCAGTGCCAGCCGGATGTCCGGGTGTTGCTCCAGCATCGCCATCGCTTCACGGGCATGACTGGCCTCATGCACCTGCAACAACTGCTTGCGCAACTGGGCCATGGTGCGGTGACGGGAGGTGCGTGAGTCGTCGACCACCAGCACTTCGATGGACTGGTTGAGATAGAGGCGGTGCACCAGACTGACTGCATATTGCAGCGAGTGGCGCGAATCCTTCATCACATAGTCCAGCACGCCGGTTTCCAGCCAGGCGGCACGTTTATCCTCGCTGATGTCAGCAGTGAGGATCACCACCGGCAAACCTCGAGCCAGCAGCTCGTTGACCGCTTCGCCACGGGGCGCATCCGGCAAGGTCAGGTCCACCAGCGCGACCACATACTCCTCGCCCCGACAGTGACGGGCGCCTTCGAGGGTATCGAAGGCGTCAATCTCGAGGCCAGTTTGCTGGGCAATGGCCTGAGTCAGCATACGGCGGATGGTCAGGCTATCTTCGACAATCAATATCTTCTGTTTCATTAGACTCCTTTAAATAAAAAAGGCATACCGACTGGTATGCCTTATATCACAACTGCGCTTGTTTATTGCGCGTCAAGGTAGCGTTCGGCATCGAGGGCTGCCATGCAGCCGGTACCGGCAGAGGTGATCGCCTGACGGTAGTTGTGGTCGGCCACATCGCCGGCAGCGAAGACACCTTCAATGCTGGTCTGGGTGGCAAAACCGTCGAGGCCGCCACGTACCTTCAGATAGCCGTTTTGCATCTCCAGCTGGCCATCGAAGATCTGGGTATTGGGCTGGTGGCCGATGGCGATGAAGACGCCCATCAGCGGCAGCTCGCTGGTGCTGTTGTCCTGAGTGTTGCGCAGGCGCACACCGGTGACCCCCATCTGATCGCCCAGCACTTCGTCCAGGGTCTGGTGGGTGTGCAGCACGATGTTGCCGCTCGCAACCTTGTCGTGCAGACGCTTGATCAGGATCTTCTCGGCCCGGAACTCGTCGCGGCGGTGGATCAGGTGCACCTTCTTGGCGATGTTGGCCAGATACAAGGCTTCTTCAACTGCGGTGTTGCCGCCGCCGATCACCGCCACTTCCTGATTGCGGTAGAAGAAACCGTCACAGGTGGCACAGGCGGAGACGCCGCGACCCTTGAAGGCCTCTTCGGAGGGCAGGCCCAGATACTTGGCGGAGGCGCCGGTCGCGATGATCAGGGCATCGCAGGTGTATTCGCCGTTGTCCCCTTTGAGGCGGAACGGGCGCTGAGTCAGTTCGACACTGTTGATGTGATCAAACAGGATGCGGGTATCGAACTTCTCTGCATGCTCTTTCATGCGCTCCATCAGGGCAGGGCCGGTCAGGCCTTCCGGATCACCTGGCCAGTTCTCCACTTCGGTGGTGGTGGTCAGCTGACCCCCTTGCTGCATGCCGGTGATGAGCAGGGGATTGAGGTTGGCGCGGGCGGCGTAGACGGCCGCGGTGTAACCGGCCGGGCCTGACCCTAAGATCAGCAATTTGCTGTGAGTGACTTGGCTCATGATGTCATTTCCGGGATGTGATGAGTTTGCGCGATTGTAGGTAATTCGTGATCCGGGGTCAAAGGCTGGTGAGTCGATTGCACTAATCGTGTTCACAAGGGGTGACATGCAAAATAAAGGAATAAAAAAACCGCCCATCGCGGGCGGATTTTCACTCATCTCCAACTGGCGCAGGCCAGCGCAGATCAGTTCAGCAGGGTCAGGGGATCCGTGTAGGCAAGGCCATGTGCCACGGCCACTTCCTTGCAGGTGAGCTTGCCCTCCATCACGTTGAGCCCGTGCAGCAGGTTGGGATCGCTCAGCAGTGCCTGACGATACCCTTGCTGGGCCAGCTTGATAATAAAGGGGAGGGTGGCATTGTTGAGCGCCACGGTCGAGGTGCGGGCCACCGCCCCCGGCATGTTGGCGACACAGTAGTGCACCACCTCATCGACAATATAGGTTGGATCCTGGTGGGTGGTGGCGTGGGAGGTTTCCACGCAGCCGCCCTGATCGATGGCCACATCGACGATGGCAGAACCCGGCTTCATGCGCGCAATGTGGTCACGGCGGACAAGTTTTGGCGCAGTGGCACCTGGTACCAGCACACCGCCGATGACCAGATCGGCCGCCAGCAGATGGCGTTCCAGGGTCTCGCTGTTGGAATAGACCACTTTGGCCGCTCCCTGGAACTCGTTATCGAGACGGCGAAGGGTATCGACGTTGTTGTCGAGGATGGTCACATCTGCGCGCAGGCCAATGGCCATGCGGGCTGCATTGGAGCCGACCACGCCGCCACCGATGATCACCACCTTGGCCGGTTCGACACCGGGTACGCCGCCGAGCAGCACACCGCTACCACCGCGCGATTTTTCCAGCGCTTGGGCACCTGCCTGAATAGACATGCGACCTGCGACTTCCGACATGGGGGCCAGCAGGGGCAGGCCGCCACGGCCGTCGGTGACGGTTTCATAGGCGATACAGATGGCGCCGCTTTTCAGCAGGGCTTCGGTCTGGGGCAAGTCTGGCGCCAGATGCAGATAAGTGAACAGGGTTTGACCCGGACGCAGCATGGCACATTCGACAGGCTGAGGTTCCTTGACCTTGACGATCATCTCGGCTTTGGCGAAAACCTCTGCTGCAGAGGCCAAAATTTCGGCTCCAACAGCGATATAATCTGCATCGCTGAAGCCAATGCCGTTTCCGGCACCGCTTTGGACGAAAACAGTATGGTTTCGTGCTGTCAGTTCACGTACACTGGCCGGAACCATGCCTACGCGGTATTCATGGTTTTTTATCTCTTTAGGTACACCGATAATCATGCTATCCCTCGTCTATAGATTGGTGTTTCATGTTGCCAAAATGTTAACCAACATTTGCGCCTAGTATATTCAGGTATTGACAGGATTTGTGACCATAATTATAAAATGACTGGTGATTCTTACCAAAAAATAGCCAAAGGATGGAATAAAATGATGGAAGCTAAGAGTCGGCTAAAGGATTTGGACAGGATTGACCGCAACATTCTTAATGAACTGCAAAAGGATGGCAGGATTTCGAATGTTGAGTTGTCCAAGCGAGTTGGCCTGAGTCCTACACCGTGTCTGGAACGGGTTCGTCGCCTCGAGCGACAAGGTTATATCGAAGGATATGCCGCTATTCTGAACCCTCATTATCTGGACGCATCTCTGCTGGTGTTTGTAGAGATAACCCTCAATCGCGGGGCGCCTGATGTGTTTGAACAGTTCAACAAGGCTGTTCAGGTGCTCGAAGAGATCCAGGAGTGTCATCTGGTTTCCGGTGACTTCGACTATCTGCTCAAGACCCGAGTCAGCGACATGTCGGCTTACCGCCGTCTGTTGGGGGAAACCCTGCTGCGTCTGCCCGGTGTCAATGACACCCGTACCTACGTGGTGATGGAAGAGGTCAAGCAGAGCAGTCGTCTGGTGATCAGCACCCGATAAAGCAGGTTATGCCGTGGTATCTTTTCCATATGAGACACCATGACAGTCAGAAACGAGCGGCCGGTCCGCTCGTTTCTTCTTGTAAAGATAATTGCAAATATGGCCCCGTCCCATCAGGCTCTGGCTGACAATCGATGGGCTTTTCGGGGATACTAGGCCCCCTTATTTCCTGCATTACATGTTTTCAGAAAGGAGCCGGAGTTTGGCCGATAAAAAGCTGTTTACTCCTTTATCAGGTACACAACGGATCTTCGAAGCCGTCTTGATCGCCATCACCCTGATGGCTGCTTATCTTCTGCTTGCCCTGTTGTCCTATCATCCCGCTGATCCCGGCTGGTCCCAGACCTCCTGGCAAGGGGAGGTGAAGAACCTCGCCGGTAGTGCCGGTGCCTGGCTCGCCGACATCACCATGTTTACCTTTGGTGCCTTCTCCTATCTGGTGCCGCCGCTGGTGGTGCTGCTGGGCTGGAGTCTGTTCTGGCGCCCGAGCCGTCTGCTTGATGTGGATTACCTCACCCTGGGGGTGCGGATCATCGGCTTTATCCTGACTGTGCTCGGCATGTCGGCCATTGCCAGCATGAACTTCAACGATATGCAAAACTTCTCCGCCGGTGGTCTGGTGGGGGATGTGATCGCTTCTGCAGTGGTGCCGCTGTTTGGCGGCGTCGGGGCCAACCTGATGCTGCTCTGCTTCGTGGCAACCGGCATCACCCTGTTTACCGGCTGGTCCTGGCTCACCATCGTCGAGCAGATCGGCGCGGCCTGTACCGGTTCTGTCAGCGCTGTTTACCACTTTCCGACCACCCTCGGCCGCTGGCTGACCGGTGGCTGGCGTCAACCCCGCAACGAGGGGCCGGATCCCTTGCTGGAAGGCGGGGTAGGGGCCATCGCGTTTGATGATGAGGAAGATGAGCCGCACACCAGCTGGACTCGCAAGCCCAAGGCCAAGAATCAGAAGGCTGCCGCCGAAGAGTGGCTGCCGGAACTCGACGACGATACCTTCGAGTTCGATCCCCAGTTTGATGATGAAGATGATGAGCCGGCTCCGGCTGCCAAGCCCAAACGTGCGGTGGCGGCCGCCAATGGTCGCCGCCAGCCGGTACTGGCTGTGGCCGATGACGATGATGAGGACGATCTGGATCTGCCCTGGGCCGAAGGGGACGACGAGGTTGCCGCGCCGGTAGCCGTCGCACCGACCAAGCCCAAGCGTCGTCCGCAATCTACGCTGCCGCCGTTGCCGAGTATCGAACTGCTCGACCGTCCACCCGCCAAGACCCAGATGATGAGCAAGGATGAGCTGGATCGCATGGGCCGTCTGGTGGAGGCCAAGCTTGCCGACTACAACGTGCAGGCCAAGGTGGTGGGTGTCTATCCGGGTCCGGTCATTACCCGTTTTGAACTGGATCTGGCGCCGGGCATGAAGGCGAGCAAGATCACCAACCTCTCGCGCGATCTGGCACGTTCCCTCTCTGCCAGCAGCGTGCGGGTGGTGGAAGTGATCCCGGGTAAAACCTATGTCGGTATCGAGCTGCCCAACCGGGTGCGCCAGACCGTTTACCTGCGTGAAACCCTCGACTGCGATGCTTTCCGCGATAGCCGCAACCCGCTCACCATGGGCCTGGGTCAGGACATCGCCGGGGAGCCGGTGGTGGTGAACCTGGCCAAGATGCCGCACCTGCTGGTGGCCGGTACCACAGGTTCCGGTAAGTCGGTAGGGGTCAACACCATGATCATCTCGATGCTCTACAAGTCATCCCCCGATGATCTGCGCTTCATCATGATCGATCCCAAGATGCTGGAACTCTCCGTCTACGAAGGGATCCCGCATCTGCTGACCGAGGTGGTGACCGACATGAAGGACGCCGCCAACGCCCTGCGCTGGTGCGTGGGTGAGATGGAGCGCCGTTACAAGCTGATGTCGGCGGTCGGGGTGCGCAACCTCAAGGGCTACAACGACAAGGTACTGGCTGCCATCGAGGAGGGGGAACCCCTGCTGGATCCGTTGTGGCGCCCGGGTGACTCCATGGATCAGATGCCGCCGGAGCTGGAGAAGCTGCCCCACATCGTGGTGGTGGTGGACGAATTTGCCGACATGATGATGATCGTCGGCAAGAAGGTGGAAGAGCTGATCGCCCGTATCGCCCAGAAGGCGCGGGCCGCCGGTATTCACCTTATTTTGGCAACCCAGCGTCCGTCAGTGGATGTGATTACCGGTCTTATCAAGGCCAACATCCCGACCCGTATTTCGTTCCAGGTATCGAGCAAGATCGACTCCCGTACCATTATCGATCAGGGCGGCGCCGAATCTCTGCTCGGTATGGGCGACATGCTCTACATGCCGGCTGGTACCTCCAACCCGACCCGGGTACACGGTGCCTTTGTTGATGACCACGAAGTGCACAAGGTGGTGGCGGACTGGAAACTGCGCGGCGAGCCGAACTACATCGAGGAGATCCTCTCCGGTGAGTCGGGTGGCGAAGGTGGCAGCGGTGAATATGGCAGTGGTGGCGATGAAGAGCTGGACCCCCTGTTCGACGAAGCTGTCGCTTTTGTGGTGGAGTCCCGCCGTGGCTCGACCTCCAGCGTCCAGCGCAAGTTCAAGATTGGTTACAACCGGGCAGCCCGTCTCATCGAGCAGATGGAGAATCAGGGCATCGTCAGTTCACCGGGTGGCAATGGTCAGCGCGACGTGCTGGCACCGCCGCCGGTGCGGGACTAAGCCTCACCGTTTCATACTATCCCTGGCCATGCCCTCCGCGGGCGTGGCCTTTTATCGAGAGCGTCTTTATGAAGAGCGTGATGAAAAAACAACTGTTGATGGGTACCGTGTTGCTGATGGCGAGCAGCCAGGTGTGGGCCGATGCGGCCAGCGATCTCAAACAGAAGCTGGCGGGTGTCAGCCTCTTCTCCGCCAAATTTGCCCAGACCGTCTATGACAGCAAGGGCAAGGAGCTGCAAAAGGCCAGCGGCGATCTGCTGGTGCAGCGGCCAAACCGTTTCAACTGGCATACCACCTCGCCGGACGAGAGCCTGATCGTGGCCGATGGTCAGGATGTCTGGGTCTATGATCCCTTCGTCGAGCAGGTCACTGCCCTCAAGCTGAAAGATGCGGTGCTCAACACCCCCTTTATTCTGATCGCTGGCAATGACGACAAGTTCTGGAAGAACTATGACGTGACCCAAGAGGGCGATGTCTATACCGTCACCAGTCGCAACAAGGATGAGCTGATCGCCTCCTTCCGTGTCACTTTCGACAGACAAGACAACATCAGTCGTTTCGATGTGAAAGAGGCGCAAGGGCAGTGGAGTGAATTCACCCTGAGCAGCTTCAACCGCAAGCCAGTGCTCAAGGGCAACGAATTTGTTTTCAAGATCCCGAAGGGGGTCGAGCTGGACGACCAGCGCTAATGAGCAAGCGGTCGTTGGATTGCTCGCCACTGCGCCA
The DNA here is from genome assembly GCF_051920165.1 of Aeromonas sp. 11P. Classification (NCBI taxonomy): domain Bacteria; kingdom Pseudomonadati; phylum Pseudomonadota; class Gammaproteobacteria; order Aeromonadales; family Aeromonadaceae; genus Aeromonas; species Aeromonas sp. 11P. The sequence goes on from NZ_JBQBDJ010000004.1 coordinate 132,745, forward strand.
GTCAAAGGCGAGTGGCGTGACGCTGGGTGGTCAATACAGATGAGTAACTTGTCGCTGGATTTTTCATCGGACTTTCGTCCGCTGGCGGCCCGGATGCGGCCGCAAAACCTCGACCAGTATATCGGTCAGCAACATATCCTGGGGGCTGACAAGCCCCTGCGCAAAGCCATTCTGGCGGGCCACTGTCACTCGATGATCCTGTGGGGGCCGCCCGGTACCGGCAAGACCACGCTGGCGGAGTTGATGGCTGACTACTGCCAGGCGGAAGTGGAGCGACTCTCTGCGGTCACCTCCGGTATCAAGGAGATCCGCGCCGCCATCGACAAGGCGAAAGAGAACAGCTGGCGCGGGGTGCGCACCATCCTGTTCGTGGATGAAGTGCACCGCTTCAACAAGAGCCAGCAGGATGTGTTCCTGCCTCACATCGAAGATGGCACCATCACCTTTATTGGTGCCACTACCGAAAACCCCTCGTTCGAACTCAACAACGCACTGCTCTCCCGGGCCCGGGTCTATCTGCTCAAGCGGCTGGAGGAGAGCGATATTCTCACCATGCTCGATCAGGCGATGACCGATCCCCGTGGTCTCAATGATCCGGCACTCACCTTTGCCCCCGGCGTCAAAGAGGCGTTGGCCAAGGCGGTGGATGGGGACGGGCGAAAATCCCTCAACTATCTGGAGCTGTTGGCCGACATGGCTGAAACCGACAACACAGGGGCGCGGGTGATCGACAGTGCCCTGCTCGCCGCCGTGGTGGGGGAGCACGTGGCCCGCTTCGACAAGGGGGGTGATCACTTCTACGACCTTATCTCGGCGGTGCACAAATCCATTCGCGGCTCGGCACCGGATGCGGCGCTCTATTGGTACGCCCGTATGGTGAGCGCCGGTTGCGATCCCCTCTATATTGCCCGCCGCTTGCTGGCGATTGCCTCGGAAGATGTGGGCAATGCCGATCCCCGTGCCATGCAGGTGGCGCTATCTGCCTGGGATTGTTTCCATCGGATCGGGCCGGCGGAAGGGGAGCGGGCCATCGCCCAGGCGATCGTCTATCTCGCCTGCGCCCCCAAGAGCAATGCGGTCTATACCGCCTGGAAGGCGGCGCTTAATGATGCCAAAAACCTCCCTGACTTCGAGGTGCCGGTACACCTGCGCAATGCGCCGACCAAGCTGATGAGCGATCTGGGCTATGGCGCCGAGTATCGCTATGCCCATGACGAGCCGGGCGCCTATGCCGCTGGCGAGCAGTATTTTCCGCCCGAGCTTGCGGGCAAGCAGTACTACCAGCCCACCGATCGCGGCCTTGAAAAGCAGATTGGTCAGAAGCTCGATTACCTCCATGAACTGGACAGGCAAAGTCCGCAGCAACGGGGCAAATAGCCCCTTTGTTACCCCGCATGGCTGAAAATTGGTCAGACGTTTGAATATGCAGGACGGTTTGCGTGCCAAAGTCGGTAAAAACGACACAAATAGTCCCTGTTCGGGCGGGGGGGCGGTCTGCTACACTGCCCGTCTGACCCCGCTTGTCTTGGCCTTGCGCCATCTTCTTGATCTCGAAGGCCTGATAGTTGAGGCCCGATTCTGAAGACGATTGGGGTGCGCCAACCGATGTTAACTTCCGGATCTGTTTCCCAGCCCGTCATGACGACTCAGGCCCAGATCCCATTTTAAAAAAGTAGGTAAACCATGCTGGATCCCAAATATCTGCGCAGCGATATCGAAGAGGCTGCCGCTCGTCTGGCGACACGTGGCTACGTTCTGGACGTAGCGGCTGTCAACGCTCTGGAAGAGAAACGCAAGGATCTGCAGTCCCGTACCCAGGAGCTGCAGGCCGAGCGCAACGCCCGCTCCAAATCCATCGGTGAAGCTGCCCGTCGTGGTGAAGATGTTGCCCCGCTCAAGGCCGAAGTGACCAAGATCAACGACGAGCTGGAAACCAGCAAGGTCGAGCTGGATGCCCTGCTGGCCCAGCTGAAAGCCATTGCCGACGCCATCCCCAACCTGCCGAGCGAGACTACTCCGGTGGGCCGTGACGAGAACGACAACGTGGAAGTGCGCCGCTGGGGGACCCCGCGCGAGTTCAGCTTCCCGGTACGCGATCACATCGATCTGGGCGAAGCGGCCAAGGGCGTTGACTTCAAGAATGGCGTCAAACTCTCCGGTACCCGTTTTGTGGTGATGAAGGGTCAGATTGCCCGTCTGCACCGTGCCCTGGCTCAGTTCATGCTGGATCTGCACACCCAGCAGCACGGTTACACCGAGTGCTATGTGCCCTATCTGGTGAACCCGGACAGCCTCTATGGCACCGGCCAGTTGCCGAAATTTGCTCAGGACCTGTTCAATACCGGTATCGAAGGTGAAGGGGAAGAAGAGGGCAAGGTACGCAAGTTCTCCCTGATCCCGACCTCCGAAGTGCCGCTCACCAACATGGCCCGTGACGAGATCTTTGACGCCCAAGAGCTGCCAATCAAGATGACCGCTCACAGCCCCTGCTTCCGCTCTGAAGCCGGTTCCTACGGTCGTGATACCCGTGGCCTCATCCGTATGCACCAGTTCGACAAAGTCGAAATGGTTCAGCTGGTTCACCCGGAGAAATCCTGGGATGCGCTGGAGGAGATGGTCGGTCACGCCGAGAAGGTGCTGCAACTGCTGGAGCTGCCGTATCGCGTGATGGCGCTCTCTACCGGTGACATGGGCTTCTGCGCCTCCAAGACCTACGATCTGGAAGTGTGGCTGCCGGCCCAGAATACTTACCGTGAGATCTCCTCTGTCTCCAACTGCACCGACTTCCAGGCGCGCCGCATGCAGGCTCGCGTGCGTATCGACGGCAAGCCGCAGCTACTGCACACCCTGAACGGCTCCGGTCTGGCGGTGGGTCGTACCCTGGTTGCCGTGATGGAGAACTACCAGCAGGAAGATGGCCGCATCGCCATCCCGGCTGCGCTGCAATCCTACATGGGTGGCCTGACCCACATCGGGTAAGCTCACACCGCAGACCACAACGCCATGGCATTGCCATGGCGTTGTGCATTCTGGCGCCGAACAACCGTTTTAGTGCTGAAAAAATGCGGCTTTTCGGCGTCGCTTTGAACAGTTAACACATTTTTATCAAGCAATGCGCAATCGTTTTTGTTAGACTGCGCCGCAATTTCGCAGGACATCTTTTTCTATGGTCTGGATTGATTACGCCATCATCGGCATCGTCGGTTTCTCTGCTCTCATCAGCCTGGTGCGCGGCTTCGTCAAGGAGGCCATGTCTCTTGTCACCTGGTTCGTCGCCTTCTTTATTGCCAGCCATTTCTATCCCGATCTTGCCGTCTATTTCACCTCCTTCTCCGACGCGCTGGTTCGCAACGGTCTGGCCATCGCGGCGCTGTTTGTGGCGACACTGATCCTCGGCAGCGTGGTCAACTATGTGGTGGGCCTGTTGGTGGACAAGACGGGTCTCTCCGGTACCGATCGGGTGCTGGGGGTCTGCTTCGGTGCAATTCGCGGGGTGCTGATCGTCAGTGCCCTGCTTTTTTTCATGGATACCTTCACCAGCCTCTCCCAGAGCGACTGGTGGGTGGCGTCCAAGCTGGTGCCGGAGTTCAAGCCGGTGATCCAGTGGTTTTTCGGGTTCATGTTGAACTCATCCAGTTTTCTTAAACAGGTATAGTGACTTCGAGGTAGCAAAGACATGTGTGGTATTGTCGGTATAGTTGGCACCACCCCCGTCAATCAGGCCCTCTACGACGCCTTGACGGTGTTGCAGCACAGGGGACAGGATGCCGCCGGGATCGTGACCATTGATAGTGGAAACTTCCGGCAACGCAAGGCCAATGGCCTGGTGAAGGACGTGTTTGAAGTGCGCCACATGCAGCGTTTGCAAGGGAACATCGGCATAGGTCATGTCAGATATCCCACCGCAGGCAGCTCAAGTGCCGCTGAAGCCCAACCTTTTTATGTGAACTCGCCCTACGGCATGGTGCTGGCCCATAACGGCAACCTCACCAACGCCAAGGAGCTCAAGGAGCAGCAGTTCAAGGTCGCCCGCCGCCACATCAACACCACCTCCGACTCGGAAGTGCTGCTGAACGTGCTGGCCCACGAGCTGGATCGTTGTGACAAGATGGCCCTGCGCCCCGAAGATATCTTCGCCGCGGTGCGCAGAACCCATCAGCAGATCCGCGGCGCTTATGCGGTGGTCTCGCTGGTGATTGGTCATGGTCTCATCGGTTTTCGCGATCCCAACGGCATTCGCCCACTGATCCTCGGTCGTCGTCAGGACGAGCAGGGCCAGGTGGAGTACATGCTCGCCTCCGAGAGCGTGGCGCTCGACGCCATCGGTTTCGAAACGGTGCGGGATATTGCGCCGGGTGAAGCCATCTACATCACCGAGCAGGGCCAGCTCTTCTCCGAGCAGTGTGCGGAGAACCCGCAGATGAGCTCCTGCATCTTCGAATACGTCTACTTCGCTCGTCCCGATTCGTGCATCGACAAGGTCTCGGTCTACGCCGCCCGCCTCAACATGGGTCGCAAGCTGGGTCAGAAGATTGCCCGCGAGTGGGAAGATCTCGATGTCGATGTGGTTATCCCCATCCCCGAAACCTCCTGTGACGTGGCGCTGGAGATCGCTCATACCCTCGACCTGCCATACCGTCAGGGCTTCGTGAAGAACCGCTACATCGGCCGTACCTTCATCATGCCGGGCCAGACCCAGCGCAAGAAGTCGGTGCGCCGCAAACTCAACGCCATCAGCTCCGAATTCAAGGGCAAGAAGGTGTTGCTGGTAGATGATTCCATAGTGCGTGGCACCACGTCCGAGCAGATCATCCAGATGGCCCGTGAAGCGGGGGCAGCCAAGGTCTACTTCGCCTCGGCGGCGCCGGAAATTCGCTTCCCCAACGTCTATGGCATCGATATGCCCACCGCCAACGAGCTGATCGCCCACGGCCGTGAAGTGGAAGAGGTGTGCAAGCTGATTGGCGCTGACGGTCTGATTTTCCAGGATCTGGAAGATCTGGAAGCCGCCGTACGGGAGATCAACCCGGATCTGCGTCACTTCGAGACCTCGGTGTTCAATGGCCACTACGTCACCTCCGACGTGGACCAGTCCTATCTGGATCACCTCAACGCCCTGCGCAACGATGACACCAAAGCGGTGCGTGAATGGCAGGAAGGCACCAGCAATCTGGAAATTTTTAACGAAGGCAGTTAAACGTTTGCGGTTTTGCCGGATGGGATAGCGAGATGGGGGCCTGTGGCCCCCATTGTCGTTTTTACCTAACACGGGCAGAAGGGGGAGGAGATATCTGTTTGAAAAACATCCGTTTATCTTGCCGTATATGGGCATGGCCAGCGGGATCCGCTAGCATAGGCGGCAACATATATGACCGATACGCTTTTAACCGGCGTGTTTAACAAACGAGAGTTCAGATGGATGATCTGCTAGCCCCAGTGCGCCAGTTTTTGCAGTGCGAGACCCCGGATGCGTGGGTGGAGATGGCGCGAGATCCGGCCCGTTTGCCGACCCTGCTCATCGATCACGCCAACTGCGAGACCAAGGCCGCACTCACTGCCCACAGTCTGGTGCGCCGCTACTGCCTGCCCAAGGGCAAGCGCCATCTGCTGCCCAAGCTGGAGTTCTATCGCGAGCTGGATGCCATTCCGGAAAAGGCCGAGATCCTGGGCAAACGCAGCATGGGGGAGTCTGATCGCACCGTCTTTGCCGAGCTGGAGCGCAATCCACTGCTGTTTCCCATGGTGCGGCTCATTCAGGAGGAGCTGCACCACTTCGAGCAGGTGCTGGAGATCATGCAGGCCCGCGGCATCGAATACGGGCCGGTGACGGCCTCCCGCTATGCCCGCCAGTTGATGCAGCATGTGCGCACCCATGAACCGGCCACCATAGTCGACAAGATGATCATCGGCGCCTATATCGAGGCCCGCTCCTGCGAGCGTTTTGCCAAGTTGGCGCCCCATCTGGACGAAGAGCTGAGCCGCTTCTACGTCTCTTTGCTGCGCTCCGAGGCGCGCCACTATCAGGATTACCTGAGCCTGGCCGAGCAGTACGCAGGGGAGGATATCAGCGAGCGGGTGGCCTTCTTTGGCAAGCTGGAAGCTGAGCTAATCTGCTCGCCGGATCCGCAGTTCCGGTTCCATAGCGGCCTGCCTGTCACATCTGACAGTTGTTGACGCACAGGGGGCAAACTACTATTGCCCTGTTCCTACTACGAGCGACAAGTAGTTACTTTTGAGCGCAATTCCCGGCCCTGAGCCGGGATCTTTTTTTCTGCCGTACCTCCTTCCTGCTTTTGGCGCTCTATGCTGAATCCCTGGCTATTTTTGCGTCTTCCCCTTGCGATGAAATCCTGTTCGATCAGCCGGTTATTGTGGTGATAAAGTGCTCATTCAAGTGGCTCACCCTTGTAGAAACGGGCGAAACCGTGTACTTTTTTGCCTTCGCAAGATTTGAATAACCAATCAATAGGAGCGTGTATGCGCATTGTTCTGTTGGGGGCTCCGGGCGCCGGCAAAGGTACCCAGGCTCAGTTCATCATGGAAAAACACGGTATTCCCCAGATCTCCACCGGCGACATGCTGCGTGCGGCGATCAAAGCGGGCACCGAGCTCGGTCTGAAAGCCAAAGCTGTGATGGACGCAGGTCAGCTGGTCTCTGACGACATTATCATCGGTCTGGTCAAAGAGCGCATCGCTCAGCCGGATTGCGCCAAAGGCTTCCTGTTGGACGGTTTCCCGCGCACCATTCCCCAGGCGCAAGCCATGAAGGACGCCGGTGTCGTGGTTGATTTCGTGCTGGAGTTCGATGTGCCGGACGAAGAGATCGTCAAGCGCATGAGCGGCCGTCGCGTTCACTCCGGCTCCGGCCGTACCTACCACGTGGTGTTCAACCCGCCGAAAGTGGAAGGCAAGGATGACGTGACCGGTGAAGATCTGGTGATCCGCGCTGACGACGAAGAGACCACAGTGCGCAAGCGTCTGGATGTATATCATCAGCAGACCGCGCCGCTGATCGGTTTCTACGGCAAAGAGGCGGAAGCGGGCCACACCCGTTACGTCAAGATCGACGGCACCCAGCCGGTTGATCAGGTCAGCAAGCAGCTTGCCACCATTCTGGGCTGATCTTTGCTGCCGGCACAGTTTCCCGTGCCATCAGATATATAAAGAGAAGGGCCCTGTAGGGCCCTTTTTGCATAATGACAGATAGACAGGAAGCCAACGTGACCACGAAAACCGGAATATTGCTGGTCAATCTGGGTACCCCAGCCGCACCGACCACCGCTGCCGTCAAAGCGTTCCTCAGCCAGTTCCTGCACGATCCCCGTGTGGTGGACCTGCCCCGTTACCTCTGGTGCCCGCTGCTCCACTTCATCATCTTGCCGACGCGCTCGCCCAAAGTGGCCAAGCTCTATCAGCAGGTGTGGACCGAGCAGGGCTCGCCGCTGATGGTGATAAGCAAGCAGCAGCGCGCCGCACTGGAGCAGGAGCTCAAGCGGGAGGGGGTCGAGGTGCCGGTGGAGCTGGCGATGACCTATGGTTCCCCGTCAGTGAATGATGGCTGGCAGGCGCTCAAGGCCAAAGGGGTCAATCGGGTGATCCTGTTGCCGCTCTATCCGCAATATTCGGTCAGTACCACCGCCTCGGTCTTTGATGCCTGGGGCAAGGCGATGAAGAGAGAACGCAATCTGCCGGTGGTACGGCTCATTCGTGATTATCACGCCCATCCCGAATACATACAGGCGCTGGCCATGAGTGTGCGCCGTCACTGGGAGCAGCACGGTCAGGGTGATCACCTGCTGATGTCGTTCCACGGTATTCCCGAGCGCTATGAGAACGAAGGGGACCCCTATGGTCACCAGTGTCGCCACACCGCCACTCTGCTGGCCGAGGCGCTCGGGCTGGAGGCAGGGCAGTGGACGGCCAGTTTCCAGTCCCGCTTTGGCAAGGAGGAGTGGCTCAAGCCCTACACAGACGTGACTATTGCCGGTATGCCTGCCGCGGGCATCAAGCGGCTCGATGTAATTTGTCCTGCCTTTGCGGCCGACTGCCTCGAAACCCTTGAGGAAATTCAGGTACAGAACCGGGAGATCTTCATGGAGGCCGGTGGCGAGCGGTTTGAATATATTCCGGCCCTCAACAGCGATCAGGCCCATATCCGGATGATGGTCTCGCTCATCTGCCGCGAATTGGCATGAGTGACCGGCAGTCAGTCAAACAAGGAGTCGAGTCATGGTACATATCACGCTGATTTACGCAGGCCTGCTGGGGCTGCTGTTTCTGGGACTCTCCTTCTGGGTGGTCAGACGCCGCGCCCAGTTTGGGGTGATGATAGGGCAGGGGGAAGCCTCCGAGCTGCTGGCAGCGATCCGGGCCCACGGCAATTTTGCCGAGTATGTGCCGCTGACCCTGCTGCTGATGGCGCTGTGCGAGCTCTCCGGTGCCGGTGCGCTCTGGCTGCATGCCGGTGGCGCCATGCTGTTGGTCGGCCGCATCCTGCATGCCATCGGCATCCAGATCCCCAAAGCCCCCAATGTGCCCCGTTTTCTGGGCACCTTGCTGTTCTGGCTCGCCCTCGGCCTCTTCTCGGTGCTGGCTCTGTTGCAGGGCATGGCGGCCGCCTGAAAACAGGCGCTTTTGTATGCTAGGGAACCACCCCGGGTTGGGTGGTTTTTTTATGGTGAAAAGGCAAACGTTTTTCCTTGCAGGCCTTGTCTATACTGACTCCATTATTTAAACAGGGCGACTTTTCGGGGCGGCGGATTGTGTTAAAATCCCGCCCCTCTTTCCCCCAGAGCACAGAACATTGCCATGAAATTTCCCGGTCAGCGCAAGTCCAAACACTACTTCCCTGTCGACAGACGCGATCCCTTGGTGCCGCAAAATCCCCTGTTAACCGAGCTGGGCAAAGCCTACGTCGTCGGGATTGATCAGACCCTGGTTGATATCGAAGCCCATGTGGATGAAGACTTTCTGACCCGTTATGGTCTGAGCAAGGGGCACTCCGTCGTCATCAATGACGATGTAGCCGAACGGATTTATGACGAGCTCAAGGCCAACAACATGGTAGTGAGCGAGTTTGCCGGTGGCACTATCGGCAACACGGTACACAACTACTCGGTGCTGGCCGATTCTCACTCCATCCTGCTGGGTGTGATGAGTCAGGATATTCGCATCGGTTGCTACGCCTACCGTTATCTGTGCAACACATCTTCCCGCGTCAATCTGGACTACCTGCAGCCGGTTGATGGTCCCATCGGCCGTTGCTTCACCTTCATCACCGAGTGTGGCGAGCGCAGCTTCGGCATCAACGCCGGCAAGATGAACCAGCTGGATGTGCAGCACATTCCGGAGGATGTGATCAAAGGGGCATCTGCACTGGTGATCACCGCCTATCTGGTGCGCGGTGACGATGGTGATCCGATGAAAGAGGCGGCCATGACCGCAGTACGTTATGCTCGCGAGGCCGGTATTCCCGTAGTGCTGACCCTGGGCACCCGTTTCGTCATCGACGAAAACCCCCAGTGGTGGCGTGACTTCATTGCCGAGAACGTGACTGTACTGGCGATGAACGAAGACGAAGGTGAAGCCCTGACCGGTATCGCAGATCCGCTCGGTGCGGCCGACAAGGCGCTGGATTGGGCCGACATGGTGCTCTGTACTGCTGGCCCCATCGGCCTCTACATGGCGAGCTACACCGACGAGGACTACAAGCGCGAGACCACTCATACCCTGTTGCCGGGCGTTATCCCCGAGTTCAACATGTATGAGTTCAGCCGCCCGATGGCCCGTGCCAAGTGCCGTAAACCGGCCCGCATCTACTCCCACATCTCCCCGTACATGGGTGGCCCGGAGAAGATCAAGAACACCAACGGGGCAGGGGATGGCGCCCTTTCCGCCGTGCTGCACGACATGGTGGCCAACTCCTATCACCGGATGAATGTGCCCAACTCCGCCAAGCACATCTCCGAGTTCCTGACCTACTCCTCACTGGCCCAGGTGTGCAAATACGCCAACCGCGTCAGCTACGAGGTGTTGGCCCAGAGCAGCCCACGTCTATCCCGCGGTTTGCCGGAGAAAGAGGACAGCCTGGAAGAGGTTTACTGGGAGCGTTGAGCTCCTGAATCTGCAAGACGCCTCCATCGGGAGGCGTTTTTGCAGGCAAATATGGGTTATCCCGGCTTTTTTCCCGGAATAACCCCAATATGCTTGAGTCCATGTCACTTTTGCGACACCATTTGGCCATCGTATTGTCGCCCGACAATGCCGCAGCACCCGAAAGAAAGAGAGAATCCCATGAGCATGCTTAACGACAACCTTGACGCCAATTTCCAACTGTTTATCGAACAAGTCCGCGAGTCGGGTCAGGTGTGGGGTCTGCGCTATGGGGAAGACTGGGTCGTCTGCCGCTCCGCCGAATTTGAAGATGCCGACGTGATGCCGCTCTGGTCTGCCGAAGAGGACGCCCGTCTGCACTGCGTCGACGAGTGGGCCGATTACGAGCCGGAAGTGATCGATCTGGAAGAGTTTCTCGATATCTGGATCAACGATCTGGATGAAGATGATGTGCTGGTCGGCCCGAACTGGAACGCCGATCTTGAAGGTCAGGAGCTCGAACCTATCGAGCTGGCCAAGGCACTGGTTGAGCTGGACGCCTGAAAGCGCCTCCATTGATGGCCTGAATGCACAGGCCATCGGGACAAAGACCGGCCCCCGTGAGGGGGCTGGTCTTTTTTATGGTCGAATGACCCGATTGATGAGTTAAAAGCCGATTTGCCTTTGCACCTGTCAGGGGGATGGTCCATCATCAACCTTTTGCCAAGGGAGGAGCGCCATGTTTGTATTCGACGTAACGGGAGCTGCGGGTGAGAAGGCCAGCATTCGGGTGCAGGCGCTGGATTGGGCGCAAGCCGGACCAGTGACCTTCCAGTGCGATGACGATCAGCTGGCGGTCGTGCTTCTGAGCGGTTGTCGTTGCGACGCGGTGGGCTTTTTCAACCTGTTGGCGGGGTGTAAACCTCTCTATATCGAACAGTGGCTCAGCTATCTGCAGGAGAGTGGTCGCATTGGCAAGTGGAGTCACCAGACCGAGAGTCCCGCCGATGGGGACTATCTGGCCAGAGCCGGTCTGGAGCACGATGAGCTCAATACCCTGCTTGGCCAGGTCTATCAGGTGGCGGGGTTCAATCGCCTGCAAATCAACCGTTACCTCAAGAACCGCCACAACCCCACCACACTGGCGACCCGTTACGATCAGAAAGAGCTGGAGCGCTATCGCCAGCTCAATGACATCATTCTGACCCTTTTGAAGCTGAAGCATCCTCAGTAAAGAGCCCCAGCTGGCTGATATCCGGTCGCAGCGGTTGCGGCCGGGCGATCAGATAGCCCTGCAAACCATCCACGTACATCCCCTGCAGCAGCTGTTTCTGGCCAAGCTGTTCCACCCCCTCTGCAATCACCTGACACCCCATCCGATGTGATACATCGACGATCATCCGCACGAACTGCTGGTTGGTCTGATCCTGCTCCAGCCCGGTGATCAGGGCAGGGTCCAGCTTGATGTAGTCGGGCTTGAGCTCGCGAAACAGGGTAAAGGAGCCGATCCCCTTGCCGAAGTTGGCGATGGCCGAGCGGCTGCCGTTGCGGCGCAGCAGTTCAAACACCCGCTTGGCGCCGGTCAGGTTGCGTTCCAGATGCTCTTCATCCAGTTCGAACACCAGATTGGCACTGGTATTGGGATCTTTGAGCAGCTGGCGGTCAAGCCAGATCAGGAAGGCGCTGTTTTGCAGCAGGTTGGGGGAGAGGTTGATCCCCCAGCGACTCTGGTTGGCACCAAAGGCCCGGTACTGACGCATGATGTGGGTAATGACCAGCTGCTCCAGCCGCATCACCATATCCAGGCGCTGGGCCATGGCAAACAGGGTGTCGGTGGGCAGGGCGGTGCCGTCGCTGCCGCTGAAGCGGGTGTAGATCTCGTTGTAGGCCAGCATGCTGCGGTGCAGGGGCTGGATCGGCTGGTAGGTAAAGCTGAGTCGCTCCTGTGCCAGCACTTCGGTCAGCACGTCGCGCCAGTGGTGTTGCCCCTGCAGATCGGAGGCGCTGTCATCCTGCTGGATGGCCCAGCCGTTGATGGTTTCGGTCTGGGCGCGAGCCAGCGCCAGATCCGCTCTGGCCAGTACGGCTTCAATTTTCTGGCCGCTGCTGAGCTTGGTCAGCCCCGAGTAACCGGTGCTCTCCAGCTCGTGCTGATCCTGATAGTGATCGAAGGCCACCTTCAAATCCTGCCCCAGCAGATGGGGAGGAATATTGGCCACCGGTTGCACCAGCACGGCGAAATCGGCCCCCGAAATGCGGTAGACCTGATTGCCCGGGAAGCGGCTTACCACCCGCTTGATGAGGGCGGCCATGTCCTTGATGTAGGCATCACCAGACTGGAAGCCGCGCTGGGCGTTGATCTTGCCAAGCTCGGTGGCACGGATCAGCACCAGGGTCGCGGTCTGGGTGTCCTGATCCCGCTGCAGCAACTCGGTCATGTCGCGGCGAAACGCGTGGCGGTTGAGTAGCTGGGTCAGCTCGTCGGTGGTAGCCAGGTTGCTGAGTTCGGTCAGCTGGCGATGAGCGCTCTGCTCGGCGCTTTCGAACTGCTCCAGCAGCTGTTGCAGCACCTCCTGGGAGGCGGGCTCATCGAGTTGTGAGGGATCCCGTCCCCTGATTGCCTTGACCCAGGTGAGCTCCTGATGCTGGAGCATGCCATCCATGGTGCGGATGGCCAGCATCAATAGCAGGATCATGCCAAGCAGTGTGGTGGCCAGAATAATGGCCAAAGTGAGCGGTGTGCTCTGCAGGGCCAACCAAACTGCTTGCAGGAGCAGCAGGGGTATGGTCACTATGGTGGCGATCAGAAAGAGGGTACGTCCGAGCTTGTGAACCATCTTGTCATCCTTGAAGTGGCTGCTTTGTGGGGGAATTTTAACCAAGCTGGCGGAGCAAAGCATGCTATTCCTCGCAACTCGGTGAAAAGGGTCAATTGAGATCGGTTAAATGTGAGTGAAACCACTTTCACAGGTGCCGAAACAGGCGAAGATGAGTTGAAAATAGATCAAACAAGGCAGAGGTAAATCATGTTGTTAGAGCCCGAAAATAGTGCCAAAGCACGACAATTATTGAACCAGAGTATGGCACTGGTGCTGGCGGGTGGACGTGGTAGTCGCCTGAAGCAGTTGACTGACAACCGCGCCAAGCCTGCCGTCCATTTCGGTGGCAAATTCCGGATCATTGATTTTGTGCTCTCCAACTGTATCAACTCGGGGATCCGCCGCGTTGGTGTAGTCACCCAATACAAATCTCACAGCCTGCTGCGTCACCTGCAATCGGGCTGGTCCTTCCTGCGTTACCAGATGAACGAATTCATCGACCTGCTCCCTGCCCAGCAACGGGTGGACGAGGTGCACTGGTATCGCGGCACCGCCGATGCCATCTATCAGAACGTCGATATCATCCGTGACTACGGCCCCAAATACCTGGTGGTGCTGGCGGGGGATCACATCTACAAGATGGATTACGCTGCCATGCTGCTCGACCATGTGCGCCTTGGCGCCAAGGTGACGGTCGCTTGTATCGAGGTGCCGCGGGCCGAGGCATCCGCCTTCGGGATCATGGATATCGACGAGCAGCGCAAGATCCGCGCCTTCGTCGAAAAACCGGCCAATCCGCCCGCCATGCCGGATTGCGAAGATCGCTCGCTGGCCTCCATGGGGATCTATATCTTCGAGGCGGAGTACCTCTATCAACTGCTGGAGGAGGATATTCACAATCAGGACTCCAAACACGACTTCGGGATGGATGTGATCCCCCGCATCGTGGAGGAGGGGATGGCATTTGCTCACCCCTTCAACATGTCCTGTGTCGGGGCGCGCGAGGGGCAAAAGCCCTACTGGCGTGACGTGGGGACGCTGGACTCCTTCTGGGAAGCGAACATGGATCTCGCCTCCGTGCTGCCCGAGCTCGATATCTACGATCAGAACTGGCCCATCTGGACCAGCCAGACCCTGACGCCACCGGCCAAGTTTGTGCAGGATCGCAATGGTCAGCATGGCATGACCATCAACTCCATGTTCTCGGGCGGGACCATCGTCAGCGGGTCGTTCGTGCTCAACTCGGTGCTCTTCACCAATGTGCGGGTGCACTCCTTCTGCACCCTGGATCAGGCCATCATCTTCCCCGGGGTAGAGATCGGCGCCGGTTGCCGTCTGCGCCGGGTGGTGGTGGACAAGGGATGTGTGCTGCCAGATGGGCTGGTGGTGGGCGAGAATGCCGATGAGGATAGCCGCCGCTTCTACCGCTCCGAGCAGGGTATTGTACTGGTGACCAAGGAGATGCTGGACAAGCTGGTTTGAGGAAAGCCCTTGAAACTGTGTCAGACGCTGTAATGCAAAGGGAGCCAATTTGGCTCCCTTTTTCATGCTGGTGAATGGCGAGGATTATTCGCTGACCACCGCTTTGGCGGCCATCACCATGGCGGTGCCGTGCTTGCCACCGGCAGCGGTCACTTGCGGTACGCCATCTTCATCGGTGTCGCTGCCGGCACCTTCGATGATGTTCTCGCCGGAGTCACCGATCCACTCGGCCATCTGCATGCCACCGTTGACGGTGCCACGGAACCAGCTGACGTACTGACCGGTCAGCTTGGCCAGCTCCAGCTCGGGCGCCTTCTCGGCCCCTTCGTTGCGCAGGTTCAGCATGGCAGAGCGCAGGGCGCCGGAGATGGCAGCCTGGGTCCAGGGAGTGTATTCACCCTGTTTACCCGCCAGCCAGGTGCCCGCCTTGGCATTGAAGTAGGCCTTGTCGGCAGCGATGAACAGCTCACGGGCGGCAGTGCGGTACTTGGCATCGGAGGTAGCGAGGAACGCAGCGGTCAGACCACGGATGGCGGCGAACTGCGCATCGATGGAGTGGCTGGCATCGAGTTTGCCACCCAAGGTGATGCCATCATGCACCAGACCATTTTTGCCCTTGAGGTTGGCAAGGATGAAGTCGGCCTGTTTGCGGATAAGCTCAAGCGCCTGCTGACCCTGTTGGGTCTTGAGGTTCAGCTCGCCATTGTCACCAGCGGCGTAACCGACCGGCAGCGCATCCTGAGCGCGCTGGAAGATCTGCAGGGCGACCAGTGCGTAAGCGGCGTCAAAGGTGGTGACGTGTTTGCCCTGTTTGCCGGCCTGCCAGCTGTCGACCAGGGTGCCAGCCTTGGTATCAAAGTGCAGGGCCGCCAAGTTCTTGAAGGTGAGGTTGGAGAGATTGATCGCCAGCGAGAAGGCATCGCTGCCCGCGACCGCTTTGCCCAGGTCATTGGCCTTGTTGGCAGCCGGTGCGGCGGCAAACGGCGCGCCGTCAAACACGGCGTGGAAGGCCGGGTTCTGGTTGGTGTTGGCGCTGCGCTGATCGCTGAAGGCATAGAACTCGGAGAGCGGCCACAGCATCATCCAGGCATCGCGCAGCTGGGCGGAGCCATCCACTACCTCCAGCTTGCCGATGGCACCGGCATCGTTATTGCTGGTTTCGGTCACTTTCACCTGATGGGGGAAGTAGACAATGCCTTTGGCCGGATCGTACTGCGGGGTGATCTTGGCGCCCAGTTGCTTGCCATCGAAGCCGAGCTGGTTTTGCATGATGGCCAGCTTGTCGATGGACTGCTCAGTCAGCATCATGCCGTTGAAGCCATCGGCGGCAGAGACGCCCAGCTTGTGCTTGCCATCCTGATCCATGGTGGCGGAGGCGGCTTCTACCTCTTCATCGGTCTCGGCCACGTGCATGCCGCCGAGGAAGTCTTGCGACCACATCACCTCTTTGAGCAGGATACCGCCCACCGCAGCGGGCACCAGCAGGTTGTCGCTGCCGCTCCAGCGCAGGGTGCTGTAGTCACGGAAGTAGGCGGGTACCTGGGTCTTGACGGTTTTCTCGGTCCCTTTGGCGGTTTTGATGGTGATCTGATCGCCATTGACCGGGGTGGCGTTGACGGCCTGGGCAAACTCCGGATTGGCGGAGGCATAGGGCAGGGAGAGGGGATACATGCCCTGCGGCACTTCATCGGCCGGGAAGCCAACGGCATCGGCCATGGCCAGCACCCGTTGCCCCAGAGAGGCCATGGTGCCACCACGGGCCAGGTTTTGCGGCCCGTTCACCAGATGCGGGCCCATGCCGGATTGGTAGTTGAGGGCGTACATCGCCTCTTCGGAGTATTCGTAGGATTCGATGCCGGCAGCGAAGTCGAACGGTGTCGGCTCATCGGCACGGTTGGCATCCAGCACATCCAGATCCAGCCCCAGCGCTTCGGCCAGCGGCTCACCGGAGAGCTCGAATTCGGTATAGGCCAGCATGTTGGCTGCGGTATTGAATGTCTTGTCTTCGACCTTGACGGCAGCGTGTGCGGCGCCGCTGATCAGTGCGCAGGCAATCGCCTGAACCAGTACGGTTTTTCTCATGTCCCTTCTCACCATTGGTTTTATTATTGACGCTTCTCATAACGAATCTAAATGAGAATGGTCAGCATTATGCTGTGTTGGCGGGGACTTGAGAAGTAAAAAACCGTCCCGATCGGCTGCACGTTAAACCGGATGTGCGCTGTCGAAGAGGACGGTTATCTGTTTATTGCGATGAAAGTGTCAATGCGGCTGCGATCAGAGCAGCTTGAACGGGATGACCAGACGGCCTGGCTCCACTTTGAGGGCTTCGACCTTCTCCTTGATCCTGGCTTCGTTCTTGCGGCTGCTGTCGAGGCGATAGACCGGGGTCTGCGACAAGAATAGGGAGAGCGACTGATTGAAGGTGGGCAGCAGCGGGGTGAGGGCGGCCCCGATATCGGCCGGCTCGGTCTTGACCGAGACCAGCTCAAGGTCACGCAGATAGATGGCGCCCTGATCGGCCACATAGTCCGGGCGGGCACTCAGGGCAAAGCGGATCTTCATCTGCTGGCTGCCAAGGGGGCTGCTCACCTGCAGGTCGCCAGCGGCGTCCAGCTCGATGCGATCTGCTTGCTTGCGGCCGATACGGCTCTGCATCTCATCCAGACGGATCTTGCTCGACATGATGCCGGGGATCCCCAGCTGTTTTTCAAAAGAGACCTGATCCTTGAGGTACTGGTTGATTTCGGCCTCGCTGACGTTGTACTGGGTCAGGGAGCAGGCCCCCAGCAGCAGGGCGAGGGGGAGTAACAACAGCTGTTTCAACATGATGGATTCCGCTTGGGCAACTATGATGGCGCTATCTTACGCGATAACGGGCGTGGAATGAGAGCCTCATACCGTGGGAAATCACGGAGTTGCTGCATTCCCGATTGTTTTTTGGCAACCGCCGGGTTCATCATCGACGGGTGAACGGCATAGGGCTGAGCTGTTGGCTGTGGGCTGTTGGCGGGGTCTACACCTGAGCAGAGAGAAGAGAACAGAGTGCGAGAAGAGCACAGAGAACGAGGAGAGCATAATGGTTCGGATGGGCAAGGTTGGCCGCAGGGCGCTGCTGTGGCTTGGCTGCATGATGGGACTCTGGAGCCCGTCGCTGTGGGCCGAGGTGAAAGTGATCCCGGTCTTCGAGGCGCAGGCGGCGGTGCAGACCCTCAAGGAGATCTATCCCCAGCTTGGGGTCAGCGCCATGGGGAATCAGCTGGTGCTGAGCGGGACGCCAGCCCAGCTGCAGGAGGCCGAAGCCACGCTGGCGCAGGTCAACCAGCCGCCGCAAAGTCTGCTTATCGAGTGGCGGGTCGATGGTGCCGCCAGCGGTCAGCAACTGGGGGGGCAATCAGTCGCGACGAGGCCAAGCGGCAGTGGCTGCTCGATGGCAACGCCCGGCAGTACCAGCGCAGCCAGAACGACAGCTGGCAGGTGCGCGGGCTGTCGGGCCGTCCCGTGTTGCTACAGATGGGCTCCTATCAGCCGGTCACCTTCTATCTGTGGAACGGGGGCGCCGTGGTGGGGATGATGCCGCTGGTGAACGGCCTCTATGCCACGGCCACCTTGATTGGGGATCGGGTGCAGATTGCGCTGAGCAGCGAACAGGCGAGGCTGGATCAGGGCACCATCAATCGTGGGCAGAGTGCCACCGAGGTGAGCGGGGCCCCGGGCCAGTGGCTGACGGTGGGAGAGCTTTCGACCAGCTCAGCGGATCAGGGGAGTAGCCTCGGCACCCAGCTAAAGGGCGGTCGAGGCAGCCAGAGCGAGCGCCAGACCCTGCAGATCCGGGTCACTCGTCAATAGGTATCAGCCCCTTCAGTGGGGCTGATCTGCGGCATATTCCCGTAGTTGGCGACTGCGCAGCAGATACCAGAGTGACCAGAGGCTGGCGACTAGCACCAGTGCGGTGGGCCAGCTGAATGACCACTTCTGCAGATTGAGGCTGTGCAACTGCATCAGCAGACCGCTGACGGCAGAGCAGAGCAGCAGCAGCGGGCTGTGGCGCCGGAGTCTGGCGCGAATGCTCTGGGTCTGCTGATAGGTGCCCCCGCAGGCGAGCAACGCCAGCATAGCGGGTACGTCGGCCAGCAGGCTGATGTAGAGGGTGATCTTGTCCGGATAAAAGAGTGTAAGGATCTCGCTGCCGCTCTCGCGGGTCACCCCCGCCATCAGAAAGAGCCAGACCGAGCGGGTCAGCAACAGGGCGATGGGCCAGAACCAGAGGGGCGGGCGCAACTGGCCGTGATCGTCATATCGGTGTTCGGGGTAGAGGGTCATGGTTGCCCGTTATCCACTTGAATTGAGTGATGGAGGGGATATGGGGCGACGAAGCGCCCTTTGCAAGGCGTTGGGCGTGGCGCAAATTAATCGGGGGGCCATGCCCCCCAATCGGTTTCTTCAGATATCGCAGCGCGCGTCGGCGGCGTTACAGCCAGCCTTTGCGCTTGAAGAAGAGGCCGGTGCCGAGCGATGACATCACCATCAGCACCAGTGACATGGGATAACCATACTCCCAAGCGAGCTCCGGCATGCGGCCGAAGTTCATGCCGTAGATACTGGCGATCAGGGTCGGCGGCAGGAAGATCACGGCGGCTACCGAGAAGATCTTGATTACCTTGTTCTGCTCCAGATTGGTCACCCCCATGGAGGCCTCCAGCTGGAAGTTGATCTTGTCGAACAGGAACTGGGTGTGGGGCAACAGGGATTCCACATCGTGCAGCATCTCGTCGATCCACTTGTTCTGCTCAAGGCTCATGCGCTGGCGCAGGCTGCGTTTGAGAAAACGCAGGGCGCGGCGGGTATCGTGCAGAGAGAGACGGATCTGGCCGTTGGCCTCTTCCTGTGCCATCAACTCTTTCAGCATGGGGTTGATCTGATCCGGCTCGAAGATCTGATCGGCGGTGTTTTCCAAGGTCTTGTAACCATCTTCGATAAGGTCGGAGAGGTACTCCACCTTGAGGTTTTGCACTTCCAGCAGGATGTCGAGGGCATCCTCCACCTCCAGCCGATCCTGGCGCATATAGTGGCGCAGCAGGCGCACCAGTCCGATGTCATCTTCACGAATGCTGATCAGCAGGTTGTTGCGCAGGGTAAAAGAGACGTGGACACCCTTGGTGTCACGACCGATCCGCTGGGGAAACAGGGAGTGAATGTGCAGACCATCGGTATCCCAGTAAAAACGGGCGGATGCTTCGATGTCGTCGAGCTCTTCCTTGTCGGGGACCTCTTCCAGGAACAGGCCCGTCAACCATTCTCGCTCTGCCGTGTCCGGCTTGTAGGCATCCAGCCAGACCGTGTTGTCAGGTACTATGTCGTCAGGCCCGAGCGTGACTATGTCCAGCACCTTGTTGTTGAGAATGTAGGCGGTGATCATCTGTCCCCCCTTAAAAAGTCATGGGTAATCAGGGATGGTTGCACAGGTCATGCGGCCTTAGATCGCTGCAGAAGGCGATCCCGTGGATAAGCAGATCGGGCCGATGGAAAACCTGAATGCGGCGAACTATACAGGGGCGGGCCGCGCTTGTCAGGGGCTATTCATCAGGGATTCAGCTTGTTTGTTCAAAAAAACAGCGAGGTCGGATCACCTGAGCGGCTATGCGGGGTAGAACCCAGCCTTTGGCTGGGGGAGGGCTAGCTGGTGCTGCTTGTTGCCGCTGCCCCGCGTCATCACATATTCGGATAATTGGGCCCGGAGCCCCCTGTGGTGGTGTCCAGACGATGTTTTGGGACTGAGTATCTTTGATGTCACCGCATCTTGGCATCGCCGTTCCATCACATATTGGGATAGTTGGGCCCGGAGCCTCCCTGTGGCGGTGTCCAGATGATATTTTGACTGGGATCTTTAATGTCACAGGTCTTGCAGTGAATACAGTTGGCTGCGTTGATCTGCAGTTTGGCCGCGCCTTCCATTTCAAGCACTTCAAACACACCTGCCGGGCAGTAGCGTTGGGCGGGTTCGGCCCAGGTGGGCAGATTGACCTCGACCGGAATGCGCGCGTCCTGCAGCTTGAGGTGGCAAGGTTGATCCTCGTCGTGACTGGTGTTGGCCAGATACACAGACGAGAGCTTGTCAAAGCTCAGCTTGCCATCGGGTTTGGGATAATGAATGGGCTCGCAGCGGCTGGCCACGCGCAGCTGACGGTAGTCGTGAGCCTTATCGAGCAGCTTGAAGGGCGAGTTTGCGCCAAACAGCCGTTGCTCCAGCCAGTTGAAGGTACCGCCCAACCAGGGACCATAGCGGTGAAGAGCCGCGCCAAAGTTGCGCGCCGCCTTGAGCTCGCGGGCCAGCCAGCTCTGGTGCAGCTCGTCGCCATACTGGGCCAGATCCCGTCCCCCTTCATCGCCCCCCCGCAGTGCCATTGCGACGGTTTTTGCCGCCAGCATCCCCGATTTCATGGCGGTGTGGATCCCCTTGATGCGGGAAAAGTCGAGGGTGCCGGCATCGCAGCCGATCAGCAGGCCGCCCGGGAAGTGCATGCGGGGCAGGGCGTGCCAGCCCCCCTTGGTGATGGCGCGGGCGCCATAGCTGATGCGTTCACCCCCTTGCAACACGCCGGCGATAAGCGGGTGATGCTTGAGGCGCTGGAATTCGTCGAACGGGCTGAGCCAGGGATTCTGGTAGTTGAGATCGACAATCAGCCCGACCGCGACCTGATCCCCCTCCATGTGATAGAGGTAGAAGCCACCGTGGCTATTGCCTCCCCCCTGCTTGCCAAGGGGCCAGCCACTGCCGTGCAGCACCTGTCCTGCTTTGCCTTGGCCAGCAGGCAGTTGCCACAGCTCCTTGAAGCCGATGGCATAGTGCTGGGGCTGGGCAGGGCTTGCCAAGTTGAAGTCGGCGATCAACTGCTTGCCGAGATGGCCGCGGGCCCCCTCAGCAAAGAGGGTGTAGCGGCCGAGCAGCGCCATGCCGGGCACATGATCAGCTTTTGGATTGCCCGCCTGATCCAGCCCCAGATCGCCGGTGATCACCCCCTTGACCCGACCCGCTTCCATGATAAGTTCGCTGGCGGTAAATCCCGGGTATATTTCGACTCCCAGTTTTTCCGCCTGTTGGCCAAGCCAGCGGCAGAGATTGCCCAGACTGACCACATGGCAACCCTCATTGTGCATCCGGGGTGGCACCGCCCAGGCGGGGAGTTGCAGGGAACGTTGCTCGCTTTGCAGCAGATGAACCTGATCGTCGCTGACCGGCACGCCGAGCGGCGCTTGCTGCCAGCCATCCGGCAGCAACTCTTGCAAGGCGACGGGATCAAACAGGGCGCCGGAGAGCAGATGGGCGCCAATTTCCGCTCCCTTCTCCAGCAGACAGACAGAGAGAGTGGCATCCTGCTGTTTCAGGGCGATGGCTGCACTGAGCCCCGCCGGACCGCCGCCGACGATGACGACATCAAATTCCATTGCTTCCCGTTCCATCTTGCCTCTGCGCTCTGGTTGGCCTAGGGTAATGCTGGTAGTTTACGTAAACGTAAAGCAGTTGTAAGCAAAACTGAGCAAGAAAAAGCAAAAAATCAGGGAAGAGCGTACTGCAACAAACGCAGAGGCACACTAATGAATTCAATCCAAAGAGACGAGGCATGACCCCATGAAGCTGCTGGTCGCGATCAAACGGGTAGTCGATTACAACGTCAAGATCCGGGTGAAGGGAGACGGCTCCGACGTGGAGCTGGCCAATGTGAAGATGGGGATCAACCCCTTTTGTGAAATTGCGGTGGAGGAGGGGGTCAGGCTGCGGGAAGCGGGTATCGCCAGCGAACTGGTGGTGGTGACTTTCGGCCCTGACGCTGCCGCCGAGCAACTGCGCCATGCGCTGGCGCTGGGGGCGGATCGGGCGCTGCACTATATAACCGGTGAGAGTGTCACCGATGAGACGCTCACCCCGCTGACGGTTGCCCGCGCCTTGCACAAGGTGTGTGAGCAGGAGCAGCCGGATCTGGTGCTGCTCGGCAAGCAATCCATCGATTCTGACAACAATCAGGTGGCCCAGATGCTGGCTGCCCTCAATGATTGGCCGCTGGCGACCTGCGCGTCAGCCCTTAAGGTGGAAGCGGGAGAACTGCTGGTGACCCGCGAAATCGACGGTGGCCTCGAGACCCTGGGCATGCCGTTGCCTGCGGTGGTGAGCGCCGATCTGCGTTTGAATGAACCGCGCTTTGCCTCGCTGCCCAACATCATGAAGGCCAAGCGCAAGCCGCTTGATAGCGCCCCGTTCTCGACACTCGCCGTTGAGGTGGCCAATCAGACCCGTTTGCTCGGGGTGATGGCGCCGCCAGCGCGCAGCGCCTGGATCAAGGTGGGCTCGGTGGACGAGCTGGTGGACAAACTCAAACACGAAGCGAAGGTGCTGCCATGAGCGTGCTGATCATTGCCGAACATCATCAAGGCCATCTGGCCGACAACGTGGCACAACTGGTGACCGCAGCCGGCTCAATCGGCGGTCAGGTTGACCTGCTGTTGCTCGGGCAGGGGCTGACCGAGGCGGGTGAACAGGCGGCTGCCATTGGCGGTGTCGACAAGGTTCTGCTTGCCGAACATCCCCTGCTGGCCGACGGGCTGCTGGATGGGATGGACAAGCTGCTGGCCAGCTGGTGCGAAGGTTACAGCCACTGCCTGATGGCGGCGAGTGCCATGGGCAAGGCGCTGCTGCCACAGGTGGCGGCTCGCCTCGGGGTGGAGATGCTCTCCGAGGTGACGGCTATCGAGAGCAGCGACACCTTCCTGCGCCCCATCTATGCGGGCAATGCCATTGCCAGAGTGGCAAGCTCGGCGCCCGTCAAGGTGATGACGGTGCGGGCCACCGCCTTTGCCAAGGCGGCGACGGGCGGGCAGGCTCTCATCGAACGCTTGGCCG
Source organism: Aeromonas sp. 11P (assembly GCF_051920165.1). Lineage (NCBI taxonomy): Bacteria > Pseudomonadati > Pseudomonadota > Gammaproteobacteria > Aeromonadales > Aeromonadaceae > Aeromonas > Aeromonas sp. 11P. The sequence goes on from NZ_JBQBDJ010000004.1 coordinate 156,034, forward strand.
TGCCCGAATTCGCTGGTCGTACCCGGTTGGTCGAGCGCCGCGCGGTGCGCTCCAGCAGGCCCGAACTGACCGCCGCCCGGGTGGTTGTCTCAGGTGGCCGGGCACTGGGGTCCAAGGCGCAGTTTGCCCTGATTGAGGCGCTGGCCGATAAGCTGGGTGGGGCGGTGGGGGCATCGCGGGCCGCCGTTGATGCGGGATATGTCGCCAACGATCTGCAAGTGGGGCAGACCGGCAAGGTGGTGGCGCCCGAGCTCTACATCGCGGTCGGCATTTCGGGCGCCATCCAGCATCTGGCGGGGATGAAGGAGTCGAAGGTGATCGTTGCCATCAACAAGGACAGCGACGCCCCCATCTTTCAGGTGGCGGACTATGGGCTGGTGGGGGATCTCTTCACTCTGCTGCCGGAGCTCACCGCCAAACTGTAAATTTGTCAGAAATGGCTGAGCTGTGGTCGTTTATGCGCTCTGCCTGCCATTTCTGTGCATGTTCCCTGCAAGCCCTGACCCGTTCAGGGCTTTTTCTACTGCAAGGGGGACGCAGAGTGACGGTAAAAGGTTGAGCCAGCTCCCAAAAAGCCTTTGATCCGCTGGCTGCTCTTGTGTAAAACCTGACAAGTCATCGATTACTCTCATCCACTCACGGAAAGCGTCATGAGCAAAAAGATTTACAACTTCTGCGCCGGCCCCGCCATGCTGCCGGTTGAAGTCATGGAGCGCGCCCAGCGCGAATTTTGTAATTTTCAGGGGCTGGGAGCCTCGGTCATGGAGCTTTCCCATCGCGGCAAGCCCTACATGGCGGTTGCCGAGAAGGCTGAAGCGGATCTGCGCGAGCTGCTGGCGGTGCCGGACAACTACAAGGTACTGTTCATGCACGGCGGCGGCCGCGGTCAGTTCTCCGCCGTGCCCATGAACCTGCTGGGCGGCGCCAACAAGAAGGCAGACTTCCTGCTGACTGGCGTCTGGTCCCAGAGCGCGGTGGATGAAGCCAAAAAGTATGGTGATATCCAGACCTTCCAGGGGGTTGCCAAGAACGAGCAGGGGATCTCCCACCTGCTGCCGACCCCCGCGTTTCGCGCCGATGCGGCCTATGTTCACTACTGCCCGAACGAAACCATTGACGGCATCGAGATGTTCGACATCCCGGCCACTGGCGAGGTGCCGCTGGTGGCGGATCTCTCCTCCACCATTCTCTCCCGTCCTCTCGACGTGAGCCGCTTTGGCATCATCTATGCCGGTGCCCAGAAGAATATCGGGCCCTCTGGGCTGGCCATCGCCATCGTACGCGATGATCTGCTGGATCAGGCGAGAGCCGATGTGCCCTCGATTTTTGACTACAAACTCACTGCCAAGAACGACTCCATGTTCAACACGCCGCCCACCTACGCCTGGTATCTGGCCGGTCTGGTGTTCGAGTGGTTGAAAGAACAGGGGGGCCTCGAGGCGATGGAAGCGCGCAACAAGGAGAAGGCCGACTTCCTCTATGACTATCTCGATCAGTCGAGCTTCTATGGCAATCAGGTGGATGTCAGCTGCCGTTCGCGGATGAACATCCCGTTCCAGCTGAAAAATGCCGAGCTGGACAAGCAGTTCCTGGCCGAATCGGAAGCCGCTGGCCTGCTGGCCCTCAAAGGGCACCGCATCGTCGGTGGCATGCGCGCCAGCATCTACAACGCCATGCCGCTGGAGGGAGTGAAGGCCCTGGTGAGCTTTATGGATGGCTTTGCCAAGCGCAACGGCTGAGAACAGAGCCCCTATGTGTTTGCTGGTGGCCTCTCGTGACAACCAGTGAGCCGCTTCCAGCTATTGCAGTGATTCAAGACGCCGGGGATACCCCGGCGTCTTTTTTTCAACAGAACCAGCGCGCTGGCGTTTGCCGTGCGATTTCCCCTGAAAGTGCCCTTGCCGAGCGGGACGCAGGCTGTTAACGTCCGGACAGGCGTTTATTTTTGAGATAGCACAGGAAGTCTATGAATTCGTTGCGTTTGGAACCCATTTCTCGTGTGGCCGGTGAGGTCAATCTGCCCGGCTCCAAGAGTGTCTCTAACCGTGCGCTGCTGCTGGCGGCGCTGGCTCGTGGCACCACCCGTCTGACCAACCTGCTCGACAGCGATGACATTCGTCATATGCTGGCTGCGCTGACCCAGCTCGGGGTCAAGTACAAGCTCTCCGCTGACAAGACCGAGTGTACCGTGCAGGGTCTGGGCCGCAGCTTTGCGGTGAAAGAGCCGGTCAATCTGTTCCTCGGCAACGCCGGTACCGCCATGCGTCCGCTCTGCGCCGCCCTGTGCCTCGGCTCCGGTGAATATACCCTGGGTGGTGAGCCACGCATGGAAGAGCGTCCCATCGGCCATCTGGTGGATGCCCTGCGCGAAGCGGGCGCCCATATCCAGTACCTGAAAAAAGATGGCTATCCGCCGCTGGTGGTGGACGCCAAGGGGCTGTGGGGCGGCGATGTGCACGTCGATGGCTCCGTCTCCAGCCAGTTCCTGACCGCCTTCCTGATGGCGGCACCTATGGCGGCCGGTGATACCCGCATCCACATCAAGGGGGAGCTGGTCTCCAAACCCTACATCGACATCACCCTGCACATCATGAAGCAGTTCGGGGTGGTCATCGAGCACGACAACTACAAGCTGTTCTACATCAAGGGCAACCAGACCTATATCAGCCCGGGTGACTTTCTGGTGGAAGGGGATGCCTCCAGTGCCTCCTACTTCCTCGCGGCGGGTGCCATCAAGGGCAAGGTGCGGGTCACCGGTATCGGCAAGCACAGCATTCAGGGTGATATCCACTTCGCCGACGTGCTGGAGAAGATGGGCGCGCGCATCACCTGGGGCGATGACTTCATCGAGGCGGAGCAGGCGCCGCTGCACGGAGTGGATATGGACATGAACCATATTCCCGATGCGGCCATGACCATCGCCGTTGCCGCGCTGTTTGCCGAGGGGCCGACCTCCATTCGCAATATCTACAACTGGCGGGTGAAAGAGACCGATCGTCTGCACGCCATGGCGACCGAGCTGCGCAAGCTGGGCGTTGAAGTGGAGGAGGGGCATGACTTCATCACCGTGACCCCGCCGACCCAGCTCAAGCATGCCGAGATCGATACCTACAACGATCACCGTATCGCCATGTGCTTCTCGCTGGTGGCGCTGTCGGATACACCGGTCACCATCAATGATCCCAAGTGTACGTCGAAGACCTTCCCGGATTACTTCGACAAGCTGGCCAGTATCAGCCAGCGTGGCTGATCACTGACAAACCCGTCATCACCGACGCTTCGGGCCCGCGCTGAGCGGGCCTTTTTGCCTTCCTCATCCGCACTTCCATTTCGCCTAGCATCATTTCAATAACTTGCAAGATTGATATATAAAATAGTTTTGTGATTGCTGTAATTTCCTATTTACACATGCCCTGTCGCGGGCTATGTTGAGATTTCCTAATCGCAGTCATCTAGCAGGAAGCCTTGTCATGCAGCATCAAACCGACGACGTTCGTATCAGTGAAATCAAAGAGTTATTACCCCCGGTTGCGGTGCTTGAGAAGTTTCCGGCTACCGAGGTGGCCTCGTCCACCGTTTTTGAATCCCGTCAGGCCATTCACAATATCCTGGCTGGCGAAGATGATCGTCTGCTGGTGGTGATTGGCCCATGCTCCATCCATGATCCGGTTGCCGCGCTGGAGTACGGCAAGCGCCTCAAGGCGCTGCGCGACGAGCTGAAAGGTCAGCTGGAGATCGTGATGCGGGTCTACTTCGAAAAACCGCGCACCACAGTGGGCTGGAAGGGGCTGATCAACGATCCGTACCTCGACAATAGCTGCAAGATCAACGACGGTCTGCGCATTGGTCGCAAGCTGTTGCTGGATCTCAACGACATGGGGCTGCCAACTGCCTCCGAGTTCCTCGACATGATCACCCCGCAATATGTGGCGGATCTGATGAGCTGGGGCGCGATCGGAGCCCGTACTACTGAATCCCAGGTACACCGCGAGCTGGCCTCCGGCCTCTCCTGCCCGGTGGGCTTCAAGAACGGCACTGACGGCACCATCAAGGTTGCCATCGATGCCATTGGCGCTGCCAGTGCGCCGCACCACTTCCTGTCGGTTACCAAATACGGTCACTCCGCCATCGTGGCGACCCGCGGCAACCCGGACTGTCACATCATTCTGCGTGGTGGTCGTGAGCCGAACTACAGCGCTGCCCATGTCAGCGAAGTTGTGAAGGGGCTGGAGAAGGCCGGTCTGCCCCAGAAGGTGATGATCGACTTTAGTCATGCCAACAGCAGCAAGCAGTTCAAGAACCAGATGGTGGTGGCCGAGGATGTGGCCGGCCAACTGCGTGCCGGCAGCAAGGCGGTGTTTGGTGTGATGGTGGAGAGCCATCTGGTGGAAGGTCGTCAGGATCTGGTGGAAGGGTGTGAACTCACCGTCGGCCAGAGCATCACCGATGCCTGCATCGGTTGGGCTGATACCGAAGTGCTGCTGCGCAACCTGGCTGATGCCGTCGCAACCCGTAACGCCCGCTAAAACCATCCCGGTGGCGCTGTTAATGGTCAACGCGCCGCTGGAACAGCAACGATGCCGTTCGGCCAAATCAAATCCATAAAGCAAAAGCGCGACCCTCGGGTCGCGCTTTTTCATATGTGAAGCGGATTACCAACGGTAGGTTTTCAGCAGCGCCTCCAGTTTCTGACACTGCTCCACCAACTGAATGCTGGCGAGGTTGGCGGCGTGCGCCTGACCCAGGGTATCGTTGGAGGTGTTGCGAATATCGCTCACCGAGCTGTCTACCTCATGGCAGACCCTGTCCTGCTCTTCGGCCGACTGCGCCATCTGGGCGTTGAGGTCGTTGATGCGGGCGATGCGCTCGATGATGTTCTGCATGGCTGCCAGGGTCGCTTCGGTCTTGCTGATGCTCTCATCGGCTTTGCTTTTTGCATCCCCGATCACCGTAACTGCGCTCTGGGCCTCATTTTGCAGGGCGGCGATCATCTGGGAGATCTCTTCGCTGGCGGCGCGGCTGCGGTTGGAGAGGGCCCGCACTTCATCGGCCACCACCGCAAAGCCACGGCCTTGTTCGCCTGCCCGGGCCGCTTCAATTGCAGCGTTGAGGGCCAGCAGGTTGGTCTGATCGGCAATTCCCTTGATCACCTCGAGTACGCCGTCAACCGCCAGGCAGCGGCTGTCGAGCTGCTGGATCACCTGATCCACCCGATCGATCTCTGCCGACATCTCGCCCATGTCGGTGATGGAGTGCTGGGCGAGGCGGCTGGTGTCAGCGGCATCCTGATTGGTGAGGGCGGAGAGCTCGGCGCTGTGGCGGGCATGTTCGCGTACTTCATGAGAGCTGGCGGCCAGCTCGCTGACGGCGGCGGCGACCTGGGTGGTCATCCCCTCTTGCTGGCGGGCCGAGTTTTCGGTCTGGGTCGCGACCTGACGGATCTGGTTTGATTCCTGATAGAGCTGGTGGGTCGCCCCTTCCACCTCCTGCAGGCTGTGGCGAAATCCCTGCACCATGTCATTGACGGCGCGGGTCATCTGGCCCAGTTCATCCCGGCTGTGATTGACCAGGGGGAGGGCTAGGTCGCGCTCTTTGGCCATCCGGATCATGGTGAGCTGCAGCTGGCGCAAAGGGTGTTTCACGTAGCGTTGCAATACCCACCAGAGCAAGCCGAAGCCGAGGCTAAAGACGGCGGCCAGGCTGCCGCTCAGGATCAGGTTGTTGTGGCGGATCTCGCCGAAAGTGTGGCTGAGGTCATAACTGATCCGCACTGCCCCCATCACGGTCCCTTCATTGACCTGGTGACAGGTGAGGCACTGGGTGCCGCGATACTCCTTGTAGGCTTTGAACGGTTTGATCAGGGTGAGCCGGTTGCCCTGCTGCTCCAGGATGGCTTCGCCTTGATTGATGGCACGCTCATCGAGGGGGTCCTGCGCTTTCTGATCCGGGTGACCCGGGCCAAACAGGTTGCTGACGGCTGGCGCGCGCACCAGACGTGCCTCAACGATGCCCGCTTCACTCTTGAGTTTGGTCTGCACTATCTGCCGGTTGGCCATGCCACCGGTCATCATCAGCACGTTCACCTGATCCATATAGGTGTTGGCCATGCTCTCAACTTTCTCCTCTGCCAGCCGGATGGCGAGATCCCGTTGTAGCCAGGCGGAGAGTTCGAAGCAGAGGCCAAAGGTGGTGCTGATGACCAGCGCAAGAGGGAGGAATATTTTCCAGTTCAAGGAGAGGTTATGCATTTTGGGCAAGTTCCATGCGCTTGGTGTTGTTATGTGATCCCGTATCATCTTGATCGTAGACGAAGAAACGGCGGGAGATGGTTCTCTATCGGCACACGATAACCACTCTTGAGTAAATAATCTGTTAAGCAGATCGGTAATGCAGGTTGCCAAAATGCCTTTCGGGAGGGGGGCTGCTCCTCGGGTTGATCCAGAACAAATTGCTAGTAACGATAATCGTTATCATTGTCATTATTTGCTGATAATAGTGACCATCATGAATCTGACCCCTTCCATGACCGGTATTGCCTCGCCGGATCCCCTCAAGTTTGCTTTTAGCGCCAAGACCTCGGCTCACGCCAGTCGGGGAGGGATGCGCCCCTTCCCGCTGGATGAGGCAGGCTGGCAGAGCTGGTGGCAGCGAGAGAGTGAAGCTGAGGAGCGTGCCCTCTACATCCATATTCCGTTTTGCCGCAAGCGCTGCAGCTTCTGCAATTTCTTTGAAAATGGCGCCAATCCGGCGCGGATCAACCGCTATGTCAACGCTCTCTGCGCCTCCCTTGCGCAGGCGGCTGACACCCCGCTGGCGCAGAGCATGCCATTTTCAGCCGTCTATGTGGGGGGCGGTACGCCGACCGACATGAGCGCCGACGAGCTTGCCATGCTGGCCGCCGTGATCCGCCGTTTTCCGTTATCGGCCGATGCCGAGGTGACGCTGGAGGGGCGTCTCAACGGCTTTGATAATGAGAAATGGCAGGTGGCACTGGCGGGGGGCTTCAACCGCTTCTCCTTCGGGGTGCAGAGCTTTGATACCCGGGTACGCCAGCAGGCGGCCCGTTTCGATGACAGGGAGACGCTGCTGACCCGTCTGGGTGAGCTGACCCGGGATGATGCGGCTGTGATCGTGGCGGATCTCATCTTTGGTCTGCCCGGTCAGGATGATGCCGTGTGGCAGCAGGATATCCGCGATGTGATGGCGAGCGGGGTACACGGGGTCGATCTCTACCAGCTCATCGCCATGCAAGGCACCAATCTGGAGCGAGCGCAGGAGAAGGGCTCCTTGGACTGGCTCGCCGATGGCCAGCAGCGGGCGGCCATGTATGCCTATGGCGGGGCGCAACTGGAAGCCCACGGCTGGGAGCGTCTCTCTTGCAGTCACTGGCGGCGCAGCCCGGCCGAGCAGAGCCGTTATAACCAGATGGCCAAGCGCGGTGCGGAGCTCCTCCCCTTTGGTGCCGGTGCGGGGGGCAGTATTCTTGGTCACGGCTTGATGTATGGGCGGGATCTGGCTCCCTGGCACGATGCGCTGGCCAGTGGCAAGCGGGCGCCCGGGATGGTGATGGGACGCAATCCCAATGCAAGGATGGATGGTCTGCTGCGTGGCGCCCTCGACAGCGGCGTGCTGGCGCTGGATCGTCTGCCAGCGCCTTTGCTGACCCATCTGATGCCGCTTTTTGCCGCTTGGCAGCAGCACGGGCTGGCCGAGATCGGGAGTGCACGGTTGCAACTCACCCTCGCCGGACGCTTCTGGAACGTCAATATGCAGGCTGGCTTGTTCGAGTTCTTGCAGCTCAATCCGCTCGATGGTTCAGCGCCGCCAAGCCATGGTACTGCCGCGGTACGCCATTCGCTGGTTTGAGCCCGAGCGGAGCATTTGCACGACTCCGAGCGATCCATAACGAAAGAGGGAGCCTTGCAGGCTCCCTCTTTTGGCTTGGCAGTTAGCGTCGCGCGAGCTTACTCGTCGCTGCTCTCCTGATAGCTGTCGCGCATTGCTTTGGGCAAGCGGCGCATTGGCGCAAAGCCGATATCCTCGCCCACAACTTCCCGCTTGCGGGACTTGTTTGGAGGAGACTGGGCGGGATTTTTGCTGGCGTCACCCTTGGCTTTGCCCTTGCCCGCGGCTGGCTTGCCCTTGGCATTGCTGCTCTTGGCGTTGGCATGACCGCGAGCCCGAGGCGGGTTCTGCACCGGCTTGCTGCCCGGCAGAGTCTGGCGACTCGGCTTGCCGCTTGGCTCATACCCTTCCAGGATCTCCACGGTCAGGGATTGGCCGATCAGGGCTTCAATAGCCTTGAGCTGACCCAGCTCGTCCTGACTGACCAGCGAGATGGCCTCGCCGCCACGCCCGGCGCGGCCGGTACGGCCGATACGGTGGATGTAATCCTCCGCCATCTGGGGCAGTTCAAAGTTGATCACGTAGGGCAGTTGATCGATGTCCAGACCGCGGGCGGCGATATCGGTCGCTACCAGCACCCGCACCTCGCCACTGCGAAAATCGGCCAGCGCCCGGTTGCGGGCACCCTGGCTCTTGTCACCGTGGATCGCCACGGTATTGAGACCATCTTTTTGCATCTGCTGTGCGAGGCGGTCGGCGATCTGCTTGGTGCGAACAAACACCAGCACCCGTTGCCAGTTGCCACGGCCAATCATATGGGAGAGCAGCTCGCGGCGGCGTTCCCGATCCACCTGAATGATGCGTTGGGTCACCTGCTCGGCGGCAGTATTGCTGGGGTCAACCTCGATCAGGGTGGGGTCGTTCAGCAGATCATCCGCCAGCGCCTTGATGTCGTTTGAGAAGGTGGCAGAGAAGAGCAGGGTTTGCCGCTCTGCAGGCAGCGCCTTCATGATGCGGCGGATGTCGACGATAAAGCCCATGTCGAGCATGCGATCCGCTTCATCCAGCACCAGCACTTCCAGCTGGCTCAGGGTCAGGGCGCCCTGGGTCAGCAGATCCAGCAGACGGCCCGGGGTGGCGACCAGAATGTCTACCCCCAGCTTGATGGCGTCCAGATTGGGCTTGATGCTGACACCGCCATAGGCGATCAGAGTCTTGAACGGCAGGTGGTGGGCATACTTGATGATGCTCTCGCCCACCTGTGCCGCCAGTTCGCGAGTCGGGGTCAGTACCAGTGCGCGTACCTGACGACGGCCACGACCGTGGTTGGCCAGCAGACGCTGCAACATCGGCAGGGTGAAACCGGCCGTTTTGCCTGTGCCTGTCTGAGCGCCGCCGAGCACATCCTGACCGGCCAGAATGGCCGGAATCGCTTGCTGCTGGATGGGGGTTGGCTGTTCGTAACCCAGCTCCTTGACGGCCCGCAGAATATGCGGAGACAGACCCAGTTCGTTGAATGACATGTTCGAGAGAAACTCCTGAGATGAGCCTTTGGCTCAACGGGCAGCCAGCGTGTTGGGGCCAGCCACGATATGGAAAAGATAGTGGGGCCGTAATATAGCAAAAGAGCGGCCGCTGCGCAGTAGCTGTCGCACCGGCCGCCATACAATCGTTCAACGCAGCGGCGTAAAAGGGTGCGGGAGCATCAGAGCATCTCCCGGATCTGCTCGGCCAGACTCTCCGGTTTGGCCTGGGGGGCGAAACGCTCTACCACATTGCCATCACTGTCGATCAGGAACTTGGTGAAGTTCCATTTGACGTTTTCCAGCCCAAGAAAGCCCGGTTTCTGTTGCTTGAGCCACTGGTAGAAGGGGTGGGCATGCTCACCGTTGACATCGCACTTGGCCATGATGGGGAAGGTGACCGGATAGTCGAGGGAGCAGAAGCGGGCGATCTCGTCCGCATCCCCCGGCTCCTGATTGCCAAACTGGTTGCAGGGGAAGCCCAAAATCACCAGCCCCTTGGGGCCTAGCTCCCGATAGAGCGTTTCCAGCCCTTCATATTGGGGAGTAAAGCCGCAGCGACTGGCCACATTGACCACCAGCACCACCTTGCCCGCCAGTTGAGTCAGCGGGTAGGGGGTACCATCCAGTCGTTGCAAAGTGAGATCGGGCAGAGGCATAAGAAGATCCTTTCGTGGGTGATGCGCGGGTTGTGCCGTGAGTGGTTCGGTCGGTGACAGAGACAAGCGCCGGATGAACAGCAACATGGCGATGCGGCTACGGTATCGGCTGGCTCTTGGTACCGCAAGGAGGCCGCGGCGCCTCCTCGTCCCGATTGCAAGGGCCATCACAGTTTCGACAGCCAATACGCTCCTTGGCAGAGCGGGATCACAACTGGCGACAAAAACGCGGGGCGGCGGGCAGCAACTCGCGTATTGATGTTGGGACTTCTCAAGAGAAGCAAACCGGTTTGTGACTTTGCCGGTAAGTCGCTACAAAGCGCCCTCTTTCCACTCATTGTGAGCCAATCTTGGACTATCAAGCTGCCATGGATGCCATTTACACCCGGGGATGGGTGATAGTGGATGATTTTTTGACCGCCGCCGAGGTGGATGCCCTCAAAGCCTGTTTGCCAAGCGAATGGCAACCGGCCGGGATCGGCCGTGACGCCCTGCACCAGGGCAATCCCGATATTCGCCGTGACCAGATCCACTGGCTGGAGCCCTCCCTCGGTGCGCCGGTGGCTGACTACCTCGCCCGGATGGAGTCCCTGCGTCTTGCCGCCAACCGGATGCTGATGCTGGGATTGTTCGACTACGAGGCCCACTTCGCCCGCTATCGCAGCGGGGATTTTTACGCCACTCATCGGGATGCCTTTGCCGGTCGCTCCAACCGCCGTCTTACCACCGTGTTTTACCTCAACAACGACTGGTTGCCCGAAGCGGGTGGAGTGCTGCGCATGTATGACGACAAGGAGCAGTTTCTGATGGATGTCAGCCCCAAGGGGGGGCGGCTGGTCATGTTTCTCTCCGAGGAGTTTCCCCATGAGGTGCTGCCTGCCAATCAGGAGCGCTACAGTATTGCCGGCTGGTTTCGGGTCAATGGCAACGGCATGGGAAGGGTCGATCCCCCGCGCTGAGGGGCAATGTGTCCCGATTTTGACACAGGGGAGACTTTTCACTGCAAGAAGTGGGGTCATGGGTCTCCCATCAGCTGACAAGGGTTGATCTCCCTTGCTACACTGGCGCGCACTTATGTTCGTATCTGGCTTCGTCCGGTTTTTATGGTGGTTGGCTTATCAAATGGTCATGACGAGGCCGCTTTTCCCAAGGGATCACATCTAATGAAGAACATGCATGTCTTGCTGCTGTGCGGCGGCGGTGGCTCCGAGCACGAGGTTTCTCTGCGCAGCGCCAATTTCCTCGAGCAACAACTGGGCCTTCTGTCCGGTGTCGAAGTGACCCGCGTTGAGATGTTCGCCGATCGCTGGCTCAGTGCCGATGGCCGCGAGTGCAAGCTGGGGCTCGACAAGCTGCTTTCGTTCGACAGCGTGGCCCGTCCGGTGGATTACGTGGTGCCCTGCATCCACGGCTACCCGGGTGAGACCGGCGATCTGCAATCCTTCCTCGAACTGGCCGGATTGCCTTATCTCGGTTGCGATGCCGAGGCGAGCAAGATCTGCTTCAACAAGATCAGCACCAAGCTGTGGCTTTCCGCCATCGGCATTCCCAACACCCCGTACCTGTTCCTGACCGAGCAAAATGAGGCGGCGCTGGCCGAGGCCAAAGCCGCGCTGGCCAAGTGGGGCAAGGTCTTTATCAAGGCCGCTTCCCAGGGCTCTTCCGTTGGCTGCTACTCCGCCAGCAACGAAGCGGATCTGGTGAAAGGTATTGCCGATGCATTTGGTTACTCCGAACAGGTTCTGATCGAGAAAGCGGTCAAGCCGCGTGAGCTGGAAGTGGCGGTTTACCAGTACGGTGACGAGCTGGTGGCCACCTATCCGGGCGAGATCTGCGTGCCGCAGGACAAGTTCTACACCTATGAAGAGAAGTACAGCAGCGCCAGCCATACCGAGACGGCACTGCGTGCCGAGGGGTTGACCGAGGCGCAGGCCGATGCGATCCACGAGTATGCCCTCAAGGCGTTCCGTCAGCTGAAACTGACCCATCTCTCGCGCATCGACTTCTTCCTGACTGAGGAGGGGGAGATCCTGCTGAATGAAATCAACACCTTCCCGGGCATGACCTCCATCTCCATGTTCCCGAAACTGCTGGAGCATCACGGTCACCGCTTCGCCGACTACCTTGAGCAGATCCTGCGCAAGGCCAGCTAAGCGCGCTCTCCCGCTCGCGGGATGAAGCAGAACCCAATAAAAATACCCGCCAATTGGCGGGTATTTTTTTATGTCTTTATCAAGCGGGGCAGGCCAGCTTGAAGGGATAAACAGGCGGGGATGACTCTTCCCCGCCTGTTGCTAGCTGTGGGTGTTACCGACCGTTAGCCGCGAGCCACCCGAAAGCGCACGCTGCGGGAGTGACACGGCGCCAGCTCGCCAAACTCGCCAGCGGCCAGTTCAAGGGGCAGGGGTTGTTCATCCATCCGTACCGCTTGCCAGTCGATCAGGGCGTGTTCGCAGCTCACTTTGCCACCCTCCAGTACCGCCTGTTCGCTCGGGTTGTAGACCCGGATCACCAGCGCATCTTCATCTTCGGCTTTCTTCAGGGCGCTCAGCACCGGACCGGACGGGTCCATGGAGAGCAGACTGAAGTGGAGCGGAGTGGTGAAGCTTGCCTTGTTGAGCTTCATGGCATCGAACGGGATCTTGTTGTAGCAGCTCACCGGGGTGAGGTAGCTGCGCGCCGCCTGCATCACGTTGGCGCTGATGTGATCGCCAGCAAACGCCAGCAGGCTGAAACGGCAGCTGAGTTTGCCACGCACCTGGGAGTCCGGGGTGGGCAGCTTGATGCCGGAGGGGCGACCCGGGCGCAGCAGCAGCTCCTCTTTACCGAGTACGCCGACCCCGCGCAGCAGGGTGAGTGCCAGGGTGTCGCACTGCTCGCCGATCACTTCAAACTCGCGCAGACCGTCACTCAGCACCGCCAGCCCCTGCTTGCCATCTTGCAGGGCGACGAAGTTCATCAGCTGCCAGACCGGAATGGGTGCCTCTTTCCACCCTTCTGCCTCCCAGTTTGCCATGGCGCTGTCGCGGGTAGGGCGGGTGATGCAGCCAAACTGGTTGTCAGAGACAACGGTGTCGCTCGGGAAGGGGGTGGGGATCAGCACCCGCACCCGGTGATCGTCGGCCTGATTGTCGAGCTCCAGCTCGATGTCGATACGCGGACTCTGGTGCGCCAACGTGATGCGGCAGGTGACATCGAGGTGGCCGCTGCACTGGCGGTTGGCCCGCTCGGCGAGGTTGGCCGGCAAGGCCATACGCAGTTTGAGAGTGGCGATGCTCTGCCACGCTTCATGGGTGACCTCACGGGTGACCACAAACTCGGTGGAGTAACGCAGCCACTCGTCCCGCGATGGCGAGTAGTCATACTCGTCACCATCATCAGAGCCCTCTTCCAGCGTGAGCACCTGATCGAAGGTGGTGCCGCGCAGCTTGTCGAGGATCTGCAAAGTGCCGTTGTCATTGAGGGCGATGCGGTAAAAATCGTTCTCCAGCAGCTCGCCACGGGTGGTCACCGGCTGCTCCACTCCCGGCTGGTTGCCTTCGATATGGAGAGTGCAGTAGCCCATGGCCGGCAGCGGATGGCAGAGCTGGATGTCGTACTCCATAAAGGGGTCGTAGTTGCCGTAGTGCACGATCTGTCTGTCCACCAGTCCCGGGTCAATCTCGCGTCTGGCGCGGATGAAGTAGGGGACCGGTTGGCCCGCTTCATCACGCAGGGCAAAGGATTGGGCGCGAATGCGGATGCTGGTGTTGATCACCTCCTGACGGGGGAAGGGCATCAGGTTGAACAGGCAGAGTTTGTCGGCAACCTGCACGCCGTCTTCACACAGCGCAACCGGCATGTTGTCGACAATTTTGCGCATGTAGAAGCGGATCAGGTTCTCGGCCATGTCGTCGGCCAGAATGAAGCGGGTCATCACCTCCTGATGCACCTTGTCGCTGCAGCAGCAGCCGATGCTGTCATGGGCGTGGTTCTTCATGATCTCCTTCCACATCTTCTCCAGCAGCCCGTGGTGGTACTCGAAGCCGAGCGCCCAGGCGATGCTCGCCAGCGGTTCGAGGATGTTGACGATCTTGTTCTCGATGGCGGCGTGGGCCAGCTTGATATCCATCCGGGTGGAGGAGATGGTGCGGTGTACCCGCATGTATTTGCCGTCGTTGAACTCCCCCTTGAGGGTTGCCAGCTGGTCGCGGCACGCCTCGATGCGCTCGAAGACCTGCTCGAAGCGACTCATGTGGAATTCCCGCTGGGGGTAGATTTCGCGCAGCTTGTCGATGATGGCGAAGATGTTCTGTTGCAGCGGCATCTGGTCGTGGCCGTTGGGCAGCAGGATATCCTTGGTCACCGAGGCTTTTTCCAGCACCTCGAAGTAGGATTCGAGCCGCTTGCGCAGACCAGCCTCATCTTCCGGCAGGTACTTGCCGATGGCGTAGCCAAGCGGCAGCACCTGGGCGGTCACCTCGCTGCCATCGTTGCTCTGCCAGAGGAACTCGGTCTTGTCGGTACCGTGGCGCTCGGAGCAGCCGCGCCAGAACATGGCCCGATCGATCCCGAAGCCGTTGAAGATGTGGGGCAGTTGGGAAGACATGCCGAACGAGTCGGGCAGGTAACCGATCTTCATCGGCTCGCCAAGACTAAGGCAATCGCGCATCCCGTAGAGCAGGTTGCGCAGGATGGACTCGCCGCTCACCTGCATGGTGTCGGTCTGGGTGTACCAGGGGCCGATGATGAGCTTGCCCGCTTCCACCAGCGCCTTCACCCGGGCCTTGTTCTCGGGCTGGATGGCGAAATAATCCTCCAGCACCGCGGTCTGGCCATCGAGCACATAGAACTTGTAGTCGGGGTCGGATTCAAGCCGCGCCAGGATCTCCGCCATGTTGTTGACCAGCAGGATGCGGGACTCCTCGGTGGTGAAATACCACTCCCGATCCCAGTGCATGTGCGGCGTGATGTGAACTCGTGAAACTGTCATGACAATGATCCTTTGCTGACGCACGGCGGCCTTTGCCTGCCGTGCGGAAAAATAGTCTGTTGAAAAAGTGGTGGTGAAGATAAGCCTTACTCTGCGGCAACCACCTGATAGGTGCCGCGCTGCATGGCGTGACGGCGCCAGCCGATCAGCACAACGGTAGAGATAAGGGTGCCTACCAGCGCTGCACCGAGCCAGACGGCGGCCGCCATCAGGGCGCCGTGGCCGCCATCGTGGAGCAGGAACAGGGAGAAGATGCCGGCCCCCGGGGTGGAGAGACCAATCCCCATGGCACCCACCATGGCGCCGGTGACCACCGAGCCTGCGAGGAAGGAGCCGATCACCCGGATTGGATCTTCGATGGCCATCGGAATGGCACCCTCGGTGATCCCCGCCAGCCCCAGCAGCCAGGTGGACTTGCCGGTCTCGATCTCGAAGGTCTGGAACAGGCGTGGCGCCAGCATGGTGGAGAAGGTGACGGTAAAGGCCGAGACCATCTTGACCGCGCCGAAGATGGCGTAAGGGCCGTAGACCCCGTTGGCCATGGCGCCGAGGCAGAAAGCGTAGGCCGCCTTGTTGACCGGGCCACCCAGGTCAAACGAGCACATAAAGCCGAGCAGGGCGCCCAGGACCAGCGCATTGGTGCCGGAGAGGCCGTTGAGCCACTCGGTGAGGCTGTTGTTGAGCCAGGCCACCGGCTGGCCGATGACAAACAGCATCAGGCTGCCCGCCACCAGAGTGCCGATCACCGGATAGAGGTAAAAGGTGAGAAAGCCGTTGAAGTTGGGGCTAAGGCGCACATGCTGCTTGACCCAGCGCATCAGGTAACCGGCGATCAGGCCACCGACCACGCCGCCGAGAAAACCGGAGCCAATCATGTTGGCGGCCAGCCCCGCCGCAAAGCCCGGGCCCAGCGCCGGTTTGTCTGCCAGCGAATAGGCGGTATAGGCCGCCAGCACCGGCACCATCAGAGTGCCCAGCATGCCGCCGCCCAGCTTGCGATACATCCAGAGCCAGGAGTTCTCGGTATCAAACAGATGTTGCAGGCCGAAGATCTGGGCCAGCAGCACAGAGACGGCGAGCACGGTACCGCCTGCCACGATCAGCGGCACGGCAAAGGAGATACCGCTCAGCAGCGCCTGCTTGAGCTCGGTCTTGAGGCTCACCTTCTTGCCGGTCGGCGCGTCGCTCTGGCTGGTATTGGGCGTCGGGGCAGTGCGCCCTGCCTTGGCCGCTTCCAGCGCATCATTCAGGATCCGCTCGGCATGGCGGATGGGCTCGGCCACCGGCGTCTCGATCCGGGGGATACCGGCAAAACGCTCCTGCTCCTTGATGGCCACCTCGGCGGCGAAGATGCAGGCCACCGCAGCATCGAGCGCCTCTTGCGGCAGGCGATCCTCGATGCCGTTGGCACCCTGCTTCTCGACCAGTACCCGAATGCCCAGCTTGCGCCCCGCCTTTTCCAGATACTCGGCAGCCATATAGGTGTGGGCGATCCCCGCCGGGCAGGCGGTGACACAGACCACAGTGGGTTTATTTGTATCCAAGTTGTCTTCTTTTGCTGGTTGCTTGTCGCCATCCCCCTCACCATCAAGCAGCGCCATCAGCTGCTCGGCACTTTTGGCTGCCAGCACCGCCTCGCGGGTATCGTCATCCACCAGGGCGGTGGTGAGGGTGGTGAGCAGCTGCATATGGGTGGAGCCCGCCTGATCGGTCGGGATCGCCAGCATGAAGATCAGGTTGACCGGCTCGGGGCCGTCGATCCCCTCCCAGCCCAGCTCCTCGCTCAGGGTGGCGACGGCAAAGGCCGCTTCGCGCACCGCATCGCACTTGCCGTGGGGCACTGCCAGCCCTTCGCCAAGGGCGGTGGGGCCCTGCGCCTCGCGGGCCATGACCGCGGCCAGAAAGGCGGCCTTGTCGTGCAGCTTGCCGGCCTGCTCGAGCCGATCAGCCAGGGCATGAATGGCCGCATCCCGATCGGCAAACCGGGTTTGCAGCGTGATGAGATGGGGGCCGGTAAGACTGGTCAGATTCATGATGATCCTCTGTCAGGTTGGCTTGCCAGCAAGCCGTCATGGTGAAAGTGACAGCGATGCTAACAAACCGGCCGACTGATTTTTGTGAGTGGTATCATACAATTTGCTACTTGTATTGTTTTTGTATTGTTTGTTCAAGGTGATTTGTTAGGTCAAATGAGGCTGAGCCGTTTTGTCTGACGGGCAACTGGGGTAGAATGGCGCCTCTTCCATTTATCATGGCGCAGAGCCGACGAGGTGGCCTTTCGTGTCGAAAAAACCCATGTATCGCCAGATAGCCGACACCATCCAGCAGTGGATTGCGCAAGGGGAGCTGGCCCCCGGCGATGCCTTGCCCACCGAAGCCGAGCTGCGCGAGCAGTTCGGGGTGAGCCGGGTGACGGTGCGTCAGGCCCTCAAGCAGCTGACCGAACTCAATGTCATCGAGAGTATTCAGGGCAGCGGCAGCTACGTGCGACAGGAGAAGGTGAACTACGACATCTATCAGCTCACCAGCCTCTATGAGAAGGTGACCGATCCGGCGGCCGAGACCCACAGCGACATTCTCGCCTTCGAGGTGATCAAGGCGAGCAGCGGGCTGGCCGAGCGGCTCAATCTGCTGGAAGGGGCGCTGGTCTACTACGTCAAGCGGGTGCGCTTTATTCGCCAGATCGCGGTAACGCTGGAGGAGACCTGGATGCCGCTCGCCCTCTTCCCCGATCTCAGCTATGCGGTGATGCAGGGCTCCAAGTACCACTACATCGAAGAGGTGAAAAAGCTGGTGATCGACCGCAGCGAGCAGGAGATCATTCCCGTGCTCCCCTCGGTGCAGGTGGTGGAGGCGCTCGGTATCGATCCCGCCAAGCCCATTATCGAGAAGGTCTCCCGTGGCTTTTTGCAAGATGGCACCGTGTTCGAGTTCAGTCGCAACTTCTTCAAGAGCGATGATTACAAGTTCACCCTGGTAGCCCGCCGCGCCAAGGGGTGAGCGGGCGCCAGCGCCCGAGATAAAAAAGGCCACCACCCTGTTTGCGGTGGTGGCCTTTGTTTTTGGCTGATTGCCGGGCTGAATGGCAGATTGGCTGGTGGTTTGATGCAGCCGATCTACTGCGCTGAGTCTTTGATAACTTCCTCGACCCGTACCTGCAAGCTCCCTTGCGCCAGGGTGGTGATGAGCTGATCGCCACTGTTGACCTGATCGGCGCGGCTGATGACTTCGCCACGCGCAGTGCGGGTGATGGAGTAGCCGCGCCCCAGAGTGGCGAGCGGGCTCACCCCGTCGAGGCGGGCGGTGAGCATGGCGAGACGGTGACTGGCAAGGTCTTGCCGCTTGGCAATCAGGGCATGAAGCCGCTCCTCGGCCAGCTGGTGGCGGCGCTTGCCAGCTGCAAGGAGGCGCTCCGGACTCTTGCCCTGCAGGCGCAGCTCAAGGTTGGTGAGCCGCCGCTCACCCTGATGGAGCCGTTGGCGCAATAGCTGCTGCAAACGGGTGGATAGTTCGTCGAGGCGCTGGGACTGTTGCTCCAGCCGCCGCTTCGGATCCTGGTGGTCGAGCCGCTTTTGCAGCAGGATGAAATCGTGGCGGGCGGCGGTCTGCTGGCGGCTCATCGCCTGCAGCAGTCGCTGCTTGAGGTGAACGAGACGCTGGATGCGGGCCTGATTGTCCGGCGCCACCAGCTCGGCGGCAGCCGACGGGGTAGGGGCGCGCAAGTCGGCGGCAAAGTCGCTGATGGTGACATCCACCTCGTGGCCCACTGCGCTCACCACAGGTATGGCTGAGTGGGCAATGGCGCGCGCCACCGCCTCTTCGTTAAAGCACCAGAGATCTTCAAGCGACCCGCCGCCGCGCCCGACGATCAGCACATCAACCTCGGCGCGCTGGTTCGCTTTGGCGATAGCCGCGACGATCTGGCTGATGGCGGCGCTCCCCTGCACCTGAGTCGGGTAGATAAAGACCGGTAGATCCGGCGCACGCCGTTTGAGCACGGTGAGCATATCGTGCAAAGCCGCGCCGGTGGCGGAGGTGATAAGGCCCACCGCCCGCGGTTCACGGGGCAGCGGCCGCTTGCGGCTCTCGTCAAACAGCCCCTCGGCCCCGAGACGGCGCTTGAGCTCTTCAAAGCGCAGGGCCAATACGCCGTCGCCTGCGGGCTGCATCGACTCGATGATCAGCTGGTAGTCGCCGCGCGGCTCATAGAGGGAGACCCGCGCCTGCACCAGCACCTGCATGCCATCCTGCGGGCGAAACGCCACCCGCCGGTTGTTGCCCTTGAACATGGCGCAGCGCACCTGAGCTGACATGTCCTTGAGGGAGAAGTACCAGTGGCCGGAGCTTGGCATCGCCAGATTGGAGAGTTCGCCGGTCAGCCACACCAGCCCCAGATCCTGCTCCAGGATCATGCGCACGGCGCTGTTGAGGCGGGTGACGGTAAAGACCTGCTGCTCGCGGCCGCTCGCCGCACTGGATGGGGTAAATCGGTTCAATGGCGTACCTGTGGTCTGCTACGGCGGGGCCGGGATAAAACGATGGTCGCTATCTTACCCCAGAGCGCGGCTGGAGCCGAGCCCGGACTCAAGCCCAAGGAGCGATCAGACGGAGGATTTCTGTTGTGACAGTGCCCAAGATGGAACGACCCTGAGCCGTCATGGTTAACCCGCACAATAGAAGCAAATTTAGGAATACGGTGACCCAGAACACTTGGCGAAATTCCACTTTAGCTGATTTATGCCTGAGTAACTGTTGGGCAGAAAGGGCGCCAGGCCAACCACCTAGCAGGGCCAGCAGATGCAGGGTGCTCTCTTGAGTACGCCAGTGGTTATGTTGGGCTGCATGTTTATCAATTGCATAGGCAATAAAGGTCATCACACTCAGGGAGGCATATACGATGAAGAGGAATACCGGGATACGCTGAAACAGGGTAAGCGCGAGCAGGCTTGACATAAACAGCAACGGCCATACCAGACTGATATTACTGCCGCTTCTCTTTATCGTGTTGGATCGTTCATGTGGATACGAGACATTAATAGCATTGCTGCGTTGCCGATTATCTTTCGCTACTTCGTAAATAACCAGATCGCCATTGGTGGGGCGCCGTACTTTTGATTTGAATGACTTGATATGAATAAACGTCCGTTCGTCGCCACCATTGGGTTCGACAAACCCATATCCTTTGTCATCATTCCACTCAGAAATCTTTCCCTGAAATCTCATATATAATCCCGCTTTCCTTGATTGAAGTGATTTATGGCATGTCATATTGCCATTAATAATGTTTTGAGACTTGTTGTGAATATATTTATAGGCAGTATGAATATGTCTGAAATATATTTCACATTCAGTCTATACAAAGCCCGTTTTTTGCTGTCAGCCTTTCCCTGGAGCTGTACGAGCCAGTGGGAGGGCAGCAAGAAAGGTGTTTGGCAGGGTATCTTACGAGACCTCGCTTGTTCTCGGCCACTACTTTCATCCCTCTGTAACGGTAAATGTGTCAATCATGGCGTTGGCGTCACAACGGCAACACAGTGGCAGACGCATAGTGGTGACGATGCGTTGCGAACGCATGTCATGTCGGGCGATCTCTGCCTGTTTTATTGAGGGCGAGGGCAGGGGGAGTGGAGATTGTGAAACCGCTGTCCGAGCTGCGCGAACAAGGGGCTTTCTGCATAAAACCCCATTCACCCAACTCTTTTGCCCCGAAATGGCGCTTTTCGTACTGATAATCTTGGTTTTTTGGCGTTTTGGCCGCCTAAAAGAGGGCTATGCCATAAAAAATTCAAAAAACTTCTTTACCAGTGACCAATGCGTGAGTAAACTTCGTCGGCAATATTTTACACCCCCACTTCCTCAACGGTGAGATATTGCCATGCTCAGGATTGCCAAAGAAGCGTTAACCTTCGACGATGTACTGTTGGTTCCCGCCCACTCCGAAGTTCTTCCCAATACTGCCGATCTGCGTACCAAGCTGACCTCCGCCATCAGCTTGAACATCCCGATGATCTCCGCTGCCATGGACACAGTGACCGAAGCCCGTCTGGCTATCGCACTGGCCCAGGAAGGCGGTATCGGCTTTATCCACAAGAACATGTCCATCGAGCAGCAGGCTGCCGAAGTGCGCAAGGTCAAGAAGTACGAGAGCGGCGTGGTCACCGACCCCGTTACCGTGCGCCCTGACATGACCATCGCCCAAATCAAGGAGCTGAGCCACAAGAATGGCTTCGCCGGTTACCCCGTGGTGACTGACGGCAATCAGCTGGTCGGTATCATCACCGGCCGTGACGTGCGCTTCGTGATTGACCTCTCCCAGACCGTTGAACAGATCATGACCCAGAAAGATCGTCTGGTCACCGTGCGTGAAGGGGCCCCTCGCGAAGAGGTGGTTGCCCTGATGCAAAAGCACCGTATCGAAAAAGTGCTGGTGGTGAACGCCGACTTCAAACTCAAGGGCATGATCACCGTTAAAGATTTCCAGAAAGCCGAGCGCAAGCCCCACGCCTGTAAAGATGACAAGGGTCGTCTGCGGGTCGGTGCTGCGGTTGGTGCCGGTGCCGGCAACGAAGAGCGCGTCGCTGCGCTGGTGGAAGCCGGTGTTGACGTGCTGCTGATCGACTCCTCCCACGGCCACTCCCAGGGCGTGCTGGATCGCATCAAGGCTACTCGCGACGCCTATCCGGATCTGCAGATCATTGGTGGCAACGTTGCGACCGCCGCAGGCGCCAAGGCGCTGGCTGCTGCCGGTGTCAATGCGGTCAAGGTCGGTATCGGCCCGGGCTCCATCTGTACTACCCGTATCGTGACCGGCGTGGGTGTGCCCCAGATCACCGCCATCTCCGACGCCGTTGACGCGCTGGAAGGCACCGGTATTCCGGTGATTGCCGATGGCGGTATCCGCTTCTCCGGCGACATCGCCAAGGCCATTGCCGCGGGCGCCAGCTGCGTCATGGTAGGTTCCATGTTCGCCGGTACTGAAGAAGCGCCGGGCGAGATCGAGCTCTATCAGGGTCGCTCCTTCAAATCCTACCGTGGTATGGGTTCTCTGGGCGCCATGTCCAAAGGCTCCAGCGACCGCTACTTCCAGACCGACAACGCCGCCGACAAGCTGGTGCCGGAAGGTATCGAAGGTCGCGTGCCGTACAAGGGTCGCCTCAAAGAGATCATCCATCAGCAGATGGGCGGCCTGCGCTCCTCCATGGGCCTGACCGGCAGCGCCACCATCGACGACATGCGCACCAAGGCAGAGTTCGTGCGCATCTCCGGCGCCGGGATGAAAGAGTCCCACGTCCACGATGTGACCATTACCAAAGAAGCCCCCAACTATCGGATGGGCTGATAAAACGGGGCCCTGCGCCCCGTTTTTCCACCCTTTTTTTATCCCGTGCCCTTTGTGACAACATCAGCCTGATGCAGGAATAAAATGACTAAAGACATTCACCAGCACCGTATCCTTATCCTCGACTTCGGTTCCCAGTACACACAGCTGATCGCCCGCCGCGTGCGCGAAATCGGCGTCTACTGCGAACTGTGGGCCTGGGACGTAACCGAAGAGCAGATCCGCGAATTCAATCCCAGCGGCATCATCCTCTCCGGCGGCCCCGAGTCTGTCACCGAAGCGGGCAGCCCGCGTGCCCCCGAGTATGTGTTCAACGCCGGTGTCCCTGTGTTCGGTATCTGCTACGGCATGCAGACCATGGCCGAGCAGCTGGGTGGCAAGGTGCAATCCTCTACCGAGCGTGAATTCGGTTACGCCAAGGTGGAAGTGCTGGGCGAAGCTGGCAAGAGCAGCGCCCTCTTGCGCAACATCGAAGATGCCATCGCTGACAACGGCAATGCCCTGCTGGATGTCTGGATGAGCCACGGTGACAAGGTCACCACCATTCCGGCCGACTTCACCACCATCGCCCAGACCCCGACCTGCCCCCACGCGGCCATGGCGTGTGAGGCCAAGCGCTTCTACGGCGTGCAGTTCCACCCGGAAGTGACCCACACCCGTCAGGGTGCCCGCATGCTGGAGCACTTCGTCAAAGACATCTGCGGCTGCGAATGCCTCTGGACCCCGGCCACCATCATCGATGACGCCGTTGCCCGCATCCGCGAGCAAGTGGGTGACGATGAAGTGATCCTCGGCCTCTCCGGCGGTGTCGACTCTTCCGTGGTTGCCATGCTGGTGCACCGCGCCATCGG
Organism: Aeromonas sp. 11P; assembly: GCF_051920165.1. Taxonomy (NCBI): domain Bacteria; kingdom Pseudomonadati; phylum Pseudomonadota; class Gammaproteobacteria; order Aeromonadales; family Aeromonadaceae; genus Aeromonas; species Aeromonas sp. 11P. Next base: position 179,223 of record NZ_JBQBDJ010000004.1, read on the forward strand.
CGATCGCCTCACCTGCGTCTTCGTGGACAACGGTCTGCTGCGCCTGAACGAAGGCACCCAGGTGATGGAGATGTTTGGTGATCACTTTGGTCTGAACATCATCAAGGTTGAAGCGGAAGATCGCTTCCTCTCTGCCCTGGCAGGTGTTGACGAGCCGGAAGCCAAGCGCAAGATCATCGGCCGCGTCTTCGTCGAAGTGTTTGATGATGAAGCGAAAAAGCTGAAAAACGCCAAGTGGCTGGCGCAAGGCACCATCTATCCGGATGTGATCGAATCCGCTGCCAGCAAGACCGGCAAAGCCCACGTCATCAAGTCTCACCACAACGTCGGCGGCCTGCCGGAAGAGATGAAGATGGGTCTGGTCGAGCCGCTGCGTGAGCTGTTCAAAGACGAAGTGCGCCGCGTCGGCCTCGAGCTGGGTCTGCCTTACGACATGCTCTACCGCCACCCGTTCCCGGGCCCGGGTCTGGGCGTGCGCGTCCTTGGCGAAGTGAAGAAAGAGTACTGCGATATTCTGCGCCGCGCCGATGCGGTCTTTATCGAAGAGCTGCGCAAAGCTGACCTCTACAACCAGGTCAGCCAGGCGTTTGCCGTGTTCCTGCCGGTGCGCTCCGTTGGCGTGATGGGCGATGGTCGTAAATATGACTGGGTTATTGCGCTTCGCGCCGTCGAAACCATCGACTTTATGACTGCCCACTGGGCTCACCTGCCGTACGACTTCCTCGGTCACGTATCGAACCGCATCATCAACGAGATCAATGGTATCTCCCGCGTGGTGTACGACGTATCCGGCAAGCCGCCCGCAACCATCGAATGGGAATAAGCGGCTCGCGCCCTTCTGCCCTTCGAGCATAAAAATGCAAAAAGACGCCCTTGAGGCGTCTTTTCTTTTCTCAATCGTTTGCGCAACACATCTTCTTTTTTCGAGCAGCTTTTTCGCCACCTTGCCCCTGTCATATGTGACAGGGGCATTTTTGCCATCCCGCACTAGGCTCCCTCATGCCAATTGAGCTCGCTGTCAACAGTGGCTTGTGGCTGGGGGGAGGGCTGATCCAGTTGCAGATAGCTGCGCAAATTTGCTCATCGTTATCGCGCCAACCGGCAGTGATGACACCCCGGTGGAGACCGGAAACCACTTGAATCAACGGGGCGCAGCCCGAACGGCCAAACGAGTCGGGACCATAGAGCACGGAGAGTTTGATATGTCAGAACAAGCAGTGTTGGTGGGTGGATGGACCGCATATCACAAGCTGACCGCCGAGGATCAGGCGGTATTTGATCAGGCGCTGAAAGGATTTGTCGGGGTACAGTACGTACCCTTTGAAGTCTCCACCCAGGTTGTTGCCGGCACCAACTACCGTTTCAAATGCAAAACCACGGTGCCGCTGCCCAACCCGATCCATGGCGAAGCCGTGGTACAGATCTTCAAATCACTGGACGGGGATGCCCATATCACCTCCATTACCCCAATCTGATTGGGTGCGGGGCTTGGCGGGGAGGGGGAGATCTCCTAACCGGTTTGTTCCAAATCCTGAAAATAAGAAAGACGCCTTAGGGCGTCTTTCTTATTGCTGGAGTTTGCACGTAAATTTTGTTCGAACAACGAAACAGTGGAGAAATGAAACTCATACGATTGTTGACGTGGGTAGATATTTTTGTTCGAAATGCAATCACCTCCCGATATAGGTCACACCATTTTCTGTACAAGTAGATAATTGATTTATATGTGAATAACATAGTGGCCTTCTAACTCGGAAGCATCAGAGGGCATCGTGGCGATTTTTGATATTGAGAAAGACGACTTACTCCGGCTCTCTGATACCCAGCTTGAAGAGTTAATAGCACGCCTTGCCGAGGCGGAAATTGCCGCCGATGGTCATAGCCCTGCTTATGTACACTGGTCAGGCTCTATAAATGCTCCCGATGGCGGTATCGATGTGCACGTCAAAGTACCGGTCGAGCAAATGTGCACTGGCTTTATTGAAAGACCTGATACGATTTTTCAAGCCAAAAAGCATCCAATGCCGAGGGCCGCGATAACCTCAGAAATGACTATTGATGGTGCATTATCATCGACTATCACGGGTCAAGCGGCAAAGGGAGGGAGCTATATCATCGTCAGCTTGGGTGATGATTGTTCTCCCCTTATGAAAGAGGATCGCCTGCAAGCAATGCAGTATGCGGTAGCGGATGTTCCTAACCGATCCAATATTCACTTGGATTTTTATGACCGCTCGAAACTGGTGCAATGGCTGCGGCAGCACCCGTCAGTCATGCTCTGGGCCAAAAAAATACTTGGTCAGGGATATTCTGGGTGGCAGCCATATGGGGCTTGGAGCAATCCACCTCAGGGGTCAGAAGATACCTTGATTTCAGCACCAGGGGTGACAATTACTCTGCCATCAGGAAAAGGGCAAAAGCTAGCCATTCAGGATGCTATCGGGCCAATGCGTGAGCTGATTCGCTCAACCAATAAAGCGGTTCGCATTACGGGATTATCCGGTGTTGGAAAGACCCGAATTGTACAGGCTCTTTTCGATGAATCAGTCGGAGCAGATGCGCTCGATCGGACTATCGCAGTTTATGTTGATACCGGTGAAAACCCGGAGCCCTCTGCAACAGCAATGTTGGATAGACTGATCGCTGAGGGACGGCGGGCCATTATGATCCTCGATAATTGTCCTTCTGAATTGCACACTCTTCTAGCCAGTAAAGTAGCGGCCAAAGGTACGATCAGTCTTATTACCGTTGAGTATGACATTAGAGATGACAAGCCTCAGACCACAGAGGTCATCCAGATTGAAGCGGTGGGGCCTGAGGTTGCCGAACAGCTTGTTCTACGTCGTTTTCCCAATATCGGTCGAAATAACGCCCGCCGAATAGCAGAGTTTGCTGATGGTAATGCGCGGGTTTCTCTGGCTATTGCAGAGAGAGTTGAGGAAGGTGAAAGTCTTGCCCAGCTTTCAGATGCACAGTTATTTAACCGTTTGTTTGAACAGCGAAACAATCCGGATGATGGTCTACGGGAGCAGGCTGAAATATTGTCTCTAGTCTATTCATTTTCGGTCTCAACGGCTGAGGAAGGACAAAGCGAACTGGAGGTATTGGGTTCTATCTCGGGGTATTTCGTAAGCCAGTTGTTCCGAGCAACAAGCAAGTTGTCAGATCGCCATATCGTACAAAAGAGGGCCCATTGGCGGGCCATTTTGCCTCATGCCGTTGCCAATAGGCTGGCTGCATTGGCACTTAATAGCATTCCAGTTGATCAACTCAGGGCGACCTTTGAAGCCACCGGTCGTCAACGCTTACTGATGTCTTTCGCGCACAGGTTAGGGCTGTTGCACGATCATCCCGTGGCCAAAGAAATTGTTGAATGTTGGCTTCAGCCTGACGGGTTGTTAGGACGGTTAACAGAGTTAAGCGATATATCGGAAAGAATGCTTAATTATATCGCGCCAGTTGCGCCTGAAGCTCTGCTAGATAGGATTGAAACGGTATTGACCCCGTTTTACATTCAAGAAGATGCAACGAGTAAGAATATATGCACGTCAACCATGATTAATCTTCTGCAATTATTGGCATATGAGCCTAGTGCATTCGAACGCTGTATTAGGATTCTTATTCATGTGGCTGATTATGAAAAAGAAGACGATAGCAATAACTCGCTGATAAGGCAGATCACAAGCTTCTTCCAAGTATATCTGTCCGGTACTCACGCTACTTTAGAACAAAGAATGACCATTATGAATGAAAGTTTTTCATCAGATGTTCCTCGACGTATAGCATTGGGTTTCAAGATGCTTTCGACAGCCTTAGAAGATCGCTGTACTGGCTTTGGAATGAATGCGTTTGGTGCTCGGACGAGAAACTATGGGCTTCACCCTAATCATGATGAGCTTGTGCAGTGGCGAAGTGCTTTTATCGACAGGGCCCTACAATTGGGCACTTCTGGCGATCCTGCTCTTGAAGTTCCCGCACGGCAGATTATGGCGAATACATTTCGAGGGATGTGGGGCCAGCAAGCGATAAGGGAAAAGCTTGTTGACGCTGCCCGTAAACTACATGCACATTGCCCTTGGGGAGATGGTTGGAAAGCTGTCCGCTCTACGATCTATTTCAATCATACAAAGAAAAAGAATGTAAATAATGTAGAGCCCATACCAGACAGCCTTGTTGCACTGGAGAAAGCTCTGGAACCACATGATTTGCTTCCGACAATCATGATGTTTGTGCTCAGTAGAGCACATGGCCCTTGGACGCTGGATATGGATTTTGATCACAACGATCATAACAAGTATCAGGCAGCCGAAAGGCGACTTACAACCAAGGCATTCCAATTGGGTGAGGAGTTTGCAGTCTCAAGTCATAATTTCGATGAACTGGGGCCTAACCTATTTTCTAATGACTACATGCCTTACCGTACAGCATTCGGGAGAGGTTTGGCCAAGGGGGGGCATGATTTATATTCTGCTTGGCTGAAACTTGTTGAGTATCTTGATATTCAGCCTGCAGGATATAAAAACTTGTTAGTGTTTGAGGGCTTTATCGAAGAAGTTGACAGTATCGACCCAGCTCTTGCAAAGGTATTACTTGATCAGTGTGCACAACATCCTCAACTTCGACACGGTTTGGTTGAGCTGCATCCTCGAAGGAATTTCACTGAAGCCGATCTGGATCGTTGTATGAATATTATGGATGACTCTGATATTCACCCGAGTATGTATGAATCAATCCTATGGCGGGATGAATATGGGGATTTATCCAGAGACCGAGTAATTGATCTTGCGATTCGACTCCTGAGAAAGCCGAGAGGTTTTGATGTGGTGCTGCGTGCGTTAAGTATGCGGTTACATGGTAAAGAATCAGGAGATCAGCTTGGCCTTGATTTTCGTCAGATTGGTCTTAAAGCGGCGATTTTAAGTCTTCAAAAGGATCACTGTGATCCCTCTGGGATGGATGATTACAACATGGAATGCGTCATCAATGCTGCATTACGTTTCGATGGCAATGAGCCAGAAAAACAGGAGTGGTTGGACGCGATCTTTGCTGTTGTTGACTTGCACTATGGTGATGTCCATTCATATGAAAGCGCCATTGAGACAACCGCCTCTCTGATGCCAGAAGCATTTTTAAACCGAGTTTTTGAAGGCACTGAAGAGCAACAAAAACGACGGTGGTTTTTTATGTGTAACAGCGACTTACGATTCTCACCTCTCTCCCATATTAATATGGATTTTCTGATTGCATGGTGTTGTGCCCGAAATGAGCCACGCGTATGGGGAGCTATTGCAGCAAGCATTAACTTGTGGGACAAGGATGAAGAGATTGAAAAACTTGAGATATCAGAGTTAGCTCTCAGGCTGCTTGAGGCATCTCCTTCCCCTGCTATTGTTCTGGAAATATTCGCCGAGCGTGTCACTCCTTCATCTTATTCTGGCAGTCGAGCCGAAGTAATGCAGTCCAGAGAGAAGGCTATTCGTAAGTTGGTTGAACATGAAAGAGCAGATATTTCGACTGAGGCTCAAAGAGTTTCTGCAAACTTGATTCAGCTAATCGAGCGCCAGAAAGAACGAGAGCAGCGGGAGGATATGGAACACGAGCAGCGGTTTGAATAAGAATTGTCTGTTTCAAGCCCGTAGGGTGCAATGAAATTGCACCACTACTCTTGTTCCTTATAGCTTGCTCAATAGCCGCTCTGCAAATGGTGCAATGCTCTGCACTTATTGCACCCTACGTGTTTCGTTAATCCGCAGGGGTGTCGCTGAGCGTCATGTATCGCCAAAGCAACAAAAGGGGCGATCTGCGCCCCGATTCTTCTGATCTCCCTGCTTTATATCGCCGCATGTTTGTCTGGCGCTGCCTGATTATCTGCTGACTCACTACCAAGATTCCTGTTCTCCTCATTAGGCCGGGCAGAAAAAGCCCACCTTCACTCATACCTCGCCGCTTCCCAGGCGTGTATTGCCTGTTTGCGGGTCTCGCCCCAGTGATAGCCGCCGAGTTTGCCGTTTTGCTGGATGACCCGGTGACAGGGGATCATCAAGGCGACGGGGTTGGCGCCCACCGCCAGACCCACGGCGCGGGCGGCCTTGGGATTGCCGACGGCGCTCGCAACCTGGGCGTAGCTCACCACCTTGGCGGGCGGGATCTGCAGCAGCGCCCGCCAGACGCTGATCTGAAAGTTGGTACCGCTCACGTGCAAGGAGATGGGGCGATCCGGCGCCTTGCTGCCATCGAACATGGTGTTGATGACCCCTTGGGTGCGTGATGGCGCTTCTTGCAGCGTTGCCTCAGGCCAGCTGTGGGCGAGGGCGGCCAGCGGCGTCTCTAGGGTCTGGTCATCGAGAAACGAGAAGTTGCACACCCCCCGTTGGGTCAGGGCGACGAATGCCTGACCGAAAGGGGTGTCGTGCACCCCGTGATCGATAACCAGCCCGGCCCCGCGCTGCTTGTACTCGCCCGGTGTTACCGCTTCGAGTTGCACAAAGTGATCGTAGAGCCGCGAGCCGCTGCTAAGGCCCAGGGTATCGGCCACCTCAAGCAGCGGGCGCGACTCCAGCAGCAGCGCCTTGGCCCGCTCCAGGGTCAGCACCTGCAGATAGCGTTTGGGCGTCACTCCGGCCCAACGGCTGAACAGCCGCTGAAAGTGAAAGGGACTTAAGTGAACGTGCGCCGCTATCTCGTCCAGAGTGGGCTGGCGCTCCACCTGACTTGCGATAAAACGGATGGCATCGGCGATGCGGGCGTAATCAGACATAAGGCGCTCTCACGATAAGGTTTCGGTCGCAGGATCTTGGGGGCGACAACGTCATGTACGACAAATTGATACCCCACCATCGGCCAGCAGGGCAATGCCGGTGGTAAAGCTGGATGCATCGGACGCGAGATAAAGGGCCGAGCGGGCGATCTCCTCCGGTTGGGCCAGCCGTTTGAGGGCATGCATATTCTGCACAAAGGCGAGACTCTCCGGCGTATTGGCAAAAGCCCGTCCCATGGGGGTGTCGGTGCCCCCCGGCAGCAGGGCGTTGACCCGAATCCCTTGTGCCCCATATTCGGCAGCCAGCACCCGGGTCAGGCCAATCAGGCCCGCCTTGCTCGCCGCATAGGCCGCCATGCCGGGCAGCCCCAGGGTATGGCCGACAAAGGTAGAGGTAAAAATAAGCGAGCCGCCGCCACGCGCCAGCATGGCGGGGATCTGGTACTTGGCACCCACAAAGGCGCTGGTGAGGTTGGTATCCAGAATTTCCTGCCACTGCGTCAGCTCAAGCTGCTCTACGCTGCCCGGCGTGCCTGTGGTACCGGCGTTGTTGAAGGCGATATCGAGCCCCCCGAAACGGGTTAGCGCGAGATCAACCAGATCGCGGGCGTAACTCTCGCTTTTCACATCTCCCGCCAGACTCACCGCCTGGCCCCCCTCATGGCGGATCTCCTCCACCAGCAGATCCAGCTCGGGTTGGCGGCGGGCACCGACGACGACGCTGGCCCCTTCGCGGGCAAACAGGATGGCGCTGGCGCGACCGATGCCGGAGCTGGCGCCGGTGATGATGGCGACCTTGTTGGACAGTAATGACATGGCAGTTCCCTCGCAGGTGTGTTGTGCGCCAGCTAAGTGGTGCACAAGGTTGGCTGTGGGTTGGAACCCCAATAGGTTCCAACCGACTTGGGTTTGGCCCCCACTATGGCAACCACTCTTTGCCGGAACGACCCGAATCTTGCTCTCTTTGTTCCCTAGTCGTTTTGCTGCATGTCGATACAGGCCTTTGCGGCAACAAAAGGGGAGAACTGAGCCCCGAATTCTTTATAATGCCCCCCTTTAAAATCGCCGGACCCAAGTTCGGCGTGCGCTGATGGTCGCTGTGCCATCAGGCAGATCATCAGGATTGAGAAACGGTTATGCATACTCTGGAACAGCTGCGCGCAGGTGAACTGTGCGGTGCCCGCCATCTGAAGCTCTCTGAAAACCTGACGGAGTTCCCCAGCGAGATTTTGAGCCTGAAAGAGACGCTGGAGGTGCTGGATCTCACCGGCAACCAGCTAAGCGCACTCCCTGACGAGCTGGCCGGGTTTGGCAAACTGCGCATCATCTTCTGCTCCGAGAACCGCTTTACCGAGTTGCCCGAGGTGCTGGGGCGCTGTCCGGCGCTCACCATGGTGGGTTTTAAGGCCAACCGGATTGTTACCGTCTCGGCCAAGGCGCTGCCCGCCGGTTTGCGCTGGCTGATCCTGACCGATAACGCAATTGACCGGCTGCCTGATGAGCTGGGCCAGTGCGACGCCCTGCAAAAGTTGATGCTGGCGGGCAACCGCCTGCACGAGTTGCCAGCAAGTCTTGCCAACTGCCGCAATCTGGAGCTGCTTCGCATCGCCGCCAACCGCATCGAACGCTTCCCCGAGTGGCTGCTCTCGCTGCCTCGCCTTTCATGGCTTGCCTACTCCGGCAACCCCTTTAGCGAAGGGGCGGAGGCGCGGGCCATCGATGATGCCCATGTCGCTCCCCTTGCCTGGGAGACGCTGGCGCTGGGCGAGCTGCTGGGGCAGGGAGCATCCGGCGTTATCCATCGCGCCACCCTTGTGGCTAATCCTGCAGATGAAGTGACTCAGGCGAGCGACAGAGGCGATGACAGTCAGGTGGCGGTCAAGCTGTTCAAGGGGGCGGTGACCAGCGACGGGCTGCCCCGCTGCGAGATGGCGGCATCGCTGGCGGCGGGCACTCATCCAAACCTTATCAAGGTGATGGGCAAGGTGGCGGATCACCCCTCCGGCATTCCGGCGCTGGTGATGGAGCTGATCGACCCGGCCTTTGCCAATCTGGCCGGGCCGCCGAGCCTGGACTCCTGCACCCGGGATGTCTATCCCGAGGGGCTGCATCTGAGTGTGCCGGATGCGCTGGCGATGGCCCACGGCATCGCCTCGGTGGCGGGCCATCTGCACCGCGCGGGCATCATGCACGGGGATCTCTACGGCCACAATATTCTGTTTGCCCGCGGTTCTGACGCACCGGCTCGCGCCTTGCTGGGGGATTTTGGCGCCGCTTCCTTATATGACCGCTGCGACCGCGAGCGGGCCGTGGGCCTTGAGCGACTGGAAGTGCGCGCCTTTGGTTGCCTGCTGGAGGAGCTGCTGGCCCATTGCGATACGCAAGACTCACCGCTTGATGGGCTGCATCAGCTCAAAGCGGCCTGTCTCTCGGAACTCCCCGCCGAACGCCCCGATTTTGCTTATATCGAGCGTCAGCTGGCAGCCGCTCGCGCCACGCTGTCGTGATCTTTCTGGCGTTGGCTGGCACGAGTTGGCCTGCCAACGTCATTCCCTTCTTTCATTAATGGCTATCAATGCATGACGTATTTGCATGGATTGGTGTGCCTTGTCCGTTATAAACGCAGACAATAGCGCCCATTGCGACAGTGAAGCGCACGGCAAGATGACGTCCCGCCATCCGTCCGATAACACGCAGAGGCTGCGCGGCAAAAAGGGGAGGGCAGAGGGTTGCGCGGTGCCGGTTAAGTTGTGATATTGAGGCATCTTTAGTACAGAAGGGTAATAACGATGGAAGCTGCGTTTTGGCATCAGCGTTGGGAAGAGAACCGGATTGGCTTTCATCAGGCGGACTTCAACCACTGGCTGCAATCCTGGTGGTCAGCCCAGCAAGCGGACGAGCCGGTGCTGGTTCCCCTGTGCGGCAAGTCCCGCGACATGCTCTGGCTGAGTGCTCAGGGCCATCCGGTCGATGGTTTCGAGCTATCGAGCCTTGCCGTCAGCCAGTTCTTCAGTGAAAACCAGCTTGCCGCGACCGTGAGCGAGGTGGGCCCTTATCAGTGCCATCAGGTGGACAGCCTGCGCATTTTTCAGGGGGATTTTTTCGCCGCCACCAGTCTGGGTCGCCGTTACCGGCTGGTCTATGACCGCGCGGCGCTGATCGCCCTGCCGACCGCGATGCGCCGCCAGTATGCAGCCCTGATCAGTTCGCTGGTCGAGACCGGTGGCCAGATCCTGCTGGTGACCCTCGAATATCAGCCGGAGCAGCAGAGTCAGCCCCCCTTCTCGGTGGGTGAGATGGAGGTGCGAGCGCTGTTCGAACGGGACTTTCGTATCGAGGTGCTGGGGCGCGCCGCCGAGGTGGATCACCCGCGAGTGCTGTCGGGTCAGCTCTCCTACTTCGATGAGGTGGCTTACCGACTGGTTCGCCGTGGCTAACGGGCGGCCAAAGGGTGATCTGCGCCGACAAATCATCGGGCTGTGCGCTCTTCGCTACCTCCTTTGACGTAGATCAACGTGACTGACGGGGGGAGTGCCTAATATGAGGCTGTTTCTCAATCACTGTTGGCATTGCAAAGCGAGTATCGGGTCTTTCCCGCTTGCTGATCAGCAACTCAGTGTCTGATTTTCACGCTCATGTTCACTTTTGGCGGCTTTGGTCGCAATTGTTATGGTTTTTCCAGCCGACCCTGATGGGTCGGCTTTTTATTGTCTGCGATTTGCCGTGGGAAGGAAAAACGGGGGATGTCGAGGCCTGCTCAGGCCTCGAAGGTGGCGGCATTGAGCCGAAATGCCCGTGGGTCGTCGATAAACTGGCCGGTGATCCGCTCGTCATGTTCGTGCCCCTGACCATAGCTGCAGAGGATCAGTCGATCGGAGGTGCGCGAACGCAGTTGGGTGATAAAGCGCACCAGATCGGCGCGGCTTAACTTGCCCACCTCGTCGCAGACCCGCTCCCGTTGATCGAACCCCAGATCCTTGTTGCCGATGCTGACCCACAGCCGCTGGCCGCGACTGCGCAGATTGGCATCCCGCTCGCTCAGCTGGGCTTGCAGCCCCGCCTTGCTCTCCTGCCACTGCTGCTCGGTAAATTCGAGCATGGCGAGCGGGAAGAGGTCGATAAACTCCTCCACCGCATCGAGCAGGATCTGCGGCCCCGCCACCGGCGACTGGATATAGAAGATCAGCCCCGGATGGCGATTGAGAGGCAGGTTGCCAGCGCCCACCACATACCCCAGTTGCTGGCGGGTGCGCAGCTCGTGGAAGAAGGTGGAGGACATGATGTGGTTCGCCAGGGTAAAGCAGGCGAGATCCCGCGCCCGGGTGGTGCGGGACTGGTAGTAGACCAGCAGTGCCGAGTCTTCGTGATCGCAACCCTGCTCGCGAATAAGGGTGCCCCTGTCCTGAATGGAGATGAGCGGGCGGCGGGTCTCGCCGCTCGGCTTGCTGCTGGTGCCATTGATGTCGCTCAGGTGACGCTCCATCAGGGCGGCCAGCTCCAGCGCTTCGGCGGCAGTCCAATCGCCGTGTACCAGCGCCTCGACATGCACCTCGCCAAACAGCTGGGCCACGAAGCCGGGCATCTCTTCCAGCTCGACGGTGCGCAGGTGGCGCAGCAACTGCTCGAACGGCGGGTTGTTGGGTTGCAACAGGCTGGTGAGCTGGTTAAAAAGCTGGGAGATGGGGCGCGCCTTGGACTGGTTGTCCCAGTTGCGAATGAGCTGCTCCTTGATCTCGGCGAAGCGACCCGGATCCGGATACCCCAGGGTGCGGTTGCCGAGGATCATGTCGAGCAACAGCGGCTGCTTGTCGGCAAAGCCGCTCAGGTTGATGGTAAAGCCCCCCTGATGGGCATAGATCTGGTAACCCAGCCCCGCCAGCTCCGCCGGATAGGTGAGGGCGTTGAGGTGGTCGGCCAACAGCTCCACGGCGAGGCGCGCCATGGCGATATTGCGCGGATTTTTGACCGCATGTTCGCTGTCGATGGAGATGTAGAGATTGCCCTTGGGCACGCTGAACAGGTGCTCATGGAGGTGCCAGAGGCGAAAACCGGGGCGATCGATAAGGCAGGCGGGCATGTCGGCGGCAAGCTCTGGCGTGCGCGGATCGAGCCTACTGCTGATAAAGGGGTTGGGCTTGGGCAGCGCCAGCGCCGGATCCGGTTCGCTCTGCTGCCAGCGAATTTTCTCGGCCTCGGTAATGGTCGTCACGCTGTAGGGGGTTTGATACCAGCGGGCCAGCCGATCGGTCGCCACTTCCGGCGCAGTGATGGTGATTCGCAGGTTGTGCGGGGTGAGCTTGGCGAGGAAGCGGCGGATCAGCCCCTCGTCATATTCGCGCATCATGTAGTCGCCGTAGAGCAGATCCTCAGGTTTGTAGCTAAAGAGGTTGAGCACCAACCCCGACACCGTATCGAGGGGGCGGCCGCGCTCTTGGAAGCGGAACGCCGATTCGAGTACGGTCTGTTTTTCGTCATAGCGCCAGCTCTGCAGCCCTTCGCGGCCAATCAGTTTCAGATAGCCAAACAGGGCGGCGAGGATGTCGTCCACATGTTCAAGGCCCAGAGGAGTTAGGCCAAAGTTGACGCCAAAATCCTTGAAGTTGGCGCCGCTGATGCCACCACCCGCCGAGAGCTGGTTGACCCACCCTTTCGCCTTGAGCAGGGAGAGCAGGCTGCCATCCCCCTCATAACCAATCAGATGGCTCAGGAAGGTGAGGGGCTTTTTGTCGTAGAACTCGTCCACATTGGGCAGGGGGAAGCAGAGCGAAAGCTTGCGGGTTTCCTTGACCGGATTGATGTGGATGCGCACGCCGAGATCGTCGAGCCGGTAGAGCGGCATGGTGAGGGTCGGGGTTCCCAAATTGCGATTCAAAATGGGAGCAAAGTAGCGACAGCACCACTGCAACTGGGTATCGATGGATTCCGGCGAGATCATCACCAGCGCCATGCGATCCGCACTGTAGTGGCTTTCGTAAAAACGGATAAGGTCGGAGCGCAGATCCCGCCCCGGCAGATCGGCCAGGGTATCGAGGTTGCCCACCGAGAACTTGGAGAAGGGGTGCGCCGGGTTGACCGTCTCTTTATGCACCTGATAGCTGCGGCGCATGTCGTCCTGCAGCTTGAGGCGATACTCGGAGTCGACTGCGTTGCGCTCCTTGTCCACCCACTTCGGATCAAACGTGGGGCAGATAAAGAACTGGGAGAAGCGATCCAGCCCTGCTTCGAAGAAGCCGTTGTCGATCTCGAAGAAGAAGTTGGTGAACTCGGTACCGGTCCAGGCGTTGTTGCTGCCGCCATGACGGCTCATAAATTGCTGGTACTCACCAGGCTTGGGGTAGGTGCAGGTGCCGAGAAACAGCATGTGCTCCAGAAAATGGGCCATTCCCTGCCGGTCGGCGGGATCGTCAAAATGGCCGGTATTGACCGCCAGAGAAGCGGCAGATTTGTCGGTATCGGGATCACAAATCAACAAGACCCTGAGCCGATTGGCCAGCTCCAGAAAATGGTATTGCCGATGGTCATTGGGACTGGCATATGGGCTCATTGGCGTGTGACTCACGTTGGATTTATTTGAATTTAAACATGATTATCGACCCCGCTATCCCGTCAGGCAAACCCTTTTCTGAGAGGTAGCGCAATTGTTTCCACACCCGTGGCGGGGTAAGATCCCCCGGCTATCAAAACAGGCCCGTTGGGCGAGGTTGTAATGAAGATCTATATCATGCGTCATGGCCAGGCTGGCATGAATGCGAAAACAGATGAACAGCGTCCATTGACCGAGCAGGGTATTGAAGAGTCTATCCAGATGGCCCGCTGGCTGGCGCCTCAGCTGATTGGCCCGCTGGAGCGGGTGATCCACAGCAACTATCTGCGGGCACGCCAGACCTGGCAAGCCATATGCAATGAATTACCTGACGCAGCAGCCGTTGAAGAGAGTGGCGACATTACCCCTTACGGTGATCCCGCTTTCGTGGCCAGCTACCTCACCACTTTGGCTGAACAATATGACCAGATCCTGATGGTCAGCCATCTGCCGCTGGTGGGTTATCTGGTGCAAAGCCTCTGCCCGGCAGCAGGAGCACCCATGTTCGCCACCTCGGGGATCGCTTGTATCGAGTGGCACGATGGCAAAGGAGCCTTGCTCTGGCTCGAAGGGCCGCATACAATAGGCTAAAAGTTAATAAAAAGTTATAGATTGAATTTTTTGGGAAGAGATGGGCGAGTTTTCCGGATTTTTATAAATATTTTACGGAATTAATTCGCAGAAGCTGCTGTCATACGGATACAACTGCAAGAGGTTGCAAACGATGAGAGTGTTCAAGAAGTACCTGCCACTGATGGTGGCAAAGCATGTCAAAACCTTCTTTAAAGGTCGGATTTACATCCATGGTCGGGGGCGGTTTGATTTCCAATCCGGTTTGTTGCTGATGCCGAATCCGGCGGATATTCCCCACCGCCAGACAGTCACCGAGGTCAACGAGCTGATCTCCAGACTGCACATGGATGCCGCGTGATGCGCTTCTGAACCTGTTTCTGCACTGATATGCCCGCACTTTTGCGGGCATATTTGTTTCTGGCGACTGGCGTTCACCGCGTGGCTGTTCAGGCCCACACCTTTGTTTATCTTCCATCGCCCCCTATACTGGCCCGCTGTTCTCTCTTCGGTCTGGATCTTCTCATGCCCCTTGCCTTTCTGTTTCCCTTCTCCTGCATTGCCATTTGGGCTGGCAATGGCATCGTCAGTAAACTGGCGGTTGGTGTGTTGTCCCCTGCAGCCTTGGCCTGGTCGCGCTGGGTGGTGGCTGCGCTGGTATTAAGTCCGTTTCTGGCCCGTCGGGTATGGCGTGCGCGTGCCCGCCTGCGCGCTGGCCTATGGCAGATCGCCATGCTGGCCTCGCTGGGCATGGTGCTCAACCAGACTTTTGGGTACTACGCGGCGCAAACGCTGGGGGCTACCGAGATGGGGTTGATGATGGGACTGACGCCGCTGCTAACCGTGCTGTTCAGTATCTGGCTGCTGCGTGAGCGGCCCACCTGGGGCGCTGTGCTGGGGGCGCTGCTTTCCATCCTTGGCTTGTCTATCTTGCTGGGGCAGGGGGATCCGACCCGGCTGTTTACCCAAGGCATTCATATCGGCTCTGTCTATATGCTGATTTCGGCGGGAACTTACGCCCTTTACAGCGTGCTGCTCAAGAAGTGGGATCTGGGGCTCGACAACTGGTCGCTGCTCTACGGTCAGGTGATCTGCAGTGTGGTGATCCTGACCCCCTTCTTTTTTCTGGTGGATGGCCAGTGGCCGGATGGGCGGGCCCTGTGGCTGATCCTCTATGCCGGTATCCCCACTTCGGCGCTCTCGCCCTGGCTCTGGATGCAGGGTATCGCCCTGCTCGGTGCCAACCGTACCGCCATCTTTATGAACCTGCTGCCGGTGATGACGGCTGGCCTTGCCATCACCCTGCTGGGTGAGCGGTTGACCAGCTATCACCTGATCGGGGGCGGTCTGACCCTGATGGGGGTTTTGCTGGCTCAGTTGCTGGTGCGTCCGGTGGTGATGGGTCGCCGCCGGGTAGTGCTGGCTCCTTGTCCCGAAGAGTAATCTTGCGCGAAAGCGTAGACGGGCCCAATGGCCCGCATGGCCGCCAACGAAAAGCGCCTGCAGCAATGCAGGCGCTTTTTTATGGTTACATCTTCCTAGCCGGTTACTGGGCAACCAGATAGAGCTCCTTGCTGTAGACCACATCCTGCGGGTTAAGGTGGGGGTAGCCTTTCACGAAAGGCTTGAGCAACCTGGATTTGACCGAGAAATAGATGGGGGCGATGGGGGCATCCGCATCAATGAGAGCTTCTGCCTGCTGATACAGGGCATTGCGTTCAGCGGGATCCAGCGAGTCGTGGGCCTTGGCCAGCAGGGCGTCGTACTCCTTGTTGAACCACTTGCCGCTGTTGGCGCTGCTGCTGGAGGTCATGATGTCGAGGAAGGTGGAGGCATCGTTATAATCCCCGTTCCAGCCATAGCGGCTAACCCCGAAATCCCCCTCGTTCAGTGCCGAGACCATGGTCTTCCACTCCATGTTGTTGAGGGTGGCAGTGACCCCCAGGTTGTGTTTCCACATGGAGGAGACGGCCAGCGCGATCTTTTTGTGGCTCTCGTTGGTGTTGTAGAGAATGTCCACTGTGAGTGGCTTGTCCGGGCCATAGCCCGCTTCGGCCAACAGGGCTTTGGCCTGCTTGATCCGCTCCTCTTTGCTCTGCAGCTGGCTGGCCGGTTTTTTCAATTCAAAACCGTCCACAATGGGGGGCGTGAAGCTATATGCGGCAATTTGTCCCTGTCCCAGGATCTTATCGGTGATGGTCTCCCGGTCGATGGCGAGCGAGAGCGCCTTGCGTACTTTCGGGTCATCGAACGGTTTGCGCTGGGTATTGAAGACATAGTAATAGCTGGCCAGCGTGGGGACGCTGACCAGTTCTTCCGGGCTCTTGCTCTTGAGCTGCTTGTACTGCTCCAGCGGATAAGTGGTGTAGTGCAGTTCACCGGTGCGATAGCGGTTGTAGGCGGCTGTTTCGGAGACGATCTCCAGATAGATCACCTTGTTAAGGACGGTGTGCTGGTTGTTCCAGTAGTGGGTATTGCGCTCGGCACTCAGCCGCTCGTTGGGGGTCCACTCCTTGAGTACAAAGGCACCGTTGGAGACGATATTGCCCGGTTTGACCCAATCCTTGCCGTATTTTTCAATGGTGGCCTTGGGGGCCGGGAACGTGGTGTAGTGGGCCAGCGTCTTCAGGAAGAAGGGGACCGGATTTTTCAGGGTGACCTGCAGGGTGTGGTCATCGAGCGCCTTGATCCCGAGCTCTGACGGGCTCTTCTTGCCCTGGGTCACCTCGCTTGCATTGACCACTCCGGTCAACTCGATAAACCAGGCGTAGTTGGAGGCCGTCTTGGGATCGGCCGCCCGTTGCCAGCCGTAGACATAATCGGCGGCGGTGACAGGTTCACCGTTTGACCACTTGGCCTCGGGCCTCAGCTTGAAGGTGTAGACGGTACCTGTCTTGTCGACGTCGTAGCTGACGGCGCCTGCTGGTTTGATCTTGCCGGTATTATCCAGCTCATAGAGCCCTTCAAACAGATCGTTGACGATGGCACTACCGGCGGTCTCTTCTACCAGCTGGGGGTCGATGGTGGTGGGCTCGGTGCCAATATTGGTCACGTAGATTTGTTGGGCATCCGGCAGCAGCTTGGTACCGGCAGGCACCTGGGCAGCCAAGGCGGGAAGGGCAAACAGTCCGGCTACCATGCCGGCAATGAGAGTCTTGTTCATTGATAATCCTTGAGTTTTATTTGCTTCCAAAGCGAAATCAGTGTGCTGGATTGGCGATCGGATCTCAAGAGGCAATGGCTGAGGGAACTGGCTGAGGGAACAGCAGGCCCATCAGACTCCATTTTTAATGGCCAAAGGCCAGTCAGCTCATGGCTTGTCGCAGGTTATTGCCACGAATTAAGGGGCCGAAAGTTATCGATTGAAACCGAATAAAACACGCCTTTTACCATAACGTGAGGCGAAATAGCCTATTTAATAGGCCGCTTAATTCGCTGCAAAAACAAAAAACAGACGTTACATTAGGTTACAAATCAAGGCCGCCGGTGATCGGCATTTTTTTGCCGATGCCTGCAAACGTTTTCAATGCCAACGGATGCGATCTAAAGGAACAAAAATGCGAAACATGATCACCATGGGTGAGTTCATCGTCAAAAAGCAGGCGGATTATCCTACCGCGACCGGTGAGCTGACCTCGTTGCTCAGCTCGATCCGCCTTGCTGCCAAGGTGGTGAACCGGGAGATCAACAAGGCGGGACTGGCGGATATCATCGGTTCCATAGGCGCTGAAAACGTACAGGGCGAGGTGCAGCAGAAGCTGGATGTCTACGCCAACGAACGTTTCAAGGCTGCGCTCGAAGCGCGCGGCGAGGTGTGCGGCATGGCCTCGGAAGAAGAAGAGGACTTCGTCGCCTTTGACTCACCGCTCTCCAAAAACTCCAAGTATGTGGTGCTGATCGACCCACTCGATGGCTCTTCCAATATCGACGTCAACGTCTCGGTCGGGACCATCTTCTCCATCTACCGCCGTTTGAGCCCGCAGGGTTCGCCGGTGACCCTGGAGGACTTTCTGCAGCCGGGCAACCGTCAGGTCGCCGCCGGTTATGTGGTCTACGGCTCCTCCACCATGCTGGTCTACACCACCGGCTTTGGCGTCAACGGCTTTACCTACGACCCCTCCATCGGCTGCTTCTGCCTCTCCCACGAGAACATCCGCATTCCGGAAGAGGGCAAGATCTACTCCATCAACGAGGGCAACTACATCAAGTTCCCGGACGGGGTGAAGAAGTACCTCAAATATTGTCAGGAGCGTGACGAGGCGACCCACAGACCCTACACCTCCCGCTATATCGGCTCGCTGGTCTCCGATTTCCATCGCAACCTGCTCAAGGGCGGCATCTACATCTATCCGTCCGGCACCAACTCGCCGAACGGCAAGTTGCGCCTGCTCTATGAGTGCAACCCGATGGCGTTTCTGGTGGAGCAGGCTGGTGGCAAGGCCTCCGACGGCTTTGGCCGCATCATGGATATCCAGCCCACCGCGCTGCACCAGCGTACCCCTTACTTTGTTGGCTCGACCAAGATGGTGGAGCGCGCCGAGGCCTTTATGCGCGAGTTCTCCGCCCATGAGGATCCAGCCAACCAGGGCTGATCGTCAGAGGTGTAGGTTGGTGCTGAGTGCAGCGAAGCCCAACATTTACCGGCGCGATTCCCTCTCCCGTGCGGATAGGGCAGGATGAGGGGAATGGTTTTCACTGCCCCCCTCATCCCCGGCCCTTCTCCCACAAGGGGAGAAGGGAGACGCTAGTCACCAGCCAACTAAAACGGGAGCCGATTTGGCTCCCGTTTTAGTTGGCGTTATCTCTCTGGCTCGCCGCCAGCGTTGCAGAGACTCACAGGCTGTTGTTGGCCAGATCAGCCAGCAAACCATCCACCAGTTTCAGGCGCATGGCGCGATCCTGGGTCGGCACCTGGAAGCGCAGCCGGGTCGGCCCGTCCATCTTGTAGACCCGTGGCTGGCTGGATAGCAGCTTGACCAGATAGGCCGGATTGACCTTGGTCTCCTGGGTGAAGTCGAGATAGCCGCCACGCTCGCTCATCTCCACCCGGCGAATGCCAAGGGCGGTGGCACGCTGGCGGAAGGCGGCCAGCTCCAGCAGGGTTTTGGTCGCCTCCGGCAAGAGGCCGAAACGGTCGATCAGCTCCACTTTCAGCTCGCGCAGCTCCTGTTCGTCTGCCGCGCTGGCGATACGCTTGTACATGGAGAGGCGCATATTGACGTCCGGAATATAGTCATCCGGCAGCAGCGCAGGCAGGCGCAGCTCCACCTCGGTGTGCTGGCTCATCAGCTGCTCCAGCGACGGCTCTTTGCCATTTTTCAGCGCCTCGACCGCCTGCTCCAGCATCTCCATGTAGAGGGTGAAGCCGACTGATTCAATCTGGCCGCTCTGATCGTCGCCGAGTAGTTCGCCTGCGCCACGGATCTCCAGATCGTGGGTCGCCAGCGCAAAACCGGCGCCGAGATCTTCGAGCGAGGCGATCGCCTCCAGCCGCTTGGCCGCATCCTTGGTCATCAGCTTGGGATGGGGGGTGAGCAGATAGGCGTAGGCCTGATGGTGGGAGCGGCCAACCCGGCCCCGCAGCTGGTGCAGTTGGGCCAGACCGAGATGATCCGCCCGATCCATGATGATGGTGTTGGCGCTCGGCACATCAATGCCGGTCTCGATAATGGTGGTGCAGACCAACAGGTTGAAGCGCTGGTGGTAGAAGTCGGACATGATCCGCTCAAGGTCACGTTCGCGCATCTGGCCGTGGGCGATGCCGATACGGGCCTCGGGTACCAGCTCCGCCAGATCGGCGGCACACTTTTCGATGCTCTCCACGTCGTTGTGCAGGTAGTAGACCTGACCGCCACGCTTGAGTTCCCGCAGTACCGCTTCGCGCACCACCGCCGGTTCGTGCTGACGCACGAAGGTCTTGATGGCGAGCCGCTTGGCGGGTGGGGTGGCGATGATGGAGAGATCCCGCATGCCGGACATCGCCATATTGAGGGTGCGCGGAATAGGAGTGGCGGTGAGGGTGAGGATATCCACATCGGCCCTCAGTGCCTTGATCTTCTCCTTCTGGCGTACCCCGAATCGATGCTCCTCATCGACGATGAGCAGTCCCAGATCCTTGAAGGTGAGTTCGGAGCCGAGCAGCTTGTGGGTGCCGATGATGATATCCACCTTGCCCTCAGCCAATTCCTTCATCACAGCGCTCTGCTCCTTGGCGGAGCGGAAGCGGCTCAGCACCTCTACCCGCACCGGCCAGTTGGCAAAGCGATCGCGGAAGTTGTCGTAGTGCTGTTGCGCCAGCAGGGTGGTGGGCACCAGCACGGCAACCTGCTTGCCGCCGTGGACGGCCACAAACGCCGCCCGCATCGCCACTTCGGTCTTGCCGAAACCTACGTCGCCACACACCAGTCGGTCCATGCTCTTGGCCTGACACATGTCCCCCAGCACCGCATTGATGGCGTTGAGCTGATCGTCGGTTTCCTCGAACGGGAAGCTGGCGGCAAACTGGCGATAGGCCTCTTTGTCGTGCTTGAAGGCAAAACCGGCGCGAGCGGCGCGATGAGCGTAGACATCCAGCAACTCGGCTGCCACGTCGCGCACCTTCTCCGCCGCCTTGCGCCGCGCCTTGCTCCAGGCTTCACCGCCGAGCTTGTGGCTGGGCGGGTTATCAGAGCCTGTATAGCGGCTGATAAGGTGCAAACTGGTGACCGGCACGAACAGCTTGTCGCCGCCGGCATATTCAAGGGTCAAAAACTCGGTGGGCAGGCCACCGGCATCGATGGTTTCGAGCCCCAGATAGCGGCCGACCCCGTGATCCAGATGGACCACTGGCTGACCCTGGGTCAGCTCGCCCAGGTTTCTGATCACCGCATCGGAGCTCAGGTTCTTGCTCTTCTCCCGCGCTCGTTTGCTGCGCACCTTGCCGCCCAGCAGTTCGGTCTCGGTGATCAGCGCCAGTGGATCCTGACCGACCTCCTGCCACAGGAAGCCACGCTCAAGGGGGGCAACCAGCAGGCCGTGACGATCCGGGCTCGCCATAAAGGCGTCGAGGGAGGGGAATTCCTTGGGTTGCAGCGAGATACGCGCCAGCAGATCGCCGAGCACCTCCCGCCGTCCTTCGGATTCCACCGCAAACAGGGTGCGCCCGGCAAAACCTTGCAGGAACTGGTTGAGCGCCAGCAGGGGTTGCTCCTTGCTGTGATCGAGTTGCAGATCCGGCATCGCCTCGATGGGCAGATCGTGCTGACCGGCATCGCCCGCGGTGGCGGCCTCTTGCAGCCGCACTGCGCCATATTGGCCCAGAGAGGCAAAGAGCTGCTCCACCGGCAGATAGAGCTGGGCCGGTGGCAGTAGTGGGCGAGTGTTGTCCCAGCGTCTGTCTTCATAGCGCTGGCCGATATCGTTCCAGAAACGCTGGGCGGCGGGGTAGATATCCCCTACGGTGAGCAGCAGGGTCTCTTCCGGCAGGTAGTCAAACAGGCTAGCGGTCTGGTTGAAGAAGAGCGGCAGATAGTACTCGATGCCGGCGGGCCAGCGTCCCTTGCTCACCTCCTGATAGACGGAACCCTCGGCCCGCGACAGCTCGAACTGCTCGCGGAACTGGCCGCGAAACAGTTCGATGGCCGCCTCGTCGGTGGGGTATTCCCGGGCAGGCAGCAGGCTGACCGTCTTGACCGGTTCGCTGGAGCGCTGGGTTTCGGGATCGAATGGGCGGATGGAGTCCACTTCATCGTCGAAGAAGTCGATGCGATAGGGGCTGCTACTGCCCATGGGGAAGAGATCGAGCAGGGAGCCGCGGGCGGCAAATTCGCCATGTTCCAGCACCTGATCCACCGCCACGTAACCCGCTTCGGCAAGGCGCCCGCGCAACTGTTGCAGATTGAGGCGCTGACCGGCCTTCACCATCAGGCTGTATTTGTCGAGATAGACCCGGGGGGCGCAGCGCAACATCAGGGTGGAGATAGGGACGATCAACACCCCCTTGCTCATCTGCGGCAGCTTGTAGAGAGTCTCGAGCCGCTGGGAGATGATGTCCTGATGGGGAGAGAAGGTGTCGTAGGGCAGAGTCTCCCAATCGGGGAACAGCAATACGGGGGCGGACTGATCGGCTAGCTGCTTGTCTGCCAGCAAGTACTGTAGCTCCTGCTCCAGGCGCAGGGCGCTCGGGGTATCGGCGGTGATAAGCAGTACCGGCCCCTTGGCTTCATTGGTGAGACGGGCTGCAATCAGCGAGAGGCTGCTGCCGACCAGCTGGCCGAGCGTGATCTTTTGGCCCGCTTTGGCGGGCAAGGCGGGGAGTGTCATTGGCATGGTTCGATTCTTTTAACGTTGACGTTATCTATCGCTGACGTTCGCTCTGGTTAGCGCTGGCGTTCTTGGGCGCGCAGCTTGAGCTGCTTCGATTGCACGTGGAGGCTGGCTCGAACCAGCAGTTCACGGTCATCTTCGCGGATCCGCACATAGTCGAGCTGCACATGGGTGCCATGTTCACCGCCGTCGAGCTGTTTGACCTGGCCATAGCAGTAGATGGCGGCCGCCTCTTCCCGCAGGAAGATCTTGAGGCGCACTATCTGGTGCAGGTGCGGCGCAACCCCGTGATCATG
Organism: Aeromonas sp. 11P; assembly: GCF_051920165.1. Classification (NCBI taxonomy): domain Bacteria; kingdom Pseudomonadati; phylum Pseudomonadota; class Gammaproteobacteria; order Aeromonadales; family Aeromonadaceae; genus Aeromonas; species Aeromonas sp. 11P. The sequence goes on from NZ_JBQBDJ010000004.1 coordinate 201,733, forward strand.
ATAGGGGTGCAGGTAGGTGAGCTGGCCAGCCCCGAAGCGCAGGGTGTGAAAGCGCTGCTCCGGATGGTCCTGCAGGGAGAGCACATAGCCCATGATCATGTCGATCTTGCGGGACTGCTGATTGACGATCTCGATCAGATCGTGCATCGACTCGTTCTGGTTGCGCAGCAGGCGAGTGGTCACCAGATCGATGGAGGTAATGGCCGAGGAGATCCGAAAGGGCTCCGGCAGCTCAGCGTCCAGCTCCTCCAGCGAGGGGAGGTGGAAGTCGGCCGGCATGGGGATCACATTGACCGGCGTGGCATGAGTGACGCTGAAGAACTGTTCCTGCATGGAGGCTATCCCTTGTTGTCATGGACGGTTTCCCTTTATTATCCGGTATCTTATTTTGTTGGCAACGTACATATCCTTGAAGACCGGACTTTTTCAGCCCCTTTCGCTGGCCATCGGCCTGCGTTATGCAGGCTCGAAGCGCAGCAATCGCTTCGTCTCATTTATCTCCCTGTTCTCTACCTTTGGCATCGCCATCGGGGTCGCCGCCCTGATGGTGGTCATTTCGGTGATGAACGGTTTCGAAGGGCAGCTCAAAGGGCGCATCCTCGGGGTGATCCCCCATGTGGTGTTGACCAATCAGGCTGGCCGCATTGATGCAGACCCGCAAGGCTTGCCGGATCTGGCCAAATTACCCCATGTGGTCGCCTCGGCCCCCATGCTCGACAGCGAAGGGATGCTGCAAAGCCCCGGCCAGCTGACCGGGGTGAGTGTGCAGGGGATCGACCCTGCAAAGTGGCCCAAGGATGACATCCTCCACAGCCAGATGCTGGGGGGGCGCCTCGATACCCTGCAGGCCGGCCACTACCGCATCGTGCTGGGGCAGGGGGTGGCACGTCGCCTCAATGTCTCCATCGGCGATCAGGTTCGCCTGATCCTGACCGAGGGGACCCGCTTCACTCCGTTTGGTCGGGTACCTGCCCAGCGCCTCTTTACCGTCTCCGGCATCTTCGGGGTAGGCGCCGATGTGGATAACCAGATTGCGCTGATCGCCCTGGGGGATGCCCAGCGGTTGCTGCGTCTGCCGCCAGAAACCGTCGGTGGCATTCGCCTCTGGCTCGATGATCCCTTTGCGGCTGACGAGGTGATCAAGACGCCGTTGCCTGACGGATTGGTCTGGCAGGATTGGCGCCGCGAGCGGGGCGAGCTGTTCCAGGCGGTCGCCATGGAAAAACGGATGATGGGGCTGATGCTGGTGCTGATCATCGCCGTCGCTACCTTCAACATCCTCTCCGCGCTGGTGATGGTGGTGACGGACAAGGAGGGCGAAGTGGCCATCCTGCGCACCATGGGTATGAGTGAATCGGGGATCGTTAAAATCTTCATGGTGCTCGGCGCCTCCAGCGGGGTGATTGGCGCTCTGTTTGGCGGACTGGCGGGCCTGGCGCTCTCCTTGGGTCTCAACCCCCTGCTCAATGCGGTGGGGCTCAACCTCTATATGGCGGCGGGTGGCAGTGGCTTGCCGGTCATTGTCGAGCCGGCTCAGGTCATCACCATCTTGCTGGGCGCCGTGCTGCTGAGCTTCAGTGCCACCCTCTACCCGGCGGCCCGCGCTGCGCGGGTGAAACCGGCCGAGGCGCTGCGTTATGAGTAATGCCGTGAATAATACATCTTCTGTTGTTACCTCCGGTGCGAGTACCGGCGTTGTTACTGGTGCCTCTGTGGTCACTGGCGTAAGTGGAGCCCCTGTTATGAATGAAGCCGTATCCCGTGAACCTCTGCTGCGCTGCCAGGCGCTCAATCATGTCTATAAAGAGGGGGAGCTGGAGACTCAGGTGCTCAAGGGGATCGATCTCTGCGTCGCGCCCGGTGAAATGCTGGCGGTGGTGGGGAGCTCGGGCTCCGGCAAGACCACTCTGCTGCATCTGATGGGGGCCCTGGACAACCCCTCCAGTGGCGCCGTGCTGTTCAAGGGGGAGGATATCCATCATTGGGATAGCCGCACCCAGGCCCGTTTTCGCAACCGCGAGCTGGGCTTTGTCTACCAGTTCCACCACCTGCTCTCCGAGTTCAGTGCGCTGGAAAATGCGGCCATGCCGCTGCTGATCGCCGGTGAGTCGGTGGCGGTTGCCACCGAAAAGGCAACCAAGATGCTGGGTAGGGTAGGGCTCTCCCATCGCTTGAACCACCGTCCCTCTGAGCTTTCTGGTGGCGAACGTCAGCGGGTGGCGATCGCCCGGGCGCTGGTCAACGAACCGAGTCTGGTGCTGGCGGATGAACCCACCGGCAATCTGGATCATGCCAGTGCCACTGCGGTGTATGAACTGCTGTGTGAACTGAATCGTGAACTGGGCACTGCGTTTGTGGTAGTGACTCACGACTTGAGCCTGGCGGCCAAGCTCCATCGCCGGGTGACCCTGGTGAGCGGCGTGATGGCGGAGGTTGCCTGATGTTCAAACCGCTGCCCCTCTTTCTGGGCCTGCGTTACAGCCGCTCCCGCCGTCGCAACGGGTTTATCGCTTTTATCTCTGCCTCTTCCCTGATCGGTATCGCCCTCGGGGTGATGGCGTTGATCCTGGGCCTCTCTGCCATGAACGGTTTCGAGCGGGAGCTCAAAGATCGGGTGCTCTCGGTCGTGCCGCAAGGTGAGCTGGACGCCGTCGAGCGGCCGCTGCCGGATTGGCCACGTCTGCGCGACTACCTGCTGGCCCAGCCGGGCGTTGAGGCGGCAGCGCCGGTCATTCGCCTCAATGGCCTGCTGGAGCATGGCTCTGCCCTCAAGGGGGTGCAACTGCGCGCCGTGCTGCCCGATCTGGAAGCCAATCTGTCGGATGCCGGCAAATACATGACGGGCCGCGGCCTGCGTGAGCTGCAACCGGGTGAACGTGGGGTAATCCTCGGCAAGACCATCGCCGACAAGCTGGGCGTCAAGGTGGGGGATTCTGTTGCCCTGCTGCTGCCGCAAGGGGGCGATCAGGCCGGGATCAAGAATCCCCGCCGCGAAGCCCTGACCGTGGTAGGGCTGCTGGAGATCGGCGGTCAGCTCGACGGCCTGCTCGGCTTTATGCATCTGGCCGATGCGCAAGCGATCACCGGCATGGGCAGCGATGTGGAGGGCTTCAGCCTGCGGGTGAGCGATGTGCTCAAGGCGCAATCCATCACCGTAGCCGCCGCGCAGCAGTTCCCTCATCACGTCTATATCCGCAGCTGGATGAACAGCCAGGGCTACCTCTATCAGGACATCCAGATGGTGCGTACCGTCATGTATGTGGTGATGCTGATGGTGGTGGCTGTCGCCTGCTTCAACATCGTCTCCACCCTGGTGATGGCGGTGAACGAGAAGCGCAGCGAGATCGCCATCCTGAAGACCATGGGGGCGAGCCCCGACCAGATCCGGCTCACCTTCGTCATTCAGGGGATGGTCAACGGCGTGGCCGGTGCCCTGCTCGGCGCCCTGCTGGGCGGGCTGCTCTCCAGCAAGCTGACCCAGATCCTGAGCGTTGTCGAAAAGCTCATCGGTCACCGCTTCCTCAATCCGGATATCTACTTTATCGACTTCTTGCCGACCGAGTTGCATATGCAGGATCTGCTTATCGTGACGGGCGCCGCCATCCTGATGAGCCTGGTGGCGACCCTCTATCCCGCTTGGCGGGCGAGCGGTCTGGTACCGTCCCGCGAGCTGGGTCACTGATGCGTTGCATCTAATGCGCAATAAAGAACGAAGGGCCCGCCGGTGCAAACCGGCGGGCCCTTTTGTTTTCTGGTCATGTAGACTGGCTTAGTGAGCGTTCAGCTCATCGAGTGGCAGGGAGAAGCTGGCTACAAAGGTGTCGATAAAGTAGCGCATCTCATCGCTCATCCGCGCTGCCAGCATGGCTTCAAGGCGCTTGCGAGCCGGTTCGAACTCCCGGTTGCCCGCGTTGATCTCCTCCAGACACTTGGTATAGGCGCAGAGGGTGTCGGCATCCTTGACCAGCCTGGCCAGCTCGCCATCCTGGGCTGCCGAATAGAGCAGGGGGCGAAAATCTTCGACCAGCTCCGGCGGCAGCATGCCAAGTAGACGCTGCTCGGCGGCCAGTTCTATCTTCTTGTACTCGCGGGCAATTTCGGGGTTGAAGTATTTGACCGGGGTAGGCAGATCGCCGGTCAGCACCTCGCTGCTGTCGTGATAGAGCGCCATCACGGCGGCGCGGTCGGCATTCACGCTGCCGCCAAACAGGCGGTTTTTGATGATGCCGAGGGCATGGGCCACCATGGCCACCTGCAGGCTGTGTTCGGCAATGTTTTCCGGCTGGATGTTGCGCATCAGGGGCCAGCGGTAGATGAGTTTCATGCGGGCGAGATTGGCGAAAAAGTGGCTGGGTAACATGATGGCCTCAACAAAAGAGAATAGAAAAGGGCAGACCCTAGTCTGCCCTTTTTTTCGTTGCAGGGCAGCGTCTGCCCGCGCATTTCCCGCCGTTAGCGGATATAGCGGCCCGATTCCGCCTCCTGGTTGGTCACAATCATCTGGCCGATGGGCGCCAGACTGATGAGTGCCAGCTTGAGGTGCTGGATACCGAACGGAATACCGATAATGGTCACGAAGCAGGCCAGCGCGGAAGCGATGTGGCCGATGGCCAGCCAGACACCGATCAGCACGAACCAGAGGATATTGCCAATCAGCCCCAGCGTGCCGGTGCCGATATCGCTCTGGCCGGTCATGGTCTTGCGATTGACCGCCTGCTTGCCAAACGGGAAGAAGGTAAAGGTGCCGATCACGAAGCAGGCACGTCCCCAGGGGATGCCGACCAGCGAGATAAAGCAGATAAGACCGGCCAGCCACCAGGCCAGGCCCATAAAGACACCTCCCAGTACAAACCAGAGCAGATTGAACAAGAAGCGGAAAAAGGCCATGTGAGTGACTCCAGATCATCAATTTGGTTGCCACCATAACGAGGGAGGGGTAGGGACGCAATGGTTGATTGGTCCAATCGCCATTTGGCTGGTCAAATTGAGTCGCCGCCCGCAACAGTGGGCTGTTTTTCGGCGAAAGATGGGCAATAAAGCGGCGTTCGGATGAAAAAAGGTGAGCAAACGCAAAATTATTGCCATCGGATAGTTGAAGTCGGGCACCTCTCTCCCCATATAAAGGGCAGTTTTGCACGAATTGTGCTTGCACGCCGCTCAATGTGGGGGATGTGTGGCTCGACTCGACCAAAGTGCGCCGCTATAATGCCGCGTCATATTTTCTCATCACAAAGACATATCGTTGTCTTTATAAACAGGAAGACTCCGGGCTTTGCCCAGGGGCAATAAAGGGTCAGCACACAGTGCTGAGTTGAACGAGGTAGAAGAATGCAAGTTTCTGTAGAGACAACCCAGGGTCTGGAACGCCGTCTTACCATCACTGTACCGGCTGCTACCGTAGACGCCGCTGTGCGTAAAGAATTGAATGGCCTGGCCAAAACTCGTCGCATCGACGGTTTCCGTCCTGGCAAGGCTCCGGTTGCCATCATCAAGAAGATGTTCGGCGCCATGGCTCACGCCCGCGTTGCTGATGAAATGATGCAGAGCAACTTCATCAAAGCCATCATCGAAAACAAACTGAGCCCGGCCGGTGCCCCGACCATGGATCCGAAAGAGATCAAAGAAGGTCAGGATTTCGAATTCACCGCCACTTTCGAAGTGTATCCGGAGTTCGAAGTTGCAGGTCTCGAGACCATCAAGGTTGAGAAGCCGGTTGCTACCGTGAAGGATGAAGATCTGGCCAACATGATCGACACCCTGCGCAAGCAGCACGCTACCTGGGCTGGTGCCGATGTTGCCGCTGCCAATGGCATGCGTGTGACCATGGACTTCGTCGGTTCCATCGACGGTGAAGAGTTCGATGGCGGCAAAGCTGAAGGCTTCAACCTGGTTCTGGGCGCTGGCCGCATGATCCCGGGCTTCGAAGACGCCATCCTGGGCAAGAAAGCGGGCGACGAGTTCACCATCGAAGTGACCTTCCCGGCTGACTACCACGCTGAAAACCTGAAAGGCAAAGAAGCCAAGTTCGCTTCCAAGCTGATCAAGGTTGAAGAGCAGATCCTGCCTGAGCTGACCGAAGAGTTCGTGAAGCGTTTCGGTATCGAAAGCGGTTCTGTTGAAGAGCTGAAAGCCGAAGTGCGCAAGAACATGGAGCGCGAACTGGCTCAAGCCCTGAAAAACAGCGTGAAAGAGCAGGTTCTGAACGGTCTGGTTGAAGCCAACCAAATCGACCTGCCGAAAGCTGCCGTTGCTCAAGAGATCGACGCACTGCGTCAGCAGGCTCTGCAGCGTTTCGGTGGCTTCCAGGGCGGTAACGCACCCGAGCTGCCGGCTGAACTGTTCCAAGCTCAAGCCGAGCGTCGTGTACGCGTAGGCCTGCTGCTGGGTGACGTGATCCGTACCAACGAGATCAAGGCTGACGATGCCCGTGTAAACAGCATCATCGAGTCCATGGCGACTGCCTACGAAGATCCGAAGGAAGTGATCGAGTACTACCAGAAGAACGAACAGATGCTGAACGGCGTTCGTAACCTGGCAGTAGAAGATCAAGCCATCGACCTGATCCTGTCCAAAGCGCAAGTGACCGAAAAAGAAGTTGCCTTTGACGAAGTGATCAACAAGTCTGGCGCCGCTGCCTAAGAACATTTGACTTAAGGTCAAGACTGTTAAGTATAATGGCGTGTGATCTCCACTCGGGCCATTTTATTTTAGGGACAATGCCTTATGTACAAGAACTATAACGATATGACCGATTCTCCCAGCAATGCGCTGGTCCCCATCGTGGTCGAACAGACTGCCAAGGGTGAACGTTCCTACGATATATACTCCCGTCTGCTGAAAGAGCGGGTGATCTTCCTGACCGGTCAGGTTGAAGATCACATGGCCAATCTGGTGGTTGCCCAACTGCTGTTCCTCGAGTCCGAGAATCCGGACAAGGACATCTATATCTACATCAACTCGCCGGGTGGTTCGGTGACTGCGGGCATGTCCATCTATGACACCATGCAGTTCATCAAGCCGGATGTCAGCACCGTCTGCATGGGGCAGGCCTGCTCCATGGGTGCCTTCCTGCTGGCCGGTGGCGCCAAGGGCAAGCGTTTCTGCCTGCCTAACGCCCGCGTGATGATCCACCAGCCGCTGGGTGGCTTCCAGGGTCAGGCATCTGATATCCAGATCCACGCCCAGGAGATCCTGAAGATCAAAAATACCCTGAACGAGCGCCTGGCGTTCCACACCGGTCAAGACATGGCTACCATCGAGCGTGACACCGATCGTGACAACTTCATGTCCGCCGAGCAGGCCGTGGCCTATGGTCTGGTAGACGGTGTCCTGAGCCAGCGTAGCTGAGCAGGGTGTCCCGGTCTGTTGTAAACTCAACAGGCCGATCCATCCTCTATTGATAAAACGAGGTTGCTGAATGACAGAAAAACGCAAGGGTGAGGGTGATAAGCTGCTCTACTGCTCTTTTTGCGGCAAAAGCCAGCATGAAGTGCGCAAGCTGATCGCTGGCCCTTCCGTCTACATATGTGATGAGTGCGTCGAGCTGTGCAACGACATCATCCGCGAAGAGATCCGCGAGATCTCGCCCAAGCGCGATGGTAACGAGCTGCCGACCCCTCATCAGATCCGCGCTCATCTCGATGACTATGTGATCGGGCAGGAGTACGCCAAGAAGGTGTTGGCCGTTGCCGTCTACAACCACTACAAGCGTCTGCGCAACAGCGGCGAAAACAGTGGTGTTGAGCTCGGCAAATCCAACATCCTGCTGATTGGCCCGACCGGTAGCGGTAAAACCTTGCTGGCCGAGACTCTGGCTCGTCTGCTGGATGTGCCGTTCACCATGGCCGATGCGACCACCCTGACCGAAGCCGGTTATGTGGGCGAGGACGTGGAGAACATCATCCAGAAGCTGCTGCAAAAGTGCGACTACGACGTAGAGAAGGCCCAGCGTGGCATTGTCTATATCGACGAGATCGACAAGATCTCCCGTAAGTCGGACAACCCCTCCATCACCCGCGATGTCTCCGGGGAAGGGGTACAGCAGGCACTGCTCAAGCTGATCGAAGGGACCATCGCTTCCGTGCCGCCGCAAGGTGGTCGCAAGCATCCGCAGCAGGAGTTCTTGCAGGTTGATACCTCCAAGATCCTCTTCATCTGTGGCGGTGCCTTTGCCGGTCTGGACAAGGTGATCGAGCAGCGTTCCGTGAAGGGAACCGGTATCGGTTTTGGCGCCGAGGTGAAATCCAAGGATGCCAAGGCCACCCTGAGCGAGACCTTCGCCAAGGTAGAGCCGGAAGATCTGATCAAATATGGTCTGATCCCCGAGTTCATCGGCCGTCTGCCGGTGGTTGCGACCCTGACAGAGCTGGACGAGTCTGCCCTTATCCAGATCCTGAAAGAGCCGAAAAACGCGCTGACCAAACAGTACGCTGCGTTGTTCGATCTGGAAGGGGTTGAGCTGGAGTTCCGTGACGACGCGCTCAACGCCATTGCTCGCAAGGCGATGGAGCGTAAAACCGGTGCTCGTGGTCTGCGTTCCATCGTGGAAGCCGTGCTGCTGGATACCATGTATGACCTGCCTTCTCTGGAAGGGGTCAGCAAGGTGGTGATCGACGAGACCGTGATCAAAGGGGACTCCGCGCCCTTGATGATCTACGAGAATCCCGAAACCCAGGCTGCTGCATCAGAGTAAATGTCTGATTTTTAATCAAATGGAAGGGGCTTTTTGCCCCTTTCATGCTTTTTACGGTTTCGGCGATTGAATCTCATCTCAGCGCCCCCATATACTCAGCCAAGCGCTTTGCCAACGGTATAACAAGCCGAGAGGACATATATGAACCTAGAGCGTTCAGAACGCATCGAGATTCCCGTCCTGCCTCTTCGTGACGTGGTGGTTTATCCCCACATGGTCATTCCACTCTTTGTGGGGCGGGAAAAATCCATTCGCTGTCTGGAAGCGGCCATGGAGCAGGACAAGAAAGTTCTGCTGGTGGCCCAGAAGGATGCGTCAACCGACGAGCCGACTGTGGAGGAGATCTTCACCGTCGGGACAGTGGCCAATATTCTGCAGATGCTCAAGCTGCCGGACGGCACCGTTAAGGTGCTGGTAGAGGGGGGGCAGCGTGCCCGCCTGGAGCGGATGATCGACGACAAGGATTTCTTTGTCTGCGAGGCCCAGTACATCCCCTCCCAAGCCATTGAGGAGAAGGATCAGGAAGTACTGGTTCGCTCCGCCATCGGCCAGTTTGAAGGCTATATCAAGCTCAACAAGAAGATCCCGCCCGAGGTACTGACCTCGATCTCGGCGATCGACGATGCTGCGCGTCTGGCTGACACCATGGCGGCCCACATGCCGCTCAAGCTGGAGGACAAACAGAAGGTGCTGGAGATCGTATCGGTCTCCGAGCGCATCGAATTCCTGATGGCGATGATGGAGTCGGAAATTGATCTGCTGCAGGTCGAGAAGCGCATCCGTACTCGCGTCAAGAAGCAGATGGAAAAGAGCCAGCGCGAGTATTACCTCAACGAGCAGATGAAGGCCATCCAGAAAGAGCTGGGTGAGCTGGAAGATAGCCCGGATGAGTTTGAAGCCCTCAATCGCAAGATTGAAGAGGCTGGCATGCCGGAAGATGCCCGTGAAAAGGCCCAGGCCGAGCTTGCCAAGCTGAAGATGATGTCTCCCATGTCCGCCGAGGCTACCGTGGTTCGCAGCTATGTGGACTGGATGGTACAGGTGCCGTGGAAGGCGCGCTCCAAGGTCAAGAAAGATCTTGGTAAGGCGCAAGAGGTGCTGGACGCCGATCACTATGGCCTCGAGAAGGTCAAGGATCGCATCCTCGAATATCTGGCGGTACAGGCACGGGTGAACAAGCTCAAGGGTCCCATCCTCTGTCTGGTTGGGCCTCCCGGTGTGGGCAAGACCTCGCTGGGCCAATCCATCGCCAAGGCGACCGGCCGCAAATATGTGCGGATGGCCTTGGGTGGGGTGCGTGACGAAGCGGAGATCCGTGGTCACCGTCGTACCTATATCGGTTCCATGCCCGGCAAACTCATCCAGAAGATGGCGAAAGTCGGTGTGAAGAACCCGCTGTTCCTGCTCGACGAGATCGACAAGATGAGCTCGGATATGCGTGGCGATCCCGCATCCGCCTTGCTGGAAGTGCTGGATCCGGAACAGAACAACAGCTTCAACGATCACTACCTGGAAGTGGATTATGACCTGTCGGACGTGATGTTCGTGGCCACCTCCAACTCCATGAACATCCCGGGCCCCTTGCTGGATCGGATGGAAGTGATCCGTCTCTCCGGTTACACCGAAGATGAGAAGCTCAACATTGCCAAGCAGCATCTGGTTGCCAAGCAGATCCAGCGCAACGGCCTGAAAGAGTCCGAGATCACCATCGAAGATTCTGCCCTGGTCGGAGTGATCCGCTACTACACCCGCGAGGCGGGGGTGCGGAGTCTGGAGCGCGAGATCTCCAAGATTTGTCGCAAGGCGGTCAAGCGCATCCTGCTGGACAAGAGCATCAAGCATGTTCAGGTCAATCAGGAGAACCTCAAGGAGTTCCTCGGGGTGCAGCGTTTCGATTACGGCAAGGCCACCGACCAGAACCAGGTGGGTCAGGTGTGTGGTCTTGCGTGGACCGAAGTGGGGGGCGATCTGCTCACCATCGAGACCACCAACATGCCGGGCAAGGGCAAGCTCACTTATACCGGTTCCCTTGGTGACGTGATGCAGGAGTCCATCCAGGCGGCCATGACAGTCGTACGAGCCCGTGCCGAGAAACTGCGCATCAACGCCGACTTCTACGAGAAGCGCGATATCCACGTGCACGTACCGGAAGGGGCAACCCCGAAAGATGGTCCGAGCGCCGGTATCGCCATGTGTACTGCCCTGGTCTCCAGCTTGACCGGTAATCCGGTTCGTGCTGATGTGGCGATGACAGGGGAGATCACCTTGCGCGGCGAAGTGCTGCCCATCGGTGGTCTCAAGGAGAAGTTGCTGGCAGCCCACCGTGGCGGCATCAAGCGAGTGCTTATTCCGAAAGAGAACGAGCGTGACCTTGAGGAGATCCCGGCAAACGTCAAACAAGACCTTGAAATTTATCCGGTTCGCTGGATTGACGAGGTGCTGGAATTGGCGTTGCAGGACAATCCACAGGGGTTTGAGCGCGTTTCTGTCGTGTAAATGTTGATGCGCCGCAAATTTGGCGCATTCGGCGGGTGGTTAAGGCTTGCATGCGCCCGATAACGGAAGTAGCCTTGACCACCGATCGGGTACTCGTGATGAGTCGCAATGCGTTGTGTGGCGCGGGTTTGCGCCAGATTGTCACTTGCAACTGATCAGGAGGCTTGCTATAAAACCTCCACTTGTTGTGGCCAGGGAAATCAGCGCCGCAGCGGTGTTTGATAAAAGGGGAATATAAGAGTGAATAAATCTCAACTGATTGACAAGATTGCAGACGGTGCCGATATCTCCAAAGCTGCCGCTGGCCGTGCGTTGGATGCCTTCATTGATGCTGTTGGTGAAGCGCTGAAAGAGGGTGACCAGGTTGCTCTGGTTGGTTTCGGTACTTTCGCTGTACGCGAGCGTGCTGCCCGTTCAGGCCGTAACCCGCAGACTGGCGCGACCATCGAAATCGCTGCTGGTAAAGTTCCTGCCTTCAAAGCCGGTAAGGCCCTGAAAGACGCTGTTAACTAAGTCGGTCGCTGATATCCGTCGGCTACCGTCCTTGGTCGCAGACCAGACAAGTTAGAGAGTCTTCTCTCATACTGATTGACCAAGGCGCATCGCAATCGGTGCGCCTTTTTATTGTTTACGCCCATCGAGTTCGGGAGCATAAGTACAAACATGATGTTGGATAAACTACGCGAAGGGGCGCAGGGCAAGGTAGCTAAGGTTATCTTGGGCCTGATCATCCTCTCCTTTGCCTTGGCTGGTGTAGGTAGTTACCTGAACGGCCCGGCCCGTACCGCCCCCGCCACCGTCAATGGCACAGAGATCAGTGCTGCGGCACTGGAAAATGCCTACCGTAACGAGCGCGCCCGCATGGAATCCCAGATGGGAGAGGCATTCAGCCAGCTGGCCGCGAACCCCGATTACATGAAACAGTTCCGCCGTGGAGTGCTGGATCGGCTGATCGATCAGGCGCTGCTGGACAGCAAGGCCCGTGAACTGGGTCTGCGTATCAGCGATGAACAGATCAAGCAAGCCATCGTGGCCATGCCGGAGTTTGCCGAGAACGGCAAGTTCAACAATGACCGCTATCTGCAGCTGATCCGTCGTGCTGGCATGACTCCCGAAATGTTCCGTGACTCCCTGCGTCAGGACATGGTGCGTCAACAGTTGATGAGCGCTCTGCTGGGTACCGAATTCTCCCTCAAGGGTGAAGCGGAGCAGCTCGACAAGCTCTACAACCAGACTCGCGATCTGCGTCTGGTGCGTCTGGCTGCCGCCAACTACATGGCTGACGTTCAGGTCTCCGACAACGAGCTGGAGCAGTACTACAAGACCAATGGCGCCCGTTTCATGAACGACGAGCAGGTCAAGGTCGACTATCTGCTGCTGGACGCTGCCAACCTCGCCAAGGATATCAAGGTCACCGAGCAGGATGCCCAGGATTACTACGATCAGCACCAGGATCTGTTCCAGCGTGCCGAGCGTCGCCACGTGGCTCATATCCTGATCCCGTTTGGCAAGGACGAGAAAGCGGCCGAGCAGAAAGCAGAAGCCGTGCTGGCCAAAGCCAAGGCGGGCGATGATTTCGCTGCGCTGGCCAAGGCTGACTCTTCCGATACCTTCTCTGCCAAAAAAGGCGGCGAGCTGGACTGGTTCGAGAAAGGGGTGATGGATCCGGCCTTCGAGAATGCCGCGTTCGCCCTGGACAAGGCTGGCGATCTTTCCGGCGTGGTGAAGAGCCCGTTCGGTTTCCACATCATCAAGCTGCTGGGGGTTGAAGCAGCCCAGACCAAGCCGTTTGCCGATGTGAAAGAAGAGACCATCACTCGTCTGCAAGCTGACAAGGCCAAGGAGAAGTTCTTCGCCGAGCAGCAGAAGATGGCTGACAACAGCTTCGAAAACCCGGACTCGCTGGATCTGACCGCTGATGCCATGGGGATGAAGGTTCAATCTTCCGATTTCTTCACCCAGGCGACTGCTCCGGCTCCGCTGAATGATCCCAAGGTGCTCTCCGTGGCGTTCTCCGAACAGCTGCGCGATGACAACACCAACTCCGACGTGATCGAGCTGGCTGACGGCAAGGCGCTGGTGCTGCACATCACTGGTCACAAGCCCAAAGCGGTCAAGCCGCTGGCCGAGGTGAAAGAGCAGGTGATTGCCGCCATCAAGCATGACAAGGCTAGCGAAGTGGCCCGTGGCAAGGCCCAGGGCCTGCTGGACAAGCTGAAGGTCGGTGAGAGCATCACAGCCGATCTGACTGCACTCGGTCTGAAAGTGGAGACCCATAAAGGGGTTGCCCGCTTCGATCGCGAGTTGGATCAGAACCTGATTGCCCAGGCGTTCACGCTGCCCCATCCGATCGACGGCAAGCCAAGCGTGGCTTTGGTTGCCGAGACCAATGGTGACCGCGTTGTAGTTGCGCTGGACAAGGTCAACGTCCCTGCCGCCGCATCCGGCATGGCCGCCATGCTGCAAGCTCAGCTGGGTCAGGGCAAAGCTCAGGTGGATTACAAGTCTCTGATCGACGAGTTGCGCAAAACGGCCAAGATCGAGTACTTCACCAGTGTGGAAGCGACCGTCGAGTAATCGGCACTGCTCAACCCAATGAAAACGGCTCCTTGATGGAGCCGTTTTTTTATCTGTGGGCAAGAGGAGGATACTCAAGCTCTGTGCTCTGTGCTCTGTGCTCTGTGCTCTGGCGTGTAGTCACACCACTGCTATACGCCATCTCAGTCGTCTAAATACGGGATATAAAAAAACCGGCACATGAGTGCCGGTTTTGCATTGCGCACTTGCGGGGTTATACCACGCCCTGGGTGCGCAGGTAATCCTCGTAGGTGCCGCCGAAGTCGCGGATGCCATCTTCAGTCAGCTCCAGGATGCGGGTCGCCAGAGAGGAGACGAATTCGCGGTCGTGGGAGACGAAGATCAGGGTCCCCTGGTAGAGCTCCAGCGCCATGTTCAAGGATTCGATGGATTCCATGTCCAGGTGGTTGGTCGGCTCATCCATGATCAGGATGTTAGGGCGCTGCATCATCAGCTTGCCGAACAGCATGCGACCCTGTTCACCACCGGAGAGCACCTTGACCGGCTTCTTGATGTCGTCCTGAGAGAAGAGCAGACGGCCCAGTATGGAGCGTACAGCCTGCTCGTCTTCGTTCTCCTGTTTCCACTGGGCCATCCAGTCGAACACGTTGAGGTCAGTGTCGAAGTCTTCGGCGTGATCCTGAGCGTAGTAACCGATCTGGGCGTTCTCGGACCACTTGATGGTGCCGGTATCCGGAGCCAGTGCGCCGACAAGGGTCTTGATCAGAGTGGATTTACCGATACCGTTGGTACCCAGAATGGCGACCTTCTCGCCCACTTCCATCATCATGTTGAGGCCCTTGAACAGGGGACCGTCGCCATACCCCTTGGATACGCCTTCCACTTCCAGGATGTTGCGATAGAGCTTTTTGTCCTGCTCGAAGCGGATGAAGGGGTTCTGGCGGCTGGAGACCTTGACGTCCTCAATCTTGATCTTGTCGATCTGCTTGAGACGGGAGGTCGCCTGACGAGACTTGGAGGCGTTGGCGCTGAAACGGGAGACGAAGGATTGCAGATCGGCGATCTGGGCCTTCTTCTTGGCGTTGTCGGCCAGCAGACGCTCGCGCGCCTGGGTGGCGGCCAGCATGTAGTCGTCGTAGTTGCCCGGGTAGACGCGCAGCTCGCCGTAGTCCAGATCCGCCATGTGGGTACAGACGGAGTTCAGGAAGTGACGGTCGTGAGAGATGATGATCATGGTGCTTTCACGTTCGTTGAGCACCTGCTCCAGCCAGCGAATGGTGTTGATGTCCAGGTTGTTGGTCGGTTCGTCCAGTAACAGGATATCGGGGTTGGAGAACAGCGCCTGTGCCAGCAGCACCCGCAGTTTCCAGCCCGGCGCCACTTCGCTCATCGGGCCGCTGTGCTGCTCAAGGGGAATGCCGACACCCAGCAGCAGCTCGCC
This sequence comes from Aeromonas sp. 11P, assembly GCF_051920165.1. Classification (NCBI taxonomy): domain Bacteria; kingdom Pseudomonadati; phylum Pseudomonadota; class Gammaproteobacteria; order Aeromonadales; family Aeromonadaceae; genus Aeromonas; species Aeromonas sp. 11P. Next base: position 216,900 of record NZ_JBQBDJ010000004.1, read on the forward strand.
TGCACGCGCTTCAGCGGTGTAGCCGTCATATTCGGCGACCAGACCTTCCAGCTCGGCGGCCTTCATATAGTCTTCGTCGGTGGCTTCGAGGTTGGCGTAGATGGCATCGCGCTCGGCGATGGCCGCCCACAGCTCGGTGTGACCCATCATGACCACGTCCAGTACACGCATATCTTCGTAGGCGAACTGATCCTGACGCAGCTTACCGATGCGCTCGTTGACGTCCAGGCTCACATTACCGCCAGTGGGCTCCAGATCACCGCCGAGGATCTTCATAAAGGTGGACTTGCCACAGCCGTTGGCGCCGATAAGGCCATAGCGGTTGCCGCCGCCAAACTTGACGTTGATGTTCTCAAACAGCGGCTTGGCGCCGAACTGCATGGTGATGTTGTTGCTACTTAACAAGGTATGTGTCCCGATTGGTCTGTCAAATGGCGCGCATTATGGCACAGATCCCCCGAAAGTTTTAGCGAGAAGTGTGATCTTGATCGGGGCAAGCGGGGCGTGCAGCCGATTGATAGGCAATAAAAAAAGCCGGCATGAAGCCGGCTTGGAAGGATGAACTTGATCTGTTAGTGGGAGGTGGCGCCAGAGGCACCCAGCCCGGTCTGGGAGCGAACGAACTGCGGCAGGAACTTGGCATGCTCGTCGGCGGCGTTCTGGGAGCTGTCGGTGATGGAGAAGAACCAGATCCCGACGAAGGCCAACCCCATGGAGAAGAGGGCAGGGTATTCGTAGGGGAAGATGGCCTGGGCATGGCCCAGCACTTTCACCCACACGGTCGGACCCAGGATCATCAGGGTCACTGCGCTCACCAGCCCCAGCCAACCACCGTAGACGGCGCCACGGGTGGTCAGGCGTGACCAGAACATGGAGAGGAATAGCACCGGGAAGTTGCAGCTGGCGGCGATGGAGAAGGCCAGACCCACCATGAAGGCGATGTTCTGCTTCTCGAACAGGATCCCCAGACCAATCGCAACCACACCGAGCACCAGAGTCGTCATCTTGGAGACGCGCAGTTCATCGGTCTCGTTGGCCTTGCCCTTCTTCAGCACACTGGCATAGAGGTCATGGGAGACCGCAGAGGCTCCCGCCAGGGTCAATCCGGCAACTACCGCCAGAATGGTGGCAAATGCCACGGCAGAGATGAAGCCGAGGAACAGGCTGCCACCGACCGCATTGGCCAGATGGACTGCCGCCATGTTGGTGCCGCCCAGCAGGGCGCCGGTGGCGTCCTTGAAGGCCGGGTTGGTGCTTACCAGCAAGATGGCGCCAAAGCCGATGATGAAGGTGAGGATGTAGAAATAGCCGATAAAGCCGGTGGCGTAGAACACCGATTTACGCGCCTCTTTGGCATCGCTCACCGTGAAGAAACGCATCAGGATGTGAGGCAGGCCGGCGGTGCCGAACATCAGTGCCAGACCGAGCGAGATGGCGGAGATGGGGTCAGCGACCAAGCCACCCGGGCTCATGATGGCGATCCCTTTCTCGTGTACCTTCACCGCTTCGCTAAAGAGGGTGCCGATGTCGAAGTTGACCGATTTCATCACCATGATGGCCATGAAGCTGGCACCGGAGAGCAGCATCACTGCCTTGATGATCTGCACCCAGGTGGTGGCCAGCATGCCGCCAAACAGCACGTAGAGCACCATCAGGATACCGACCAGCACCACGGCAACGTGATATTGCAGGCCAAACAGCAGCTCGATCAGCTTGCCGGCACCGACCATCTGGGCGATGAGGTAGAGGGCGACCACCACCAGCGAGCCGCAGGCGGAGAGGGTGCGCACCTCGGTCTGCTTGAGGCGGTAGGAGGCAACGTCGGCGAAGGTATATTTGCCGAGGTTGCGCAGCCGCTCTGCGATCAGGAACAGGATGATGGGCCAGCCCACCAGAAAGCCGATGGAGTAGATGAGGCCATCGTAGCCGGAGGTGTAGACCAGCGCCGAGATCCCGAGGAAGGAGGCGGCGGACATATAGTCACCGGCGATGGCCAGACCATTCTGGAAGCCGGTGATACGGCCACCGGCCGCATAGTAGTCGGAAGCCGAGCGGTTGCGCTTGGAGGCCCAGTAGGTGATGAACAGGGTAGCGGCCACAAAGACCACGAACATCACGATGGCCGACACATTGAGAGGTTGGCGTTGTACTTCGCCGGTCAGCGCATCCGCTGCCAGCAGGGGGGAGGAGGCCAGTGAGGCCAACAGCAGCCATTTGCCTTTCATGCTTTTTGCGCTCATGACTGCACTCCCTTGAGGATCTTCTGATTCAGCTCGTCAAACTCGCCGTTGGCCCGAAACACATAGATGCCGGTCAATACGAAGGAGGAGAGGATCAGTCCCACCCCGACCGGAATGCCACGGGTGACGGTGGTGCTGTCGCTGAGCGGGGTGCCGAGCCAACCGGGGGCAAAGGCGATGAGCAGAATAAACGCCAGGTAGAGTCCCAGCATCAGAGCCGAGAGGGCCCAGGCAAAACGCTGGCGCTTGGCGACCAGCTCCTGGAAGTTGGGATCTTGCTGGATCCTCAGATAGCTTTGCTGTTCCATTGCAGTTCTCCATGACATGAGTGTCAGCGGTGGATGGGGTAACCCCGACGAGCAGGCGATCTGCTCATGTAAGCAAAATGTGAATCAAATGTTATTTCTCGACAATTAGACTTTGGGATAAGTGAGTGGCGAGCCGCAGGTCAGGCGCAGGTAGATGAGCGCGGCCGTGGTGGCATCGGCAAGGGCATCGTGGGCGGGCAGGGGGGGCAGCGCCAAGTGACGGCAGATGGCACTCAAGTGGAGGTCAATCGCAGCATCGGGGTAGCGGCGATAGAGGTGGTCGTGATAGAGCTGGCTCACCTCGATCCCTCGCTGGGGCAGGGTCAATCCCCACAATTTCTGGCAGGCGAGATTGAGAATGCGCAGGTCGTAGGCGATGTGATAGCCCACCAGTTCACGGGGGCCGATAAAGTGAAGCAGCAGGCGCAGCGCGGCTTCCAGCTCCATTCCCTGTTGCAGATCCTGATGGCGCAGACCGTGGATCACCACAGATTGGCTGGTCAGGCTGGCCGGTGGCTGTACCTTGATGGCGAGGGCCTCGCCGGTCAGCAGTCGGTTACCCTGAATGCGCACCGCCCCGATGGAGACGATCTCGGCCTGCTCGGGATCGAGACTGGTGGTCTCGAAATCGAGGGCGATCCGTTCATCTTCCGGTGGGGTGGCAAAGAGAGGCGCGAACTCGCCCGTTCGGAACGCACGGCCATACCAGTAGCGTCGAACGCGGTTCAACATGGCTATTGTCTCAGACGAAAGTGCAAGGTGAGCCACTGCTGGAACTTCTTCACCTGATGTAGCGCCTGGCGCAGCAGATCCCGCTCGCTGTGGCTAAGCTCGCTTGTCTGCACCCGACTACCGCTCCCCTTGAGCTGGCTGCGCAGCCTCAGCCGGATAAAGAGCCGGAACGCCTCCGCCAGATTGCTGCCATAGTCGGCACTGAGCCGATCGGCGGCCACCAGCGCATCGATACGCCCCAGGGTTGAAGTCTCCAGAATGCCTGCCTCAAGGGCCAGCATGCGGATGCCGTGTACCAGCGGGAACAGGCCACCCCGTTTCAGATCCAGCCCTTCCGGTGGCTGCTCCAGCCTGCCAAAGAGGGTTAGCGGGGCATGAAAGGCCACTGCCGGTCGCACCATCTCCGCCAGCAGATCCCGCCTGTCCACCAACTGCTCGCGCAGCGCTCTGGCAACCGGCAGATGGAGCTGTCGATCCCCCGCGATGGGGTGAGCATCGGCCAGGGTGGCGAGCCATAGCAGCTCATCCTCTTTTGCCGTGGTGCAGGCGCTGGCAATGGCGCTTTGCCACTCGCTGCCCGTTTTTACCCAGGCCGGATTGTTCACCATCACCTGCCCGGGGCACAGCGGGTAGCCGAGTCGTTCCAGCAGGGCGCTGAATTCGGCCAGATCGGCTGCCTGGGTGGGCCATGTCAGCCCCTCTGGCAGGATCAGGGCGTTGTCCTGATCGGTTTTGAGGATCTGCTCGCCACGCCCCTCCGAGCCCAGCATCAGCAGGCAAACCTTATCCTGCACCTCGGGGGGATCACCAACGCAAAGGCTTTGGCGATCAGCTGCTCGTTGATGGTGGCGATGAGCTTCATCAAAAAGGCGGTGTGGATCCCTTGGGCAAACAGTGAGCGGGTCAATTGCTGCTGTTCGCGGGCCACCGCCTCCAGCGCGGGCAGGCTGTCGGCGCGGGCGATACGCAATGTCAGCACGTGGGAGTGGGTAGAGAAGAGCCCCAGCACCTGAGTCAGTTGCAAGATGCCCGCCACCTCGTTGCCGCGCCACACCACCAGTCGCTTGATGCGATGGCGGGTCATCAGCAGCAGGGCATCAAACAGATAGCTCTCCAGCGGCAGACCAATCAGAGGAGTAGGAGTCAGCACCGAGAGAGGGGCCGTCAGCGGCAATCCCTTGAGGGTCAGGGCATGGAGCAAGGTCTTGCGGGTTGCCAGCGTGAGGGAGCCGTCGTGGGCCGGGTAGAGCAGGCAATCGGTCCCCTTGCTCACCATGGCTTCGGTGGCTGCCAGCAGTGACAGCTTGCTGTCGACGATAAGCGGTGCCTGCAGGTGGCCGGGTTCGATTCGGGTCAGGATAAATTCCGCCAGATTCTTCTGACCCAGTTGTTCGCGTTGCTCCTGCTGGCGCTGACGCTCGGCCAGATTGGCGGTGAAGTAGCTGGCAAACTGCGGATCCTGTTCACAGAGCGCCAGAAAGGTGTGGCGAGGGATGAGCTGGCAGAGGCTATCTTCCAGCGCGGTGAAGCGGTGGCGGCAGCGGCCGTCAAACTGGGCGCGCACATCGAACAGATCATCAACCCCGTAATCACCAAACTGGTGGTGGGGGGCAGACTCTTCCACCGCCCCCTTGATGATGAGATAGAGGCCGGGAGGCTCGTCCCCCTCCTTGAGCAGCAGATCCCCGGCCCGAAAATAGCAGAGCGAGAGGTGACGGGATAGCCGTTCGCGCGCCTCCTCGCCCAGTCGGTCGAACGGTGGTCTGGCAAAATTGAACAGGGTTGACATGACAGCGTCCTCTGCTGGCTTGCGGCACTCATGCAGCTCCCAGTGTGACAAAGGGAGGGTGAGGCGACCAGCCGACTTTAGTCTCAGCTGTACCGCCTGTTCACACTCTGATAACGTGGTGGTATGACCAGTGAGTCAGTTTCAGGGATCAAGGAGAGGACAAGGGAGATGGAAAAACCAAGGATCAAGTGCGAGATCCACGACGGGATTGCCGAAGTGATGTTGACTCGGGGGGATAAACTCAATGCGCTGGATCGCGCCATGTTCAGTGCCATCGACGAGACGCTGACGCAGCTCGCCCGGCACAAGGGGCTGCGGGCGGTGATCCTGCATGGCGAGGGGCGAGCCTTCTGCGCCGGGCTGGATGTGAAATCCATGCTGAGACAGCCGGTAGCTGCGCTCGATATTCTCAAGCGTGAAGCAGACGAGGCGACCAATCTGGCCCAGCGGGTTGCCTATGGCTGGCACCAGCTGCCGGTGCCGGTGATTGCGGTGACCCAGGGAGTCTGTTTTGGCGGTGGCTTGCAGATTGCGCTCGGGGCCGATTTTCGCTTCAGCACTCCCGATTGCCGCTTCTCGGTGATGGAGATCAAGTGGGGCATCATCCCCGATATGAGTGGCAGCGTCACCATGCGCAACCTGATGGGAGTGGATACCGCCATGGAGCTGGCCATGAGCGGGCGCGAGCTGAATGCCGTCGAGGCGAAATCCCTCGGGATGGTGAGCCGGGTCTGCGCCGATCCGCTGGTGGAGGCGCGGGAGTTTGCCCGCACCCTTATTACCAAGTCGCCCGATGCCCTAGCGGGGATCAAGCAGCTTTACAGCCAGGCCTGGGCTCGTAGTGACGAGGCGATGCTCAAAGAGGAGACTCGGCTACAAAAGCAGATCCTGGGGCGACCCAATCAGTGGCGAGCCACCCTTAACAGCCTGTTTCGCTGGCGGCTGCCCTTCGGGCCGCGCCGCAATCCGCTCTGAGATGAGGTGACAGGAAAAAGAAATGGCAGCCGAGGCTGCCATTTTATATTGATGTCTTATGTCGTTCTGGTTCAGGAGGTCTTGCGATCCTGATCCGGCTCGAACTGATGGCCAGATTTCTCCAGTTCCAGGTTCTCTTCGGAGCGCTTGCCCACCCAGTAATCGGCGTTCTTGATGCCGAGCTTCTCCGGGTGGAATACGGGGTCAATCCCTTGTGCCTGCTGCGCTTCATAATCCTTCAGACAGGTGAAGGCGGTTTTTTGCAGCAGCAGAATGGCGATGATGTTGAGCCATGCCATCAGGCCGACCCCGATATCACCCATGCCCCAGGCCAGATCTGCCGTCTTGACGGTGCCGTAGACGGTGGCAGCCATCAGCGCAATCTTCAGCAAGAAGGTGAGCCAAGGGCGATTAATCTTGCGGTTGATGTAGGCGATGTTGGTTTCGGCGATGTAGTAGTAGGCAACGATGGTGGTGAACGCGAAGAAGAACAGCGCGATGGCCACGAAAATGCTGCCAAAGCCCGGCATCATGCTTTCCATGGCGGTCTGCACATAGCCCGGGCCTGCTGCGATACCGGCAATACCCGTGTAGATGGCGGCGCCGTCCGGCCCTTGCACGTTATAGAGGCCGGTGATCAGCAACATAAAGCCGGTGGCGGAGCAGACGAACAGGGTGTCGATATAGACGGAGAACGCCTGCACCAGACCCTGCTTCGCCGGGTGGCTCACTGCCGCAGCAGAGGAGGCGTGCGGTCCGGTACCCTGACCCGCTTCGTTGGAGTAGACCCCGCGTTTTACCCCCCACATGATGGCCAGGCCCAGAATGGCACCGAAACCGGCATCCAGACCGAAGGCACTCTTCCAGATCAGCAGGATCACGCCCGGCAGTTGGCCGATATTGAGGGCGATGATGACGCAAGCCACGATGATGTAGCCCAGCGCCATAAAGGGCACCACGGTACTGGCGAAGCTGGCGATACGCTTGACGCCGCCAAAGATAATAAAGCCGAGCAGCAGCGCCAGACCGGCGGCAGTGACGTTCGGATCGATATTAAAGGCGGTCTGCAGGCTGGAGCCGATGGAGTTGGCCTGCACGCCCGGCAGCAGTACGCCGCAGGCGAAGACGGTAGCGATGGCGAAGATCCAGGCGTACCACTTCATGCCAAGCCCTTTCTCGATATAGAAGGCCGGGCCGCCGCGGTATTCACCGTTGATCTTCTCTTTGTAAACCTGACCCAGGGTGGACTCCACGAAGGCGGAGCTGGCGCCGAGGAAGGCGACCATCCACATCCAGAACAGGGCGCCCGGGCCCCCGAAGGTGATGGCGGTGGCTACACCGGCGATGTTACCGGTACCCACGCGACCGGCCAGGGTCATGGCCAGCGCCTGGAAAGAGGAGACACCGGCATCGGTGCTCTTGCCATCAAACATCAGGCGCACCATCTCTTTGATATGACGCAGTTGCAAAAAACGGGTGCGCAGGGAGAAGTAAAGACCGACCCCCAGACACAGGTAGATGAGCGCAGGGCTCCAGATTACACCATTGATGGCATTGACGATTTCATTCATGTACAACAACTCCTTTGTTGTGTTTGTGGCGCTGTCTTGGCGAGATCTTGGCCTCGCTCTCTGTCACTGTTTTCGGCCCTGTTTGTTAACAATCCAGTTAACAAATGAGCGCGAGGTTGAGGGGTTAAGCAGAGCGCAAACACGCGCCATGCATGGCTTGTAACATATCGAGTTGTATCGGTGCTTCCCAGCGAAAAATGTTGCCTTGTTGCAAATTTGTGAATTGACAAGGGTGGGGGGATAATGGCAGGCAGCGTTTTCTATGAGTAAAGATGAGATCCTCCTTGTTGATCTGCGCCGGACAATGTGACGGGTGTAACACTATGGAAAGCAAACATGAGGCCAACAATGAAAAATGACCCTGAGACGTTGACGATCCGTCCCCCTGAGGCCGACGACGGGAGCGCCATCGCCCACCTGTTCACCCAATTGGGGTATCCTGCCGAAGGTGCTGACGTGACGGAGCGTCTGTTGGCGCCGGATCCCGCGAGCGTTGTGCTGCTCGCATCCCTGGCCGACAAGGTGGTCGGCGTGCTGGTGTGGCACAAGCTGGCACCGCTGCATGTTGCACCAGCTTGGGGCCTGATCTCGGCGCTGGTTGTCGATGAAGGAGCAAGAGGGGCGGGAGTGGGTGCAGCCTTGCTCAAGGGCGCTGAAGCGATGGCGCGGGCCGCAGGTTGCGCCCAGCTAGAGCTATCCAGCAGTCTCAAGCGCGAGGCGGCCCACCGTTTCTATCTGGCGCAGGATTATCAGGAGCGGCCGAAACGGTTCGTCAAACTGTTGTGACCTGTTTTTTGCATCAAAAGAAGGAGTAGGCGTGCTGGGATGGTTCAAATGGCTGGGTGGTCGCCCGCAAACGCCCATGAGTGAGGATGAGTTGGCGCTGTGGCGTCAGGCGCTGGCGGCTGTGCCCATCTTGCAAGGGCTCAGCGACACCGAGCAGACGACGCTTATCGGCTTGGGGCAACAGTTGCTCAAGCGCAAGACCCTGACCCTGATCGGGGTCGAGCTCAGCCCCCGTCAACAGGCGGTGCTGGCACTGCAGGCGGCGTTGCCCATTCTTCATCTCGGTATCGACTGGTATCGCGGCTTTCACGAAATCATCATCATTCCCGAACCCGTCACCCGGCGTCAGGTGGTGCAGGATGAGTTCGGTCTGGTGAGCGAGTTTGAAGAGGAGAACGCCGGTGAATCCTGGCCACAAGGGCCGCTGGTGCTGGCCTGGAGCGAACTGCAGCAGGATGGTGACTGGGACGGCTTTAATCTGGTGATCCACGAGCTGGCCCACAAGCTCGATATGTTGGGCGGTGAGGCGGACGGTGCGCCGCCGTTGCCGGGGCAGATGAGCAGCCAGCTCTGGCAGCAGGCCTTTCAGAGCGCCTTCGATGCGCTCTGCCAGCAGCTCGACCGGGACGAAGTGACCGATATCGATCCCTATGCTGCTGAACATCCCGCCGAATTTTTTGCCGTCAGCTGCGAGTCTTTCTTTACCGATCCGCTGCGGCTGCAGCAGGTCTATCCCGCGGTATACCGGCAACTGAGCCAGTTCTTTAGCCAGGATCCCGCGCAGCGTTTTCCCGTGACCCGCTTGCTGGCGGGGGAGGTGGACGCCGGGTCACTTGGCTGATAACCGATCTGTTGAACAGTTATTCGAGATAGCAAAAAGGCACCCGAGGGTGCCTTTTTCACAATCTGAGTGGCTTGCCTATCAGGCAGCGGCTTTCAGCTGTACTGAGGCGGCTTTCTTGTGATCGCCGATCGGCATCACGGTGCGGCCGAACTGCTCGTTAATCACGGTGGCCATGGCCAGATAGATGGCGCTGGCGCCACAGATGATGCCTTCGAAACCGGCGATGGTGCCGATCAGGGTGCTGCCGGTGAAGTCACGGGCGGCCAGCAGGAAGAACAGCACGGTCAGGGAGGCGAACACGAACTGCTTGGCGCGCGGGTAGTTGATGGTGCCAACCAGCATGAACAGGGTGAACATGCCCCACATCAGCAGATACCAACCCATGTAGGCGTGTGGAGTGGCTTCGGCCAGACCCATGGTCGGCATGATCAGCAGGAACACCAGGCTCAGCCAGAACAGGCCGTAGGAGGTGAACGCGGTCACACCGAAGGTGTTGCCACGCTTGTACTCCATGATGCCAGCGATGATCTGGGCGATGCCGCCGTAGCACAGGCCCATGGCCAGGATCATGGCGCTGATGGGGAAGAAACCTGCGTTATGGATGTTCAGCAGGATGGTGGTCATACCGAAACCCATCAGACCCAGAGGGGCAGGGTTGGCCAATTTTTCGCTCACGTGGCGTTCTCCAAAAATAGAGGTGGGGTTAACAAAAGACGCGCGATTTTAGGCAGGCTGTGGCGCGCCCGCAAGGGGGCAAGGGGGATAAATCGTAAAAAAACTACGTGATTATTTGCATCAGAGGCCAAATGCTCACCAAGACAGGCTGTTTGGTGAGCAAAAGGTGTCAAAATAGTTGAGGGGTTGTATTTTTATTACGCTTTTTACGAAGTGCGGCGGCCTTACTGATCCAGTGTCAGGATCACTTTGGCTTCCTTGTCCTCTTCCTTGACTTGGCTGTCGAGCACGAACAGCCGCTCCGGGGCGATCCCCTGGCTGTCGACCAGAAACTCCTTGGTATTTTGCGCCCGGCGCATGGCGAGATTGCGCAAGGATTTGGCGGTGATGAGCTGCTGATCCCGCAGCAGGATCACCGCCTGGGCCCGCAGTGCTGCGCTCTCTTCATCCAGATGGAGGCGATCGGCCAGATCATCCAGATCTTCGCCAAAGCGCTCTTCATAGGCTTGGGCCAGCGCCTCTTGCAGGGCGGGGTCCTGTTCCAGCAGGTCGAGATCCGCCTGATTGCCGGTGAGCTTGGCCAGTACCCGTTCCAGCTTTTGCCGTTGCAGGATAGGGCGCTCCTCGTTGAAGTTGACCTTGCCGCGAATGTTCATGCTGAGCTTGGGTCTATCCTTGAGGGCCTGCGCCAGCTTGACCAGTTTCTCCTGCTGGGTGGGGGTGAGATCGGGATCCCCCGGCAGGAAGGGAAGTTCGTCGAGATCTTCGGTGCCATCGGCCAGCGAGGCGAGCAGGGAGAAGGGGGAGGTGATCGCCTTGCTCAGGGTGTTGCCCAGCACATCCCAGAAGATATTGCCGATGCTGAAGTCCGGTTGATCGAGATCGCCCTTCACCTTGAGGTTCATCTGTATCACCCCGTTGGCATCGCTTAGCAGGGCGATGGCCAGCCCCAGCGGCAGATCCTTGGCCTGATCGCTCTTGATCTTCTCGCCCAGTTGCAGCTTCTTGATGGTGATGTCGTTATCCCCCTCCAGCCGGTTGCCCTCCAGCTTGTAGTGCAGTTTCATGGAGAGCTGCCCCTTGTCAATGGCATAACCGGCATAGGTGCCCGAATAGGGGGTAAAGGTGGTGAGCTCCAGATTGTGGAAAGCGACCGCGATGTCGAGGATAGGGTTGGCGACCAGCAGGTTGGTGCCGCCGCGAATGGTCACCGGCGCATAGCGATCCACCTTGCCGTTGAAGGCGAGATCGGAGCGTTGCCCCGGAATATTGCTGATATGGCGACTCTGGCCGCCCAGCGAGGCGATATCGGCCACAAAATCCTGACTCAGACTGCGATCAGCAAAGCGAAGGTTGCCCTGCTCGGTGCGCAGCTGATCAATGGTGAAACGAAAGTCGGGAGCCTTGCTGCCTGCCGCCGCTTGAGTACTTTTGGCTGCCGCCGGCTGCGGCAACAGCAGCTGTTGCAGGTTGGTGGTGCCATCTTCGTTGATCTCGATGCGGGCGAAGGGCTTGTTCAGGGCAATGTCCTTGATCCGCATCTGCTGGCTGATGCCGTCGTACGTCAGACCGGTGAGAGCCAGGGTGTTGAACTCCAGCAGCCGCTGATTGTCTGCCCGATCGACTACTTTGAGCCCGTTGATATCGAGCCCCCCTTGCAGGGTCAGCTTGCTCAGATCTCCCCGGGCAGTGGTGGCGAGATCAAGTCTGGTCTTGCTGCTCAGCAGCCCGTTTTGCACCTTGATACGCACCAGATCGGCCAGATAGGGCTGTGCCAGCGTCAGGGGCAGATCCTGCTGGTTGATGTCGCCGCTTAAGGTGAAAGGAGTCAGGGTCAGTTGGCCATCAAAGGCGAGGGGGCTGCTCTGGTTGAACTGGGTGGCCAGAGTCAGTTTGCTCGGTTGCTCCCCCTTGCTGCCCAGTGGCCCCAGCGCCAGCTTGAGGCCGGAGAGCTGGCGTGCCAGCGGTTTGCCGCTGCTCGATTCGGTAAGGGTGAGATCACCCTTGTCGATGGCGATCTGCCTGATCTGCCACTGCCAGGGTTTGTCTGCCGTGTTTTTCTTGCCGTTACCGGCTGTCTTTGCTTGTTGTGCCGACGTGGGCGCCGCATTGTTGGCCGCCTCGTTTGCGGCGTTGGCCCCTTTGACGGGTTTGGCGGGGGCCGGTGCAATGAGCAGATCAGCCAGATCCAGCTCCTGCTGTGGGTTGAGGGTGGCTTTGAGCAGGGGTTGTTGCAGGGTCACCTTGCCGATCTGGATCGACTGTTTCTGGCCATCGACAGCCAAATCGCTAAGCGCCAGCTGGCTGAAGCGGGCAAACTCCTCTCCCTTGTGTTTTTTAAGCTGCCAGTTGTCCAGCGTCAGCTTGCCTTTGGACAATTGCCACTGTACTTCTTGCTTGCCCTCTTTGAGCAGGAATTCCACCTCTGCATTGGCGTGGCCCTTGGCCAGATCCAGCTTGAGATAAGGTGTCCAGAGCGGGGTGAAGGGTTTCAGCTCGACCTGCTTGAGGCTCACTTTTCCCTGACCCATGCCGCTCATCACATCGAGTTTGCCGTGAGCTGCGAGGCTGCTTTTGCCGTTGATGGCGGCGCTCAGCTGATAGGCGGTCGGGTGATTTGCCTCGGTGCGCAGGTTATCGAGCTGGAGAGTCACTTTCTCCAGATTGAGGGGCGGCAACCAGCCGGGTTCGCTCTCCTTGCGCTGATCCTGATAGCGCACATGGCCGTCAGTCACTGCGATGCTGGCGATGTCGACCGGCAGCGGGGCGCTGGCTGTCTCGGGCTCGGAGGAGGGGGCAGGGGCGAGCAGGGTCGCCAGCGCATCAGTCAGATTGAGTCGAACATCCCCCTTTTTGTCTGCCAGCCGTTGCAGCAGCACCACGGGTTTGGTCAGGGTGACGGCGGAAAGCACGACCCCTTTGTGCTGCCAGCTGGTTTGCAGGTCGGGGGTGATAAAGAGCTGCTCAAAACCGATGATGGGCTGCTGTTTGGCATCGAGCAGGGCGGTCGCGCCGAGGGTGAGAGAAGGGTTGCGCAGCCCTACGTCAATCTCCCCCAGCGTCAGTTGCAGGCCATAGTGCTCGGCCAGCCAGCCGGGCAGATAGCGCTGGATCAGACGAGGGGTTTGCCACAGCAGCAGAGTGATCAGGATAAGAAACAGCAGAAAAGCGTAGGCAAGGTAGCGCAGCAAGCGGAGCTTGGGGGACGCGGGCTCGGTGGTGTTCATTTGGTGCACTCCCATTTGGTTCCCGCCATGGTACAGAAAAGCTGGATAGTAATCATGGGATTGCGTGCTGTTGTACGCCGTACTTTGTCCAAAGGCGCTCCAGTTCCCCCTTTTGTTGCAGCGCTGCCAGCCACTGTTCCAGCTGGGCAGGGGTAATGGGGGCCGCAGGGTGAAGGATGGCGCGGTGCTGATACTGTTGATCCCATTTTTGCGAGATCAGCAGCTGATCGGCTGTGTCGGGATGGGCCAGCAGATACTGGTTAAGGTATGAGACGTTGAGAATGGCTACCTCGCCACGTCCTTTGAGTAGCGCTTGCAGGGCGCTGACATTGTCCTTGACCAGGGTGATATTGAGCTTGCGCTGCAGGTAGAGGGGATCGGCATTGAACTGGCCGACGCCGTAGTGATAGCCGGTCACCCCGATAAGATGATGCCGAGAGGGGTCATCGAAAAAGCGCTGTTCCCGGCCCGCTTTGTTCAGGGCCACATAGACCTCGCCACCACCGAGGAAGGGGGCTGTCATCTTGAATTTATCTGTGTCCCAGCCCCACTTGCTGTCTTCAAACAGCATCAGCGAGAAACGGCCCAGATCGAGCGCCTTGTAACGGTTGGCGGCCGAGGTGGGGACAAAGACAAAGGTCACCTCTTTCTGAACGGCATTGAGCTGGTCGATAAGATCCAGCGTCAGCCCTTCATAGCGGGAATCGGAGAGTTTGACCACAAAGGGGGCATAGGGGTATCCGCCAACCTTGATGAGGGGATGGCTCCAGCCAGAGAGGCTGAACAAGAGCAAAAACCAGCACCAATATCTCATGGGATCCCCAGGGCAATAGCTTGCTCCCAGATTCGGTTAATCTGCGCCGGTTTTCAAGCTGTTAAGGGAATTAACACAGCGCTGTTCGGCGGCTTCCAGCTCGGCCATCACCATCTGGATATCCTCCAGCTGCTGGCGCAGCACACCGCGTTTTGCCTCGATCAGCTTGATCATGGAGTGGAGCTGGGTTTTGCTCGATTTGTCGGTGTCGTACATATCGAACAGCTCGCGGATCTCGGCCAAGCTAAACCCCAGCCGTTTGCCGCGCAGGGTCAACTTGAGCCGGATCTTGTCCCGATGGCTGTAGATGCGGGTTTGCCCCTCCCGCAGCGGGGTGAGCAGCCCCTCATCCTCGTAGTAGCGGATGGTGCGCGGCGTGACATCGAATTCGTGGGCCAGCTCCGAAATGCTGTAGGTGATCTCCTTGCCGGGCAGGGAACGGGACATGGTCATGACTCCTGTTGCTGGGCGTGTGGCTGGCAGAGGCGGGCGCGCAGCCGCTCGGCATTGGCGTGCAGGGCCTGACCGACCCGCGAGCCGTTGGGACGGCCGAGCTGCTCGCTCACCCACTGGCCGGTGGCCGCCAGTTTGTCGAGATCCACCCCGGTCGTCATGCCAAGGCCGTGCAGCAGGTAGACCACCTCCTCTGACGCCACATTGCCGGAGGCGCCCGGCGCATAGGGGCAGCCGCCAAGCCCCGCCACCGAGCAGTCGATGGTGCGAATGCCGCGCTCCAGCGCGGGTAGCAGGTTGGCCAAGCCCTGACCGTAGGTGTCGTGGAAATGGACCGCGAGCCGACCCGCCGGGATCTCGTGCAGCACCGCATCCAGCATGGGCGCCACCGTGCCCGGGGTGCCGACGCCGATGGTGTCCCCCAGCGAAATTTCGTGGCAACCGAGATCCAGCAGTTGCTCGGCCATGGCGGCGACCCGTTTCGGGCGGGTCGGGCCATCGAACGGGCAGGCGATGATGGTGGAGAGGTAGCCGCGCACCTTGATGCCGAGGCGGCGGGCCTCCTGCACCAGCGGGGCGAAGCGCACCAGCGACTCCTCTACGCTGATACCGATATTGGCGCGGGTAAAACCGTCGGAGCAGGCGGTGAAGAGGCCAATCTCATCGGCGCGGGCGGCAATGGCAGCCTGCAAGCCTTGCAGATTGGGTACCAGAGCGCCGTAACGGGTTGAGCCCTTGCGCGGCAGTGCCTCGAACAGCGCTGCGGAGTCCGCCATCTGCGGCACTTTTTTGGCAGAGACAAAGGCACCCACCTCGATGCGTTGCAGGCCGCTGTCGGTAAGGCGCTGGATCAGCTCCAACCGCTGTACCAGGGAGAGGGGCGCAGCTTCATTTTGCAGGCCATCTCGCGGCCCCATCTCCACCAGACTGACCCTGTCGTCACGGACGTCCTGTGATCGGTTCATGGGTGATCCTCCTGTGTGGCAATCTCTTCGGCAAAGCGCACCAGCACGGTTCCCTGGCTTACCTGCTCGCCCTGTTTGCACTGCAGGGCTTCAATTACCCCGTCCCGCTCTGCACGCAACTGGTGTTCCATCTTCATCGCCTCCAGCACCAGCAGGGGTTGCCCCTTACTGACTGTTTGCCCCTGCTCGATCAGCACGGCTACCACTATGCCGTGCATGGGCGCGATGGCGCCCTGCGCCTTCTCGTTTGCCTGCTCATGGTGGTGGCTGTGCTGCTGATCATCGGCCGCGAAGCGGATGCGCTGGCCCCCCAGGGTCATGATGAAGGCTGCCTCCGAGCCTGCGACCGTCTGAATGGGGATCTGTTGCCAGCCGCCGCCCTGCTGCAGGCGGATATGATCATCACCTCTCTGGTACCAATGAGTCTCCCCTTGCCACTCAAACTGGCCGCCATGATCGTTAAGGGTCAATACCCGGTGCTCATCACCGATGCGCACCGCCGCTGTCCAGCAGCGATCCGGCCCCAGCCGAAATCCGCAGGCTTGCTGCCAGGGAGAGGTGCCCGCAGGGCGGCTCGCCAGCCAGAGGGTCGCCAGCGGCCAGGCGAGCTCAGGAATGGGTTGCGGTTCGGTGGGGATGGGCCACTGGGTATGGTGGCCCATGGCCAAGATGTCGGGCTCTTCACAAAGGCGCAGCAAGAGCGCGCCGTTGTGCTCCAGCGGGCCGAGATCCAGTGCCGCCAGCGCATCGGCCAGTTGGGCGAACGCCTCGGCGCGGCTCTGGCCGTGGGCGATCAGCTTGGCGATCATGGGATCGTAATAGGGGCTCACCTCATCACCAGCGGTAACGCCGGTGTCGATACGCACGCCAACGGGCCAGTGCAGCCAGTGGATGGGGCCGCTGGCGGGCAGAAAACCGGCCGCCACATCCTCGGCGTAGAGGCGCGCCTCCACCGCATGGCCGCGCAGCACCACCTCCTCCTGGGTGAGTGGTAGCGGCTTTCCTTCGGCCACGACCAGTTGCCAGGCCACCAGATCCTGCCCGGTTACCGCTTCGGTGACCGGATGCTCCACCTGCAGCCGGGTGTTCATCTCCATAAAGAAGAACTCATCCTTGCAGAGCAGAAATTCGATGGTGCCAGCCCCCTGATAGTAGATGGCCTTGGCAGCGGCCACGGCTGCATCCCCCATGGCGCGCCGCAGAGCCGGAGGGATGTCGGGGGCGGGCGCCTCTTCGATCACCTTCTGATGGCGTCGCTGCAAGGAGCAGTCCCTGTCCCCCAGATAGATGGCATTGCCGAGGCTATCGGCAAAAACCTGTACCTCCACGTGGCGAGCCTGAGGCAGATAGCGCTCCAGCAGTACCATATCGTTACCAAAGGCGGCCTTGGCTTCCCGTTTGACTGCCGCCAGCGACTCGTCAAAGTCGGCCAGCTGATCGACCCGGCGCATCCCCTTGCCACCGCCGCCACTGGCGGCCTTGATAAGCAGTGGAAAGCCCACTTGGCTCGCCTGATCGCGCAAGAAGTCCGGCCGTTGATCCGTGCCGTGATAGCCGGGTAGCACAGGTACACCGGCGGCCTGCATCAGCGCCTTGGCTCCCGATTTGTCGCCCATGGCGAGAATGGCGGCGCCGCTTGGGCCGACAAAGCGCAGGCCGCGCTGTTCGCAGGCGGTGGCAAAATCGCTGTTTTCCGACAGAAAGCCGTAACCGGGATGGATGGCGTCGGCGCGCGCCTCTTTGGCAATCTTCAGCACCTTGCCGGTGTCGAGATAACTCTCTCTGGCCGGTGCGGGCCCCAGATGCCAGGCCTCATCGGCCAGACGGGTGTGCATGGCGTGGGCGTCGGCATCGGAGTAGAGGGCGATGGTGTGGATGCCGAGGCGTTTCGCCGTCTTGATGATACGCACGGCGATTTCGCCGCGATTGGCAATCAGCAGGCGTTTAATCTGAGAGTGATGGGTCATGTCTCATCCTTGAAACGGGGACGCCAGGCGGGAGGGCTTTTGTCGAAGAAGGCCTGCATCCCCTCCTGGGCTTCGAGCCCCACCCGAACCCGGGCGATGGTCTCGACGGTTTTCTCTTCGTGCAGGCGGGAAGGATAGGCCTCTATCGCCGCCAGCAGTCGTTTGGTCTCTTTCATCGCTTCCGGCCCGTTGCGGCACAGACGAAGGGCCTGCGCCCGTCCCTCCGCCAGCAGTTGATCCGGCTTGCAGAGTTGATGTGCCACATTGAGCCGACAGGCGGTGATGGCATCGAACGGCTCGGCACTGAGCATGTAGCGGCGCGCCTGACGCATTCCCATGGCGCGTACCACGTAGGGGCTGATCACCGCAGGCACTAGCCCGAGGCTAACCTCTGAGAGGCAGAAGCGGGCATCGTCGCTGGCCAGCACCAGATCGCAGGCGCAGATGAGGCCCATCGCCCCGCCATAGGCGGCCCCTTGCACCAGCGCCACCGTAGGGAAGGGAAGCTCATCGAGGGTCTGCATCAGCCGCGCCAGTACCCGGGCGTCTTCGCGATTGTGCTCGAAATCGGCGTGGGCCAGATTGCGCATCCAGTTGAGATCGGCGCCCGCGCAAAAGTGTTTGCCTTCGGCACGTAGCAGCAGGGCGTGAGGGCGTTCGGCGAGATCATGACCATGGAGATGGGCCAGATCATCGAGGCAGTCGAGCAGCCCCAGCATCAGGTCGGCATCAAAGGCGTTGTGGCGGGCCGGGCGCGACAGCACCAGCTCGGCCAGCGGGCCGTGCCGCTCCAGCCGAAACGGGCCCTGTGTTGAAGAGCCAAGTGCTGAGGAAGTAAGTGGATCTGACATAGGTTGCTCCTTACATCCGGAAGATGCCGTACTGCTCGGGTTCAATGCGGGCACCCTGACAGGCGGCGAGCGCCAGTGCCAGTACGGTGCGGCTCTGAGCCGGGTCGATGACGCCGTCATCCCACAGGCGAGCGCTGGCGTAGTAGGGGTGACCCTGCCGCTCATACTGCTCGATCACCGGGGCGCGGATGGCGGCCGCCTCCTGCTCACTCAAATCCTTGCCCTCGGTAGCCAGCTTGTCCCGACGCACCTGCACCAGCACCCCGGCAGCTTGCTCGCCCCCCATGACAGAGATGCGGCTGTTGGGCCAGCTAAAGAGAAAATCGGGTTCATAGGCGCGGCCACACATGCCGTAGTTGCCGGCACCAAAGCTGCCGCCGACGATCAGGGTGATCTTGGGCACCCGGCTGCAGGCCACCGCTGTGACCAGCTTGGCGCCGTGCTTGGCGATCCCCTCTTTTTCTGCGCTACTCCCCACCATAAAACCGGTGATGTTCTGCAAAAAGAGCAGCGGGATGGCACGCCGGTTACAGAGTTGGATAAAGTGGGCCCCCTTCTGGGCGCTGTCGCTGTGCAGCACGCCGTTGTTGGCGAGGATCCCCACTTTCATGCCGCAAATACGAGCAAAGCCGGTCACCAGAGTGGTGCCGAACAGCGCCTTAAATTCGTCAAAGTCAGAGCTATCCACCAGTCGTGCAATCAGTTCGCGGGCGTCGTAAGGGCGTTTGAGACTGGTGCCCACCAGACCGTAGAGCTCCTCTATGGGGTAGCAGGGGGGCTTGTAGCCGGGGCTGCTCTCTATCGGCTCGTTACCCAGATGAGTAACCAGCGTGCGGGCGATGGCCAGCGCATGGGCATCGTCACGGGCCATATGATCAGCAACGCCGGAGTGGGCACAGTGCACTTCGGCGCCGCCCAGGGCCTCGGCGCTGATCTCCTCGCCGGTGGCGGCCTTGACCAGCGGCGGACCCGCCAGAAAGATGGTGGCCTGCTCCCTGACCATGATGGATTCATCAGCCATGGCGGGCACGTAGGCGCCGCCAGCGGTGCAGAGTCCCATCACCACTGCCAGCTGGGGAATGTTCTGGGCCGACATGCGGGCCTGGTTGTAGAAGATGCGGCCAAAGTGATCCCGGTCGGGGAACACCTCATCCTGCATCGGCAAGAAGGCGCCACCGGAATCCACCAGATAGAGGCAGGGGAGGCACAGCCGCTCGGCGATGGCCTGGGCGCGCAGGTGTTTTTTCACCGTGAGCGGGTAGTAGGTGCCGCCTTTCACGGTGGCGTCGTTCACCACCAGCATGCAGAGCCGGCCCGAAACCCGGCCGATGCCGGTGATGATGCCGGCGGCGGGCACCGGCTCGTCATAGACCTGCCAGCCAGCCAGCGCCGACAGTTCGAGAAACGGGGAGCCCGGGTCCAGCAGCTGATTGATGCGCTCGCGGGGCAGCAACTTGCCGCGGGCCTGATGGCGGGCGTTGTTGGCCGCGCCGCCTCCTTGGGCGATCTCGGCAATGCGGGCATGGAGATCGACGACCAGCCCCTGCATTGCAGCCCGATTGGCCGCATATTCCGGGCTCGCCGTGTCGAGGCGGGAGTGGATACGACTCATGCATTTTCTCCCATCAGCTCGCGGCCGATGAGCCAGCGGCGGATCTCCGAGGTGCCAGCGCCGATCTCGTAGAGTTTGGCGTCCCGCAGTAGGCGGCCAGTGGGGTATTCGTTGATGTAACCGTTGCCGCCGAGCAGCTGGATAGCGTCGAGGGCCATCTGGGTGGCGTTTTCGGCGGCAAACAGGATGGCTGCGGCGCAATCTTTACGGCTGGTGCGACCCTGATCGCAGGCGCTCGCCACCGAGTAGACCAGCGCCCGGCTGCTGGCGAGGCGGGTATACATGTCGGCGAGCTTGCCCTGCACCAGCTGGAACTCGCCGATGGCTTGACCAAACTGCTTGCGCTCGCGCACATAGGGCAACACCACGTCCATGCAGGCCTGCATGATGCCAAGGGGGCCCGCTGCCAGCACTACTCGCTCGTAATCCAAGCCGCTCATCAGCACCTTGACTCCGCCGTGCAGGGGGCCCAGCAGGTTTTCCTGCGGCACGTGGCAGTTGTCAAACACCAGCTCGCAGGTGCTGGAGCCGCGCATACCGAGCTTGTCGAGCTTCTGGGCAGTAGTGAAACCGGGAGTGCCCACCTCGACGATAAAGGCGGAAATTCCTTTGGGACCGGCGGCGGCATCGGTCTTGGCATAGATGACGAAGGTGTCGGCATCCGGGCCGTTGGTGATCCACATCTTGTTGCCGTTCAGCACGAAGTGATCGCCCTCACGCTCTGCGGTCAGGCGCATGCTGACCACATCGGAGCCTGCGCCCGGTTCGCTCATGGCCAGCGCCCCCACATGCTCGCCGCTCACCAGCGGGGGCAGGTAGCGTGCTTTCTGTTCCGCCGTACCGTGGCGGTGGATCTGATTGATGCAGAGATTGGAGTGGGCGCCGTATGAGAGGCCGACCGAGGCGCTGGCGCGGCTCACCTGCTCCATCACCAGCACGTGGGCCAGATAGCCGAGGTTCACCCCGTCATACTCCTCCGCCACCGTGATGCCGTGCAGCCCCAGTTCACCCATCCGGGGCCAGAGATCACGGGGGAAGGCATTGCTCTGATCGATCTCGCTGGCGCGCGGGGCGATCACTTTCTGGCAGAAGGCCGCAACCTGTTCGGTCAGGGCATTCAGGGTCTCATCCATCTGCATCCATGCTCTCCTTGCGGATATGACAGTCGGGTAGGAAGGTTGGCTCGACCGGCTGACTCGGCGTTACGACTGGCAGTGGTCGGTCCATTTTGTACTTCACTTCTGCCACAAGTTTACGTTAGCGTAAACGTAAATCAATTGTTAATCTGTTGTGTGTCGATAAAGCGGTGGTAGTGAAAGCGTCATCAGCTACCACGACAACAGCGCCATAGTGGCAGATCCGAATGACCAGTGTGTGGGCGCCGCGTTATAAAGCGCTAACTCAGGAAAATCAGCGCAGGGCAACAAGGGAGCGAACGACAAGATGGATTTTACCCTGACCGATGATCAACAGGCGTATGTGGAGGCGGCCGCCGCCTTTACCGATGAGGCGCTCAAACCCCATGCCGCGCGCTGGGACAAGGAGCATGAGTTTCCGCTCCCGACCATCAAGCAGGCGGCCGAGCTAGGTTTTTGTGGTCTCTATACCCCGGAGCAGTTTGGCGGATTGGGGTTGCCGCGCCTCGATGCAAGTCTCATCTTCGAGCGTCTCGCCATGGGTTGTACCTCGACTACTGCGTATCTGACCATCCACAACATGGTGAGCTGGATGCTGGGCAGCTGGCTGCCCACCGAGGTTGCCAAAGAGTGGGTTCCGAAACTGGCCAGCGGCGAATTGCTGGGCTCCTATTGCCTCACCGAGCCGGGAGCAGGCTCTGATGCGGCGGCACTCAAGACACGGGCGGTGCGCGAGGGTGACAGCTACCTCATTGAGGGGACCAAGGTCTTTATCTCGGGGGCAGGCAGCAGCGATGTGCTGGTGGTGATGGCCCGTACCGGTGGTGAAGGGGCGAAGGGGATCTCTGCCTTTATGGTACCGGCTAATGCCCCAGGCGTGAGCTATGGCAAGGCAGAAGAGAAGATGGGCTGGAACAGCCAGCCGACTCGGGAGGTTGTCTTTAATAGGGTTCGCATTCCTGCCTGCTATCGGTTGGGCGAAGAGGGGGAAGGGTTCAAGTTCGCCATGCAGGCCCTCGATGGTGGGCGCATCAATATTGCCACCTGCTCGGTAGGCACTGCCCAGCAGGCACTGGACGATGCGCTGGTCTATGTGCAGCAGCGCCAGCAATTTGGTCACCCGATCAGCGAATTCCAGAGCGTGCAGTTTCGCCTGGCCGATATGGCGACCGAGCTGGCTGCCGCCCGCCTGCTGGTGCGTCAGGCCGCCGACAAGCTGGATCGCGGGGCACCCGACAAGAGTGCCTGGTGTGCCATGGCCAAACGGTTTGCCACCGATGTGGGTTATCGAATCTGTGATGAGGCTCTGCAACTCTTTGGCGGCTATGGTTATATCCGCGAGTATCCGCTCGAGCGCTATCTGCGCGATACACGGGTACACCGCATTCTGGAGGGCACCAACGAGGTGATGCGACTTATCATCGCGCGCCGCATGCTGGCCGATCCCGGTTTGTCGCTGGGCTAACCGGTGGTCGCATCAAGGGTGTGTTGCCTGCCACCCGATTTGCACCATGCCATATCGGTTTTGGCTTTGTGAGCCAGCCACAGGTTGGCGTCATTCAAGCCTGTCGTCATGACGGCAGCTTCATCGACAAGGACAATGTTATGACAAGGATCAGACTCGAATATCATGGCCACGTGGCCTATATCACCCTCGACCATCCCCCTGCCAACACCTGGACCCTCGCCAGCCTGCAGGCCTTTTTGCAGATGATGGTGGAGCTCGACAGTCGTCCCGATGTGGTGGCTCTGGTGATCCGCGGCTCAGGCGACAAATTTTTCTGCGCCGGAGCCGACCTCAATATGTTTGTCGAGGGGAATGTCGAGCAGGCCCGCGAAGTGGCCGAGGCCTTTGGCAAGGCCTTCGAGGCGCTGGCCCGCTTTCACGGCGTCAGTATCGCCGCCATCAATGGTTATGCCATGGGCGGTGGCCTGGAAGTGGCGCTGGCCTGTGATATCCGCATCGCCGAGCAGCAGGCGTTGCTGGGACTGCCGGAAGCCTCGGTGGGCTTGCTTCCCTGTGCCGGTGGCACCCAGCGTCTGACCGAGCTGGTAGGGCCGGGCTGGGCCAAGCGGATGATCCTCTGCGGTGAGAAGGTGAGTGCCTCGCTGGCTTACGAGATGGGGCTGGTGGAGGAGGTGGTGAAAACCGGTCAGGCGTGGGAGGCCGCGCACCAGATGGCCCATCTGGTGGAGCGCCAGAGCCCGAGCGCCCTGCGCGCCTGCAAAACCCTGATCAATCAGGGCCGCAGTGGCCCGCGGGATGCCGCCTTGCCCCTTGAGCGGTCGCTGTTTCTCGAGCTCTTTAGCGATGCCAACCAGCGTGAAGGGGTGGCTGCCTTCCTGGAGAAACGCTTACCGCGCTGGCAATATGGCCCAACAGAATAAATCCATACGGAGCCGTTTATGAGTGAGCCGGTTAAGGTTAGTTGTTATCCCACCGAAGATGGCCATCAGGTCGGGGTGTTGACCCTCGACAGCCCTGCGTCTCTCAACGCATTGAGCCTGCCGATGATCCAGATCCTGCAACAGACGCTGACCCGTTGGGAGCAGGATCCCGCCATCGTCTGTGTGCTGTTGCAGGGGGCGGGTGAGAAGGCGTTCTGTGCCGGTGGCGATATCCGCTCCTTCTATTACCGCAAACAGGAGGCAAGCGGATCGGAACTGTTCGAATATGCCCGCGACTTTTTCGAGCAGGAGTACCGGCTCGACCACCACATCCACTCTTATCGCAAGCCCCTGATCTGCGTGGCGGACGGTATCTGCATGGGGGGCGGCATTGGCCTGTTTGCCGGAGCCGATTTTCGGGTGGTGACCGAAAAGAGCCTGTTTGCCATGCCGGAGGTAACCATAGGACTCTACCCCGACGTGGGGGCGAGCTGGTTTTTAAGCCGAATGCCGGGGCGGCTGGGGCTCTGGCTCGGTCTGACTGGCGCCCGCTTCAACGGGAGTGATGCCATTGGTCTTGGGCTGGCGGATCACGCCATCGCCAGTGGCGAGCGCAGTGCGCTGTTGTCACGCCTCGCCGTACTCGACTGGGCTGCTAGTGGTGATCCCCGTGAGCAGATCGATCAGTTGTTCAGGGGGTTGCACCGTGAGGTGGTGGCCCGCTTGCCAGCGCCAGTATTGCGGCCCCATCAACAGAGGATCGATGCCCTGTTGGCGGGACGCACGTTGCAAGGGGTATTGGCGCGGTTGTTCGAAGCTCAGTTTGATGAACAGGAGGTGGTACTCCGGCAGGCGCAGCAGCTCTGCCGATCCGGCAGCCCCATCAGCCGCGCCATTTTGTGGCGTCAATATTGGCAGGCTCGCCGCTACTCCCTGGCCGAGGTATTTGCCGAGGAGCTGACCCTCTCGGTCAACTGCGTGCTGAAGGGGGATTTTGTGGAAGGGGTACGGGCACTACTGATCGACAAGGATAAAGATCCCCGCTGGCAGCAGTTGCCACTGGAGGGGGAGTGGCTGGATGAGTTCTATCGCTGGCCGCAGGGGCGCAATCCGTTGGGCTGCAAGGAATAACAGGTTGGCAACCGGCGGACGCCGCCATCAGCAACGCAAGGAGCAAGCGGATGACAAGGATAGGGTTTATCGGGCTCGGCAACATGGGGGGGCCCATGGCGGCCAATCTGGCCAGTGCCGGGCACACGGTGCAGGTGTTTGATCTGGTTGCCCAAAACATTGAGCGCGCCATCGCCGCTGGCTGCATAGCCGCGGGGGATGCCCGTGAGGCGGTGACCGGCTGCGAGGTGGTGATCAGCATGCTACCCGCGGGGGAACATGTGCGCGATCTTTGGTTGTCTGAGGGGCAGGATCTGCTGGCTGCCCTGCCGGTTGGTGCACTGGTGATCGACTGCTCCACCATAGATGTCGACTCTGCCCGTCAGGTCGGGAAGGCGGCCCGCGCGCGTGGTTTGCGCTTTATCGATGCCCCTGTCTCGGGTGGTGTCGCCGGTGCGGCCGCCGGGACGCTCACCTTTATCGTTGGCGGCGACGCGGCAGATTTCGAGGCGGCAAAGCCCCTGCTCGCCTGCATGGGGCAGAACCTGTTTCACGCCGGGACGCTGGGCGCCGGGCAGATCGCCAAGATGTGCAATAACATGCTGCTTGCGATCCATATGGCGGGCACTGCCGAAGCGCTGGCCCTCGGGGTGAAGGAGGGACTGGATCCCGCCGTACTCTCCACCATCATGGGCAAGAGCTCCGGCAACAACTGGAGTCTGGAGCGCTACAACCCCTGGCCCGGGGTGATGGAGAATGTCCCAGCCGCCCGCAACTATCAGGGGGGCTTTATGACCCGTTTGATGGTGAAAGATTTGGGATTGGCCATGGCGCTGGCCGAGCATGGCCACAGCGCTGTGCCCATGGGGGCGCTGGCCCGCAACCTGTTCAACCTGCATGCCGCTCAGGGGCAGGGGAGCCGCGATTTCTCCAGCATCGTCGAACTCTATCTGGATAAACAGGATCCCGCCTGACGGGCCACCTCTCTTCAAGGCATCTCTCTTCGACCAGCTACAAGGAGCATGGATGGATATCAAAGATAAGGTCATCGTTATCACTGGTGCTGGACGTGGCTTGGGACGGGCCATTACGCTGGCCCTGGGCGCACAGGGGGCGACGCTGGCACTACTCGACATCAATCGCGCCGATCTGGAGGCGACCGCCGCCATGGTTCACAGTCAGAATGGTCAGTGCGATCAAGATAGCCAGTGCGAGCTGTTTGTCTGCAGTGTGGCGAGCGAAGCCGAGGTCGAGGCCGTGTTTGCTGCTATCAAGGAGCGTTTTGGCGTGCTGCACGGTCTTATCAACTGCGCCGGCATTCTGCGCGATGGCATGCTGATCAAGGTGAAAGAGGGGGAAGTTGTAGAGAAGATGAGCCTGGCCCAGTGGCAGAGCGTCATCGACGTCAACCTCACCGGCACCTTCCTGTGCGGGCGCGAGGGGGCCGCACTGATGGCCACCGGCGGGGAGGGGGGGGTCATCATCAATATCTCCTCCATTGCCCGAGCCGGCAATATCGGCCAGAGCAACTATGCCGCCAGCAAGGCAGGTGTGGCTTCGCTGGTAGTGACCTGGGGGCGGGAGCTTGCCCGCCACGGTATCCGGGTGATGGGGATCGCCCCCGGGGTGTTCGCCACCGATATGACGGCCGCGATGAAGCCGGAGGCGATGACCCGAATGCAGCAGGCTATCCCGGTCGGCAAACTGGGTGAAGCGCAGCAGCTGGCCGAGACGGTGAGCTTTATTTTTGCCAACGACTACCTGTCGGGGCGGATGATTGAACTGGATGGCGGTTTGCGTTTATAGGGATTTACATAATGGGCCCCGGTGTTTCCACCGGGGCTTTTTTATGCAGATTATTTATACAGAGAGCGCCTGAATGGCGATGCATAGGAACCATGCGAGTCAGGTTGTGTTGGCGGAAAAATGAGAAATATCAATGGGTCTTGGTTAATTTGAGCCAGCTCACAGGCCATATGGGCCAGTGCTGTAAAATTGCGCGCGGTCAAGGCGGTGCATGATTGACGGGACGAGGGATTGCGGTCGGAATAGTCATGCAATATAGTTGCCGCCTTTTTCACGGGGTCAGGATTCCCAGCCCCTCCCATATTGCGTGCAGTATGAATACGGACGCTCTGCCGCCGCCTAAATAAACAGGATTGAAATGGACAAGAAACTAGGGCTGGGCGCCCTCATTTCGCTGGTGATCGGCTCCATGGTCGGCGCCGGGGTCTTCAGTCTGCCACAAAACATTGCTGCGCATGCCAGTGCCGGGGCGGTCGCCCTGGGTTGGGCCATCACCGGTCTTGGCATGATCTGTCTCGCGCTGGTCTATCAGAACCTCTCCATGCGCCGCCCTGATCTCGATGGCGGTATCTTCAGCTATGCCAAAGCCGGCTTCGGCGATTTTATCGGTTTCAACGCCGCCTGGGGTTACTGGCTCTGCCAACTGCTTGCCAACGTCTCCTACGCCATCGTGGTGTTCAGCGCTCTGAGCTACTTCTTCGATACGCCGGACAACGTCATCTTCGGTGACGGCAATACGCCGGTCGCCATCACGCTGGCCTCCATCCTGATCTGGTCGGTGCATGCGCTGGTGCTGTGCGGGGTTCAGGTTGCGGCGCTGGTGAATATCGTCACTACGATTGCCAAGATGGTGCCGCTCATCGTCTTCTGTGTCGCGATCCTGCTGGCCTTCAACATGGATACCTTCACTCTGGATATCTGGGGCCAGAACAACATGGAGCTGGGCTCCGTGATGGATCAGGTCAAGTCCACCATGAAGGTGACCCTCTGGGTCTTTATCGGGATTGAAGGGGCCGTGGTGGTCTCTGCCCGTGCCCGTCATCGCAAGGATGTGGGCCGTGCTACCGTGCTGGCGCTGCTCGGTGCCCTGACGCTTTACGTGATGGTGACCCTCTTCTCGCTGGGTGTCATGAGCCAGCCCCAACTGGCGGCGCTCAAGAACCCTTCGACAGCAATGATCCTCGAAGCCGTGGTCGGCCCCTGGGGCGCCTGGCTTATCAACATCGGTCTGGTGGTGTCGGTGATGGGGGCTCTGCTCAGCTGGACCGTGCTGGCCGCTGAAGTGCCCTACATCGCAGGCAAGACCGGCGTGTTCCCGGGCTGGTTTGCCAAGGAGAACAAGAACGGCTCGCCGCAGGTGTCGCTCTGGTGCTCCACCTGTCTGGTGCAGATCTTCCTGATCATCATCTACTTCCAGAGCAGTACCTATCTGGCGCTGGTCAACATCGCTACCTCGGCGGCGCTGGTGCCTTACGTCTTTTCGGGCGCTTATGGCCTGAAGCTGGCATTGAAAGGGGAGACCTATCAGGGTCAACCTCACCAGCGCAAGCGTGACCTGCTGTTGGCTCTGGTGGCGACCGTTTACGGCTGCTGGCTGGTCTATGCTGCCGGTGTGGAGTACCTGTTGCTGGTGGCGCTGCTTTACAGCCCGGGCATCTTCATCTACTGGAAGGCGCGTCAGCATCACGGTCTGCGTGGCCTTAACCGGCTGGAGCAGGGGATGACGGCGGCCCTGCTTGGCTGTGCCGTGCTGGCCTTCTACAAGGTGATGGACGGTACCATTCCACTGCACTAACCGGCACAATGAAGAGATGGCCCTCGCGCCATCTCTTTTTTTTCATGCTGATATTGATCTGTTATCTGGCCGGTGTGGCCATTTTCCGTTTACGACAGGAATTTTTATGCTGTTTATGGGTTACCTCCTGCTGGGGGCATTCGCCGGGATGCTGGCGGGACTGTTCGGGATCGGCGGCGGTCTTATCATTGTCCCCGTGCTGGTCATGACCTTTCGCGCCCAGGGCATCGACTCTGAAATCATTACCCATCTTGCCCTCGGCACCTCGTTGCCCACCATGATCTTTACCGGATTCAGCTCGCTGCGGGCCCACCGGGAGGCGGGCGCCGTCGACTGGGTGATGGTCCGCCGACTCGGCGCCGGCATGCTGATCGGCGGTTGGCTTGGCGGCATGACCGCCAATCTGCTCAGTACCAGCACCCTCAATATCATCATCGGTTGTTTCGCCTGGACCATGGCGCTACAGATGGGGCTCAACCTTAAACCAAAAGCGGAACGCCATATGCCGGGGCCGCTCGGCACAGGCATCGCCGGTACCATCATTGGCTGGATGTCAGCGCTGTTTGGTATTGGCGGTGGCTCGCTCACCGTCCCTTATCTGAGCTGGAACTCGGTGCCGATGCGCAATGCGGTAGCGGCTTCTGCAGCATGCAGCATGCCCATCGCGCTGGCGGGGAGCCTCAGCTACCTCTATGCGGGTTGGGGTCATGCCGATCTGCCCGAGTGGAGTGTGGGCTACATCTATCTGCCCGCCCTGCTGGGCATTGTGCTGACCAGTACCCAGTTCGCCCGCCTTGGTGCCAAGCTGGCACACCGCCTGTCACCAAGACGCCTCAAGCAGGCCTTTGCCCTGCTGATGCTGCTGGTAGGGGCGAAATTTATGCTGTTTAGCTGATTCATTCGGCAGATTGTTGAAAAATAAGGCAAACGATCTGTTGGAGGGTAGAAAGCCGTTGCATTGAACGCCCAGTTTGCCTATTCTCCTCGCCGGTGGTCCTATTGGTCCTCTCGCATTGATAACCCGTCGACCTGGTCAGGACCGGAAGGTAGCAGCCAAGGCGGGGGACTCGAGTGCCGGGATGTGGCTGGTAGGGCCACCACTTGTTTCTGCAATTCCCGTTTAAGATCAGTAACTTAGCTTGTTGAAGACAAGCTGTTTGTGTATCACTGTCACACAAACTGGCACACAATCCTCATAGGGGGTGCCATGTACTTACTGAATAGAAACGGCATTTACTACTACCAACGAGTGACCATGTGTAATGGTCGTCGTCAGACCTTCCGTAAATCCCTCAAAACAAGAGACAAGGCACAAGCCCAGCTCTTGGCTCTTCAAATTCACTTCAATCATTCCAGCCCTGATGTGCAGCAAGCTGTATGCATCTCTGATGCTGCTTGCCGTGATGTCATGTCTAAACCCGTTGGGTTTGAAGCTGAAGCATCAACGACACAACATCCCCCGCTAAACGGGCACGTTCACATCCCTGCTTGCACCGGCAGTCCCTCTGGGATCGAGTCCCCCGTTGTACCTTCCGAACACACATCACCAGACCAAGAAGAAAAGCTTTCCGGTCACGTAAAGTCATACATTGCAGAAAAGCAATTGTCATGGGCTCCTAAAGAGACCAAGAACCAACAAAACTACATCAACACCTTTATTGAAAACGTTGGTGATAAGTGTCTGTCTGAGTACACAAAGGCGGATGCGGTGGCGTTCAAAACTTGGCTGTTGGGTTCTGGCAAGTCTCCGACCACAATCAATAAATACATTCAAAAACTGAGTTTGTTGTTTAGTTGGCTTGCTGATCATACCGAACAAACAACAGACATCTTTAAGGGGTTGAAGCTGAAGAGGGTCAAAGAGGTCAACGTTAGATCCGGTTACACAGATCCAGAGCTTAAACAGTTCGATGTATGGGCCAAGGAGCAAGAGCCGTGGCGCATGTTCATCGCCATGATAGGGCGATACCACGGATTGCGGTCTAATGAAGCCTGTCAGCTCTACAGCGACGATATAGAGCAAGTTAATGGTGTCTGGTGCTTCAACATCCGAGCCACACGGAAAGATCAGAGCCTCAAGACAGAAGCAAGCCAACGGCTTGTCCCAATCCATAGCAAATTGTTGGCTGTTGGGTTCCTGGACTTTGTAGCAAGTAGGAAAGGGGGTAGGGTGTTCAAAGAGCTACCCTATCGGAACAACTGCTATAGCCATCTGTTTGGGCAATGGTTCAGCCGTAACAGGCCAGTTGATAAAGACTTCCACAGTCTACGGCACACAGTAGCCAGCAAGCTAAAAGCTGCGGGCATCCCTTTGCAGTATGCGGCTGCTATTCTCGGGCACACAAACAAAGCGATCAGCTATGACCGATACGGCGGTGATGTTCCATTAGACAAGCTCAAAGACGCGTTGGAGATTGCACTATGAACACAAAAATACTTTTAATGTTATCTCTTACGATATCTTCATTTGTCTATGGTGCAGCCTATGACACATATCGCCTTGAGTCACAGGAGATAAAGGGCAAGAATCGTATTTGCTATTATGAAAATGTAAGAGGCGAGGGGCATACCATCACACAACCCAAAGCTAAACAGTGTAAACAACATATAAAATTGAATTGAATATCAACTTGTGATGTAAGTCATTGACACACAACATATTAATATATAGCCTTTTGGAGTCCTTCGGGGCTCCATTGTTTAATGTTGATCAATGGAATACAACATAAGAGGTAATTAATGTACGAAAATACAGAAACAGTTCTATCTGATATAAAAAAGCATTTAGAGTTAAAGTTTAGTACTGGCGATTTAAATTTAAACAATGAATTTAGATTTTCTAATTTATACAATGATAATTTTCATTTCGTTATAGATGCATGCTTTATACAATGTCGAACCGAACATGACTTCTTAGTCCCTATTGAAAATAGGATTGATGACGCTATAGGTGAAGTTTGTATTAAAGCTGGTAAGAAATATAAGTTCACTATAGAAAACGGCAAAGAGACATTGCCAGATTATACAGTTGTTGAAGTCTAGTTTTATCATTAATATTTGGCGACCACAATGGTCGCCTTTTGCTTTTAAATTTATGGGGGATGAAATGGCGGGAAGTGATAAGAAAAGTATGAAAGCAATTTACTTCGTCGGAGGAGTGATATTGCTGTCAATGTATCTATCTCGTGGAAATGAACCTACTAGCAATGTTACCCAACATAACGAATCACCAATCTACCTATCTGAAGGGGATTACAATGGCATATGTATCGGTGTTGTAAGCGCAGAAAAAGGCATAGCTCCTAGCGATTTATTTTTTCAAAAATTTTATCTTCCTTCCACTCCAACAGTTCAAGTGTCAAATGGAAAGAAGATGTATGAATGCCAATTTCCTGATACCTTTGTTAATATTAGAGTCTCAGATGATCAAGGGAAAACATTCTCTGAGCTGAGTTCACAGAATAAATATAGGTATAAAGGAGATGGGATAGAACAATCAGGCTATTTCATAATACAAAACGCCAAAGGTGGTGAAGAAGTATCAAAATTTAACAAGATAACTAGTGCTAATATAGATGTCGGAGCAAAGCTGATAAGCAATGCAGAGCTAAATAAAGTCTGCCAACAAGCAATTGCCATTGAATTTGGCAAAAAACCTAACTTGATTAATGTTAAAGAGCCGCTTGTTGTTGGTGGTGATACCATTAAGGTTGGTTATGTAAGACCACAAGATAAGACAGTATGGAACTATGAATGCAAAGTTAATATGAATGAGAATGGAATCGTTTGGAGAATGCTGCCTGGGTCAAATATCGATTACATAGGCAGATGGCGTGATGGTTCAAAGGGCTTTGAAGGTGAAGACTCTACTATTAATTTCAATGTATTAAAGAGTGATATTAAAGTTGCAGTGAAATATAGTGATGGGAGCGGAAGCACTGGAAACATAAAGAGATAATCCAAAATAGTAACGCACCCGTGTGCGAGACTAGGTGACGCAGATATATGCGTAGGTAGTGACGCACACGGGTGCGTAGGGGTCACGCAGATATGTGCGTCGTAAAAGAAGAGATATAATAAAAGACTAAAAGAAAAGATATTAAAATAATATATGGGCTCGTCCTGTCTGTTGTCGCTTATGCTCCAACCTCCAATGTCGCCAACCGCTTCGCTTGTGGTCGCCCTAAACACAGTCATGGAATGATAATGTAATGATTGTGTTATCTATTATTCTTTATTTAATTAGATAAGACAAATAACCACTAACAATACATTCGTTAACACTCATTCCTTGTTGTGGTTCATAAGAATAGACAACACAAATATTATGTTCGTGTGCCACTCACTCCATACTTGTGTTTAAGGAACACATGGAATGATAATGTAATGGGTTTCTTGATTTCTTATAATATATAGAATAACAGTTAACAAACTCAATGCGCTAACGCTCCATGAGTCTGTTACTCACTAGTAAAAACATAAATTATATGTTGTGTGATCACAAATATATATACATGTCAAATTTATTTTTTAAAAGTATTGAATTTTTAGGAATAAATGATAAACTAGATATTATGAAGTGAGAAATTAAAGAAGTAATTACCTTTCCTTCATACCCACATCAATATTAATTGGCCTCCTGTTTCCTAATACAACAGGTTTGGCCTTTTTGCGTTTAAATTTTATAAGAGGATATCGATGGCATATTGGAATGTCGCAGAGGCTGTTGCAGAGTACATTGAGAAATATCAAGATTTAAAAATCGCAATTCAGCGAGCACAAACCCTAAAGCTAAGCTCACGAACAAGGAAACGTTCAGACTTTTGGTTGGCTGTTGAGCTTGCATTGAAAGAACTGAAGCCTACCAAGCAACTTAAAACACGATACAAAGAGGAATAAATAATGCAGCTTAATATCCCGCGTGACCTGTTGCGATATGTTATGGCAGAAAGCCAGAAACAGCGAGTAAGCGCACAGACAGTAATAATCCGAATGATCGACCAACATAAAAAATCCAATGATACTAATGATAATGAGGAACTAAATGAATCAGAAGAAAAACGAATCTAGCTTTTTCCGTGCATTCGATGAAATTTATAAAATCAAAAAAATCAAAGGCTATACCTTCAATCTAAACCACAAATCTGTTTATTGCTTCCTTCTTAATTATCAGATGATGAGTGGTAAGGTTTTTCCGTCCTATAAGCATATCCAAGATAATTTGGGGATCGGCAGCGATAACACTGTCAAAAAGTATCTTGATGAGCTTGAGGAGATGGGGCTGGTAAAGACTACCTCCCGTAAAGGAACCTCGAAGATCTATGAGCTTGTAACACTGGAAGGATTCAATGCATTAGATACAGAAGAACAGCAGACAAGAAAGCAGCCGAACAAGAATCTACATATTAAATCTGTTGTAAAGCCAGTAGGGCAACCCGAACCTAAAGAGCCTGAACCAGTAAGTAAACAAGACGACTTGCCTGACCCATTCCTTGATGATTGTGTTATATCCCATGATGATATGTTCGAGGAATTTATCCAATCTAACCCCACAAAACATTCACACCATCATGAACCAGGAAGATTGTGTGATAAGTGTTTCAGGGATAGAAATGGTGAATGGGATTGTAGTGATGACTCTTGTCAAAATTGCATTCCTTTCTGAGGCCTACATGAACAGTAACAATAAACAATTACAGATGTTTCGTGTATGGCTAAAGTTGCAACTTCTAATTTTAAAAATGGATGCATTATGAGACGTAGAAATAAATTATGGTACTTCTTGAACAACAGAAATAAACAACAATAACTAAACTGGAGAATAATATGAAAATTGAAGAATATCTGAAACAACTGGGCCTGCAAGTTTGTAAAGCGCTTAATGAAAGTGATGAGGATGTGCGAGCAGAGCACAAATATAACCTCCTTGAACAAATTGAGTGTCTGGTAGAAATTAGCAAGTCTCGGGACCATATGATCCTAACCACCGCCGCAATGATTGATAATGCTAATAAGGGCGACGCAGCAGAATACACAGATACAATGCGTCAGATGGTGTTTGATAACTAAAATAATAGAGGTCTTGGTGGCTGCAAATTTTATAGATTTACAATTAGATAAGAGCACAGGGGATTTACTCTTTAAAGATGGCGATCTTGTTCTGATAGATACAAACAGAGATTCTCTCTGGCAGAGACTTAGCTTAAATTTTAGCATCTGGCTTGGTGAGTGGCAGTTCAATTTAGATTACGGTTTCCCATATCAACAATATCTTGGAAAGAAAACACCTAAACAGGTTGTAGATGCTGCAATCAGGGCATCAGTTTTCAAAGAATCAGATGTGTTAAGAATTGAAGGGTTTACTTCATCATTCAATAAAAACACAAGATCATACGAAGCATATTTTCAAGTCATAACAACAGAGTTAGAAAGCATCAATATTGCATTCGTCGGCACAGAGTACAACTATCCAGCCCCAGAAGATACTAAACAAAACTTGTGCCCAAGCTTAGGGCTTGTTGAGTATGGTTCTAAGCTGTACCAACTTATCAATTTCAGATTACCATTTACAAAAGATGCTACATGGATCAATGAGTGGCAAGGGTTATATAAAGATTTTATAAAAATTAGTTGGAACTCTGTTTTACAATGGGGACAACAAGGGATTACTTGGGGCGGAGAAATTGAACGCCTATAAATATTAAATAATAAGAGGAATAGTGAAACTAAACATAACGGTCGAAAAATTTAAGAGTTTGAATACTGATGATAAGTTAAAGATTTTTGAATCACGCGAGAAAAGAAAGTTGAGCAGAGCAAGAGGGTTAGTTTATGGTGTTGGTTATCTTGACGTTGACTTCTCTGTTGCTGTACGAATAGAAGGGAGGGCGTATTACCACCCAGCCTATTCAGCATGGCAAAACATGCTCAAGCGTTGTTATTACACTAAAAACACGGTGTCATACACCCCAGCTGTTGTCTGTGATGAATGGCTACGCTTCTCTAACTTTTTGGCTTGGTGGAAAGCACACTATATTGAAGGGTGTGAATTAGACAAAGACCAAGAATGTATGATGCGTGGTCTCAAAGTCTCTATCTATTCCCCCGAAACTTGCCGCTACATTCCTAAATGGCTAAACCTGATTTTTAGACGAAAGTCAGATGGTTCATTGAGGGAAATTAGGCAAGCTGCCTAAATCTATAAAATAAAAAGCAATAAAACCACCTGTAAACGCTCTAAATTTCAATAGTTATGGGTTAGCCTAAGCTCACCCCTTGCCTAAACGTCTGAATTGAAAATAGGGCTGTTTTAGAGCGTTTTTAATAATCGTATTAGTTTATATACCAAGAGGGAAGATGCTTGCGAATAATGAAAAGAAGCAGTCAGTAATACTAACAAAATTGAAGGGTGAATGTCCTTGGCAGGTCTTTCAGATAGGCGATTTAGTGTTTGCCTACCGCGACGGAAGTCGTAAATACCTTGAAGGTAATGGAACAGAGAGATACGAACTCCCATTCCCTGAGTGGAAATTCTATTGTTTCCGTATTTTACGGGGCACCCGCTCCGAAGGTCTATTCTCGATTCTATCGTTACTTCACAAAACTACTAGAAATTATTGTAAAAGTTTAGGTGTGTTTGCCAACCTGTTGGATATTCCTGCTGAATACTATTCTCCAACTAAACCAACAAAAATTAAAAATCAAGAAGCCTACACGCATTTCATTCAATTTTAATTAAATAAATTATTAAAATAATAATAGAGGGATAATGTCCACATCAATTGAAGTCAGCAAGATTATTAATGAAGTCTCTTTCAGAATAAATAACAACGAATACAAACGCGCCACAGACCGGATCAAAAAAATTGCAGGGCTATTTAATAAGTCTACTAACCAATATGCTCAAAGCATGCAAGCTGGAAAGCGTATGGCCAATGTCCAAGCAAAATCAACAAAAGACCAAACTCGGGCAGAGCTAAAGGCTTATCGACAAAAACACCAAACACTCAAAGCTGATAATATTCGATACCGCGATCAAATTAAAAATAGTGAACAATTCCGCAAGTCATTGCAGCGGGCAAACAGTGATTATCTACTTGGTAATAAGAGCTTCAAGGAACGTAGTGCAATTATTGGTCAGCTAAATCGCCAGTATCGCCAACTTAACACACAATCAAGCAAGCTTGGGGTAAGAGGCATTGTGGGCCGTGTTGGCAGTTCTGTAGCGGGTTCTATGGCAACAGCTGCGGCATTGGGGGCTGGCGTTGTTGGTGCTGGGGGCTTTGCTACTCAGCAAGGGTTCAACAGCGTCAAATCTAAAGGTCAACAGTTCGAACAACTTGATATTATATTGAATAATGTTTTCAAAGAGCGTGCTGTTGAAATATCGAATCGGATTGCGGAATTTGCTTATAATAACGGTCGAGATATTTTGGATGTAGGTAATTCTCTTGTAGAATTTGCGGCTTTAATGAAACCCTTGGGAAATACTGTTGATGATAGTTTAACTATTTTCCAGAATTATCAGGATATGATTGCCACCTATGGATTAAATAAGGAACAATCTAAAGGCTTTATGACTCAGTGGTCACAGGCCCTTTCACAAAATACATTAGACTCATATCTTGAAGCAATGAGACAATGGAACCCACAACTTAAAGCAAATTTTGAAACGTGGATCAAAGATAAAAAGGGTATTAATGATTTCCTGGATAATATTACAGGCGGCAAAAAATACAACCTGAAAAAATTTATGGATGAATATCTAACTGCCAACTCAGGGCACTATGCACAAGGAGCCGCAGGTTATAAAAAGTCCAGTATGGCAAACGACTCAAGATCATCAAATAGTGTCTCAGTAGCACTATATCGGATCTTCGAGTCATCCGGTTTCCAGCAAGCCATGAAATCAGCATCAAACATCATTAGATATTGGGGCAATCTACTAGAAATGAATGCCGGTAAGTTAGGTGAAATTTTCGGCAACCTCTACGGCATCACAGAAGATTTGAGCAAACAGGGATTCGAGGAACTGTCTAAGTGGCTACAAGAATTAACAAAAGAAGATGTAAAACAGTATTTTGGAGATCTGAAAAATGGTGTCTCTGATTTTGTTGATGTCATGAAGCGCCTTGTATCATTCCTTGACAGTATTCTACCTGATTCTTTTAAACAACAGATTCAGTCATCCAAAGTTAAAGACAAAGATCGCTCGAATTATGATAGCACCCAATATGGTAGGGCATATATTGAAGAAGAACGTAGACTATTGAATAGTGGTATGGAGCCATCCGTTGCAGCACAACGAGCTGAAATCTTTGCTCAACAGGTTAGCCGGATTATTCAGCCACCGAAATTGAGTTTTACACCACAGAATGCCCCGAGTAACTATGTGATGCGAAGCTCCCAGAATGCACCACAAGCAATATCTAATCTAGCTGGTAAATTAGTTCTTGATGTAGAGGCGAATGTCAAACAACAAGGCTTCTCTGATTTTGTTGATTTGAGAATTAATGATAATAATCTTAAAATTTTGAATGTGTGGGAATAAATGAAAAACATTGACATTTTTATCAAAATATGGCTATGAGCTATTGAATAATTTAGGAAAATATGATAATATATTGTTATAGTTTGATGAATAAGTTTTCTTAGACCGTTGGCTTAGGAATCATATTATAACCTCCTTAGGGCTACTGCCAATCATCAGTGGCCCGATTTATTTATATGTTTTGTTAGTGCATCAGAATCTATAAATAAGCATTCTCCAGATGTTTAGATCACCTCTTTATGGTTTCATAATTTTAAAGGCGAAGGCTTAAAAACCTCGCCTTTTTGTTTATTCTTAAGCAACCAAATTTTGATAAAAGACAAATAAATATAAATATAACTTGGAGTAATATGGATAATCTTTTAGAGCTTGCTGAACAAGCAGTCAAAAACAAATTTAATGTTTCTGCACCAGTTGAAAAGAAAGCAGAAGCAGAAAAGAAAAGCCCGCACCTTGCGGTAACTTCAATCGATCAAGGGGGTGCAGCCAATGGCCGCAACACACCTCTATTGTTGAAGGCTACCGTCAATAATGAAGAGTTTGATTTGTTCTGTAAATCAATGACAAACGAAGAGACTCTTCTTGCTCTCTTTAATTTCATCAAGAATTCAGATGAAAAACTATTAAACACAATAATTAAAAAAGGTAAAAAATGAAAATCTCTCAAGAAGCGCGCAGCCGTCACGATGTTCTACAGTATGCTGTTGATGATGTTTGGAGTGTCCGAACTATTCCTTTCTCTTCTGGTATTCCAGCAGACCTAACCAGCGGTGATGCTATCGACCCAGCCACCATGGCTAAAGTCACTGGTACTTCAACCGCTTGTGTTGTTGTCGCAGACCCTGTAAAGGCTGGTTCCAAATATGTTGTGGTGTTCGACAAGCTGGTTAGCCTAATTAGCTCTCAAATCTCTGGTGCTAGTGCAGCAGGCACAACCAAGGCGGTTGAACTACTCGGCAACAATCAATTTATTCGACTTGTATAAATTATCTAATAATAATTAGAACAAACAAAAACAATAAATAATAAGAAAGGAAATAAAATGTCTGATGTAAATAACTATATCGTAAGTGATTTCTCTAAGATTTTTGAAGATCGACCAGTTCGTAACCGACTCCTACAAAGTCTTGGTATGTTTGGTTTTGAGGCGGTGGATGAATCGCGTGTAAATTTTGATTATCTGCTGAATAACAATCAAAGCACTGCTGATGCTGTTGCCCGTTATGGCTCTGAATTCCAAAGCACACCAAAATCAAAAGCATCTCTGCACCAATTTGAAATCCCACATTTCGCACTGCTCGACACCATCACCCCCGAAGATTGGCAGGGCAAGCGGGCACGTGGTGAAAACCGTCCTAAAATCGCAGAGGATTGTATTGCTGAATATCTCGTATCTCACTATGAGACGTTTGAGGATACCATCGAGAAATATTACGCCGATGCAATTTTCCGAGGGGTACAGAATGCAGCATATACCCAAGAACCGGTTATCGACCTGCAAGCTGAGTTTGGCCTGAACCAACAAACCCAGAATATTAACTGGTCATCTACTGCAACCGATGTTGATGCCGCGACTGATGATATTCAGATTAAAATCAAGACTGCTCTTGGTGAGAAAGTGCGCATGATGGATAAAGTTGTTTGTGTGTGCGGTAGTGGCTATTTCAAAGCAGTCAAAGCGAATGAGAAAGTTCGGGAAGCGTTTACTTTCGTCAAGCCATACGAGCCCCAAAACATCATCCATAATTTCTATGAGATTCTGCCAGGTGTTCAGTATTTTGATTATAATGGCATTCTGTTTATTATGACTACTGACCCACTGCATGGCATTGATTCTAATGATGCTTATTTCTTCCCGAAAATGAAAAAAGAATCGGGTGTATTCAAGCACTTTGGCGGCCCTGCTTCCCGTCATGGCGATATTGCAATGAAGGGCGGTGCACGTTATCACCAGTACCAACTTAAAGAGGCCAAGTGGGCTAATTACGATGTAGTTGGTGAGATGGGGATTATTGCTTGTAACCACCTGCCAAACATTGTTGTTAAGTCTACTAATGCTTAACAGTTAATAGTGCAGAGCACCGAGGCCACAGGGCCTCAATAGTTAGAAGTCATAGGGGTGTCTTTATATGACACCCTTTTAATTTTAACATTTAAAATATAGGCAGGAATGGATAATTTAGACCCTATCGGTTTCCTGTTGATAGCATGTGCCATTACCATCTTATTTGCTGCGGTGTTCACGTTAATGTGGTATACGAAAGTGTGGCCTGTAGCTTTAATTTATATGATGATAAAATTACTTATTGATTTCTGTAGTTGGTTATTTAAATAGGAGCCTATATGTACAGAGTTACAATCGAAGAATATGTAGACGGTAAAGGTTGGGAAACACGAACCAAAACCACAGATAAAAAATTATGGACACAGTATATTAATCTATCTGGATTATCTGAACTGCTGGGGCTGACTCGTGCCCAACTCCGTTACCGTGTCAACAAGCTATGAATATATAAAGGCATCAGTTAATATACTGATGCCTTTTATTTTATATAAATTAAAACAAATAAAATTGATTAAACACTATTAAATTGAATTAATTTAAATGTTTCCATCTGAATTCATATTGTTTGTTCTATACAAAATTAAATATCTAATTTACACCAAAACCCCGCTACAACCCCCGCCACATCAGCCTTGAGCCAATTATGGCTACAGCTATAAATATCAAATAGTATCATCAAACAACACCAATATATTCTAGATATTAAGTCCCAATACCCTCAAAAAAATATTTTAATTCAATTAAATATTCTCTATTTTATTGTCTCGTTATTTTTATCGTTAAGTCCCAGTTACGCACCTGATAATAATTCTCATTATGAGTTTAAAATATCTGAGGTTATTTATTCACTGATGCAGCACATGAAGGGCATCTAATGGACTGTGGTGCATTGCCTCAAGTTATCCACAATTACCCATCATTCACGGCTTTCAGCCTGTTCCGTTCTGCTTCTTCTCCTGCATGATTCATCTATAAATCAATGTGTGCCACTAAAAGCACTGTAAACCATTGTTGTTATTGCTGTTTGTCTGTCTATGTGTGACACAGTGCAATCAGGGTGGCTCAATGAGCCACTACATATCCGGCAATGTTCTTGTTTCTTCTTGTTATCTCTAACAAGTGAACACCTCATAAAGTTGTATGCTGCAACCATATTGCTCATTCACTAACTATTCGATGTTGTAGCACGTCTGTAGCTCCATTGTGGCACGTCAATTCCCCTGTGAGAGGGTGTTTTTGTAACTTATGAAACCATTCAGGGGGTGAAAAGTTGATATTGTCTAACACTGTTTATTTATACAGGTATTATCAAAACTTTGCTCAAGCCTTACGTGATAAGGCTTGCAGGGCAGGGGAGAGGCATTGTGTGTTGGTGAAAAACTCATCTAGAAAACGTTTGCCAAACGCGTCCAGATACCATATCTTGTGTTTGTGTCAGATAAAGACACAATATGTAGTTATTAATTGGGTATTTTTGAGGGTTTAAATATGACTAAGAAAACTTCCTCTGATGTAGGTTCGTTGGCAGCAAGTGTCTTGCGTGATCCCAATGCGTCAAAGGTTCAGAAACAGCTTGCTGGGTCAGCTTTGTCTCAGACAGGGACTAGCAAAGATACTGGTTCTACTATGGAGACAAAGGCAGCGAAGGTACTTGAAAGTGATAAGTACAGTGATCTGACTAAGACCCTTGCTGGCTCGGTACTGTCTCAAAGCAAAAAGTGAAGAACTATGTCCCGCTTCGGCGGGGCACTTTTACAAGGGGAGTTGCATGAAGCGAGATTGGGACGTCATTAGGAATATTCTTCTCAAGATTGAGAATGAGGAGGATCTGTTTGCCTCGCTACCAGAGAAACCGAAGTGGAACAATGATCTCTCAGTCGAGGATAATCTCAAAGCTGAGGAGGTATATCGCCAAGCTGAAGGCCACTTATGCGGACATCTCGAAATTCTTATTGAGTCAGGCTACATAGACGGGCTTCAAGTTATCAGGGCTGGTCATCAATGGTCTTGGGGGCTTTTCGGCCCGCGACTAAAAATGCCAGGGCATGACCTACTGGATACTCTCAGACCTGTTGGAATGCCACAAAGATTAACCAAGTTTGCTAATGAACGTGGCGTAGAGCTAACGATTGATACTATAAAGGCTGTTTTTGGTGCCTTTGTTGGCTCAGTTTTAGCCTGAAAACTGGCACACAATATGGTATAGTGGCTCTGTAACGTGTTGATTTTATCCATGTTGAAGGCGCTAAGTTCGTCTTATAGTGGGATAAGCAAGCTGGTAGGGCCACCACTTGTTTCTGCAATTCAATAAGTTACAGCTAATAGCCCCTTCAGACCTCTTGGTAATCCACTTTGTGTGGATGAATCAGGAGTCTTCTCTGTGAATCTCTGGCTCTATCCGCAAGGTATCTGGTACTACCGCAAGGTGACTGTGCTTCCCTGTGGTCGCCGCAAAGACATCAAGAAATCTCTCCGAACTCGGGACAAGCTGGTCGCTCGTGAACAGGTGGCTAAGATGCTTGCCTGTGCGCGTTCTTGGTTAAAACCTGAGTCTGTCCAGCCAGAACCTCAGCCAAACTCCCTGCCGGAGCTTCAGCAGCTACCGCAACAGATACAACCAGCAGTCAATCCTGCCCCTCAGTCGGCCCCTATGGATCCTTCTGCCATTGCATCCCCTGTACTCTCAGAACTCAGTGAGCGTTACCTAAAAGAGAAGGCCCTCTCCTGGGCACCGAAAGAGCTCAGCAACCAGAAGAACTACATCGGCTGCTTCATCAAGGCGCTGGGTGAAATACACTGTGCGATGGCGAATGGATTTGCTAACGAATGGGTCAACTTACTGGTCAAGCGTGACGGGCCTTAGTCGGCTGCCATTGCCGACCACCATGGAGGCGGCGGTCAGTAACAGGGCACTGCCCATAAAGGTGGCCCTGATAGAGAGGGAATCCAGTAACCACCCCCCCACGGCAGCCCCCAACGTGATCGCCAGCTGAATAGCTGCCACCATCAGGCCTCCACCGCTCTCGGGTGAATCTGAGATGCCCTGGGTGATCCAGGCTGACCAGGCGACCGGAATGGCGGAGTTAAGGGCACCCCAGAGGATCAGCATCAGGGCCACACTCCAGAAGTGATGCTCCACCGCCAGCAGCGCCAGGGTGATAACGCCTAGCACCAGTGGCAACCAGCGCAGCATCCGGTAAAGATGACGGCGCAGCAGCATGCTTACCGCTGTGGTGCCGACAAAACCGGCCAGCCCCAAAGCCAGCAGCAGCGCCGAGAGTTGTGGCAGGTCGACCTGGGTGCGTGTCTCCAGAAAGGGGCGAAAATAGGTAAAGGCACTGAAGGCGCCGGCAAAGGTCAGCGTCACGCCCATGATGGCAATGGCGACGTTGGGTCTGCGCATAAGGCGAAATGCGCTGTGCGGGCGTGCTTGGGAGTGCATGGAAGGCAGGCAAAGTACCATCCACAGCACGTTGATCACTACCAACGGTACCAGCAGCCAGAACACGCCTCGCCAGCCGATCAGTCCACCCAGGTAACTGCCAATGGGGGCCGCAAAGGCGGTCGCGACCGCATTGCCGGTATACAGGATGCCCAACGCTTTGGGGACGGATTGGCTGGAGACCAACCGCATGATGGTGGCGGTTGCCAGCGCCCAAAAACCGCCGATAACGATCCCGAGCAGAGCGCGTGCCACCATCAGCACGGTAAAGTTGGGGCTTAGGGCGATCACGATTAAAGAGGTCAGCATCACGACGGCTAGCCCCATGAGCACATGACGTCGGTCCAGCCGGTGAGAAAGAGGAGCGATCAGCAAACTGGTCGGGACGGCAAACAGGCCGGAGATGGCAATAGCAAGACCGGCCATGCCATTGCTGGCACCCAGATCGGTGGCGATCGGCGTCAGCAGGCTGACCGGCATAAACTCGGCGGCAATGAGCAGTGCCACACACAGGGACATGGCGGCAACTGCAGACCAGTGTTCGTTGACGACAGCGGGTGTATGTGATGATAACGATGTTACGTTCATGGCATGACCTGAAAGTGAATATGGGCTTATTCGATTGCTTCGATCGTGATGCTGGCGGCCGAGGTTGTGGTCAGGTGGGAGAGACCCGATTCAATGCGCCCTAACTTAATCAGTCCGGTCGAATAGCCAAAGTCCCGATAGAAGATCGCCAGATTGCCCCACGGGGCGTAATAGGTGAGATCCCCCACGTTCGGGTCAATGCCTTTTGGGGCGCCCTGTGTGGTCAATTTGCGGGGCAGATAAGCAATCTTCTCGGTGTCGGCGTAATCCTCGAGGGGCAGTGTCAGGGGGAGC
Source organism: Aeromonas sp. 11P (assembly GCF_051920165.1). NCBI lineage: Bacteria > Pseudomonadati > Pseudomonadota > Gammaproteobacteria > Aeromonadales > Aeromonadaceae > Aeromonas > Aeromonas sp. 11P. Next base: position 260,883 of record NZ_JBQBDJ010000004.1, read on the forward strand.
ATGGCAAAAAAGTCCCGGGCGCTGTGACTATCTTCCAGGGTGGCCGTGATGATCTGGCTGGCTATCGTCATCTTGATGTTCATACTATCTGCCTTGTTCTGAGCCTTAGTACTTGTAGCGGTTGCTGTGCTGGTCATCCCCAGCAACAGGGCCATCACGCTGACAAACACTCCTCTGGTCATTGCTCTTCTCCCTATGTGACGTGAATGGTAGCGGCGAAACCAGTGAGAAAACGCGGCGAAGAGGCCGCCGCGTTTTCGACGCTTACTTCAGGTTGGTTTTGAAGAACTGCTCGAACTTGGCGAACGGGATCTTGCCAGCCTGGTTGTCATACAGGTCGACATGATTGGCGCCAGGCACAACGACCAGCTCTTTCTGCTTGCTGCCAACGGCCTTGAAGGCATCTTCGGCAAAGTAACGAGAGTGAGCCTGCTCACCGGTCACGATCAGAGTGGGAATGGATATTTCGCTTGCATAACTCAGCAGCGGCATATTCATGAATGACAGCGGCATGGTAGTGGTCCAGGCCCCGTTAGAGTTCACAGAACGGGCATGGAAACCACGCGGTACACGGTAGTAATCGAAGAACTCCTTGAGTACCGGGTGCGGATTTTCCGGCAGCACCTCTGGCAGGGTGCGGGCGGCAGCGGTGACATTTCCCGTGTCATCGACATAGAGGTCGTGATTGCTATGGGCATAGGTGCCACTTTCCGCATCTTTCCAGCGTTGTTCATTCAGGTATGCCAGCACGGCGCGGCGATCGGCGGTGGAATATCGATCCTTGCCATCGCCCACCCCATGCCCCATGGCCCGGCTCATGTCATACATCACGCTGGTTGCCACCGCCTTGATGCGGGTGTCGCCAGCGGCGGCATTGAGGGCCATGCCACCCCAGCCGCAAACCCCCAGCAGACCGATACGGTTGCGGTCGACCTCTTTTTGCAGGCCGAGAAAATCGACGGCGGCGCTGAAATCTTCGGTGTTGATGTCTGGCGAGGCCACATCACGCGGCTGGCCGCCACTCTCACCGGTGTAAGAGGGGTCAAACGCCAGCGTGACAAAACCACGCTCAGCCAGGGTCTGGGCATAGAGGCCGCTTGACTGCTCTTTTACGGCACCAAATGGGCCGCTCAGGGCAATGGCCGCCAGCTTGGCGTCTCCCCGGTTTTTCGGCAGATAGAGGTCAGCCACCAGAGTGATGCCGTAACGGTTCTTGAAGGTGACCTTGCGATGATCGACCTTGTCGCTTTGGGCAAAGGTCTTGTCCCATTGGGTGATCATGGAGACAGGTTCAGTGGGGTTGGTGGTTTGGGCATGACTCAATGTCGAGACTCCGGTTAATGCGGTGCCCAGCAGCAGGGCTGACGCGATAGCTGTCAGTTTCTTGGGGAGAACATTCATGGCAAAGTTCCTCGAAATCGGATTTCTGATGCGTGGTCCTGGTGGTGGGTATGCTGCTTTTGTGACCCACGGCTCATATTCTAGTTAGAACAATTAGTGATGATTAGAGGCAGTATCTTGATAAGATTCATACCATTATGTTCTTAATTAAAGTGTCTGATGCACATCTGACGCTGGTCGTGGCGGACAGGAATATAGGGGGTGAACAAAATGACAGGCCGCGAGAATTACAACGATCTCCACGTCTTTATGCTGGTCGCTCGGGAAGGGAGTTTTACCAAGGCCGCAGCCAGGTTGGGGCTTGCCCAGTCCGGGGTCAGCCGAACGATTCGGGATCTCGAGGCCCGGCTCGGGGTGCAGCTTCTGATGCGCACCACCCGCAGCCTCTCCTTAACCCAAGCGGGTGAGCAGTTGTACCGCACGGCGCAGAGCTGTTTTCAGTCCCTTGATGCGGGTCTGGCCACGCTCGCCCACTATCGTGATACCCCTTCAGGCACGGTACGGATCAACGCCAGCCAACATGCCATCGACAAGGTGCTGCTTCCCAAGCTGGCCATCTTCAGGCAGCGTTATCCCGATATTCGGCTGGAACTCATCAGTGAAAGCCGCTTCGTGAACATCATCGATGAGCGCTTTGATGCTGGCGTGCGGCTGGGTGACGAGGTGGATGAGGGGATGGTGGCCGTGCGCATTACGCCAGACCTGGAGATGGTGATGGTAGCCACACCAGATCATTTTCTTCAATACGGATTTCCCCAGACGCCGGCCGATCTGGCGGGACATCCCTGTATCGCTTACCAGTTTGCCGATGGCAGTCTCTATCAATGGGAACTGTGGCAGGAGGGTAAACCCATCAAACATCGACCACAGGGGCAGTGGGTTTTCTCTGACAGTTACATGGAGGCGGCTGCTGCCAAACTGGGGCTGGGACTGGCCTATGTGCCAGAGGAATTGGTGAGCGATGAACTTGAGCGCGGCATCTTAATCCAGGTATTGAAACCCTATAGTCACCGTTTGGCTGGTCTGTACCTCTATTATCCCCACCGCAATGTTTCACCCGCATTAAGAGTGGTTATTGATGCATTAAAAACATAAATATAGTCATCCACTCTGGTCTGGACGTTGTAGGGAGGGGATTACTAGATCTGTACAGATCAAAAAATCCCTGCATACCCGAGACAAGCTGACGGCCCGTGCAGCTGTTGCGAAGCGGCTTGCCTGCGCGGGTTCCAGACCCAAGCCCATTCAGTTGCCTGCAGAGGTCGATGTTGCCCCACATGAGCAATCAGTAGCCCGGAATCCGCGGTTTTATTGCTTGGTGACACGCATGGCTGTGTTGTATTTGAGCCGACCATGGGAAATATGTCTGTTTATCTCGCTTAGCAGCGTCTCTTTATTGATGGGCTTGGTGATATATCCATTCATGCCATGGGAGAGATAGTATTGCTTGGATTCCGGCATCGCATCCGCCGTCAGGGCGATGATGGGGATATCTGCCCAAGGCATCTGGGAGGTGCGGATCCGGGTGGTGGCCACCAGGCCATCCATCACTGGCATCTGGACATCCATCAACACCAGATCAAATTCGGTGTGACCCAGTTTCTCCAGCGCCTCTTCTCCCTGAACGGCCAGTGTGACCTGATGGCCCACGGAGTCGAGCATGGCGCCGATCACCTTGCGGTTGGTGGCATTGTCATCAACCAGCAAGATGCGATAGCTCTCCTGATCCAGCGGCTTGGACGGCAGGCAAACAATCGAGGGGGTCGTGGCTCTGGCGGGCCAGATGTAGGTAAAAGTACTGCCATGTCCCTCGCTGCTCTCTACCGAGATATCGCCGCCCATCAGGCGTGCGAGGTTACGGGATATTTCAAGTCCCAGGCCCGATCCGCCATATTGGCGGGTGATCGAGACATCCGCCTGGGCGAAACGTTGAAACAGGTTCTTTAACTGACTTTTGCTCATGCCGATCCCGGTGTCTTGGATCGAGATACGTATCGAGTAGCGATCCTGCTCCAACAGGGTGCTATCAACGTGGATCTTTACTTCCCCCTGATGGGTGAACTTGATGGCATTGCTCACCAGATTGAAGAGGATCTGGCGCACCCTCAGCGGGTCGATCATCAACCACTCCGGCGTATCGGGGACAACAGTCAGGGTCAGCTTGATCCCTTTTGCATCGCAGTTGCTCTGCATCAGGGCCCGGATATCCTCCAGCAGCTGGGGCAAGTGATGGGGGGCCAGTTGCAGCTCGATCTTGCCCTCTTCCAGCTTGGATACATCCAGAATGTCGTTAAGCAGACCCAGCAGATGGTTTGCCGATTCGCGCGCCGTTTCCAGATAGTCTCGCTCCCTCGGATCCATATCCCGATCGGCCAGCAGTGAGAGCATGCCGAGAATGCCATTCATGGGGGTGCGAATTTCATGGCTCATGTTGGCCAAAAAGCTGCTTTTGGCTCTTGTGCCTGCCTCTGCCGCCTGATTTGCCCGCAGCAGTTTGTCATTGAGCTGCTGCATCAGTTTGTGTTGCAGAAACGAGATATTCATTTGCCGCCAGATCAGCAGGGCGAGCACAAAGAGCAGCGCAAATTGCAGGGTTGCGATGAGTGTCGTCGTGATGATCTGCTCCCTCACGCTGTCGCGACGCGCCACATCAAACAGGGTCGCCTGCTGGTTCACCTCCAGAGTCAGCTGATGGAGCAGGGGGAGCAGGGAGGCAAGCTGTTGGCGCAGTTCTTGATGGGCAAGATTGTCGAGCGGCTTGTTGGCTTCCGGGCCGAGCCAGATATCTGCCAGAGAGATGTAGGATCGAATGGCTTTGCTTGCCTGCTGGTAGATCTCTGTTTGCTGAAGCAGGCTGCGATCCTTGCTCTCCAACACCAGATCCATGCGGCTGACCAGAATATCGTATCTGAGCTGGAAGGTCGGTTGCGACTCATGGAGCAGCGAGCTTTGAAAACGCAGCGCTTCGTTATAGAGCTGGAAATAGTTCCACATCACGTTGTCTTCGCCCTGGCTGGTACTGCGCTGCAGATCCTGAAATTGCCGGTACTGGATGGTACCAATACCGGCAAAGGCAAGGAGCAGCACACAAAGCACCACAAACAAGAAACGTTGACTGGCCGCCATGGAACGCATGATGGGATCTACTCCACTTTTATCGCGCTGATCTGCCAGATAGCCCGACCGTAATAGAGCTTGTTTTGCAGTTCGGGATATTGATCGAACGGATAGACAAGGAACAGCGGCCCTTTGTCACGCACCGACAGTGGCTTGCCATTGATCGTGCGGGCGAGGATGACCCGATACTGCTCGGCATCGCTGGTCGGCACCTGTACCGAGTAGTCATTGAGCGCGGTAATGGTGAGCTGTTTGCCGGTTGCCCCGACCTTGGCCAATACATCTTGCAGCAGCGGGCCGCGAAAGGTCTTGGCTTCGTCATACCAGGGGGTATGGGTTTTGATTTCGTGTACCGGCAGTTGATCCAGCATGGCGCTGTCCCACAGGGCCAGAGCCTGATGAGTGGGGCTGCTGATGGCGCCTTCAACCTTCAACACGGCGCTGTCAGGGGAGGGGGCTGCGTATGCGGTGCCGCAAAGGGCTGCCAGCAGTGGTGCGATGTAAAGGCCTGCTTTCATGATCTCTCCTTCCTGGAAAATGGCGGCATGGGGGCCGGGCCAACGGTGGCTTGTGAAGTGTGTACAAAGGCAAGCAATAATCGGGCCCAGTCTAATGGGCTTGAATTATCAGCCATTTAGCCTGTTATCGGGCGATCTCGGCCCAGGTGAATTGCAGTTTGCAACGTGCGGGGGAGGTTAATTGCAATTTGGCAATCAAAACGAGGAGTGGGTGTCGGCGAATAAGGCGCAAAGAGTATCATTTGGAGAACAAGTGCCGTGGGACTGCCCGGCATAACATTTGCAACGTGCTGAATGCCGTGACAGCAAATAGTCTGAGAATCGACAAGGAGCTAGCGATGGAAAGCATGACTTACACCCTTAATGATATCCAGGTAGTGGTACTGGAAAACGAGTTTGACGCGATGGCCGTCAGTGAGCTCCGCCCGTTGTTTGAAACCCTCTCGACCCACCCGGGAGATATCCTGGCCGATATCAGCGATGTTCACTTTATCGATTCGTCGGGGATCGGAGCCTTGGTATTTCTCTATAAAAGATTGATTATGAACGGGCATCAGATGGCCCTTGTCTGTGGACCCGGTCAACCTCATGACCTGCTGGAGATGCTGCATATCGACCGGGTGATCCCCTGCCATGAGAGCATCAAGGCCTATATGCGTTCCCGTGGCATGATGGCCGCAGCATCATGAAACGGGTTGGTATCCTGCTCTCGTCCATTCTGCTGTCGGGTTGTGTGCAGTGGCCGCCGGAGGGGTATGGCGGCATGGCAGAGGCAAGACCCACCCGTATTCCGGTCAATGAGGATGAACGGCGGGTCTGGTCTCGTTATGATGAGCGTCAGAAGGAACTCGACTTGCAGCTGACGGAATTAAAGCAAGCGAGTCTGCAGGGGTGTATGCCTGCCGAGTTGAAACGACTACAATCTCAACGTATTGATATCGAACGGGATATGCACGGACGGCTCTGGTCGGATGTAGCCTGGCGTCAGACCGTGTTGGCACAATCACTACAACAAGTACGTTTGCGGCTGCAACAGACAACAGCGGATGGCTGTCGTGCTGATTGGTCAGGGCTCCCCTTACGCCAATGGGGGCAGACGTAACAGACGAAAAGGATGTCTATGAAACGGGGCGCTCTCGAAGGATTGATCTGTGTTCTCTTGCTGTTGTTCACCTGCCCGTTACTGGCCTCCACCTTGTTGGCTCCCGGTGATCGGTTGGCCATAGTGCAACCCGGTGAGCCTGCTTTTGATCAGCCTTTCCAGATCAACAAGCAGGGGGAGATTGCACTGCCTGAAGTCGGCAACCTAGTGGTGGGGGGGAAGACCCTGCAACAGGCGGATGAGCTGATCCGCACCGCCCTCAAACCTGTTTACAACAACCTCTCTCAATTGACCGTCACCTTGCTGGAGAAGCGGCTGCTGATCAGCGTGATGGGCTATGTCAAAAAACCCGGCAGTTATGATCTGGCGCCCGATGGCAACGTGCAGATGGCCCTCGATGCCGCTGGCGGTCTGGTGCCCGGTGCCCAGCTCAACAACATGCAGGTGCGGCGCGGCAGCACGGTCTCTAGCTTCGACTACAAGCGTTATCTCGATACCGGCGATGCCAGCGTGTTGCCGCCATTGCAATCCCTCGATGTAGTGTTCGTACCCGCCTCTCCGCTGATCGGCAACGTGCAAATAGATTTTGATGCGGCAACCCTGGCGGCAGGCGGGGATGGCGATACCGGCAAGGCGATCAAGGTATTTGGCGAGGTCAACAGCCCCGGCGCCTTCAGTTTCAAGAGCGGCAACTCCATCGTGGATCTGCTGATGCGGGCCGGTGGGGTGACCCGCTTTGCCGGGGTGGAGCGGATCCGGGTGATCAATGGTGATGCCCCCGAGCTGTTCGATCTCAAAGCCTATCTCGACTCCGGCAACAACAAGCTGCTGCCCAATCTGGCGCCGGGCGCCACCATTTTCGTGCCCAAGGATGAAGAGCAGATAAAACGGGGAGCACGCACCATCTACATCATGGGCGAGGTGTTCAAACCCGGCGCCTATGAGGGGCGGGAAGGGGACTCCTTCCTCGATATTCTGGCCAATGCCGGCGGCCCGACCCGCTATGCCGAGAGTCGCCAGATCCGTTTGCTGCGTACCGATGGCACGATCGAACCCATCGACTTGCAGGCCTATACCGAAGGGATGCAAAAGGCGCTGCCTCAAGTCAAACCCGGTGACGCCATCTTTGTGCCGGAAAAGACCGATATCAACGAGAAGTCCTGGTTGAAAGTGGCACCCGGGCGGGCGGTGATGGTGATGGGGGCGGTGCGGATCCCGGGCCGCTATGAATGGTCTGACGAAATGTCGCTGCTGGATCTGATCGCCCACGCCGGAGGGCCCAACGAGCGGGCCGATATCGCCAAGGTGCAGATCCTGACCGCCGAAGGGGGGCAGGCCACGCCGACCCTGTTTGATCTCGACAAGTTTCTCCATCAGGGGGGGGCGCTTGCCAGCCTGCCGAAGATCCGGGCCGGATTCACCATCATGATCCCCGAGCTGCCCACCGATCCCAGTGACAACAAGTCCCAGTGGGTGCGCCAGTCACCGGACAGTTCCATCTATATCTTCGGTCAGGTCGGGGCCCCCGGTCGCTATGCCTTCAATGAGCAGATGGGCTTTATCGACATCCTGTCGGCCGCCGATGGTCCGACTGCGGCGGCGGATCTGCGCAATGTGCGCATCGCCCATCGCAGTGGCAGCACTGCGCGGGTCAGCAAGCTCGACCTTGCCCTCTACTTTGAAACCGGCGATGAGACCTTGCTGCCCAAGGTGCTGCCCGGCGACTCCATCTATCTGCCGGAGAAGAATCGCCCCTGGCTCGACGAGCCCAAGGAGAACACCATTCGGGTGCTGGGAGCGATAGCCCGCCCTGGTCGCTACCGCTTTGACTCCTCCATGACCCTGCTGGATCTGCTGGCCGAGGCGGGGGGCCCGACTAGCAGCGCCTATATCAAGAAGATTGTGGTGATCAACATGGCCACCAGTGGTCAGGGGGATCAGGCCCGCAGCTTCGATCTCGACGGCTTTGCCAAAGAGCCCGACTTTAGCCAGTTACCGGTGCTGCGCGCAGGGGACACCGTATTTATCCCTGACAGCAAGAGCAGCAACTGGGCCATTTTCATGGATGGCATGCGCGACATTCTGACCACGATCTCGGTGGTGGCCCTGGTCGGGACGCTTTGATATGAGCATCCCCATTCAATATCTGGAGCTCGAATCCCTCTATGCGGCGACGGTCGCCCGGGGGATCCGCTCGCTGGCGGTCACCTCGTCAGAAGGGGGAGAGGGGGTGAGCTCCATCTGCGATGCGCTGGCAAGGCGCTCGGAGGCGGATGGGCTGCGCACCCTGCTGGTGGATCTCAATCTCTATCACCCCGGCCGCGCCACGGCGGTTGCCTGGGGGCCCAATGATGTGCCCGAGCCTGTGGCCACTGGTCGGTCGTTGTCGCTGCTCCCGGCGCCGGGCAAGGATCTGATGGCTTTTCGCAACAAGGATACCTTGCGCCAGCTGCTGGTTCGCTGGCTCGAACATTACGATGTGGTGATCTTCGATACCTCGCCGCTCACCGCTCTCAATCGGGGCAATATTCCGGCCGATCAGGTGTGTGGGGCCTGTGAAGGGGCGCTGCTGGTGGTACTGGCGGGGGTGACCCCGACGACCGTGGTACAAAGTGCGGTGGATAAACTGACTCGTGCCGAGGCCAATCTGATTGGCGCTGTCTATAACGACAAACTCAACCCGGGGCTGGCCAGCGAGATCCTGCGCGAGCTCAACCGGCTGCCCAGCAATCGGGTGACCGAATGGCTCAAGCGCTGGTGTCGGCGCAGTGCCTTGCTCAATTTCCGGATCTGATCGCCCGCTGATGGAGGCCCGATATGGATGACTGGTTGCGATCTGCTCCGGCAACCCTGCAGGCGGTGCGCGAACTGCGCAACCGGCTGGCGCAGGGACTCTCCCTGTTTCAGGTCTCCCCAAAGGATCAAGCCAACTGGCTGCTCTGTTTCAGTGAGCTGGCCACCAATAGCGTCAAACACACAGCGCCTCCCGCGACCCGGCTCTGGCTCACGCTGAAAGAGGATGAAACGGGCTTGAGTCTGATACTGGAGGATGATGGCGGCCCGCAACCCGGTCTTGCCAGTGCGCCGTTACCCGATGAGCTGCAGGAGGGGGGATACGGGCTGGCGCTGGTGCACCAGCTGTTTGCCGAGGTGCACTTCTCTCGCGACGGTGAGCGCAATCGCGTGACCCTTCGCCAGCAGGGCCCAGTCAACCAACTGCCGGTGATCGCGGTGATCGATGATGACAAGGTGATGCGTGCCCTGCTCACCGCCTATCTCCATGAGCACTACCGGGTTGAAAGTTATGCCGACTCCCATGCCGCCCTGCTGGCGCTCGGGAAGCAGCCCCCCGCGCTGGTGCTCTCCGATATCGAGATGGAGGGGATCGATGGCTTTGGGCTGCGCCAGCAGTTGATGAAGGATCCCAAGATGAAGGGGGTGCCCTTTATCTTCCTGACCGGTCATCAGGATCAGTGGACCCAGAGTCGGGCGGGGGCGCTGGGGATCGATGACTTTCTGGTCAAGCCCATCACCAAGCAGGACCTGTTGCTGGCGGTTTCGCGGGTGCTGCAACGCTCGCAGCAGCTCAAGTCGCAATGGGGCGAACAGCTGGATCAGCGCATGACCTCAGCGCTGCGCCCGTTATTGCCCGCCACCTCCATAGGGGGATACCAGCTGGCGCTGCAAACCCGCGCGGCTACTGTGGGGGGCGGGGATTTTCTGCTGGTCAAGGATCGGGTGCTGTGGCTCGGGGATGTGATGGGCCACGACGCGGAAGCCAAGTTCTTCGCCCATGCCTATGCCGGTTATCTGCGCGGTTTGCTGACCGCCCACGATCTGGAGCGTGCCCCCGCCCGTTTGCTGACCATCTTGTCCAATGCGGTTCACAGTGATCCGCTCCTTGGGGCTACCCTGCTCACCACCCTCTGCATTGAACTCGGCAACGAGGGGCGGGTGCAGTGGGCCAGCGCGGGCCACCCGGCGCCCTGGCTGGTTGGGCCCGGTACCATCCGTCAGGTCGGCGTGACCGGCCCCTTGCCCGGTTTGCGCCCGGATCCCCACTTCGTGACCAATGAGCGTCAGCTCAAGCCCGGCGAGATCCTGCTGTTCTGGACCGACGGCCTGCTCGATAGCCATGACGCAGAAGAGCGCCAGCGCTGGGAGGCGCAGCTCAAGGCGATCTGCCTGACTTCGGGGCCCGGTCTTGAGCAACTGGCTCATCGCATCGCCCGCTGGTTTGATGAACGCATCAATGATGCCGCCCTCGATGACATGACCCTCCTGCTGGTCGCCTGTCCCGGCGCCTGATCCTGCCCCTCTTTGCCTGACTGGCCCGCTCTATGCAGCGCCTCATTTCAGGTGGCATGGAGCCACGGGAGGAGGGCCTTATGTTACCCATGCAGCAGATATGGCTGGCCATCGATGCGCGTCAGGTCGGTGGAATAGAAGTTCACATTATCCATCTCGCCAACGATCTGCTGGCCAGAGGATTTCGCCCCACCATAGTGCTGGTGAGCAACCACGGCATGACCCCCTTTACGACCCTGCTCAAACAACAGGGCTTGCCCTACGAGGTGTGCCAAAACAGCCGCGATTTTATGCGCCGTCTGGCCCGCCAGCCTGCTTCTGTGCTGATCCATACCCACGGCTACAAGGCCGGGGTGCTGGGGCGGCTGACAGCCTGGTTCACCGGTAAATCGGTGGTCTCGACTTTTCACAGTGGGGATGACGGGGAGGGGTTGCTGAAGTTTTACAGCTGGCTGGATCGCACTACAGCGCGTTTTGCGAAGTGTATTGCAGTAAGCGAGCCCATCGCTCGCAAATTGCCTGTGCCAAGCACGGTGATCAGCAACTTTGTCCCCATGCCTGTGACGCCGGCATCGGTAACTGGCAACCGGATCGCCTTTGTCGGCCGCCTCTCGCCGGAAAAGGGGCCGGAGGCATTCTGCCAGCTGGCCGCCTTCTGCCCGGACGGAGCGCTTCATCTCTACGGGGATGGCCCCATGAAAAGCGCTTTGTTGCAGCAGTATGGTGATCGCGTCCAGCTTCATGGTTTCAAGAACATGGCCAATGAGTGGCACAACATCGACCTGCTCTGCATCACCTCCCGCTTTGAAGGGTTGCCGCTGGTGGCTCTGGAGGCGATGGCTCACGGCATACCGGTCTGTACCTTTGCGGTGGGGGGCCTGGTCAATCTGATCGACCACAAATCCAATGGCTGGCTGGTAGAGCCCGGCCATGTGCGGGATATGGCGGAGCTGGTCAACTACTGGCTGCGCAGCGATGGGGTGGTGCGCAGCAAAATGAGTCAGGCGGCGCGCAACACCATCGCCCGCGGGTACAGCGTCAACAACAGAGTGACCGATATTCTGGCCGTCTACAGCGCCTGAATCACGGAGAAACCTGTCAAAACGAGTGGCCGCTGGCCACTCGTTTTTTTATGTGCCGGTGTTATGGGGTGCAGGGGGCGGATTGCTTCTGTGATCACGCAACGCTCGGGTTTCTGCGGTTGGTCAAGCAGACCTCACTGCCTGCGGATGGATTGTCCAGATGATGGCGATCAGATCGCTGACTTCTCAATGATCACCGCGGACGTGCCACAAAGATGCGCCATAAAAAAGCCATTGCAATGGCAATGGCCTGATGGTCTCGAGGTGTGGCTGAGATTGGCGGGATTAGCGCCCCTTCTTGCCAACCATGATGGCAATCGTCTTGCCGATGATATGCACATCCTGCACCAGCCAGCGCCAGGGGTGGAGCAGGGCAACCGAGTAGGCCAGGTCGAACGCCAGCTTGCTGCGCACATCATCCAGCGACTCGTCGTAACCCTGATTGACCTGTGCCAGACCGGTAATGCCGGGGGCCACTTCATAGGTGCGTTCGATAAAGTACGGCACCGCATCTTCCAGCCGGTTGGCGATCCCGGGTCGCTCCGGGCGGGGGCCTATCAGCGACATTTCCCCCTTGAGCACATTGATAAACTGCGGCAGCTCATCAAGCCGGGTTTTGCGCAGAAAGTCGCCGCTGCGGGTGATCCGGCTGTCCCCCTTGCCACACCAGACCGGCCCGGTGGCCGCCTCGGCGTCGGCGCGCATGGTGCGAAACTTGATCATGAAAAAGAGCTCGGTATGGGTGGCGTGGCTGCGCCCGATCCGCAGCTGACGAAAGAACACAGGACCCGGGCTATCGAGCCGGATGGCCAGCATGATCAGCGGCCACAGTGGCAGCGTCAGCAGCAGGCCAAGAGTGGCACCGAGCAGATCCATGCTGCGTTTGACCACCAGGGTCAATCTTGGAATGGGGTGTGTCATACGGCTTTCTCCTGTGACATGAAGCGAATGGGGGCGCGCAGGCAGTAGCGCAGGGTGCCCATGCCGTTGTACCAGTGTCCGAGCACCAGATAGTGGATCTTGCGAAACAGATTGGGCCAGGGGTGCACAGGGGTCAGCTGGATCAGGATGACCAGCAGATACCCCAGCAGTTGCAGTCCCAGCAGCAGCTGAAACAGCAGAGATTGGGTGGCCAGCGGGATGGCGCAGAGCCACAGCAGGGTCAGGCAGAGCGGCATCAACACACGCAGCCCCTTGCCACTGGCAAAGTTGAAGGCAACCCAGCCGAATTTGGGGTGCAGCAGGGGCAGTAACCGCAGCAGCTGCTGGGTGTTGCCAGCGCCGATCCGCTTGCGCCGTGTCGCCTCCAGCGCGGCATCGGAAACTTCCAGCTCCAGTGCGGCGCAGCGATTGTCATAGACGGCGCGATACCCCTTGGCGATGGCCTGCATCGGCAGGATGAAATCGTCGTTGATGGTATCGGCGGCCAGCGGGGTGAGGCACTCCCGGCGCATCATGTAAAAGGCCCCGTGGGCCCCCAGCATGCCGCCAAGGGCCGATTCGCAGAGCTTGATCTGGCTTTGATAGTGCCAGTAACTCTCCTCGCCCTGTGAGCCCGGTTGCCAGAACCGATATGCTTCCCCGACCACCCCTACTTTGGGGTCGGCAAAATGGGCGACTGCCAGCAGCAGGCTGTCGATGGGCAGCAGGGCCGAGACATCGGTGAGGGCCACCAGATCGCTGTGCACCCGCGTCATGGCCTCGTTGAGCACGGCGACCTTGCCGCGATTGCGGGGGTGATCAAACAGCCTGATCTGCAACTGCTGCAGGGCGGGATCACCGAGCTGGCTTAGCGCAATGGGGTAGCTGTTGTCGCTGCAACCGTCGAAATGCACATGCACCCACAGCTTGTCGGCGGGGTAATCGAGGCTGGCGAGGTTTTGCAGCTTGGCCGCGATGGTCGCCGCCTCGTTATAAACCGGCATCAGCAGGGTGATGGTCGGCAGCGCCTCATCGGCGGCTGTTTTGAATCCCCGATCCAGTGGGCGGGGCGGATTGGCTATCTTGCGCGCCTGCCGACCACCGAATTTGAGCAGCAGGGGATAGCCGACATGGTGGTAGACCACCAGTACAGCGCACAGCCAGAACACGATCATGATCCATTCCATGGGATGCTCCTCTGGTCATCGGGTCGCTTGATCAGCGGCTGTAAAGCTGCTGATAGGCCTGAGCCATCCGGCTCAAGCTGCTTTGCTGGCACACAAACTCTCGGGTGACGGCACGCAGGCTATGGCACTGCAGCAACCCTTGTGCCAGAAGCTGGGCAAGGCGGCCAGGATCCCGCTCCGACAGGATATGGCCGCTGGCCTGACAGACGATCTCTCTGGCCGCCCCCACATCGCTCATCACCACCGGCACCCCGCAGGCCTGCGCTTCCAGCACGCAGAGCGGCATCCCTTCCGCCAGCGAGGGAAGGCAGAAGAGATCCAGCCCCTGATAGAAGCGCGGCATGTTTTCGACCAGCCCCAGAAAATGGACCCGATGGGCGATCCCCAGCTGCTGACACTGTTGTTGCAACGCATTTTGCAAACTGCCGACCCCAGCCAACGCAAGATGCACCTCGTCCGGCAGGGAGCGGATCGCCTCCAGCAGCAAGGTGTGCCCCTTGACCGACTCAAGGCGGGCGGCGCAGCCAATCAATTTGACCCCTTGCGGCAATCCCATCTGCTGACGGGCGAGGGCTACGGCGCCCGGGGCAAAACGCTGCTCATCGATGCCGTTGGGGATCACGGTTGGCGACAGCTGGCCCAGCTTGGCCAGCAGCTGGTTGGCCACCGGCGTGGCATCGGCCACCAGAATGGGTTTGAAGGCGCGCAGCCCCCACAGGGCCAGCGTGCGCTGATGGGGATCATCGAGATACCAGGCATCGTGCTCTGTGTGGATCAGGGTGGGCACCCGGGCCAGCCGACTGGCGAGGCCGCCATAGAGCATGGGCCCCAGATGGTGGGTATGTACCGCGATGGGCTTGAGTTGGCGCAGCAGTCGGGTGAGCCGCCAGAGGGTTGCCAGCGACCAGCCTGCGGGCTTTTCCAGACAGTGAATGTGGTCCGCGAAGGGATGCAGGGCGGGCCATGCCCTTAGCACATCCCCTTTGCGCCCTTCGAGGGAGATGATATGCACCGGCTGATCGGCCGGGCTCGCCTGCGTGAGGTTGAGCACCATGGTCTCCAGCCCGCCGGGCTGCAGGTGCTGCACGATTTGTACGACAGGTTGCAGAACAGGTTGAACAACAGGTTGCACGACGGGCTGGGCGCTGGCGCTCCCGCGGGGATGGGGTTTGTGCGACGGGGTTGATGACAACATGGTTCGCGCTCCGGCAAGGGAAGGGGTAACACCCCGGATAGCGGGAGAATGCGAATCTTGTACCACTCTTGCGATCTGCCCACAGAGGCGATCAGCTCCTCTGGTGGCACTGCCTTTGCATCGTGCGGGGGGAGGGCCTTTCTCAGGGAGTGATGCCATGCCTGTCCAGTTCTATTACAACCTCTACATCATTCTCTTTGCCGCCTGGCGTCGTCGCTATCTGCTGGTGATCCCGGTGCTGGTGATGCCGCTGGTGGGCGTGACGGTCGGCCTGCTCACCCCCAAGGAGTATGAGAGCCGCACCACCTTTATGGTGCCGCAAGATGCCAACCAGACCCCGACCCTCAAGGATCTGATCACCCAGGAGAGTCTCAAGGATCGCTTTGCGGTGCTCGAAGCCCTGCTGCGCAGCCGTTATGTGCTGGACGGGGTGGCGCGGGATCGCGGTCTGGTCAATGACGAGACCCCGCCAGCCCAGCGCGATGCCATCATGGACTGGCTCTCGAGTGCCGTCTCGCTGCGGCTAATCGGCGATGAGGTGATCGAGATAAAGGTCAAAGCGGATTCGGCGGCCAACAGCGCCGGGCTGCTCGAAGCCATTTCGCGGCGCTTTTTCTTCAATCTGCTCAGCAAGGGGCGCCAGTCGGCGGAATCGTCCGAACGTTTCCTGCAAAGCCAGCTCGACAGCCGCCGTAGCGAACTGCAAGGGGCCGAGCAGCTGCTCGCCGACTTTAAACGGGAGCATGCCAGCGCCTTGCCCCAGCAGCAGAGTACCAACGTCGCCCGTCTCTATGGTTTGCAGGAGCGTTATGCCGAGAGCCTGATCACCTTGCAGCAGGCCAAGGCCCGGGTAGATCAGCTATCACTGGGGCAAGAGAGCCAGCTGGCCCGCCAACTGGATGAGAAGCTGCAACTGATGCGCACCGAGCTGGTGTTGCTGCGAGCCCGCTACAGCGACGAGCACAGCAAGGTGCAGAGTCTGCGCTATCAGATTGACCAGTTGCAGCAGGAGTTTGAGCAGCTCAAATCCCAGCCGGATATGGCCCGCGGGCCCGAGTGGCAGCTGGCCCAGACGCAGTTGACGGAGGCGGAGCAAAACGCCGCCGGCCTGAAGAACCAGCTGGATGGGCTGGACAAGGTGGTCGATTCCCAGGGGGATACCGAACGCCAACTCGCCGAGCTGGAGCGGGATCTGGCGGTCAAACGCACCCTCTATCAGGATTTGCTGCTGCGCTATGAGAAGGCCAAGGTGACTGGCGATCTGGGCAACTTCGAGCAGGGGGAGCGGATCAAGGTGATCGACAAACCCTTCGCCCCCAGCAAGCCGAGCAACTACCCGCTCTGGCTGTTTTTGCTGGCGGGCATTGTTGGCGGGCTGGGGCTGGGCTGCGGTCTGGCACTGGTGGCCGAACTGGCGGATGCCAGCCTGCGCCGCTCCGATCAGCTGGCCGCCCTGGTCAAGGCGCCGGTGCTAAGCCGCATTCCCTACTGCGAGCCGGTGCCGGACTATCCATCCCATAGTGATCATGCGCTCGATGGGCAGGTGCTGCCCATGTCACCAGAGCCGGGGTGATTGCCGTAAAAGCGGGCTATCAGCCGGAATCTGAATATTTCTGAAAAGGCCTTGTGATAAGGCCTTTTTTATATTGTACGGATGGCGGAGTAAACATCGCGGCAGGCCGATAAAAGAGGAGATAGGCTTCATTTTCTGTTTACGTTTCTTGACGGTGGTTTTATCAAGTGATACACCTGGAGCAGGTGTGAAATGTTATTAATTAATTTTAAAGTAATTTGTTTTGGTGACGAGTGGCAGGGCGGAGTTAGGTGGAAGGCGCTATTAATGAGCCAGTAACGCTGAATATTTAATTGCTGTTATACCAATTTTTTATTTTTGGAATGGTATGGAAAATGAACAAGCATGTCGAGATTATGTTCGTGGTTGTAATATTTGTTCTGATTTTGCTTCCAGTGATATCCTATATTTATGTATTTGGACTTGGCTTCTGGAGCACATCAACAGAGTGGGCAGAGCTTGGTGGATTCTTTGGTGGGGTGCTAGGCCCAATATTAAGTTTTATTAGTATTCTTATACTCTGGTTATCTTTTAAACAAAGTGCTAATGATAGCTTGAGTCAGGTTAATGCCTTGGAAAATCAGGTGAAGTATATAGCATTAACTAGTTTTGACAGTACATTCTATTCAGCGTTAAAACTTATATCCGTGCAGTCACAAAAAAAATCTGACGTTAAAGCTACGGGTTTTGAAGCTTATGGTGAGGAGCTGACCCGCATACTTAGTGTTGTTAATAAAGACGATAGAAACAAGAATAGCGTCAATCTTTGGAGGGATGCTAATTGTTATTTTGAAACTATATTTCAAGTTGTTGAATTAGTTGAGCGAAGTGAACTAGCATTTAATCTTGGCTTCAAATATAGAAGGCTGCTTTTATCGCAACTAACTAAGGATGAACTTTTTTGGTCAATAGCTATTATTGAAGATTGTCTAGATGAACCAAGAAAAATGGTTTTACTGCGTTGGTTGAAATAGTTTTTTATAAAAAAGCATTCAAGAGGAGTTCATGCCGCGTGGTACTGTTGGTATAGGTGAGTTTTGTTGGTGAAAATGGTCGGCTGGGCGTAAGTTTAGGCAGCACTCATTCCTTTACGCAGCGTTAGACATTCACCACGAAAAAGGAAGGAAATATGAGTAAAATTAAATTCAGAGATGACATAGACGAAATTATCAATGATATTAACTTTTCTCTTAAAAAGACTGCAATTGCTAGAGCAAGCATAGAGAGTCAATGGGAAAGAGGTAACGGTTCTATAGTTCGTGTAGATGCTAAAGATATAGCCACACTCTCTATAAATCTTCATGATGGCTTCTATGGTGTTGGTTGTGATGGTACTAAATCTGGAATAAATGACTTTTTAGCTTTAAACCTCCAGCTGCATCGGCATAATTCACAAAACATACGCTATCGTTGTACTTTGACTCAGCTTAAATTGGTTATAAGGCATTATGCGTCCACAAGTGCCTGACAAACGCCTCAAGAGAGACTGTCAACGCGTGGCGTTTCCAGAGTTCGTAGATTCGATTAGCCGGTGGGCGTAATCGGATGCTCGCGATGAAACTCCACGTCAAT
Source organism: Aeromonas sp. 11P (assembly GCF_051920165.1). Lineage (NCBI taxonomy): Bacteria > Pseudomonadati > Pseudomonadota > Gammaproteobacteria > Aeromonadales > Aeromonadaceae > Aeromonas > Aeromonas sp. 11P. Next base: position 278,859 of record NZ_JBQBDJ010000004.1, read on the forward strand.
GTGGCAATAATGTTACAGCCGGTGCCAGTTCGAGAGTGAGTTTGTTGGGGGCGGAGGAGAAGTGGCAAGATGGGATATTTTGGGCGAGTTAAAGATAAATATTTAAGAAAGGCCGCGAACGTCCGATTACGCTTCGCTAATCGAACCTACTGCCCTTAAAAAATCGTAATGAGGAGAGACTATATTGATAAATCATCTGTTGTCACGCTCTGCTGAACTTGAAAGAAACTTACTGGAGTTTTTAGTACTACCTCCCTTCGACGATTCACAAAGAATCATGGTGAGCAGAGTCATGTGTAGTATTGCTTTCGAGCATGCCGAAAGTGCCAAAATGCTTATATCAGCAGGTAATCTAACCTCGGCTACGGGGCTTGTTCGTCTTCAATATGAGGCACTGGTTCGGGCAATGTGGCTGCTCTACGCTGCAACCGATACAGATGTTTTAAAGTTAACCAGCGAGCTGACGCAGGAGACGGCAAATAAGGCAAATAAGCTTCCTATGCTCAGCGAAATGTTAGAAAAACTACAAGGAAAGTCCCCTCAAGAACCGTTGGATATGTTGAGAGAATTCAAAGAGTATTCTTGGAAACCTCTTAGTTCGTTCATCCACGGTGGACTTCATGCAATTCACCGCCACAGTAAGGGTTATCCACTTCCTTTACTTGAACAGATGGTCAGAATATCCAACGGGGTGTCGTTAATGGTGGGCATGCTGTTAGTTATATTGCATGGTGGTGGTGAGCAGGTAGGTAAAATCCCACGTATTCAAAGAGAGTTTGCTGATTGTCTACCTGATACCAAGTTGTAAATTTCAATAAGAAGTGTCGTAAAGAGCCGCCAGCCCCATGTTTTAGTCGAGTAGCCTGCCTCAGCCCAATCATGAGCATAACTGTTGTATATGCTCAGCCACTTATCCTTGTTTCCAGATAAAAATCAGGGAGCCATGGCTCCCTAATCGCGACACACGGGGTGATAAATCAGCCGATGGCGGGTGCCAGTTGCCTGTTGGCGGGCTGCAGGCGTCCCTGATTACGGCGCTGATAGCGCCAGGCCAGCAGTAGCGGCATACCGAGCAGCAGCTGGGCGGCCAGCGGGATCTCCTCGATGGGGGCGGCCAGTGCACCTTCCGGAATAATCCCCCCCTCAATTTCAGCCGCCAGTTTGAGCTCCAGCGCATTGCCAAAGTCGGCGAAGGTGGTGGCATTGATAACAAACGCATCCTGACCACCTGCCACGTTCCCCACATACCACTCTTGCAGCACCCCATCGGCATAGTCCTGTCCGATGGTGATGCCGTTGATGGTGTCGATGCCGGAGGCGAGCAGTTGATCCCGCACGGTGGAGGTATCCAGCCCGTTGTTCTGGATACCGTCACCTGACACATCCATCACCTGGCGGGCGGCGGTGTAGTTGTTGGTATCAAACTGCTGGGCACCAAAGGCCATGGCCGAACCGGGGGCCGTCATCCCCGCATAGGGGCGCACCAGGTTGTCCAGCGTGGCGGCGAAGTTGTTGATGGAGGTCATGTCGTAGAGGTGGAACCAGTCGGTCATCAGACTTTGCTGGTTGCTGCTGCTCCACATTACCATCTGTACGGCGATGGACCCGAGTTTGCCGCCGCTGGTATCGAGGATGGCACTTTGTACATCCTGGTTATAAAAGGCGTCTACATACCCCTGTAACTGCAAATTGAATTCCGATGAACTGACGCTGCCCGACACATCCATCAGCAGTTGCAGTTCGGTATCGACTTCGGTCAAGGCGTATGCGGGGGAGGTTACCAACAGCATCCCCAGCAGCCCTGCCAACGGTTTGAGTTTCATTGCTCACTCCTTCTCCTTGGCGCTAGTGCCAGCAGGGGGAATGAATAAAGCGTGCCAGCTTTGTTGAATCATCCGACTTGGCTTGGTCCGGGTGAGATCGGGCAGGCATGGAACTTGCGAGAACTTGTGACAGCGGTCAAAAGCGCTGATAACCGGCAGGAGTTGCGATGGAGATCCGTCCCTGGCAGTGGGCACCCAACTGGCTGCTACTTGGTTTGGCCAATCAGTGGGGCATGGTATGGCTCAATATGGGTCACTTCAACCTGCTGGTGGTGTTGCTGATTGCTATCTGGTGGCAAATTGCATCGCGGGTTGCACCGAGCTGGCGCCCGCATCCACTGGTGCTCGCCCTCTTTATCCTGCTGATCCTGATCCCCAGTGCCAGTTGCAAGGCGCTGGCCTGTCTGCTGCTGGTGGCCTCGCTGTGGCGCCGTTGCCAGAGTGGCGATGAGCGGGCTGTGTTGCAGATTGTGCTCGCCTTTACCGTGGCGGTGTTGTGGGGGCAGCAGGTGTTTGCGTTGCTCTCCGGCCCTGTGTTGGCCCTTGATGCCTGGGGGGTGGGCCAGTGGTTGCAGCTGCTGGGTTGGGAGATCCACCTTGATGGCAACCGCATCGAGCGGTTGGGGGGCCATGCGCTGATCGTGCTCAAGGGGTGCTCTTCGTTTTCTCAACTCTATCTGGTGGTGCTCTCCTGGCTGGTCTCCTGCTGCTGGCTGGCGCCGGATCGCCCCCTCTACCGGCAGTGGCCCATGTTGCTGCTGGTTTGCCAGCTCTATATCGGGGCCAATCAGCTGCGGTTGGTGCTGATGAGCCTGGATCTGCGTTGGTACGGCTGGCTGCATACCGGCTCGCTGGCCCAGCTCTACCAGTGGGCCATTATGTTGTTGGTGATGACCATCCTCTTTATCCGGGGGCGCCGTGATGCATCTATCTAGGGGATATCTGTTGCTGTTGCTGGTGGTGCTGCTCAGTGCTGCCGCCATGGGCTGGCGTTATCAGAACCGGGCAGTTAACGAGGGAGCCAAGCCCATGCTGCTGGAGCTGGTCCAGCTGGGCTGGCGCTTGCGGGTGGCCACACCGGTACTGGGCGGCACCTATGTCAGCTATCAGCTGGCCCATCCCCGCTGTGACGGCCTGTTGCAGGCCATGCTGGTGGCGCCGGATCGGGAGGCGATGTCAGTGACGCTGGCGGGTGAAGGGATGAGTCAGGGGGTGATGTTTTTAGGTGAGCTGCACCAGAGCCCGCCGCTGCTCTCGTACCGTCTTACCCAGGGTTGGCGCAAGTTGTGGGGGCTGGCCCCTTATCCCCTCTATCGGGTGGCTTTGCCAACCTCTTGCCTCGGCCTTATTGCGCCGCCGCTGGGGTGACTGACCCCGGTTCACCGTTTGGCAGAATGCGGATCAGCAAGGTATTGGGGGCCAGCATGGGGTCATAGCGGGGCTCCAGTTCAATGGCGCGAGAGCCCAGCAAGCGGGTGAGTGCGGTCAGCCGCACGCTCGCTATCCGCGCACTCTCCAGCATGTCTGTTTGCAGCCCGGGGCCGCTTACCAGCGCAATCCGGGCCGGATCCTTGCGGCCTAAAAACTGATGCAACTGCTGCTCCTGATCCGCTGGCAGTTGTGTCTCCGCTTGCTGGTACTGCAGTTGCAGCTGGGGCTGTTCGGCCATTTGTTGTTCCCGCAACTGGTTGAGGATCGGCAGGGTCTCATTGACCGGCTCCTGACGGGCGCAACCGGTGAGGATCAGCAGCGGCAGCATAAGGGGCAACAGGAGGGGCAGGGCGCTGTCTTTTGCGGTGGAGCGGGGAATCTGGTTGGCCATACGCAGTCACTTCAGGAGGATGAGTTGGCACCAGTTTGCAATGTTTTCAATCCCTTGGCCAGTTGTTCAATCTCGCGGCGCCACTGGATCCAGGCGGCAGAGGGCAGTTGCTCTGCCACCTGCCAGCGGCTCGGCAGCTGATCCCGCAGACGCTCCAGCAGCAGGGCGGCCTCTACTTGATAGCGGGCCTCCTGCTCCAGCCAGGCGAGCCAGCGCAGATCCTCGATGGCTTGCTGCAACAGCAACAGATCGTGGGAGAGGCGGTGCGCCTCGCAGGCTTGCGGGCCGAGCAGCATAAAGTCGCTCTCCCGCCCGTCGGTGGGGTCATAAGGCAGGGCGGTGGGCATGCGGCCATGCCACTGCAAATAGCCCTCGGCGCCGCTCTGCCACAGATAGAACCCGGCGGCTCTCGGGGTGCCCAGATTGTAAAACCAGGGGGTGACCTTGTGCTGGCGCACCCGCGCCACATCGGCCTTGTCGGCGCCAAAGCCTGCGTTGATCAGGGCAATCTCCACCTCTGCCAGCAGACCAACCTGACCCGGATGATTGAAGTGGCCTGCGCGGATCACCGCCGGAACCCGCCGTTTCATCTCTCGCGCCAGGCTTGTAATGGCGGGCAGGGTGGCAAGATCCGGCTCATCAAACAGGCTCCATGCCAGCGGGGGCAAGCCGCTGGCGGTCAGCCCCTGTTGCCGCGTCTGCCACTGTTCAAGCTGGCTGACAGGGTCGCCCCCCCAGCGTTTGAGCGGGGTATAGGCCAGCAGGGGCGGCACAAAGCCGAGCCCGGCCGCCTCTCCCATGATCTCCCGCATCCCCGCTTCATCCTGTGGCAGGGCGGGCGAGAGGCCGCTGATCCCCAGCTTGGCGAGCCGCGCCAGATCGCAGCGACTGGCCGCGGCGATCTGCTCTTTTAACGCCTCGGGATTGGGGCTCAGCCAATTCAGATAAGGGGGCGCTTCGACATAGATGCCGACCGGCTTGCTGGCCGCGGGCAGAGTCAGCGGCAGCACCTCGATAGTCAGTGGCAGCTGCACCAGTTGCTGCTGGCTCAGCAGCTGAATATTGCCGAGATAGTGACCGGCAGGCGCATCGCGAGGGACGGTGATCTGCAGCACCAGACGCCGAGGTACGCCTGCCAGCAGGGTGAGCCCGGCGATCCCCTCGACCAGCTCCTGATCCGAAGGCGCCAGCAGGGTGCCGCTCGCCTGCGGGCGAACCAGATGCCACTTGCCGTAATAGGGGGTCAGCGCCAGCGGCGATCCTGCTTGCTCAGGGGGCTGGATCACCAGCAAGGGGGCCGGATCGTCGGTGGCGGCGTGGATGGCAAACTCCAGCAACAGCTGGCTGCCACGGGCGGCCAGCACCGGTTGCGCAGCCTGCTTCAACGCATCGGCCGCAGATAGCGGGGCGATCTGCAGGGTTGGGGCGATATCCGTAATCGGCGTGAGGCTCAGTTGCTGCGAAGCTGGGGCTGGGGCTGGGATTGGGGAATCGGGGGCCAGAGTCCACTTTTCCAAAAACAGCTGGCGCTGCTTGGTCAGCACGCTTGCGGTAGCGTCGGCCAGCCTCTGTGTATTAGCCTCGGCATGCATAACATGGCCTTTATCACCATTCGATGGGGCGACCTCGTCGGTGCTGGCCGGATAGGGGGCAAGCAGCAGCCCCGCCAGGTATTTGGCATCCGGTGAGTGACCTACCAGTGTGATAGTGAGCGGGCCGCCGGGGTGGTTCAGGGTGACATGGACCGGGCCGCCCTGTCGTGCCCCAAACAGTTGCCAGGGATCCGGGTTTGGCAGTGCCTCGCGAGATTGCCCCGCCAGATAGCACTGCGTTAGCCACTCCTGCGGTTGCCACTGCTCGGCCCAGATGGGCTCACCATTGACCAGCACGCTGCGCTCGAAGGGGTGGGGCAGATACTCCCACTCGCCGGGGTCATCGAGCCAGAGGGTGAGCTGGTAGCGCCCCTTGGCCAGCTCCAGCCGCACCCCGTCCAGATTGCGCAGCCCATCGCGCACAAGGGCATCGCCGGAGGGGCGCAAGATGGGGGTGGGGTGGCCAATCAGCCGGGGATCCCCCGGGCTCAGGGGCTCAAAGCCGGTAAAGCGGGGCGCGGCGGCCGCCCCCAGATCCAGCGCAATGGTGCCCTCAGGCAGAGTCAGACCAGGCTCCCAGTACCAGCGGTGAATGGTCATTGAGGGGGCGTTATCGGCCATAAAGAGATAGAGCTTGGTGAGTTTGTCCAGCGCCAGCGCTCTGGGTTGGCTGGTGCGCCACTCACTCAAGGCAAAGCGCTGGGTGAAGGGGCCGGGTGCGACAATCCGCTCCAGATTGACCCGGCTGCGGTAGTTGACCGAGGCCTCATCGTCGATACGCAGGATCAGGGTTTGTGGCCGGGCGCTGGGGTTATGGCCCTCGATCACCAGTTCATCATCGCTGCCTATTGGCCAGTTGTGGGTGCTCAGATCGAGCCGCTGGGGTGTCTGGTTACCTGTCATGGGCAGCGGGGTCTGCCCCTCCAGCCGGGTGGTGGCCATTGCTGCATGGCAGCAGAGCAGGATAACCAGCCAGAGCCCTCTGCTCATCCGGGCAGCCCCTTTAGCCAGTTGTTCAGCTCGGCAGCCTTGTGATCCCAGCTTTGCAGGGCCACCTGCTGCTGGCGAGTGTGGCGCCCTTCGCTGCGGGTGAGCCCCTCCCAGCCACTCTCCTGCAACCAGCCCGGATTGGATTGATCAAAGGCGGCCCGGTTGATGGCTTCGGCCAGGCTCTCCCCACTGCGGGGGAGCTGGATCTGATCCCGATAGCCATCGAGCGCCGGAAAGTCAGTGCTGACGATGGGTCGCCCTGCGGCCAGATATTCACGCAATTTCAACGGATTGCAGGCACGGATCTGGGCGTTGTCGACAAAGGGCAGCAAACTCACCTGCCAGTGCTGGGCATAGGCCGCCAGCGTGTTATGGGGACGGGGCCCCAGCAGATGGATATTGGGGAACCCCTTGAGGGGGGAGATATCGGTCTGGACCGGGCCAATCAGCACCAGATCCCAGTGGGGCAGGGCGGCGGCCGTCTCTGCCAGCAGGGGAATATCAATCCAGTCGCTCAGGCTGCCGTAAAATCCGGCAATCGGACGGCCGGAGGGGAGATCCGCCGGGCGCGCTCTGGGGGGCATAAACAGCTCGAGATCCACACCGTGGCTGAGCAGCCGGGTTTTATGGGGGGGAAAGCGGCTGGCCAGCGCGGGGCTGGCGGCCAGAATGAGATCGGCTTTTTCAACCAGTCTGGCCTCGCAGTGGGCGATGGCTTGATGATCCACCCCTGCCAGCGCCGAGAAGTCATCGCCGCAGTAGTAGATCACTGCCCGCTCTTCGAGCTTGCCAATCAGATCAACGGCGCTGGGCAGGGAGATCCAGAGCAAGGGACGATCCAGCTCGGGCAGCTGGCGCCGGATCTGCGCCGCCAGCCAGTGACCATTGATCTTGCCCGCCAGCCGACTGCCCGGCAGCGGCAAGGCGAGCGGCGGCAGTACCCGGGGGCTGCTGGCTTCGGATGGCGCAACCGACAGGCCGCCAGCCTGGCGCGCGCCGCTCAGCACCGCCCCCAGTTTGCGGACGATGCGGGTGAGATCATGAAGGGTAAAGCGGGGGCAACGCATGCCGATGGAGTTGACCCAGAGCACTTGATAATCGGGCAACAGACGCTTGATCAGGTGTTGGGTGCTGGAGGGGTGCTGCCCCCAATCCTCTCCCAATACCACCAGTTGCGGCAGTGAGTGTGGTTTCATGCAAAGGTCTCCGAAGCGTGTGCGGGGTCGCTGTGATCCTGTGGTTGCAAAGGGCGCAGTACTGTGGCCGGTACACCCGCTGCCAGCACACCTGCGGGCAGATCCCGGGTGACGACGCTGCCTGCGGCGACAATGGTGCCCGCGCCTATGGTGACACCGGCCATCACCATCACCCCGGTGCCAAGCCAGACATCCTGCTCCAGCACAATGGCCCCCACCTGTTCATCGCGATCCGGCAGGCCCCGGGCGCGATCGCGGGCATTTACCGGGTGCCCCGGGTAGCCCGCCAGAAAGGCACGGCCTGCAATTCTGACGTTATCCCCCAGTACTATCTTGCTGCCCACCGCCAAGGTGGTTTGCCAGCCAATCCCGACATTGCGGCCAATCACCAGCCTTGGTGTCTGGCTCGATGCCCGGCCGCTGATGGTCATGGCGGCGCTGAGGCGGCAGTCGGCACCGATCTCGATGGTGACCGGACCGCTGATATAGGGGATGCCGCCATAGAGGTAGAGGCGCGGGGCGGGGGCCGTGAGGCGAGATTGAAACAAGGGGGTCCACCAGAGGGTGCGGGTCAGGGTCGCCAGCGCGTTGCTGCCCAGCAGATAGAGCCGATAAAGCAGCCGGTGCAGGGGAGGGATCACTGGGCATGACCAGTGGCGGGCACTTTTGGCCAGTCGCCATACCCGGCGGGCCAGTGGCGTCTCCCCCTGTTTGGCCCAGCTTTTCATCCGGTGCAGGTTGATGGTGTTCATGGCGGCCTCTCCCTCTGGTGCAGTCCGTTGCTCGCTATGCAGAAAGCAGGGATCGGGCCAACAGGACGACCCCAGCTAGATCGGGCCAAATGGGGCTAAGAGGAGGGGCAGATTGCGCCGGTCGGTGCAATTTGCAGCCAGCGTTGTGCAAAACGCAAATGCCAGTCTCATTCTGGGCTTGTTCAGGCCGGTTAAGCCGCACAGAGAGGCTATCGCTTCAGGGCGGGAGTGAGTGGCGTGGGCTTTGCATTAGCGGTAGCTGACCCGGAGCAGGATGCTTCGGGTGGCTGGGAGGCCCTATGAAACTTGGTGTGAACCAGATTGCCATGCTCTATTACGCCGGCGGCTTGCTCCTGATGAAGGGGATCTCCCTGCTGATGTTGCCAGTATTGACCCATCAGCTGCTGCCTCGTGAATACGGTCAGCTGGAGGTGCTGCTCACCCTTATCAATCTGGGCTCCCTGATCCTTGGCTTCGGGCTGGTGGATGCCCTCTACCGCTTTGCCGGACTGGCGAAAGATGAGCAGGAGCGCCAGCAGGTGGTGGCCCGCATGTTTGGTCTGGTCTGGCTGATTGCCCTGGCCAGTCTGGTGCTGCTCTGGCTGCTGGCACCTGTGGTGCAAGCCTGGCTACCGGTGGAAACCCGTCTTGCGGATGTGCGCTGGGTGCTCTGCGCCCTGCCGTTTGAAGGGGTGATCGGCGTGCCGCTGGCATGGCTGCGGATGCGCAATCAGGCGCGCCTCTTCTTTGCCGCGACCGCAGGCAAGGCGGTGATCCAGTCCCTGCTGACCGGCTGGTGGCTCTGGCTCGGCTGGGGCGTGAGCGGGGTGCTGGCCTCCGGCACCCTGACCTGCATCGTTCTGGCGCTGCTGCTGAGCCTCTTGCAGTGGCGAGATAGCGGGATCCGCTTTGACTGGCAGCACTATCGGCCGCTGCTGCGCTATGGATTGCCCCTGGTGGTGAGCGGGCTGGCAGGCTTTGCCCTGAGCGGACTGGATCGCTGGCTGCTGGCCGATGTGGTGGGGGAGGCGCTGCTTGCCTACTACGCCGTAGCGGGCAAGCTGGCGCTGGCGGTGGGGTTGTTGCTGCAACCCTTTGCCCTCTGGTGGTATCCCCGCCGTTTCATGCTGCTGCGCGAGCCGGATGGACTGCGACTCAATGCCCACTACAGCGTGATGGGGTCGGTACTGGGGTTTGTCACCGCGGGGATTGTCGGGCTCACCGCTCCCTTGCTCATTCGCTGGTTGACCCCGGAGAGCTATCACGGGGCGATCGCCTATATTCCACTGCTGGTGTTGGGTATGGCGGTGCGCAATGTCTCAGATCTGCTCAATGTTGGCTGCTTTAGCGGTGAGAAGAGCAATGCCCAGATGGTGATCAATCTGGGCTGCAGCGCTCTTGGGGTCGCAGGCTTTCTGCTCGCCATCCCCCCCTTCGGGGTTGCCGGGGTGATCTGGACCCTGCTGCTGGTCTATCTGGTACGGGCGCTGGCCTTTTATCTGGTAAGCCAGCGGTTGCTGCCGCTGCCGTATCGCCTCTCGACCCTCTGGGCCAGTTCGCTCGGGGCGCTGGCGATGGTCTGGCTCGGCCAATGGTGGGCAGGATCATGGCTCGTCTAACGCCAGCCGTCTGGGCAAGCACCATCTGTCTGGTGCTGGCCCTGCTCTGGTGGCTGCTTCCCCATCCCTTGCTGCTGCCGGTGCTCGGCCTTGCCATTCCCGCCATCTGGTTTGCCCTGCGCTGGCCCTTTTTGATGGTGCTGGGGTTTGTCACCTTCTCCTTCTTTCGGCTGCATGAGGTGTTCCCCCAGCTCTATCCCCTCAAGATCCCGCTGCTCTTCTCGCTGGCCGCCATCGGTGCGCTGGGCTGGCACATTTTGTTGACCGGCCGGATCAAGCCCTACTGGAGTCCAGCCCTGAGCTGGCTGACGGCCTTCTTTGTGATGGTCTCCATCGGTGTGCTGTTTGCCAGCAACCGGGGCGAGGCGATCGCCACCTGGACCGGCAGCTACAGCAAGATCTATCTGATGACCCTGGCCACCGCCTGGCTGGTGCGCACCCCGGGGGATTTTGCGCTGGCGGTGCGTACCTTCGTGGTAGCGGGCTGTCTGGTGGCGCTGGTGGCCCTCTACAACAAGGCGAGCGGGATCGGGCTGGTGGAGGGGACCCGGGTGACCATAGGGCGCGAGCTGGGCTCTGTGCTGGGGGATCCCAACGATCTGGCGCTGGTGCTGCTCTTTCCTGCCGGTTTTTCGCTGAGCTTGCTGCTCAATCAGGGCAATGGGGTGGGGGGGCGTTTACTGGGGGGGCTCGGCTTTGCGTTGACTGCCGCCGCCATTATCGCCACCCAGAGCCGCGGTGGCTTGCTTGGCGTGTGTGCGGTCAGCGGCCTGTTTGCCTGGCAGCGGGTGAAATCCAAAGCCTTGCTGATGATGGTGGGCGGGTTGGCGCTCAGTGTGCTGTTTGTTGCGGCCGGGATCAGCGACCGGGCATCTGGCGGTGCCGCCGAGAGCGGGGTCGATGCCTCGGCCATGGGACGGATCTACGCCTGGCAAGCGGCCTGGGGCATGGCACTGGGCCATCCGCTGGTGGGGGTGGGCCTGTCCAATTTCTATTACAACTACTTCTTCTACAGCCCCCATTGGGATGGACTCAATCATGCGGTGCACTCCACCTGGTTCGGGGTGCTGGCTGAAACCGGCTTTGTCGGGTTGGCGTTGTTTATCGGCATGGTGACGGTGACCCTGCGCAGTTGCTGGCGTTGCCAGCTCGCTGGCATGCCTCCTGCAGTGATCACGGCGATGCAGGGGGTGATGGCCAGCATGGTGGGGTTTGTGATTTCGGGATCCTTCCTGACCCAGGGGTTTACCTGGCCCATCTATCTGGAGTTGGCGCTGGCTGTCGCCGCCATCAAGTACGTGCAGCAGGCGGCCACAGAGGTGAAGGCCACCGCTGAGGATCATCAGGAGGCAACCCGGTTGCCGGCAGTGCCACCAAAGGGAGCAAGAGGATGAACGCAACCCCTGTTTTGCTGGTTCACTACGGAGAAGACTGGATCCGCGGCAGCGAACGCTGCCTGCTGGATCTGCTGGCCCACCTCGATCGCAGCCGGTTTACGTCGTTGCTCTGGTGCAATAGCCCGGCTCTGGCTGCAGAGGCGGCCACCCTGGGGGTCGAAACCATGGTCGAGCCGTTCAGCCTGCTGTTGGGATGGCAGGCGCCCCGTTTTGATCTTGCGGCCCATCGGCGCCTCTCCCGGCGAGCCAGAGAGCTCATCACCGAGCGGCAGATTGGGCTGGTGCATGCCAACAGCGCGGCCCCTTGTCAGTGGCTGGCGGGTGTCTGTCGGGCGTTGCAGGTACCGCTGGTGTGCCACCTCCATGCCCGTTACCAGCCCAGAGACAGATTCAGCCTGCGGGTCCATCAGGCAAGCGTACTAATTGGGGTGAGCGAGCCGGTGTTGACCGGCTGGCGCCAGGATGGTTGCGCGGCCGAGCGGTTGATCCGGGTACCCAACGGGGTGGATGCCGCTCGTCTGAATGCGGGGGCTCACTGGCCGGTCGTCGGCATGCTGGGCTTGCCCCCGGGAGATATGATCATCGCAACCGTCGGCTCCCTGATCAAACGCAAGGGGATTGATCTGCTGATCCGCTCGCTGGCTGCCCTGATGGCATCGGGGGAGGAGGCTCAGTTGCTGATCATTGGCAGCGGCCCGGAGCGGGAAGCACTGATGGCGTTGGCTGTCGAGCTCGGGGTGGCCGAGCGTGTCCACTTTTTGGGCGAGCGGCCGGACAGCGCTGCTATCTTGCGGGGCGGGGTGGATCTGCTGGTCTCCGGCGCCCGTGAGGAGGTGTTTGGTCTGACGTTGGCGGAGGCGGGCATGTTGGGGATGCCGGTCAGTGCCTATCGGGTGGGCGGCATCCCCGAAGTGGTGGAGGAGGGGGTGACCGGCTTGCTGGCAACCCCGGGGGATTGGGCCGAGATGGCTGATCACTGGCGGCAATTGAGCAATCCGCAACGCCGATGTGAAATGGGGCGGGCCGCTCAGCTGCGTGCCGCGCAACTGTTCACGGTGGTGCGTTATGTCGACGGAATCACGGTGGTGTGGGACGCCGCTTTGGCTGGTCGTTGGCACGCCACGGCCCCCACATCCTTCCGACCATTCATTCATTGGGCGGGGCAACGACTCCTTGCCAGAGGTCGCAATATGCTGGCGAGTGGGATAGCAAGAGTGGCGCAAAAAGTGCAACTGGGGTTTGGCCGCAGCAAGGTGCCAGAGTAAGGGAGCAGCAAGATGAGCATGCAAACTGAGCCGGTGTTTGGAAAGATCATCGTCGTGGATCCCATCTCGTTTCGCGGGGGCTCCAAGGTTGCGACCGAAGTGCTGCTTGATGAGTTGGCCAAGCGGATGCCCGAGCTCACATGCCATGTGTTGACTCAGGATCCCGACTCCTGGCCCCGTTGCCAGCATCATCCTCTTTGGCTGCCCCACATATTGAAGGGGCGGGAGTCCGGCATCGGCTATCTGCTCAAACAGGGGTGGCAGACCCTGCTGATCCTCTGGCTGGTGTTGCGTCTGGGGCAGGTGAAGTGCCTGGTGGCGGCGTCCGGGCCGGGGGTGGATCTCTGTTGTTACTGGGCGGCCCGCTGGTTGCGGTGCCGGGTAGTTCAGCTGATCCATGGCCCTGTGGGGTGCTCGGGGCTCTCTGCCAGAGCCCTGCAACGGGCGAGTTTTGTATTTTATCTCGAATCGACCCGCAGCTCCCTGGCGGCGTTGCTGGCCCGGCTTGGCGAGACCGAGTTCCCGTCACACTGGCAGCCATTTACCAACGGTTTGAGCGAGATTGATTGGCCCAAAGCGACCCTGGGTGGGCCCCGCATTTTGTGGGCGGCCTCGTTGCTGCGCTGGAAAGGGCTGGAGACCATGCTTGCCGCCCATCAACTGATCCCTGACGCTCGCCCCGAGCTGATGGTGTGCTATCTGCAGCCCAAGGGCACGCTGCAACCCTGCAGCCAGCCTCAGCCACAGCTGCCAGATACACACTGGTATGCCAATCCCGCCAATCTTGGCGAGATCCGATCTCAATGCGGCATTTTTGTCTCCACCAGTCATCAGGAACCGTTTGGCCTCTCCATTCTGGAGGCCATGGCGGCAGGATTATGTGTAGTGATCCCGGCCGATGGCGCCTGGTGGGATCGACACCTCACCGATGATGTGAATTGCCGCAAATATCAGCCAAACGATCCCGGCGATCTGGCGCGGGTGCTGGCCAGCCTCAATGCCATGCCCGACATGGTCAAGCGACTTGGCTATCATGCCCGCCTGCATGCCATGGCCCATTACAACGCGGCGGATACCTACCAAAGCACACTGGATCAGTGGGAAGGTATGTTGCGATGGGATGCGTTGAGCCTTGCCGTGCATGGTTAGCGCGCAGTGGTTCCCCGTGGGGGGGATGGGGCGTATGAGGGACTTATGGGCAGACTGGTTGCGGGAGGCTGGGTGACTCCGCCACTCTGATGCAGTTACGGCCGGATGATTTGGCTGCGTAGAGTGCAGCATCAGCAAGTTTTACCAGTTCAGACGGCTGCCGGTGACTCGATGGTCTGAGGCAGGCAACACCCATGCTAACGGTCACCAGGCCGGTGCCATTCTGTGCGTGTGGCTGCGCGAGTGCAAAAATCAGCCGCTGGATATGTTGGGCAATTTCATAGGCGGATTGACGCTCGACATGTGGCAACAGGATGACAAATTCCTCTCCGCCGTAGCGGGCCACCAACTCTCCCGAGCGGCGCCCGGATTGCGCCAGGGTATGGGCCAGCAATCGAAGGCACTCGTCACCGGCAACGTGGCCATAGAGATCGTTGAACTGCTTGAAATGATCGATGTCGAGCATGATGAGCGCAATTGGCATCTCGGTATGCAGGCACCGCTCCCACGCCTGATGCAATGAGTTGTCGAACAGACGGCGGTTGCCGATATTGGTGAGCCCGTCGGTATTGCTGAGTGCTTCCAGTTTCCGGTTCGCTTCGGCCAGCTCTTTGGTTCTGAGCTCGATAATCAGCTCCAGCTCATGCTGGCGCTCCTCCAGATTGGTCATCGGATAAATTTCGTTCTCGCGAGCCAGACCGTAAGGGATGGAGATGCTGCTGTGAGCAATTTTCCACTCTATGGCTTCATGCCGAAACATCAGCACCAGTCTGGCAGTTTGCCGAGACAGGATAGGTTCTGATTTCGGTAGATGGATATGGAAGAAGGCGGTGACAGCCACCACGTCAGCGGCCAGATCTTGCAGGCTTACATCGAGTATTTCCAGGTGGATTCTGTCCGTGATCTGGGCAAAATCGCGGCGGGTTATCCGGATCCACTCATCCCTATCGGTAACCAGAACATCACTGCTGCCGGCAAAACCGCTGAAATTGTCGCTAAACCGAGTTGTGAGCCGATCATCCCGTGATGAATACATCTCGATGTACTCATCAAACAGTGAGCGGATCAACGGTTCCCGTTCAGTGGTCATTGCGCTGGGCCCATGTGAAGTGGTCACGTTTTTAAAACGTTCGATTGAACTATAGTCAATTATGTCATTTCATTTGGCTATCTATCTTGATTTTTATTGTTTTTTGTTCGATTACCGCACTTGGCAAGTGTCCGTAAGGTCAGTCAGAACAAGGTGCCATGGAGAGGATTAACATGGCTGTCCGGTGCATATCCTCCCCATCTCTATTGCGCATTGGGTTGACCACCGGTGACAAGACGGCGGGTCTGCATGCAGATCCCCAGACTGCAGGCATCAGGTAGCCCAGAGTGCCTCGCGGCGATCAATGGCTGGCGAGATAGGGGCTGATATCCACCTCGTCAATGAGCTCCGGGCTCATGTAACGCTTGGCATAGCGCAGGTAGACGCCAGAGCGGAGAAAGAGCGCAAACAGCTCGGGATCGATATGGTGATCCTGTTGCATGAATCCCATGATGCGGATGGCCTCCGAAAGAGATTTGGCTTTCTTGTAGGGGCGATCGCCGGCCGTCAGCGCCTCGAAGATATCGGCGATGGCCATCATCCGGGCAGGGATGCTCATCTCGTCCCGTTTCAGCCGCTTGGGATAACCGGTGCCATCCATCTTCTCATGGTGTCCCCCTGCGATTTCCGGCACCTGTTTCAGGTTGGCGGGGAAGGGGAGTTTTTCGAGCATGATGATGGTCTGGATCATGTGCTCGTTGATCTTGTAGCGCTCCTCATCTGTGAGGGTGCCCCGGCGGATGGAGAGGTTGTAGAGCTCGCCGCGGTTATAGAGGTATTCGGGCGTGTTGACCTGAAATCCCCAAGGGTTGTCAGGGGCAAGGCGGTCGCGGTTGCTGCGGGTGAAGAGGTGATCCGGGCGATCGGCCAACAAGGGTTCGGTGACCGGCAGCGGTGACTCCGCGGCCCGCTGTTTGCGCGCCAGTTCATCTTGAGAGATCCCAATCCGATCGGAGAGCGTGCGCTGCCAGGTGCGGCCCGCAATCTGCTGCAGTCTTGAAATATCCTCTGTGGCCATAAATTCGCCCCCTTCGTTGCAACGGGCGATAAAGGCAAACTCCTCATCCAGCTGTTGCCACTGCTGTTGCAGCGTGGCCTGTAACGTGGCCTCATCACCCCCGTGGAGACGTGCCTGCCAGTAGGCAATCTCGGCATCCCGTTTCAGCACTTCAAAACGCATCCTGACCTCGTGAATGCGATCGCACAGGGTTTCCAGCTTGGTGGCCTTGTCGACCACAAACTCCGGGGTGGTGACTTTGCCGCAATCGTGCAGCCAGGCCGCGATATGTATTGCTTCCCACTGTTTTTCATCGAGCGAGAAGTGTTGGAAGGGGCCCTCCTTGGCATCACATGCCGCTTCTGCCAGCATCTTGGTCAGTTCGGGGACTCGCTGACAGTGGCCACCGGTATAGGGACTCTTTGCATCGATGGCCCCTGCGATGAGCTGGATAAAGGCTTCCAGCAGATTGCGCTGCTCCTCCAGCAGCCGCTGGGTGGTGAGTGCCACGGCGGCGGTGGAAGAGAGCGCGTTGACAAATGCCATCCGCTGCGGGGTCAGGGACTTCTTCCGTTCATCGATCAAAAACACCAGGGTGCCGAGCAGTTGGCCATCACGGTTTTTCAGGCCAATCGGCCAGAAGGTCAGCGGCGTGTCGCTCTCCTCAATGTAGGGAAACAGGATCTGCAATTCGCTGGTGACCAACGCAACGGGTTCCAGTTCTACTCCTTGCAAGCTCTGGAACAGTGGGTGTTTTGGCTGATTGAGGGTTCCGATACTGTGGATCGGCGTTTGCTCCTGCACCTCGCCATTCCAGCACAACCCTGCCAGAGACAGCGTCTTGTTGCCGCTATCGGAGAGGTAGAGCATGCAGCCTGTTGCACCGGTCAGTTGCTGCATTTCGGTGAGCAGCCGCACCAGCAAGCGGGGGAAACTGGTCTCGCTGGAGAGGGAGGTGGAAAGCTGCAAAAAGCGCTGGATGGTCGATTTCATGTCGCCCATGGCCTGGGAGAGATCGATGATTTCAGCAATATAGGAGTTGACCCTGATCGGATCGTTAAAGTCGAAGTGGGCGATTTTTCCTGCTTCTTCTGTCAGATCATCAAGGGGCCTGGCGGCGGTTCTGGCCAGCTTGATGGCCGCGAACAGGGCAAAGATCAGGAAGATGCCCGACAGAAGGAAGGTCTGATTGCGAATGGTGATGACCTTGGCCAGCAGTTCATCGACAGGCGCCGCAATCCAGAGTGATTGTCGTGACTCATCCGCTTCCGGCAGCTCAATATGCATACCTTGCCAATCTCGACCGTCTGATTGGAACGTCAGTTTATCGATCTTCTGGCGTTGGCTGGCATCGATGAGCCGTGGAAGCATCGGAAGGTCGGCCTCCACTATCTTGGCCAGTCGAAAGGTGCCGTTCTCACCGTGAATGATCATCCCGCCCTTATGGCTGGTCATCAGTTCTCCCCGATCATTGACAATAGCCAGCCGCATATTGGGGGTGATCATGGCGGACTTGAGCAGGCGTTCGATGGAGCGAAGGCTCATATCTACCCCGATGACGCCAGCCCCGTTTTGCATCGGTTTGGCAACACTCACGTTGACTTCCCGGGTATCGAGCGTGATGTAGGGGGGGGTCTGAACCAGTCGCCCGGCCTGCTTGGCCTGAATAAACCAGGGGCGCTCTCTGGCATCAAAGAGCTGCCCTGATACCTGTTGATGCTCGATGACGGTGAGGTTGTCGGCCAGCGCGAAGATATCGGTGAGTGTGGTTGCCTCCTGATGCCGAACGCTTTTGACGATCCAGCGGGTATTGGCAGGGGGAGTCAGATGTTGCACCTCGGTGTCGGCAGGCCAGCGCATCAGCCGGAACACATCGCCGTTGTTGTAACCGGCATAGACCCTGTTGGCCGAGGGCAGCCCTGTTAACAGGGTCGCCATATAGGGGATGTTGGCCATGCGGTCTGCCAGGGTTGTGGCCTTGGTCAAGCGCTGCTGGGCGAGCAGATTGACACTCAGGGCCGAGGAGCTAAACAGCCCTTCCAGCTCCTGGGTCGTGAGTTGGCCAATCAGGCTGAATCTCTCTTCCGCCTCTTTCATCAACATGGTTTTGGTCTGCCGATATTGGTGACCAAGGGTGATCAGGGCAAACACCAGCAGCAAGCCCAGAAACAGGTGGGCAATATGAACATACAAGGGGATAACGCGGCGAATGAGACTCATGTTATCTCCTTAATGGATGGGTTTGTTGAGTGGGGTATAAATGAGATAACCCAACAGGATAATGGGTAGCTTCATGGTGTTCGCCCTTGCTGCTTGCATTAAAGAGACCCCGTTGCGTAAACCACCAGATGACGATAAATGGAAAGGGGTGATAAATCCTTTTTAATTCACCCATCGCAGTAGCCAAAAATGATCCACGGCGATGTTACCGCTGAGTGCTGTGATCGTGATTTTTTTCACTCTGGATATGGATTGAAACCCTCTTTTTGAGGGAAGTGCGCCGAGATATTCAGCAACCTGGTCTCTTCATCCAGCGATACAGTAACGGTGGCGCCATGGGCTTCCAGCATGATTTTGCCATGATAGCCATTGTGACTGTGTGCTTCTTTGTTGTTATTAGAGGATGGGAATCTGTCGAACAGAGAGAGGACATTGTTGATATCCAGCAAGGTCGAGCTATCAATATTTAAAATAATGCTGTCGGGGTATTTCAGACAGACAATTTCCACGCAGGAGGAGGGCGCCGCATGCTCACAAGCGAGCCGTGTCAATATTTGAAACGCGGAATAACAGAGAAATTCGTCACCTGCGATGAATAGCTCGTCATAGAGGTAATTTTTGGGTTTGGTCAGCTTGATATCGAGCTTTTTCCCGGCATAGAGATTTTTGAATTGCACCGAAAGCCGATTGAAAATATTAAAGAGCTGGACTTTACCCGCTTTCAACACAAAGGTGCCGGTTTCAATCTGGTAAATCTCGCTGGCCAGCCGGGTCAACGCCAGCGCATCGCCTACAGATTTTCTGGTGATGGATAGCTGGGTTTTTTGGAGCATGTTGAGCGATGAGTCGGCCGCCAGCTCTTCCAGCAGGTGTAGCGCATTGAGCAGGGGCTCCCGAATTTCATAGCGGATATTGAACTCGAGGCTCTCTTTGAGCGCGTTGAGCTCAAGCATCTGATCGAACTCTTTTTGCAGATCTCTTCTGGCATGCACCAGCCGCATCAGATTGGCAATGCGAAAACGCAGCATCTCGATGTCGATCGGCTTGGTGATAAAATCGACAGCTCCGAGTTTCATCGCCCGTTTACGGGAATAGATATCATCCAGTGCCGTCATAAAGACGATGGGGATGTGCTCTGAGTGGGGATGTTCACGCAAAATTCTGGCGACATCGAATCCGTTCAGGTTGGGCATCATGATATCGAGCAGCACCAGATCGGGTGGATTATCCGATTGGCAGATCCTGATCGCTTTTTCGCCATCCTTGACCAGCTTGAGATGAAACTCTTTGCGAAATACCGAGGTGATCAGCATCAAATTATCTGGAACATCGTCAACCACCAGAATGGTAGGACTATCCTGATTGCTGGCGACCAGATCGCTGTTGGAAAAACGGTGCAAACGACCGAATTCAAATTGTGAAAGTGGGGGCTGCGACTGGCTGGTTGCCAACAGCAGCCGATTGATCCTGGCTTTAAGGGTATCGGGCTTGAGCGGGGTCAAGATAATGTCAGAGACTTTCGCCTGGACAAATTGTTCGATCAATGGGCGATCTGTCCCTGAGGTCAGGGTCAAAAATGGCAGTGTGTGATGAGGTGCCCTACTGCGAATATTTTTCAGCAGCGTGAGCAAGTTTGCCGAATCGAGATCGATATTGCAGATGATCATGGCGGCAGGGCCATCAGCCACGCAACGTTCCAGCGCCTCGACACTCTCCACCACCGTAATCTGGCTTATGCCAATGGCTCGTAACTGATTGCATAGCGCATCGCTGTGCACATTATCTTTTTCCAGTACCAGCGTGGGCCCGGAAATTATTTTTGCTATGTCCATATGGCTTTCTGATGTGCCCATCTGTCGCTGTATCCTGCCAGCTCATTTTGAGCATGATAATATAGGGTGCATGACCCTGGTCAACCGATACCTCTGCTACCTTGCGCTGGAAATATAAATCTGCAAGCTGGCTCATCACCCAACGTGATAAAGAGAGCAATCCGATATCACCATACCGTTGGTGCTGACCCATCTTCTGATGGTGTACAACCGCCATTACCCCATATCCACTTTTTTCTTGTATCCGGTTTATCCCTTGTGAGTTGCTGGCTCCTGTCGGGTTGTGCGCACATTTCAACCGGGTTGTCATGGCTGCCTGTCGGGGGATCCGTTATGGTGTGAGAAAGGTTGGCAAGGGTCGCCATCCTCCATCTTGGCAGGGAGAATCACGAGATATGGAATATCTTGCCCCGAACGCGGCTCATCCTATGGTGCCGCTGGTTGATGATAAGAGTGGCTGCCACAAGTTGATGAATGCGCTGCTCGGTGAGCGCCTTTATTGCCCTTCTTCTCCTGTGAGGCGGTGCTGATGATGGCCAGGCAGAACGATGGAGCATGCTGTCAACCATGAAATCCCGTCTTTGGCACATTACTGCCGTGCTGTTGCTCTCCCTGATGGTTGCCACACTGGTCGATGCCTTCTATCTGGAACTGGAGCGGCAGGAGTATCGCCAGTCGCTGGATACCCGCATTCAGCGCGAGGGCGAGAATTTGCAGCAACTGACCCTATCAAGCAAGGGGATGGGGGCGGTGCAACTGGCTGGCCGCCTAAACCGCGAGATCCAGCAATCGTCACTGCTCGAGCGGGGGGATCTGAGCCCGAGCGAAGCACTGCAGGTGCTGGCGCAGGGGGTGAAGGCCAATCATGCCTTTGTTACCAATAAAGCAGGGGTGATTGTCCGTGATTGGGATGCGCTTGGCCGCCATGTCGTCGGGCAGGATGTGTCGTTTCGCTCCTACTTCAGGCAAGGGCTCAAGGGGCTGGAAACAGTAGATGCCGGGGTTAGCCTCAATACCGGCAAGCGGATGATCTATGTGGCGGCACCAGTCTCTCACGATCGGGCGCAAGGAAGCGACATTACCGGGGTGGTGGTAGCGCGCTACGAGATGGCGCTGCTCGATACCTTTCTGGCCGGGTGGGGCGATACCATCGGTTTGCTGGTCTCGCCCGACGGGGTGGTGATGGCCAGCAACAAGAGCGACTGGCAAATGGCGGTGGTAGGAGCGAACTCTGCCGTCAGGCAACAGCAGCTCTTTGCCTCTCGCCTCTATGGACACTACTTTGCTCCGGATCGCCAACCGGTGATCCTGCCTGCACTCGATGACAGTGAGGTCAGGATTGGGAACGATAGCTATCTGGTGAGTCGCATGCCTCTCGAGTGGAACGATGCCAAAGGGCAGTGGACGCTGCTGCTGTTAGGCAATGTGGATCAGGTCGTGTCAGGATGGCGGCGAGTGGCCTTGTTCGGCACAGCCCTGTTGATCTGTCTGATCTCGGCCCTGCTCTGGCAGGGGCGAATGTTGCGTCGTCGCAGCATTCGCGAGCGCAACGAGCAGTTTGCCTTTCAGCAGGCGTTGATCGATACCCTGCCACATCCTCTCTTCTATACCGACAATCAGGGTCGCCTGCTGGGGGTGAATCGCGCCTTTACCAGCGCATTTGGTGGTGCCCGCCCGATCGAGGGCAAGCGGCTGGCGGAGTTGCCGCAACTGGCCGGACTGGATGCGGTGGATGAGGGCAACACCTTGCAGAGGGTGGCGGGCAGTCAGGCCAGAACGCAGCATGAGGTGCGTCTGCTCTCACCGGATGGCCGTCCTCTGGACATGCTCTATTTTCTCTCGGGGATCGAGCTTGCCGAGAGCGAGCGAAGCGGTGCGGTCGGCAGCCTGGTCGACATCACCCCGATCCGTGCCGCCGAGCAGGCCATGCGGGAGGCCCATGACCGGATAGCGGCAGATCGCCAGCGGCTGCACGAGAGCGAGCAGCGGATCCAGTCCATGGTGCGCAACGTACCGGGTATGGTCTATCGCTGTCTGCCCCATCACCCCTGGACCATGTTGTTCGTCAGCGACGAGGCGGAAAAATTGACCGGCTATCCCGCCAGCGATTTTGTCGGCGTGGGCAACAGCCGCGATTTTGGTGACTTGATCCATCCCGACGACCTCGAACTGAGCAACCGCAACACCATCGAGGCCATTGCCGAACATCGGCAATATATCAACGAGTACCGCATCTTCGATCGCTGGGGTCAGATCCGCTGGGTCTACTCCATCGGGCTCGCTACCTATGATGCCCAGGGCAAGGCCGTCTATCTGGACGGGATCATCTTCGATTTCAGCGACCGCAAGCAGGCGGAGGCCGCCATGCTCGAAGCCCGACAGATCGCCGAAGATGCCACCCGAACCAAGAGCGAATTTTTGGCCAACATGAGCCATGAGATCCGCACGCCGATGAATGCGATCATCGGCATGGCCCATCTGGCGCTGCAAACCAGTCTCTCCCCCGAGCAGCACAACTATGTGAGCAAGATAGACAGAGCGGCGAACAACCTGCTCGGGATCCTCAACGACATCCTCGACTTCTCCAAGATGGAGGCGGGCAAGCTGCAACTGGAACAGGTGGATTTCCGGCTCAACGAGGTGTTCGAGTGGCTGGCGGATCTGACTGCGTTTCGGGCGCGGGAAAAGGGGTTGGCGCTGCTGTTCGATCTGGCCGGTGATCTGCCTGACCGTTTACGCGGCGATCCCCTGCGACTTGGTCAGATCCTGCTCAACCTGACCAGCAATGCCATCAAGTTTACCGAGCAGGGAGAGGTGATTGTCCGGCTGGCACGCAGTAACGAGCGAGATGGCAAGATCTGGCTGCAGGGCAGTGTTCAGGATAGCGGTATAGGCATGACAGCCGAGCAGTGCCAGCGTCTCTTTCACTCCTTTGAGCAGGCTGACAGCTCGACCACCCGCAAATATGGTGGCACCGGTCTTGGTTTGGCCATCACGCACAATCTGGTGCAACTGATGGACGGGGAGATCCGGGTGGAGAGCGCCCCGGGGCAGGGCAGCGAGTTTCACTTCCGTATCTGTCTCGCCACTCTGGCGGATCAGGGTCATGAAGATCAACGTGTGGCGCCGCAGCGTCTGCTGTTGCTGGAGCCGCGCCCTGCTTCGCGAGCGGCCATTCTCCACCAGCTGGCGGCGCTGCCCGTTGAGCTTGTCTGTGCGGACGCTCCCGCCGCAGTGCTGGCACTGCTGCATCAAGGCATCGCGGCGGGCAAACCCTGTGAACGAGTGATGCTGGGCTGGCAGGATGGAGATAGCTGGTTGCCAGAGGTGCTGCAGGAGGTTGGCACGCTGGCAGCGCCGCCTGCGATCTTGCTGATCACCTCGGGCGAGCCCGCACCGCTTGCCAGCCATGTTGCTGCGCTGGGGTTGGCGCCGTGTGATGTGCTTGCCCATCCCTTTACTCCGCAAACACTGCGTCAGGCGCTAGCGGGCGATGCCGTGGGATGGGAGGCGTTATCGGATGCAAGCCCCCATCATCAGGTTGCGTTGCCTGCTCATGGGCTGGCGGGGGCTCGTCTGCTGCTGGTGGATGATAACGACATGAACCGGGAAGTTGCGTTGGCCCTGTTGGGCAAGCAGCAGATCTCCCTGGTCTGTGCTTGCGATGGGGCACAGGCGCTCGCCCTGCTGGCGCAAGATCGCGGGTTTGACGGCATCCTGATGGATTGCCAGATGCCGGTGATGGACGGGTACACCGCGACCCGGTTGGTCCGCGCCGATCCGGCGCTGGCCCGGATCCCCATTATCGCCATGACCGCCAGCACCATGGCCGGGGATAAAGAGAAGGCGCTGGCGGCAGGCATGAATGACCACATCGCCAAACCCTTGAATATGCCGCTGTTGCTGGCGACCCTCTCGCACTGGATCACACCCGCCAGACCGCTAGCTGCCGCCAGCAAGTTGCAGGTGACTGACGATGCGACCCCTTGGCAAGGCGTGCCCGGCCTTGACGTGCAGCGGGGCATGGCCGTGATGGGGGGCGACAGTGCGCTCTACCGCAATATGTTGCAGCGCTTCTGTAACGGGCAGCAGGGGTTTGAAGCCAGTTTCCACTCGGTGTGGGTGTCGGATGACAAAGTCACGGCCCGGCGTCTGGCTCACACCCTCAAGGGTAGTGCCAGCACCATAGGGGCGACTGGTGTGGCGGAGCAGGCGGCGCTGCTCGAGCAAGCCTGTGAAAAGGGGGATGATGCAGGGGTCGCAACCCGCTTGCCATCCCTGATGGCAGAATTGACGCCCCTGCTGTCTGGGCTGGAAGCCGCGCTGGCAGCGTCCCCTGTGACGATGGGCGCTTCCCGGGGCATTGATGCCGGGATGATGGCGGCGCAACTCCAACAGTTGAGGGCCTTGCTGGCACAGAGCGATGCCCAGGCGTTAGCGCTTTGTCAGCAGATTGAGGCTGATCTGGCTGGCAGTGCATTGCCGCTGCGTGCTGCATTTCAAGAGGTGAGCCGGGCGGTCAACGAGTTCGAGTTCGATCAGGCGCTGCAGTTGCTGGAGCCACTGCTTGGGTGATGGTTAACACCCTTATCGATTGTCATGTTCATCGTCATTCTACTAATTTATTTTGGTTGTCACTGAACAAGAATAATTATCATCTCTATCGGTATGGTAGATATTTACGTTCGGGTTAATTACGCTGGGTGACGTAAAGGTAAATAGTGTAAATATGGGCGGTAACATCTGTAACCGGATGAACGAATGTATCGCGAGTTAAATATGACCACTATGTTGCAGACAGCTGACATCCTCACTTTTTCTCTCACCATTAATTTGAATGCAGATTCATGTTGATGCGTAAACATATCCGCGCGCGTGATATTTTACTCATCAGTATGCAAGTCAATAAAGAGTGGAGGAGGTCATAGTGATTCTGCATATCTCGGCGGCATCTTTTTATTAAGCTGTGTTAAACGTCAGGGAGGCCAAGCGGGGTTGTACTATGTAGGCTAGCAGGAGCAATCATCGCCCTGCAGCGCAGGTAAGATGCAAGCAGACACCAAGCGACATGCAGGGATATCGTGCCGTGCCGTGCCGTGCCGTGCCGTGCCGTGCCGTGCCGTGCAGGCTGTGCTTGCTACCGGTGGCAGCTGGCCGTTAGGCCGTTCTGGTGTGGGGAGGCAAGTCAGGTGGTTGTCCCGTGGATGACTGCATGAAATATGCAATGAGGTGAGTAAAGATATATTCAATGGATCATTTATTGGTGGGCATCAGTATTGTTAAAAGAACGGCATAGCCGAGATTTCAGTCATGTTAATTTGGCTCGCAGTGAAAGAGAGGATATGTGGTGATTAATTATTTAATGTCCAATTAAGTTCATAAAATTTACGGGGCTGCAAAATATCTCTTTGGGGGTAATTGATTTCATTTGTGATGTGGCTCGCGATGAAAATAGGGGTAAGCCGGTCGAAATTGATAGAGATCAATACTGCAGGGTGGGTGAGTCCTTAGCATTTCCGCTATTAAGCATTTATCAAACAAGTGCTCACTACGGGAATAAGTAGAATGGTCGAGGATAATTTTTTATCGGCTCATGGGATTAATCGCCGTGATTTTATGAAATTGTGTGCCGGGATGGCCGCAACCCTGGGATTAAGTCAGCATGCCGTGGCCAAGATGGCCACTGCGCTCACCAGCCCCGAACGGCCGCCGGTGATCTGGATTGGGGCGCAGGAGTGTACCGGTTGTACCGAATCGCTGCTGCGCGCCACTCACCCCACCATCGAGAACCTGATCCTCAATACCATTTCGCTGGAGTACCACGAGGTACTCTCGGCGGCCTTTGGTCATCAGGCGGAAGAGAACAAGCACAACGCCATCAAGCGCTATAAAGGCAAGTATGTGCTGGTGGTGGATGGCTCCATTCCGCTCAAAGATGGTGGCGTCTACTGCATGGTGGCCGGTGAGCCCATCGTCGACCATATTCGCCGTGCTGCCGCCGATGCGGCTGCGGTGATCGCCATCGGCTCCTGTGCTGCCTGGGGCGGTGTGCCTGCCAGCGGCGGCAACCCGACCGGCGCCGTCAGCCTTGAAGAAGCGCTCGGCAATATCGGCACCCCGATCATCAATATCCCGGGTTGCCCGCCCAATCCCCACAACTTCCTCACCACGGTTGCCTACTACATCACCTACGGCAAGCTGCCGGCGCTGGATAGCAAGAAGCGTCCGCTGTTTGCCTATGAGCGCCTGATCCACGAGAACTGCGAGCGCCGTCCGCACTTTGACGCAGGGCGTTTTGCCAAGGAGTTTGGTGATGAGGGCCACCGTCAAGGCTGGTGTCTCTACCATCTGGGCTGTAAAGGACCGGAGACCTACGGCAACTGCTCGACTCTGGAGTTCTGCGATGTGGGCGGCGGCATCTGGCCGGTTGGCATCGGTCACCCTTGTTATGGCTGCAACGAGCAGGGGGTGGGTTTCAGCAAGGGGATCTTCCAGCTCGCCAAGGTCGAGAACCCGACCCCGCGAGTGGATAAACCCGATGTGAAAATTCAGGAGGGGGGCTATACCTCGCCCACCGCGACCGGCCTTATCGGTGGCGCCCTCGGGGTGCTGGTGGGGGTGAGTCTGATGACGGTGCGTGAACTCGGTCGCCAGCAGAAGCGCCACGAAGCTGGGCAGCACCCATCACGGGAGGAGTAACCGTGAACAGACGCAACTTCCTCAAATTTGCCTCTGCCAGTGCACTGGCGGCGGGCACAGCCGTACCCGGCAGCGCACTGGCAGCGGCCAAGAACAAGCCGCCCATTCCCGGGGCGCTCGGCATGCTCTACGACTCCACCCTCTGCGTCGGCTGTCAGGCCTGTGTGGCGGAGTGTCAGCGCCTCAACGGCAATCCGGCCAATCCAGCCGGGGCGCAAACCTGGTCCAACAACGACAAGCTGACCCCCTACACCAACAACATCATTCAGGTGTGGAAGAGCGGCACTGGCGAGCACAAGGATCAGCTGGTGGATGGCTATGCCTACATCAAGAAGCAGTGCATGCACTGCGTCGATCCCAACTGCGTCTCGGTCTGCCCGGTGCAGGCTCTTAAAAAAGATCCCAAGACCGGCATCGTTCACTACGACCCGAGCGTCTGCACCGGCTGTCGCTACTGCATGGTGGGCTGCCCGTTCGATGTGCCCAAATATGACTATGACAACCCGCTGGGGGCGATCCACAAGTGCGAGCTCTGCAACCAGCAGGGGCTTGAGCGGATCGATCAGGGCAAGTTGCCTGGGTGTGTCGAGGTGTGCCCCACCGGCGCCGTGATCTTCGGCACCCGCGAGGAGCTGATGGCCGAGGCCAAGCGTCGTCTGCTGGCGACTCCGGGCAGCGAATATGCCTATCCGCGCCAGACCCTCTCTGCCAACGACCCTTACCTGCACGAAGTGCCCAACTACCAGCCTTACGTCTATGGCGAGAAGGAGGGGGGCGGCACCCAGGTGCTGGTGCTGGCCGGGGTGCCCTATACCAAGCTCGACATGCCCGATCTGCCGGAGCTCTCCTCCGGTGCCCGCTCCGAGCATATCCAGCACACCCTCTACAAGGGGATGGTGCTGCCCATGGTGGTGCTGACTGGTCTCTCGGTGCTCATTCGCCGCAACACCAAGAATGGTCACGATCACCATCATGACGATGGTCATGATCAGGGGAGTGCGCAGATCAAGGATCAGGGCACCACAAAGGGAGGCAAGGATCATGAGTAATCACAAGGCGTATCCGCTCGGCGGCAAGCTGGTCAGCTGGCCTGTGCTGGTGCTGGCCCCCTTTGCCGTGCTGTGCGGCATGTTGATCTTGAAACGCCTCGTCTTCGGGCTGGGCTCGGTCACCGATCTGAATGGCGGTTATCCCTGGGGACTCTGGATCTCGTTCGATCTCTTGATTGGTACCGGTTTCGCCTGTGGTGGCTGGGCGCTGGCCTGGGCTGTCTATGTGTTCAACCGGGGCGAGTATCACCCGCTGGTGCGACCGGCCCTGTTGGCGAGCCTGTTTGGCTACTCGCTCGGTGGCCTCTCCATTACCATCGACGTGGGGCGTTACTGGAACCTGCCGTACTTCTACCTGCCCGGTCACTTCAACACCTCCTCGGTGCTGTTCGAGACGGCGGTCTGCATGACCATCTATATCGGGGTGATGGCGCTGGAGTTCGCGCCCGTGCTGCTGGAGAAGTTCGGCTGGAAGGCGTCACTCATTCGCCTCAACAAGATCATGTTCTTCGTGCTGGCGCTGGGGGCTCTGCTGCCTACCATGCACCAATCCTCCATGGGCTCGTTGATGATAGTGGCGGGGGAGAAGATCCATCCGCTCTGGCAAAGCTACGAGCTGCTGCCGGTCTTTTCGCTGCTGACCGCTTTCATCATGGGTTTTTCCATCGTGGTATTTGAGGGCTCTTTGGTGCAGGCCGGATTGGCGGGACGTGGCCCCAACGAGAAGTCGCTCTTCTACAAGCTGACCCAGGTGATCGATATCTTCCTGATCCTGTTTGTGGCGCTGCGCTTTGCCGAGATCGTCATCCACGACAAGTCGGAGTATCTCTCCGAGTTCAATCGCTTCTCCATCATGTTCTGGAGCGAGATTGCGCTGATGATCTTCCCGCTGCTGGTGTTCCACTGGGACAAGAGCCGCCGGGATTCGCGCATGTTGTTCCTGGGGGCCCTCAGCATGCTGCTGGGCGCAGCCCTCTGGCGGCTGGATTACTCCTTGCTCGCCTTCAACCCCGGCAATGGCTACCACTACTTCCCCTCCGCGGAGGAGGTGCTGATCTCCCTGGGCTTTGTTGCCATCGAGGTGTGTGCCTATTTGCTGTTGATCCGGCTGCTGCCGGTACTGCCATCACTTGAACGTGTTCACCAAGATTATCAGGCCCGAGGGAAAGCCAACGTATGAGCCAACGTATCACCATAGACCCCATCACCCGCATTGAGGGGCACCTGCGTATCGACTGCGAAATCGAAGGCGGAAAAGTGACCAAAGCCTGGTCGTCCGGCACCATGTGGCGCGGGATGGAGGAGATCGTCAAGGGCAACGACCCGCGCGATGCCTGGATGATAGTGCAGCGCATCTGCGGGGTATGTACATCCATTCACGCCATCGCCTCGGTGCGGGCGGTGGAGAACGCCATCGGCGCCAAGGTGCCGGTCAACGCCCAGTTTATCCGCAACCTCATCATCGCGGCCCACAACATCCACGATCACATCGTCCACTTCTATCAGCTCTCCGCGCTGGACTGGGTGGACATCACCGCGGCCCTTGAGGCCAATCCGCAAAAAGCGGCGGACATGCTCAGGGGGGTCTCTACCTGGTCCCTCAACAGCGCCGACGAGTTGACCAAGGTGCAGGACAAGATCCGCGCCCTGGTGGCGAGCGGCCAGCTCGGCATCTTTGCCAACGGTTACTGGGGTCACAAGGAGATGAAGCTGAGCCCGGAGGTAAACCTCATCGCCGTGGCCCACTACCTGCAGGCACTGGAGTGCCAGCGCGATGCCAACCGCATTGTCGCCATCCTCGGTGGCAAGAGCCCGCACATCCAGAATCTGGCGGTGGGCGGCGTGGCCAACCCCATCAATCTGGATGCGCCTAGCGTGCTCAACCTGGAGCGGCTGCTCTATGTGAAGAGCTTTATCGACCGGCTCGGCGAGTTTATCGAGCAGGTCTACAAGGTGGATGCCGCCATCATCGCCGCACACTACCCCGAGTGGCTGAACCTGGGGCAGGGTGCCAAGCACTACCTGAGCGTGCCGGAGCTCCCCACCGACGCCAACGGTGGCAGCTTCCTGATGCCGGGCGGCTATATCGAGAATGGCAATCTGGCGGGTTATCGCCCCATCGAGAGCCATCAGGATGGCTGGCTGATGGACGGTATTGCGGAGAGCAACAAGCACGCCTGGTACAAGGATGACGAGCCGCTCAAGCCGTGGGAGGGCAAAACCGAGCCTAACTACACCGGCTGGCAGGATGATGGCAAATACTCCTGGGTCAAATCCCCCACCTTCTACGGCAAGGTGGTGGAGGTGGGGCCGCTCGCAGACTTGCTGGTGAAGCTGGCCGCCAAACATCCGGAGACGGTAGCGCATTTCGATCAGTTGAACGGCATCTACAAGGCGCTCACCGGCTCGGCCATCAAGACTGAACAGCTGCACTCCACCATGGGTCGCATCATCGGTCGCGCGGTGCGCTGCTGTGTGCTCAAAGATACCCTGGCGCACCAGTGGAAGGCGCTGGTGGACAACATCGGCAAGGGGGATACCACCGCCTATATCAAGGCCGAGATCCCGGCGGACAAGGAGTTTCGCGGGGTGGGCTTTGAAGAGGCGCCGCGCGGCATGCTTTCCCACTGGATCGTCATCAAGGGTGGCAAGATCGAGAACTATCAGGCGGTGGTGCCGTCGACCTGGAACTCGGGCCCGCGCAACTTCAATGATGAGCCCGGCCCCTACGAGCAATCTCTGGTGGGCACCCCGGTGGCGGACCCCGCCAAACCGCTGGAGGTGGTGCGCACCATCCACTCGTTCGACCCCTGCATGTCCTGCGCGGTGCACGTGGTGGATACCCAAAATGGCGAAACGACTCAGGTGAAGGTGTTGTGATGAACATCCTGATCCTGGGCGTCGGCAACCTGCTCTTGAGCGATGAGGCGGTGGGGGTTCGCATCGTCGAGGCGCTGGGGCGCAACTACCGTTTCGCCCCCGGCATCGAGCTGCTCGATGGCGGTACCGCCGGCATGGAATTGCTCGAAGCGATGGCCAGTCGCGACCACATCATTCTGGTGGATGCGGTGCGCAGCGGTAATCCGCCGGGCACCGTAGTGACTCTGAAAGATGAGGAGATCCCGACCCTGTTTGGCCGCAAGATCTCCCCGCACCAGCTGGGACTGGCGGATGTGCTCTCGGCACTGCACATGACGGGGGAGTCGCCCAAGCGGCTCACCCTGATCGGGGTCGAGCCCGAATCCCTCGAGCCCCGCATCGGCCTCACCCCCGTGGTGGCTGCTGCCATGGGGGAGGCGACGGATCGGATTTTGACCCTGCTGGCAGCCGTTGGTGCGCCCGCGATTGCGCTCTCTGAGCAGGAGAAAGCTGAACAAGCACGGGAGGGCCTATGGCGCAGTCCCATTTAAGCGAGGTTGAGAGAGTGCTGGAGAGAGTACCGGAGACGGCGCAGGAATTTGCCGGTTTTGCAAGCGATCCTGCACCTCTGATGGTAGCCCAGTACGAGCGGATCGCTCGCGAAGAGATGCAGGCGCTGCCCTTCTATCACGCCACCATGCCCATTGTGGCCGAGTGCACGTTGTTTGAAGGTCAGTGGCTCGGCTGTGTGCTCACCCCCTGGATGTTGAGCGTGGTGGTGCTGCCGGGGCCGGATCAGCTTTGGCCGGTTCGCAGCAGCAGTGAGCGAATCGCTCTGCAGCTCCCCTGCGGCAACATGACCTTTATGGTGGGTGAATTGCCCGAAAGTGGTCAGTTGCTGGCCTGCTCCCTGATGTCGCCGCTCGATCCCCATCTCGGGGCCGGGGCGGGGCGGGCGCTGGTGAGCAGCACCCTCAAGATGCTGCTCTCCTTGCCGGTGCAGCAAGGGGCTGGCGGTGTGGACCTGGGCCGCAGACGGCTATTCGGTGCCCGGCGCGGTCAACCGGCATAGTCGCTAGGTTTCACGCGAAATCAAGTTTAGAATAGGGGGCCATTTTGGCCCCTCACTCCCATGTTAAATCACGCATTCCACCTCTTTTTTGAGTGATGATCCGTGAGTGGTACAAAACAAGAAGGATCCCCATGACTGTTCCACGCAATTACCTTCGCCATTACGCTAGATCCAGCGCTACCGCCCTGTTGACTCTGCTGCTGGGCACTGCCTCCCACGCGGCGCTGGCCGCTGCCCAACCTGTGCCTGCCGAGCTCAAGCTCGCCATCGGAGCCGAACCCACCGAAGGCTTTGACCCTCTGCTTGGCTGGAGCCACGGCAGCTACCTGCTGCTGCATAGCCCGCTGCTCAAACAGAATGCCGATCTCAGCTGGCAGAATGTGCTCACCCAGTCGGTGACCCCGAGCAAGGATGGCAAGGGATGGCTCATTACCCTCAAACCTGACCTGAAATTCTCCAATGGCGCGCCGCTCACCGCCGAGGATGTGGCCTTTACCTACAACAGCGCAGCCAAGGGCGGCGGCAAGATCGACATGGGCAACTTTGTCTCGGCCAAGGTGCTTTCGCCCACCGAGGTGGCCATCACCCTGAGTGCCCCCCAGAGCACCTTCGTCAACGTGCTGGGATCCTTGGGGATAGTGTCGAAGCAGGATTACGACGCAAAAGCGTATGCCCAAAAGCCGGTCGGTGCCGGCCCTTACCGGTTGGTGAGCTTCCTGCCCGGTCAACAGCTGGTGGTAGAGGCGAACCCCTATTACGCCGGTGGCAACAATGACTTCAAGCGGCTGGTGTTTGTCTTTATCGATGAAGAGAGCGCCTACGCCGCGGCCCAGAGCAGCCAGCTCGATGTGGTGCGCATTGCCCCGTCACTGGCGCCCACCGTGCCTGCCTCCCTCAAGCTGTGGGTGCGGTCGAGCGTGGAGAACCGTGGCATCGTCTTCCCTATTCCGCCTGCGGGTGGCAAGGATGCCAAGGGTTATCCCATCGGCAACAACGTGACCTCGGATGTGGCGGTGCGCCGCGCCATCAACTACGCCATCGACCGCAAGCTGCTGGCCGACCAGCTGCTGGAAGGACACGCCATCCCCGCTTACAGCGCGGTGGAAGGGCTGCCATGGCTAAACAAAGCCACCGCCTTCAAGGATGGGGATGTGGCCCACGCCAACGCCCTGCTCGACGAGGCGGGTTGGAAGATGGGCAGTGACGGCATTCGCCGCAAGGGCGACCTGCGCGCCGCCTTTACCCTCTGGTACACCAGCGGTGACAGCACCCGCCGGGATCTGGCGGAAGCGGTGCGCGCCATGCTCAAACCCATCGGCCTTGAGGTGAGCCTCAAGTCCGGCAGCTGGGAGCAGGTGGAGCGGGAGATGCACGCCAATCCGGTGCTGATGGGGTGGGGAAGTCTGGATCCCATGGAGCTCTATCACCACTACCAGAGCGGCTCCGGTGGCGTGGAGTTCTACAATCCGGGCTACTACAGCAACCCTGTGGTGGATGGCCACCTCAAGCAGGCGCTGGATGCCCCCAACTGGCAGGCGGCCGTGCCGTTCTGGCAGCAGGTGGAGTGGGATGGCAAAACCGGCGCCGGGGTACAGGGGGATGCCGCCTGGGCCTGGCTGCTCAACGTGCAGCACACCTATCTCGCCAACCGTTGCATCGATCTTGGCAAGGGGGCGCCGGAAATCCACGGTAGCTGGTCCCTGCTCAACAACCTGCAGGATTGGCGGTGGACGTGCCGTTAAGTTCGCCCTTGAGTCATTCAGGTTATCTGTTGCTAAAAGCCCTGCTGCGTCTGGCAGGGCTGTTATGTCTGGTCTCTGTCGCCACCTTTGTGCTGCTGAGTTACTCCCCCATCGACCCCATCAAGGCCTATATCGGCAACGACCTGCTCCATGTGCCGCCGGAGCAGTACGCCCGCATAGCTGCCCGCTGGGGGCTGGATCAGCCGCTTTGGCTGCGCTACTGGCACTGGTTTACCCAGGTGCTGCGGGGGGATCTCGGTTACTCCATGCTCTACAACGCACCGGTGGGTGAAGTCATAGGCCAGCGCTTTGCCGCCTCCTTCCTGCTGCTGGCGGGCGCATGGCTGCTATCCGGTTTTTTCGGGATTTTGCTGGGCCTCTGCGCCGGTCGCTATCTCAATCGCTGGCCCGATCGCCTGATTTGCCGTTTTGCCTACCTGCTCGCCTCCCTGCCCACCTTCTGGGTCGGCCTCTTGCTGCTGGCGCTGTTTGCGGTGCACTGGCCGTTGCTCCCTGTCTGCTGTGCCTGGACGCCGGGCCTCTCTGCCGATGAGGCTGACTGGGCATTGCGATTGCGTCATCTGCTGCTGCCGGTGACCACCCTGGCGCTGCTCGGGGTGGGCAACATTGCCCTGCATACCCGGGGGCGGGTGGCCGAGGTGCTGGAGAGCGACTTTATCCGTTACGCCCGCGCCCAGGGGGATGGCGGCTGGCCCATGCTGCGTTTTCATGTGCTGCGCCACGCCCTGACCCCGGCGCTTTGCCTGCAGTTTGCCTCCCTCGGTGAGCTGATTGGCGGATCGCTGCTGGCAGAGAAAGTCTTCTCCTATCCGGGGCTCGGCCAGGCCACCGTGGATGCGGGGCTCAGGGGCGATATCCCCCTGCTGATGGGAATCGTGCTCTTCTGCACCCTGCTGGTCTTTATTGGCAATACGGTGGCCAGTTTGCTGCTGGCCCGCATCAATCGGGGCTGGGAGGGCGAGCATGCTGTTTAACCCGCTTCCCTCCATACTGCGGTTGGTTTTTGCCCTGCTCGGATTGGCGCTGCTGGCCGCCTATGGCTGGAGCCTCTCTCATCAGGATGTGCCGATGGATCTGCTGGCGCGCCAGCAAGCCCCCTCGCTGACCCACTGGTTCGGCACCGATCAGATGGGGCGGGATCTCTGGTTGCGCGCCTTTCAGGGTACCCTCACCAGTCTGGAGCTCGGCATCAGCACGGCGCTCTGCAGTGGCCTGCTGGCCATGGTGGCGGCAAGCGTGTCGCTCATTCACCCCAGATGTGATGCGGCGGTACGAATGGTGATCGACGCCATGCTGGCGCTGCCCCATATGCTGCTGTTGATCCTTATCTGCTTTACCGTGGGGGGCGGCATGCGCGGGGTGATCCTGGCGGTGGCGCTCACCCACTGGCCCAAGCTGGCGCTCATTCTCTGCGCAGAAGCGCGGCGGATCGCCTGCAGCGACTATGTGGTGCTGGCCCGCTGTCAGGGGATGGGGGCGCTGCGTCGCTGGCGCACCCACCTGCTACCGGGGCTGTTGCCCCAGTGGTTTATCGGCACCCTGCTGATGTTTCCCCATGCGGTACTGCACAGCGCGGCCTTGAGCTTTCTCGGCTTTGGTCTGGCGGCCCACGAGGCCTCGCTGGGTCTGCTGCTGGCCGATGCCCTGCGTTATCTGGCCGGTGGCGGTTGGTGGCTGGCCCTCTTCCCGGGGCTGATGTTGCTGCTGCTGGTTCTGCTGTTTGATCAGGCTACCCGCGCCTTGCAACAGCTGTTGTGGCACAGGAGTGAACCATGCTGAGTTTTGACCATGTGACCATAGAGGCAGCCCACTACTCCTGGCTGGGGCGGCGCAGCTGGCAGCCTTTGCTGACCGATATCAGCCTGCAACTGGCGCCGGGGGAAATCGTGGCGCTGGTGGGGGGAGCGGCGAGGGCAAGAGCCTGCTGCTGCAAAGCGCCCTGACCCTGCTGCCGGACAACCTGAGGATGCGCGGCACCATCTCCCTCGATGGCACACCTCTGTGCGATGCCAGCCGGGCCAGCCTGCGCGGCCACACCCTCTGCTATGTGCCGCAGGGGGTAAGCGCCCTCAATCCGCTGCTGACGGTGGAGCGCCAGCTGGGGCGTGCGGCACGTCTCTGCGGCCAGAGCGGTTCTCGCGAGCGGCTCGGCGAGCAACTGCTGCGCTACCAGTTGCCTGCTGCCACCCTGGATCGCTATCCGCGCCAGCTCTCCGGCGGCATGGCCAAGCGTATTCTGGCCTGCACCGCGGCGCTCGGCTGTGCCCGCTACATTCTGGCAGACGAGATCACCGCCTGGCTCGACGAGGAGCTGGCCTGTCTGCTGCTCGGCCAGTTGCGTGAATTGGCCAATCAGGGTAGCGGCATCCTCTGGGTGACCCACGATCTGGCGCTGGCGGCCCGTTTTGCCGATCGTATCGTGGCGCTGCATCAGGGACAGGTGAGCGATACCTTGAGCTGCCACCATCTGCGCCAGGGGCAGGGGAGCGAGATGCTCCGTGCCCACTGGCAGGCGCTGCCGGAATTCAACGCGCTCTTCTCTGTGCCGGAGGTTTCCTGATGTTGGAAGTACGAGATCTCACCATCGCCCAGGGGGAGCGCCCCCTCTGGCAGGGACTATCGCTGACGGTGAAAGCGGGGGAGCGGCTCGGCATCTCCGCCCCGAGCGGTTATGGCAAGACCACGCTGGGGCGGGTATTGGCGAGTTGGCAACCGGTTGGGGTCGGCGGGCAGATCCTGCTGGATGGGCAGCCGGTGGCCGAACAGGTGAAGGGTTATAACCCCATCCAGCTGGTGCCCCAGCACCCGGAGCTCACCTTCAATCCCTATCGCACCACAGGGCAGGCGCTCTGGGATGTATGGCGCCCCGATGACGCCATGCTGGCCCGCTTTATGGTCAAGCCTGAGTGGCTCGGTCGTAAACCCGGTCAGCTATCCGGTGGCGAGCTGGCCCGCATCGCGTTGCTGCGCGCCCTCGATCCCCGCACCCGGTTGCTGATTGCCGACGAGGTGACCGCCCAGCTGGATCCGCAAATTCAGTGCCAACTCTGGCGGGAGTTGATGGTTGAATGCGAGCTGCGCGGGCTTGGCATGGTGATATTCAGTCACCAGCAGGCGCTGCTGAGCCAGATCTGCCATCGGGTGCTGCGTTTTGGTGAGGCGCCTACTGAGCAGGGGACGATGGCCCGCAGCGTGGCCTGAAGATTGGCTTCCCCCTCATCCCCAGCCCTTCTCCCGCAAGGGGAGAAGGGAGCAGACGGTGACTCTCCCCAAGCTTGGGGGCACAAGCTGGTTGTTATGCTCGCAGTGCGCGTACTTCGAACTTATTGCCAGCATCCACAAACCGGTTCCCTCTCCCTGGGGAGAGGGTCAGGGTGAGGGGACGTGAGTATGAGGTGCGGGCCATTCGGTATAGAAAGAGAACGCCTGATAAGGTTTGTAGATAAAGAGAGGGAGGAATTAGCCTCCCTCTCTTGTTATCCACCGTTAGCAACGGCGTTTAATCGGTTCAGGTTCAGGCCGTGGCCAGCCAGTTAAGCCATGCATCCATCCCTTCGCCAGTGGTGGCGCTGACCTGGATCACCTGAATATAGGGGTTGACCCGTTTGGCGTTCTCGATGCAGCGTGCCACGTCAAAGCTGACGTAGGGCAGCAGATCAATCTTGTTGATCACCATCAGCTGGGCGGCGGCAAACATGTCCGGGTATTTCAGCGGCTTCTCTTCCCCCTCGGTGACGGAGAGGATCGCTACCTTGTACTTCTCGCCGAGATCGAAGCTGGCGGGGCAGACCAGATTGCCCACGTTCTCGATAAAGAGAATGCCCCCTTGATTGGCGGGCAGCTGGTGGCATGCATCGTGAACCATTTTGGCGTCCAGATGGCAGCCCTTGCCGGTGTTGATCTGCACGGCAGGCACGCCGGTGGCACGGATGCGATCCGCATCGGCGCTGGTCTGCTGATCCCCTTCGATCACGGCGCAGGGGCGTTTTTCGGCCAGCAGGCGCAGGGTTTCGCACAGCAAAGTGGTTTTGCCTGAACCCGGGCTAGAGACCAGGTTAAGCACCAGCTGGTCTGCGGCAGTGAAGTGTTCGCGGTTGTGGGCCGCCAGCGCGTTGTTCTTGGCCAGCACATCCATCTCGATGGCGATCAGCTGGCGCTGCCCCATACCGGGCACCGACAACCCCGCTTCCCCTTTGCCATAGTGCAGATCACCCTGCTGATGGTCATGGTCATGGTCATGGTCATGGTCATGGTCATGGTCATGGTCATGGCAGTGATCATGGGGGTGCGTGTGGGAATGGCCGTGCTCATGAGAGTGGGCATGATCATGATGATGGTCGTGGGGGTGATCATGGTGGTGCTCATGGGGGTGATCATGGTGGTGCTCATGGGGGTGATCATGACCCTCGTGGCTTATGGGAGCTCGCACCCCGTGGTAGTGGTGATGGACATCCCCCTGATGGTGATAGTGGTGGTGAATGATCAGGGTGCACGGCGCACTCTGCTCGTGATCATGATGGTGATGGGCGTCATGACCATGATGGTGGTCGTGCTTATGGCCATGTTCATGGTGGTGCTCGTGAGTGTGTTCATGGTCGTGGGAGTGGTCGTGATCATCTTTATGGCCGGCGATCCGCGCCTGGCCGCATCCGCATACGCTACACATATCAACTTACCTCGATGTCGGTGATGCGCAGGCTATCGCCCTGCGCGACTCGTAATTTGTATCCGCCACACTCGGGACAGGCCTGCCCGCGCTCGGTGAGGGTGACCGTCTGGTTGCAGTCGTAACACCAGGCCTCTGCCGCCTGGTGCTGAAAGTGCAACTGGGCCCCTTCGACGGCGGTGCCCTTGGCGGCAGCCTCAAAACAGAAGGCAATGGTGTCCGGGTCGACACAGGAGAAGCTGCCGACCTCGAGCCAGAGGGCGGTCACCCTGGTAAACCCCCGCTGGGTGGCCTGCTCGGCCGCCAGATCGATGGCGGCCATGGCCAGAGACATTTCGTGCATGGTGGCTCCTTAACCGATATGGGGAGGTGTGACTCCTCCCCCTTATTGGGAAAACGGCATATGGGTGAGCGGCATGGCTGCTCAACAGATCCGCGGCAGCAGCTCCCCTTGTGGCAGCTCCAGATAACGGCGGCTGCCCCAGGGGTTATTGAGGATCACCTTGTGGCGATCGCTCGCCTGCACCACGCCGATCTGGCTGGCTGCTGGGTTGAACTGCCGCAAGATGCCCAGTGCGTCCTGCGCCTGTTCGGCAGGCAGGGCCAGCACCATGGTTCCCTCATTGGCGAGATCATGGGGCTCGAAACCGTAGAGCTCGCAGAGGCCGCGCACCGGATCGCACACCGGAATGGCAGACTCCTCCAGCTCGATGGCAACGCCGGAGGCGCTGCTCCATTCGTTGAGCACGGCGGCAAGGCCACCGCGGGTGGCATCGCGCAGGGCGTGAGGGGTAATACCAGCTTTTAGCAGCGCTTCGACCAGCGGCCAGAGGGTGGTGCAGTCGCTCTTGAGATCGGAGCCCAGTTGCAGGGCGTCGCGGGCCATAAGGATGCAGGCGCCGTGGCTGCCGATATCCCGCGACACCAGAATGGCGTCACCGGCTTTGAGGTTGCGTACCGAGATGCCCCGGCTCTGCTCAGGCAGCGGGAAGGTGCCGACCCCGCTGGTGTTGATAAAGATCTTGTCGGCTGCTCCCTTGGGCACCACCTTGGTGTCGCCGCAGACAATGCGGGCACCGCTCTTGGCAAGCTCGGCCGCCATCGACTCGACGATGCGGGCAAGATCGGCGTAGGGGAAGCCCTCCTCGATGATAAAGCTGCAGCTCAGATACTCGGGCTTGGCCCCCATCATGGCGAGATCATTGACCGTGCCGGCGATGGCCAGCTTGCCGATATCCCCCCCCTCGAAGAAGAGCGGCGAGACGGTAAAGCTGTCGGTGGTGAAGGCAACGGGGCCGTTTACCGGCAGCAGGGCGGCATCTTCACCGCGCAGCAGGATCTCGTTGCCAAAGTGGCGAAAGAAGAGCTGGTTGATCAGCTGATTCATCTCGACGCCGCCGCCGCCGTGGCTTAACTGAATTTCTCTCATTGGATCCCCATATATCGGTAGTAGGCATTGCAGGCCCCTTCGGAGCTGACCATGCAGCTGCCCATGGGCTGGGTCGGGGTGCAGCCCCGGCCAAAGACTTTGCACTGGTTGGGCTTGGCCAGGCCGCGCAGGATATCGGCGCACTGGCACGCCTTGTGGTCATCGATGGGGGTCTGATCAAGCGCAAAGTGGCGCTCCGCATCGCGCTTGGCAAAGGCATCCCGCAGGCGCAGGGCGGAGGCGTTGATATCCCCCAGACCTCGCCAGCGAAAGTGCTCGCGGGTCTCGAAAAAGCGCTCGACCAGCCGCTGGGCGGCTTTATTGCCGCTGGCAGTCACGGCGCGGCTGTACTGCACCTCCAGCGCGTAGCGACCCTCCACCTTCTGGCGCACCATCATCAAGAGCGCCTCCATCACATCCACCGGTTCGAAGCCGCTCACCACCACCGGCACCTGATAGCGATCGACGATGGGCAGGTAGATATCGGCGCCGGTGATGACGCTGACGTGGGAGGGGCCGATAAAGGCGTTCACCTTGGCCACCCCATCGGCCATCACCGCATGAATGGCGGGGGGCACCAGCACATGGTTGATATGAAACAAGAGGTTCTCAATCCCCTCAGCTTCAGCCGCAGCCAGCAAGGCGGCGGTCATCGGGGTAGAGGTCTCGAAACCGATGGCGAAGAAGACCACGGTTTTTTCCGGGTTCTCTTTGGCGATACGCAGGGCATCGAGGGGGTCATAGACCGGACGGATATCGCTCCCCTTGGCCCGCTGCTGGGCCAACGTGCCTTTGGAGCCCGGCACCCGGATCATGTCCCCCAGGGTGACCAGAATGACGTTGGGCTGGCGGGCCAGCTCGATGGCCTGATCGATGCGCTCTTTGGGCATGATGCAGACCGGGCAGCCGGGACCGTGGACAAACTCGATGCTGGCTGGCAGCAGCTGGTGCAGGCCGTACTTCATGATGGTGTGGGTATGGCCGCCGCACACCTCCATCACCCGCAGCGGCTCGGGCAGATCTTTGGCCAGTTCATTGATTTGGGCGGCGAGGGCGCGGATGACGTCGGGCTGGCGAAAGCCCTGAAACAGGTCATTCAAGGTCAGCATGGCAAGATATCCTGCTCTGGCATCAGGGCCACCATCTGGCGGAAGCTCTCGAGGCTGGCCTGCGCCTCCTCTTCGTCAATCTTGCTCATCACAAAGCCGATATGGAGCAGCACATAGTCGCCAATGTTGAGAGGCTCTTCGAGCAGCATGCAGCTGACGCGCCGCTGCACCCCCAGGGTGTCGACGGTGACGCAGTTATCTTCGGGGTGCAGCTGCACCACCTGAGAGGGGATGGATAGACACATGGATTTCAGGACTCCGACAAGGTGGCACTGCCGGCTGTGGTTGGGCGGTGCGTGACAAGATGGTGGATGGCAAACCAGAGCTGACCGGCGGCGATGCCACCGTCATTTAGCGGCAGGGTTTCGCTGGTCAATACCTGCCGGTCGGTTGCTTCGAGAGCGGGCACCAGCTGGTCCATCAGCACCCGGTTTTGAAAGACGCCGCCCCCGAGCGCCACCGGATAGCCGGGGAAGCGCTCGGCCAGAGCGATGACCAGAGCGCTGATGGAGCGGATAAAACCGGCGGCCAGGCTGGCGGTGGCGGTGCCTTTGCGCCGCTCGCTGACAAGGGTATTGATGAGCTCTGCCCACTCGATCTGCAGTGGCCCCTCTGTTGATTGGCTGAGATCAAAGGCGAGGGGGAAGGGCTGCTCATCGGGGGCCAGCTGCAAGGCTGCCGCCTCCAGCAGGAGCCCGGCTTCGCCCTCGTAATCGGGGGTGTCGATCACTCCCAAGAGCGCCGCCACCGCATCGAACAGCCGACCGATGGAGCTGGTGTAGGGGGCGTTGCGACCAAGATGCCAGAGCTGGTGCAGGTTGCTGATCCGCTTAAGGGGTAGTTGCTTGATCAACGGAATATCGAGGGCGCTGATCTCCTCAGGAGTGTGCGATTCAAACAGCAGCCCCAGCAGTTGGCGCACCGGCTCGCGGATGGCCGCCTCGCCGCCAATAAGCTTGAAGGGTTTGAGGTGGGCAACCCGCTCAAATCCCTGAACGTCTGCGATCAGCAGCTCGCCGCCCCAGAGGGTGCCGTCATCGCCAAGGCCGGTGCCATCGAAGGCAACACCCAGTACCGGGCCCGTGATGTTGTGCTCGGCCATCACCCCCAGCAGGTGGGCGTGATGGTGCTGCACCTCGAGGTGGGTTGCATTGTAATCGCGGCAATAGCCCTTGGCCCACTGGTGGCTGAGGTAGCCGGGGTGGCGATCCAACACCAGCAATTCGGGGTTGAGATCGTAGAGATCGCGAAAGGTCGCCAGGGTCTGCTCGAAGTGCTCCTGCATCGGCAGGCTGTGCAGATCGCCGATATAGGGGCTGTAGATGCGCTGGCGGCCGAAGGCGAGCGCCAGCTGGTTCTTCTGTTGCGCCCCGACAGCCAAGAGCGGCGCTTTGACCGCCTCTTGCAGGCTGGGAGTGCAGGGGGCATAGCCCCGGGCCAGCCGCAAAGTCTGGCGTCGCCCACCGGCCCACTGCACCAGACTGTCGTCGCACGGGTGCAGGATGGGGCGGTTGTGATCCAGGATGCCGTCAATCTCGCCCCCGAGTTCCCTGACCACCGCCTCGCACTCGATATGGATCGGGCTGCCGCGACCATTGGCGCTGGTGGCCACCAGCGGCATGGCGCAGGCGTCCAGCAGCAGCTGATGAAGCGGGGTATAGGGGAGCACGACCCCAAGGTAGGGGATGCCGGGGGCGATCCCCTCGGCCAGCGGCGCAGTTGTCAGTCGGGATTCTGACGGCCGATCATCGTTTTTGCGCTTGCGCAGCAAGGTGATGGGTCTGGCCTGAGAGGCGAGCAGTTGCCACTCGTCTTCGCTGCCGGTGACATGCAATTTGGCCTCGGCAAGGGAGCCTATCATCACCGCCAGCGGCTTGCGCGCGCGCCGCTTGAGCGTTCGCAATCTGGCAACACTCTGTTCATTGCGGGCATCACACATCAGGTGATACCCCCCCATCCCCTTGACCGCGATAAGCTTGCCTGCTTGCAGGGCGCGGGCAGCTGCTTGCAGGGCATCCTCGCGCTCGGCCAGCGCATCGCCGCGGCCGGAGCGCCAGCTGAGGTGGGGCCCGCACTCGGGGCAGCTCACCGGCTGGGCGTGGTAGCGTCTATCCAGCGGGTTTTCATAGGCCGCCGCACAGCGCGGGCACATGGCAAAGCCCGCCATGGCGGTATGGGGTCTGTCGTAGGGGAGGCGGCGGATAATGGTGTAGCGCGGGCCGCAGTGGGTGCAGTTGGTAAAGGGGTAGTGGTGGTGGCGATCGTTGGGATTGGCCACGTCCCGGGCGCACGCCTCGCACATTCCCTGATCCGGCGAGATGGCGACCGTGGCGGCGCTCTGCTGCTGGCTGGCTTTAATTCGAAACTGGCCATGAAATTGGCCATCGAAGTCGGGATCATGAGCAAGGGGCAGTTCCCGCTCGCTGAAGTGATCGATGCGGCTAAGCGGCGGCGCCAGTTCCCGCAGCTTGCGGGCAAAGCTGGCGAGCTGCTCAGGCGATCCTTCGGCGCCGATAGTGACGCCGTTGGCATCGTTCAACACATAGCCGGCAAGGCCGTGGCGCAGCGCCAGCCCATAGACGAAGGGGCGAAAGCCGACCCCCTGCACGATACCGTCGATATGAAATTCGCGGCGCAGCCGGTTGGCCACCGGATTGGAAGAGCCAGAGGAGGCGATGGTGGCGCTCATGCCGGCTCCATCTCATCTTGAGCCTGCGGCAAACGCAGCACCCGGCGCTCGTTCTCCTCGCGCCGCACCCAGCCATCCATCTCCATGCGCAGGCTGAACGGAATGGCGTATTTGCGCGACAAGCCGGTGATCTCCTTGAGGGATGCCATGTCGATCAGATCTCCCACCTGCTGGCCCGCCAGCACTTCGGCGACCATCTGGTTGTAAAGGGCGGCGTCGTAGTAGATGGGGCCATCGAGCTGCACCAGATACTTGAGTCGTGCCAGATTGCGCAGCTGCTTTTGCAACGCGCCTTTTTGCAGCAAGCCCTGCTGCAGGGCGGCGGGCAGCTTGCGGGTGATAAAGGGATCCAGCTCCACGCCGCCGGGGCCAAGTTTACCGGGCTCGTAGCCCTCCTTGCCTTGATCTCGCACCACTTTGAGCACCAGCTGCGCCTCTTCCCCCAGATCATCTTCCGACTCGCCGCTGCCCGGTTGCCACTTGTCATGGTGCAGGCGGATCAGCTGCTCGCTTTTGAGCTGCTGGAGCAGGGCCTGAATGACCGGCAGGGCGATGCCAAAGCGGGTTGCCAGCTCGGCGGCGCTAAGCGGTTCGCTGGCCAGGGTAGCGAGCAGTTGATCGCGGCTTTGGGCCAGCCAGCAGTTATCCAGCAGCCACTCACCGAGGGGGGTGATCTGCTCTGGCTGCTGGTCAAAGCGGCTGGCCAGCACATAGCCATTGAGCCCCAGTTGCAGTGTGGCCGGGTTGTAGTGCTCCAAGTCATCCGG
Organism: Aeromonas sp. 11P; assembly: GCF_051920165.1. Classification (NCBI taxonomy): domain Bacteria; kingdom Pseudomonadati; phylum Pseudomonadota; class Gammaproteobacteria; order Aeromonadales; family Aeromonadaceae; genus Aeromonas; species Aeromonas sp. 11P. The sequence continues at coordinate 322,705 of NZ_JBQBDJ010000004.1, forward strand.
CAGCTCGCCCAGCAGGGTGTGCAGCGCCTTGCGTCTGGCGGGATGGATGTCGCCGCACCAGACGATGCGGGCGCCGTGCAGCAGTTCGCTGCTGCCGTGGCGAATGATGGCGAGCGGCTGGCCAAAGAAGCAGGGGATGGGGCTGGTAAAGATCAGCCGTACCAGCCGGGAGTCCTTGATCGGTACAAAACGGGCTCGGCCATGCCAGCTGCCAAGGGCCACTTCGACCTCGCGGTTGCGCTGTTCCCGAATGCTGCCGCCGACCTCGCAGAGCCGCACGATAAGGTGAGTCGCTGCCTCGCACTGGCCGGCAGTGCTGGTAAGGCAGTGGCCGCGGGCCACCTCCTTGTGGGGCACCTTTTTCAGGCCCACCGCCACCCGACAGACGGCGCCAATCTCTAGGGCGCTCTGGTGATAGGCCTGCAGGGTGCGCACCTGCACCTCCCGATCGGCGGGGTAGAGGCGCAGCTTGTCCCCCACCTTGAGGCTGCCCTGCTGCAGGGTGCCGGTGAGCACGGTGCCGGTGCCGTTGGCGGTAAAGACTCTGTCCACATACAGTCGCGGAGCGGCCTGCTCGCGGGGGACATGATGCTCGGCCATATCCCCCAACTGGCGCACGATGGCGGCGTGAAGGGCAGCCATATTCTCGCCGGTTTTGGCGCTGACGCAGACGATATCGGGCACCATGCCGCTCTCGTCCATCACCCGCTCCAGCAGGCTCTCTTCCAACAGCAAAAGCTCGTCGGAGCTGACCAGATCGCACTTGTTGATGCAGACCAAGAGGCGCGGCACCCCCATCGCCTTGAGCAGGCGCAGGTGATCGCCGGTCATCGGCATCCACCCCTCATCGGCGGCAATCACCAGCAGCACCAGATCCAGACTCCAGAGCCCCGCCACCATGTTGCGAATATAGCGCTCGTGGCCGGGCACGTCGATGACGCCTATGGTGTTGCCCTGACCGTCGTCGAAGTGGGCAAAGCCGAGATCCTGGGTCATGCCGATGGCCTGCTCGTGGGCGCGGGCGGTGGTGATGCCGGTGAGGGTCTTGATCAGCAGGGTCTTTCCGTGATCCACGTGGCCGGCAAGACCGATAACGGCGCGATAGGGGGTCATGGGATCAGGGCTCCTCGGTCGCATTTGTTGCATTGAACGGGGCGGGGAGCAGCAACTCCTTGAGTTGGGCGATCAGCAGCTCCATCTCGGTCGGCAGCAGGGTCGCCATATTGAGCAGCACCTTCTGCTGGCGCACGGTGGCGATGACAGGGACGGGGAGTTCGCGCAGAGCATCGAGCAGCTGCTGGGCCGGACGCGGGTCGGTGCACTCGAGCGCGGGCGCCGGATAGAACTCGTCCGGTAATGTGCCACCGCCCACCACCAGCTGGGCGGGGACCGGCACAAAACAGCCGGGCAGGGCTTCCATCAGCCGGGAGGCTCTCGCCTCCATGGCGGCCGGGTTGCTCAAGGTGCGCTGGGCAATACCCTCACCGATGGGGGATTTGTTGAGCTTGTGGACGAGCAGGCGTTCGAGCAGGGAGTAGACGATGCGGCTCGGGCGGAAGGTGCGCATCATGGGGTGTTTTTCCAGCCGCTTGATAAGATCGCTGCGGCCGCTGATGATGCCCGATTGCGGGCCCCCCAAGAGCTTGTCACCTGAGTAGCAGACCAGATCCGCCCCCGCCTTGATGTACTGACGCACCGAGGTTTCATCCGGCGCAAACTCTTCGGTGGTCAAGCCCGACCCCTGATCCACCGCCAGCACCACGTGCTCGGGCAGGGCGCGGGCCACCTCGCCGATATCGGGGGATTCGGTAAAGCCGCGAATGGCGAAATTGGATCTGTGCACCATCAGTACCAGCGCGGTCTGATCGGTGATGGCATCGAGGTAATCTTTGGCGGTAGTGATATTGGTGGTGCCCACCTCTACCAGTTTGGCGCCGGAGAGGGCCAGAATATCGGGGATGCGAAAGCCGCCGCCAATCTGGATCTGCTCGCCGCGCGAGACGATCACCTCGCGCCCCTTGGCCACCTCCTGCAGCAGCAAAAAGAGCGAGGCGGCGTTGTTGTTGACCACCAGCGAATCCTCGGCCTGGGTGAGGCAACGGAGCAGGGGGGCGATCAGCCCCTTGCGCCCGCCGCGCTTGCCGGTGGCAAGATCCAGCTCCAGATTGTTGTACCCGGTGTTGAGGTCACGCACCTCGTCCCACAGCTCGTGACTTAATGGCGAGCGCCCCAGATTGGTATGCACCAGGGTGCCGGTGGCGTTGATCACCCGGGTTTGACGCTGGCGCAACTGCTGTCGGCAGCGCTTGGCAATCAGCGCCTCGATCTGCTCGGGGGCAACGCCATGCTGGCGAAAATCTTCGCTCTGGCGCAGCTCGCTCAGGGTGTCGCGCACCGCCTGAGTCACCAGCGGGCGGCTCAGCGCTTCGATAAAACCGGTGAGAAAGGGTTGCTGCAGCAGCTGCTCCACTTGCGGCAAGCGGCGCGTTTGTTGCTGTGAATCTGGCAGTGAATCGTCGGCAGCCGTACCTGATGCGGGCTGGCGGTGGGGGATGGCTGGCGCGTGAGACGAGTTCGGCATGGGATTACCAGTGCAGTGCGTGGGTTCGGGATGCGCACCGGTTTGCCGATAGAGAGGCCGAGCTGACGGGTTATGGCACTGCTGGCGATTTGCGGATGAGTGCAAACTGGATGCATCAATGAGCGGGTATAAATTAATGCTGCATCGATGCTGATAAATTAATTTTTGGCCAGCGAGATAACCTGAGTTCGGATTATATTGGCAAGCGGCAAGCACCTTTTTTAAGGTATTACTTCAAACATATTGAACAAACAATGGAAATAACATCCAGGCCGAAAAAATCAGCGAGAGAGTATTTGTTCAATAGATGAATTTGGCGGAAGAGGCAGGAATCGAACCTGCCAAAGCCTTCTCGGCTCACATCGGTTTTGAAGACCGAGGAGGCCACCAGACCCCATCAACTTCCGCAACGGCCGCCATTTTGTGGCAAATTTCTGTGACTGGCAACGCTTTTTTTGTCATAAAAAAGCGAGGGTTAGCGATTCTTTGAAAAAATCAAAGAACCTTGTTTTATATCAAGTTCAGCACAATTAGCCCGATGTTTTTAATTTAACATCGGGCCTCGATCACATTGCCGGAACCGTTGGTCAATAACGGTCGTTAACAACTCGATAAATAATCACCGGTTGGCGTTGGAAATATTCCACTGATCCAGTTTATCTATTAACAGACTGGTGTCACTGGCGGCATCAAGATGCTGATAAAGATAATCCATCGCCTCGCTCACCATCTCGGTCATCGGGAAGGAGAACGCCACGATGGCCGGTTGTACCCCGACAAAGATCACCTCGGGGACAAAGGTCTTGAGCTCGTCGATCAGGAAATTGAGCGGCATATTGTGGGTCGAGAAGATAAACATCTCGGCGATGGTCTCGGGGGGGATCACCTGCAGGGTACCCGCCTTCTCGCCGATCTCGGCGGCATCCACCAGCACCACCCGCTCCGGTTGCAGCTCCCGCACCTTGTAGACCACATTTTCCGGCGCGATGCCGCCGTCGATATGGAGCCAGCCGGGCAGGGGGGCGGCTTGCAGTTTTTCCGCCAGATAGGGGCCGGCACCGTCGTCCCCCATCATGGCATTGCCCACGGTCAACACGAGATTGCAGCCCATCAGCGGCTCCTTACCATCAGGTACATATGGGGGTCGTTATAGAGGGCGGTGAGCTGATCCATAAAGGTATTGGTCCAGCCCAGCTCCTGCTCATCGAGTAGATTGTCGGCCTTGCGCAGCCGGTCGAAGGCGCAGGCCAGCATATGGCAGTGCTCGCGATAGATGGTGATCTCGCCAAAGGTGAGAAACCCCTCCATCTTGCGGCGCGCCTCACTCCCCTGTGGCAGCTTGGCTACCCAGTCGCGATAACCGGTCAGCGAGCAGACCAGGTCTGCTCGCAGGCAATCGACGATACCGAGGTGGTGGCCAATGGCGAGGCTGTAGTACATCACCTCTTTGGCCTCTTCCGGCACGTCGAACTGCTCGTCGACGAACTTGCGCGACAGGCGATAGAAGAAAACCTCGTCAGCCATGTACCGCCTCTCCCTTGCCGGCTGCCCGGTTAAGGCAGGCGTTTGCGAGGTTGTTGACGATCTCCGAGAGGCGCGGATCGTCGTGCTGATCGAGGTAGCTCTGGATGCGCAGATCCACATCCTGCTGGGTCGCCCCTTCGAGCAGGGCCATAAACTCGTCGGCGATGATCCGCCCCTGACGGTAACCGGCCATGCGGCGCGCTTCGCGCTCGATCATCACCCGAATTTCGTTGGGGATGCCGGTGTGGCGCAGTTCGACCCGCTCACCCGGTTGCACCTCGTGGCTGGTGGCTTTGAGTTTCTGTTCCAGCAGACCGAGCGCCACGGCAAAGCCGTAGATTGTAGCCGCCGGTGTCGGAGGGCAGCCGGGGATATAGACATCCACCGGCACGATCTTGTCGGTGCCGCCCCAGACGCAGTAGAGGTCGTGGAAGATGCCGCCGTCACAGCCGCAGGCGCCGTAGGCGATGCAGATCTTGGGATCGGGGGCTGCCTCGTAGGCGCGCAGGGCCGGTACCCGCATCGCCCGGGTCACCGCGCCGGTAAAGAGCAGAATGTCGGCGTGGCGGGGGGAGGCGACCACCTTGATGCCGAAACGCTCGGCATCGAACAGCGGGGTGATGGTGGCGAAGATCTCGATTTCGCAGGCGTTGCAGCCGCCGCAATCGACCCGGTAGACATAGGCCGAGCGGCGAATGTCCTTGAGCAGGGTCTTCTTGAGTTTGGTGATCTCGGGATCCTGTGCCAGCGGCACGGCGCGGGTATGGGCATGGCCGACAACCGGTTCTATGCCTTTGATCTTGCTCATCACATCCACTCCTTTTGTGCGGCCGTCGGTGTGGCTATCGGTGTGATCAGGGCCGAGTCAGGCTGGCTCAGCATGCTCTGTTTTCGTTTGCAGTCGGGGCAGTGATGCAGCCGCTCCGGGGTCGCCAGCGGTGTGCCCGCCTGCTTGAGGGTGTCCTCCACCAGCGCCACCAGCTTGCTCGGGGCAAAGTAGGTGCCGCACAGGGTGCAGGGGGCCAGCGCGAAGCGGGCCTCCTCATAGAGATCCGCCTTGTTGGTCACCGCCAGCTCGAACTCGGGTGAGAGGGCGATGGCGCGGGTCGGGCAGACTTCCTCGCAGCGGCCGCAGAAGATGCAGCGAGCCATGGAGATCTCCCAGCGTCGTTCGCCGGTCTCCATATCCACTTCCATCACCAGCGCGTTGGCCGGGCAGGCCTTGGTGCAGGCGGCGCAGGCGATGCACTGATCCGCCTGATATTTCGGTTTGCCGCGAAAATCCCGGTTCACCTCGTAAGGGGCGAAGGGGTACTTGGCGGTCGGGGTGCCAGCCTTGAGGATGGTCTTGAACAGCTTGATCATGATGACCCCTTATTTCAGCGGAGAGTTTTTGCGATCGATGCCGTAGCGCTCGATCTCCTTGTAGGAGACCACGGTGGATTTGCCCTTCTTGGGGTCGACCAGAGTGACCCGGTCGGTACAGGAGTAGCAGGGATCCAGACTGCCGATGATGAGCGGCGCATCCGCCACGGTATTGCCGCGCAGCATGTAACGCAGGGCAGGCCAGTTGGCGTAGGTGGCGGCGCGGCAGCGCCAGCGGAACAGCTTCTGGTTGTCCCCGGTCATGCTCCAGTGGACGTTCTCGCCGCGGGGCGCCTCGGTAAAGCCCAGCGCAAACTTGCCCGGCTGGTAGGTGAAGCCTTCGGTCAGCAGTGGCCCTTCCGGCAGGTGCTCAAGACCGAACTCAATCATGTCGAGGGAGTCGTAGAGCTCGTGGATGCGTACCAGCACCCGGGATTGCACGTCGCAACCCGCCTTGGTCTGGATCTCCATCGGCAGCTCGCGGTAGCCGGCAAAGTCGTGGACCCGACGCACGTCGCGCTTGAAGCCGCTCGCCCGCACCATGGGGCCGACGCAGCTGAAATCGCGGGCAACTTGCGGCTCGAGCTTGCCGATACCGATGAGGCGGGAAGAGATGTTGGCGGTATCAAGCAGCATGGCGACCAGGGGTTTGAGCTCATCACGGAGCTCCCGCACCAGCTGGGCACCCTTGATGCGATCTTCCTTGAAGATGTCGCGGCGTACCCCGCCAATCAGGTTGAGGCCGTAGGTCTTGCGGGCGCCGGTCAGCAGCTCGGCCAGGGTCATGGATTTTTCCCGCACCCGGAAGAACTGCATGAAGCCGGTGTCAAAACCGGTGAAGTGGCTCGACAGACCGATGTTGAGGATATGGCTGTGCAGGCGCTCCACCTCCAGCAGCACGGCGCGGATCATCTTGGCTCGCTCCGGCACCGGAATACCCATGGCGTTCTCCACCGAGGTGGTGTAGGCGACGCTGTGGGTAAAGCCGCAGATGCCGCAGACCCGGTCGGTCAGGAAGGCCACTTCGTTGTAGCCCATCCGGGTTTCCGCCAGCTTCTCCATGCCGCGATGGACATAGAAGAGGCGGTAGTCGGCATCGATGATGTCTTCCCCATCGACGAACAGCCGGAAGTGGCCCGGTTCATCGGAGGTGATGTGCAGCGGGCCAACCGGCAAGATGCGGTTGGCATCACTGCCGAGTTCGTTGACGAAAGGGTAGGTCTCGGTGTCGGTGGTGGGCATAGGGCGCTGGCGGTAATCCATGGCGTCCTTGCGCAGCGGGTGGATATCCTCCGGCCAGTCGTCCGGCAACACCAGACGGCGTTCGTCCGGCAGACCGATGGCGCGCAGGCCGTACATGTCGCGGATCTCCCGCTCGCCCCACACCGCCGCCGGAATGGTCGGGGTGATGGAGGGGTACTCCTGGGTATCGGCATCCACCAGCACCTTGACGGTGATCCAGCACTTGGTGTCGCCCTCCATGGAGAAGACGTGGTAGACGGCGAAGTGGCCGTTGAGGCTGCGCTCGTCATTGGCAAAGGAGAGCGGAAGCCAGCCCCCCAGCTGATGGAAGATCAGGCTGGCCGTTTCGACCAGACTGGTGGGCTTGACGGTGATGGTGGCCTGATCGGCGGTTTGCCACTCCTCGTCGACGATGGCGTGGGGCAGTTGTGCTCGCACCTGCTGGATGTAGTCGCAGCCGATGCGATCCGAAATGGCGATGGTCATGCAGTTCTCACTTTAATGTTCGGGAATGAGCATTCACAAATGATGAAATCGAAAAAAGGTGCTGTGCTGGCGGGCATGGCTCAGATCCCGACCAGATAGGCGAGCAGCGCCAGCAGAGCCAGCCCCAACCCGTAGCGGGTGAGCTTGTGGGTGCGCACGAACTGGGTACGGGCCATGGCGTTTTCGATGATGCCGGCTAGCAAAAATGCCACCAGCAGCTTGCAGGCGAGGATCAGCGCCGCGCCGATGAGCGCAGGCAGACTCCAGTTGGCCGCCTTGCCGAAGGGGAGGAAAATCACCAGAAAGAGCTGCACCACCACCAGTTGCTTGAGGCCGATGGAGAGCTTGAGCAAGGCCAGCCCCGCACCGGAGTACTCGGTAAGCGGCCCCTCCTGCAGCTCCTGCTCGGCTTCGGCGCAGTCAAAGGGCAGCTTGCCCATCTCGACAAACACCGCGAAGGCGCAGGCGGCACCGGCCAGCAGGGTGGCAATAGGCGCGGCCAGCGGCTGGGTCGCCACATAGCTGCTGATGTTGCCCAGATCCGAGCTGCCCACCATCATCGCCATGATGAAGCAGGCGAGCACCAGAATGGGCTCCACCAGAATGCCGAGAGTCAGTTCGCGGCGGGCGCCGATCCCTGCAAACATGCTGCCGCTGTCGAGCCCCGAGAGGGAGAAGAAGAAGCGGAAGATGGCGAACAGATAGATGTCGGTGATGAGATCCCCGGCGATGGGGAAGGGGGACTCGTGAGTCAGGGTCGGCAGTGCCATCCCCACCAGCAAGAGGGCGGCGATGAGCAACGCAGGCATCAGGTTGAAGATGATGCCGGCAGGCTCGGGGGTCACCTCCTGACGGCGCAGGAGCTTGGCGATATCCCGGTAATCCTGCAGCAGGCCCGGCCCCTGACGGGAGTGCATCTTGGCCCGCAGCACCCGGTTGAAACCGGTAGCGAGCGGCGCCAGCGCCAGCATGGCGATGGCCTGGGTCAGGGCGAGGGCAACCATGCCCCAGCTCGGCATTTCAAGAACAGGCATATCAGACTCCTACAGCCATCAGGATAAAGAGCGCCAGCACCACACCGTGCAGCAGCCAGCCGGTCGTCCCGCTGGTATCGCTCACCCCGTGCAGGGCGCTGGCCAGATCCAGCTGCGGCTGCTTGCGATAGAGCGGCGCGCAGAGTTGGCGCAAGGTGTGGGTGACACCGCCGGAGGTAAGGCTCATGCGCTCCTCATAGGCGTAACCACAGGCCCACGGGGTGCCAGCGTGACGACGACCCAGCTTGGTCCCCTTGAAGATGGCCAATACCAGCAACGGGATGAGGAACAGACCCAGCAGGGTGATGGCGATAACGGGTGGTGAGAGGATCGCCTGTGAGCTGTCGAGTGGCAGCAGGGTGGCGCCAGTGGCCACGTTCATTTGGCCGCTTACCAAGGCTTGGCCATAGCTGGCGATATGGGGGGCAATCCAGGGGGCGCCCAGACCCAGTACCAGACAGACCGCGGCCAGCAGCAGGGTGCCAGCCACCATGGCGCCCGGCACTTCTCGGGCGTGGCTCGCCTTCTCGCTGCGCGGGGCGCCGCAGAAGCAGATGCCGTACACCTTGACGAAACACATCACCGCCATGGCGCCGGTCACCGCCAGCATTACTACCGCGAGCGGCGCGACGACGGAGGTGCCGAGTTTGGTCATGGAGAGCAGGGAATGGTAGATAAACCACTCGCTGACAAAGCCGTTGAGCGGCGGCAGCGCCGAGATGGCCATGGCGCCGATGAGGAACGCCAGCGCAGTCCAGGGCATCAGCTTGGCCAGCCCCCCCATCTTGTCCATATCACGGGTGTGCAGGCGGAACATCACCGAGCCGGTGCCCATAAAGAGCAGGCTCTTGAAGATGGCGTGGTTGAGCAGGTGGTAGAGGGCACCGAGCAGCCCCAGCACCACCAGCGCCGGTTGCTGGTTGGCGATGCCGATCATGCCGATCCCCATCCCCATCAGGATGATGCCGATGTTCTCCACCGTGTGGTAGGCGAGCAGCCGCTTGAGATCGTGCTCGGCCAGCGCAAACAGCACCCCGAGCACTGCCGAGCAGGCGCCGAAGATCAGCACCACATAGCCCCACCAGAGCTGGCTGGCGCCGAGAAAATCGATGCTGACCCGCAAGATGCCGAAGAGACCCAGCTTCACCATCACGCCAGACATCAGCGCCGAGATATGGGACGGCGCAACGGGCTCGGCCACCGGCAGCCAGCCGTGCAGCGGCACGAAACCGGCGCGCAGGCCAAAGCCGCAGAAGCTGAGCAGGAAAACCAGAGAGGCCAATCCGCCCGCCAGATGGTGCTGACGCAGCGCGGCGAACTCCAGCGAGCCGCTTTCGCGGCAGAGCAGCCAGAAGGCGATCAGCACCAGTGCCATGCCGATATGGTTCATCACCAAGTAAAGCCGGCTCTGTTTGGCGGCTTCCGGGTTGGTTTTGACCAGCCAGTAGGTGGTGAGGGTCACCAGCTCGTAGCAGAGCAAGAAACCGAGCGCGTTGTCGGCCAGCACCATGCCCACCATGGCAAAGAGGAAGAGGTTCATCAGCGCGCCGATGGCCACATCCCCCTTGCCCTGATATTCGCGGATATAGGCAAAGGAGTAGAGGGCGACGGCGACGCCGACGGTGCTAATCACCAGCAGCATCAGCGCGGCCAGCATGTCGAGGTGCACCGAACCCAGCAGCCAGAGCTGGCCGTCGACGGGGGCGCCCTGGGCAAAGATCTGGATGGCGGCGACCAGACCCGCGAGTGAGCCCAGCAGGGCAAAGCCGCTGTTGAGGCGGTTGGCCAGTGCGGGCAGCTTTTGCAGGAGCAAACCGGCGGCAGCGCCCAGCAAAAAGAGCAGGAGCGTGGCCATAACAAGGGGGGACAACATCAGCGAACTCCCTCTGTGGTAGATAAATCGGAGGCAGGGATCGCCGTGGCAGGCGCCGAGAAGGCGGAGGCCCCTTGCGGGTTGGTGTCGGCCGCTTGCTGGCGACGGATACGGGCGGCGCGTTCGGTGTCGCCGTCATTGACCAGCTTCAGTGCCTGGGAGGGGCAGGCTCCGACACAGGCCGGGCCATCGGCGCGAAACTCGCACAGGTCGCACTTGACCGCGATGCTGCGCACCCCCGGCTCCCAGCTCAACAGATCCTCGCCAAAGCAGCGCAGGCCAGCGGAAGTGGAGGGGTTGCTGGAGCGGATGGAGCAGGGGATATAGGTGTCGTAACTGGTGGCCACGGCCACCGGACGGCTGCCGCCGCTCTGGACGGCGCCAAAGGGACAGGCCACGGCGCAGAGATTGCAGCCGATGCAGAGCGACTCGTTGAGTTGCACGCAATCGCCGGTCTGGCGAATTGCCTCGACCGGGCACACCTTGATGCAGGGGGCATCGTCACAGTGACGGCACTGAACCGGCATGGTCGCCTGCTCGTGTCGCATAACGGTTAAACGGGGGGCTTGCTGCAAACCTTGCGCCTTGTGTACCTCGCTGCAGGCCGCCATACAGGTGCCACAGCCGATACAAAGCTTGGGGTCAGCGATAACGAAGCGGTTCATAGCCTACCTTGTCGTGTCGCGAACGGAGAAAGTAGGGGCAGGTTGGCAAGATACGGGCCAGAATGGTTATTACAGATAAATTGGTTTTAAGTGGCTGTTTTTAAAAGAATAAAAATCTTCATGGGATTGGGTGAAAGGGCTGGTATGGCTGTCGAACTGTGACGTTCGTCACTTGTGACGAAGCCGCTGGGAGGGTTCGTCACCTTGGAAAACGCAGCATGAGTAGGGTGCAAAGAACGAAGTGAATTGCACCTCTCCGACATATGTTCGCGGTGCACGGCGCTGCGCTTATTGCACCCTACGGCTGTTGTGTGAGGGGAAATGAGCTGGTTCGATTTGCCGTGTTTTGCTCCCTTCTCCCCTTGCGGGAGAAGGGTTGGGGATGAGGGGGCCGGTAATCGGAGTTAACGGAAACAAGAGAGGGAGGCCAATGCCTCCCTCTCTATTTGCTGATGTTTTCTATGTCTTTAAGAGGCCATCAACCCGCCATCAGATATCCACCTGCGAACCCAGCTCGATGACCCGGTTGGGCGGGATCTCGAACTGATCCGGGGCGCGCAGGGCGTTGCGCTGCAGCAGCATAAAGAGCTTGCCGCGCAGGTAGAGATACCAGGGGCGCTCCTTCATGATCAGCGACTCGTGGGCCATGAAGAAGGAGGTCTCCATCATCCGGCAGCTCAGCCCCTCGGCGTTGCAGCGGTGGAAGATCTCCTCCACGTTCGGGGTCTCGCGCCAGCCGTAGCTTGCTACCACCCGCCAGAAGGTGGGGGAGAGCTGCTCGATGCAGACCCGGCGCACATTGTGGACGTAGGGCACATCCTCCACCCGTAGGGTGAGCAGGATGATCCGCTCGTGCAGCACCTTGTTGTGCTTGAGGTTATGCAAGAGCGCATGGGGGATCACATTGACCACCCGCGACATATAGACCGCAGTGCCGGCCACCCGGGTCGGCGGGGATTTTTCCAGCGAGGCGATCATCGGCTCAAGGGAGTTGCCGTGCTCGTTCAGGCGACGAATAAGCTGAAATCGCTCGCTCTTCCAGCTGGTCATCACGGTGAACATCACCGCGCCCAGGGTGAGCGGCAGCCAGCCACCGGAGAAGATCTTGGCGAGGTTGGCGGCAAACAGCGGCACGTCGATACAGAGCAGCGCGGCAAACAGGATGGCCACCAGATACTTGTTCCAGTGCCAGCTGTTCTTGGCCACCGAGCAGGAGAGGATGGAGGTGAGCACCATGGTGCCGGTCACCGCGATGCCGTAGGCCGCCGCCAGATTGCTGGAGTGCTCGAAGCTCATGATGACGATCACCACCGAGATATAGAGCATCCAGTTGATGACCGGAATATAGATCTGGCCGGACTCCTGCTCGGAGGTGTGAACGATGCGAATGGGGGAGAGATAACCGAGCCGCACCGCCTGCCGGGTCAGCGAAAAGACCCCGGAGATCACCGCCTGCGAGGCGATCACCGTCGCCATGGTTGCCAGCAGCAGCAGTGGCACCAGCGCCCATTTCGGCGCGAGCAGGAAGAAGGGGTTGGTAATGGCGGCGGGGTTACTCAGCAGCAGCGCCCCCTGCCCGAAGTAGTTGAGCACCAGGGAGGGCAGCACCACGATAAACCAGGCGAGGCGAATGGGGTTTTTGCCAAAATGGCCCATATCCGCGTAGAGCGCCTCCACCCCTGTGATGGCCAGCACCACGGCGCCGAGGGCAAAGAAGGAGGTGGTCTGGTACTGGACAAAGAAGCGCACCGCCCAAATGGGGTTGAGCGCCCCCAGCACCTCGGGGTTGTGGATGATGCCGCGCAGCCCCAGCACTGCCAGCGTCATAAACCAGATCAGCATGATGGGGGCAAACAGCTTGCCCACCATGGCGGTGCCATGTTTCTGGATGGCGAACAGCAGGGTCAGCACCAGCACCGATAGAGTGACGATATAGGGGTCAAGGGCGGGGGTGAGAATGCTCAGACCCTCGATGGCCGACATCACCGACATCGCCGGGGTGATCACCACCTCGCCATAGAAGAAGCTGCCGCCAATCAGGCCGAGGATGATCAGCAGTGGCGTCCAGCGGGTGGAGGCGTTGCGGGTCGCCAGCGACATCAGGGTGAGAATGCCACCCTCACCGGCGTTGTCGGCCCGCATCACAAAGGAGAGGTACTTGACCGACACCACCAGGATCAGCAGCCAGAAGATCAGCGAGAGAAAGCCGAGAATGGAGGCCGGCTCGACGCCGAACCCGAATTGACCTGACAGGCACTCGCGCAAGGTATAGAGCGGGCTGGTGCCGATATCGCCATAGACTACGCCAATCGCCGCCAGCATAACGCCGGGAGTGGCTTGTTGTTTATCACAGTTCATGAGTTCATCTTGTCAGTTTGATGTTTACACGTTTGCCAACGCACAGCTGCCCGACCTACCAGGAGAGTCGTGATATTTAATCGGGAGAGAATTAATGGATTGCGATGGGAAAGGGCGCTAACGGAATAGTGATCTGCTTGTCATGGAACACAGTCTGTTCATCTGTCATTAAGCTTATAATGACACACACTCTGCGGGACTATGCTCAGTTATAAATAATCAAAAGTTCAATTTGAGTAAGAGAATTAATTATCCGGCGATTGAAATAGGCCGCGACAATGCAGGCAACAGTTTGTTTTATCTAGCGAAGTGGTTTGGCTACTCTCTTTTACCAAAAAGGATAATAAATAGACGATAAAGTAATCACTAATTAATTGCTGGCAGGATGGCAAAGGGGATGCAGTTGAGCTGCGATGGAGTCTTTATGTACCAGAGGGGAAAGGTAGGGTGCAATGAACGAAGTGAATGGCACCAAGTATTAAAAGAGGTAAGAGGTGCAATGCGCTGCGCTTATTGCACCCTACAGTGATATTTTTATAAACTCATTTCAGCACATTTTCTGGTGTGATACTTGGCCACCCTTATTAATTCAGCTGTATGCTCAGGGTATTGCTGCTGTAAGAGGCTGAGGGCATCAGCCAAGGTAATCTGATGCAGATTAAAGCAGGTATCAAAAATCAACGACCATATTTGTTCTTTGAACCCATCAATATCATTATGGGTGGCGCAGGAGTTCCACAAGTTTAAATCCAGTTCGTCATCAGGATCTTCAAGGGGACTGACGGCTTGTAAATTGAGATTGCCTAGCATGGCATTATATTGAGCATCAGATAACGATGTTTTGCAGCGAACTATCCAGGCCAGGGTGATAAGGTTATGGCCAAAAAAACCTGGCTGCTGCAAACAGGAATGCAATACATCCTCTAATGTTACCGGCAGTCCTGTTGTGATCGCCTCACAGCGCTCTCTATTTTCTTCATTAGGGAAGGTAGCAGTGACAAACTCCGTGACCCGATTTAAAAATGCAGGTACCCACTCGGGAGGAAGGGCGCTGTATACCTTATTAAGCGCAAGCAAAATGGTGACGTTATGGGATAAATATTCGGGCTTATTGGCTGCCTTGGCGATATAGAATTCAAAGATATCGTGAAAGCCGTACTCGGCATGCCATTGGGAAATAGCTTGGTAGGCAGCGGGATAGATACCACGTGCCAGAATACGATGTCTGCGTAAATCGGAGAAAGCGACAGGCTGCACACTATCGGTAAGTACCGTTGACACCTGTAATCCATCCTTGGCAATCAATTTGGCGGTTTGTTGCGACAAGGCTTCCGGCTGCCCAAGGTGTTTGGCAAGAAATTGAGCTGATAAATAGGCTTTTAGCGCATGAGGCTGATGAATAATAGCGCTGCTATGTACAGCTTGCTCAAGTAGTTCCCGAGATGTCATTTATCCTCCATAAATTTAACGTGCTCCTTAAAGGGTTGGCAAAACATAACCCGCAAACTCCACTGTCGTAGGGTGCAATGGAAATTACTTGCACTCTGAGGTGAGCATAAATGCGATTTCTCTTATGTTTTATATGATTGGCATCATATAAGTCCATATTCATTAGATATATTCTTAGCAATGCCCTCAATTCCGGGGAACATAGATTTATCATCTACACCATAAATTGACGCCATAATGTCAAGTTCAATTTTTACATGCTCACCTATTATCCATTTTTCCATGTTGGCATTTAAATAAGGAGTGGTTAAATTACTATGAACAGTAAACAAACCTGATTGCGCAGTAATTCTCTGTGTTACATGACTTGGTTCAAAAATACATGCATCTTGGATTGAAAAAGGACTTTCAGTTTTATCAGCACTCTGAATGCCATATATGTCTTTAATTACATAAATTGCTGAGTTAATGTTGGACAGGTTTTTGTGGCATGAAAAATATACTGCTACAAGTGGATTTAAAGTCCAATCCAGTAGCCTTGTAGGTAGCCCATGATGTTGGGCTAAAGCCAATAATTCCCAATCATCATGAAATTGGTTGCTTAAGTAAGGCCTGATATGACGTTTGAAACTTTCAAAAGCTGCTATTTCAGTATTGTTGTTTACTTCATAAGTTAGTGCATATTTTTCCCTATCATCTATGTTTTTAATTAATGCTCTGCCCATGGTCGAAATAAGCTGGTAATTAGCGTTTTGAACGCCACGATACATTGGATGGTACTCGTGCATTGACTCAACAAGTTTATGGAAGTCATATGTGTTTTTAATATGTTTTATATCCATGACAATCTCATTGTTAGATAATTTTTTAAATCAATAATTTGAAATGTCGGATCTAACTGGCATTAAAAGCATATTGATGATGGGGTGGTATAACTGTCATCCTACGTTCCAGCACAGATGTGCTCTTTACCAGCAGTTGTTCATTGCCCATCGCTATTAAAACGACCCCAACGGAGCTGGTTGCCAACTGGCACATATTAACCGGATGGATAGAAAACTGAAGGGGCAGGGGCCTAAAACCGGCTCTGGCTCAACAAATCAGTCAATAAGTGGCCTATTTTTGTTCGGTTTGGCTTGCTGCACAACCCATTTTTGTCCCTTGGTATGGCTTTTCTCCCCCGATTCTCCTTCCTCCACTTGTCCGGTTTGGGGCGGCCGATCTTGGCAGCAAACTCCTTCGAACGGTTCCGTTATATGGCTGGGGCAGGGCTGGTCAGCCGGTGTCGAGCTCGTCACTTTTGTCGTATCGATCACACTTCCCACCCGTCGTCACTCTCGTCAGTTGTGGCATCCAGCAAGCATCTCTTTCTGATTATTCCTTTATTTTCAGTTGCTTGTGAATTTTTATCGCGCCATTCTCCCGTTTTGGTCTGATAAATGCTTTGTAGGGGGCTGGCCGCCTTTTTGCCTGTCGGCGGGCGGCCCGGTGTAACGAACCATTTAGGATCCCTCTCTATGAACAGCTTCGTGATTGCAGATCCCAGTCTCTGTATTGGGTGTCGTACCTGTGAGGTGGCCTGCGCCGTTTCACACCAGTCAGGGTCTTGCAGCGGGACCCTTGAGCGGGAGGGCGGCCTGCATCTTGCCATCGAGGATGGACATCTGGTCTCCAAGGACAGCTACTTTCAGCCGCGCCTGAAGGTGATCGTGGGCAGCAAGGTGACCACGCCGGTGCTCTGCCGCCAGTGTGAAGACAAGCCGTGCGCCATGGCCTGCCCGAACAATGCCATCGTCAGCGAGGATGGTTGCGTCAAGGTGTTGCAGGAGCGCTGCATCGGCTGCAAGTCCTGCGTGGTGGCCTGTCCTTACGGCGCCATGGCGGTGGTGCTCAAAGAGGTGGCACCCGCTGCCGATCCGCTCTTCAAGCGTCCGCAGACCAAGGCGCAGGCGCTCAAGTGCGATCTCTGCCGTCACCGCGAGGCGGGCCCGGCCTGTGTCGAGGTGTGTCCGACCCAGGCGCTGCGGCTGGTCACGCCGGAGCATCTTGAAACCCTGAACCGGCAGAAGCAGCTGGCCAGTGCCGAGGCACTGCTGGCGATGCCAGCGCGGGTGTGAGCGGGCTTGCCGAGCCGTTTTTCGTTAACAAACAAGAGTGTGAGTCATGAAAAAAGTCATTACCGTGTGCCCCTATTGCGGCACCGGTTGCAAAATCAACCTGCTGGTTGAAAACGACAAGGTGGTGGGGGCCGAAGGCGCCAACGGCCGGACCAACGAGGGGCAGCTCTGCCTCAAGGGCTATTACGGTTGGGATTTTTTGAACGACACCAACCTGCTGACCCCCCGTCTCAAGAGCCCGATGATCCGCCGCGAACGCGGTGGCAAGTTCGAGGCCGTCTCCTGGGATGAGGCGATCGAGTTCGCCAGCAGCCGTCTCTCTGCCATCAAGGCGAAATATGGCCCGGACGCCATCATGACCACTGGCTCTGCCCGCGGCCCCGGCAATGAAGCCAACTATGTGATGCAGAAATTTGCCCGTGCGGTGATTGGGACGAACAACGTCGACCACTGCGCGAGGGTGTGACACGCACCCTCAGTCTCCGGTCTGGAGACAACTGTAGGCAACGGCGCCATGAGCAACGCCATTCCCGAAATTCAAGAGACCAAGTGCCTGCTGGTGTTTGGTTACAACGCTGCTGACTCTCACCCCATCGTCGCCCGCCATATCCTCAAGGCGAAGGCAAACGGGGCCAAGGTGATTGTGTGCGATCCCCGTATGGTGGAGACCGCCCGCATCGCCGATCAGTGGCTGCCGCTCAAAAACGGTTCCAACATGGCGCTGGTTAACGCCTTCGCCAACGTGTTGATCAATGAAGGGCTATACAACAAGGCCTTTGTCGCCAGTTATACCGAAGGGTTCGAGACCTTCAAGGCGACGGTGGCCAAGTACACCCCGGAATATGTGGAGGGGATCACTGGCCTCAAAGCCGCCGATATCCGCGCCGCCATTCGCACCTACGCCGAGTCGCCTGCGTCCATGATCCTGTGGGGCATGGGGGTGACCCAGTACGGTCAGGCGGTGGATGTGGTCAAGGGGCTGGCGGGTCTGGCGCTGCTGACCGGCAACTTCGGTCGCCGTGGCACCGGTTGCGGGCCGGTACGTGGTCAGAACAATGTGCAGGGCACCTGTGACATGGGGATGCTGCCGCACCAGTTCCCGGGTTATCAGTCGGTGGCCGATCCCGAGATCAGCGCCAAGTTCGCCAAGGCGTGGGGGGTGGCGTCGCTTTCCCAAAAACCCGGCTATCGCCTGACCGAGCTTGGCCACAAGGTGGAGGAGGGCAAGTGCAAGGCCTTCTACATCTTCGGTGAAGATCCGGCCCAGACCGAAGCTGACTTGGGTCAGTTCCGCCGCACTCTGGCGGGGATGGAGCTGGTGATCGTGCAGGATATCTTCATGACCCAGACCGCCGAGATGGCCGACGTCATTCTGCCCGCCACCAGCTGGGGTGAGCACGAGGGGGTCTACAGCTCGGCAGATCGCGGCTTCCAGCGTTTCTACAAGGCGGTGACGCCCCCCGAGAACGTGAAACCGGACTGGGCCATCTTCTCGTTGATGGCGACCGCCATGGGTTATCCCATGGAGTATCGCGACACCCAACAGATCTGGGACGAGATGCGTGCGCTCTGCCCGCTCTATGCCGGGGTCAGCTACGACAAGATGGCCGATCTCAAGAGCGTGCAGTGGCCTTGCCCGACCGAGGATCACCCGGGCACCAGCACTCTGTTCGAGGGGAATGTGTTCACCACCCCGAGCGGCAAGGGTCAGCTGATCGCCTCCGAGTGGCGGCCGCCGCTGGAGCAGCCCTGTGCAGAGTACCCGCTGGTGCTCTCCACCGTGCGCGAGGTAGGTCACTACTCCTGCCGCTCCATGACCGGCAACTGCTCGGCGCTGCAAACCCTGGCCGATGAGCCGGGTTATGTGCAGATCCACCCGAGCGATGCCAAAAAGCTTGGGGTGAAGGATCAGGCGCTGGTCTGGATCTCGTCGCGCCGTGGCAAGGTGATCACCCGGGCCAACTACAACGACCGGGTCAACGCCGGGGTGGTCTACATGACCTACCAGTGGTGGATCGGGGCCTGCAACGAGCTCACCATCGAGCACGTCGATCCCGTCTCCCACACGCCGGAGTACAAGTACTGCGCGGTGAAGATCGAGCGCATCGACAATCAGCCTGAGGCGGAAGTGTACGTCCAGACTGAATACAGCGCGCTCAAGGCGAAATTGCGCAGCGCAGCCAAAGGCTGACCCGCCCTAAAAAAGGACGTTCTGCACAAATAAGGGAACCCGACTCGGATTTATCGAGTCGGGCACCCTTTTATTACCCAAAAACAGGGGATAAATGATGCAACATGAAATTGGTCGCTTATTCGGAATTTTCTATATTGGCACCTATCTGGCGGCGATATTGCTGGGAATAGGTTGCTATATTTGGCGCGACGAGATGATATTTCTGCTCGGCTTCGGTTTTTTCGGCTGTTTTATGGCAGCACGGCTCGCCATGGGCAGCGTATTTTCCGCCTTGAGTATTTCCAGTGCCTGGCTGATCGGGTTTATCTCCACCACCTTGATCAACTGCCTGCTGCTGGGGGTGATCACCCTGCTGGTCTACCTCACTCACCAGTGCGTATCGGTTGAGCTTGCCGACAACGCCAGCTGGCTGTTGATGGCCTTCCAGAGCCTGTCGGCCCTCTTTATCTTCGGTGGCCTGAAGTGCTGCCACAGCCGGATCATCACCTCATAAACTGCCGATGAATGGGCAGCAAACGCCATCTTGAAACCCGCAGCCAGCGAAGAGGAGAGGCAGATCTGACAGTTGACGGCGGCCCACTTTTCGGGCGCCTTAATTGAGATCAAGAACTGATGAAATAACCGGTTAAATATGGCCATCAGATATATTAAATCGGATTGTAATGAAATTTGAGCTCATCTATGATGAGTCGCCATTCCAATATATCCCCCGATAACGATGTTACTTTTTGTTGTCGTTCGTTAATAACAACTCTGGAATTGCAACATGCGACAATTTTCGTCACCGCTTTTCTTATTGGCAGCCGTTTTTACGGGCTGCGGCTATTTATTTCGGTGACGGGTGTTTGTCGTGATGCGATGGCATGGACAGCCTGACTGGTGACTAAATCGATATAACGTGAGGCCGCAATGCTAAATGTGAGTGCCATCCCCCTGGACGAGATCTCTCCCATCTGGGACGACGGTTTCCTCCTGCTCTCCAAATCCCTCCTGTCGGCCGTGACGCTCGATGATTTTATCCACAAACTCAACAAGATAGATGCCAGCTTCGGCGGCGTGACCCGGGTCAATCTGATCCTCAACATGGGTGCAGACGAGGAGGCCATCTTCTATTTCATGGGACATTCCGGCCCAAAGCATCTGGTCTGCCCCAAGGCAGAGCTGCACCTCTCCCCCCGTCCTACCAAAGAGACCCCGGAACAGGCTATCATTCTCGCTGCCGCCCGCTTTGAGAATCGCTGCCCGGCTCTGGATCGCAAAGGGGTCTACGGGGGGCTGCGCTCCTACTGCCAGCTCCCCATCACCACTGCCCGCAGCCATCTGGGCGGGGTCGAGTTTATCAACACCCAGCTCGACAGCTTCACCATGGAGACGCTCGCCAAGCTGACCCAGCTGGCGGCCATTATCGCCATTGCGCTGGAGAACGTGCTCGACAAGGAGCGCACTCTGGAGCAGGCCAACTCCCTGCGTCTTGAGCGCGACAGCTGCAAAATTCTGGTGGATGTGACCAATGCGGTGATCAAACTGGTGCGCATCGCCGAGCTGCCCAAGAGCCTGTTTGCCATCCTGCACCATCACTTTGGCATCAGCAGCTTGTGTCTGGCGGAGTACAACGCCACCTCCGACAGTTTCAAGAGCTATCTGGTCAATCAGCACCAGAGCGAGCAGCCGGGCATCATCGATCACTCCTGTTTCGAAAAGAAGTGCCTGCAGGGGGCCCTTGGCCATAGCGAGCCGTTTTTTGTCTATCGTGAACATGGCCACGGCTGCAGCAATCGCTGCCGCTTTACCTCCCAGATCCTGCCGCCCGAGGCCGACAGCTCCTGCATTTTGCCGCTGCGCTATCGGGGGAACCTGCTGGGGGTGTTGATCCTCTCGCACCCCAACGCCGACTTCTTTGCCGATATCGATATCTCCCTGCTAGAGCAGGTGGCGGCACGCACGGCAATTGCCATGAACAACGTGCAGGCGCAGCAGGAGATCTCCAACACCACGGGGGCCCGCGAGAAGACCATTCGCATCAACGAGCCGCAGATGCAGGGGGAGTTCCCCCACATCATCTACCAGAGCGCGGTGATGGAGAGCGTGCTGGAGAAGGTGCGGCTGGTGGCCGAGAGCGACAGTACCGTGCTGATCCTCGGCGAGACCGGCACCGGCAAGGAGCTGATCGCCCAGGCCATTCACGCCCTGAGTGCCCGCCACGATCACGAGATGGTGAAGGTGAACTGCGCCGCCATCCCGACCGGCCTTATCGAAAGCGATCTCTTTGGCCACGAGAAGGGGGCCTTTACCGGCGCCCTGACCCAGCGGATCGGCCGTTTCGAGCGGGCCCACAAGGGCACCCTGTTCCTCGACGAAGTGGGGGATATGCCGCTGGACTTGCAGCCCAAACTCTTGCGGGTATTGCAGGAGCACGAGCTGGAGCGGGTGGGCAACAGCAACCCCATCGCAGTGGATGTGCGCCTGGTGGCCGCCACCAACTGCGATCTGCTCTCCATGGTCAAGAACAAGCGCTTTCGCAGTGACCTCTATTACCGCCTCAATGTCTTTCCCATCGAGCTACCGCCCCTGCGCGAGCGGCGCGAGGACATTCCGCTCTTGGTCAATTTCTTTATCAAGAAGATCGCCAAGCGGATGCGCCGCACCATCACCTCTATCCCCGCCGATGCGATGAAGATGCTGGTGTCGCTGCCGTGGTACGGCAATATCCGCGAGCTGGAGAACGTCATCGAACGCGCCGTGGTGATGACCCGCGGCCATGTGCTCAACCTCTCGCCCGATGAGCTGATGCCGCTCAAGGGTTACCACAAGATTGAGACCCTGGTGTATGACGAGCCCGCCACGCCGCTCTTTGCCGAGGAGGGGCCGATTGATGAGCGCGAAGCGATCATCGCCGCCCTGCGTGACAGCAACGGCATCGTCGCTGGCGAGCGGGGGGCGGCCAACCGCCTCGGCATGAAGCGCACCACCTTGCTCTCCAAGATGAAGCGCCTCGGCATCTCGGCCCGGGATCCCGAAATTATTGACGGGGTCGCACCATGAGAGAGCTACTTGAGCTGGAGGCGCAGAACGAACTGGCCCGCTGCGCCATCCACCGCGAGGTGGTGCACTACCGCGCCGATACCTTGACCTGCGACAGCGCAATGGCGCTCCCCTCCGAGACGCCGGTGGCGCTGGTCTACAACGGTATCGCCCACAGCGTGATGATGTGCTCGGCCTCCGATCTGGAGGATTTTGCCATCGGTTTTTCGCTCTCCGAGGGGATCATCGACAGCCTGCTCGATATCCACGACATCGAGCAGATTGACGGCTGTCAGGGGATTGAGTTGCATATCACTCTGGCCAATCGCTGCGTTCACCGCCTCAAAGAGAAGCGGCGCACGCTCGCGGGGCGCACCGGTTGCGGCATCTGCGGCAGCGAGAGTCTTGAGCAGGTGATCCGCACCCAGCCAGCGCTGCCTGACAGCCAGAGTCTGGCGGTGGGCCATATCGACAAGGTATTGAGCGCGCTGCGCCCGCTCCAGCTGCTGGGCCAGCGCACCGGCGCCACCCATGCGGCGGTGCATCTGGATGGGGAAGGCAACATTCTCGCCATTCGCGAGGATGTGGGGCGCCATATTGCGCTGGACAAGCTGGTGGGTCACTTGTGCCGCAGCGGTCGCCGTGATGGTGCCATTCTGGTGACCAGCCGCGCCAGTTTCGAGATGGTGCAAAAGTGCGCCAGCGCCGGGGTGGAGATCTTGCTCGCCATCTCGGCTGCCACCGAGCTTGCGGTCGAGCGGGC
The DNA here is from genome assembly GCF_051920165.1 of Aeromonas sp. 11P. Lineage (NCBI taxonomy): Bacteria > Pseudomonadati > Pseudomonadota > Gammaproteobacteria > Aeromonadales > Aeromonadaceae > Aeromonas > Aeromonas sp. 11P. The sequence continues at coordinate 345,377 of NZ_JBQBDJ010000004.1, forward strand.
CGAGCAGACCGGTCTCACCCTGGTGGGTTTTTGCCGCCCCGGGCGGGCCGAGATCTATAGCGGCTGTCAGCGTATTCTGCTTTAAGTGACAGCAAGAGTGAGAGCCTGCTAAAGGGCTTATAAAAACAGGCAATGAAAAAGGGCGGGGAGTGTGACTCCCCGCCCTTGTTGTTTCTGCCTCTAGCTTGCGGATTAGCGCGCCAGCAGGATACGCAGCATGCGGCGCAGCGGCTCGGCGGCGCCCCACAGCAGCTGGTCACCCACGGTAAAGGCGGCCAGATACTCAGGGCCCATATTGAGTTTGCGCAGACGACCCACCGGAATGCTGAGGGTGCCGGTGACGGCCGCCGGAGTCAGCTCGCGGGCGGTGATATCGCGATCGTTGGGGATCACCTTCACCCAGTCGTTGTGGGCAGCCAGCAGGGCCTCGATCTCCGCCAGCGGCACATCTTTTTTCAGCTTGATGGTGAACGCTTGGCTGTGGCAGCGCAGGGCACCGATCCGCACGCAGAGACCATCCACCGGAATGACGGCGTTTTCGATACCCAAAATCTTGTTGGTCTCGGCCTGACCCTTCCACTCTTCACGGCTCTGGCCGTTGTCGAGCTTGGTGTCGATCCAGGGGATAAGGCCACCGGCGAGCGGTACGCCGAAGTTGTCTACCGGCAGGGTGCCGGAGCGGGTCTTCTCGGTGATCTTGCGCTCGATATCGAGAATGGCGGAGGCAGGGTCGGCCAGCTCGACCGCCACTTCATCGCGCAGCATCCCCATCTGGGTGACCAGCTCGCGCATATGGCGGGCACCACCACCGGAGGCGGCTTGATAGGTGGCCACGCTTACCCACTCCACCAGATCGGCCTTGAACAGGCCGCCGAGGGCCAGCAGCATCAGGCTGACGGTGCAGTTGCCGCCAACGAAGGTCTTGATGCCGTTGTTTAGGGCCTGCTCGATGACATCGCCGTTGACCGGATCCAGAATGATGACGGCATCTTTCTCCATCCGCAGAGCGGAGGCGGCGTCAATCCAGTAACCCTGCCAGCCGGCGGCTTTCAGGCGCGGATAGACATCCTTGGTGTAGTCGCCGCCTTGGGCGGTGATGATGATATCCTGCCTGGCCAGCGCCTCGATATCGAAGGCGTCCTGCAGAGTACCGGCATCGACGCCGAAGTTGGGAGCGGCCTCACCGGCCTGGGAGGTGGTGAAGAAGGTGGGTTGAATATGGGCGAAATCCTGCTCTTCCTGCATCCGGCTCATCAGAACCGATCCCACCATGCCACGCCAACCGACCAAACCTACTTTTTTCATATTGTCCTACCCTGGATTGCTGCTAATGAAAGGGGTGTTGCACGCCTGCGTCCCTGCTGGCGAAGGCCATTTACAAGGTCTTTACAAGCCATTTAAAAAATATGCGCTGCGAAAAATGCGTCTATCCACATTACGGATTGTGACGGCGGGCGCAAGTCGAATTGCACAATATTCTGTGCCGTTCGCTGCAATAAGCGGCAACGGCGGAGCGAGGGACAAAACGGGGCGCAGTAACGATGAAAAGGCCACCGCTTATGGCGGTGGCATGTCAATAAAGCGGGGGAAACAGCCCGACCGCGTGGGCGCTCAGGCGTAACGGGCCAGGGTCAACCCCTCGTCGCTGATGGCGGGTTCGCTGCCGCTGATAAGATCGCACAACAGCTGACCCGAACCGGCCGCCATGGTCCAGCCCAGGGTGCCGTGGCCGGTATTGAGCCAGAGACCGGGAATGGGGCTCGGCCCCACCAGCGGGGTGCCATCCGGCGTCATGGGGCGCAGACCGGTCCAGAACTCGGCCTTGTTGATATCACCCCCCTCGGGGAAGAGATCGCCCACCACCATCGCCAGAGTGTCGTGGCGCCTCGGATTAAGGGCGAGGTTGTAGCCCGAGAGCTCCGCCATGCCGCCGACCCGGATCCGCTCGTCAAAACGGGTGATGGCCACCTTGTAGGTTTCGTCGAGCACTGTACTGCGCGGCGCGGCCTCGGCGTTGATCATTGGCAGGGTGAGGGAGTAGCCCTTGACCGGATAGACCGGCAGCTCCAGCCCGAGCGGGCGCAGCAGCGGCCGTAAAAAGCCGGTGGCATAACTGCCGAGCGCACAGACGATGGCATCGGCGCGATAGCGCTGCTCACCCGCCCGTACCGCCACGGCGCGGCCGCGGGCTTGCTCAATCTCGTCGATGTCGCAGTTGAAGACGAACTTGACCCCGAGCTTCTCGGCTTCAAGGGCAAGGGCCTTGGTGAAGCGGAAGCAGTCGCCGGTCTCGTCGCCGGGCAGGCGCAGGCCGCCGACGATTTTGCCGCGCACCCGCGCCAGCGCAGGCTCTGCCGCTTCGCAGCCGCTGGCATCCAGCGACTGGTAGGGGACGCCGTACTCCTCCAGCACCTCGATATCGCGCTGACTGGCATCGAGCTGGGATTGGCTGCGAAACAGCTGCAGGGTGCCGAGCTGGCGCCCTTCGTAATCGATGCTCAACTCGTCGCGCAGTGCCTTCATACAGTCGCGGCTGTATTCGGCGAGGCGCACCATGCGCCCCTTGTTGGTGGCATAGGCGGTCGGTGTGCAGTTGGCGAGCATTTTGAGCATCCAGCGCAGCTGGAAGGGATCAGCAGTGGGGCGCACGGTGAAGGGGGCATGCTTTTGCAACATCCATTTGGCCGCCTTGAGGGGGATGCCGGGAGCCGCCCAGGGGGCCGCATAACCGGGTGATATTTGCCCGGCGTTGGCATGGCTGGTTTCAAGGGCAACGCCCCCTTGTCGCTCCAGCAAGGTCACCTTGTGACCCGCTTTGGCCAGATACCAGGCGCTGGTTACCCCGATCACGCCGCCACCGAGAACCACTATCTCCATATCGTCTTTCCTTAGACTCGTTTTTCTGATGTTTGGTTGATGGAAACCTTGATGTGGCCACCACCATAATCAGCCGCCACAGGATATTCAACCGCTCTGCGCAGGATTGGGATCTCCGTCTGCCTGCCAGTCACGGGGTGGTGTTTGATGCGATGACGCGCCTGATTGCCAGCGTAAATCGCTGCGCTGCTGTCAGGGGTATGTGTCAGGGGGCATGGCCCGCTTACAGCTGCTCAAGATGGATGAGATAGTGCTCCGCCGTCGCCAGAATGGCCTGCTGCTGTTCGGCGGCTTGGCCATCCCAGTTGGCATAGGGGAGGGCGAGGCGGGGATTGCCGCCCAGTTTGTCCCGATTGCGCCATAAAAAGTGCCAGTAGAGGCTGTTGAAGGGGCAACTCCCGTCGCCGCTGCGGGCTTTGACCTGATAGTGGCACCCCTTGCAGTAGTGGCCCATCCGCTCGAGATAGGCGCCGCTGCTGGCGTAGGGCTTGCTGCCCATCAGGCCGCCATCGGCAAACTGGCTCATGCCGCGGGTGTTGGGCAGCTCCACCCACTCGATGGCATCCACATAGATGCCGAGATACCACTGATCAACCTCGTCAGGATCAATCCCCGCCAGCAGGGCAAAGTTGCCGGTCACCATCAGCCGCTGGATATGGTGGGCGTAACCGTGCTCAAGGGATTGGTTGATGGCATGGCGCACGCAGGCCATGTCTGTTTCACCGCTCCAGAAAAAGCCGGGCAGCGGCCGGTTGGCACCGAGAAAATTGGTGCGCTGATAGTCGGGCATCTTCTCCCAGTAGAGGGCACGGACAAACTCGCGCCAGCCGAGGATCTGGCGGATAAAGCCCTCCACCTGCGCCAACGTGATGGTGGCCTGATTGGCCTGCCAGTGGGCTTCGGCGGCGCGGATCACCTCAAGCGGATGGAGCATCTTGCTGTTGAGGGAAAACGACAGTCGGCTGTGAAACAGGCTCCAGCCCCGCTCGCTCAGGGCATCCTGATAGCGGCCAAAGTGGGGCAGACAGTGGGTGAGAAAATGGGCCAGCAGCTCACGACTCTGGCGTCTTGTGATAGGCCACGGCAGTTGGCTGGCATCCGCCTCGCCGATGGTGCTGACCCCGTGGCGGGTCAGCATGGTATCAATCTCGCTCACCTCGTTGGCAAAGGTGAGGGGGGCCGGGATTGGCTGGCTAGCCGGCAGTTTGGCTCGGTTCTCGTCATCAAAATTCCAGCGCCCGCCAAGGGGTTGGCCGCGCTCATCGAGCAGCACTTGATATTGCTTTCGCAGGGAGCGGTAGAAGAACTCCATCCGGCTGTGGGGGTAGCGCTGCCAGCCATCGCGGGGGGTGAGAAAATGTTCGCTCTCCACCTCGGTGGCAGGGATGGCAAGTCCTGCCGCCCAGCTTTTCAACTGGCTGGCAAGGCGCCACTCGTCCGGGCTCTGCCAGGCAAAGCTGCTGGCCTGATGTGCTTCGAGCTGAGCCTCCAGCAAGCCGGGCAAGTCGTGCCAGCGGGCGCTCTCGTCGAGGGTCAGGTAACAGACGCGGTGGCCCGCTTGGGTGAGTGCTGCCGCGAAGGCGCGCATGGCGGCAAAGAAGGCCAGCACCTTCTGGCGATGGTGGCGGCAGTAGTCGGTCTCCTGACGCAGTTCCGCCATCAGATAACAGATTGCCGGATCCGGGGGGCGAAACCAGCTGTGACCGGCGTTCAGCTGATCGCCAAGAATAAGACGCAGCTCCATCAGACTCGCTCCTCAGGTTGCTGCCTGCTGTGACGAGCGTGGCGACAGCGCTCGCTGCAGTAGCGAACCTCCTCCCAGCTGCGCGCCCACTTGCGCCGCCAGCTGAAGGGGCGCTGGCAGACGGGGCAGATCTTCTCGGGCAGATGGGGTTTGCGATGCATTATGGCTTCCGGCCCTGGCTGATGGGGGGATGTGGCGTGTGGGTAGGGAGAATAACGAACCGGGGGCGCGGGCGGATCAACTTCACTGCCAGTTTGCCGCGCAGATGTGCACTTTGTGAGCGGGCGCACAGCCCGTCAGTGCACTCCTTGTTTGAAAATTAACCAGCCGTTAACGTGGCGAGGCTGCCCGTTGGCAGCATCCATCAACGGATCTTGTTGGCCATCGACTGTCTACAACCGATATGGAGGGGAGTGATGCCAATCATGACAGCTACGCCCCGGGCAGCTTGCCTGCTCGCCCACTGGTATACCCGGGATCCCATTCTCACCTTCGACTTTCCTCACCGCTGATTGGCGGCACCCGCCGTTTGAATTTGTCAGCCGGACGACCCTGATCGCCCCGGCCTCTTTGCCAATCCCGATTTCAAACACACTGGCCTTGCGCCGGTGAGGAGTCTTTTATGCGTCGTATACCCGAGCCGTTTCGTATCAAGATGGTCGAGCCCATCAAACAGACCACTGGCGCCGAGCGTCGTGCAGCCCTCGAGGCCGCTGGCTGGAACCCCTTCCTGCTGCTGGCCGAGGATGTCTATATCGATCTGCTGACCGACAGCGGCACAGGTGCCATGTCCGACCGCCAGTGGGCCGGTATCATGATGGGGGACGAAGCCTATGCGGGCAGCCGCAACTTCGTCGAGCTGGAGAGCTCGGTGCGCGATATCTTCGGCTATCAGCATGTGATGCCCACCCACCAGGGGCGCGGGGCGGAGCAGATCCTCTTCCCCGAGCTGGTCAAGCGCTGCAAGGGCAAGGCGCCGGTGTTTATCTCAAACTACCACTTCGACACCACCAAAGCCCATGTGGAGTTGGCTGGCGCGCGGGCCATCAACCTGCTCACCCCGAAAGCCCTCGATACCACGGCCCCCTACGCCTGGAAGGGGGATTTTGATCTTCCTCGCCTGAGCGACACCATCGAGACTATGGGGGCCGACAACGTGGCCGGTATCATCATCACGGTCACCTGCAACAGCGCCGGTGGCCAGCCGGTCTCCATGGCTAATATGGAGGCGGTTTCCGAGCTGGCCCGTCGCCACCATATTCCGGTGGTGATCGACGCTGCCCGTTTCGCCGAGAACGCCTGGTTTATCAAGGAGCGGGATCCTGCCTATGCCAAGTGCAGCATCAAGGAGATAGTGCGCCAGATGTTTGCGCTGGGGGACATCTTCACTATGTCGGCCAAAAAGGACGGGTTGGTCAATATCGGTGGGCTCTGCTGCTTCAAGGAGGATCTCGACCTGTTTCGCGCGGTACAGGTGCGCTGCGTGGCGATAGAAGGATTTGTCACCTATGGCGGCCTTGCCGGACGGGACATGGCGGCGCTTGCCATCGGTCTGCGCGAGGGGATGGATGAGGAGTATCTCACCTACCGCATCAGTCAGGTGGCCTATCTCGGCGAGCGGCTGGCCGAGGCGGGCATCCCCATCCAGACCCCCACTGGCGGTCATGCGGTGTTTGTCGATGCCAAAAAATTGCTGCCCCATATTCCGGCCGAGCAGTTCCCCGCCCATGCGCTCGCTTGCGAGCTCTATCTGGAAGGGGGCGTGCGCGGGGTGGAGATCGGCTCCCTGCTGCTGGGGCGTGATCCCGTGACCGGCAAGCAGGAGGCGGCGGACTTTGAGCTGCTGCGGCTCACCATTCCGCGCCGGGTCTACACCCGGGATCACATGGACTATGTGGCCGACTGCCTGATCGCGGTGAAAGCGCGGGCCAGCGACATTCGCGGGCTCACCTTTGACTACGAGCCGCCGCTGCTGCGCCACTTCACCGCGCGGCTGAAACCGGTTTGATCAGCAACCGGTTAGATGTGCTGATCAACCGCGCCAATCAGTGAGATCAAGGGCCGTTCCCGATTAAACGGCCAAGTAAAAAAGCCCCCGCACCTTGGTGCGGGGGCTTTCGTTTATCGACACAAAGCCGGGATCAAACCGCCTGATACTCCAGCTCGACCGAGCCCAGCGCCTTGAGGGTGGACTGGGCGGAGTCACGTTGGCTGATCTGGCCGTTTTTATTCTCCAGCAGCACGGCGCGGCGGATGGTGGCGAGATCCTCGCCGTTAAGCACCGCATGGGCGCAGGCCATCTGCATCGGCGGCAGGCTGGGGTTGAAGGCGGCGTTCTCGGCGTAGCGGCCAGAGAAGATGCGGCCATCGGCAAACTGCAGCGCTACCGCGGCATAGCCCTGGCTGTAGGGGGCGTAGCTTTGACGGGCTGCGGCCAGCGCGGCCTGCGACAGCGGGTCTTCGCTTTGAAGCTGAAGCTCTGCGTGATCCTGCGGGCTCATCAGCGCATCCGTGATGTCGAGATCCGCCGGGCCAAACGAGTGGGGCAGGAAGGATTGCAGGGCACTCAGGTCATCGGGCAGAGAGACTTTCAGGATCTTGGCGGTGCTCAGCTCGTTCATGAACTGACGGCAGTGGCCGCAGGGGGTGTAGTTGACGGTGATTTCAGAGATCCCGGTCTCGCCACCCAGCCAGGCGTTGGAGATGGCGGACTGCTCGGCGTGAACCGAGTGGAACAACCCTTGCCCTGCGAACTCCATGTTGGCACCGAAGTACCAGGTGCCACTCAGGCCGCAGGCGATGGCACCGACGTAAAATTTGGAGATGGGCGCCACCGAGCAGGCAGCAGCCAGCGGCAACAGGGTGAGGCGCAGGGCGCGATCATCGAGACCTGTGGCGGCTTTCAGGGTGGCGACTTGCTCCGGCGTGAAGCGGGCGTTGAAGTCGGCACTATCCAGCATGGGCTGCACGGCTGCTTTGAGCGGGGCAGAGAGGGTATCGAATGGCTTGGCAAAACGGGGATGCATAGTGTGTCCTCAAAGGCCAATTGGGCGGCCATTGTAGGGAGCAAGCTCGGGTAAATGTGTGAGCAGGCTCACGCCCTGATGGGCAAACGGAGGGGGATGGTAATGGAAACGTTTGTCTTGTGCAAATTGTGCGGCAGGTCGCACCCCGAGAGGCCAGCAAGCCTCCCGGAATGGTCAACAGGTGGTCAATGGGGTGATCAGATCAGCCAGTGATAGATGGCAAACAGCAGCGGGGCGACTGCCGCGGTGAGGATCCCGCACACCACCATGGCCAGCGATGCAAAGGCCCCCTGGGTGATCCCCTTCTCGGCGGAGGTGGCGGTGCCGATGGCGTGGGCACAGGCCCCCATGGCGAGCCCTTGGGCTTCCGGGTCGGTCACTTTCAGCAGTTTGAGCAGCGGGTAGCCGATCAGGGCGCCAACAATCCCCACCACCACCACCACGGCGGCCGCGATGGCGGGAATGCCGCCGATGGACTGGCTGACGCTCATGGCGAGCGGGGTGGTGATGGATTTGGTGGCAAGGGAGGCGAGCAGCGCCGGATCTGTGCCCATAAAATGACCGATCAGCAGGGTTGTGCACACCGAGATCAAGACGGAGGCGAGGGTACAGATTAGGATGGGCTTGAGCTTGGCCTGGATCTGGCGCACCTGTTGATAGAGCGGCAGCGCCAGCGCAACTACGGCGGGTTCCAGCAGCATGGTAATGGGGCTGCTGCCGCGCTCGTACTGCTCAAGGGGCAGATCAAACCAGAGCAGCAGGCCGATGATCACCGCGGTCGGCACCAGCACAGGGTTGATGATGGGCCAGGGCAGGCGGCGATAGAGTGCGCGGGTGGCTAAATAGAGCGTCAGGGTCAGGGGAATTGCGAGCCAGAAGATCATTTGTTCATCCTCTGGTAGAGCCGACCGACGGTGGCGAGGATCAGCACGATCCCGAGCACGATGCAGAGCATGATGACGCCGAAGGATTGGCGCAGGGGCTCAAGCCAGGCCACCAGTCCGACCGCGACCGGCACGAACAAAACGCCCATGTGGCGCAGCAGCAAGCCTGCCCCCAGCTCGACCCAGTGCAGCTTTATAAGCTGAAGGGAGAGCAGCACGAACAGCAGCAGCATGCCGATGATGCTGCCGGGAAAGGCAAACGGCAGGATGGCTGCCACGGATTTGCCTGCCAGCAGGCAGGCGACGATGACCATAAAGTCACGAAAGTACAGCAAGGCGCGTTGCGCGATCACGTGAACCTCATCGACTGGGATGAAAAATCGCAGTTTACCAGAGAGGCTGGGTCGCGGCATTAAAACAATAACAACTGAAATCAGTTCATTTGAGGCTGATTTGATTGGCATTTTTTGAAAAGTGCCTGATAGAACCCTTTTTCGAACTACAAGGAGTAGTGATGACATCCCTCTTGTCCCGAGTTCGCCAGCTGGCGAACGATACTGCGTTGCCACCCCATCTGCTGCAAACCCGTCAGTGGGAAGGGCCCCTGTGTCGGGTGCGACTCGACAACACAGGTTCTGATGCCACTCCGGTTGAGCGCTGGGTGCTGTTTGACGGCAAGCTTGGCCTGCCGGTGGAGAGCGCCATCTATGGTGAAGGATTCCAGATGCTGGCCCAGACCATGGGTAGCTGGCAATCACCGCAACATGTCGGCCGTTGCCCCGATGCCAGCGTTTATCGCATCACTGATGACAATGGCTATCACACCATTCACAACCTGTTGCTGGTGGAGCATGGCAAGGGGTGGCTGCTGCTCGCCTTTGCCAGCTGCCACCGTTTTGGCGGGGAGTTTCGCCTCTATCCTGATGGTCGCCTGCAGATCCTGATGAACTGCGAAGGGCGAAAACTTGCAGCCGGTGAGCACTGGCAGAGCGAGGCGCTGATCTGCCTCGAAGGGGCGGAGCGCGAGGATCTGCTGGCCGAGCTGGCACGGCTGATCGAGGCCGAGCACGGCTCGCTGATCGGTAAGGTGAGTGAGCGCCCGAGCGGTTGGTGCTCCTGGTATCACTACTACGCCGAGGTTAGTGCTACCGATATTCGCGAAAATCTGCAGGTGCGTGCCGAGCGCTTCCCGGCGTTACGCTATGTGCAGATAGACGACGGCTATCAGGCCAAAATGGGCGACTGGCTTACCCCTTCGGCCAAGTTCGAGCAAGATGTTGCTTCATTGGCTGCGGAGATCAAACAGGCTGGCTGTGAGCCCGCTCTCTGGGTCGCTCCCTTTATTGCCGAACCAAGCTCGCAGGTGTTTCAGGATCATCCCGACTGGTTTGTGAAGGGGGATGACGGTCTGCCGCTGCCTTCCGAACGAGTGACTTATGGCGGTTGGCGTTGCACTCCCTGGTATGTGCTGGACGGCACCCACCCCGAGGTGCAGGCGCACCTTGAGCAAGTGTTCCTTACCCTGCGTGAGCAGTGGGGCATTCACTACTTCAAGCTCGATGCCAACTTCTGGGGCGCTATCCACGGTGGCCGTTTCCACGACTCGGCCGCCACCCGAGTTGAAGCCTATCGACGCGGTATGGCGGCCATCCTGCGCGGTGCTGGTGAAGGCGCTTTCCTGCTTGGTTGCAACGCGCCCATCTGGCCAAGCCTTGGGCTGGTTCACGGTATGCGGGTGAGCGATGACGTGGAGCGCAATGGCCACCGCTATCGCCAGATCGCTCGCGAAGCCTTCTGCCGCGCCTGGCAGAATGACAAGCTCTGGGCCCTCGATCCCGACTGCATCTGCGTGCGCGATCTACCTAGCCAGCAAGCAAGCAAGGCGGATTACAGCTTCCATCTGGCAGCGCTGGTAGCGAGTGGCGGCATGATGCTGGCCGGTGATCGGCTGCAAGATCTCGATGAGGAGCAGGCGGCGCAACTGCGCAAGTTGCTGGCGCTCTGCTCAGCTCGAGCACCTTCTGCCCGTTTCGAGTCGATGGACTTTGCCTGCGGCGAAGTAAGCCTGCCCGAGGGGGGCACTCTGCTCTGCCTGTTCAACTGGGAGGGGCAACCACAGGAGTTTCTGCTGCCGGAGGGGGGAACCGATTTTTGGCAGGGGCAGGCAGTCGGCACAACCGTGACCCTGCAAGGGGGCGAGGGGCGGGTGATCCGCTACACCTGATCACAACATCACCACATACAATTCAGGCTCCATTACGGAGCCTGAATTGTTTCAATCAGCGGTTATCAGCCACGTTTTTCAGTAACGCCACTCAAAACCGACGGCGTATTTGGCTGAGCCATAGCCCGGGATATCACTGCCGGAGGCGATCGCCTTGAGGGTCAGCAACGGGGTGATGGGCACCCCCAGACCAAAACCGATGGCCAACTGATCATTGGGGTTCCCCATCAGATCGACCCGCATCACCCGATAGAGGGACATATCCTCGCTCAGGTGCATATAGGCTTGCGAAGCGCGGTTATAGACCTGACCAAACACCTCCAGCTGGAAACCTGACTGGGCGCTGATGGCCAGCGGTACCCCGACAAACTTGTAGAGATGGGAGCCGTTGAAGTAGCTGTTGGTGATCAGGGGAGTGAAATCAGTCTGCTGATAAAGGGTGTTGAAGTTCTGTTCTACGATGCGATAGGTCTGCTCGGGCAGGCGAGCAAGATAATCCGGCACATCGAACCGGTATGCGGCGTTGGCTGCCAGCGGCAGCAGGGCCAGTAATCCGAGCAGTGCGTGGTGACGAGGCATCAGCAAATGGCTTCCGTTCGGCCAAAGAGATCTCTTGCTTGGGAGACATCCGCTCAGGATGTTGCAAGATATTGGTTTTTGGGGAAATCCCCTTCGTCATTATGACCTGAAGAAGGGGATGGGCGGGAAGGATTTATTGTGAAACTACTCACAACTCATAAATCTTCCAGATAGTGATAAAGACTCTTTAGAATCGCAAAGTTCCGTTCGTTACTCTGGTTCTGCTCGGCCAGCGCCTCGAGACGGGGCACATAGTCCGGCAGACGGCGGCTGAAGTAGTCGCTGCAGTGCAGGCGCCAGCGTTTCTGCTCCGCTTCGCTCAAGGTGTGCGGCCAGTTGCGGGCGCGATAGCGGAACAGCATCTCCGGCAGCCGGGCGTCGGTAAAGGCGAACTCCCGTTCACCTAGCAGATCCGCGGGGGTGGCGCGCACCAGATCCATGGTTGACTTGTCGCCATGGCCAAAGAATCCGGCGTAGAGCTGGGTATCGGGGTCGCTGTCATTACTGCCGGCGAACTCCTGATTGAATACTTCCACCAGTTTTTCCCGTACCTCGGGGTGGGCGCGCAGCAGATCCAGGCTCTTGCGGCACTGCTCCCGATTGATGCCGAGCTCGTCGGCGCGCTCCGCCGTCAGGGTGGCGGCCGGCGCCAGCACCGGGCACTTGTTGATGTGCACCAGTTTCACCGGAATGCCCGCCAGATCCCCCAGCTCCTCTTTTTTGGTATAGAGGCGCTCGCGGATCTCCTCGCTGGAGAGTTCAATGAGCGGGGTGGGGTCACGGGTCAGATCCACCATGATCACCGCGTTCTGGTTGGTGGGGTGCCAGGCAAGTGGCGAGACCCAGCTTGCACAACCCTGCCAGGGGGAGAACATGCCGGAGACATGCACCAGCGGCTTCATGTTCACCACGTCAATCAGCGCCTTCACCTTGTTCTTGTTGCGAAGGTCAAAGAGATAACCAAACAGCTTGGGTTGGGCTTTTTTCACCAGCTTGGCCATCTCGATGGTGGCCAGCACGTCGGAGAGCGCATCGTGAGCATTGGCGTGGGCCACACCGTTGGCGACCGTCAGCTTCTCCAGCCGGAAACTCGGCTTGCCCTCATCGTCAAACGCCCACTCGATCCCCTCCGGCCGCAGGGCATAGCAGGCCCGCAGCATGTCGAGAATGTCCCAGCGGGAGTTGCCATTCTGCCAGCTGTAGGCATAGGGGTCATAGAAGTTGCGATAGAGGGTGTAGCGGGTCACTTCATCATCGAAGCGGATGCTGTTGTAGCCCAGCACACAGGTATTCGAAGTGGCGAACTGCTCGTGGATCTGGCGAATGAAATCCGCCTCGCACAGCCCGTCCTTCATCGCCTTTTGTGGCGTGATACCGGTGATAAGGCATGCCTCTGGGTCCGGCAGGTAGTCCGCCGGAGGTTTGCAATAAATGACCAGCGGCTCGCCAATGATGTTGAAATCTGCATCGGTACGAATACCGGCAAACTGCGACGGCCTGTCCTTGGCGGGGCTGATGCCGAAGGTTTCGTAATCGTGGAAGTAGAATGTTGGCTCGTTGCCCGCGTGTGCTGTTTTGCTCATGTTGCTCGAGATGAGGTATCCGATGACGGCGCCTGGCGCCTGGGTGGGCGGTGCTAGGCACCACAATTGCCTGCATGGTAAACCATAGCGCAGGCAGAACGAAGGGCGAGCCGTACTGGTGGCGGTTTATTGGGCAGTTTATCCCGACATTTTGTGCACTTCTCCTCTACTCATCGAGTCAATAAGGCCCATCCATCCTTCAGGATATGATGATTGTTTAGTGATATCTGTAGTGATCGGTAAAGATGGCCCCTTCATTGACGATCCTGTCCAGATTCGGGGTCTGGTAGCCCATCATTCCCTGGTTGTAAGCACTGATGTTCCAGTAACCGATGTCATCGCCCATGATGGCAAGAATAGTGGGCTTGGCGGCTGCTGTGGCACTACCAGCGGTGGCCATTAAGGCAAGGCTCATGGCTATTTTATTTATTTGAATAGCCATTATTGGCTCCACTCCTAATCTGATGTGAATTGGTACACAAAATGGGCGATGAAAGCTGCATGCGTTTAACGCAGCGGAAATAAATAACTGATCCCAATAGTGCTACACCTTCGCTGTGCCATAGCCATTCCCCAGGAAAGGAGACACGGTATCGATGAAGTGTTTCACTCGAGCCAGCAGGTTGGCCATCCCGCTGCATTGATGATTGCGCGTGATCGTTTCATGCAACTTGTGCTACAGCCGTTCTATGTGATTAACCCAAGGACTGTAAACTGGCTGGAATACCAAGCAGAACTTGGGGTTCTTCTTCAACCATCGCTCGGTCTGTTTGCTTTTGTGAATGATGTAGTTATCGAGGATCAGGGTGATGGTTTTGGCTCGTGGGTAGTGGTGACACAGCTTTTCCAGCATGGCGATAAACAGCGATGAGTTTTTCTTTATCCCACTGACTTAAAGCACCTTCAGTTGCCTGTATGGAGAACGCCTGCCAGGTGAATACCATCTCCATACAGCACCAGTAAGGTGACAATCTTAGAGGCACGGCCAGCCGGTAAGGCTTCTAGAGCCCCCAGACCTTCATCCCGATACCATCGAAGCCAACGGCCGATGGTCGAGCGAGCAGCGCTGGTAAGGTGATGAACATCAGTGATCGTGCGTCTTGCATGTAACAGCAAGATGGCCATCAAGCGAAGAGCATACTCTTTATCACGCGTGGCATGGATGATTTTGAGAATGCGGCGCCGTTGTGAGCGTGGCAGTGGTGGTAGGATAGGCATCAACTCAGTCCTTTGTGGGTGGCTTGTTTTGTTTGGCGACTAATGAGAGCGCACAAATTGGACTGAGTTCCCTTCCTCCAGTGATCTACTATTCGGAACAGCTATTTAGGTACGACATCGTCGCCGTCCGGCATCTTTCATTGATCGTCTCGCCAGTTTTGGCACTTCCCATTCATCACCGCGCCAAGCTTATCTAGGATTCAAGCTTTGAATTCCTAACACCAGATCACATGCCCCTACATCGATTATTTTTTTCAACTTTGCCCTGTCAATGTAATCAGCATACGTCAATATCTGCAGGGGCAATTTTTTAGACTTCCGCTAATAACAAAATGATTATGTGGGTAGGATCTTTCCTACCGTGTGTAAAGTTTATTCCTACCACATCGATAAAGTAGCCATCAGTCACAAGTGAGGCTATCTAAGATGACATGTATTATGAAAGGAGTATGTTTAGCCGCTGGTCTGTTCGTGAGCTGCGTATTGGATGCGGCCCCATGGATTACGTTGGCGGCAAAGGGGTCTGACCAAGAAAAAGGAGAAGTGCGAGCCAAGGCATATCATCTGTTAAGTGCTGATGAAGAGTATCTTCAACAGCTTTATGCCGGAATGAAGCAGATTGAACTGCCTCTGCCTGAGGGGGGAACCATAAGGTATGTGCTTACGCCTTATTCACTTCTACCCGATGACTTGGCACGCCAATACCCTCAATTATTAACTTTTCAAGGTTACCAAGTTGATAATCCCACAGGACAAGGGCGTTTTGATATAGGGCCTAATGGATTTTACGGTGTATTCACATATAACGGTCGTTCTGTGTATTTAGATGCTTTGGGAGATGGCCGCTATGCTTCCTACTATCAGAACGATTCTCGTAATAATTTAGCGAAGAGAGATGAGAAAATTGTGTCTATGCCTACTGTGGGCAGGCAATATAAACAAGTTATAGAAGGCTCTGCTCATAAAGGAAACGATATAGTCAAGGCGTACACAATTGCTATTTCTACTACTGGTGAATACACAGAATTTCATGGGGGGACAAAAGAGAAAGCACTCAATGCAATGATGACATTGCTCAACCGGCTCAATCAGATTTATCGAAGGGATCTTGGTGTTGAGCTGAGATTGGCAAGTGGTAACGACAATTTGATATTTATAGATCCACAGACAGATCCATTTCATAATGGTCAATTAGATATGAAAACCAATGCATCGGTTCAATCCTTGGCTAAGAATAATGGCCTTATTGGAGATTTTGACGTAGGCCATGTATTAACGACTAACGGAGGCGGCGTTGCTGTTCTGAGATCCCTTGGCACCGCTAGTCGTTCAATGGGTATGACGGGCTCATGGAATCCTACTGGGGATGCATTCTTCGTTGATTACGTCGCGCATGAGCTCGGCCATCAATTTGGTGCGGATCATACATTTAATGGAACAAGCGGTAGCTGTGGAAGTGGCAACCGCAATCCTAAGCAAGCTTGGGAACCAGGAAGTGGCAGTTCTATCATGGCGTATGCTGGTTTATGTGGAGAAGAGAGTATTCAGTCACATAGTGATCCTTATTTTCACAGCAAATCCATTGAACAGATAAAAGCGCACTTGTCTTTGCATTCTGATATTGGCACTGTAATTGAGTCGATGAATGAGGTGCCAATTGTGAATGCCGGTAATGATGTTGTGATACCAGCAATGACCCCATTCACGTTGACTGGCGCAGGTAGTGATCCCGATGGCGATGAATTGAGTTATACATGGGAGCAGATTGATCTTGGTGAGTTTTCTATGAATGTGGCTTCAATGGTTGATGATGGCTCTCGACCTCTGTTCCGTTTTATGTCGCCTGTCAAGAGTCCAGAACGTACTTTCCCTGCCATGAAATCCCTTTTTACGGGTGTATTGGCGAGGGGGGAAGCGTGGCCTGAGTTTACACGAGAGTTGAATTTTCGTCTTGTAGCACGAGATAACAGAGGTGGCGTCGCCAGCGATGATATGAAAGTCAAAATCCTGAGTGATGCCCGTTTCTCACTCTATCCGATACCAGGCAATCATATTACTGCTGGACAACAAAATGTAGTTAACTGGGAAGTGGGGGGCACTGATCGACCTCCTATTAGTTGCAGTATGGTTAATATCTCCCTGAGTTCAGATGAGGGGGTAAGTTGGCAGTCAATAGCACAGAAACAACCCAACAATGGGGCCGCAAGCATATATATCCCTGTCGATATAGCTGAAACTGCAAGAGTAAAGGTTTCTTGTGTAGACAATATATTTTTTGCCATGAGCCCAGAGTTGACCGTAAGCAATGCCTCACAAATGGCCACAGATAATACAGATAGTAATGAATACTCGATTGTTAAGGTTAATGAGGGCGAAAGTAACGATGGTGGTGGTGGTTCGTTTGACTGGGTTGCTTTAATTTTAATTGTAGGGGGGATATTTCTTCGCAGACAGGTGGGGTAATTAATACGAATATAATGTTTAGTTGTATACATACTATTTTGTAATAGAGAAAACAATACAATCAAATTTTACTAATGTACATTTTGTTTATTTTTAAAAGGGGTTCCCGGAAGGGTAATGATGCGAAGGAGTCTCCTTCGCATCATTGTTTTTGAATTACAAGATACCTTGATCCAACATTGCATCAGCTATTCGGACAAAACTAGCAATATTGGCGCCTCTCTCATAGTTTATCCATCCCTTGTTATCACGACCGTACTCGATACAGAGGGTGTGTATAGACATCATGATCTGCTGAAGATGTTCATCAACTATTTCTCTAGACCAAGATAATCGCTGAGCATTTTGACTCATTTCCAAACCTGATGTTGCTACACCCCCGGCATTCGCAGCTTTGCCAGGTGCAAATGAGACACCTGTCTCATGAAAAAGCGAAATTGCCTCCGCAGTACAAGGCATGTTAGCACCCTCTGCAACAAGTTGGACGCCATTAGTGATGAGCAGTTTTGCATCTCCGCTCCTCAATTCATTTTGCGTCGCACAGGGGAGAGCTATGTCAGTAGGTATAAACCAAGGGGAGCGCTTTTCATGGAATTGGACACCAACCTTATCTGCATATTCTTTAATTTGTCCACCATTGGTTTTGATTGCTTGCAGAGATTGGAGTTTTTCTGCTGTAAAGCCTGAGGGATCGTAAATGCAACCAGATGAATCGGATGCTGTGATCACCTTGCCCCCCAGTGCTATTGCTTTCTCTATCGCAAACTGAGCAACATTGCCTGAGCCAGATATAGAAATGTGCTTACCTGCAATGTGCTGGTTTGACTGGGCCAGCATGGCAGACACAAAATAAAGCAAACCATATCCGGTTGCTTCAGGCCGAAGCCGGCTGCCCCCAAAGGAGGCACTTTTCCCTGTAAATACACAATCATTTCTATTGGTCAGCTTTTTCATCATTCCTGCCATATAGGCGACCTCCCGAGCTCCTACACCAATGTCACCAGCAGGCACATCAGTATCAGGGCCTACATGGCGATAAAGCTCGAGCATTAACGCTTGGCAAAAGCGCATGATTTCTCCTTCACTTTTTCCCTTGGGATCGAAATCAGAGCCGCCTTTTCCTCCCCCCATTGGCAAAGAGGTCAGTGCATTCTTGAAAGTCTGCTCAAAGGCTAGAAACTTCAAAATAGAGGCGTTGACACTTGGGTGAAATCTCATGCCTCCCTTATAAGGACCGATAGCTGAGCTGTGTTGAATGCGAAATACTCTATTGACTTGCACCATACCCTTATCATCTACCCAACAAACGCGAAAGCGGATTAGCCGCTCTGGTTCCAGTATCCGCTCAAGTAAGTTATGCTGCTGGTATTTTTGATGAGATGAGTAAAAGGGCCAAATGGAATGAAGCACTTCACGGACAGCTTGCAAATACTCGGGCTGATGTGGATAACGTTGCCAAAAATGGTCAAAAAATAGGTCATAACTCATTAGTGCATCCTTGTATTAAACAACTCTGGTCACAGTTTGTTTTATATGAGGTTGAAATGTGACGTGGTTTACGATTTAGCACAAGAAAGAAAATTCTGAAATATTGCATTTTTGAAGGCGTATAGTTGCTGAAAATAATATACGCGGTACGGTGAAGTCATGTCATGAAGTTATGAGTACATAGATAATATAAAGGCTGCAAAAGTTGCAACCTTTATAAAATTATTTTAGCACGCTTTCTTTCCTGTTTTGAAATTTACTGCCCCGTGTTTAATTAGAATGTCAACAATATCCTGATGGCCACGTGAACATGCATAAGTAAGAGCGTTTTGTTGCAATGGTTCACTGACAAGATCTACTTTGGCACCAATGGATAGCAGATAGTTAACCATCTCAATTCTATTGTTGCTGGCGGCTATCATCAACAAGCTTTCTGCTTCTTTGTCTGCGCTCTGATCGTTGATATCTATTTTCCCTTTCAGTTTGCTATATATTGCCTTCGCGACGTCAGCGTTTTTCCCGAGTGCTGCTGATTTGAGCGCATTTTTGACGTCTGCATCGTCCGTCGCGTATAAGTCTGCACCTTTATCAATAAGATAGTTGACTATATCTTCGTAGCCGATAAAGGCCGCCCAGCCAAGGGCTGTCTGTCCGCGACCGCTTAAATTATCTTTAGCTTCAAGTGGTTGTCCTGACTCTACCATCTCTTTAACTTGAGCCAAGTTACCTTTTTTTATGGCATCAAACCACTTGGTGTGTGGACCTACGGATGGATAATAAAATATTCGATGTGGTAATACGTGACTATTGGCGATGGAATGCATCTCTTCGTAACTTAACCGATAGTCAGATAGTGATGCGGGTTTTACTGGTTGGAAGTCACTGGCTGCTAATATGGAGCCTGACAATGCTAATGTGAATATACTGGTGATAAAGATTCTTTTTGCTCCACGAATATACATAGTTAACTTCCTCTATATGTTGCGAAACCATATTGTGTCAATGTAATTGGGACATGATAATGTGTGTTATCATCCACATAAAACTCAATGTTCACTATGGGATAGAAGCTATTTTTATTCTGCAATTGGTAGTATTTTTCTGTTGAAAACTCAAGCTTGTACTTACCAAAAGCATCATTGCTTCCTAACTCAACATTGGTAAATCGTTTGATCCTGCCATTTTCATCTGTACGCTGGGTGTCGATTAGCTGCCACTGCTTGCTTCCATATCTAAACAGTTTTACTTCTACTCCATCAGCTCCTTTGCCAAGGGAGGTGTCCAGAACATGGGTACTAAGATAACCATTTTCCGCATTGATGTTGGTCGTGACCGGACTTGTAGCAGAATATGCAAGAGGGGATATCGACAATGGAAATAAAAGACTAAGCGCGATTTTATTAATCATGATCTATTGCTCATTGATGTTGTTAAGAAGCAGGTTGACGCCAACCTGCTGTTTTTAATGTGGTTTAATCAGAATGGATAGGTTAGGCCAAGGTAAATTTCTTGTAGTGATAGTTCAGCTTTTAATTTCTCATCACTCTGATGGCGAGCATTATCAAAACGGTTAAATCCGCTCTCAACTTTTCCTAGACCGATATAGCGGTATCCAAAGTCAGCGATAAATGACGAACTGATGTTTGCACGTAAGCCTGCACCGATAGAATAGGCAAGGTTGCTCTGTTCATTGCTATCAAAGCGTCTTCCTTCATTACCTTGCCAACCCTCTACATCTATCTTTGACAAGCCTAGACCCGCTTGACCATATACAGACCATGAACCGTAAACAGGTACTTCGCGGTATGCATTGATCATCAGTCGTTCAGTGCTTATTTTATAATTATTTCTGGAACCGTTAAAAGAACCACCGTCTATGCTTGTGATAAAATGTGAATCAGTCTTTGGATTATATTCCAATTCTATCTGCCAATATTTATCAAACTGATAGCCTAATGCCACTGAGCCACGCTTATCATCATCTTTGCTCACAACTTCAGTGTAACTCGCATTGCGAGGGTCAATACCAACACGAAGCGTGGTATCCATACTACTTGCGTACTGAGTACTGTCTATAAATTTTCCGGAAACATAATATCCATCAGCGTGAGCTGCTTGTTGAAATACGGCTGCACTAATGAATATTAAAGGAATATGTAATTTCATTATTTTTCCTCATTTTTGCACTAGCTATAGAAGCTATAGATGATAAAAGTTTGTTTTAATTATATTTTTAAAGTTGTGAAACAGGCTCAATCAATAATTGAGTTATATTATCGCCAATCTGTATGTTAACCGTGGATGAATAAATGCTGTGGTCTGTGTAAGGTATTTCTTATTAGGTGGAGGTTGTGTGAGTGACTAGGCCAAGTTTGGCTTTATGGTCAGGATATTCTGACTTTAAAAATCTTTGTTAATGTGTATTCTGCGTGGGGGCCATGCGAGGCTGCTTTGGGGTTGTATGAAAAAATGCATATCAACAACTTTAATGTTAAGAATAAATATCAGTGCGGAGATGAATATCGTGAAATTTTTTCAAATGATGGTGTCGTTAATATTTAACATAGCAATTTTCTGGCGATGGCTGATAATTGTTGTATTTCCGGTGATCGCGATGGAGAGTGAGCATACGTTGCCTGTTTATGGCCTAGGTGGGCCACTACAACCGGAGCTATCCGTTCCAAATTTTCGATTGGGGCAATTATTGACCGCCAATGCGCGCTCCAGCGATCCCGACGGTGATCCTATTCAATATCAATTTCGCTGGTGCACTCAGCCTGGGGGCGGGGGGATGTGTGTAGAAGGACAAACTCAAATATTCAACACTCCGGGGAACAGATACGTCGTTGCTAGAGCGATAACACCGAGAGGTTATCCGCAAGAGACGCAAGGGTATAGTGTATGGAGTCAGGAAGTTGTCGCCAACATGATTGGAACACCTCCTGTTGCAAAAGATGTGCAGATCATTGGAAATAGCATTGTGGGTCAGGTGTTGACCGGTCATTTTACCTATGAAGACATTGACGGAGATCCTGCTGGGGAACATTATTATTTGTGGTATAGGGCTGATGACTCGGCTGGGGCTTTGAATAAGGTTCTCGTAGCTGGCGGGGTCGACTACGTTCCCACTGAGGATGATATTGGTAAGTATCTGGTACTTGAAGTGACGCCTGTTTCAGCATCTGGGTCCATACCAAATAGCGGATCTTCAGTATCCGTTGTTACAGTTATGCCGATTGTTGATAGTCGGCAACAGCAGCATATGTTTTAAGGTCCAGATTCGCGTTGTTGACTAAATCAACCATCAAGTCATAACTTATCACGCCCCGGGTTACCACTACACTCGGGGCGTTCTGACTGGTAGGCCCAGGGTATTCAGCTTGTTGATGGCGCTTACATACGCCATGACTTCTCCCACTTGGCCGTTGTAGTTACGCAGACTGATTTTCCTCGTCAGTGACAGCTTGAACCGATACATCGCCGTCTCTGCCAGCGAGCGACGGTGATACCCCGATATCTTCTTCCAGTGCGCCAGCCCATCCTTTCGCATTACTAGTATGGTCTCATTTCTTGGATGTCCCTTTTTCCATAACCCCGCACTCTTGCGAGGTGGGATACAGGTTGTCGCCCCTTTGTGCGAGATAAGTTGATGGCTGGCTTTACTGTCATAGGCGCTATCCGCATAAACACATCGCAGCTTACGCCGCAGAGCGTTGAGCAAGGCGGGCAACACCCCGGCATCATGGACATTTTCCAGCGAGACTTCCGCCAAATTCGCCGTTTCTTAACGCCATGTTTTACGACCTTCCATTCGCCTTCGCCAAACACCTTCAGCCCGGTTGAGTCGATGACTAAGTCGGTGATACTCCCCTTGGCCGGTTGTCGATAGGACACTTTCACCGTGTCACCGTGCGAGCGCGCTGGCTGACACAGCTGTAGTCCGGTAGCGGTACATTCATCAACTCGAACAGAGAGTCGAGTAGTCCCAGAGTGGTCCGCAGAGTGAGGTTGAAAATCCCCTTGAGCATCAGGAAGGTACAAATGGTCTGGTCGGTGTAGAGCTGGCTGCGGCCCCTCCGCCCATGATGGTCGTGGTGGAACCAGTTGTTCATGGCCTCGGTATCAACCCGGAAGGTGAGTGAACCACGGTTAATCAAAGACTTGTTGTACTTAGGTCAGTTGGTGATGGGGTGAAGCGATGTGCCCATGATGCAGACTTGAAGGGGATGGTGGTGATCAAATCACCGAGCCCTCAGTTAGTTCCATCCAAGCTGCGTCGATTTGGGCAACAACGCTCGTACCATACCAATGCCGCAGGTTGTTTCCTACAAGAAGGAAGGATCTATCCTACATACCTGAAACCTCCTTGTGGCTATTATTTGCTCATCGATTCAGCGAGCTCGTTGAAAAGATAAAAATCCAAAATCGAGTTGCCGGTCTTAATGCGTTGGTCAATATGAAATGTTGCCCAGCCGGATACAGAGTTGTTTGTCCTTTGCCTCATCCGATAGGCTAAAAAGGGCAAGCGGTATCAAGCTGAACCAGGGATAGTCTCCTCGCGATTGTTAACAACGTGCAGTTGCTTATTGAGCTGCGTATGTAACCGACAAGGTCTCTATTCATGAAAAAGTTTGCAACCCCTTCTCACCATATTCGCCGTACCACCTTGGCTGCCGTTTTGCTGGCAACTCTGGTCAGTAACGGCGCGAGCGCTTTGGTCTCAACCAACAGCGCAGGTCCCATTCATGGCCGTCAAATCACCGTCGTTGCCGCACCGGAGATCACTGGGCTGGGGGTGGTCGGTGTGCCGGTCACTCTGCCAACAGTACCGGGTACTGCCGATGCAGATGGTGATGCACTGACCGACTGGTACTACGTTTGGCAACTGGATGGTGTTGATGTCGGCGGCGAGCAGTTAGCAGGCAGCATTGATGCCATTCCCGCCTACACCCCGCAACCTGCTGATGCTGGTAAGAAGCTGACTCTCAAGCTGCGTGCTGTTGCCGACGAGCGAAGCTTCCCGGTGGCAACCCGTTACTCAGCGGATAGCCTCTCCAACGAAATAACCATCGCTGCAGGTGATCTGGAAATCGGTGGTGAAGGCCCCATTGTTGAAAATCCTGGTATCCCGGGCTCCATCGGCCTTGACGGGGATGGTAACGGCAGTGGCCCAGAGAACCAGGAGATCAAAGTCGATATCGGTTCCTCCGTTAGCAACAACAACAACGGTGGTGATCTGGAGTGGAGCCTGGGTGGTGATGACAGTAGCCAGTTCACCATTGACGACAACGGTGTGCTGACCTTGAAACCGCAAGATGCAGAAAACCCGCTTGATAGTGATGGCAATGGCACCTATGTGGTTGAGGTAACGGTCACTGACCCGGCGACCGGGGCACAAGACACAATCACTATCACCATCACAGTTGACAACGTTGTTGAAGCCGCAACTGACGTCAAGGTAGTCGATGAAGCAGGCGTCGTCATTACAGGCAACCCGGTCGTAGGGACCACTTTGCACTCGGCCGTGACGCTGGATGACGGTGCTGGCGAGAAGCTTGACCGTGCTGATGCCACCTACCAATGGCAGCGTGCCCTGGATGGTACGGAAGATTGGGCTGGTGTTGCTGGTGCAACCAGTGCCACCTACACCACCACAGGGGCGGATCAGGGTTACAAGTTCCGTGTGGATGCCAACGGCAAGTAATATCACTACATATCCCAAGAGTGGCAAGGAGGCCCGGTCTATACCGGGCCTCCTTTTTTGTCCACAAACGGGTTGGCAATAAGTTCATAGAGTGACGTGTTAACCAAAGGAGGAACTATGATCTTTCCCCTACGTATATATCCAGCCGCGTGTTTGCCAAAGATAGGGTGCATGGTGTTGCTTCTGCTGGCTGGACAATCAGCGAATGCGAAGGTGAGTGATTCGACAGCTGTAATTCACGGGCGTGGGGCTCCGACAGCACCCGCCATGACATTTAAAGCAATGACACAAGATCAGTATTTGCGTGTGGATCGCGTTGACAATTCCGTTGATCCGGATGGCGATGAGATTACTTACCAGACACGTTGGTGTTCTGAACCGTCTGGTCAGGGATCTTGTTCGTTCGGTGATGCTCAGCTGATGTCAGAATCTGTGGGCTATTACGTTGGGGCTCGTGCTGTCACCCCACGAGGTTATCCGCAAGCCACCCAAGGTGGCAGTGTCTGGACTGAACTGGCCACTGGCCGGATACCGAAAGTCACCAATATCCAGGTCAACCGTGGCCAGTTGGCCGGGCCAGGAACAGCGGTCTCAGCCAATTACCTGTATGAAGATCTGGATGGGGACCTTGAAGGAGCCAGTCGCTATCAGTGGTACGCCAATGGCGTTGCTATCGCCGGTGAAACGGCACGCGAATACATGGTGAAAGAGACCGATCTCAACAAAGATCTGGCCGTAGAGGTCGAGCCGATTGCCCAGAGTGGCTTGGCAAATCGAGGTAGAAAGATGGCATCTGCGGTGTGGAAAGTAGCCCATCTCACAGTCAAAGTGGGGGCGCTCACCTTTCACAGGTCTGCGGTGTCGGGTCAACTGGCTTCCAACAGTAGCGCAACGACCACTTGCCAGCAGCGAGGGATGAGATTACCGACAAGGGCTGAGTATCAGTTTCTCTATAATGCCTATCCAGGTAATAAAATTTCTTCTGTGATCGGATGGCCAACAAACATCTATGCATTTTGGACTTCAGACGTTCACACCAACGGTAGCGTGCATTGGGCATTCAGATTGGATAACGGAACTACTAACGGAACATATTCGGTTAATAATGAATATTATCTTTGTGTCAGTGGGTGATTAATCTCTTATTAAAAAAAGACCGCCAAGGCGGTCTTTTTATTTGTCAACACCATTTGATACAGCATAAGAATAAGTGGCGAAAAGCTACTTGAGTGCTTGTGTCTGGCAAGAAATTAAAAAATGGGTTTATGCTGTTTCAACAGAGCAGACCCGCGAATAGTAGCAGTGTGTAGAAATGATAATCAAGATGTTATGTATAAAAAAGCCGCCTGCTGGCGGCAAAACGTTCAGGCTTGTTAAAGTCGGAAGTCTGACTCTATGCAATGTGTAACCAGTTTTCGAAGCACGACTCGTGGTTGCACAGGTGGATGATTTCATAGGTTGCAAAATAATTCCCGTAGGAAATTTCGCATTTCCTTTCTTTTATCTGAATATTGTCATGGAAAAGGTTTTTCTTTCTATTAACCCCTTGATTGCAAATGATTTCTGCAATTTGCCCGCATGCAAGTGTGGGGTAATTCCTACAGATAGTGTCGTCTCGACCTACATAGCAGGTCGTGCCAGTTAGGTATTATATGCGGAGTTGGCTAGTTCTTGAGCTTTATCAGCGCAAGCAGCCATAACTTGTAATAACCGAAGTGAGCTTTTCAATATGTTTAAAAAAAGTCGCGTATATCAGCTGGTATGGACTTACCTCTTTATCGGCCACAATGCCGTGTTGCCCGTTGCATACGCGGCTGGCTCGGTGATTGAAACCAAAAAGCGCCATGAACAATCTTCAGAGAATACCTATACCGTCAAGGTTGGCGACAGCCTGAGCGGGATTGCCAAAGCATATGGTGTGCCCGTTCATATTCTGCTTGCCATGAACGATAGCCGGTTGGCGACTCATCCTCTCGAAGTTGGTCAAAAGATTGTGGTACCAGTGGCGGGATCATTGCCGGAACTCGGTGGCAACAATTCGCTTAAGCTGACTGCGAGCAATGAAAAAACAAAATCTGTTGGGGATTACGCAGCGGAAAATGCTGCGCGCATTGCTACTCAGTTTGCAACAAGCGATGGCGTTGAGGTTGACGAGACTCTGGCTGCTAAAGTTGCACGCCAGACTTACGGCAATGCCGACAATGCATCTGCTGTTGCTGGTACATCCTATGGTGCCAAAGAAGAAGCGCAATACTGGAAGCGTCAAGCAGTTTCCGGTTTTGAAGCCGAAGCCAACCAGTATGCTCAGGAGCTGGTAGGCAAGGGAACAGCAAGAGCAAAGATTGCCCTTGATGATGACATGAACATTGCCGAGTCATCCCTTGATGTGCTGATGCCATTCGCAGAGAGCGAGTCGCGTATGCCGTTTGTGCAAGGTGGGGTCAGAAAATCCAGCAATGACAACGTCACCGCCAACATTGGTATCGGCCAGCGCCATTTCACCAAAGATTGGATGCTCGGTTACAACGCCTTTTATGACCAGGATTTCACCGAGAGCGCTTCTCGTGCCGGTATCGGTGCCGAAGCTTGGCGTGACAATCTCAAGATGTCTGCAAACGGCTATGTCCCGCTGAGCTCTTGGAAAGAAAGCGACAATATCGAAGATCACTTATCCCGTGCGGCCAGTGGCATTGATGTCAACATTCAAGCCTATCTGCCATCGCATCCGGCACTGTCTGGCTCAGTTACCGCAGAGAAATATTTTGGCGACAACGTGGACATTCTGGGCTCCCAGAAGCTGGAGAAAGATCCCCATGCCATTACCTTGGGTGTCGGTTATCAGCCGGTTCCGTTGGTTAAGTTTGATGCCAAGCACACTGAAGCATCAGGTGGTCAGAGCAACAGCCAGGTTGGGGTAAATCTTGAGTGGCGTCTGGGCGAGTCTCTCAACAACATGTTGGATGGCAGCAAGGTCAACAAGTCCATGCAGGGCATGCGCTATGACTTGGTCGAGCGTAACAACCAGATTGTTCTCGAATACACCAAGGCACAACTGATGTCTGTGGGTTTACCGCAGCTGCTTAGTGCGTTCGAAAACAGCCCGTTTGATATTTCACTGCAGGAAGTGCGCAGCAAACACCCTATTGCCGAGATTGTTTGGCAGAGTCCCTTGTTTGACAAGCTTGCCATCCCGGCTGCGCAGTTGAGCGGTGCAAATCTGACGACTCTGCGCTTGCCCGAGCTGCCCGCATTTGAAGCAGAAGGCAGCAATATCTACGGCATTACAGTCATTGTCCGTGACATAAAGGGTAACGAGGTCAGTGCTTATAGCACCCTCGAGGTACTGCAAAGTCGTACCAGACCTGAGGTTGATGATCCGAACGGGGACAAGGATGGTGACGGCCTGACCAACGGCCAGGAGAACCAGCTTGGTACCGATCCGGATAACAAAGACACCGACGGCGACGGTATTGACGACAAGACCGAAGTGGACAACGGCTCCAACCCGCTTGACCCGAACGACCCGGTGGTTGATCCGAACGGGGACAAAGATGGTGACGGCCTGACCAACGGCGAGGAGAACCAGCTTGGTACCGATCCGGATAACAAAGACACCGACGGTGACGGCGTTGACGACAAGACCGAAGTGGACAATGGCTCCAACCCGCTTGACCCGAACGATCCGGTGGTTGATCCGAACGGGGACCGCGACGGTGACGGCCTGACCAACGGCCAGGAGAACCAGCTTGGTACCGATCCGGATAACAAAGACACCGACGGCGACGGCATTGACGACAAGACCGAGGTGGACAACGGCACCAACCCGCTAGATCCGAAAGATCCGGCCGGTGATCCGAATTCTGACCGTGATGGTGACGGTCTGACTGATGGCCAAGAGAACCAGCTTGGTACCGATCCGGATAACAAAGACACCGACGGCGACGGCATTGACGACAAGACCGAAGTGGACAACGGCTCCAACCCGCTTGACCCGAACGACCCGGTGGTTGATCCGAACGGGGACAAAGATGGTGACGGCCTGACCAACGGCCAGGAGAACCAGCTTGGTACCGATCCGGATAACAAAGACACCGACGGCGACGGCATTGACGACAAGACCGAAGTGGACAACGGCTCCAACCCGCTTGACCCGAACGACCCGGTGGTTGATCCGAACGGGGACAAAGATGGTGACGGCCTGACCAACGGCCAGGAGAACCAGCTTGGTACCGATCCGGATAACAAAGACACCGACGGCGACGGTATTGACGACAAGACCGAAGTGGACAACGGCTCCAACCCGCTTGACCCGAACGACCCGGTGGTTGATCCGAACGGGGACAAAGATGGTGACGGCCTGACCAACGGCCAGGAGAACCAGCTTGGTACCGATCCGGATAACAAAGACACCGACGGCGACGGTATTGACGACAAGACCGAAGTGGACAACGGCTCAAACCCGCTTGACCCGAACGACCCGGTGGTTGATCCGAACGGGGACAAAGATGGTGACGGCCTGACCAACGGCCAGGAGAACCAGCTTGGTACCGATCCGGATAACAAAGACACCGACGGCGACGGCATTGACGACAAGACCGAAGTGGACAACGGCTCCAACCCGCTTGACCCGAACGACCCGGTGGTTGATCCGAACGGGGACAAAGATGGTGACGGCCTGACCAACGGCCAGGAGAACCAGCTTGGTACCGATCCGGATAACAAAGACACCGACGGCGACGGCATTGACGACAAGACCGAAGTGGACAACGGCTCAAACCCGCTTGACCCGAACGACCCGGTGGTTGATCCGAACGGGGACAAAGATGGTGACGGCCTGACCAACGGCCAGGAGAACCAGCTTGGTACCGATCCGGATAACAAAGACACCGACGGCGACGGCATTGACGACAAGACCGAAGTGGACAACGGCTCCAACCCGCTTGACCCGAACGACCCGGTGGTTGATCCGAACGGGGACAAAGATGGTGACGGCCTGACCAACGGCCAGGAGAACCAGCTTGGTACCGATCCGGATAACAAAGACACCGACGGCGACGGCATTGACGACAAGACCGAAGTGGACAACGGCTCCAACCCGCTTGACCCGAACGATCCGGTGGTTGATCCGAACGGGGACAAAGATGGTGACGGCCTGACCAACGGCCAGGAGAACCAGCTTGGTACCGATCCGGATAACAAAGACACCGACGGCGACGGCATTGACGACAAGACCGAAGTGGACAACGGCTCAAACCCGCTTGACCCGAACGACCCGGTGGTTGATCCGAACGGGGACAAAGATGGTGACGGCCTGACCAACGGCCAGGAGAACCAGCTTGGTACCGATCCGGATAACAAAGACACCGACGGCGACGGCATTGACGACAAGACCGAAGTGGACAACGGCTCCAACCCGCTTGACCCGAACGACCCGGTGGTTGATCCGAACGGGGACAAAGATGGTGACGGCCTGACCAACGGCCAGGAGAACCAGCTTGGTACCGATCCGGATAACAAAGACACCGACGGCGACGGCATTGACGACAAGACCGAAGTGGACAACGGCTCAAACCCGCTTGACCCGAACGACCCGGTGGTTGATCCGAACGGGGACAAAGATGGTGACGGCCTGACCAACGGCCAGGAGAACCAGCTTGGTACCGATCCGGATAACAAAGACACCGACGGCGACGGCATTGACGACAAGACCGAAGTGGACAACGGCTCCAACCCGCTTGACCCGAACGACCCGGTGGTTGATCCGAACGGGGACAAAGATGGTGACGGCCTGACCAACGGCCAGGAGAACCAGCTTGGTACCGATCCGGATAACAAAGACACCGACGGCGACGGCATTGACGACAAGACCGAAGTGGACAACGGCTCCAACCCGCTTGACCCGAACGATCCGCTTAACGGTGGTATGAAGTTGAGTGATAACAGCCTGACCGTTGTACGCAATAACGCGGTACCGAATGGCGTTGACAGTAACGAGTTGCAGGTGGCGGTAGTAGATGCTGCAGGCAATCCCAAAGCGGGCGTCACTGTATCGTGGACCACCAGTGCTGGCACCTTGTCTGGCGCAACCAGTGTTACTGATGCCAACGGTATTGCGCACATTGAGGTGGTACATAACGCGATTGATGTTGTTACCGTGACTGCGTCCTTGCTCGGAAACAGCCAACAAGCGGATGTGAATTTTGCTGCAGGTCAGATTGCAACTGATGGCGTACGGGTAACGGATCAGACGGGAGGCGATGTGCCTGTCAATGCACCCGTAGGTACCACCCTCTATGCGAATGTGCGTCTCGAAGGTGAATCAGTAGGGCAAACGGGCCGAGCGGATATGCAACTGACAGACGGCAGCCGTCTGACTTATCAGTGGCAGCGAACCAATGATGGCGTGAACTGGAGCGATATCGGCACCCAGGATCGCTACACCACGACAGGTGCGGATCAGGGTTACACCTTCCGTGTCCATGTCATCGCAAAGTGATGGCGAAGCGATAAGGTAACTCGCAAACCATCTTGTTAGTAGCAACGGGTAGCCCATCTGATGATGGGCTACCTAGATAAAGAAGTAACAAACAGGAAATTTTAAATGAAGCATATCAACAAGTCTGGCCACAAGCGCCCTGCAATTCGTCGTACTACCTTGGCTGCTGGCCTGTTGGCTGCACTGTTGAGCCATGGTGCAGCTGCATTGGTATCCACCAATAGCGCGGGTCCTATCCATGGCCGTCAGATTACCGTGGTGGCCACACCTGAGATTGTAGGTCTGGGGGTTGTAGGGGTTCCGATAACATTGCCTGCAGTACCGGGTACCGCGGATGCGGATGGTGATGCACTGACCGACTGGTATTATGTGTGGCAGCTGGATGGTACTGATGTGGGAACAGAACAGCTCGCCGGTAGTATTGATGCTATTCCGCCATACACTCCGACAGCAGCTGATGCGGGTAAAAAATTGACTCTCAAATTGCGTGCCGTTGCCGATGCGCGAAGCTTCCCGGTGGCAACCCGCTACTCAGCGGATAGCCTCTCCAATGAAATCACCATCGCTGCTGGTGATCTGGAAATCGGTGGCGAAGGCCCCATTATCGGCATTGATACGGATGGCAACGGTACTGGCGCCGAGAACCAGGAGATCAAAGTCGATATCGGATCCTCTGTCACTAACAACAACACCGGTGGCGATTTGGAATGGAGCATCGCCGGGGCTGATAGTGGTCAGTTCACCATCGATGACAATGGTGTGCTGACCCTCAAGCCGCAAAACTTCGAAGATCCTGTAGATAGCGATGGCAATGGCACTTATGTGGTTGAGGTAACAGTGAAGGATCCGGCAACGGGTGCAGAAGATACCATCACTATCACTATCACCATCACTGATGCTGCTGAAAATGCAACCGCAGTCAAGGTCGTGGATGCCACAGGTACCGAGATCACCGGTAACCCGATTGTTGGCGATGTACTCCACTCCGCCGTGACCCTGGATGATGGTTTGGGTGAGAAACTTGACCGCACTGATGCCACCTACCAGTGGCAGCGTCGTGACACCGTCAATTCCGGTACTTGGGAGGATGTGGGTGGTGACAACCCGACCTATACCGTGACGGGTGCTGACCAGGGCTTCGAGTTCCGGGTTGATGCAAATGGTAAAGGCCCTAAATAAAACCTAAATAGTCAATAGGTAGAAAAGGGACGAGTGAGTCAGTGAATAGCAGGGTGTCAGGTATTTTGCCATGAATAATGTGGCAAATATTAAAGCTGCCTTTCGTCACCAGCTTGCTCGTTCCTTTTTTTGTACTATATTTTTCAAGAATTCATTGTTTGGTGTATATACCAACATCTAGTTAATAATGTATGTCAACGGTAGGTACTGAGGCATCATTGAGAGCAAAAATATGAACTACATAGAAAAATTATCCCGATCCTGGCTACCGTACCTTTGGGTGCCAACGATCCTCTATGTTGCGTTGAGTAACGTAGTCAACGCCCAAGGCAGTAATGCTACTCTGCCTGTCCATGGTCGCCAGCCAGATGCGCCAACTAATGTCACCATATCTGCTACCAATGGTGTTGCTAGCGTCACCAACTCTGCTTATCGCGATATCGATGGTGATGCATTCAACCGCTGGTCTTATCAATGGAGCCCAACAAAGTCAGACACCAACGTAGCCTCGACCAATGCCACATATAACATTATTCCCGGCCAGGAGATATTTGTCAGGGTCGGTGCATTGGCTGCAACTGGCTTCCCTGATGCCACCAGAACAAGTAACTGGTCAGAGTGGTCGCCGGGATATAAAGTGGATGCTGACATTTTCACGTTTGGTACCTGTAACAGCAATAATTTTGTTTATTCTGATAGAATCAATACCCGTGCCTATGTCTTTGTTGGTAGAATCTATTTAAATGGCACTATTGTAGGTAGTGCGAGTAACTTCAACGATTTGAACAACAGCACAACTGTAGCCTTGAATAAACCCATACGAAGCTTCAATATATGGCAAGCAACAAATACAGCTATCAGTAATACAACTTATTATTTGGAGTTTTCAGAGATTACATATATGGATAACACCAGTGTAGTTATTGCTAACAGTCCTGGTGATGATACTTATAAAACTAATCAAAGGCCGATCCCTAGCCCATTCTCCGCCACTGGTAGGTATGCGAACGGGGGAAGGGTCGTCGCAATTGCTGCTTGTGCTGACATGCGTAGTAGTAACTGGCAAGGATATACAGGGATTCGCTTTGCGCTTGCTCCGGTGTGATAAGTTATAGTTTAACGTCGGTTTGATCCCTAATCTTGATGACAGAAGGCCTCAGCATCGCTGGGGCCAATTTATTTGTCCTTGGGGTTAAGTTATCATAAGCCTGTTTTTAGTTTTTCTGCTCTTTAAAAAAGATAGAAATACCTTGCTTAACGAAAATATATATAACAGCTTAGTACCAGTGTTGATATTTCATAAATCGATTTAGTTGCCTCAATATCAATAAATATTACATGATGAGTCGGATTAATGTCAGATTGTCGAGACTGGCATGACGACGGTTGCCGGCTAGGGTACACACATTAATCCGTTTTTTAAAGTTGCTATACTCATTTATAAATCATAAATGATACTCATCATGTAACCGTTGCTCGAATTCACTATACAGAACGTTCCAGCGGCCATCTTGTGTATAGACTTGCAATGTTCTATATTTATAGATGAATATTAAACCATTATTTAATATGTAAAAAGGAATTATATGGCAAGTATCATGGTCGTAGATGATCATCCAGCTATCAGGATGGCAGTAGGTATCTTGTTAAAAAATAAAGGGCACCAAATCTGTGGCGAGTTCGACAATGGCATTGATGCCTTGGCTCAGATCCGACAAGAGTCACCCGATATCCTGGTACTGGATATTAATATTCCTCGTATTGATGGTTTTGATGTCATCAAGCGCTGCAATGAGTTGGCTATGCCACCCAGAATAATAGTGCTAAGTGCTCATGACAGCGATCATGTTAAAACCCGTTGTATTCAGTTGGGCGTCTCAGCCTTTGTCTCCAAACTTGACGATTTGACCAAGCTATCATCCGTAGTCGAGCAAGTTCTGGCTGGCTATGTACTGTTTGATCACGCTCTTCGTTTTGATGCAGCCAACATGTCAGATATCGATAGCAAAGAGGCGTTGAAGGCGCTCTCAATGCGTGAGATGAGTGTACTGATGGCGCTGGCAAGAGGTGATAATAATAAAAAAATTGCTAACGACTTGGTATTAAGTGAAAAAACCATTAGTACCTATAAAACAAGGCTGATGACCAAGTTGCAGCTTAACAATATCGTCGACCTGCTAAACTTTGCCAAGCGTAACAATCTGGTATAAGTTATGAATAAACTATTTATATTATGTGTTTTACTCTTTCTGACAGTGACGGTAAATGCAGAAAGTGGTGACGATACTGTAACCAGTATGCCTATTTATTCACGCGAGCTGGCACTACATAATGGTTATTCAACCTCTATATTCAGTAGTGGCGAAAAAGAATGGTTGCGTGGTAAAAATCATTTGATTGTGGCTGTGCCGGAGCCAGACAACCCTCCCCTGGATATCTCACAAGTTGCTAACGAATATGAGGGGGTGACAGCTGATGTGATTGGCTTGCTCTCTTCGAAGCTCGGTATCCCAATTATTGCCAAACGGTATGAGAACCGTTCGGCAGCGTTAAAAGCCATTCGCCATGGTGAAGTCGACATTATTGGTTCAGCTAATGCATATGAAGAGTTTCAGGGATATTTATTGACCAAGCCATACGTATATGACAAGCCTACATTGTATATACGGCAGGGAATCAAGGTCGAAGATGTCAAGTCGATCGCTGTGCCACAGGATTATCTGCCAGATGAGTTTTTCAATTCTATATTTAGTGATAAAATAATAACAAAATACTCTGGCCGTTATAGTGCACTGGCAAGTGTTGCGTACCAAAGAAATGATGCTGTATTAGTTGACCAGTTATCAGGGAACTATTTAACAAATAAATTTTATCTTGAGAGTGTTGAGTTTGGTCATTTTGTCCAATTTAATTCATTCGGATTTTCATTTGCACTTGCACCTGAAAACAAGCAGCTGCAACGACTTATTAATAAGGCAATTGATGATATTCCCTCAACCGTGATTAATTCGATCTATGAGCGCTGGTCTGGAGGAGGAATGTCTTTAATCGATGGCGATCTTAATTTAACTGCAGCAGAGCTGTCTTATCTTAAGAAAAAGAAATCGATAACATTTGCGGTAAATGACCGGATCCCACCGATGGGGTTTATTGATAAGGATGGATATTATCGTGGTATATTATCAGATCTGATTCAAGCCGTTAGAATGAGACTTGGCGTAGATGTCAATATTGTTGTGATGGATGATTTGCGCCAACAGTTAGATGCGATAGAGTCTGGTGGTGCTGATATTGCCATTTCGAGTCCCGATAGAAAATATTATCAAAAATTATTATTTAGTAGAGCTATTGTACTAGATCCGCTTGTTTATGTTGTTCGTAAGGAAAATCGCGATCACTATTTAGATGCCGCAACAGTCTTGCATGATGGACCGTTAGCTCTGGTGAAAAATACAATAGCGGAAAAGGTAGTTGATGAATATAAGAGCGAAAACTTACGTATTACCTATTTTGAACGGTATGATAGTGCACTTGCATGTGTAGAAAGTAGATTGTGCAATGCTGCTATTGTGCCACTACGTCCAGCAAATTACTTTATTAATACTAACCATATTGATACATTGGTTGTCGCTGGTGAGTTGTATGACTCACAACCGATATCTGGTGCATTTACTGCACGTGGTGATAATGAGGTCTTAATTAGAGTCATGGATAAAGTTTTAGCGTCAATTCCTCCAGCTGAATTGGACGTGTTATCCAGCCGTTGGCGGGTGAGTGCCAAACAAGAGACATTAACTATTGATGATGTTTTTCATCAGTTTTGGCTGGAAATATTAATAGTAACATTAGCATTGCTAATAATTTTATCTTGGGCATTTATTTTACGTCAACAAAATTTGGCACGTATAAAAGCTCAGCTAGAATTAAATCAGCAGCTTAAGTTTATGGATGATCTTGTTGATAGTATTCCACATCCTATATTTGCTCGCGATAAATATAACAACTTTATTCTCTGCAATAAAAGTTATTGTACTTTTATTGGTGCTGAGAAAGCACAGATGCTTGGTGCAAATATAGAAGAGTTACCAATTTCAAAGAAATCTCAAATAGAGCTTCGTGATATTTATAGAAAGTTGAATGAAAATGGAACAAGCTACGAAGGCGATCATCTGCTTGAGTTAGCTGATGGTCGTTCATTCCATGTCTATTATTGGTTACATATATATCACGATTTATCTGGTGAGATTGGCGGACTGATTGGAGGCTGGCTTGATATCAGTGAGCGTCATCGTTTGATGGAAAAATTGGCAACCGAGTCACAACGTGCTGATTACGCAAATAGAGCAAAAACCACGTTTTTGGCGACTATGAGTCATGAGATTCGTACCCCAATGAATGCTATTATTGGTTTGCTAGAATTGACTCTTCGGAAAGGGGGTATCAGCAAGCAAGCGTATGAATCGATTGAAATAGCGCTTAACTCCGCCACAGAATTGCTTGGGTTGATTGGGGATATTCTTGATATATCAAAAATCGAGTCTGGCAAGCTTGAACTAGCGCCTTCACCTCACAGCATCGCTGATCTTAGCCGCTCAGTACTTAATGTTTTCTCAGCTAATGCTAGAGAGAAAGGATTATTTCTTACCTGTGAGATAGAATCCGATGAGTCCGTTTTGATCGACTCTATGCGCTATAAACAGATAATATCAAATTTAATCAGTAATGCGATTAAGTTTACTAAAGAAGGCGGTGTAGATCTAAGTCTAACTTTGTTAACTGAAGGAGACGATTGTTTAGTTAAAATAAAGATTGTCGATACTGGTATAGGGATCAGCTTGGAGGATCAAGCACGTCTATTTCAACCCTTCAGTCAAGCGGAACACTCTAAAGATGAGTATCGCTCTGGTACCGGTTTAGGTTTGCTTATCTGTCGAACATTGTGTGAAATGATGGGTGGATCACTCGACCTGGTGAGTGAAAAGGGAGTAGGGACAACGGTAACTGTATATCTTCGCGTACCTGTCGTTGATCCAGGATCGATTGAGGTGAGTGTATTACCAGCGTTCAGTGAAACTCAGCTGAATGTTACTCGCGCCAGTAAAATTTTGATTATCGATGATCACCCGACTAATCGATTGCTCGTCAGTCAACAACTAGCTTTTTTGGGACATGAAGTCAAAACGGCAAAGTCAGGTCGTGATGCTTTGTTGCAACTAGCTGATCAACGCTTCGATTTTATTATTACTGATTTCAATATGCCGGATATAAATGGGTTGGACTTTACTGCGCGTTATCGTCAACAAGAGCATGACGAGCGGCGTGAACGTACTGTTATCATCGGTTTGACGGCGGATGCAAGGCAAGAGCAGATCCAGCATGCCATTGAAGTAGGGATGGATGATTGTTTATTCAAACCAGTTAGCCTCGATGAAATCAGAGATTGCCTTGCGGCTCATGATCGCCGTCCAATGGTTGATAAGCAAACGTCAGCCGCAGATGTTGCTGCTAGGATCGATAAGGTTCTTGGTAGCTTGGCCGGTAACAACACTGAGCTTATGCTTCCTTTGATACACGAATTCATCAAAGCAACGAATGATGATATTAACATGCTCTCATTAGCCAGTAATGATGAGGATAGTCGTCGCTTCCTTGATCACTTGCACAGAATTAAAGGTGGAGCCAGGATCATTGGTGCAGAGCGCTTGGTTGAATGCTGTACCGAGTGGGAGCGATCGCCTCGTTTGAGTTGGTGTATGCCTAGCGCACTCCGCCAGTTGGAAGATATATATTGTGAAGTCAAGGAAGGTGTTGATTTCTGGGAGAAAATGAGGGACATAAATAAAGTTTAGATAGTAGTTCTAACTCTTTAAATATAGGTGGAGTCCCGGAATTTATATATCTTTTTAAAATTCCGGGACTATATGTATATTGGGCTAAATCAGTTTTCTGAAATGATATCTTTAGCTTTGTTTTTCCAACCCTCATGCCAAGTGGCTAGCTCATGATATGGCATTGCTTTACCCGAAATAAAGCCTTGGCATGTGTGGCAACCTAGTTTGTCCAGCAGTTGCCAAGTCTCTTTATCTTCAACGCCTTCAGCCACTGTTTTTAACCCAAGATTATTCGCCAGTTTGATGCTTGATTCTACAATTGTCATGTGAGATGTCATGCTGTGGCAGTGGTCGACAAAGCTACGATCGAGCTTTAGTTCGGTGAAGGGAAGTAATGCAAGTTGTTGTAGCGATGAGTATCCAGTCCCAAAATCATCAATCGAAATGCCGAAGCCATGCATTCTCAATCTCGTTAATATCTCGAGTGCTTGGCCGATATCTTCAGTAAATGCACTTTCTGTAATTTCTAAGATGACTTGCTCGGGATTTATTTGGTTCAGGCCACAGTGTAGCAGCAAAAAATTGCTCAAACTTTTATCAACAAGTGAACTGGCTGATAAATTTAGTGATATGTTTAAAGATGGCTTGGTTTTAGCACATTCATGATAATGTGAGAGAGCCTCACGAATAATCATCTCGGTCAGTGAGTGCATCAGACCATGTTTTTCTGCTAACGGAATGAAGACGTCCGGTGATATCATTCCATGTGTTGGATGAGGCCATCGAGCAAGGACTTCGACGCCAGACCATTCTCCAGAGGAAAAATGTACTTTAGGTTGAAACCAAGGTTCTAACTGCCCATGCTGAATCGCATATTTCAGGTCAATATTGGTAATTCGTGGTTCTTGTTTTTTATCGGATAAAACGCTTGGTACTGGTGACCAACGGCCGATTAATGCTTCTAGCTGAGAAGGATTGGTCGGTTTATCAACTTTACCTAATATTTGCAGACCAAATTCTGCTCCCATTCGCAATACTGCATCGACTACATCGTTCTCTAGCACACTAGAAAGAATGATTCCTCCATTAAATCCTGTAGAGGAGAGTCTTCGTAGTAGCGCCATGCCATCCATTCCTGGGAGCCTTAGATCACAGAACAGAATGTCAACGCAGTTTTGTTCACAAACCTCCAGCGCATCAAACCCATCCTTTGCCTCTAAAATATGTTGGAAACCCATGTTGCTAAGCATACTGACCAGTATGGTACGGTGAAGTGCGTAGTCTTCTACAATCAGGAGTACCTTGTCTCTATTGTTCCCGATATGTGCATGTGCCTCCATATTGCTATTTTTCCTCTTGAAATAATACATTGGTGGTGTCGGGTGGAGCTTCATCAAGCTGCTTTGTATGAATGACTTAGCTTTGACATCTATTTTAGCAGCTTATATGAAGAAGTGTGTTTGAGGGGACACGTAAATATTCTGACAGGCAATCTCTGGCGATCTACTGAAGTGCGGTCATTGGGATAGTGACAACAAGTCGTAGGATATGTGTTACAGCGTTGACCTTAACTGCATGAGAAGATGATCATTACTTTTCAGTGATGATTTATTTTTTACCATGTTAGATTTTTGATTTGTATATTCTTTTCAATATATGCTGATTACAAAAAAAGTGTGACTACCAATCTGCTTGCCCCTCCAAGGAGGGGCCTTTTTGTTATTGGAGGGATGACTTGTTTATGCATTTTTGTTTATGAATATAAGCTCGATTATCTTAGGTTAGGCATTCTCTAAAAATTCACAGATAGATTATCTACTTGCAGTTAAATTGTTACTCTGATCCTAATTAAGGGTCAGACCTGCATCAACAATGAAATCCTGGCCAGTACAGCCATTGGACTCGTCAGAACCGAGGAAGAGGGCCATGCGAGCACAATGTGAGCCATCGAGACGGAATTTGAGTGCTTGCAGTTCGACAAACTGGTTCACCGCGGCAGGGTCGAGTTGCGCCCACATCGCATCCTGTTTTGGGGTACGGATTGCGCCTGGGACCAGGCTGTTAACCCGAATGCCTCTTGCGCCCAACTCCTGCGCCAGGGTACGGGTAAAACCATGGATAGCGGCTTTTGACAGGGAGTAGCAGACTCTCCCGGGGCGACCCCTCATCCAGTTGATGGATCCCATATTGATGATACTGCCGCTCCCTTTTTGCTCCATGCCTGGCAGCACGGCTTGGATCGCAAACAACTGGTGACGCAGATTGATATTGATGCGGTTTTCGAAATACTCCTCGGTCAGATCCTCTATTTTGTGGTGATCATCGCTGCCCGCGTTGTTGATCAGGATATCGACACTGCCCAGCTGTTGTTCAACGGTCGTAAAACACGCTTTGAGCAGAGTCAGGTCGGTGACATCGCAAAACAGAAACAGGCAGTTGAGCTCATGCGCGAGTGCTTCGCCTGCTGATTTATCAAAATCGAGGAAGGCGACTTTGGCACCCTGGCTGACAAAGGCGCGCACCAACTCTTCGCCAATACCACTGGCGCCACCTGTGATAACGGCGACCTTGCCGGCAATAGAGTGATATTGTACTTGCTGGGAATAGTTCATAACTGCTCTCCGTGAGTCATAGATTGAATTCATCTGGCAACATTAGAAAAAGTATTTAACACCAATGCGGATCCGGTATGCTTCTGCATCATAGGCAATATTTCTATCGTACCACTGTAATTCAAGAT
Source organism: Aeromonas sp. 11P (assembly GCF_051920165.1). Lineage (NCBI taxonomy): Bacteria > Pseudomonadati > Pseudomonadota > Gammaproteobacteria > Aeromonadales > Aeromonadaceae > Aeromonas > Aeromonas sp. 11P. The sequence goes on from NZ_JBQBDJ010000004.1 coordinate 385,413, forward strand.
AAGGCATCCATTGTGGATTGATGCGGTAACGGGTTTGACTGGTTAGCTCCCAGTGATGATCTTTCCCATTAGCACTATTGAAATTGTTAACACGAGAAAAATAGTGCGATTCAAAAGTATGGGTCAAGGCTGGCGTTATTTTATTGACAATATACAGTGCATATTCATTGGTGTCGTTATTATCGCCATAACCATCAAGATCCGTAGTTAGATAATTTTGATGATTGTAACGGTATCGTGCAATAACGGAAAAGTTATCGGTAAAGTTGTACTTTCCATCCAGATACGCAGAACCACCAGATCCAGAGCTAGAGGAGTTAACCAAACCACCTGCATTGACCGAGAGTTTAGTGGTTAAATTTAATAGCGGATACCATCCCTCAATTTCGTTATAACTGTGCTTTAGCTTGTCTAGTTTCTCGGTGTTATACGCATTGCTGGCCATAATCCCGGCACCAGAGTCCCAGTTATAGCCGAGTCGCAACAATAACTCATGTTGGTCGGTAGCAAAGTTAAATGCCTCACGGCTTTCAAAATAACCGCCCGCGAAAGCTGCGTTGCAGCATATAAGAGGGATTAAGCATATTTTGGGGTGGATACGCATAGTGATTGACTCGCCAATGGTAAGTTGATATTAAATCGTGCAGCGATTGGCATGAGGTAAATTAATTACCTCATGCGATGGTTTTTATCAGCCAGCTATTGAATGTTTTGCTTTACCAACTTATAAGTGGCACAGAAATCCTCACGGCCCAAACCGTTATTCAGGCCTTGCTGGTAAATGTTATTCACCAATTCGACTCCGGGCAGGGTCAGCGCCTCTTCGCCCATTAGGTTCTTCATGATGCCGATATCTTTGGCCATGTTCTCCAGCGAGAAGACTGTGTCGTAGTTCTCGGCGATCAGGGCACCTATCTTGCTGGTCAGATAGAAGTTGCTGCCGCCACCGTAAGAGACTGCGGTGTTGAAGCTCTCTTTATCGATGCCGAAGTGATCGGCGGTGGCCAGCATTTCGTTGACACTGTTCTGAATTTGGGCGACCAAGGTGTTGTGCAGCACCTTCATGATCAAACCACGGCCATTACCCCCCAGGTGGATCTGGTTGCTGCCCATCATGGCCAGCAACGGCTTGACCTTTTTGTAGGCGGACAGGTCGCCACCTATGTAGATCCCGAGCTCGGCAGCCACGGCGGCAGGGACCGATTTGACCACGGGCGCATCGAGCATCACGGCACCGGTTTCTGCTACCTGGCGGGATAAGGCGATTGACACGGCCGGGTCAATGGTGGACATGTCGATGGTGATCTTGCCGGGGCAAAGGTGTGGCAGCAGTTCGGTATAGACCGCTTTGACGTGTTCGGAGCGCGGTACCATGGAGATGATCACATCCGCATCGGCTGCCAACCTTGCAATGGCAGGGGAGGCGATGGCGCCTGCATCGACCACCCGGGCGACAGCCTCCTGATTGATATCGAATACCAACACATTGCCATCAAATTTTTTGACGATGTTCTTTGACATCGCTTCGCCCATCAGACCAAGACCGATAAAGCCGATAGTTTTCATCCGTTGTTTTCCTTAAATGTGGGTTTAGCAAGACCGGCGATGTCAACACGCATGCTGAACAGCGCACCTGAGAGCGGACGTGCTGCCAGTTCGGCGGCGTCCATATTTTCGCGAGTGGTGGTGATGAAGAGGGTCTTCATGTCCTCACCACCAAAACAGACCATGGTGGGGCAACGTACCGGCAAGGGATATTCGGCCAGCAATACCCCCTCTGCAGAGAAGCGGGCGATACGATGGCCGTCAAACAGGGCGCTCCAGTAGCATCCTTCGACATCGATTGCAGCCCCATCTGGGCGCCCTTCGCCGGCGCTGGCTGCAAACTTGCGCAGCAGTTGCCGTTGACCGAGTGAGCCGTCGCGGGCCAACGGAGTGCGATAAAGGCGGCGGTTGGGGGTATCAGTGGTGTACATCCAGCGCATGTCCGGGCTGAATGCCAAGCCATTGGCTCCCAGAATGTCGCACTGGATCACCGACATCTGCAGCTCGGCATCAACCCGGCATAGCAGGGCTCCGTTGTAATCTCGTGGGCTCCAGTAAGTGCCTGCATAGAAACGACCCGCCTGATCGGTACCGCCATCATTAAAACGGGCCAGTGCTGGGTTATTGGGGTTATCGGCGACTTTTCGCTCGATCTGGCCGTGCTGATCGCACAGATAGATCCCGGTGCGCATCGCTGCGATAAAGCCACCCTGTTCGCGCAGGGCAAAACAGCCCACTTCTTCGGGGAAGGGGATTGTCGTCATGACGCTGCTTTCGGGGTGATAGCGGTGCAGGCAACGCTCGAGAATATCGGTCCAGTAGAGCGCCTGTTCAGCAGTGCTCCAGGTCGGGCACTCGGGCAGATGGCCGCGGTAGTCGGCCAGTAGCAGAGCAGGATTAGGCATAGTGAGAAACCTCAAGCAGCATGGCGATCTGCAACTGCCCATTGGCTGGCACAGTGGCCATGGCCAGCGCAGGATCACCAAAGCCACCGTTGTTGATGGCATCGTTGATATGAGAAACCGGCTCGATGGCGATGAAGTCACGATCGGCGGGCGGCAGAAACAGGATGGCGTGAGGCGCATCGGGTGAGCTCAGGGTCACCATCAGCTTCTCATCTGGCCAGCGCACCCGTGCACAACCACTCCAGTGATGGAAGCAGTTATCGACACTGGCGGGTTCAGGTTTGCGCCAGGTGCGATAGTTCCATTGGGCCGGTAGTGGCGCGAGACCAGTGGGCAGGGACTTGTGGTCGTTGAGTACCACACCGCCTGCGTCGAACTGGATCTCGGCGTGCGCCGCACGGGGAAAATAGGGGTGAAAGCCCAGCCCAGCCGGGACAGCGTGATCAGCCAGATTGTGGTAAGTGAGTACGATATGCAGCGCATTATCTTGCAGGGTAAAGCGCTGAGTTGCCCGATAAGGCCAGGGCCATTGCGCCGCGGATGCTCCCTGTGCGTCATGGTGCAGGGTCAGCACGACAGAGTCATCATCTGCATCCCCTTCTTGCCATGGCTGCTGCCAGCCGTTGCCATGAATTGAGTGGGGATGATCGCCAAAATTACGCAGCAGGGCGTAATCACATCCGGCGAAGTGAAACCGTCCATGAGCGATACGGTTGGAGTAAGGTACCAGGGGAAAGCAGCCCCCCTGGTTGACCGTGACGTTCTGACCATCGGGCAGGGAGCGCAAGATCTCCCTGCCATGCCAGGTCAGTTTGCCGATAGCGCCACCCAGCTCGGGGATGAGCTCCAGATCAAGCGGGCCGCTTTGGCGGTGAAGCCTCTTCATCAGTAAACCTCGCCACCGGATATGCTCAGACGTTCCCCCCGGATCGCGGCGAGCTGTTCACGGGCGCGAGCCAGCAGGTAACTCATGTCGGAGCCGAGCGCCACGAAGCTAAAACCCATCTCTTGATATTTGTTCACCAGCTCGGGGTTGCCACCGACGATCCCGCAAGGCAATCCCAAGCGCTGGCACTTCTCCAGCCCTTCGCGGATCTTGGCTTGCACCTCGGAGTGAGAAGGATTGCCAATATGGCCCATGGCTGCGCTCATATCGCCGGGGCCGATAAAGAAGCCGGTCACTCCTTCAATGGCCATCTCTTCCATGGCATCAATGGCGTCAGGGGTCTCAATTTGCAGGATCAGGCAGAGCTCTTCCCGGGCTTTACGCACGAATTCAGGGTCGGCACCGTAACCGGACGCACGATGCACCGCGGCAAAGCCGCGTTTGCCCAGGGGAGGGTAGTAGGCCGCCTCTACCGCTTTGCGGGCTTCTGCTGCACTGTTGACAAACGGCACCATCAGCGATGTTGCACCGCCATCCAGCGCCCGTTTGATCAACACTGTGTCGTTCCAGGCCAGGCGGTAGAGTGGGGTGGTGGCCGGGTTGCTGGCACGAATGGCGCGATCGATGCGGATCGCATCCAGGCTATCGACCGGTACATGTTCCTGGTCCAGCACCAAAAAATCGAAACCGACAGTCGCCATGGCTTCCGCCACCGTATCGCTGCCAGTCATCATCCAGGTGCCCAGTGGGCGTGGACCTTGAGTAATCGCAAGTTTGAACGGATTCATTGTTTGCTCCTTTAAAAAATCGGGGGCTCGGGCACTTTGCTGCCAGCCTGGAGGAAATCGAAGTCACAGCCCTGATCGGCCTGGGTCACATGTTGTTGATAGAGTGCGGCATAAGAGCGTTCATAAACTTTGTGTACCGGTTTGAGCGTGCGGCGGCGCTCGGCCAGCTCTTCATCACTGACCAGCATGTTGAGACGGCCATTGGCGATATCGAGCTCGATGAGGTCACCGGTACGTACCAGTGCCAGTGGTCCACCAATAGCCGCTTCAGGGGCAACATGCAGGATGCAGGTGCCATAGTGAGTACCGGACATGCGGGCATCGCTGATCCGCACCATGTCGGTGACGCCTTGTTGCAGCAGCTTTTTCGGGATTGGCAGGTTGCCCCACTCCGGCATGCCCGGCGCGCCGACCGGGCCGGCATTGCGCAGGATAATCACTGACTCCTTGGTTACCTCCAGGGCTGGGTCATCGATGCGATCCGAGAGCTCTTGATGGCTGTCAAAGACGATGGCGGGGCCCTTGTGGTGACGCAGTTCGGGTTTGGCGGCAGATGATTTCATCACAGCTCCGTTGGGACACAGATTGCCGCGCAATACTGTCAATGCACATCCACGGGAGAGCGGTACAACAGGGTTATCGAGCGAGCGGATCACGTTGTCGTCATAACAGGTCGCGTTGGCAATCCACTGTGCAACGGGACGATTGGTGACCCCGATCGCATCGAGGTGGAGGAATGACTCCACCTTTTTCAGCTGGGCCATCAGACCGCCGGCGAAGAAGAACTCCTCCATCAACTGATCACCAGAGGGAAACAGATTGGCCAGCACAGGGACTTCCCGTGCTACCGACTCCATGTCTTCCAGAGTGAGGTTGATGCCTGCCCGGTTGGCCATCGCAATCATGTGGATCGCGGCATTGGTGGAGCCGCCGAGCGCCATGTAGGCCACTACGCCATTGAGGAAGTTGGCTCGGGTCAGCCAGCGGGAAGGTTTGTGATCATGCCACACCATGTCGACGATGATTTGGCCGCATTGGGCTGTCATCTGGACGTGTCGCGAGTCAGCGGCGGGGATGGAGCTGGCCCCCGGCAACATAAAGCCCATGGCATCGGCGATGGAGGTCATGGTGGATGCCGTGCCCATGGTATTGCAGGTGCCGATGGAGCGAGTCATCGCCCCCTCCAGCTCGATCCAGTCATGCTGGGTAATGGCCCCCAAGCGCAATTGGTCCCAGAACTTCTTGGTATGGGTACCGGCACCGGTGACATGGCCGCGCCATTTGCCGCTCGACATGGGGCCGGCGGGACAGAAGATCACCGGCAAGTCCATCGAGATGGCACCCATCAGCAGGGCTGGCGTGGATTTGTCGCAACCGCCGAGCAGCACGGCCCCATCGATCGGATGCTGGCGCAGCAGCTCTTCTGCCTCCATCGCCAGAAAGTTGCGATAGAGCATGGTGGTCGGCTTGACCAATACTTCCCCGACCGACAGCGCGGGCAATTCAACGGGGTAGCCCCCCGCGGCCCAGACGGCTCGTTTGACGGCCTCGGCGCGCTCACGCAGGTGGCTATGGCAGGGGCTCATTTCACTCCAGGTATTGATGATCCCGATCACGGGCTTGCCCATGAATTCGTCGCGGTTCAAGCCACTTTGCTGACTGCGTTGACGGTGGGCGAAGGCACGGATGGTGTCGGGGGCATACCAGCGTTGGCTACGCAGCGCCGAGATATCGAGCTTGGCCAGGTTTTCACTGTTGAATGACATAGGAATACCGCTCTCTTTGTCTGATTTGATTAAGGATTAATTCAATAAAAACAGCATGTTAAATTCACCCATTCTGACCTGCGCGAAGAGGATGGCTGTCAGGCGATGGAGTAGATTGCTCATGTATCCGGTGATGGGGTCTCCGGGGAGAAGCAAGGGCATGGCGTTGTGCCAGCTCCCGGACGATCTGTTGATAGCGGGCATCAGTGAGCGGGTAGAACAGCAACATCAAGGCTGCAGCGCAAATCAGGGCGCAGATCGGGTAGAGAAACATCAGATTGGCGATGCTGCTTTGGGTCTCGGAGCTTTGCGTCGCGTTGGGAACATAGCCTGACCATGCCAGCACCAGCCCGGGAATGAGGCCCGCAAGCGCGGCCGAGCATTTGCGGCAGAAGGTCAGACTGCAGTAGACCAGCCCCTCTGTGCGGATGCCGGTTTTCCATTCCCCATACTCGACGGTGTCAGAGATGAACGCCCAGTTGAGACTGTTGACGAAAGCGGATCCCCACAGGGCCAGGGAGGTGAAGAGGATGTAATCGAGAGCACTCTCGCTGTAGAGGTAGTTGAGCAGATCACCGCATATCCACACGCCAATTCCGGCCAAATAGACAGGCAGTTTGCCAAAACGGTGCACGGCAAAGGGAACCAGCAATACCCCCAGGTAGATACACCCTATGCTGATGAAGCTCATGTAGGCGATCATCGATACATCGCCAATCACATATTGGGCGTAAAAAACTTGAACAATCAGCTTGGTGTTGAACGCTGCCAGCGTCAGCAAATTGGCCAGCGCCAGGATGCCCAGCGGACGGTTTGCCAGCACGGCCCGTGCGTTTGTTTGTACTGCCGAAAACCCCGATTCGTTGACAACCGATGGCAGCACATGGCGTTCACGAACTCTGCTGTAGCAAAAGAGTACTGCGGCAGCCCCCATGACCGAATAAATCAGTACCGCAACGCTATAGCCGACCTGTGGCTTGTCAAACAGCAATACCAGCGGCATGAACCCCACCGAACAGAGCAGTAATCCGGTATTGGCTCCCCCCTGGCGCCAGGCGGCGAGCTCGGCTCGGTCCTGGAGTCGCTTGGTGAGGGCCGGGACCATGGCGCCATAGGAGGCATTGCCAAAACTGTAAAAGGCACCAAACATCATGAACAGCAGGGTAAACAGCACTGTTTTAGCGATGACCGAGAGCTCAACGCTGGTAAACAGGGCGGTGTTGATAAGAGCCAGTGGCACTATCGTCCAGAGCAGGAAGGGGCGAAATTTACCTCTGGGGCCGAGTTCGGAACGATTATCCAGCACGCTGCCGGTCACCAGATCGGTGCAGGCGGTAAAGAACTTCGAAACCAGAAAGATTGCTCCGGCCCATGCTGCCGGAATGGCGGCCACATCGGTCAGGAAGATCAGCAAATAGAGAGTTGTGCAGTTGAGCAGGAAGTTATAGCCGAGATCACCCACTCCGTAGGCCATCTTTTCCTGCCATGCCAGACGGTCACTTGCCACATTGCGATATGTCATGGGATCACTTCCTTGAAGAGAGCAACAGCGTGGCCAGCACGCCGTTGCCTGTTGCATGAGCGTCAGCTTTGGGTAGCAGCCACACGGCGGGCACCAAGACTGGCGATGATCTCTTGATAGCGCTGCTCGTTGAGGGTGTAGAAGAGGGCCATCACCAGCGCCGTTACGATAGCCAGGCTTGCCGGGTAGATGAAAATCAGCCCAGTGATCCCAGCTTTGGCTGCATCGGTTTGCTCCACATTGGGCATATAGCCAACCAGTGCCAGAGCGAACCCGGGGACGAACCCTGCGATAGCTTGCGAACATTTTCTAAAGAAGGTCATGCCGCAGTAGACCAAGCCTTCGGTACGGGTACCGGTTTTCCACTCACCGTACTCAACGGTATCTGAGACAAACGCCCAGTTAAGGCTGTTGACGAAAGAGGTGCCAAAGAACGCCAGCGAGGTGAACAGCACGTAACTCATGACAGTGCCACCGAACAGGTAGTTGGCAATGTCGCCGGAGATCCACAGGCACAATCCGGCCAGATAGACAGGTTTTTTGCCGAAGCGGCGTACCAGCGCAGGCACAGACAACACCCCGAGGTAGATGCACCCCATGCTGACAAAGCTCATGTAAGAGACCATGGAGACATCACCTAGAATGTACTGTGCGTAGAAGACCTGCACGGTGAGTTTGACGTTGAATGCGGAGAGGGTCAGCAGGTTGGCTACTGCCAGCACCAGCAACTGGTTGTTCTTGAGTACCGCCTTGAGCCCCTCCTTGATGGTGGGCTTCTCGACTATCTGGTCAGGGTCATTACCTATGATGGTGTGGTGTTCTTTGACGTTGAGGTAGCAAAAGAGTACCGCCGCCAAGCCGACCGAGGTGTAGGCTAGGGCTGCCACCATGTAGCCGGTCTCCTGGGATTCAAACAACATGGCGATGGGCATGAAACCGACGGTGGCCAGCAACAGGCCTGTGTTGGCTCCGCCCTGACGCCAGGCTGCCAGCTCTGCGCGATCCTGAACATTTTTGGTCATAGAGGGCACCATGGCGCCATAGCTGGCATTGCCCAGGCTAAAAAACAGGCCAAATGCCATGAAGCAGACGATGAACAGGGTGGTCTTGGTCTCGCTGTCGAGCTCAAAATTGCAAAACAGCAACATGTTGCAGACAAACAGCGGCACTATGGTCCAGAGCAGCATCGGACGAAACTTGCCGCGAGGTCCGAAGCTCTTGCGGGTGTCGAGGAAAATGCCGGTGCCTAGGTCGGTGAAGCCGGTGAACACTTTCGCCACCAAAAAGATGACGCCTGCCCACGCCGCATTGATGCCTGCTACATCGGTCAGAAATTTAAGCAGATAGAGGGTGGTGATATTCAATACAAAGTTGTAACCAAAATCGCCGACGCCATAGGCAAGTTTTTCCCTAAAAGGCAGTCTGCTTTCGATATGCGCCTGAACAACCATTTTATTCTCCATAGTGTGGAATCCATCCGGCAGATCAATAATCGTAGCGGTGCGATTGCTGGCGCAAGGGTGATTATTGAAAAGTGGGATCCAGATCGAGAGATTGCGCTGGTGGTTAAGGATTCTCTTACAAATGGTGTTTGCAGGTGAGCTAAACGTTTTCGTGTGGCGGGTATTGGTTGGTGATCGAGATCGCTGTTTGGGTTTTACGCGATTGAAATGAAATCGTAGCGCTATTATTGTGTTGGCGAGCAAGCGGGGATGGCCCGACTAAACAGGAGCTTATGCAATGCAACTCGAATTTTCGTCACAGGCATTAACGATTCAGCATCAGCAGCAGTTGTTATTTTCTCATCAAGCGGATGCCCCGGCGTTTTATATAGGCAAGGGCCGGGAAAAAATGGAAATTTATCGCGGCAACTTTGACATCGAAGACTATATCGAGTCTCGCGTTGCATTGGCTCATATCGAACAGGTTGACAACAACCTGTTTATTTTTGCCCCGAATGCCTTTACCCCTGCTTTGCTACAGGTGGCAGTGGTGTGTGATGGCGATGATGTGATGCTTTATCCGACCATACTGGACGAGGCATATAACCGCTTTTGGGTCAGATTGCCGGCCGAACGTAAAGAGCATGTCTGGGGTTGTGGCGAGCAGATGTCCTATTTCGATTTGCGTGGTCGTCACTTTCCGTTGTGGACGTCAGAGCCCGGTGTTGGTCGCCATCCCCACAGCGAGATCAAATGGAAAGCCGATGTGATGGGCAAAGCCGGTGGGGATTACTATCACACCAACTATCCGCAACCCACGTTTGTCTCCTCTCGCAAATACAGCTGCCATATCGACACCACCGCTTATGCCGATTTCGATTTTCGTCACGAAGGGTTTCATGAGCTGCAAGTGTGGGCGATCCCGCAGACCATCGAGTTGCGCACCGCAGAGAGCTATCTGGGCATTATCGAAAAACTGTCCGCGCGGTTTGGCCGCCAGCCCAGGTTGCCGGAGTGGGTCTACAAGGGAGCGATCCTTGGTCTGAAGGGGGGGAGGTCAATACCTTCAGTCGTCTGGAAAACGCCCTTGACCATGGTATCAAGGTTTCGGGTTTGTGGAGTGAAGACTGGTGCGGCTTGCGGGTCACCTCGTTTGGCAAGCGCCTGTTCTGGGACTGGGATTGGCAGCACCATCAGGAGCGCTACCCCAATCTGCCCGCCAGGATAAAGGCGCTCAATGACCAGGGCATCGAGTTCATGGCCTACGTTAACCCATACCTGTGTGAAGATGGCAAGCTGTTTCCTATCGCCAAAGAGCTCGGCTATATGGCGCTGGACAAGGATGGTCAGGTTGCGCTGGTCGACTTTGGTGAATTCTATTGCGGCTGTGTCGACTTTACCAATCCAGACGCCATGGCCTGGTTCCGTGATACCGTGCTGCGTAAAAACATGCTGGATATGGGGATCAAGGGGTGGATGGCTGACTTTGGCGAGTACCTGCCGACCGATAACATCTACCTGCACAACGGTGTCGATGCCAAGCTGATGCACAATGCCTGGCCGACTCTGTGGGCCCAGTGCAACGCTGAAGCGATCGCGATGAACGGCCAAACCGGTGATGCCCTGTTCTTTATGCGAGCCGGTTACACCGGGGTGCAGCAATACTGCCCGCTACTGTGGGCAGGGGATCAATGTGTCGATTTCAGCCGTCACGACGGTCTGGTCACGGTGATCTCGGGGGCGCTCTCCTCCGGTATGTTGGGGAACGCGTATCACCACTCGGATATCGGTGGCTACACCTCACTGTTTGGCAACCGTCGAACCAAGGAGCTGTTTGACCGCTGGGTTGAAATGGCTGCCTTTACCCCAGTCATGCGTACCCACGAAGGTAACCGCCCTGATGAGAATTTCCAGTTTGACCAGGATGGCAGCACGTTGGCGCATTTTGCCCGGATGACCCGAGTTTATTGCCACCTGACTCCTTACTTGCGTAGCCTGGTGGATGAAGCGGCCGAGAAAGGGTATCCGGTTCAACGTGCCATGATGCTGCATTTTGAACATGATCCCGAGACCTACGTCATACAGGATCAATACCTCTATGGGTCAGAGTTGCTGGTGGCACCGGTTCACCAAGGGGATGTGCGTGAGTGGACAACTTACCTGCCTGCAGGTGAGCAGTGGACGCATGTCTGGAGCGGCCAGCGCTTTACAGGGGGCCAGCGGGTCACTCTGCCTGCACCGATTGGCCAGCCCCCGGTGTTCTATCGTGCCAAAAGTCCCTGGGCTTCGCTGTTTGCCGAGCTAAAGGTGCTGGCGTAAATCGCACCGACGTTCGCCATAGAGGATGCGACCCGGATAACCCATGGCCGTGACAATGTTCACGGCCATTATGTTTCACCAGAGGAGCAGAGCTGCATGATTGACACTCTTGACGTTGTGCAAAACCCCAGCCAGGACGACATCCATTTTTTACGAGACAATCTGATCAAAACCAATCGTGAGTTTGTCGGTGAACAGATACGTCGCCCACTTGCCATCTTCTATCAGGATGAGCAGCAGTGTCGTGCCGGAGGATGCTGCCCGCGAGCGTGGCTGCCGTTTTTCACAGCTCGATACTTTTAGCTTTCAAGCAAAGCCTTTTTACCAAGCGCGGGGGTATTCAGTCGTCATGACGTTGGAAAAGTGCCCGGTGTTTCATCAACGATATTACTTAACCAAAACCTTGTAGAGCAGGCAGTGACTGGTGCCCTGTTTAAAAATATCTGACGCAACGGATAGTGTTCTGGTAGATACATGAGGGTATTTATCTTCATGGGCTATTTATCAAGGCCATGGTTTTGTGATGGTTTATGGTGTGACAGTATTGGCTTGGTCACAAAACAAACCGGGTACTCTGTCTGGGGATCAAGTCAAATCCGGCATCAATGATCTCGCCTTTATAATCGGGCTCGCGCGCCATCCGCAACATCATGGACGCAGCCTGGCTGGCAACAGAGTGGATATTGATATTGATACTGGACAAGGTCACGGGGGCCAAATAGCCGCTGCCTGGAAAATCGCCAAACCCGATGATAGAGAGTTGCTCTGGTACCGGGATATTACGTGCAATCGCCTCCATCAGTAATGCCGTACCAATGGTATCGTTTGATGCAAAAATGCCGTCGAGTTTGCGCTCTTTGAGCAGTGTCTTGATGAGTAGCTCGCGGGCGGCGGGATAAATATTGTCGCTGTAAGGGATTTCGACCAACAAGGGATCCATACCCGCCGTCTCAAGTGCCTGGCAAAAGCCGCTGTAGCGGCTCTGCGCACGAACGTCATCGTTAAAACGGGTCGTGAAATAGGCAATTTTATGGCAGCCGGAGCGTATCAGGTAAGACGCGGCATCGTAACCCACCTGAAAATGATCGATACCGACCTGCGCGACAAACGGACTGGCTTCACCGATTTGCCATGCTTGAACCACAGGCACCGCACTGTGCTCCAGCATACGAATCGTAGTATCACTGTGTTTCGCGCCAGTGAGGGTTATGGCAGCAGGAGACCATTGTAAAATGGAGCGGATCTGCTGCTCCTCTTTTTCCATGGAGTGATCATGAGATGCGATATAGAGCTGAAAACCTGCATCACTCACGATATGTTCAATCTGTTGGACAAAGGTACTAAAGGTAATATTGGAAATGGAAGGAACGATAATTGCCATTGCCGAGCTTCGCCCGGCAGTAAACTGACTGGCAATTTTGTTGTGCACATAACCCAGTTCATCAATGGCACGCTGAATTTTATGGCCGGTATTGGCTTTTACCTTGTCTGGATGACGTACATAAAGTGAGACAGTCGAGGGGGACACCTTGGCCAGGGCCGCGACATCATCAAGCTTGACGGTTTGTTTGTTTCTCGAGGACACGTGTTCTGCTTCCTGATCGGTTTTACTGGGCTATAACTCTCTCTGTCCTGATGGGATAAGGAGGTTAATAGCTCTGCGAGCTCCTGATAAGTGTATAAAAAACAAGGTGAAAACAAAAGCAGTAATTACAGCGGAGACTGCAGCTCATCATAATGGTAGGCACGACTCATGACTAATGTTGAATAGATCCATATTTCATCAGCTTTTAACTCTGTACGTCATAGTGTTGACCTTGTTTTTAATCTACATTAAAATACTTTAACGCATTTCTTACAATGATTCGGTGATAGAATGGAGCTATTTTTCTTTGTCTAGCTCAATCAATAACTTTTTTCGTTTTAATATCCAGTCATTGACCTCAGAAACAGAATGAAAACCAGTGTTATGAGACGCTGGGAATTATACCTTTTAATCCTACTATACAGAGTTGAACGAGAAATCCCCAACTCCTGTAGTAAATATTTTGTTTTTGTTGAAATGGTTTTTCAATTGTTCATATATCCCCCCTCATGTTGAAGCGACTCTAAAACACCTCTAGGGCATAGTTGTAGTGGTCAACTAAATCCAGACACTTGGTTAGGCCGTTCTTCGGCTTTTGCTGGCGGTATCCCGTCATTGTGTTGATGTGGACGCCGCCAGTTGTAGTAATCCATCAGGTAATAACTGATATCCCGCTTTGCCTCCCGTATGCTCATGTATCCCGTTGCAGGGAGCCACTCTGACTTCAGGCTTCTGAACAACCGCTCCATCGGGGCGTTATCCCAGCAGTTGCCACGCCGACTCATGCTCTGGGTCATACGATAGCGCCACAGTCGTTGCCGAAATGCCCTACTGCCATATTGGCTACCCTGGTCGGAGTGAAACAGCACACCGGATAGGCAACCCCGCTGCTGATAGGCCATCTCCAGTGCTTTGATTGCCAATTCTGCATCAGGTTTATCAGATATCGCCCATCCCACGACCCGCCGGGTGTGCAGGTCAAGAACCGCTGCCAGGTAATGCCAGCGACCACCTGCCCAGACGTAGGTGATATCGCCACACCACACCTGATTGGGTGGCTGGACATCAAATTCTCGGGCCAGCAGATTGGGAATATCCGGTCGTTCTGACCGTGCCACCTTATAGCGGTGTGCGCCCGGCAGTTTGGATACCAGCCCTGCTTCCTTCATCAGACTGCACACTTTGAATCGACCAATCTGATACCCTAACTCCCGCATCATCGACATCAAGGCACGGCTGCCCGCTGAGTTCCGGCTTTCTTTGAACAAACGGCGCAACTCACAGCGCTGTTGCATGCGCTCACGGCTAATCGTCCGCCTGCGAGCCAGATAATCGTAAAAACAGGAGGTGGGTACATCGAAAGCGCAACAGACGGCGTTGTTGCCCAAATCGATGCAGCTTAAATGGAACTAACTGAGGACTTGGTGATCTGACCACCATCTCCTTCAAGCCTGCATCATGAGCACGTCGCTTCACCCCATCACCAACTGGCCTCAATACAACAAATCATTGATTAACCGTGGTTCACTCACCTTCTGGGTTGATGCCGAGGCCATGAGCAACTGGTTTCACCACGGCCATCATGGGTGCCGGGGCCGCAGCCAACTCTACACTGACCAGACCATCTGCACCTTCCTGATGCTCAAGGGGATTTTCAACCTCACTCTGCGGACCACTCAGGGACTACTCGACTCCCTGTTCGAGTTGATGAACGTACCGCTTTGTGCCCCCGATTACAGTTGTGTAAGCAAGCGGGCCCGCACGGTGACGGTGGCTTATCGACAGCCCCCAAAAGGACGTATTACCGATTTGGTTATCGACTCAACCGGGCTGAAGGTATTTGGTGAAGGCGAGTGGAAGGTCAGAAAACACGGCGCCGAGAAACGGCGAGTCTGGCGCAAATTGCATCTGGCAGTAGACCCGGCTACTCACGATATCGTGGCGGCGGAAATCTCGCTGGAGAATGTCCATGATGTCGAGGTGTTGCCGACTCTGCTCAATCCACTACGGCGCAAACTGGGGCGTGTTTATGCGGATGGCGCCTACGACAGCAAAGCCAGTCATCAGCTTATCTTGTGCAAAGGGGCAACAGCTTGTATCCCGCCTCGCAAAAGCGCGGGGTTATGAAAAAAAAGGACACGCAAGAAATGACGCGGTGCTGGTGATGCGCAAGAAAGGGCTGGCGTACTGGAAGAAGATATCGGGGTATCACAGTCGCTCACTTGCAGAGACAGCGATGTATCGGTCCAAACAGTTGTTAGCGGGGAAAGTCAGTTTACGTAACTACAACGGCCAAGTGGGAGAGGTGATGGCGTATGTCAGCGCCATAAACAAACTCAATACCCTGGGTCTGCCTGTCAGAAAGCCCCGAGTGTAACGGTCACTTGGGGCTGGGGCAGTTGTGGCTTGATGGTTGATTTGGGAAACAGCGCCGCGGTGGCCATTAAGGCAAGGCTCATGGCTATTTTGTTTATTTGAATGGCCATTATTGGCTCCACTCCTAATCTGATGTGAATTGGTACACAAAATGGGCGATGAAAACTGCATGCGTTTAATGCGGTGGAAATATCATCCCGTGCAGGCTATTGGAGGGATGTAATACCAGATGGGCACATTCTCCTTTATCGCTGCCGTTATGACCTGCAAAGAGTTGAATATGACCTGAATAGCCCGAGTTAACCGCAGCTTGGAAATCAGCTTTCAACAATTTCACTCTATAAATCCCGTTTATCCTTGTCGCCTTATAGCGAATATAACCGCTGGTTATCCGAGATTTTTTCTCCAACCCTTCGGTCGCAGGCTATTGGGTAGGCTGGAGCGAGCATGGGAAGCTGTATCCAGAAGGCGTGAGGTGCCCATCGTTATCGATGATGATAAGGCGAATAAATGGGTGATGGAGTTCACAGTTCGGTTAATCAATTTGGGGATGGAAGCAGTTATGGGCGTTGTGGTCTGCCTGTATTCAAACATCTTACTGGCAAGCCGAGCACTCTTTAATTCTGATTAAGTAATAATTAAGTAAAGCTGGGGTGTTGATTGTTTCGCTCAAATATGAGCTTTTAAAAATGCTCACAATCTCTACGCGAGATTTAAAAAGTCTGCTCGCATATTTTTGAACGGATAAATATAACTTGAATGGGAGTGGCCAAATAAATCCAGCTGTGATCTTTGTCTTTTCAAGGTGCTAGGGTCATAAATGCCTATAAAAACAAGGTAAAAGGCTCGGCTATTGACTAAGTTGATAGAAGGCGAAGCATAAAACAGCGCCAGTTTGATACGACAACATCGCATGGGACCCGGATCATGGACAGAGCGCAGGGCGCAGCCCCCTTTTCGTTGCAAGTGGATCTAAGGCAGGTGGTGTATGCCCTGTCAGCCTCGCTGGATCTGGTGGGCATTGGCGATGTGGCCCACGGTAAACGGGTCGGGATTATGGCTGCCGAGTGCAGCCGGGAGCTGGGGATGAGTGAGGCCGAGCGCTGTCTGCTGTTCGAGCTGGGGGGGCTGCATGATATCGGTGTCTCCTCGACCATCACCCATCACCATCTGGTCAGCGAGTTCGATTGGGAGTCCTCCCAGCGCCACTGCGAGGTGGGATATCAGCTGCTCAAGGATTTCCGTTTGTTGGCCCCACTGGCCCTGCCTATCCGTTATCACCACACCCACTGGCACCTGTTACGCGAGATGGCCGATATGGACCCTAATGTAGCCCGTCAGGCCAACCTTATCTTTCTGGTGGATCGCTGCGATGCGTTGGCGGCGCCCTACTATGGTGATGGTTCATTGTTGATGCATACCAACGAGATCCGCGCACGCCTGCAGGATTTCCGTGACGAGTTCTTTGCCCCCGAGCTGGTGGATGCCTTCCTCAAGGCGTCTCGCTCTGAGGCATTCTGGCTGCAGCTGGAAGCGCGCTCCATCAATGATTACATGCTGGAGATGCTGCAGGTGCGGGAGCCTTGCCTGACCTCCAACGGGGAGCTTAAAGCGCTGGCGCAGATCTTCTCCGGCATTGTCGACGCCAAAAGTCCATTCACGATGACGCATTCACTCGGTGTGAGCAGGTTGTCTCGGGCATTGGCCGAGCAGATGGGAGTCAGTGCCATCCATTGTGACATGCTGGAGATCGCCGGTTTGTTGCACGATTTGGGCAAGCTCAGGGTGCCGGACGAGATCCTCGACAAGCCTGCCAGCCTGACGAAAGCGGAGCGGGCCATCATCAATACCCACAGCTTCGAGACTTACCAGATCCTGCGCCACATCGAAGGGTTTGAGGAGATTGCCTGCTGGGCGGCCTATCACCATGAGGAGCCTGACGGGGAGGGCTATCCGTTCCATCTGCCGGCATCCGCCATGGCGCTCGAAGCGCGGATCCTGCGAGTTGCCGATATTTTTCAGGCAATGGTGCAGGACAGACCTTATCGGCGCGGTCTGCCTGCCCGTGACGCATTGACCTTTATGCAGCAACTGGCGGATCAGGGGCGGGTCGAGCCCGCTGTAGTGGCGGTGCTGGCCGATCACCTGCCGCAGATGATGATGGCAGCCATTCCGGATCGCGAGCCGGATCATGCCATCAATTGAGGGAGAGGCTGGCCGCTGACTCATACTGCCGCGAGCAAGCTATGATTGGAACAAGCCGAGCATGGTGCCGGTACCGGCGCACAAGACGCCAGCTTGATGGACTACCGTAGGGGAGCAGATATGGAATCGCTAAAAGCCAAGGATTATATGCAGAGCAGACCCATCACCTTCACTGCCGACATGATGGTGCAAGCTGCGGTCGAGAAATTTCTGAACAGTCATCAGCTCGGTGGCCCGGTGGTGGATGGGCAGGGCCATCTGATTGGCTGGATCTCCGAGCAGGATTGCATCGCAGTGCTGCTTAAGGAGGCCTATCACTGCGAACAGGTGGCGCAGGTCAAGGACGTGATGCGCAAGGAGGTGTTGTCGGTGGGACCCGATACCAGCATTTTGAGCCTGGCGGAGATGATGATGGGGCAAAAGCCGAAGATCTATCCGGTAGTGGAGGAGGGGCGTCTGCTCGGTGTCATCAATCGCCACAACGTCATGCAGGCCATTCACGCCCAGCTCACCACCTGTTTTGTCCATCACACCCACGGTTAACCCTGTTTTCCTCTCTCCCAAGGCAAGCTTCGGCTTGCCTTGGCTATTTCAAATGCTGCCATTTATTCATGTTATGCCATCTTACAATGATTGTTTTGTCATGTTTGAGGATCGGCCAATCTCTCAGTCTTCCCATACATAACGCTACGTTAAGGCTTGCACCGCCCCCGCTCGCTCTTTAGGATCGCTCCCAGCTTATCGATATGGCCCCTTTGGGCACCTATTTAAGGAATTCGTACCTTGTCTCTCTCTATCGAGGCGCTGCGCCGCCGTCTCTCTGCCTGCATGAACCTCGACGCCCGCCGCCTTTCCAGCCGTCTGCACGGGGTCAAGAAGCTGCCTGAAGGCAAACAGGCCGCCGTGCTGGAGACCATCGCTGCCGATCTGGATGCCGCGCAAGCGCGTTATCAAACCCGTCTGGCCGGAGTGCCCAAGGTCACCTATCCGGACAATCTGCCGGTCAGTCAGAAACAGGCTGAGATCGCTAAAGCCATTGCAGAGCATCAAGTAGTGATCATCGCCGGGGAAACCGGCTCGGGCAAGACCACCCAGATCCCCAAGATCTGTCTGGCGCTCGGGCGTGGGGTGAAGGGCTTTATCGGCCACACCCAGCCACGCCGTCTGGCGGCCCGCACTGTCGCGGCCCGTATTGCCGAGGAGATGGAGTCCGAACTCGGTCACTACGTGGGTTACAAGGTGCGCTTTACCGATCAGGTGAGCGAGCAGACCCACATCAAGCTGATGACTGACGGTATTCTGCTGGCGGAGATCCAGAACGACCGGATGCTCACCCAGTACGACACCATCATCATCGATGAGGCCCACGAGCGCAGCCTCAATATCGACTTCATTCTGGGTTATCTCAAGCAGCTGTTGCCCAAGCGCCCCGATCTCAAGGTGATCATCACCTCGGCCACTATCGACCCGCAACGTTTCTCCCGCCATTACAACAAGGCGCCGGTGATCGAGGTCTCCGGCCGCACTTATCCGGTGGAGGTGCGCTACCGTCCACTCACGAGTGACAAGAGCGAAGGGCTGGAAGAGCGCGACGAACTGCAGGGGATCTTCGATGCGGTGGAAGAGTTGGCCCGAGAAGGGCTGGGGGACATCCTTATCTTCATGAACGGCGAGCGGGAGATCCGCGATACCGCCGATGCCCTGCGCAAACTCAACCTGCGCGACACCGAGGTGCTGCCGCTCTACGCCCGCCTCTCCAACGCCGAGCAAAACAAGGTGTTCCAGCAGCATGCAGGGCGGCGTATCGTGCTTGCCACCAACGTGGCGGAGACTTCGCTGACGGTGCCGGGCATTCGCTACGTCATCGACCCGGGTACGGCCCGCATCAGCCGCTACTCCTGGCGCACCAAGGTGCAGCGCCTGCCCATCGAGCCGGTCTCCCAGGCCAGTGCTAACCAGCGTAAAGGGCGTTGCGGCCGGGTGGCAGACGGTATCTGTATCCGTCTCTACTCGGAGGAGGATTTCAACAGCCGTCCCACCTTTACCGACCCCGAGATCCTGCGCACCAACCTGGCATCGGTCATCCTGCAGATGCTGGCGCTCGGCCTTGGCAACATGGAGGCGTTCCCGTTCGTCGAGCCGCCTGAGTCACGCCATATCAAGGACGGTCTGACTCTCTTGAAAGAGCTGGAGGCGGTGAGGGAATTGCCCGCCACGGGCGATCGCGAAGCCAAGCTGCAGCTGACCGAAACCGGTCGCCAGCTCTCGCGCATCCCCCTTGATCCGCGTCTGGCGAAGATGGTGATCAGCGCGGCGCAAACTGGCTGCCTGAGCGAGGTGATGGTGATTACCGCGGCCCTCAGCATTCAGGATCCCCGCGAGCGGCCCATGGAGAAGAAGCAGGCCGCCGACGAGCAGCACAGACGCTTTGAAGACAAGGATTCCGACTTCCTCGCTTTTGTTAACCTCTGGAACTATCTGAAAGAGCAGCAGGATGCCCTGGGCAGCAATCCGTTCCGCCGAATGTGCCAGAAGGAGTTTCTCTCCTACCTGCGGGTGCGCGAGTGGCAGGACATCCATTTCCAGCTTCGTCAGACGGTCAAGGAGCTTGGTTTTAAAGCCAACCATGAGCCGGCGGATTTCAAGACGGTGCACTGCGCCCTGCTGACCGGCCTTTTGAGCCATATCGGCAACAAGGATCTGGAAAAGCCCGAGTTCCTTGGCGCCCGCAACGGCCGTTTCCACCTGTTCCCGGCCTCGGGTCTGTTCAAGAAGCCGCCCAAGTGGGTGATGGCCGCAGAATTGGTGGAAACCTCGCGTCTCTACGCTCGCATTAACGCCAAGATTGAACCCGAGTGGGTGGAACCGTTGGCTGGCCACCTCATCAAGCTGCACCACAGCGACCCCCACTGGTCGAAGAAAAATGGCGCTGTGATGGCCAAGGAGAAGGTGACCCTCTATGGTCTGACTCTGGTCAATGAGCGCACCATCAACTTCAGCCGTATCGATCCGGCGCTGTGCCGCGAGTTGTTTATCCGCCGCGCCCTGGTGGAGGGGGATTTCGAGACCCGTCACCGTTTCTTCAGCGACAATCGCAAGCTCCTGGCCGAGGTGGAGGCGCTGGAACACAAATCCCGTCGTCGCGACATTCTGGTGGATGATGAGGACTTGTTCCGCTTCTACGATGCCCGCTTGCCGGAGGAGGTGATCTCCGCTCGCCATTTCGACAAGTGGTGGAAAGAGGCGCAAAAGCGGGATGCCGAGCTGCTCAACTTCGAAAAAGAGATGTTGATGAAGGGGGATGCTGCCCACATCAGCGATCTCGACTACCCCAACTTCTGGCTGCAGGGGCGCCTCAAGCTCAAGCTGACCTATCAGTTCGAGCCAGGGGAAGCCGCCGATGGCGTGACCCTGCATATTCCGCTGCCGCTCTTGAATCAGGTAGAGGTGAAGGGGTTCGAGTGGTTGATCCCGGGGCTACGTCACGAGCTGTTGGTTGCCCTCATCAAGTCGATGCCAAAGCCGATGCGCAAGAACTTTGTGCCAGCGCCGAACTACGCCGATGCGCTGCTCGCCAGTATCAACCCCGAACAGGGGCCGCTACTGGACGAGATGGAGCGCCAGCTGCGGCGGATGACTGGCGTGACCGTGCCCCGTGAATCCTGGGACTGGAATGCGGTACCCGATCACCTGAAACTCACCTTCCGGGTGGTTGACGAGAAGCACAAGAAGGTAGCGGAAGGCAAAGATCTGGAGGCATTGAAAGAGTCGCTGCGTGGCAAGGTGCAGGAGACCCTGTCGCAAGTAGCGGACGATGATATCGAGCAGTCCGGTCTCACCCTGTGGAGCTTTGGCGAGCTGCCGCAAGAGTACAGTCAGAAGCGGGGCGGGTTCGAGGTGAAGGCCTATCCGGCCTTGGTGGATCAGAAGGATTCGGTCGCCATCCAGCTTGTGGAGAGCCCGATGGTGCAGCAGCAGCTGATGTGGGCCGGTCAGCGTCGGCTGGTACTGCTCAACGTACCATCACCCATCAAGTACCTGCAGGAGAAGCTGCCCAACAAGGCCAAGCTGGGGCTCTATTTCAACCCGTTTGGCAAGGTGGCCGAGCTTATCGATGACTGCATTGCCTGCGGCTGTGACAAGCTCATCGAGCAGCACGGCGGCATGGCGTGGGATGAGGCCGGTTTCGAGGCGCTCAAGGAGTATGTCCGTGCCGAGCTCAACGATGCGGTAGTGGAGGTGGCCAAGCAGGTGGAAGCCGTGCTGACCCTCTCCCATGAGATCAAGAAACGGCTCAAGGGCAAGATGCAGCTCGACACCGCTTTTGCCATGTCGGACATCCAGCAGCAGTTGGGTAACCTCATTCACAAGGGCTTTGTCACCGAGACCGGCTGGCAGCGGTTGCCAGACTTGCTGCGCTATCTGCGCGCCATCGAGCGTCGCCTGGAGAAGCTGGCTATCGATCCCAACCGAGATCGGGTCTACATGCTTAAAGTGCACAGCGTGGAGTCGGAGTACAAGGCGCTGCTGGCCAAGATCCCCAAATCCCAGCTTATTCCCACTGAGGTGGCTAATATCCGCTGGATGATTGAGGAGCTGCGGGTGTCGTTCTTCGCTCAGAATCTGGGGACCCCTTATCCGGTCTCCGATAAACGGGTGCTTAACGCCATCGCTCAGTGCTAAGCTGCTATCTAACTGTTTTAACAGCATGATAGCGGGTGATGAGAAGGGGTTGCCGGTCAGGTAGCCCTTTTAAACCGCAAATCAGGGAGGCAAGGATGCTGGGGATCTGGTTGAGTGTGGCGCAGGTGGTGATCAGCGGTTATCAACCCATCGCGGAACAAACCTGGGTGCAGTTGAACCCGGAATATTACCCGCTGGCGCGCACGCCGCCTGCGATGTTTGTGGCCTGGCGTGGCAATCAGTTTCCGCCGCTGGCCCAAAAGCAGAAGCACGGTCGCTGGCAGATCCTCTTTCCAGCCAGGTTGGTGCCCCCCTTCGATCTGTTCGAGGGGGAGGCGCAGCTCTCCAAAACCTATCTGGCAAGGCTGCGGCGCATCGACGAGATGGCTTACGGGGTTGTCCCCGGGCAGGCTGTTGCGGCTGGTGCAATCGTGCAGCAGGGGAGTGGATCCCCTGATTATCAGGCGCAACCTGTCGCGCCCTTTATCGCCGAGTTTCGCACACATCAAGAGGCGTTCGGTGGTGTTGATATGCCCAGCGACCCCGACGAGAGCGAACCTCTGCTCGCTCAGCTGGGGGCGACGTTTCGCACTGCAGGGATGAGTGGTGCCAAAGGAGATGAGGGAGTAGCGAGCGCCGATATGGCGCTCGCCAGCCACACGGCTAGCTTATCCGCAGGCAGTGACGTCATGCTTACCCTCTCGGCTCCTGCAGCCGGCGGTCCACAAACTGTGTGTCATCAGGTCGCCGCAGGGGAGACCCTGTGGCGCATTGCCAACCAGTTATCCAGTGCCCGGGGAGCCGATACCTACAGCTATTTGCTGGCGCTGGTGGCAGAGAATCAGCCGCGGCTTGGCAAGAGCATTCGGGTCAGAACGGGGAGGGACTCTACTGCCCGCGCGCCGAGACCCTGGCGAAGTTTGATGCCCTGAGCCCGGCCCAGCGTCAGCAGCAATTCGCCCGGTTGGAGCAGGGGCGCTAAATGCAGAGTCGGTACCTTGTATCCGAATTTGGCCCGTGGTAGTATTCGCGCTCGTTTTGCGAGGTGCTGACCGGTCGCAGTTAGCACCATAAATTCATCCAAAAGAGATACATACTATGTCTTTCGTATTCCAAGCTGAAGTCCGTTCTGACCTGGGGAAAGGTGCGAGCCGCCGCCTGCGTCAAGCTGACCAAGTTCCTGCCATCGTTTACGGTGCAGGCAAAGAAGCCCTGTCCATCACTGTTGACCACAAGAAAATGATCCTGGCTCAAGAGAAGCCGGAATTCTATGAGTCTGTACTGACTCTGGTTATCAACGGTGAAGAAGTTAACGTAAAAGTGAAAGCTATCCAGCGTCACCCGGTACGTTACAAGCTGATCCACCTGGACTTCGTTCGCGTTTAATAGCGAACCGTCAGGTTGAAAAAAGCCACTCTCAGGAGTGGCTTTTTGCTATCTGGCATCTTGTGAAAGGGCTGCCTGATCAGCCACCGCAAGCCGGTTATCCCAGCTGGCTAAGGGCCTGTTGACAGCGCTGCTCGGCGGCATCCAGCTCCAGCAGCACCATCCTGATATCTTCCATCTGCTGTTGCAGTGTTTCCCGTTTCTCCTCAACCAGTCCCAGCATGGTCTGTAACTGGGTACGGCTGCTCTTGTCGGCATCATAGAGATCAAATAGCTCGCGGATCTCGGCAAGGCTGAAGCCGAGCCGCTTGCCGCGCAGGGTGAGCTTGAGGCGAACCCGATCTTGCTTGCTGTAAATGCGGGTCTGCCCCTCTCTGGCGGGATTGAGCAATCCCTGATCCTCGTAGAAACGGATACTGCGCGTCGTAATATCAAATTCCCGGGCCAGCTCACTGATGCTGAAGCGCCGTCCTTCATCCTTGTTGTTCATACAGACTTCTTGGCGAACTAAATCCTGTCTGCACCTTACCTAAACGTAAACTGCACTGCAACTCTTGTTCCATTGCGTCAGAACCCCTATGTTATGGTCATGTAACAAACAGAGGCAGGCAAATGGATATTGCAATTGTGGCGGCAAAACGGACTCCGATGGGGGCGTTTCAGGGGGCATTGGCTGAGGTAACGGCGCCTGAGTTGGGAGCCTGTGCCATCGAGGCGGCACTGCAGCAAAGCGGGCTGCGTCCGGAGCAGGTCGATGAAGTGTTTATGGGCAATGTGCTGGCGGCGGGCGTAGGGCAAGCGCCCGCCAGGCAGGCGCTGTTGAAAGCGGGGCTGCCAGATAGTGTGCCCGCTACTACGGTCAACAAGGTGTGCGGATCCGGCATGAAAGCAGTGATGCTGGCGGCGGATACCATTCGGCTGGGCGATAACCGGGTGGTGGTCGCGGGGGGGATGGAGAGCATGAGCCGTGCCCCCTATCTGCTGGATAATGCCCGCAACGGCTTTCGGATGGGGCATCAAAAGGTGCTGGACCACCTCTTCCTCGACGGTTTGCAAGATGCCTATGATGGCCAGCTGATGGGGATACATGCCCAGCTCAGCGCCGATCAGGCCGGTTTGACCCGCACTGCCATGGATGAGTTTGCCCTGGCATCGTTGCAGCGTGCCCGGGATGCGCAGCAAGCCGGTGCGTTTGTGTCCGAGCTGACAAGGGTCTATCGCGGTGAGCGCGTGTTGCTGGCCGAGGACGAACAGCCCGGCAAGGGCAGACCGGAGAAGATCCCGACCCTGAAGCCTGCGTTTGGTAAAGATGGCACCATTACGGCGGCCAATTCGAGCTCCATCTCGGACGGTGCGGCGGCGCTGATATTGATGGATGGCGCCACGGCGCAAGCCTGGCAGGTACCTGTGCTGGCACGGATTGTCGGTTATCAGAGCCACGCGGCATTGCCCGCCGAATTTACATCTGCGCCAATTGGCGCCATTTCACGCTTGCTGGCGCGTCTTGCATGGTCGGTGGAAGAGGTGGATCTCTTTGAGATCAACGAGGCCTTTGCCATGGTCACCATGCTGGCCATGAGCGGGGTCGGCATCCCTTATCACAAGGTCAATGTGCATGGAGGGGCTTGTGCACTCGGTCATCCACTGGGGGCGAGTGGCGCACGCATTTTGGTGACGCTGATTGCCGCGCTGCGGCAACGGGGTTTGCGGCGAGGCGTGGCCGCGCTCTGTATCGGGGGCGGGGAGGCGACCGCTATCGCGGTTGAAGTGAATGACGAAACGAATTAATTGGTGGCTTCCATCGCCAGAAGTTGTTCCGTGACCCAGGTGGTGGCGGCCAGATAGAGGTGACTCACCTTATCCTCGCTCAGCCCCAGGCGGGCTGTTCTGGCCGTTACCCGTGACCAGTTGGCGCTTTCGTAATCTTCACAAAACGCGAGGTAGAAACCCAGATTGCCTTTGCGCTCCAGCAGCGCCAGCCGAATATCGTCGATGAGAGGGATGGTGCCGAGCAGCTTGTCCATCGGTTGCTCCATCAGTACATCCAACAGGGAGAAGAGACCGGTGATAAAGGCCTGTTGTGCCTGCTGGCTAGGGGCGTGGGCATGGGCCAGCAGTTCACAGAAGCGGGCACGGATCATCGACATCTGGTAGAGCTCGGCGCTCTTGCCCTTGCCCGCACTGGTCGCGGCCACCAGCGAGACAAAGCGCTTTAGTTGGGTGTTGCCCAGATAGATGGCAGCCTGACGAAATGACGAAATAGGGTTGGTGTGGCCTTTGAGATGGTTGACATAGCGCAGCAGCTTGAGGGAGAGGGAGATATCCTGACCAAGTAGCTGCTCAATCTTGTTGATATCAGGCTCTGCCTCGTTGACCACGTTGAGCAACTGCATCACCACGACTTGCGCCGGCTCCATGGTGGCTTGCTTGACCATCTCGGGTCGACTGAAGAAAAAGCCCTGGAACAGCTGGATCCCCAGCTGTTTGACCCGCTCGAACTCCGCCTTGTCCTCTACTTTTTCCGCCAGATAGGTGAGCCCCAGCGTCTGATGCCGCTGAATAAACACCTTGATCTGCATCAGGGGTGTGGCACGAAGATCAAACTTGATGATGTGGATAAAGGGGAGGAAGCGTTCCCAATCCGGTGACATGGTGAAGTCATCGAGTGCCAGTTGATATCCCAGCTTGTGCAGCTGTTTCACCTTTTCCAGCAGGGCATCATCCGGTGGGGAATCTTCCAGAATTTCAATCACCACTTTTTCGGGCGGCAGGCACTCTGCCAATCCTTCCAGCAGCAGTGAGTGGGGGAAATTGATAAAGCAGGGGCGGCCCCCCAACAGCTGATCGATATTTTGTTGCAGGAACTGTTCTACCACCAGGCGTGACGTCGCCTGTTGGGATGAGATGCTCGGGAAGACATTATTCAGACTATCGCGAAAGAGCAGCTCATAGGCATGAGTTTTGAGGTCTCTGTCGAGGATCGGCTGTCTTGCTACGTAGGAATACATGCCTTGCTCCAGTAAAGGTACTGGGTTGATTTTATGGTGTTGCAGAACACTATGCCAGTGTTCACCTTATTGAGTAAGGCAATAATTGGCATAGCGTTTTTTTTGCAGGGAAGGAATTTAGAAGAGATAGCTCAATTGTGCACCAGCCAGCCAGGCATCCCCTTCGGAAGTGCCCTGGAAGGTGGAGGTCGTCATCGGATTACCCGGTTGCAGCTCCATTTTTTCAGTGACATCCACCTTTTTGCCATCGATCAGGGTCAGCCCCAGATCCACGGTCAGGTTGGGCGTGAACTGATAACCCATCCCCAGGCTATACCAGAGGCGATCGGCATCCGGGATGGAGATGGTACGACGATCGGCTGGCACCGGGCTGGCGTCATAGGCCACACCGGAGCGCAGTTGCCACTTGGGAGTGACCTGATAGGTCATACCGATGGCGTAGCGCCAGCTATCTTCCCAGTGCTCGTCCTTGATGTGCATGTTCTGCAAATTGTTGAGATCAGCTTCCAATTGAACGAATTTGCTCCAGTTGGTCCAGTTCAGGCTGCCGTGGAGAGCCAGCTTGTCAGTCAGCTGATGGAATGCAGCCAGTTCTGCGGTGGCGGGTAATGGCAGATCCAGACTGCCAGTATCTCTGATCTCGGTAACGGAGCCATCTGCATTGGGTCGGCCCACGATAGCATCTCCCGAGAGGGTCAAAGTGACATCGTGACGGTAGGAGAGGCCAATTCGGGTTTGCTCGGACAACTCCAGCAATGTGCCGACATTCCAGCCCCATGCCCAGCCATCCCCTTGCAAATGTTTTGCGATCAGGTTGCGAGAGGGGAAGGTGCCGCCGACTTCGCCTTCGCCCTGAATAGCAGAGAGCCCTGCACCAATTGACCACATCTCATTGATGCGATAGGCGAGTGAGGTACCCAGATCCATGGTCTTGATATCGGAGACATTGCCAAAGTGTCCAGCGCTGTAGTTATCCGGCATCTTGACGCCAAGACCGTAGTAAGAGGTTGCCGAGAAGCCGAGGCGCCACTGCTCATTGAGTGGAATGATGAGATAGGCGTTGGGAACCCAGGCTGCGGCGGCGATATCGTGTGCACTGGCATCGGAGGTGACGATGCCGGCTTTGGTCGGCAAGCGGGTGTTACCTTCAATATTGACGTCAGGACTGACATAGATGACACCGCCAGACAGCGCCATCTGATCGAAGCGGGTCATGGCTGCTGCATTGCGGGAGAGCACACTGGCGTTATCTGCGATGGCGGCCTCACCGGCAAAGGCGCGCCCCAGGCCTGTAGCTGACTGTTCAGCCAGCTGGAACCCGGCGGCATGGGTCTGACCCGCGATCACCAGCAGGGCGATGGCGGACGGTTTGATGATGGGATGCATGACAAAATCCTTGCTGTTACCCGAAGGTTCAATAGGTCATATGAATGGAGGCAGGATTTTATATGGTATGACCAGTAAGGCAACGGTAATGGTCAGTATCTGGATAAAACAAGATTAAATGCTGGGATGATGCACTCTAATAGATTGATTAGAAAAGAAAAATAAACACGTGTGTGCTACATGTGTGCGCTGAGTTGGTTTTTTCGGATAAAAAAAGAGCGCCTGACGGCGCTCTTTCAATTCTATCAATAATCAGAACTTCATGTTGAACTGGGCAGAGGCCAGGAAGGCGTTGCCGTGGGAAGTACCTTTCCAACGCAGGCTGTCGGAGTGGCTACGCAGACCTTCGTTGACGTCAACTTCTTTACCGTCCAGATAAGCCATACCAAAGTCAACACTCATATCGGTGTTGATATGGTAGGTGGCACCAGCGCTGTACCAGATACGGTCTGAGTCGGGAATGCTCAGGCTGCGGTAGTCAGCTTCGATCGGGGTGTTGTCATAGGCAAAGCCCATGCGTGCTTCCCATGCCGGGTTGATATACCAGGTACCGCCGATCGAGTAGCGAGTAGAATCTTTGAACTTCTCATCTTTTTGCAGACATACGCCGCCAGCACATTGACTGCTGGTTGCTTTCAGCTCCTGGAAGGCGCTCCAGTCAGTCCAGTTTACGGAGTAATGAACAGCAAACTGCGGGCTCAGGCGATGGTAACCGGCAAACTCGGCTTGTGCTGGCAGATCCAGCTTCAGGTTGCCATCCACGGTGCGATTCCGAGAGCTCGCGCCTTGGAAGTCACCGTCAAAGCTCATATCGACTTGTGAACGGTAGGTCAGTGCGAAACGATGGTTTTCATTGACTTCATACAGGGTACCAACGTTCCAGCCAAAGCCCCAAGTGTCGCCTTTCAGGTGAGCCAGACGAGTATCTGTCGGCAGCGGGCCACCTTGGCTAGGTGGGTTCAGTGGGCCCAGCAGACCAGCATAGCGGTTGAGTTCGGCGGCACCATAAACGGCGTTGATACCGGCACCGACACTGAAGTGTTCGTTGACACGATAGGCAATGTTCGGGTTGATATTGAAGGTCATCAACTCGGTATTACCTGCGCCAGCACCGGCTGGGAAGGTTTCTGAGTACTCGGTGGAGAGACCGTAGTTGGAGAAGAGGCCAATACCCCAAGCCCACTGGTCATTCAGCGGCTGAATAAAGTAGGAGGCGGGAACGAAGGCTGCCGGAGCAATGCCACTTTCGCTGGCTGGAGCCATTTTGTTCGCGCCAGCGTAAACAGCACCATCCACATCCACATCCGGTTTGATGTAGGTGCCGGAGACAGAAACTGCCATCTTGTCGAAGGTGGTCATGGCAGCCGGGTTACGGGCCAGAACGGAGGCATTGTCGGCGATAGCCGCTTCACCGGCATAGGCGCGACCCAGACCGGAGGCCGAGTGCTCGTTCAACTGGAATGCCGCAGCATGGACTTGACCGGTGGCCAGCGCGATGGTGGCGGCAATCAGGCTCTTCTTGAAAATAGTTGTCGTCATGGTGTTCTCTCTTGTAGGCAGATTTTTTTGCCGATGTTGGCTGCACGTTCAATGCAAACCTCGACAAAATCCGTTTTTATTTCAGCTTCTTCCCAATCAATTCTGGCGTGATTCTATGGATCTGGTAGGAGGTAAGAAATCAGACCAGTGACAGCAGAATACATAAAAGTGATCGATGTGTTAATCATTTGTTTTAACTTGCTGTTTAATTCATCATTTCCAGGGGTTAAAGGTGGATTATTGACCTGGATTGCCGATCTCCGTCACAAAAATAATTTTGTCAATTTTTCGAAATCTTGAGGCAAATGAGCGACAAAGGGGAGTAAACAGGGAGGAAACAGGCAGCGGCTCGTGACCGCCGCCTGCAATTGAGGATGGTTCTGAGGTTGTTAACGGGCGATGTTAAATGTCCCACTGCAGACGTGACTGCAGGGCGTTGGCAACGGGGGCAAGTGGCTCTTTCATCTCGCCAATCAGTACCATATTGGCGCCTTTAAGCTGGACTATCTCTCCTTTGAGGGTGCCATCTTCAAAGGTGGCCTGTTGCAGGGTTAATGGAACATGTTTGGGCACTAAAAAGAGAGTGACTGGCCCCATCTTTCCCTGGATCACCATGTGCAAGGCCGGCCCCTGATAGAACGAGCAGTGATTGACATAGGTCACCTTGAGCCCATCCATCCCGCTTAAAGTTGCGCCATACTTCTCCATCTTGGCATTGATGTTATGCAGATTGACCTGCTCATCGACACCTTCAATAAAGGGTTCTTCGCCATAGACATGAGCCATCGCCACCTGTGCGAGGGAGAGGGCCGCAGGAGCCGTTTCTGGCAGCGTGATCCAGCGGGTGCTCATTCCCAGCAGGAAGGCGACCGATGCAGCGAGGGCGATCTGGCGCCAGGATGTCGATGTCCGGAGCTTGACTGGCGACGTGCCAAGGGGACTGGATGGCGACATCTCATCTTGCGCGTCACTGTCTTGCAGCATGGCTTGCCTGAGCAGGATCCGCTCGGCCAGTCCGGCGGGAACCTCAACCTGCATGGCGTGCTTGAGAGTTCTGTCGAACTGCTTCATCTCGTCGAGGTAGTTCCGATTGGCCTGGCTGGCTTCAGCGGCTTTGAGAAAATCCGGCAGTTGATCGTTGGGCTGGATCATGGCGTTGCGGCGAAATTCGAGTTCATCCATGTCCGTGTCCTCTTGCTTGGTTCTTCCGCTCCATCGCCTCCTTGATCTGGTTGCGGGCGCGAAACAGGCGGGTCATAACGGTGTTCTTGTTGAGGCCGAGCATCTCGGCAATCTCCTCACCACTGAATCCTCCCACGACTTGCAGCAGCAGTGGCTCCTGATACTCCTCGGGCAACCGGGCGATGTGACGGTGCAACCATTCGTTTTCCATCTCCTGTTCACTGTGCAGCGTATCGTGCTGGGGTTGAGGGTGATCGTCGAGATCCACCAGCTCCAGCTGTTTGCGTTCAAAGCGGCGGGCGTTCTCCCGTCTGAGGATGGTGATCAGCCACCCTTTGGCCGCCTTGTCATCCTGCAGGGTGTCGATAGCCTTCCAGGCACGCAGGAAGGTCTCTTGCACCAGATCTTCCGCTACGTTGGGATCCCGGGTCAGCCAGTAGGCATACCGGTAAAGATCGCCGTGCAGCGCATGAACCAGTGCTTCAAATTTGGTTTGTTTGTCAGCCATGGGATCAGAGACCGGCGAACTGGCCGGATCATTTCCACCAATATGCTGCTGAGCACGTTTTTTTCTAAAAAACAGCAGTGCCATAGGGCAATCCTTGTCAGGGGGCGTGGCGGCGGGAGCGGGAACTCCCGTGCGCCAGCAGGTAAATCAGGTGCGCAATACCGGCGGTTTCATCAGCCCTGAGGATACGCGCCAGAGCGCGCCACTCGATGGGCGGGCCAGAATAGGGCAGTGCAAAACAGGCTCGCTCGAGTGCGGCGAGCCCGTTGCCGACTCGATTATGCCCAGCGTCAGGCAACTGGCCTAATTGATAATAGGAGACCTGCCAGCGCATGGTCGCCCACTTGATCAGCGCCTTGCGACTGGCATCCGGCTGGTGTTGGGCAAGGGCACGTTGCAGTTGATAGAAGGCGCGCCAGCGGGGCCAGTGGCGCCATAGTGCACGCAGCGTTATGGCCAGCACGACCCACCAAAGGCTCTCTCGCAGTGCCACCTGCGATGTCTGCTGATCAGATTGCCGATTTGTCGTTGCCTGAAACGTCAGCGTAATGGCGGGCAGGCTGGCCTGTTCAATCCGGCCGCTTTGGGTATTAAACCAGGGCAGATCAATGGGGGGGAGCTGATAGTCGCCGCTCTGATCCGCGACCAGAGTCTGGCGCCACTGTCGCTCAAACAGCAGCTTGCCATCTCGGTAACGCTCCTGCTGTTGCTCGCCATCGGGATGTGCCTGTATGCCGCTTGGCAGTTGATGGGCCATCAGGGGGGCAAGCTGTATCTGGCCGCTGTCACCATTCTCCATGGTCAGGGTGAGGATCCGGATCAGTGGTTCACCCACTTCCCCCGTGGAGGCCGGTTCAAGCCGTTGACTCAGGGTCAGCCGGGTGGCCACCGGTGTGGCGGGGGCTTTGTCGACCCTTACCTCGAGTGGTGTCGCACGGGCCGAGAGTCGTTGCGCTTTTCCCCCTTGCTGCGTGAGCTGCCCCTGCAAGCGGGGTGAGTCGAGGTACCAGAGTCCCGGCGCTTTTGCCTGAATAAGCCAGCTGCGGGTGAGCCGGCCGGGTAGACCAGCCTGAACGGGGGCGATCCACTCGTCGCTACCGAGGCGACGGATGGTGAAGTGGGCAGAGCTGAGCTCGCTCAGCGCCGGGTTTTGCATGCTGGTGGGCAGCCACAGTGTCAGGCGGTAGATCACCGGCTGGCCGGGATAGAGCGGGCCCTGATGATCAAGGCTGGCCTGCATTTCGAGGGGCGAGGGGGCTGCGGGTTGCGGCAGCGCCGCTGTTTTCGCCTCTCTCAATGGCAGGGTGAGCGAGGGGGTGAACTCATTTCCCAGCTTGAGCGGGGCAATAACCACCTTTGTATTAGCGGGTGAGTCGATCTGGTGCAGCGGGATCTGCCAGCGAGTCAGTTGTTGTACCGGGGTCGTGACCCGGCTCATGGTCACTCTGCCCACTGCAAATTGGCGCAGTAGGGGGGAGATCTCCAGCTCGTTGCTCTGGCGCTCGCCATCCGCTTCGATGATCAGCAGCCAATCGCTGGGGTCAGCCCCCGGCAGCAGCTCTGCCCGGGGGGGCAGGGCCCAACCAAGTGGACTCGCCAGTGCGAGCAACAGTCCCCATCCTGCCCGCGTCACCAGGGCTCCTCCACCTTGATAAGGTCCCGGCGCAGCGCCTCTTTACGCAGTCGCTGCTCCAGCAGTAACACCGGGGGAGAGGGGGGCAGGGGCATTGCCGTCGCCTGCTGAGCTGCCGATGGTTCGGGCTGCTTGCTGTTGCTGGTATCGGGTACGGCTGCCGCTGCGCCCTGTAACAGAGAGAGGTTATAGAGTGCATCTTCATGGCCAGGCTCCAGTGCCAGTGCGGCCAGATAGGCCTCCTTGGCTGCGGCAAACTCCCCCAGTTGCAGCAGGGCATTGCCGCGGTTGTAGTGGGCAGTGGCACTTGCAGCTTCCTGATAGGCAGAGATAGCTTGCCGGTAGGCTCCGGCCCGATACCAGGCGTTGCCGCGCCAGACTGGATCGTTGAACGTGCGGGCAGCCCGCTGAAAATCACCCTCTTGATAAGCCTGCATCGCTTGCAGGTCTACCCTCTCTGCCGCTTGCAGATCTTGCGGCGCAAGCAATTGCGCTCCCACCATCAGCGCCATCATCAACCGGGCGCCGACTCTGGCCAGCAAGGCGAGCGGTAACAAGGGGATCAGCAACCAGGGGCCAAGATCCAGTGGCGCCGGGGTGAGGGCCGAGGTCGTGGTGGGGAGGGGGGCAAAGCGGGGTGCGTCGCTGCCAAGCCACTGCAGCTCACCGCCGAGGCGATTGGCCATGGCGGCAATGGCCTGACTATCGGGGGCGGGCAACTGAGCGGGCATGCGGGTGGCAAACCCCAACTCATTGGCCGGAATGGCGGGCATCGGGGCCGGTTGACCGCTGCTGGCAAGCAGAATATCGAGGCGTGCCGACTGGGTGTCGCGGCAGAGAAGGCGTTGCTGGCAGGGCCACAGAGCAGCGATTTGGGTCATCTGATTCTGGGTGAGGTCGTCGGTGATCAGCAGCAGACGCGCTTGTTCTCCAGGGGCCAGCTGCTTCATGGCAAGTTCCACCGCCCGTACCGGGTTGCTGCCTTGCAACGGCATGATATCGGGGCGCAAGTCGGGCAGTAGCAGCGAAAGGGCCTGATGATCCCGGGTGGGCGGCATGGCGAGGTAAGCATCGCCTGCGTAGAGGATCAGCGCAATGCGCGCGTCCTTTGCGCGGCTCAGGAGCTGCTGCAACTGCCATCTGACTCGGGTCGCCCGATCCGGTTTGAGGTCGGTGGCGGTCATCGAGCGTGACAAGTCCAGCAGCCAGATATCGAGCGGTGCCGCAGGCTGCTGTTGCAGCTCACCGCGCAGTGCGGGACCACTCAGGGCCAAAATGACGGGCAGGGTTGCCAGCCAGAGCCAGGGGCGCTGAGGACGGGAGGCTGGCAGCAGATAAGCCTGCATCGCAGGTGCGAGCAGCGGGGGCTGGCGACGACGGTGCCACCATTGCCAGAGCCAGGGGATGAGTGCGATCAGCCACAGGGGGCGGAGCAAGATCAGCTCCATCTGCGCGCGCCTCGTGTCAGCCAGCTACGAACCATGCGAAACTCCAGTCTGCCGTGCCCTGATGGCAGAAGCAGCAAGCCATAAAGCATTGCCAACGGCCAGGGGTAGAGCTCGATCACCGGCTGGTACTGGGCAACCGGCATGGGGGCCGGTTCAAGGGTATTGAGGGTCGCGTTGATGGCATCGAGATCGCTTTGGGTGCGTGCCCGAAAGTAACGCCCCTGGCCTGTCTCGGCCAACTCTTTCAGGAGCGGCTCGTCCAGTTCGCTGCTGGGATCGGCCTGACCGCTGCCCGCCTCATCGTAGGGTTGGATAAAGGTATCGGGATCGGCCCCGACCCCCAGCGTGTAGATCCGTATTCCCTGCGCTGAGGCGAGTTTGGCCTCCTGCAGCGGGTCGGCATTGCCTGCGGTATTGCGGCCATCAGTGACCAGCAGCAGGGCGGTGGGGCGACCCGGATCCCCATGCTGACGTGCAAGCTGGATCGCTTCGCCAAGAGCGGTGGTTCGGCCGACCAGATCAAAATCGAGCTCGTCGCTCAAGGTCAACAGCGCCGGGATCTCCTGAGTGAGGGGAGAGAGCAGATAGGCGTGATCGGCAAAGACGATGAGGCCCACCCTGTCTCCGGCCCGTTTGGCGATCAGCGCCTTGATCTGCTGACGCACCGCCGTCAGCCGCGCTTGTTGTTCGCCGTTATCGAGCATATCCGGGGTGCGCATGCTGTCTGACAGATCTACCGCCAGCAGCAGATCCCGACTCCCTTCATATTGAAGAACCGGTTCTCCCCACCACTGGGGGCGGCAGAGGGCGAGGATAAGGGCGCACCAGAGCAGCATGGCGCGCCAGAGCGGCAATCCGGCCTGAGGACGCAGCAGCGCAAACCCGGGGTGAGCCAGATAACCGCGGCGCAGGGGCGGCAAGCCGAAGCGCACCAGCAAGGGCAGCACCAGCGCCAACGCAAACCAGGGCCAGGCCAGGATCATGGATGCCTCCGCGCGGCTTTGCGTCTTGGGCGGGTGGAGAGCTGCAAGAAGAGGGTTTGACCCCAACGGCGATAATGTTGCCGAAGCTGTTCGCACTGCTCGTGAGTCGGGTTCTGGCTGCCATAGAGCCAACTGCTCCAGTGAGACGAGAACTGGCTGAAATTGCTGCCCCCGTGACGATCGACGAAGGCGAGCCACGCCTCTCCCTGCAGCTGGCGCGCCTCGGGCCAGCGTTGCAGTGCTTCATGACGCAGGGCCTCCTGTATGCGTGCCACCAGCAGTGCCGGATCTCCCTCCAACTGACGACACCAGCGGCGGTAACGTATCACCCTGCGGGCAATCAGGACGATCAGCAGCAGCAATAGACCTGTGATCAATAGCCACAATAGCGCCTGCACTCTGGGGTCAAGACTCTGTTCAATCAGATCCGGCCCCGGGTGGATGTCTCGCATCAGGGCGGCCAGCGGTGGAGTGATGGCCTCGGAGGCGGGACTGGGGCTGTCGAGTTCGGCGGGCGAGCTCATCCCTGATGACATAACCCCTCCTGCCACTGTTGTTGCAGCGTCTGACTGTTATCGAGCAGATAGAGGCGCTGCACCAATGGCAACAGCAACTGCTTGCCGTGAGCCAGCTGCTGCTCGGCGGCATGTCGGTAGCGCTGGGAGAAACCGGCATGGCCCCCATCCAGCCAGCCCTGATAGTGTTGCCCTGGCCGATCGATGGCCACCGGCAGTTGGCCATCAGAGGGAAGGGCTGCCTCGAGGGGGTCACGGATCTGCCAATAGTGAATATCGTGGCGCCGCGAGAGCAGCTGCAACTGCTGACAGAGCGCCGACTCGCAGGGTCTGTGATCGGTGATGAGCGTCAGCTTGGCTCCGTGAGGCAGCTTCACGCCGGACAAGGTGTCGGCCAGTGAGTGAGAAAGCGCCCGGCGGGCCAGCCCTTGCTGATAGTGATGGCAGAGGGATTCGAGCAGGGGCAGCACGCTGCCGCGCTGGCTCTGGTGATTTGGGATAAGCCCGTGGCAGATCAGGGTGTTGTGCTGCTTCTCCCCTTGCCAGATCAGGGCTGCTGCCAGCTCGCATCCCAGACGTGCCTTGATCTGTAGTGTGGAGCCGAAATACATGGCGGGAGAGAGATCGAGCAGCAGCCAGTGCGCCTGATCGAGCTCCTCGCTATAGAGGCGGGTATAGGGGCGACCGAGGCGTGCGGTCACCCGCCAGTCGATATGGCGTACCTCGTCACCCGCCTGATAGGCACGCAGCTCCCGAAACGTGAGCCCGGGGGAGCGGCCCGGTTTGCCGCGTTCGCTGCTGCTTTTGCCTGCTCTTGGTCTGGTCCTCGCGTTGGCCCAGAGTCGGATATTGAGCAGCCGTGGCAGCGACAGGGCGATATCGGGATGAGATCCGGAGTTAGGGACATGGCACCTGATCCAGCAGTTGGGCGATCAGGATATCGTTATCCAGATTGTCAGCCAGTGCCTGATAGCTGGGAATAAGGCGGTGGCGCAGCACCGGATAGGCTTGCAGCTGGATATCTTCCGGCAGCACATAGTCACGCCCGGCAAGCCAGGCACGGGCGCGGGCTGAGCGGGCCAGCCCCAGCGTTGCCCGAGGGCTGGCCCCCACGGCAATCAGCGGCTCAAGGGCAGGGCACAGACCACTGCCCGAGCGGGTGGCACAGACCAGCTCTACCAGATAGTGCTCCAGTCGGCTTTGCATGGTCACCGCCAGCACTTCGCTGCGGGCACGCTGCAAGCTGGTCTGACTCAGAGTCACTGGCGCCGCGCCAAGCTGTTCCCCGCTGGTATTGAGCTGCAAGATGGCGAGCTCCATCGTAGGGCTCGGGTAATCCACCATCAGCTTGAGCAGAAAGCGGTCGAGCTGGGCCTCCGGCAGGGGATAGGTTCCCTCCTGCTCGATGGGGTTCTGGGTGGCGGCGACCATAAAGAGAGGTGGCAGCCGCCAGCTCTTTTTGCCCACGGTGATCTGGTGCTCGGCCATGGCTTCCAGCAGCGCCGATTGCACCTTGGCCGGTGCCCGGTTGATTTCGTCCGCCAGCACCAGATGGTTGAACAGGGGACCGGGCTGGAATACAAAACTGGCATCTTGCGGGTGGAACACCTCGCTGCCGGTGAGATCGGCAGGAAGCAGATCGGGGGTGAACTGGATACGGGCAAAGCGCCCCTCGACGGCGCCAGCGAGCGCCTTGACGGCGCGGGTTTTGGCAAGACCGGGGGCCCCTTCGATTAACACATGTCCTTCACATAACAGGGCAATCAGGAGCCCTTCTATTAGCTCCTCCTGTCCCAGGATCTGACTGCCAAGATAGTCCCTAAGCGCTCTGAACTCGGCCGCTGCCATGCGATAAACCCGTTGTTTTTATGGAAGTTGATCTTTTTATACTCCAGTTGCTCCCCAAGGGCGAGCAAAGGGGCCTTGCCGCGCTTAATTTAGTTTCAATCAGCTGTATGAAACTTGTGATTGGATTGTTAAGATGTGGCGCAATGAGGTCAGACCTCTGCCTTTTAAACCAAGGAGCCAGGATGAAACAGCCATTGAAACTGACGACTCGCCAGGGCGAACGGATTGCCGTCGTGGCGGGGCTGCGTACCCCCTTTGCCAAGCAGGCTACCGCCTTTCATGGTGTGCCTGCAGTCGATCTCGGCAAACTGGTGGTGAGCGAGATGCTTGCCCGTACCGATCTCGACCCCAAGCTTATCGACCAGCTGGTGTTTGGTCAGGTGGTTCAGATGCCGGAAGCCCCCAATATTGCCCGCGAGATCGTGCTCGGTACCGGCATGAGCGTCAATACCGATGCCTATAGCGTCTCCCGCGCCTGCGCCACCAGTTTCCAGGCGGTGGCCAACGTCACCGAATCCATCATGGCCGGTACCGTAGACATCGCCATCGCCGGTGGTGCGGACTCCTCTTCCGTGCTGCCTATCGGAGTGAGCAAGAAGCTGGCCCGCGCCCTGGTGGATCTCAACAAAGCGCGCAATCTGCAGCAGCGCTTCAATATTCTTCGTCAGTTGCGGGTCAAGGATCTGCTGCCGGTGCCGCCTGCAGTGGCGGAATACTCTACGGGACTTTCGATGGGACAGACCGCCGAGCAGATGGCCAAGAGTCACCAGATCAGCCGCGAGGCGCAAGATGCGCTGGCTCATCGCTCCCACACCCTGGCCGCGCAAGCTTGGGCTGATGGCAAGCTGAATGGTGAGGTGTTTACCGCTCATGTACCGCCCTACAAGTCACCGCTCGAGCGGGACAACAATATCCGTGAAAGCTCGGATCTGGCGAGCTACGCCAAGCTCAAACCGGTGTTTGACCGGGTTCATGGCACAGTGACGGCGGCCAATGCCACCCCGCTCACTGACGGCGCCGCTGCCGTGTTGCTGATGCGCGAAGGTCGGGCGAAAGAGCTGGGCCTCGAGCCGCTTGGCTATATCCGCAGCTTCGCCTTCTCGGCCATCGATGTGTGGCAGGACATGCTGATGGGGCCCTCCTACGCGACGCCGCTGGCGCTGGACAGAGCTGGTATCACGCTCAGCGATCTGACCTTGATCGACATGCACGAAGCCTTTGCCGCCCAGACCCTGGCCAACCTCAAGATGTTTGCCAGCCACGAGTTTGCCCGTGACAAGCTGGGCCGTGATCAGGCCATCGGCGAGGTGGACATGGAGAAGTTCAACGTCCTCGGTGGTTCGCTGGCCTATGGCCACCCCTTTGCCGCGACCGGTGCGCGGATGATCACCCAGACCCTGCACGAGCTGCGTCGTCGCGGCGGGGGATTGGGGCTCAACACCGCCTGTGCGGCGGGTGGATTGGGCGTGGCTATGGTGTTGGAGGTTGAATGATGAGCGCTAAGACTTTTTCCTTGGATGTTCGCAAAGATGGCATCGGTATCCTCACCATGGATGTGCCGGGCGAGAGCATGAATACCCTCAAGGCCGCCTTTGTCGAGGAGATCCGCTCCGTGCTGGCGGAGGTGAAACGCAACAAGGATTTGATCGGGCTGGTGATCACCTCCGGCAAGAAGGACTCCTTCATCGCTGGTGCTGATATCACCATGCTGGCCGCCTGCACCAGTGCCAAGGATGCCGAGAACCTGTCACGAGAAGGGCAGGAGATCTTTGCCGAGATCGAGGGGCTGACCATTCCGGTGATCGCCGCCATTCACGGCCCCTGCCTCGGAGGTGGGCTGGAGCTGGCGCTGGCCTGCCATGGCCGTGTGGTGACCGATCACGGCAAATCTGTGCTGGGATTGCCGGAAGTGCAGCTCGGTCTGTTACCGGGCTCTGGCGGTACCCAGCGTTTGCCGCGCCTCATCGGGGTAGCCAAGGCGCTGGATCTGATGCTGACCGGCAAGCAGGTGCGGGCCAAACAGGCCAAGAAATTGGGGCTGGTGGACGATGTGGTGCCGCCTTCCATCCTGCTGGATGCTGCCATCAAGCTGGCCAAGAAGGGCAAACCGCGCCATCAGTTGAAGCGGGATCTGCAGGGCAAGGTGCTGGAGACCAACAAGCTGGGTCGCAAGGTGCTGTTCGATCAGGCTAGCAAGGGGGTGAAAGCCAAGACCCGTGGCAACTACCCTGCGCCGGAGCGGATCCTGGACGTGGTGCGCATCGGTGTGGAGGAGGGGATGCAGGCTGGCCTCGCCGCCGAGTCCCGCCACTTCGGCGAGCTGGTGATGACAGTCGAGTCTGCTGCCCTGCGTTCTATCTTCTTTGCCACCACGGAAATGAAGAAAGAGGTCACCTATCAGGGAGCCGAGCCGCGCAAGGTGGGCCACGCGGCCGTGCTGGGTGGTGGTCTGATGGGGGGCGGCATCGCATTCGTCACTGCCACCAAGGCGGGCGTACCGGTGCGGATCAAGGATGTGGCAAGCGCCGGGATCGGCAATGCCATGCGCTACAGCTACGACATCCTGGCCAAGAAACTCAAGCGCCGTCATATCTTGCGCAGTGAGCTTGAGAAGCAGATGAGCTTGCTGACCGGTACTCTGGACTACTCCGGTTTTCACCGGGTGGACATGGTGGTGGAGGCGGTGTTTGAAGATCTCAATCTCAAACACCAGATGGTGAAGGACGTGGAGCGTGAGTGCGGTGAGCACACAGTGTTTGCCTCCAACACCTCATCCCTGCCCATCAACCAGATTGCGGCAGAGGCGGCGCACCCGGAGCGAGTCGTGGGGCTGCACTACTTCAGCCCGGTGGACAAGATGCCGCTGGCGGAGATCATCCCCCACGCTGGCACCAGTGCCGAGACGGTCGCTACCACCCTGGCTTTTGCCCGTGCCCAGGGCAAAACGCCCATCGTGGTGAAGGACGAAGCCGGTTTCTACGTCAACCGCATCCTGGCGCCCTACATGAATGAGGCGGCGCGACTGGTGCTGGAAGGGGAGCCGGTGGAGGTGCTGGATAGCGCGCTGCTGGACTTTGGCTTCCCGGTTGGCCCCATCACCTTGCTGGACGAGGTGGGGATCGATGTGGGCGCCAAGATCTCCCCCATTCTCGAGAAAGAGCTGGGCGGCGAGCAGTTCCAGGCGCCCAAGGCGTTCGACAAGCTGCTGCAAAATGATCGCAAGGGACGCAAGAACGGCAAGGGCTTCTACCTCTATGGCAAGGCGGCACCGCGCAACAAGCTGACTGGCAAAGAGGGCAAGAAGACGGTGGATGAGAGCGTCTATGGCGTGCTCGGCATCAAGCCTTCTGCCAAGCTGGCCCGTCAGGAGATCGCCGAGCGCTGCGTGCTGCTGATGCTCAACGAAGCGGCCATGGCGCTGGATAGCGGTGTGGTGGCCTCGGCTCGTGATGGCGATATCGGCGCCATCTTCGGCATCGGTTTCCCGCCGTTCCTCGGCGGCCCGTTCCGCTATATGGATACACTCGGGATCGATCATCTGGTTGGTCGTCTGGAGTATTACCAGAAGCGCCATGGCGATCGGTTTGCACCCTGTGCCCGCCTCAAGGCGATGGCCGCAGAGCAGCAGACTTTCTACTGATAACTGCTGCAGATTGACCGCAAGGCAAATAGGCCCGTAGACCATGCGGGCCTTTTTCTATGTTGTGATTTGTACGGCTTGGGCTCAAATGATGTTGGCAGATGTGAAGGCTGATAAAAAAACGGCCCACCGAAGTGGGCCGTCGAGATATAGGGGCACGGGTCAGATCCCCGGTTTGCGCTCCGGGCAGCGACCTATGATATCGGGCGGCAGCTCGCCGTTATCTTGTTCCAGCACCACGTCGAACCCCCATAGCTGATGGAGGTGTTTGAGCACCTCGTGGCGCGAATCGCCAAGGGGGATGCGGTTGTGGGGCACATAACGCAGGGTGAGGGAACGATCTCCCTTCACCGCCACGTTGTAGACCTGAATATTTGGCTCCAGATTGCTGAGATTGTATTGAGCTGACAGGGTGTTGCGTACCTGACGGTAACCCTCGTCATTGTGGATGGCCGAGACCTTGATGTAGTTCTTCAGATCGTCGTCATCAATGGCGAACAGCTTCATATCCCGCATCACTTTGGGACTGAGGAACTGGCTGATAAAGCTCTCATCCTTGAAGTTCTGCATGGCAAAGTGGAGGGTTTCGACCCAGTTGCTGCCGGCATAGTCGGGGAACCAGTATCTATCCTCCTCGGTCGGGTTCTCGCAGATGCGGCGCAGGTCGGTAAACATGGCAAACCCCAGCGCATAGGGGTTGATCCCCGAGTAGTAGCGACTGTTGTAAGCCGGTTGATAGACCACATTGGTGTGGCTGTGCAGCACCTCCATCATGAAGCGATCGCTCAGCTTGCCCTCGTCATAGAGGTGATTGAGGATGGTGTAGTGCCAGAAGGTAGCCCACCCCTCGTTCATCACCTGAGTCTGCTTTTGCGGATAGAAGTACTGGCTGATCTTGCGCACAATGCGCACTATCTCGCGCTGCCAGGGTTCCAGCAGGGGGGCATTCTTCTCGATGAAATAGAGAATGTTCTCCTGGGGCTCTGCGGGGTAGCGTCTGTCCTCCACGCCAGCCGCTTT
Source organism: Aeromonas sp. 11P (assembly GCF_051920165.1). NCBI lineage: Bacteria > Pseudomonadati > Pseudomonadota > Gammaproteobacteria > Aeromonadales > Aeromonadaceae > Aeromonas > Aeromonas sp. 11P. The sequence continues at coordinate 427,531 of NZ_JBQBDJ010000004.1, forward strand.
ATGCTGTTTGGGCAGGGTTCGCCACAGCTCGTTGACCTGAGTCTGCAGATAATCTTCCCGCGCCTTCTGACGCCGCTTCTCCTCAGCCATCGAGATCTTCTGGGGACGCTTGTAGCGATCCACCCCGAAGTTCATCAGGGCATGGCAGGAGTCGAGCAGCTGTTCCACCGCCTCGATGCCATGCTTCTCTTCGCACTGGGTGATGTAGTTCTTGGCGAACAGCAGGTAGTCGATGATGGAGGAGGCATCGGTCCACGCCTTGAACAGGTAGTTGTTCTTGAAGAAGGAGTTGTGACCGTAGCAGGCGTGTGCCATCACCAGTGCTTGCATCGGCATTGTGTTCTCCTCCATCAGGTAGGCGATGCAGGGATCGGAATTGATGACGATCTCGTAGGCCAGCCCCATCTGGCCGCGCTTGTAGTTGCGCTCGGTATGGATAAAGCGCTTGCCGAACGACCAGTGCTGATAGCCGATAGGCATGCCGACGCTGGAGTAGGCATCCATCATCTGCTCGGCGGTGATCACCTCGATCTGGTTGGGGTAGGTGTCCAGCTTGTAGAAACGGGCGACCCGGGCGATCTCCTGATGATAGGTCTCCAGCAGATCGAAGTTCCAGTCTGGTCCGTCATCCAGTGGCGCTACACGTTTTTCAGTTTCGATCATGTGACCTCCTCACGCCGCTTGTTTCTTGAACAGCTCGCGGAACACCGGATAGATATCCTCGACTTTACGAATGTGTTCCATCGCAAAGTGGGGGAACTGGCTGGCTACCGACTCATATTCGTGCCACAGAGTCTGGTGGGCACGGGTGGTGATCTCGATGTAGGAGTAGTACCGCACCCTTGGCATGATGTCCCGCACCAGGATCTCCCGGCATTGCGGCGAGTCATCGGCCCAGTTGTCACCATCCGACGCTTGCGCCGCATAGATGTTCCACTGGTTGGCCGGGTAACGCTCGTTGATGATGTCATTCATCATCTTGAGGGCGCTGGAGACAATAGTGCCGCCGGTCTCCTGGGAGTAGAAGAATTCGTGTTCGTCCACCTCCTTGGCCTGGGTGTGGTGGCGGATATAGACCACCTCGACGTTCTTGTAGGTCCGGCTCAGGAACAGATAGAGCAGGATATAGAAACGTTTTGCCATCTCCTTGGTGGCCTGATCCATGGAGCCCGAGACGTCCATCAGACAGAACATCACCGCCTGGCTGGAGGGGACGGGCCGTTTGACGAAGTTGTTGAACTTGAGATCGAAGGTATCGATAAACGGCACCGCGTCGATCCGTCGTTTCAGCTCCCTGATCTCTTTCTCGAGCAGGGCGATTTCGGCAAAGTGTTCGTTGGGATCGGTAGCCAGCAGGGCCAGCCGATCTTCCAGTTCATGCAATTGGCGTTTCTTGCCTGCTTGCAGCGCCATGCGACGTGCCAGCGAATTTTGCAGGGAACGCACCACGTTGATGTTGGCAGGCACCCCGTTGGAGGTGTAGCCCGCACGGTAAGTTTTGACTTCCATCAGCTGATTGAGCTGGGTTTTCTGCAGCCTGGGCAGCTCCAGATCTTCAAACAGCAGATCGAGATACTCATCCTTGGAGATCTGGAACACGAAATCATCGGCCCCTTCACCCTGATTGGATGCTTGTCCCTCGCCGGAACCCTGTCCGCCGCCCCCTCCTTTGGGGCGGTCAATCTTGTCGCCGGAGACGAACTGATCATTGCCGGGATGCACCATCTCCCGTTTACCGCCGTGCCCCTGATGAAAATGGGGCTCGCCGATATCCTTGGTCGGGATGCTGATGCTCTCGCCCTTGTCTACGTCCTGAATGCTGCGCTTGGAGACAGCATCCGAGACCGCTTGTTTTATCTGCTTCTTGTAGCGGCGAATGAAGCGCTGCCGATTGACAGCGCTTTTGTTTTTGCCGTTGAGCCTGCGGTCGATAAAATGCGCCATAACTCCCCCTTGAACAGTCAGGGTCAGGATGACTTGCGTACCCTGAGATACCATTCGGAGAGCAGTCGCACCTGTTTACGGGTGTAGCCTTTCTCCATCATCCGTTCGACAAAGTTATCGTGCTTCTTCTGCTCCTCGGCCGAGGTTTTGCTGTTGAAGGAGATAACCGGCAGCAGCTCTTCCGTGTTGGAGAACATCTTCTTCTCGATCACGGTGCGCAGCTTCTCGTAACTGGTCCAGTTGGGGTTACGGCCTGCATTGTTGGCCCGGGCACGCAGCACGAAGTTGACGATTTCGTTACGGAAATCTTTCGGGTTGCTGATCCCGGCGGGTTTTTCAATTTTCTCCAGCTCGCTGTTGAGCGAAGCCCGATCAAACAGCTGGCCGGTTTCGGGGTCACGGTACTCCTGATCCTGGATCCAGAAGTCGGCGTAGGTGACGTAGCGATCGAAGATGTTCTGACCGTACTCGGAGTAGGACTCGAGATAGGCGGTCTGGATCTCCTTGCCGATGAACTCCACATAGCGCGGTGTCAGATAGCCCTTGATGAACTCAAGGTAGCGATCGTGCAGCTCTTGCGGGAACTGCTCGCGCTCGATCTGCTGCTCCAGCACATAGAAGAGGTGTACTGGGTTGGCGGCCACTTCCGCGTGGTCGAAGTTGAAGACGCGGGAGAGGATCTTGAACGCAAAGCGGGTAGAGAGACCATTCATCCCTTCGTCTACCCCTGCGTAGTCGCGATACTCCTGATAGCTCTTCGCCTTGGGATCGGTGTCTTTCAGGCTTTCGCCATCATAGACCCGCATCTTGGAGTATATGCTGGAGTTCTCCGGCTCTTTCAGCCGTGACAGCACCGAGAACTGGCCCAGCAGCTCGAGGGTACCCGGGGCGCACTTGGCTTCGGTCAATTCACTGTTGATCAGCAGCTTCTCGTAGATCTTCACCTCTTCCGAGACGCGCAGGCAGTAAGGCACCTTGACGATGTAGACCCGGTCGAGGAAGGCCTCGTTGTTTTTGTTGTTGCGGAACTGCTGCCACTCGGATTCGTTGGAGTGGGCCAGCAGAATGCCGTCAAAGGGGAGGGCGGAGAGCCCCTCGGTGCCGTTGTAGTTCCCCTCCTGAGTTGCTGTCAGCAGCGGGTGCAGCACCTTGATGGGTGCCTTGAACATCTCCACAAACTCCATCACACCCTGGTTCGCTTTACACAGCGCACCCGAGTAGGAGTAAGCATCGGCATCATCCTGGGCGAAGTGCTCCAGCATGCGGATGTCGACCTTGCCGACCAGTGAGGAGATATCCTGGTTGTTGTCATCACCCGGTTCCGTTTTGGCGATGGCAATCTGATCGAGGATGGAGGGGTTGACCTTCTCCACCTTGAACTTGGTGATGTCGCCGCCAAACTCGTGCAGGCGTTTTGCCACCCAGGGGGACATGATGGGACGCAGGTAACGGCGCGGGATGCCGTACTCTTTTTCCAGGATCTCCCCATCCTCTTCGATGTCAAACAGACAGAAGGGGTGATCGTTGACCGGTGAGCCCTTGATGCGATAGATAGGCACCTTCTGCATCAGGGATTTGAGTTTTTCTGCCAGCGAGGATTTACCGCCGCCAACAGGGCCCAACAGATAGAGGATCTGTTTCTTCTCCTCCAGCCCCTGGGCGGAGTGTTTGAGGTAGGAGACAATCTGCTCGATCGCCTCTTCCATACCGTAGAAATCTTTGAATGCCGGATAGCGTGCCACGACGCGGTTGGAGAAGAGTCGGCTCAGTCTGGGGTTGGCTGAGGTGTCTACCATCTCCGGCTCACCGATGGCGGTCAGCAGACGTTCGGCTGCGGAGGCGTAGCAGGCTTTATCCTGCTTACACATATCCAGGAACTCCTGGATGGTATATTCCTCTTCTCTCGCTTTTTCATATCGCTGTTGGTAATGCTCGAATATGCCCATAACTTTGCCCTCGTTATAGTCGCTTACCCTGAAAAAAGTGGATGACTGCTTTTGTGTTGTGCGCTTTTAAAGCCTAGTCAACAGACTCCAGTAATCCATCACGGTTGATAGGTTAAATTCTGAAGAAACCTGCCCGATCCTTGTGCGGGGAGGGTCAGTCAACAACACCGCTATGTTACTGACTGTTAAATTATTTTTGCCACGATAGTGAGGTAAATGTCAAAGACATAAAAAATAAATGTTTATGGGAAAGAGGGAACTTATTGCGAAAAGATTAAGGGGTTTGACGAAAGGCAATGGGGCTGCGGGTTGGCGGGGTTATGAATGTAAATATCATTACGTGAACGTCAACGTAAATTGCTTTGTTTGGAGTTTAGACTCTAATTTTTACATTGACGCTACATTTTGAGTGCCCTAGATTGGCGATGTGTGAGCAGCAAGACGCTTTAGCAAGAGAGTTGACTGTTGCCGCACCAAGCTCTGTTTAAGCACGTTTCCGTTGGCTTGACCCTCGCAACCGCGAGGGTCTTCTTTTTTCAGCATCCGCAGACGCGGATCGCAGCAGGTGGATGTAGAGGCCGCGCATGATCACCCGATCATAGCAATCACCGATCAAGGGTAGGCTTGTTGCACAGCTGTCAGGACGCGGGCAAACGGGTGAGCGGCCAGTTGGCCTGCGCCCGCCAGTGATTTGGCCTTGACCCGGCTGGTCAGCGGTGTGGTGATGCCGCACAGGAAACGGGCCAGAACACGTGCATCCACCGAACCTGTCTTGGCAATCAGCGGATCGCACCAGGCGCGGATCCCCGTCTCGTTTGGCATGGCCAGTTGGGGCAGGGGAGGAAGATGTGCCACCTCGCCACGACAAACCGAACAGTGGCCACAATGAACCGGCGCCACCTCATCGGCAAAATAGCGGGCGAGGCGGTGGCTCAGGCACTCACTTGAGGTGAAAAAGTCGAGCATGGCTTGCAGTCTTGCCAGCTCGCTCTGCTCTTTTTGCAGGAACAGGGCGTGCAGGGCTTTTGCTTCCTGCTCGTTGTCCCACCCCTGACGGGTGATCCGGTAGACCTCGGTCATCTGTTTGCTTTCGAGTTCGATCCAGCCTTGCTGCTGCAGGTAGTCGAGCGCCGCAACGGCCCGCTGCCGCTCCCCCTGATAGCCCTGCCAGAGGGCGTCAAAGTCCATGGTGCACCAGCTGCGCGCTTGTGGAGCGCAGGCGAACAGCTGCTCCAGAAACTGGCGACGATCCGGATTGAAGCGACTCACTATCTCGCCTTTATCCAGCACAAACTTGAAGCGGTAGTCGGCGTAGTAGCTGTAGGCCGGGGTGATGATGCCTGCCATCTCCAGATAGACCAGCAGGGTTTTAAGGGGCAACTGGCGGATATTGGTGTCGTTGGAGAGGCGCAGCAGGGTGAATTCCCACTCGCTCCCGCTCTGCTTGATGATGGCAAGAAGTTGGAGAAGGGCACTCAAATCCGGCGTATCGCCGTAGACGAAGTTCTCCAGCACCGGCAGTTGGCTCTGGTTGGCCAGCACGATACAGCGCGATGGCTGGCCATCTCGTCCGGCGCGGCCAATCTCCTGGCTGTAGTTCTCGATGGATTTGGGCAGATCGTAGTGAATGACCCGCCGGATATCCGCTTTGTCGATGCCCATGCCAAAGGCGATGGTGGCGACGATGCAGTCCACCTTGCCTGCCATGAAGTCGTGCTGGATCTGGCTGCGCAGCGCCGAGTCGAGTCCGGCATGATAGGCGCGGGCGTAGATCCCTTTTCTAATGAGTTGCTCGGCACAGGCTTCTGCGGTGTGTTGCAAGGTGACGTAGACGATGGTGGGGGCCGCGGGATCGTTGGCCAACTCCTGCGCGAGCCAGATATCCCGCGCGTCGGGCGACAGGGGAATGACCGCCAGATCAAGATTGGGGCGATAGAAACCGGTGACCACGACCCCCTCTGGTGCGATGCCGAATTTGGTCTGCATATCCTGAATAACCGCCGGTGTGGCGGTGGCCGTCAGCAGCAACACCTGCGGGATCTTCAGGTCATGGCGATAGCTCGGCAGCTTGAGGTAGTCGGGGCGAAAGTTGTGGCCCCACTCCGAGATACAGTGCGCCTCATCGACGACCAGCAGCGAGAGCGGCACTTGCTGGATAAAGCGGCGAAAGCGCTCGTTCTTGAGTCGCTCCACCGAAATCATCAGGATCTTGAGCTGGCCATCCAGCGCCTGCTGCATCACTCGTCGGCTCTCCTCCGGGCTCTGGCTCGAGTCGAGGGTAGCGGCGCTTATTCCCTTGCTTTTAAGGAAGGCGAGTTGATCGTGCATCAGCGCCAGCAGCGGCGAGATCACCAGGGTCAGGTGAGGCAGGGCGAGGGCAGGCAGCTGATAGCAGAGAGACTTGCCGGAGCCGGTGGGAAAGATGGCGGCGGCACTCTGACCTGCAAGCACCCGGCTGATCACCGCCTCCTGACCAGCTCTGAGTGCGGAGAAACCAAAATATCGGTTGAGCAGGGATGGGATCATGGCAAGGCTCCGCGGCAAATGGGGGATGATAGCACAGCGACACCGGTCACGGGTGGCACAGGAATGGTCGTGAGGGCAAGGGTAGAGAGTGTCGATAAAACGTACAAAAATGGGTGGTTGCGCTGTAGTTAAGGTTTTGTTGCGGACTTTTGTGATGAAAACGGGATATTTTTTGGTGAGTCTCTGGAAAAAAAAGATGGCGAATGGGATATTCCGTCATGCAATCCGGTGATTGGCGGATCGGCCCGACAGAAGGCTGGCCACAGACACCACATTCGGGCGACAGGGGTCTCCCGATGGGTGGTTGCAGACAGGACTCATGATTCATGCACTACGGTGCTTAGGGACTTTTTTGATGACACAACAACACCCCCTCCTTCGGCTGGTCAATAGCACCAGCTTGGTCAGCCAGATCCTGGTTGGTCTGGTATTCGGTATCTTGCTGGCACTGTTTGCGCCCGAGTGGGCGAAAACGGCAGGTCTGCTCGGCAGTCTGTTCGTTGGTGCACTGAAAGCGGTAGCCCCGCTGCTGGTATTCGTACTGGTGATGGCGGCCATCATTGGTCACAAGCAGGGTCAGAAGACCAATATTCGCCCGCTGCTGGCGCTCTACCTGTTTGGTACCTTCTCTGCGGCCGTGGTCGCGGTGGTTGCCAGCTTCCTGTTCCCCTCCAACCTCCATCTGGTGGCCAATACTGCCGAGATCACCCCGCCCGGCGGGATCACCGAGGTACTGCAGACCCTGCTGTTCAACGTGGTGACCAACCCGGTCAAGGCGCTGATGGATGCCAACTATATCGGGATCCTGGCGTGGGCCATTGGTCTGGGTATCGCCATGCGCCATGCCAACGAGAGCACCAAGGCGCTGATCACTGACCTGTCTCACGGTGTCTCCGCCATCGTGAAAGCGGTGATCCGCTGTGCCCCGCTCGGGATCCTGGGTCTGGTTGCCTCCACGCTGGCAGAGACCGGCTTTGACGCCCTGTTTGGCTATGCCCAACTGCTGGTGGTGCTGATCGGCTGCATGCTGTTTATCGCCTTCGTGGTCAACCCGTTGATCGTCTTCTGGAAGATCAAGCGCAACCCCTATCCGCTGGTGCTGACTTGCCTCAAAGAGAGCGGCGTGACCGCCTTCTTTACCCGCAGCTCTGCCGCCAACATTCCGGTCAACATGGCGCTGTGTGAAAAACTGCGCCTACCCAAAGATACCTACGCGGTCTCCATCCCGCTGGGTGCCACCATCAACATGGCAGGTGCGGCCATCACCATCACTGTGCTCGCCATGGCGGCGGTACATACCCTGGGGATGGAAGTGGACATGGCAACGGCTGTGCTGCTCTCCGTGGTTGCCACCGTCAGTGCCTGTGGCGCGTCCGGTGTCGCCGGTGGCTCCTTGCTGCTGATCCCGCTGGCGTGCAGCCTGTTTGGTATCAGTAACGACATCGCCATGCAGGTAGTAGCCGTCGGCTTTATCATCGGCGTATTGCAGGATTCTGCCGAGACAGCTCTTAACAGCTCCACCGACGTGTTGTTCACCGCCGCAGCTTGCATGGCCGAAGATGAAACCTTGCTGGATGTGGCTCCGATACCGAGCCGCGAAGCCTGATCTCGTAACGCTCAGTTTCGCAACACACTTGCGCCCTCTTCGGAGGGCGCTTTTTATTGTCGGCTTTGCTCTGTATTCCTCTTTGATCAATCTCATTTGATCAATCTCATTGGCTGATGTGCCGGACATTCTGTCGCCCTTGTCCAGGGCGCTGCCTTATCTTTATCCCTTCGAGTTGTGCTTACTCCCTCTGTTTTGCGTTACACATCTTTATCTGCTCTGCTAACAGCCGATTGCTATGGCTTACCCCAGATCTTCAGGACTATCACAGCATCACAGAAGAACGAAGATGGCTGGCTGCGGCAGATGAACCCAACCCGTCCTATCAGACACGCCATCATGGTTTGGTGAGGGGGAGTAAACGTGTTGGCGATATTGAGCTGCGGGCAGGGGGGTCATGTTGATACCCGATGTGCTCTGCCATGGCGCTGGTGAGCATACAGATATCCAACAAAGGGAGTAATAAGGAGAGAGCAGGGGAATCGCGGAGGCACAGATTGCAGAGATAAAAAAGCCAGCCGAGTGTTCGGCTGGCTTTTTGCTATCAGTGGCAGGTAGGGGGTTAACCGACCAGCTGATAGAGGATGGCGGAGATGGCGATCATCCCCATGGTTGCAACGAAGACGTTGCTGATATGGCCCTGATATTTCGCCATGGCCGGTACGCGCTTGATGGCGTACATCGGCATGATGAACAGGATGGTAGCGATGATCGGGCCGCCCAGAGATTCAATCATGCCCAGGATGGAGGGGTTGGCAATGGCAGTGCCCCACAGGGTCAGGATGAAGAAGGCGATGATGAACATCTCGACTTTCTTGGCGTTCGGCTCTTTGCCGGACTTGCGCATGTTCTGCACGATCATCCCTTTCAGACCTTCACGGGCGCCCAGATAGTGACCGAAGAAGGAGGAGACGATGGCCACGAATGCAACCAGCGGACCAAAGTAGGAGATGATGGGGCTGGCATGTTGGTTGGCCAGATAGGAGAGTACGGCGATGTTCTGGGCCTTGGCTTCTGCCAGCTGGGCCGGTGTCAGGCTCATGACGCAGGAGAAGACGAAGAACATCACGAAGCCCAGCAGCACCATTGCGGTACGCTTGAGGATGGCATCGGCTTTCTCGACAGCCTGATCACCGTGGTCGCGGCGCTGGGCCAGGGAGAAGCTGGAGATAGCCGGGCTGTGGTTGAAGGAGAAGACCAGTACCGGGATGGTCAGCCACAGGGTAGTGGCGAAATCCTTGGCAGAGGGCACTTGCTCCAGCGCGGCACCGGTCCAGTCCGGGATCAGGTACAAAGAGATACCGGCCAGAATGGCAATCAGCGGATAAACCAGCAGCTCGGTCACTTTCAGCATCAGCTTCTCACCGGCCAGCATCACCGACATCATGCCCATGATCAGCACGATGGAGAGGATCCAGCGCGGCGGAGCACTCATCTGCAGCTGGTTGACCATGAAGCTTTCCACGGTGTTGGTGATACCCACGCCGTAGATCAGCACGATGGGGTAGATGGCGAAGAAGTAGAGCAGGGTGATTAATTTACCGGCACCCACGCCAAAGTGCTCTTCCACCACTTCGGTGATGTCTGCGTTTGGCTTTTTGGAGGAGAGCACGAAGCGGGCCAGACCACGGTGGGCCAAATAGGTCATGGGACCTACCAGCAGCGCCATGACGACCAGCGGCCAGAAACCGCCCATACCCGCGTTGATCGGCAGGAACAGGATCCCCGCACCAACCGCGGTCCCGAACAGACTGATGACCCAGGTAGAGTCGCGTTTTTCCCAACGAGTGGTTTGAGTAGAGCGGATCCCTTGCTCTGTTGACGCCGCAACTCCCTGCGTGCCAGTGACTGTGTTTGACATCTATCTCACCCCGAATGTGTGGTTCTTATTAAGTCGGCGCAAGGATACGGTTTTTCTAATCAAAAATGTTGATCAAATTCATCTTTACGGCACGAAAAACCGCACTTTCTTATGGAAATGTGATCAAAACAAGAAAAATTCAATTATTGTTTATCAATTGGCACGTTATTTTAGTGTTAATGATTAAATCTCGCCCAGCCAAATGTAGGTAAATTGTTATTTTGCGAGATGCTGGGCAAGCTGGTTGATCATGCTGGCGGTAGCCCCCCAGATAAAGTGTTGTTGCCAGGGGATCCAGTAGATGGTGTGTGCTTTCCCCCCTCTGGAAAGGGTCAGGGAGATGTGGTTGCGCCGATCCAGCAGATGGGTCAGCGGCACTTCAAAGGCGTGATCCACCTCATCCGGACTCAGAATGAGGGGATAGTTGCCATCGAGCAGCCCCAGCACCGGCAGTACCTCGAATCGTGACACCGTATTGAGCGGGTTGAGGGTGCCGATCACTTCAATCAATCGGGCCGGAATGCCGAGCTCCTCTTCGGTCTCCCGCAGCGCCGTGGCAATGAGGTTTTCGTCGCCGGGATCCTGTCGCCCGCCGGGAAAGCTGATCTGCCCCCCATGATGACGCAGCCGTGGGCTGCGCCGGGTCAATAACACGCTGAGCCCCTCGTCGCGCATCACCACCGGGATCAACACCGCCGCCGGACTGAGCCCGCCAATGGCGAGGCGATGGGCCGGGGCGGGTCGCTGCAGCTGGAAGCGGGTCAGCAGTTCGTGGCGATCCATGGCGGGGAGCTCTCCTGTGTGTTGCCTTGACGGTGGGGAGGGTTACAGCGCCGACAGCGGCGGCAGGATGCGGGCAACCTTGTCATAGGTCTCCTGATATTCGCTGTCGGCATCGGAGTCGGCGATGATGCCGCCACCGGCCCAGCAGTGCAGGCGACCCGCTTCGGCGATCAGGGTACGAATGCAGATGCTGGTATCCATCCGGCCATGCTGGCTGAGATAGCCGATGCTGCCGCAATAGGCGTTGCGGCGCTGGGGCTCCAGCTCTTCGATGATCTCCATGGCGCGGATCTTGGGGGCGCCGGTGATGGAACCACCCGGGAAACAGGCCCGCAGCAGATCGACTCCTTTCCAGCGTGCATCCAGCTCACCGTGGATGGTGGAGACCAGATGATGTACCGCCGGAAACGACTCCACCGCAAAGAGATGAGGCACGCTGACCGAGCCCGGCCGGCTGACCCGACCGATGTCGTTGCGCAGCAGATCAACGATCATCAGATTCTCTGATCTGTCCTTGTCCGCCTGCGCCAGCTCCCGCGCGACTTGTCGATCGATGGCCGGATCGGGGTGGCGAGGGCGAGTGCCTTTGATGGGTTTGGTTTCGATATGACGGCCATCAAGCAGCAGGAACCGCTCGGGAGAGAGGCTCAGCAGCGCGCTCTCCGGCAGGCGGATAAAGGCAGAGAAGGGGGCCTTGTTGGCGGTTGCCAGCAGGCAATAGGCCTGCCACTCATCCCCCTGATAGGGGGCGCTGAAACGCTGGGTCAGGTTGATCTGGTAGCAATCCCCCGCAGCGAGGTATTCCTGAATGCGGGCAAACTTCTCGCCATACTCGGCACGGCTCATATTGCTCTGCCACGACCCCTGCAAGGCAAAAGTGGGGGCCGGTTTGGCCTGCTGCTGTTCAAGCCAGGCCAGCCGCTTGGCAAGGCCTGCTTCATTCCCCCAGTGCACCAGTTGCCAGTCGCCGGTCGCCACATTGCGCAGCAGCGCCCAGTCGTAGATGCCCACCGCCATGTCCGGCACCGCGATATCGGCGGCGGCCTGCACTGGCAGTCGCTCGAAGCGGCGGCCGAGATCATAGCCAAACAGGCCGAGGGCGCCACCAATAAAGGGCAGGTGAGTGGCGCACAGTTCCAGCTCCCCCAGCAGCTGTTGCTGGGTATGGGCCAGCAGAGCGAGGGGATCTTCGTGGTGTTCGCTGATATTCACCCCGACATGCAGAGTGGTCACCTCGCCGCGGGTTTCGAGGGTCGCCAGCGGATCGGCAGTGATGATATCAAAGCCGTTATCAGCGCCGAGTGGCCCCGCCGATTCCAGCAACATGGCCCACGGCTGATGTTGCAGGCGGGCAAAAAGCTGATGGAGTTCAGCACTGTGGTCTAGATGATGGATATGAAGTGTTGGCGTCATTTTATGTTACACAGGCAACAGTTTGGTTCCCGAACCCTAGTCGGTGCTGGTGGGCAAGCGTATCATAGGTGTCGGTGACTTAAGAAAAAACTGCCGTGTCGTTCGTTTTTTGCTGGTTGATAGTTTTTAGCCAGCACGTCAGCACGGCCCATCATATGGAAGCCCTTGCCCTGCTCCGTGGCAGAGACAAGGACCAGTGAGGATGATATGAGCATTATAAAAAAACAGGATTTCATCGATTCTATCGCAGATGCCCTCCAGTACATCTCCTATTACCACCCGTTGGATTTTGTTCAGGCTGCCAAAGCGGCGTATGACCGTGAGGCCAACCCGGCCGCCAAAGATGCGCTGGCCCAGATCCTGATCAACTCCCGCATGTCCGCCGAAGGTCATCGTCCGCTCTGCCAGGACACAGGCATCGTGACCTGTTTCGTCAAAATTGGCATGCAAGTCCAGTGGGACAGCGACATGACGGTGCAGGAGATGGTGGACGAAGGGACCCGTCGTGCCTACACCAATCCTGACAACCCGCTGCGCGCCTCCGTGCTGGCCGATCCGGCTGGCAGTCGCAAGAATACCAAAGACAACGCCCCTGCCGTGGTCCATATCGACATGATCCCCGGCAACAAGGTGGAAGTGAGCATCGCGGCCAAAGGCGGCGGCTCCGAGAACAAATCCAAGATGGTGATGCTCAACCCCTCTGACGATATCGTCGAGTGGGTGCTGAAAACCGTGCCGACCATGGGCGCAGGCTGGTGCCCGCCCGGCATGCTGGGCATCGGCATCGGCGGTACCGCCGAGAAAGCCGCGGTACTGGCCAAAGAGGCCCTGATGGAGCACATCGACATTCAGGAGCTGATCGCCCGTGGCCCGCAAACCACCGAAGAGAAGCTGCGGGTCGAGCTCTACGACAAGGTCAACAAGCTGGGGATCGGTGCCCAGGGGTTGGGCGGCCTCACTACCGTGTTGGATGTGAAGGTTAAATCTGCGCCGACTCACGCCGCCTCCAAGCCGGTGGTGATGATCCCCAACTGCGCCGCCACCCGTCACGTTCACTTCGAGCTGGATGGTTCAGGCCCCGCCGAGCTGACGCCGCCGAAACTGAGCGACTGGCCGGAGATCACCCGTGAAGCGGGTGGCAACGTGCGCCGCGTCAACGTTGATGGCATCACCAAGGCCGAGCTGGCCAGCTGGAAGAGCGGTGATACCGTACTGCTCTCCGGCAAGATCCTCACCGGTCGCGACGCCGCCCACAAGCGCATCGCCGACATGTTGAAAAATGGTGAAGGGCTGCCGGAAGGGGTCGATTTCACCAACCGCTTTATCTATTACGTTGGCCCGGTCGATGCGGTGCGTGACGAAGTGGTTGGCCCGGCGGGCCCCACCACCTCCACCCGTATGGACAAGTTCACCGACATGATGCTGGGTGAAACTGGCCTTATCGGCATGATCGGCAAGTCCGAGCGTGGTTCGAAAACCGTCGAGAGCATCAAGCAGCACAAGGCCGTCTATCTGATGGCCGTCGGCGGCGCCGCCTATCTGGTGGCCAAGGCTATCAAGAAGGCCCGCGTGGTAGCTTTTGCCGATCTCGGCATGGAAGCGATCTACGAGTTTGAAGTGGAAGATATGCCGGTGACCGTTGCGGTCGACTCCGAAGGCAACAATATCCACGAAACCGGCCCTGCCTACTGGTCTGCGAAAATTGCAGAGCTGGACGGCAAGCTCTCCTCCTGAGTGACCGTTTCCGCTGCCGGTTAACGGCATCGGCCATGTAAACAAGGCGCGTCCATCCGGATGCGCCTTTTAGCTTTGGCTCGTCTGTTATGGGCTCAAGTTGGCCGTTTGCGGCAAGCGGGCATAAAAAAGGATGGCGCCACGCCATCCTTTTTCGTTGTGCTTGTGCTCTGGCAGCAGACAGCAGAGCAATCGCCCTTGGCTTAGGCCTTTTTCAGGTAGGCCGCAACCAGCACGATCTGCACGCCGTTGACCTTGCCTTCGATATGGAGCGGGTTGTTGGTCAGACGGATGCCCTTGACCAGGGTGCCGCGCTTGGCGGTGAAACCGGCGCCTTTCACGTCCAGATCCTTGATCAGGGTGACGGAGTCGCCCTCTTGCAGCACGGCGCCGTTGGAGTCAACGGTCGGTACGCTGTCGTCATCTTCGTCAGCAATACCAGCTTCAGCCCAGGCCTTGGCTTCGTCTTCCATGTACATCATATCCAGCAGATCCTGAGCCCACACCTCACCCTTGCCGGAGAGTGCTTTCAGCTGGCGCCATGCCATCACCTGCACCGCAGGCACCTGGCTCCACATGCTGTCACTCAGGCAACGCCAGTGGTTCACCACCAGGGTATCCGGTTGTTCCAGCTGACCACGGCAGGTGTCACAGATAGCAACGCTGTGATCATCGTCGCTGGCGGGGGAGTGAGGCACCACGAAGGCGGTCAGCGCCTGCTCGGCGCTGCACAGTTCACACTTGGCGCCCGCGCGCGCTTGCAGAATGGCGTTGATGGTCATGTTGTTGGTCCCATAGCTAGTGTAAAGCGACCCGCGTTGGGCGGGGCGCGTGAAAGAGGGGGCGGATTATAGCATAAAACCCCGCACTTTGTCAGGTCTGCCCTGGGTTACAGGGTGGGTGGTGGTGTTGCGCGGCGCTGATCGTCAGGTATTGAGAGTGCAATTTGAAGCGGGATCGCTAGAATGAGCCTCCTTTTTGACTGCAAGGCAGGGGCATTCGTGCTGGCTCAACGTTTTCAACAACTGGATCGACTGCTCACCCGCTACCGATGCTGGTGGCAATATCAGCCATATCATCATTTGACCATGGCCTTTGCCGATGAGGCGCCCGAACTGGCGGCGTTGCTCAATGGGCTGACGCTGACCCAGTTGGCGGAGCTCGATGCGGATATGGATGCCCTCAGCAGTCTGCTTGCCCCCTGGATTGCCGAGGGAGCCGAGCTGCAGCAACTCAGCCAGCTTGCTCCGTTTACCCCTGAGCCCATCACTTGCAGCAAGGAGATGGCGCTGCATATGCCGGGGCGCAAGCAGGCCCAGATCGAGTCGTTCACCGCCTGTTTGCCGGCCCATCAGGGCCCCTATCTGGAGTGGTGTGCCGGCAAGGGGCATCTTGGTCGGCTGGTGTCACTTCATCGACAGGCTCCGATCCTCAGTCTGGAGTTGCAAGAGCAGCTTTGTGACGAAGGTCGGCTGCTGGCCGAGCGGGATGGTGCCAATATGACCTTTACCTGCGCCGATGCCTTTGCCCCCGAATCGGCGGCGCTGATCGCCCCCGAACACCATGCCATGGCACTCCATGCCTGCGGTGAGCTTCACACCCATCTGCTGGAACGGGTAGCCGAGCGCAGTGCCAGCGGAGTGACTATCTCTCCCTGCTGTTATCACCTGATCCGCACCAGCCACTATCGCCCGCTGTCGGCCGCGGCCAATGCCAGCGAGCTGGTGTTGAGCAAAGCGGATCTGAAGTTGCCGCTACAGGAGACGGTGACCGGCGGTGCGCGGATCGCCCGCCTGCGCGAGCAGGAAGTGGTGTGGCGGCTCGGGTTTGACTGTCTGCAGCGTCAAGTGCGCGGGGTGGATGAGTATCTGCCGGTGCCCAATATGCAAAAGAGCCTGCTGACCGGCACGTTTGAGGCATTCTGCGTTTGGGCTTCCGAGCGCAAAGGGATAGTGCTGCCCGCCGGGCTCGACTACTCCGCCTGGTTGGAACACGGGGAGCGCCGCTTTGGTGATGTCGCCCGCATGGAGCTGGTGCGCCACCTGTTTCGCCGTCCCCTCGAGATCTGGCTGGCGCTGGATCGCGCGCTCTTTTTGCAAGAGCAGGGCTATCGGGTCGAAGTGGGGGAGTTTTGTGCCAAACCCATGACCCCGCGCAATATCCTGATCCGCGCCGTGCGTGCCTGACATCCGGCTATTTTGAGCATTTTTCTTGAACATTGATGATGGCTGACAGGTTGAGCCTGTCAGCCATTTTTTCCATCACGAATAATGAATAGATAGCAGATCACCTGGCCGTCTCAATCGACCCAAAAATGGGCGACAGATCACGCTTTGGTGTGTTCGTTTGGGTTCTTTTTCTTTGTTTCAGTTGCACTGAGTATCACAAGGTGAAATGGCTCACAAATTCCGTTTATTCCTTAATTCTCATCGTGAAATTAGTCATTAAAACACCTACTCTTGGAGCGCATTAATTGAAACAAGGACGATAAACATGTTCAAACCCAAGCGTTGTGCCTGGTTGATTGCGGCTGTCTGTGCATTGCCAAGTTATAGTGCAATGAGCGCAACCATGAATATTCAACCCGATTCGCAAAATGCGGGAGGATATGTGATTGCGGCACCGGATCTGGCTGCCGTGGAAAAGGCCAAGACGGCCAATCCCATGTATGCAATTTGGGCCAAGGCGTTGGCGACCCGCTCCAATAAAATTGTCGATGCGATTGAACCGGGGCAGGCAAGCAACCCTGACAACGTAAAACGGGTTGAACGGGTATTTCCCCAGTCGGAATGGAATTATTTAACCCAAATGGCAGCGCCGGAATACACCTATGTCCGGTTCTTGCGTGCAATCGGTAAATTCCCGGCATTTTGTGGCGAATATACTGACGGGCGCGATTCCGATGCGATCTGTAAAAAATCCATCGTGACCGCCTTTGCCCACTTCTCTCAGGAGACGGGGGGCCATATTGCCAAGGAGAACGTCTCCGATAACCCGCTGGGGTTGGAGGAGTGGCAGCAAGCGCTGGTGCATGTGCGGGAGATGGGCTGGTCAGAGGGACAGACCGGTTATACCACCGGCTGTGGCCAGAACGACTGGCAGAACAAGAAGTGGTCCTGCAGTACCGGACAAGGTTACTTTGGCCGCGGTGCCAAGCAGCTCTCCTACCACTTCAACTACGGCGCCTTCTCCGAGGCGATGTTCGATGGCGATGCCTCAGTGCTGCTCAACAACCCGGGGCTGGTGGCGGACTCCTGGCTCAACCTTGCCTCGGCCATCTGGTTCTTCCTGACCCCGCAGGCCCCGAAGCCCGCCATGCTGCACGTAATTGATCGCACTTGGGTACCTTCCAAACGGGAAGTGGATGCCGGTATCGGCTATGGCTTTGGTACCACCATCAACGTCATCAACGGGGGTATCGAGTGTGGTGAACAGAACAAGGACAAGGGGCAGCCGGTCAATCGAATTCGCTACTGGGAAGGGCTGGCCAACCACTACCAGATCCCGATCAAGGCGGATGAGAAGAACACCTGCTGGCAGCAGACCCCCTATGGCAGCCTCAATCTCAACGGCGCCACCGACGTGCTCTACACCAACTGGGATGGCAACTGGAAATACTACCCGGATCGCCCGGGCGGTTACTCCTTCGAGTGCGAGCTGGTAGGCTTCCAGACCGCTTATTCCGCGCTGGTTCCGGGTGATTACGAGAAGTGTGTGACCAACTTCTACGGCTCCCACGCCAACTGGCCGAAAGTGCGGATCGTCGCCAAGCTCGATCCCGCCCCAGTCGATCCGGTTGACCCGCCGGTTGATGGTCAGCCTGCCTGGGAGGCCAGCAAGGTCTATACCGCTGGCAACAAGGTGAGCTACAAGGGCGCCGTCTATCAGGCCAAATGGTGGACGCAGGGGGATGATCCCGCCAAAGGTGGCCCCTGGGTTGTAGTTCCTGACAAATAAGATGGCGTAATTTAACTCCCAAAGAGGAGAGGGGGATAACTCCTTCTCCTCGTTAATTATCAACAGTGCATCACTGAATATTATCTTGTATTTTCAATGGTGCTTATGTTCTAACTGATAAGGTGAGTTTTTATCTGAAAATTGAAATAAAATAGTGTTGAATCAACGTTGAGAATGAAATTTATATTCAGGTTCGTTAGACCCCATAAACTAGCGTCTTCTGATGATCGTAGCGCGCTACTTGCTAATTCATTTTCCACCATAAAATGAAACCTCTCATTGCGAATATGAGGAGTATCTTCTCTATTGGTAAACTGTCATTTATCACCTGAAATGGTGAGGTATTGCTATATCACTCAGCTTTATCTCGGTACATTGTCGCTTATTCCCTTGAGAAAATAGATGTAAACGGCCGGTTTATATTGGTAATCTCTTTGGCTTGTACAAAATTGCAACGAGGGGGCAAGATGAAGGGGGGTTGTCATTGCGGAGCGATCCGTTATGAGGTGCTGACTGCACCTTTTTCGGCCGATTTTTGTCACTGTCGGGATTGCCAGCGCACCACGGGTGCACCGGTCGGGGCCTGGATGGACTTTCACGCCGAACAGGTGCAGTGGTTATGCGGCAAACCGACCGAGTATGCGTCTTCAGATTTTATCCGACGGGGATTTTGCGCCGAGTGTGGCTCCACCCTCACGTATCACAGCACCCAGTACCCTGAGTACCTCACGTTGGCTATCGCCTCTCTCGATAATCCAGAGGCCGTTGCGCCAACCTACCACATCCATACCGACAGCCAACTGCCCTGGTTGCCGATCCAGGACGAGCATCCCCGTTATCGCAAAGGGAAGTAAAACCAGGTAGCCCCAGCAAAGGATGTCGGCATGGAGCTGGTAGTTATCCGCCATGGCGAGACGCAGGCCAATGCGGAAGGGCGTTATCAGGGCGCGCTGGATATCGGGCTCAATAACGATGGCGTGCTCCAGATATCTTGTCTGGCTGAGAAGGTAGCTGTGACAGCGCCGCCGTTCGAGCGGCTGCTGGCATCTCCCCTGCTGCGAACAAGGGAGAGCGCTGCCATCTTGTCTCGTCAGCTGGGATTGCCTGTGGAGCTTGTACCAGCCTTTCGTGAGCGGGATGTCGGCCTGTTTGAAGGGCTGACACAGGTAGAGGCGAGAACACGCTATCCCGAACTGTGGGCGCGCAATATCACCCGGCGCTGGGCTGACGCTCCTCCCGGTGGTGAGACCATTGATGAGGTGATTGCCCGGGTCTCGCAGGGACTCACGGAACTTGCTTCGACCATGCAAGGGGAGCGGATACTGCTGGTGGCGCATGGAGTGGTCGCCAAGGTGATCCGCGCCGTAATGATTGCCGGATTTGATGACATCTTCGAGTGGCAATTGCCCAACAGTGGCATGCTGTCGGTGAGGCTCTCTCAGGCTGATGGTGGCCCACTGCGCTTTAGCCGTCCCCTTGATGGTTGTGATTGAAAAGTGCACCAAAAGCAGGACGAAAAAAGCGCTACCGAAGAGAGTAGCGCTGTCTTTTGTATTCGTTGCGGTTGGTTATCTCTGCAGGCACAGGTTAGCAGTGTCACCAGAGGGCAGGGAGGGCCATCAGGTCGGCTCCGGCTCCTCTTTGCGGCAGCAGTTGCGCCCCTGCTTTTTGGCCAGATAGAGGGCGGTGTCGGCCCGTCTAACCATCTTCTCTACAGTGTCATGGCTGCCCTTGCTGGCGCTGATCCCGATACTGATGGTGAGGGAGATCTCAAGAGCCCCCTCCAGTGCATGGTGCTGGGATTCGATGGCGAGCCTGATCCGCTCGGCACTGGCCCAGGCGAGTTCGAGGGAGGTTTCCGGCAGCAGCACGATAAACTCCTCGCCACCCCAGCGCCCCAGCATGTCCACCTCCCGCAACTGTTTGCTGATCCGTTTCACCAGACTCAGGATCGCCTGATCCCCCTGCTGGTGGCCAAAGGTATCGTTGACTTCCTTGAAGTGGTCGATATCGATCAGCAGCAGGCTCATGGTATGGCCAAAACGCTGGCAGCGTTGCATCTCGGCGTTGACCAGCTCGTTGAAGCGGCGCCGGTTGGCAATGCCGGTCAGGGGATCCGTGGTGGCGGCGACCTTCAACTCCTCCACCAGTCGGGCTCGCTCAGAGATATCCCGCAAGATGGCGGTCATCTCGGTGGTCGGGCCCAGATTGATCTTGGCAATGGTCACCTCCAGCGGAAATTCGCTGCCGTCCCGGCGCAGCCCCATCACCGAGGCGCGGGCATGCATCGGGCGCGAATTGATGGGGGAGCTGCTGAAGGCTTTGAAATAGGTCTCGTGATTGGCGCGAAAACGCTGTGGCAGCAGGGTTTCCAGCCGCTTGCCGAGATAGCTCTCGTCGATGCCGAACATCTCGCAGGCAGCGGTATTGATAAGCTCGATGCGTGACTCGCTGCTGACACTGATGATGCCGTCATAGGCGGAGTTGACCACTGCCTCGAAGCGGCGGCGACTGGTGGTGAGCGCCTCTTCCAGCTGCATCCTGGCGGTGATGTCGATGGCGGTGACGATGATCCGGGTGATCCGTGCCTGCTCGGGGATGATGGGGGAGAGAATAAAGCGCCACCAACTGGTGCGCGACAGGCTGTCGATGGGCAGCTCGCTCTCGAGCCCGGTCTGCATGCGCACACATTCGTGCATTGGCGGCTCGATGGTATTGGTGATGTAGCGGGGAAACATCTCGCTCAGCTGCTTGCCAATGCTGCCAAGGACATCCAGCTCGAACGCCTTGGCAAAGGTATCGTTGGCAGAGACCAGCACAAAGTGATCATCCTTGTCGAGGCTGAACACCGCCACGGCAGCGCCGATGGCGTCGAGGGATGACTTTATGTCGGCATGGGAACCCTGTGTAAACATGCGACCTCCACGGCGAATAACACATTGATATTCAGTATAGTGTGGTCGTTTGGCTAACTACTCTTCGATATCCAGCAACACCAGAATGGCGCTGTCGCCGCCCCATTCGCGGGGGGCCTGATGGAAGGCGCGCACATTGGGGTGCTGGGCCAGCCAGCTGGGAATGCGCTGCTTGAGAATATGTTTACCGATGCCGTGCATCACCGACGCGACGTGAATGTTCTCTTTCTGGCAGAGGGTGAGCAGAGCGGCCAGTTCCTGTTTTGCCTGCTGCTGGTTCATACCGTGCAGATCCAGGTAGATCTCCGGCGGATAAATGCCCCGCTTGAGCTTTTTCAGCTCAAATTTTGACACATCTTCCCGCACGTAACGGGTCGGCCCATCGTCGTCGAGATGGGGCTGATACTCATCGCTGAAATAGTGGTCAACCCCATGCTTTTCGCGGGTTTCGCGCAATTCGCGTTTCTGCTTGACCGGGCGTAACTCGGCCCTTATGGTATCTTGCTTGATTTTCCGGGTACCTTTTATCGCATCGCGGAACAGCAGGGTTTCCTCGTCTGTCGGTGAGGGCGTTTTTTTCATCAGATGCTCATGTATTAGGTATGCGTCTTGCCCGCAACGTAAACGGGGCTCGGGCCGGATATTACTCGACTTGGAGGTGGATTTGGACAAGATATTTATCGATGAGGTGGTTGCCGAGATGCACACCATCCAGGACATGTTGCGTTGGGCCATGAGTCGTTTCAACGACGCCGGGATTTTTTACGGTCATGGAACCGACAACGCCTGGGATGAAGCTGTGCAGCTGGTACTGCCCGCGTTACATCTGCCACCGGATGTAGACCCGGCCATGCGCCACTCCCGTCTCACCAGCAGCGAGCGTCACCGCATCGCAGAGCTGATTATCCGCCGCGTACAGGAGCGGGTTCCGGCCGCCTATCTGACCAACAAGGCCTGGTATGCCGGTTGGGAGTTCTACGTGGACGAGCGGGTGCTCATTCCCCGTTCCCCCATTGCCGAGATGGTGGCCAACCGTTTCGCGCCCTTCCTCAAACATGAACCGACCCGGATCATGGACCTGTGCACTGGCTCCGGCTGTATCGCCATCATCATGGCTCACGAGTTCCCGGAAGCGGAAGTGGATGCCATCGATATCAGCGTCGATGCGCTGAACGTGGCTGAGCGCAACATCAACGATCACGGGCTGGAGCAGCAGGTCATTCCGATCCGCTCCGATCTGTTCCGCGATCTGCCAGCGGGCGACAAGTACGATCTCATCGTCTCCAATCCGCCCTATGTGGACTCCGAAGATATGTCGGATCTGCCGGACGAGTTCCGTCACGAGCCCGAGCTGGCGCTGGCGTCCGGCTCCGATGGTCTCAAGCTGACCAAGCGTCTGCTGGCCCATGCGGCAGATTTCCTCAAGGATAACGGCGTGCTGGTGGTCGAAGTGGGCAACAGCATGATCCATCTGGAAGCCCAGTTCCCAGAGATCCCCTTTACCTGGGTTGAATTCGAAAACGGCGGTCACGGCGTCTTTGTAATGACCCGTGACGAGCTGGTGCAGTATCAGGATCATTTCGCCATCTACAAGAACTAAGCAGGAGCGCGCATGGCAGGGAACAGTTTTGGTCAACTCTTTCGGGTCACCACCTTTGGCGAGAGTCACGGCCTGGCGCTGGGCGCCGTGGTCGATGGTTGCCCGCCGGGGCTGGAGATAAGCGAAGCGGATCTGCAGGGGGATCTGGATCGGCGCAAGCCGGGCACTTCCCGCTACACCACGCCGCGCCGTGAGCCGGACGAGGTGAAGATCCTCTCCGGAGTGTTCGAGGGCAAGACCACCGGTACCTCCATCGGGCTGCTCATCGAGAACACCGATCAGCGCTCTAAGGATTACTCCGATATCAAGGATCTGTTCCGGCCGGGTCACGCTGACTACACCTACCACCAAAAGTATGGTCAGCGGGACTATCGCGGCGGTGGTCGCTCCTCCGCCCGCGAAACCGCGATGCGGGTAGCGGCGGGTGCGATCGCCAAGAAGTACCTGAAACAGGTGCATGACATCGAGATCACCGGTTTTCTCTCCCAGCTCGGCCCCATCAAGGCTGAGGCGTTTGACGCGGCGCAGATCGAGCAGAATCCCTTCTTCTTCCCCGATGCGGGCAAGCTGGAAGAACTGGATCAATACATGCGTGACTTGAAAAAAGAGGGCAACAGTATCGGTGCCAAGGTGCAGGTCATTGCGCGCAATGTGCCGGTGGGCCTGGGTGAGCCGGTGTTTGATCGCCTCGACGCCGACATTGCCCACGCCATGATGGGCATCAATGCGGTGAAAGGGGTGGAGATCGGCGATGGCTTTGCGGTGGTGGAGCAAAAAGGCTCCGAGCATCGTGACGAGATGACCCCGGCAGGCTTTGCCAGCAACCATGCGGGTGGCATTCTGGGCGGCATCTCATCTGGGCAGGATATCGTGGTGAGCATGGCGCTCAAACCGACGTCCAGCATCACTGTGCCGGGCAAGACCATCAATACTGAAGGCGAGGCTATCGAGATGATCACCAAGGGTCGTCACGATCCTTGTGTCGGCATCCGCGCCGTGCCCATCGCCGAAGCCATGCTGGCGCTGGTGTTGATGGATCACCTGCTGCGTCATCGTGCCCAGAATCAGGGGGTGTTGACTCATACCCCGCTGCTGCGCTGATCGCTGTTGCTGCTCATCGACTGATCGCTCCCTGTTTGGGGAACAAGTTCGACAATACCAAAAAGGCGACCTTCGGGTCGCCTTTGCTATTTCAGGTGACGGCTTATCCCGTCAATGCTTGCGGAGGGTGCGGGTCAGCAGATCCGCAGCGCCAGGATCGGCATTGAGGCGACAGCTGGGGGGCGAGAACTTGCCATAGGTTTTGGGCATGGCGTGGATCACCTCGTTGATCTTGAGGAGCTGCGCGTCGTTCACGCTGTTTTTGGCAAACATCAGGCTGACCGGCTGGTGGTGCAGCAATAACTGGCAGCTGATAAACCCTTCGGCCCCCAGTTGGGCCAGCCGGTAGCGGGCATATTGCCACTCCATGATGATGCCATCGAGGCGGCGGGCCAGCAGCAGATCGATCATCCGCTCATCGGCGTTGTATTCGGTCGCCATTTTAAGCGCTGGGCAGCTATCCATCTGATGCATGGGGCGAGTACCGCGCAACTTGCCTATCTTGAGCCCTTTCTCGTTGCACAACGCGGGCAGATCATCGAGCTGTGCCCAGCGATCCTGATGGCCGGGGATAGGGTCATTGCTCAGCAGCACATAGGCGCTCTGGCGGTAGGGGGTCGAGAAGCGGGCATAGCTCTGGCGCTCCGGCAGGGGGAGGGCGGCCATCGCGACATCCAGCTGATCGTGTTCTACCAGATGGAGCGCCCGCGCCCAGGGAAGCTCGCGAAACTTGGGGGCAAAGCCCGCTTGGGTGAGGATCTGGCGGGTCAGGCTGACATCCAGCCCATCCAGCTCACCCCGGTTATTGATTTGGCTGAAGGGGGGCCAGTGACTCCAGGCCACGGTCAGGGTCTGACTGGCCTGCAGCACAGGGCTTAGCAGCAGAAGCAGCAGGCCAATCCTTGCCTGCCAGCTGCCGCGGGGACGATATGGCGTGGTCATAGCTAAACCTCGTTATTGTGTTCTTCTATCCCGTGCGTTTGCCTCGCGAGCCATGCCTGCGAGGGCTGATATTGTGTTGCCAGTTAATAGTGTGGTGCGTGCTACATCAATCAACGGGATTATTCGGGGGGCAGGAGGGGGATTTTCTGTTCGTGCTGGGAGGAGCATCACATTTTTCTCGTTTATCCCGGACAACTCCGTTAGACTGCGCCTCTATTCTTTCCCCTTTGCTCTGCTCCCCGGGGAAATCGTTGTTTTCTCAATAGGCCCAGATCTTGTGAGATGGCATCGGCTCAGCAGAGGAGCCCCACCACAAATCCCCGGCGCCCCTATCTCTAGCAGGTAATTATGAGTTTTACTTCCCTCGGTTTGGCCGAACCCTTGTTGCGTGCCGTTGCCGAACAAGGCTACGACACCCCGTCTCCCATTCAGCAACAAGCGATCCCCGCCGTTCTGGCTGGCCGCGATCTGATGGCGGCGGCCCAAACAGGGACCGGCAAGACCGCAGGCTTTACCCTGCCGATGCTGCAACGTCTGATGGAGAGCAAGCGCAAGGTTTCTCCGAACCGCATTCGTGCGCTGGTGCTGACCCCGACTCGCGAGCTGGCCGCCCAGGTGGGCGAGAGCGTGCGTAACTACGGCAAACACCTACCAATGCGCAGCCACGTCGTCTTCGGCGGCGTCAGCATCAATCCGCAGATGATGGCGACTCGCCGTGGTCTGGACGTGCTGGTGGCCTGTCCCGGCCGCCTGATGGATCTTTACAACCAGAACGCCGTCAAGTTCGACGAGGTGGAGATCCTGGTACTGGACGAAGCGGACCGCATGCTCGACATGGGCTTTATCCGCGACATCCGCCGTATCCTGGCTCTGATGCCGAAGAAGCGTCAGAACCTGCTCTTCTCCGCGACTTTCGCCGACGAGATCCGCGAACTGGCCACTGGTCTGCTGGATAACCCGGCGGTGATCGAAGTCGCCCCGCGCAACAGCACTGCCGAGCGTATCGAGCAGCTGGTGCACCCGTGCGACAAGGCCAACAAGATCGCGCTGCTGAGTCATCTGGTCACCAGCAACAACTGGCAGCAGGTACTGGTGTTCACCCGTACCAAGCACATGGCTAACCGCGTTGCCGAGACCCTCGACAAGAACGGCGTCAGTGCTGCCGCCATCCACGGCAACAAGAGCCAGGGTGCCCGTACTCGCGCGCTGGCCGGTTTCAAGGATGGTAGCGTCAAGGTGCTGGTGGCGACCGACATCGCCGCCCGTGGTCTGGACATCGACAAGTTGCCGCAAGTGGTCAACTTCGAGTTGCCCAACGTGGCGGAAGATTACGTTCACCGTATCGGTCGTACCGGCCGTGCTGGCGCTGCCGGTCACGCCATCTCCCTGGTCGCGGCCGATGAAGGCAAGCTTATCAAGGCGATCGAGCGTCTGACCAAGCAGAACATTCCGTGCGAGCAGGTGGCCGGTTTTGAAGCCTCCCGCGAGACACTCGATAACATCAGCCGTGGTATCGGCGCGCCGCTGCGCAAAGAGCCCCGTGATCCGAGCGAGCAGCGCCGTGCGCCGCGTCCGCAAGGTCAAGGCCAGCGTCAAGGGGCCGGTCGTTCCGCCGCCAATGGCAATGCGGGTGGTGCCCGTACCGGTAACGGTGGCAAGCCCAAGCCGCAAGGTGGTCAGCGTCCGGCTGATGGCGCTGGCAAACCGGCTCAGGCCCGTCGTCCACGTCGCTCTACCCACAACCAGTAAGCGCCTCGGGAGCTTGACTCCCCAGCTATGCGGTTGACTGAAAAAGCCCTGACAATCTGGCAGGGCTTTTTGTTTTTTAAGCCATGTAATCGGCACTGTGTGGTACTGCGAGAACCGCACTAGATGGCCGAAAAATACTGCTTTTGCATCGCCAGCCAGCGGCCGTTATTGATAAAAGCCAGCTGTACCTTGAGCAGGGCCGCAATTTCCGCGCGGTGCTTTTTATCGAGGTAGAGAAAGACCTGCTCTTTGGTGATCTTCTGCCAAGGGGACGCCAGTGCAGGTTGAGAGGCGGCGCGCATCTGATGACCCAGTCCACTTTTCCTCTGTGCAGTTGGGCAAGCCCCTGCTTCTCATCGTTCAACCAGATGACCTGATAGTTGCCGAGGAAGCGTTCGCACCACTGGATGCCACGCAGGCAGCCAATCACGGTACCCCTGGCGGGGGGCCAGCTCGGGTTATCCCTTGGCTGACCATAAATCGCTGCCTCCGAGATGGGGGCACCGATCTGAAGCAAGTGGGGATAGGTCTGATCAAAGCCCTTGAGCCGGGCTATATCGCCATCGACGGCATGGTCTGCTTCAATCAACTTTTCGCAGCGGGCATAGGTGCAGGGGATCAACTGAAAGTCGATGCCGGCCCGGCCAAACCAGTCATGAATAAAAGGGCGCAATATCGCAGTGTGCTCGACCGCTGCCGCCAGCTTTAGCGGGGTTGCGTGGGCAACGTGAGTCAGCCCGACAAGCAGTAACCAGCCAATCCACTTCATATCGCACTCCTGAATCGGGCTTGTTTAAGCAGCACTGTTGCGACTATCTGTGCAGTGAAGAATAGCCGATAGGGATGGCTGCCAGACCGCTTCGCCAGCTATTCGTGACGGCCGGGTCAGGGGAGCAGCGCCGTGATCAGGATATGGGCCGCGCTCACCAGGATCACCGTGAAGGTCAGCCCCATTCCCACAACCCGATAACGGAAGTTCTCCGGCGTGCGGCTCATGCCAAATGCATGGCAGAGGCGGCCAAGCAGCAAGGCGCTCCCCAGCAGATGGATAAGCCAGGGGGTCTGGTTGCCGGTTTCGACGAAATAGATGAGCAGCAGGGCGAGGGGGACATACTCGGCAAAGTTGGCGTGTACCCGCATGGCGCGCAACATGGCGGGGTCATCCCCATGCCCCAGCGCCACCTTGCGGCTATGTCGGGTGCGAATGGTTCGAATGCTCAGCAACACAAACAGCAGGGCGAGCAGGGCCGCGTAAACAGGCAGTATGGTCATGGTATCTGGCTCCTTGTGTGATGATAACGAGGGGCTGGAGTTGAGAGACGCGATATTGCTCGGTATCTCAATGGCTTGCCTTGAGGGTAGCAGCAAACTGCCTTAGCACGACCGTCATCCACTCACTCGCCATCTGCCAAGCGCAGGCGCAAAACAAACAGCCCTGCCGAGGTGGCAGGGCTGTATTTTGACCGTGTTGATGGTGGGCTGCGCCCCGCCATTACCCCTCGTAAGGGAGGGAGGAGTGGTGTAGCACGATACGCACCTTGCCATCATCCCCCTTCTTGAAACCCCAGGTCTTGTCGACTGTAGTCTCCTTGTTGTCGCGATCCACCAGATGCACCTTGCCCATGGTCAGCGCCATGTCGCCGTTGATATAGACGGCGGCATTGTCATAGCGATAGCTCTGCCAGTTTTTCAGGGCGAACCCTTTGTCGGTGGGGTAGGCGCTGTTGTTGCCGACAAAGTAGGCCAGCGCCCCCTCGCGGTTGGTGCGAAAGGTCTGCTCGCCACCGGCGAGGGTGGGTTTGAACAGCACCGGCCCCTGCTGGTAGCCATAGGCGCTGTCGAGCACCGACTCGGCAGTCGCCTTGGCGCGCTCAATCCCACCGGCGCGATAGTCATCGCTGATCTTGATGAGCGCCGCGCCCCAACCATCCTGCGCGGCCTTGATCTCCGCCTCGGTAATATTGTTGTTGGTGATTTCGGCTGCGCTGAGTGCGCCGCTGGCGGCAAGCAGGACGAGGGCAAGGGTGCTCTTCTTGAGGTGCAACATCATTGTTTTCTAACTCCTGATAGCGATAAACGAGCGGGCAGTGTAGCGAAGAGGCATGAACGGTTTTTGAACTGATTATTCAGGGTTGGGTAGTAAAAAGGGCGGTATATAGCTGAAGGTTTGGGTGTTTGTTTGGTAAGGAGCGCTGTCTTAATTAATGGCGGATGCCTGTATCCAACTTGATTTCTTTTCCAACAAAAAGCCCCGCCAATCTGATTGGCGGGGCTTTTGCTATTTGGAGTGGAGCATTGAATCGCGGCAAGGGTTAGAGCGCAGGCAGCATTCCAAGGCTGACGCTGACCTGTACGCCGACAATCAGCACGCCCATGGCGGCGGCCAGCCCCAGTGCCACTACGCCACCCGGGGCGCGGTAGTGGTGGGCGGGGGCCTGTTTGCGGCTCTGCCACACCAGCGCCACCGGCAGCAGTACCGCGAGGATCGCCAGCGCAATGGCGGCGTAGCCCAGCGCCATGATAAAGCCCTGCGGGAAGTAGAGGGCAAACAGCAATGGCGGCACGAAGGTGATAAGGCCAGTCTGGGTGCGGCCCTGCCAGTTGTCCTTGCGGCGGGTTACCTTGGCCATAAAGTCGAACAGCCCCAGCGTTACCCCGAGGAAGGAGGTGGCGAGCGCCAGATCGGCAAACAGGTGCATCGCCTGATTAAACGCAGGCCAGCTCACCAGCTTGCCGACGTTGGCCAGCAGGCTGTCCAGCGCGCCGCCGGTTTGCAGCAGGGCTTGCTGGCCGAGCAGACCGAGGATCGCCACCTGCCACAGCACGTAGAGGATCAGCGGCAGGGCAGAGCCCCAGACAAATACCCGGCGCAACTGTTTTGGGCAGTCACCGAGGTAGAGCATCACGCTCGGAATGGAGCCGTGAAAGCCGAACGAGGTGAAGATCACCGGCAGGCCCGCCAGCAACAGGCCCTGACCCAGCGGCATCGAGAGCAGATGTTGCCCCTCGGCGCGCGGCAGCAGCAACGCCAGCACTACCACCATGATCACCAGTTTGACAGTGAACATCAGCCGGTTGAGGTAATCCACCGAGCGGGTGCCGACACAGACCATGCCGCCAAACAGCAGGGTAAAGGCCCATGCCGCCTGCTCCTGGCTGAGGGTCATGCCCGCATCGGCCAGCGCCTGTGCCAGCAGGCTGCTGCCGCCGCTGATGTAGGCGGAGGCGAGCGAGTAGAACAGCATCAGGATACAGAAGGAGGCGATGCGCTTGCCCCAGGGGCCGAGCAGATGATCCGCCAGCTGGTGCAGGTACCACTTGCCGGTGTTGAGGCTCGCTTCCACTTGCAGCATGGCGGTGAAGGCCATCAGGGCCCACAGACCGACCATCAGCATCAGGGTGGCGGGGCCGCCGAGGGAGGAGGAGGCCAGCGGCAGGGCCAGCATGCCGGCACCTATGGTGGTGCCGGCAATCAACAGGGTACAACCCAGGGTTTTGGTATTCATGTTATCCATCCGAACGTAGCGGTGTCAGTGCAAACAGGCGATGTCAGCAGTGACGTCAACAAGAGGGGGCCGATTGGCGTTATCAGAAGGTGCCTCCGGTGATAGGGCCGGAGGCTAGCAATATCGGAACGGGAACATCTGTACCTAAAACCTGTCACTTGTAAAAGATGGTTGCCACGTTAGCGGATCAAAATAGCGGAAACAACCCCTTTCATACGGATCTTGTGCTGGCTTGTGGCAATAAGTGGAAATAAATGATGACAGTGGTGGCTAATTGCAGAAAAAAGCACCGAAAAAACGACTGGCAAGGGGGCTAATAGATACAGACAAGCCAAGTAGCAGCAGCACAGATAGGGGAGCGGGGAGGGGCTTGTATTGACGTTGGTGTGGCGTTGAGGGGCAAAAGGGGTTTGGAGACCGGCTGTTTAGTCGGTCAGACGGGTAGAGAAAGCAGAGCGAGCGGGCAGGGTTGTGGGGAGAAGCAATAAGGCTGCCGATGCTGGCAGCCTTATTGTCATCTGTTCTTTTTGCCCACCCATTGCCAGCAAACCGGGTCTGCTGCTGAGCGGGTTAGCGGCGGCGCTTGAGGGTGCGGCTTACATAGTGCAGCCCGCTCTGGTATTCGCCATTGACCGCCTTGAGCGCCAACTCCAGCGCCTGGCTCGCCAGCGCATCGTGCTGTTGGGGCAGGGAGTTGATGCCAAAGGGGAGGAAGTCGAGCAGCCGATCGTCGCCGAAGGTGGCCATGGCAAGCTGGCTCATATCGATCTCTTGTTCCAACAGGTAGTCGAGTACCCCTTCCATCAGGATATAGGAGGTAGTGATCAGCGCCTCGGGCAGCTGACCCAACTGCTGGTGCAGATCCTTGATCAGGCGATACCCCTCAAGGCGGGAGAAGTGGCCCCCCTCGCACAGGTGGCGAGCCGCACTGTGACTGGCGACCGCCTGTTCGAAACCGGCTTTGCGCTCCTGGCTGATCGTGAGTGCTGGCAGCGCGGTGATCAAGGCGATATGGCGCAAGGTAGGGGTGAGCAGGGAACTGGTGAGATCGAAGCTCGCCTTCTCGTTTTCACTGGCGACGGTGACGAACTTGTCGGCGGCCATCGCGCGGTCGATGGCGAGGATCTGGCTGCCTTGCGCCTGCAATTTGCCGTAGAAGGGGTCGTCCGGTGGCAGGCAGCTGGCCACCAGCAGGGCGTCCACATGGCGGCTCACCAGCATCTGGGCCAGCTCTTTTTCGGTAGCGGGCTCATCCTCCGAGCAGACGATCAGCAGCTGATATCCTTGCGCCCGAGCCCCCTGTTCCAGCCGTTTGGCCAGCTTGGCGTAACTGGCGTTCTCAAGGTCGGGCAGGATAAAGCCGAGGGTTTTGGTCTGGCCGCCGCGCAGGGAGGCAGCGCGGCTGTCTGGCTGGTAGTTGTGGGCGGTGACGACGGCCATCACCTTGTCGCGGGTCGCCTGACTGATGCGGTATTGGTCGGCCTTGCCATTGATCACATAGCTTGCCGTGGTGCGCGAGACACCGGCGAGGGCGGCGATTTCATCCAGTTTCATCATATTGGCTCTGTTTGAGTTGCAAGGCCCACGGTCACTGCCGGGTGAGGGCACCGAAAAGTGTGCGCGGGATCATATCATTGAAAAGCACTCTTTGTGGGTACTTGATCAATTCGCTGAAACGATTCAGTCTGAGTGTAAGTGAAACGATTCAGCCTGTCAGCAACGAAGAGACCCAGTGGCCTGAAAATCGGGCCCCGATCACAGTGAACCGTGTTCGGGTCTATTGTCAGCTGGCGAGTTATCCGAATGTTCAATTGTGACGTACCGGCGCGGCCGGAACCTGATGGAGAGTCTCTATGTTGAAGTTGGCGCGAGAGCAGATCTTGCTGGGACAGTCGGTGGCGACCAAGTCGGACGCCATTGCCCTGCTGGCAGGTAAACTGACCGAAGCCGGTCTGGTGGAAGCGGGCTATGTGGATGGCATGCTGGCCCGCGAGGCGCAGCATGCCACCTATCTTGGCAGCGGCATCGCCATTCCCCACGGCACCACCGATTCCCGTCATCTGGTTAAGTGCACCGGCGTCATGGTGGCCCAGTTCCCCAATGGTATCGAGTGGGATGAGGGGCAGATCGCCTATGTCGCCATCGGCATTGCCGCCAAGTCGGACGAGCATCTGGGCATTTTGCGCCAGCTCACCCATGTGCTGGGTGACGAGCAGGCGGCAGCCCAGCTCAGAGAGGCCACCGATGCCGACACCATCATCAATATCCTGACCGGCACCACTGCCGCCAAAGAGGTGCAATACCTGAGCCTGGCTGACTTCCCGGCCGATGATCGCGACCAACTGCTGCTGGGCGCGGCCGCCCGCGCCAAATCGGCGGGCTGGGGCGATGCCGCCATGGTGAGCGCGCTGCTGGCAAGCGATCCCGCCTATCTGGGCGAGGGCGTCTGGCTTGCCCGCGCGCAAGCGGCCCAGACCGGTTGGGTGCTGGCCACCCCGAGTAGCGCCCTTACGGCAGGGGAGCTGCCGGTCAGCGCCCTGCTGCTGCTGTGCGCCGCAGATAGCAGCCATCTGCCGCAACTGGAGAATCTGGCCAAACTGGCGGCTGCCGGTCTGCTGGCGACGCTGGCAGGCGGCGAGGGGCTGGCCATGTTGCAGGCGGGGCCCGCGAGCGGTCTTTCCGAAACCTTCACCATCATCAACCCTCACGGGTTGCATGCCCGTCCCGGTGCCATGCTGGTCAAGGTGGCCAAAGAGTTTGAATCAGATATCCGGGTTGCCAATCTGGATGGCAGCGGCGAGGCGGTCTCCGCCAAGAGCCTGATGAAGGTGATCGGCCTTGGGGTCAAGTGCGGGCACCGTCTGGCATTTCGCGCCGAAGGGGCTGATGCCGAAGCCGCCCTCAAGGGGATCGGTGAGGCCATCGCCGCTGGTCTCGGCGAGGGGGCGCATTGATGAAGATTGTCACCATTACCCTCAACCCCGCCCTTGATCTCACCACCCGTCTCGAGGCGATGAGCCTTGGCGAGGTGAATCTGGTGAGTGAGGCCAACCTGCGCGCGGCGGGCAAGGGGATCAACGTCGCCATGGTGCTCAAAGACTTGGGCCGCGAGGTGGGCGTGACCGGCTGGCTGGGCGCTGACAATGCGCAGAGCTTTGTCTCCCTGTTTGCAGAGCGAGCGCTGGATGATCACTTTGTCCGTGTCGCGGGCAGCACCCGCATCAACGTCAAGATCTCCGAGCAATCCGGTCGGGTCACCGATCTCAACCTGCCGGGGCTCACCATCCAGCAAGGGGAGGTGAACGCCCTAGAGCAGGCCATCGACCAATTGGCCCCTCACGCCGACTGGTTCGTGCTGGCGGGCAGCCTGCCCAAAGGGGTGGCCCCCGATTACTGCGCCCATCTGATCCGTCTGCTCAAGGCCAAGGGCAAGCAGGTGATCTTCGATTGCAGCGGTGCGGCGTTAAGCGAAGGGATCAAGGCGGTGCCGACCCTGGTCAAACCCAATCTGGAGGAGCTGAGCCAGTGGGCTGGCCGCCCCATCAAGACCCTGAGCGAGCAGGCCGAGTGTACCCGCGCGCTGCAGGCCAGCGGGATCCCCAACGTGGTGATCTCCAACGGTGCCGATGGCCTCATCTGGTTTGCCCCGGATGCAGTTTGGCAAGCCATTCCGCCGCGGATGCAGGTAGTCAGCACGGTCGGTGCGGGCGACTCGCTGGTCGCCGGTCTCGCCCATGGTCTCAGCCTTGACTGGGCGCCGGAGCAGACCCTGCGGCTGGCCACCGCCGTCTCGGCATTGGCGGTCAGTCAGGTGGCGGTCGGCTTTGACGATATCAATGTGCTCAACCCTTTACTTGAACAGGTGCGCGTAGAGCGTCTGGATGCGCTGGTACCGGTTCAGTGCCATACCCCCTCAATGGAAAACTCAGGAGATGCCCAATGAAAGCAATCTTGGTTACGGCTTGCCCGGCGGGCATTGCCACCAGCTTTCTCGCTGCAAAACGGATAGAACAGCAGGCCAAACTGGCTGGCTGGGAACTCACCCTCGACGTCGGCTCCAGCGTGCAACCGCGCCAGATCCCCTCAAAAGAGCAGATTGCTGCGGCCGACCTGGTGCTGGTCGTCGCCAGTGCTCCGGTGGATCTCGCTGCCTATGATGGCAAGCGGGTCTATCAGGGCAGCATGGATCTCGCCCTGCAGGATCCGGCAGCCTTGCTGGAAGCAGCCGCCAGCGGCGCCAGCGTCTATCGTCATCAAGCCGCTCCCACCGCAGCTAAACCCGCCGCCGCTGGCAAGCGTATTGTGGCGGTGACCGCCTGCCCGACCGGGGTGGCCCACACCTTTATGTCGGCAGAAGCGCTGGAGACCATGGCCAAACAGCTGGGCTATCAGATCCGCGTCGAGACCCAAGGCTCGGTCGGTGCCCAGAATGCCCTGACTGCCGAAGAGATTGCATCCGCTGATCTGGTGTTCCTCGCCACCGACATCGAGGTGGACATGGCCCGTTTTGACGGCAAGCCGGTCTATCGCACCAGCACCGGTGCGGCGCTGAAGAAAACCCGTGCCGAGCTCGACAAGGCGTGGACTGAGGCGAAAACCTATCGCCACAGCGGTGCCAGCCAACCCAAGAAAGAGGAAAAAGCTGGCCCCTACAAGCACCTGCTGACCGGGGTCTCCTTCATGCTGCCGATGGTGGTGGCGGGCGGCCTGATTATCGCGCTCTCGTTCGTGTTCGGGATTGAGGCGTTCAAGGTGGAAGGCACTCTGGCCGCCGCTCTGATGAAGATCGGTGGTGGCTCAGCCTTCGCCCTGATGATCCCGGTGCTGGCAGGTTACATTGCCTACTCCATCGCTGACCGCCCGGGCCTCGCCCCCGGCATGATTGGCGGCATGCTGGCAAGCTCGCTGGGCGCCGGTTTCCTCGGCGGTATCGTCGCCGGTTTCCTGGCCGGTTACAGCGCCAAGTACCTGAGTGACAAGGTGCGCCTGCCGATGACCCTGGAAGCGCTCAAGCCCATCCTGATCATTCCGCTCTTTGCCAGCCTCTTTACCGGTCTGGTTATGATCTACGTCGTCGGTGGCCCGGTGGCCGGCATCATGAATGCCATGACCACCTTCCTCAACAACATGGGCTCTGCCAACGCCGTGCTGCTGGGTGTCATCATCGGTGCCATGATGTGCTTTGACATGGGGGGCCCGGTCAACAAGGCGGCCTACGCCTTCGGGGTCGGCCTGCTGGCCTCCAAAACCTACGCCCCGATGGCTGCGGTGATGGCCGCTGGTATGGTGCCGGCACTGGGTATGGGGATCGCCACCTTCCTGGCCCGCACCAAGTTCATCAAGGCGGAACAGGAAGCGGGCAAAGCCTCCTTCGTACTGGGACTGTGCTTTATCTCCGAGGGTGCCATTCCGTTTGCTGCCAAGGATCCGATGCGGGTCATCCCGGCCTGCATGGTGGGTGGCGCCCTGACCGGTGCGCTCTCCATGCTTTTCGGCTGCGAACTGATGGCCCCCCACGGCGGTCTGTTCGTGTTGTTCATCCCGCACGCCATCAGCAATGTCATGATGTATATCGTGGCGATTGCGGCAGGCTCGCTGCTGACCGGTGTTTCCTACGCCATGCTCAAGCGCGGTGAAGAGCAGGCCAAGCTGGCAACAGCCTGATAGTTAGTTCTCAATAACAGAAGATGTTCAATGCCGTCCGGTTGCAAAGCCGGGCGGCATTTTTATATGCCTTTTAAACAGAATCGTTGAGCAGCGGTTACTGAAGTCTCGTGTATTAGGGCCAGCGTCTTGCTCAGTTTCAACACTTAATTGTGTGGGGCAGGGCCGTAACCAATATCTCGTGCATAGATTGTGCTGCCGCTAGGATAGGAGAGCTGGCTAGCCCCTTGGAAGCAAATCTATACCAACGACAGTTACCTATATGTACATCTGTGTAGATGCAACCTGAGTTGATCATCAGTTGAACAAGACCTGAGGCAGGTTTGCTTTATGTCGAACCTCCTCATTTCTGCGAAGGGGGGGGCTCAGGTTTCGGTACAACCGAATGCCCTGACTGGCCAGTATGCAGGGACCAGAGAGTTCCATATCAAATAAATCTTGCGGCCCATTGCAGACCGTCATCTATACAACTATTTGTATGCCAACAAACAAGGTTTTAAACAGACAAAATCAATTGGCATCGTTCTGGACATAGAAGTCACTGTCACTTCAGGAAGTAAATACGAGTTAACGCCGTGTTCAGTGATAGGGAGATAGAGAGGTAACAGACAAAGCGATTTTGCCGAGCATAGGCATTCATTCATGTGTATGTGAGTGCACAGGGGAAGCGAGAAATAAAAAAGCCACACCAGTTGGTGTGGCTTTTGTTTAGGGAGTCAACCCGGGTTGCTTAGGGGCGACCGGCCGGGCAGGTGGCCACGTTGACGGCGGCAGTGCTGCCACCATGACGACCTGATGTGCTCACTTCGTTGCGTACCAGCGGCGGGTAGTTAACCGGCTCACGGGCAGGCAGGGCAGGGGCTTCGGCAGGGGTTGCCATCGGCGCGGATGCTTTGCGGGCACGAGCCAGCAGGCCAGCACCGTGAGCTACCTGTTTGGTCACGACCGGAGTCTCTTCCACTACAACCGCAGCTACGGCAGCCGGGGGTTCGATTACAGCAGCAGGAGTTTGTGTTTCAACAACAGCGGCGACAGGTGAGGCTTCCACAACAGGGGCTGTTGCGGCAGGTGTTTCTTCAACAACCGGAGTAGTTTCAACGGCTTCAGTGGCAGCCACGTCGACAGCCACGTCGACAGCCGGAGCGGCGACAACGGCAACTTCCGGCTCTGCTGGCACCACGACCTCAGCGACAGCTTCAACAACCGGGCTAGCGGTCACATCGGCTTGAGTTGCTTCAACCTGGGCAGCAGCCTGCTCGGCAGCTTCTTCAGCAACGGCTTCGACAACCACATGCTCGGTCAGCGCAGCAGAGGCTTGCAGGGCAGCAGCGACGGCTTCAGCGCTCGGGATGGTAACAACAGGCACTACCGGCTCTTCAACCTGCGCTTTGGCAATATCTGCCTGGGCTGCGGTGGTCAGAGTGGTGGTATCTTGCTGTTCTTCGTCACGTTGGCTGCGGGCATCTTCGTTGATGCGCTTGCGGCGCTGACCTTCGATACGCTGGCTGCGCGGAGTGCGGCGTGAACGGCGCAGGCCTTCACTCTGCTCTTCCTGCTCGTTACCCACGGTGGCATCGATCACTTCAGCTTGCGCTGCTACTTCGTCAACCGGCAGGACAGGGGTGTCAGCAGCGGCGACATCGACGCGGATCTGCTTGCGCAGTTGACGACGTTCGCGGCGCTCGGCCACTTTCTGCTCTTTCTCCTGACGTGGCTGGACGGCAGCTGCATCAACGGCGTCTACCGCGTCAACAACGACTTCGGCGCGCGGCTCACGGGGAGCACGAGGTTCACGGGCCGGACGTGGCGCACGTTCCTGGCGCGGTTCGCGAGGCTCGCGCTCCTGACGGGGTTCACGTTCCATGCGCTGTTCGCTGCGCACTTCGCCACGAGCTGCACGCTCCTGACGAGGCTCGCGCTCTTTGCGTGGACGGCGATTGCGGTTTTCACCGGCTTCGCGGTTGCCACCTTCACGCTTCTCGCCAGCTTCCGCATTGTTGCGGTTGCCACGATTGTCGTCACGACGAGGACGCTGACCACGGCCACGACCTTCTTCGCGCTGATGACGCTGACCTTCATCCTTGCGTGCTTCACGAGCTGCAGGTTTCTCTGCGGGCGCTTTCACGTCGGCAGGCGCTGCATCACTGCTGAACAGGCCGGTAATGCCTTTGATCAGCTTGCTGAAGAAGCCGGCTTCGGCAGGGGCCGCTGCAACGGGTGCCGCTGCTTGTTGCAGTGCAACAGGGGCCGGTTGTGCCGGTTGGGCAAAGCCTTGCAACAGCGGTTGTTCACGCTCGATCACCTGAGCTTGCTTCGGCTGGTAGACCGGCTTGGCAATCTCGGTTTTCAGCTCGTAGCTGGCCGCTTCCGGGATCTCGTTCTGACGAATGCGGGTTACTTCGTAGTGCGGGGTTTCCAGATGCTGGTTCGGAATGATGTAAACACGCACATCATTGCGCTGTTCCAGACTGGCGATGGCGGCGCGCTTCTCGTTAAGCAGATAGGCGGCAACATCCACCGGCACTTGGCCGTGAACCTGCTCGGTGTTGTCCTTCATGGCCTCTTCTTCGATGAGACGCAGGATGGACAGGGCGAGGGATTCGTTGTCACGGATCACGCCCTGACCCTGGCAACGGGGGCAGATATGGCTGCTGGATTCGTTGAGGGAGGGGCGCAGACGCTGGCGAGACATCTCCAGCAGACCGAAACGGGAGATCCGGCCCAGTTGGATGCGGGCTCGATCCTGATGAACCGCTTCACGTAGACGGTTTTCCACTTCGCGCTGATGGCGAACCGGAGTCATGTCGATGAAGTCGATTACGATCAGGCCACCCAGATCGCGCAGACGCAATTGGCGGGCAATTTCGTCGGCCGCTTCCAGGTTGGTTTGCAGCGCAGTCTCTTCGATATCGCCGCCCTTGGTGGCGCGGGAGGAGTTGATATCGATGGAGGTCAGCGCTTCGGTCGGATCGATAACGATGCTGCCGCCGGAGGGGAGGCGCACTTCACGCTGGAAGGCTGATTCAATCTGGCTCTCAATCTGGAAGTGGTTGAACAGGGCAACTTCACCCTTGTACAGCTTCACACGGTTGAGGAAATCGGGACGCACCAGCTCGATATGGGCCTTGGCGCGTTCGAAAATCACCGGATTGTCGATCAGGATCTCGCCCACATCGCGACGCAGATAGTCACGGATGGCACGCACGATGACGTTACTTTCCTGGTGGATCAGTACCGGCGCAGCGCGCTCCTGGGAGGCCTTGTGGATGGAGTCCCAGTGGTTGAGCAGGACGTTCAAATCCCACTCCAGCTCTTCCGGAGACTTGCCTACACCGGCAGTGCGCACGATCAGGCCCATGCCTTCCGGCACGGTCAATCCGCTCAGGGCTTCTTTCAGTTCAGTCCGCTCATCACCCTCGATGCGGCGGGAGATACCACCGGCACGGGGGTTGTTGGGCATCAGTACCAGGTAGCTACCTGCCAGGCTGATAAAGGTGGTGAGGGCTGCACCCTTGGTGCCACGCTCTTCCTTGTCGATCTGGACGATAACTTCCTGACCTTCGCGGACCACTTCTTTGATGTTGGGACGACCCTGATAGGAGTAACCGGAGGGGAAGTAATTGCGGGCGATCTCCTTCAACGGCAGGAAACCGTGGCGCTCGGCGCCGTAGTCGACAAAAGCAGCTTCAAGGCTGGGTTCTACGCGGGTGATCTTACCCTTGTAAATGTTCGCTTTCTTCTGCTCGTGTCCCGGACTTTCAATATCCAAATCGTAGAGCTGTTGTCCGTCAACCAGCGCTACGCGCAACTCCTCTTCTTGAGTTGCGTTGATAAGCATTCTTTTCATTGAGTTCTCATTATTGTGTCATTTTGATTTCCTCCATCTGGGTCCTGCCAGCGCCGGCCTCGGGTCTTCAGCATACTGGAGCAACCTCCCGGTTGGGGTATGCATGAGGCGCAAACTAAGGGCGTTCTGGTCATCACTTCTCGAGAAGGAATGAAAAGGATGCCGAAATGGAGACAAATAAACGGTGATGTTTGTGTTCTCCATGCGTTGTACCTCGCACCCGGGAACCGTCATGTTCTTGTATACACGGTGTTTCGGGATTGGGTGGCATACTTTTTGGCCACTTAGTACAAGGCTTGAACACAATGACAAAACCTTGTTTATTATCCCATTTAAACCTCTTTTATAGCAAGGCGCCATTTTTCAACAAACCATGCAGCCAAGGGGCGCTAGCAGTGTTAAAATCCGCGCCATGACACAGATACAACAACAAGTGCAGCTGCTCACCATCGAAGCTGAGCATGACGGGCAGCGCATCGATAATTTTCTCAAGACTCAGCTAAAGGGCGTCCCCAAGAGCCTGATCTATCGCATCCTTCGCAAAGGTGAAGTGCGGGTAAACAAAAAGCGCATCAAACCGGAGTACAAACTCTGCGCAGGTGACGAGGTGCGGGTGCCTCCCGTGCGTGTTGCCGAGAAGAATGAGCTGCCTTCAGCCAACCTCGGGGTTATCCAGCGTCTGGAGAGCCAGATCCTGTTCGAAGACGATGCCATGATCGTGCTGAACAAGCCCTCCGGCATGGCAGTACACGGTGGCAGCGGCCTGAGCTTTGGCGTGATTGAAGGGCTGCGCGCCCTGCGTCCGGAAGCCCGCTTCCTCGAACTGGTGCACCGCCTCGACCGCGACACCTCCGGCGTACTGCTGGTTGCCAAGAAGCGCAGCGCTCTGCGCAGCCTGCATGAACAGCTGCGCGTCAAGACCATGCGCAAGCAGTATCTGGCGCTGGTGCGCGGCAAGTGGCAGGCTCACGTCAAGGTGGTCAATGCCCCGCTGCGCAAGAACGATCTGCAATCCGGTGAACGGGTAGTGCGGGTCAGTGCCGATGGCAAGCCCTCCGAAACCCGGTTCCGCATCGTGCGTCAATTTGCCGAAGCGACCCTGGTCGAGTGCAGCCCCATCACCGGCCGTACCCACCAGATCCGCGTGCATACCCTGCATGCCGGTCACCCGATCGCCTGTGACGATAAGTACGGTGAAGCGGCGTTTGACGAGAAAATGCGCAGCCAAGGACTGAAACGGCTCTTTTTGCATGCCTGGAAGCTCAGCTTCACTCATCCGGCCGATGGTCGCGAGATGCAGGTCGAAGCGCCGCTGGCACCTGAGCTCGACAACTTCCTCAACGGCTTGCCACGCTGATGCAGGATATCCGGCTCGCCATTTTCGATTGGGACGGTACCCTGATGGATTCGGTGGGCCGGATTGTTGCCTGTGTGCAAGGGGCCGCCAGAGACTGTGAACTGGCGGTGCCTACGCCAACCCAGGTCCGCCAGATCATCGGATTGAGCCTCGATGTCGCCATGTCCCGTCTGTTCCCTTTAAGTAGTGGTAGTGGCTGTGCCTTTGATGAGCGCCAGATTGCCGCACTCATCGATCGCTATCGTCATCACTATCTGCACGATGCCACCCCCAGCCCGCTGTTTGCAGGGGCAGGGGAGTTGCTGCATGATTGGCGGTCACGAGGGCTGCAACTGGCCGTCGCGACCGGCAAATCACGCCGTGGGCTGGATCGGGTATTGGATGAGACCGAACTGCGCCCGTTGTTTGTAACCAGTCGCGGGGCCGATGAGGCTCGCTCCAAGCCTGATCCGCTGATGCTTGAGCAGATCCTGGACGAGCTGGGGCTGTCACCCCGGCAGGCGGTAATGATCGGCGACTCTGTTCACGATATGGCGATAGCCGAGGCGATCGCCATGCCGCGTATTGGTGTCACCTGGGGGGTGGATAGCCGCGATGCCCTCAGTCGTCACGGGCCAGTGGCGGTGGTGGATTCTATGGCGGCTCTTCGCGGGCGGTTATAGACGCCTCTCTTTAAGAGACGTCGATCTGATTGATAACAGAAGCCCGGTCTATTGACCGGGCTTTTTATATGCTCGATCTAGCTTATCTATTCGTCCGCAATCAGGGCAGGGCAATACCGTGGCGCTCCAGCAGCTCGATCAGACCGATCAGCGGCAAGCCGATCAAGGCATTGGGGTCGCGCCCCTCCAGCCCTTTGAACAGCACGATCCCCATCCCTTCACATTTGAAGCTGCCGGCACAATCGAGGGGCAATTCTGCTTCTACATAGCGGCGAATGGCGGCTTCATCGAGGTTGCGAAAATGGACGGTAAAAGGTTCCACCAGTTGATGAGCCTCCCCGGTTGCGGCATTCACCAAGCACAGGCCGGTATAGAAGGTGACGCTGCGCCCTTGGGCGGCCATCAGCTGGGCGACTGCATTGTCGATGGTGCCCGGTTTGCCGAGGATGTGACCATCGCAGACACACACCTGATCAGATCCGATGATCAAGCCGTGATCACGTTGCCTGGCGATGGCATCAACCTTGGCACGGGCCAGTCTGGCCACCAGCACGTCGGCAGATTCGCCAGCCAGCGGGCGTTCATCCACCTCGGGCGAAGCACATTCGAAGGGGAGGCCAAGCTTCTCCAGCAGGGCTTTGCGATAGCGAGAAGTTGAGGCGAGGATCAGATTCTGTGGCATAATCAGGTACCGATGAAAGCGAGTTCCGGCATTCTAGGGACTTGTGACGTTAAAATCATCGGCGGTAAGGACTTTTTCCTTTGACTATCAGTTGTTGGACCTATATTATTCGCGCCCTATGCAAAAGGTGAAGTTGCCCGTTAAGGTTGATCCAGTCCGTAGTGCCTTGAAGCTGCTCGATTACATCGGGATAGTGGAAAAGTCGCAGATGCCCAGGCTGGAGGAATCAACCGCTGGCTTGCAGAGTGATATCGATGTATCACTGCACTTTGGCAAAGATGTCCAGAAGTTGACCGTTATGAAAGGCACTGCCCATGCCAAGGTTGACCTGGTTTGCCAACGTTGCGGAGAGACATTCGAACACCTCTGTGAAGCTGAATTTATCTACACTCCGCTGTTCGAAAGAACAAACGAGGAAGAACTGCCGGAAGCTTATGAGCCCATTGAGTTGGACGAAAACGGCGAGATAGATCTTCATCAAATCCTGGAGGATGAACTCATCCTCTCGTTGCCTCAAGTCGCAATGCATTCTCTGGATGCATGCCCGAGAGGAAACATGGAGATGACTTGGGGTGAAATCGAACCTGCTGATGAGCGGCCGAATCCCTTTGCAGTTCTTGAAGAGCTTAAACGTAAGTGAATTTAGGAGTTAGCCTACAATGGCCGTACAACAGAACCGTAAAACCCGTGCCAAGCGTGGCATGCGTCGTTCCCACGATGCGCTGACCACTGCTGCCCTGACTGTTGATCAGACCAGTGGCGAAATTCATCGTCGTCACCACGTGACTGCCGATGGTTTCTACCGCGGTAAAAAGGTAATCGCTTAAGGATTGCCTTTGTCTACGCAAACTGTCGCGCTAGACATCATGGGGGGAGATATTGGCCCCTCGGAAACAGTGCCTGCCGCCGTGCAGGCACTGTCTCTTTTACCCCAGCTAAAACTGATCCTGGTCGGCGACCAACATCAGACCTCCTCTCTGCTGCAGCAACATGGCTTGCTGAATCATCCCCGCGTTCGTTTCGTACATGCATCCCAGGTGGTTGGCATGGGCGATAAACCGATCGTGGCGTTGCGTACTCTGAAAGACTCCTCCATGCGGGTGGTACTCAATCTGGTGAAAGCCGGTGAGGCCGATGCCTGTGTCAGTGCCGGCAACACCGGTGCGTTGATGGCGATGGCCAAGTGCGTGCTCAAATCCCTGCCTGGGGTAGATAGACCCGCCCTCATCAAGGCGCTGCCGACATTGAGCGGCAAACGTACCGTGATGCTGGATCTTGGCGCCAACGTCAGTTGCGATGCGGATACTCTGTTGCAGTTTGCGGTGATGGGCTCCGTCGTGGCC
Source organism: Aeromonas sp. 11P (assembly GCF_051920165.1). Classification (NCBI taxonomy): domain Bacteria; kingdom Pseudomonadati; phylum Pseudomonadota; class Gammaproteobacteria; order Aeromonadales; family Aeromonadaceae; genus Aeromonas; species Aeromonas sp. 11P. Next base: position 470,669 of record NZ_JBQBDJ010000004.1, read on the forward strand.
GAAAAGGTAGAAGGCATTGCATCACCCCGTGTTGCCTTGCTCAACATCGGCGAGGAGGAGATCAAGGGCAACGATCTGGTGCGCCACAGCGCCGAATTGTTGCGTCAGTGTTCCGCACTCAATTATGTCGGGTTCGTCGAGGGGGATCGCATCTTCAGCGGCGACAGCGACGTGATCGTCTGCGACGGTTTTGTCGGCAATGTCGCCCTCAAGACGGCAGAAGGGGTGGTGCGGATGATGGCCCAGCTGGCCGGATATCCCCGCAAGAAACGCACTTTTCTTGGCCGGATCGCCGGGTTTATGTTCAAACGGCGTTTTTCTTACCTGAACCCCGACCAGTATAACGGAGCAAGTCTGTTAGGATTGCGCGGCATTGTGGTAAAAAGTCATGGGCGGGCCGAACGGCGCGCTCTGTGTAATGCGATCCTGCTGGCCGCACAAGAGGCCAAACATCAACTTCCACTGCAAATAGCAGATCGCCTTGAAGCTGTCTTCTCTGACAGGGATCTATAAGAACTCTATGCATAGCAAAATTCTGGGTACTGGCAGCTACCTGCCGAGTTCAGTGCGTACCAACGCCGATCTCGAGCAGATGGTTGAGACCAGTGATGAGTGGATCGTGGAACGCACCGGTATCCGTGAGCGCCGTATTGCCGGGGCTGACGAAACCGTTGCCACCCTCTCTTACCAGGCCGCCCTGCGCGCCCTGGATGCAGCCGGTCTGACCGCTGCCGATCTCGATATGATAGTGCTGGCCACCACCAGTGCTGAAAATGCCTTCCCGGCTGCCGCCTGCGAGCTGCAGGGGCTGCTCGGCGTTCCGGGCATTCCTGCCTTTGACGTGGCTGCTGCTTGCGCAGGCTTCACCTACGCACTCTCCATTGCCGATCAGTTCGTCAAATCCGGCGCCGCCCGCCATGTGCTGGTCGTCGGAGCCGATGTGCTCTCCCGCATGTGCGATCCGCAAGATCGCGGCACCATCATCCTGTTTGGTGACGGGGCAGGGGCTGTGATTGTCGGTGCCAGCGAGACGCCGGGTATCCTCTCTACCCATCTTCATGCCGATGGCCGTTATGGCGAACTGCTCAAGCTGCCTCACCCCCGTCGCGGCATGCCGGGTGCCGAGCTCGAAGCCTACATGTATATGAAGGGCAACGATGTCTTCAAGGTAGCGGTCACCCGTCTGAGCGAGATCGTCACCGAAACGTTGGCCGCTGCCGGTATCGAACCGAGCGAGCTGGATTGGCTGGTGCCTCATCAAGCCAACTTCCGCATCATCAGTGCCACCGCCAAGAAGCTCGGCATGAGCCTCGATAAAGTGGTGCTGACCCTCGACAAGCACGGCAATACCTCTGCCGCATCCGTTCCGGTCGCCTTTGACGAAGGGGTACGGGATGGCCGGATCAAACCGGGTCAGCTGGTACTGCTGGAAGCCTTTGGCGGCGGTTTTGCCTGGGGCTCGGCGCTGGTTCGCCTCTGATCTTCGGCGGGATGGTGTGCCCATCATCCCGTCACCGATTTCATTTTGTCTTATCTAAAAGGAATCAATGATGACCCAATTTGCCATTGCCTTCCCGGGACAAGGTTCCCAGTCCGTTGGCATGCTGGCCGAGCTGGCCGAACAACATGCCGTGATCAAGGATACCTTCGCCGAAGCGAGTCAGGTGCTGGGTTATGACCTGTTTGCCCTGGTGATGGATGGTCCGGTTGAAGATCTGAACAAAACCTGGCGCACCCAGCCTGCGCTGCTGACTGCCTCTGTCGCCCTGTGGCGCCTGTGGCAACAGCAGGGTGGGGCAACGCCTGCCATGATGGCGGGTCACAGCCTGGGTGAGTACTCCGCGCTGGTTTGCAGCGGCGCACTCGATTTTGCCGATGCGGTCAAACTGGTCGAGCTGCGTGGTCTGGCCATGCAGGAAGCGGTACCGGAAGGCACCGGCGCCATGGCGGCCATCATCGGTCTGGATAACGAATCCATCGCAGCCAACTGCGAAAAAGCGGCACAAGGGCAGGTGGTCTCTCCGGTCAACTTCAACTCCCCGGGCCAAGTGGTTATCGCCGGTCACAAAGAGGCCGTTGAGCGTGCCAATGTGCTGATGAAAGAGTCGGGCGCCAAGCGTGCGCTGCCGCTGCCGGTCTCCGTGCCGTCTCACTGCGCGCTGATGAAACCTGCCGCAGAAAAACTGGCAGCTGCGCTGGACGGGATCGAGATCAAGGTTCCAACCATCGCGGTCATCAATAATGTCGACGTATCCTGTGAACAGGATCCGGCCGCCATCAAGCAAGCGCTGGTACGTCAGCTGTTCAGCCCGGTTCGTTGGACCGAGACTGTCGAGCGGATGGCCAATGAGGGGGTTACCCTCGAGATCGAGATGGGACCGGGCAAAGTGCTGACCGGGCTCGCCAAGCGCATCGACAAGCGCGTGGAAGGTATTCACGCTAACGATGCCGCCTCTTTCGAACAGGCGCTGGCCCAGATCAAGTAAACAGGAGCAAGTGATGAGTTTTACCGATAAGGTTGTGTTGGTGACCGGTGCCAGTCGTGGCATCGGCCGTGCGATTGCCGAAACATTCGTGGCCCGTGGCGCGAAAGTGGTTGGTACGGCGACCAGCGAGAGTGGTGCCGAGGCGATCAGCGCCTATTTGGGCGAGAATGGTTGCGGCATGGCACTCAACGTGACCAGCCAGGAATCCATCGAAGCCGTCTTTGCCGCCATCAAGGCGCGCTTTGGCGACATCGACATTCTGATCAACAACGCGGGGATCACCCGTGACAACCTGTTGATGAGGATGAAAGATGACGAGTGGAACGAGATCATCGATACCAATCTGACCTCGCTCTACCGTCTGAGCAAACCGGTGTTGCGTGCCATGATGAAGAAACGTCACGGTCGCATCATCAGCATTGGTTCCGTGGTAGGCACCATGGGCAATGCGGGTCAGGTCAACTATGCTGCCGCCAAGGCGGGTCTGGTTGGTTTTACCAAATCGTTGGCGCGGGAAGTGGCATCCCGTGGTATCACAGTGAACGCGGTTGCCCCCGGTTTCATCGAAACCGACATGACCCGTGCCCTGAATGACGATCAACGTGCCGGCATCATGAGTCAGGTGCCTGCCGCCCGTTTGGGTGATCCAAAAGAAATTGCCGCAGCTGTGGTATTCTTGGCTTCTGATGAAGCAGCCTATATCACCGGCGAAACCCTGCATGTTAATGGCGGGATGTACATGGTGTAATCAATTTGTCGTGAGATCTGTTCAAATTTGCGATAGTACGCCGAAGTTTGGCACATTTCGTGGTTTGACCAGCGGCAAGCTACTTGCAAACTCACGTCAATTGAATAAACTACCCCAACCAGACGCAAATAGCGTATTTTTAAAGGAAAATTCAGGTCATGAGCAACATCGAAGAACGCGTAAAGAAAATCATCATCGAACAACTGGGTGTTAAAGAGGAAGACGTTAAGAACGCTGCCTCCTTCGTCGACGACCTGGGCGCTGACTCTTTGGATACCGTTGAACTGGTAATGGCGCTGGAAGAAGAATTCGATACCGAAATTCCTGATGAAGAAGCCGAGAAGATCACCACTGTTCAAGCGGCTATCGACTACATCACCGCTAATCAGGAATAAGTTCCTGTTCTAAGAGAAGCGGCCCAAGGGCCGCTTCTTTTGTATTTGTTCCCTTTCAAAACACCTCTCGGAGACTACCTCAGTGTCAAAACGCAGAGTCGTGGTGACCGGCTTGGGGATGCTTTCCCCGGTGGGTAACACTGCCGAATCCAGCTGGCAAGCACTGCTCAACGGGCAGAGCGGCATTTCCCTTATCGAACATTTTGATGCCAGCGAGTTTGCAACCCGCTTCGCAGGTCTGGTCAAGGATTTCGATCCCGAGCAGTACGGTATCAACCGTAAAGACGCTCGCAAGATGGATCTCTTCATTCAATACGGCATCGCGGCCGGTATGCAGGCGCTGGATGATTCCGGCCTGACCATCAATGAAGAGAATGCCGAACGTGTCGGCGTGGCGATTGGCTCCGGTATCGGCGGTCTGGGTCTGATTGAACAGAACCACGAAAGCCTGGTTAACGGCGGCCCGCGCAAGATCAGTCCCTTCTTCGTTCCGTCCACCATCATCAATATGGTGTCCGGTCATCTCTCCATCATGAAAGGTCTCCAAGGGCCGAACATCGCCGTGACGACCGCCTGTACCACAGGTACCCATGCCATCGGCATGGCGGGTCGGATGATCGCCTACGGTGATGCGGATGTGATGGTGGCTGGCGGCGCCGAGAAAGCCTCCACCGCGATGGGGATGGGGGGGTTTGCTGCCGCCAAGGCACTCTCCAACCGTAACGACGAGCCGCAAAAAGCGAGCCGTCCGTGGGATAAAGATCGCGACGGTTTCGTGCTGGGTGACGGTGCCGGTGTACTGGTACTGGAAGAGTACGAACACGCCAAGGCCCGTGGCGCCAAGATCTACGCCGAGCTGGTCGGTTTTGGCATGAGCGGTGACGCGTACCACATGACTGCGCCTCCCGCAGATGGCAATGGTGGCGCTCGCGCCATGAAAAATGCCATCAAGGATGCCGGCATTGCCCCCGAGCAGATTGGTTACATCAACGCGCACGGTACCTCCACCCCACTGGGTGATGTGGCCGAGTTGCGTGGCATGAAGTCGGTGTTTGGTGAGCACGCCAAATCCCTGATGGTCAGCTCCACCAAGTCCATGACCGGTCACCTGTTGGGCGCCGCCGGTGCCATCGAGGCGATCATCACTGTGTTGGCCCTTCGTGATCAGGTGGCTCCGCCCACCATCAACCTGGACAACCCGGATGATGAGTGCGATCTGGATCTGGTGCCCCATGTGGCCAAGCCAGGCAGTTTCGAGTACGCCCTTTCCAACTCATTTGGTTTTGGCGGCACCAATGGCTCACTGATCTTCAAACGCGTATAATTTGCCGCAGGGCAAAGACACAGGCCCGATACTGCCGGTATCGGGCCTTTTTTATCGGAGGGATCCCTTTGCTTATCAATGGCATGAAGCTTGATACCATCTCGGCCCATGATCGGGGGCTGGCTTATGGTGACGGCCATTTCACCACCATGGCGGTCAAAGAGGGTCGCGTGTTGCAGTGGCCTGCCCATCTGTCACGGCTGCAGCTGGCCAACAACCGGCTGGGATTGGTTGAACCGGACTGGGATCTCTTGACCCGGGAGGTTGAAGAGATGGTGGCCGACCAGCCACAATGCGTAGCCAAAGTGATCCTGACCCGCGGCGAGGGAGGGCGGGGCTATGACGGCAGCGGATGTCAGCACACGACCCGGATTGTCAGTCTGGCGCCATTTCCCACTCACTATAGCCTGTGGCAACAGGAGGGGATCGAGTTGGTGGTGTGCCGCCAGCGGATCGGCGATGCGTCCATGCTGGCTGGGCTTAAAACTTTGAATCGTCTGGAGCAGGTATTGCTGAAAAGCGAACTTGTCAGCCGAAATGCAGTCGAAGGGATAGTGCTTAACAGTCGCGGTTTTCTGATTGAAGGGGTCAGTGCCAATCTGTTTTGGCGTCGGGGCAAGACGGTGTTTACGCCCGATCTCGCCCGCGGTGGTGTCGATGGCATCATGCGACGCCAGGTGATGGCGATGTTGAAACAGATGAGTATTGAGTTGCGTGTGGTAGAGGCTCCGCTGGAGTCACTATGGCAGGCGGAAGAGGTGTGGCTCACCAATACCCTGATGGGGGTCGTGCCGGTCAATGGCATCGAGGATATCCACTATCCCACTGCGGTATTGAGTCGCCGTTTACAGGAGCGTTTGGTCATTGAAGTTTAATCGGCTTTACACCCTGCTCGCGGGGGCGGCACTGACGGTAGCCGCTGCCGGGGGCTATGTACATTACAAATGGCAACAGGTAGAGACGCTCACCAACAAGGGGCCGACCCGGCTCTTTACGGTGGAGAAGGGCGCCCATGCGGCGCGCCTCATCGCCGAGCTGGGGGAGGGGGAAACCAGCCCCTGGGCGGTGCGGCTCTGGTTGCGCGGCCATCCCGAACTGGTGGCCATCAAATCGGGCACCTACGAGATCAAGGAAGGGGCCCCTCTCAAGGAGACCCTCTCTCTGTTCGCATCGGGCAAGGAGTTTCACTTCAGCCTCACCTTCGTCGAAGGTTCCCGTTTCGAGGATTGGCAGAAGCAGCTCTCCAGCGCCCCATACCTTGAGCGATTGACCGTCGAGCAATCCGAAGCCGACCTGGCGCAGGAGCTCGGCATCGAGAATGGCAAGCTGGAGGGTTGGTTCCTGCCGGAAACCTATGCCTATACCACCCATGCCAGCGATCTCTCGATCCTGCGTCGCGCCCATCAGGATATGGAGACCTTCCTGCAGCAGAGCTGGGAGAAACGTCAGGCCAACCTGCCTTACAAGACCCCCTACGAGGCGTTGATCATGGCCTCCATCATCGAGAAAGAGACCGGTCAGCCGGACGAGCGGGCACAGATCGCCTCGGTGTTTGTCAATCGTCTGCGTCTGGGCATGAAGTTGCAAACCGATCCCACCGTCATTTACGGGGTGAAAGATCGCTACGATGGCAATATTCGCCGCAGCGATCTGACCGACAAGAATCCCTACAACACCTATGTGATCGACGGTCTGCCGCCCACGCCTATCGCCATGCCGGGCAAGGCCTCCATCGAAGCTGCGCTTAACCCCAAGTCGACCGATTATCTCTACTTTGTCGCCAAGGGGGGCGGTGCCCACTATTTCTCCAAGACCCTCGACGAACACAATCGGGCGGTCCGCGAATACATATTGAAGAAACCCTAATGTCTAAATTTATTGTGATCGAAGGATTGGAAGGGGCAGGGAAGAGCTCGGCCGTTCGTTATGTGACCGACTATCTGCAGTGCCACGGCATAAACCGGATCGAGTGCACCCGTGAGCCGGGTGGTACACCGCTGGCCGAGCGGATGCGGGCCATCGTCAAAGAGGTGCACGACGAGCGCCTCACCATCGAGGCAGAACTGCTGCTGATGTATGCCTCCCGGGTACAACTGGTGGAGACCCGCATAAAACCCGCACTGGCCGACGGTATCTGGGTGGTGGGAGATCGCCACGATCTCTCCTCCCAGGCCTATCAAGGCGGTGGCCGTGGCATCGATGCCCAGCTTATCGGCGCCATCAAGCAGGCGGTGCTCGGCAACTTCAAGCCGGATCTCACCCTCTATCTCGATATCGATCCCGCCCTTGGCTTGCAGCGCGCGCGCCATCGCGGCGAGCTGGATCGCATCGAACTGGAGCAACTGAGCTTCTTCGTGCGTACCCGGGCGCGCTATCTCGAACTGGCCGCCAAGGATGATTCCATTGTGGTGATCGATGCGGCGCAAACGCCGGAACAGGTCAAAGCTGCCATCGAGCGTGCATTGGATCACTATCTGTCGAACGAGCCGCTATGTATCCCTGGCTGATCCCCGACTGGCATGCCCTGAGCCAGACGGCCCAGTCCGGTCGTCTCGGCCACGCCTGGTTGTTGCTGGGAGATCCCGGTCTTGGCAAGGAGCAACTGGCCGAGCGGCTGGCGCGTTTACACCTTTGCCAGCAACCGGATCGCGGAGAGCCGTGCGGTCAGTGCCACTCCTGCCAGCTGTTTGACAAGGGTAACCACCCGGATCTCGGCACCATCACCCGCGACAGCAAGACCATCGGGGTCGAGGCCATTCGCGAGATCTGCACCCGGCTGCAGGGCTCTGCCCAGCTCGGCCGTGGCAAGGTGGTGATCATTCCTGATGCGGAGCGGATGACCGAATCGGCGGCAAATGCTCTGCTGAAAACCCTGGAAGAGCCGGCCGGCGACAGCTTGCTGTTGCTGATTGCTTCCCAGGTTTCCCGGTTGCTTCCCACCATTCTTAGTCGTTGTCACAAACATGTCTGTCAGTTGCCTGCAGAAGGGGAGACAGTACGCTGGTTGGCCGAACAGGGTCATCAGGCCACGTTGGCTCAGGTGCGGATCTGTCAAGGGGCCCCGCTGCGGGTACTCGACTATATCGAGCAGCAACAGGACGGGACTCGCCGCGAATTGCTGGAACAGTTTGTCGCCCTGAGTCAAAGTCCGGTCAAGGCGACGGCACTGTGCAGCCATCTTGGTCAGGAGACGCAGGTCAGGTTGCACTGGTTGCAGCTCTTCTTATGCGACGCCCTGAAAACCCAGGCCGGATGTGGTCACCATCAGCTAGCAATGCCTGATCTGGCCATCTTGAGTCAACGGTTGGCGGAGCAGCACTCCAGCGAAAAACTGCTGGAGGCAGAACAAGATCTGGTAGCCCTGAAAGCGGCATGCCAGCCGGGCCAGCTTTCCAATCCCACCATCCATCTGATGAACTGGCTCAGTCGCTGGTTATAAGTACCGACAAGCAGAAAGGTTTTATATGTTACTCGTTGATTCCCACTGTCATCTCGATCGCCTCAGCTATGGCAGCAAGCAGACCAGCATGGCTGATGTACTGGCCAAGGCCGCGAAACTGGACGTGGGATATTTTCTCTGTGTCAGTGTGACTCAGGCACAGTTCCCGACCATGCTCGAGGCGATCGCGCCCTATCCCCAGGTGTTTGCCTCTTGCGGGGTACATCCGCTCAATCAGGAACCCGGTGTCGATGCCGAGTTGCTGCTCAAGCAAGCTGCCGATCCACGTGTGGTGGCCATCGGTGAGACCGGTCTCGATTACTTTTACTCGCCCGAGAACAAGGAAGTTCAACAAGCCTCTTTCCGCGAACATATCCGGGTTGCTCGCGCGCTGAACAAGCCGCTGATCATCCATACCCGCGATGCTCAACAAGATACCTTGCAGATCATGCGTGAAGAGGGCGCGGATCAGGTTGGCGGTGTGCTGCACTGTTTCACCGAGTCTCTCGAGATGGCGCAAGCCGCAATGGCGATGGGGTTCTATATCTCCATCTCCGGGATCGCCACCTTCAAAAATGCGTCTGCACTGCAAGAGGTGGTCAAGGCACTTCCCCTCGACAGATTGCTGGTCGAAACCGACTCGCCCTATCTTGCCCCCGTGCCGCATCGGGGGAGGGAGAACGAACCCGCCTTTGTACGAGACGTTGCGCAGTTTATTGCCGATCTGCGTCATATTCCGCTTAATGAATTGGCAGAAGCCACCAGCCGGAATTTCTTTGAACTGTTCACACTGGCAAAAAAATAACACAGAAGCCCCGTTGCTCGGGGCTTTTTATATTTCAAATATCAAGCTGATTACCCACCTGAATATCAACACCGCCTTGTGTTATCTCTCACCTTTACCAGCCAATGCAACCTGTTCATCCATAGATACCGAGTCGAATGATATTCCGATGTCTCGTTCATCTAATGTGGCTAAAGGGTATAAAAACAACATACATCAAGTATCGATAATATTCATTATCGATACTTGATGTATGTGGAGGATCCTGTAAGATCCTCTCAAACTTCATATAAATCATAGTGTTCCGTGGCATATCCAACCTTGTCCAATCCGGCTCATCAGTCACTGCAGACTGTTTTCGATGCACAGCTAAATAGTCGGGCACGCCGCTTTTTGCGCAGTGCAAAAGCGGATTCCACCCTCAATGCCTATCAGGCAGATACCCGTATTTTTGTCTTCTGGTGCCAATTGCACGGGCTGGATCCGCTACAAACGACCCATCACGACATCATGAATTTTCTCGCTGATCAGGCCGACGGCGTATTGGCCGACTGGATATGGCTGGATAAAGAGGAGGGGAAGGGAGAACTGCGTAATGGCGAGCCTCGAAAACCGGCAACCCTGGTGAGACGGCTGGCGGGGATCCGTTATGCCTTCAAGCAGAAAGGCATTCACCCCATGCCCACCGAACATCCCGAAATCAAGGAGATGATGCGCGGTATTGTCAGGTTGGGGGATAACCGTAAACGCAAAACTGGCGCCCTGACGCTGCAACAATTGACCCAGGTACTGGATGGAATCGACACCTGTGATCTGGCGGGTTTGCGCGATCACACCCTGCTGCTCCTGATGTTCAGTGGTGCCTTGCGCCGCTCGGAAGCGGCCCGGATTGAGGTGAGCGATCTCGATTTTGTGGGGCAGGGGATCCGTCTTCGCCTAAAACCGAGCAAACATCAACTGCATGAAACCGAGATAGCCTTGATCCCGGGCAAACACTATTGCCCCGTGTCGGCACTGCAAAAATGGCTACACAAAAGCCGGATCAGCGAGGGACCGCTATTTCGGCGCATGAATCGTTGGGGTCAACTGATGGCCGAACCGCTCGGTCCCCAGGGCATCAATTTGATGATCAAGCGGCGGACAGGTCAAACCATCGACGATCTCTACGTCAGTGGCCATAGCCTGCGCCGTGGATTTATCACCTCGGCCGTGACGGCCGGCAAGCCGATGAACAAGATCATTGAGGTGACGCGCCACAAGGATATGCGAACCCTGCAGGAGTACTTCGATGACGCCCACAAATTCTCCGATCATGCCCTAGATGGTTTGCTTTGATACAACTGCGTCACTTCATTTTTTATGTTAAATGATATCTTGTTGATCTGATGATATATTTGCCGTGCAGCCAGCAGCCCAAAGGGGAAGGGCCATCTTCCTATGGATAATGGCATGTAATGAGAGATAACAAATCCGCAAATGGAACATCGCAAGGACATATGAGCCAGGAAATGACAGTGCGTGAAGGGCAAGAGGCGGTGTCCCAAAACAATGCCGAGCGGCAGCGCCAACATGTAAAACGCAAGCAGGAGACCCATACCCGGCTGCAATGCTGGATCAGCAATCGCCACGCCGAACGATTGGCCGCACTGGGTATTCATCTCGAAGACAGTCAGGCATCACTCATCGAGCAGGCGATCGATCTGCTCTACCAACATGAGTTGGGTAGAGAACCTCCTTTTGAAAATCGAGTCGCCACACAGCTCGAAGAGACCGTCGAATAGAGCCAAGAGTGAAGTAACAGCGATACGTGAAGAGATAAAAAAAGCCAGGTACGAATTCCTTGTACCTGGCATAGGGGAATTGGCTCCTTGCAGAGCCGTGCGCTAACTGGTGTTCGGATTGCCTTAAGCTTAGACAAGGCTTAAGGCTTTTCAAGATCCGAAGAAAAGTTCAACCAGAGTGTGGGTATTTCAGACTCGTTCAAGTGCTGATGCACCGAACGACTCACTACGCATTGAACAGATTGTTGTCACGCACCAGCTCGCGGGGGAGGGCATTCTTGACCCGACTCCCCACCCATTTCCCCATGCCCAGGGTATGTCCCTGATAGCGGACGATCACCTCGCCAGCGCCCGCATCCTGCTCTGGCCAGACATCCCGCCCCATCATGAATTCCCGCGCGTTGGCGCTGTCCAGTTCGACCACGCCCTTGCTCGCTTTATCACCATAGGCCAGCGCCCACTCATGGGTGAGGCGATAGCCTTTCTTGAAGGTCTCGGCCAGCTTGATACCGATGCGATCGAAACGCAGCTTGCCCTGTACCTGATCAAACCGCTTCGGAAAGAGCCAGATCTCGTCATTGCGACCAAACAGCTGTCCTTGAGGCGTCACACCAAAGTTGGCCTCAATGTCGCGCAACATGGGTTCTGCCTCTTTGGCTGGAAGCGGCGCAAAGGGGAATTTGCCGAGCTTGCCCGGCTTGAACATGGTGTTTGGCACGGAGTGATGCTTGCGCAATCTGGCAACGAAAAAGCCCTCACTGTCGAAGATCTGGGGCCAAACGTGCAGGTATCCTTCGGATGTGCAGGCCTGCTCAGCATGAGGGAACAGGTCGGACAGCGAGTCAAAACTCAACGCATCGCCAAACTTGTCCAGCAGGGATTGGCAGACCGCCTGATTCTCCTGCTGGCTCAAGGTGCAGGTGGAGTAGACCAGTACGCCGCCCGGTTTCAAGGCATGGAAGGCGCTCTCCAGCAACCCTTGCTGCACCGCCGCGATCTCGTCGATGCTCTCGATGCTCCAGTTGCGCAATGCATCTTCATCCTTGCGCACCGTCCCTTCGCCGGAGCAGGGAGCATCGAGCAGGATGGCATCGAAGGTCTCCGGCAACCACTGGCCAAATACCTTGGCGTCAAAGTGGGTCATGCCCACATTGGTCACGCCGCAGCGCTGGATATTGGCGCTAAGCACTTTCAACCGGCTGCTGGAAAACTCGTTGGCAACCAGCATCCCCTGATTGTTCATCAAAGCGGCTATCTGGGTGGTCTTGGATCCGGGGGCCGCCGCCGCATCCAGCAACATGCCATCCGCTTTGATCTTGTCGCTGGCAAAGAGCGCCGTCACCGGCAGCATGGAGCTCGCTTCCTGAATGTAGAAGAGCCCGCTCAAGTGCTCGGCGGTGTTGCCAAGTGGGACGGTTTCATCGCTGCGGGTCAGCCAGAAGCCGGTATCACACCAGGGTACCGGATCGAGCTGCCAACCCAGTGGCTCCATCAGGGTGACGAAATCTGAGACGGCGATCTTCAAGGTATTGACCCGAATGCTGCGGCGCAGCGGACGTCGACAACTTGCCACAAAGTCATCCATCGAGAGATGGGTCGGCATGATGGCCGCAATGTGGCGTAAAAAGTAATCGGGAAGGAAGGTGTTGTCGTGCACTGTGCCGTCTCGTTGACCGAAAAAGAGGGGCGATATCCTACCACAAGGCTAAGAATATTCTGAATCTGAACCCTATCAACAGGCACCGGTATATAAAAAAGCCCGGCGCGATGCCGGGCTTGTAGGATATACGTAAAGGGGAGGGATCAGGGCTGGATGCGCGGGCTCCACTCTAACCACTCTTTCTCGGCCTTGCTGTAGAGCGCATAGCTGTGGCCCGCTTTGACGGTCGGCCCCATCTCCTTCTCCGGAGTATTGAAGGCGATGCCGCCGGCAAGCAAACTCTGTACTGTCTCCACTTCGATAGTGCCGCCGGTCAGGCCGATATCCGCCTTGACCCCGGAGACATTCCAGAAACGGGAGTTGGCCCGCACCAGATGGGCATACTCCTGATCCACGTTAACGTCGATCACCACCTCGCTGCCATCCCGAGCCAACGCCACCTTGGTGACACTGCCCACCACCATCTTGCGAAACAGCAGCGGGCTGCCGACGCTCAGGCCATTGACGGAGGGGCTCTTGAGGGTCAGGGCCAGACCCACCGGGCCGACTTGACTCAAGGGGAAGCGATCTTTGCCAGCGCCTTTACCGGGTTGAGCTTCTACAAACGCCCCCTTGATCAGGGTATCGAGGTGAGCGACACCGCCCAGCCCCAGCTTGGCCTGCACCAGAGTAAAGCGGGCGCCGGACTGCAGGAAACGCTCGGCATAGTGGCCATCGAGTTCGGCCTTGAAGATCACCTGACCCAGAGACGGCTCCAGCTCGATCTCTTCAATTTTGCCGATATCGACCCCACGATAGCGGATCGGGCTGCCAATCCCGAGCCCCGGGTTACTCTCTGCCACCAGTGACAGCTGGCGCACCTTGGCCTTGGCTTGCTCCCTGGAATCGAACAGTTGATGACTGCTGCGGCCGTTGGCCAACCGATCGAACTCGATGGCACCGCGCAGCAAGGTACCGAGGTTGCCCACCTTGACCTGCACCCCATCGACCCGCACCTTGGTGTCGATGGCCGGTTTTTTCCAGAACTGGGGTTGCTGGGCGAGGAGGGGAGCATAGACCCCATCAATCTCGAGTTCGATCTCGACTCCCTCTTTGGCGGCGCGTAGCTGTTTGACCTTGCCCGCTTCCAGCCCCAGATAGAGCACAGGCGAGCCAATGCCAATGCCATCGGCCTGATCTGCCTTGAGCAACCAGCGCTGCGGCTTGGCATCACGGGTACCGAGCAGTGCCAGCTCCTGACTCGGGTAGAGACGGTTAATCCGCTCGCCACTGCTGGCTTGTATCAGCTTGATCCCGCCTCCCAACCAGGCACTGGCCGGACTGGTTTCCACCTTAATACCGCTCAGATCGGCATCGATCTGCAGCGGGGCGGCGCGATAGAAGCGGGCACGGTTGAGCAGATGACCATAGTTCGGCGCCATCACCAGCTCGACGCTAGCATTGCCGCGCGCATCCAGGGTGAGCTGGCTGATACGCCCCACCTGCAATCCCTTGTACCAAACAGGTGCATCCTGATTGAGCCCCGCCAGATCGTCAGCCTGCAGCATCACCTTGGTGCCGCTCTGGGGGGCGCGATCGGTCAGGGTCATCTTCTGTACCGGTTTGCCCGCCATATAGTCGAGGCGAATGGCCGGGCCGGAGAGCAGGCGATCTGCATGCTGCACGCCGGTCGCGGAGAGGGAGACGCTCTCCCACACCAGTTGACTCTTGTCGGTAATGCGATAGGCCTGCTCCGGGTTGATCAGCGCTGTGACCACCCGGCCTTTGTCGGTGAGGCGAATGGGGTCGATACGACCAATCTCGATCCCCTCATAGAGGATGGGCATCCCCTCCTTGACCGGGAGATCGCCAGCCGCAATGTCGATACGCGAGCCGCGTGCCGCTTCCGCCAGCCCTTTATAGAGGACGAAAGTCTGTCCCTTCTCCGGTTCCGGTGAATCTTTGGGCGAGTCAAAGGCAATGCCGCCGCTCAGAATGGAGGTGAGGCTGCCGGCCTCCACGCTCACCCCGGCCAGACTGAAGGAGCCCTTGATACCGCTGATATTCCAGAAGCGGGTATCAGCTTTGACCAGATGCTCGAAACGCGGCTCGATCACCAGATCCAGAATGACGTTCTGGTTGTCCTGACCCAGGCGGGTATTGATGACGCTGCCCACCTCGATACCGCGGAAATAGAGCTTGGCGCCAATCCCCACCGAACCCAGCGAATCGGCGGTCAGGTGCAGCATCCGCCCCTGAGCCTGATAGCCGGGGGGAGGACCCTCCAGTGCATCAAAGGTCTCCTCCAGCGGATTGCTTTCACGCCCCGGTTGCAGGTTGATGTAGTTGCCGGAGACCAGGGTATCGAGTCCGGAGATCTCGGTGAGCGACGCTTTGGGGCTCACCAGCCAGAAGTCGGATCCCTTGCGGATCAGCGGTCTGGCACGGCTGTCAATCTTGGCCATCACCGCAATCTTGCGGCCATCTTCAGCCAGCTCCAGCTCTTGCACCACGCCGATAGCCACCCCCTGATAACGCACCTGGGTTTTACCCGGCAAGATGCCGTTGCCCTGGGCGAAGTTGATCTGGATAAGCTGGCCACGGCTCAATACCTGCTGATAGAGAAAGCCACCCGCCAGCAGCAGGGCTATCAGGGGTAACAGCCAGACCGGCGATAACCAGCGGCGCTTTTCGATGACGGGTTCAGCCCCGATCATAGTGACTCCTTATTGGCTGGATTAAACAGCACATCAGACAAAAACAGAGAAATCATCAACGGGCCGCCTTGTCCCACAGTAAACGGGTATCGAGCATGCGGGCCGACATCATGGTCAGCACTACCACACCGGCAAAGGCGGTGGCCCCCGGGCCAGCGCGGACACTCAGCAACACACCCCGATCGACCAGCGCCACCATCAGCGAAATCACGAACAAGTCCAGCATCGACCAGCGACCGATAAAATCGATCACCCGATACATCACCAGCTGGCGCTTGCGCCGCACCGGCTTGGCCCGCTGCAACTGCCAGCAGATCCAGCCCAGCCCCAATATCTTGCCCACGGGTACCAGTATGCTGGCGGTGAGAACTATGGTGGCAATCCCGCTCATTTTGCTGCGATAGAGCATCATGATACCGCTGAAGATGGTATCTGACTGCAGCAACCCCTTGTTGTAGAAATGGGTTATGGGCAACAGATTGGCAGGCAGCAACATGAAGGTGGCGAGCGCCAGCAAGCCCCACGACCAGGCGAGGGAACGGGGAATGCGCACCTGCAATTTGCTGCTGCAACGGGGGCAGACTGCCCCGGCTTGATAGCGCACCAGCAAACCACAGGTATGGCAGCGGCAGAGTCCCATCTCACGGGCGCTGGTCATGTTCCGGCTCCTTTAACGGGATCCGCGCCCAGTAGGGGGCGGGGTCAAACAGGATCAGCAGGGTCATGTTGAGCAGCATCAAAATACCGAGGCTGAGCAACCCGCCACCGAGGCGCACATCGGCGATGTCGATCAGTTTGAACAGGGCAACCAGCAGGCTGACGATATAGACCTCCAGCATGGCCCAGTGGCGAAACACCTCGACCAGCTTCAAGGTGACGGGAAGAATGTGCCAACGTTTGGCCAGACCCGAAGCCAGCACAAAGATCCCCGCCAATAATCCTACCGGTGCCAGTACGGCGCACCAAAGCACCAAAGAGGCCACCCAAAACTCACTTTCGCCAAACAGCACCAGGATACCGCGCAGCAGGTCGGCGTCGGTGTTGACCCCAGCCAGCCGCAGATAGATCAGCGGTTCAAAAAAGGCGGAGGGTAGCAGCAGAAATCCGGTGATGGTAAGGGCCATCAACTGGGAGGGACGAAAGGCATAACGGCCATAGAGATGTTGGTGACAACGCGGGCAGTGGGCATGGCGACGCAGCGGCAGTGCTTTGCGCTGGATCAGCAAGTCGCACGCCGGACAGACAATTACGGAACCGGGCTCCATCATACAATTCAACCTGTTGAAGGAATTGGTGAAATTTACCCTAAAACCGGTTTCCTGTCTTGCCTGCAGCCGGAATGTTACGAAAGTATAATTGACGTTAACGTAAACGTGATATTAGATAGCCAGACTAGACAGGTGAAAGGAGTCATGATGTCCAGTTTGTCCCCCTCGGCAGGCCTGCGCTTTCGCACCGCTCTTGCCAATGAACATCCCCTGCAGATCGTCGGCACCATCAATGCCTACATGGCGCTGATGGCCGAACGCAGCGGCTTTCAAGCTCTTTATCTCTCCGGCGCCGGAGTAGCCAATGCCTCCTATGGCTTGCCGGATCTCGGTATGACCTCCCTCAACGACGTGCTGATCGATGCCGAACGGATCACAGCGGCGACCCGTGTGCCGCTGCTGGTTGATATCGACACCGGCTGGGGCGGGGCATTCAATATCGCCCGCACCATTCGCGCGTTCGAGCGGGCCGGGGTTGCCGCCGTCCATATCGAAGATCAGGTGGCTCAGAAGCGTTGTGGTCATCGCCCCAACAAGACGGTGGTCACGCTTGAGGAGATGTGCGATCGCATCAAGGCAGCGGTGGATGCCCGCGAGAATAGCGAGTTCGTCATCATGGCCCGCACCGATGCACTGGCGGTGGAGGGGATGGAGTCTGCTCTTGAACGCACCGCTGCCTATGTGGCCGCCGGGGCCGACATGATCTTCGCCGAGGCGGTGACCGAGCTTGCCCAGTACGACCAGTTCAAGCAGGCGGCCAAAGTGCCGATCCTCGCCAACATGACCGAGTTCGGCAAAACCGCGCTGTTTGACAAAGAGCAACTGGCCGCCCACGGGGTCGACATGGTGCTCTACCCGTTAAGCGCCAACCGGGCCGCCAATCAGGCCGCCCTCAACGTCTATCAACATATTCGCCAGGATGGCCATCAAAGGGCCGTCGTGGAGACCATGCAGACCCGGGAGTCGCTCTACGACTTCCTCGGATATCACCACTACGAGCAGACACTGGATCGTCTGTTTACAGCCAAGGAATAGGAGGCAGCTTATGGGACAGCAAAAACCGTTGGGCGGGGCCGGTCTGCGCGGCCAAAGCGCAGGGGAGACCAGCATCTGCACCGTGGGCAAGAGCGGCACAGGTCTTACCTATCGCGGCTATGACATCAAGGAGCTGGCCGACAGCGCCCAGTTCGAGGAGGTCGCCTATCTGCTGCTCAAGGGTGAGTTGCCCGGTGAGCAGCAGCTTGACACCTACAAGCGCGAGCTGCGCCGCCTGCGCACCTTGCCCCAGCCGCTGCTGGAGGTACTGGAGCGCATTCCCGCCGATGCTCATCCCATGGATGTGCTGCGCACCGGCTGTTCCATGCTCGGCGATCTGGAACCGGAAGATGGTTTCGAGCATGAGCATGAAGTGGCGGATCGGCTGCTGGCCGCCTTTCCGGGCATTCTGATCTACTGGTACAAGTTCAGCCATGAAGGTATTCGTATCGCCCTCGACAGCGACGAGGAGTGTATCGGTGGCCACTTTCTGGCGCTGCTGCACCAGAAGGCACCGAGCGAGCTGGAGCGGCGGGTGATGCATGTCTCCCTTATCCTCTACGCCGAGCATGAGTTCAACGCCTCTACCTTTGCTGCGCGGGTTTGCGCCTCGACGCTCTCTGACATGTTCTCCTGTATCACCGCCGCCATCGGCACCCTGCGTGGCCCGCTCCACGGCGGCGCCAACGAGGCGGCCATGGCGATGATCGAACACTGGCAGGATGAAGCGCAGGCAAGGCGCGAACTGCTGGCCAAGCTGGCGGCCAAGGAGAAGATCATGGGCTTTGGCCACGCCATCTACCGCACTTCTGATCCGCGCAACGTCATCATCAAGGAGTGGTCGGCCAAGCTCGCCGAGGCGGTAGGGGATGATCGCCTCTACCGCGTCTCTTGCGAGGCGGAGAAGGTGATGTGGGAAGAGAAAGAGCTCTTTCCCAACGCAGACTTCTTCCACGCCAGCGCCTATCACTACATGGGGATCCCAACCAAGCTGTTCACCCCCATCTTCGTCTGCTCGCGGGTCACCGGCTGGTGCGCCCACGTGATGGAGCAGCGCGAGCACAACCGGATCATCCGCCCGAGCGCCGATTATGTCGGCCCGGCCCCCCGTCACTTTGTCTCTCTACAACAACGATAAGGAAGTCACGATGTCCGCCAACGTCGACGTCAACCACAGACCAGACCCCGATCAGGTGCTGGTCGATATTGCCGATTATGTCTGCAACCACCCCATTAACAGCCAGGCGGCCCTCGACACCGCCCGCTACTGCCTGATGGACACGCTAGGCTGTGGCCTCTTGGCCCTGCGCTTCCCCGAGTGTACCAAGCACCTTGGCCCCATAGTCCCCGGCACCCTCGTACCACACGGCGCTCGCGTGCCCGGTACCCAGCTCTGCCTCGATCCGGTCAAGGCAGCCTGGGATATCGGCGCCATCATCCGCTGGCTCGATTACAACGACACCTGGCTGGCGGCCGAGTGGGGTCACCCCTCCGACAATCTGGGCGGCATTCTGGCCACCGCCGACTGGCTCTCCCGTACCCGCGTCGCCGAGGGCAAGGCGCCGCTCACCATGAGCGATGTGCTGATTGCCATGGTCAAAGCCCACGAAATTCAGGGGGGGCTGGCGCTGGAGAACTCCTTCAATCGGGTCGGTCTCGATCACGTGGTACTGGTCAAGGTTGCCAGTACCGCCGTGGTGACTCATATGCTTGGCGGCACCCGTGATCAGGTGATCGATGCGATCTCCCAGGCCTGGGTCGATGGCCAGAGCCTGCGAACCTACCGTCATGCCCCCAATGCTGGGTCGCGCAAGAGCTGGGCAGCGGGGGATGCTACCTCTCGCGCAGTGCGCCTCGCCCTTATCACCATGAGCGGCGAGATGGGCTATCCCGGCGTACTGAGCGCCCCCAAGTGGGGGTTCTACGATGTACTGTTCAAGGGCAACCAGTTCGCCCTGCATCAGGGGTACGGCAGTTATGTGATGGAAAACGTGCTGTTCAAGATCTCCTATCCCGCCGAGTTCCACGCCCAGACCGCAGTGGAGTGCGCCATGAAGCTACACGGTCAGGTGAAGGGACGGCTGGAGGAGATCGATCGCATCGAGCTCACCACCCATGAGTCGGCCATTCGCATCATCAGCAAGGTCGGCGCCCTCAACAACCCGGCCGATCGGGATCACTGCCTGCAGTACATGGTGGCAGTGCCGCTCATCTTCGGTCGCCTGATCGCCGAGGATTACGAAGATGACGTGGCTGCCGATCCCCGCATCGATGGCCTGCGCAGCAAGATGGTGGTGCAGGAGGATAAACGCTACAGCCGTGAATATCTGGAGGCAGACAAGCGCTCCATTGCCAACGCCATCCAGATCTTCTTCAAGGACGGCACTCACACCGCCAAGGTGGAGGTGGAGTACCCGGTCGGCCATCGTCGCCGCCGGGAGGAGGGGATCCCGCTGCTGGTGGAGAAATTCCAGCACAATCTGGCCACCCGCTTCCCGACGAAACGAGTCAGCGACATCCTTGCCCTCTGTCAGGACGGGCCGCGGCTTGCCGCCACCCCGGTACACGCCTTTATGGATCTGCTGGTGATCTGACCGATATCTACTGGCAAACAGCGATAAACGAAAAGCGGGCCCATCGGCCCGCTTTGTTATTCTGGCGGCCTATCCCTCGATAAGCCTTACCCCAGCGCACTGCTGCCGCCGCTAAAGAGCGCCCTCATGATCGCCGTCTCGCGACTGGCGATGGTCTCGAGAAACTCGTTGGCACGCCCCATCTGGTGACACACCTGATACCCACGCTCGACAAAGGAGAAGAGCTCGCCAAGCCCCGCCAGATGGGCGGGCCCTGACACCAGCTTGAGGGTCGCCCCCAGCAGCGGCTTTCTCGCCAGTCTGTCCAGCGTCATGCCAAGCTCACTCACCAATGCAATTTGATGTTCACGGCGTGCCTGTTCACCTACGGCACGGTAGGCGATGGTGTAGTGGTCCGGCGTGATGGGATCAATGCCATCAATGCGCCGCAGCGCCACCACCATCAGGTAGTCCAGCTCTTCGGAGAGAGCGTCGAGCTCGATCGCCTGCGCCAGCACCTTGAGGCCGGACTCCGGCAACAGCCGCTCGGCGGTCGGCATCACCCGCATCACGTCCGCATCGCGGCGGGCGCAATCCCCGGGGCCATAGAGATCGGTCAGGAAAAACTCGGCGGCAGGGCCATAGCGGTCACTCTCCAGCAGATCACGATGGGTTCGCCCCAACCGGTCGGCCTGCCACTGGCGTAGCCGATCCCGATCCTGCTGATCCGCCGGGTGAGCACGCATCTGCTCGCGCAAGGCTGCAACCCGCTTGAGCTGGCAGTAGAGCCGACCCAGGGTGCTATCGTCGTCATGGGCATGTTCTTGATGGGTCATCTACCGCTCTCTGGCCTTGGGCCCATTGATGGGGATTGAGTGATTCGAAGATACAAGTGAATGAAAAACAAGCAGCTTTTGCTTAAGGTTCTGTGCCAAGTGTAGCGCGCACAGGGGAGGGAATAAATGCCATGCCCCGCTGATGGCCTGCATCCCGCTCGACTCTGTTAAGTGAGTCCCATTTATGTGAACGGCCCTTTCACTTGTTGTGAACATGTGTTTAATATCAATAAATATCTTCTGACCCAGAGTAACAACCATGTTCTTCAACTCGCTCGCTGGCAACAGCGCACTCTCTATCATTCAGATCAGCCGGCAGCATCCGTTGGGACTGGCCGCGGCCCGCCTCGCGGCCGAAGCCATTGCTGCGGACATGAGCGAGAGCTATCAACTCGATTGCGAATGGGCAGATGAAGAGGAGACAGAGCTTCGCTTTCGCGGCTCAGGGGTACATGGCACTCTCACCCTGGACGATGAAAACCTGGAACTGGAAGTACATCTTGGCTTGATGCTGTTGCCGGTACGCAGCGTACTGGAGCAAGAGATCCTCGATTATGTCGATAATCGCTTACCTTGCCCCAAACATGTTTGAAACATATCGTGGCACAGGAATTAAATAAATCAGCGGTGAAGGATGACTGTTGGAAATAAGTTGGCAAGCCATATCGTCTGCCGAATTAATTATCCGGCGAGGTCTCTACTCTATTTTTTAAGTGATCTTTCATCTTTGTTTCATATTTCGGGTCGGCACTCATTCATGTCATCTTGATTGCATCACGCCTTCATCAGGCTATGAGGGCAGGAGTAACTTGCCGCCTCGGTAAATTCATTTTGTAGGGAAACAACCATGCCACTGAGTGAATTTATCTCCTGCGTCGATACCGCCTGGTTACGCATGGACAGACCCAACAACCTGATGCAGATCATCGGCGTCCTGATGTTTGAAGGGGAGCTTGATGAAACGCGTTTGCGGGCCGGATTACGCCACACCATTTCGGTGCAACCTCGCTTCCACCAGCGGGCCGTGTTGGAAGGGGGCTCCTACTACTGGCGCCATGACCCCGATTTCGATCTCGATCAGCACCTCAAGCGAGTGATCCTGCCGGGTAACGCAGGCAAACTAGAGCTGGAGAAGCTGATGGCCGATCTCGCCTCGACACCGCTCAACCACCAGCGCCCCCTGTGGGATATGCACCTGACCGACACTTCGCTGGGTGGTCAAGCGCTGGTGGTGCGCATTCACCACGCCATGGGCGACGGCTTCTCGCTGGTGCGGGCCATGCTGACCATGATGGATAACACCCCGGAAGGGGCGCCGCGACCACCGTCACCGGAGCCACTGGATGACAGCGATGACGAGGATGAAGAGGATTGCCACCAGGGAAGCCGTCTGGTGCGGGCCGGTCTCAAGCTGACCGGGAACCTCTGGTCCAAATATGTCGAAGTGGTTACCCATCCCACCAAGGCGGTGGATTACCTCAAGACCGGACGGGATGTGGCGAGCGAGCTGTGTAATATCGCTACCCTCAGTGATGATTCCCCCTGCCGCCTGCGAGGCAAGACCACCAGCACCAAGCGGGTGGCTTGGTCGGAGCAAATTGATCTGCCGGATATCAAGGCGGTGGGCAAGGTACTGGGCTGCTCGGTCAACGATCTGCTGATCGCCGCCACCGCCGGGGCGTTTCGCCACTACCTGCAGGAGAGTGGGGATAACGCCAACAAGGTCAAGATCCGCGCCCTGGTACCAGTCAATATGCGTGCGCCGGATGATGAGGGGGCGCTTGGCAACCGCTTCGGGCTGGTGGCCCTGGACTTGCCACTGGATGTTGAACACCCGTTGCAGCGGCTCTATACCGTGCGTGACCGGATGCAGGCGCTGCGCACCTCGCTGCAACCCGTGGTGGTGCTCAACCTGTTACATGCCCTTGGCATGGCCCCCAATGCGGTGCAACAGCAGGCCGTCGAGCTGCTCACGGCCAAGGCCAGTGCAGTGATCACCAACGTGCCCGGCCCGCAGCAGACCCTCTATCTGGCTGGAGCAAAATTGCGTCAGCCGCTGTTCTGGGTGCCGCAATCGGGGGATATCGGCGTCGGCGTCTCCATCCTCTCTTACGATCACAAGGTGCAGCTGGGCCTTATCACCGACAAGAAGCTGGTACCGGATCCGGATCGGGTGGTAGAGCGGTTTGCGGTGGAGTTCGAGCAACTGTTGTTGATGGTGCTGATGGAGCCGGAGCTGTTGTACGACCCCAGCGGACTGGATGCGCTGCTCGGTTGAGCTTGCCGGTGACGGCGTTTCCAACCGCTCAGCAACCATCATAAAAGAGGCCAACCCGCTGGTTGGCCTCTTGTTTTGCTACCTATTAATGGCAGTCGTAGCGGTTAATCCTCCAGCTCTTCGCGCGCAGCCTCCACGTCGAGGCGCTCCATGGCATCCACAGGTTCGCACTCGGCTGCTTCGGCATAGAGGGCTTCGGCCGCTTTCAGGCGGCTCTTGCCGTGCAGCATCACCTGAGCGTTGGCGTACTCCATGCGGGCGATAGCCGATTCGGGGATCAGCGCCAGCGCCTCCTTGAAGTGACGCTCGGACTCCTCCTTCTTGGCGCCATAGGTGAGGCCGCCGATCATGGCACCCAGCTTGTCGACGATCTCGGCATGCCAGGCGCCAAAGGCGATATGGGCCTCAGCGTGATCTGGCGCCAGCTCCAGCGCCTTCTCCAGGCTTGCCTTGATCTTGTCGCCAATTCCTTGCGAGAGGGCCTTGGAGATGGAAATGACCTGACTGTAGCGCCCGAGTGCCAGCGCGTGGAAATACCAGGCGTTGGCGTTCTTGGGTTGGCGCTTTTGCAGCTTCTCGGCATGGCTGGCCGCCCGCTCGAAGGCGGCGCGCTTGGCATACTTGTCCTCCAGCAGATAGCTGGCGTGGATCACCAACGCCTTGTTCGCCACATTGAGGCCCGCCTCACCGGCCGCTTCGCCAAGGGCAACAGCTCGGGCAAAATCCCCGGCATGATAGGCCCGCCAGGCATCCTGTACCTGCTCATCCTCGGGCCAGGGTTCGGCATCCCCCTGATGGAGACGATCCCAGTTGTCCGCCAGCTTCTGGCCAGCATAGTCATAGGCCGCATCCGCGTAGGGGAAGGGGACAAATTCGAGTTGTGAGGTGGTCATGCTTGTTCTCCCTGTAGCATGTGAATCAAACCTGGTCGGTGTAGTGGTGGGCGAGGGCGCCCAGATGAGCGCGGGCATCGGCCCGCAGATAGGGGGCGACCAGCTGCATCACCTGAAAGACGCCGAGGGCAATATCGGCGTCCGCCTTGGGGTGCAGTGCCCGCTGATAAGAGATCCAGTATGTGCCCACCAGCGCCACATTGGCCGCCAGCGTGCGCATCTGTTGCGCCGTGCCCTCCATCAGCCCGACCGTTTGCAGATGGTTGCAAATGGCGATGGCGGTCTGCTCCTTGCGGCGCAGCAGGGCGGAAAAGCGCTGTTCCACCTGATGATAACCACTCATCAGGGTCGCGATATCGTAGTAGAGGAAACGGTACTGCCAGATGGCTTCAAACATCAGGTGGAGAAAGAGCCAGATATCTTCTGGCTCATCGGACGGGGTGCTGACCGCCTCCAGCAGGCGATCCATCTGCTGTGCAAATTCGCAGAACAGGGCGTTGACGATCTCCTCCTTGTTGTGGAAGTGGTAGTAGAGATTGCCCTGGCTGATCTCCATCTCGGCCGCAATGGCCGAGGTGGTGACGCCGGGTTCCCCTTGGCGATTGAAGCAGGCGAGGGCAGTGGTCAGGATCCGCTCCCGGGTACGACGTTTGGGTTTGCGATCCATGCTACTCCTTTGGTGATGAACGGCGCACGCCGTGGCGATAGCGTTTGGCAAGCCAGTGCTGCAACTGCTCCAGCGACTTGTCTAGCGCATCGACCGAGCCACTGCCGGGGGCCAGCAGGGTGCGATGTTCATCTGCCAACGCGGCCAGATTGAGCTCCAGGCCATGCTTGGCCAGCACCGGCGCCAGCTCGTCACGGCGTTGCCAGAGATCGCGGCGGGTATGCTGGTAAGCGTGCTCGCAGAGGCGACGACGATCCCGATAGCTGAACACATTGGTAAAGAACATCTCGCCATCGGCAGAGGAGGGCTCAAACAGCAGGGCGTCGGCGTCGGGATATTGATGTTTGTAACGATCCATCCCCACATGCATGCGGGAGTGGATAATGGCGCGAAAAGTCTGGGCCAGCACTACGGGCAGACCGCTATCCACCAGATTGGTCGGCGCGCCGGCGGCCATGTCCGCATCATAGGGCACCAGCGGATTGATGCAGAACACCAGATCCGCCCCCTCTTGCAGCGCCACCGAGGCGTGCAGGGTCTTGATCAGCGCCCCGTCCACATAGTAACGGCCATTGATCAGCGAGGGGGGAAAGAGGCCGGGCAGGGCGGCCGAAGCCTGTACCGCTGCCGAGATGGGCACGTCATCGAGCCCCGGGCTACCGAAGGCGACCGGATGACCGGTATCGAGTTCGGTGGCCACCACAAACAGCCGGCTGCGCAGCTGGCGAAAATCGTTGCTGCGGCCGGGGCGCGAGAAAAACTGGGTCAGGGTGCGATCCACCCCGCGGTTGTCAAACAGTCCGGTCGGAATGGCCTTGGAAAGTCCCTGCAGCGACTCAAACAGGCTGCGCTTCCAGGGGGCTGCCAGATAGTAGGTCAGACTCTGCCACGCCAGCGGCGGGATCGAGGTCAGGCGCTCGGCGTATTCCCGAAAGGCGGGGCGCAGCAAGGTCGCCGGGTCAAACATCTCCCCCACATCATCGCTGAGCAGGATCCGCACCAGCTTCGCCGGCGAGATACCGTTGGCCAGTGCCGATGCCACCACGGCCCCCGAGCTCACGCCAACATAGATGTCGGCATGGTCGAGACGCAGACCGCTGATGCTGTCGGAGAGCGCCGCACAGGCACCGATCTCGTAGATGCCGCCGAGCGGCCCGCCGCCGGCAAGGGCAATTGCGATGGTACTCATAGCGTCGCCTCCCTATCCATGACAGTCTCCATGACAAGACCGGCCCAGCGAAGGGCATGGGCCGGTATCAATCACCTGCCGTCACCACGAGGGATCAGGGCAGGACGCTCTCTGCTTTAGCCTTCACCTCTTTCACCGCATCTTCAGCGGCGGAGAGGAGATCGGCGGCCTGCTCAACCACGGCCTCTTTAGCCTTGGCGACCGGAGCCTTCTTTACCGGAGGCTTGCGGGCAGCGGGCTTTTTGGCGGCAGCCGGTTTGGCTTCAGTAGTAGGAGCCTCCTCTTCCTGCGCATCCAGCAGCTGTTGCACCACTTCGGTCAGCTCGGCCATGCGCTTGGAGAGCTTGTCGATATCCTTGCGGGTCGGAATGCCGAGGCTGGCCACAGCGCGGGCCACGCGATCTTCGAACACCTGCTCCAGACGGCCCCAGGTATTGGCGGTCTTGTCGGTCACAGCGGCAATCTTCTCATCTGCGCTCTGACGGGTTTTGGCCTGCAATGCTTCCCCTTCCTGCACCAAGGCTTCAAAGATCTTGCCGCCCTCTTCCTGCGCCTTGGCATAGGCGCCCAGACCGGCCAACCAGATCTGCTGGGTGGACTCTTTGATGGTGGAGGTGAGTTGGTTGTCGGTCACTGACCCTGCCAGCGCTTTCAATTTCTTAGCCATGATCTTCTCCTTGAATAACGACAGTTAAATGTAATGGCGACAACGAAACTACAATCGGGTTGTGGCATTACTGATTTTTCAACTTCAGTCTAGGGAGAAAAAATAGAGGGTTCTACCTAATAACGGAACAGGCACACCACCGAAATTAGGGTTTGCTCACGAACCGACAATCAAATTGCGGTTTCCCATATGAATCGTGATATATCTAACAACCTAGTAACACCCTAATCAGTAGCAGGATTCTCTTTATGAACTATTTCATTACTGGCGGTAGTGGTTTTATCGGGCGTCGATTGATCAAAAAGTTATTCCAACAGCATCCCGACTGTACCGTCTATTTTCTGATGCGCGCCTCTCATCAGGAGAAATTGTCAGAGTTGTTCTCATTCTGGAATGTGGATGAATCGCGCGCAGTCCCGGTTTTTGGCGACATGACGCAACTGCTGCTGGGGGTATCGGTCGAGATGCAGGAGCAGTTGATCGGCAAGATCGACCACTTCTTCCATCTGGCGGCCATCTATGATCTCAACGCCAAGGCAGGGATCCAGCAGCAGGTCAACACCGAAGGGACCCGTCAAGCCGTTCAACTTGCCGAGCGGCTGGGGGCAGGGCAGTTCCATCACTGCAGCTCCATCGCTGCAGCGGGCCTGTTTGACGGTCTGTTTCGCGAGGACATGTTCGATGAGGCCGAACACCTCGACATGCCTTACTTCCAGACCAAGCACGAAGCGGAAGGGATTGTGCGAAACGAGTGCACCATTCCGTGGCGAGTCTATCGACCGGGGATCGTCGTCGGTGACTCCAATACCGGCGAGATGGACAAGATCGACGGCCCTTACTACTTCTTCAAGACCATCCAGAAGCTGCGCCGTCTGCTGCCGCCCTGGATGCCAGCCATCGGGGTTGAGGGCGGGCGCATCAATATCGTGCCGGTCAACTTCGTGGTCGATGCCATGGTGCATATCGCCCATCAGGAGGGAGAGGAGAACAAGACCTTCCACCTGACCGACCCCAACCCGATGCGGGTCGGCGACATGCTGAGCACCTTCTCCCGCGCCGCCCATGCGCCGGAGCCTGCGATCCGCATCAACGCCTCTCTCTTTAATTTCATTCCCCGCCACCTGACCGCCATGCTGATGACCATGGCGCCAGTGCGCCGCATCCGCGATGCCGCCATCGCCGATCTGGGTCTACCCAAGGATGTGTTCCGCCTTATCAGTTACCCCACCCGTTTCGACAGTCGCGAAACTCAGCGGGTACTGAAAGGGACAGGCATCGAAGTACCGCCGCTGCACAGCTACGCCTGGCGGTTGTGGGATTACTGGGAGCGTCACCTCGACCCGGAGCTCTTCATCGATCGCTCCCTGCGTGGTCGGGTCGAGGGCAAGGTGGTGCTGGTGACCGGGGCCACCTCCGGCATTGGCCGTGCAACCGCACGCAAGCTGGCGGGGGCGGGGGCCAACGTCGTTACCATCGCCCGCGACGAGCAGAAGATTGCCGAGACTAAAGCTGAGTTTGCCGAGCTGGGGCTGACCATCGAGATCTATCAGGGGGATCTCTCCAATCTGGCGCAGGCCGAGGAGATCACCGCTCGCATCGTGGCCGATCACGGCGGCGTCGATATTCTGGTCAACAATGCCGGCCGCTCCATCCGCCGCTCCATCGAGGACTCTTTCGATCGCTTCCACGATCTGGAGCGCACCATGCAGCTCAACTACTTCGGCGCACTCAAGGTGATCATGGGGGTACTGCCCACCATGATTGAGAAGAAAAAGGGCACATCATCAACATCTCCTCCATCGGGGTGTTGACCAATGCACCGCGCTTCTCCGCCTATGTTGCCTCCAAGTCGGCCCTTGATGCCTGGGTGCGTACCGCCGCCTCCGAGTTTGCCGATAAAGGGGTGAGCTTCTCCATCATCAATATGCCGCTGGTGAAAACGCCGATGGTCGCGCCGACCAAGGTCTATGAGCAGGTGCCGATGATGACGCCGGAAGAGGCGGCCGATCTGGTGTGCGATACCATCATCAACAAGCATGTGCGACTGGCCACACGCCTCGGGGTGTTTGGTCAGGTGGTGCATGCCCTGGCACCGCGCGTCGCCCAGGTCATCATGAACACCAGCTTCCGCACCTTTGCCGATCCCAAGGATGGCGACAAGTCCAAGGCGACCGCCGATCAGGTTGCCGTCTCGACCCTGATCAAGGGTATCCACTTCTAACCAGGTGATGGGATAAAGAGATCAACAGGGGCCTGAGCAATCAGGCCCCTGTTTTATTTGGAATAACAGTTGAAGGATGAATAAGGAGGGTCAGACTCGGGACAGCAGATCAAGCAGCAGATCTGTCGTGCGACGGGAGTAGAGCAGAGAGAGATGGCCAATGGCGGGCAACTCGATATCTTCCATTCCCGCCAATCGTTGCCGCTCCTGCGGCATCACCACATTGTCGTGACTGGTGCGCACCGAGATGCCGGGTACGCAGAGAGGAACCGAGGCGAAACGCTGCAACCAGCCGGAACCGGGCTCCATCTCGCGGGCATTGGCCCCAAGCCCAAGAGCGGCAAGCTGACTGCCCTGATGGGGGGTGGCCAGGGTGATCAGGCGCTCTACCTTGTCACCACCATGGATAGCCAGATAGTCGCGGCAAACCAGTCCGCCCATGCTGTGACCGACCAGCACCAGCTTGTCAGCCCCGGTCTGCGCCAGCACATCGTCAATCCGGGTGGCCAGCAGCGGCACCATCTCATCAATATGACCAAATGGAGGCATCAGGGTAATGGTGGCAACTACATGGCCTGCGGCCTCCAATCGGGCGCGCTGGGTGCGCCAGATCCCGCGACTGCAACCGTAACCATGTACCAGCAATACGGGGCGCTGGCATGGCCGCAGCCGATCGGGTGCCATCAGCAAAGGCTCAAACGGCAGCAACAAGGTGAAAGTGTAGAGGTAGGCCAGCATCTCCTGAGCCATCATCTTCACCCTGCGCCAGGGGCCGATAGCCGGGGAGGGGTAGAAACGGGTAAAGAGCCAGCTGCCGAGCACAACCAGACAACGCAACCCAAGCAGGGAAAACACCACAAACAGCAGGGTCAGCAACCAGGGGAGTCCCACGACCAAGTGGGCGATACTCCCGAGGAGCAGCACCTCTACCATCAGCAGGATAAACAGATGTCGTACGATCGTCATAAGGCCATGATCCGACCAGTCAGGCGTGGAAGTCAAATGGCACTTTGAGACAGCTTGATCCAGCGCGGTTTTTGTCGCTAAACCCCGGCGAACTCTTTTCCGGTGAGGTTATTTGCAATACTGTATATCCATACATATACTCTATCCATCATCACCAAGAGGAGGCCATCATGGCTGTCGAGATCAAATATGTGGTTGTTCGTGGGGGAGTGGAAAAAATGACCTTTGCCAGCAAAAAAGAGGCCGATGCCTATGACAAGCTGCTGGATACGGCCGACGAGTTGATGACCCTGTTGGCTGGCGCCCCGATCGAGCTGGCGCCAGAGCAGCAAGAGAGCCTGGCATTCTACCTAGCAGAGCAGCGCGATGTGCTGCAAACCCTGCTGCGCGGCGGCAAGGTTCAGGCTGGCACGAAAGAGGAAGAGGCTCCAGCAGCCAAGCACAAGGAGAAGCCACTCAAGCAGGTGGCCTGATTGACCAAGCCTGCTATTTCTCGGGATAAACAGCTCTAACCATTCACTTTATTTGCATTTAAAACCACTTTTACGGCTATTTGCCCAGAGAATTTTTTAACCATGCTGCATATCCCATGCATAACTGAATAGCGTGCACCACTGAGCGACATCAGCCAGATCTATGAGGAAATAATGAGCAAACAGTGGAGAGAACGTTATCCAGATCGCTCCCGGTGACCTTAATCAGCAACAACAAGAGGCAGTACCAATCCCAATAGAAGCCGCATTCATGTATCACGAGCCCTTTTCTATCAACTCGGCTCACAGGCTCATATCGATTCATCTCAGCATCAACAAGCAACACCATGACTCAACAACCATTATCCTTGCCGCCAGCCATGCCGCTGTTTGACAGCCTTATCTATCTGGAAGCTGGCAATTCTCAGGTCAATCAGTACCTTGCCAACCTCAGCCTCAATGATGTGCCCGATGCCGGGCTGGTTTACGAACTGGCGGTCGATTGGCTGCTGGAGCAGCGCAACAGCGAAAACAACTACAAAACCTATCGCAGCGAACTGACCACTTTTTTGCACTGGTGCTTTCGAGAGGCTGCCATCAGCCCGAAAGATCTCACTCGCCGCATCATGATCCGCTATCTCGACTACTGTCAGTCTCCCCCTGACGAGTTGATCGCCTATCGCAACGTGGCGCAATTTGTCCTCGACAAGGAGTGGGGAGAGCGGTTGCCCAATCCGCAATGGCGACCGTTTTTGGGCAAGCGGGAACTGGGCCGCACCTTGCCCTACCGTCTTAGCGAGCAGGCGATGAAGACCAAGCTCGCCATCCTGTCGGCTTTCTTCCAGTTCCTGATCCAGGAGGAGTACATGGACAGGAATCCCGCTCTGCTACTGCAGCGGGTCAAACGGCCGCAACAGCAGGAGGCCGATGATCAGGTGCAAGCCTTCAGCGAGTTGCAGTGGTCATACGTGATGCAGGCCGCAGATACCCTTGCCAACGACCATCCGGAGCAGCACGAGCGCAGCCGTTTTCTCACCATTCTGATGTACGCCTGCTATCTGCGGATCTCTGAGGTGGCGGCCCGGCCGGGCTTTACCCCTGTGATGGGGCAGTTCAGACGGGATCGCAAAACCGGCGTCTGGGGCTACTTTATTCCGCAAAGCAAAGGGGGCAAACGGCGTACCGTAGCGGTATCCCAAGCGCTGTTGGCGGCACTCGAACGCTACCGCCGTTTCCTCGGTCTCTCTCCCTTGCCGAGACCGGATGAACAGACGCCACTGTTCGTTCGTCATAAAGCGGCAGCCCACGGCCGCGAGCAGGGGGAACTCAACGCCAATCTCGGTATTCGCCAGTTACGGGATTTGATCATGGTGATCATCGGTAAAGGCGCAGAATTGGCAGAGCAGGATGGATTTGTCCAGGATGCGGCCGAAATGCGGCAACTCTCTCCCCATGCGATCCGCCACACCGGGATCACCCATGACATCAACCTGCATGGTCGACCGCTTTCCCACGTACAAGCCGATGCAGGACATGACAGCATCGACACCACTTCGAAATACCTGCACACCAGCAACAGTGAACGACATGAGAGCGCCCAGCAAAAGCCGCTGGACCGACTGAACCAACATGTGAGAGATAACACTCACAAGGACTAACGAACAACGTGACATGATTCCTGATTTTTATTGACTGCTCTTAGAACACAGATTGGCTTGTTTGGGATGTCATAGAAGTTGGTGCGGCGATGTTGTACTTCTCTGGATGGCAATCGGTTCAGGGAATATTTTTGGCTCACATGGATGATTAAGAACAGGCACCTTCTCATCTGCGGCATAGATATTTATCGCGTAACAGAGAAGCAAAAAACGAAATTGCTTGCTGAAACACCGAGACCACCTGATGCCGAAAGCTAAGTAACATGCCGGAAGCAATCATATTCGGTTTGAACAGCGCCTTGTTATCACACTTGCATATCCAGTCATCATTGGTGATATTGATATCAATATTAACGAGCTACCAAGGAGCGTGTATGCAAGTGGCAGTGGTGGAAAAGACCTTCAGGATCGTTGGCAAAGGGTCGCTCATGGCCCAGTTCACCTTTATCTCTTCAGGCACACTGCATATCTGGTTTCCGGATGTGGGCCTGCAGATGGAGGCCCACTGCAAAGAGTTGCGTATCGAAGATTGCACCATTATCTATACCAATGGCCTCCATCATGGCCAGCCCAGAGCACTCTGGTCCTTAACCCTCCATCCCGATGATATGAACGAGCTCAAACACATATTGCAGCAGTTCAACAGCAACCTCTACTTGACCTGCCAGCCACCCACATTGGCCATCACCAAGCGTGCCTTGAACAGAATTGACCCAACTTCCAAAAAGAAATGCAAAATACTCTTCAAGCCGCAATCATACCAGCCACAACTATAAACCGTGACGATTAAGGGGAGGGGAGTCTATCGCGATAATTGGCATTTTTATGGCTGTTTTACAAGAAGGAGTATCAATATTTCCAGAGCGAGACCTCTCAAGTAGGGGACAGATATATCTAAGAATATTCACGGTTATGACGTTGGTTATAATGGTGCAAATCAAACTTAACGTTCCATTGGTGAGGGGTATCCAGCGCGACGTACTAATTTAATAGTGGACTCTTGTCTCAAAATGGGACATTTCGGTGATGTGGGGCAGGGCGGTTGACTGTGTTATTTTGTTGTCGCTGCAAGAGCATCTGCATGGGGAGTCAAACAGATACCTCCCTTCTGCTTTGGGCAGTCAGATCGTTGGAGGTCTGTGTGTCGCCTCGATCCTGATCGATTTCCGAACCTTTAAGTCAAGGAAAAGGTACGGTCTACTGCTTTCAACAATCCTTGTTATCTCTCACAATGATGCCGATAAATCCAGTTATCGGCATTACACACCAGGGGCCATCTCGGTCCCTTTTTATCATTTGGCGACCACTTAAAGTGCTTTTAAATCAGCTTATTACTGAATGACTCATGTAATGAGGGAAGAAGAGCGGCTCATCTTCGCAATTCTCACCTCTGCTGTGGCAAAGTCTGCCCGCCAACCTGGCATGGTTAAACCTCAACCAGCTAGGCCCATGTTCATTTTTCAAAAGGTAATACACATGACTACTGATTACACCCATCAAGACTCTAAGCGACGTTTTTGTTTCCAGAATCGCTTGGGGTCAACCGTTTCAAGCTTGTTGAGCAGCGTGCAGACCATGTGCATGTTTTCACGTTCACACTGCGAGACGAACAGCCAGGCTCTGAGCTCAATCAGGCTTTGCACAAAGCCATTCGTGACAAGGGCATTGTGCAGTTAATCGTGACCCGCGATGGTTCAGTCATTCGTGATTTGAATGTTGTTGTGAGTGAATCAGCGACTGAAAAACCCAATGACTACCGCCTGAGCGTTGCGAAAGCCTGAAGATCAACCATCAAGGGGCCTCTGGCCCCTTTGTTCTATCTACAGGCATAACTGCGCATAATGCGACGTTTTGTTAAATGCCCGTCCGAAACCCGCCGATAAGCCACCCCATGCAATTTTGCTGGTTTATCAGGTATTTACTTGGATGGAACGAGAGTTGACCAAAAACTTCATTTTTCGTTGGTTTGAATGCGGTTTATCAGTTGAAGAGACGGCCAATCTTTGTTTTGTTTCTGTGAGGCAGGTCACATATTGGGACAAGGGCAAAGAGATCCCACCTGCCTATAAACGGCTGATGCGTATGGCTTCAGGCAGAGAGTTACCTACTATCTGGAAGCACTGGGAAGGCTGGAGAATGGCGAATGACTGCCTAATCTCGCCCACTGGAGTAAGGTTCGACAGGCGAAGGATTGAGGCGCTAGCTATCATCCAGGTGGAGAGATCGGAACGACAGATGGCCGCATTCTATTGGAGGAAAAAACTTGGCGTGATGTGATGTTTGGGGGCGGAGGCCCCCATTTTGTTGGGTTGATAGAAAAGTCATATGTCGGCGCGTTGCGCCGCAAAAGCTGGAGGCTGCGCCCCCCGCGCTTTAGTAAGAACGCCCCTGCTCTAAACACTCGCCCGAGTGGGCCTAAGCCAAGAGGTTGCCCGTATGGCCCCACCATCGAGTGATCAAGGGCAGAACGGGAAGGGGCGAGGGTAGACGGTAGGGGTAGAGGGAAGGGATAGTATTCCCCCCGTATTACTACACGGGGGGGGAGCCGAACCGGAAAACCCGTGGCCCCAAAGACAAAGACGGCGAAAGACCTTGAGAGCGGCTTGTCTGCGACAGGAGGACGATGCAGGCACCACCCGCGCCCTATAGCCTACAGGGTTTCGTCCTCGCTGCGCTCCTTCCTCAACCCTTACGACTGGTCGCTCTGACTGGGGCATTAAAGACTGGTTTGGCAGGGAAGGGGGAGGAGGGTCATTCTCGGGAAAGTTCAGAGCCGCCTATCGGCGGGAGCCGCGCTTGGAGACATGATCTCTCGGGGTAAGTGCGAGGGTTGCGCTTCTATGGCTGCGCCATGAAAGACAAACACCCCGCCAGCCCTGTAAAAATGCGGCATCCACAACCGTATTTAACATAAATAACCGCGTAACGCAGTTACCGTTATTTATGTCCGGTCATCACTTGGTTTGTTTTTGGTCTCACCGCCCGCAAAGAGGGCTGCATTATACTTGCGGCGCAAGGCATCCCCCTCTGGGTCACAGTAAACATCAACAGGCTTGCCCTGATACTTCACAACGGCATGGCAGGCGCTCATAGCGTCCACACTGGCCAACTGATCCGGCCAATCGTCACTGTAGACGGGCTGCACATCGTCACCCTTGCGCAGGGCAAAGCAATACTCAACCCGATATGATCCCCGTTCATCCTTTATCAGCTGGTGACAGCTGATGATCAGCTTGTGCCCCGCAAACGGCCCTACAGAAAGAACCCCGCCACCAGACGCAGCAGGAGCGCCGCTAGCACGTACCCCAGAACCGGACGTATCACCCACCTCCCCAGCAGCCGGAACAGCGGCAGGAGAGGGCGCAGGGGCTTCAACAGGCTTATCAAGAAACTCAGGCTTAATGAAACCAAAGAAGATACAGAACCCCATAAGCGCCAGAAAAAAAAGTATTTTAGGATCTCGAAACATCGAGCTACCCGCGATTGTATCCGAGACTTTACCTGTTGTAGTTGAGTCATAGAGCTTGAAAACATATTTCGGCACCTTGTTGAATGGCTTGGCTTGCAATACATCGGACATGGACGACCCACTATTATCAGCCAGATGTAAAACCGTCTTATAACGCCCACCAATGCCCAACAGGCCCATATTGGTATGGCGAATTGCGGTTTCAGCAGCAGCCCGAATAACAGCGTGAACCTTTTTGATGTTCGGGGTTGTAAATACGAAGTCCCAGTTGTGGTGACGGTGCATATCAAAAGCCACGTCTATTGTTTCCGGTCGGCCATCTTCTTTAGCCACATCCGGCCCGCCTGGATAATCGAGGCGGTCTAAATCACTCTGGCGCCAGGAAGGCGGAAAGATCCGCTGTACCTCATCAACCAGGAAGAAAGCGCCTTTGGGAGCCCAATGATAGAAGCGAGCGAAATGATCCCGCCCGTCCTGGGATTCGGTTTCGATATACGTTACCTGGAAGCTCTCAGGAACAGCCTTGCCCAGTACCTCCCGGCAACGCTCGGCGGTGAAGCCCCGAACGTTGGTGATGATGTGGCGGCCTGCCTTGATGGCGGGCAGCACATCGGTATGAATGGCCCCTGACGACTTGTAAGAGCCTGGGGCGCCGTGGTGGATCTTGATGGACATTTACCACCCCATCATGTTGAGCATGAAGCGGGTGACAAATGCCTGGGAAAGTATCGCCAGACCTTTATCAAAATGCAGGTACAGCAATATCCCCCGAACACTGGGCGGCAATGAATTGAAGGACGAGGACAGTAATTCACTGAAATGGATGTTCAATAGCACTTCCCTGGCAACGTCCCAGGTAAACGTCAGCAGGAACAATTTAAACTCGACCCATTGCACAGCCATTCGCACGGCAAACCAAGCGGCAAACTGTACCGCCAGTTGGTATATATCGCTAAAGAACGAATTAAAAAACTCACCAAGCCATTCCATGCCATCACCTCTTAAAGATAATCATCAGAGCCACAAAGTAGAAAATAAACAGCATCAACGCCGCCAGGGTTTTCCAGTAATCACCAGATGGCGGACAGACGGTGTATTCCTTTCCCTGGTGCGTGAATAGATCCAAACACTCCATCGGGTCAGCAGAGCCAGTGAGGTTAAAGGAAAACACCTGTTTCACATCCTCGGTGATGGAAGTGTATTTATCAGCCAGGGATTTGTTTGTTTCGGCCAACTTTTTTTCCATACCAGGAACATCAAAGAAACAGTTATCCCCTGAACAGGCAGATTTATAATCAGCATCACCGACAGAAAGAGGGTTGGAAGATGATCCAGGCATCTTAGAATAATCAACGCCAGAACCTTCACCGCTACCGTCACCACTGCCATTACCGTTACCGTTGCCAGCCTTCTCGGCCATAATCTCAAGAGCAGTGCGCATATCTTGCAAAACATAAGTCTGTTGCTCAGATTGGTTTGCAGTCGTTGCGGCACTTTCAACAACAGATGCGATATCCGAGTTACTCCAATTAGAAGAACCACCACCAGAACCAGAACCACCACCCAGGGAACGCTCGATATTCTCAAGCGAGGTTTTCATATCCTTGGCAAAATAAGAGGTTGCCTTAGTATTTCCAGAAATGTCGTCAAGCTTATTATTGAGACCGTTTGTGTTTCCCTGAATACTGGACATCATATTTAAAGAGGCCCCCATCATTGAGGAAATACCAGCAACGTCAGACGCAACAGAAGAAGGAACGCCACCAGAAGAACCAGAGCCAATATTGGCTAACTTAGCATCTATGGATTGCAAATAATCCCTTGTGGTACTAAGTGCAGCAGCCAAACCGCCGAGATTCCCATTAACCTGATACAATTCGCTAGATGATTGCTTTATATGATAAAGCGCATCTTTCATATCACGAGAAAATGACTCTGCATTATGAGCGATAGAATTGAGATTGGCTGTATCTGACTTATTGCTTTCCACAACTTGACCCAGAGCAACACCCAAGTTTTTATTCAGCTTGGCAACAGCACCCGAAACAGATGTTCCGGTGGCGTCACCAATAACAGGCTCAAAATTAAGCCAGCCATCTATCGGTTTAGTTCCGGAAGAGCCTTCACCTGGCGTATTACCACTGCCATCTGAATCGCCGTTACCACTGCCATTATCTGACAACTTACACGCCACCCCAGTGGTTTCTACTGGCCCCTTGGTGTTATTCAAAGGCAACTCGACACAAACACCCTTGCAATCAACCTGACAACCCCCGAGATCCGAACCTTCAAATTTAAGACAGACAGGTAAGGGCGTTGCAATCGTCACACTACCCAATTGAACACCAACAGGACAGCCCGCAATAGCAAATGCCAACGATGGGAAGAATAATAAAAGCCAACCTATGCGCACACAGCCCCCAATATAAAAAAAGGCGACCGAAGCCGCCTTAGATTGAAAAGGATGTTCGCCATCCCTCGACAAAGAACAAAAACCAGAGCGTCCCGATAAGCAGGGACATGGCTTAGGCTTTGCGAATAAGGCCGATCAGGATACCGACCCCAACAACGGCAGCAACAACCAGCATCACCTTGGGAGAGGTGGCATTAACGTCCGCCAGCGCGGTATCGAGCGCAGAGCCAGCAGCGGCAGCAGAACCACCTTCGGCAGCATTGGCGACACCCATAGCAGAGACAGAAGCCACAGCAGCGATACAACCGTTACGGAACAAGCCTGAAAGTTTTTCCATTTTTATTTATCCTCGTTTTGCACCAACAATAACACGGGCAACAGCGCCCAATTTAAGACCGACAACCCAGATGGCTAATCCAAAGCCAAAGGCGGCGGTTACGGTGGATATATCGAACTGAAACCAACTCGATATATCCGTTAACCTGGAATGCTCCTGGACAGTCAGCAGCACATATTTACAAGAATCCCCCTCGGATAAACGGGCATAACCCTCGGAGGTAATATCTAAACAAAGCATTATCGCGCCCTCGTCGTCGCTCGCTGCGCGCTCTCGCTCCTCCTCCTCGTTGCGCGGCGGTTATACCGGCTTTTTGGTAGGCTGGAAACCAACAACCACATTGCGGGTCGGATTCTGAGGATCGGCTTCCAGGACAAGATCAATGGCAACCAACTTGGGACAGTCGGCCATTTCTTTGATAGTCGCCGCATCATTACGAAGGGCCAGTTGGCGAACTTCATAACCCCATGAGTGGATATTTCACTCGGGTTTGTTGACGTTATTTGCCGGAGCCAGATATTCCACTTGCGCGAAATCATAAGGGACAGGAGCGCCAGATTTACGGGACACACCATAACCATGAGTAACACGAGTTAC
Organism: Aeromonas sp. 11P; assembly: GCF_051920165.1. Lineage (NCBI taxonomy): Bacteria > Pseudomonadati > Pseudomonadota > Gammaproteobacteria > Aeromonadales > Aeromonadaceae > Aeromonas > Aeromonas sp. 11P. Next base: position 509,522 of record NZ_JBQBDJ010000004.1, read on the forward strand.
CAAAACACCAGTGAGCAGGGACATAATATTTACCTCGTTGAAGAACCTGATTTATAGGTCAAACTAAACAATGCTCACCCGATATAAACTCGGGTGGTAGCGGCATTCTTAACCGCGCCGGAATATCATCTTCCTTAAGATGCGCTGTTAATTGGTGAACAATCGTTGCAGGGGAAAGCCCTTCAACACTTGCTAACCAATTAACAAGGCGGCCCGCCATCCGAGACATATGGAAAACAGCATTGTCCCGACTGGTCTTGAACTTGTTTTTAAAGGTGGTCACACGTACCGGAACAGACTCCGATTGCTTCACTTCATCCAACCATTTTGCAAACTGGGGATACATCCCAGCGAAATAAGGGTCGGGATTAATCAATACATCGAGCGGGATTATCCGGTCTTTATTGTGTAACTCGCCTTCGGCGCGTACCCAATTTGGGTTCTCTTCCGATTGCATTTGTTTGCCCTTCTCATATATACGGGCGCATTTACCATTAATCCGGCTACCCACATAAAAAGAGCAACCCTTGGTTGGCACCATGCCGAACCGCTTAGCGATGCCCTTGGCAATCTCGGATATAACGAACTCACCGGATTCAATTTTCATCCACGCAGGAGCACGGCCCCGCTCAGGATGAAAACCACCGGATTCAGCCGCTTCAATAGCACCCTGATAACTGATCACTTCGCCTGTGTAGTCATCGAGCGCCAAATCCACCCGAGTAATACGGACAGAGGGCATGTTAGAGATAACAGAGTGAAGCGCCTGCATATCGAGGGCGGCACAGCCCACACCGGAAAAACTCACCATGCAACCGTGGTTGGCAGCACCCCAACCAATCAGGCCACAGGGGAGACCATCACACAGCAGGTCGGCAGAGTTGGCGTAACCATGCAGACCGGAGCGGCGAGGGCGCATAGTGAAACGAGGCTCAGGGATAGGCACCCCGATCTTGGTGTTCAGCTCTTCAAGCCACAGCTCAAGCTCAGAGCAGCACAGGGCATCGAGAAATTGCACCCCGTAGCAGTCAATCAAATCGTTGTAGGCTTCCCAATACTTGGCACCCTCAACCACTTCGAACTGAGAGAACTTAAGCAGGGAGGCACAAACCGCCTTTAGCTCTTTACGAATGTCAGCACGGGCCTTGTAATTGGAATGCAACGCCCGCTCCATCATTTCGGTCATGGACAGGGTAACGACAGGGGTAGGGGACTTTGGCACACCCTGAAGGCTCAACCGCTCGGTGGTCTTGTCATAACCGACAGTCGGAGCAGGGGAGACCCCCAGCCGTTCGGCCTTGTCAAACAGACGGTCAGTCACCTTGTCAAAGTGGGCGAGGGGAGCGAAACCGACCGGACGCTTCCACAGGTAACGCAGACCCTCGACAGGAGGCTCAGAAATGGCCGCTTGCAGGGCCTTTACCTTGGTGTCAAAGCGCGGGATAGCCTTCAAGAGCGCACCTTGCTTGGCAAGCTCTTTCATCTGGATCAACTCGACAGGTGCCCAAGTGAAAGACAGATAGTCGATCAGGGTTTTGGTGCCGATAACGCTATTTATCGGCATCATGGCGTTAACGGGGTTATGACCAGTCATCAAAAAAGACTCCCTGATCATAAAAACCCTGCCAAGTGTCCTCGGTCACTTCGACCAGCTCGAACACGGTATCGGGGTACGTCATCGACAGATAGACCCGCAGCTCATGCAGATCACGGAACATCTCGACCTGACCAGCCACACAAGCGGAATAATCGCCGGTTGGCTCTGCCTGCCAATAGACCTTGCGCTCTATGAGAGCAGGCGAATCAAGGTTTTGTTGGCTAAAGTAGGTCATGAGTTAATCACTTGGCTTAGTAGACAAGTGCATTTGATCAATTCGCCAAGCAAATTACAACGGGCCTTTTTAGGGCCAAAATGGTTATGATACGGCCATTGATAAACTGAGGAGTTAAGAAAGATGGACTCAAAAACCTTGATTGAAGCCTACATGAGAGCCAAAAAATACACCCAGTTTCAGGAAGTCGCCGCTGACTTGGGTTTCACGCAATCTCACATCTCAAGATTAACCAAAGGCAAAGCGCAACTCACTGATGCGACTGCAAAAAAGATTGCCGAAGAAATCGGTCTAGACCCTAAAGAAATCATGATAAGCCTTGCCGCCGTCAGAGAGGAAAATCCAGAGCTAAAACAGGCTTGGTATGAAATCTTAGCGAGGTACTCAAAAAGCACAGGCACGGCTGTAGCCCTTGCGGTTGCTATGTTCCTGACCCCCAGCCACGGGCCAGACAACACTGCGCATAATGTATATTATGTTAAATTAAGTATCTTGTTTCCTGTCACCACTTATTGAACTGTGTATAATGGCAACAATTGATCCTATCTTCGACCGGATGTCTTAAGTGGCTGAATTAACATCAGAACAATTAAAACCCGCTTTTGCGATTGAACAGTTCCCCAAGCTCAGTGAGCTTGAACCCATCCCCTTTGCTGCGCTGCAACCCAGAGCCATTTCCGGCATCAAACGTCTCGCCAGTTTTGATGGTGACTGTCCGGTCATGCTGCTCAACGGGTTCCCCGGTGCAGATTATGAAGGCGTTTGCCAGACACTGATTGCCGACTCCAATGGCAAGGATGGTGACCTGTTTGACCTCTGCTACACCGAGAATCTGAACAACCCCTACAAGCCTATCTGGCTGCGCCTGCAACCGGGCACCGGCATCGAGTTTTGCGAAATGGTTGGCGAGCTGCTCAAGCTGTTGAGCCACCATCTCGATGCCGAACGCATAGTGACCCGCATCATGCGCAAGCAGAACAATGATCCGAAAATCGATGATTTCCTCTCCGATCTGGCGGCTCACGTGGCATTGGGTCTGGAGTTCCAGCACCCCATTCTGATCAATCTGCTGATCCACCACGAAGCGCAGGAAGCGCCGGTGATTTATGGCCGTGATCTCAACTGGGATACCTTGTTTGGCTCCATCAACTACCAGACCGAGCAAGGCTCTGTCTATGCCAACCAGCACCTTTTGGAGCCTGGCTTGCTGCGCGAAGCCAACGGCGGTTACCTCATTTTGCAACTGGATGAGCTGCTCGATCAGCCGCACCTCTGGTTCAAACTGAAAAATGCCATGCAAAAAGGTGAGCTGGACTGGAACGCCTATCAGGAAGGGAAAACCCTGACCCCCTTCTTCGCGCCCGAAGCGACCCCCATCAAGCTCAAGCTGATCCTGGTGGGTGACAGACTCGACGTGGCCGAGTTCCAGATGCTGGATCGGGACATGTCCGAGCGCATCTTCCTGCGCGCGGATCTGGTGTCAGAGGTGAATATTGAAGAGGATCTGCAGGAATTTCTGCAGTACCTGGCCTGGCTGCGCCAGCGCTGGAGTCTGCTGGACTTCACGCCAGCCGCCCTCGCCGCCCTTTGTCGTCATGCCAGCCGCCTCTGTGACCATCAGGAGTGGTTGTCGCTCTCCGAAGTTCAACTCTCCGCCATCATGCGGATGGCTGACAGTCTGGCCCGGGAGCTGGAATCTGATGTGGTCACCGACGAGCATATCCGCGGCGCACTGGAGGAGCAGGATTACCGCCTCAACTATCTGGTAGAGCAGTCCGATCAGGGGGTTATCGACGGCCAGATCCTGCTGCAAACCGATGGCGAAGAGATTGGCCAGATCAACGGCCTGTCTGTCATTCAGGTCTCCGGTCACCCTTATGACTTCGGCGAGCCGGTGCGCCTCACCGCGACCGTACACCTTGGTGATGGCGATGTGGCGGATATCGAGCGCAAAGCGGAGCTGGCCGGTCATATCCACGCCAAGGCGATGATGATTATCCACGGCTATCTCTCCAACAAATTTGGTGCAGAGAACCCCTCCCCCCTGTCGGCCAATCTGGTGTTCGAGCAGTCTTACCACGAAATTGATGGTGACAGTGCCTCCCTGACCGGCCTGTGTGCCCTGCTCTCTGCCCTCGCCCGCCAGCCTATCTATCAGCACTTCGCCGTGACCGGTGCGGTCGATCAGTTTGGCAATGTGCAGGCCGTTGGTGGCGTGAACGAGAAGATTGAAGGCTTCTTCCGGGTGTGCAAAATCCACGGCATCACCGGCAAGCAAGGGATCATTTTGCCGGGCACCAACATCCAGCAGCTGAACCTCTCTGACGAGGTGATTGCAGCGGTTGAAGCAGGCCAGTTCCACATCCACCCGGTGGATCATGTGGAAGAGGCCATCGAGTTGCTGACTGGCTGTGTCGCCGGTGAGCCTGATATGCCCGATACCCTGTTTGGCCGTATTCAGGAGCGGTTGGACGAGTTGAACGGCTCCACTGCCAAAGTCGGACTGCTGCAATCCCTGCTGGGGCGCCTGTTTGGCCGCTGATGAAGTGATCGGAGTTGTTTAGCGAACAACTGTAAGCTAAATTGGCCCAGCTTTGACCCATTTGAAGGAAATACCGCGTGACCGTAGACAATACCACCATGGAAGCCCGCCTTTCCCTGTGCGAACAGGGCAAGAACTCTTTTACCCGTGAAGAGCTGCTGGCTTGCAGCCGTGGCGAACTGTTTGGTGAGGGTAACAGTCAGCTGCCTGCCCCCAACATGTTGATGATGGACCGCATCGTCAAGATCAATGACAACGGCGGCGAACACGGCAAGGGCGAGATCCTGGCTGAGCTCGACATTACTCCGGATCTCTGGTTCTTCGATTGCCACTTCCCGGGTGATCCTGTGATGCCTGGCTGTCTCGGTCTGGACGCCATGTGGCAGCTGGTTGGCTTCTTCCTTGGCTGGAAAGGTGGCCCCGGCAAGGGTCGTGCTCTGGGCGTCGGTGAAGTGAAATTCACCGGCCAGATCCTGCCGACTGCCAAGAAAGTGACCTACAAGATCACCTTCAAGCGCGTCATCAACCGCAAGCTGGTGATGGGGATCGCTGATGGTGTGGTCGAAGTCGACGGCCGTCCGATCTACAGCGCCACCGACCTGAAAGTGGGCCTGTTCAAAGATACCACCGCATTCTGATCTCTTTGATTGGTGGTAAAACAGCATTAACGCAAAGGGGCCACAACGGCCCCTTTCCTTTTGTAATGAGTGATGAAGTAGCTGCTACTTCATGAAGAGGCCTGAGCCCCGCCCTTCCATGGCGTCACGCCAACCACCAAGCCAATGCCCTCGGGCATCCAGGCATTGATACGGACACGCTTCTTTCTGTTTGCCGACCACGCCAGCCTGATAACCACGAGCACGAGCTCTTTCCAGACGGTCCCGCTTCTGTCTCTTCATCATCTACGACCCTCTTCGTGGAACAAAAAAAGCGACCAATTCTGCATCGGTCGCTTTCATCTTTACTCCTGCGAGCGCACTCGGTCAAACAAAAACTTCCACCCTAACCGGGCTATGTGACACAAGGCACTGAACTGGATTAAGTTTTAATTACAGGGAACTTACTCCTGATTTTTGAGTCCTTCTAGCTCTTCCCAGCGAGCAAATGCCTGCTCCAACGCGGCTTCAGCGGCATTGAGCGCATCGAGTTTCGGCTGGGTTTTATCTGCCGGCAGCGAGAAGAACCCGGGCTGGTTGATCTCGCTTTGCAGCGCATCCAGCTCGGCTTCCAGCTGCTCAAGACGAGCAGGCAACCCTTCTAGTTCCAGCTGCAGCTTGTAGGAGAGCTTCTTGCTCTTCTTCGGCACTTCTGGCGTGGCGGCAACGATCGACTCGGGCGCCTTGACCGGTGCACTCTTGGCCTGTTGCTGGGCATTCTGCTGTTCGCGGGTCGCCATCATGTCGGCGTAACCGCCGACGTAGTCGCTGATGCGGCCATCCCCTTCAAACAGCCAGCAGCCGGTCACTGTGTTGTCGATGAAGCGACGATCGTGACTCACCAGCAGCAGGGTACCGGGGTAGTCGGAAAGCAGCTCTTCCAGCAGCTCCAGCGTTTCCACATCCAGATCGTTGGTCGGTTCATCGAGGATCAGCAGGTTGCTGGGCTTGAGGAACAGCTTGGCCAGCAGCAGCCGGTTCTTCTCGCCACCGGAGAGCGCCTTGACCGGTGTACGGGCCCGCTTGGGCTCGAACAGGAAGTCCTGCAGGTAACCAAGAATGTGACGGGAGCGGCCGCGCACCATCACCTCCTGCTTGCCCTCCCCGACGTTGTCCACCACGGTCTGCTCGGGATCGAGCTGCTCGCGGTACTGATCGAAGTAGGCCACCTCCAGATTGGTACCCCCCTTGACGGTGCCACGGGTCGGATCAAGCTGCCCCAGCAACAGCTTGATCAGGGTCGATTTGCCGCAGCCATTGGGGCCGACCAGCGCAATCTTGTCACCGCGCAGCACTTGCAGATCCAGCCCCTTGAACAGGGTGCGATCGCCAAAGTCCAGCCCCAGCCCTTCGGTCTCGAACACCAGCTTGCCGGAGCGATTGACTTCATCCAGTTGCAACTTGGCCTTGCCCTGCAGCTCGCGGCGCTGGGAGCGCTCCATCCGCATCGCCTCAAGGGCACGCACCCGACCTTCGTTACGGGTACGGCGAGCCTTGATGCCTTGACGCACCCACACCTCTTCCTGTGCCAGCTTGCGGTCGAACTCGGCATTTTTCAGCTCTTCGACCCGCAGCCACTCCTCTTTCCCTTGCAGGTACTCGTCGTAGTTGCCCGGCCAGGAGGTGATGGCGCCGCGATCGAGATCGATTATCCGGGTCGCCAGCTTGTGGATGAACTCCCGATCGTGAGAGATAAAGACGATGGCGCCGCGAAAATCCTTGAGGAAATCTTCCAGCCAGTTGATGGCTTCGATGTCCAGGTGGTTGGTCGGTTCATCGAGCAGCAACAAGTCGGGATCGCAGGCCAGCGCACGGGCCAGCGCCACTTTACGCAGCCAGCCGCCGGAGAGACTGTCGAGGGTCACGTCGGGATCCAGCCCCAGCAGGGTCAACACCTGACTGATGCGGGTCTCGAACTGCCAGCCGTTCTGATAATCGAGCTGCTCTTGCAACTCGCTCATCTTGCGAATGTTGGCATCTGATGGATCGCTCGCCAGCTCCATGGAGATGTGGTGGTACTGCTTGAGCAGCTCGCCCACCCCCGCCAGCCCTTCGGCGGCATAGTCAAATACCGTCAGCTCGCTGGAGGCTGGCGGATCCTGCTCAAGGCGGGTCACTTTCAAATCTTGTTGCAGCACCAGACGTCCGTCGTCCAGCGGCAGTTCACTGGCGATGACCTTCATCAGGGTGGACTTGCCCGCCCCGTTGCGCCCCACCAGACAGAGGCGCTCGCCGCGCTCGATGGTCAGTTCGGCATTGTCGAGCAGCGGGAAATCACTGAACGACAAACAGGCGCCGTGCAATGTTAAAAGAGCCATGTTTGTTCCTTATTTCATATGAAAAAAACGGGCAGCAGACTGGGTCTGCCCCCGTTTTATCGTCAAATCACGCTCACCCCTGACGGATGGCCCAGCCTTTGAGCTCCGCCAACGTGAAGGGCCAACCGAGCTCGCGGCCCGCCTCGTCACGCAGCACCGGAATGCGCACCCGATAGGCCGCCAGCCACTGCTCATCATTCATGATGTCGCACTGGCGGGTGGTGGCGGCAAGACCGGCCTCCTCCACCAGCGCCCAGGCCTGCTCACAGAGGTGGCAACCGTCGGTGTGAAATAGGGTCAGCATCACGCCTCAGCCTGCTCCGGCGCATGGGTGATGATCCAGCAGTTGTGGATGTGCTGGTTGCGCTCGAAATCTTTCGGCCGCGTCTTCTGGGTGATGTTCTGGGCCTTGAGACCGATAGCCTCGAGGCCGGCCAGATCCATTTTGAAGTGACGCTTGTTGTTGGAGAAGACCAGAGTGCCATCGGCCGCCAGCAGACGCTTCAGGTGCTGCATCAGCAGCAGGTGATCGCGCTGTACGAAGCTCTCGTCCATCCGCTTGGAGTTGGAGAAGGTGGGCGGATCTATGAAGATGAGGTCGTACTGATCATCGGCTTCAGACAACCACTTCAGACAATCGGCCTGCACAAACTTGTGCTGACGGCCCACCTGCGAGTTGAGACGCATGTTGTCCTGTGCCCAGTGCAGGTAGGTGTGGGACATGTCCACCGTGGTGGTTTCGCTGGCACCGCCAAGACCTGCGTGCACGGTGGCACTGCCGGTATAGGCAAACAGGTTCAGGAAGCGCTTGCCCTTGGCCATCTGACCCAGCATGCGGCGAGTCTGACGATGGTCGAGGAACAGGCCGGTATCCAGATAGTCGTAGAGGTTGACCCACAGACGGGCACCGTACTCCTGCACTTCCATCCGGTGCTGCTCTTCGGAGAGCTTCTGATACTGCTGTTTCCCTTCCTGACGCTCACGCACTTTCAGGATCACCTTCTCGCCGTCCATGCCGGTCACCTTGATGGCGGCCTGAACCATGTCGAGCAGACGCTGACGGGTCTTCTGGGCGGGAATGTCTTTGGGCGCGGCATACTCCTGCACCACCAGATAGTCCTGATAGCGGTCGATGGCGGCGTTGTATTCCGGCAAGTCGGCATCGTAGATGCGATAGCAATCGATGCCCTCTTTGTTGGCCCATTTCTCGAGGGTTTTAAGATTCTTGCGCAGACGGTTGGCAAAGTCCTGTGCCACCTCTTTTTGGGAAGCCACGGAGTCCAGTGCGATTTTATAATTGCGCAGCTGGCACTCGAGGGCGCCGTTGAACAGGCGATATTGCTTGTCGGCGCGCAGGCGCAGACAGCTGAGCAGCTCGGGCGATGCGGACAGAATGGAGACTTTCCAACCCTGGAAGCTGCGACGCAGGGCATCGCCGAGGGCCTGATGCACTTCCAGCAGGGCCGGGAATTCGCCAAGACGCTCGCCGTAAGGCGGGTTGGAAATGAGCATACCGACCTGGCGGGCCTCCCCTTGACCTGCTTCCCCTTCAACAGGGGCAGGCATCGGCAGCGGGTTTTCCAGCTTGGTGACATCGGCTTGCTTGAAGGTGATGAGGTGGGCCACACCGGCAGCTTTGGCGTTGTCACGGGCTTTGAGCAGCACACGCTGGTCGGCATCGCAACCAAACAGTTTTACTTCGCAACGCTGGATGCCACGTTTGGCACGTACTTGCGCTTCCATCATCAGGCTCTGCCACAGCTCGCTATCGTGCTGCAGCCAGCGATCGAAACCGAAGCGCTCGCGACGCAGCGCCGGCGCCATGTCGGCGGCGATAAAGGCCGCTTCAATCAGCAAGGTACCGGAACCGCACATCGGGTCCATCATGGGCTCACCGGCCCAGCCGCTACGGGCAATCATGGCGCAGGCCAGGTTCTCTTTGAGGGGCGCCTCACCGGTGCCCTGACGATAGAAACGCTGGTGCAGCGCCGGGCCTGACAAGTCCAGCGTGATATTGGCCTTGCCTTTGCCCAGGTGCGCCATGATGCGAATATCCGGCGACTTTTTGTCCACGTCCGGACGCACGTGACCGCGCTTGGTGAAGCGGTCGACGATGGCATCCTTGATTTTCAGCGCGCCATATTGGGTATTGCGAATGGCAGGGTTGGTACCGGTAAAGTCCACCGCGATGGTAGAGGTACCGGAGAAGTGCTCTTCCCAGGGAATGGTGTGGGCGCCCAGATAGAGATCCAGATCGTCGTTCATCTGGAATTCGGACAGCACCAGCACGATGCGGGAAGCAAAACGGCTCCACAGGCAGGCCTTGTAGCCAATCGCCAGTTCGCCTTTGAAGTGGACGCCTGCCACGGTCTCACGGACCTGCTCTGCGCCCAGGGTGGTCAGCTCATCGGCCAACAGGTTTTCCAGCCCCTTGGGGCAGGTTGCAAAAAATTCTTTCATCACGCTCACGGGGAACCCATAAAAATAGTGCCGCATTATACCTCATCAGGCGGGCTGGAGCATGCAAAAGTCGGCGCAAACAGCAGGATGGAAACAGATTGATAGGTGGCGAAAAGGTAAAAGGCCCCATGACTACCCGATGGGGAGATCATGGGGCCAGACATCATTTAGCGGATCACTTCATACGAGCCTTGAAACGGGGATTGCTTTTGCAAATCACGAACAATTTGCCCCGACGACGCACCAACTGACAATCGGGATGACGCGCCCTTGCGGATTTGAGTGAACAGACGACCTGCATTCAGGACTCCTTCTTGCTTGAAAATGCGCCAAAGCGCTTGTTGAAACGGGCCACACTCCCCTCACTCGATACCTGCTTCTGCTTGCCGGTATAGAACGAGTGCGACTGGCTGGAAACATCGAGCGACACATAGGGATACTCCTTCCCGTCTTGCCACGTGTAGCGGCGATCGCTCTTGATGGTTGAACCGACCAGGAAAAAGGCATCTGCCGCCGTGTCATGGAACAGCACCAAACGATAATCAGGATGAATATGAGGCTTCATGGCAACTCCATTTTGTTATGTTATAACAAAACATAAATGAGAATAGCTCTCGTTTCAAGAATAAAATGTCGTATGAAGAGCATCGCAGCAGTGAGTGATGTGTTGATAGCGAGGTGGAGGCACTACGCAAGCAGAACGAAACAAGAATGAGACGCCATGCTTGCAGCACGGAAAGCCAAGATACTGCGTGGGTCAGAATACAAGGTGCAAGTGAGTGTAATAAGCCTCAGGAGAGGCTGAATCATAACCATCAATGAGAATGGGCAAGATGTTCGCGGACCAATGAAGTATCAGAAACGAGGCACTATAGAGGTGACAACAGTAAAGACAGCGGTGCAGTCACAGAGATAAAAAGATTGATGAATATATATCAACTGACCTGACGATATTGCTCGGTCACGGTAATACGCGGTTTCATCCGGTTATTCATCACCTTGATCACCCCGAAACGCGGCAAGGTTTTACTGGTGGTCAATACCAAATCGGCTGTGAGGTTCAAACAGACGCTGGCCTGATCCCCTGCCTCAATGACCATAAATTCGCCGTTGCCATGGGGTGTATTCATCAAAACCAGATCACCGTTTTGCGGGATCACTTGCGGATGTTGTTCACTAAAAAACCAGCTTTGCGGCATCAGGGGTTTATAAAAACGACTGACCGCGATGGCATTAAGCACCAACTGAACCTGATGGGGAATACTCCACTCAAGTTCGGCTGCGTTATCCATCAACTGATAATAGAGGGCGGCATCATCGACACAAAAAGGCTGGGTTACAAACGAGCTGGGCACCAATTGTCGCCCTTTATACTCGGTCGCAAATAACATGTTATCAGACAGGTCCAACATCAGACGGTCACTCTGGGCATCATAGTGCCATTGCCAGCTATCGGTCGGTTGGATAAACATGTTGGAGCCCTTACTTGATAATTACCAGTTGACTTTATTCCATATGCAGGAAATCAGCAATGTCAAATAAAGGGCTCCGCCATCTATTTCTTAAATATTGGTCACAATCTCTTTGACCAGCCCCGGCCCTTTATAAATAAAGCCGCTATAAATTTGTACTAGACTGGCACCGGCGGCCAATTTTTCACGGGCGGCCATAGCACTATCAATACCACCCACCCCGATAATTGGCAGAGCACCATTGAGCGCCTTGGCCAGATGACGGATCACCTCGGTACTCTTGTGCTGCAGCGGACGACCACTCAGGCCACCCGCTTCACCGGCGTGGGGCATGTCATAAATCATCTCGCGCTCGAGGGTGGTATTGGTGGCGATAACCCCATCAATACCATTCCGTACCAGCGAAGCGGCCACCTGATCTATTTCTTCAAGGCTTAAATCCGGGGCAATTTTAACCGCCAGCGGCACATACTTTTTATATTGGGCGGCCAACTCTTGCTGACGCACCTTGAGGGCGGCCAGCAATTCATCCAACGCCTCGCCATATTGCAGTGAACGCAAACCCGGGGTGTTGGGGGAAGAGATATTGACGGCAATATAACCGGCATGATCATAAACCTTGTCCATGCAGATCAGGTAATCATCCTTGCCCTGTTCGATGGGAGTGTCTTTGTTTTTACCGATATTAATGCCGATGACTCCCTGATATTTGGCCTCTTTTACCTTGGCCACCAGATGATCCACCCCCTTGTTGTTGAATCCCATCCGGTTGATGATCCCCTCTGCCGGAATAACCCGGAACAGGCGCGGCTTGTCATTGCCGCTTTGGGGTCTGGGGGTGACGGTACCGACCTCGATAAAACCAAATCCCATGGCGCCCAGCGCATCAATGCACTCACCATCTTTATCCAGACCTGCCGCCAATCCCACTGGATTGGCAAAAGAAAGCCCCATGACAGTGACGGGGCGTTTCGGCAAATTCTGGCGGAAGAAACAATCGAGTGGCGTACCGAGAAGGCGGGGCAAATATTTCATGGAGAGATCGTGAGCCTGTTCCGGATTGAGTTTGAACAGGAAATGCCTGGCGATGGGGTACAACATCTTTGCTCCTTAAAGAAAGCCCCGGCAACTGGCCGGGGCTTTGGGTGTAATGTCGGTGTCATGCCTTAATCTGGCAGTTAAAGCGCCCGACAATTCAACTGGAGTAGGTTCAACTCTCGCAAGGCCACCGAGAACTTGGCGAACTCGTGAGTACTGGTGGTCTTGAAGTCGGCCAACATGTGGGTCCAACGGGACAAGAGTTGCTCATGCTCCGAAATCCAGTCGGCCAGTATGGTAGCGCATTCTCCCTGATCTTTGCACCCTTCCAGTACCACAGAAGTGAGACTGCGTTGCTGCCAGTCAAGATCTTCGCGGAAGGAGGCTCGCGCCATCGCCTGCCAGTGGTTGCCGACCGGCTGATGGTTGATCTGGTCGAGGAACCAGTGCAGATCCAGTTTGGCACCAAGGCGATAGTAGACATTGGCGGCGCGCAGGATATCGGTCTTGTGCTCCGCGGCAATCTGCGCCAGATCCAGGCTGGAGAAGAGGCTGCTCATATGGGCGACCTGACGGGCAATGGCCTCCGGCACCTGTTTCTCCATCCACTTGGCAACAGCCTGACGATGCTCGGCCACTTCGCTCTCATCCATCACCTCGTAAAGGTGTGTGCCGAGGGTCTCGAACGCTGGACGGAAGAAGGCGATGTTCTCGCTGATGCTCCAGCTGCGATTGCGGGCCCGCAGGAACCAGCGGGTGGCACGGCGCACGATACGGCGGCTGTAGAACATCAGCTCGAGCTGAGTCTGGGCATCCACCAGGTTGTCGCACCCTTCGATATCGCGCCAGAGCTGGTTCATGCCAAACACTTCGCGGGCCATGGCGAAGCAGCAGGCCACTTCGGCGACCGAGGCACCGGTCTCGTCCTTCATCCTGCTGGCGAAGTTGAGCCCCATGTCGTTAACCAGCATGTTGGCCACCCGGGTAGCGATGATCTCGCCGCGTAGCGGGTGATCGGCCAGCTGGGCACCAAACTGCTGCTGCACCTTGGCCGGGAAGCTGGTGACCAGCATGTTTGCGAGGAAGGGCTCGTCGGTCACTTCCGGGCAGTTGAGCTGCTCTTTCAGCACCATCTTGCCGTAGGCCACCAGCACCGCCAGTTCGGGGCGGGTCAGTCCCTGCCCTGCCGCCATCCGTTCGGAGAGTTCCTCGTCAGAGGGGAGGAACTCCAGCGCACGATCGAGCTTGCCTTCTCGCTCCAGCCCCTGGATGAAGCGCTGCTGCTCTTTCAGTTGTTCAGAGCCGCGGAAGCTGGTGACCGAGATGGACTGGGACTGGCGATAGGCGTTGGTGATCACAATCTGCGCCACGTCGTCGGTCATCTCGTAGAGCATCTGGTTGCGTTGCTTGAGGGTCAGATCCCCTGCCGCCACCAACTGGTTCAGCAGGATCTTGATGTTCACCTCGTTGTCGGAGCAGTCCACACCGCCCACGTTGTCGGTAAAATCGGTGTTGATGCGACCGCCCTGACTGGCGTACTCCACCCGGCCGAGCTGGGTAAAGCCGAGGTTGCCCCCCTCGCCCACGATGCGGGCCCGCAGATCGCGGCCATTGACTCGCAGTGCGTCGTTGCTGCGATCCCCGACTTCCCCATCGCTCTCACGGGCGCTCTTCACGTAGGTGCCGATGCCGCCGTTCCACAGCAGGTCGACATTCAGGCAAAGCAGTGCCTTGATCAGCTCGTTCGGCGCCATGCTGGCCTTGTCAGTGCCGAGCAGTGTCTGCATCTCGGGGCTCAGCTTGATGGACTTGGCCGAGCGCAGGAAGATGCCGCCCCCTTGTGATATCAGCTCGCGGTTGTAGTCATCCCAGCTGGAGCCCGGCAGATCGAACAGGCGCTGGCGCTCGACAAAACTCTTGGCCGCATCCGGAGTGGGGTCAACGAAGATATGCATATGGTTGAACGCGCCCACCAGCCGGCTATGCTCGGAGAGCAGCATGCCATTGCCGAACACATCGCCAGCCATGTCGCCGATCCCCACGCAGGTAAAATCGGTGGTCTGACAGTTGACGCCAATTTCACGAAAATGCCGTTTAACCGACTCCCAGGCGCCACGGGCGGTGATGCCCATCTTCTTGTGGTCGTAACCAACCGAGCCGCCGGAGGCGAATGCATCGCCAAGCCAGTGGCCATATTCGAGGCTGATCTCGTTGGCAATATCCGAGAAGGTGGCCGTGCCCTTGTCGGCAGCAACCACCAGGTAGTAGTCATCCTCATCGTGGCGCACCACGGATTTGGGCGGGATCACCTCACCGCCGATAATGTTGTCGGTTACATCGAGCAGACCGCGGATAAACAGACGATAACAGGCCTTGCCCTCCTCCTGGATGACGGCGCGGGTTACCCCCACCGGCATCTGTTTGCAGTAGAAACCGCCCTTGGCCCCCACCGGTACGATGACGGTGTTCTTGACCTGCTGGGCTTTCACCAGACCCAGCACTTCGGTGCGGAAGTCCTCTTTTCGATCGGACCAGCGCAGGCCACCACGGGCCACTTTGCCCCAACGCAGATGCACCCCTTCCACCCGCGGCGAGTAGACGAAGATCTCGAATTTCGGCAGCGGCAGCGGCATGTCGGTGATGCTGGAGGGTGCCAGTTTGAAGGAGATGTAGGGCTTGATGTTGCCCGCCTTGTCCAGCTGGTAGTAGTTGGTGCGCAGGGTAGCGTCGATCATCTCCACATAGCGGCGAATGATACGATCGTCATCCAGGTTGGCCACCTGATCCAGCTTGGTGGCAAGCTCCTCGTGCAACTTGGCTTCTGCTTTGGCATCCTGCTTGCCAGCCGGATCGAGGCGCTGTTCGAACAGGGTGAACAGCAGTTGGGCAATATCCGGGTAGCGGGTCAGAGTCTCTTCGATATAGGACTGGCTGAAGGAGACGCCGGTCTGGCGCATGTATTTGGCATAGGCGCGCAGCACCGAGACCTGACGGCCGGTGAGACCCGCCCCCAACACCAGACGGTTGAAGCCATCATCTTCCAACTGCTTGTTCCAGATGGCGGCAAACGCCTGCTGGAAGCGCTGCTGGCTCTGGGCAAGATCAAAGGGCTGCTCGCCATGCAACAGCATGGAGAAGTCGAGGATCCAGAACAGATCGCCCCCCGGAGTGCGAACCTGATACGGGGTCTCGCCGATCACTCGCAGCCCCATGTTCTCCAGCATCGGTAGCACGTCGGAGAGGTGAATGGGCTCGGTGCGGTGGAACAGCTTGAGCCGTACCCGACGGTCGTTCTCCTCCTCCTGCGCGCGGTAAAACAGCATGCCCAGCGGCTCGGCTTCGCTCAGGTTATCGAGCGCCATGATGTCGGCTACGGCAGAGCCAGGCAGCACATCTTCCTTGTAAGCGCGAGGGAAGGCAGTGCTGAAACGGCGGCGCAGCTCGTTGCCACGGGCCTCGCCATAATGGGAAAGCAGCACGGAGTCGAGTCTGTCGTCCCAGCTGCGGGCCGCTTCAATCAGGTTGTTCTGTACTTCGTTCACATCCACATCCACGTTGTTGTTGTTGACCCGCACTATGTAGTGGGTCCGCGCCAGCACGCCTTCGGTGAAGTAGACGTTGAACTCCACCTCTTCGTTGCTGCCAAAATACTTCTGCAATATTTGCTGGGTCTTGATCCGCAGCGCCGTGTTGTAGCGCTCCTTGGTGACATAGACCATGCAGGAGAAGAAACGGCCGTACACGTCGCGGCGCACGAACAGCCGCAACATGTCCCGCTCCTGCATCTCCAGCACGCCAAGGCCGGTAGCCAGTAGTTCCTCTTCACGGGCCTGGATCAGCTCGTCACGGGGATAGGTTTCCAGCACGTTGAGCAGCGCCTTGTAGGCGTGGGAGCCCTTCTCGTGACCGGAGGCAGCCATGATGCGTTCGAGACGATGGCTGATGAGCGGGATCTGGGTCGCGCTGGTGTTGTAGATGGAAGAGGCGTAGAGGCCGATGAAGCGATCTTCCCCGATCACCTTGCCATGCTCGTCAAAGCGCTTGATGCCGATGTAATCCACATAAGCCGGACGGTGCACCCGGGACTTGCTGTTGGATTTGGTGAGGATCAGCAGGTCAGAACTCAGAGCGGCATGACGGGCGCTGGCAGGCATGTTGCCAAGGCGCTGACCCACCTCCTTGATGGAGTTCTTCATCAGCCCCAGACTGGAGCTCGCCTGCGGCAGGATCTCGTGATCCCCCTCCACCGCCTTGACATCGTAACGACGATAGCCCATCAGGGTAAAGTTGTGGGCAGCTACCCATTTGAGGAAAGCAACGCAGGAGGCCACCTCCTCCTTGCTAACCGGGTGCTTGCGCTTGGGCAGTTCGTCGATGATCTCATTGAGCTTGGCCAGCATCGGTTGCCAGTCGCCGACTGCCAGTGCCACTTCACCGGCCACCGAGTTGAGCTCGGCAGCCAGCGCGGCCATCTGCTCCTCGCTGGTGAGGTGGTCGATCTCGATAAGGAATGCCGTTTCTACCGAGGTCTGCCCGTCGGTGTTGTCGAGTTCCAGAATGGCGTCATCTTGCCATCCACACCACGAATGAGGTGCAGCGGTTGGTGCAGCATCATGTGGGCGGTGATATTGAGTCGCTTGAGCGCCATCCGGATGGAGTCCACTAGGAAGGGCGAGTCCTGCAGGATCACCTCGACGATGGTATGGGGCGATTGCCAGCCGTGACGGGTCAGCTCGGGATTGTAGACCCGGATGTAGGGATCAGTACCGCTGCGCTGATTGAGGGCATTCCACAGACTCAGGGCCGCGCCATAGAGATCGCTGTCATTGCGATCGTGCAGATCGGAGCTCGCCATGTTGCCGTAGAACTTGGCAACGAAGCGCTCGACCAGAGAGGCACTGTTTTTGGGCAACTTCTGATGGATCAGACTGAGAACGTTTTCGAGCAGAACTGAGGTAGGGACGTCTTTCAATGCCATTTTTATATTCCTTATCGGACGACATTAACCACCGACGCAGAGGCAACCACCCTGGTTACCCGCTGGTGCAGAGTTGTTGCGAAGTGTAATGGCTTGGATAAGGGAAGGCGAGGAAAGGTGATAACGAGATGTTAAAAACAAGGTGCAGATCACGGCTTAAACTGTGAGAAATTTTGCAAATAACCAAAAATACAGAAATTCCCACTACCTTTGTGCCAGTTTACCGGATAGATAGTGACGCAAAGCAGATAAACCGTCGGTAATCTGTTCTATTTTTGTTAATTTATGCGTTCGAGGCTGATAAAGCGATAATCGTCCTGGGTTTTCAGCCGAAAGTAGCCATGCACACCATTGATGGCGACAAAGGGGCGTATTTTTTCTATGCCAAGTTCCAGGGTCAATCCCTGTTCGCTGCGCACCACCAGCCGTCTGGCATGGCCCTGATACATCAGCATCACCTCATCACTATTCAATGAGAGCCGAAAAGTAAACTGCTTCACATTTGCTCCTGATCACACGACAAATCACACAATGGGGGCAGGCGCATTCACGCCCCTGCCCCGTCGACACTTACTGCTGCAGTGCCTTGCTGACCTTCTCGAACAGATCCCGTGCCAGCCCCTCAAGGTTGGCAAGACGGGTCAGCTCGGCGCGGATCAGGGCCTTGCGCGCCTCATCCAGTCGCTTGAACTGGATAAGCGGAGTGATGAGGCGGGAGGCCACCTGCGGATTGACCTCGTTGAGCTCGATCAGCAGATCGGTCAGGAAGCGGTAACCGCTGCCATCCACCGCATGGAACTGCACCTGATTGCTCATGGCGAAGCTGCCGATCAGCGCCCGCAGCCGGTTCGGATTGCGAATGCTGAAAGTGGGGTGATTCATCGCCTGTTTCACTTCGCTCAGTACATCGGCAGCCGGTTTGCTGCCAATCAGCCGCAGCCAGTTGTCCAGCACCAGTCCATCCTTGGCCCACTTGCCTTCAAAATCGACCAGCAGCGCAGCGCGGCATGGCAACAGATAGCCGTTGGCCACCTGCAGCGCCGCCAGGGTGTCGGTCATGTTGTCGGCAGTTGCATACTGCTCGCGCACCAGCGCATCAGCATGCTCCGCATCCAGCGCCGCCAGATAGCCCAGCACCACCCCTTTGAGGGCCCGCTTGGCCATGTCGGCGTGCACCACCTGATAACCGCTCAGACGCAGGGTCTGATAGGTTGCCGCCAAGCGCGCGCCAAAGGCCTCGGCAAGACGGGTGTGGATCGCGTTGCGCACCTGATGGATGGCATCGATATCGGCCACCTCGAACAGCTCGGCCAGGGTCGCCTCACCGGGCAGCGCCAGGATCTCCGCCTTGAGGGCCAAGTCCAGCTCGCTGTCGTCCAGAATGGCGACGAAGGCAGCAAGCAGGGTTTGGGAGAGCTCAACCCCCTGCCCGTGCTGTACCCGCGCAACCCCTTCGATGACCGCCTTGTTGATCAGCATCTGGGCCGCATCCCAGCGGGCAAACTCGTTGCGAGCAAAGCGCATCAGGAAGGCGAGCGCTTCGTCGCTGTAGTCATAGTGCAGCTTGACCGGCGCGGAGAAGTCCCGAAGCAGAGAAGGAACCGGCTTGACCGGCACCTGATCGAACTCGAAGGTCTGCTCCGCTTCCAGCACATCGAGCACGTTGCCGATGGTCTTGCCCTGATATTGCAGCGCAATGACGGCACCTTGTTCGTCATAGAGCTCGATATCGAGGGGAATATGCAGCGGCAGCTTCTGCGGTTGATCCTGAGTCGGCGGGGTGTGCTGGCTGACATGGAGGCGATAGATACCGCTGGCGGCATCGTACTCGTCAGTCACGGTCAGCTCGGGGGTGCCTGACTGGCTATACCAGCGGCGGAAACGGCCAAGATCGACACCGGAAGCATCCTCCATCGCCTGCACGAAATCATCGCAAGTGGCGGCCGAGCCGTCGTGACGCTCGAAGTAGAGACGCATACCGGCCTGGAAGGCATCTTCCCCCAGCAGGGTGTGCATCATGCGGATCACTTCCGACCCCTTCTCGTAGACGGTAAGGGTGTAAAAGTTGTTCATCTCGATCACCACATCCGGGCGGATCGGGTGCGCCATGGGGCCGGCATCTTCGGCAAACTGCGGGCCGCGCACGGTACGCACGTTGTTGATGCGGTTGACGCCACGGGAGCCCAGATCGGAGGAGAACTCCTGATCCCGGAATACCGTCAGCCCCTCTTTCAGGCTGAGCTGGAACCAGTCACGACAGGTGACGCGGTTGCCGGTCCAGTTGTGGAAATATTCGTGACCGATCACCCGTTCGATACCGTGGTAGTCGCTGTCGGTAGCGGTGGCCGGATTGGCCAGCACGAACTTGGAGTTGAAGATGTTGAGCCCCTTGTTCTCCATGGCGCCCATGTTGAAGAAGTCCACCGCAACGATCATGTAGATGTCGAGATCATACTCAAGGCCGAAACGCTGCTCGTCCCAACGCATGGAGTTGATGAGGCTCTCCATGGCAAAACCGGCGCGATCGAGGTTGCCCTTGTCGACGAAGATCTCGAGGGCCACCTTGCGACCGCTCTTGGTGGTGTAGTGGCTGCGCTCCACATCGAAATCACCGGCCACCAGCGCAAACAGGTAGCTCGGTTTGGGGAAAGGATCCTGCCACTGCACGAAGTGACGGCCGCCATCCAGATCACCGCTGTCGACCTTGTTGCCATTGGAGAGCAGGAAGGGGAACTGGGCTTTGTCGGCGGTAATGCGGGTGCTGTAACGCGCCAGAATGTCGGGGCGGTCCAGATAATAGGTAATGCGGCGAAAGCCCTCCGCTTCACACTGGGTACAATAGGCATCGCCGGACTTGTAAAGCCCTTCTAGCGCGGTGTTGGCGGCCGGATCCAGCAGGGTGACAAT
This sequence comes from Aeromonas sp. 11P, assembly GCF_051920165.1. Taxonomy (NCBI): domain Bacteria; kingdom Pseudomonadati; phylum Pseudomonadota; class Gammaproteobacteria; order Aeromonadales; family Aeromonadaceae; genus Aeromonas; species Aeromonas sp. 11P. Next base: position 529,725 of record NZ_JBQBDJ010000004.1, read on the forward strand.
GGTCAGCACACATTCGGCCGGCAGGTTGAACAGGGTCAGACTGCTCTCGCCTTGCTCGTAGTGGTCACAGGGAATGCCATCGATGGCAACGCTTTTGAGGGTCAGCTGCTCACCATCGAGGACGAGCGGCGCATTGTGCTCGCCGTTGCGGCGAATGCGGGTGATGGCGGTGACCTGGGTCAGCGGCTCCTGCAGTTGGAAATCGAGGTCGATGGTGTCGATCCAGTAGAGCGGCGCCTGATAATCCTGGCGATATTTGGCCGTCATGGCCTGGGAGTGATCGGTCATTATTGTCTGCTTCCACGCTTGTTAAAGGCGAGAAAGAGGCTGTCACAACCAACTGGCGGGGTCAAACAATTTGCATTACGTCAGATACGCCAGACAAAAAGAAAGGGCGACCGCAGTCGCCCTTGTGCATTGGAGATCGCCTTGTCAGCTGCGCTTGCTGACCTTGGCCAGATCCGCCGTGATATTGGCCGCTTCGATGAGATACTCATCGGGCGCTTCAAAATCAGCGGGCAGTTCATCCAGACTCTTCACCGCCGGCTTGCCAAGACGTGCCAGACGCTCGTTGGTACGTTTGAGCGCTTTCTCATCCTGTTTCGCCTGCTCTGCAACACGCTCCGCCTCGTTGAGGGAGACCGACTTCTTGTCTTTCTCCTCCTTGTAGTCGGCGATGTCCTGCATCACATAGGCAAACTCGGGATCCTTGGCGATCCGGGCATCGTGCGCCGCCTGCAACTTGGGCAGCACGCTGGCGAAGTTGCCGAGTTTCTCGTAGTTGGCGGAGGCAATCTTGTCCCACGGCAACGCATTGAACTCACGGCTTTCGCCCGTCTCTTCCGGAGCAACCGGTGTCGGGAAGCTGATATCCGGCGCAACGCCCTTGTTCTGGGTGCTGCCACCGTCGATCCGGTAGAACTTGGCGATGGTGTACTGCACGTGACCCAGCGGCTGCTCGTAGAAGTCATAGACCTTGGCGAGACTGCGATGCTGCTGCACCGTCCCCTTGCCGAACGAGTTTTCACCCAGGATCAGGGCGCGGCCATAATCCTGCATGGCGGCAGCGAAGATCTCGGAGGCCGAGGCACTGTAGCGATCGATCATCACCGACATGGGGCCGCCGTAGTAGACGTTGCCATCGTCATCGCCATTGACCGTGATACGGCCCATGTGATCACGAATTTGCACTACGGGACCGCTGGCAAAGAAGAGACCGCTCAGGGCGGAGGCTTCGGTCAGGGCGCCACCGCCGTTACCGCGCAGATCAATGATCAATCCATCGATCTTCTGCTTGTTCAGGCTGGAGAGCTCCTTGATCACGTCGTCGTGCAGATTGACGTAAAAACTCGGGATCTCGATGACGCCAATCTTCTTGCCTTCAGCGTTAATCACCTTGGACTTGGCAGCCCGGTCTTCGAGGCGCACCTTGTCGCGGGTCAGCTCGATCTGCTCGGTCTTGGCGGTTGCGCCCTTGCCGCGCTGGATCTCCAGCTTGACCTTGCTCCCCTTGGGCCCCTTGATGAGCTCGACCACGTCATCAAGACGCCAACCGATCACATCGACAATCTTGCCATCTTCCTGCCCTACCCCGGTGATCTTGTCATCGGGTTTGAGGTGGTTGGATTTGGCAGCCGGGCCACCGGGCACCAGAGAACGGATGACGGTAAAGTCATCTTCCGCCTGCAACACGGCACCAATCCCCTCGAGCGAGAGGTTCATCTCGGTGTTGAAACGATCGGCACTGCGCGGTGAGAGGTAACTGGTGTGCGGTTCGATGGCGCGAGCGAAGGAGTTCATGAAGAGCTGGAAGACATCCTCGCTCTCGGTCTGGGACATCCGCTTGATGGCGTTGTTGTAACGCTTGCCAAGCAGCTCCTTGATCTCGGGCCACTCCTTGCCACTGAGCTTGAGGCTCAGGGCATCGAACTTGACCCGCTGACGCCACAGCTCGTTGAGCTCTGCTTCATCTTTGGGCCAAGCCGCCCCTTCCCGATCAAACACATAGTTGTCGGTCTGGGTAAAATCGAAAGGAGTATCAAGCAGTTTGAGGGCGTATTCGAACCGCTCATAACGCCGCTGCTGACTCAGGTTGAACATCTCGTAGGCGGGAGCCAGACGGCCTCTTTCGAGGTCGGTGTCAAAACCGTTACGGTACTTTTCAAAACGGCTGATATCAGAGGCCAAAAACAGGTTGCGGCTGTAGTCCAGATTCTCCAGATATTTATCGAAAATCACGGAGGAAAAGGCATCGTCCAGCTTGAACTGTTTGTAGTGCGAGCGGGTAAACAGATTGGTAATTCGCTTGCTGGCCGTAGCATGTTGGCTCTCTTGAGCCAACACAGGCAAATCACTCTCCTTGAGCACCGGCTCGATGGCCTGTGCAAGCCCGGCAAGCGCCAGGCTACAGGCAACGAGGGAAAAACGAATTACGCCATGCTTCAACATTTGTCTCCTTAGAGAACCAAGTGCTCTGATTTGACCCGCACCATCATGCCGGTCTGCAGTTGGACCTGTACATCGTCCTTGGTTACTTCCTTGATGGTTGCCGGAACCGGGAATTTACCCATAACGACGCGCACATCCTGGCCCACTTTCAGCGTAGCGGCATCCACTTTAACCAGCGGAGCGTCAGCGACCGGTGCCTTGGCGGCAGCTTTCGGCTTGGCAGCTACATCGGCTTTCTCGGTTTTGCGCACAGCAGGACGACGGGGCTTCTTGGCCTTCTCATCCTTCTCTTTGGTATTGGTACGACGGCTGGCGAATACACGCTCTTTGCTCTCTTTCAGAGCTTGCTTGGCGTGCTCGATGTGCTCTTCGGTCAGCAGCTCGCCCGGGTTGCCATCCAGATCAACGCGAGCCTGGCCAGCTTTGAGACCGTGCAGGTAGCGCCAGCTGGAGGTGTATTGACGCAGTGCGGAACGCAGCATGGTCTTGGAGACTCTGGCATCGTCAGCAAGACGCTCGGCCAAATCCTGGAAGATGCCAATCTTGAGCGGCTTGGCCTCTCCTTCAGCAACGAAGCAGGCCGGGAATTTCTCGACCAGGTAGGCAACGATCTCTTTACTGTTCTTCAGCTTCTCAGTGTTTTCCATGTATAACCTTGGCTTTCATATAAACGCACGGGCACGTCCCGAGCACAACAAAGGCCCCATTATAGAGAGCTTGGGGCCTTTTGCGAACCATCTAGCAATGACTTAGAGCATGCTTTCCAAAATTTGCACCGTTTCTTCGAGGCCAATCCGGTCTTCTTGGTCGAAACGGTTAAAAATCGGACTGTCGATATCGAGTACCCCGATGATCTCGCCACCACGGCGCACCGGGATCACGATTTCCGAGTTGCTCGCGCCATCGCAAGCGATGTGACCGTCGAACTGGTGGACATCGTCAATGAGCTGGGTTCTCCCCTCTGCCACAGCCGTACCACACACCCCGCGGCCGACCGGGATCCGTACGCAGGCCGGTTTGCCCTGAAATGGCCCCAATACCAGGGTCTCCCCCTGCAACAGATAAAAACCGACCCAGTTGATCTCCTCCAGCTCCTGATTAAGCAGTGCGGAGAGGTTGGCCAGATTGGCAATAAGATCGGTTTCCCCCTCCAGCAGCGCCTTGGCCTGCTGGTTGAGGGTGCGATAAAACGGTTGTTTTTCAATCATGATTAAATGAACTTCACTCCCTGATGGTTTGGGGAAGGTAACGCCTGGCCGGGAAATTTCAAATATTTTTTCCACTCCCCACCTCTTGCGCCATTATTCCCGGGCAACGGAAAGCGCCAATTGCTGGCGTTGACCATTACTCCACTCGATATTTAACAACCAGATCATGACGGGTGATGTACAGCTCCCCACCTGAGTTACCCCCTGCCACTGTCCGTCTATTTGTTCAAAGCTCACCGGAATGGTGCCCATAAACATATCTTTGCCTTCGAGTGTCGCTTTCACCGGTTTGATGGCCGGATCGCCGCCAGTAATAGCGATGGCAAAGTCATGTTCGGCGCGCAGCGGTAATTCCTTGATGGCGACCGTCAGCGGCTTGTTACCAATCAGCGCGCTGCAAGGGGTGTGGGAAAGATCACAAATCTGATCTTTTTTCTGGTCAGCAGAGACGTTGTTATCGGCCGAAAACCAGGTGCGATAGGCCATCAGCGCCAATAACAGCGCCAATACCAGTACGAGGTGCAAAACTTTACGTGCGGTAAGTCTCTCTTTCATCAAAAACAGTCCGATTAAGATGCAATTAAAATAGTTTTTTGTGATCTCGAACAAGGTAAAAAACTGCCATATCGAGACCGGACGGAGCCAAATATATCACTGTTTATACTGTTATTTTACCTGTCACTTCAGTATCATTCCCATGCAGTTTTCATTTAGCCATCTTTTGCTTTTCCTTTCGTTAACAGATGTTAACAACTGGTCGGCGGTGGCTGATGAAGCCAGTCCGGTCCTCCGGATACAAAACCAAACAACAGCAGCATCGGAAGCGGAATATAACGATGAGCCATACAACTAACCATCCTGAGTACAACTACACCGTTGTTCGCCAGTTTACCGTCATGACGATTGTCTGGGGAATTGTCGGCATGTCGGTTGGCGTACTGATCGCAGCCCAGTTGATCTGGCCTGCCCTCAACTTCGAGACCCCCTGGCTGACTTACAGTCGTCTGCGGCCCCTCCATACCAACGCAGTGATCTTCGCCTTCGGCGTCAGTGCACTGATGGCCACCTCGTTTTACGTGGTGCAGCGCACCTGTCAAACCAGACTGTTTGGTGGCCCGCTGGCAACCTTCGTCTTCTGGGGCTGGCAAGCAATCATCCTCTCTGCCGCCATCTCTCTGCCGCTGGGTTACACCTCCGCTAAAGAGTATGCCGAGCTGGAGTGGCCGATTGATATCGCCATCACTGTGGTATGGGTCGCCTATGCCATCGTCTTCTTCGGCACCCTGATGAAGCGCACCACCTCCCACATCTATGTGGCGAACTGGTTCTTCGGCGCCTTCATCATCACCGTTGCGGTGCTGCACATTGTCAACAACATGGAAGTGCCGCTCTCCGGCATGAAGTCCTACTCCATGTACTCCGGCGCCATGGACGCCATGGTGCAGTGGTGGTATGGCCACAACGCGGTAGGCTTCCTGCTGACCGCCGGCTTCCTGGGGATGATGTACTACTTCGTGCCCAAGCAGGCCGGTCGTCCGGTTTACTCCTATCGCCTCTCCATCGTGCACTTCTGGGCGCTGATCTCCCTCTATATCTGGGCAGGTCCGCACCACCTGCACTACACCGCACTGCCTGACTGGGCTCAGTCACTGGGCATGGTTATGTCCCTGATCCTGTTTGTCCCCTCCTGGGGCGGCATGATCAACGGCATCATGACCCTCTCCGGTGCCTGGCACAAACTGCGTTATGACCCTATCCTGCGCTTCCTGATCGTCTCCCTCTCTTTCTACGGCATGTCGACCTTCGAAGGCCCGATGATGGCGATCAAAACCGTCAACGCCCTCTCCCACTACACCGACTGGACCGTTGGTCACGTGCACTCCGGTGCGCTGGGCTGGGTTGCCATGGTCTCCATCGGTGCGGTTTACCATCTGATCCCGAACCTGTTCGGCCAGGGCCGGATGTACAGCGTCAAGCTGATCAACGTTCACTTCTGGCTGGCGACCGTGGGCACCGTGCTCTACATCGTTGCCATGTGGATTTCCGGCGTGATGCAGGGCCTGATGTGGCGTGCAGTCAACGAAGACGGCACCCTGACCTACAGCTTCGTTGAAGCGCTGCAGGCATCCTATCCCTTCTATTTCGTGCGCTTCCTGGGTGGCTGCTTCTTCGTCACCGGCATGTTGCTGATGGCTTACAACGCCTATCGCACCATCACTGCGCCCAAAGGTTCTCTGGAACCTGTCGCCCAGCCAGCATGATTGAAGAGGTCAACCCATGAGCAACAATAACCGTCACGAAATATTTGAAAAAAGCGTTCCCATGCTGGTGGTCGGCATCATATTCGCCATCAGTCTGGGGGGCCTGGTTGAAATCACTCCGCTGTTCTTCCAAAAGCAAACCACCGAGCCGGTGGAGGGCCTCAAGCCCTACACCGCTCTGCAGATGGAAGGACGCGACATCTTCATCCGCGAAGGCTGCACCAACTGCCACAGCCAGATGATCCGTCCGTTCCGTGCCGAAACCGAGCGTTACGGTCACTACTCAGTCGCCGGTGAGAGCGTCTGGGAGCACCCCTTCCTGTGGGGCTCCAAGCGTACTGGTCCGGACCTGGCCCGTGTCGGTGGCCGCTACTCCGACGAGTGGCACAAGGTTCACCTGATCAACCCGCGCGATGTGGTACCGGAATCCAACATGCCCGCCTACCCCTGGCTTGATACCAATGTGCTGACCGGCGAGATGACGGCCAAGAAGCTGGCGCTGTTCCGCGATCACTTCGGTGTGCCCTATACCGACGCCGATATTCAGGGTGCCGGCGAAGCCGTCAAAGGCAAAACCGAGCTGGATGCGCTGGTGGCCTATCTGCAATCACTGGGTCATGCCCTGAAATAAGGAGGCGAAAATGGACTACGGCACATTTCGCGGTCTGTATACCCTGCTGTTGATGGCCATCATGATTGGCATCATCGTCTGGGCCTACAGCAAACGCCGCAAGACCTCTTTCGACGAGGCTGCCAATCTGGTTTTGCCGATGATGAGCAACCCGGTGCTGATAAAAAGAACGCAGGAGCGAAACAATAATGAGCACTCTGTTTAGCATTTTTGTGACTGTCATCAGTCTGGGAACCATCCTCGGCTGCTTCTTGCTGCTGATGTGGTGTCGCAAGGACAAGATGGGTGTTGAAGAAGGCAAATCGATGGGTCACTCCTTCGATGGCATCGAGGAGATCAACAACCCGCTGCCGAAGTGGTGGACTTACATGTTCCTCTTCTTCATCGTCACCGGTCTGGTCTATCTGATCGCCTTCCCGGGGCTTGGCAACTTTAAAGGCCTGTTGGGCTGGCAAAGTTCCAACCAGGACGTGCGCTCGCTGGCCGAGTCCAAGGCTGCAACCGAATCGGCCAAGGCCGAAGGTCGCGCGGTGGAGTATGACCGCGAGGTCGCCAAGGCTGACGAGATCTACGGCGCCAAGTTCCGTGAACTCACCTACGAAGCGGATGGCAAAACCTATCGTGCCATTACCGAGATCGCCAAGGATCCGGAAGCCCTGAAAGTGGGTCAGCGTCTGTTCCTGCAGAACTGCTCCCAGTGCCACGGCTCTGACGCCCGCGGTGGTCGCGGTTTCCCGAACCTGACCGACAGCGAATGGCAATGGGGCGGCCAGCCTGATCAAATCAAGACCACCATCATGGGCGGTCGTCAGGGGATCATGGCTGCCTGGGGTGAAATCCTCGGCAAAGATGGCGTTCAGGAAGTGGCCTCCTATGTGCTGAGCCTCTCCGGTCGCAAGGTCGACTTGGTGGAAGCGAAGAAAGGTGAAGCACGCTTTGCCATCTGCGCTGCCTGCCACGGGGCTGATGCCAAGGGCGGTGTTGCCGTCGGAGCGCCAGATCTGACCAACAACACCTGGCTCTACGGTGGCTCCCGCGAAGTGGTGGTACAAACCATCACCCACGGTCGTCACGGTGTGATGCCAGCCTGGAAAGACATTCTGGGTGAGGACAAGGTTCACCTGCTGGCCTCCTACGTTTACAGCCTGTCTCATCAACAGTCTGCCAAATAAGGTTCGCCCGTAACGTTGTAACATGTGATAAACACGTGATTACACAGCAAAAAGCCTCGACTCCTCGAGGCTTTTTGTTATCTTGTGTTGCGTAAAAACCATCTTCCACGTTAATCATTCGTTTCATGGCAGTAGCAATCATGACCCAACCTCTATCCAAACCGTGGTATCGCCAATTCTGGCCCTGGTTTATCATCGCCCTCCCCACTGCCGCCGTTATCGGCAGTATCGCCACCGCCATCATCGCCAGCAAGGATGGGGTCAATCTGGTGGCCGAGGACTATTACAAACAAGGGAAAGAGATCAATCAGGACTTGAGCAAGTTTGACCGCTCCGAAGCGCTCAATATCCGCTTTAGGCTGGAGGTTGACGGCAACGAGCTGACCCTCAAACCCATCAGCGGCGATATTCCCGCTGGGCAAGCCCTCTATCTCTCGCTGTTCCACCCGACCTTGGCCGGTCAGGACAGCGAACACATGATCACCGCCGATGCGAGCGGCACCTACCGTCTCCATTTCGACAAGCCGCTGGTCGGCAAGTGGCACATTCGGGTCGATGCCTTCGATCACCAGTGGCGATTGCAAGAGACCGTCCAGCTGCCCACCCAGGCCCCTGTCGAACTCGACCCGAAAGGACGCTAAGCCATGACCGGCTGTTCTCACTGTGGCGAGCCGGTTCTCGCCAGCGCTCCTGCTGCTTGCATTCTGCATTCAGGGGGGCATAACGCATGACCCCATGCTTTCACTGTGGCGAGCCGGTACCCGCCAATAGTGGCTATTCCCTCGAGATAAAGGGGATTGTTCGCCCCATGTGCTGCCCCGGTTGTCAGGCGGTGGCGGAAACCATCATGGAGTGCGGCCTTGCCAGTTACTACGATCACCGCACCGCACCCGGCACCAAGGGGGATCTGGTGCCCGAGGAGCTGGCCGCCCTCACCCACTACGATCTGGCAGAAGTGCAACAGGATTTTGTCACCGATAGCGGTACCCTTCGCGAAATCCAGCTGACAGTAGAAGGGCTCACCTGCGCCGCCTGTGCCTGGCTTATCGAACGCCACCTGATGACACTGACGGGCCTGCGCTACATCAACGTCAACACCACCACCCACCGGGCCCGCATCAAGTGGGATCCGGACCAGCTCTCCCTGAGTGACATTCTCAAGGGATTTGCCCAGATCGGCTATCGCGCCTACCCGTTCCAGACCCATCAACAGGAGGCGCTCTACGCCAAAGAGGTGCGCAGCTATATGTTCCGGCTGGCACTGGCAGGGCTGGGCTCGATGCAGGTGATGATGTGCGCCGTGGCCCTCTACATGGACCTCTTCATCAGTGTTGAAGATGAGTTCATGGTCTACTTCAAGTGGATAAGCCTGCTGCTCTCCACCCCCATCATGATCTACTCAGCCCAGCCCTTTTATGTGGGTGCCTGTCGCAGTCTGAAACAGGGTCACCTGTCGATGGATGTGTCGGTGTCGCTGGCGCTGATCGGGGCTTTTATCGCCTCCATGTGGGCCACTGTGTTCAATACCGGTGAGGTCTATTACGACTCCATCACCATGTTCGTCTTCTTCCTGCTGCTGGGGCGCTTTCTCGAGTTGCGGGCCCGGCGCAAGGCGTCGGAATCGAGCTCCAACCTGGCGCGACTGGTGCCCATCATGGCGACCCGCATCGATGATGAAGGGGAGCATGAGGTAGCGGCCAAGACCTTGCAGGTCGGCGATCGGGTACGGGTGCTGGCCGGAGCAACCTTGCCAGCGGACGGCATCATTGTCGAAGGGCAAGCCAGCCTCAACGAATCCATGCTGACCGGTGAACAGCTGCCACTGCTTAAACAGCGCGGTGATCAGGTCTATGCCGGCACCATCAACACGGATGCCCCGCTGCAGATCCGGGTCAGCCACCGTATCGAAGAGTCGCGGATCGCCCAGATCATGCGGCTGCAGGATCACGCTCTCGATGACAAACCGGCCATCGCCCAGATGGCGGATCAGCTGTCGCGCCACTTTATTCTGGTGCTGCTGATCATTGCCGCCGCGGTCTGGACCTTCTGGCACTTCCATCAACCGGATCAGGCGTTCTGGGTCACCCTCGCCGTGCTGGTGGCCACCTGCCCCTGCGCCCTGTCGCTGGCAACGCCGACAGCGCTGACCTCGGCGACCGCCAATCTGACCCGCAACGGCATCCTGCTGCGCCGTGGCCATGTGCTGGATATATTGACCAAGGCTAACCGGATCGTGATGGACAAGACTGGCACCCTGACCACAGGTGAGATCAGTCTGACAGGCACCACCGCCTTGGCAGAGATGGACGAGACGCACTGCCTCGCCATCGCTCGGGCCATGGAGGCGCAATCCGAGCACCCCATAGCTCGCGCCTTCCGGCTGCCAGCCGACAGCATCGCCGTGCTGCCATCCGCCCGCGAGATCACCCCGGTCATCGGTCACGGCATCACAGCGCTGGTGGATGGCGTACGCTACCGCATCGGCAGTGCCCGCTGGCTTGGGCTGGAGCCAGCGCACGAGCATGGTCTGGCTATCTATCTGGCCAACGAGCAACAGGTATTGGCCCGCTTCAATCTGGAAGATACCCTGCGCCCCGATGCCAAGGCGCTGATCGCGGCATTCAAGGCAGCAGGTCTGCAAACTACCGTGCTGACTGGTGACAGCTCTCTGCAAGCAGACGAGATTGCCCGCGAGCTGGGAGTGGATGAGCTGGTCAAGGGGGTCTCACCCGATGGCAAGCTGGCCTACCTCAAGGCCCGGGAAGCCCAGGGGGATATCAGCATCATGGTGGGCGATGGCATCAACGACGCGCCGGTACTGGCTGGCGCTCACGCCTCGTTTGCCATGGCTGGTGGCACCGATCTGGCGAAAAACAGCGCCGACGCCATCCTGCTAGCCGATGACCTGAGCCGACTGCTCGAGGCAAGAGTACTGGCAGTGCGTACCCGCAAGATCATCATCGAGAACTTCGCCTGGTCCATCGGTTACAACCTGCTGGTGCTGCCGCTGGCGGCCTGCGGCTGGCTGCCCCCCTATCTGGCGGCGGCGGGCATGTCGCTCAGCTCACTCATCGTGGTAACCAACTCCATGCGCCTCAACCGATGAGGCTGGTGGCGGAAAATAGCTGAAAATGTGGCCTGCCTCCGATGCAGGCCACATTTCTCACTGATAGCGGCTGGCCCCCTGCCAGAACAGGGTTACCATAGGGGACGCTTGCCAAGGATAAACGCCAAGGTACCTCTCATGAATATAATTTTTGTCCTGATCCCCATCGCCATCCTGTTTGTGATCATCGCCGGGGTCGTCTTCTTCTGGGCCATTCGCTCCGAGCAGTTTGAAGATCTCGACCGGCAGGGATCCAACATCCTGTTTGACGAAGAGCAACCTGCCCACAAACCCGTAAAGCCTGCTGACCATGACCCACAACCTTGATCTGGCCGGCGCCCTGCTGGTCGGACTGGCAGGCTCTGCCCACTGTATCGGCATGTGTGGGGGGGTCTCTGCCGCGCTATCCATGGCGATCCCCGCCAACAAGCAGCACTTCTGGGGGCGGCTCGCCTATCTGCTCAACTACAACCTCGGCCGGATCCTGAGCTATGTCATCGCAGGAGCCTTGGTGGGTGGCCTGCTCGCCACCACCAGCGAGCTGGGCGCAGGCAAACACGCTATTGCCGGCTTGCGTCTCGTGGCAGCTCTATTAATGATTGCGCTTGGTCTCTATCTGGCGGGCTGGTGGCAAGGGATTTTGTTGCTGGAGCGGCTTGGCGCAAGACTTTGGCCCCATATCAAACCGCTGGCGGGCAAATTTATCCCCTTCACTTCACCTGTGCAGGCACTGCCCTTTGGCATGGTGTGGGGCTGGCTCCCCTGCGGGCTGGTCTACTCCATGCTGACCTGGAGCGCAGCGGCCGGTTCGGCCAGTGGCGGGGCGCTGATCATGCTCTTTTTTGGTCTCGGCACCCTGCCCACCCTGTTCGCGTTGGGCGGGCTCGCCGATCGCCTGAGATACTGGCTCACCCTGCGCAGTTTGCGCCTTGGCGGTGCCCTGCTGCTCATTTTGTTCGGGGTACATACCTTCTGGATTGGAATTGCTTCCTTTTGAAACCCTATCCAAAACGGATGAGTTGATGGTAAACTTGTTTGATATAAATCAATTATTCGTATGAGCCTATGATCCCGGAAAAGAAACCTGGCAGACGTATCCAGAGCGGTGGCTGTGCAATTCATTGCCAGGATTGCAGCATCAGTCAGCTCTGTATTCCCTTCACTCTGAACGACAACGAGCTTGATCAGCTGGACAGCATCATCGAGCGCAAGAAGCCGATCCAGAAGGGTGAAGAGCTGTTCAAGGCTGGCGATGAGTTCAAATCGCTCTATGCCATCCGTTCCGGGACCATCAAGTCTTACACCATCACCGAGCAAGGGGATGAGCAGATCACTGCGTTCCACCTCGCTGGCGATCTGGTCGGGTTTGATGCCATCAACAAGCAGGCCCACCCCTCCTTCGCCCAAGCGCTGGAAACGGCCATGGTGTGCGAGATCCCCTTTGAAGTGCTGGATGATCTCTCCGGCAAGATGCCCAAACTGCGCCAGCAGATCATGCGTCTGATGAGCAGCGAAATCATGGGCGATCAGGAGATGATCCTGCTGCTCTCCAAGAAGAATGCTGAAGAGCGCCTCGCCGCCTTCCTGCACAATCTGTCGGTACGCTTCTCCGAGCGCGGTTTCTCCGCCAAGGAGTTCCGTCTCTCCATGACCCGTGGGGACATTGGCAACTATCTGGGTCTGACCGTCGAGACCATCAGTCGTCTGCTCGGACGTTTCCAGAAGTCCGGTCTCATCAGCGTTAAAGGCAAATACATTACCGTGCTTGATCAGGTCGCGCTGGGCATGATGGCCGGTGCAACTCGCCCGCCCTGCGGCTGACTTTCCGCTTACCCTCCCGCTATTTTCCTGCGTTCCCTGCCGGATCCTTTCCTCTGGAATGTGATCCGGTACGTTCCCCATACCCTCCTCCTGCGCTAAGCTGTAATGGCTAAGATTCTGCTGTCATTGGACTTTTCCAAGGAGGAGAAGATGGTCAAATATCAGAATATTCTGGTGGTTATCAATCCAGAAGAGGAGCGTCAAATCGCCCTCGAACGGGCAGTCAAAGTCGCCGAGCTGGACGAAAACGCCCATCTGACCCTGCTGCTCACCATCTATGACTTCTCGTATGAAATGACCGCCATGCTCTCGGTGGACGAGCGGCAAGAGATGCGCGACGGCGTCATTTCACAGCGACGTGAGTGGCTGGACGAGATCCTGACCCCCTATCGGGCACGGGGGATCGAATGCGAAGTGAAGGTAGTCTGGCACAATCGTCCCTTCGAGTGCGTCATTCAGGAGGTGCTGGAGCAGCGCCACGATCTGGTGGTCAAAGCCACTCACCATCACAGCTTCCTGCAAACCTTCATCTTTACCCCCACCGACTGGCACCTGCTGCGCAAATGCCCCTGTCCGGTGCTGCTGGTCAAGGAGGGTCACTGGCAACGGGGCGGCAACATCATCGCCGCCATCAACTGCTCAAGCGACGATCCGGATCAGAAACTGCTCAACGAACGGATCACCCAGGAGGGAAGCGACATCGCCGAGCTGCTGGGCTCAAACCTCTATCTGGTCAACACCTACCCGGGCACCCCGGTTAACGTGGCCATCGAGCTGCCGGAGTTTGACCCCAACGCCTACAACGAGGCGATCCGCAAGCACCACGAAAGCCTGCTGCTAAGCCATGCCGACAAGTTCGGGATCGGTCATCTCTGGACCCGGGTAGCTGAAGGACTACCGGAAGAGGTGTTGCCGGATATGGCCGAAGAGCTCAAGGCGACCTTGATGATCATGGGCTGTGTCGGGCGTACCGGTCTTTCTGCTGCTCTGCTCGGCAATACTGCCGAACATGTGATTGACCGCCTCTCCTGCGACATCCTGATCCTCAAACCGGCGGACTACAGCTGCCCGGTCGACAGTCGTCGCAATCGATCATAAGGTGCCTGGCACCTTGCCCTACCCCGGGACATGGCTATAATAACGCGCTTATTTGTGTCCCGGGTTTTACGAGCATGCTAGAAGAGCTGAACGCCAAAGAAAAATACAGTTTTAACAAACTGCAGAAGCGCCTGCGGCGCAACGTGGGTCAAGCCATTGCCGACTTCAACATGATTGAAGAGGGCGACAAGGTCATGGTCTGCCTCTCCGGCGGCAAGGACAGCTTCGGTATGCTCGACATACTGATGAGCCTCAAAGCCAGCGCCCCCATCCATTTCGATCTGGTTGCCGTCAACCTGGATCAGAAGCAGCCCGGTTTCCCCGAGCATGTGCTGCCCGAGTACCTGGATTCCCTCGGCATCGAGTACAAGATCGTCGAGGAAGATACATACTCCATCGTCAAAGAGAAGGTACCGGAAGGCAAAACTACCTGCTCCCTCTGCTCACGGCTGCGTCGCGGTATTCTCTACCGCACCGCCCAGGAGCTGGGTTGCACCAAGATTGCCCTTGGCCACCACCGCGACGACATCCTCGAGACCCTGTTCCTCAACATGTTCTACGGTGGCAAGCTCAAGTCCATGCCGCCCAAGCTGGTGAGCGATGATGGCAAGAACGTGGTGATCCGCCCGCTGGCTTACTGCAAAGAGAAGGATCTGATCCGCTACGCCGACGTCAAAGCCTTCCCCATCATTCCGTGCAACCTGTGCGGCTCGCAGGAGAACCTGCAGCGTCAGGCCATCAAGCAGATGATGCAGGATTGGGATCGCCGCTTCCCGGGTCGTATCGAGACCATGTTCACCGCCATTCAGGATGTGATCCCGAGCCACCTGCTCGATCACAAGCTGTTTGACTTCAAGAGCATCAACCGCGACTCCGGCATCATCGATGGCGGAGACAAGGCGTTTGATCCGCCCGAGATGCCAAAAGCACCGCTGCTGGATATCGACGAGATGGACATGCTGGATGTGATTGAAGTGCGCTAAGCCGCCGTCACAGGGCAAACGCCACGCAATAAAAAAGGAGCGATGATCGCTCCTTTTTTGCTTTCTTGATCTGCCTGTTACCAACGTGACAACACCATCGGCATCAGCCCTTGTGCAACCAGGGGGTCAGGCGCAACACGTCACCCTGCAGGCGAAGTTGCCCGGTTGCGAACGCGGCCAGTTGCTCATTGCTCAGCAGCAGGTGGCCTTCCTGCCAGGGCAGCGCCTCCTGACGGGCACCATCAAACAGATAAGCGGTGCCGCTCTGCTGCACCAGGGTAATGCGCACCCCTTCCATCTTCGGCAGGAAGTGCTTGCCGACCATGCCCGCCATCTTGTCGAGCAGCGACTGCATCTGCTGCTGACGGGCCGCCAGCTCGGCCAGCGGCAGCTCGGGCCCGTTCGGTGCGTCGGCCATCACCTGTACCGTCATATCGCAAGTGGCGTGCTCTTCTTTCAGGCCGACGGTCACGATCCCCTTGTCGAGGTTGAGATCCTCATCAAAAGGCAGGCGCAGTTCGCTATCGACCGTTACCTCGCCCGCCACTTCCTTGCTGTCGGTTACAACCCGGGCAAAAGTGAGGCCGCAGCGCCGACTATTTTGCGGATCGGTCAGATAAAACCCCAGTCTGGCGTGACCAAACTCCCCTTTGGCAAAGGTCTTCATCTGGCTGTAGAAGGTGCTGTATTGCAGATCCAGCACCGGCTCAGCCAGCACCGGCTCAGCCAGCGCCAGCCCTGGCAGCAAGAGCGTGGCCAGCAGACTCTGGCGCACAGCCTTGGTCACTCCATATCGACGGGTCATTCAACATCCTTTTGCATCATGCATTGAAATGGTTGGGGCCTTCTGTCACCTCGTTAACCTCTACCCCCACCCCGCAGAGATCCCGATAGAGGATCCCTTTGCAGTTGAAATAGAGCGGTGCCACCCAGATAAGCCCCAACCCCATCGGGATCAGAGCCAGGAAGAAGAGCGCGGTCATCACGCCGTGGAACAGCACAATGCTGGGCCAGCCGCGCGCAAAGAGTTTGAGAGAAACCAGAATGGCCTGGGGCGGCGTCAGGCCACGCTCCAGCACCAGCGGGACGGTAAAGAGCAGCCCCATGCCGATCAGGGCTGAGGGGATGAAAGAGAGTACGGCGGGCAATCCCAGCAGATCGAACAGCGGGCCAAACAGGCTGGTGAGCAGACTGCCAAGCAGGCTCAACATGCCGAGGCGTACAAAGTGGCGGAAGAAGTCGAACACCTGGTTGGCGCGGGCGCGCACCCCGACCGACTGCTGCAACCCCAGCATATCGAGGGAGCTGGTCATGGGGGCCATCACCACCGTCATCAGCAAGCTCAGCACCATGGCCACATTCATCTGGCTGTCATCCCCCAGATAGGGCAACAGCAGCACATTGCTAAGCAGGATCCAGATCGCCGTCACCCCGACAATCGCCAGCAGCAGGCCAAATCCGGTACGGCGGGTCTGTTGCCATCCCTCCTGGATGACCCCTTTCAGATCAAGGCGGTAGCCCTGGTTCAGAGACTGCTCAAGGGAGCCGCCAATACGCATTTTATTACTCAATTGACTATCCAATATCGAAAACGACCAAATCAGGTGGCACATTATAGCGATTTGGTCTGCTATTCGTAGCCGTTTTTCCTGCGCAGTTGCGGCTAATTCGGGCCAAAAAGCCTTTAATTTCATGTGTTGGCTGCATAGAATGCGGCCCTCTTTCAACACGATGGCCACTGGCTGGGGTGAGACTGGCGGATGATGAACAATCCACAGGTAATTGTCGCGCTGAACAAGATCAGCAAAAAATACGATGGCAAGGTGATCCTGAGTGACCTTGACCTTGAAATCTACGATGGTGAATTTCTTACCCTGCTGGGCCCCTCCGGCTGTGGCAAGACCACCCTGCTGCGCCTGCTGGCCGGGCTCGAATCGGTCGACGGTGGCACCATCCATCTGGCCGGTGACGAGATCACCCATATCCCCGCCGAACACAGGCACATCAACACCGTGTTCCAGAGCTATGCGCTCTTCCCCCATATGACGGTGTTTGAAAACGTCGCCTTTGGCCTCGAGATGCAGAAGGTACCGGCCAGCGAGATCCGCCAGCGGGTCGAGGAGACACTCGCCATGGTGCAGCTCACCGAGCTGGCCAATCGCCGCCCGGATCAGCTCTCCGGCGGCCAGCAACAACGGGTCGCCATCGCCCGCGCCGTGGTCAACAAGCCGCGCCTGCTGCTGCTCGATGAATCCCTCTCGGCGCTCGACTACAAGCTGCGCAAGCAGATGCAGAGCGAGCTCAAGGCGCTGCAACGTCGCCTTGGCATCACCTTTGTCTTCGTTACCCATGATCAGGAAGAGGCGCTCACCATGTCTGATCGCATCCTGGTGATGGAGGGGGGCCAAATCATCCAGCGTGGCACTCCGCGCGATATCTACGAATCGCCAGCCAACCTGTTCGTGGCCCGCTTTATCGGCGAGATCAACGTGATGGATGGCAAGCTGATCAATCAGCGCGAACCCGGTATCTGGCAGGCCGAGGTAGAGGGGCGCGAATGCCTGCTCCATACCGCCTTGCCGTTCCAGCCAGACGACAAGGTACTGGTGCTGCTGCGCCCGGAAGATCTGCGCATTCTCGATCAGGATGACGATCAGAGTGGCGCGCTGCGGGGCAATATCCGCGAGCGCAACTACAAGGGGGCGACGCTGGATTCGGTGATCGAACTCGACAGTGGCAAACAGCTGCTTATCTCCGAGTTCTTCGACGAGGATGACCCCGACTTTGACTATCGCCTGGGTCAGGAGGTGGCGATCCACTGGGTCGACAGCTGGGAGGTGGTGCTGCCCTATGAGCCTCACTAATCTGCGGGTAGCGCACAGCTTTGCCCACAACGGCTTTCGCAACGGGGCCATTGCGCTGATCCTGGGCTGGCTGACGCTGTTTGTCTTCCTGCCCAACCTGATGATCATCGGCGTCAGCTTCCTGACCCGTGACGAGTCCGAGCTTATCGCGCCGCTCTTTACCCTGAGCAACTATGGCCGCCTGCTGGACCCCCTCTATTTCGAGGTGCTGCTCCACTCCCTCTGGCTGGCGCTGCTCGCTACCGCCATCTGCCTGCTGGTGGGCTACCCCTTTGCCTGGCTGCTGGCTCATCTGCCAGCGCGTATCCGCCCACTGCTGCTGTTTCTGGTGGTGGTGCCGTTCTGGACCAACTCCCTGATCCGCACCTATGCGCTGAAAGTGCTGCTCGGCACCCGGGGGCTGATCAATGGCTGGCTGCTGGATCTGGGGCTTATCGAGCGGCCGCTGCAGATGATGTATACCGAGGTGGCCGTCATCATCGGGCTGGTCTATGTGCTGCTCCCCTTTATGGTGCTGCCGCTCTACTCCAGCATCGAGAAGCTGGATGGCCGTTTGCTGGAGGCGGCGCGGGATCTCGGCGCCAACGGCTGGCAGCGGCTGGTGCGGATCATTCTGCCCCTCACCCTGCCCGGCATCATCGCCGGTTGTCTGCTGGTGTTCCTGCCCGCCATGGGGATGTTCTACGTCTCCGACTTGCTGGGTGGCGCCAAACACCTGCTGATCGGCAACCTGATCAAGACCCAGTTCCTCAACAGCCGTGACTGGCCCTTTGGCGCCGCCATCAGCGTGATGCTGACGGTGCTGATGGCGCTGTTGGTCTACTGCTACTGGCGGGCAGGCAAGCTATTGAGCAAGAAGGGGGAGCTGGCATGATGCGCGCACTGAAAGCTCTGTTCCTGCTGCTGGTGTTTGGCTATCTCTATGTGCCCATCGGGGTGCTGATCGCCAACTCCTTCAACCTGTCGAAATATGGCATCGACTGGCGCGGCTTTACCCTTGGCTGGTATGAGAAGCTGTTTGCCAGCGCCAGCCTGATGCAGGCGGCCCAGCACTCCCTGACCATCGCCGCCCTCACCGCCACCGCCGCCACCCTGATCGGCACCCTCACCGCCGTAGCGCTGTTTCGCTACCGCTTTCGCGGCAAACAGTACGTGAGCGGCATGCTGTTCGTGGTGATGATGTCCCCCGATATCGTGATGGCCATCTCCCTGTTGACTCTGTTTGTGGCCACCGGCATTGCGCTGGGCTTCTGGTCGCTGCTGATCGCCCACATCACCTTCTGTCTGCCGTTCGTAGTGATCACCGTCTACTCGCGGCTGTGCGGTTTTGATGTGCGGATGCTGGAAGCTGCGCGGGATCTGGGGGCTGGCGAGTGGATCATCCTGCGCCGCATCATACTGCCGCTGGCCCTGCCGGCGGTGATGGCGGGCTGGCTGCTCTCCTTTACCCTGTCGCTGGACGACGTGGTGGTGAGCTCCTTTGTGACCGGCCCGGCCTACGAGATCCTGCCGCTCAAGATCTACTCCATGGTCAAGGTGGGGGTCTCCCCCGAGGTCAACGCCCTGGCCACCCTGATGCTGGTCGCCTCCCTCGGGATGGTACTGCTGGTGCAACTGTTACTGCGTAAACGGCAGGGTTGACCCTGCCCGTTTCGTCCCCGCCACCTTTGGCGAACTCTGTCACGGTGGGCCGCAAGGCCCCATAACCCCAAGGAGTTGTTGATGACAATCCAACACAAGGCCGGCGCCCTGCTGGCAGCCGCCCTCACCCTCACCACCCCGCTGCTGAGCCAGAGCGCTCACGCAGCCGACGACAAGGTGGTCTACTTCTACAACTGGTCGGAATATGTGCCGGATGGCCTGCTGGAGCAGTTCCAGCAAGAGACCGGCATCAAGGTGATCTACTCCACCTACGAATCCAACGAGACCCTCTACGCCAAGCTGAAAACCCATGGCGACGGCTATGACGTGGTGGTGCCCAGCACCTACTTCATCTCGAAAATGGCCAAAGAGGGGATGCTGCAGCCGCTGGATCGCGACCAGCTGCCCAACTTCAAGCACCTCGACCCTACCCTGCTCAACCACGAGTACGACCCGGACAACCGCTACTCCATCCCCTATATCTGGGGCGCAACCGGGATCGGCACCAACACCGACATCATCGAGCAACCCGTTACCAGCTGGAAACAGCTCTGGGCGCCGGAGTGGAAAGAGAGCCTGCTGCTGATGGACGATGCCCGCGAGGTGTTCCATATCGCGCTGGTGCAGCTGGGCTACAGCCCCAACACCCAGGACAAGGCGCAAATTGCCGAAGCGTTCGAATACCTGAAAAAGCTGATGCCCAACGTCAAGGCGTTCAACTCCGACAACCCGGCCGATCCCTTTATCGCCGGTGAGGTCAATATCGGTATGCTGTGGAACGGCTCGGCCTACGGTGCCCAGCGCGAATACCCCTCCATCCAGATGACCTACCCCGAAGAAGGTGCCGTGCTCTGGATGGACAACCTCGCCATCCCGGCCAAGGCCAAGCATGTGAAGGAAGCCCACGCCCTGATCAACTTCCTGATGCGCCCCGATGTGGCCGCCAAGGTGGCCGAGGCGATTGGCTACCCCACCCCGGTCAAGGATGCCATTCCCCTGCTCACCCCGACGTTTCGCAATAACCCCATGGTCTTCCCGAGCGACGAGATCAAGCGCAAGGGCGAGTTTCAGTCCGATGTGGGGGACGCCTCCCGCCTCTACGAGCAGTACTTCCTGCAGCTGAAAGCCATGGTGGCCAAGGCCGGTTAAGTCGGCTTTTCACGTACCCTGACGGGATCAATGAATTAAGGGAGCAATAGCTCCCTTTTTCATCTTCACCTCTTCGATGCCTAAACACGACAGCACTCCGATCGACACATGGCGCGCCTCGTGTCTGGCCTCCATCACGCTGGCCCATCGGCTCGAAAATGAGGCCAATAAAGACGCCGAGAAAATCAACCCAATGTACCAGCCAGGACCACACCAGATAGTGACTGACCACTGAGTGTTTTTTGCGTGACCTCAAGGAAGAAGATTAACGCCCAAGAATGAACATATATGTGAACATATGTATAAATGTGTACATGTGTGCGCATTTCTTCTACACTAAACTCAAGTTAACATTTCACGCGCCAGACAGCCGTCTGGCGCTGACTATAGTAAGGAGGACATATGGCCAACACTGCACAAAAAGCCCTGAAAAATGGCGCCATTGACCCCAGTAAGGCACTGCCTGTGGTATTCCGTATCCTGGATAAGTGGCACTGCAATACAGATGAACAGCTGAAACTTCTTGGCATTTCATCCCGTTCAACATTGAACAAATACAAAGAGTCAAACGGCGGGATCCGTCTGACCGTGGATATGCAAGAACGGATGAGCTACATCCTCAATATCCATAAGTGTCTGAGGATGCTGTTCAGTGCCGACGACAGCATCTACGGCTGGGTGCGCAAACCCAACAGCCATCCCTTCTTTGCAGGGCGCAGCGCGATGGACATTATGAACGCTGGCCGCGTGGCTGATTTGTATGAAGTGGCCACCCGTCTGCATGCCTGGCGCGGGGGTATGGCCTGATGCAAGAGCCGCCACTGATTGAACTCAAGGGGGAGCGAGCCTATCGGATCATTCCAAGCCGCTACCCCACCATCGATCTCTATGAAGACGTAGCTAATGCGGACGAACTGGAGGCCGTCTGGGCCATAGAGTCACTGACCAATGATCGGTTGAATGAAGCGGCGGGTGATCTGTCGTTGGTACCGAAAGAGGATTGGTTGGTCGGGCTAAATGGCAGCAGCTATGTGATGGCAGCCTTCACCCATATCAACCCGGAAGGAGCCCGATTCACCACTGGCGATTTCGGCGGTTACTACTGCGCCCCCCTGCTCGATACTGCCATCAAAGAGACTGTGTATCACCAAGAGCGCATGTTCGGCTACACCAACGAACCCGCTCAGAAAGTACAGATGCGGGTGCTCTATACCGAGTTCAACGCCAATCTGGTCGATATCACCAGCGCGGAATTTCTCTCCACCCCGCTTTATCACGCAACCAACTATGGTCAATCCCAAGCTTTCGCCCAAGAACAGAAAACCAAGGGGATAGACGGTATCCACTACCGTTCTGTGCGCCACAGCGGTCATAACTGCCATGTGCTCTATCGCCCCCGTCTGGTCACCAAGATCCACCAAGCCCAGCATCTGGAATACCACTGGAATGGCAGTGCCATCGCCAATGTTTTGGAAATTAAGCTATATGGGGAATAAGGTTCTGTCTTATTGATAATAATTGCGGTGCTCCCCTTCAAGCCTGAAAGGATCATCGCAAAAAGGATCTGTATTCCCGCACACGGGCATCAGTCTTCCACCTGCATGATTTCTCACAGATAGAGTGCATCGCGAGGCGGGAGCGCTATTGCCCCCCAGTCCTTTCAGTACCAACTTGCCACCCCTCAGTCGTCAGCGATGCCATCAAGCTCAGCAACATCTGGTTCGAGGTTTTGGCCAAGGGGTTTAGGGTGTGGGCAAACAGCAAAGCAGCCAAAGCCGATTAATTCTGCGCTTTTTTCCCCCCTCAGGGGTGTAGATTGGCTGTGGGGCAAGCGTTGCCCCTCTCTTTTTTTCATGACCCCTCGAGGTATCACGGAAAGCACGTTTTTCGCCGATATTGCGGGTGGCCTGAGCCAATCAGGAGTATTCATGTCCGATCTGACCCTTTATTTCGCTCCCGGCACCTGTGCCATGGCCGTGCAGATTGCCCTGCTGGAAGCAAATGCCTCGTTCCAACCCCGTCTCGTCAACCTCGCCGCAGGGGAGCAGCGTGATCCTGCGTATCTTGCCATCAACCCCAAAGGACGGGTGCCGGCGCTTATTACAGAACAGGGCACCCTGACCGAGACCCCGGCCCTGCTGCTCTATGTGGCGCAGCGCTTCCCCAATGCCAAGCTGGCGCCGCTGGACAACCCGTTCCTGCTGGCCCGCATGCAAGAGGTCAACAGCTTCCTCGCCTCCACCGTGCATGTCTCCCACGCCCACGGTCGCCGTGGCAGCCGCTGGGCCGATGACGAGCAGGCCATTGTCGCCATGCAGCAGAAAGTCGCCAGCAATATGCGCGATGGTTTTGCCCAGATTGAGCAGCACTATCTGGCAGGCCCCTGGGTACTGGGCGAGCAGTTCAGCGTGGCGGACATCTATCTGTTCGTGGTCGCGGGCTGGCTGAAAAGCGATGGGGTCGAGATCAGTGAATTCCCCAAGGTTGCCGAGCATTATCAGCGCATGCTGAGCCGTCCGGCGGTCAACAAAGCCCTCTCCAACTAAGTAAAAAATCAATAAAAAGGGTGCCGAGGCTCTGCTGGCACCCTTCTTTCTCTTTCCTCCCCCGCCTTTGAGATCGTTTTCACATTTCCGTGGTTTTGCCATGGCTCTTCCATCCTAAAAAGCCTATCTTTGCGCCATAACGCAACCGGTTGCGTAACCGGTTGCCTGATAAGAAACTGCGATGGCGAAAGCCTGATGAGGTGCTGTATGAAACGAGGCGTACTGCTCAATGCTCCCCTGAGTGCTCTGGTAGCACAGATGGGTCACACCGACGAGATCACCGTCTGCGATGCGGGCTTGCCCATTCCGGCAGGGCCGGAGCGGATCGATCTGGCGCTGATGGCGGGCACCCCCAGCCTCGAAACCGTGCTGAGCGCCCTGCTCACCGATCTGGTGGTGGAGAAGGTGATCATGGCGAGCGAGATCAAGCAGATCAGCCCTGCCGCCCATCAGGCGCTGGTCGATCAGCTTGAAGCGCACGCAGCCGCCCAGGGCAAGCCCATCGCCATCGAATACTGCCTGCACGAAGAGTTCAAAACCCGCTCCCGCCAGAGCAAGGCGATCGTGCGCAGCGGCGAGGTGACTCCCTACGCCAACCTGATCCTCTGCGCCGGTGTGGCGTTCTGACATTCTTCAAAGAATGCCTCTTCAAGGAAGCTGCAAATGAGCACAACCTCCCCCCTCTCACCCATTCTGGAGCTGACCGGGATCGTCAAGACCTTCCCCGGTGTGCGCGCCCTCGACGAAGCGGGTCTGCGGGTCTATCCGGGCCAGGTGATGGCCCTGCTCGGTGAAAATGGCGCCGGCAAATCCACCCTGATGAAGGTGCTGACCGGTATCTATCAGGCCGATGCGGGCAGCGTCAGCTACCGCGGTCAGCCAGTCCACTTCAAGGGCCCCCGCGACTCTCAGGATCAGGGGATCAGCATCATCCACCAGGAGCTGAACCTGCTGCCGGAGTTGTCGATTGCCGCCAACATCTTCCTCGGCCGCGAACCCCGTACCCGTTTTGGCAGCATCGATCACCAACAGCTGCGCGAGCGGGCGAGCGGCCTGCTGGCGCGACTTGGCGTCAAGCATGGCCCGGATACCCGGCTCGGGGATCTCTCCATCGGCGAACAGCAGATGGTGGAAATCGCCAAGGCGCTGTCGTTCGATGCCAGCGTCATCATCATGGACGAACCCACCGATGCGTTGACCGATACCGAAACCGAACAGCTGTTCAAGGTTATCAGCGAGCTGCGTGAGCAAGGTTGCGGCATCGTCTATATCTCCCACCGCCTCAAGGAGATCTTCGAGATCTGCGATCGAGTCACTGTGCTGCGCGATGGCAAGTGGATCGGTGAGAAGGCGGTGAGCGATCTGGATGAAGACAAGATCATCGAGATGATGGTGGGCCGCCGGCTGGAAGAGCAGTACCCGCGTCTTGAGCGCGAGCTCGGCCCCGTCAGCCTGCAAGTGAAAGATCTGGCCGGTCCCGGCGTGCGCGGAGTGAGCTTCTCCCTGCGTCAGGGTGAAATTCTGGGTTTTAGCGGCCTGATGGGCTCCGGCCGTACCGAGCTGATGAAGCTGATCTACGGCGCCAGCCCCGTCAGCGCCGGTGACATTACGGTGGATGGCCACGCGCTAGTGCCCAAAAGCCCGGCCGATGGTCTGGCCGCAGGCATCGCCTATATCTCTGAAGATCGCAAGGGGGATGGGCTGGTGCTGGAACTGTCGGTGCGCGAGAACATGAGTCTGTGTGCCCTCGACGAGTTCATCAGCAACGGCAAGATCGACGGCAAGGCCGAACGGCAGGCGGTGAGCGACTATGTGCGCCTGTTCAACATCAAGACCCCGAGTCAGGATCAGCTGATAAAGCTGCTCTCCGGCGGTAACCAGCAGAAAGTGGCCATCGCCAAGGGGCTGCTGACAAGGCCCAAGGTGCTGATCCTCGACGAGCCGACCCGCGGCGTCGACGTGGGGGCGAAGAAGGAAATTTATCAGCTGATCAACCAGTTCAAGAAGGAGGGGATGAGCATCATTCTGGTTTCCTCCGAAATGCCGGAAGTGCTCGGCATGAGTGATCGCATCATGGTGATGCACGAAGGGCGCATCAGCGCAGAGTTCAACACCCGCGATGCCAATCAGGAGAAGCTGATGGCGGCGGCAGTCGGTAAACAGTGGCAAGCAGAGCAAGAGGCATCCCAATGACAACCCAAACCCTTTCCCGCCGTGGCGTCATGAGCAAGGCGTGGTGGATCGAGAACAAATCCCTGGTCGCGCTGCTGGTCCTGATTGGTGTGGTCTCCTTCCTGAGCCCCAACTTCTTCACCGCCGACAACCTCCTCAACATCCTGCGCCAGACCTCGGTCAACGCCATCATGGCGGTCGGCATGACGCTGGTTATCCTTACCGCCGGTATCGATCTGTCGGTTGGCTCTGTGCTGGCCCTGTGCGGCGCGCTGGCCGCAACCATGGTCGCCATGGAGTTGCCCATCTGGCTGGTGGTGCCCCTCACTCTGGGTGCCGGTGCCCTGCTGGGTGGCGTCAGCGGTCTCATCATTGCCAAGGGCAAGGTGCAGGCCTTTATCGCCACTCTGGTCACCATGACCGCCCTGCGCGGCATCACCATGGTCTATACCGAGGGTCGCCCCATCTCCACCGGTTTCAGTGACGGCGCCGATCACTTCGCCTGGCTCGGTACCGGTTACCTGTTCGGTCTGCCGGTGCCCATCTGGCTGATGGCCATCGTCTTCCTGCTCGCCTGGTTCATGCTCAACCACACCCGTCTCGGCCGCTACATCTACGCGCTGGGCGGTAACGAGTCTGCCACCCGTCTCTCCGGTATCAATGTGGATCGGGTGAAGCTGGCGGTGTATGGTCTGTGCGGCGCGCTCTCGGCACTGGCAGGGCTTATCGTTACCTCTCGTCTCTCCTCTGCCCAGCCGACGGCGGGCATGGGTTACGAGCTGGATGCCATCGCCGCAGTGGTGCTGGGTGGTACCAGCCTGATGGGCGGCAAGGGCCGCATCATGGGGACCCTGATCGGGGCCTTGATCATCGGCTTCCTGAACAACGCCCTCAACCTGCTCGACGTATCCTCCTATTACCAGATGATCGCCAAGGCCAGCGTGATCTTGCTTGCCGTGATGATCGATAACAAAAGCAATCGTTGATAAGACAAGCCACACACAAGGAATGAAATGATGAAAAAGCTCAATACCCTGCTCGCTGCCGCCATCATGTCCGTGCTGGGCACCGCCCATGCCGCCGATCAAACCCTGGCCATGGTGGTCTCCACCCTCAACAACCCCTTCTTCGTCACCATGAAAGAGGGTGCCGAAGCCAAAGCCAAAGAGCTTGGCTACGAGCTGGTGGTACTGGATTCCCAGAATGACCCGGCCAAAGAGCTCTCCAACATGGAAGATCTCACCGTGCGCAAGGTCGGCGCCATCCTGATCAACCCCACCGATTCCGAAGCGGTCGGCAACGCTATCCGTCTGGCCAACCGCGCCAGCATTCCGGTACTGACCCTGGACCGCGGCGCTGCGCAGGGTGAGGTCAAGGCCCACATTGCCTCCGACAACGTGGCGGGCGGCAAGCTGGCCGGTGACTTTATCACCGAGAAACTGGGCACCGGTGCCAAGGTGATCCAGCTGGAAGGGATTGCCGGTACCTCCGCCGCCCGCGACCGTGGCGAAGGCTTTGCCTTGGCCGTGGCGGCCAACAAGCTGCAGGTGCTGGCTTCCCAGCCTGCCGACTTTGACCGCACCAAGGGTCTGAACGTCATGGAAAACCTGCTGGCTGCCCACCCGACCGTTCAAGCAGTCTTTGCCCAGAACGACGAGATGGCGCTGGGTGCCATCCGCGCGGTACAAGCTGCCGGTAAAGAGGTAATGATCGTAGGCTTCGACGGCACTGACGATGGCAAAGCCGCCGTAGCCAAGGGTAAACTGGCCGCCACCGTGGCCCAGCAGCCTGCCCTGATCGGTGCCATCGGCGTCGAGACTGCCGACAAGGTACTGAAAGGTCAGCCGGTCGAGAAATCCATTCCGGTACCGCTGCAAGTGGTCAGCAAGTAAGTGCTCGAGGGGAGGTTCGCCTCCCCTTTTCCCTCAATTGCGGTGCCTCCCGGCTTGGGCTCACTCCATCACTGTGTTCAAGCCAAGATGCATCAGGAGTAGTCAACATGAATCGTCTCGTCGTTCTGGGCAGTGTCAATGCAGACCACGTGCTGCGCGTTCCCCACTTTCCTCGCCCGGGTGAAACCCTGACCGGTCACAGCTATCAGGTGGTACCCGGTGGCAAGGGGGCCAATCAGGCGGTTGCGGCCGCCCGCCTTGGCGCCGCCGTCTCCTTTATCGCCCGCATCGGCGATGACGCCATCGGCCACCAGATGAAAACCGGTTTTGCCAAAGACGGTATCGACGTCAGCGCCGTCGAGCTCGATCCCAAGCTCCCGACCGGTATCGCCATCATCTATGTGAGCGATGAGGGGGAGAACAGCATCGGCATCTCCGCCGAAGCCAACGGGGCCATCACCCCTGCGGTGGTGAAAAACCACGAAGCCATGATCGCCGGCGCCCACACCCTGTTGTTGCAACTGGAAGTTCCGCTGGAGAGCGTCCATGAAGCTGCGCGTTTGGCCCGTGCCCACGGCACCCGGGTGGTGCTCAACCCAGCTCCTGCCCGCCCACTCTCCGCTGAGCTGTTGGCGCTGGTGGATCTTATCACCCCCAACCAGACCGAAGCCGAGCTGCTGACCGGCGTCAAAGTCACCGACGAAGCCAGCGCCCGCGAGGCTGCCGCCCGCTTCCATCAGATGGGCATTGCGGATGTGATGATCACCCTGGGCTCCCAGGGGGTCTATTGCAGCAGCGCCAAGCAGCAGCAACTGATCCCGGGCTTTAGGGTCAAGGCGGTGGATACCACTGCCGCGGGCGATACCTTCAACGGCGCCCTGCTGGCAGCCGAACTGGCCGGTGCCGATTTCCACAGCGCGGTGCGCTTTGCCCACGGGGCGGCGGCGCTCTCCGTCACCCGGTTCGGTGCTCAGAGTTCCATCCCGAGCAAGCAGGAGGTCGACACCTTCCTGCTTGAGCAGACTGCACAGGGGCACTGATGGCCAATATCAAGGAGGTGGCGGCGCTGGCGGGGGTCTCTACCACCACCGTCTCCCATGTCATCAACAAGACCCGCTTTGTGGCCGAGGAGACCCGCGAGCGGGTCTTCGCTGCCATGCGTGAGCTCAACTATGCCCCGAGTCTGGTGGCCCGCAGCCTCAAGGTGAAGGAGACCAACAGTATCGGCATGCTGGTCACCACCTCCAGCAACCCCTTCTTTGCCGAGGTGGTGCGCGGGGTGGAGCGTTACTGCTTCGAGCAGGGCTACAACCTGATGCTGGGCAACACCGAGGGGCAGGCGGAAACAGCCCTCTCCTACCTCAAGATGATGCTGCGCAAGCGGGTCGATGGCCTGCTGATCATGTGCAGCGAGGGCCAACAGGAGGTGTTCAACCAGCTCGACTGGCTCAAGAGCCTGCCGGTGGTGGTGATGGATTGGGGTCTGGTCAGCGAAGATGTGGATCTTATCGCCGACAACTCCTTCCACGGTGGTTATCTCGCGACTCGCCATCTGATTGAGCTGGGCCACACCGCCATCGGTTGCATCACAGGCCCCCACAGCCGCGCCCCCGCCAACCAGCGGCATGCAGGCTTTGAGCAGGCGTTGCAGGAGGCGGGTCTCACGCTCAATCAAGATTGGATCCAGGAGGGAGATTTTGACTGCGCCAGCGGCCATCAGGCGATGACTCGTCTGCTGGCATTGCCCGAGCGCCCCACCGCCCTCTTTGTCTGCAACGACATGATGGCGATGGGGGCTATCAGTGCAGCCCATCAGGCGGGGCTGGTGATCCCGCGGGATATCTCCATCGTCGGCTACGACAACGTGGCGCTGGCCGAATTTATGTCGCCGCCACTCACCACCGTCAACCAGCCCAAAGAGGAGCTGGGGCGCCTCGCCGTCACCCGCCTGTTGGCTCGCATCAACGGCGAAGCGGTGGAGAACCACCTGATCACTGTTGACCCTGACCTGGTGATCAGACAATCCTGTGCCCCCCGCCCCTGATTTTCAGGGGCAATAAACGAAACAAGGCGACCTCGAGGTCGCCTTGTTTCGTTTTGTCTCTTGCCGATGCAATACCGCTTTTGCCCTCAGGCCAGCGACCTGGTTTCCCTAGCCGCCAGCCCTTGCAGTGGCACCAGCCCCAATCGTCTGGCCAGAGGTTGCAACAACTCGCCATCTTCATCACCCTGCGGCAGCCAGTAGCGAACGGGCCAGCCAGCGGCCAGCTGCGCCGCGGTGGTGCTGCCAATCTCTCTGAGCGCCAGAGTGCAACCCTGCTGCCGCAATCCCGCCAGCAAGGCGCCATCCGGCTGTAGCGTCGGTACCAGCAACACCAGCGGCGTACGGGAAGGCGCCGGCAGATAGGCCAGTAAATGGGTCAGCTGGGCCTGGTTGTCGAGCGGGACCAGCAGTGCCCGACCATCGGCATACTGCGCCTCGTGCGCTTGCAGCACCCGGGCCAACACGGGCCCCAGCACACCGCACTCCTGCAGCCAGCGCATGTGGCAGGGCGTCCCCTGCTCACGCCACTCAAGCGCCAATTGCCACAGCTCGGTGCCCTGTCCGCCCGTCAGCTCCTGCAGTGCCACTCGCAGCGGTGCAGACTCGCGCCCGGCCAGCCACTCTCGCAGCTGATGAAGCTGCTGCTGACTCAACTGCAATTGCTGCAGCATGGCAGGCTCAAACCAGCTGATCGTCCCCTCTTGGCTACGCTTGGCCTGGTTAAGGGCCAGGATCGCCTGATCCAGCAACCGGGCGGCATCCTGTTGCTGCGCCTTGGCGACCCCGAGCCGACAGGCCAGATCAAAGCTGCACTCCCGGGTCACAAACTCGAAATGGAGCAGATCCACCAGCTCATGAATGGCGGTTTCCAGCGCATCATCCGCCTTGGTCAGCACCACGGCAAATTCGTCACCACCGAGCCGGTAAGCGTGACTGCCATGGGCCTGTTGCAGCTTGTTGGCCACCATCTGCAACAGCCGATCACCGACCTGATAACCCAGCAGATCATTGACCTGCTTGAAGCGCTTGAGATCGAGCACCACCAAAGCGCTCACCTCGCCAGCATGCAGAGCGCGAGAGAGCTGCTCCTGCAGGGCACGGCGGTTGCCAAGCTGGGTCAGGGGATCGAGCAGGGCAAGCCGGCGGTTCGCCAGATTGGCGCGAATGAGGGCTGCGACCAGAGCGCCACCGGTCAGCAGCAGGATCAGTTGCCAGATCTGCAGCCAGAACAGGCTGTTGCGGATCT
Source organism: Aeromonas sp. 11P (assembly GCF_051920165.1). Taxonomy (NCBI): domain Bacteria; kingdom Pseudomonadati; phylum Pseudomonadota; class Gammaproteobacteria; order Aeromonadales; family Aeromonadaceae; genus Aeromonas; species Aeromonas sp. 11P. The sequence goes on from NZ_JBQBDJ010000004.1 coordinate 560,007, forward strand.
GGCTGACCGAATGCTCCCGCTCCTGGCCGGAGAGGATCTGATCCCCTATCTGTTCGATGAGACGGGTCTGGCTGGCGATCGCCTCCTGCAAGCGGGCAAGCTCAGCCCCCTCGCGCAGCGCACCAGCCTCCATCTGGGGTTCGAGCTGCTTGATCTGCTCGAACAGGGTGGCCAGCACCTTGCCGAGCCCGTGCCGCTGGCGCATCTCGGCGGTTTCACTGCTGATGAGGAAGATGTCGAGCCGGTTCCACAGCAGATCGTAATCGAGGCTCAGGGTCTCTATCGTCAGCCTGCCAGCCCGATAGAGCTGCAGGTCGTAGAGAAAACGCTGGGATTCGAGCATCACCTGGCTGATGTTCCAGTGGACATTGCGGTAGAAGGTATCGACCAGCTGCTCCTGCCGATGCTGCAGATAGAGGCTGCTGCCCGACGAGAGTAGAAACAGCAGCGACACCGCAACCAACAGCAGTTTGTGGCGGGACAACCCCATCAATCGACGATCTCGATGCGGGTCACCTGCCACACCATACCGTTGTGAATGGCAGGGACGTCCAGCTTGGGATAGGTGGTGAACGGGATGAGCAGCCAGAGCGGCCCCTTGTTACGCCGGGTCAGCGGTTTGCCGTCCTCCTGACGCACCAGGGTCAGCGGCACGCCGTCGAACAGGGCCAGATCCACCACCTGCTGATAGCCGTTGAGGGCCGAAACGGCGATCTTGCGAGCATCCGGGATCCCTTGCGCCGCCAGCACGGCTGACAGGGTCGGACCGCGATAGTGATGGGCGCCCTGGGTCCAGGGGGTCGTGGTGGTGAATTCGGTCTGTGGCAAGGCGGAGAGGGCCGCCTCATCGAGGGTCACCTGCTGGCCATCTGGCAGTACCAGGGTCATCAGGGGGATGGAGGCCGATGTGCTGGCACTGGCCAGCATCAGGAGAAAAAAAGCGATCCATTGCTTGACTGCGGTCATGGTAATTTGCGCCAACTGCGTCCCATTTTTTAATGGCTGCCAGTGTGGCGATTTCACCGAACCATTGCAACTGTCCCGTCGCACACTAGCTCAGGGACCGCGCATCTCCATCCAGTTGTGCCCCTCAACTTGCCTCGGTTGATGAATGCCGCACGCCTCCAGCAACTCATCGACATAGGCGGGCACCAGCAGGGAGGCTGGGCCATAGCGCTTTTCGTCAAACTGGCTACCTACCTCGCTCGGTTCGAGATTGAGCTCGATGGTGTGCGCCCCGTTCAATCCCGCTTCATGGACAAACCCGGCCGCCGGATAGACTGCGCCAGAGGTGCCGATGGAGATAAAGAGATCGCACTGGGCCAGCGCGCTGTAGATGCGATCCAGCCCGAGCGGCATTTCGCCAAACCAGACCACATGGGGACGCATCGGCTGGGGGAACTGGCAGCAGGAGCAGAGCTCGTCCAGATGGAGATCGCCGCGCCACTCGATCACCTGACCGGACTCGGGGCAGCGGGCCTTGAGCAGCTCGCCGTGCATATGGATAAGGTTCTTGCTGCCAGCGCTCTCGTGCAGATTGTCGATGTTCTGGGTGACCAGGGTGACCGTGCCGGGCAGCAGTCGCTCGAGGCGGGCCAGCGCATAGTGGGCCGGATTGGGGTGAACCTGGGGCTGTTGCAGCTGTTTGCGGCGGGAGTTGTAAAAGCGCAGCACCAGTTCGGGATCCCGGGCATACCCCTCGGGGGTCGCAACATCCTCGACCTTGTGCTCTTCCCACAAACCGTCGCAGGCACGAAAAGTCTTGATGCCGGATTCGGCAGAGATTCCCGCTCCGGTCAGGATCACGATATGTTTATATGACTGCGCCATAAGCTGCTCCGTCTATCCCCGCACAATAAATGTGACCTTAGCACAGGGAAAAAAGTGTCACTATTCGCCCTTGGTCTTAAGCGGCGCCGCTGGCGGTGGGGGTAACCAGGCATCCAGTACCGACAGATCCAGCCTGACAAAGACCATCTCCCGCCCGGTTACTAGGGTCAACGGTAAGCCAAGTCGCTTGAGCAGGGTCAGCATGGGCCGGTTCTGGGCCAGCACTTCCGCCGTCCACTCCCGGATCCCGTCCGCCCTAGCCAGTAGTGCCAGCGCCAGCAGAATCCGCCTCCCCGCCCCCTTGTGCTGGAAGTGATCCGCCACAATGCAGGAGAACTCCGCCCGATCGGGATGAAGGCGACGGCGGATTGATTGCGCCTGAGCCAGCGGCTCACCGGCCAGATCGGTCAGCAGCAGCGAGATCTGTTGTTCGGGATGGTAATTGAGAAATTGGGCCACCTGTTCCGGTGGCGGTGTCCGTTTCGGACGCATAAAGCGCAGATAGATGCTCTCTTCACTCAATGCATCGTAAGCAGCCAGCATGCGGGCAGGCGCCACCCCATGCAGCTCGCGCAGCAGGCAAGGCACCCCGGAGACCTCCATAGCCAGTGGCAGCGCAGCTCGGGAAAGCGGATGGGGCCAGCCCTCCAGTCCTTTGCCAAGGCGCTCCCGGTGCATGGGCCAGCAGAGGTAGCGCGGCATGGCTTACCAGCGCCCCGTCATACCGCGCTCTCGCCACACCTCGACGTCGAGCAGGTTGTAAGGATCATCCAGATAGACGGCGATCCCCAGCTCCCGAACCCGGGCCATAAAGCGTCCCAGCAGGGAGTCACCGGTCAAGGACTCCATCTCCGGCAAGATCCCCTGCCCCAGCAGCAAGGCTTGCAGCGGCAAACGCTCCAGCAGATCGAATGGCAGATGCTGGCTGTTATCGAGCAGCAGCGCCAGCTTGCTCCCCGCCAGACTGGCTTGCAGCACCAGTGCGAAGCGATCGGCATTGCTAAGCAGGTGGTCACGACGGTGGATCAGCAGGGTCAGTTCGGCTGGGGTGCGCGACTGCTCCGTCAGCCACTCCTTGAGCGCCTCCCAGCGGCTGGGCAAGCCTGTTACCGCCAGCCAGACAGGATGAGGGGTCGCGGGACTGGAGAGCAGCCCAAGCTGACCCTGCACCTCCCCCTGCCAACGGCGGATGGAGCGGCGCTGGCCGCTCAAACGCTGCTGACGCAGCGGGCCCAGATAAAGTCGACGCAGCAACCTGAGCAGCTCGTCGCAATCAAGCGGCTTGGCCAGTGCAGCCAGAATGTTGAAACCGGCATCGTGCAGCAGGCGGCGAGCACCGTCGATCAGCGTCTGCTCATGGGCCGAGAGCAGCACGATGGGCAGCCCGGCCTTCTGCAACTGGGGCTGGTTCATCAGCAGACTGATGGCATCTTGCTCCACCAGACTGAGATCGCACACCAGCAGACTGATGTCGCCCGCCGACAATGCCGCAAGGCAGGCCGATTCATCCTGTACCCACTGACAGGAGAGCCCCAGCCCGGCGATGGCCTGTTGCAGTTGCATTCCCTGAAACGGGTGATCCTCGAGCAGCAGCACCTTGTTAGCGGCCAGCCAGTTGCACCAGTCACGGTAACTGGCGGCAAGCCCCCCCAGCCAATCCTCGCCAATAGCGTAAATGCCCTCATGCTGCTGCAACTGGGGGAAGTAGTCCGCCTGCTGATGAGCGGCGGGGTCGTAAAGGGCAATGGCACCGGCCGCAAACAACCCTTCCCACTGCCAGCAGGCATCCGGTCGGGTACGGTGCAGCGTGACATAGGAGGGCAATGTCATGGTACTGGCCAACTCATGGGCGGTGCTGTCGAGTGCATAGAGCACAATGGGGCAAAATCCTGCCGCCTCATGCTCTTCCGAATCGAGCAACGCCAGTAATTCTTCATCAGTGATGATCATCTTGAGCCCTCTTTGAAAACTGCTGGCTGAACTCATCCAGTGCCCGGTTCAATCTGGCTTGCAGCATCGGATGGGGCGCCTGTTGCCACTCTTCAATGACCGCCACCAACGCCGTCGCCCCTACCATTCTGGCGGCCCCCTTCAACTTGTGTAAAGCAGCATTCACGCCAACTTCATCTTCTTCTGTGCTGCAGCGCTCAAGTTCGGCCAAATCATCACGGGTAGCCTTCAGATAAAGGGCGGCCAGTTCATCGGTCAGCAGCGAGGCAACCGGTGTCGGGGCGACAGCATTGCTCCCCTCTTTGGCAATATGGCGCAGCAAGGTCGCCAGCTCCTTGAGGGCGACCGGCTTGTCCAGATGGCCATCGCAACCGCAGGATTGCAGCTCCCTTGCCGCCTGATCACTGAGATCTGCGGTGATCACATAGACCGGCAGACGGGCCCAACGGGCGGATTGGCGCAATTGCCTGCACAGCTCGGCCCCGTTCATCACCGGCATCTGCAGATCGGTCAGCACAAAATCCACCTCATGCTGCGCCAGCATCTCCAGCGCCAGCTGCCCGTTGGCGGCAGTGATGACGCTGGCACCAAGCTGCCCCAGTTGCAGGCTGATCAGCTCGCGATTGACATCGTGATCTTCAACCAGCAGTACCCGCATGCCAAGCCCGGGCTGGGTGCCGGCGACCGGTTGATCCGGGGTCAACCGTGGCTGCAGCAGGGTGATGATGGTCCCGGGCACCCAGGACTCCCCTTGCCAGGCCCAATAGTAGAGCCCCTTCTCGTCCACCTCCGCTTGCAGCGTATCAACGGCGTTGCTGACGGTGGCAATCCCCAATCGGCTGAGCCAGGGCGACAGCGTTTGCGCCTCATCGTGGGGTAAAGAGAGCGCCAGCTGTCGCACATTGGGCTGCCAGTCCGGCTCCTGCTGTACCCGCCTCAGCGGCAACTCGCAATAGAAGCGGCTACCGCCACCGACGCGCCCCTCGACATCGATAAGCCCCCCCATCTGCTCGACCAGCTGCTTGCAGATGGCCAGACCAAGACCGGTGCCCGGCGCCCGCAGTTGCCCTTCAACAGCAAACTGTTCGAACGGCATAAAGAGCGTGGTGCGCATCTTGGCGGTGATCCCCGGCCCCTGATCATCCACACCGAAGCGCAAGGTCGATGCGACCACCTCGGCCCACAGCACCACTTCCCCACGCAGGCTGAACTTGATGGCATTGGAGAGCAGGTTGTGGAGCACTTGCCGTACCCGGTGAGGGTCGAGGGTCTGCAGGGCAGGCAGAGCCGGGTCCAACTTAAGGCGCAGTTGTAATCCCTTGGCCCGCGCCTTGGTCCAGTGCACTGCCGCCACGTGCTCGCACAGCTCGGTGAAATCGGTGGGTTGGGGCGAGAGGGAGAGTTTGCTGTTCTCGTTGCGGCTAAAGTCGAGCACATCGTTGAGCAGGCCGAGCAGCTCATCCCCCGCCTGACGCACCCGCGCCAGCGCCGAATCCTGCTCTCTGGACAAAGGGGTATTGGCCAGCCACTCCAGCAAGCCGAGCATGGCGTTCATCGGCGTGCGGATCTCGTGGCTGATGGCGGCCAGAAAGCGCCCCTTGGCCAGAACTGCCTGCTGTGCCTGCTCATGGGAGTGTTGCAATGCCTGATCCTGCTCGACCCGGGCAGTGGCATCCTGCATCACCGCATAGATCCGCCAACCCTGCGGCTGACTGCGGCCACGACCATAGAGCTGCAACCAGCGCAGCCCCTTGGTCGGATGGTGATAGCGCATGGTGAACGCGAAGGGTTTGCCAGCCTGCAGCATGGCGAACATCTCACGGCTTACCCGACGGCGATCCTCGCGCTCCAGCATAATGAGCACCCGTTTGGGCTCACGACGGATCTGCTGACTCGCCAGCCCCAGCAGCTCGTAACAGCCCCGGCTGATAAACTCGATACCCCCTACCCGTCCCCGCTCGAACATAAACTGCAGCACCACGCCGGGAACGGTGTTGGTCAGGGCGCGCAGGCGGCGCTCTGCCTGACGCAGAAAACGGGCCTGCTCACGCAGCACACTGATATCCGACAGGGCGATAAGATCGGTGGCGGGTGCTTGCTTGTCCAGCCGCAGCGGATGCTGGGCATAGGCGAAGACCTGCTCCCCCAGCACCAGCTCCCCTTCGCTCTTTTGCGGCTGAACCGGCGGCAGCATCAACTGCTGCGAGTAGCGCAGTGCCAGACGTCGCCCCTGTTTATTGGATTTAATCACCTTGCCCTGGCTGTTGCGCAGATAGACGGGCACCGGCAACGCCTGAAACATGGTTTCCCGCAGCTCGCTCTCGATGGCCAGCGCCTTCTCGGCGGCGTGACGCTGGGCCACTTCCCGTGCCAGTTGTTGGCGGGAACGCCAGATCCCACCGATGACAATACCGCTGATCAGCAGTGCCATGGCGATGGAGCCAAACCAGGCGGCGTAGCTCACGCCGGGCTGCTGCACAACGAGCAAGCGGCGCCAGCGCTGGTTAAGTTCGTCAATCTGGGTGCTGGTCAGGGCCATCAGGTTGCGATCCATCACCCCGGCCAGTTCGGTCTGACTCTTGTTGATGGCAAAGCCAAGGCTGAAGCGATCTTCCAGCTCCTCGATATCGAGCCCTTCCAGCAAGTTGGTACGCTGGGGATATTGCAGCTGATATAGCTCGCTCAGCATGGCGTCAGCCTTGCCCTGTTTGATCGCTGCCAGCCCCTGCTCAATGCCGTCGGTGCGAACCCACTCCTGATCACCGAGCAGGGCGAGCAAGGAGGGATCGTAGAGGGATTCCGGCACCAGAATACGCTGGTGCTTGAGTTGGGTAATGCGATCGGCAGCCAACTTGCGCTTGCTGATCAAGGCAAACCGGTTGGTGGAGATCGCCCGACTGAAAATGAACTGATCCGTCAATGCCGGGGATTCCGGCAAACCGGCCATCATATCCGCCTCACCACGGCGCAGCTTTTCTACGGCCTCCGCCTTGCTGGCGGCAGGCACCAGCTGGTATTTCAGGCCGGTCTCCTGGGTGACCCAGCGCAGCACATCCGCGCTCCACCCCTTCGCCTCCCCCAGATCATTGACGCCGCTATAGGGCATCAACTCGGGATTGACCACCAGGCGAATGGTGCGACCGCGGCCAGATAACCAGGCCTGTTCGGTATCGCTGAAGTGGGGCTGGTTGACGTAGAGCGACCCCTGATCGAGATAGCGAGCCAGATCGGTATAGATAGTACCGGCCGGCATATGACGGATCAGCGTGTCCACCAGATTGGCCAACTCAGGCTGATCGCGCATCATCAGGCGATAGCTGATGATCCGATCCTCACCAAACAGGCGGCGCAGACGCAACCCATCGGCCGGAAACTCGCGCATCAGATAGCGCAGTTGCAGATAGTCCCCCAGATAGGCATCACCTTTGCCGCTCTGCAGCGCGTCGTAGATCTTCTCTCCGCTTTTTAGGGAAATAATGCGCGCCTGAGGATAGAGCTCGTGCAACAGGCAGGCAGAGTCTGCCACCGAGTAGACCAGAAAGCGGGCCTGTTTGAGATTTTCACCCTTGTAGAGGATGGCGGCATCGGTCTCCATCATCGGACGGCTTAACCGCATGCCCTCCACGGCCTTCTTGCGGGTTCCGACATAGGGAATGATATCGCAGTCGCCCTGGGCGAGCCCGTTGCGCAATGTCTGCCAATCGGACAGCTCTTTGAGCACCAGCGGAATCGGGAACAGCTCCTGCAACCGAGCGAGGCGATCCTTGAGCAGCCCCCCTTCGGCCATCAGGTATGGTGGAGGAAGCGTTGCAGGATAGCAGAGCGAAAGCTGGCTAAGTGAATTGACATAAGCTTGGGTCGCCGGTGCCAACGGCAGCACTGTGGTCTGCAAAGGCTTGGCGTGCAACGGCAGTGCCAGCACGGCACCCAGAAGAAAAACGGGGAATTTGGTCATCTGAAAACAAAAGCCAGGCATCTGCCTGGCTTTTTATCACTCGTTGGGTTCAACATTTTCTACCCTGGCCTTGAGCTTCTGGCCAGGCCGGAAGGTCACCACGCGGCGGGCGCTGATAGGAATATCCTCGCCCGTCTTGGGGTTGCGTCCGGGACGCTGATTCTTCTCACGAAGGTCAAAGTTACCGAAGCCTGAAATCTTGACTTGTTCACCACGCTCAAGCGCCTGTCGGATTTCCTCAAAGAAGGCTTCCACCATATCTTTGGCTTCACGCTTGCTCATCCCGAGCTGGGTGAACAGGTGCTCTGCAATGTCGGCTTTGGTAAGCGCCATAGATCAATCCCTCAAGGATGCATTCAACTCTTCACCAAGGGCCCGCACGACATTGTCTACGGTCTCGGCAATCTCTTTCTCCTCCAGGGTGCGCTGGGTGTCTTGCAATACAAGACTGATGGCCAGGCTCTTCTTGTCCTCTGCCATACCAGCACCCTGGTATACGTCAAACAAGTTTATTCCAACTACCTGATTTCCGCCAACTTTTTTAATTACCGCAAGCACATCACCTGCCAGAACCTGACGATCGACCACGACGGCGATGTCGCGACGGTTCGCCGGGAACTTGGAAACTTCGGCTGCCACAGGCACCTTGGCCGGGGTCAGCTTGTCCAGCTCCAGCTCAAACATCACCGCGCGGCTCTTGAGGCCCAGCTTCTTCTCGAGGCTCGGGTGGATCACACCGATGTGGCCGATGATCTCGCCATTACGCAGGATGGCTGCGCTCTGGCCCGGGTGCAGGGCGCTGTGCTCGGTGCGCTCGAAGCTAAAGGTGGCACCTTCGGCGGTCAAGTCCAGCACCGCTTCCAGATCCCCTTTCAAATCAAAGAAGTCGGCTGCGCGGGTTTTGATGTCCCAGTGCTCGTCACTCTGGTTGCCAGTGATGATACCGGCCAACATCGGCTCCTGACGGATGCCGTTCTCGGCGCTTTCATCCTTGATGAAACGCAGACCCTGCTCGAACAGACGCACACGCGGCTGCTGACGGTTCTGGTTGTAAACAACGGCTTGCACCAGACCCGGGAACAGAGAGACGCGCATGGCGGACATCTCGACCGAGATCGGGTTCGGCAGCACGATGGCATCGCTCTGCGGGAACAGGGTTTGCTGGGTCTTGGGATCGACGAAGCTGTAGGTGATCGCCTCCTGGAAACCGCGGTCAACCAGCAGGTCACGCACGCGCTTCAGGGTCACCTGCCCTTCTGCCTGCTCCACCATCGCCAGAGAGGCCGCGGGTTTCAGGTTCGGGATGTTGTTGTAGCCGTAGATGCGAGCTACTTCCTCGATGAGGTCTTCCTCGATGGCGATATCGAAACGCCAGGAGGGTGCCAGCGCAGTCCAACCGTCAGCATCCACAGTAACCTGCATGCCAAGGCGAGTCAGGATCTCGACCACCTGAGCGTCAGCCACGCTGATACCGATCACCTTGTCGAGTTTGGCACGACGCAGCTTGATGGGTGCCGCTTTCGGCAGATGGGCATCGGACTTGACCTCGATGACCGGACCCGCTTCGCCGCCGCAGATGTCCAGCAGCAAACGGGTGGCACGATCCATCACCTTGGCTTGCAGCTCGGGATCAACCCCGCGCTCGAAGCGATGGGAAGAGTCGGTGTGCAAACCGTAAGCACGGGCACGACCGGTGATGGAGAGCGGCGCGAAGAAGGCGCACTCCAGCAGGATGTCGGTGGTGGTCTCGGATACACCGGTGCGATCGCCACCGAAGATACCGGCCATGCAGGCAGGACCTTTGGCATCGGCAATCACCAGAGTGGTCTCTTTGAGCTTCACTTCGTTGCCATCGAGCAGGGTCATCGGCTCATCGGCGTGGGCGCGGCGCACCACCAGCTCCCCTTCCAGGGTAGCCAGATCGAAGGCATGCATCGGCTGACCGTATTCCAGCAGCAGGTAGTTGGTGATGTCGACGATGGCGTCGATGGAGCGAATGCCGCCACGGCGCAGCTTCTCTTGCATCCAGAGCGGGCTCTGGGCCTGCAGGTTCAGCCCCTTGATGACGCGCCCCAGATAACGGGGGCAATCGGCGGTTGCTTCAACCCGGATCGGGAAAGTTGCATCAATGGTTGCAACAGCTGGTGCCCAGGTCGGCTCGACCACGTCCACGCTGTTGAGCACGCCGATTTCGCGGGCCAGACCGGCGATACCAAGGCAATCGGCACGATTCGGAGTCAGATCCACGTCGATGGAGACGTCGTTCAGATTGAGGTAGTCGCGAATATCGGTACCGATGGGAGCATCGGCCGGCAGCTCGATGATGCCATCGGCTTCGACGTCGATACCCAGCTCGCTGAAGGAGCAGAGCATGCCGTGAGACGGCTGGCCACGCAGCTTGGCTTTCTTGATTGTGAAATCACCCGGCAGGGTCGCCCCTACTTTGGCCACGCACACTTTCAAGCCCTGACGGCAGTTCGGTGCGCCACAGACGATATCCAGCAGCTCGGCTTCGCCCACGTTGACCTTGGTCACCCGCAGCTTGTCGGCGTCCGGATGCTGGGCACACTCGACCACTTCACCCACCACCACATTGTTGAACTGGCCAGCCACCGCTTCCACGGCGTCCACTTCCAGACCGGCCATGGTGATCTGCTCGGCCAGTGCATTGTCACTCAACTCGGTGCGGACCCACTCCATCACCCAGGATTTACTGAATTTCATGTTCTCTCGCCCTTACTTGAACTGCTTGAGGAAGCGCAGGTCGTTTTCGAAGAAGGCACGCAGGTCGTTGACCCCGTAACGCAGCATGGTCAGGCGCTCAACGCCCATGCCGAAGGCAAAGCCGGAGTATTTTTCCGGATCGATACCGACCGAACGCAGTACGTTCGGGTGCACCATGCCGCAGCCCAGCACTTCCAGCCACTTGCCGTTCTTGCCCATCACGTCCACTTCAGCGCTCGGCTCGGTGAACGGGAAATAGGAAGGACGGAAGCGAATGGTCAGGTCTTCCTCGAAGTAGTTGCGCAGGAAGTCGTGCAGGATGCCCTTCAGCTCGGTAAAGCTGGCATGCTCGTCAACCAGCAGACCTTCAACCTGATGGAACATCGGGGTGTGGGTCATGTCGTAGTCGTTACGATAGACGCGGCCCGGTGCAATGATGCGGATCGGCGGCTGCTGATGTTCCATGGTACGGATCTGCACGCCCGAGGTGTGGGTACGCAGCATCAGATCAGGATTGAAGTAGAAGGTATCGTGATCGGTACGCGCCGGATGATGAGCCGGAATGTTCAGCGCATCAAAGTTGTGGAAACCATCTTCAATCTCGGGACCACGGGCAACCTTGAAGCCCATCTCGCCAAAAAGGCGCTCGATGCGCTCGATGGTGCGGGTTACAGGATGCAGACCGCCATTCTCGATGCGGCGACCCGGCAGGCTGACGTCGATGGTCTCGGCAGCCAGCTTCTGGTTCAGCACGGCAACTTCGAGCGCTTCACGACGCTCGTTTAGCGCATCCTGAACCTGCTGTTTGGCCTGGTTGATCACGGCGCCCGCGGCGGGACGCTCTTCGGCAGACAAGGCACCCAGGCCCTTCATCTGCTCGGTAAAAAAGCCTTTTTTACCCAGATATTTGACCCGGATTTCGTCGAGGGTCGCGATATCGCTCACGCCCTCAATTTCGGCTCTGGCTTGGCCGACTACTTCTTCAAGCTGTTGCATGTCTTCCTCGTCACCACTCCCGGTACAGGAGCCTTTAGGCTAAATAAGGTCAAGAGGGGAATAATACAAAAAAAGCCCCTTCGCTGACCATAGTTAAGGTGGGCTTTTCTCCCTACAAATCATTTTGTTATATCAAGCGAGTCTCATCGGCTCACCGCCACTCCTGAAATAGTGGAACAAACATTTAGTTTGTTGGCATATAAAGCATTTGTAGAACAGGTCATCTCGCACATATCACCTTGTATGGAGAAAACTGTAACTCGTGTAAAACAGTGGACAGAACGTGGGCGGGAGAAAGGAAAAAATGATGTAAAACCGTGAATGACAGATACAAAAAAGGAGGCCTGAGCCTCCTTTTAGCGTTTATAACAGAACTGGATTAAACCAGAGCTGCTTTAGCTTTTTCAACCAGGGCGGTGAAAGCCATTTTGTCGTGAACGGCGATATCGGACAGGATCTTGCGATCGATCTCGATAGAAGCCTTCTTCAGACCGTTGATCAGACGGCTGTAGGACAGACCGTTCTGACGGGCTGCAGCGTTGATACGCGCAATCCACAGCTGACGGAACTGACGCTTTTTCTGGCGACGGTCACGGTAGGCATACTGACCAGCTTTGGTTACCGCTTGTACCGCTACGCGGTAAACACGGGAACGGGCGCCGTAGTAACCTTTGGCGGCTTTCATTACTTTCTTGTGACGAGCGCGAGCAGTCACACCACGTTTAACTCTTGGCATTTTTCACATCCCCCCTTATGCGTACGGCAGACAAGCGACAACACGTTTGTGGTCGGCAGCAGAAACCATGAATTTCGGCCCCAGCTGACGCTTACGCTTGCTGCTCTTCTTGGTCAGGATGTGACGCAGGTGGTTGTGCTTGCACTTGAAGCGACCCGAGCCAGTCTTCTTGAAGCGCTTTGCAGCACCCCGGTTGGTTTTCATCTTCGGCATTTCATACTCCGCATTGTGAGTGACAACAAAATCGCAAGGCGAACCAACTCATGGGGCAAGCCCCATGAGTCAATTTCTTGTGGGCCTTAAGATTTCTTCTTAGGTGCGAGGACCATCACAGCTTGACGGCCTTCGACTTTCGGGAACGACTCGACTACGGCCAACTCTTCCAGATCGTTCTTGACGCGCTCCAGAACCTTGATACCAAGATCCTGGTGGGCCATTTCACGACCACGGAAGCGCAGGGTGACCTTAGCCTTGTCCCCGTCTTCCAGAAAGCGAACCAGGTTGCGTAGTTTTACCTGATAGTCGCCTTCGTCAGTGCCAGGACGGAATTTGATTTCCTTAACCTGGACGACTTTCTGCTTTTTCTTCTGTTCTTTGGTTGTTTTGCTCTTTTCGTAGAGGAATTTGCCGTAATCCATGATCCGGCAAACGGGCGGCTCAGCATTTGGACTGATCTCTACCAGATCAACTCCGGCCTCTGCGGCCAAGTTCAAAGCATCCTGAATGGAGGTGATGCCAATGGCTTCACCATCCAGACCAGTCAGACGAACTTCTTTCAGACGGATCTCTTCATTGATCCGGTGAGCGCGGGCTTGCGGTTGCTTGCCCAGTTTTTTTCCGCCTTTTATAGCTTATTCCTCCACTTTCTTTTGTCCGCGGGTCTGAACTTCCTGGGTCAACAGAGCGATGAACTCTTCAACAGGATAAGTGCCCAAGTCAGCCCCTTTACGAGTCCGTACTGCAATCTTACCGGCTTCAACTTCTTTATCGCCGCAGACCAGCATGAAAGGTACTCGCTTCAAAGTATGCTCGCGGATTTTAAAGCCAATCTTCTCATTTCTCAAGTCCGCTTTTGCGCGAAGGCCCGCATCATTCAATGCTTTGGCTACTTTCACCGCATAATCGGCCTGATTGTCCGTGATATTCATGACCACAGCCTGAGTCGGTGCCAACCAGGTCGGGAACAGACCGGCGTACTCTTCAGTCAGAATACCGATGAAGCGCTCGATAGAACCCAGGATGGCCCGGTGGATCATCACGGGTACATGGCGATCGTTGTTTTCGCCCACATAAGTGGCACCCAGACGACCAGGCAGGGCAAAGTCGAGCTGCACGGTACCACATTGCCACGCACGATCAAGGCAATCGTGCAGGGTAAATTCAATTTTGGGACCGTAGAACGCCCCTTCACCCGGCTGCAGATCGTACTTCAGACCGTTGAGCTCCAGCGCTTCGGCCAGTGCTTTCTCGGCGCGATCCCACATCTCGTCGGAGCCGATACGCTGCTCGGGACGAGTGGAGAGCTTGACAACGATGTTCTCGAAGCCAAAGGTACCGTAGACGTCATAGACCATACGAATACAGCCGGAGACCTCTTCCATGATCTGCTCTTCGGTACAGAAGATGTGAGCGTCATCCTGAGTGAAGCCGCGCACCCGCATCAGACCGTGCAGGGAACCGGACGGCTCGTTGCGGTGGCAGGAACCAAACTCGGCCATACGCAGCGGCAGATCGCGGTAGGACTTCAGACCCTGGTTGAAGATCTGGACGTGACCCGGGCAGTTCATCGGCTTGATGGCGTACTCGCGGTTTTCAGACTGGGTGGTGAACATGGCCTGGGCATACTTCTCCCAGTGACCTGAACGCTCCCACAGGACGCGGTCCATCATAAACGGACCTTTCACTTCCTGATAGTCGTACTCTTTGAGCTTGCCGCGGATAAAGGTTTCCAGCTCGCGGAAGATGGTCCAGCCATCGTTGTGCCAGAACACCATACCGGGTGCTTCTTCCTGCATGTGATACAGGTCAAGCTGCTTGCCGATCTTGCGGTGGTCGCGCTTGGCGGCCTCTTCCAGACGCTGCAGATAGGCCTTGAGCTGCTTCTTGTCAGCCCAGGCGGTACCGTAGATACGCTGCAGCATCTTGTTGTTGGAATCGCCGCGCCAGTAGGCGCCGGACATCTTCAGCAACTTGAAGTGGTGGCAGTGACGCATGTTGGGCACGTGCGGGCCGCGACACATGTCGATGTACTCTTCGTGATGATAGAGACCTGGCTGGTCATCACGGGCAATGTTCTGATCCAGGATTTCGACTTTGTAAGACTCGCCGCGCGCCTCGAATACATCACGCGCTTCTTGCCAGGAGACTTTCTTCTTGATGACGTCGTAATCCTTGGCTACCAGCGCCAGCATGCGCTCTTCCAGGGCAGCCAGATCTTCATCGGTCAGGGTACGGTCAAGATCAACGTCATAGTAGAAGCCGTTGTCGATGACAGGACCGATGGCCATCTTGGTCTGGGGCCAGAGTTGCTTGATAGCATGACCCAGCAAGTGGGCGCAGGAGTGGCGCAGGATGTCCAGACCTTCTTCGTCTTTGGCGGTGATGATGGCCAGCGCAGCATCGGCTTCGATCAGCTCGCACGCATCCACCAGTTCACCGTTTACCCGACCGGCAATGCACGCCTTGGCGAGACCGGGACCGATGTCCGCAGCCACATCCATGACGGAAACAGAGTGGGCAAATTGACGTTGGCTGCCGTCAGGCAGAGTAATGATTGGCATTATGTGTTTCCTTATACAGTGGTGACCCCTACCAAAGGTCACATGCGGGATGGAAAAGAGATTCAAAAAGGTGATGTTCTGGTTCTCCACAGCACTTTGCGAAGACGGCCTGACACGCAAACAGCATGTTTAACATGACAAACCAAGCCAAAACGGCCCCCATGCTACCAGAAGTCGGGCGTGCTGTATCGGATTTGCAGATATTTTCTACAGTCAAATGAGTCGCCTGCCGACTATTCACCAAGCAGGGATTGCCAGTTGAAGTCAAAGTCACTGCTCCCCTCCTCGGCCAGCGCCAGCTCTTGCAGCACCTGAAGCGCCAGCTTGTTGCCCTTTTGTGCCGCCTGATAGAGCCACTGTTTCGCCTGAGGCAAATCGACCCTGCCGCTGACCCCCATCAGATGAAGGACGCCGACTTTCAGCATGGCCGGGACGTCACCGTTACGGGCTGCCTGATCCATCCAGTGAAAGGCTTGGCGCAGATCTCGCTTCACCCCGACACCGCGCAGATAGAGCTCTGCCAGCCGGTATTGGCCGAAGGGATCCCCTGCCTGCGCCGACTGGCGATAGAGGCTGATGGCCTGATGGATATCCTGCTCGCTCCCCTGCCCCACTTCATGGCTCCAGCCCATCAAGGCTTGCGCCCGAGGTTGGCCTTGATCGGCCAGTGGCGACCAGATCCGGGTCGCCTCATCGAAATGACCGGTACGCCAGGCACGGTTGGCGGCAGCCATCTCCTGCTCGGTGGAGAGCGGAAGCAGACGCCAGATAACGAGGGCAAGCAGACAGATAAACAGCCAGCGGGAAGTAGTGGGGCTCATGATGATTTCCGTGATCCAGTTCTCATTTCATCTATGTAAACGAAATGTAGCGTTGCGATCAAGCAAGAGATCCCTGCGACAACCCTTTTTGCACCCGGTCGATCAGCGGTTGTTGTCATTTATCCGGTGTACCTGCAAAATAACTGTATGTATAAACAGTATTGGTGCACACCATGGCAGGACGAGGCAGCCCCCACAATATCGATCACCGTTTTAGCGGCCCCCTTGTCGAAGCGGTTGATGACGGCTGGCAATCGTCCGACTGGGATGCCACCTTCACTCCTTCTGTGCCTGGCACCGAGGTGCGGGAGATCGATGCACGCAGCATTATCAGCTACAACAACTCGCCGGATGTGCCTTTTGGTCGCTCCATCAACCCCTATCAGGGGTGCGAACACGGCTGCATCTACTGCTATGCCAGACCCAGCCATGCCTATCTGGAGCTCTCCCCTGGTCTTGATTTCGAGAGCAAGCTGTTTGCCAAACGCAATGCAGCCGACCTGCTGCGCCGGGAGTTTGCCAAACAGGCCTATCAGCCACAGACCATCTTCATTGGCGCCAATACCGACCCCTATCAACCCATCGAGCTGCGCTATCGCCTCACCCGGCAGTTGCTGGAAGTGATGCTGGCCCACCGCCATCCGGTCGGGCTCATTACCAAGAGCGCCATGATCTTGCGCGACCTCGATCTGTTGACCGAGCTGGCCAGAGAGGGACTGTGTCAGGTGATGGTGTCGGTGACGACCTTGAACGAAACCCTGCGCCGACAGCTGGAGCCCCGCGCCAGCACAGGTGCAGGCCGCTTGAAAGTGATCGAGAAGCTGGCCAACGCTGGCGTGCAGGTGGGGGTACTGGCCGCCCCCATGATCCCGCGGCTCAATGAACCGGAGCTGGAGCAGATCATCAAATCGGCCGCCGAGGCAGGCGCCAGCTGCGCCGATTACATCCTGCTGCGGTTACCCCACGAACTGGCGCCGCTATTTGGGGACTGGCTCGATACCCACTATCCGGGCCAGAAGGAGGCTATTTTGAATCAGTTGCGAGCCAGCCGCGGTGGCGGGCTCAACAGTACCGCCTTCGGTACCCGCATGCGCGGTGAGGGGCACTTTGCCGATCTGCTGGCCCAGCGCTTTCGCCTCATAAGCAAGCGCCTCGACCTGGGTAAACGCCATATTCAGCTCAGGCTGGATGGGTTTATCCGCCCCGGAGAGCAGCTGTCGCTCTTCTAATCCCCCTGCTCACGCCCTTCACACATCAAGCACAGAGCCCTTGTCTGCCAAGAGGTCGAGAGGAAGACCTGCCGCGACACATCCTGTGGAAACCCCGCTTTCCCAATTTTCCAAATTGGCCAACGAAGTAGCCATGTCGCCACAAGAAAGCGCTACCCGCTAAAGAGAAGGCTAACGCCTTAGCCTGCGCGCTGATCCCGCCCCTGCTGCACCATTTCAACCGGCAGTCGCGAGGGTTCATGAGCCACTTCGTGCTCATCCTCTTCATACTGCGGCACCTCTGATTCGCCCCATACCCGGCTCCACCAAATTTCCCACGTGATCCAACTGGTCATATGCAGCTCCTGACGGTGAAGGTGATGGCAACAACACACCACTCGCCCGGCAGGATAGCGGCTGGGAATGACAGGGAAATGACAAAAAAATCAGTTGTAAAAAGGCAACTGGCGGTGGCGAGGAAAAGCCGAAACAGTTCACATATTCGGCGAAATCATCCTGAAAGCGGTCACAAATCTGCAGGTTGTGGATTGCAGCTCACTCTGTTCCCACCAAAGCTGGGTTGCCCATTCAGGCATCTATAAAAACAGGGACACAATAATGAAACACACAGCGGGAATATGGGCGATCGCAGGTATGCTGATCGCCCCCTTGGCGCACGCCGACGTCATACTGCACGCCTTCAACTGGAAGTACAGTGAAGTGACCGCCAAAGCCGACCTTATCAAGTCGGCCGGTTACAAACAGGTACTCATCTCGCCATCTCTCAAGTCATCAGGCAACGAGTGGTGGGCTCGTTACCAGCCGCAGGATCTGCGTCTTGTCGACTCCCCTCTTGGCAACAAGCAGGATCTCGAACAGCTGATCGCCGCCATGAAGGCGCGAGGTATCGCCGTCTATGCCGATGTGGTGCTCAACCACATGGCCAACGAAAGCTGGAAACGCAGCGATCTCAACTATCCCGGCAACGAGCTGCTGCAAAGCTACGCCAGCAACCCGGCCTATTTCGAGCGCCAGAAACTGTTTGGCGATCTGGGGCAAAACTACCTCTCCGGTCAGGATTTTCATCCCGAAGGGTGCATCAGCGACTGGAGCGATCCGGGTCATGTCCAGTATTGGCGTCTCTGTGGCGGTGCCGGTGACAAGGGGCTGCCGGATCTGGATCCCAACAACTGGGTGGTAAGCCAGCAACAGGCCTATCTCAAGGCGCTCAAGGGGATGGGGATCAAGGGTTTTCGGGTCGATGCGGTCAAACACATGAGCGATTACCAGATCAATGCCGTGTTCACCCCCGAAATCAAACAGGGGATGCACGTGTTTGGTGAGGTGATCACCACAGGGGGTGCTGGCAGTACCGATTACGAGCGCTTCCTCAAACCCTACCTCGACAGCAGCGGCCAGGGAGCCTATGACTTTCCGCTGTTTGCCTCCCTGCGTGGTGCCTTCAGTTACGGTGGCAGCATGAACCTGCTGGCGGATCCGGGCGCCTATGGTCAGGCGCTGCCGGGCAGTCGCGCCGTCACCTTTACCGTGACCCACGACATTCCCACCAACGACGGCTTCCGCTATCAGATCTTAAGCCAGACTGACGAGAAGCTGGCCTACGCCTACCTGCTCGGCCGCGATGGCGGCTCGCCGCTGGTCTATTCGGATCACGGCGAGACCCAGGCCAAGGATGGACTGCGCTGGCAGGATTACTACCAGCGAGCCGATCTCAAGGGGATGATCCGCTTCCACAATGCGGTGCAGGGTCAACCCATGCAGCTGGTCGGCAGCGGTGACTGCTTCGTGCTGTTCAAACGGGGCAAACAGGGGCTGGTCGGTATCAACAAGTGCGACTATGAGCAGGAGTACTGGCTCGATACCGCCAGGTTCGAGATGAACTGGTATCGCAACTATCGTGACGTGCTCGACCAAGGCGCCGTGGTCAACGTGCAGAGCCAGTGGGTACGGGTCGCCATTCCCGCCCGCAGCGCCAGAATGTGGCTGCAGGAGTGATCCAGCCGTAAGATCAGCGGAGAGTCATAAAAAGCAGACAAATAAAAAGAGCGACCACCAGGGTCGCTCTTTTTGCTCAGAGACGTTGCTCGGGTAACCGGTGACGATTACTCGTCGCCAGCATCGACCGCATCAGTGCCGGTCGCGGTATCGGTACCTTCAGATACCTCACCATCAACGGCCAAAGCGTCGTTCTCGTCTTCGTCGCTCTCGGCGATACGCTGCAGGCCAACCACGGTCTCGTCTTCACCGGTACGGATCAGACGGACACCGCCGGTGTTACGGCCAATGACGCTCACCTCGGCAACACGGGTACGCACCAGAGTGCCGCCGTTGGTGATCAGCATGATCTGGTCGGTATCTTCGACCTGAATCGCATCGATCACCTTGCCGTTGCGCTCATCCACCTTGATGGAGATAACGCCCTGAGTACCACGGCTCTTGGTCGGGTATTCGGCCAACGCAGTCCGCTTGCCGTAACCGTTCTCGGTGGCGGTGAGGATGGCACCTTCGCCGCGCGGAACGATGAGGGAAACCACCTTGTCACCGGCGCCCAGCTTGATGCCACGGACACCGGCGGCGGTACGACCCATGGGACGCACGCCCTTGAAGGTACCCTTGCTTTCGGTGCCTTCGCCGTTGTCGCTGCCATCATCGTCATTACCGGCATCGTCGTCGGTTTCAACGTCATCGCTGACATCGGCATCAGCGCGACCGCTGCCTTCCGCGAAGCGAACAACTTTGCCCGCGTCGGAGAAGAGCATGATCTCGTTGCTGCCATCGGTGATATCCACCCCGATCAGCTCATCACCCTCTTTGAGGTTGATGGCGCGGATACCGGAGGAGAGCGGACGGCTGAAGTCAGAGAGGCTGGTCTTCTTCACGGTACCGTTGGCGGTGGCGAAGAACACATACTTCTCGGCGTCATACTCCTTCACCGGCAGGATAGCGGTGATACGCTCACCCTCTTCCAGCGGCAGCAGGTTGATGATCGGACGACCACGGGCGCCACGGGACGCTTCCGGCAGCTGGTAAACCTTGAGCCAGTAGACCTTGCCACGGGTGGAGAAACACAGAATGGTGTCGTGGGTGTTGGCCACCAGCAGACGCTCCACAAAGTCCTCTTCCTTGATCCGGGTGGCCGACTTGCCACGACCACCGCGGCGCTGGGCCTCGTAGTCGGAGAGCGGCTGATACTTCACATAGCCCTGGTGAGACAGGGTAACCACCACATCTTCCGGGGTGATCAGATCCTCGATGTTGATCTCGGCACTGGACATGCTGATCTCGGTGCGACGCTCGTCACCATACTGCTCGCGCACGGCCAGCAGTTCATCGCGGATCACTTCCATCAGACGAGCCGGGCTCGCCAGGATGTGCAGCAGCTCGGCGATCAGATCCAGCAGAGATTGGTACTCTTCCAGGATCTTCTCGTGCTCGAGGCCAGTCAGCTTGTGCAGACGCAGGTCAAGGATGGCCTGGGCTTGCTGTTCGGTCAGGAAGTATTGACCTTCACGGATACCGAACTCCGGCTCCAGCCACTCTGGCCGTGCCGCGTCGTCGCCCGCTTTTTCCAGCATGGCGGCCACGTTGCCGAGTTCCCAGCCCTTGGCAACCAGGCCCGCTTTCGCGTCGGCCGGGGTCGCGCTGTGGCGGATCAGCTCGATGATGGGATCAATGTTGGCCAGCGCAACCGCCAGACCTTCCAAAATGTGCGCCCGATCCCGCGCTTTGCGCAGTTCGAACACGGTCCGGCGAGTCACCACTTCACGGCGGTGCAGCAGGAACGCATCCAGGATCTCTTTAAGGTTCATCACCTTGGGCTGGTTGTTATCGAGCGCCACCATGTTGATGCCGAACGTGGTCTGCATCTGGGTGTGCTTGTAGAGATTGTTCAGCACAATCTCGCCGGACTCGCCGCGCTTGATTTCGATAACGATGCGCATGCCGTCTTTGTCAGACTCATCGCGCAGGGCACTGATGCCCTCGATCTTCTTCTCTTTGACCAGCTCGGCGATCTTCTCGATCAGTCGAGCCTTGTTCACCTGATAGGGGATCTCGTGAACGATGATGGTCTCGCGACTGGTCTTCTCGTCCACTTCCACTTCAGCCTTGGCCCGCACATAGATGGAGCCACGACCGGTACGGTACGCCTGCACGATGCCGGAACGACCGTTGATAATGCCGCCGGTGGGGAAATCCGGGCCGGTGATGTAGGTCATCAGCTCGTCAATGGTGAGGTCGCCGTTTTCGATCAGCGCCAGACAGCCATTGACAATCTCGGTGAGGTTGTGAGGCGGAATGTTGGTCGCCATGCCCACCGCGATACCGGAGGAGCCGTTGACCAGCAGGTTGGGAACCTTGGTAGGCATGACCGCCGGGATCATCTCAGTGCCGTCATAGTTCGGCACCCAGTCCACGGTCTCTTTGTCCAGATCGGCCAGCAGCTCGTGGGAGATGCGGGCCATCCGCACTTCGGTATAACGCATCGCCGCGGCGCTGTCGCCGTCGACTGAACCGAAGTTGCCCTGACCATCGACCAGCATGTAACGCATGGAGAAATCCTGCGCCATCCGGACAATGGTGTCATACACAGCGATATCGCCGTGCGGGTGATATTTACCGATTACGTCACCGACCACACGGGCCGATTTTTTATAGGGCTTGTTCCAGTCGTTCCCCAACTCGTTCATAGCAAACAGAACGCGGCGGTGAACCGGTTTCAAGCCATCACGCACATCCGGCAGAGCTCGTCCTACGATCACGCTCATGGCGTAATCAAGATAGGAACTCTTGAGCTCTTCTTCGATGTTGACCGGCGTGATCTCTCTGGCCAGATCGCTCATAGAAAGCCTTATCCCTAATTAGTTGTTCTTTGGCTTAAACAGCGCGACATGGTAACACACTGAGCCAAATACCTTAAGCCACAAATCGGGTATCAGATCGGGCTGGTGTGACAAAGTCCGTCCGTTATAATGCCCGCCAGGACAATAGATTGCGCCCATGACTCAGAAGCGGGCGCCCTGCCACAGGATCTTCGAAAAATGAACAGTGATGCCAATGTCGATCTGACAGAAATCGCCAAGTTTGAAGCCATCGCCTCCCGCTGGTGGGACATGGAGGGTGAATTCAAACCCCTGCATCAAATCAATCCGGTACGCCTTGACTGGATCACCGACAAAAGTGGCGGTCTGTTTGGCAAGCGCATTCTCGATATCGGGTGTGGTGGCGGCATCCTCTCCGAGAGCATGGCCCGCCGTGGTGCCAGGGTCACCGGCATCGACATGGGCAAGGAACCTCTCGGCGTCGCCCGCCTGCACGCCCTGGAGCAGGGTGTTGAGCTCGAATATCGCCAGATCACCGCCGAAGCCCATGCCGCCGAAGTACCGGGCCAGTATGATGTGGTCACCTGCATGGAGATGCTGGAGCATGTGCCGGACCCCACCTCCGTGTTGCGCGCCATCGCGACTCTGGTACGCCCGGGCGGCCGGGTGTTCGTCTCCACCATCAACCGCCACCCCAAATCCTATCTGATGATGATCATCGGGGCCGAGTACCTGATGAAGATGGTGCCCAAGGGTACCCACGATCACAAAAAATTCATCACCCCGGCCGAGCTGTGTCGCATGGGTGAAGCAGCTGGCCTGCTGGTGCGGGATATGAGCGGGGTGCACTATGCACCGCTCTCCAACAGTTTCAAGCTCGGCAAGAATGTCGACGTCAACTATATGGTGGAGTTTGTCCGCCCGGAGCACGGCTGATGAACGCCTCTCGCCCTCTTCCCCTGCGCGGTGTGCTGTTCGATCTGGATGGCACCCTGCTCGACACAGCCCCGGATCTGGGGGCCGCCGTCAACCACGTGCTGATCAGCGAAGGCTTTGCGCCGCTCTCTGACGACATCATTCGTCAGACCACCTCCCACGGGGCGCTAGGGCTGCTGAAAGCGGGCCTCGGCGACGAACTGCTTGAAGAGCTGGGGGCCACCCGCCTGCGCAATGCCCTTCTCGACTACTACGCGGCCAATCTCTGCGTCGGTACCCGTCCCTATGAGGGAATGGTGGATCTTATCGAGTGGCTCGACGAGAAACAGCTCCCCTGGGGAATAGTCACCAACAAGCCGGGCTTTCTCACCGAGCCACTGCTGGCAGCCCTGCCAGAGCTCGCCAGCTGCGGCGTGACGGTCAGTGCCGACACCCTGCCGGTACGCAAGCCCGACCCCGCCCCCATGTTCTTTGCTTGTGAGAAGCTGGGGGTCGAAGCAGCTCACTGCCTCTATGTGGGGGATCATGTGCGGGATATCGAAGCGGGCCGCAACGCCGGCATGCGCACCGCGGTCGCTGGCTGGGGCTATCTCAATGATGAGGAAGATCCCGCCCAGTGGGGCGCCGATCTGCAATTCGACACCGTGCAGGCCCTGCACCACTGGCTGCGCTACGAGTTGACGGCCAAGGTGTAACGCACAGCCTTACCGGCTGACATGAGATAACGGGGGCGAAGAGACTCTCCGCCCCTTGCATCTCTTACTTTACGCTCCTGCGTCCTGCGCCACCATCACGCCTCTATTCATGGATAATAAAGGCAGCTTTCTGCCTGTTGGATACCCATTTGACAAGCTCGCAGCCGTCACAAAGCGGCCACAAACCACCGTCATCTGATGCAAAGCCCTTGCCACGCTGAGCCCGCGGCGGCGACAACTGGACAGCTTTTGACCCTTGTTGCATAAGGGATAATCAGCCGCCGTTTGCTAGTAAAAAGCCCCCCGTTTCGCAAGCAAAAAAAGTTATTTAAATTTTCCATCTTCGATCGGGAGACTTGCTTTTAGCGGAGCGGACGAATGAAAACCCGCTCACTGTGAGCGGTCACTAACTGATGGGGCAAGACTCACAATTTATCCACAGCTCGTCACTTATCCACACATTGCAATGGCGGGCTGACCTCACTATCTTGTAGCTCGAACTTAAAATAACACTACATCTTGTGATTCATCGCACAATCTCTACCCAACTCCTGCACACCGCCGGGGCCTGGGTGGCGCCATTGTGCGATGGTTTTTCGGGAATCAACTGAAGGTCATCAGCCAATGAACTTGTTTGTGACGAAGCGTAACGGACACAAAGAACCCATCGATCTGGATAAAATTCACCGCGTGCTGGACTGGGCCGCCGAAGGGCTCGACAACGTGTCGGTCTCCCAGGTAGAGCTCAAATCCCATATCCAGTTCTATGACGGTATCCGTACCGCTGACATTCACGAAACCATCATCAAGGCAACGGCTGACCTCATCTCCGAGCAGACCCCGGACTACCAGTACATGGCAGCCCGTCTGGCCATCTTCCACCTGCGCAAGAAGGCCTACGGCCAGTTCGAACCGCCCCACCTCTACCAGCACGTGGCTCGTCTGGTGGACATGGGCAAGTACGACAAGCACCTGCTGGAGGACTACACCCAGGCTGAATTCGAAGAGCTGAACACCCATCTGGATCACTGGCGCGACATGGATTTCTCCTACGCGGCAGTCAAACAGCTGGAAGGCAAATATCTGGTCCAGAACCGCGTTACCGGCGAGATCTACGAGAGCCCGCAGTTCCTCTATATGCTGGTTGCGGCCTGCCTCTTCTCCAAGTATCCGAAAGATACCCGTCTGGACTACATCAAGCGCTTCTATGATGCGGTCTCGACCTTCAAGATCTCCCTGCCGACCCCGATCATGAGCGGCGTGCGCACCCCGACCCGCCAGTTCAGCTCCTGCGTACTGATCGAGTGCGATGACAGCCTGGACTCCATCAACGCCACCGCCAGTTCTATCGTGCGTTACGTCTCCCAGCGCGCCGGTATCGGCATCAACGCCGGTCGCATCCGCGGTCTGGGCAGCCCCATCCGTGGCGGCGAAGCATTCCACACCGGTTGCATCCCCTTCTACAAATACTTCCAGACTGCAGTGAAGTGCTGCTCCCAGGGCGGCGTGCGCGGCGGTGCGGCCACCCTGTTCTACCCGCTGTGGCACACCGAAGTGGAAAGCCTGCTGGTACTGAAGAACAACCGCGGCGTGGAAGAGAACCGTGTTCGTCACATGGACTACGGCGTGCAGATCAACAAGCTGATGTACCAGCGCCTTATCAAGGGCGGTGACATCACCCTGTTCTCCCCGTCCGATGCGCCGGGTCTGTACGATGCCTTCTTTGCCGATCAGGACAAGTTTGAAGAGCTCTACGTCAAGTACGAGCAGGATCCGGCCATTCGCAAGAAGACCCTGAAAGCGGTAGACCTCTTCTCCCTGATGATGCAGGAGCGTGCAGGTACCGGTCGCATCTACATCCAGAACGTCGATCACTGCAACACCCACAGCCCGTTCGACCCGAGCGTGGCGCCGGTACGCCAGTCCAACCTCTGCCTCGAAATTGCGCTGCCGACCAAGCCGCTCAACAACATCGACGACGAGAGTGGCGAAATCGCCCTGTGCACCCTCTCCGCCTTCAACCTGGGTGCCATCGAGAAGCTGGAAGATCTGGAAGAGATGGCCGATCTGGCCGTGCGTGCCCTCGACGCCCTGCTCGACTATCAGGATTACCCGATTGCCGCCGCCAAGAAGGGCAGCATGGGTCGTCGTACCCTGGGGATCGGCGTCATCAACTACGCCTACTACCTGGCCAAAAACGGTGCCCGTTACTCCGACGGCTCCGGTCTGGCCCTGACTCACCGTACCTTCGAGGCCATTCAGTACTACCTGCTGAAAGCCTCCGTGCAGCTGGCCCGCGAGTTCGGCCCCTGCCCGCTGTTTGGCGAGACCACCTACGCGCAAGGTATCCTGCCCATCGACACCTACAAGAAGGATCTGGATGCGCTGTGCAACGAGCCGCTGCATCTGGATTGGGAAAGCCTGCGTGAAGAGATCAAGTCCGTGGGCTTGCGTAACTCCACCCTGACCGCCCTGATGCCGAGCGAGACCTCCAGCCAGATCTCCAACGCCACCAACGGTATCGAGCCACCGCGCGGTCTGGTGTCGGTCAAGGCCTCCAAAGACGGCATTCTCAAACAGGTGGTGCCCGAGTATGATCGCCTGAAAGATCAATACGAATTGCTCTGGAAGCAACCGAGCGTTGACGGCTACCTGCAGCTGGTCGGTATCATGCAGAAGTTTGTGGATCAGGCGATCTCCGCCAACACCAACTACGACCCTGCCCGTTTCGAAGGCAACAAGGTCCCGATGAAACAGCTGCTCAAGGACTTGCTGACCGCCTACAAATACGGCCTCAAGACCCTGTACTATCACAACACCCGTGATGGTGCAGACGATGCCCAGACCGACCTGCAAGATGACGGTTGCGCTGGCGGGGCTTGCAAAATCTAAGTCACGGCAAGAACTGATAACCGGGCGGGAGCATGAAGCTCCCGCTCTCCTGTTTTCTCTATTCACATATTCTGGTAACCATGGCCTATTCAACTTTCTGCCAAACCCAAAACGACCAGCTCAAAGAGCCGATGTTTTTTGGCCAATCGGTCAACGTAGCCCGTTATGATCAACAAAAGCACGAAGTGTTCGAGCGGCTGATCGAGAAGCAGCTCTCCTTCTTCTGGCGCCCGGAAGAGGTGGATGTCTCCCGTGATCGCATCGACTATCAGG
Organism: Aeromonas sp. 11P; assembly: GCF_051920165.1. Lineage (NCBI taxonomy): Bacteria > Pseudomonadati > Pseudomonadota > Gammaproteobacteria > Aeromonadales > Aeromonadaceae > Aeromonas > Aeromonas sp. 11P. The sequence goes on from NZ_JBQBDJ010000004.1 coordinate 586,644, forward strand.
CCCTGCCACCGCACGAGCAGCACATCTTCATCTCCAACCTGAAGTACCAGACCCTGCTGGACTCCATTCAGGGTCGCAGCCCCAACGTGGCCCTGCTGCCGCTAGTCTCCATTCCGGAGCTGGAAACCTGGATTGAGACCTGGGCCTTCTCCGAGACCATCCACTCTCGCTCCTACACCCATATCATCCGCAATATCGTCAACACCCCCGCCCAGGTGTTCGACGACATCGTGACCAACGAGCAGATCTTGAAGCGAGCCGGCTCCATCAGCCACTTCTACGACGACCTGATCGAAGCGACCGCCCTCTACAACCTGCATGGTGAAGGGACCCACACCGTCGCTGGCCGCGAAGTGACCATCACCTTGCGCGAGCTCAAGAAGAAACTTTATCTGTGCCTGATGAGTGTCAACGCGCTGGAAGCAATTCGCTTCTATGTCAGCTTCGCCTGCTCCTTTGCCTTCGCCGAGCGCGAACTGATGGAAGGCAACGCCAAGATCATCAAGATGATCGCCCGCGATGAAGCGCTGCACCTCACCGGCACCCAACACATGCTGAACCTGATGCGCACCGGCCAGGATGACCCGGAGATGGCCGAGATCGCCGCCGAGTGCGAACAGGCCTGCTTCGAGATCTTCAAGGAGGCGGCCATTCAGGAGAAAGAGTGGGCCGAGTACCTGTTCCAGGACGGCTCCATGATCGGCTTGAACAAGGACATCCTCTGCCAGTACGTGGAGTACATCACCAACCTGCGCATGAGTGCGGTCGGCCTGCAGCCAGCCTTTGCCGGCACCAAGCAAAACCCGATCCCCTGGATCAACACCTGGCTGTCATCCGACAACGTGCAGGTCGCCCCGCAAGAGGTAGAGGTCAGCTCCTATCTGGTCGGTCAGATCGACAGCGAAGTCAATGCCGATGACCTGGGTGATTTCGAGCTGTGAGTGACGCCACCAACACGCTGACCCCTGCCCCGCACGCGCCTGCTGAACAGCATGCGGTCGTGGCACCACGGGTACATACCCGGGATGGTGCCGTGCTGCACGCCCATCCCGGCGAAAGCGTGTTGGAGACCCTGGAGCGCCACGGTCATCATGTGGAGTTCCAGTGTCGCAGCGGCTATTGCGGCGCCTGCCGCACTCCGCTGATGGCTGGCAAGGTGCACTATCCTGCGGTGCCCTTGGCATTCGTCGCCCAAGGGGAGTGCCTCCCCTGCTGCTGCAAACCGGTCGGCGCCATCCGGCTGGATATCCAGAAGAGCTGACGCAGCCACAGACTGGCAACTCGCACAAAATAGAAAGCCGCCGGAGCAATCCGGCGGCTTTTTTTGTCTCTTCACATTACTCGGGCGCCCGATGACAGACGCCCAACCCCTCAGAGGATTACAGCCAGGGGGCAGCGGTCGGCCCGTGGTGCAGGCCCAGCTTCCAGACCCGGCCAAAGTGCTTGTAGTGACCGGCTGCGACACCGGCCTTCTCGCCCATGCCGTGGTAGAGATCGAGGTGCCCCTTCTTCACCGCTCCGCCCACATCCAGCGCAATCAACAAGCGCAGCTGGTGCTTGCCGGTCCAGTTGCCCTCTTTATCGAGCAGGGGGACTTCGGCGAGGATCGGGGTACCCATCGGCAACAGGGTCTTGTCGGCGGCAACAGCCGCCATCGGCAGCAGCGGGATACCGGCCGCGCCGATCACATCATTAGTAGGGCGGCGCTCGAAGAAGACATAGGAGGGGTTCTGCTCCACCAGCTCCTTGACGCTCTCCTCCGGCTGTCGGTTGGCCCACTCCTTGATGGCCTTCATCGACATCTGCTCTTTGGGCACTTCACCGCGGTCGATCAGTACCCGACCGATACTCACGTAACCGTGGCCGTTCTTGCCGCTGTAGCCCAGATATTGCAGCCGATCGTCATCCCCGTAGTGGACAAAGCCCGAACCCTGCACATCCATCAGGAAGTTGTCGATAAGGGATTTGCTGTAACCCAGCTCCAGCCCGCGGTTGGCCAAGGCCCCCTGATGGATCTCGGCCCGGGTCGGACAGCGACCGCCACATTTAGGCATGGCATAGATGGGATATTTGTACTTGGCATCCGGGCGGTGGCGCACTTCCAGCACCGGCGAGTAGTAACCGGTAAACAGCACGTTACCCATGCGATCGGCACCGCCCAGCTGAGCCAGGCTGATACCGTAACGGGTGATGTCGGCAGGATTGCCGCCGCCCGCCACCCAGCGGGAGAGCTGGTGATAGAGCTCGCCATAACGGCGGGTCATCTTGCCGGAGCGCTCCAATACCAGTCTGCTTTGCGGGCCAAACTTGCTGTAGTCGGCACGCGCACGGCTATTGACCCGCTCCACCCTCACCAGATCCTCTGGCAAGGTCCCGTCCAGATACTGCTTGCCCAGATTTTCCGGCACCTCGCAGTTAAGAAAGCATCTGTTGTCGGTCTGTTTTTTGGGCACTTCTGCTTTGTCAGAGTTGCCCGCACAACCGGCCAGTCCCAGCACTGCGGCGGTCAGCCAGTACGCGTGTTTGTTCATATGTCCTCATATAACGCCAAGAGCCATGCTCGGCGGGGAAGATGCCAAATTTGCAGGGGGAAAGCAAACGACATCAATCACTTGAAGCAGGATTTCTCCAAAGGGGATCCGCTGGGTTATAACAAGGTGACAGGATGTGCGAGGTGATGGATGGAACAGCTCGAAATATTCCCGCTGCAGAGCCCCTGCATCGGGGTCTGCGAAGTGAACAACAAAGGCTACTGCAAGGGGTGCCTGCGCAATCGCGACGAGCGTTTCAATTGGCTCGCCATGACCCCCGCCCAGCAGCAGGATGTGATGCGTCTGTGCCGCGCCCGCAAGGCGCGGGTTGAGGCTGCGCGGCGCAAGGCTCATGAAGGCGATCAACCTGAACCAATACCGCAATCTGGCTGGGATTTCTGACCCGCTCCTAACATCCCTGCAAGCCATATTCCTGCGCTCACGAGACACGACCTATCCTGCATATAAAAAATGCCGCCCGATCTTTCGACCTGGCGGCATTGTCATTGTGATGCGCATTATGAGCGCGGCAGATCAACCAAACAGATGGTGGCTGACGATGAACAGGCCGCCGGAGAGCAGCATGGTCAGCGGCAGGGTCAGCACCCAGGCCATCAGGATGGTCTTGATAGTCTGGCTCTGCAGGCCGGATTTGTTGGCTACCATGGTCCCCGCCACCGCAGAAGAGAGGATGTGGGTGGTGGACACCGGCATACCGGTCAGACTGGCGACCCCGATGGAGGTTGCAGCCGTGATCTGGGCCGCAATGCCCTGGCTGTAGGTCATGCCGGTGGTGCCGATCTTCTCGCCCACGGTATGAACGATACGACGCCAGCCCACCATGGTGCCACAACCCAGCGCCAGTGCGATGGAGACGATCACCCAGGTCGGTGCGTATTCAGCGGTGGCGGTCAGATCCTTGCGCCATTTGGCCAGGTCGGTCAGCTCCTTGGCGGGCAGCGGCAGCTTGGCCGCTTTGCGGGCGGTGTCATCGATACAGAGCAGCAGACGACGCACTTCGCGGCGGTCAGTCAGGCTCATCTGATCATAAGTACGCACGGCACCCAGACGGGCATCCAGGGTGGCCATCGCCTGCAGCACGCCATCGGCGGAGCAGTGAGTCATCAGCTCTTCCTGAGCCGTTGCCGGTGCAGAGAAGTTGATGACGCCAGAGAGGGCGGACTGGTTGCGCTGGTAGATCTCCATGATGCGCTGGTTGGCATCCTGGGTCCGGTCCAGATCATAGGCGCGGCTGTTCATGTCCAGTGCGAAATAGGCTGGCGCCATACAGATCAGCACCAGCATCACCAGACCGATACCCTTCTGGCCATCGTTGGAGCCGTGCACGAAGCTGACGCCCATGGCCGAGGCCACCAGGGTCAGACGCGCCCAGAACGGCGGGTGTTTCTTGCCATCCACCAGCTGGCGCTCTTCCGGCGTTTTGTGGATCTTGTTGCTGGTCCAGATGCGCTTCATCGCCAGCAGCAGCAGCGCCGCGATGATGAAGCCGATGGTGGGAGAGATGATGAGGGAAAGCATGATGTCGATCGCTTTGCCCACGTTGATCCCTTCTGTCACCGGTTTATGGGTGATCCAGGCATAGGCGCCGCCTACCCCCAGAATGGAACCGATCAAGGTATGTGAACTGGAGGCCGGGATCCCGAAGAACCAGGTGCCCAAGTTCCACACGATGGCGGAAAACAGCAAGGAGAAGACCATGATCAACCCTTGGGTGGAGTCCATCCCAAGCAGCAGGTCGATGGGCAGCAGATGGACAATGGCATAGGCCACACCCAGTCCACCAAACATGACGCCGAAAAAGTTGAAGATCCCCGATGCAACGACCGCCAGGTGAGCTGGCATCGCCTTGGTATAGATAACCGTTGCTACCGCGTTGGCGGTATCGTGAAAGCCGTTGATAAATTCATAGGCAAGCACAAAAAAAACGGCCAATACCAAACCGATTGACCACCACAACCCCAAACCACTAAACATTTCAAACATAAAAAAAAGCCTGTTTATGAGTTGCGGCGGATTATGCCAGATGGCGGCCAACACCATAGCCACCATTGAAATATTTCAGCCATAAAAAAAAAGAGCTTTTTGGAAAAAAATATCCTAGAGCCAGTCATCATGCGGCTTGCCATCGATTAATTAAAGCCGCCAATGATTGCGGGAAAGGGCAAAAATAGCTGACAATTAAGCCAATAATTTCATTTTTATGACGTTTTTATGACAGAAAAACGGGCGAAAGTGGTGATAAAACGTCCCTGCCCCGCCAATCTCATCCGACCAGCACTATCAGCCCCATATCCGTTTGATTCCAGATGCAAAAAGGGAGCACCTTGTGCTCCCTTGAATCGTTGCCGTGTTGCCAGTTATCAGTCCTGATTGATACGGCTGGCAACGGCGCCCTGCTGGCTCTTGTACTTGGCATTTTCCCGCTTGTTGTAGGGACGGGCCGCGACGCCGGAGAGCATCTCGAAGTTCAAGGCGCCGATCTTCATCTTCGGACGCAGCGCCAGCGGCAGTTTGCCGCCGTTGTAGAACTCCAGCACGATGCGACCGGACCAACCCGGATCGATCCGGTGCGCCGTCACGTGCACCATCAAACCCAGGCGCGCCAATGAAGAGCGGCCATCCAGCCAGCCGACGATATCGGCAGGCAGGGTGACGGATTCGTAGGTCACCGCCAGCGCCAGCTGACCCGGGTGCAGGTAGAAGGCTTCGCCATCGGGAATGTGGATCTCGTCACTCATCACCCGATCGATGGCATCGGCCATCTCGCTGCTCGGGCCGCTCAGGTCGATATAGGGCGCGGTATGATCGCGAAACACCCGAAACTCGTTACCCAGCAGCACATCGACACTGACACCACTGATCCGCTCTACCCCGGGCCGTGGCTCAATGACGATCTTGCCTTCATCCAGATGGCGTTCAATATCGGTATCACACAGACGCATTGGGCGACTCTCCTGACAAATTGTGCTTTTAAAAAAGCCGGGCATTACCCGGCTTGTTTCATCTTAACCAATCAACATGTGGCGGATACGCGCTTTGAGCATGTCGATGGCGATGCGGTTCTTGCCACCACGGGGCACGATCACATCGGCATACTGTTTGGACGGCTCGATAAACTGCAGGAACATCGGACGCACCGTCTTCTGGTACTGCTTGAGCACGGAGTCCATGGTGCGGCCACGCTCCTGCACATCACGCACCAGACGGCGCAACAGGCAGATGTCGAGCGGGGTATCCATAAAGATGGAGGCATCCATCAGATCCCGCAGACGGCTGTCGGTCAGCAACAGGATACCTTCCAGAATGATCACCCGGCGCGGCGCAAACGGGGTCACTTCGCTCATCCGGGTATGTTCGGTGTAGGAGTACTGGGGAATGGCAACCGCGTCACCTTTGACCAGCTGGCTCAGGTGCTGTACCAGCAGGTCGTGATCCAGCGCGTTGGGGTGGTCATAGTTGGTCTTGACCCGCTCTTCCATGGTCAGGTGGGTCTGATCACGGTAGTAGCAATCTTCGGTGATCACACCAATCTGACCTGCGCCCAGTTCGGCCACCAGCTCTTCATAAATGGTCTGGGCTATAAGACTTTTGCCAGACGCAGATGCGCCCGCAATACCGATGATCACACACGAATGTTGAGTATCAGACATGACAAATACCTAAAAGAGAAGAGCAGTGGGGATGGTTTAAACCGATCCATTATATAAAAAAGGGTGGGTCATGCCCACCCTCAATTCCCTTTCAAGTGACCGACCGCCGATTATTCATCCAGCGCCATGGCATAGAGGGGGGTCGCAATCGGTTTTGCGCTGAAAAAGAGTTCAGCCCCTACCCTGCGCGCCAGCTTCAAATAGGCCTGAGCCAGGCTTCCTTCCGGTGCGCCGAACACCGTCGGGCAGCCATCATCCATGTGTTGGCGGATGTCGATGTGCAGCGGCAACTGGCCAAGCAGCGCCACTTGATACTGCTCAGCCATCTTCTGGCCGCCACCGGTACCGAACAGCGGCTCATGGTGACCGCAGGCGCTGCAGACGTGGTAACTCATGTTCTCGATGATGCCGAGCACCGGCACATTAACCTTGTTGAACATGGCGATCCCCTTGCGGGCATCGGCGAGCGCCACATCTTGCGGGGTCGTGACGATCACTGCCGCCGAAGTGGGCACCTGCTGGGCCATAGTGAGCTGGATATCGCCAGTGCCCGGCGGCATGTCTACGACCAGATAATCCACCTCGCCCCAGCGGGTCTCATGGAGGATCTGCGCCAGCGCTTTGCTCGCCATCGGGCCACGCCAGATGGTGGCATCCTGCTCGGAGACCAGATAGCCGATGCTGTTGCTCTTGAGGCCGCAGGCCATCACCGGCTCCATCAGCTTGCCGTCATGGCTGACCGGGCGCTCTTTGAGGGTGCCCATCATGGTGGGAATGGAAGGGCCATAGATATCGGCATCGAGAATGGCGACCCGCGCCCCCTCTTTTTGCAGCGCCAGCGCCAGATTGACCGCAGTGGTAGATTTGCCCACCCCCCCCTTGCCGGAGGCGATCACGATGATGTTGCGAATGCCCTGCACGGCATTGAGGCCCTGCGCCCGCGGCATGCTGGCGACGTCAATCTCCAGTGCCCAGTCGATACGGGCGGCACCGGTGGCGCTGCGCACTCTGGCATCGTAGTTCTCTTTGAGCTGATCGAGCAGCGAAAGACCGGCAAACGGCAATACCAGCCGGATAGTAAGCCCCTGACCCTGATTGATGATCTCGCGAACGAATCCGGCATCCACCAGATCCTTGTGCCAGCCTACTGGCTTAAATTCGGCGAGGATCTGTTTTACTGAATCAATCACCATTAACTCCTCATTATCTTGTCATTATCTTGAGGTGAACGGTTACCGCACACAAATCAGTGGCTTGCCTGCCATCGTAACAGCAGGTGCTGCCAAGGTTGGCACAGCCACAACCCTAGGCAGGCTACCCCCAATTCGGGTAACATGCACGGCACTCTATCATCCCAACAAGCACATCAAGAACGTAATATGGCAACTGATCCTCGTAAAATGCTGGTAACCTGCGCCCTCCCCTATGCCAATGGCTCCATCCATCTTGGCCACATGCTGGAACATATCCAGGCCGATATCTGGGTTCGTTATCAGCGAATGCGCGGTCATCAGGTGCACTTCATCTGTGCCGATGATGCCCACGGCACCCCGATCATGCTCAAGGCACAGCAGATGGGGATCACCCCGGAAGAGATGATTGCCGCTGTCTCCAAGGAGCACCAGGCCGACTTCGCCGGGTTCAACATCAGCTTTGACAACTATCACTCCACCCACAGCGACGAAAACCGCGAGCTGGCGGAGTTGATCTACGGCCGCCTGAAAAATGGTGGTTTTATCAAGAGCCGCACCATCTCCCAGCTGTTCGATCCGGAAAAATCCATGTTCCTGCCGGATCGTTTCGTCAAGGGTACCTGCCCCAAGTGCAAGTCTCCGGAGCAGTATGGCGACAACTGTGACAGCTGCGGCGCCACCTACAGCCCGACTGAGCTGATCGATCCGAAATCTGCCGTCTCCGGTGCCACTCCGGTGATGAAGGACTCCGAGCACTTCTTCTTCGATTTGCCGCAGTTTGAAAAATGGCTGGCAGAGTGGGTACGCGGCTCCGGCGCCATTCAGGAAGAGATGGCCAACAAGATGCAGGAGTGGTTCGAGAGCGGCCTGCAGCAGTGGGACATCACCCGTGACGCCCCCTACTTCGGTTTCGAAATCCCCGGCGCCCCGGGCAAGTACTTCTACGTCTGGCTGGATGCCCCCATCGGTTACATGGCTTCTTTCAAGAACCTGTGCAACAAGCGTGGCGACATCGACTTTGACAGCTACTGGAAAGCGGACTCCGACGCCGAGCTCTACCACTTCATCGGCAAGGACATCGCCTACTTCCACTGCCTGTTCTGGCCGTCCATGCTGGAAGGTGCCAACTTCCGCAAACCGACCAAGGTAAACGTACACGGCTATGTGACCGTCAACGGCGCCAAGATGTCCAAGTCCAAGGGCACCTTTATCAAGGCATCCACCTACCTGAACCACCTGGATCCGGAGTGCCTGCGTTACTACTACGCCGCCAAGCTCAACAGCCGCATCGACGATCTGGACCTGAACCTCGAAGATTTCGTGCAGCGCGTCAACGCTGACGTGGTCAACAAGCTGGTCAACCTCGCCTCCCGCAACGCCGGCTTTATTGCCAAGCGCTGTGGCGGCAAGCTGGCAGCAACCTGCGCCGAACCCGAGCTCTACGCCGAATTCGCCAATGCTCGTACCGCCATTGCCGAGGCTTATGAGAGCCGCGAATTCAGCCGCGCCATCCGCGAAATCATGGCGCTGGCCGACAAGGCCAACCGCTATGTGGATGACAAGGCGCCCTGGGTCATCGCCAAGCAGGAAGGGGCTGATGCCGAGCTGCAGGCGGTCTGCTCTGTCGGCATCAACCTGTTCCGCGTGCTGATGGCTTACCTCAAGCCCGTCATGCCGCTGCTGGCTGAGCGTGCCGAAGCCTTCCTGGCTGAAACCCTCAGCTGGGATGGCATCGAGATGCCGCTGGTCGATCACACCGTGGCCCCGTTCAAGGCCCTCTTCTCCCGCATCGAACCGGTGAAGATTGAAGCCATGATCGAGGCATCCAAGGAAGACCTGGCCAAAGAGCAGGCACCGAAAGTGACCGGCCAGCTGGCTGATGACCCCATCAGCGAAACCATCACCTATGACGACTTTGCCAAGATTGACCTGCGCGTGGCGCTGATCAAGAAGGCCGAAGCGGTACCGGAAGCCGAGAAGCTGCTCAAGCTGCAACTGGATATCGGCGGTGAAACCCGTCAGGTGTTTGCCGGTATCAAGTCCGCCTATAACCCGGAAGATCTGGAAGGCAAGCTGACCGTGATGGTGGCCAACCTGGCCCCGCGCAAGATGCGTTTCGGCATGTCCGAAGGCATGGTGCTGGCCGCAGGCCCGGGCGGCAAGGATCTCTGGATCCTGGAGCCGCAAGAAGGTGCCCAGCCTGGAATGCGCGTCAAGTAAGCTTATCGCTGACTGCGACCACAGCCAGATAGAGAAGAGAGGCCAAACGGCCTCTCTTTTTATGTCTCGCATTTGTGGCTTGGAGAATTTTTGTAGATGCTGGGCGTGGATGACTTCCGCAGATTACGGCCTCGGGGCTAACCACCACCGGGATTCGCGGGAGATGCATTTTGTCCTGAATACCTGACCAGCCGACTTGGCATGTCATTCATGTTGTGGCCTGCCAGCATCGCCAGTTTGAGCGCCACCAGCTCCGCCTGCTGGCAGTCCAGTTGACGCAAACGGGTGGTGATCTTCCCCTTCAACTGCTGCCGCAGTTTCGTCTGCTTGCGGGTGTTCCCCTGCTCTGCTCGCAACCTCCGCCGCCATTGACGCCAATCCTGCAACTGGCCGAGTCGCTCCTGCCAGTGAGTCAGGGTGCTCAACCAACCGGGATCCCCACTCCCCAGATCCAGCAACAGTTCCACGCCATAACGGGCCAGCTTGATCTCGAGGCGCATCTGATGCCAGCGGCGCAACTGTTGCTGACGGGAGCTGACCGATTTCCCAACGCAGGGAATAGGTTCATCGAGAGCGCTCTGCGCCTCATCAAGGCGCAGGGCCAGATGCTGCTGATAGAGCGATGCCAATGCCCGCGCATCCGGCACCTGCGCCACCGCCGCAAGCCAGCGGGCCAGTCGCCTCGACAACAGGGGCACGCGACAGGCCGATTTGTGGGTATTACCAGTGCTGGCAGGCGGCTTGCCAAAACGCTCGGCGTAGACCTGCGCATCCCGCAGCGCCGAGAGCCGCCCGACCGAGCGCAGCAGACGCCGCTCCAACTCGGGATGATAGGTGAGTGGCCGCCACAGGGCGAGCAGCGCCAGCAAGCGGCGCGCTGCGATACGGTAGCCATGCACGGCCGGTTCACTGGCCTCTTCGAGCACCGCCCGCGCCGCCTCCTGATAACGGGCGACCCAGCTTGTTGCCTGAGTCAGCAACAGACCTTGTTTGTCAGCATCCATCTCGTCTCCGCCCCTTCAGTTGGTATGAAAGCCCTGACCGGTGGGCGGCAGCGCCTCCTCATACTCCATCCGGGTCACCCGAGCAGTGCGCGGGCCATGCTCCAGCCACCCCAGCATCATCTGCACCCCCTGCGCGGGGCCACTGATGAGGATCTCCACCGAGCCATCCTCCAGGTTGTAGGCATGGCCCCGCAAACCAAGTTGCAGCGCACGCTCACGGGTGAAATAACGAAATCCCACCCCCTGCACCTGCCCCCACACCCGAATGACAAACGATTGCTCTCCCATTTCTCACACCTTCTGCTTAAGAAAAAAATTCCCGAGACGATAATGTGCCCGACACTCTATCTCTGCAGGATGCAGCTCCATTATGAAAGAAGTTAAATTCCGGTGGGTTGACCGCTATCTCATTCACCTCACCATCAGTGAAAAATTCCATATCGCGTTCTGGTTTCCTCTCTTCATCATCGCCTTTCTCAGCTGGTATATGCTGGCGGCCAGCCATCAGCAGGAGATCTCCCTGCGGGTAGCGCAGTTGCAACAACGGGTCGAAACCACTGCGCAACTTGTCAGCCAGCAGCCCACTCTGGTGTTGCCTGCTGATCTTCGCCTGACCCGACAAGGCAGCAGCGGGTTGCAGCAGCAAGGAGATCACTACCTCTTTACCGCGCCAGCGGGTCAGGCAGGCTTCGTCACTGGCGATCTCGACACCGGCAACCTCTCCATGTGGGAAGGTCAGGGCTCGGCCCTGCTCCTGATCGGCGCGCTGGCGGCCCTGATGGCACTGGTGATCCACTACATGATGACCTTTGTCTCCGGTGCGCTCTACTCCACCAACAAGGCGCTGCAAACCGTGGCGGACGGGGATCTCACCTTCCGTCTCAACTTCTTCCCGGTGCGCGACGAGTTCTCAACCCTGGCGGGCAGCATCGACCGCTTTACCGACCGCCAGCACCAGATCGTCAAACTGGTGGAGGAGTCTGCCGAAGCGCTGACCATGGCCGCCGACGAGTTTCGTGACCATGCCCGCGAAGGCGAGACCATGGCGCGCTCCCAGCGCCAGCACATGGATTCCCTGGCCACCGCCATGGAGCAGATGTCGGCAGCGATCCGCGAAGTGGCGCGCAATGCCAACGACACCTTGCAACAAACCCGCCAGTCGAGCGAAGAGGCGGCCAATGGCGCCAACCGGGTAGCCCTCACCATAGAGGCGATCCGCACCCTGGCCGACGAGATTGGCAACGCCTCCGGCGCAGTCGAGCGCCTGACCCACAACGCCAACCGCATCAACGAGGTGGTCAACGTCATCAACGCCATCTCCCAGCAGACCAACCTGCTAGCCCTCAACGCCGCCATCGAAGCGGCCCGTGCCGGTGAGCAGGGCCGCGGCTTTGCGGTGGTGGCAGATGAAGTGCGTACCCTCGCCAGCCGTACCCAGCAGGCGACGGTGGAGATCCAGCAGATGATCGAAGAGCTGCAGACCGGTACCGGCGCGCTGAACGAGATCATGGAAAAGACTGTAGGGCGCGCCGCCAGCAGCCAGCAGCTCATCAGCGAAGTGGGGCTCGATATCGAAAAACTGAGCAACCACAGCGATGCGGTGCTGGAGATGAGCACCCAGATCGCCACCTCCAGCGAAGAGCAGAGCTCGGTTGCCGCCGAGATCACCCACAATCTGGATCAGGTGCGCCATGAGGCGGCGCAGGTGGAAGAGTCCGCCAGCGCCTCGGTGGCTGGCACGCAAGGGCTCAAAGCCACCGCCAGCGAACTGGCCCAAGCACTCAAGGGGCTCACTCTCTGACGCTGCCGAATAGCATCCGGCAACAAGAAGCAATAAGAAAAGAGGCCACCCATTGGGTGGCCTCTTTGTCTTTATGGATAGTGACCATGAATGATAGCGACCAATTGCTATGCCGGCTGGCAGCCCCGCTCAGGATTGCAGCAAACTCAGGGCCGCATTGGGGCGACTGTTTGCCTGACTCAAAATCGAAGCACTCGCCTGCTGCAAGATTTGGGTGCTGACCAAGCGCGCCGATTCCACAGCCATGTCGGCATCCCGGATCCTTGAGCGGGCAGCACTGAGGTTCTCATTGGCATTGGCCAGATTGCGTCCCCGTGAATCCAGTGCGTTGGCCTGGGCGCCGAGCCGAGAGCGCTGAACACCCAGCTGTTTCATACCCGCATCCAGCGTTTTGATTGCTCTGCTGGCGTTGTCGTCACTCAGAACATCAATGTTATCAACGGTATATTTCTTTTTGTCCTCTTGATAAAAGCCAAGCGCATTCAAGCTCGATCCCTGCATATCAATATTGGAATACTTGTCGCCTGATGAATGTAGTTCCATCTGACCGATATACGTTGTCGGTGTGACATCGGGCAACAGAGAGCTCAGAGAAGCATTGCTGATCACCGGAGGCGCCGGTGGTGCTGGCTGTGGAGGGGGCGTGGTGCCATTGGCCAGCGCAAGGCTGTTGCCCTGAGCGCTATGCATGGTCAATGCATTGCTGGCAGGATTGCTGTTGTTGGAGGCACTTACATAAAAACCCAGACCTGCCGATTGAGCAGCATTGTTGATGCGTTGAACCACGGTTGCCATGATGGCACTATTTTTCGTTGTCGGATTAACCGGATCCCATCCGGTCATATCAATGCCCGTAGTCAAATCCACAGAGTGACCCGCCACATCGATATAGGAGGGTAATGCGGATAAATCGACTGCGGAAGCCACTGAAAATGGCAGTTGTTGCGCTGTTACCGGCCCCTGATTATTAGGAAAGGTGGTGCTATTGATATCTGCAACGAACGCTTCCAGGGTGGAATAGTCCTTGTCAAAGGTCACGCCGTTAAGCGTGACAGGCTGAGATGAAAGCTTGAGATCAGCAATGTCATACGCCCCCGGCTTGCTGCCTGCGGGGCTGCGGGCTTGCCACTCCATCTCGCCCAGATTTTTGGTCTGGGCATTGAGATCGGTAATGACGGTATTCTGCCCTGCATAGGCACCGACCGAGAAGATGCCTTTGTAACCTCCCGCCAGCAGCTCCTGCCCGGCAAACCGGGTGCCTGTGGCAATCCGGTCCATCTCCAACTGCAATTGCTTGAATTCGGCATTTAGTGCCACGCGATCCTCTGCCGTATTGGCACCGCTTCCCGACTGCAATGCCAGAGTGCGCATCCGCTGCATCAGATTCACCGACTCATCGAGCGCACCGTCGGCCACGTTGATCACCGAGATCCCATCGTTGGCATTGCGGATCGCCGTGTTGGTCCCGTTGACTTCGCTGGTGAGGCGATTACTGATCTGCAAGCCTGCCGCATCATCGGCGGCACTGTTGATACGCAGTCCGGATGAGAGCCGTCGATATACCGAGTCCAGCGTGTTGGATGATTGACCAAGGTGGCGTGATGCATTGAGTGCAGAAATATTGGTGGCGATGGTGAGTGACATGGACAGCTCGATACAGGAAAGATTCAAAATGGTCTTCCCCACTATCGACATCATCAAATGACTCTTTAGCGAAAATCACTATAAAGTAAGGTTAAAACGCTTTATTGACTACATTTTGCGCACATGACAACCAGCATTTAACACAAAACAAGCATAACCAACTGTGGCATATTAGATAAGCAGCGCGAAACGCCAACATTGAGATTCTGCAAAACCTGCATATGCAACACTCGGTCGTTGTCCAGACGTACAATTCGTCACTCCGCCATATACCAGCAAAGGCTGGCTTAGCCGCCCTATTGCACATAGAATGTGGCCCCTTTTCTTTCTACCATCGGCAAACATCCATGAGCGCTTCCATCTATCTCGTCAAAGGCCGCGAAAAATCCCTGCTGCGTCGCCACCCCTGGATCTTCTCCAAGGGGATTGAGCGGGTTCAGGGCAACCCCATTGACGGCGATACCGTCGAGATCTATGCCAACGATGGCAAGTGGCTCGCCCGTGGCGCCTGGTCAGGCAGTTCCCAGATCCGTGCCCGGGTCTGGACCTTCGACAAGGATGAGACCGTCGATCTCGACTTCTTTATCCGTCGTCTCAAATATGCGCAGGAGTCTCGCGATCCGCTGATCAAGCGTCAGGGTCTCACCGGTTATCGCCTCTGCGCCGCCGAATCCGACGGCCTGCCGGGTCTGACCATCGACCGTTATGCCGATTTTCTGGTGTGCCAGATCCTCTCTGCCGGTGCCGAGTTCCAGCGTGAGCTGATAACGCAAGCACTGCGTACCCTCTACCCAGAGTGCAGCATCTATGAGCGCTCCGATGTGGCAGTGCGCAAGAAGGAAGGGCTGAAAGAGCGCACCGGCGTTATCTATGGCGAGACCCCGAACGAGCCGGTGGTCATCGAGGAGAATGGCGGCGTCAAGATCCTGGTGGATATTCGCAACGGTCACAAAACCGGTTTCTATCTGGATCAGCGGGATAACCGTCAGGCTGCCGCCAAGTACACCGAAGGCAAGCGGGTGCTCAACTGCTTCTGCTACACCGGCGGGTTTGGCGTTTATGCCCTCAAGGGCGGCGCCAAGGAAGTGGTCAACGTCGATCTCTCCCAGAATGCGCTGGATATCGCCCGCCAGAACGCCGAGCTGAACGGGCTGGATACCAGCAACACCCAGTTTGTCCGTCACGACGTGTTCAAGTTGCTGCGTGAATACCGCGAGAAGGGCGAGAAGTTCGATGTCATCGTGCTGGACCCGCCTAAATTTGCCGAGAGCAAGGCGCAGCTGCTGGGTGCCTGCCGCGGCTACAAGGACATCAACATGCTGGCGTTCCAGCTGCTGGCGCCGGGTGGCGTGCTCTTGACCTACTCCTGCTCCGGCCTGATGGAGCAGAGCCTGTTCCAGAAGATCGTTGCCGATGCGGCGCTCGATGCCGGTCGCGATGCCCAGATCCTGGAGCTGCTCTCCCAGGCCTCCGATCACCCCATCGGTACCGCCTATCCGGAAGGCTTCTACCTCAAGGGTCTGGTGGTACGCGCCCGCTGACCGGCCGTCATCTTCCCTTGTGATCAATCAGGCCCCTTGCGGGCCTGATTGTTTTGCTCGCGCCGTATAGGCCTGAGCCTGACGCTCGCCCCGATTCCACCTCTCTGCTTTATGGGTGTTCTCTCTCCTCTTCTTTCCCTGCCTGCGTCCCACGTCTTTATCTGTTTAAATTTTTTTGCACAATAACTGCGCATTTATGATTCAAATCACACCCGTATGACTCTCTTTTCCGTAGTGTGATCCCGCCTGCGGCAGCCAAGCTGGGGCAACCGTCCTATCAGGATTGATGGACGGTACAACAACAAAAATCGATGTCAGGCCAAGCTGAACATCACAAGGGATCCCGTTATGAATCAATCATTGCCGCTGTTAACGCCGCTGCGGGGCATCGCTGCCCTGATGGTGGTGCTGTTCCATGCCCGCTTGTTGCTCTTTCCCCAGTGGATGGAGTCGATCGCAAGCCACACCCAACTCATCGAGAATGGCTACCTCTGGGTCGACCTGTTCTTTATTTTGAGCGGCGTGGTGCTGGCCCATGTCTATGGCGAGGCCTTCACCCGCACGCCCCGCACCGTGGGCTATGGCCGCTTTCTCTGGCTGCGGCTGACCCGCGTCTACCCCCTATACCTGGTGACCCTGTTGTTGCTGGTTGGCTGGGAGCTATACAAGGCGCGGCACGGGGTGGGCTTCTATGCTGGCCCCTTGTTCAAGATGTGGGAGTGGGAAGGGATGCCCCCCTTCGGCTCCCCCTTCACCCCGGCCGAGGCGCTGCCGAGCGCCTTCCTGCTGCTGCAGGTGGTGACCGATCACGGGCTGACCTGGAACTTCGCCGCCTGGTCGCTCAGCGTAGAGTGGATCAGCTACCTGCTGTTCCCGCTGCTTATTCCGCTGGCGGTCACCCGCAGTCGCTGGAACCATCTCGCCCCCCTGCTGGCGCTGACGGTGCTGGCCTTTATCGTGCACAGTCGCGGCACCCTGGATGTCACCAGCGGCGCGCTGGCGGTGGGGCGCGGGGTGAGTGAATTTGTGCTCGGCCTCTGGCTGCTGCCGAGGGTCAAGGCCGCGCAAGGCTTGCCCATGATGAAGCATGATCTGCCGCTGCTGGTCGCCTTTGTGCTGCCCTTCGCGCTGATGCAGTTCACCATGACGCCGCAGCTGACCCTGCTGCTGATCGGCTCCTACGTGCTGCTGATCTGGATTGCCGCCTGCCAAGGCAATCGCCAAAGCCCGCTGCTTCGCTTCCTGGATAACCGCTTCACCAACTGGCTGGGGGATCTCTCCTACTCCATCTATCTGCTCCATGCGCTGGTGCTGCTCACCGGGTGCGAGCTCATCCACTATCTGGCGCCGGGGATCACCGAGTGGTGGTATGGCCAGACCAACCCGCTGCTGGGGGTTGTGGCCACCTTGCTGATGCTGGCAGTGCTGATCGGCCTCTCGGCATTGAGCTACAACCTGCTGGAGCGACCACTGCAACGGCGCCTGCGCCGCTGGGGCAAGTCACGGCAACCGGCGCTGGAGCAAGCCGGATAAGCTAATCTCGCCATGTCTGGATGAGTTGACGGCTTTATGCCAACTCATCCAGTACCAGTTCATCCAGACTGCTCATCACCCAGGCGCTCGGGTGCTGGCTAAATCCGAGCTTGGGGTAGTACGCCACCGCCTGCGGCGCGGCCAGCAGGCTCAGCTTGCAGCCCGGCTGCAATTGCAAAAACGTCTCGCGAATAAGGACTTTGCCAATCCCCTGTCCCTGCACTGACTCGGCTACCGCCAGATCCGAGAGGTAGCAACAAAAATGAAAATCAGTCACCGAGCGAGCCACCCCGACCAGGGTCTCGCCCTGCCAAGCGGTGATCAGCAAATTGGCGTTATCCAGCATGCCCTGCAGGGTGGCCGGCTGGTCCAGCGGCCGTCTCGCCCCCAGCGAGGTCTGCGCCAACAACGCCGCAAACTGCGCCGTGGTGATGGGGTGGTTAACCAAAAATGTGGTGGACACTAAGCTCTCCTGTTGTAGATCGGCGGTTGCGTGCTGTTGGTCTCTTTGGCGTTCTTTATGCTGCATCTGTACTGCAATCAATCAGCCAGCGCCGGATCCAGACCGATGACAGGCAAGTGCGGGCAATTCCCTGCTGTTTATGTGAATTCCTGTTCGAACCCCAAGGGGCAAATGTGGCATAATGCCCCGTCCTGTGGCCCTTGGCGGGGCTGCGCTGGCGCACCTTGTCGCCCTTTTCTTCCCCGTCCGGCCTGGCAGTCTTTCATAACTGCCAGTCATCGCTGCCCCTGTTGGCACCGAGGCCACCCATATTTGCGGCTTCTTGTCATTCTCTCTACAAGGCCGCCCATTGATCAAGACGGCTCCACAGAGCCTCTGCTCTGTTTGCAAATAAAGGGGTAAGTATGTCTTCCATTCGTCTGACCCAATACAGCCACGGCGCTGGCTGTGGCTGCAAAATCTCTCCCAAGGTGCTCGACACTATCCTCAAGAGCCAGATCCCGGGCTTCAACGACCCGACCCTGATCGTTGGCAACAGCAGCAAGGATGACGCGGCCGTGGTCGATATCGGCAACGGTCAGGGCATTGTCTCCACCACCGACTTCTTCATGCCTATCGTCGATGACCCCTTCACCTTTGGCCGCATCGCCGCCACCAACGCCATCAGCGATATCTACGCCATGGGCGGCAAGCCCATCGTTGCCATCGCCATCCTCGGCTGGCCCATCAATACCCTGGCGCCGGAAGTGGCCCAACAGGTGATCGACGGCGGCCGTCAGGTGTGCCACGAAGCGGGCATTTCGCTGGCCGGTGGTCACAGTATCGATGCCCCCGAGCCCATCTTCGGCCTCGCGGTCACCGGTATCGTGCCTCTGGATGCCATCAAGCAGAACGACACCGCCAAGGTGGGTGACACCCTCTATCTGACCAAGCCCCTTGGTATCGGTATCCTCACCACCGCCCAGAAGAAGGGCAAGCTGAAGCCGGAACACGAGCAGCTGGCCCCCAACGCCATGTGCACCCTCAACAAGATTGGCCAGCGCTTTGCCGAGCTGCCGGGTGTGCACGCCATGACCGACGTGACCGGTTTTGGTCTGGCGGGCCATCTGCTGGAGATGTGCGAAGGATCCAATGTCAGCGCCCGCCTCGACTTCAAGGCGCTGCCGCTGCTGGACGAGGTGGATTACTACCTCACCGAGGGCTGCGTCCCGGGTGGTACCCTGCGCAATCACGACTCCTACGGCCACAAGCTCGATGCCATGGACGATCGCACCCGCAACATCATGTGCGATCCGCAAACCAGCGGCGGCCTGCTGGTCGCCGTGGGTAAAGAGAGCGAAGCCGAGCTGCTCGCCATCGCGCGCGAAGCTGGCCTTGCGCTCTCACCCATCGGCCAGATCAAGCCCCTTGAGGGCTCCCGCTTTATCGAGATTGTCCAATGAGTGAATTGCCACTGGCCACGGACTACGCCCAACTCTTTTTGGACGATGTGCCGTTGATTGATGTGCGCGCCCCCATCGAGTTCAAGGAGGGGGCCTTCCCCTGCTCGACCAATCTGCCCTTGATGACAGACGATGAGCGCGCGCAGGTGGGGACCTGCTTCAAGAAGCAGGGTCAGGCCGCCGCCATTGAGCTTGGACACAAGCTGGTGGGGGGAGCAGTACGTGCCGAGCGACTCGAAGGCTGGCTGGCGCAGTTGCGCCAGCAGCCCGATGCCGTGCTCTACTGCTTTCGCGGCGGCCTGCGCTCGCAAACAGTACAACAGTGGCTGGCTGAAGCGGGGGTGACTCGCCCCCGCGTCGCCGGTGGCTATAAGGAGCTGCGCCGTTTTCTGATCGACACCCAGGACAAGGCCTCTGCCGAGTGTCACTGGAGTGTGCTGACCGGCATGACCGGCTCCGGCAAGACCCACATGCTCGATCAGGTGACCCAGGCGCTCGATCTGGAGGGGCATGCCCATCACAGGGGCTCGTCGTTTGGTCAACTGCCCGGCGGCCAGCCCAGCAACATCAATTTTGAAAACAACCTCGCCATCGAGCTGCTCAAGCGCCGCCATCAGGGCGAGCATGCCTTCGTGGTCGAGGATGAGAGCCGGCTGATTGGCCGTTGCTGCCTGCCCCTCTCCCTCCATGAGGCCATGAGTCAGGCACCGCTGGTGGTGGTGGATGTACCGCAGATCGATCGGGCCGAGCAGATCCGCGAAGATTACGTGCACGATCTCTGGCTGCGCTATCAAGCCATGTATGGCCAAGAAGCCGGTTGGCCGCTGTTTGCTGCCTACCTCACCGATGCGCTGGCCCGCCTCAAGCGCCGTCTTGGCGATCAGGCCCACCGCGAGCTGGATGCCCTGATGCAGACCGCCCTCACCGAGCAGGAGAAGAGCGGCGATACCGGGCTGCATCTGGCCTGGATCACGTTGCTGCTGACCCGCTACTACGACCCCATGTATCTCTACCAGCTTGGCAACAAGCAGGAGCGCATCGTGTTTCGCGGTGACAAGCAGGCCTGTCTCGACTATTTCGCCGAGCAGCATGCCAGCGCGCTGCGCGGCTGACCCATCCCAAGCGAGGAACTCTATGTTGAAATTCGAGGTGATCCCGGTCACCCAGTTCGCCCAGAACTGCTCCCTCATCTGGTGTGACGAGACCCATCAGGCGGCCCTGATCGATCCGGGCGGCGAAGCGGACAAACTGCTGGCGGCAATCGCCAAACGCGGCCTGACCCTAACCCACATCCTGCTGACCCACGGTCATCTGGATCATGTGGGTGCCGCCGCTGCTCTGCGGGAAAAGACCGGCGTCGCCATCACCGGCCCTCATAAGGAAGACGCCTTCTGGCTCGATATGCTGCCCCAGCAGAGCCAGATGTTCGGCTTCGCCCATACCCCCGCCTTCACGCCGGATCGCTGGCTTGAGCAGGGTGACAAGGTGCAGATTGGCCACTGCGAGCTGGATGTCTACTTATGCCCCGGCCACACCCCGGGCCATATCGTGCTGCTGAACCAGGCCGAAAAACTCGCCTGGGTCGGCGATGTGCTGTTTGCCGGCAGCATAGGCCGTACCGACTTCCCCCGAGGCGATCACTCGACCCTGATCAAGTCGATCACCGAGACCCTGCTGCCGCTGGGTGACGAGATCGTCTTTATCCCGGGCCACGGCCCCGCGAGAAGGCGAGCAACCCCTACCTGACCCAGCCTATCTGGTGATCAAAAAAGGCAGCGGTATTAGCCGCTGCCTTTCCTCTCTTCTCTCTTTTTTTATTTCCCATTCCGGGCCATCCGGCCATGTGCTAACACTTTGTTTTCCCCAAATCGGCATGCCCGTTTTTACCTTTCGCCCAATAAAAATCCCCACCCGAGGGTGAGGATTGATTTATAGGTGCAACCGTCAGGTGGCTTATTGTGCCAGCAGGTGACCGACCAGCTCATGACGCCACCCTTGCAGCAACATCGGCTTGTCGCTGCGGGCCCGCTCTTCGTCGTTCATCCGCCAGCTCCAGGTGAAGTACTGGTGAATGATCTTCTTGCTGGCAATCAGCTCGGGCGGAATATTGCTCGCCTTGGCCTTCTCTTCCACCATGGCTTTGATGCGCTTGAGCTCGGCCTTGTACTGGGGAAAGTCCACCAGCCGGCGAATGGGCTCAGGCCAGCTGTCAGGATCGCTCTGCTGCGCCTTGGCGACGATATCGAGCATCCGCTTGCCGTGGATCTTGATCTCGATGGGCGAGAGGCCGAGCTCGTTGAGATCCCGCAGGGAGGCAGGACGACGCTCCGCCACCTTGAACAGGTGCAGCTCTTTCACCACAAAATTGAGGGCCAGATCGCGGCGCACCGCCTCTTGCTGGCGCCAGGCGGCCAGCTCGCGCAGAATGGCGAGCTCGCGGCGACCCAGTTGCCAGGCGTTGACGATTTCAAGATATGCCTGACGGGGATCGCTGCCCTGGGTCTTGCGGGCGGAGTGGTTTTGGCACTCCTGCTCGAACCAGGCAAACTTGCCGCTTTCCCGCAGTTTGGCCATCACCTTCTCGTAGAGCGGCATCAGGTAGAAGACATCCGCTGCCGCGTATTCGAGTTGACGTGGCGTAAGCGGGCGGGCTAGCCAATCGGTGCGCGCCTGATCTTTTTCCAGCTCGACCCCGAGGAATTCATTCACCAGCGCACCAAAGCCGACCGAGACGCCGTAACCGAGAAAGGCGGTAGCCAGCTGGGTATCGTGCATCTGGTTGGGCAGGTGGCCCGCCTGATGCTGGATAAGCTCCAGATCTTCGCCAGAGGCGTGCAGGATGGCGATCTGCCCTTCCCGGCCCAGTCGCTGCCAGAGGGCGGAGAGATCCAGCGTCAGCGGATCCAGCAGAGCCAGATGCTCGCCGTCATAGATCTGGAACAGGCCAAGCTGGGGGTAGTAGGTACGGGTGCGAACGAATTCAGTATCGATAGCCAGGGGAACGTCGGCCAGAGAAGCGAGATACTGCTCAAGTTCGTCTTGTTGAGTGATAAGTTGATAGTGCATCTGTGCCTGCGCGGTTGATCAGGGCCAAAAAGAAAAAACCGTGGGATGACCCACGGTTTTGCATAACGACGGTGCTGGTTTGCAGAGGGTTCTGCAGCCGCAGTCCGGTTATTGCTTGGCAATCTCCTCGTCGCGCAATACGCGGCGCAGGATCTTGCCCACATTGGTCTTGGGAAGTTCGTCACGAAATTCTACCAGTTTCGGCACCTTATAGGCAGTCAGATGTTTGCGGCAGTGGGCAATAATCTCGTCCTCCTGCAATTTTGCATCTTTCTTGACCACAAAGATCTTCACCAGCTCACCGGAAACCTTGTGCGGTACACCGACGGCGGCCACTTCCAGCACTTTCGGGTGCAGGGCAACGACATCTTCGATCTCGTTCGGATAGACGTTGAAACCGGAGACCAGGATCATGTCCTTCTTGCGGTCAACGATCTTGAAGAAGCCCTGCTCGTCGCACACCGCGATATCACCGGTACAGAGCCAGCCATCCTGCATCACTTCGGCAGTGGCCTCCGGGCGCTGCCAGTAGCCCACCATCACCTGCGGGCCACGAACCTGCATTTCGCCCGGGGTGCCGAGGGCGTGGATCACCTGACCGTTGTCATCTACCAGACGGATCTCGGTAGAGCAGACCGGCAAACCGATGGAGCCGTTGTAATCGGTCAGATCGTAGGGGCAGACGCTCACCAGTGGCGAACATTCGGTCAGGCCATAGCCTTCCAGCAACGGAGTGTCGGTCAGTGTCTTCCACTTCTCAGCGACCGCGCGCTGCACCGCCATGCCGCCACCGATGGTCAGCTTGAGCTTGTCAAAGGCGATCCCCTGAAACTCTTCATTGTTGACCAGCGCATTGAACAGGGTGTTCACGCCGGTAATGCAGGTAAACGGGTACTTCTTGATCTCTTTGACAAACCCCGGGATGTCGCGCGGGTTGCTGATCAGCAGGTTGTAACCGCCGATACGCATAAACAGCAGGCAGTTCACGGTCAGGGCAAAAACGTGGTAGAGCGGCAGCGCGGTGACCACGAACTCCTTGCCGCGCTCCAGCATGGGGCCATAGACGCCGAGGCACTGCTCGACGTTGGCAATCATGTTGCGATGGGTCAGCATGGCCCCTTTGGAGAGGCCGGTGGTGCCACCGGTGTACTGCAGGAAGGCGAGATCGTCGTTGGTGATCTCCGGCTTGATGTACTGCAGGAAACGCCCCTTGGAGAGAGCCTGACGCATGGTAGTGGCGTGGGGCAGATTGTATTTCGGCACCAGCTTCTTGACGTACTTGACCACGAAGTTGACCAGGGTGCCCTTGGCCAGACCCAGATTGTCACCCATCCGGGTCAGGATAACGTGCTTGATCGGGGTGTCGTAGACCACCTTTTCCAGGGTATGGGCGAAGTTGGAGACGATGACGATGGCTTTGGCACCGGAGTCTTTGAGCTGATGCTCCAGCTCGCGCGGGGTATAGAGCGGGTTGACGTTGACCACGATCATGCCGGCGCGCAGGATGCCGAACACGGCGATGGGGTATTGCAGCAGGTTAGGCATCATCACCGCAACCCGATCCCCTTTCTCCAGCTTCAGCTCGTTTTGCAGATAGGCAGCAAAGGCGCGGGACTGCTCTTCCAGTCGGCGGTAGGTGATGGTTTGGCCCATGTTGACGAAGGCGGGCTGATCGGCAAACTGGGTCACCGAGGATTCGAACATCTCGACCAGGGAGCTGTATTGGTCTGGATTGATCTCGGCGGGGACCCCTTCCGGATAACGTTTCAGCCAGACTTTTTCCACAAACTTCTCCTGCATAACTAGCACCTGTGCGCTCACTGTGTTGCCTCCGTCCCGGTTCACATCCATTTTAATCGGTTGTTTTAAGCTGATGCTCTAATGCCGCACATATTTACACAGCGCAACATCAATTAACAGCAAATTAACAACGGAAAAATGTGAGGGAGAAAACAAACCTGGAATTATTGAAAGCTGGCGATTCTACCGAACTTGACAAAACTTTACGATACAAACGGCCGTATCAACCGAATTTTCCATATGAAAATGGTGGTTTCCACCCAATATGACCCGTTCGATCTGCTGGAAGGCATCCTGACGGGCCTGCCATTGGGCTTCAAGCGCAGCAAAGCCCTGCTCCCCTTGAATTAACAGAACCGGACAGCGGATAGCCGCCATCAATTCACGAGCTTGTCCTTCGCTCATTCTCAAAGGCGACAGATCCCGCAAACGGGGATCGCTGCGCCAGTGCCAGCGCCCTGCCCGCTCTTCAAGCTGCCGCTCACAGATAAGACGCGCCGACTGCGGCGTGATATCCGCCACTTTGCAACGAGCGGCGACAGCCTCATCGATGGAGACAAAACCGTTGGCACTGCGCTCCCGGGTGCGACTGCGGTTTAAAATCGCACGTCGCAGCTGGGCAGGTACCTCCTCATCGGGCTGACTGAGCGGGCCCAGCCCCTCCAGCATGATCAACCGCTCCACCTGTTCGGGAAACACCCCGGCATAGGCCGAGGCGATCAACGCCCCGAGGGAGTGACCGAGCAGAGTGAAGCGTGACCAGCCCGCCGCCTGCACGATCTGGTAGAGATCGTCCAGCCAGTCGACAAAAACATAAGGGGTGGTCTTGTGATCGGAGTGACCGTGCCCCGGCAGATCGACACAGATGAGGTGAAAATCCCCCAGATGCGGCGCCAGCGGCAAGAAGCTGGCACTGTTGTCGAGCCAGCCGTGCAGGGCAATCAGCAGGGGTTTGCCCTGCTGAGCCTGATCCGCGAGTTGATTCTCAAGCAGGGCCACCTGCCGACCATCTGCCAAGGTGAGCAGACGTTCGTGCAGAGTGCTTTTGATGCTCTTGATCATGGCAAGCCTTAGCGACGCAGCGGCCGTCTCGGCCAGAAGGGATCATAGAAGGGGTCATAGAAGTAGGGGTCCATATAGCGTACCTCCACCTCTTTGACTGGCGGCCACAGCTTGCTGCCCGTCACATTGAGCACAGAGAAGCGGTACTTGTGCTCGCCAATCTGGCTATCAACCGGTTGGCCTATGGTGCCGAGCACCGTCAGGCTGCGCCCCTTGGCGTAGAGGGTCGGATCGACAAAACCCTTCATGATGGCCAGAAAACGGCCCGGGCTCTGCTCGGTCTGCTCCGGCACACCGTTGGACTTGAGCGGCAGATAGACCACTTCAATAACGCTCTGATCCGCCTTGTTGTGCACCGCCGAGATAACGCCGCTCCAGCGGGCAGGCTTGCCCTCCATTCCGCCGAGGGCCGGCTGATAGGCCACCAGCTGGTTTTCAGGCTCATAGGCCAGCTCCTTGGGAACCGAGCTACAGGCCCCGAGCAGCAGGGCCAGCGCCCCGACCACCATAGTGCGTTTCATCATGTCGCTTCTGGTATTACGCATCATGTCACTCTCCTGTTGCCGGCGTGGCCCGTCGGGCCATCCGCTTTTATTGCAGCTGATGAGCGGCAAGAGCGACATGCTGTCAGTGCTCCTGCCCTTATTCGCGACCCGGCAGTTTTTTCCAGGTCACCTTGTCACGCAAATAGACCGGCGTTGCTTGCTCCACCGGCACCGCCTCTCCCGCCAGCCAGGCGGCGCGGGCCAGCGGCAGCATGTCTTCTGCCGCCGGGAAGCGCACCTGACTCACCGCCAGCTCATCGGCCAGACCACTCAGGGTCTCGCCATAGGTTTCAAAACCGGTGCCGACGCAGGTCACCCGACCAGCCAGCTTGCCACGGACGTCAACCAGCGCCACGGGATCGCTCACCACCTCGTCCCCCACCAGCTGCATGCGGCCATCAATCAGCTCATAGCGGCCGAAATAGACCTCGTTCATCCGCGCATCGATGGCGGTCAGCACCTGCTCGGCGCCATCCAGTCGATAGGCGCCTTGCGCCATGGCGGCCAGGGTTGAGATGCCAATCAGCGGCACACCTGCACCAAACGCCAGACCTTGCGCCACACTGATGCCGATCCGCACGCCGGTAAAGGAGCCCGGGCCGCGGCCGAACGCAATGGCATCGAGGTCACTCAAACTTATCCCGGCATCCTCTAACACAGCCTGAACCATGGGCAGGATTTTTCGGGTGTGATCCCGTGGCGCCTCCTCCCAGCGGGAGAACAGCTTGTCACCCACCAGCAAGGCGGCGGAGCAGGCTTCAGTGGCGGTATCAACGGCCAGGATCTTCAACTCATTCATGCTTTCCAATCTCTATAAAATCAGTCAATTACATAACCGGCAAGCGAGATATGCTCACCCGTTGTTCAAATCTGTTAGCTGGCGGCACACTTATTCACCGCGTTCAGTGCGATCGAAAAAACTCCCCAACGTTCCCAACTCCCGGGTGCGAGGGATGGCGGGCAGACTCTTGATAAAGGTGGCGCCGTAAGGCTTGTTGACCATTCGGGGATCACAGATCACCAGTACACCGTGATCACTGCGATCACGAATAAGCCGCCCCACCCCCTGTTTGAGGGCAATCACCGCCTTGGGCAACTGCAGCTCGGCGAAGGGATCGCCCCCCTTGAGCTTGCAATCATCCACCCGCGCCTTGAGCAGCGGATCATCAGGGCTGGCAAACGGCAGTTTGTCGATGATAACACACGACAACGCCGCCCCTCGCACGTCGATCCCCTCCCAGAAACTGCTGGTCGCCACCAGCACAGCGCGGCCATTCTCGACAAACTCCTTGAGCAGCCGCTGCTTGTTGTCCTCCCCCTGCAGCAAGACGGTACGGCCAATCTCCCGGCGCAGCACCTCGGCCACCTGACGCATCACCTGATGGCTGGTGCAGAGGAAGAAACAGCCACCCGGCGTCTTGTTGATAAGCGGGATCATCAGATTGGCCAGTTGCTCGCCACGGCCAAAGGCGTTGGGCTCCGGCAGATAGCGGGGCACACAGAGCCGCGCCTGCTCGCCATAGTCGAACGGGCTGTCGAGAATAAGCTCGGCGCTGCCCGCCAGCCCCAGCTCGGCCTTGAAGTGGTCAAAACGCATATCCACCGTCAGGGTGGCGGAGGTGAAAACCCAGGCCACTTCCGGTCTTTGCACCTCGGCACTGAATCGCTCGGCCACCGACAGCGGCGTCAGATTGAGGGTGAAATGAAGCCGTGAGCAGTCGTACCAGTAGGAGAAACCGGTCTGGTTGACCGCCAGCACCTCGCCAAGACGGGTGCGCAGTTCACTGATGCGCTCGAAGGCGTGATCCAGCTGCTCGCCACGACCGAGAGCCAGTTTCAGCACTTCGTAGCAGAGCCCGATGGCATCGTTGAGACGAGCCAAAGCCTGCCCCCAGAGCGGCTGGCGCAACATGTCGCGGGTATTGCCGCGACCACCATCCACCCCGAAGGCGAGACGCAAGTCCTGACTGGCGATAGCAAGCCGGTCTGCCGCCTTGCCGAGCTGGGCCATGTCATGCGCCTCTGCCCGATAGGCCAGCTGGATATCCTGCGCCAGATCCTGAATCGTTCGGCTGCCTACCGACTTGCCGAAGTAGTTGGTGGCGATCTCCGGCAGCTGGTGCGCCTCGTCAAACACATAGACTTGCGCTTCGGGCACCAACTCGCCAAATCCGGTGTCTTTCACCGCCATATCGGCGAAGAAGAGGTGATGATTGATCACCACCACCTGGGCATCCATGGCGCGGCGTCGGGCCACCACCAGATGGCAATCGTCGTAATAGGGGCAATCTCGACCGAGGCAGTTGTCGTTGGTGCTGGTAACGTGGGCGAGTATCTCGGCGTTCTCCTGCAATCCCGGAATATCCCCCACATCGCCATTATCGGTGGCGGTGGACCAGGATTTGACCTTCACCAGATCGTTCAGGATTTCAGGCTTTTGCAGATGGGATTCGCTCAAGAGCCGGTTCATCCGCTCGATGCAGAGATAGTTGCTGCGCCCCTTGAGCAAGGCCACCGGCGGGGTGTAGGAGAGCGCCCCTGTGATGGTCGGAAGATCCCGATAGAAGAGCTGCTCCTGCAGGTTCTTGGAGCCGGTACTGATCACCACCCGCTTGCCGGATTCCAGCGCAGGGACCAGATAGGCGTAGGTCTTGCCGGTACCGGTCCCCGCCTCCACCAGCAGACGGCCACCACTTTTGATGGCGCGCTCGACCGCTTCGGCCATCTCCAGCTGGGGAGCGCGGGCTTTGAAACCGTCGATATGGCTGGCCAGAGGGCCATCTGGCTTGAACAGGGTCTGGATGGTCAAAAAAGGGCGTCCCGCAGCAAAAGCGGCCATTATGCCAAAAGCACGGCAAAAGCGGGACAGATAATCTGTTCAGACGAACAGATCGATCTGATGCTCGGGGTCCGGCTTGTGATCACCCTCCTCCGCCTTGGGCTGATCACGCTTGGCGGGCGTGCTATACGCCTGCTGGCGCTGCTGGGAGTCACTGTTGTCAGTGCTGGTCTTGCGCAGCTGGTGCTTTTTGCTGATCTGATTCACTTCCCGCTTGATCTCTTCGCTGCCGGGCGCAGCGGGCGCCCGGGGCAAAATGGGGAACAACAGGTCCTGGCTGGGCATGATGGCGACTCCTGCAGGGGTTATTGTCTAGTTATCGACCAGAAAACCGTTTTCGCCACTTTAATCGATCAAATCACAATTTCGGGTTGCATTTTCTGTCAAGGCAGGTAGTTTAAATCAGGCGTCAATTACGACATCTTATTTTGTAAAGGATTGATTACATGAAGTTCACCACCCTGAAGACTCATCACCACCATCATCATCCCGACTAGTCTTTCAGGAGGTTGACTGCTGGAAGACACTTAACTGGTGACTTCCAAAAGGACCGCAAGATTCATAAACCCTCGGAAGCACCCACTTCCGAGGGTTTTTTCGTTTTTGACTAGAAGGAAATCGAGCAAATGGAAACACAACGTCTGCGTATCGCCATGCAAAAGTCCGGTCGTCTGAGCCAGGACTCCCAAGCCCTGTTCAAGAGCTGTGGCCTCAAGATCAACCTGCGCGAGCAGCGCCTTATCGCCCATGTCGAGAACATGCCCATCGATATCCTGCGGGTGCGCGATGACGATATCCCGGGGCTGGTAATGGAAGGGGTGGTCGATCTTGGCATCATCGGCGAGAACGTGCTGGAAGAGGTGCAGCTGATCCGCGCTTCTCAGGGTCAGCCCTTTGCGGTCAAGACTCTCAAGCAACTCGATTTTGGCGGCTGCCGCCTCTCGCTGGCGGTGCCGGAAGACGTAACCTACACAGGGCCAGAGAGTCTGGCCGGTAAACGCATCGCTACCTCCTACCCCGGGCTGCTCAAGCGCTTCTTCGACGAAAAGGGTCTCAGCTTCAAGAGCGTGATGCTGGGCGGTTCGGTGGAAGTGGCACCGCGCGCGGGTCTCGCCGATGCCATCTGCGATCTGGTCTCCACCGGCGCGACCCTGGAGGCCAATGGCCTGAAAGAAGTAGAGGTGATCTACCGCTCCAAGGCGGTGCTGGTGCAGGCGCCCAACCCCTTGTCCGATGCCAAGCAGAAGATCATCGACACCCTGCTGCCCCGCATTCAGGGGATGCAGCAGGCGCGCGAGAGCAAGTACATCATGCTGCACGCCCCCAAAGACAAGCTCGATGCCATCACCGATCTGCTGCCGGGTGCCGAGCGCCCCACCATCATGCAACTGGCCGGTGACACCAATCAGGTGGCCCTGCACGTCGTCTCCAGCGAGACCCTGTTCTGGGAGACCATGGAGCAGCTCAAGGCGCTCGGTGCCAGCTCCATTCTGGTGCTCCCTATCGAAAAGATGATGGAATAAGGAAGGGACATCATGCAGACCCTGATCTGGAAGACCCTCTCCCCCGCCCAGCAGGCCGACGTGCTGACTCGGCCCGCCCTCAATGACGAGGCCGATATAGGTGTCGTGGTGCGGGATATCATTGCAGCGGTACGCAGCCGGGGCGACGAGGCCCTGCGCGAGCTGAGCCAGCGCTTCGAGCGCGCCCCCCGTGAACAGTTGCGCGTCAGCGAGGCCGAGATTGAAGCCGCCTGTGCGCGGCTGGATGATGAGATAAAAAGCGCCATCGAAGCGGCCATTGCCAATATTCGCACCTTCCACGCCGCGCAAGTGCAGCCAGTGGTACGGGTGGAAACCCAGCCCGGGGTGGTGTGCGAGCTGCGCACCCAGCCCATCAGCCGGGTCGGCCTCTATGTGCCGGGGGGCAGCGCACCGCTCCCCTCCACCGTGATGATGCTGGCCATTCCGGCCGCTATCGCCGGTTGCCGTGAAGTGGTGCTCTGCACCCCTTCCCCCGCCAGCGACGAGATCCTGTTTGCCGCCCGCGCCTGCGGCGTCGAAAAGGTGTTCGCCATCGGCGGTGCGCAGGCCATCGCCGCCATGGCTTACGGCACAGAAAGCATTCCCAAGGTGGACAAGATCTTCGGCCCGGGCAACGCCTATGTGACCGAAGCAAAGGGACAGGTTTCCCGCGACTGGCGCGGCGCCGCCATCGACATGCCCGCTGGCCCCTCCGAGGTGCTGGTGATTGCCGACGAGAGCGCCAACCCGGCCTTCGTGGCGGCGGATCTGCTCTCCCAGGCCGAGCATGGCCCAGACAGTCAGGTAGTGCTGGTCACCACCTCGCCGCTGCTGGCCGATGCCATCGCTGGGGAAATCAAGAGCCAGCTGGCCAAGTTGAGCCGCCGCGATATCGCCGCGCAGGCGCTCGGCAGCAGTCTGGTGATCCTCTGTGATGATCTGGCCGAGGCGTGCGCCATCTCCAACGCCTATGCGCCGGAGCACCTGATCGTGCAGACCCGCGCCCCGCGCGATCTGCTGGACCTGCTTGAAAATGCCGGTTCCATCTTTCTGGGAGCATGGACACCAGAATCAGTGGGCGATTACGCCAGCGGCACCAATCACACCCTGCCAACTTATGGCTATGCCCGCACCTGCTCGAGCCTTGGCCTCGCCGATTATCAGCGCCGCTACACGGTGCAGGAGCTGAGCGTCGAAGGTATTCGCGGCCTTGGCCCTATCGTTGAGCGCATCGCCGAGGCCGAGGGGCTTGATGGCCACAAAAATGCCGTCACCCTCAGGTTGAACGCCCTGGCCGCCGCGCCCCAACCAACAGCACAGCAGAAGGATTTGTCATGAGCATTGCCAATCTGGCGCGCCGCGTGGTGCGGGCCCTCACCCCTTATCAATCCGCCCGCCGTATCGGCGGCAATGGCCACGTCTGGCTCAATGCCAACGAAGCACCGCTGGCCTATCCCTTCACCATCGAGGGAAGCCGTCTCAACCGCTACCCCGAGTGCCAACCGGCCGAGGTGGTGAACGGCTATGCCGCCTACGCTGGAGTCAATCCCGATCAGGTGCTGGTGAGCCGTGGCGCCGACGAGGCCATCGAGCTGCTTATTCGCACCTTCTGTGAAGCGGGTGAGGATCAGATCCTTATCTGCCCGCCCACCTACGGCATGTACGCCATCAGCGCCGAAACCTGTGGCGTGGGGATTGTTGAGCAGCCGCTGACCGCCAGCCGCCAGCCTGACTGGCCTGCCATCGCCGATCGCCTCAGTGACGTAAAGCTGGTGTTTCTCTGCTCCCCCAACAACCCCACCGGAGATCTGGTTGGTCGCGACGGCCTCACCACCCTGCTGGAAAAAGCGCGGGATCGTGCCATCGTGGTGGTGGACGAGGCCTATATCGAGTTCTGCCCGGAAGCATCCGTAGTGGACCTGCTGGCCCGCTTCCCCAATCTGGTGGTGACCCGCACCCTCTCCAAAGCCTTTGCACTGGCGGGGATCCGCTGCGGCTTTACGCTGGCGAGCCCCGAAGTGATCGCCATGCTGGCCAAGGTGATCGCCCCCTATCCCATCCCCGAGCCCATCGCCCAGATCGCGGCGCAGGCCCTCTCCCCCGTGGGGCTGGAGCTGATGCGCGAGCGAGTGGTGGAGCTCAACAAGCAAAAAGCCGCCTTCAAGACAGAGCTGGCCAAGCTTGCCTGCGTTAAAGAGGTGTTCGAGGACAAGGGCAACTTCGTGCTGGTGCGCTTTGTGGATGGCGCAGCCGTCTTTGCTGCCATGAAGGCCGCCGGCATCATACTGCGAGATTTCTCGACCAAACCAGGCCTTGATAACAGCATTCGCGTCACCATCGGCTATCAGGGCGAGATGGATGCCGTACTGGCGGTACTGCGTGATCTGCCCTCTCCCTCTCTTTAAAACAAGGATGTAGCGATGAAGACCCCGTTTTTGTTTATCGACCGCGACGGCACCCTGATTGAAGAGCCGGTGACCGACAAGCAGGTGGATAGCCTCGCCAAGCTGCGCTTCGAGCCCATGGTCATTCCGGTGTTGCGCGAGTTGCAGGCCGCTGGCTACGTGCTGGTGATGGTGACCAACCAGGACGGACTGGGCACTGCCAGCCTGCCGCTGGAGAACTTCCAGCCGCCCCACGACCTGATGATGCACCTGTTTGAATCGCAAGGGGTGAAGTGGGAACAGGTGCTGATCTGCCCGCACTTCCCCACCGACGGCTGCAGCTGTCGCAAGCCCCACCTCGGGTTGGTGAAGGAGTACCTCGCCTCGGGCCGCATCGACTTTGCCAACTCCTTCGTGATTGGTGACAGACAGACCGATCTGCAGCTGGCCGAGAACATGGGCATTGGCGGTATTCGCTACCACCCGCAGGATCACGACTGGCTTGCCATTCGTGATCAGCTGCTCTCCAAGGGCCGCGTAGCCTCGGTTGAGCGCAACACCAAGGAGACCCGCATTCAGGTAGCAGTTGACTTGGATAAGAGCGGCGGCAACCAGATCGCCACCGGTATCGGCTTCTTTGATCACATGCTGGATCAGATAGCGACCCACGCCGGTTTCCAGCTCAAGCTGAACGTGAGCGGCGATCTGCACATCGACGATCACCACACGGTAGAAGATGTAGGGCTGGCGCTGGGTCAGGCGCTGCGTCAGGCCCTTGGCAACAAGCGCGGCATCGGCCGCTTCGGCTTTGTGCTGGCGATGGACGAGGTGCAGGCAGTGATCGATGCGCGCCCGCTGACAGAGCAGGAGGTGAGCACAGCGCTGGATTTGAGCGGTCGTCCCTACTTCGTGTTTGACTGCCCAAGCGGCTTTGGTCGCGACAACGTGGGCGAGATGGCCACCGAGATGGTGCCCCACTTCTTCCGCTCTTTGTCGGACGCCATGGCCATCACCTTGCAGATGAAGGTGGGCAGCGGCAACACCCACCATCAGGTGGAAGCGCTGTTCAAAGGCTTTGGCCGCGCCCTGCGTCAGGCCATTCGGGTGGAAGGGAGCGAGCTCCCCTCCAGCAAGGGAGTGCTGTGATGGATGTGAGCAAGCAGAAGCTGGTCATTATCGATACCGGCTGTGCAAATCTGGCCTCGGTCAGAATGGCGTTCGAACGCCTCGGCGTGCAGCCGCTGGTCTCCAGCCTGGCAGCCGATATCGAGCAGGCCGACAAGCTGATCCTGCCCGGTGTCGGCACCGCGGTGGCCGCCATGAAAAACCTCAACGAGCGCGGGCTGGTGCCCCTTATTCGCGCCGCCAAACAGCCGCTGCTGGGCTTTTGCCTCGGCATGCAGATGCTGGCAGAGGCCTCCGAAGAGAGCATGGGTACGGATGACTCGTCAGAGCGGCTTATCGACTGCCTTGGCATAGTGCCGGGCAAGATCCGGCTGATGGAGGTCGGTAATCTGCGGCTGCCCCATATGGGCTGGAACCAGATTGAGCATGACGAGACCCATCCTCTGCTCAAGGGGATCCCGAGCGGCAGCTACTTCTACTTCGTCCACTCCTATGCGCTGGAGGTAACCGAAGCGACGCTGGCGACCTGCGACTACGGACAGCCGTTTACCGCCATCGTCGGTGGGGTTGCAGAGCACAGCAACTTCTTCGGCGCCCAATTCCACCCGGAGCGCTCAGGCGCAGCCGGTGCCCGTTTGCTGCAAAACTTTCTGGAGCTGTGACTAGCATGATCATTCCCGCAATTGACCTTATCAACGGTCAGGTAGTTCGCCTTTATCAGGGGGACTACGAGCAGAAGACCGAATACAGCAGCAGCCCGCAGGCCCGCTTCGACGAATATGTCTCCCAGGGGGCGGTGCAGCTCCATCTGGTGGATCTGGACGGTGCCAAGGATGCCAAGGCGCGCCAGCTGCCCCTGCTGACCCAACTGCTGTCGGCCACCGAAGCGCCGGTGCAGGTCGGTGGCGGCGTGCGCACCGAACAGGATGTGGCGGATCTGCTGGCCGCCGGTGCCAACCGGGTGGTGATTGGCTCCACCGCCGTCAAATCCCCGGATCTGGTGGCGAGCTGGATGGAGAAATATGGCCCCGAGCAGATCGTGCTGGCGCTGGACGTCAATATCGATGAGCAGGGCAATCGCCATATCGCGGTGGCAGGCTGGCAGGAGAACAGCGGGGTGACCATCGAAGCGCTGATCGAACGCTTCCTCCCCGCCGGTCTCAAGCACGTGCTATGCACCGACATCAGCCGTGACGGCACCCTGGCTGGCACCAACGTCGAGCTCTATCGGGATCTCTGCGCCCGCTACCCGAGCGTGGCTTTTCAGGCTTCCGGTGGCATTGGCGGCATCGCGGATATCGAGGCGCTCAAGGGCTCCGGCGTCAAGGGGATCATCCTTGGCCGCGCCCTGCTGGAGGGCAAATTCTCGGTGGGTGACGCCATCGCCTGCTGGCAAGCCCCTGCAGCCGACACCACAGGAGGTAACTGATGCTGGCAAGACGCATTATCCCCTGCCTCGACGTGAAAGATGGCGTGGTGGTCAAAGGGGTGCAGTTTCGCAATCACGAGGTGATGGGCGGTATTGTCGAGCTGGCGCGCCGCTACGCCGAAGAGGGCGCTGACGAGCTGGTGTTCTATGACATCACCGCCTCCAGCGATGCGCGGGTGGTGGACAAGAGCTGGGTCAGCCGGGTGGCGGAGGTGATCGATATCCCCTTCTGC
The DNA here is from genome assembly GCF_051920165.1 of Aeromonas sp. 11P. Taxonomy (NCBI): domain Bacteria; kingdom Pseudomonadati; phylum Pseudomonadota; class Gammaproteobacteria; order Aeromonadales; family Aeromonadaceae; genus Aeromonas; species Aeromonas sp. 11P. The sequence goes on from NZ_JBQBDJ010000004.1 coordinate 621,693, forward strand.
GTCGCCGGTGGCATTAAAAGCGTGGAAGATGCCCGCCAGATCCTCGAATTTGGCGCCGACAAGGTCTCCATCAACTCCCCTGCCCTTGCCGACCCGACCCTCATCAGCCGACTGGCCGAGCGCTTTGGCGTCCAGTGTGTGGTGGTGGGCATTGACTCCTACTTCGACGCCGACACGGGCCACTATCAGGTCAAACAGTTTACCGGTGACGAGAGCCGCACCCGCACCACCGCCTGGCACACTCTCGACTGGGTGCAGGAGGTGCAAAAACGCGGTGCGGGCGAAATCGTGCTGAACGTGATGAATCAGGACGGCATGCGTCAGGGTTATGATCTCGACCAGCTCAAACTGGTGCGCAGCGTCTGCAAGGTGCCGCTGATTGCCTCCGGCGGCGCCGGTGCCATGGCACACTTTCGCGATGCCTTCACCCTCGCCGATGTGGACGGGGCGCTGGCCGCCTCTGTGTTCCACAAGGGCCTTATCCCCATTCCCGAATTGAAACGCTGGCTGAAAACCGAAGGAGTCGCCATCCGTGAATAACTTCTCTGATAACACACAAACAACCGCCAGCGCGCGCCCCCTTGCCGAACTGCTCGACTGGGAAAAATGTGATGGCATGATCCCCGCCATCGTCCAGCATGCCGCCAGCGGCGAGGTGCTGATGCAGGGCTTTATGACCCGCGAGGCGCTGGAGAAGACCCAGACCACCGGTCAGGTCACCTTCTTTAGCCGCAGCAAGCAGCGGCTCTGGACCAAGGGTGAAAGCTCGGGCCATGTGCTCCAACTCGTGGCCATCAGCACCGACTGCGATCAGGATTCCCTGCTGATCGCCGCCAACCCCGTCGGCCCCACCTGCCACAAGGGCACCCCCTCCTGCTTTAATGGCCACCCGCTGCCGCCCCTCGGTTTTTTGGCAGAGCTGGAGCAGGTACTGGCCGCCCGCAAAGGGGCCGATCCGGCCACCAGCTACACCGCCAGCCTCTATGGCAAAGGGACCAAGCGCATTGCCCAGAAGGTCGGCGAGGAAGGTGTGGAAGTGGCGCTGGCCGCCATGGCCAAGGATCGGGAAGAGCTTATCAACGAATCCGCCGATCTGCTCTACCACCTGACCGTACTGCTGCAAAACGAGGGGCTGGGATTACAGAATGTCGTACAGCGGCTTTATGAGCGACATAATAAATAGATGTATATTGATAGATGGGCGTGAAGCCCATCTATCATAGTAACAATGTAGATAATTCGACCAGCTCTATATAGTCATTATTTGACAACCCTTTATTTTGCAAGCAAGCCATATAATATCCACCATTATCATCATATCTTCCGTCTGAACGAATAATTGTGAGTCCATTTATATCATCCGGCTTATTATTATTATTTAAATAGTAACCACTGAGGATTTTATGAACATGTACTATATAGGCATAAAAATCATCATTTTTCAAAATCACCTTTTCATTACGACCTAACTTAACATCAGACCAATAATTAATCACCATTGATAATTTCGCTTTGTTTTTAAATGAGAAAACATTGTCTTTATTTACATTAATCTTATCAATTTCAGCATCTAAGAGTTTCCCGCCGCTACGAAGAACTATATATGCCGCAGGAACTTTTGCATGCATAATCAGTAAGGCAGATAAATAGATAATATCTATGGAACGCTCCGACACTGAATGCAATACAGCAAACAACGTGTCCAAAAATGACTCAGTCTCTCTTGCGGAGAGATGGTATGCATCCACAACTTTTGCAATTGTTTTAGAAAAGTCACTAGCATCTGAAAAACAATGAAATATTTTACTACATAAAAGCTCAAATCGATCTGCAACAAACTCTTCTATGAGAAAATGGCTAGGGCATTTATTCAAATAAAAACGTCTTTTGAAAAACCTGCCTAGATAAGTCTGAGCATCAAACCCTTCCCCATAAACTACCTTGATAGCATGCTGCAACTGCTCGGTATCTGTTGCCAGCACAAATACCACCCTGGGAATATCAAAAATATGCTTGATAGTCTCCAGCATTTCCACAGCATAGGAGGGACGGCAGCGATCCAGTTCATCAATCAAGATAAAGGCGGGATAATCCAGAGCGCCCTTACCTAAAGTAACAGCCCCTTCCACCCATTGCCTTATCTCATTTTTAAGATACTGAATAGATTCATAACGCTCTTTCTGATTACTGCATAAGGCATCGACCAGCTGATTGGCATCCTCACCTTCCAGCGAAAAATCATCTTCTTCCAATCCAGCCTTCTTGATTGCCGCTTTCAATGCCAGTTTGCCGCCCACTTTAAATAATCCCAGCAGCCGCTGACGCATCCCTTCTGGAATCGGGTTTTCTTTTCCCGCAATCATTTTTAACTGGTCGATAATCGACGAAATAACCGTCAATAAAGGATCATCGGAAAAGTCCTGCTGCCAGGCATCGATATAGACGGTGGGATAGTGCGCTTTCAACTCCATATACCAGCGCTTGATAAACCAGGTTTTTCCCGCCCCCCACTCGGCATTGAGGTTAAGCACATAGTTGCGCTGCTTGCCTTCGGCGGCGAGGTAGTTGGTCAGAAACTCGGCATAGCGGGCACGTTCCAGCCGATCACCAGCCAACTCTTCACCCCCCCAATGGCCCCCGGCCCGTCCCACTGCACTGCGTCATCCCATTTAAACGGTGCCACTGCCATCTCGTATCTCCCCATATTGCGTTGCTGAGGATGATATCAGGAGCACAGTGAAAATAGTTTGATTAAAGACCTGTTTGTTGCCCTTTCAACCGCTCGGTTGGGCGTATTTGACTGCCGGGCAATTTCTCTGCTGCTGGCCCACGATGCCGGGCCGATTTAGGTGGGACGGTTATCTGAACAGCCACGGACTCAGTTGATTTCTTTTGACCACACCAACGATGACAATCATGTGACTTGGCGCAGAACTTGCGGAAATAAACGCGAAATCTGACCTGTTCGGTGCTTAATTTAAACAGTTGATACATATATTCGCGCTGTATACAACGACGCGACGCCCTTAACCAAGGATGGTTAACTCCATGAAGGATGAACCCTTCTCTATCCAGTTACAGCATGAGCTGGATCACCTCAAAGCCATCTTCAACGAGACGGGCGCCTACATGTTTACCAAGGATCTGGCGGGTCGTTACACCTATGCCAATCAGGCTGTGCTGGATCTCTTTGGCTGCACCCTCGCCGAGTTGCAGGGACAGGATGATCGGGCTTTTTTTGATCTCGAATTCTCGAATGCCATTGAGCGCAATGATCGGCTGGTACTGGAGCAGCAGATCGCCATCGCCCAGGAGGAGATCAACTACCTCAAATCCACCGGGGAAAAGCGCTGCTACTGGACTGTTAAAAAGCCTATCCATGACAAGGATGGCAACCTGATCGGCCTGTGCGGCATCTCCACCGATATCACCGAACACAAGCTGATTGAGGCTCGACTGGCGGAGCAGCACCAGTTGCTGGAGCTCATCCTCGCCAATGTGGATGCCCATATCTATATGAAAGACAGCCAGCACCGCTTTCTCTACGTCAACCAAAAGGTCGCCGATATGCTGGGTCTTCCTGCCGAGCAGATCATCAACCGGCGCGATGACGAGGTGATCCCGGCTACCAGCGCCTGCCAGCTGTGGCGGCTGGATAACCGGGTATTCGAAACCGGTGAGCTGCAAGCCGGAGAAGAGATGCTGACCGATCCCGAAGGAAATCAGCACTACTACTGGTCGGTCAAGGTGCCCTTTCTGCTGGGGGATGGCACCCCGACCCTGATCGGTATCTCCTCCGACATTACCGAACTGCACCAGCTCAAGGAGCAGCTGCACCAGCAGTCGGTGCGCGATGGCCTCACCGGCCTCTACAACCGCCGCTTCTTTTTCGAGATGTGCGAGAAGAACCTCAGTCTGGACATGCGCCACCACCTCACCTCGGTGCTGATGGTGCTGGATGTGGATCAGTTCAAGTGCATCAACGATCGCTTCGGTCACCCCTTGGGGGATAGCGCGCTTGTGCATCTGGGCAGGGTGATGCAATCGGTGCTACGCAGCGAAGATGTGCTGGCTCGTATCGGTGGCGACGAGTTCGCCATTTTACTGCCCAACACCACACTCCAGGCCGCAGCATCACTGGCCGAACGGCTGCGCCTGCAGGTGATGCAAAGCACGCTGCCCCTGCCCGATGGGGATAAGCTGGTCATCACCATCAGCGCCGGACTGGTGGAAAATGGCGAGGGGGAGCTGATGGAGAGCCTCTACGCCCGCGCCGATCAGATGCTCTATCAGGCCAAACTGAGCGGCCGCAACTGCGTCGCGTGCAAGGCACGATAGCTGACTGGCCAGTCAGGCACTCCCACCTCCTTTTTTGCACTTATCCCGATCTCTCGCTCCTATTGCACGCTGCTTTCACTCACGCTCCATTGGCGTCTAGCCCAGCTGTTTGCGCAGCACAAACTTTTGCACCTTGCCGGTGGAGGTCTTGGGCAACGGGGTGAAGATGATGCGCTTGGGCGCCTTGAAGTGGGCCATCTGCTCGCGACAAAAGGCGATAAGCTCCGCCTGGGTGGTCTCTCGCCCCTCTTTCAATTTCACGAAAGCGCAGGGCACTTCCCCCCACTTCTCATCGGGCATGGCGATCACTGCCGCTTCGTCCACATCGGGATGGCGATAGAGCACATCTTCCACCTCCAGACTGGAGATGTTCTCCCCGCCGGAGATGATGATGTCCTTGGATCTGTCCTTGATCTCCACATAACCATCCGGGTGCCATACCGCCAGATCGCCACTGCGAAACCACCCCTCCGCCATCGCCTCGGCGCTGGCCGCCGGATTTTTCAGATAGCCCTTCATCACCACATTACCGCGCAGCACGATTTCGCCCATGGTCTTGCCATCCCGGGGGACCGGCTCGCCGCTGACCGGATGGACCACCCGCATCTCTCCCTGCAAGGGCGACGCGACGCCCTGGCGCGCCTTGAGACGCGACAGCGTGGTGGCATCCTGTCCTTGCCAGCTTCTTTGCGGTTCGCACAACACGCAGGGGCCATAGGTTTCGGTGAGGCCATAGACGTGGGTCACTGCGATCCCCATCGCCTCCATCCCGGCGATCACGGTGGCGGGGGGCGCAGCGCCAGCGGTCATCACCTTGATGGGGTGATCCAGCCCCTGCTTGAGCGCCGGATCGGCATTGTTGAGCATATTGAGCACGATGGGCGCTGCGCAAAAATGGCTCACCTTGTGCTCGTGCAGCGCCTCATAAATGGCGGCGGCCTGCACATGGCGCAGGCAGACGCTCACCCCGGCGGTGGCCGCCAACGTCCAGGGGAAGCACCAGCCGTTGCAGTGAAACATCGGCAAGGTCCAGAGGTAGACGGGATGTTTGGGCAGCTCCCAGGAAAGCACGTTGTTGATGGCGTTGAGGTGGGCACCGCGATGGTGATAGACCACCCCCTTGGGATTGCCGGTAGTGCCGGAGGTGTAGTTAAGGGATATCGCCTGCCACTCATCTTGTGGCAGCCAGCCGGGCTCATCGCCACTCCCTTGCGCAAGGAACTGTTCATAGTCGAGGTCACTGATAAGCGCCCCCTCCCGGTAGAGGGGATCATCGATGGCGATGACCAGCGGTTGGCACTCCAGCAGAAGACCCAGCGCCTTGCGCACCACGGCGCCAAACTCCCTGTCTACCAGCACCACCTTGCTCTGGGCATGCTGGAAGATAAAGGCCATCGACTCGGCATCGAGCCGGGTATTGATGGTGTTGAGCACGGCGCCGCTCATGGGCACCCCGAAATGGGCTTCAAACATCGCCGGGATATTGGGCGCAACGATGGAGACGGTATCCCCCTCCCCGATACCGCTAAGCCGCAGGGCCGAGGCCAGCTGGCGGCAACGGCGGGCGGTCTCGCCCCAGCTCTGGCGCAGCGGGCCGTGGATCAGCGCCGGATAGTCGGGGTAGACCCGCTCTGCCCGCCCCAGAAAGCTGATGGGGGTCAGCGCCTCGTAATTGGCGGCGGTTTTGGCAAGGTCACGCTCATAGATGTTCTGCACTGTCATCGGATTCCTTCCTCACAAGTGGCACAAAACGGGCAGTTTCGGGATGATTCAGAGATCAGCAAGCGACATGGGCATCCTGCCCGTCACTGGTCTCTTATGGGGATGACAGCCTAACAGTGAGCCTGCAGCGGCAGGTATTAGCAAAACGTCTTAGACAGGGACAGCCTGCTGCCAACAGGGGCCCCTGTTTTCGTTGCAAAAAATATTTCATTACGGGAAAGCGTGCCATTTTTTTCACAGGCTTTTTTTGGCGAATAACGAAAAATGACGATAGTGGAATATTATTCCGTCAGAGCTGCTTTATATGTCATTTCATTCATCTCAGTACGCACTATTTTCATGGCATTTATTTAAGACAAGCCACATTAAACGAAAGCTGAAATAGTTATTGCATAATAACTTTTATTTCATATCAGCTGTTAGATCCATGACAAATAAATTCTGTGAGCTATCCCATAAAGCGAGCATGGTGCCATGTTCATCCTGCCGTGCACGGGTTACGGTTACAACGTGAAACAATCTACCGGATGTTCAATATCAGGCCAGATTTCTCGCCAATCACTACGCAATCCACAGTGAGTTTGCGTACCTTAGATGTATGACGCAGAAACCCTATCGACCCGATATTCCGCCGAGCCCAAACCTGCTTTATCAAGGAGCATTTTATGAGTGCCGTGCCGAATACCACACCACGCAGACAATTCCCTACTGCATTTACCATTCTGTTTCTTATTATGTTGCTGGCCATTGCGCTGACCTGGATAATTCCGGCGGGCGCCTATGCCAAGCTCTCTTATAATCCGGCCAGTGAAAGCCTGATGGTCAATAGCCCACAGGGGGAAATAAGCCGACTTCCCGCAACCCAGGATGCTCTGGCAAAACTCAATATCAATATTGCGGTGGAGCAATTTACCAACGGCACCATCCGCAAGCCCATCGCCATTCCCGGCACCTATGCACGGCTGGAGCAAGCGCCCAAGGGGCTCGGTGACGTGGCAGTCAGCATGGTCAAGGGCACCATCGAGGGGGCGGATATCATCGTCTTTATTCTGGTGCTCGGGGGGCTGATCGGCGTCATCAACAAGACAGGCGCATTCAGTGCGGGGCTGGTGGCGCTGTCGCACAAGACCCGGGGCAACGAGTTCCTGTTTGTGGCGCTGGTCTGCTTCGTAATGGCGCTGGGAGGCACCACCTGCGGACTGGAGGAAGAGGCGGTCGCCTTCTACCCCATACTGGTGCCCATCTTTCTGGCGCTCGGCTATGACTCCATCGTCTGCGTAGGGGCCATCTTCCTCGCCGCCTCCATGGGTACCACCTTCTCCACCATCAATCCCTTCTCGGTGGTGATCGCCTCCAATGCCGCCGGCATTCCCTTTACCGAGGGGCTGATCTTTCGCGCCATTGGCTGTCTGGTGGGCACCCTGGTGGTGATCGGTTATCTCTACTGGTACTGCAAGAAGATCAAGGCCAACCCGGCCTTCTCCTACACCTATGAGGACAGAGAGAGTTTTCGCGCCCGTTTTCTCAAAGAGGGCGCCATGGACGAAGGGGTGCCCTTCACCCTACGCCGCAAGATCATTCTGACCCTGTTTATCCTCGCCTTTCCGCTGATGGTGTGGGGCGTCTCCATGGCCGGTTGGTGGTTTCCGCAGATGGCGGCCTCCTTCCTGACCATCGCCATCATCATCATTTTTATCTCGGGTCTCAAAGAGAAAGAGGCGGTCGAGGCCTTTACTCAAGGGGCGTCGGAGCTGGTGGCGGTCTCGCTCATTATCGGGCTGGCGCGGGGGGTCAATCTGGTGCTGGATCAGGGGATGATCTCGGACACCATTCTGGCCTACGCCTCCGATCTGGTCTCCGGCATGCACGGCGCCGTGTTCGCGGTGGCGCAGATGCTGGTGTTCACCCTGCTGGGGTTGGTGGTGCCCTCCTCGTCGGGGCTCGCGGTGCTCTCCATGCCCATCATGGCGCCGCTGGCGGATACCGTGATGATCCCGCGCTATATCGTGGTGTCGGCCTACAACTGGGGGCAATACGCCATGCTGTTCCTGGCCCCCACCGGACTGGTGCTGGTCACTTTGCAGATGCTCGGCATTCAGTTCAACAAGTGGGTCAAGTTCGTGCTGCCCATGGTGGGCTTTGTGCTGGGATTTGGCGCCCTGATGCTGGTAGCGCAAGTAATGATGGCCTGATGGGCCTGCTGACGCGGTGATACATGAGTGACAACACCCCGTGCCTGGCGCGGGGTGTTTTTATTCAGCCTTAGTGGCGAACCCGCCCCTGCTGGTGGAAGCAGTAGAGTTTAAGGCTGATGTCGGCGATATCGGTGGGAAGCTCCTCTCCCTGCTCGGCCAGGGGCCGGTAGAGGGATGAGAGCAGTCGTTCGGCCTGCTGCGCCGTGATGATGTTGGCCTGGATGGCCGGGGTGATCCAGCTGGGTAACATTGACATATCTCCCCCTCGTTGATCCGGTGATCTCGGGTGAACATCTTCATATCAGGTCTTACGCGATTGTCTGCCGACCCGTTCACCCTTTGCTTCACCCAATCAAAGCAAAATGCTTGCCGTGATCTCTTATCGGCCAACATCCGATGGGGCTGGAGCCATTTATCAACCACTTGCGTGGCCATCTCAACGAACAGCGCGCCCGTTCAAGAACTCTCCCTTGACCTGCCCCCGTCAACACTTTGCCACTCTGGCTTGCGGCTCGCCGTCCGCCTTGCAAATTGCGACTCGAATTGCTCCTTATCACACTGGCAAAGCCCGCCATGCGCCGGAAACTGGTCACTTTTAGTCCGTTGTCGCCAAAGTCAGACACTTTTTCATGGTGGCTGTTTTTTGACCTTGCCAGCGCCTGTCGCAAGCCCATCCCCCTCGCCTTGTCCGGCCAGCCGGTTGTGACAAGATGGCGCCAGATTGGAACAGCCCGGATGGGTATGCAGGAGAACCATAAGATGAACAGATCCATGATGGCAGGTATCGGTATTGGCATCGCCTCGGCCCTGGCACTCTCGGCGGTGGCCAGCGGCTCCCTCTTTACACCCCAGCCCACCTTTGCCGAGGTGATCGCCAGCAAGCCGGTCACCGAGACCATCAAGACTCCCCGACAGGAGTGTCGCAACGTCACCGTGACCCACCGCAAGCCGGTACAGGATGAACACAAGATCCTTGGCACCGTGGTGGGCGCGGCGCTGGGTGGTGTGGTCGGCCACCATTTTGGTGGTGGCAGCGGCAAGAAGGTGGCCACCGCTGCGGGAGCGGTCGCGGGGGGTTATGCTGGCAATCAGGTGCAGGGCAATATGCAGGCGGGTGATACCTACACCACCACCGAGCAGCGCTGCAAAACCGTGCAGGATAGCAGCGTCAACACCATCGGTTATGACGTGACCTATCGCCTGGCAGGTCAGGAGGGGGTGATCCGCATGAAGCAAGCCCCCGGCGCCACCATTCCGGTCAAGGAGGGAAAATTGGTGATCGACCAGCCAAAAGTGTGATGTCTCCTGGCACCAGTCAGCAGCAGGCCCGCCTCTTTCGAGGCGGGCCTTTGTGTTTGGGGCGGCTTGATTTTCTTTTTTCACACAACGGCGCGCACCACTCACGGTCACGGCACCCGAACTATCACTCCTTGCAGCACTTCTTCACCGCCCGCACCACGTTCTGATAACCGGTACAGCGGCAGAGGTTGCCTGAAAGGCCGCGGCGGATCTCCGCATCGGTCAGCGGACGGCGTTCGGTCTTGTCGAGCAAGGCGGCGCTCGCCATCACGAGGCCCGGGGTGCAAAAACCGCACTGCACCGCCCCCTCGTCGATAAAGGCCTGCTGCACGTCGGAGAGCTCATTGCCATTGCGCTCCCCCTCCACGGTGCGAATGGATTTGCCATCGGCCCACACCGCCAGATAGAGGCAGCTGTCGATAACGGTGCCATCCACCCGCACGGTACAGGCGCCGCACTCGCCGACACTGCACCCCTCTTTCACACTGATAAGCCCCTGCCCACGCAGAAAGTGGAGCAGCGACATGGTGGGCGACACCGCGTAGGAGTAGGGTTTGCCGTTGATCTCGCACTGGATCTCCACTGCGGGACAGCTTTGCGGTTGCATCATAGGATCTTGCCTCCGGCACGTTCGACGGCGCAGGTGATCACCCGCTGCGCCAGGGTTTTGATAAGGTGCAGGCGAAACTCTTTTTCTGCCCGCCAGGAGGAGCGCGGCGCCACATCGGCCACTACCGCCTCGGCAATGGCGGCCAGAGTCGCCCGAGTCAGGGGTTGCCCCTCGGCCGCCGCTTCGGTGTGCGGGGTACGCACCGGTGTCGGGGCCGCCACCCCGTAGGCCAGCCGCAAGCGCTTGAAGTGACCATCCTCAATCTGGCAGTAGGCGGCGCAGCCGATGGTGGCGATATCCATGGCATCGCGCATGGCGTATTTGAAGTAGTGGGAGCCCACATGGGGATGGGGATCCGGCGCAAAGTGAAACGCTACCAGAATTTCCGCCGGTTGCAGCGCCACCTTGCCGGGGCCGGTATGAAATCCGGCGATAGGGATGCGGCGTGTGCCATTGGGCCCGGCGATCTCCAGCTCAGCCTCCAGCGCGACAGTCGGCGCCGCCGAGTCGGCACTGGTGGCACCATTGCAGATATTGCCGCCATAGGTGGCGACGTTGCGGATCTGCGGACCGGCGATGGTGGCAGCGGCTTCGGCCAGCATCGGCAGGCGGCGCTGCACCAGTTCGTTTTCGATGATCTCGGTAAAGGTGGTGCCTGAGCCGATACGGATCGACCCATCAGGTAGCTCGCTCACCCCTTTGAGTTCGGGCAAGTCGTGAATATCGACGATATGACGATAGGCGGTGTTGAGGTGATGGAGCTGGATCATCACATCGGTGCCACCGGCCAAGAGGCGCGCCTCGGGGTCCGCCTGACGCAGGGCGACGGCCTCGGCCACGCTGTGCGCCTTGTAGTAACGGGCAATATCAAACATGGTGTTGCTCCTCCCCTGTTCCCTCGCCAATCAAACCCGCGGCGACAAACTCCCGGAACAGGGTCTTGGGGGTGATGGGCAACTCGTTGATGGCCACCCCGGTCGCCATGCGAATGGCGTTACGGATGGCGGGGCCCGGCGAGATGATGGGCGGTTCACCCAGGGATTTGTGGCCATAGACCGACTGGGGCTCGTAGGTCTGCACGAAGTCGCATTCAAGTTCTGGCAAATCCAGCATGGTGGGGAACTTGTAGTCGAGCAGGTTGGGGTTGCGCACCACGCCGGTCTTGGCGTCGATGATCATCTCCTCGAACAGGGACCAGCCGATCCCCATCCCCATGCCGCCATGCACCTGTCCTTCCGCCAGCTGCGGGTTGAGGATCTTGCCCGCATCGTGCAGGTTGATGATGCGATTGATGGTCACCTTGCAGAGATCGATATCGACGCTGAGATCGACAAAGGTGCAGCCAAAGCTCGGCGGGTTGGTGGTGGTCTTGTGGGAGACTTCCGAGGTGATCTGGCCGCCGATGGTGAGGTGGTAGTAGGCGTTGACCGATACCTCGGCGACGCTGATCAGCACCTTGTCCGGCGCACCCGCCAGCACCACGTAGCCGTCGATCAGGGTCAGCGATCCCACATCCTGATGGCAGAGCTGGGCCGCCAGCGAGAGGATACGGGCCCGCAACTGCAGCGCCGCCTGATGGATGGCGGGCGCCGCCACATAACTCTGACGCGAGGCGAACGAGCCCGGATCATAGGCAGTAATGTCGGTATCCTGGGTCGAAATGACCCGGATCTGCTCAAACGGAATGCCCAACGTCTGGGCCGCCATCTGGGCAAAGACGGTATCCGATCCCTGCCCTATCTCGGTGGCGCCGATCTGCAGATTGACGGTGCCATCCTGATTGAGCAGCATGCGGGCGCCAGCAATTTCGACCCCCACCGGATAGGTGTTGGAGCCGTAGCTGAAACAGGCTACCCCGATGCCGCGCCGCACCCGGCTGGCAGGATCCTGCCCCAAGCACTCGGCCTTGAGCCGATCCCACTCGAACATCTCGCGTCCACGCAGCAGGCAGTCCGGCAGCCCGGCGCTGTAGATGGTCTTCTGGTTGACCTGATTGACGTCGCCTTCGCGCGCCACGTTGGCGATCCGCACATCGAGCGGATCCAGTCCCAACTCGGCGCAGGCGTCATCCAGCATGCACTCGAGGGCAAAAATCGCCTGCGGCGCGCCGTAACCGCGCATGGCACCGGCGGTGGGCAGGTTGCTGTAGAAGGTCTTGGCGTCATAACCGAAGGCGCTGCGCGGATAGAGGTAGCTGATCTTGTTGCCACCGGCGCTGGCGATGGAGTGGCCGTGAGAGGCATAGCCGCCGGTGTTGGAGAGCACATCGAGCTGATAGCCCTTGAGGATGCCATCGCGGTTGAGGCCCATCTTGCCATCGATGGCAAAGCCGTGGCGGGTGCGGGAGGCAAAGAAGCACTCCTCCCGGCTCAAGGTCACCTTGACCGGCACGCCGCCGAGCTTGTAGCTCAAAAACGCCGCCATCGGCTCTTCCAGCACATCCTGCTTGTTGCCAAAACCGCCGCCCATATAGGGCTTGATCACCCGCACGCTCGACCAGGGCAGACCGAGGGATTTGGCCACCCGGCTGCGCACTATCTGGGGGATCTGGGTGCTGCTGACGACGATGATGTGGTCCGGTTGATCCATGTAGGCGTAGCAGGTCACCGTCTCCAGATGGCAGTGCTGCACCACAGGCGTCCGGTAGTGCGCCTGAAACTGCAGATCTGCCGCCGCAATGGCCTGCTCCGGGTCATTGGCGCGAAGCTGGCTTTGGCGTAGCAGATTGCCGCTCGGGTGAATGGGATAGGCACCCTCGGCCAGCGCACTTTCGGCATCCGTCATCACCGGCAGCGGCTCGTAAGTCACCTTGACCAGCGCGGCAGCCTTCTCGGCCACCAGCGGATCGCGGGCCACCACGATGGCGACCCCATCGCCAAAGTGGCGTACATGGTCGGTGAGCAGGCGGCGGTCTTTCACATCCCGTTTCGCCTCATCGAGGGACCAAGCGTGACCGGCGGTGCGAAAACAGGTGGTAGGGACATCTTCATGGGTAAACACGGCTTCAACCCCGTGCAGGGCCAGCGCCTCAGTCGCATCGATGGCAAGCACCTTGCCATGGGCAATATTGCTTCGCACGTACTTAGCGTGGCGCATCCCGAGCATGATGTTGTCATCGGTATAGCGGGCGCTGCCGGTCACCTTGGCCTCGGCATCCACCCGCTTGAGCGGTAATCCTATGGACATATGCAAGTCCTTTTTCGAATGGAAAAATCTGGAACCGGCATAAAAAACAGCAAGATATGCGCCTGTTTCCCGCCATCGTCAGGAAAATGGGGAGAAGTGTGAAGGGGATCCCATCTAGCCCGCTTTTGTTGGCTCGCAGCGACAAGCCAAGGGCAGCCCCTGAGCAAACGGGGCACATCAACGGTGAAAAAAGCGGCAGAGCGAGGAGAGCAAGGGTGGGAGCCTATCAATCTGGTAGGGGGATTTATCAAAATGGTATCGCGATGCCCCCCCAACTGCGGAGACAGCCTAGGCATAATGCCTGCATGGGCGGGCTAAAAATAACAGGCATAAAAATGGGGCCGCCAGTGCGACCCCAAACGGGCGGGTTATCCCTAAATAGCCCACCCCCCAGCATAAAAGAGCACCAGAGCCAGGGCGATGACCACAGTGCCGACGTTGAGCTTGTGCCACTCCTTCGAGCAGATGCGGCCGATCACCAGCGAGCTGAAGCCCAGCATGATACCGGTGACGATATTGCAGGTGAGCACGATAAAGACCGCGCACACCAACCCAGACATGGCGCCGACCGAATCGTTGAAATCGAGCTTGGTGACGTTGCTCAGCATCAAGAGCCCTACATACATCAGTGCCGGCGCCGTGGCATAGGCGGGCACCAGATAGGAGAGCGGCGAGAGGAACAGCATCAGCAGGAACAGGCCGCCAACCACGGTCGCGGTCAGGCCGGTTTTGCCCCCCGCAGCCGTGCCCGCGGCCGATTCGATATAGACGGCCGCGGGGGCCGCCCCCACCAGACTGGAGAAGATGCTGCTGACCGAGTCGGCACTGAGCGCCTTGCCGCTGTTGATGATGTGGCCATCCTTATCCAGCAGATTGGCCTGCCCCGCCACGGCGCGAATGGTGCCGGTGGCATCGAATACCGCCGTCATCACCAGTGCCAGTACGCTGGGCAACACCAGCGGCGAGAGGGCTCCCATGACATCCAGACTGAAGATGAGGGACTGACCCTGCCCGTCCGACAGGCTCGGCAGGGCGAACAGTCCCTGATACTTCACCGCCGGATCGAAAATCAAGCCGAAGATGGAGATGGCGATAATCACCAGCAGGATCCCCCCCGGTACTCTCAGCTTCTCCAGCCCGAAGATCACCGCAAGGCCGATCAGGGACATGATGACCGGCATGGAGGTGAAGGCCCCCAGCGCCACCGGCAGGCCCTCCAGCGGGTTCTTGATCACCAGCCCCACCCCGTTGGCGGCGATAAGCAGCAAGAAGAGACCAATCCCGATGCCGGTACCGTGGGCAATTCCCATCGGCAGGTTGTCGAGGATCCAGCTACGCACCCCGGTCACCGAGATGGCGGTAAACAGTACCCCCATCAGGAAGACGGCCCCCAGCGCCACCGGAATGGGGATCTGCTGTCCCAGCACCAGACTGAAGGCAGTAAACGCCGTGAGGGAAATAGCGCAGCCGATGGCCATCGGCAGCTTGGCCCAGAGCCCCATCAAGAGCGAACCGAACCCCGCCACCAGACAGGTGGCGACAAACACTGCGCCGGGGGGAAAGCCCGCCTTGCCGAGCATGCTCGGCACCACGATCACCGAGTAGACCATGGCAAGGAAGGTGGTGAGGCCCGCCAGCACCTCCTGTCTGACGTTGCTGCCCCGCTCGCTGATCATAAAGTAGCGATCAAGAGCCGTGAGCGGCTGTTGCTTTGCTGCGCTCTGGCTGGCGTCATCATTGGCCAGCTGTTCCACGCTGTTTGTCCTGCTGTTTGCTTGGGTCATACCCAACTCCTTCACACGCGCCTGAATGTTCCATGACGAAATGGCGACAGGATCTGCGGGTCTGCCTCGCGCCAGTCTGATGAGAAACAGGCGATGGAGGCAGAGGATGCTACAGACAGACCAGGGCAGGCAGCCTTGACTCAAACGTTTGCCTTGCTGGTCAAAAAACCGGGCCATTTCACGTTCTATGCGGGGAGATCCCCTGTGGTGCGGCAAGACTGGCGCCCCTATGGGGCACGCCAGCCACCGTATTCGTTGGGGCTGCGCCGCGGCAGCCCACTCCAACCTCTACCCCCGTTCATGCACCAGCTGACCATCCACATAGGTGCGGTAGATGGATCTGTCATCCCCCAGGGTCAGCAGCACAAAGAGCTTGTCCCGCAGGGTGGTGGAGTTGTCATAACGCAACTGCTGCAGCGGGGTGGCGACCGGGTCGAGCACCACGAAATCCGCCTCCTTGCCCACCGCAAAGCTGCCGATCTTCTCATCCAGCCCCAGCGAATGGGCGCCGCCCAGGGTCGCCAGATAGAAGGCCTGATAGGCAGAAAGACGCTCGCCCTGCAACTGCATCACCTTGTAGGCCTCGTTGAGGGTCTGCAGCATGTTGAAGGTGGTGCCCGCGCCAATGTCGGTGCCCATCCCCACCTTCACCTGCTTGCGCCACGACTTGTGCAGCTTGAAGAGACCACTGCCGAGATAAAGATTCGAGGTGGGACAAAACGCGATGGTGGAGCCAGTCTCCTTCAGGCAATCCCACTCCTGCTCTTCCAGATGGACGCAGTGGGCAAACACACAGTTGTGGCCGGTGAGGCCGTGCTGGTGATAGACATCGAGATAACCCTTGTGCGCCGGGAAGAGGGATTTGACCCAGGCGATCTCGTCCTTGTTCTCGCACAGATGGGTGTGCAGATAGGTGGTGGGAAACTCTTCGCGCAGTCGCCGCGCCATCGCCAGCTGCTCGGGTGTCGAGGTGGGTGCAAATCGTGGTGTGATGGCATAGAGCAGGCGACCGTTGCCGTGCCAGCGCTCGATAAGCTGCTTGCTCTGCACATAACTGCTCTCGGCGGTATCGAGCAGATAATCGGGGGCATTGCGATCCATCATCACCTTGCCGGCGATCATCCGCATATTGATGCGGCTGGCCGCCTCGAACAGGGCATCCACCGACTCGGGGTGAACGGTGCCGAACACCAGCGCCGTGGTGGTGCCGTTTCGCAGCAGCTGCTTGATAAAGAAGGTGGACATCTCGCGGGCATATTCGAGATCGTTGTAGCGCCGCTCGGCCGGGAAGGTGTGGCGGTTGAGCCACTCCAGCAGCTGCTCGCCATAGGCCCCCACCATTTCACTTTGGGGATAGTGAATGTGGGTATCGACAAAACCAGGCACTATCATCTTGCCGCGATAATCCCGCACCCGTACCTCGGCCGGAATGCGATCCTTCCCCTCCTGCCACTCACCGAACCAGTCGATGCAGCCGTTGCGAATGATCAGCAGACCATCCTCGATAAGGCGGGCGTTGGGCTCAATCTCCTCGGGCTGATCCACCACCCGGGTGATATCGAAGAAGCTGCCACGTACCGCTTTGACAGAGTTGTCGTTTTTCATAACCGTTTCCCTGTTTTTCTTGTTCTATTGACGTTTTTTGCCGGTTTAACCGTCAGATCCGTTCCACTTGTGGCGCCACCGCTTGCCCGGGCACTGGATCTGGTGACCCCTCACCCTTGCTGGCCGATGGCTGGCCCGCGCTGCGGGCGGTAAAGATCACATCCGGCTTGTCGCTCAGCTGGATCACCTCCACCGCCTCGGCATCCCTGACGGCCGCCTTGCGTTTGCGGCTCTGTGGCAACACCAGATTCATGATGATGGCGGTGATACCACCGGCACAGATGGGGTTCTCCACCAGCATGTAGATACCCGCCGGCAGCACCTTGAAGACGTTCGGGTCATAGGAGACCCCGAGCCCAAGGCCCAGAGAGGTGGCGACAATCAGGGTCTCCCGCCGATCGAAGCCGTGGCTGATGATGATGCGACCACCAGCGATGGCGATCATGGAGAACATGATGACCATGGCGCCCCCCATCACAGGTGACGGTATGGTGGTAAAGAAGCGCCCCACCACCGGGAAGAGCCCCAGCAGCACCAGAATGACGGCGATAAACTTGCCCACATGGCGTGAGGCCACCCCGGTCATCTGGATGACGCCGTTGTTCTGGGCAAAGGTGGTGAGTGGCAAAGAGCCGAGGGCCGAAGCGATCACCGATACCAGACCGTCAGCCAACACGCCGCCGGAGAGCCGCTTTTGAAATTCAGGCCCCTGAATATCCCGGTGAGAGACCATGGCGATGGCGGTGATGTCCCCCACCGCCTCCAGCACGCTCAACAGATAGATGGTGCCCGCCAACATAAAGGCGTGAAAGTCGAAGGAGAAACCGTACTTGAACGGGATAGGCACCGTAATAAGCGGCAGGTTCTCAAGGGCGGAGAAATCCACCATGCCAAGCATCAGGGCCACCGCATAGCCCACCATCAGACCGATGGCAATCCCGCTCATCCGCAGCAGCGGGCTTCGGCTGCAGTTGAAGGCGACGATGACGCAGAGAACCAAAAGCCCCAGCCCGATGTGCTCGTATTTGCCAAAGGTGCCGCTGCTCATGGCAGAGAAGCCGCCGCCAAAGTCGATGATCCCCACCTTGATAAGGCTCAGGCCAATCATCAGTACCACTACCCCGCTCACGGTCGGGGTGATCACCCGCTTGAGGTAGGGCAGCACAAAGGAAGAGCCCATCACCAGAAAGGCACCGACAAAGGAGACCCCGAGCAGGGTCGAGACGATCAGCTCCTCATGGATGCCATCTTTTTTCATGGCGCCGCCGAGGGCGATCATCACGGTCACGAAGGAGAAGTTGACCGACTGGATGGAGAGCAGCCCCGAACCGATGGGGCCATAACGGTTCACCTGCAACCAGGTCCCGATACCGGAGGCGATCATCGCCATGGAAACCAGATAGGCGGTGATCTCGGTGGAGAGGCCCAGGGCGCCGCCGACGATCAGCGCCGGGGTCACCATGGGGACAAAAATCGCTAGCAGATGGGTCACTGCGCCCATCAGAGTTTGATAAAACGGGGGGTTGTCTTCCAGCTCGTAAATGAGATCCGAGTGCTTGCGTGTTGTTTTAGACATCGTGTTTGTCCCATCACACAGAATGTAGGCGGAGTACTCATTCCGCCGTCAGGCGCTGGGGGCGAGCTGGCGCCCGTCCCTCACCTTTTCTTTTGTTATGCCGACACTTTTTGCTCCAGCTTGCCCAGCTCGCGCAGGATCTGCTCCGGCGTGAAGTGCCACTTGCGCAGCCAGACACCGCAGGCGTCGTGGATGGCGGTGGCGATGGCGGGCGCCGCACCGTTCACCCCGATCTCCGAGATGGACTTGGCGCCGTAAGGGCCGACCTTGTCGTCACTCGGTACCAGGAAGGCCCGAAAATCGCGCGGAATGTCGCCAATCTTGGGCGCGCCATAGCTCTTCAGATCCCGGGTGAGCGGGATGCCCTTGCTGTCGTAGCATCTCCTCGCTCATGGTGTGGCCGATGGCCCGCATGGTCGCCCCGTAGATCTGGCCGAGGGCCAGCTCCGGGTTGATGGGGGTACCGCAGTCGAGCAGGGCGTAGAACTTGTCGAGACGGATCTCGCCGGTTCTGACGTTGACCGCCACCTCGGCGAAGTTGGCCCCATACGGGAAGGCAAGCTCCGAAGTGATGTAGCTGGCGGTGCCCACCAGAATGCCGAAGCCGGTACCTGTCTCGGCCTTGTGGGCCAGCTTGGCGAGGCTCACCTCCCCCTGCTTGCCGTGCACGATACCCGGGTGAACCAGCTCCACATCCTCCACCGGCTCGCCCAGCATGGCGGCGCCATGGAACAGGATCTTCGCCTTGAGGTTCTCGGCCGCCATCTTGGCCGCGTTGCCGGAGAAGCAGGTGCCTGACGAGGCGTAGGCTCCCTTGTCGAACAGGGCGTGGTCGGTGTCGCCAGAGATCACATGCACATCGCTGAGCGGGCAACCGAGCACCTCGGCGGTCAGCTTGGCCACCACGGTATCGAGGCCGGTGCCGATATCGGCGCCACCGGAGTGGACGATAAAGGTGCCGTCAGATTCCAGCTTGACCATGCAGTTGGCCTGATCGATATCCGGGATCCCCGATTTTTGCATGATGATGGCGACGCCACGGCCGATGCGCCAATCCCCGTCAGCGGGTTTGGGGCTATCCCAAGCAATCAGTTCGCGACCCTGTTTGAGGATGGGCTCTAGGGCGCAGCTGGCGGCGTGGGGCACAGAGGTAGGCATCTTGCCCTCGCCGATGGCCCCCAGCACCTTGAGGATGTCTCCTTCGTGCACCCGGTTGTGCTCCACCATGTCGAGCTGATCGATCCCCAGTTTCTCGGCAAGCTCGGCAATGGCCATGGTCAGCGCGAAGTTACCCTTGGGCGCGCCGTAGCCCTGATAGGCCCCGGTCGGGCAGATGTTGCTGTAGTAGGTGTTGACGGTAAAGCGCACGTTGTCGCACGGATAGAGCGGCAGGGAGAGCGCCGGGCCGTTGCTCGGCACCGTCAGGGAGTGGTTGCCGTAAGGGCCTGTGTTGGCACGAAAATCCATATCGATGGCGGTGATGGTGCCATCTTTCTTGGCCCCCACTTTCACCTTCACCTTGGCCACGTGGCGGGAGGTGTTGCTGATGAACTCCTCTTCACGGGTGTAGCGGAAGGTGACGGGACGGCCGGTGACCCTGGTCGCCCAGGCGCACACCTCTTCCAGCAGGATATCCTGCTTGGAGCCAAAACCGCCTCCTACCCGCTCCTTGATCACGTGCACCTGATGTTGCTTCATGCCGACGATACGCGCCACCTGACGGCGCACGTGCCACGGCACCTGAGTAGAGGCGTGAATGACCAGACGATCCCCATCCATGTAGGTGAAGCAGATATGCGGCTCGGTCGGGCACTGCTGGGCCTGGGTCGATTCGTAGGTGCGCTCGACAATCTCGTCCGCCTCGGCAAAGCCTTTGGCCACATCGCCGATCTGACCATGGACGCTGGCGGCCAGATTCTCGTGCGGGCGGGAGCCGATGGGGAAGTTGATGATCATGTGCTCGTCACCGCGACGCACCGAGCAGGCGTTTTGCTGCTCCAGATCCGCCGGTGCCCCGGCCATGTAGACGATGGGCTCGTCGTGCACCAGCGGTGCATTCGGGGCCATCGCCTCGTCAATGTTCATGACCGCCGGCAGAACCTGATACTCGACCTCGATGAGCTTGAGCGCGGCCAATGCGATGGCTTCGCTCTCGGCCACCACGGCGGCCACCCGATCACCTACGTGACGCAGCTTGCGACCAAACATGCGGCGATCCAGCGGTGACGGCTCGGGGGCACTCTGGCCACCCGGGGTGTAGTAGATATCGGGGCAGTTGAGGTGGGTAATGACATGCACCACCCCCGGCATGGCTTCGGCGCGGCTCACGTCGAGTTTGGTGATCACTGCATGGGGATGGGGGCTTCGCAGCATCTTGATGACCAGCGCATCCTCGGTGACCCGATCCTCCACGTAGCAGGGTTTGGCCTGCACCATCTTGGCGGCGTCCACTTTCGGACAGCTCTTGCCGATATGGCGCAGATCGTCGCGAAACTCCGGGGCGATCTGGCACAGGTAATCGGGATCCTTCATCCGTGAGCAAGCGAGCTCGATGGCCTGATAGAACTGCTGGTAACCGCCATCCCGGTGAAAGAGGCCCGAGAGGGCATCGTCGATTTGATCACGGGTGGGTTCGGGGTGGCGATCAAGCAGGTCGGTGACGATGAGCGCCGCAGCGGGATCGTTGTAGCCGGACTGCACCACGCCCACATCCACCATTGCCTGCTGCACCAGACTTAGCTGGTTCCAGCTACCCAGTGACTCGGCGGTGCGCACCTCTGATCCATCCAGCTGGGCGGCGATCAGCAGGGAAGCGTTGATCACCTTGCCGTTGAAGAGAATGGCGTCGGAGCCGGCAAAACCGAAGCCGTCGTCACTGTTGCGCACCGAGTGCATCCGGCACTGGTTGAACAGCACCCGTTGGGCATTGTCACCGGCCTTGCAGATGACGGTGCGCAAGGCACCGTTCAGGGTAAAGTTGAGTTCCATCATGCTTGTACCTCCTGCTGCTGGCAATACACCAGCAGATCCGCCACTACCACGCCGGTGATATACCGCTTGTAACTTATGCTGCCCGCCAAATCCTCACGGGGCGCAATCAGCTCGCTCACGGCGGCTTCCAGCGCGGCATCGTGCAGTTCGCGGCGCTCCAGATCCCGCAGGCGCATCGGCTGCGGGGTGACGCCAGCGACGGCCACCCGCATCTCGCCAATGCTGTCGAGGGCCACGGCGGCGGTCATCACCGCCAAGCCATCGGCATTGCGGCTGATGCGGCGAGTGGCGCAGCGCAATTCAGGCTCCGGCAGCACAACGCCCAGCACCAGGACATTGCGCTGGCCCGCCAGATAGGCGTCGATAGGTTGCAGCAGGTTGTTCTCCAGCACGACCACGGCTTCGAGCACCAGCAACACCGGCAGCAAAGGGGAATCCTGCTGCTGGCAGGCAAGTTCGCCGCCGAGGGTGGCCTGATTGCGCAGATGGCGGGAGTAGACAAACCCCAGCGCCTCGCACAGGGCTGCCGGGGTACGGGGATCATCTTTCAGGGTCTGCAGGGTGACGGTGGCGCCGATATGGAGCTGGCCGTGCTGCTGCTCAATCTGGTTCAGTCCCAGCTTGTCCAGTGAGATAGCGACCTTCTTGTCGGTGCGAGTCGGAGCGGCGTTAAGCTTGCTGCCGCCTCCCATGTAGACGGCGTCGTTGCCGAAACTGGCCTTGAGTTCCAAAGCCTGACCCAGTTGCTCGGGTCGGAAGAATTGCTCAATCATGTGTCGTCCTTACTCTTGCTGCCCGCCGCCGGGGGAGATCCACAGGGCGGGCAATCCGGTCCAAAACTGTGGAAGGTGGCCTTAGGCCAGCTGATCCATCCGTTGCCACAGGCGGCTCGCCACCTTGCTGGCCTGCTCATAAAGGGGCGCGACATCGAACGGGAACTCGCGGTCCTGATAGACCATGCGCCCCTCCACCATCACGCTGTTGACGCAGGCAGATCCCATGCCGAAGGCGAGATGGCCGCCGAGGTTGCGCGGCGCCAGCGGGGTCGGTGCGTCGTAGTCGCAAATGGTGAGGTCGGCCTTGTAGCCGGGCTCCAGGCGGCCAAATTTGGCGCCGAAGTTGCGCTCCAGCAGGGTATTGCCGTTCCACAGGAAACGGGCAAAGCTGTCTGGCCACAGGGCGCCACCAGCATCCTTGTGCTTGAAGTAGGCGAACTTGAGCTCTTCGAGCATGTCGGAGCCGATGCCATCGGTGCCGAGCGCCAGATTGCGATACTCCGGCAGGTGCATGTTGTAGCCCACGTGGTTGTTCATGTTGGAGCGGGCGTTATGTACCAGGAAGGCATCGCGGCTGTTGATCAGCTCGATGTCAGCCGGGCTCAGGTAGATGCCGTGGGCGATCAGAGTCTTGCTGTCGATAAGGCCAAACTCGTCCAGCCGGGCGATGGGCTCCTTGCCATAGTGGTGGTGGCCGTGGGCCATGTCGTAACGGTCTTCCGCCACATGGATATGCAGCCCGCGACCGGTGACCTGCACCGCTTCGCGCAGCATGGCCAGCCCCTCGTCGGGTACGGTGAAGGGGGCGTGAGCGCCGATATGGGCTTCCACCAGATAGGGTTCGCTCCCCTTGGCTTTGGCCGCATCGATCTGTTGGGCGAACAGGATGTTCTCCTCCACCCCGGCCTGCAGTTCGGCGAGGCCGCCGTTGCGATCCGTGGTCTCGAAGCAGGTCATGCCGCGCAGGCCCGCCTCCATAAACCCTTTGCGCAGCACATTCAGGGAGCCCTTGATGAAGTTGGGCGAAGCGTGGTGGTCGATCACCGCACTACAACCGCTCTTGATCGCTTCCAGCGAGCAGATGAGGCCGCTGTAGTAGAGGGACTCTTCATCGAGCGCCCGATCGAGCCGCCACCAGAGGTTTTTCAGGGTGGAGATAAAGTCCGGGCAAGGGGCGATATTGGCCATGATCCCCCGCGACAGGCCGGAGTAGAAGTGGTTGTGGGCACAGACGATGCCCGGCATCACCAGCTTGCCCCCCATCTCCCGATAGTTGGCCTCCGGGTAGAGGGCCCGCAGATTGGGCCCCACCGCTTTGATAAGCGATCCTTCGATGGCGATATCCACCCCTTCCAGCACCCGGGTCGGCTCCAGCTGGACAGCGGTGACGTTCTTCAGAATAAACATGGTTTGCTCCTTCGCTTATTCGTGGTTCGCTCAGGCCTCGACGGCCCCCAGCAGGTAGTGGTGATGAGCATGGACATGGCTGATGATCCGGCACATGTCGCCAAGGGCTGCTGGCGCATCCTTGATCCGGCTTTGGGCGTCTATGGTCAGGCGATAGGTCTCGCCATCCTGACGCACCCGCAGTTCACCACCGTCAGCCAGATAGAAACCGGGGTTGCGGCTGTTGTCGAAGTCCTCGGGCAGGCTGAAGATGGTGACCTTGTCCTGATAGGGCTTGCCCTGCCACGGGCAGAACTGGGCGCAGTTGCCACATTCGTTGCAGTAGGCATCCAGGTGCAGGGTCTGGAACTGGTCTTTGAAGCCCGGCACCGCGATGGCGACGTTGGCCCGGTTGGGGCAGACATCCACGCACTTGCTGCAGAGGTAGTTGCACTCGAGGCAACGGTGCGCCTCTTGCGCCACGAAGGCATCACGCTCGCTCTTGTCAACCAGGGTGACGGCGATGCTCCCCTTGCGACGGTAGATCTCGTCCTTGCCCGATGGTTGGATTGAGACCTCGACCTGACTGCCAGCGATATGCTCGCGAGAGAGCACTAGATCCGCGGCGCGGCGGGCACCGCCGATAGCACCGACGATGGAGGACGGACCGCTCTGCACGTCACCGATCAGGAAGACGTTGCGACGGCTGGTTTCGCCAGTCTGGCTATCCACCTCGGGCCAGCCATCGCTGCCAAGGGGAATGCCCATCGCTTTCAATACGTCGCAATCAGGCTGCTCGCCGATGGCGGTGATCAGCGCATCCATCTGCATCACTTCGGTCTGCTCGGTGGGCACCGGACGGCGGCGGCCCTGCTCGTCAGGATCCCCCAGCGCCATCATCCGCACGACAAGCTTGCCATCTTTGTCAAAGCGCTCCGGGTTGGTAAGGAAGCAGAAACGTACCCCATCCTCCACCGCTTCCAGATACTCCTCGCGATAGGCGGGCATCTCTTTCTCACTGCGGCGGTAGATCACGGTCACATCGCTCACTCCCGGCACCTTGAGGGCGGCGCGGGCGCAGTCCATGGCGGTGTTGCCGGCGCCGATCACCGCCACATGGCGGCCGAGCGGCAGCGGTTTGCCCTGATTGAAGCTGCGCAGGAAGTGGAAGGATTTGTAAATCCGCTCGTGTCCCCCCTCAAGGCGCATGCCACCGTTCTTGTCGGCGCCAATGCCGACGAAGACATAGCTAAAGCCCTGGGCGTGCAGCTTGTCGACGGTGAGTGCCGGATCGCAGCCAAACTCGAACTTGACCCCGTGGGCGGCAACAAAGTCGATGTCGTGCTGGATAAGCTCAGCCGGAATGCGGAACTCGGGGATGATGTGTTTGACCACGCCACCGGCATCCGCTTCACGCTCGAACACGGTGACCGGATGACCGGCACGGGCCAGGAAGTAACCGGCGGAGAGACCAGCCGGGCCTGCCCCAATAACCGCAACCGGGTGCTTGTCACCGCTGCCGGCCGGTTTGTGCCAGCGCGCCTTGTACCCTTCCCAGCCGCGCTCCAGCGCTACTTTTTTCAGCTCGCGGATATTGAGCGGGCTGTCGTAATCGAGACGGGTGCAGTTGTACTGGCACTGGTGATCGCAGATATGACCGGTGATGGCGGGCAAGGCGTTGCGCTGATAAATAAGCTCTAGCGCAGCAACGTATTCCCCCTCGCCCATCAGGCGAATGTACTCGGGGATATCCTGATGCACGGCGCAGGCGGTGACGCAGGGCGCCACGTAGCAGTCAGTCAGCGGCAGGCCGCCCCCCACTTCGATACGATCCTCGGACTTCCACTCCTTCTGGGTGTAATCCATGGTGAGCGCCTTGGCGGCCAGCGCCTCCAGCTTGGCCACATCCACCTGACTCATGCCCCAACTATTGGAAGCGTCGATCTCTTTGAGGCACTCGATCTGGCGCAGGTAGCCGCCCGGTTTCAGCAGGTCGGTGGCCATGGTGATGGGACGGATACCGGTCTCGAAGATCTCGGCTATGTTGAACTTGCTGGCACCGCCCGAGTAGGAGATGGGCAGTTTGCCCTCGAAGGCGCGGGACAGCACGGCCGCCACGTTGATGGAGAGCGGGAACAGCGCACGGCCGGACATATACATCTCATCCCCCGGCAGTGCCCCCTTGCGGTTGATGGTGCCCAGGGTGTTGGTGAGTTTCACCCCGAAGGTGAGCCCCTTCTCGGCCCCCAGCGCCATCAGACGGGTCAGCATCGCCTTGGCCTGATCCTGCTTGAGGTCGTGATCGAACGACTCTTCGCTCAGACCAATGTAATCAAAGCCACAGGTATCGAGGATCTCGCGCACCCGTAGGTAGCCCAGCAGGGTCGGGTTGAGTTTGACGAAGGTGTTGAGCCCCTTCTCTTCCAGCATATAGCGGCAGATGGCCTCAATCTCGTTCGGCGGGCAGCCGTGCATGGTGGAGAGGGTGACACCGTGCACCAGATTGGCCGGGATGCGATCCACCAACTGCTGCAGGCGATCGCGCCGCGCCCCCAGTCCCAGCTCGGCGATAAACTGCTCGTCGGCCACCAGCTCGCGTACCACCTGCTGGTACTCGGCAAATTTCGGACTTTGGCTTGCATCCATCAGGCTGTGGATGAACTGCTGCATCGGTGGCTGTTTGATGCCATCGAGGTTGTAACCCACGCTCATGTTGAAGATGAATGACTTGGCCTCTCCGTCGAGACGGGGATCGAACACCTCTTCCAGCAGGTAGAGGGCAAACCAGGCTTTCAGATACTCGTCAAACGCCTTGGGCAGGGTGAACTCGGTAGACCACTCGGTGTTGAAGCACTCGTCTTCGGCATCGATGCAGGGCTTTTCCAGTTCGAGACGGTCCAGGATCTGCACCGTCTTGAGCTCGATAAAGCGCCCGCCAGTCAGCCAGGAGGTGACGATGTTCTGGGCCAGCTGGGTATGGGGGCCAGCCGCCGGACCGATGGGGGTTTCGCAGGTTTCACCGAACACCTTGATCTTGCGCTCGTCCTGCTTGCGATAGAATTGCGCGGCGGGAATACCGAAAATACTCTGACTCTCTTTATATTCCGCGAAAATACGGGTCAGAAGGTTCTTGAACGGAACGGGTCGCATAATATCGCCCATGGCAATCTCCTTGCAGCTGTTCTGCCCATTGGCAGCATGAATAAATGGGGTATCCCGCACGGGCATTACCCCTTGGCAAGGAGAGGAGCAACTATCAGGCCACACCAGCCACAAAACTATTTTTTAGGGTGAAAGCGTGAGACAGCTCCAATTAATGGAGAGAATTTACGATGCCACCATTATGGGTATTGCGAGTAGTTATCAATCACTCTGAAATTTACTTGATGAGCTGATTAAAAAGAACTCGCCCTATCAGATCAAGTGCGAGAAATATCACTTTGATACGCCATTTATCTCCCCGTTATCTTTTTAAAACAGGGTTATTTCGCGCGCTCGATCTCCATTTCCAGCGCACCGCCCAGCAGCGCCTGATAGCGCTCCGGGGTATCCACATCAAACAGGATGGCGGGACTATCGACCGGCACCATACGGTGGGGATGCCCTTGCAACCAGCGCCGTACCGACGACTGCACCGGGGCCGCTGCCAACTCGCGGGCAAGGGATTTTGGCAGCAACACCGGATGGCCAGCCTCCCCCAGCCAGGTGGGAAAGAGTGTCTCACAGCCCTGTGCCTGCCAGAGCTGTTGATAGACATCGCGCGGGATACAGGGGAGATCCCCGTGGCTGATAAAGAGGTAGTCAGCGTCACTGGCCGCCAGGGCGCAGCGGATGGAGCTGCCCAGTCCCTGCCGATAGTCGGGATTGTGGACGACAACAATATCCGGCCGTGATCCGTAGCGCGCTTCAAGCTCCTCGCCACGATGGCCCACCACCAGAATAACCCGCTGACAAAAGGCCAGGGCATTTTTGAGACTTGCATCAAGCATTGTCCCCTGGCAATAAGGTAGCATCATTTTCCATGTACCCATTCGGGAAGATAAACCCGCCGCCGTTATTATACAGTCACACTGCACTTGTTCCTGGCAACGTTGTTTTCCACTCCCTTCTATATTTATTTTGGTCGTCATTATGTCGCACCCACACGCTGTTGCTGTCGCATTTCCAGATATAGATCCGCTATTAAACTCGCTCACCCAAAATATTGATAGCCATACTACCTTAATTAGTCTCTGCGGGGCCGGTGGAAAAACCAGCACCCTGTTCTGGCTGGCGGAATATTTTTATCAACAGGGTAAAAGGGTGCTAATTACCACCACCACCCGGATGTTTCTGCCTGCCCCGTCACACTATCGGGAATTGATTATCGAGACGGATCCCGTTCGTCAACTTACCCGCTGTCAGGCGCTACCGGATGGCCCGGCGCTGGTTGCCCTGTTCAGCCATCTCGACGAGCGCACCGGAAAGGTGGCGGGCCCCACACCCCAGCAGATTGATCTCATCAAGGGGCAGCAGCGCTTCGATCTCATCTTGGTCGAAGCGGATGGCGCCCATCACAAGTTATTGAAAGTGCCCGCTTTGCACGAACCTTGCATTCCACACCAGAGTGACTGGGTGATCGCCCTGCTGGGCGGCGCCATGGTGGGAGCCAATGCCGAACCGGCGCAGATCCACCGCTGGGCTGAATTGCAGGCCCTGTGCGGGATTGCGGCCGGTGAGCCACTTGACTGGGCACTGTTTGACAGGCTGATCTCCCACCCCGAGGGGGTGTTCAAGGGCACCCCGGCCAGGGCGCGCCGGATCTGGTTTATCAATGGGGATTATCAAAATGAGGCGTCGTGGCTCGATGAGTTGATAAAGCTGCAGAGCCGCCACCCCGAGATCCACGCCATCTGGCAGGGGGCCGTGCGCGAATCCCCCCCCATCCGTCACCTGATCTGCACAGCTCCGCACGGGGAGGCACTTTAGCCTCGCCCCTGACGTTTTAAGGATGAAAAGAGGTACCTTATGAATCTGTTTGCACACGCAGCCCGACTGGAACAGGAGAACACGCCGTTTGCCATGGCCCAGATCATCGAGAGTCGGGGCTCCACCCCGCGCCATCAGGCCCAGATGCTGGTAATGGCCGATGGCCAGATCCTCGGTACCATCGGCGGCGGCATGATCGAGCGGCTGGTGATCGAGGAAGCGATGGCCGCCATTGCCGAGCGCAAGCCGCGCATCTTCCACGGCCGGATGGCACGCAACGGTGAGCATGCGGTCGGGTCGGATTGCGGTGGTGCCATGTCGGTCTATATCGATGTCTATGGTCTGCGATCACGGCTGGTGCTCATTGGTGCCGGCCACGTCAACCGGGCTGTGGCCCATGCTGCGGCGCCGCTCGGCTTTGATGTCCATGTAGGGGATTGCTTCGAGGGGAGCCTCAACCCTGACCTCTTCCCCGCCGGTACCCATCTGGTGCAGGCCGATACCATCAGCGCGGTGATCGAGAAACTGGCCATCGAGCCCGCCAACTTCGTCATCATCGCCACCAACCATCAGGACAAGGAGGCGCTGGATCGGCTCATCAGCCGTCCCCTCGCCTATCTGGGGCTGCTCGCCAGCAAGCGCAAGGTGCAGACCTTCACCCAGGCGCTGCGCCAGCAAGGGGTGAGCCAGGATCAACTGCAGCAGCTGCACGCCCCCATCGGTTACAACATCGGTGCCGAAACCCCCGAGGAGATCGCCATCAGCATCCTCGCCGAGCTGCTGCAGGTGAAAAACGGCAAAGCGGGTGGGCTGATGCAGGATGATGTGCGCCTCAAGCGGGATCAGCTGGTGGTGATGCGTGGCTCCGGCGATATCGCTACTGGCGTGGCGCTGCGCCTGCACAATGCAGGCTTCAAGGTGGTGATGCTGGATCTCGACAAGCCCACCGTGATCCGCCGCACCGTCGCCTTCGCTCAGGGGATGTTCGACGGCGAAACAAGGGTCGAGGGAGTGCGTGCCAAGCGGGTCGAGAGCGTCGAACAGGCGTTCGAGCAGCTGGATCGGGGCGTCATTCCGCTACTGGTTGACCCTGACTGTGCCACCCTCGCCGAGCTCAAGCCCCGCTATCTGGTGGATGCCATCCTCGCCAAGCAGAATCTCGGCACCCACAAGGAGATGGCCCCC
The DNA here is from genome assembly GCF_051920165.1 of Aeromonas sp. 11P. Taxonomy (NCBI): domain Bacteria; kingdom Pseudomonadati; phylum Pseudomonadota; class Gammaproteobacteria; order Aeromonadales; family Aeromonadaceae; genus Aeromonas; species Aeromonas sp. 11P. The sequence goes on from NZ_JBQBDJ010000004.1 coordinate 651,314, forward strand.
ATTACGGTGGCCCTTGGCCCGGGGTTTGAGGCGGGGCGCGACTGCGATGCGGTCATCGAGACCAACCGCGGTCATCATCTGGGCCGGGTTATCTATCAGGGCCCCGCCCAACCCAATACCGGCATTCCCGGGGTGATCGAGGGACACTCCGCCCGCCGGGTGGTGCGCGCCCCTGTCGCCGGGGTGATGAAGAGCATTATCAAGCTCGGTGATCTGGTGCAGGAGGGGGATGTGATCGCCCATGTGGGGGACACTCCCATTATCGCGCCGCTCTCCGGCATGGTGCGGGGGTTGCTCAGCGATGGCATAGAGGTACCGGTCGGCTTCAAGATCGGGGATATCGACCCCAGAGGCGAGCGCGCCGACCCCACCACAGTCTCTGACAAGGCACGCGCCATCGGCGGCGCCGTGCTGGAAGCCATGATGCATCTGGCCAAGCGCCGATAAGGTCACGGCGCGCCCCCAGAGCACCAAACAAAGGCCCCACCGTGATGGTGGGGCTTTTTTCGGCCTGTCGGTTGATGCAGCTCCTTTACATCAGGAGAACCTGCATCACGACCGGGTTCGTTGCAATCGCCAGGCTCGCACCGCCAGCACAACCAGAGTGATGGCGGTGAGCGGCAACACAAAACCGGTTAGCGCTGCACTGAACTGACCTTGCAGCGGACTGGATGTGGCGTGGAGGATCAGCCAGCAGGTGTAGCCGATGTAGTAGGCCAGAAACAGCGCCCCTTCCCAGCGGGCGATGGTGTAACCGGTAAAGAAGATGGGCAGGCAGGCAAGCGCCACCGCAATCATTACCGGAATATCGAACTGAAGGGCGGTGGCCGACACTTCAAGCCCACCGGGAGTAACGATGGAGGTAAGCCCCAGCACGCAGAGGATATTGAAGATATTGCTGCCCACCACGTTACCCACAGCGATATCCCGCTCCCCGCGCAGGGCTGCAACGATGGAGGTCACCACTTCGGGCAAGGAGGTACCGGCCGCCACTATGGTCAAGCCGATGATCAGATCGCTCACCCCGAAGTAGTGGGCAATCTCAACCGCACTGCCAACCAGCAGGCGGGAGCCGAGGATCAGCAGACCCAGACCTGCGGCAATAAAGAGCAGATTGCGCAACCAGTTGCCCGCCGTACTCGCTTCACGGGTACCAAACTCCTGCTCGTACTCCGCCTGCACCGCTTTGTTTTCCCGTCGACTCTGGACAAAGAGAAACCCGGTGTAGGCGATGATGCCGGCAAACAGCAGCGCCCCTTCCAGCGGAGCAATACGGCCATCGTAGCCCAGCAACAACACCAGAAAAGAGACCACTATCATCAAGGGCACATCGAGACGTACCAGTTGCTGGGAGACGGTCAACGGTACGATCAGTGCCGAAATACCTAAAATAAACAGCACGTTGAAGATATTGCTGCCGACCACGTTCCCCACCGCTATCCCTGCCTGTCCCTCGAGGCCAGACTGGATGCTCACCGCCAGCTCGGGAGCACTGGTCCCAAAGGCCACTATGGTCAATCCCACCACCAGTGGCGATATCCCCATCATGGTGGCGAGGCGAGATGCGCCCCGCACCAGAGATTCGGCCCCCACCACCAGACACACCAGGCCTACAGCCAACCACACCAGCGTCATCATACGGTCTCATCCTTGCCGTTAGGTTCGTTGAAATAATCACAATGAATCAGATACCTGTGCTCCAGCACAGCCAGACCACGCCATTGTAACGAGGGGCTGGTCCCCTGTCGCGGGCTCTTTTGAGTGCTGTTTCTCGTGCCACTGGCAGCCCAGTCACCACTCAACCGTGCTTGATACGGGTCTCCCCCGCCACCGACACCACGGAACGCTTGCCCTTGCGGCTGATGACGATAAGCGCCAGCACGATAAGGCCAATGCCGCTCCCCTCCACCGGCCCCGGGTTTTCGCCGAGCAGCCACCAGGAGAGCAGCACGCCGCTCACCGGCACCGCCAGGGTACTGAGGCTGGCGATCCCGGCCGGCAGCTTTTTCAGCACGAACAGCCAGAGGCTCCAGGCCAGCGCCGTGGCGAAGATGGCGCTGTAGGCGAGCGCACCAAACACATAGGGCTGCCAGTCGATGGGTCGCTCCGGCACCAGCGCCGCCACCACGGCCATCACCATGGTGGCGTAGATCATCTGCCAGGTGGTGAGGGACATCAGATCCACCGCGGGATGGCGGGCATACATCCGCTTGGCGATGATGGCGCTGATCCCCCAGCAGATGCCAGAGAGGATCGCCAAGAGCGCACTCTTGAGGGATTCAAGATGCAGCAACCAGGGCTGGATCACCAGCAGCAGACCGCAGGCAGCCACCCCGACTGCCAGATAGTGGAGCTTTCGCATCCGCTCGCCGAGAAAGAGCGCCGCGAAGATCACCACCCAGAACGGCATGGTGTAGCTCAGAATGGCCACCTTGCCCGCACCGCCGCTGATCAGCGCCCACTGGGCCAACCCCACCATGCCGCAGGTCTGGAACAGGGCGATGGCGAAGGTATAGCGAAACGGGGTGGGTTTGAGATAACGGCGCCCGCGCAGGGCCAACACCAGCAGCAGAACCAGAGATCCGCACAGGCAGCGCAGGGCGGTGAACTCGAAGGCCCCCGCGTAGAGCATCACCTGCTTCATCACGATCCAGCTGTAACTCCAGATGGCGGTGAGCAGGACCAATCCCCCCAGCGCCGCTATATTGATCTTTCCACTCATCTCTCACCACGCATAGCTCTGCCTTTCGCCTCTTGTTCCGATGGGCCAACCCTTATCGGGGTGGCTATCTTACCCCTGTGCTGGCGGGCAGCCCATTCCCTACGGGCGAATAGCCTATGGGCAAATTGCCTGTGAGCAAATCGACCTCAGCCACGGCAGCGCCCGAGCCAAAAACAGCAGGGGGCCAAGGCCCCCTGTCTATAAACCCGTCATCGCGTTGCACGCTACAGGCTGATCACGGTCCCGGTCTTGCCAGCGATCCCCTCAGCTGCCTTTTCCAGCAGGGTGATGAGGGATTTGCGCCCCGGCAAGGATGTGGCGAACGAGAGCGCCGCCTCCACCTTGGGCAGCATGGAGCCTTTGGCAAACTGCCCCTGGGCGATAAAGCTGTTGGCATCTCCGACGCTCAGCTGATCGAGCCACTGCACATCAGGCTTGCCGAAGTTGATGGCGACCTTCTCCACCGCGGTGAGGATGATCAACATGTCGGCGTCAATCAGTTCCGCCAGCTTGGCACTGGCCCAATCCTTGTCGATCACCGCGCTGGCACCGCGCAGATGATTGCCTTCGCGCAGCACCGGAATGCCGCCGCCACCGACGGTGATCACCACCTGACCGGCTGCCAGCATGGCAGAGACGGTCTCCTTCTCGATGATGTCGATGGGTTTGGGAGATGCGACCACCCGGCGATAGCCGCGACCGGCATCCTCTTTGAGCCGCTCGCCCTTGGTCATCAGCACCTCGGCCTCCTCCTTGCTGAAGAAGCCGCCGATGGGCTTGCTCGGGTCGAGGAAGGCGGGATCGTTTTTATCCACCTCCACCTGGGTCACCAGAGTGGCGACCGGCTTGTGGATGCCGCGTTCCAGCAGAGCTTCGCGCAGGGCGTTTTGCAGGTCATAACCGATATAACCCTGACTCAGGGCCACGCAGACCGACATGGGCAGATGGGGCGCCTTGGAGTCATGACGGGCCGCCACCTCGAACGCCTGCTGGATCATCCCCACCTGCGGGCCGTTGCCGTGGGTCACCACCACCTCATGCCCCTGGGCGATCAGGTCGGCAATGGTGCCCGCCGTGCTCTGCACCGCCTTCATCTGCTCGGGCAGGTTGTTGCCCAGCGCATTGCCACCAAGGGCCAGTACGATTCTCTGTTTCATCTTGTTATCTCCAGTGATGGGACAAGCCGGCGCGATACCGGCCCACCTTTCGTTGTTCACATAACCTTGCTGATTTGCGTGTTTCGAACGAATTGTCAGCCTGCCACTGTGGGGCAAGGCGAGCGCAGCTCCGGCGCCAACGCCGGATCAAAGGGCGCTCTGGCCAAAAACCGGCCATGACCACGCCGCCCGAGGAACTCGCCATCGCGAGCGACTATCTCGCCACGGCTCAGGGTCATCCTGATCCGGCCGGGACAGCGCATCCCCTCGTAGGGACTGTAGTCGCCGTTGTCGTGCAAGGCGGCGTGACGGATCAGGGTCTCACCACGGGGATCCATCAGCACCAGATCGGCGTCGGCCCCTGGTTGCAAGTTGCCCTTGCGCGGCCAGAGGCCAAACAGGCGCGCCGAATTGGCGCTGGTGAGCGCCACAAAGCGTGATGGCGAGATGCGCCCGCCCAGCACCCCGTGGGCAAACAGCAGCAACATCCGGTTCTCGACCCCGGGCAAGCCGTTGGGGCAGAGGCTGAAATCACCGCCTGACAAGGTCATGCGCTGGGCGTGGGAGAAGTTGCAGTGATCGGTCGCCACCGTGTCGATATCGCCCGCAGCAACGCCGACCCACAGCTTGTCCTGCTCGCAGCGTGAGCGCAGCGGCGGGCTCAACAGGAAGTCGACCCCGTTCTCCCGGTAGTAGCAGGAATCATCCAAAAGCAGATATTGCGGGCAGGTCTCCACCCAGACCGGCTGACCCTGACGGCGCGCCAATTTCAGGTACTCCAGCCCCAAGCCGTTGGAGAGGTGGACGATATAGAGCGGCGCATTGCCAGCGAGCCCCGCCAGATTGATCATCCGGGCCACCGCCTCGGCTTCGCACTCCAGCGGGCGGCTCTGCGGGTGATACCAGGGCTCGTGGTGGCCCGCAGCCAGCAGGGCCGCCCGCCGCGCCGCGATGGCGGCATCGTTCTCGGGATGGACGGTGGCGAGCGCCCCCACCTCTTTGAGGCGGGCCAGCGCGCGCAGCACGTCATGGTCCCCCAGCTTGTACTGGTAGGTGAGATAGAGCTTGAAGCTGCTGATCCCCTCCTCCTGCACCATGGCGGCCATCTCGTGGAGGATGGCGTGATCCACATGCTGGATCACGCCGTGAAAGCTGTAGTCGATCACCGCCTGATCGGCGGCGTAATCGTGATAGCGGGCCAGCTGGTGATGCAGATTGCACCCCGCCGGGCCAAATCCCATGTGATCGACGATGGTTGTGGTGCCACCACAGGCGGCGGCACGGGTACCGCTGAAAAAGTCATCGCAACTGCGGGCAATCCCGACATCGATGTTGAAGTGGGTATGGACGTCGATGCCGCCCGGCATCACGTAACAGCCGCTGGCATCGATCACTTCGGTCTCGCCATCGGGCTGGATATCGGCGGCACGGGCACGGATCACCCCGTTTTCGATCAGCAGATCCTGACGATATTCCCCCTGCGCATCGACCAGCACACCGTTTTTGATCAGCCGTTTCATCCCCACCACCTCGAACATCACTTCAAACAGCAAAGCCCCGCCTCAATGTAGACGGGGCACTTGCGACAGCCGGGCGGCGATGGCAGTCACCACCCGGCAGACCCCTTACTTGTCCAGCTCGGCCAGATAGAGCATGGGGATCACGGCGTACATGGCGGCGCACTTGACCAGATGCTCTTTCCAGGTCTTCTCGTTCGGGGCGTGGGCCTCCGGCTCTTTACCCGGGCCAAAACCGATGACCGGAATACCGTGGCGACCCATGATGGAGACCCCATTGGTCGAGAAGGTCCACTTGTCCACTACCGGCTCCTTGTTGAACAACTCGCGATAAGCCTTGGAGAGGGTTTTGACGGTGATGTGATCCTCTTCCACCTTCCAGGTCGGGAAGTAGCACTCGGTCGGGTAGACCAGACCGGTGTAGGCCGGACGGTCGTACTGGTACATGGAGACCTCGGCACCGGCGGCTTGCACCGCAGGCAGCGCGCGGATTTCGTCGAGCGCCCCTTGCCAGGTCTCGCCCCAGGTCAGACGACGATCGATGGAGACGGCGCAGCTATCCGCCACGGCGCAGCGGCTCGGCGAAGTGAAGAAGATCTCGGAGACGGTCAGGGTGCCCTTGCCGAGGAAGTCATCATTGCCGAGGTTGTGGCTCAGCTCCTGCAGCTCGCCAAGGATGGGGCCCATCTTGAAGATGGCGTTGTCACCGCGCTCCGGTGCGGAGCCGTGGCAGCTGACCCCCTGCACATCGATGCGGATCTCCATGCGGCCACGCTGGCCACGGTAGATCTGGCAGTCGGTGGGTTCGGTACTGACCACGAACTCGGGGCGGATCTTGCTCTGCTCGATGATGTACTGCCAGCAGAGGCCATCGCAATCCTCCTCCTGTACGGTACCGGTCACCAGCAGGGTGTACTGATCTTCCAGCCCGAGATCCTTGATGATCTTGCCCGCATAGACCATGGAGGCCATGCCGCCTTCTTGGTCAGATGCGCCGCGGCCACCGATGATCTCGTGATCTTCCATCCCCTCATAGGGGTCGAACTTCCAGTTGGCCATGTTGCCGACGCCCACGGTATCGATGTGGGCATCCATGGCGATCAGGTGCGGGCCGTGGCCGATATAGCCCAGCACGTTGCCCATGGGGTCGATCTCGACCTTGTCAAAGCCAACCTTCTCCATCTCCTGCTTGATGCGCAGCACGACGCGCTCTTCATCGCAGCTCTCGCTCGGGATGGCGATCATGTCGCGCAGGAACTGACTCATCTCGGCCTTGTACTGGTAGGCCTTCTCCAACACCATTTCAAACGGAATTTGCTTGCTCATTGTGATTCTCCATAACAACTGAGAGTGCGCGGCCTGTTCGTCGGCAGCGCCCTGTGCCCGTTACCGCGCCCCGTTGGCGAGGCGCGATCAATGCTTCAATTCGTCTCTCTGCTCTCGCAGGGATTGCTCACAGCCGGGGTTAATCGCAGGCAGGATGTTTGCCTTCCCACACCACTTCCCGGTAGTGCTTCACATCGGTGTCCCCTTCGGTGTTGATGATGAGTACCACCGAGTTGCTATCCAGCCCGAGGCGAGCCATCAGCGCCGCACGATCCGGGTGGTGACGCACCGCCGCCAGCACACCGGTACCGACCGAACCGGACTCACCGGAGATGATGCGGGGGTCATTGCCAAGAGGGTTGCCGAGCACCCGCATACCCAGTGCCGACACCTTGTCGTGGCAGGAGATAAACTGGGTGGTGCAGCCCCTGAGCAGCGGCCAGCCGAGCGGATTGGGTTCGCCACAGGCGAGACCGGCCATGATGGTGCGCATGTCGCCCCCCACGTTGACCATCTCCCCCGCCACACCGGAGCGGTAGATGCAGTCGGCCTGATCCGGCTCGACCACTATGCTGTGCAGGTTTTTCGCCCCGAAGCAGTCCACCAGATAACCGAGCACCCCGCCCGCCAGCGCCCCGACCCCGGCTTGCAGCAGCACGTGGGTGGGCTGCTTGATGCCCATGGCCTGCATCTGCTCGACCGCTTCGTCGGCCAGAGTGGAGTAACCCTGCATGATCCAGGTCGGGATCTTGGTGTAACCCTCCCAGGCGGTGTCTTGCACTATGTGCCAGCCGCGCTCTTCGGCCATCTTCATGGTGAGGCGCACGGTGTCGTCGTAGTTCATGTCGGTGACGATGCACTCGGCACCGAGGTTGAGGATGTGATCCACCCGCTCCTGGGCAGAGCCCTTGGGCATGTAGACCACCGCATGCTGACCCACCTGCTTGGCGGCCCAGGCAACGCCGCGACCATGGTTGCCATCTGTGGTGGTGGCGAAGGTCATCGGCTCCTTGATGGTGCGTTTGATGAGATCGAAGGAGAAATCCTCGATGGCCACCCCGTATTTTTCACAGAGCAGGTTGGCGATGGCATAAACGCCACCGAGCATCTTGAAGGCATTGAGGCCAAAACGCTTTGACTCGTCCTTGACCAATATATTTTTCACCCCGATATAGGCGGCCAGATCTTTCAGGTCGCACAGGGGGGTCGGCTCATAACCGGCCAGTTTTTTATGAAAAGCGCGAGCCTTTTGTGCTTCAACACGGGAAAACAGCGGTGATGGCTCGGCGGTAAAAAAGCGGTTATCGGCAATATCCATCTTCAGCGAAAATTGGGACATGCTTACCTCACTAGGCGTTACCTGACAAAGAGCTGCCTCGCCGGGAGATCCGTTATTCAGATACCACGGGGAGAAAACTCGAAATAATGTGTTCGACAGCGTGGGCAGGATGATTATTCACCCTGCCCTGCCCTGCCGTTATTTATTTCACCCGCTTTTGCGCCTCTTTAATCAGATTCTCCAGGGTTTCTGCCGGGGCGGAGAATTTACGGGCCATGATCATGGCGGCGATAATATAGGGCTTCCAGCTCGCCTCTTTGTAAGTGGCGATACGGTATTTCTCGAATACCCCTTCGGTCACTTCCCCTTCCTTGCAGGAGACACCGGAAATATCGGCCGGCAGGCAGTGCATATAGAGCGCTTCGCCACCCTTGGTGAGCTTCATCATCTCTTCGGTGCAGTGCCAATCCTTGTGCTTGGCGTTCTGCTCAAGGCAGTGTTTCTCCAGCTCTTTGAGACCGGCGTGGTCGTTGGCACGCAGCAGTTCGGTACGCTGCTCCATCACCTTGTAGGGAGCCCAGGACTTGGGATAGACGATATCTGCGTCCTTGAAGGCCTCTTCCATGGAGGTGACCTGACGGAAGCTGCCGCCGGATGCCTTGGCATTCTCCTTGGCCACTTCGATCACGTCCGGGATCAGGTCATACCCTTCTGGGTGGGCCAGGGTCACATCCATACCAAAGCGGGTCATCAGGCCGATGATGCCCTGCGGTACGGAGAGCGGCTTGCCGTAGCTCGGGGAGTAGGCCCAGGTCATCGCAATCTTCTTGCCCTTGAGGTTTTCGAGGCTGCCGAAGTGCTCCTGCAACCAGGCCAGATCAGCCATTGACTGGGTCGGGTGATCAATGTCGCACTGCAGGTTGACCAGTGCCGGACGCTGGGGCAGCACCCCCTTCTCGAACCCTTCATCCAGTGCGGCGCCCACTTCACGCATATAGGCGTTACCGGCCCCCAGATACATGTCATCGCGGATACCGATGGCATCGGCGCAGAAGGAGATCATATTGGCGGTTTCACGGACGGTTTCACCGTGGGCGATCTGGGATTTGCCCTCATCCAGATCCTGCTGGGCCAGACCGAGCAGGTTCAGTGCAGAGGCATAAGAGAAGCGGGTTCGGGTGGAGTTATCGCGGAAAACCGAGATACCGAGCCCGCTATTAAACAGTTTGGTAGAGATATTTTCGGCGCGCAGGGTCTTGAGGGATTCGGCCAGTTTCAATACCAGCTCCAGCTCCTGAGGAGTTTGCTCCCAGGTCAGCAGAAAATCTTTTTCATGCAGGTTGGATTTGAGTGCTCTGATCTCTTTGATTAATTCGTTAACTGCTTTCATCGTTCGCCCCAATCATTGGATGAGATATGGATAGCTCCCCTTTCACTCACGATGTCACCAGCATCCCGGTTGTGGGTGAGCGCGTCGGTTAGCGTCGATATGAGGCAATCAATAACCATGCCAAACCAATAAAATGCAGGCAGATATTAATAAATGGCAAAAGTGTGTGATGCCACCCACAAAATCAGCGGCTATTTCAGCGATTTAATCCATAAAAAGGTGCGCGGATCAGCTAGGCCATAAAATAGCAAGGTGATAATAATCAGAGGCGATATCTCGGTGTCGGTGAGAATTATCATCAAAGGCCAGTCTCAGGGGCTGAAATGATATAACCGGTCTGGCCGTTATCATTATGATAATGCCCCTTTTGCATTCAACTGTCCGCGATGGCCAATGGCCAGCACTGCCAGTGCTCAGCCAGGATCAACACCTCCTGTTCCAGCCAAGCTCCCTTCGTCACCAGTTCATCGAGCCAGGGAACGCCTGCCGGCGTACCATGACCATCGTCCTGATCAGCCTGCTTCGTCACACGCCAGGGCACCTTGCCACTGTCCTTCGCAAAGGTGCGTACCGGACAGGCGTAGTGATCCAGATAAGGCTGCAGCTCACTGGGGAGCCAGAGCATGGCAGGACGCTGCAGCTCACGCGCCAACTCGATGGCAATATCGATACCTCGTTGATCGAGATCGCCGAAATGGGCCCACTGCACGCCCGCAGGCAGCAGCGGGATCAGCTGTTTGGCCAGGGTGGTATTGCGACCGGGAGCAAAGAGCAGCAGTTGCCCGGGTTGCAGCGGGTAGTCGACAAAGGCCCCCTTGTTCTCCACCGTAATGACGCGATCACCTTGCCAGCCGATGGCCGCCAGCGTGCCCAGAGTCCGCTCCGGCAACGCCAACTCTCCCAACAACGCCATCATTGCAGTCATATCGTGCTGCTGACCGTGCCGATCGACCAGCGAGAGCGGTTCGAGGGTACGGATGCGGATTATCTCATCTTGAGTTAGCGACAAGTTCGCAAGCTGTGGCGCGGCAAGGGATGCTGACCGCGGATGCTTGCTGTCCCCATGCCAGAGGGCATAAAAGCAGGCCTGATTGAGCCGTGCAGGCAAACTCACTCCCATTCGTTGCAGCTGCTCCCCCTTGTCCGGTTCGGGGGGCGCAGCCCGTGCCAGTTGTCCAGTCAGATAAGTCCGCCCCGCTTCGGTCAATATATGACGGGAACTGCGCCCAACTGACTCGACTCCGCCCACCGCCTGCAGCAACTCCTTCAACTCGCGGCCATGCCGACTCTCAAGGGAGCAGCCCTTTCCGGTCTGGCTATCGAGCAACCGTGCACACAAATCCTGTACCTGCACCTCATCAAACAGCGACATCCTTACCTCTCTATGTAGCTTCATATGACGAAGTAGAGGTGATTTTCCCTGTCATTACCGTGATCGGCTTCGCAAGCGGTCCTTATCAGCCCCGCCATGCATGGCCCGTACTGGTAAACCCGCTACAAAGGGCGCAAGCTGGTTTGATATAGAGATACGCTGCGCTCTTCGCGGCACGACAACGCGACACCCGCTTTCACAAGGGCTTGCCATGACCGACGCCACAGACCCCTCGCCATCCTCTTCCTGGCATCTTTCTGATATCCGCGAGCTGGCGCAACTGCTGACCCTGGCGCTGCCTGCCGCGGTAGAGATCACCGAAGCGGTACATCAGGCAGTGCTAAGCGGTATGGGGATCAAGGGGCGGGATGAGGGGAAGACATCCGGGCTCACCGGGCTGGTCTACAAGGGGGTTCACGGCGCGGCCAATACCCTCGGCAGCGGCATCAACGAACTGCTTAGCCGGCTACCAGCCACTCCGCAGCCCCACCAGATCCCCGAAACCCCGAAACGTGCGGCCCTGATCGCCACGCTCAACGGCGTGTTGGGAGACAAGCTGGTCGAACACCACAATGCCCTCGCCACCCCCATGACACTGCGCTATCAGGGCAAGCCCCTCGATTGGCAAGCGATATCGGAGGATCTACTACACGAGGGACGGGTGCTGTTGATGGTCCATGGTCTCTGCATGAACGATCTGCAGTGGCAGACCGAGCATCAAGGCAAACCGGTCAATCACGGGGAGCAGCTTGCCGCCGCGCTTGGCTATCAGCCTCTTTACCTGCGCTACAACTCGGGCTTACCCATTGCACAAAACGGACAGACGCTGGCCCTGCTGCTGGAGCAACTGCTCGCCCACTGGCCGGGAGAGCTCAAAGAGATAACGATAATGGGCTACAGCATGGGGGGGCTGGTTGCCCGTAGCGCCTGCCACCATGCCGGCGTGGCCGGGCTCACCTGGCCTGTGCACCTTGCCAATATGATCTTTATTGGCACGCCACACCACGGCGCGCCGCTCGAACACGCCGGACACTGGCTGGAGCAGTTGCTGCCCGCCACAGCCTACAGCGAACCCTTCGTCAGGCTGGCACGGCTGCGCAGTGCAGGAATCAGGGATCTACGCCACGGCAAGGTGGTCAATGAAGTGGCCCAACCCGACCCCGCCGCGCCCTTGCGCGATCCCCGCGTCCCACTCCCCTTGCCCGGTGGCGTCAACTGCTATGCCATTGCCGCGACCACTGCCGCCAAGCGCAGCCTGCTGGCTGATCGGCTGATTGGCGATGGACTGGTGCCCCTGCGCAGCGCCCTCGGCCAGCACAACGAAGCGCGCCATCAGCTGGCCTTTATTCCCGCCCATACCCTGATTGTCTATCGCACCAGCCATATGGCCCTGCTCGGCAGCCCGCAGGTTGGCCAGCAACTACTGCGCTGGCTCAGCCCCTTGCTGCCATAGCGAGCTGGCTATTAAAGCGACGGAGTGCTGGTTTACAGGGTGGCCATGTGGCACTCTGGGACGTCGAAGGAAGAGACCCACACTGACACCTCGTGTGTCACCACTGCAAAGGAGCGCCAAAGATGGCTAAAGCAAGCAAGAAAGAAATCAAGAAGAAGATCGCCGCACGCCTTGAGAAGATTGCCAAGCATGAAGGCAAGATCAAGAAGCTGAAGAAGGCCCTGAAGTAGGCCCCATCGCATAAGAGAAACCGCCAACTGGCGGTTTTTTTATCCCAATTTTCGCCCCTTTACCATCGCTTTGATACCGATGGCCTTGATGTAAACGCCTCAAGCGCACCTCAGCAGAACAACCCGGCAGAAACCACGCACGTTCTCATCACCGCTATTTGGTCTAACAGCGCCAATCGGGCGCCGCGCGCGCCCATGCCAGCAACTACCTTCAACGGAGTGTTTGATATGAGCCAGCAGTGGAGCGCCATATGTTCTCTTACACCCTCACCTTCAAGGATGATGTCGACCGCCTGACCGCCCCCGAGCAGGAGATCACCTTGCAGAGCCCCGCTCAGGCGGGGGATTTTATTATCCTCTCCGACGGCAGCCGCCATCAGGTGATGTTTGTCACCCACCGCGCCCACTACAGCAGCCTCTATCTCGATAAAGGGGTCAGGGTGCCGCAAAGCTAGCGACGCTCATCTCTCTATTTTCGAAAGCAAAAGAGCGGCACCTGGCCGCTCTTTGATAAGTCGTGATATGACGTTGGCGTCACAGCACCTTGATCACCGGTTGGTGCACTATCTCGACGTCTTTTTTATAGACCACCAGCTCACCCGGTGGCACGCCTCGCTCACCCAATACGGTGACGACACACTCGTAGCGATAGGGGCCGCTCGTGAAGAGATAGGTATGATTGCCCCCCGTCCCTTCCACCCTGACGGTGCCATTTTTCAGCACCAGATCCGGCTTGTCGGCGAGCGTCTTGCCCTTGGCCCAAGAGGCGTAGCGATAGTGGCCATCGTCCAGCTCGTCGATACGGATGGTAAATTTCTCGGTCTGCCACATCAGCTCGGGGCTTTTGTACTCCTGCACACTGGGATGCAGACCGCTCTTCTGCCTGGCGATAAGCTCGGCTTTCAATTTGACGGCCTGCGCCGTCTGATGATTGATACCGATGACCTTGCCATCAAAATCCATCCATACCTCGCCACTGCCCAGCATAATGCCGCGCCAGCCCATGGTCTGCCAATCCTGCCCGACCCGGGAGGTAGCGATGCTTTTTAAAATGGCGTCATCAAATACCTCGTCAAAACGGGTCAGCATCTCCGCCGGGGTTTTGATGGCGGGAATGGGATACTCCTGCTTGAAGGGGTACTTCATCTGGTTGGCAAGGGCCTGATGATCCTGGGCTTCTGCCGCATCGACCAACTGCTGCACAAAGGGGCGATATTCGGCCGGCAGCTGCTCCTCATCGGCAGATACCGAGAGCGATCCCAATAATGATCCCAGCAGCAATACAGCCCATAATCCATAACGTTTCCGCTCCGTTTTAGCGCCGCAAGTCAATGACCTCCTGACCCCCCATTTAGCAGCGCCCATTTTGCTTGCGATATGTCCAAATGAATTCTTCAAACCTTGCATGGCAGCAATATCCTCTACTCGCTCGGCCTTGAGCCTCAACCTGGGATCGGGAGCCGTCAAAATATTCAAAATCGCCATCACAACTCTCCATTAACCACTTTTTTCAATCCGAGGTCACAGCCCAACGGCCGGGACATGGAGACAAACGCCTGATCCTCTTCGACCACGTTGTAACCAAGGCGCTCATAAAACCGTATCGCCCCATGGTTCTCTGTGAAGCTGGACAAAGTGACCCGGCATTTCCCCTCACGCTCAGCCTCCTGATGAAGCCGTTCCATCACGGCAGCACCAAGCTGCCGCCCCTGATACTGAGGGAAAATGATCAGCAGATGGACATGCTGGGCATCCTCATATGGCTTGCTACATAACAGACCAATGCGTTCTCCCCCATGCAGGATCCACGAAAACCATTGCGGCAGATATGAGCTGGTTAGTCGCTCGCGTTGAAATTGGTCATCCCAGCCAAAGAGCGCCTCAACATAGGGAAATATTCCCTCTTTGACGGCAGTAAAGACCTGCTCAAATTCACTTTGCGGCACATCTACAAGCTCAATACCCATTATCGTCCTCCCTGCCTACCTCATATCGACGCGCTGATGGTCAGCACCATCTTTTGGTATGCCTTCCTGCGATAGCAGGTTATACCACTACCACTGAACTTGAGTCCAAATTAAATTCTCATTTGGATACCTCATCCGTTAACAGGAAGATGAAAACATCTTGGATATAAACAGGAGAGAGTGATTAAAAATCAGAGGATTAGTAGATGCAGGCTGGCAAAAGACTGGCGTGATAACTTGCTTGAAACGCATCTTTTCTCGCACTTGAGATATGAATAAAAAATCGGGCCCTCTGGCCCGAATGGATTAAGAGTAGCTGACCTCATCCAGGAAAATAAGCTGCAGTGGCTCTGCAAGTAGAGACTCAGCCTGAGCGGCAAAGGCCTGAAAATAGTCAGTCTGACAATGGCTATCCAACGCAGCTTGGCTGACGAATGCCTCACGCATGTAAAAGGTGCCTGGCTCATCCCGCAATTCAAACAGCACATAGTCCAAGTTACCCGGTTCGTGCCGAGTAGGCTCAATAAGCTTGATCAACTCCCGGCACAGCTGCTCCCTCATACCGGCTCTAGCTTTAAGCACTGCGATGGACACCAGTTTCTCTTCATTCATCTTCATCTGCTCCGTTATCAGATCAATCATTCAAGTATTTCGATTGGGTGTACCTCTTGGATACGGAGCAGTGTAAGAGGGCAGACTTGCAGGATATAGCCATACAGAACGGACACTCTGTTCACGCCACTGAACAAGTGGACTGCTAGAGCACCTCTATTTTTACTTTGATAATCCCGTCACGAATATTGCCGATGGTACTAAAGGCAGATTTGGAGAGATCGATAATGCGCCCGCTTTTAAAGGCGCCGCGATCATTGACCTTGACCACTACGCTCTTGCCGTTGGCGAGATTGGTAACCCGCACCATGGAGCCAAAGGGCAATTCCATATGGGCGGCGCTATTGAGGTTGTTGCGATAGAGCTCGCCGCTGGCGGTCTTTTTACCGTGATAACGGTCGGCATAATAGCTGGCGTAGCCGGTCTCGCTATAGCCGCGCCAGCTGCCGCCGTGGCTCTCGTCATAGCGGCTGCTACAGGCGGCCAGCAGCAGGCAAAGAGATAACAGCAGCCCTTTCTGGATATATTGCACCTTTCCCCTCTCCTCTCTTCTTCTTTTCGCTATGCGCAATTTTTCTTCTTCGATGCGGCCGGTGACGCTGGCGACACACTTTCAGGCGGGAGCTCTCACCTTGCCATAGCTCCAAGGCACTCACCATGTAACTCGCCTTGTTGTCAGGCAGCAGCGACGGTGCGGCTACTTTGCCATATTTTTCCAATAAAAAGGGAGGCGAATGCCTCCCTTTTCTCCAGCTATTTGCGCATCAGAGTCAGGCGATCAGCTTGTCGTCGGCAAAGCCGAAGCCGCGCAGACCCACCACATGCACGTGCTCGTGCTTGCCCTGCACCTTGCGGATGAGCTTGTAGGTGGTGCCCTTCTCCGGGCTGATGTTCTCCGGCGCCGCGATAAGCAGCTGCATATCCTGCCGCTCGCACAGCTCGAACAGGGTGGCGATGGATTTGCCATCCAGACGGGCCGCTTCGTCGAGGAACAACAGACGGCAGGGGGCGATATCCTTGCCGCGCAGACGGCGGGACTCCTCCTCCCAGCTGATCAGTACCATCAAGAGGATGGCCTGGCCGGTACCGATCGCCTCACCGGTAGAG
The DNA here is from genome assembly GCF_051920165.1 of Aeromonas sp. 11P. NCBI lineage: Bacteria > Pseudomonadati > Pseudomonadota > Gammaproteobacteria > Aeromonadales > Aeromonadaceae > Aeromonas > Aeromonas sp. 11P. The sequence goes on from NZ_JBQBDJ010000004.1 coordinate 667,446, forward strand.
AGCGCGCCGCTCTCGGCCCGCAGCCAGCCATCGGCGCCGCGCTGCACCTCGATCTCCAGCTCCAGATAGTTGCGATAGTCGAGCAGCACGTCGCCCATCACCTGATAGCTGCGATCTCCCTGCTCGATCTGCGGATTGAGGCGCTGGAACAGCTTGGCCATCGCCTCGGAGAAGCTGAGCTCCTTGTCGGCGAACAGATCGTTGTGCATGGCAGTTTGATCGGCCAGCGCCGTCAGCAGTCGGGTGTGGGCCTCGCGAATATTGACGTTGAGGCGCACCCCGCGCACCAGACCGAAGGCGATGTTCTGCAAGCCCTGGTTGAGCACCCGGATGCGGTTCTGCTCGCGGCGGATGATGTTGGTGATCTTGGCCGCCACCTCGTGGGAGGAGAGCGACAGATGGGTTTCCCGCTGCTTGAGCTCGTCGGCGAGACGGGCTAGCTCGATCTCCATCTCCTCGATCGCTTCCACCGGATCATCGGAGCGGATGATGTCGTTGCGGATGCGATCCTTGAGGTAACGGTAGACCTGCACGTAGAAAGCGACCTTCTGCTCGGTGCTGCGGTTGCCCTCAGAGAGACGCAGCGCATCGCGCAGGGCCTCGTCGTGGGCCACCGCCACCCGCAGGGCGCCGAGGGCCTTGTCCGACATGGAGCGCAGCTCGTCGCTGTCAAGGTACGCCAGCTCGCGCTTGTTGAGGCGCTTCTCGACGTCGGTCTCCCGCGCCAGCCGCACCACCCGCGACCAGCTCGCCTTGTGACCCACCAGGGATTTACGAGCGTTGTAGTAATCCTTGCCTTCCAGCTTGAGACGGCCGCCGAGGGATTCGATCTCGCGCTTGGTGACCTGCAACTGGGCCTCGGCGCTGGTGCGACGGGAACGGGTGCGGATCAGCAGCTCTTCAATCTCTTTCTTGTGGGCGCGCGCCTTCTCTTCCATGTCGTCAGAGAGGGTCAGCCCCATGGCCGCCAGCTCCTGCTCGAATTCGGTCAGGGTCTGGCGCTTGGCCTCGACGCTGGAGTTGAGCGCGGTGCGCAGCTGCAACGCCTCGGTGTGGCGCTGGGCAATCTGCTTGTGCTGCTCGCCGGCGGTGCGGGCAGCCAGCTCGGCCGCCTTGAGCTTCTCTTTGAGTCGCTCGCTCATCTCGGACGCCTTGCCCAGCAGGTCTTGCGCATCCTGATAGGCAAAGTGCGGCAGACGGGCCACCAGCTGATCGAGGGCGTAGCAACGGCGTTTCTGCTCGGCCAGCAGACCGCTCACCTCATCGTAAGCTGCCTGCAGTGCAGCCAGATCCTGCGGATCCTGACGCAGTACCTGCACCATGGTTTCCAGTTTATCCAGCGACTTGCCGTGTTTGACGATAAAGGCTTCGGCCTGTTTCAGCGCTTCCACATCGGCGTGAGCCGCCTCGAGGCGAGCCGCCAGCTCTGTCTCGGCAAACAGGTGGGCAAAGGGCAGCATGCCTTGCACCAGCTGGATATGGCGAGTCAGCTGGGCGGCCGCCGCTTTGGCATCACTCAGCTGCTTGTCGCACTCGCCGATGGCCCCTTGCAGCGCGCGCAGTTCGGCCTGTTTGGCTTGCACTTCGGCTTCGGGGTCGGGGCGGAAGGCGATATCCAGATGCTGACCGATAAAGTCGCGGAAGTGACCGTAGAGACGGTGGTACTTCTGCTGCTCGAAGGCCGCCTTGGCGTAACCCTCGATGAGCCCTTCACGCTCAAGGTCGAGCTGCTCGATCCGCTTTTCCCGGGCGGCGCGACCAAACAGCGGCAGCTCGGGGTAGCGGGAGAAGCGCACCTGACGCTTGCTGGTGCGCACCAGCACGGCGTCCCCCAGCTCATCCGCTTCCACCAGATCCTCGTCAAAGGAGTCGGGGTTGCCCTGAATCAGGTAGATATCTTCCGGGCAATCTTCCAGCTTTTTCAGCCGCTCGATGGCACCCTCAAGGTCGAGCACCACTAGGGCGCTGCGAGCCGGGCCGTAAAGCGCGGAGTAGTAAGGGGCATCATCGATGGAGATGTCGTCATAGACGTCGGAGAGCAGCACGCCCCCCACCTGCTCGGCGATGCGGGCAAGACGGGGATCCGCCTCGCCAGCACCCAGCTGCAGGTTGCGAATTTGCAGCTCCAGCGCCTGTTTCTGCGCAGCGATGCGGTTGCTCTCCTGCTCGAACTCCCGCTCCTTGTCGAGCACTGTCTGCATACCGGCCGAAAGCTCTTCGGCTGTAACGAGCGGCAGACCGCTCTGCTCGCGCAACTGCTCGAGCTTCTCGAACGATTTCAGCCAGCGCGGCGCCAGCTTGGTGAGCTCCGCAATATCGCGACCCAGCTGGGTACCCTGATGCTCGAGGCTGGCGCGGCGCTGGTTCACCTCCGCCTGCTGCTCGGAGAGCTCCTCCTGACGAGTGCGCTGGGCTTCGAGGAAGATCTCCAACTCATCGCTGCTGGCGATATGCTGGCCAGAGGCCTGCTGCAGCTCGTCACGCAGCTTGAAGAGACTCTTCTGGCTTTCGCTCTCTTTCTCGAGGCGAGCCAGCGCGGCGCGCAGCCCCTGCCCCTGGGCAATACGGGCCTTGTCTTCGATGTGACGCTTGAGCAGCGCCTGCGCAGTGGGCCAGGCGGCCTCGCGCACTGTTTCCGGAGCGATGCTGAGCAGCAGCGCCAGCGCCGCTTCGTGCTCGGCTACCGCTGCCTTGGCCAGCGCCAATTGCTGCTCGGCCCCCAGCACCCGGCTGGTGAGGCTCTGCTCGGCTGCGCGGAACTGATGCAGGGTGTCGCTCGCCTGTTCGGCGGTCAGCCCCGGCAGCTCGCACTGCTCGCGGGCAGCCTCCAGCGCCTGCACCGCCTGACGGTACTGGATGGCGCGGGTCTGCTGGATATCGAGCGCCTGCTGGTAGTCGGCCAGCTGGGTCTTGAGGCTGTCGACTTCTGCCTGTGCCAGCTCCTTGCGCTCTTCCACTTCCAGCAGCTGGCCGTGGATCTCTTCCACTACCGCCTGCTGCTGTTCGAGTTTGTCAGAGAGATCCGCCAGATCGGCGCGGTACATCTCGATCTTCTTCTGCAAACTGACAGCCGCCATCACCTTGGCCAGATGCTCGGAGGCAGACTCCAGCTCGTCGGTCAGCAATTTTTCGCGGTTGGTGAGCTGCTCCACCTCATCGGCCAGATAGATGGCGCGCTGCTTCTCTTCGGCCAGAATGCGGCGCTTGTCGGCCAGCTCCTGGCGAGCCTTGAGGGCCAGCTCGGAGAGACGGCTCTTCTCGGCGGCGTTGCGCACATAGTCCGCGGCCACATAGTGGGTGGTCTCGGTGATCAGGTTCTTGAACAGATCCCGCTGACCCTGGGTCTCCTTGATGGCCTCCAGCGTGCGACGGTTTTCATAGATGGCCGCCTCCATGTCTGCAAACGCCTTGCGCACCCCGGAGTTCTCCGGCAGCAGGTATTCGCGCAGGGAACGGCTGATGGACGAGGAGATGCCGCCGTAGAGGGAAGCTTCGATCAGACGATAGAACTTGCCGCGATCTTTTTGATCACGCAGTTTCTTCGGGGTGATGCCGAACTCAAACATGAAGTTGTGATAGTCGGTCACCGTATTGAATTTGGCGACTTTCAGCGCCCCCAGCTCGGCGGCCGCCCCTTTCAGATCGGTAAAGGCGCGTACCCGCCCCTTGCCGCCATCGAGCTTCTCCAGCAGCAGATCGGTCGGTGCCAGATTCTCCGGCACATCCACCAGCGCAAACGGGGTGATGTTGACCTTGTTGTCACGGTTGGCCACCTGCTCGAGGTGGACGCCGACCCAGATCCGCTGCTCGCGGCTGTTCATCACTTCCAGCAGGGAATAGCAGTGGCCGCGCTGCAGCTTGCCGTAGAGCCCCTTGTCACGGGAGGCGCTGCTGGAGCCCGCTTCCGTGGTATTGCGGAAGTGAAGCAGTGACTGGTCGGGGATGAGCGCCGCGATAAAGGCCGCCATGGTGGTGGACTTGCCCGCGCCGTTGCCGCCGGAAAGGGTAGTGACCAGCTGGTCAAGATCGAAGGTCCGGGCAAAGAAGCCGTTCCAGTTGACCATGGTCAGGGATTTGAACTTGCCTCGCACCGGTTATACCTCCAGATCCAGTTGTTCTTCATCGAGATCCGCCTCGATGTCATCAAAGAGCGAGTCGCTGCTCGGCATTTCGTCGTCGTGGAAGATGGCTTCACCCTCCTGGATCATCCGCAGTTGAACGGCGCGCGGATCTTCATCGGAGCGCACGTCAGCGGCGAAACGGAACACCGATTCGTTGACCCGGAATTTATCCCCATTGCCAAGGGCGGTGATCATGCCAAGGCGGCGCAGACGGCGCATGGAGGTACGGATCTTTTCGAGCAACTTCTTCTTGTCGAGATCGGTACCGCCGGAGCGGCTGTTGACCATCCGCAGCAGCTGCTTCTCGTCGGCGAGGCTCAGCACCTCCTCCTGCAGCTCGGCCATGGCGAATACCCCTTCCGAGGCCAGACGATCCGGGCTCAGGTAGAGGTAGCAGAGCACCTTGCCCACCAGCATATCGAGCTCGGAGAGCACAGTGGTGCCGATGTCGGAGCTCGGGCGCGGACGCAGGTAGAAGAAGCCTTCCGGCGCCTTGATCAGCTCCACCTGATAGCGGCCGTAGAAGATCTCCAGCTCGCTGTGATATTCGACCAGCGCCGAATGCTGCTCGAACTCGTCGGCACTAATGTGGCGACCGGAGCGCAAGGCGGTGTCGATGCGCGGAAACAAGGGGTTGGCAATCGCCTCTGCAAGGCGCAGCGGCAAGGGAAACTCAGTATTGATCAATGACATAGGCCTGAACCTTGGATCCAGCTTGGTTAATGGGTTTCCATGCGGGTTGGCGATGCAGTTCGCGCTCGCCGCTGGCATGGCCCAGGCGCACGGCCTGGTCGATCAGAAGACGCGCCACATCGAAGTGGGCATGAGCCGGGTAATCCAGCAGGTATTCCCGCAGCACATCGGCCAGATCCAGCTGCTGGCCCTGCTCGGGGTAGCGGGCCAGATAACGCTCGATGCGCTCGGCCAGCTCCTGGTTGATGTCCACCATCTCGACGTACTCCATCTCGAGGGGCACCTCGCCGGTCACCTCCTCGTCGTGGATGGCGATGGTTTCGTCGCGCAGCTCCAGCAGACGGGGCTCTTCGGCCACCCGCAACTGCCAGTTGTGCTGCTCGAAGTTGCGGATAGACTCGCGCAGCCGCTGGCTGAAGGCGCGGTTCTTGTCCATGTCGATGGCGTTGCGGATAAATTTGTGGACGTGTCTGTCGTAGCGGGACCAGAGCTCGATGCACTGCTGACCCCAGCTGGTGATGACGTCAAGACGCCCCTGCAAGGCATGGGTCAGCTCCTCGACGTGAAACAGGTCATCGCGCCCCTGCGCCGCTTCCTGAATATTGAGCAGCCCCGCCTGCAGGCGGTGGCCGGCAGCGTCCAGGGTATCTTGCAGCTCGCGCAGGGTCTGGCCGGTCTCGTGCAGCAGCTTTTCGCAACTGTGAATGGCATCGACCCAGTTCTGGGTCAACAGGGCCGCAATCTCGCTCTTGACCTGATTCTGCTGCTCATCCATGGCGCGCTGGGTGAGATCGATCCGACCCAGGGTCTCTTCCAGCGAGAAGGTGAGGCGCGGCAGCACCTCCGCATCCCACTGCTCGCGGGTGTTGGTCTCGAGTGCCGCCTTGCGGGCGGTGTCGAGCTCGGAAGCCAGATGTTCGAGCAGGATGGAGAGCTTGATGGAGTCAACCTGACGCTGATCCATAAAGAAGTCGACGATGCTCACCCCCAGGCGCGACAGGCGGTAGAGGCTCTCCCCCGCTACCATGTCGGTGTTAAAGCGCGACAGCAGTTGCTGGCGAATGAGATCGTTGATGGCATTGTTGGCGCGACCGGTGAGGGTCTCGTCCATCTGGCCGAAAGCGCTGCTGACATAGCCAAAGGCGTCGTGCAGCGCCGCTTCCGACAAGTCCGACTCATCTTCGGACAGCGTCTTGATTGCAATCAGAAAGGCCAGCCGGTCGGTCGGCAGGCTCAACGCCAACCCCTCCTGCCTGACCCACCCTACTAGCTCCGGCAAAGAACGCTCTGGCAGGGTACGGGATGTACTCATCATGATGTTGTCATCTCGTTGTTGTATTGGGCGCAAAATCGTGCGCGCGGCTACATCCGGTAGCATCGAAAACATGGTTCACATTGAAGTGAACAGCGAGCAATCAGCTGGCCGGCTTCTGGGCCATCACATGGATATAGCGGCCGAGGGAGACAAAAGGCTCCTGACGGCAATATTGCTGCTCCATGGCCAGCAGATCGTCGAACTTCTCCATCTGATCCTGCTTGTGACGCATATAGTCGTGGATCACCCGCACCCCGGTCTTGCCGATGATGCGCAGCCCCCCGCGACCAATCCAGTCATAGACCTGCTCCGGCAGCTGGGGATTGGTGGGCGTAAGCGCTGTCTGACGCTTCTTGCGAAGACCAAGTCGCACATAGTCAAAATTGCCCACCACCAGGCTCTGGAACAGCAAACCATGACGGTTGTAGAAAAGCAGCGACAGTATGCCCCCGGCATTGACGAAAGGGAACAGACCCAGCAAGGTCTGGCGCGGCTCGGCAAGCCACTCCAGCACCGCATGGCAGAGCACCAGATCAAAGGTACCTGTCACGTGTTGCTTCAGATCCTGAATGGGGCAATGGATGAGACGGATTTTGTCTTCCAGCCCCTTCTCGGCGATCTGGCTGCGGGCCAGTTCCAGCATTTCTGCTGACAGATCGCACAGCTCCACCTGATGACCCATGGCCGCCAGCTTCTGGGCGAAATAGCCAAAACCGCCCCCCGCATCGAGGATGCGCAGCGGTCGGTTGCCAAGGCGGGCCAGGCAGGCTTCGATGTCGCTCCAGACAATGGTGGTGCGGATGCGCCCCTTGGTGGAGTCGTAAATGTTGCGGGCGAACTTGTCGGCGCGCCCGTCAAAACTCTGATCGTGCTTCAAGGAGAAACTCAACATTAGCGCCACAGGGTTGTGGCCATCCCAAAAAAGAGGGGTATTCTGTCACATCCCGAATTTGCTGAAAACTCAAGGAAGTGTCTGCCGTGTTTGTGCTCAAAAAGTGGCTGGGTCAGCTGCTGATGCCGCTCCCCTTCTCCCTCTCCCTGCTGCTGGTCGCCCTGCTGCTGCTCTGGTTCACCCGTTTTCAGAAAACCGGCAAGCTGCTGGCGACTCTCTCGCTGCTGCTGGTCGCCCTGCTGGGAATGCGACCGGTGAGCTATGAACTGGCCCGCGGGCTGGAGCAGACCTTCCCGCCGTTCGAGGTGAGCCAGCATCCAAAAATCGACGCCATCGTGGTGCTCGGCAACGGCCATGTCAGCGATCCGGCGGTACCGATGCGCAGTTGGCAGAACAACATCTCGCTGGCACGGACTCTGGAGGGGGTTCGCCTTGCCCAAGCCTATCCCGAAGCCGAGCTGGTTTTCTCCGGCTATGTTGCAGGGGATACCCTCTCCAATGCCGAGGTCAATGCCCGGATGGCCGAGAGCCTCGGCATACCCCGTTCGCGGATGACGTTGTTTGAAAACAACAAAGACACGCATGATGAGGCGGTCAGTATCAGCCGTCACCTCAAGGGAAAAGAGGTTGCGCTGGTCAGTTCTGCCACCCACCTGCCGCGCGCCATGGCCCTCTATCTGGGTCAGGGACTCAACGCCGTGCCGGCCCCCACCGATTACACCGCCAAGCAGAGCCAGGTGGCCCAACCGCTCTACAGTTATTTACCCAAAGGGCGTTATCTGATGTATTCCGAAGCTGCCATCCACGAATGGATTGGGGTATGGTGGGCTCGCTTGCGGGGGCAGGTTAACGAATGAGCGATCAAGCCTTTCATTCCTGATTTGGATCAGGAAAGCGAAAAAAAATTACGTCATTTGCCGCCGGGTCAGCTATCTTGGGCTCGGTTCAATTCATATAATGTCGCGCAATCAAATGCCTAGGAGATATACAAGATGAGACAGCACCTGGTAATGGGTAACTGGAAACTGAACGGCACCAAAGCTTCTGTCGAAGCTCTGATCAAAGGACTGACCCCGGCTGCTGCCGCTCATCCTTCTGTGCAAGTCGCCGTCTGCCCGCCGGTTATCTTTTTGGGTCTGGTTGAGCAACTGACCGCTGGCAGCAAGATTGCCTATGGTGCCCAGAACGCTGACGTTCACGAGTCTGGTGCCTTCACCGGCGAAAACGCCCCCTCCATGCTGAAAGCCTTTGGTTGCACCTACTCTCTGGTCGGCCACAGCGAGCGTCGTACCCTGCACGCAGAGAGTGACGACGTGGTTGCTGCCAAGTACGAAGCGATCCAGAAAGGCGGCCTGATCCCGGTTCTGTGCATCGGTGAAACTCTGGAGCAGTTCGAAGCCGGCGTGACCAAAAACGTGGTTGAGACCCAGCTGAAAGCCGTTATCGACCGTTGCGGCATCGCCTCCTTCAACAACGCCGTTATCGCTTACGAGCCGGTATGGGCCATCGGTACTGGCAAGACTGCCACTCCGGAAATCGCTCAGTCCGTTCACGCTCACATCCGTCAGTACCTGGCCGGTTTTGATGCCGCCGTTGCTGCCAAAGTACAGATCCTGTACGGCGGTTCCGTCACTGGTGCCACTGCAGCCGACCTGTTCGGTCAGCCGGACATCGACGGTGGCCTGGTCGGTGGTGCGTCCCTGAAAGTGGACGACTTCTCCCAGATCATCGCTGGCGCTGCCAAGTAATCGCTGATTACGGCAAAGAGAGGGGCTCGTCCCCTCTCTTGTATCGCTTTTCCTATGGCGGCCCCCGCATCCCATAGGAAAGCCGATATAGTAAAAGTGGCTTGTCTATTTAAACATTCGTATTCGACAACTCAGATCCAGAGGCACTCATGACCAAACAAATCAAACGTATTGGTGTTTTGACCAGTGGTGGCGACGCACCCGGTATGAACGCAGCCATTCGCGCCGTGGTTCGCGCCGGTTTGCATCATGGCCTGGAAGTTTACGGTATTTATGATGGCTACCTCGGTCTGCACCAGGATCGCATCGTCAAGCTGGAGCGTCACAGCGTCTCCGATGTGGTGAACCGTGGTGGTACTTTCTTGGGTTCTGCCCGTTTCCCTGCTTTCAAAGACCCCGCAGTGCGTGCCGAAGCGATCGAAAACCTGAAAAAGCACGGTATCGATGCGCTAGTCGTCATCGGTGGTGACGGCTCCTACATGGGTGCCAAGAAGCTGACCGAAGAGGGTTTCCCCTGCATCGGCCTGCCGGGCACCATCGACAACGACATCGCCGGTACCGACTTCACCATCGGTTTTGATACCGCTCTGAACGTGGTGGTTGACGCCATCGACCGTCTGCGCGACACCTGCAGCTCCCACCACCGTATCTCCGTGGTCGAGATCATGGGCCGCCACTGTGGCGATCTGGCCATGTCCGCCGCCGTTGCCGGTGGTGCCGAATATGTGATCGTGCCGGAAGTAGCCTTCGACAAAGAGAAGCTGCTCAAGCAGATCAAGGAAGGCGAAGCCAAGGGCAAGAAGCACGCCATCATCACCATCTGCGAGCACGTTACCGACGTGAACGCGCTGGCCAAGGACATCGAAGCCCTGACCGGTCGTGAAACTCGCGCCACCATCCTCGGCCACATCCAGCGTGGCGGTGCCCCGACTGCCCGTGACCGCATCATGTCCAGCCGTATGGGTGCTTATGCCGTTGAGCAGCTGCTGGCTGGTCACGGTGGTCGCTGCGTCGGTATCCAGCGCAACGAGCTGGTACACCACGACATCATCGACTGCATCGAGAATATGAAGCGTCCGTTCGATCAGGAGCTTTACAACCTCTCCACCACACTGTTCTAAGCCTCTCGGCTTTTTACCGGCTGTTGATGACAAAAACCCTCCATCGGAGGGTTTTTTAATATCTTACAAAAACGGGGGCATCGGCACGCTGTGTGGCCCTCACCATACGGGTTGCCTGATTACCAACCCTTGCGCCATCTGACTGATCACCAGCCTTCCTCTACTCACAGCAACCGGCTTCAGCCTACGAACAGAGTTCCGGTATTGTCGTGGATGTTTTATCACTGCGAGCCGGATTGCGTTGACTTGTGCTCTGTCGACCCTGAAACGAGCTTGTTCAGCCTCCTCGTCATACGCCGCTTTTTATATCTCAATCTTGCAGAAGGGATTCAGATATCTTCCCCAACCATACTCCGGCGCAGTTCTCGTATTGCACTCACATGACTCACGCAGATGCACCGGCTACGCTGCTCGCGCCCAGCTCAGCCCAGCCCAGCCCAGCCCAGCCCAGCCCAGCCCAGCCAGAGAATACGCCTCTGGCCTATTGCCCACCTCACTATTGCTGCGGCCATGTCTATTACGAGGCCGACGGGAAAATTGGCGGTGATAAAACAGCCAGCTGCCACTCTGTATCCCCCCGATGCACCGCTCTACTCCCTATCAACCCAGTGTATTGCTGTAAAAATTCGGAGACTCCAGACTGATAAAGTGATGGTGCGACAAGGGCTGGCAACCAGATTGTCTCCATAGACTTCTTTTGGATGGACTATCTACGTCAGGAATCGTCAAACGATGTTCTTGCACACCTTTCATGGCTTCAATGACGCCATTATGAGAGGGATAACTTATAAAGCCCTATTAAAACCCCATATGAAGCCCACCAAAAAACCAACAAGCAAACACATAAGGTATTGAATTTAAAAAAATTAACTATATGGCATTGATCTTCAATGGGTGGCAAGTCGAAACGGGCGACAAAATAACCTCAATATGTAAAAAATAACAACCTCAATCACCACATCGATAAAAGCCGCCATTTTACAAACTTTACCCTTGTTTTACCCCCTTGTTATGGTATCTTGACCACATCAACCAACAACTTAGGGAGAGAAAAATGAAAGAGTTTGTCGTTACTGCCGTTTTCACGGTGTTTTTCACCCTGGTTGCTGTCTCTCTGCCCTCACTGTCACAGTTCTGAGCCGGATAGAGAGGCATCAATCCGGACCGACTCTCTTTGCCATGTCTGTTTAATCGCCACCAACTGGCGCTTTTCAGTAATAATGCCGAGATGGTCAACATAGATATGATTTCATCACGTTGACGCTGTTTCTTTCGCCACAAGGGTGTAACCAGGATGGTTTAACCATATGGCCTGATGGAATAGAACCAGCAGCAAATCATATCCGAGGGGAGCAAGGCTCCCCTTTTTGTTACCCGTCGTTTGACAATCCCCTACCCCAGCATCTACAACAGGCAGCCATCCGTCACAAGGCCCATGCCCACAACTGATGTTTTCCCCTCCTGTACTTTCCATTCAACACAGCTAAATCCGTCAGCAATCTCTTGTGTACACCTTTGCTCTGATACTTGTCCGGCAGATATAAAAAAGCCCCCGCCATCATGGCAGGGGCTCGCGTAACGCAGTGTCAGCTTAGGGCTGTTATATCTCAGTCCAGCTCAAAGCAATTATGCCTTGTTCCAGCGCTGTGGGTCATATTCCGGGCTGAAGCGGTCAACAATGACAGCACAGGCCGCATCGCCGGTGATATTGAGGGAGGTGCGGATCATGTCAAACAGTCGATCCAGCGCAAACAGCAGCGGCAATCCTTCGATGGGGATCCCGGCCGCCAGCAGCACGGCAACCACCAGGAAGCTTGGGCCCGGCACACCGGCCTGACCGATCGCGCCCAGAGTGGAGGTCACAATGATGGCCGCCCAGGCACCGACGCTCAAATCGATGTTGTAAACCTGCGCGAAGAAGATGGCGACCAGACCGTAATAGATGGCATTGCCACTCATGTTGATGGTGGCACCCAGCGGCAACACGAAGGAGGCGGTCGCGTTGGTCACTTTCAGATCATGCTCGCAGGTCTCCATATTGACCGGCAGGGTCGCCATGGAAGAGGCGGTGGAGAAGGCCACGATCTGCGGCTTCTTCATGGCAGAGAGGTACTTCATCACCGGCGTGTTGGAGAACATCATCACCAGCAGCGGATAGACCACGAAGCCGAAGATGAGGATGGCAGCCACATAGACCACGAACAGCTTGAGTACCAGGGTCAGCACATCGAAGCCATAGGTACCGATGGCTTCCGCCATCAGACCGAACACCCCGAGCGGCGCGATGATCATCACCTTGTTGATCATCCAGACGAAGGCATCCACCAGGGTATTGAGCCCATCGACCAGTGGCTTGGCCCGCTCGCGCGGTTGTTTGGCCAGCGCAATGCCGAGGAACATGCAGAATACCAGGATCTGCAGGATGTTAGCCTCGTTGAGGGAGTTGAAGACGTTGGTGGGGATCATCCCAAGCAAGGTGGCGACTGCATCCGGCAACGCCCCTTTATCGGCATAGTCACCGCCAAACATGGAGGCGACGGAAGCGAAATCGACCCCGACACCCGGTTTGAAGATCTGCCCCATCACCAGCGCCAGCAACACGGCCAACGCTGAGGTCACGAGGAAGAAGGCCAGCGTAGCCGCACCGATCTTGCCCGCAGCCGGGCTGGCGCCCAGATTGGCGGCGCCGGAGAGGATGGCAACCGCCACCAGCGGGATCACCAGCATCTTGATCAGCTGGATAAACAGGGTACCGAGCGGTGCAAACACGGTGGCTTGTTCACCCATGAACGCGCCGACCACTGCGCCCAGTACCATGGCGACCACAACCTGGAAGCCGATGTTTTTAATGAGTCCTTTAGTTAACATAATATGTTCCTTTATGTAGCAAAATTCACACTTTTCCCAGTGCAATTAACCAAACAGGGGAATGAGCGGCTGCCCATTCCCCTGTTTGCGCGTGTTATCTCACATTTAATTGCTGTTTTAAATCAGCAAATCATTAACCTTGGCTATTAATAAGTTTGCGAAAAAGTAAAGATTCAAAGCGGTCTCGGCGATTTTTACCTCATCCCCCATGACAACTGGCAAAAGATTGTGCTAGTTTGGCTGCACAAACGTACACACAGGGATGTAAAGATGCTGAAAGTTAACGAGTATTTCGACGGAAATGTAAAATCCATCGGTTTCGAACAAAAAGGCGAGAAATCAACCGTCGGGGTGATGAACGCCGGTGACTACCTGTTCAACACCGCCGCCCCCGAGCGGATGACGGTGATCAAGGGCGCCCTCACCATCCAGCTGGCTGATGAAGATGAGTGGCACACCTACAGCCAGGGTGAATCCTTCCTGGTGGCCGGTCACTCCTCCTTCAAACTGGAAGTGAAAACCCCCACAGCCTACCTGTGCGAATTTCTCGACTGATCAGGCCGGTTGAAGGGGATCAGCCCCTTCAACCTTCTTGGGCGATCCCCAGCCCTATTATCTGTGTCCATGTCACAGCACCGCACATCCCCGCTTCCTATCCATGGCAAAAATCCTAGAATAAACAGACATAAACCATCACCGGATTGATGTCATGATCAGCGTGTTTGACCTGTTTTCCATCGGAATTGGCCCCTCCTCTTCCCATACCGTCGGCCCCATGCGTGCCTCCTATGTCTTCGTTCAGCAGCTCAAGCTGCAAGGCCATCTGCCACAGGTCACGCGGGTCGAAGTGGAGTGTTACGGCTCGCTGGGCCAGACCGGCAAAGGACACGGCACCGGCAAGGCGATCATTCTGGGGTTGTCGGGCTTTGAACCGGAATCGGTCGATATCGATGCGATTCCCGCCATTCTGGCTCGAGTGGAAAAGGAACAGAGCCTGCAGCTGGCAGGCGAACAACCAAGCCATTTTCCACGCACCGGTGCCATCATCTTCAACCGCCGCAAAACCCTGCCGGCCCACACCAATGGCATGACTCTGCGGGCCTTTGATAAAGAGGAAAACCTGCGCTTCAGCCAGACCTACTACTCCATCGGGGGCGGCTTCATCATTGAAGAGAGCCACTTTGCCACGGCCAAAGAAGAGGCCGCCAAGTCTGATGCCGAACACCCTGTCCCCTACCCGTTCGACAGCGGCGCCCAGTTGCTGGCCCACTGTCAGGAGAGCGGCCTCTCCATCTCTGGGCTTATCCTCGCCAATGAGCGGGTATTTCGCAGCGATGAGCAGATAAAAGCGGGGCTGCGCAAGATCTGGCAGGCGATGCAGGGCTGTGTCGAGCGAGGCTGCAAAAGCGAAGGGGTGCTGCCGGGCGGCCTCAAGGTTCGGCGCCGCGCCCCGGGGCTGTTCCGCCAGTTAAGCTGCGAGACCAACTTCAACAAGGATCCGCTGATGGTGATGGAGTGGGTCGATCTCTTTGCGCTGGCGGTCAACGAAGAGAACGCCGCCGGTGGCAGGGTGGTCACCGCCCCCACCAATGGCGCTGCGGGCATCATCCCCGCCGTGCTGCACTACTACGATCGCTTCGTTCACAAGGTGGATGACGAGACGCTGATCCGCTACTTCCTCACCGCCGCCGCCATCGGTATCTTATATAAGAAGAACGCCTCCCTGTCGGGAGCGGAAGTGGGGTGTCAGGGTGAAGTGGGCGTGGCCTGCTCCATGGCGGCCGGCGCGCTGACCGAACTCTTGGGTGGCAGTCCGGCCATGGTGGAGAACGCCGCCGAGATCGGCATGGAGCACAATCTCGGGCTCACCTGCGATCCCATTGGCGGGCTGGTACAGGTGCCCTGCATCGAGCGCAACGCCATGGGCGCAGTGAAAGCGATCAATGCCGCCCGTCTTGCCCTGCGCGGCACCGGTGAGCACAAGGTGTCGCTCGACAAGGTGATCAAAACCATGTGGGAGACCGGCAACGACATGAAGACCAAGTACAAGGAGACGGCTCGAGGCGGCCTCGCCGTTAACATTACCGAATGTTAAAAAACGGCAATTGACTCCATTTGGTTCCGAAATGCCCGGCATCGCCGGGTATTTTTATGGGCAAACGCTTAACAAAATGGATAAGCACCAAAATAAATTTTATACTCGCGCCTCAAACTCAACAAAAATAGATCTATTTCAACTTTTTTTAGGTCGCGAGCCGTTACACTACGGTTATCTGGTTCAGTGACCTGCGCAAACCAGCGCGTTCCATGGATCTCCCAAATTTCTGTGAGTGGGCATGCCGCCCCCTTCTACCCTGAGGTAATAGTGACATGATCAGCGTTTTTGATATCTTCAAAATCGGTGTAGGCCCCTCTTCTTCCCACACTGTTGGCCCGATGAAAGCGGCCAAACAGTTTGTTGACGAGCTGCGCGCGGGCGGCAAGATCCGCGATGTAACCCGGATCAATGTCGATGTTTACGGCTCCCTCTCCTGGACTGGCAAAGGCCACCATACCGACACTGCCATCATCATGGGCCTGGCTGGTAACCTGCCGGAAAATGTCGATATCGATGCCATCCCCGAGTTTATCTCCCGTGTTGAGCAGACCGAGCGCCTGCCGATCGGCCTGCACTGCCACACCGTCAGCTTCCCGCGCGATGCCATGGTATTCCACGACGAAGCCCTGCCGCTGCACGAGAACGGCATGAAACTGACTGCGCTGATCGAAGATGAAGTGGTCTATAGCAAGACCTACTACTCCATCGGTGGCGGTTTCATCGTTGACGAAGAGAACTTCGGCAAGGCTGACAGCGGCGACATGTCCGTACGCTATCCGTTCAAGAGCGCCGCCGAGCTGGTTGCCCACTGCAGCCAGACCGGTCTCTCCATCTCTGCCCTGATGATGGAAAACGAGAAGTGCTTCAACACCCCGGAAGAGATCTACAAGAAGTTCGGCAAGATCTGGAACACCATGCGCGAAGGTATCGAGCGCGGCTGCCGTACCGAAGGCGTGCTCTCCGGCCCGCTGCGCGTACCCCGTCGTGCCGCACCGCTCTACCGTCAGCTCAACACCAACGAGAACCTCTCGAGCGACCCGATGAACATCGTTGACTGGGTCAACATGTTCGCTCTGGCCGTGAGTGAAGAGAACGCTGCCGGTGGCCGCGTGGTCACTGCCCCGACCAACGGCGCTGCCGGTATCATCCCGGCCGTACTGGCTTACTACGACAAGTTCATCCAGCCGGTTGGCCGTGACGAGTACACCCGTTTCTATCTGGCTGCCGGTGCCGTCGGCATCCTCTACAAGATGAACGCCTCCATCTCCGGCGCCGAAGTGGGCTGTCAGGGTGAAGTGGGTGTCTCCTGCTCCATGGCCGCTGCCGGTCTGACCGAGCTGATGGGCGGTAGCCCGGAGCACGTCTGCGAAGCTGCCGAGATCGGCATGGAGCACAACCTGGGTCTGACCTGTGATCCGGTTGCCGGTCAGGTACAGGTGCCTTGCATCGAGCGTAACGCCATCGCAGCCATGAAGGCCGTCAACGCCTCCCGTATGGCCCTGCGTCGAACCTCCAAGCCGCGCGTCTCCCTGGACAAGGTGATCGAGACCATGTATATCACCGGCAAGGACATGGACTCCAAGTACCGTGAAACCTCCCGTGGCGGTCTGGCCATCAAGGTGATGCAGGTTGCCTGCGAATAAATAAGGGTTACGACCCTCATCTGAACAAAGGCGGGATATCCCGCCTTTTTTATTGCCCGAATGGGATGCTGAGCACTTATACCGGCATACCGACCATTTCACTGTTGGGCGTCGCTGATATACCCTGCTACGCCACCGCAATGCGGATTGCTTTTTCTGAATGCCTCTCTGATGAGATAACTTGATTAACTCGTCTCAGTGGATTGGAAGCGACGTTCTGCCCCTGCCAGTAACATTTACCCGCTATCTTGCCCCTGTCACGGTTTCACAACTAATCGATATCGAGATGTCCCCTCAGCTCAATATCCCCCCTTTGGTCATACCCTTGTTTGGCAAAACGCGGTTACCGCTCACCCTGCGGATTATCACGCCGCCACATTGATTGCCTCCTATGCGGCACTTTCGTGATCAGGGCAAACAACCAAGCACACAAACAGGGGGTTAGCTCATCATTTTGGCCACAGCGCATCGCGCAAACTGGTTTTAGCACAGTTAGCACCGCCCTCTTTACGCCCCATTTGATGGATAACTCATCGCGCAGTGGGGGCCAAAAAAGTGCCCAAGGAAGAGGCTGAAAATAATCGATGAATGAGCCAATAGCCGTTGAAATGGAGGATATGAGAGCGCGCCACTCGCTATTTTTGTGAGCGCCAGCAAAGGTTGAGGATATGGTGTTGGGAGTAGATTGACTTTCTATTTAAACAGCGAAAAGTGAATATCACCAAAGGGAGGGTTTAATTTGGCCAGATCCTGTCACGGGATTATCGCAGGCAACCTCTCCGGGGCCGGAATGCGTCATGCAGAGTCACGAAGAATTAGCCCCGCTGGGCAGAACACACAACGGGGCTGGATATTCAGGATGGTTTTTTCAGGCTAGCCTTGTGCTGCTCCAGCAAATTCTCGGGAGGCGGCGGCACCTGTAGGTAGAACCCCTGGTTGGTCAGCGCGGCCATCACCTTGCCGACATCAGCCAGTCCCAAGGGCTTGGCCGGATCCAGCTTGGTCATCAACACCAGCTCGGGACGCCCGAATGCGCTCAGCAGTGGCTCGGGAACGCGGGAGAAATCCTCTCTTTTTTCAACAAAAAGGTAGGTCTCGGCTTTTTTGCGACTTTTATAGACTGCACACAACATGGAAATTGATATAATCCGACGAGTTTATTGCCTCTGATGGGGGCAAACTATAACATCAGGAATTGAATAACAATAACGGATTAGCATCTCTGCCTCGGGGAAGATTCATGGTTGAGCGCGATAACGAATTGAAAGGGACCACCTTCACTATTTCTGTGTTGCATATCAGCGATGGCGAGCCTGAGCGGATACGTCAGTTGTTGGCCGAAAAAGTGGCCCAGGCACCCTACTTTTTTAATTGTGCGCCGCTGGTGATCAATGTTTCCCGACTGGAACATATTCCCGATTTCGAACAGCTCAAGGAGCTGGTGGAGTCCGAAGAATTTGTGCTGGTCGGCATCACGGGGGCGCGCAGTGAAGAGATGAAGACAGCCGCCAAGGCGGTGGGACTGGCCGTGATGGCCTCGGGCAAGAGTCGCAAGAGCGAACCGGAACCCGAGCCTGCCCCCGCGCCAGCCGCCCCTGAGGTGGTTCCCGAGCCCGAACCCGCCCCCTTGATCCCGAGCAAGGTACATGTGGGACCGGTTCGTTCCGGCCAGCAAATTTACGCCGCCGGCACCTCGCTGGTGGTGCTGGGGTCCGTCAGTCCGGGAGCTGAAGTGCTCGCCGACGACAGCATTCATATTTATGGCACCTTGCGTGGCAGAGCCATTGCCGGTGCCCGGGGCAATACCCAGGCCCGGATCTATTGCCAGCAATTACAGGCCGAGCTGCTCTCCATCGCGGGCACATTCCAGCTGAGCGATGCATTGCCGGCAGGCCTGATCCAGCAACCGGTACACGTCCGGCTGGACAATGAACAACTCCGAATAGACCGTATCAAATAGAGTTACAAGGAAGCGAGAATGGCGCGAATCATAGTCGTTACATCGGGTAAAGGTGGCGTTGGCAAGACCACAACCAGTGCGGCCCTGAGCACCGGCTTAGCCCAGCGTGGTCACAAGACAGTGGTCATTGACTTTGACATCGGTCTGAGAAACCTGGATCTCATCATGGGCTGCGAGCGGCGCGTGGTGTATGACTTCGTCAACGTCATCAATGGGGAAGCAAACCTCAATCAGGCGCTGATCAAGGACAAACGCTCGGAAAATCTGTTTATCCTGCCCGCCTCCCAGACCCGGGACAAAGATGCCCTCACCCGTGAGGGGGTCGAGAAGATCCTGGATCAACTGGCGGAGATGAAGTTCGATTACATCGTCTGCGACTCCCCGGCGGGGATCGAGGCGGGCGCGCTGATGGCGCTCTATTTTGCCGATGAAGCGATCGTCACCACCAACCCGGAAGTCTCTTCCGTGCGTGACTCCGACCGCATCCTTGGCATCCTGGCCTCCAAGTCCCGTCGCGCCGAGCGTGGCGAAGACCCCATCAAGGAGCACCTGCTGCTGACCCGCTACTGCCCGACCCGCGTCAACCGCGGCGACATGTTGAGCGTGCAGGATGTGCAGGAGATCCTGGCCATCCCGCTGCTCGGGGTGATCCCGGAGTCCCAGGCGGTGCTGCGCGCCTCCAACTCCGGCGAACCGGTTATTCTGGACAAGGAGTCCGATGCCGGTCAGGCCTACGAAGATGCGGTGTCCCGCCTGCTGGGCGATGCCAAGGAATTTCGTTTTCTGGAAGAAGAGAAGAAGGGCTTCTTTAGCCGACTGTTCGGGAGTTAAACATGTCATTATTGGATTATTTTCGTTCCAACAAGAAACAGAACACCGCACAACTGGCCAAAGAGCGGTTGCAGATCATTGTTGCTCACGAGCGTTCATCCAGAGGGGGGCCGGATTACCTGCCCCAGCTCAAGCAGGACATCCTCGATGTGATCCGCAAATACGTCAACATTGATCCGGAGAAGATAACCGTCCAACTGGATCAGAAGAGTGATGAGCTGTCGGTACTGGAGCTCAACATCACCTTCGCCGATGACAAGAAGGGATGAGCTGACGCCCTATGCGTGACCCCTTCCCCCAATGAAGACCGGATCCTGTCACTGGATCCGGTTTTTTATTGGCACAAAAACAGGTCACAGCGGCTCGCCTCATCTCGCCAAGGGGTCTGCCGACCGCTAGAATAGCGCCGCCCCGCAGGCAGTGATCTGCGCGGCACCTTTTTCTCTTTTCTGGAACAGACCGCTTATGTCTATGAATGACGAAATGCACAGCGTCGAGGAACTGCTCGATACCGCCCTTGAACTCTTTATGGAGCTGGCCTCTGACAACCTGTCGGAGCAGGAGATCGCCCGTTTCAATCAGGAGTTCAACGACCGCGGCCTGCTGGCCGAAACCGACCCGGCCGATGACTGGGAAGCGGACGTGGGTTTTGCGGTGAGCGACACCGACTATGCCGAGATCTGGGTTGGCCTTGGCAATGAAGAACAAGAGTATGAGCATCTGTTTGCCCGCATGCTGCTCTCCCGCCGTGTTGACGAGAAGTTCTGCCACATCGAATGGCTGCCCCAATAATTCCGGATCCCGATGATCCCAGCCACTATCAGTGGGAGTCTGACCCTGATGCCGTGGCTCCCGTGCGCCCGTCTGCATCCCTTGGGCGCCGGGTGTTGAGATGGGCAGGCAAGATCGCGCTGGCCGGGCTGCTCTGCTCGGTCGGCTCGGTCGCCTTGCTGCGTTTTATCGATCCGCCGATGTGGAGCTGGCGTATCGAGCGGGCCCTCTTTCCGCCCGCCAAGATCCCCCAGGTACGCCATGAATGGGTAGATCTGGAGTCCATCTCCAGGGAGCTGCAACTGGCGGTGATCGCCGCCGAGGATCAGCGCTTTGCCGAGCACAATGGCTTTGACATGGATGCCATCAACGCGGCCCTCAAGCACAACCAGCACAGCGAGCGGGTGCGCGGCGCCAGCACCCTCAGCCAGCAGACCGCCAAGAACCTCTTTATGTGGAGTGATCGCAGCTTCCTGCGCAAGGGGCTGGAGGCCTGGTTTACCCTGCTGATGGAGCTGGGTTGGGACAAGGCCCGCATTCTCGAGGTCTATCTCAATATCGTGGAGTTCGGCCCCGGCATCTATGGCGCCGAAGCCGCGGCCCGTACCTACTTTGGCAAACCGGCCAGCCGCTTGACCCGCTACGAGTCATCCCTGCTGGCTGCTGCCCTGCCCAATCCGTGGCGTTATCGGGTCAAGCCCCCTTCACCCTATGTGCAGAAGCGCTCGGTCTGGATCCGCCGCCAGATGGGACAACTGGGCCAGATCACCCTCAATCGGGTGCATCAGGCCGACTGATCCTCAGGGCTCATCGGGTTTCTCCGGTGGGCCCAGATGGCCGCCCACCGTCTCGCGGTGAAGTGGCAGATAGTGCCACCACCAGGCCTCGCGCCGTCGCTTGATCTGTTGCCGCCGTCCCCGCTGCTTCATCCCCTCACTCCCTGCCAGATGACCTGCGCCTTAACCATACTCCCCCAACGGCAACTTGGACAGGCCAGCCACGCCCGGCGCACTGGTCTGGCCGCCACAACCAATAATTGTTACAGTAGCGAACCTCGATGTATCTGGAGTGATTTCATGGAACAGCGTACCCCGGATCAGCTGGTCGAATGGGCCTATGATCAGTTTCTTGAGCAGGCCGCCGATATGCTGGCCCCCGAACAAATAGTCGACATCACCCTGGAGTTTGAGCAGCGTGGCGCCGTGGAGGCGACTCTGCCCAATGCCGACTGGTCGACCGAGCTGGGTGAGCCGGTCGATATGGAGCGCTGGGTCGAAGTGTGGGTCGGTTTGCTGGATCATCAGGATGAGTTTGAGGTGATCTTCGCCACCTTCCTGCTGCCCCGTCTACTGACTGAAGATCAAGTGCATGTGCGCTGGCATCGCCAGCAGCAGGCATAAAAAAGGCGCCATCGGCGCCTTTCTTGTTTCTATTTTCACTTAATTCAGTGTCTGCTAATCCTGCGCCGCGATGGCCTTGGCCAGACAGCGGCGGCACCAGCAAGCGCTGGCCTCCTGCATCGGCAGTACCGGCAACTGACTGCACCAGCACTGCGCAATGGTCTGACCGGCAGAGACGGCGCAATAGGCCGGTTCGCCACAACCCGGGCAACGGTGAGTACTTTTCGAGCCATTCAGCTCGGCCATCACCGCCAGCTGGGCCTTGCTATCCATCGCCGACCAGTGGCCGATCTCGGTCAGGGTGCGGCCACAACCAAGGCAAAGCCCATCTTTTGCCTTGCAGAGGCCAACACAGGGGCTCGGCATCTTATTCGCTATCCACGGCCGAGTCGTTCTCTGTGGCCACCAGAGTGATGGCGTTATCTTCGATGACAATCTTGCCCTGCTTGTAGAGGCCGCCGATCGCCTTCTTGAAGGTGCCCTTGCTCATGCTGAACAGCTTGTAGATGAGCTCGGGTTCGCTCTTGTCACCCACCGCCAGACTGCCGCCCTGCTTTTTCATCCGGCTCAGAATGCGTTCACCGGCATCATCAACCCGCGCCAGACCCGGCTTTTGCAGGGTCAGATCGAGCTTGCCATCTTCGCGCACCTGCTTGACCCAAGCGGTTTGCGGCCGACCGGTCATCACCCGGCCAAACACTTCGTTCTTGAACAGCATGCCGGGATACTGACCGTTGACGATCACCTTGATGCCAAGGGGCGAGTGCTCCCCCGGCAGCGCGGTCACTTCGTCACCGACCTTGAAGTTGCTGCCGGCCGGGGTCAGGAAACGCTCGATGCGGCTGGTGCCGACCATGCGCCCTTCGTTATCCAGTTGCAGACGCACCAGATAAACGTGGCCCACCTGCATCGGCTTGTTCTGCTCGCGGCTGGGCACAAACAGATCCTTTTTCATGCCCCAGTCGAGGAAAGCACCAATCTTGTTGGCATTGACCACTTTCAGACCGGCAAATTCGTCCACCATGGCAAATGGCTTGTCAGTGGTGATCACCGGTTCGCAATCGGCATCCAGATAGAGGAAGACCTGCACGCTATCCCCCTCTTTCACCCCTTCCGGCAGTTGACGCTTGGGCAGCAGCAGTTCACCGTACTCATCGGCCGCAAGCCAGGCGCCACGGTCTTCGAGTTCAACAATGGTGAGGGTGTTCATCTTGCCAATCTGTATCATGGTGCTCTCTTTTCTCATTACCCGGATGGGCCAATTGATCATGGCCCCTATGGGCGCGCATGTTACCTCAAGAGCGGTGATCCGGCCTAGTCCCCAAGCCACCACTGGCCGCCCTTTCGCCCTTATCTTATCCGCCAATGGTGATTAAATCGCCAAACAGGCGGCCATTTGCTGCAAATAACCCCACTTTTAGGTAGACTTCGCGGCTGTTCAAATCCAGAGGAACTGTCGATGAACCCATCCACTCGTACCCGCCATCTTAATCAATGGATCCAGAGCCACAGCGATCAGGACATGACCTACCCGGCCCTGCACGGTTTTCTCTGTGCTCGTCTGGTGGGGCCGGAAAGCCCTGACTGGCAACACCCGCTGGCTGGTCTGCTGGAACAGGATGCCGAGTTGGATGAAAAAAGCGCAGAAGCCCTCAACCACCTGATCGCCGAGCTGGAATCCCAAGCCGACGACGCCCAGCTGGCCCTGCCGAGCCAATGCCGCCTGCCCAGCGATAACCCCGAGCAGGTGTTCGAACAGAGCCACTCCCTCGGTCAATGGTGTTATGGCTTCAGCATGGGTTTTGCCACCTGGCCCAAGCCGAAGGATTTGAACGACCCGACCACCCAGTACCGCTTCAGTCTGGCCGCCGAGCTGAGCCTGTTTCGCGACAAGCAGATGGCCCAGATGCTCTATAGCGCCGCCGCCAGCGAACTCCCCTTTGTCGAGTTCTGCAAACGACAGCGCCAGAACATGAAAACCGCCCTCAACCAGTTGCTCAACCTCGACCAGTATCAGGCCGCCCCCAGCGCTGATGTGGCCCTCAATGGCGAGCAGGCCCAACAGTGGCAGACCTGGTTCGAGCTGGCCGACAGCTGCCGCGATCATCAGGACCGCCTCGGCTGGTTCGAGAAGATCATCGCCGATGCCACTCCGCTCTTTAATGAAGCCTTCTGGCAGCAAATCGCCGGCCACGGCTGGAGTGCCCCCGAGCTGCGCCCCCTGCTGGCCGCCAGAGCCGGCCGCGCCGACTGCCTGCTGCGCCTTGGCAAGCTGGGCGAGGCCAAAGCGGAGTATCTGGCGCTGCTGACAATTTGCATGGCCGATGAGCTGGGTTGCCGCTACAACCTCTCCACCCTCTATGCACTGCAAGGGGATTGGCAGGCGTTGGCCGCCCTGCTGGTGCGCTTCGATGAAGCCTCCAGCTGGTTGCTCTATAACAAGGCACTGATGGTCTTTGCTACCGAGGGTGCCGAGGCAGCCAAGCCCCATCTGCTGGTCGCCATCGAGGCCAATCCGCACATTCCGGCCTGCTTGCTGGGTCAGCGCAAGCTGCCCAAACAGGAGCCACAAAGCTGGCAAGCGGGCAGCCGCGACGAGGCCGCGCTCTACGCTATCCACACTCGCGAGGCCTGGCTCAAGCAGAATGCCCTCATCTGGTTGCGTAAAGGCTGAACAACGTTGGCTTAAAATCCCGTCGGTCAGACCCGGTTTTTCCTTGAGGGCGTGCGCCACCGCACATTTCATCGCAACCGGGTCAGACAAATCAGCTTGAGTTTCGTATCATCAATGTCAAAGTATCAAAAGAAACTGCATCTGATGCAGCCGTCACAGCAGGGTGTAATATGTCAAAAATCATAGCGTTACTCGCTCACTACCCGCCCTATCAGTTGGTACATGCCGCCGAGATGCTACGGGATACCTTCGAACAGTTTTATGAGCAGCGTTACCAGCTGACCGTGCCGCAGTGGCGCCTGATGATGGTGCTCGGCCCCAACTACCCCATCAGTCAGAAAGAGCTGGTCGAGGCGAGCGGCATGGACAAGGTGCGCATCTCCCGTGAGATCCGCCGTCTGGTCGAAAAAGGGATCATCTTTACCGAGAGCAGCGAGCAGGATAAACGCATCAGCCTGGTCTCCCTCACCAATGCCGGGCTCGCCCTCTTCCTGCAGCTCAAGAGTGAAGCTGGCAGCTGGCAACATACCCTGACCGACTATCTGCCGAGCGAATCCCGCGAGGCGATCCGCCAGCATCTGCACAGCGTCAGCGCCGCCATCGAGCAGCTGCAATCACTGGATCGGGAGAAATAATCATGGATTTGAAAAAGTTCGCCACCATGGACATCAACATGCTGCTGAGCGTCGTCAATATGCAGCTGCGTGATCGCTATGACGATCTGGATGATCTCTGCAAGGCGCAGGAGATCGATCAGGCAGCACTGGAAGCGCGGCTCGCCAGCGGCGATTTTCACTACCAGCCAGCGCAGAAACAGTTCAGATAAAGAGAGCTAGCGGGATCGGGATCACAGCGCCAGTGATGGCGCTGGCTCTGCGGTAAAAACCTGATATGGTCTGAAGAGCCCCAACAGGGTGATGCACGGATACATCACCCTGTCACAAGAGGGCATTAAAATCGTTTCAGGTGAGCAAACCAAGGATGACCCCATGATATTGATGACCCGACAGAGCCTGTTGATCACGCTCTGTACCCTGTTGATGATCAGCCTCTTCACGCCCCACATGCCGCAAAGTACCGAACAGTGGCTGACCACCCTCTTGCTTGGCCTGCTGGTCGCGGTGGCATTGCTGCTGGTGCGTGGTTGTCGCCGCTTTATGCTGGAGTAGTGACTCCGCCGGAACGTCTATACCGACCGCTTGCCGCGATACTCTCTGTAGCATTACGGTCTTGTCGCAATAACGTCTGTCGCAATCACACCAAGCCAAAAAACAAACGCAGCCTGATGGCTGCGTTGTGGTATCTGGCGGGCAACCCCTTGAAGAGATAACCCCTGACGGGATAAAGAGCCCTTATAGAGAGAGCCCTTAGATAGCCAGAGCCTCAAGCTGCGCTTTGGCCGCTTCCATCCCCTTGCTCTGGGCATCCGGGCCCATCCCCATCCCCTCGGCGTAGATGAAATCCACCTCTTTGATACCGATGAAGCCCAGCACGGTACGCATGTAGGGGGTGACCAGATCGGTGGCGCTGCCAACGTGCATGCCGCCGCGGGGGCTGATCACCAACGCACGGGTATTTTCAACCATACCGACCGGACCGGTCTCGGTATAGCGGAAGGTGACGCCAGCGCGAGCTACCAGATCGATCCAGTTTTTCAGCTGGGTCGGGATGTTGAAGTTGTACATGGGGGCCGCAATCACCACCAGATCGCTTGCTTTGAGTTCGGCGATCAGCTCGTCGGACTGGGCGATCACCGCCAACTGACGCTCATTGAGGTTGTCACCACCGCGCAGGCCGGAGGCCAGCTCGCCATCCAGCACCGGCAGGTTGAGGGCAGCCAGATCACGCACGGTGACGGCATCATCCTGATGATCAGCCAGGAAGCCGTCGATCAGGGCGTTGGATTGGGAATATTGACCCAGGATGCTGAATTTGAGTACGAGGATATTGGCCATGGTGAAACTCCATTTGGTTGTCGGTTGCACAGCGTTGCTGTCGATGGAGGTCACTCTAAACATTGTGCTTATTTGCTGATAGCGAAAATAGATGCTCAACTTGTTCAAATTTTTTGATGAAAGGCCACTTCCTCGCCAGCCAACCCTGCGGCCGCGCTTCAACCCTTGGCAGAACAAACGATTGCCGTTATGATCCGCCGCACTTTTTTCCAGCGACCCGGATCCCATGATACCCTCGCGCAGGCACTCTCCTCTGGCCGGTGCAGTCTGGATGATGGTGGCAGGACTCTGCTTCGCCGCCGTCAACAGCCTGAGCCAGTATGTCAGCTTCAAGCTTGGCCTCCCATCGACTCAGGTCGCTTTTCATCAATACCTGATCGCCCTGATCTGCCTGCTGCCCTGGCTGGTTCGCCATGGCTTGCGCCAATCCCTGATGACCAATCAGTTCCGGTTACACCTGTTGCGGGTATTGCTGGCAGTGATCGGCATCCAGCTCTGGCTCTGGGCACTGGCGTACCCCGTCCCTATCTGGCAGGGGATCGCCCTGCTGATGACCTCGCCGCTGTTTGCCACCCTGGGCTCCGCCCTGCTGCTCAAGGAGCAGGTGAGCCGCACCCGCATTCTGGCCACCCTGGCGGGCTTTGCCGGCGCCATGCTGATCCTCGCCCCCTGGACTGACGAGTTCAACTGGGCTTCCCTGCTGCCGGTGGCGGCGGCGTTGTTCTGGGCAGGTTACTCCCTGATGGTGCGCTATCAGGCGGCCAACGAATCATCCCACACCATTGTGGTCTACCTGCTTATTTTCAGTACCCCGTTCAACGCCATGCTGGCGCTGCCAGAGTGGCAGTGGCCCACCGAGCCACAATGGCTGCTGCTGGCGGCAGCGGGCATTCTGTCGGCACTCGCGCACATGTCCATCGCTCGCGCCTACAGCGTGGCGGAGGCCTCCTTCGTGCAGACTTTCGATTTTGCCAAGCTGCCGATGAACGTGCTGGCAGGCTGGCTGGTCTTTGGCTGGGCGCCTCCCGGTAGGCTGTGGCTGGGCGCCGCCATCATCATTGGCGCCATTACCTTGCTGACCCATCTGGAGCAGCGCGCTCACAAACCCTTTTCCTGAGGTACGCCATGCGTGCCTCTTTTTTGTCCGCTATTTGTGTAATAGCGATCATCAACAATGACCATCGACATCAGGAGAGATCGTATGTTTGGAACCGCAACCCGCCCCGGCGCCACCCGTGCCCTGCTGCTGGGCTCCGGCGAACTTGGCAAGGAGGTCGCCATCGAGTTGCAACGCTTCGGGATCGAAGTGATCGCCGCCGACCGCTATGCCAACGCCCCCGCCATGCAGGTGGCTCACGCAGCCCACGTGCTGGACATGCTCGATGGCAACGCCCTGCGTACCCTGGTCGCCGAGATCAAACCCGACCTCATCATCCCCGAGATTGAAGCGATTGCCACCGATACCCTTGCTGCCCTTGAGCAAGAAGGGGTCAAGGTAGTGCCAAACGCCCGCGCTACCCAGCTCACCATGAACCGGGAAGGGATCCGCCGCCTCGCTGCCGAGACCCTGGGTCTGCCCACCTCCCCCTACCGCTTTGCCCAGAGCAAGGAGGAGTTTGTCGCCGCCGTTGAGGTCATCGGCCTGCCCTGCGTGGTTAAACCTGTGATGAGTTCATCCGGCAAGGGGCAGAGTGTACTGCGCGATCTCGCCAAGCTCGATGAGAGCTGGACCTACGCCCAGGAGGGTGGCCGCGCCGGTCGAGGCAAGGTGATCGTCGAGGGCTTCGTTCCCTTCGAGTACGAAATCACCCTGCTCACGGTACGCGCCGTCGATGGCATTCACTTCTGCGAGCCGATCGGCCACCGTCAGGAAGATGGCGACTACCGCGAATCCTGGCAGCCGCAGGTGATGAGCGAGCTGGCGCTGGCCCGCTCCAAAGAGGTGGCCGCCAAGGTGGTCGAGGCCCTCAGTGGTTACGGCCTGTTCGGGGTCGAACTCTTCATCAAGGGGGATGAGGTGTGGTTCAGCGAAGTCTCCCCCCGCCCCCACGATACCGGCATGGTGACCCTGATCTCGCAGGATCTCTCCGAGTTCGCCCTGCACGTACGCGCCATTCTGGGGCTGCCGGTCGGCACCATCACCCAGTACGGGCCGAGTGCCTCTGCCGTGGTACTGCGCGAAGGGCACAGCCAGGATATCCGCTATCAGGGAATTGGTGAGGCATTGGCGCTGGTGCCGAGCGCCCAGCTGCGGCTATTTGGCAAGCCGGAAATCGCCGGTCGCCGCCGTCTCGGCGTAGCGCTGGCCCGGGGTGAAGATTGCCGCGAGGCGGTCGAGCAGGCCAAGGCGGTTGCCGCCAGCGTCGAGGTCATTTTCTAAACGCTGTTTTTTCGTCGCACCGAAACAAACGTTTGCCGGTGTGATCGGGCGCAAGGGGCATGGCAATGCCCCTTTTGCATTTGCCCGTCAGGCTTATAATCCCCTCTTCAAATTTGTCAGGAGTACAAGATGTTAGCTGCCGTGATCTTCGATATGGATGGTGTTCTGATCGACTCGGAACCCTTTTGGCAACGGGCCCAGATCGCCGTTTTCTCCGAACTGGGTCACCCCCACACCGTCGAGGATTGTGAGTCGACCATCGGCGTGCGCATCGATCAGCTGGTCGCCCACTGGTATCGCCTGCGCCCGTGGAGCGGCCCGACTCAGGAAGAGGTGGTACAGCGCATTCTGGATCGGGTCAACGCCCTGATCCTCTCCGAAGGTCAGGCCAAAGCCGGCGTGTTGGAGGCGCTTGACCTTATCGAGGCCCGCGGGCTGAAAGTGGGTCTGGCCACCTCCTCCCCCTTTGCGATGGTAGAAGCTGTGCTCGGCAAACTCGGCATTCGCGATCGCTTTATGGCGGTTCACTCCGCTGAAATCGAGCGTTTCGGCAAACCGCACCCGGATGTCTATATCCACGCCGCCGAGAAACTGGGGGTAGAGCCGGTTCATTGTCTGGCCATCGAAGACAGCTTTACCGGCCTGCTGGCGGCCAAGGCGGCCTCCATGACAGCGCTGATCGTGCCGGATCCGGCTTTAGTGGGTGACCCACGCCTTGCCATCGCCAACTACCAGCTCGGCTCACTGGCCGAGCTCAATAGCGAGATGCTGGCCAGCTGGGTCAAGTAGCGCCTATCGGCGCCTTGCTGCGCTCGCGTTCTCATATCCGCAGGGGGCTCCAGCCCCCTGTGATTGCCAAACAACCGTTGGCAATTCCCCTCTTTACACCCGTCATTCACAACCAGATTGTTCCTCTCGCACACGACCAGTCCAACTGGTTGCACCTTGCCATCGCTCAGGCTTGATCTCTGTCATAAACGTGCGTTTGCTCGCGGTTAACCCCCTGCAGCCCGACTAGAATCAGGGTAGATAGGCGGCCTCAGGGCCCGAGGAGGTTATCATGATCGAGTACACCAGCAAGCGCATCGTCTGCCCCCACTGCGGCCACCATACCCGGGTCGAGCTGGATGCCAGCCAGGGTGATCAGGAGTTTTACGAAGATTGCATGGCCTGTTGCAATCCGATCCACCTGCGCCTCCACCGCGACGAAGCCCGCGACTGTTTGCAGTTATTTGTGGATGCGGATGACGAGCAACTGTTTTGATTGCGAGTCGCAAAGGGCAGAACAGATAGATGTTTTGACTGAGAGTCGCAAATCCCGACAGATGTGATCACAACGTAAATCACAAGGGCCTGCACACTGCAGGCCCTTGCTTATGAGGGGATTGAAACCGAGCCGTTTCCTTTCAGAGCCCCCCACGTGCAGCCAGCACCCGCTCCACCGTATCGACGATGGCCTGGGTCTGGGGATCGATCTCGATATTGGTCTGCCAGCCCGCCTTGACCCAACCCAGATTGGTGCGGGCCAAGGTCTCGGGAATCAAGTGAACGCAAAACTCCCGCTCGCGCACCTCACCGATGGTCAGGCTGATGCCATCGATGCCGATATACCCCTTGGTCAGCACATATTTCATCAGCTCGGGAGCGAGACGATACCACACCTGACGGTTGTTGGGGGTGTCGATCACCGAGGTAACCTCCGCCATACCGATGATATGGCCAGACATGGCGTGACCGCCGATCTCGTCGCCAAAGCGGGCGGCCCGCTCCACATTGACCTTGTCCCCCACCTGCAACAAGCCTAGGTTGGTCAGGCGCAGGGTCTCCTGCATCAAATCGAAGCTGACCAGATCCCCCTCGACCCGGGTGACGGTCAAACAGCAGCCGTTGTGGGCGACCGAAGCGCCGAGGGCCAGCCCTTCCCCCCACGCCGGGCTTGGCATACGGATCACATGGGTACGGAAGTAGGGTTGCTCTTCGATGGCCACCAGTTCGGCGGTCCCCTGCACTATGCCAGTGAACATCTCTCGTCTCCTGCTACTGCAAAAAGGGCAGGTTAACCTCGGGCAGAGGGTGAGACAAGGGTACAGGCTGACAAGCTTGCGCCCGATCGCTATAGTGACGCCGTTCACATCCGGGTAAACAAGGAAAAAGAAATGCAGGTATATCAATGTTGTGAAGCGATCCGTATCGCCTATAACCAGATTGGCTCCGGCGAGCAGGGCTATGTGCCGAAGGCCATCGCCGCCACTATCCGCGCCCTCAACGCGGTCGCCGCCGATGAGCGTGTCCCCGCCGAGCTGCGCGAACAGGCCGCCTATGCGGCAGCCAACCTGCTGATCAGCGATCACGAAGACGCCTGATCCTGCCCCCTGGGGTGGCAACTATTTCGTCCTGGCTGAATTTCAGGCTAGAATGCCTCCCCCACCCTTTGCACTTTCGTCCGAAAGTGCAAAGGCTCTTCCCGATTTCCGCTCTTTTTTACTCTTATCTGATCCACTCGGAGGTGTCAGTGCAACGTTATTGGTCCGAGGCGAAGCAGCTCGTCCGTCTAGCCAGCCCCATTCTGGTCGCCCAGGTGGCCCAGGTCGCCATGAACTTCGTCGATACCGTGATGGCGGGTCAGGTGAGTGCGGTCGATCTGGCTGCCGTGTCGGTGGCGTCCAGCTTCTGGCTACCGGTGATCCTGCTGGTGCAGGGGATCATCATGGCGCTCACCCCCATCGTCTCCCAGCTCAATGGTGCCCGTAAACGCGAAGCCATTCGCCCGGCCGTTCATCAGGGCTTCTGGCTGGCACTGATCGTCACCCCGCTGGCAATGATTGCGCTTTATTACAGCCCGCTGGCGTTGCAGTTCATGGATGTGGAACCTGTGATGGCTGCCAAGACCACGGGCTATCTGCATGCCATCCTGTGGGGTCTTCCCGCGTTCGTGCTGTTCCAGGTGCTGCGCAACTTCAGTGAGGGTCTCTCCCACACCATGCCTACCATGGTGATCGGCTTTGTCGGGTTGGCGGTCAATATTCCCGCCAACTACATCTTCATTCACGGCCACTTCGGCATGCCGAAACTGGGCGGGGTGGGCTGTGGCGTGGCTACTGCCATTGTGCTGTGGGCCATGCTGCTGGCGATGATCCTCTATGTGAAGCTCTCCCGTCACTTCACCGAGATCCGGCTTTTCTCCCAGCTGGCTCGCCCCAACGGCAGCCGGATCTGGCGACTGTTTCGCTTGGGCTTCCCCATCGCCATGGCCATCTTCTGCGAGGTGACCCTGTTTACCGTGGTGGCCCTGATGCTGGCCCCCTTCGGCGCTGAAACGGTGGCGAGCCACCAGATTGCACTGAACTTCTCCAGCCTGGTCTTTATGCTGCCCCTCTCCATCGGGGTGGGTGTCACCATCCGGGTCGGTCACAGCATAGGTGAAGGGCAACCCCATCACGCCCGGGTGGCGGCCCGCACCGGCTTGATGCTGGGAATGGCCATCGCCGCTGCCACTGCCGCCATGACGGTGCTGCTGCGCGAGCAGATCGCCTCCATCTATACCGATGATCAGCAGGTGATTGTCCTGGCGGCCATCTTGCTGTTCTTCGCCGCCATCTATCAAATCTCCGACTCGGTGCAGGTGGTCGCGGCCGCCGCACTGCGCGGTTACAAGGATACCCAGGCGATCTTCTACGTCACCATCGTCGCCTACTGGGGACTGGGACTGCCCACCGGCATGATCCTGGGTCTGACCGACTGGCTGGTGCCGCGGATGGGGCCGCAGGGTTTCTGGATCGGTTTTATCGTCGGCCTCACCAGCGCGGCCCTGATGCTGGGTGCGAGATTGCGCTACATCTACGGCCGTTTTGCCACTCCGGAAGCCTGCACTACCCTGTCGCGGGCCCAGTAACAGGGCTTGGCAAGCGGCAACTCGCCTGCAAAATCAACAGGCTGCGCAAGAACTGGGCAAACAGTCTCCTTTGTGCATATGGCCTGTTGACAGCCTTGGGGGGCATGGGTAGTATGCCGACCACGTCAGCAGCGCTGGCGTAGTGAAGTAAGAGAAAGTGGGTTTATAGCTCAGTTGGTTAGAGCACTACCTTGACATGGTAGGGGTCGTTGGTTCGAATCCAATTAAACCCACCACTTTTCTGTGATGCGTCCTTAGCTCAGCTGGTTAGAGCACCACCTTGACATGGTGGGGGTCGGTGGTTCGAATCCACTAGGACGCACCATTACAGAACACTGATTATGCGTCCTTAGCTCAGCTGGTTAGAGCATCACCTTGACATGGTGGGGGTCGGTGGTTCGAATCCACTAGGACGCACCATTCAGTTTGTAAGAAATGCAGATATTCCAGATGTGGGTTTATAGCTCAGTTGGTTAGAGCACTACCTTGACATGGTAGGGGTCGTTGGTTCGAATCCAATTAAACCCACCACTTTCCTGCATAAAGAAGTCAAAAGTCGCATTGCGCACACTGCGTCCTTAGCTCAGCTGGTTAGAGCATCACCTTGACATGGTGGGGGTCGGTGGTTCGAATCCACTAGGACGCACCAGATTAAAAAAGCCCGCTCATCGAGCGGGCTTTTTGCATTCTGCCATGCAGCCACTGCCCCGCCAATCCGTTCAGCACTGTTCGGCAATGGCGCAGAGCCTTGTTCCCATAAAAGACCCGTGTCATCCGATGAACGACACGGGCCGGATAGATGCCGCCAGATCTTCAGCTCTGCACGGCAATCTCGTACTTCTTTATCTTGCGATAGAGGGTGGCAATCCCAATCCCCAGCGACTGTGCGGCCAGTTTTTTGTTGCCAAGCCGCTGCAGGGTCTCTTCTATCATCTGTTTTTCCATGCTCTCAAGGCCGCTCTCACCCAGACCGGGTTCGGATAGTTTCTCAGGCATGGCAGCGAGCGGAGCAGCGGCAGGGACATTGAACGCCGCATCCAGGTTGGTCACCGGGATCGACTGGGCCGCCACGCGATGGGGCTCCTGATTGCGGATGATGTTGGGGGGCAGCAGGCTGGCGTCAATCACCTCGCCCGCCTGGCTGACGTTGACCAGATATTCGATGAGGTTGCTGAGCTCACGGACGTTGCCCGGCCAGCGATACCCCTTGAGCAGCGCCATCACCTCGGGCGCCAGACCGGGATAGACAATGCCAATGCGGCTAGTGTGCAGGTTGAGGAAGTAGTGGGTCAGCAGCTCCACGTCCCCTTCCCGCTCCCGCAGCGGCGGCAGGTTGAGGGGGATGACGTTGATACGGTAGTAGAGATCCTCGCGAAACTTCCCCTCGGAGATGTATTGATCGAGATGCTGGTGAGTGGCGGCGATGATGCGAATATCCACCGGCACCGGTCGGCTGGCCCCGATGGGGGTCACCTCCCGCAGCTCCAGCACCCGCAGCAGCTTGGCCTGCATGGTGAGTGGCATGTCGCCAATCTCGTCAAGGAACAGAGTGCCCTGATGGGCCGCCTGAATCAGGCCCTGCTTGCCACCGCTGGAGGCACCGGTAAAGGAGCCCTTCACATAGCCAAACAGCTCGCTCTCCAGCAGTTGTTCGGGAATGGCAGCACAGTTGATGGCAATAAAAGGCTTGTCCTGCCGCGGACTCAGGCGATGGACAGCGCGGGCCACCACCTCTTTACCGGTGCCGCTCTCGCCACAGATCAGCACGCTGGAGGGGCTCTGGGCGATGCGCTGCAGCAGCCGCTTGAGGGTACGCATCGGCTTGCTCTCGCCGATCAGCTGATCGATCCGCACATCCGGATCCGGCTCCTGAACCTGACCGGAGTGGGACTGGTGAAACGCCATCAGAAAGAGCTGCTGGCCCTGCACATGGTGTAGCTGGCCGATGATCAGCTCCTGACGACCTTCAAAGGTGATGATGTGCTGAAGATGACCACTCAGCCCCTGTTGGGAGAAGGTGAGCGGTCGGATCCCCACTTCGCGCCCCTGCAGCTGTTCCTGCTGGCAACCCAGATGATGGAGTGCCACCTCGTTGGCGTAGAGCAGTTGACTCTTGTCATCGAGCAACAGGCAACCCTGATCCATGTTGGTCATCAGATTGAGGAACACTTTGTTGACCCCGTCCGACAGCCCGCGTGAATCGAGCAACTTGGCCACAAAGATGGTGGAGATATGGCGCACATAGTCGCACACATCCTGCAGATTGTTGTTGAGGCGCGCCTGCTGCTCGTCGCTGAAGGCCACCAGACTGATCACCCCGATACAGCGCTCGTCCACCATGATGGGCACCCCGAGGAAGGCGCGCTCACGGCAGCTCTCCTTGCAGGTACAACCGTCACACACCGGATCATCGCTAGTGTGGGTAACGATCTTCTCCCGCTGGTTATCAATCACATAGCGCAGCAGGCGAGAATCCCCCTCCAGCTGACGTCCGAAGAACTTGCCATAAGGCCCGGTGCCAGCCACCCGAACCATATCGGCATCCACAATTTCGACCTCAAGCTGCAGCACACTCGCCAGCATCTTGGCAAAGCGCAAGATGGTCGGCTGGATCTGCATCAACAGACACTGGTTGCTCACGGATCTCATCCATCATTCCTTTTTGTTCTTGTTATCCTCCCCCTAAAGGGAGTCATGCTGGCCAGATACTAAGGGATATCAGGGGGAACTACTTCGGGGGGGATCACGAAAAGGGAAAATGATCCGTATCCTCCGTGACTTCAGAGGCACAGATAAAATTCAATAAAAACATGAAGATGAAAACACATGCAGCAAGATAAACCTCTCGGGACAGCCAAGCCTGCTGATCTGCGGAATCCATCGACAAATCATGCTGAAGGTGGGGAAAACAGCCACTGAAATGGCATCTGGCTCACGCGCCGCGTACCTGTTTCAAGACTTGGCACTCATGGTCGAAATCCGCTTTATCTTGCGGCTGAATGTAACTTTGCCAGCGTGCAAACAGCTCGGCCGTCGGATATCGATG
This sequence comes from Aeromonas sp. 11P, assembly GCF_051920165.1. Classification (NCBI taxonomy): domain Bacteria; kingdom Pseudomonadati; phylum Pseudomonadota; class Gammaproteobacteria; order Aeromonadales; family Aeromonadaceae; genus Aeromonas; species Aeromonas sp. 11P. Next base: position 702,854 of record NZ_JBQBDJ010000004.1, read on the forward strand.
CAGACGAATACCGGTGCGATAGAGTTTGGGAAAAAGTGGGTCTGGCTGGGATCTCACGACCAGACCGCGCAGCTTCTCGCCAGAGGGAATGGCAATCACCAGCTCATCCCCCTCTTTCAACCGTATGGCCCCCAGAATACCTATGCCGCCGATGGCTATGTCGCGCACCACCACATAGGGTACCGGATTGAGCAACTCCAGAAACCAGTTGCGACGGCGACATTCCGCCTTGTAACCACCCCCACTGAGGATAAAACGGCGGTGTCTGCGCCAGTCATAACCGGTAGGCAATGCCGGGTCATAGCGCGATTTTGCCTGCCCCACAGGATCAGATTGCTCACTTGTGCTCATCCGGTTTCCCTCACTGGCATTGGTTAAACAGTGTCAGTCAGCTCTTTTTCAACTATAGCTGTCGCCGTTAGCCCTGGGGCTCAGGGGCCGGATACGGGGACGACAGATATATCACGGAGGCAATAATGGACAGAGATGGCATGGATGAGATGCGAACTAATGCGACACGGTTCGATCAAGCAATTGGCCAGTGAGTCGCACCGTCGCAGCGATGCAATCTAACTCAGCCAGGCAGATGAAGTGCCAACCAGACCGCCAGCGGGATCACCAGCACAGAAAGGGCATTGCCGCCGAGCACGATACTGGCCACCTTGTCCGGCTGGCAGTGATACTGCTCGCAGAGCATGTAATTCAAGACCGCAGGGGGCAAGGAAACCGACAACATCAACAGCGGGATCCACTCCGTCTTGAGCGGCAACAGCCAGATCGCCAGCAGCAGCGACAATCCCCCCGCCAGCAGATAGAGCAGGTTGCACTTGAGCGCGAGGCCAAGGTGATCGAGCTCTCCCTCCATCAGGCGAATGCCCAGCGCAAAGAGCATCAGGGGCACCGAGATCTGACCGAGCAGCGAGGCCGTGGTCACCACATATTCCGGCAGCGCAATGTGCAGGTTGGCCACCAGCAAACCGGCCAGCGCGGCCCAGAGCACCGGGCTGCGCAGCCACAGCCAGCGGGAAGTATTGGCCGAGAGGATAAACATGCCGACCGAGAAGTGCAGCAGATTGGAGAGCACAAAGAGGATCACGATGGCCCCCAGTTGCTGCTCGCCAAACGCTAGCAACATCAAGGGGATACCGAGATTGCCAGTATTTCGGAACATGGCGGGCAAGATCAGCGCTGCCCGCTCAATCCCTTTGAGTTTGAGCAGTGCGAGCAGCAGACCGGGTAACAGAATAACCAGCGCCCCCGCCGCAATCAGCGGCATATGCTCCGCCAGCGCCAGCGGATACTTGACCAGCGCGGAGAAGACCAGCGCCGGGGTAAACAGCTCGATATTGGCCCGATTGACATAACCGAGGGCTGCCCCCGGTCGCAATCGCCCATAGAGTGCACCGAGCCCGACCACACCGAACACCGGAATGATGATATTGAGCAAGGCGCTGAACATGGGCGGCGTCCGTTACAGTTCGCGGGCCGGTTTGCCCATCAGCACCACCGGATCCAACGTCACTTCCAGTGCGCCGTTGCTGACCCAGAGCTGACCATCGGAAATGGTGCAGGTAAGGTGCATGGTGCGCTCGACCATGGCGGTAAGCGGCAGGGTCTGGCTGTCGGAGAGCTCGATGATACTGAGGTTGTCGTGCTGGCTCAGCTTGCCCTGGTTCTGCTTCCACCAGACGCTGGTGCCACGGCCGCCGTAGAGATAGAGCACCACCTGACGGGCGCGGTTACAGGCTTTTTTGAGCCGTTTTTCATCGGGCTGGCCCAGCTCGATCCAGAGTTCTATTTCGTCCGAGTAGTTCTTGCACCAGAGCTCGGGTTCGTCATCGGCGCTCAATCCCTTGGTGAACTCCAGTCGCTCGGCAGCGTGCCAGGCAAAGGCCGCCAGCCGGATCATCATCCGCTCATCGGTTTCGGAGGGGTGGCGCGCCAGCGTGAGGGAGAAGTCCTGATACAGATTGCGATCCATATCAGACAAACTGATCTGGGCCTTGAATACGGTTGCCTTGAGAGCCATAGAAAACCTTGAACACCTGGATAAGAGAAAGATGATTGAAAAATACGGGCGCCAGTGTAATCAAAATCGGCGGCAGGTTCGACCATCCTGACCAAAGATTTCCCCTTCCCTGCCGGGATAAGTGCTTTAAAAGACACAAAAAACAAATGCCAGTCCGAAGACTGGCATTTGGCGGCATGGAGAAGCGACTCACTTCTCGGCGGACTGTACCCCGAACGCGTTCAGCAGCATGCAACAGGTCACTGCCACCGCCACGAATCCGCTCAGAAAGATAAAGGGCATGGCCCCGTATCCCAGTACTGTCCAGATGGTGTGTTCAAGAAGACTCATTGTTGTGTCCTTCATCCGGTGAAAGGTGTGTTCCTTCTGGCGGATATTGGCTCCGCTCTTGATGCCTCCATTTGACCTCAATCAGCGGTTGGGTCCTATGCCACCAAAGTGATAAATGCAGGGTTCATTTGCGCTGGATCAAGCTTTTTGGCCAAATATCCATGCAGTTCAAGCAATTACCACCGCCAATCAAAGATAGACACAAACACTGCAGAATAAAAAAACGCGCCGGATGGCGCGTTTCTTGGACAGCACAGGCAAGGGATCAGTTATCGCACAGATCGCTTGGCATGTCCTGACGCAGGCGGGTCCACAGCTTGCCGGACTCGATACCGTACTGACGCACCGTCATGAACACGGCTTCGTGGTTCTTGGTCTCCGCCAGATTGAGCAGGGTCTTGTAGTAGGCATCTGCGGTCTCGCGGGCCTGCTTGTCGGAGAAGTAGTAGCTGCCGACCCGGCTGTACAACCCTTTGAAACCGTTCAGGATCAAGGCGTAGATCGGATTGCCGGAAGCAAACGCCAGCTGGTGGTGCAGGCGATAATCGAACTCGGCATAAGCCTGTGCGTTGTTCTCGACCCCATCGGCACCACGCAGGATCTCGGCGGCCTGTTCCGGATTGTGACGGATCGCCCCGCGGATAAAGATGGTGCAGATGTGGGTACGGGCGGAGAGCAGCTGAGCGATCAGATCAGGTACCTTGTCCTGATCCAGACGAGCCAACGTCTCCAGAATATTGAGGCCGGACGTTTCCCAGAAATTGTTCACCTTGGTCGGCTTGCCATGCTGTATGGTCAACCAGCCATCACGGGCCAGTCGCTGCAGCACTTCGCGCAAGGTCGTCCGCGTCACCCCGATCAACTCGGATAATTCACGCTCGGCGGGCAGAATAGATCCGGGAGGAAAGCGATTGTTCCAGATGGACTCGATGATGTATTCCTCGGCAAACCCAGCTGGGCTCTGCGCTTTTATAACCATGAATTGACTCTGTTGTAATGCGTAAAAAGGCTGACGAATGATATCAAAGCGATGATGGCTGGCAAGCATAAGGTCAGTCCTCTGCTCACATATGGCAAATATAGTGTTGGGAATATGTATCTAATCGCCACGAGGGAGCCAGCCAACCCCGACAAGGTGGTTATAAAACAGACACATGGGCAGAGATCCATCGGCTATCATTTATAATCGTCACGCTTTTTGATTAAAATCACGAGGAATCAGACAGATAAAGGCCAACATCCGGAGGCACAGGTCGAATCATCCTTGACTGCATAGAAGCAGATCCTAACAACAAAGTTGAGACCCATTATCATGCCAATAAGCCTAGGGCAGGCATTCGCCAAGAACTTCTTGGGCAATGCACCACAGTGGTATAAAAGCGCCATCTTGCTATTTCTGGTGATCAATCCGATTGCCTTCCACCTTGATCCTTTCATTGCGGGCTGGTTACTGGTCGTTGAGTTTATCTTCACCCTGGCCATGGCCCTCAAGTGCTACCCCCTGCAACCGGGTGGTCTGCTCGCGATCGAAGCCGTGTTGATCGGCATGACCTCCGCCGATCAGGTCAAACACGAGCTGGTCGCCAATATCGAAGTGCTGCTGTTGCTGGTGTTCATGGTGGCAGGCATCTATTTCATGAAGCAGCTGCTGCTCTATGTCTTCACCAAGCTGCTGATCGGCGTACGCTCCAAGATCCTGCTCTCCCTCTCCTTCTGTCTGGTCTCCGCCTTCCTGTCAGCTTTTCTCGATGCCCTGACCGTGATCGCCGTGGTGATCAGCGTCGCCACCGGCTTTTACGCTATCTATCACAAGGTCTCGTCCGGCAAGGAGTTTGGTCACAGCCATGACCATACCGATGATAAGGAAGTCGCCGAGCTCAATCGCCAGGATCTCGATGATTTTCGCGCCTTCCTGCGCAGCCTGATGATGCATGCCGCCATCGGTACCGCGCTGGGTGGTGTCTGCACCCTGGTGGGTGAGCCGCAAAACCTCATCATCGGCGAGCAAGCCAGCTGGAACTTCGCCGAATTTGCCATTCGCATGTCCCCCGTCACCGTCCCCGTCTTTATCTGCGGTCTGCTGACCTGCGTGCTGGTGGAACAGTTCCGCTGGTTTGGCTATGGCGCCCGCCTGCCGGACACGGTGCGTGCCATCATGGAGGAGTACAACCGCTACGAAGAGGCAAAACGCAGCCCGCAAGACAAGGCCAAGCTGATCGTTCAGGCATTGATTGCGGTCTGGCTGATCGTCGGTCTGGCCATGCACCTGGCAGCCGTTGGTCTGATTGGCCTCTCGGTCATCGTGCTGGCCACCTCCCTGACCGGGATCACCGAGGAGCACTCGCTGGGTAAAGCCTTCCAGGAGGCGCTCCCCTTCACCGCCCTGCTAGCAGTCTTCTTCAGCGTGGTTGCCGTCATCATCGATCAGCAGCTGTTCAAGCCGGTGATCCAGCTGGTACTGGCAGCCAAACCGGAGAACCAGCTGGCCCTCTTCTATCTGGCCAACGGGGTGCTCTCCATGGTCAGTGACAACGTCTTTGTCGGGACTGTCTACATCAACGAAGTCAAGACTGCCCTACTCAATGGCGCCATTGACCGCGCCCAGTTCGATCTGCTGGCGGTAGCCATCAACACAGGTACCAACCTGCCATCGGTCGCCACCCCCAATGGTCAGGCCGCCTTCCTGTTTATGCTCACCTCGGCATTGGCGCCGCTGCTGCGTCTCTCCTATGGCCGCATGGTCTGGATGGCGCTGCCCTACACCCTGGTGCTGGGGCTGATCGGCTTTTTCTCTGTCGAATTGCTGCTTGGTCCTGCCACCGAGTGGTTCTATCAGCATGGATGGCTGGTGATGGAGAGTGCGCTGCCAGCGGTACAACCAGCGCTGCATTAATCCATTGCGATGGTTTCCGAGGGCCCTTTCAGGGCCCTTTTCTTTTCGGTTCCGCTCTGCTCTAATTCAGCCACTGTTTTTTCTGAGAGATCAATGAGATGATCGAGTTTCTCCGCCGTATCGCCGCCCATCGGCTGGCCTGGGGTCTGTTGGCAGCATCAGCCCTGTTCCTCGAGTTGTGCGCCCTCTTCTTCCAGCATGTGCTGGGCCTCTCCCCGTGCGTGATGTGTGTTTACGAACGGTTGGCGACCCTGGGTGTGCTGGCCGCCGGTCTGCTCGGCATGGTTGCGCCGGATAAGTGGTATGTTCGCTGGAGTGCCATGTTGCTATGGGGCTACAGTGCCTTCCGTGGCTTCCAGCTGGCCCTCAAGCATGTGGACTATCAGGTTAACCCCTCCCCGTTCAACGTCTGCAGCCCGTTTGCAGACTTCCCGAGCTGGGCTCCGCTCGATCAGTGGCTCCCCTGGCTCTTTATGCCAGAAGGAGATTGTGCCCAGATCACCTGGCAGTTCTTCGGTTACTCCATGCCCCAGTGGCTGGTTGTCATCTTCGCCGCTTACCTGTTGGTCTTCACCGTGGTGGCCATCGGCAATCTGGTGAAAGGGCGCTGCTGCAACTGAGTGTCATGGCCGCGTGAAGATAAAAAGGGGGAGCCATTATGGCTCCCCCTTTCTCGTTCTGGCTGACCGTATTCTGGTTACGCCCTGGCAGTGCTCATCTTGGCCTTGACCGCGCCAATCACCATGGGCAACAGGGAGATACCGATGATGCCGAAGATCAGCAGGGTAAAGTTGTGACGCACCACCGGCAGATTGCCAAAGAAGTGGCCGGCATAGACGAAGGAGAGTACCCACAGCAGGCCACCAACCAGGTTGAACGCCAGGAAGCGCGGATAGGTCATGGCCCCCATCCCTGCAACGAACGGCGCAAAGGTACGCACGATAGGCAGGAAGCGGGTGATGATGATGGTCTTGCCACCATGCTTGGCATAGAAGGCGTGGGTCTTCTCCAGATAGTCGCGACGGAAGATTTTGGAGTCCGGGTTGCGGAACAGCTGCTCGCCGAAGAAGTGACCAATGGTGTAGTTGACCACGTTGCCCAGCACGGCAGCGATGATCAGCACGGCCGCCAGGGTATGGACATCCAGCACGCTGCCCACGGTAAGCGCACCGGCGGCAAACAGCAGGGAGTCACCCGGCAGGAACGGCGTCACTACCAACCCGGTTTCACAGAAGATGATCAGAAACAGGATGGCGTAAACCCAGACGCCATAGTTCTCGAACAGCTCTTTCAAATGCACGTCAACGTGCAGAATAAAGTCGATTGCAAAGAGGATCAGATCCATTTTTTCCATACCCATAAAGTGAACGGCGTGGAGTCTACGCCAATGCCATCCGGGCGACAATCACCGGGGCAGCCTCTTTTTTGTCCCGTAGCGCCCACCTTCAAATGAAACCGTTTTTCCGCTTCCTTCGAAGGTGGGAGCACAAAGAGAGATGCCGAGCACCGTGTTGAAAAGGTGAACTAGGAGGCCTGTTCCAGATCGCTGCGCACTGCGGGGGGCAGGCAACGCTCCCAGCCCCATAGCAACACCAGCAGCAGGGTCACATCATCGAACCAACCCAGCAAGGGCACCACGTCTGGGATAAGATCCACTGGACTGATGCCATAGAGCAGGATAAGGATCACCAGTCCCCTCGCCCACCAGGGGGTAGCGGGATGGCGAAAACCCTGATAGAGACGGCGCAGTCGTTGCCAAATCAGCCAGCGTTTACGGCTCATGATTCGATCAACTCGCTGCGCAGCCGCTGGATCTGATCCCGCAGTGCCGCCGCCTGTTCGAACTCCAGATCCCGGGCATGTTGGAACATCTGCTCCTCCATCCGCTTGATCTCTTTGGCAATCTCGCTGGCTGAGCGGACATGGTACTCCCCTTGCGGCTCGGCTGCCTTGCGCATCCCCTTGCCTGGTTTGCCTGCCGTGCGGCTACCCCCCATGTCCATCACATCGCCAATAGACTTGTTGAGCCCCTTGGGGGTGATGCCATGCTTGAGGTTATGGGCATGCTGCACGGCGCGGCGCCGCTCGGTCTCCTCAATGGCCACCTTCATCGAGTTGGTGATGGTATCGCCGTAGAGAATGACCTTGCCGTTGAGGTTACGCGCCGCCCGGCCGATGGTCTGGATCAACGAGCGGGTCGAGCGCAGGAAGCCCTCTTTATCTGCATCGAGAATTGCCACCAGCGACACCTCCGGCATGTCGAGACCTTCCCGCAGCAGGTTGATGCCCACCAGCACATCGAACTTGCCAAGGCGCAGATCGCGGATGATCTCCACCCGCTCGACCGTATCGATATCGGAGTGGAGGTAGCGCACCTTGACGTCGTGCTCCGCCAGATACTCGGTCAAGTCTTCCGCCATCCGCTTGGTCAGGGTTGTGACCAGCACCCGCTCTTCCACCGCGACCCGCTTGCGGATCTCGGAAAGCAGATCGTCCACCTGCGTGGTCACCGGACGCACCTCGATCTCCGGATCGAGCAGACCGGTGGGACGCACCACCTGCTGCACCACATCGCCGCCGGACTTCTCCAGCTCGTAGGGGCCGGGGGTCGCCGAGACAAACACTGTCTGCGGCATCAGCGCCTCGAACTCGTCGAACTTCAGCGGTCGGTTGTCCAGCGCCGAAGGGAGCCGGAAACCGTACTCCACCAAGGTCTCCTTGCGGGATCGGTCCCCTTTGAACATGGCGCCGATCTGCGGCACCGTGACGTGGGACTCATCGATGATGAGCAGGCCATCCCCCGGCAGGTAGTCAAACAGGGTGGGCGGCGGCTCCCCCGGCGCACGGCCGGAGAGGTTACGACTGTAGTTCTCGATGCCGGAGCAGTAACCCAGCTCCTGCATCATCTCCATGTCAAACTGGGTGCGCTGACTGATGCGCTGCTCCTCCACCAACTTGTTGAGAGACAACAGCTGCTCGCGGCGGCTGCGCAGCTCCTCCTTGATATGCTCGATAGCCCCCAGGATGGTCTCGCGCGGGGTAGCGTAGTGGGTCTTGGGATAGATGGTATAGCGCACTACCGTCTGCTCGATGGCGCCGGTCAGGGGATCGAACTGGGAGAGGCGCTCCACCTCCTCATCAAACAGCTCTACCCGCAGCGCCAGCTTGTCCGATTCGGCAGGGTAAATATCGATCACTTCACCGCGCACCCGGAAGGTGCCGCGTTGGAAGGCCATGTCGTTGCGGGTGTACTGCAGCTCGGCGAGCCGGCGCAGGATATCCCGCTGGTTGATCACATCCCCCACTTTCAGGTGCAGCATCATGCTCAGATAAGCTTGGGGATCCCCCAGACCATAGATGGCCGACACCGAAGCGACGATCACCACGTCGCGCCGCTCCAGCAGCGCCTTGGTGGCCGACAATCGCATCTGCTCGATGTGATCGTTGATGGAGGCATCCTTCTCTATAAAGGTGTCGGTGGTCGGCACATAGGCTTCGGGCTGGTAGTAGTCGTAGTAGGAGACGAAATACTCCACCGCATTGTCGGGGAAGAACTCCTTCATCTCGCCATAGAGCTGGGCGGCCAGGGTCTTGTTGGGGGCCAGGATCATGGTCGGGCGGTTCAGGGTGGCGATGACGTTGGCCATGGTGAAGGTCTTGCCCGAACCGGTCACCCCGAGCAGAGTCTGATGAGCCAGCCCCGACTCGATGCCATCCAGCAGTTGGGCAATCGCCGTGGGCTGATCCCCGGCTGGTTGAAACTGGCTGGCTAACTTGAACAATTTGCTCATGAACACTCCCGACACAAAACAGCAGAGGAGCAGTGTAACCGAGGGTATGGCAGCGGTACACCCGTGCCATCATCCCGCGAATGGCTTGACCACCCCGGACACCTTCTGTATGATGCTCCTCCTTGCCTGATGTTCCCCCGTAGTTCAGTCGGTAGAACGGCGGACTGTTAATCCGTATGTCACTGGTTCAAGTCCAGTCGGGGGAGCCAAATTCCTCACCATCTCGGTGCAAGTTATCCACTTTAGTGCCCTCTCCTGCCAATTTTAATGCACAAGATCCTTCTTGCTGCTGACGCTCCCTTTTGTTACCCGTTCCGGCTCGACAGAGTTTTCTCCTGTCGCATCTAACTATTTGATTTTTATACAAACATTTTTCTTCCGGTATTTTTTGAACAGCCCTTGCATCCCAGTACTGGCGCGGCTTTCAGGGCGATGAACAAGTTTCATAAACAGGGTTATCCACAGATTCTGTGGGTAAGTGCAGCAAGCCCTGTCAGGACGCGGGATTGCCCTTGATGGCCCCCGGCGAAGAGTCATTTTGCTGGCCAACCTGATTTTATGCTGTTTTTTTGCCCCCTCAGGAACAGTGAGGTGACAGGCTCTATTGGCACTTTTCAGAGGTATCTTTTTGCCAACCCTTTCCCTGTGGGCGAACGGGCAAATATCAAGCTGATTTGCCCCTCAGCCAACCATGGCGGCCATCGGTTGAATCTGCTGAAACTGATCCCCACCAAGCGGCTGAACAGCAGAATCTAAAATATCGGCCTGCGCCAGAGCACTTCGGTATCGGGCAGCAGATTTCACTAATTGACAACGGCGGTTAGAGCAAAAATTGCCAGTTTTCATCCGCTTGTCTCCCTATCACGCCGTAGGCTCCACAAATAGCGTCCGATAACGTCCGATTAATCGCTCCCTTGTGCTTCTTTATTGGGGATAGATCCGGCACAATATCGACCCCACTTTTTTCCTCGGTTTTTCCGGGCATGACCATAGATTTCGTGACACTGCTACATCAAAGCGACTCCCTGCTGCTGTTCGTGGTATTGGCCTTCGGCCTGCTGCTTGGCAAGGTGCGAATTGGCAACTTTCAGATTGGCAACACCATAGGTGTGCTGTTTACCGCCCTGCTGTTCGGCCAGATGGGCTTCGAATTTGCAGCCACCACTGAAAACGTCGGCTTTATGCTGTTCATCTTCTGTGTGGGGATCGAGGCGGGCCCTCACTTCTTCAGCGTCTTCCTGCGCGATGGCATCCACTACATCACCCTGACCCTGGTGATCTTGCTGACCGCCCTGCTGCTGACGGTGGGGCTGGCCAAGTTCTTCAATCTGGGGCCGGGGATGGCGGCGGGGATCCTGGCAGGTTCCCTCACCTCGACCCCCGCGCTGGTAGGTGCCCAGGATGCCTTGCGCAGCGGTCTGCTCAACCTGCCCCATCAGACCGATATGCAGGCGGTGCTCGACAATATGGGCATCGGCTACGCCCTGACTTATCTGGTCGGTCTGGTGGGCCTGATGCTGGTGGTGCGCTACCTCCCCTCGCTGGCTCGCCTCGACCTCAATACCGAGGCGCAGAAAATCGCCCGCGAGCGGGGGCTCTCCGACAGCGAGAGTCGCAAGACCTACCTGCCCATCATCCGCGCCTACCGGGTTGGCCCCGAACTGGCGGCCTGGATCGGTGGTCGTACCCTGCGGGAGACCGGCATCTACCCCCATACCGGCTGCTATGTAGAGCGGATCCGCCGCAACGGCATTCTCGCCAGTCCCGATGGCGATGCCGTCATTCAGGAAGGGGACGAGATCGCTCTGGTGGGCTATCCCGAGAGCCACGAGAAGCTGGACGTCAACTACCGCAACGGTAAAGAGGTGTTTGATCGCAACCTGCTCGACCTGCAGATCGTCACGGAAGAGATCGTGGTAAAGAACGACTCCGTGGTGGGGCGCCATCTGGTGGAGCTTAATCTCACCGAGAAAGGGTGCTTCCTCAACCGGGTAGTGCGCTCCCAGATCGAGATGCCGTTCGATCGCAACATCATGTTGCAAAAAGGCGACGTGTTGCAGATCAGTGGCGAGAAGCAGCGGGTCAAACTACTGGCCAACAAGATCGGCTTTATCAGCATCCACAGCCAGACCACGGATCTGGTGGCCTTCACCACCTTCTTCGTACTCGGCCTGTTGATCGGCTCCGTCTCGCTGGTATTCGGCCAGATCGAATTTGGCCTCGGCAACGCCGTCGGCCTGCTGCTGGCGGGCATTCTGATGGGTTACCTGCGGGCCAACCACCCGACGGTCGGCTATGTGCCGCCCGGTGCGCTCAGATTGGCCAAGGATCTCGGTCTTGCGGTCTTTATGGTGAGCACGGGTCTCAAAGCAGGTGGCGGCATCCTCGACCACCTCAGCGAGGTGGGTACGGTAGTGCTCTTCTCCGGCATGCTGGTGACCACCTTGCCGGTGCTGGTAGGCTATCTGTTCGGGGTCTGGGTGCTCAAGATGAACCCGGCGCTGCTGCTCGGTGCCATCACAGGTGCCCGTACCTGTGCCCCGGCGATGGATGTGGTCAACGAGGCCGCCAACAGCTCCATTCCGGCGCTTGGCTACGCAGGTACCTATGCGGTGGCCAACGTGATGCTGACGCTTGCAGGCTCCTTTATCATCGGCTTCTGGTTCTAGCCAGCAGCCATCAAGTTACCGTGAACAAAGAAGGGAGCCTCAAGCTCCCTTCTTGCTATCTGCCTTTCTACCAAGTGCGGATGTGACCTTACCTGACACCAACCATCTGCGCTGAACTCTGCCCCCCTATCCTACAATGGTTGACGCTCTGCTCTGCTCTGCTCTGCTCTGCTCTGCTCTGCTCTGCTCTGCTCTGCTCTGCTCTGCTCTGCTCTGCTCTGCTCTGCTCTGCTCTGCTCTGCTCTGCTCTGCTCTGCTCTGCAATGAGTGATGGCAGATCCCGAAGACAAAAAAAGCGCCCTGAGGCGCTTTTTTCATATCAACCGGATGATCAAGCTTTGAACTTGCTGAACACCAGGGAGGCGTTGGTACCGCCAAAGCCGAAGCTGTTGGACATGACGGTGTTGAGCTCGGCCGCTTCGTACTCGCGCACGATGGGCAGACCTTCCGCTTTCTCGTCCAGGGTCTCGATGTTGATGCTGGGGGCGATAAAGCCGTGTTCCATCATCAGCAGGGAGTACACAGCCTCGTGCACGCCTGCAGCGCCCAGCGCATGGCCGGTCATCGCCTTGGTGGCAGAGATCTTGGGACCGTTGGCGCCAAACAGAGTCTGGATAGCTTCTAGCTCCTTGGTATCGCCAACCGGGGTGGAGGTGCCGTGGGTGTTGATGTAGTCAACCTTGCCGACCCCCTGCATTGCCATCTTCATGCAACGCACCGCGCCTTCGCCACTCGGGGCAACCATGTCGTAACCATCAGAAGTAGCACCGTAACCGGTCAGCTCGGCATAGATGTGAGCACCACGGGCCAGAGCATGTTCCAGCTCCTCAACCACCAGGATGCCGCCACCACCGGAGATAACGAAACCATCGCGGTTCGCATCATAGGTACGGGAGGCTTTTTCCGGCGTGTCGTTGTACTTGGTAGAGAGTGCACCCATGGCGTCAAACTGGATGGTAGAGGACCAGTCCAGCTCTTCACCGCCACCGGCGAAGACCACATCCTGTTTGCCAAGCTGGATCAGCTCAAGCGCGTGACCGATGCAGTGAGCAGAGGTGGCGCAGGCGGAGCTGATGGAGTAGTTGACACCCTTGATCTGGAACGGGGTCGCCAGGCAAGCAGATGTGGTGGAAGACATGGTGCGCGGCACCATGTAAGGGCCCACACGCTTGACCCCTTTCTCACGGGCGATGTCCACAGATTCCGAGGTGTTCTTGCCGGAGGCACCACCTGAACCGACCACCAGGCCGGTACGCTCGTTGGAGACCTGATCTTCCGCCAGACCGGCATCTTCAATGGCCTGCTGCATGGAGAGGTAGGCGTAGGCCGCAGCGTCGCCCATGAAACGCATGACTTTACGGTCGATCAGTTCAGACGGATCGAGTTTGATGTTACCCCAGACACGGCTGCGCAGGTTGTGCTGCTCGAACTGCTCGGAATAGGTGATGCCGGATTTACCTGCTTTCAGGGAGGCCAGCACTTCTTCCTTGTTGTTGCCGATACTGGAGATGACGCCGATACCGGTGATCACTGCTCTTCTCATTAATTCATCTCGTCTGGAAAAACTGGCGCCAAGTCTACCCGCTTTCGGCTGCCAAACTGGTCTGCTTTCACGTAGAATGCCCGCGATTTTGTGACGCGAGCCGAGGAAAACGTGAGTCAAACATCCTTACATCATGCCCGATTGGACTGGAATGAAGCGGGAACTCCTGTCTCCAGTGACTTCGGGGATGTGTACTTTTCCAATGATAACGGTCTAAGTGAAACCCGCTACGTCTTTTTGCAGCAAAACCGGCTACCTGCGCGATTTTCGCACCACGATAGTGACAGTTTCGTGATAGGTGAAACAGGTTTCGGCACAGGCCTTAACTTTCTGGCGACAATGCAAGCCTTCCTGGAACAGGCGCCCCAATCCGGCAACGGCTCCCGTCTGCACTTCATCAGTTTCGAGAAATACCCCCTGACACAGGACGATCTGCGCAAGGCGTTGGCCGCCTGGCCTGAACTTGGCCACTTGAGTCAGGATCTTATCGCCCAATGGCCGCTGCCGGTCTCCGGTTGCCACCGCCTGCATTTTGCGGGTGGCCGCATTCGCCTCGATCTCTGGTTTGGCGATATCAAGGATATGCTGCCGCAGGTGCCTCATCGGGCAGAAGGTCTGGTGGATGCCTGGTATCTGGATGGTTTCTCCCCGGCCAAGAACCCGGAGATGTGGACACAGGAGCTGTTTGATGGTCTCGCTCGCCTCGCCCGTCCCGATTGCTCCATTGCCACCTTTACCTGTGCCGGTTTTGTCCGTCGCGGCCTGATTGCCGCCGGTTTTGCCATGAAGAAGGTGAAGGGCCACGGTAGCAAGCGGGAGATGCTGGTGGGGGATCGCACCGACAAGCAGCCGCAGCAGACCATCGCCCCCTGGTATGCCCGTCCTGCCGGACACGCTGGCGAGGTGGTGATCATCGGCGGCGGCATCGCCTCGGCCATGACGGCGCTCCCTCTGGTGGAGCGGGGTCGCAAGGTGACGTTGCTGTGTGCAGATGACGAACCGGCCACCGGCGCCTCCGGCAACCGCCAAGGGGCGCTTTATCCACTGCTCAATGGTGAGCACGATGCGCTGTCACGCTTCTATTCGCTCGCCTTTGGCTATGCCCGCCAACGGCTGCTGGCGTTGGCCGAACGCCATCCTATCGCTTTCGAATTATGCGGAGTGACCCAGCTCGGTTATGACGAAAAATCGGCAGCCAAGTTGGCGAAAATGAGCCAAGGCCCCTTCCCGTCCGAACTGATGCATCCCCTCTCTACAGCAGAGGTAGAGCAGGTGGTTGACCTGCCCTGCGGCCACAGCTGCGTCAGTTACCCGCTGGGTGGCTGGCTCTGTCCGGCCGATCTCACCCGCGCAGCCATCAAGGAAGCGCAAGCCAGTGGGCTGCTGGAGGTAGTGTTCAACACCGAGGTGGTTGCCATTACCGAACAAGTGGATGGCTGGCAGGTCGAGAGCCGTGACGGACGCCGCTGGCAGGCCCCCAATCTGGTGGTCGCTGCCGGTCACCAGTTGCCAGCATTGCTCCCCTTTGCCGAGCTGCCGCTCTATCCGGTGCGCGGTCAGGTGAGCCATGTGCCGACCACGGCCAGCTTGCGTCAGCTCAAGACCGTGCTCTGCTACGATGGCTACCTCACACCGATGCACAACGATCAACACTGCATCGGTGCCAGCTATGGCCGTAACCAGAGCAGCCTTGAGTTTCGTGCCGATGAACAGATCCAGAATCAGGTGCGGTTGCAAGCCTGCCTGCCGGAGCAGACCTGGCCCGCCGAGGTGGATGTGAGTGGCAATGAGGCGCGCGTAGGCGTGCGTTGCGCCAGCCGGGATCACCTGCCGGTGGTGGGGCCAGTGGCCAGATTGCAAGGTCTGGCTGATCACTATGTGCAGCTGCAGCATGATCAACACAACGCCCAGCCGATCCCCCTTCACCCCGGCCTCTATGTGCTGGGGGCGCTCGGCTCGCGGGGCCTCTGCTCGGCGCCGCTCTGTGGTGAGCTGCTCGCCAGCGAGATCTGCGGCGATCCCCTGCCGCTGGCCGCCGATCTGCTGGAAGCGCTCCACCCAGCCCGTTATTGGGTTCGCAAGCTGCTCAAGGGCAAAGCGCTAGTCTGAACCTGACTCTGCAAACAAATAGAATGGCCGCCCATCGGGCGCAATGCTGTTCACTTAAGAGAATTTGAGTTCCAGTCCACGTAGTATCAGGACAAAAAAGCGAGGGAGGCATGATGCCTCCCTCTTTCTATTGCAAGCCTCGCTGGATAAAGGCTGGAGGAAGATCGACTGGACACAGCCTTGCCCCCCAACTCAAATCTAATTTATGAATAATCAGTCAATAAAGTGCTTATCTGAACAGCATTGCGCCCATCGGGCGGCCATTCTATTTATCAAATCGTGCGATGCTGGATATTGCGTCTTGAGATAGCGCTCACTTGGGCCAGTGCACCCCGAGCTGTTCGCCGTAACCAGTCTGCCGCTGGAATCCGTCGAGCCGTCCCTTGATCTTGCTCAGCTCGCCACTGCCCGCTGCCCACGCGGCATAGCGCAGTGCCTGACAATCTGCATGGCCCGGTAACGCCGCAATGGCGCCACCAACCTGATTGGCCCCCTGCAGCACCATCTCCTTGAAACGGGATTCGTAGTCAAACATGCTGGAGAGCAGCCGCCCCCAGCGCTGGCGGGCAGGATCGTTACTGTTCGCGCTCTGACGCCAGCGGGGCAGCAACACGGTGGCGTTGGTGGTCACCGTCACCCGGTTGAGCTGGCAGCGCCCCGGCAACTGCTCGGTATCCAGCTGCCAGTCCACCTGATAACTCGCCTTGCCGAGCACGGGCTTGCCATTCACCTTGGGAGCACTCTGGGCAATCGCCCGGGCAAGCTGCGCCGGACTGGTTGCATTGACCTCATAAAAACGGACATTGATGCGGGACTCTGGCACCACTTGCGGCCGGCTCGGCTGAGCCTGACTCATCAGGGGCAACAGCAACAACCCGACCCCCACTACTCCATAAACCTTGCTGACCATGCCAGACTACCTTCCTTGATTGCACGGGCGGAGTACCAACCTTGGTGAACCCCACCGCCACACAGATGACGGGTATAGCCTATGTGTGACGACGAGGCGGCGCAATACAATGATGGGCCCAGAAATCAGAGCACGCTCACAGGTTGCGTGAGCAGAGTATGGCACAAGGCCAAAACTGTATTTTTATTGAGCATGATGGCTGATGCGCTGCCAGTCGAGGTGATAGTTTTTCACATTAATGTCATGACCATCTATCTGAATAAAATGATCATTTTTAAGACGGTTGGCAAAAAAGTCCTGATCCGCACCCTCATTGAGCCACAACTCGCAAAGTCCCCGTTTTCCCTCTTTGGCATAGAATTTCGGGGTGACCAGCAGCGCGACCCCATCTACCCGGATGGCATGACGGGCCAGGCAGTTTGCTTCGGTGGTTTTGGATGCCAGCGCGGCAAAACGGGGGGTGTTCCCCTCGGCTACCACCAGTACACCGTAAGAGTGGGGAGCCATGAGACGCCGCATGGCGACCGCCTGATGAGGACCGGTTTGATGAAAACCGTCATTGGTTACAGCAAACACGCAAGTAGGCGAAAATAACATCGCAAGCAGAAAAATAGAGCGTTTAATGCCTGAAAAATCACCGAACGCCATATAAAAGCCTCAAAAGACAACCAAGGCTGGAAGGGTAGGTAGCCAAACCCGCTGGGTAAAGTACCTTTACCTTTCTTTAATTCTGTTCATGGGGTTAAACGTTGATTTAGCTCACACAACATCCTGTTTCCAGTCGCCACTCTACCCCTATCGGAATAGACTCCTTCCACTCTCATCCAATCAGAAGGCAACATATGCTCGAACTCATCGTTGGCACCCTGGTCACCCTGGTGGTGGGCCGTGCCATTTTCAAAGGATACTCCGCGACCGGGGTGCTGCTGAGCGGCGGCTTGCTGCTGCTGGTCATCACCGCCATGATGGGCAAGCCGGTACTGCCGAGCAAGGTGGTCAGCACCGGTTATATCGCGACCGATATCTTCGAATACGTCCGCTTCCTGCTCAATGACCGTGGCGGTGGACTGGGGATGCTGATCATGGTGCTGTGCGGCTTCGCCGGCTACATGAGCCATATCGGCGCCAACACCATTCTGGTCAAGCTGGCCAGCAAACCGCTCGGCATCATCAAGTCCCCCTATATCCTGCTGGTGGCTGCCTATCTGGTGGCCTGCGCCATGTCGCTGGCGGTCAGCTCCGCTACCGGCCTCGGTGTGCTGCTGATGGCCACCCTGTTCCCGCTGATGGTCAACATGGGGATCTCCCGTGGCGCGGCTGCGGCCGTGTGCGCCTCGCCAGCCGCCATCATTCTGGCACCGACCTCCGGTGACGTGGTGATGGCCGCCCAGGCCGCCAACATGCCGCTGCTGGATTTTGCCTTCAAGCTGACCCTGCCCATCTCGCTGGTGGCGATCGCCTGCATGGCGGTGACCCACTTCTTCTGGCAGCGCTACCTTGACCAAAAATCCGGTGAGCACAACGAACCGGTCGCCCCGGGTGACCTGGTGACTAGCGCCCCAGCTTTCTACGCCATCCTGCCCTTTACCCCCATCATCGGGGTGCTGGTGTTTGACGGCAAATGGGGCCCGCAGCTGGATATCGTCACCATCATCGTCATGTGCATGGTGCTGGCCAGCCTGCTGGAGCTGGTGCGGATCCGCAATGGCAAGGAGCTGCTGGACGGTCTCCAGGTCTGCTGGCGCAACATGGCTGACGCCTTTGCCGGTGTGGTCATGCTGCTGGTCGGTGCCGGTGTCTTCGCCCAGGGTCTGATGACCATCGGCTTTATCGACACCCTGCTGGCTCACGCGCAGGATCTCGGCTCCGGCGGCCTGATCATGATGCTGTCACTGGTGGTGATCACCACCCTGGCCGCCTTCACCACCGGCTCGGGCAATGCCCCCTTCTACGCCTTCGTGGAGCTGATCCCCAACCTGGCCAGCAGCCTTGGCATCAACCCGGCCTATCTGGTGATCCCAATGCTGCAAGCCTCCAACCTGGGTCGCACCATTTCTCCGGTCTCCGGGGTGGTGGTCGCCTGTGCCGGGATGGGCAAGCTCTCGCCGTTCGAGGTGGTCAAACGCACCAGTATGCCGGTCGCCGTCGGCCTGCTGGTGGTGATTGTCGCCACCCAGATCATGGTACCCGCCTGATCACTGGCCAGCCCGGCATCCTGCCGGGCTGGTATCCTCCCCCCCCTTTGCAGTAGACTCGGTGCTCATTTTCCCCCTAAGGAGGACCGAGATGAGTATTACGGTTCAACTTGCCCATTTCAGTGATTGCCACTCCCACTTCGATGGCGCGCCCATGAGCTTCTCCCCTGTCGGTGAAGGCCAGTGGCGCACCCAGTGCGGCGGTTATGCCCGGATCCTGACCCGACTGACCCAACTGCGTGCCAAAGCCGCAGCAGCTGGCCAGCGTTTTCTGTTTCTGCACGGTGGCGACTCCTTTCAGGGCTCTCTCTATTTCAACCGCTTCAAAGGGCGCGCCAACGCCGACCTGCTCGCCATGCTGGCCCCCGATGCCATGGTGCTCGGCAACCACGAGTTCGATCTGGGCAACGGCCCGCTGGTGGAGTTCTTGCGCCAGCTCGATTTTCCGGTGCTGGCCGCCAATCTGGACAACAGCCAGGAGCCAGCCGACACAACCCTCGGGCTGTGGGATATCCCCCACCTCTACGACGCCCATCAGCCCTGGCATCGCCGGGTGATCGACGGGGTTCCCTTTGCGCTGCTTGGCATCACCCTCGCCCAGATGGCTGCCATCGCCAACCCGGATCCCCACACCCGTTTCCACGCAGTAGCCGACACCCTCACCAAGGTGCTGCGGGAGATAAAGCGCGAAGGGATCCAGCATATCGTGCTGCTGAGCCACCTCGGGCTGGATCAGGACAAGCTGCTGGCCGAGCGCTTCCCAGAGCTCAGCCTCATCATTGGCGGCCATACCCACAGCCTGCTCGGCGATCTCGCGCCGCTGGGTCTGCCAAGCGAAGGTACCTACCCCTTGATGAACAATGGGGTGGCCATTTTGCACGCTGGCCACAGCGCCCTCTGCCTCGGTGTCTGCGAGCTCACCTTCGATGAGGCAGGCCGCGTCGTGCAGAGTCAGGGGCAGCTGGAGTGGCTCCCCTGGCATCCCTGGCCGTTCGCCTCCACGCCACCTGTCGGGCTAACCTTCTGCGAGCCGGATCCACTGCTTGAACAACATCTGGCCAAACGCTACCGGCCGGAGATTGAAACCATGAGCCAGCGCATCGTCACCCGACTGGCGGCGCCACTGCCCCATCAGCGGCTGCCGGATGCCACCCTGCCCCACGGCAGCCAGCTCGCCCCGCTGGTGGCCCGCGCCATGCTGACCGCCGCCCGTGAACAGGTAGGCGAGGTGGACTTTGCCCTGCACAATGCTGGCGGCGTGCGCTGCTCGCTGGAGCCGGGCCCCCTGAGCGAAGCGGATATCGCCGGTCGCCTGCTGCCGTTTGCCATTCCCCTCACCCTCTATCGGGTGCACGGTCACGAGTTGGCGGAGGCGCTGGAGAATGCCATCGACAACGCCACCAACAACGGCGTGGTCGGCAATGGCAACGGCAGCTTCCCCTACACCGCAGGGGTGCGATTCACCTATCAGGCCGATCGGCCCAAGGGCCAGCGCATCACCCGACTGGAGTGGGAAGCCGCCCCCGGCCAGTGGCAAGCGGTCAATGCCGCACAGGTCTATCGCGGGGTGTCGAGCGCCTATACCGCCTCCGGCAAGGAGGGTTACACCGCACTGGCGCGCACCCTGACCCAGCACAATCAGGAGCTCGGCATCACCCTGGCCGACGCTTTTATCCGCTGGGCCCGTCACCTGCCCACACTGGAAGCGCAGCCCCCCCTGCTTGAGTACATCCATTGATGCAGAGGGGGAATGGCTGGCTTCGCCACATCCCCCTGACGGCCAATATTGCCGCAGCCAGCGCCCGGTTCCCTGCAAGAACCGGGCTTTTTCGAGAATATTTGCCCCACACGGGCCTGCCCCATTGCATCGCACTCACTAGCTCGGCAAGATAGGCCCGCTTTCAAGACCAGCTGCAGGAACAGGCGACTTCATGAATCACTCCATCCGTTTCACTCCCCCTCGCGTCAACCCGGGTATCAAGCCAGCCATTGTGCTGCTGACCGCCTTGCTGGCGCTGCTCTTCTGTCTGCGCAACCCGCTCTTCCACGCCATGGCGCCGGGGTTTGATGCCTCGCTGTTCGCGGTGATGGGCAAGATGTGGAGCGAAGGGGGGGTGCTCTATCGCGACATGATCGACATCAAGGGGCCGATGATCTTCGCTCTCGACGCACTGGGCTATCGAATGGGGGGATTTGTCGGGATCTGGACACTGGAGTGGGTGCTCTGCTGGCTCGGATTGCTGGCCAGCTGGCAGGCCTTTGCCCAGCTCGGACTCTCGTTCAAGGCGCGCCTTGGCGCCATGCTGGCGGTGCTGGCTCTCTACGGCACCCGTTACTACTACGGCAACATGACTGAGGACTGGACCTTCCACCTCGCCCTCATCGCCCAGTGGGCCTTCATCACCCTGCTGCTGGACAAGGGATTTCGCTGGTGGCCGGCGCTGGTGGCGGCCCTCACCTTCGCCATCGTCGCCTGGATGCGCACCAACAACGGCGCCTTCTGGGGAGCCTGGTATCTGGTGCTGTTCTGCCACTGGTGTCTGCATGAGAAGTGGCGTGATGCCATCTTGCTGCTCATCTCCAGCCTGCTGGGGCTGGCGCTGATTGGCGGCCCGCTTTACGCCTACTTCCAGCAGCATGATCTGCTGGCGGCCTTCAAATACTACGCCTTCGACATCTTCTTCGAAGGGAGCTACGGCAATGGCTTCTCCCCCATGGTCGGTGCCGTCGGCCTGTTGCGCACCGGCCTGGTGATGCTGCTACCCGCCTTTATCATTCTGATGTTGAGCCGCCGTCAGGAGTGGTATCTGCCCGCCCTGCTGGCAACCCTGTTTGGGGTGCTGTTTACCCTGATCGCCAACTCGGTCTCCGGCCATGTGTTCGATCACTACGACGTGCTCTATCTGCAACTGGCTGTGCTGCCGCTGGCGGTATTGCTGGATCGCAGCGAACAGCAGGCTGATGCCATCGGCCTGCTCTGCATCTCGCTGGTGGTGCTCACCGCCAGCTGGCTGCTGGCCCAGCAGCTCGCCTTTGGCTGGAGCACCAAGGAGTGGTCTCTCGAGCGGGTCAACGAGGTGCTCGGCACCAGCCTGCTGTGGGCGCTGCCGGTACTGATCCTCATCCCCCTCTGGCGTGCCTGGGATGTGCGCAGTGCCACCCCCTGGCTGGCAACGCTGGCCATGCTGCTGCTGATGATCAACAACGCCTGGGAAGGCACCCTCAAGGGCCGTCCCTTCAATCCGGCGGCGCAGGTACGGGTTGATCGCATCAAGGCCGAGACCGGCCCGAGCGACAAGATCTGGGTCGATGGCATCCAGCCGCAATATTATCTCTGGACCGATCGCCAGCCGGCTTCCGCCTACCTCTTCTTTGCCAACGTCAATCCGCCCTATGACGTGCGCGAGCGGGTGCTGGCCGATATCCAGCGCCAGAGCCCGAAGTTCATCATCGCCAAACCGGATCGGGTGAGCGAGGAGCTGAAAAAACCTAGCTCTCCTTCCCATCTCGCCTTCTATCAATACCTGACCAGCCACTACGAAGAGGTGGATCCGGGTCTCTATCGCCGACGCTGATCACCCATCTCGCCCGCAGGGCGGCCATTGTTGCAATGGCCGCCCTTTTTCTTGCGCCAGAGCCCCTTGCAGCATCGGCACGCAGTAGGCAAGCCCGCCCGAGATAACTACAATGACGCTCTTTTTGATGTAACGAGTGACACCATGGCAGAACTGACTTATCTGGGCGGCTATCCCGACCCTCTCAAGGCACAGGTACAGCAGCTGATTGCGGCGGGCAAGCTGGGGGAGATGCTGGCTAAACGCTATCCGGAAAGCCACCAGATCCAGAGCGACAAGGCGCTGCTCGCCTACACCATGGAGCTGAAGAATCGCTACCTCAAGAGCTCGGCGCCCCTGTCAAAGGTGGTGTTCGATGGCAAGATCAACGTGATCAAGGATGCCCTCGGCCTGCACACCTACGTCAGCCGGGTACAAGGCAGCAAGCTCAAGGCCAAGAACGAGATCCGCATCGCCGCCCTGTTCAAGGAGGCGCCGCCTCCGTTCCTGAAAATGATCGTGGTGCACGAGCTGGCCCATATCAAAGAGAAGGATCACAACAAGAGCTTTTACCAGCTCTGCCAACATATGGAGCCCGACTATCATCAACTGGAGTTTGATCTCAGGCTCTGGCTCACCTGGCGCGATATCGACAAGGCCAGCCGCTAGGTTGACAACCGTTTCAGGGAGGAAACATGCCATTTGGTGCCACCCGCTTTATTGCCACTTTGGTAATGACCAGCTTGGGCCGCGCTGACTATCCCCGCCGCGCGTCACGTGGGCTGCTGGCCCTGCTGCTTCTGCTCGCAGGCCACAGCACCCGGGCCGATGAGCGCTGGCAGAGCGACAGCTATCTCACCGAGAGCTTTATGGCCATCGTCATGGAGCGGGAGTATGGCGAAGCCGGGCAGACCCGTTTTGCCCGCTGGCATCAGCCGATCCGGCTGCAACTTATCAACGAGTCGGGTGACAAGCCGCTGCAGGCAGACGTGGTGAAAGTGCAGGCGGCCCATCTGGCCCGCATCACCGGCCATCCCATCAGCATGGTGAGCAGCAAGCCCAATCTGACCCTGATCATGACCGACTACAGCAAGATGAAGAGCTGGGCCAACCGCACCATGGGGGGCGACCCGTCGGTCGGGATGGCACTCAAGGAGGGGCTCTGCTTGGCCAACTTCGCAACCAATACGAAACACGAGATCAGCCGTGCCACCATCATCATTCCGGTAGACTACAGCCGGGCCAAGGGGCGCTTTCTCGACTGCGTGGTGGAGGAGTTCACCCAGGTGATGGGGCTGCCCAACGACTCGGACAAGGTGTTTCCCTCCATCTTCAATGACAACAGCATCGACAGCTTTTTGACCGGGCTGGACTATGTGCTGCTCAAGATGGCCTATCACCCGGCCCTCAAGGCCGGGATGAGCAGCGACGAGGTACGCGCAGTCCTGCCGCTCGCAATCAAGGGTCTGCGCGTCAAAGGGGAGATCCGCGAGGCCAATCGCCGGGTGCAGCAGCAGAGCCTGAAAAGCTGGGCGGGGTTGTAACGAGCCTGGCACAACCCAAAGCTAGAAAAACCACCGCGAGCCTCTCACCACCCACAAAAAACGCAGCCACCTGGCTGCGTTTTTGTTGTCCGGGGATCGGCGGATCATTCGCGGGCATGCCCGTTTATCAGCAACCCATTTATCGAACGCCCGAGTTATCCACTGACCGTGCGGGATCAGGAGGCGACGTTCTCTTCCGGCATCCAGCTGTCGGCGTTCTCCCACACATCCTGCACCATGGCTTCGGCCAGCTCTTTGTCTTCCTTGCTGGCACGGCTGACGGTCAGGGCCATGGCACTGCCCGGCGCGACCCGCACATGGATGTCGGGGAATTTTTCGCCAAGCTGCTTGAGCAGCTCCTGACGCAGCGCCTCCATGGTCGAGGTCGGGATCTGATGTTTTCTGTCGATGATGATTTCAAGACGCATAGGAAACTTCTCCATGATTTATAACTGTATTTTTATCCAGTATTCATGGGAAGTAAAGTGCCAACTTGCACCAATCAGAAAAGATCCAGCTGCTGGCCGCAGATCCGGTCGAACGACTCGCCGATAAAGGGCAGGATGGCATCGGCAATGGGCCGCAACTGCTTGTCGATATAGTGTTCGTAATCGATGGCGCTGCGCCGGTACTCCAGCGGTTCTGGGCCATTGAGGGTCATCAGATAAGCGATGGCGCCCCGATGCTGATAGCGCTGGGGCAGACCGCGGCGCAAGTTCTCCTCATCGGCCAGCCGCGCTGCCCGCACATGGGGCGGCACATTCTTCTGGTACTCTTCCAGCTTCTGGCGTAGCCGTTTGCGGTAAATAAGCAGATCATCGTGACGACCGGTGCGAGTCTCATCCACCATGGTGCGCACATAGCCGCTGGGATCTTCATCGTGAAACACCAGCTCATAGAGGCGGGTCTGGAATTGCTTGGCCAGCATGGTCCAGTCGGTACGCACCGATTCGAGCCCCTTGAACACCAGCTGTTCACTCCCCTCGCTGGCCTTGCCAACCAGCCCCGCATAGCGCTTCTTGCTGCCCTTCTCCAAGCCGCGGATGGTGGGCATCAGAAAGCGGCGGTAGTGGGTCTCGTACTGGATCTCGAGATAACTCGGCAGATCGAACTCGCGCCTGATCAGTGCAGCCCAGTTATCGTTGATCATTTGCGCCAGTCGCTGGCCGATCTCGTCCGCCTCATCCGGGCTGGTCTCGCGCCCCAGATGGACAAAGGTGGAGTCGGTGTCGCCATAGATCACCTCGAACCCCTTCTCTTCAATCCACTCGCGGGTCTGCTGCATGATGCTGTGGCCACGCAGGGTAATGGACGAGGCTAGGCGCGGATCATAGAAACGGCAGCCCCCCGACCCCAGCACGCCGTAGAAGGAGTTCATGATGATCTTGATGGCCTGGGAGAGCGCCTTGTTGCTGGCCGCCTTGGCTCTGTCCCGCGCCGCCCACAAGGTAGCGATGAGATCCGGCAAGAAGTGCCGCTCGCGGGAGAACATGGCGCCGCGAAAGCCCGGAATAGCGTGGTCGGGGTGTTGCAACCCCTCGATAAGTCCCATGGGATCGATGCAGAAGGTGCGGATGATGCTGGGATAGAGGCTCTTGAAATCGAGCACCAGCACATGGCGATAGAGACCGGGTTTGGAGTCCATCACATAGCCGCCGGGGCTCGCCAGCCCCCCGTCGGCCGGCAAATTGGGGGCCACGTAGCCGCCACGATGGAGCCGCGGCAGATAGAGGTTGGTAAAGGCCGCCACCGAGCCCCCTACCCTGTCCAGCTCAAGGCCGGTGAGGGAGGCGCGTTCAATGGCAAAAGGGATGAGGTGGCAATAGTCAAAGATCTCCCACACCAGCTTGCAATCTTCCAGGTTGTAGCGGGCCAGCGCCTCCTTGTCGGAGTGGAACAGCTCGGTGATCTTCTCCCCCCGATTGACCACATCCTCGATATCCTTGCCACGGCCGAGCAGTTCGCTCGCCACCGCATCCAGGCTGTAGCTGGCAAACTGCCAGGTGGCGCTTTTCAGGGTGTCGATGCCATCGAGCACCATGCGCCCGGGAATGATGACGTTGCCGGTCTGGGGATCGCCCCGTGACGAGCGCCAGAAACAGAGCTCGCGCCCCCGTCCGAGCCGCAGCCGCCGCTTGTTAAGTTCGGCGCGGCGCAGCAGCAGGCGAAAGTCGAAGTTGACCACGTTCCAGCCAATCACCAGATCGGGGTCGTGCAGGCTGAACCAGCTCTCCAGCGCGCCAAGCAGGGCGCTTTCATCCGCCACCCACTCGACCTTGGTGCCCCAGCTCTCGGCATCCGCCTCCGGTGCGCCGATCATGATGACCCGCGCATCCTGCTCGCAGTAAAGACCGACCGAGAAGAGCGCCCCGTCCATGGCGCACTCTACGTCGAGGGACACCCAGGAGAGAGTTGGCGTCACCGCCTGCGGTGCGCAGCGTGCCTCGTTCACCTCCCAGTAGCCCTGTTGCCACCCTTCTTCACCGCCCGGCCATCGAAGCGCACACCAGCGGTGATGAAGCGCTCCATCAAAAAGCGCTCTGGCAGCCGGATATCCGCCTCGAAGTGCTCCAGCCCGCGAATAAGCAGCAGCTCGATGGCGCGGTGAAAGGCGCTCAGGGTAGCGAAATAGCAGCCCACCACAGGGCGACCGTCGAAGGTATGCATCGGCAGGCGGCGAAACCGCCCGCTCACCCCGGCCCCCTTGAACAGCTCGGCGGCTTCTGCCATGTGGCTCTGTGGCAAAAAGAACACCGGCTCCTGCCCCGGCACCACCACCCGCACCGGCCCCTGCGCGCTCCAGAGCCACATCACGATTTCGGTGGTTGCAGGCAGCCCGTGGCGGCCGCGCACGTCCCGACCGTGGCGGGTCAGGATAAAACCGTCGAGGGGTGGGGTGGCGGGTACGGTGGGCTGGGTTGCAATCATGAAGCGTAAAGGGGCTGTCCGAGAATGGGACTATTGTACGTTCATACAGTGCCAGCTCGCAATCGTCACACTGGCTGCGAGGCGGGAGTCAAACTGGTAAGCTCGATCCGGTCGTTATTCCCGCCCATCCCGTTCTGACCACTCTTCGCCGACGAAAGGAGTCTTTGTGGCAATCTATTCCCTGTTGGATCAGCTGGCTATCCCCTACCAGCGTGTTGATCATCCCCCGGTGTTTACCTGTGAGGAGGCGAGCAAGTTGCTGCCCGACCTGCCCGCCGCCAAGACCAAGAACCTCTTTTTGCGCGACCCGAAAAGCGAGCGGCTGTTTCTGGTGGTGAGTCCGGAGGAGCACCGGGTCGACCTCAAGGCGCTGGCAGCCATGCTCGGGGTCAAACGGCTGAGCTTTGGCTCCCCTGAGCGACTCGATGCGGTGCTCGGCCTTACCCCGGGCTCGGTGACCCTGCTCGCCATGGTGCGCGACAGGGAAAAAGCGGTAGAGCTGGTGGTAGACGAGGCCATCTGGCAGGCCGAACAGGTGCAGTGCCATCCGCTGGTCAACACCGCTACTCTGATCATCCGCCTCGACGACGTGCGCCGTCTGCTGACCCATCTGGACAGGGAGGCCATCGTCATGCGCTTGCCTGCTGCAACCTGCGATTAGCACAACGTCTGGCGGTTGGGTTCACCCTGCCGCCAACACAACCACCTTTCACGCAGCGAAATTGACTGACAAGACAATAAAATGGCTCCTTGTGCGCTGATAAATCGAGTCAGCAATTGCCATCGTGCAAGAAGTCGGAGGTGAGCACATTCGGCCATTTAACCAATTGATAATAGGTTGGATTCATGTTGTGATCGGCCACTGCCAGCAGGCGATACCCCATCGCCTGTTCGTTCACAGGTGACTTCCCAGAGAGCCCCTTGATGCCAAGTCTGTTTTCCTCGGCCCAGTTGTTGAGTCTGGTGCTGTTCGTCACGCTGTCACATGTGGGGGTCGCCACCATTTTCGCCGCCATGTGGCACACCCATCGCCAGATCAGGGCATTGATCTACTGGTCAGCGGGGGAACTGGTTATCGCGGGGGCTTTTTGCTGCCTGCTGCTGCGCCCCCTCGAGGGAAATGCATCCCTTGCCAATATTCTCTGCACCAACCTGCTGTTGATGTCGACCACCCTGCTCTATGAACGGGGGATGCGCCACTTCTTTCGCCGTGAAGCCGATCAACTGGGCTGGCTGCTGCCCGCCGTTACCCTCGGTGGTTTCGTCCTGTTTGCCCTGACCGCGCTGCAGCAACCCCTCTTTGATGTGCACAGTCGGATAATCGTGCTCTCCGGCGTGCTCTCGCTGCAGATTGCGCTGCTTATCTGGCAGCTCTGGCGCTACCAGCGGCTGGCCCCTGTCTATCGGGTGCTGCGCTTTGCCATTCTGCTGCTCGGCCTGCAACTGCTGTTGCAACTGCTGCGGATTGCCAAACACCTCTGGCAGCCGGAGCAGGCGGCCAACTCCTTCACCGATCCGCTGCTCGGACCTGTGATCCTGCTCAGCCTGCTCTTTACCATCGCCCGCAGTTATCTGCTGCTGAGCCTGGTCCACACTCGCCAGCAGCAAGCCTTGCTGGCCACCCAGCGCACGCTGGAGCGGCGCGCCAATCAGGATGAGCTGACCGGCCTGTTCAGCCGCCACTATTTCGAACGCCAGGTGGCCCTGCGTGCCCGCGAGGTGACGAGCCCCGGCCAGCTGCTGCTGATCGATCTGGACAACTTCAAGCAGATCAACGACCGCCACGGCCACCCCGCCGGTGATGCCATGCTGCGGGCCGTGGGTCGGGTGATCACCAATACCCTGCCTGCCGAGGGCATGGCCGGTCGGCTTGGCGGCGATGAGCTGGCCCTGCTGCTGATGGCGGACCCGCAGACCCTACCCGACTACTGCCACAGCCTGCAACAGCAGATCGCCGAGGCGACCTGGGAGCTGGCCGGTGGCCCCATCAGCCTCAGTATCGGCCTCACCTCGCTGCACCCTGACGAGGGGTTTGAAGCGGCCTACCTGCGCGCGGATCGGGCCCTTTACGCCGCCAAACAGGCTGGAAGGCAACGGGCCTGCGTACAGGAGCTCCACCACAACGAGCCGCAACCGCTGCCGCCCTGCGCGCTCCTGTCATGAGCGCAGTGCTCGCTCTGCAGTGCCGACCGGCCAGGCTGGCAGATGCTCCGGCTTACCGGCGCTATGTCACCGAATGCGCCAAAGACGGACAGCCGCTCTATCAGGTGGCGCAATTTGACCCGGACGGCTGGCTACAGAGCCTGCTGGATCACGCCAAAGGGCGCAACTTGCCCAGTGGATACCTGCCGACCACCACCTATTTTGCCCTCGATGGCGAGGAGATCATCGCCACCCTGCGTCTTCGTCACGGTGACAATGAGGCAACCCGCCAGTGGCTGGGTCATATCGGTTACGAAACCCGCCCCTCTCGCCGTGGCGAAGGGGCCGCGACCGTGCTGCTGCGCTGGGTGCAACAACAGGTGCTGGCAGCGCCGGTGCTGATCTGCTGTGACCAAGACAATCTGGCTTCCCGCAAGGTCATTACAGCAGCCGGTGGCGTGTTGCTGGGACGGCGCTTCCATCCGGGGGATCGCAACTGGCTGGAGATGTATCAGCTAGCCCCCTGCCCCAGCCGACCATAGCCGCAGCAGTAATAAAAAGAGCGCCCCGAAGGCGCTCTTTTTATGAACGTGGCAATACCGTTAGTAACTGTCTTCCTGCTCCGCCTTCATCCTGGCCTGACGAGCATAGGCCTCCTCCTCGGCGCTCTCAATCTCCTGCAGCACCGAATCGAGATCGATGGCGGCGCGGCTCTCTTCAAAGTGACCGGTCAGCTCGCTCTCAGGGGTGAGTTTGCCATCTTCAAACAGCGCCCACATCTCCTGGGCATAACGGGTCTTGAGCAGCTCGGGGGCATACATGCCGTAGTAGTTGCGCATGTTGTTGACGTCCCGCTCCAGCATCGCCTTTGCCTGATTGTTGGCGGCAGCATCCACCACCTGGGGCAGGTCGATAATGACGGGGCCCTGGCTATCCACCAGCACGTTGAACTCGGAGAGATCGCCGTGGATAAGACCGGCGCAGAGCATCCGCACCACATAGCGGATCACCTTGTGGTGATCGATGACCGCTTGCTCGGGGGTAAGCGCCACATCGTTGAGGCGCGGCGCGACATTGCCATCCTCATCGGTGATAAGTTCCATCAAGAGGACGCCATCGAGACAGACATAGGGCTGCGGCACCCGCACACCGGCCGCCGCCAGCTTGAACAGGGCGTCGACCTCGGTGTTCTGCCACACCTCTTCATGCTGTTTGCGGCCGTACTTGGAGCCCTTCTCCATGGCGCGGGCGCTGCGGCTGTTACGCACCTTGCGCCCCTCCTGATAGACCACGGCCTGCTTGAAGCTGCGCTTGGACGCCTCTTTATAGACTTTGGCGCAGCGGATCTCGTCGCCGCAGCGCACCACATAGACGTCGGCCTCTTTGCCGCTCATCAACCGGCTGACGACCTCATCGACCAGGCCGTCATCAACCAGAGGTTGGATTCGATTTGGAATTTTCATGGCCGCCCTTTTACCCTATTTCCGCTCTCGAAGATAGCTCCGCGCACGCTCACCTGCCTCTCCCTTTCATAAGACACCCTGTTATCCCCTGTTTGCGCTGTTTTTGTCCACCCGTTCGCCTTAAAAACCACCAGCAGCAGGCCAAATACGAAAGGCGCCTGTACCAACAAAAATGGCCCGCAAGCGGGCCAATTTTCAAGGTTCGGGCGGCAAGCCCTGACGAATGCGCTGGATCCCCGCTTCATAGAGGCCGTCATCCCCCTCCTGATGCTCCAGGGTTTCGAAGATCTTGAGAAACCACATGTACTGCTCGGGATGGCGCGCCACCTGCATCTCCACCACCCGGTTCATGGCGTTGACGTCTGCCAGCAGATCGGCGGTGGGATAAGGGTCAAACGGCGGCTCGATCTCCAGCAGATAGCGTCCCTCATCCTCGTCATAGCTGGCAAAGATGGGCACTGCTCTGGCACCAGTCAGCTTCACCAGCTTGGGCAAGGCTGGCAGGGTTGCCTTGGGGCGGCCAAAGAAGGGAACAAACACGCTCGCCTCGCGGCCGTGATCCTGATCTGGAAGATAGAAAAAGCTGGCGCCGGCGCGGATTGACTTGATCGCAGGCTTTATCCCGGCGCTACGCTCGTACACCTTGCCTGCTTTGGCCCGCTCGCGGTTAATGTACCAGTCGAACACCTGATCTTTCGGGCTCTTCATCATGGTGCACATATCTATGCCCATCATGGAGAAGTAGCGGCCAATCATGTCGACCGCCCAGGTGTGAGGCACTACAAGGATCACCGGACGGCCTTCTGCCTGCTCCGCTTGCACATGCTCCCAGCCGGTGACCTTGATGCGGCGGGTCAGGCGCGCCTTGCTGCGCCAACTGAGCTCGCCAAAGCCCATAAAGGTCTTGAGACCGACCCGGATCGATTTGAGCAGCAGCGCCTGACGTGCGGCGGCATCCAGCTCGGGAAAGCAGATCTTGAGGTTGGTATCGGCGATATAGGCCTGTTTTTTCGAGAAACGCAGCAGGGTCGGTGAGACCAGATCGGCAAAACGATCCCGCAGCCTCGCGGGAGTAAATGCCAAAAGGGAGAGCAGGCCCAGCGCACACCAGCTGCCCCACCATTTGGGATGCAGCAAGCGAGTATGAAATGAGGTATCAAATACCGGATCTAACGGGGACATGGCGGCCATCAAGTCATCAAAAACAAGCAGTTATTGTAGTTATCCTGACATTTTTTTCTACCCTGAGAAGGCTGGCCGCCGACCTGCAAGGCACTGATCAGACGAGTTATCATAAAAAATGGCCCACCTGGGGCCATTTCAAACAATCCACATTCAGAGTCAGCCGTGGGGCGACAATCCCTTGCGGATCCGCTGGATCCCCGCCTCGTAGAGGCCATCCAACCCCTCTTGTTCTTGACGGGTATCGAAGATCTTGAGGAACCACATGTACTGGCCCGGATGGCGCGTCAGCTGCTGCTGCACCATGTCGTTCATACGACAGGTATCGGCCATCACATCCTCGGTGGGATAGTTGTCGAACGGTGCCTCAATCTCCAGCCGGTAGCAGTGGTTCGCTTCGTCATAGCAGGCGAGCAGCGGCACCGCCTTGGCGCCACTGACCTGCACGAGACGGGGCAAGGCAGGCAGGGTCGCCTTGCGGTGGCCGAAGAAGGGGGCGAAGATGCTCTTCTCGCGGCCATGATCCTGATCCGGCAGATAGAAGAAGCTGCGACCGCTCTTGATGGTTCGGATCACCGCCTTGATCCCGGCGCTGCGCTCATAGACGCGGCAACCGTTCTTGGCCCGTGCCCGGTTGAGGTGCCAGTCAAACACCGGATTGCGCGCCCGTTTCATCATGGTGCACATCGGCACCCCGCGCTGGGTGAAGCAGTAACCGGCGGCATCCACCGGCCAGGTATGAGGCACTACCAGGATCACCGGACGACCGGCAGCCCGCTCCGCCTCGATATGCTCCCAACCGATCACCTGCATCCGGCTCATCAGATAACGCTGGCTGCGCATGGTGAACTCGCCAAATCCCAAGAGACTCTTGAGGCCGACCCGGATCGAGGTCAGTGCAATGGCATCACGCTCTTCCGGGCTCTTGTCCGGGAAGCAGATCTCCAGATTGGTTCTGGCGATATAGATCTGTTTTTTCGAGATACGAAACACCAGCGGTGCCAAGGCTTCGGCCAAACGGTCGCGCAATCGCACCGGCACAAAGGCGAGCAACATCAGCACGCCGAGCGCCAGCCAGCTGAACCAGTAGCGGGGATGCAGAAAACGGGCTTCAAAAGAGGAGTCAAATACGGGATCTTGGGACGACATGTATTGGGGTCGAGCGAAAAAGTGGTGCTGCATTGTAGTCGTCCTGACAGGTAATACCAGTTAAATCCATGGCGAATAGCCCGCCACAGGCGCCACATCAAAAAACCATAAAAAAATGCCCCGCACTGCGGGGCATTTTGCTCGTTACACAACCAAGGTGGAGGCCCTTTGTCCATCCATCGTATGACTGGTCGTTTATCCCGTCGCTCTCGGAGCGCACTGCTTATCCATTTCCCGACGTCACATCTTCTTCAAGATTTAACGGTGAGCGCCCTGGCGGGCCATGCCGTTGTTCATTTCGGTATCACGCTGCGGCAGAAAAAACATCAGGTAACGCAGTGCCACATACCCGACGATCACGGTAGCCACCCCCAGCTCGAAGTGGGCCAGCAGTCTGATCTGCTCGACGTAGTGACTACCTTGCGCAAACCCTTCAACCAGATGAGCCACTTTGAACAGAGCGGTGGCACCGATCACCAGCGGGAAGGTGAAGGCGGCATAACCCGGCGAGAAGGGCAGACGCAGCAGTTTGATGAAGGCCAGATAGATGATACCGGTCATCAGGATGGCAATCCCCAACAGCACGGCCACCAGCAGCAGTGACGGCTCCTGACTGACAGTCAGGTAACCGGCCAGAGAGAGGCTGGCAGGGGCAGCCAGAATGGCGATGGTCGGTTTGGCGGCATCCGGCACTTCATGGCTGAAGATCAGGCGATAGAGCATCAGCGGCAGCATCAGGCCATAGCAGATGATCCCGAACCAGAGCAGACCGTTGGCCAGCGGGGCAAACTGCCCCCCCGGGAAGGCGACGTCAGCCACGATGATGCCTACTGGCGGCACGAACCAGCTCGGCACCATGTGGTGGATTTCAAACTCTTTGGCGCGATGCCAGATAAAGGTGGCCAGGAACAGCAGGTGAACCGCCACGGCAAACAGCCAGAGGGCCTCGCCCACTTGCGGCGCAATCATACCGAGCGCTTTGGAGACCACCATGGTGCCCATGGCATAGGTCGGTACCACACTGCCCACCACAGGGTGAGCGAGATCCTGCAACAGCAGGCGGGGGTGAAGCAGAAACTTGAAGGTCAGGATCACCAGCAGCACGGCCGCAATGGCAGCGCCCAGCAGTTGCATCCGGCCATCGAAGCGACCGGCATTTTCCCAACACCAACCAAGGCTGGCGATGCCCAGCGCCAAACCCGCCATGGGGGTTGGGGCGGCAGCCAGTGATTTACGGGTTCTTGCGATCATGATGACACCTTTCTATTGATGACTATGGCGATAGGATAATATCCCCTTATCGTTTACGATATCTAAATGAATTAAATCAATCATTCAGGAAAACCAAACACGATGAAACTGACCCTGCAGCAGCTGAAAGTGTTCGCCACCATTGCCCGTTATGGAAACCTTGGCCTTGCCGCCAACGAGCTCTGCCTGAGCAAGGGGGCCGTCTCCCAGTCGCTGCAGGAGCTGGAGCGCCAGCTCTCCACCCCGCTGTTTGACCGCATTCACCCCAGATTGCAGCTCAACAACGAGGGGCGACTGCTGCAACCGGCCGCCGAAGAGCTGCTGACCCGGATGCAGGATATCGAGAACCTGTTCAGCCCCGATGCCGAACCCAGCGGACAGCTTCGCCTTGGTGCCAGCCAGACTATCGGCAACTACCTGCTCCCCACCCTGCTCGCCAGCAGCAAACAGGAGCTGGGGCTCCCCCCCAAGGTGACCATCAACAACACTCACCTGCTCTGTCATGCGCTGGCCAACTTCGAGCTGGATATGGCGCTGATCGAGGGAGAGAACCACCACCCCGACCTGCTCGCCGAACCCTGGCTGCAGGACGAGATGCTGGTGGTGGCCCCACCCGGTCACCCGCTTGCCAACAAGAAGGAGCTCTCCCTCTCCCGACTGGGGAGCGAAACCTGGGTACTGCGTGAAGCGCAATCGGGCAGCCGCGAGCAATTTATCCAACAGATCCAGCCCGAGCTCCCCCGCTGGCAACCAGGGCTTGAACTCAACACCCTGGAGGCGGTGATGCTAGCGGTGGAGAAGGGGCTTGGCATCTCCTTTATCTCCCGGCTGGCAGCCTCGGATCGCTTGGCAGATGGGCGGCTGATCGCCCTGCCCCTCTCCCGCCGCTTCCCGCGCCAGCTCTCCCTTATCTGGCACAAGCAGAAGTACCACTCCACCTCCCTGCGCCACTTTATCCACTTCTGCCGGGCTCAGGTGAACGATGCCGAGGTGAGCCGCGCAGAGTAACGCCCGCTCGGAGCGCCGCTGGCTGACCTGCATGTCTATGGGAAAAAACAGAGAGGGAGCCACGGCTCCCTCTCTTTGATTCGCTTCTGAGTATCACTTCGCCAGACTGCGCAACCAGCTGATCTCCTCGCCCCAGATGGACTCGTCTATGGTCTCGAGGATCAGCGGAATGCGATCGAAGCGATCATCATTCATGATGTGGTGGAATACCGCCTCTCCCAGATTGCCCTCCCGCAAACTGTGGTGGCGGTCGACCCGGCTACCGAAGGTGCACTTGGCGCCGTTGATATGCATCCCCTTGAGGTAGCGAAAACCGACGATCCGGTCGAACTCGGCAAAGACAGCAGCACAGCTCTCGGCGGTACGCAGATCGTAGCCGGCGGCAAAGGCGTGGCAGGTATCGAAACAGATCCCGACCCGGTTCTTGTCCTCCACCCCTTCGATGATGGTGGCAAGGTGCTCGAACGACCAGCCGAGGTTGGTCCCCTGCCCGGCGGTATTCTCGATCACCGCCGTCACCCCTTCACTGCGCTCCAGCGCCCAGTTGATGGACTCGCTCACCAGCTTGAGGCTGGCCGCCTCGGGAATTTGCTTGAGATGGCTACCGGGATGGAAATTCAGATAGCAAAGCCCCAGCTGCTCGCAGCGTTTCATCTCATCGAGAAACGCATCGCGGGATTTTGCCAGACCATCGGGATCCGGGTGGCCCAGATTGATGAGGTAACTGTCGTGGGGCAGGATCTGCTCCGGCAGAAAACCGGCCTTGTCACAGGCCGCCTTGAAGGCACGAATGGTGGCATCCGACAAGGGGGCCGCCTGCCACTGACGTTGATTCTTGGTAAAGAGGGCAAACGCGTTGGCCCCGATGGCCTGGGCACGGGCGATGGTATTCTCCACCCCGCCGGCCGCACTGACGTGGGCTCCGATATATTTCATACAATCTCCTCGATACGGCAAGCCGCCATTATGCCGCTCCCGCCCGGCCACGCCAAACCGGGATATCCGATAGCGGGTATCGACAAACAGTGCCGCCTATACAAGGCGCTGCGTTTCATGGCGTAATCGGCCTTCGCTGTGGCAACCTCTCCCCAGAAGGGATAGTTAGAGCCCGTCCACGCCAGCATGGTGCCCATAAAAAAACGCAGCGTATCGCCTAAGCAATAACGCTGCGTCTTTGGGTCTCTCGGCCGTCTCCCTTGCCGTGGCCCGAATGGCCAGCGACAAGGGAGCAAGAATGCGCGGGGAGAGTCGCCTTAGAAGGGCATTTTAAAACCTGGCGGCAGTTGCATGCCACCGGTCAGCTCGCCCATCTTGGCCTTGTTTTGCTCTTCCACACGACGCACGGCATCGTTGCAAGCGGCAGCAACCAGATCTTCCAGCAGCTCCTTGTCATCTTCCATCAGGGAGGGGTCGATCTCGATACGACGGACGCTGTGGCTACCGGTCATGGTGACCTTGACCATGCCTGCACCGGCTTCACCGGTCACTTCCATCTGAGCCAGCTGCTCCTGCGCCTTCTGCATACGCTCTTGCATCTGTTGGGCCTGTTTCATCAGGTTCCCCATTCCACCTTTACCAAACATATGTCGTCTCTCGTCTTGAAATCCGGCATCCAGCGCCGGGCTGTGGGCTTGTCTGTCCTAGATGGGGACAGCCAAACTGCTTTTCAACCGGAAGCAAGCTCCCGGCCACGGAATTTAGCGGTTGAGGGGCTCGATGCTCTCGTGATGAAGCACGGCACCAAACCGCTGAACTAAAAACTGCACGTTGGGATCCTGCTCCAGATCCCGGGTCACCTGCTCACGCACCCCGAGATAAAGGCGGTGCTCGATCTCGAGGGGGGTCTCCTGGTAAGGCACCACACCGAGCGTCACCTCGACCTGCACCGGTTGACCCAGCGCTGGCCCAATGATCTCGGCCAGATCGGCGCGCGCCTTGTCACTCACCAGATGGCGCTGCTCGGGCTTGAGGGTCAGCAACACCTTGTCCCCCTCCCGCGTCATCACCGAGTTGATGGCCAGCTGGCGCAGCCGTCCACCCACCTGAGTGTGGGCAATCAGCTCGGCCCAAGGGTCG
The DNA here is from genome assembly GCF_051920165.1 of Aeromonas sp. 11P. Lineage (NCBI taxonomy): Bacteria > Pseudomonadati > Pseudomonadota > Gammaproteobacteria > Aeromonadales > Aeromonadaceae > Aeromonas > Aeromonas sp. 11P. The sequence goes on from NZ_JBQBDJ010000004.1 coordinate 739,620, forward strand.
CCGCAACCATTGAGCAGTGAGGAAGGGATAAGGCGGGTCGCCTCCCCCTCTTGTGGCTCCTCATCGCTCTCGAGCTCATCCCAGTCGATGGTCTCCATCACCGGCTGAGCAGGTTCACTCTGCATCAGGGGAGCCACAGCCACCGCCGTGGTGGCAACGGGTGGCTGGGTCGCAGGTGCGGGCGTCACCGCAGGCGCCGCAGCACTGCGCTCACCGGGTCGATAGCTCGGCTGCCCGTCGAGATCCCAGGGGGGCAGATCGGTTGGCTGGGCCGGAGCCGTAACAGGCGCGTGGCTCATCACCGGAGTCTGCTCGGCAAATCCCTGATTGAGGTACTCTTCGTACTCGCCGTTATCACCCTGCGGCTCGTAACCGTCACCATAGAGATCCACTGGCGGCAGATCATCATAGTGACCCATCGCCGCCATCCCCTGCCCGGCCGGTTGGCCGACCGGAGCTGGCTGTTGGGTGACGGCCGGTGCAGCAGCGGGCGCGACAGGACGCGCTGGCGCAACCGGCACTGCGCGCGCCGCCGGGGCATCCTGACCACGCTGGCGGCTGCGCAGCATGTTTCGCTTGCCAAGCAGGCTCTGCATGCTCGATACCGCTGAAACAGTTTCAGGTGCGCTAACCGGCGCGGTTGTCGGTTCTAGCGCGGGCTCGAAAGGGGCTGTCAGTGGCTCGCCACGGGAATAGGCCGCATCGGCTGCGGCAGGCGCACCATCATCAGCGGGCTGCATAGCAGAGTGCGCTGGCACATCAGGCTGTGCATTTGGCAGAGCGGGCTCAGATTGATACCCCATGCCCGCAGCTTCGCGCAGCAACTCATCCTGCTGGCTGAACAGTTCGGCGGCTTGCGCCTCCTCCTCGCTGTCGGCAGCGTTAGCAGTGTCATCCACCATCGCAGGCAGGGAGGCATCAACCGCAGGTACAGCACTGTTGGCAACAGGGCTGGCTAGAGGTGTGGGCACGGCGCCGCTGATCGGTGCCACTGCGGCCGATTCAGCGGCCGGGCGCTTTCCCGGCAAGGAGGCTACCGGAGTGGCGCTGCTCGCCGCACTGCTCGTCATTGACGGGGGCAGCGCAGTGAGGCTGGCCGGATGCAAGGCATCGCGCCTTGGCGAGAAGGCGAGCATCCGCAGGCAGGTCATCTCCAGCGCGGTGCGGCCATCGGGGGCCCAGGGCAGATCTTTACGGCCACCTAGCACAATCTGGTAGCAGAGCTGTACCTCTTCCGGGCTCATCGCCTTGGCCAGTTGCAGCAGGGAATCGGCATCCGCCCCCTGCTCCTGCACGCTGGCAGGCAGCAGCTGGGCCATGGCGATGCGATGGAGCAAGCCTTCCAGCTCGGCGTGGAGCTGATCAAAATCGGGGCCCAGGGTGGCGATCTCGGTGATCTTGGCCATGGCCGCGGGGGCATCTTGCCGCAAAATGGCTTCCAGCAGCTGGTGCAGATGGCGGTGATCGAGCGTGCCCAGCATCGCCAGCACGCTGTCGAGGCGCACGCTACCATTGCCGTGGGCCAACGCCTGATCGGTCAAGCTCAGGGCATCGCGCATACTGCCGTCGGCGGCTTTGGCCAAAGCCAGCAGGGCGCGGGGCTCGAAGGGTTGACCTTCCTGATCCAGCACCCATTCGAGCTGCTTGGCGATCTGGGTCTGATCCAGACTCTTCAGATGAAACTGCAGGCAGCGCGAGAGAATTGTAATGGGCAGCTTCTGCGGATCCGTGGTGGCCAGCAGAAACTTCACATAGGGGGGCGGCTCTTCCAGGGTTTTCAGCAGCGCGTTGAAGCTGTGACGCGACAACATGTGCACTTCATCGATGAGGTAGACCTTGAAGCGGCCGCGGGCCGGACGGTACTGCACGTTGTCGAGCAGCTCGCGGGTATCTTCCACCTTGGTGCGGGACGCCGCGTCAATCTCCAGCAAGTCGACAAAGTTGCCCTGATCTATCTCGCGGCAGGTGTCGCAGACACCGCACGGGTGGCTGCTGATCCCCTGCTCGCAGTTGAGGCTCTTGGCCAGAATACGGGCGATGGTGGTCTTGCCCACCCCGCGGGTACCGCTCAGCAGATAGGCGTGATGCAGCCGTCCCTGATCCAGGGCGTTGGTCAAGGCGGTCAGCACATGTTGCTGGCCTACCACTTGTTCAAACGTATGGGGGCGCCATTTACGCGCCAGAACCTGATAGCTCATAAATCCATCATGCAGAGAAGACAGGGCATTGAGGCCGGATGCTAACACAAATGGCGGGCTGGCTGTATCGGCTATCGGTGAGAGCGGGAGGGATCGCTTGATTTTCAAACCGATGCCCGCAAGGGCACCGGTTCAATGCAGGCCCGATGCAGAGGATCGGGCCGAAGAGGCATTACTCGCCGGCCAGCTCGACCAGTGAGACCACCTTGATGCCAGCGGCAGTCAGACGGGCATCGCCGCCCAGAGACGGCAGGGAGATGATGAAGGCCGCATCGGCCACTTCACCACCGGCACGGCGGATCAGCTTGACGGTCGCATCGACGGTACCACCGGTCGCCAGCAGATCGTCCACGACCAGCACCTTGTCACCGGGCACGATGGCATCGGTGTGCAGTTGCAGGGTGTCGGTACCGTACTCGAGGGCATAGGACTCCTCGATCACTTCGCGCGGCAGCTTGCCCGGCTTGCGGACCGGCACGAAGCCCAGCCCCATGGCATAGGCAACCGGCGCGCCAAAGATGAAGCCGCGAGCTTCGGTGCCAACAATCTTGGTGATCCCTTGATCACGATAATGATTGGCCAGCAGATCGATGGTGGCCTTGAAGGCCTCGGCGTTCTCGATCAGGCTGGTGATGTCACGAAACAGAATGCCCGGCTTCGGATAGTCGGGAATGGTCTTGATGCTTGCTTCGATAAATTTCAGGGTTTCCGGATTCATGTGTTGACCGCTTATTTTTTTGACCCAGGGGTGGCCATTTTTTCTCAATTCCCTTCTGCGGGAAATAAAAAAGCCTGTCACGCAAAAATGACAGGCCGACTCCATAGCATTATTGCTGCAATAGCTTAGGGACTTCACTTCACCATTGCAACTGGCTCCAGCACCGGCAGGCGCATTAACCAGGTGAGCAGGATCACCATTATGACAACCAGCAACCCCTTTACCCACAGCAGTGGCACCACCGCCAACGACACCGAAAAGGTGAGCAAAATGAAGATTATGGCGCGCCGTCTGGCCTGACGACGAATACCGCGATATTGCTGCCAATCGACGATGGGCGGGCCAAACCAGGGATGGGCCAGCAGCCAGCGATGAAAACGGGGCGACGAGCGGGCAAACAGGGCGGCAGCCAGCAACATGAAGGGGGTAGTCGGCAAGAGCGGCAGCACAATGCCCACAATACCGGTGGCAAATGCCAGCCACCCGAGCGCCATCAGACACCAACGCTTCATTCCTTCTCCTTGCGTGATTTATCTCCCTCTAGCCTAACAGAGTTTGAGCGGGTGCTGACAGCGGGCCGCAACCCCACTACAATCTGCGCTCTTTTTTCTCCCCACTCTCGTCGGAAAGCCGTTATGCGCGTTATTTTGGCCCCCATGCAGGGGGTACTGGATCACCTGATGCGGGAGGTTCTCACCTCCGTCAATGATTACGATCTCTGCGTGAGCGAGTTTATCCGGGTCGTCGATCAGCTGTTGCCCGCCAAGGTGTTCTACCGCCTCTGCCCTGAACTGCTGCAAGATGGCAAAACCCGCGCAGGTACCCCGGTACGGGTGCAACTGCTGGGACAACACCCCGAGTGGCTGGCCGAGAACGCCGTGCGCGCCATTGAGCTCGGCTCCCCCGGCGTCGATCTCAACTTCGGCTGTCCCGCCCCTACGGTCAACAAGAGCAAGGGCGGTGCGGTGCTGCTCAAGGAGCCCGAGACCATCTATCGCATCGTCAAGGCGGTGCGCGAGGCGGTGCCAGCCCATCTGCCGGTGAGCGCCAAAATTCGCCTCGGTTACGATGACAAGGAGCTCTATCTGGAGAACGCCCAGGCGATCTTCCAGGGGGGCGCCAACGAGCTGGCCGTTCATGCCCGCACCAAGCGTGAAGGGTACAAGGCCCCCGCCCACTGGGAGTACGTGGACGCCATTCGCCGTGCCCTGCCCATTCCCGTCACCGCCAACGGCGAGATTTGGGATCATAAAGATGCCCTCGCCTGCGCCAAGGTCTCGGGTTGCGATGCTCTGATGGTCGGGCGCGGCGCCATCTCCCTGCCCAATCTGGCCAACGTGATGAAAACCGGCTGCCCGCACATGAGCTGGGCCGAGGTGTTGCAGCTGATGGTGAGCTATACCGAGCAGGATCTGGCCAGCGAAAAAGCCGACTACTACCCCAGCCGCATCAAACAGTGGTTCAGCTATCTCAAGCGGGAATATCCCGAAGCGGATCTGCTGTTTCAGGAGATCCGGGTGCTCAAAGAGACGGCTCCCATCCGCGATGCCCTGTTGCAAGCAGCCAAAAGCCACGGCTAACCACGTTTAACTTGACGCATATCATCTTGATAGAGTTATCGGATCCCTATACTGCCCCGAATCTGTCGTCTGTCCTGTGGGGGATAATGTGTGTGAAATGACGCAAGCACAGTTGACTGTCTGGCGTAATCGCCTGCTGTCAGACTGGGCCCAAGTACGAGAAACGCTGATCGGTCAGCTTAAAGCCTGCCGTCGTGACGAGTGGGCCGAACAGGTCGGTCACTGCGAGCAGGATCAACTGGTGGAACTGACAAGCCGGCTGGATCTGCCGAAGGTAGAGCAGAGCGTGGCCCGCCTCAAGCGGATCGACGCGGCACTCTGCCAGATGGATCTAGGCCTCTATGGCCTCTGCTCCGATTGTGAAGAGCCACTTTCCATCGAACAGCTGGAACAGGATCCGACCCTGCAACGCTGCCCGCGCTGTGAAACCCGCTATCGCAAGGGATTCCACGCCCACGAACTGTGAGGGATGCACATCTGTGCATCCGCTCAACCCTCAGCACTGGTTACTCCGTCGTTCCTGTCCAATACTCAACCGTATCAGCCTGTTCGAGGGTATGCGTTGTGTACAGACTCTTGTTGTTATGGTGTTTGTGTTGCCAGGCTACGGCACAAGAGTCATTGGTCGTGGGCTGGGTCGACTGGCAGCCCTTCAGTTATCGCAATGAACAACAACAGCTCCGCGGACTGGATGTAGAGCTGCTCAACGCCATCTTCCTGCGGGCCGGTTATCAGGCCAAATTCAGTGAAATGCCCTGGGCTCGCGTGTTGCACGAGCTGAAATTCGGCACGGTTCAACTAGCCATGTCAGCCAATATCACCGCCGAGCGGCAGCAATATGCCCGCTTCAGCCACCCCTATCGGGAAGAGGAGACGGCCATCGTCATCCGTCGGCAAGATGCCGAGCGCTGGCGCGGGATCACCACCCTTGAGCAGTTGATCAACACCCCTGACTTCCATATCGGGGTGCTCAAGGGGTTTGATTACGGCAATACCTTCCGCAAGTTGATGGCACGGCCCGAGCTGCAGCCTCGCTTACAGATGCGCCTGAGGCTGGATCAACTGCTGAAGATGTTGCAAGGGGGACGGATCCAGGGGTTTATTCTCGATCCCCACGGATTGCAAGAGTGGCAGGGTAAGGATGGCATGCAGGACAAGCTGTATATTCTGCTGCATATCGAACTGACACCAGTTCACCTGATGCTGAGCAAAGAGAGCACCACAGAGGCGCAACTGCAGCGGATCAATCAGGCTATCGATCAATTGAAACAGAGTCCCGACTATCAGCAGATCCTCGATAGCTACCAGTTCAGATCCCTGCATTCACAGGAAAACACTCATAAGTAAGGGGAGCATCTGCTCCCCTTACTGTCTCAAGCAAACCCCATCCTGTCTTAAACAGCCCTGGTTGCAACTTGCCAGGACGTTTTGGTCACCGATAACGTGATGGATTACTTCTGCCTGTCAGCGTCCCAGCACAATGTCGGCAAGGTGGGCGAAGTGGTGGATTTCGTGGGTGGCATCGCACTCGCCCGCTTGCCGCGCCGGGTTGTACCAGCAGGTTGCCAGCCCCTGCGCCGCCGCCCCGGCAATATCGGTTTTCGGATTATCCCCCACCATCAGCACCCGGGCCGGATCTGGCTGCCCCATCAGGGAGAGGGTGTGCTGGAAAATAGCTGGCGCCGGCTTGGTCACCCGAATTTCGTCGGAGATCACCAGTGGCTCGAACCACTCGCTCCAGCCCAATTTGCCCAGCCGCCCCCGCTGGGGCACGCTGAAACCATTGGTAATGATCCCCATCCGCACCTTGCTGCGCAGCTGCTGCAGGGTCTCGACCACCCCTTCGAGAGGCATGCTAAGGGCAATGATCTGCTCCAGAAAGGTGTTGTTCATCGCCATGGGATCGGCGGCAACCTGCTGGGCAAAGAGGGAGAAGCGGGTCTGCTGCAACGCCGTTGCATCGATCTCGCCGTCGTTGTACTGCTGCCAGAGCCCGTGGTTGAGGTCGTGGTACTGCGCCATGCTGGCGTCATCAGCCTGTACGCCATAGATCTGCAAGGTGTGCGTCAGCGCAGAGGCGACCGGAAAATCGAGCAGGGTTTCATCCAAATCGAACAGCACCCAGTCATAGCTTGGTTGTTTCACAGAACTCCTTGTTATCATTCAGATTGTTCAGAGGCTTGGCGACCAACTCTGCCAAGCGGGCTGGCCAGCAGATCCAGCGTGAGACGCACGCCAAAGCCGGTCACTTCGCTGGAGACCACCCCATTGCCCCCCTTGTTGCGAAAACCACTCAGGTCAAAGTGCAGCCAGGGGGTCTGCTCGGGCACGAAGTGGGCGAGGAAACGGGCCGCATCGATGTGATCCGGCGAACTGCCCGGTGCACACTGCAACAGATCGGCCCACTCGCTCTCGATGTTGTCGTCGTAATCGTCATCAAGCGGGAAGGGCCAGACTCGTTCACCGCTGCGCTGACCCAGATTGACCAGCGATGTCATCCATTCGCTGCGATTGGTAAAGACGCCGCTGTAGCGGCTACCCAGCGCCCGTTTGCAGGCCCCGGTCAGGGTCGCGTAATCGAGCAGCAGATCCGGAGTATCCTGCACCGCCATCGCCAGGGTATCGGCCAGTACCATTCGACCTTCGGCATCGGTATCGACCACCTCGATGGAGGTGCCATTGATGGCAGTCACCACCTCGCCGGGGCGATAGGCGTGAGGGCCGATATGGTTCTCGGCAATGGCAAGCCAGCAGTGTACCTCGTAGGGCAACTGGGCTCGGCTGATGGCGTAGAGGGCCCCCAACGCCACCGCGCTGCCCCCCATGTCCAGATGCATGCCATACATGCTGCCGGAGACCTTGAGGTTGTAACCGCCAGAGTCGTGGCAGATCCCCTTGCCCACCAGTGCAATACGGCGCACCGGTTTGGGCGGGTAGTAGCTGAGCTTGACCATGGCCCCATGATTGTCTTCCGAACCACGAGCAACAGCCAGAAACGCACCCGCCCCCAGCTCGGCCAGCTGTGCCTGATCATAGTGATGGCACTGCCACCCCTCATCTTGCGCCAGCTTGCTGACAAACTCGCGATAGCTGGCGGCCGTCAGCTCGGAGGCAGGCAACACCGCCAGATGGCGAGCCAACCCGTTACCCCCCGCTTCGCTGTAAAGGCGCGCCAAGTCCAGCACCACTGCGGGTGAAACCTTGATCTGCTGATAGCTCCAGCTGCTTTCACTGCGGCGCTTGCTGGTGGGCAACGAAATATTGGCGGCAAGCAGGGCTGACAACATCACTTCGGCCAGCATCACTCGCTCGGAGGGAGCAAAACCTTCCAGATGCAGCCCGAGCCGCTCCACATTGAGCCCAGAAAGAGGAGCAATCCAGCCTCTGATCTGTTTATAGAGGCGGTGATCCCGCGTCACACTGCCGGCCACAAACATCACCTGCAACAGGGTATTGCCATGCATCAGGGTAAAGGGCGCTTTTTTCCCCAGCGCAAGCTGGGTCTGGAGACCCGCAAGGGCGGGGAGCGAAAGCAAGGACTCCTTCTGCTCTTCGGCGATCAGCAGCAGTTGCAACGGCAGCCCTTGAGCAAGGGCTTCGGCCAGCGTGGCATCCCGGCTTTCAATAGCAGGAGGAAGATAGGTGAAGGGAGTGATCACAGGCGCGTGCCTCATCCATGAAGAGATAACTGATGATACCGAACAAATGGTTGATACGACCAGTTTTGGTCTTGAAAAAGCGTCAGAAATAGCAGCAATCACCAGACGGTGACGAGCATCAAGAAGGATTGTTCAATGATTGGCAATACAGGAAGGAAACGTACAGAAAGTTGGTTGCGGGGGCCGGATTTGAACCGACGACCTTCGGGTTATGAGCCCGACGAGCTACCGAGCTGCTCCACCCCGCGTCCGAATTGTCACCCTCAAGCCGAGCAGTAGCTTGATGGCGTTTGTCTGCTTTCGACTGTTTACACAATCGCAGGCTGACGAAAAGTTGGTTGCGGGGGCCGGATTTGAACCGACGACCTTCGGGTTATGAGCCCGACGAGCTACCGAGCTGCTCCACCCCGCGTCCGAATTGTCGCCCTCAAGCCGAGCAGTAGCTTGGTGGCGTTTGTCTGCTTTCGACTGTTTACACAATCGCAAGCTGACGAAAAGTTGGTTGCGGGGGCCGGATTTGAACCGACGACCTTCGGGTTATGAGCCCGACGAGCTACCGAGCTGCTCCACCCCGCGTCCGAATTGTCGCCCTCAAGCCGAGCAGTAGCTTGGTGGCGTTTGTCTGCTTTCGACTGTTTACACAATCGCAAGCTGACGAAAAGTTGGTTGCGGGGGCCGGATTTGAACCGACGACCTTCGGGTTATGAGCCCGACGAGCTACCGAGCTGCTCCACCCCGCGTCCGAATTGTCACCCTCAAGCTGAGTAGCAGCTTGATGACGTTTGTCTGCTTTCGACTGTTTACACAATCGCAAGCTGACGAAAAGTTGGTTGCGGGGGCCGGATTTGAACCGACGACCTTCGGGTTATGAGCCCGACGAGCTACCGAGCTGCTCCACCCCGCGTCCGAATTGTCACCCTCAAGCCGAGCAGTGGCTTGGTGGCGTTTGTCTGCTTTCGACTGTTTACACAATCGCAAGCTGACGAAAGAGTTGGTTGCGGGGGCCGGATTTGAACCGACGACCTTCGGGTTATGAGCCCGACGAGCTACCGAGCTGCTCCACCCCGCGTCCGAATTGTCTCGAAGTGGCTGAGCAGTAGCCAGTTCGATTTCTCCTTCCCATCAACCGGTTACACCGGTTTGACTGGTCAGGATATCAGATGGTTGCGGGGGCCAGATTTGAACTGACGACCTTCGGGTTATGAGCCCGACGAGCTACCGGGCTGCTCCACCCCGCGTCTTAGGTCGCCAATAATAGGCGCCAGCGCACAGATTGCAAGTAAATATCTCAAAAAAAGTTTATTCGTAGATTAATCGGACAAATAGTGCGGTCATTAGCAGCATCATGCTGTTTTTTCAGGCAATCGAGTCCTTGCCAGGCATCCGGCACTACACTCAATAAGGTGAACACTCCTCATTTTGGGTAGGTAGAATATGCGCATCTCCGCCGGTCACTGCCGTCAGTTGGGGGCTACGCCCGACAGTCACGGCGTCAACTTTGCGATCTGGGCACGCCTCGCCAGCCGGGTCGAACTGCTGCTCTTCGCAAGCGCAGACGATGCGACCCCCGAGGTGATCCCCCTATCCCCGCGCCTTAACCGCACCGCCTACTACTGGCATATCCATGTGGAGGGGATCTCGGTCGGGCAGCGTTACGCCTATCGCATTCAGGGCCCGTGGCGCCCATATGGCGGCACCCGCTTCGATTCCGAGAAGGTGTTGCTCGACCCTTACGGCCGCAGCATCGAGCTTGGCGCCAATTACGATCGATGGGCGGCGGCCCGTCCAGGCAGCAATCTGGCTTGTTGCGCCAAGAACAAGGTGGTCGATACTCGCCACTACGACTGGGAAGGAGACAAACTGCCCGCTCACTCCCTCTCCCGCTCGGTGATCTACGAATTGCATCTGGGGGGCTTTACCAAGTCCCCGAGCTCCGGAGTCGATCCGGCGCTGCGTGGCACCTATCTCGGATTGATTGAGAAGATCCCCTATCTGCAATCTCTCGGCGTCACCGCCGTCGAGCTGCTGCCGGTGTTCCAGTTCGATCCTCAGGATGCGCCCAAAGGACTCTCCAACTACTGGGGTTACAGCCCCATGTCCTTTTTCGCCCCCCACGCCCAGTACGCCTGCGGCGATGATCCGCTGACCGAATTTCGCGACATGGTCAAGGCGCTGCACAAGGCCAATATCGAGGTGATCCTGGACGTGGTTTACAACCACACCGCCGAAGGGGGTGATGATGGCCCCACCTTCTCGTTTCGCGGCATCGACAACGAGGCCTACTACATCCTCGACAACAACCAGAAGGACACCAACTATTCGGGCTGCGGCAACACCTTCAACGGCGCTCATCCGGTGGTGCTGCGGATGATCATGGACAGCCTCCACTTCTGGCGTCAGGAGATGCACGTCGATGGCTTCCGCTTCGATTTGGCCGCCATTCTGTCACGGGATGAATCGGGTCAACCGCAGGCCAATGCCCCCACTCTACGCACCATAGATACGGACCCAAACATCGCCGACATCAAGCTGATTGCCGAAGCCTGGGACGCGGGGGGCTCTATCAGGTGGGGTCACTGGCCGGCGCCCGCTGGCGTGAGTGGAACGGCCAGTTCCGGGATGATGTGCGCCGCTTTCTGCGCGGGGATGACAACAGCGTCACCGCCTTTGTCGAGCGGCTCTGCGGCAGCCCCGACATCTACCACTATCACCACGCCGATCCCGAGAAAAGCATCAACTTCGTTACCTGCCACGACGGTTTTACCCTGTGGGACTGGGCCAGTTACAACAGCAAGCACAACGAGGCCAACGGGGAGGAGAACCGTGACGGCTGCGATCACAACTTCAGCTGGAACCACGGCCACGAAGGGGTGACGGAAGATCCCCAGATCAACGCCCTGCGGATGCGCCAGGCCAAAAACATGATGGTAGCGACCCTACTCTCGGTGGGCTCCCCCATGCTGCTGATGGGAGACGAGCTGCTGCGCACCCAGCGGGGCAACAACAACGGCTACTGTCAGGACAATGCTACCTGCTGGATGAACTGGCTGCCCAATGCCCGCAGTCAGGAGATGTTCCGCTTTATGAAGGAGCTGATCCAATACCGCAAACACCTGTTCCAGCGCCCGGAGCAGGAGAGCATGCCGCTGTCGCTCACCGAGATCCTGCGCCACAGCGAGATCTGCTGGCACGGAGTCAACGCCGGGCAACCGGATTTCAGCCCCCACTCCCACGCCATCGCCATGTCGGCGCTGTCGAGCGAGACCAAGCTGGCGCTCTATGTGCTGTTCAACGCCTACTGGGAGCCCCTCACCTTCAACCTGCCGAGCCCGCCCAAGGGGGTCGGCGGCTACTGGCGGCGGATCCTCGATACCGCCCTCCCCTCGCCGCAAGATATCTGCACCTTCGGCATGCCGCTGGAGGGATTGACCCGCGAATATCTGGCCCAGCCGCGCAGCAGTTGCCTCTTTATCTGCGGGGCCGACGATTTCTATTGATCGATTGCTGTGAATTGATAGCAGCGATACCTGCAAGCCAGATATGCAAAAGCCCCGAGTGTTGGCTCGGGGCTTTCTCTTTTCAGCGCCAGTGTCAGATCAGCTGGTGCAACACACTGGTAGCGGCGATCTGGGCGATCAGCAGGCCACACAGGGAGGTGGAGACCACCACTGGCGCGGTATCACGCTGCAAGTAGAGCGGGCTGAACCAGAGCAGCAGAGAGGCCACCAGCAGCGCTGCCTGGGTCACCACCGCCGGGATCAGGGCATCGAGATTGGCCTCCCCCCCTTGCCAGCCCACCAGCACTGCCAGCCAGACAAGGCTGGCCATCGCCCCCACCAGACCGGCCAGCGGCAACAGGGTATTGAATGCCTTGAGGCGATGACGGGCCCGCAGCAGCATCAGGTGGGCAAAGGCCGCCCCCAGCATCGCCATCTGCAGCAGACCGCTCACCCAGCCCTGCAGTTGCAGCAGCCCGATGCCATAGAGAGCGAGCGGCAACGCCGGTAGCCAGAGCAGTGTCGAGGGGACTGAACGCTTGCCCTCCAGTCGTGACTGGGCCAGCGACAAGCCAACCCCGAGCACCAGTGCTACACCACCACTCCAGATAAGCCAGCTGGCCGCCTTGGCCTCGACCGCCAGCATCAGGGAGAGCGCGGTAATAACCCAGATGGAGAAGAGCTGCTGACTGATGCGCGAGCGCTGGCCAGGGCAGATATCACCGCGCCACAGCACGATACCGAGGGCGATCAGGGCGCCAAGCGCCATCAATCCGGTGAGGGGAAAGAGCCAAAAAGGGAGTTGGACGAACACGACGCCTCCAGCAGTAAAGATTCGAGGTGCGCCACCGGGGCGCCAGAGAGGGGCGAGTATACCCAAACCGGCGGCTATCCCCAATCGCGACAAACAATCGCGGGCAAACAATCCGGGGCAATTTGCGCCAGCAGGGCCCACCTTGAAGGGCGCCCTGCTGGCAGCCATGCCCATAGTGACGGGATGCGGTGGTGGCGTTAGCCCTGACCGCGGGCCAGCGCCACCACCCGGGCAAACATCTGGCGGATCACCGGCGGAATATGCTCGGCGCCGAGCCGCTCCGCCTCTTCCACCACCGCCAGCGCCATTCCCGGCTTGCTGCGGTGATGGATCGCCTTGTTGATGATGTGACTGGCGCTCCACATGGCGCGCCCGCCCACCCCGGCCTCGCGGCGAAACACAGCTTCAAAACCGTTGTGATAGAGGTAGTGCTCGATGTCGGCGGCAGGGAGCTGGGTCAGTCGGTCCCGCTCCCGCTCACCCTTGAGCTGGCCCCGGGCCGAGGTGGCATACTTGAGCCCCGCCTCGTCGCCATCGGTCAGCAGGTGCCACTCGATGCCAAAATCCCGCGCTACCTTGATGAGCGGCGACTGGCCGCACTGGGCAAACTCGATGATCCGCACCCCCTCGGCCCGCAAACTGTAACCGCAGATCTGCGCCAGCTCGGAGAGCAGCCAGATCTCGGTCTCCCCCTCCACCAGCAGCCAGCAACGGGCAAACAGCGACATGGGGCGGTTAATCCGCACGTGGAAGGCGATCTTGCGCAGATCGTCGCTGCTGTAACGCTCGCCCCCCAGCTGATGACAGAGGATATCCTGCTGACGGCGCACCAGCCGCCGCACCTGATTGAGCGGCAGGGAAGAGAGCAGATCTCCCGAGTTAGTGGTGAGCAGCTTCTGACCCGGCAGTTGTTCCAGTAGCCCCCACGCCAGTGCCAGCATGGTCGGGTGCAGCCGGCTCTCCGGGTCCTCCAGGATCATGATGGGGCGAGCCCCCTCCTCCAGCTCGCGGTTGCCCCGCGCCTGCAACAAGGTAGCCGCCATCCCCGCCATCGCCAGCTGCAGCGCGCGGTTATCGGCGCGGCGCAGCAGGGTATGCAGGTTGCCAGGATTGCGCAATGTCATGGGGCGATTGATGATGTCGCGCTGACTGCGCGGCTTGTTCTTGATGGGGGCCAGGGCGTTGAAGTAGTGGTCCATCAACTGGCGCACCGCCTGCAGCGCCTCTTTGAGCTCCGGCTCGCCGATCCTCTGGGGTTCGTCGATCAGCTTGTCCGCCAGCTCGCTCAAGCGATGCTCGGAGAGATCTCCCCACTGCAATGTCTCCACTCCGTTGCGAGCGGTACGGGCGTCCCGCAGCCGGAACACCGGGTTCATGGTGATGAGCATGCAGACCAGCTCGTGGGTATTGGCGATGGGCAGGCTCTTGCCTACACCGTCGAGAAAGTCGTGAATGGTGAGCACAGAGCCATCCGCCTGCAGCTCGGCGCTGGCGCGATAGTGAATGCGGTGGAATTTGTCCTTGTGCAGCACCCAGGAGGGGCAAAGACGGGCCAGCCGACGGGAGTGCTGACACATCTGGGGTCTGTGCTCACTGAAGGTGAGCACCAGTTGCAGGTGGCGCGCCGGGGCCAGTTCGGGATCTTCCGGTTGGTGAAAATCCTCGGCGGTGAACTGATAGGGCTCGGCATCCTGCCCCAGCAGACACCAGAGGGCGCGCAGCAGGCTCGATTTACCCCAGGTATTCTCGCCGATCAACACTGTGGTCTGATCCAGCCCGAGCGACAGGCGATTTATACCGCGAAAACCTTTGACTTCAATACGTTCCAGAAACATCCAGCCGTGTCCACATCATTGTGATGGGGCAATAGTGGCAAAGTTACCGGAAAAATCCTATCGCAGGCGGGGCTTTTTCAACGTGAACTGTGAGGCACTGCAGGTTCGGGAGGGGTCACAACAGCGGTGCGATCTTGCGGGGCATTCCAGTGGCTGAACCAGAGATGACGGGTACGGATTTGACGTTTGCGATAATTCAATGGGCATTCCTTTCAATGGATAAGTGGTAGAGAGTACACCTCTTTTGCCCAAAGTCTCAGGGTTATCTGTGACGAGAAGATGACAATTGCGCCCGCCACTGCCCCGGCGTCAAACCAAACGCCTCGCGAAAACGATTGCCGAAATGGGCCTGGGAAGAGAAGCCACACTGACTGGCGATACTGGCCAGCGGCTCGGGGCCGGCCAACAGCTGCTTGGCCCGTTTGAGCCGCAGCCCCAGCAGATAGCGGTGGGGCGGGCAGCCGAGACTCTGGCCGAACATGCGGGCAAAGTGATACTCGCTCAGCCCCGCCTGCTGGGCCAGCTCTGCCAGCGTGACCGAATCGGCCAGATGGGCCTGCAGATATTCCTGCACCCGCTTGATCACCACGGGCGCCAGCCCGCCGCGTAGAGGCGGCAGACCGGGAGCCTCCTCGGTGTGGTGGCGATAGGCGTGGAGGATCAACATCCAGGCGCCGTGGGAAAGCGCCAGCCGATCGACCCCGTGCTGCCACTGAAGTTGCATCAGTTGGCGCTGCACCAGTCCGGCCGCCTGCGGATCATCGATAAAGGTCTTGTCCACCAGTTGCAGGTGGCGCCCCTCCTTGTCACACACCTCCTCGGCGATACGGGTGAGGTGAGCCGGGGTGAAGTAGAGATGAAAGAAGCGGAACTCTTCGCGCACCAGCCACTCGGATCTGTGGTGATCCGGCATAATGCACACCTTGCCGGTGCCGCCGTGACCACCCGGCCCATCGAGTCGCTCGGTCTGCGCCTCCTTGCAGATAGACGCTCAGGGTGTGGTGGCCCGGCTTGTGATAACGGGTCTGGTCATAGCAGTTGCGCCAACTGGCGACGCCAAGCCCGGGTTCGAGCCAGCAGGCGTCCTCCAGCCGGGCGCCGGTGCTGACCAGTGCATCAAATACCCCTGCTGTTTTCATTCGCCACTGCCGCCTGTTCCGGTGTACATTTTATGCCGCTGCCATCCATCTTACCGACCGCGCCCGCAGATGACAGCGCGTGACGATGAAAAACCGCAAGATGGTGCAATCCAGCCATCAGGGCTCGCCCCATAGTGGGTCATCTATCCCTGACTCACCGGAACTGTGATGAATCTGATGCTCTATCTTGCCACCGTGCTTATCTGGGGCAGCACCTGGATTGCCATCGCCTGGCAACTTGGCCCCATTCCCATCGAGGTGTCGGTGCTCTATCGCTTCCTGCTGGCGGCGGTGGCACTGTTTGCCCTGCTCACCGCCAGCGGCCGCTTTCCGCGCCTCCCCTGGCACGGCCAGCGTTACGCCGCACTGCTCGGTGCCCTGCTCTTTTCCACCAACTTCCTCTGCTTCTACCACGCCACCCGCTATATCCCGAGCGGCATGTCGGCAGTGATCTTTGCCAGTGCCAGCATCTTCAACGGCCTCAACCTCTGGCTGTTCGAGAACAAGCGCCCCACCCTGCGCTGGCTGCAAGGCTCCTTGCTGGGGCTCTTTGGCACCCTGCTGCTGTTCTGGCCGGAGCTGGCAGATGCGCAATTGGGTGCAAACGGCTGGAAGGGGCTGCTGCTCGCCTGCGGCGGCACCCTCTGCTTTTCGCTGGGCAATCTGGTCTCGGCCCGGGGCCAGCGCCACGGCTACCACGTACTGCAACTGGTGCCCTGGGGTATGGTTTACGGCGTGGTGCTGTTGCTGGGCTGGGTCACATTGCTCGGGCAGCAACTGGTGGTGCCAACCGATGGCCACTATCTGGCGGCCATGGTCTACCTCGCCCTGTTTGGCTCGGTGATCGCCTTTACCGCCTACCTGACCCTGGTGGGGCGCATCGGTGCCAGCAAGGCCTCCTACGCCACCGTGCTCTTTCCGTTGGTGGCGCTTACCCTCTCCACCTTCTATGAAGGCTTTGTCTGGCAGCCGGTCTCGGTGGCCGGAGTGGTGATCAGCCTCATCGGCAATCTGGTGATCTTCGCGCCGCCCTTGAGCGAGTGGCGCATTCGACCGGCCAAGGCAGCAAACGACACTTGCTCCTGAGCCAGTCAGCCCCTAAGGTAGCGCTGATCAATCTGTGACGATCCTGATGGCGATAAACAAGGGGGCGAGATGTTACTGGAAGGGCTGGAGACGCTGAGCCTGCTGGCGAGTGAAGGGACCATGGCCAAGGTGGCCAGTCGCCTCTATATCAGCCAGTCGGCGGTAAGCAAGCGGATTGCCCAGCTGGAGCTGCGCCTTGGCAAGAAGCTGATCGAGCCGGAGGGGCGCCAGATCCGCCTCACCCCGCAGGCCAAGGAGCTGCTGGAACGAGTTGCCCCGAGTCTGGCCGAAATGAAAGGGGTGCTTGCCGATAGTCAGGATCTGGCGGATCAGAGTCCTCTCCCCATCGCCTGCTCCGAAACCCTGCTGGCGGGTTATCTCGCCCACTTCATGCGCGACTATCTGGAGCACGATCCCCACCTTGCCCTCTCCACCCACCACACGCCGGTCATTCTGGCGCGGGTGCGCAGCGGCGATGCCCTGCTCGGCATCTGCGCCGGTCGTCTCCCTCCCGGCCATGGCCTCGGCGCCGATCTGCTGCTTGAGGAGCCCTTCTATCTGGTGGGCGAGGCGCAGCAGAGCCTGCCACCAGCCAGCGCAGAAAGCAGGCGCAAGATCCTCACCATGGATCTGGAGAACCCCTCCAACCGCTACCTGCGCGAACCGCTGGCAGATATGGGATTGGAACCCACCATGGAGCTCGACTCCTATCTGGCGCTCATCGAACTCGCCAAGGCAGGCATTGGCCCTGTGCTGCTCCCCGCTGGCCTGCTGGGGCTGGTGGGAGAACAGGGGAAGATGGCGCGCCCACTGCCCAGGCTGGGCCGCCCCCTGCATCTGGTCTACCGGCCAAACAGCCTAAAGCGAGAGCGGATCGCCCAGCTGGTGAGCGCCCTGCACCAACACTTTCGCCACCGCAGCGACACGCCGCGCTAGCCGTGTAAAACACCTGATATGACAACGGGGCCCGAGGGCCCCGTTAACAATTGCGATGCGGCAAGCAAGGCGCACATCAGATCCAGGCAAACAGCTCGGGATACTGGCTCCACACCAGCTTGGCAGACATCAGCAAGGAGACGGTCACCAGCAGCGGCTTGATCAGCTTCACCCCTTTTTTCAACACCATCTTGGAGCCGAAGCGGGCGCCGATAAACTGCCCCAGCGCCATGCAAAAACCGACACTCCACACCACCTTGCCACCGAGCGCAAAGAACAGCAGGGAGGCGATATTCGAGGTGAAGTTGAGCAGCTTGGTATGGGCGGTGGCGCGCGCCATGCCAAAGCCCGCCAGCGCCACGAAACCGATGGCAAAAAACGAACCTGTGCCCGGCCCGAAGAAGCCGTCATAAAAGCCGACACCGCCCCCCACCAGCAACGCAAACAGCATGGGAGTCAGACGGCGGGAGCTCTCGGCATCGCTTACCCGCGGCGAGAAGTAGAAGTAGCAGGCAAAGGCCATCAGCAGGAAAGGGAGCAGGCGCTCGAGAATGGCGGCGTCTATGGTCTGCACCGCTAGCGTGCCGATGGCCGCACCGATAAAGGTGCAGATCACCGCAGGCCAGATCATGGCCCACTCCAGCAGCCCCTTGCGGGCATAGAACCAGGTGGCGGAGAAGGAGCCAAAGCTGCTCTGCAGCTTGTTGGTGCCGAGCACTAGCGCGGGCGGCATGCCGGTGGCCAGCAGAGCAGGCACCGTCAGCAGACCGCCGCCACCGGCGATGGCATCGATAAAGCCGGCGACAAGCGCTACACCGAGCAGGGCAAACAAGGTAACCAGTTCCAATTCCATCCATAGACCTCACGAGAGTGGGTTGCCCGAAGGGGTCGGGCAACCGGAGAACACCAAAACGACGTTGTGCGGGGGTGGCACAGGCTGCCCGCTATCCTAACGGGCCACTGACCATGAATCTAACGAAACAGTGGCAGCCAATTGATTCCTGATTTTCATTAATTTGAGCTGTCAGGCCCCTGCCTCCTCAGAAGAGGGCCCCGTTAGCAAGCAGTTGAAGCGACCTTCGCTTCCTTGATGGCTGCCAGCGCCTCACAGAGATGATCCTCATCGGCACCGGGGAAACGGCTGACCCGACCGGCCATGTAGCGGCTGCTGAACAGATTGAACCAGTGCTGCAGTGCCTGCCCCGCCTTGAGCTCTCCCGCCACTTCCAGCACGCAGGCCGCCACTTCGGCGGTGCAGAGGTGCTCGTCGCAGTTGGCGACCCGCATGCCGTAGGTGGAGAGCGCGTCGGGTTTGATGGCGAGCACCGGAAAACCGTCTAGATAGGGGCTCTTGTTGAACATCTTGCGCGCCTCCGGCCAGGTGCCATCGAGCAGGATAAAGAGCGGTTTTTTACCCGGTGCCAGCGTCACCTCGCCGGTCAGGCGGGCAGGCTCCTTCTCGCAAGCGGGAAAGACCACATAGGGCTGCCAGGCGGGATCGGCCAGCAGGGCCAGCAACTCGGGATAGGGCTGGGTACGTGACCAGAGAAACGCCCAGGTGGTATCCGGCAACACATCGGCGATCAGGCGACCGGTGTTGGAGGGCTTCATCGGCTCGCTGTCATACATCAGCAGGCAGAAACCGGCCTCCGCTTTGAGCTCGGGGCGCCACGCGCAGGCACACCAATCCTCGCGCAGCTGACAGGCGGGGCAACGAGCCAGGGTGCCGCCACGGGCGAGAAACGGTCGGGTAGAGATACTCTTGCGCCAAGCCCGCAGGCGGTTGACGGCGTGATCAGGAACAGGCTTCATCTAGGTTCACAACTGGAGTCAAAACAGGAACGGCAACGGTGTCAACATGTCATGGCGCCACAGGGCACGATAACAGGGGGCTGCCGGAAAAGCGCAAGATTGTACCGAGTTACGCGCTGGCGGAACAGCAATCCCTGCCCCTTTCGCCAGACGCAGTGCCAAACTCTCTTGCCTTACGACTCCTGACAGCTGCGCAGCAGCTCAAGCAACAGGCTGCCATCGCGCAGCGCCTTGTGCACCTGCACCGAGGTGGGCTTGGTGGGATCTTCGTAGAAGTGGGTGGATTCAATCTGCAGCCGCACAAGATATTCGGCGGGCAACTGGCTGGCCAGCGACTGGTGCAGCATGGGGAACAGCAACCGATCGGCACGGGTGATTTCCCCCCCCAGCAGCAGCTTGCCCGGATTGAGCAGGCAGATGAGATTGGAGAGCACCTTGGAGAGGAGACCCGCCGCCTGATGGAGAATATCCTGACAAAGGCTGTTGCCTGCAAGCGCCAGCTCGCACAGCTCGCGGATGGTGACGCTCTCGGGCAAGTCGTGCTCCTGCATCCGCTCGCGCAGATCCCGGTATTGCGCCTCCAGCGCCTGATTGGTCACCAGGGTGCAGGCGCAGCCAAAGCCGCCGCAGTAGCAGCGCTGGCCATAGGGCTCGAGCTGCAGGTGGCTGAGATCCCCGAGCAGCGCATTCTCGCTCTCGATGAGCTGACCATTGACCACCATGCCGACCCCGATGTCGTTGTGGACAAACACCAGTACCGCATCGGCGCAATTTTTGGCAGCCCCCCACTCCCGCTCAGCCTGGATCCAGGTGCGCACGTCACCGCTTACCAGCACAGGTACCGAGAACGCCTGTTGCAGTGTCGGGCCAAGGGGCCAGTTGCGCAGATCGTAGAAGGGGAAGTGCTTGACCATGCCGGAGTGGCGCTCTACCTGACCCGGCAGACAGAGGGCGATGCAGGCCAGACTGAGGGACTTTCTCGGCAAAAACACCTTGATGGCATGCACCAGACTGCCCAGCAGATCGGCGCGCTCCTCCTCGGTAAAGAGGTGGCGCTGGCGGGCCAGCGAACGGCCGGAGAAGTCAAACAGCGCCATATCCACGTAGCCACGGCCAAGACGCATGGAGAGAAACTGGAAGCGGCGCTCGTTAATGCGCAGCAGCGTCTGGCGACGGCCGCGCCCCACTGAACTTTCACCACAGGTGACCACCAAACCGCCATCGAGCAGTTCCCGGGTGATCTTGGTGATACTGGCAGGCGAGAGGCCGGTCAGGCGGGAGAGATCGGTGCGCGACAGCTCCTTGTGCTCTTCCAGGCTGGCATAGACCAGGCCGTAGTTGAGCTGCCGGATCAAATCGATACTACCTTTCACGATCTCATTCATAGGGTATGGGGCAAAGGCTGAAAAAAAGAGGCTGGCAATTTTCACACATTATTGGTCAATCCCCAAATAAAGTGCGGCCTGAACCGGGGGTCAGGCCGCATCTTGTGGTTGCCGTCACGGACCATTGCAAGATCAATAACGGAATTGCGAGACCAGTTTGCGCAATTTGTCGCCGGTACTGGCCAGATCGCGGGTGGTGCTGTTGGATTCCACCGCCGCGCTGGTCAGCTCGCTGACAATCTGCTGAATGGCCACCAGGTTCTTGTTGATCTCCTCGGATACCGCGTGCTGCTCCTCGGCGGCGGTGGCGATCTGGATGTTCATGTCGTTGATGGTACTGACCGCCATCACCATGCTGTCGAGGGAGCTGGCGATATGGCTCGCCTCCTGCACCGTCTCCTGGCTGCGATCCTCGCTCGCCTGCATCACCTCCACCGCCTGCTTCACCCCGCCCTGCAGACGTTGCAGCATCTCGTTGATCTCCTTGGTACTCTGTTGGGTACGACCGGCCAGCGAACGCACTTCGTCCGCCACCACCGCAAAGCCCCGCCCCTGCTCACCGGCACGGGCCGCCTCGATGGCGGCGTTCAGCGCCAGCAGGTTGGTCTGCTCGGCAATGCCGCGAATGACCTCCACCACCGAGCCAATCTTGGCGGTCTCTTGCGCCAGCTGTTCGATAACGCCGGAGGCGGTATGCACCTCCCCCACCAGCCGGTTGATACTGTTGATAGCCCCGCTCACCACCCCCCGGGCGGCATCCGATTCACGGGCCGCATCGCTGGTTGCTGTCGCGGCATTGGAGGCACTGGCCGCCACCTCCTGTGCGGTGGAGCTCATCTCGGTCACCGCTGTGACCACCTGATCGGTCTCGCGACTGTGGCCCTGCATCTGATGGTCATAGTGCTCGCTCAGATGGTGCAATTTGTCGACCGCGCTAAAGAGGTGGTTGCTGGTCTCGCCCACCTGACTCACCACCGACTGGATCCGCTCGACAAAGCGGTTGAAAGCGCTGGCCAACTGGCCAATCTCGTCCTGGCTCTGCACCTTGAGGCGCTGAGTCAGATCCCCGTCGCCGTTGGCGATATCGTTCAATGCCAGTACCGCATCCGCCAGCGGCTTGGTGACCCGGTTGCCTACAATAACGGTCGCCGCCAGGGTGATACCGAGGATCAACAGGATCACCAGCACACTGCTCTGCAGCGACTCGTGCATATTGCTCTCGCGCTCTGCCCGCAAGGCCGCCAGCTCGTTGTCGATATCATCGATATAAAAACCGGTGCCAATGGCCCACTGGTATTTGTCCAGCACCAGAGTAAAGGCCAGTTTGGGAGCATCGCGACCGATGGAGGGCTTGGCCGTCCAGTATTCGGTAAAACCATCCCCCTGACGGGCCGATTTAAGGATCTCCTGGATCAGCAACTTGCCCTTGGCATCCTTGTCGTTCCAGCGGTTTTTCCCCTCCAGCTCGGTACGCACCGGCAGCAGTATGGTGTTGCCCTCGAAGTCATAGACAAAGAAGTAGCCGTCACTGCTGTAACGCAGCGGCCTGAGCAACTCTTTGACCTTTTGACGATTTTCCGGTGAATCCGGCAGGGAATACACGGCTTCGACGGCGGTTTTGGCCATCATGATGTAACTGCTGAGCAGCGCTTTACGCTCCTTGATGGCATTTTCCCTCGCCACCACCAGATCAGACTCCAGATCGCTCTTGGAGACCATGTAGTTACTGAGATTAACCACCAGGGCCATCAACAGTACGGGGACTGCACCCAGTAACAGGATTTTCTGCTTTAGCGTCATCTTTCACATCCTTGCAGCTGTTTTTATTGGAATTCCTTGCTTACTCATCAGTATAGGTGCTGGCAGGGCGAGCCCAGCTTTCGTTACAATTCCCTTAAACAAATCGGCCAGAACGTGAAAATCATGAATCTTTGTCCTTGCGGCTCAACCCTTTCTCTCGAATTGTGCTGTGGCTCACGTCACAGTGGCGCAGTGGCTGACACCCCGGAGCAGCTGATGCGCTCTCGCTACAGCGCTTTTGTGCTCGGTCTGGGGGAGTATCTGGTCCATAGCTGGCACCCGGCCTACCTTGGCGGTCTCACCGCCGAAGAGCTTTCACGCATCGACACCCGCTGGGATGGTCTCGAAATCATCGCCAGCCAGGCCGGCCCGGAGGATGAAACCGGGATGGTGGAGTTCAAAGCCTGGTTTCTGGAGGGGGATGAGCGTCACTGCCTCCATGAGCGTTCCCGCTTCGTGCGTTATCAGGGGCGCTGGGTCTACACCGAGGGGGAGCAGGATCCGGCCCCCCTCAAGGCGGGACGCAACGATCCCTGCCCCTGTGGCAGCGGCAAAAAGCACAAGAAGTGCTGCGGCTGACGCATCACACACCCACCAGACTCGTCAAACTGTGACAAGGGGCATCCGATGCCCCTTTTTTGTGCCTACCATTCGCCACCAGACCATCAACCGATGCGATAACAAGCGTGACAAATCTCACATAATGCTCATTAACGCGCGAGCAAATGAGCGTTTGCGAACGCAAATTTGGCCCATATCAAACATTTCCACTCAGAAGTAGGCCACACTGGCCTCATCTGGAAGAGATGAGACGGGCAACAATGAAAAGAATAACCACACAAGTCGTCATCATAGGCGGCGGTGCCACAGGGGCCGGCATCATGCGCGATTGCGCACTGCGAGGCATCGACTGCATCCTGCTCGAGCGCGATGATATCGCCGCCGGCACCACCGGCCGCAACCACGGCCTGCTTCACTCCGGTGCCCGCTACGCGGTGACGGATCAGGAGTCCGCCCGCGAATGCATCCAGGAAAACCGCATCCTCAAGCGGATTGCCAGCCACTGTGTCGAGGACACGGGCGGCCTCTTCCTCACCCTGCCGGAAGATGACATCAATTTCCAAACCACCTTTATGGATGCCTGCGCCCTGGCCGGTATCGAAACCCGCCAGCTCGATCCCGGTGAAGCCCTGCGCATGGAGCCCAACGCCAACCCGGCGATGATCGGCGCCATCCATGTACCGGATGGCACGGTCGATCCGTTCCGACTCGCCGCCGCCAACGTGCTGGATGCGAAAGAGCATGGCGCCCGCATTTTCACCCACTGCAAGGTGCTGGGGCTGCTGCGCACGCAAGATCGGGTACACGGGGTCAAGGCGATCAACACCCGCACCGGCGAAGCGTTTGAGGTGGAGTGTCAGGAGGTGATCAACGCCGCCGGCATCTGGGGCCAGCAAATTTGCGAATATGCCGATCTCGGCATCCGCATGTTCCCGGCCAAGGGCTCCCTACTCATCATGGATTACCGCATCAACCAGCTGGTGCTCAACCGTGCCCGCAAACCGGCGGATGCGGACATTCTGGTGCCGGGCGATACCATCTCCCTCATCGGCACCACCTCGAGTCGCATCGATTACAACAAGATTGACCAGCTCACCGTCGAACCCGAAGAGGTCGAAGTGTTGCTGCGCGAAGGGATCAAGCTTGCTCCCATCATGGCGCGCACCCGCCTGCTGCGCGCCTATGCCGGGGTGCGCCCGCTGGTGGCGGTGGACGGTGACGACACCGGCCGCAACATCAGCCGCGGTATCGTGCTGCTGGATCACGCCGAGCGGGATGGTCTCAAGGGCTTCAACACCATCACCGGCGGCAAGCTGATGACCTACCGCCTGATGGCTGAGTGGGCCACCGATCTGCTGGCCAAGAAACTCGGTAACAGCAAGCCCTGCCAGACCGCCGAACTGAGCCTGCCCGGCTCGCGGGATCCGGAAAAGGTCTCCGCCCCCGGTCTCTCGGTGCCGGTCGAAGGCTCAGCCCAGTACCGCCACGGCGAGCGGGTCATCGCCTTCTTCCGTGACAATCCCAAGGCCAACGCCCTTATCTGCGAGTGCGAAATGGTCACCGCAGGCGAAATCGAATACGCCCTGCGCGAGCTGGATGTGGACAACCTCATCGACCTGCGCCGCCGCACCCGTCTGGGGATGGGGCCCTGTCAGGGCGAGCTGTGCGCCTACCGCGCCGCCGGTCTGATGCAGGAGTATGGCAAGGCTGACGGTCGTCAGGCCTGCGTCATGCTGCGCCAGTTCCTGGAAGAGCGCTACAAGGGGACCCGCCCCGTCCTGTGGGGCGATGCCCTGCGCGAGGCCGAGTTCACCTACTGGATCTACGAAGGGCTGTTTGGCCTGGGAGAATGGACGGCGCCGCAGTTGGTTGCCGATACCCCACGCGACCCAACCAGCGAGACCACTCACAAGGAGAGCCGTCATGAAGTTTGACAATATCGTTATCGGCGGTGGCATGGCGGGACTCTCGGCCGCCCTGCGGCTGGTGGAGGCGGGCCAGAAGACCCTGCTGATGGCCTCCGGCCAGAGTGCCCTGCACTTCTCCTCCGGCTCGATCGATCTGCTCGAAAGCGAGGGAGATCCCCGCGCCGCCCTGCCCGCCTTTATGGCTGCCCATCCGGATCACCCCTACAGCAAGGTGGGAATGCAGAATATCGAAGCGAGCCTGGCCGATCTGCAGCGCCACTGCGCCGAGCAGGGATTGCCGCTGGTTCGCCACGACACCAATCACCAGCGCCTGACTCCCATCGGTACCCTCAAGCGCACCTGGCTCTCCCCCGATACTTGTGCCTGCGTCACCGATGCGCCGATCCCGGATGTATTGCTGCTGGCCACCCTCGAGGGCTTTCGTGACTTTCATCCGGCGCTGGCGGCCGCCAATCTGGCGACCCATCCGCGCTTCGCCCACTGTCGCATTCTGACCGGCGAAATCCGCCTGCCCCAGCTGGCCGAATTCAGCCGCAATCCCCACGAGTTTCGCTCCGCCGATATCGCGCGCCTCTGTGACAAGCATCATCTGGTGGCCGATCTGGCCCGCGAGATCAGCCGCATGGTGCAGGAGAGCGGTGTACCCGGCTGCCGCCATATCGTGCTGCCCGCCTGCCTTTCGCTGGGGCTGGTAGGCCCGCGTCTGGCGGAGCTGGAGCAGCGCACCGGCTGCACCATCAAGGAGGTGGCCACCATGCCGCCATCACTGATCGGGATGCGGATGCAGGAGGCGCTCAAGCGCCGCTTTATGGCCCTTGGTGGCACCTTCCTCACCAGCGAGCGGGTGCTGGGCGCCCGTTACGAAGGTGACCGGGTGGTCGGCGTACATACCCAGAATGGCGATGATCAGCTGTTCGAGGCGGACAACTTCGTGCTTGCCTCCGGCAGCTTCTTCAGCCGCGGGCTGGAATCCCGTCTGCGTGGCATTCGCGAGCCCATCTTCGATGCCGATGTGCTGAGTCTTGAGGAGCGTGACGCCTGGGCCGGTCGCCGCCTGTTCGATCACCACCCTTTCATGGGCTTCGGGGTCAAGACCGACGACAAGCTCAGAGTGCTGCGTGGCGGCAAGCCGCTCACCAACCTCTATGGCGCGGGCAGTGTCTTGGCCCATTACGACCCAATTCGTGAAGGTTCCGGCTCCGGCGTTGCCGTTGCCACCGGCTGGCAGGCTGCCGGCCATATTCTGGGCGCGGCCCAATGATTACTACGTCCCATATCCCGTGTCTTCATCATCGCCGGGAGGAGAACTGACATGCTACTGGATCACGCCAACCAAACTTTCGATCAGTGCATCAAATGCACCGTCTGTACCGCCTACTGCCCGGTGGCCAAGGCCAACCCCGCCTACCCCGGCCCGAAACAGGCGGGCCCGGATGGCGAGCGGCTGCGGATCAAGAGCCCGGAGCTCTTTGACAGCGCCCTCAAGCACTGCACCAACTGCAAACGCTGCGAAGTTGCCTGCCCGAGCGGGGTGCGCATCGGCGACATCATCGCCAAGGCCAAGCATCAGTACAGCGGTTTCAAACCGGGGATCCGCGAGTTCGTGCTCTCCCACACCGATCTGATGGGCAGCATGTCCACCCTGATGGCCCCGGTGGTCAACTTCACCACCGGCCTCAAGCCGATGAAGCTGGTGCTGGACAAGGCGCTGGGGGTCTCATCCCACCGCGACCTGCCCAAATACTCCCAGGGCACCTTCCGCGGCTGGTACAAGAAGCAAAAAGAATCTCAGGCCCGCTTTGCGCGGCAGATCGCCTACTTCCACGGCTGCTACGTCAACTACAACCACCCGCAGCTTGGCAAGGAGCTGGTAAAGGTGCTCAACGCCATGAACATCGGTGTGCAGTTGCTGGAGCGGGAGAAGTGCTGCGGTGTGCCACTGATTGCCAACGGCTTCATGAACAAGGCCAAGCAGCAGGCGGCCTTTAATATCAAGCAGATGGAGAACTCCCTGCTGGGCAACGAGATGCCGCTGCTGGCCACCTCCTCCACCTGTGGCTTTACCCTGCGCGATGAATATCCCCACCTGCTGGAGCAGGACAACCACAAGGTGCGGGATCGCATCTCGCTGGTGACCCGCTTCCTGTGGAACGAGTTCTACAAGGGCAACAAACCGGCGATGAAGCCGCTCAATCTGCACATCGCCTACCACACCCCCTGCCACATGGAAAAAATGGGGGGCGTCATCTACACCCTCGAATTGCTGCGCGCCATTCCCGGGGTCAAGGTGACGGTACTGGAGTCCCAGTGCTGCGGCATCGCCGGCACCTACGGTTTCAAGTCGGAGAACTACGAAACCAGCCAGACCATCGGCGAGGGGCTGTTTGATCAGATCAACCGCCTCTCCCCCGATCTGGTGATTACCGACTGCGAAACCTGCAAATGGCAGATCGAGATGAGCACCAGCTTCCGCTGTGAACATCCGATCCACCTGCTAGCCCAAGCGCTGGCCTGAATCCCCCCGGTCCCAGCGGCCGCATAAAAACAATCCACGCAGAGATAAACAAAGAGCCGGCAATTGCCGGCTCTTCTTTTTTACGCTTCACGCCCGCTATCAGGGGTGCTGGATGATCAGGCTATGCTGATCTTCCAGCATGCTCTGCAGGATATCGTGGGACGAGGTGCTGGTGAGATTCCAGCTGGTCAAATCCACATCCTTCAGGGTGATCTGCTGGGTCACATGACCATCCCCTGCTGGCGCCACCGAGAGATTCACATCGCTCAGGCCATTGCTTCCCGTGGTCACCGAGGCTGAGAGATGCTTGAGCAGATCATCGACACCATTGCCAGTGACCCCTTGCAGCATGTCAGCCAGATCGATCTTGTCCCCTTGCTCCGGATGGAAGTCGGTGATGGTATCGATAGCGGGCTGCCCCTGACTCCCCTCATCCCCGTGCTGCCAAACGAAGAGATCGCTGCCAGCCCCGCCGGTGAGAATGTCGTTGCCATGCCCCCCCAATAGACGGTCATCGCCGGAGGAACCAAACAGCCAATCCCCCTGATCGGAACCGACCAGCTCATTACCACTCTGGCCGTGCACCATAATGGTCTCAAGGGGCGTGCTGACGGTTGAGCCGCCGACATTCGACTCGGCACTGATCCCCAGCACATGGTCACCGTCGCCAAAACCGCTGAAGTAGAGCGGAACCGAGTGATCGGCCGGGATCAGCCAGTCGCCATTGCCATCGGCATGACCGACGCTCTGACCATGCTCGTCCTGCACCTGCGCCCCATTCAGGCCGCTGATGCGGATGGAGAGCTCGCCAGTGGCCGGATTGACCACGCTGGCATTGATACCAAGGGGGATAACGGCCCCCTGCAAGGCATGGAACGCATGCTGATCCACCGTCAGACCCGGCATATCCGGCTCGGGAGTAACCGTGATTGTCACCTGATCGGTGTCGCTCAGCGGGCCACCCACACCAGTGTTGCCCTGATCGGAGGTGGTGACGGTAAGGGTATCCTCTCCCCAGAAATCTTTGGCCGGTTCATAGTGCAGGTTGCTTGCCAGCAACTGGTTGAGATCAGCCAGCGACCCCACCAGGGTGATCTCGCTGGTACCCGTCCCCTGTACCATCACGGCAACGGTTGCACCCAGCAAGGTCAGCACACCATGCTCGACCCGCAGCACCATGGAGACAGGCGCACTGCCTGCATCCACATCCTTCACGCTGACGCCGGAGAGCGACAGTGAGCCATCTTCCTTCACCGTCATGCTGCCAGGCAGCTGATTGACCGGGGCATCATTGACCGGCTGCACCTCGATGGGCAGCACATCGGTATCGCTCAGTGCGCCGCCGCTGCCACTATTGCCAAGATCGTTGGTCACCATGGTGAGCTGATCCTGACCATTGAAGTCCTGCTCACCCTGATAGGTCACCCCACCGGACAGCAGCGCATTGATGGCATCCAGCGGCCCGCTGAGCACCAGCATCCCGCTACCGTTGCCGGTCACCGTCACCCCGCTGCCCGCTACCAGATTGAGGGTGCCATGCTCGACCGAGAGACGAACCTCGATGGGGCTGCTGCCCGCATCCACATCTTTCACCTGCAAACCGTGGATGACGAAGGGCTGATCTTCCTCTGCAACCAGTGGGGTCGTTGGCAATACGTTGATTGGCGCATCGTTGACCGGGCTCACCTCCACATGGATGGTGCCATTGACTTCGGGGCCAAGGGCGCCGTTGTCGAGGCTATGGGCCGAAATCTTGAGATCCAGCGCACCGTTGGCATCATTGGTCACCAGCTCGACCGCCCCCAACTTGCCGCCCTCGGTAGTGACCTGCCAGCGACCGCCACCCAGATCAACAACCGTCCCAGCCACGCCATTTGGCAAGCGGATCTCGGCACCATCAGGCACCCCTTCGATGGTGACCCGCACCTGCTCGGGCTTGTTCTCATGCACATTACCCGCACTGCCGCCGGTTGGCTGGGTATCCCTGGTCTCCAGCCCCAGATCAAGGGTGATCACATCCCCTTCGGTACCACTCGCCTGACTCTGAATGTCGGCGATAAGGGCATCCCCCACCGGATTGACGGTGACGGTAAAGCTGCCACTGGTTTCGAGCGGAATGGTGAGCCCCTTGTCGAGGGTAAAGGCGCTCAGCGACAGCTCCACGGTGCCGCTGAAATCAGCTGGCGGGATCAGGGTCAGCTTGGAGAAATCGGTCCCCACGGGTACCTGCCAGACGCCGCCACCATTGTTGACCGCCGGAGCCGACAGGGTGAAGCCATCCGGTACCCCCTTGATCTGCAGCGCGACGATCTGCTCCGAGCCATCATTGTCGATAAGGGTTGCGCCAAATCCGGCAAGGTTGACCGTGCCATCCTCGCTCCCCGTGACGCTGTGAACCGAGAGCTGGGCCGGATCGTTGACCGGTCTCACCTCAAAGCCAACCTGGCCGCTCCAGCTGCCGCTGTCAGTCACCTGTTGGCCACCGACCAACGCGGTATCGACGATATCGACCTTGATGTCGAGTGGTACCTGACCGCTGAAGTGCTCTTTGGGCACGAACACCAAGTCCTTGAGGGCAGCCACATCGTTAACCACCAGGGTGTTGACCGGCTTGCCACTGCCATCGAGGAAGTAGCCATATTTTGCATCCACCGTGATGGTGACCCGCTCCACGGTTTCGAGGCCACCATTGGAGATGGAGGGGCTGATATCGGCCAGTTTCACCGAGAGATCGAGGTGGATCTCGCTATCTTCCTGGTTGCTGGGTTGACCATTCACATCCTTGACCTGCAGCGTCAGCGCGGGCTGACCATCCTGGCCACCGTTGATATCTACTTCCGGAGTGATGGAGAGAGTGACTTGCTTCTCGACCAGCTTGGTATCGCCGCTGGTGGTATCGGTATTAACGACTCGCACGTTTAGATTGAGTGTACCGGCGTAATCAGTGGGTAACCCCAGCGTCAAATTCTCCAGACCACTCAGACTGGTCGGCAGTTTGATCAGGTATTCGCCATTGACGAAGTCGTAATTGAGCCCCTGCAAAGTGACTCCCGGCGGGAGCCCTGTGATGACAATACTCACTTCATCGTGGCTACTGTCCTGATTCGCAATGGTTATCTGCGACTTGAGCTGAGCCCCGAGATCGACCACATGATCCTCAACCCCGACTACGGCAGCAGGTTGGAATATGATCTGGGCAGCCTTCTCATCGGTCGCGTTGGCAAAGATGAAGATTGCCGACACGGGCATTTCACGAACCACGGGGGCACTGATATCTCCGTCATCGCTGTAGTCCAGAATCCGAGCACTGACCGTGAAATTAACCCGACCGGTAAAGCCATCCGGTGCCTGCAAGCTGTAATTGCCCAGATTGCCTGCCGGTACAGTCCAGTTACCCTTACCATCACTGATACCACCATTAACGACAAATCCCGGGGGCAAATCGCTGATAACCAGATAGTCGATCCGCTCACTGCTGCTGGGATCGCGGTCGTCAAAACTGAGTGCCCCAACCAGATCCACCGGTTGATCGAGGAAGCCAAAGAGGAGGGGGTTGTCTATCTGTAACTCGCCATCGGGTTCGACCACCGCCTGGATATCGACATGCAGCTGACCATCAATCACCTTGTTAGCCACTACACTGGAGTCCACATCCCGCTGAGTCACGGTGACATGGCTCTGGATGGTGGTATCCCTGTCACTATCTTCCGGTGCTTTGACCAACAGCTGGCCGCCGTTTAACAGGCTCTGCAGATCTGTGTCACTCAAGTCCACCGTACCGCTATTCACGGTCAGCTGGGTCTCGACCCCTCCCACCCGGATCCAGATTTCGTAACCGGGCTCGATACCGGATAGACTGAGGTGCGTCACCTTCTCGGCGCCGTCAGTGAGGGTCGGATGCCAGTCCAGCACGGTGAACTGATCTTCCAGGCCATGGCTGGTCTTGCTGTAGTTGGTGGCATCGATCTCCGGTTCCACCTTGATGTGCAGCGGCACCTCGAAGCTCTTGTGATCACCATCGTTCTCGGTCACCACCACCTTGGCGATCAGGTCCAAATCTTCTGTGCTGTTATGGGGCGGCTGGATCACCAGATTGCCAAGATCCGACACATCAACCTGATAGGTCGGCTTGCCATGGGCATCGAGTCCAGCAAAGGTGAGCGTCAGCTCCTTGCCGCTGGCATCGAATACCCTAGCCCCTTCCGGCAGACCACTCAGCACCAGGTTAAGGCTTTCCGAGGTATCTAGCGGGGTCTCCGCCAGTTCACCGGACACCAGCTTGAAGTTGAGCGGCGCTTTGCCATCCTCGGCCACCGTAATTGTATAGCCAGCGCCTTCAGACACCCAGCCTGTACCGCCCAGATCAAAGTGAGGTTGATCGACCACCCCCACCAGATCCACATGAAGTGTCTGACTAGCGGTCTCTTTCTCGTTGACCACGGTATGGGTCTGGCCATTGGCATCGGTCAAGGTCGTCGTGTCTTTCACCACCCCCTTGATGGTGAGATCAAAATCGACGTTGCTGTTTTTCGGCGGTTGCAGCTTGAGTTCGCCAATACGATCAAAAGGAACCTCATAATAACCCGCGGCGTTCTGACTCACGGCTACACTGCCCAGCCACAAGGTCGCGCCAGCAGGCAGGCCGCTGATGCGGACAAACATCTGCTCGGAGCCATCGAGTTTGTCGTCCAGATGAGCAAGGGAGATCTTGCTGCCCAGATCGAGCGGGGTGTCTTCTTTGCCCTGAATGTCACGAATGGTCAGCTTGGCATCATCCGCCACCGGATTGACGTTGATCACCAGCTCAATCTTGTCTCCCTGCGCCGTACCCTGGCCCGGAGCGATCGGGTTCTGCTCCGTGCTGATCGGGGTCACCGACAGCTTGATGTCACCGCTGAAATCCTTGGCCGGAACCACGGTCACCTTGTTGATGTCGCCACCAACCACTGTATAGAGGCCGTTTGCCCCCGGGGTCAGCACCTTGCCGTTAAGGGTCAGAGTTCCTTGGCCCGACTCCCACTTGATCTGGTAGGTCAGGGTCTCGGAGCCATCCGTATCGGTGAGGCTCGCCTGCACATTGAGGGCAATGCCGCGGCTGTCCTCGTTAGTGGTGTAGTGCTGGTGCGTGCTACCCGCATCCCACAGGGGTTTGTCGGCAATACCTTGCACCGTGATGTCCAGATTGCCGGTGAGCACCGGGGGCTTGCTCCCCTCGGTGACGCCCACCTGCAACTGCACCGGGAAGCGCAGCGGATTGCCTCCGTTGTTGTAGCTTGAGTAGTCGTGATTAGGCACGAAGGTGACACCGGTGAGCTGGAACTTGTCGTTGGTGTTGGCCACCGCCACCATGGCCGCAGGCGGCACCTCATACCAGGTCTTGCCACCCAGGGTGATGGTGGTCAGCGCGACACCGTTGAAATAGAAGGTTCCCTGGGCATTGGCAGGTGCCTGGATAAGCAGCTGCTCCACATGCTCGCCCCGATCGAAATCCCCCACATCCAGATTCATGGTGATGGGGATTCCCTGGCCAGGATCGGTTGCTCCGGCATCCTCCTGGCCGGTGACTGCGCTCACGCTGAGCATGCCAGCCTCGTCCCGGATGGTCAGGGTCAGAACCCCATCATCGGTATCTCCGTCACCGTCCACCAGGTGGAACTCAATCTGCTGCACCAGAGTGCTGTTGCTGTGATCAATGCCCGGCCTGGCAGTGAAGCTGTAGTTACCCTCGGCATTGATAACCAGAGTGCCGATGACTTGTCCTGTGCCATCTGTTACCGAGATGGTGGTATTGCCCGTTGCGGCGATGGGGTGCTCGGTACCATTGATGGTGACCGATTTCACTACCGCATCGTCCGCCCCCTCACTGGCGGTGGCCAGCAGATCGCCGATCACTTTCGCTCCTTCATTCAGGGTCTTGTTCGCATCCACGGCGACGGGCACATCATCCTGCACGCTCACATGACCAATCACTTCGGCACTGAGGTCTCCGTCACTGTCCCGCGCCTGTAACGGCAGCTGGATATCCAGCAGATCCTTGCCCTGAGCGCTGTGATCAAGATTGCCGATAAGCTCGAAGGTGTAGCGGCCGGAGACATCCAACGTCAGCTTGAAGATGAGCTTGCCTGCGCTGTCCTTGCCAAGATACACACCCGGCTGGCTATCTGCGCCAATGGTGACGACCTTGCCCCCCGACGTGAGGGTGTTGAGGGCGTTAAAGCGAGCCACATCCAGTTGCAGAGAAGCCACCCGGTCACTCCCGGCGGCGATCGTCACCTGACCGATGGCAACCTCTCCCGTGCCTGACGGGCTGGTGCCTCCATGCTGGCCATTGCCCCCGTTGAGATCCGACTCCTTGACGGTGACCCCCTCGATAGCGGTGATCACGGGATTGTCAGCATCGGTGATTACGGCAGTGGTACTGCCAGTGATCACGCTGCCATCGCTGTCGGTCACCTTGATTGGCAAGGTCAGGTTGAGTTTGTCATCCGCTCCGTGATCCAGGTTGGTATGCACCGTCACCTGATAACCGATCTCTGCGCTAGTGTGAGCGGCAATGCTGGCGGGGACGGTCGGGATGGACACCGTCATCACCACCAGACCAGAGCTGGTCACCGCCTGGAAAGTGTGACCATCCGTGCCAACCGCTTTCCAGGTCAGGGTTTCGCCGTTATGGGTGATGGGCTTGCCGCTGGCATCCATAACCTGACCGGAGAGGGTCAGTCGCACATCGGTCACCGGATCCGAGTCAGCCTTGATGGTGATCTTGCCGCTCGCCTGCTGGTCATCCACCGCCGAGTTGGCGCCATCGAAGCGCCCTTCGCTGAGGGTTACACCTGTCAGAGTGAGGGTCGGTTTATCTCCTTCCCCAATCTGGATATTGAGGGTGCCACTGGTGCTGTCGTTGTTGCCGCCCGCCTTGTCGTAGTCGTTGACGATCACCTTGATGGGCAGCTCGGTCACGGCGTTGGCGCCCTGATGGATCCCCTGATAGAGGGTGACCTGATAGTCAAAACCGTTCTTGCCCGCCTGATCGAGTGCGCCAACCAGCCGCACCTCAAACACCTCGACGCGCTGGCCATCGACCACCACATAGCCCTTGAGCAGCTGACTACCCGGAATGGCGGGATCCCCATCAAGCAGCTCGTATTTGACGGTTTGGCCGAGGGCTGTGAGAGCCGGTTGCTGGCTGCCATCGGCAAACGCCACCTCGACCACCCGATCCGACCCTGCCTGCACGTCGAAGTGACCGGTTTGACTCAGGCTGTTGCTGCCGGTGAGGTTCCCTTCATCCAGGGTTACACCGGCGCCCGGGATAAAGCTCGGCGCCTTGCCGTCCGCGATGGTGAGCGGCAGCGTGGTACCAATGCGATCGCCATCCTTGTCGGCCAGGGTGACGGCCAGCGGCAGGTTGAGGGATTCACTCCCCTTATGATCCAGCTCGCCGCTCAGGGTGACCTTGGCGGTGACGCTCCAGTTACCGTTGTTATCGACCAGGCTCAGCTCGGCGCGCAGCACCACCTGGCCACCGGCGGTTCCGACCAACTGGCCGGTTGCGGGATCGACGGCGAAAGTGACCGGGTTGCCGTGGCTGGTGAGTCCGGTCAGGGTGCTCTGGATTGCGGCGATATCAAAGCCGAGGGAGTTGGGGTCAAGGGCATCGCTGCCGTGCGCGACCGAGAAACTCATGGTGCTGACGGCAGCCGTCTCTCCTTGCGCCATCTCGGTGATAGTGGTGCCAGTCACGGCGGAGATGGTCGGATTGGCACCATCCCCCACCGCCACGGTAATGGTAGAGGAGACCTTGTCACCATCGCTGTCGAGCAGGGTAAAGCCCGCCTTGAGCAGGCTGTCGGCACTGCCCTGATCCAGCGGTTGATGGAGGGTAAAACTGTATTTGCCATCGTTGCCGAGAGTCAGCTCAAACACCAGCTTGCCATCGGGGGTACGCCCCTCGATAAGATGGTCAGCCACCGTGATGGTCACGGCCTGCTTGCCCGAGGTGAACCCTTGCAGCCCCAGCTGATTGGCATCGAAGGTAATGCTGGTCAGCGGATCGCTGCCCGCGGTGATAGCCAGATCGCCGTCAAGGGTCTGGCCCTGCTGCCAGTTGCTATCTTCGGTGAGCGTGAGGGAGACAGGATTAACCTGCGGCAAGGCACCGTCGGTAATGGTGATATTGAGGGTACCGAGATTGCTCTTGTCACCGTCAAAATCTGAGCCCTGTACCTTCAGGCCAAAGTTGAGGCTGTTGGTCGCTTCCGGCTCGTCAAACACACCGGTCAGGGAGACGTTGTATTTGCCATCCAACCCGATGGTCACGGTGAGGATTGCCTTGCCCTGCCAATCCTTGACGATCAGCTGGTTGTCTTGAACCTCGTAACTCGTCGCCTTGCCCTGGCTGGTAAGCCCCGCCAGCGCCGGTTGGCTCGCCTCAAAGTTGAGGGAGACCAGACGATCGCTCCCCACCGTCACCGGCAGCTGACCATCGATGCTCTGGTTGCCCCCCTCCTGCAACGAAACGCCCTTGTCGAGACCAAGCGAAGGATCACTGCCGTCGTTGATGGTCAGAGTCAGGTCGGCGCTGGTGGTGTCGCCATCGATCTCTTTGGCACTCACCTGCAACCCCAGCGAGAGGCTGTCACTACCCTGATGATCGAGCGGGCCGGTAAGGGTGATTACCACCCGACCGCCCACATCGCTCCCCTGCTGTTCAGCCAGCAGCTGGGCGCGCAATACCTCTACCCGCTGACCATTGCCATCGAGGTAGTAGCCCAGCAGGGTGCGATCACCGGCAAATTCGAACGTCAGTGGATGGCCATCGCTGGCAAGACCCGAGCCGTTGAGGGTAGCCAGGGTGTCACTCTGATTGCTAAACACCAGCGAATCCACCAACAACGGATCGACACCGTGTTTGACCACAAAGTTGCTCTCCCCGACGACGGCGGCGCCGTTGGTAAAGGCATCTTCGGTCAGGGTAATGGGCGGGAGATCAAAGTTAAAGCTGGGCGGATTACTGTCCACCAGATTGATCACCAGCGGCGCTTTCACCAGATCACCATCGCTGTCTCGGTATTCGAGGTTGAACGGCAAACGAAGGGTATTTTGGCTGTGATCCAAACTCTGACTCCAGACAATGCGATAGCTGCCGTCATTGTTGAGAGTCAGGGTGAAGACAGTCGACCCACCGGCACTGGCAGTCAGGGTCTGGCCATTAATGGAGTAGCCAAGCGGCACACCTTGGCTGACG
Organism: Aeromonas sp. 11P; assembly: GCF_051920165.1. NCBI lineage: Bacteria > Pseudomonadati > Pseudomonadota > Gammaproteobacteria > Aeromonadales > Aeromonadaceae > Aeromonas > Aeromonas sp. 11P. Next base: position 776,330 of record NZ_JBQBDJ010000004.1, read on the forward strand.
AGCCCCAGCCCTTCCAATGCACTCTGGTCAGCGGCGAAGGTGACCTGCAGATTGCCATCCTGGCCGGCACCGGTATTGAGGCTACCGGTCGCCGTGACAGGGCCATTGGCCAGCCCAGTTTCAGATAGCGTGAGCGTCTCGCTCTGGCCGATCAGAGGCGCGCCGTCCAAGGCCGAATTACCCGCCAAATCGGTGACGCTGGCCCGCACTTCAAAGGATTGATTGATGCCGGAGAGATCCAGGCCACTCACCTGCCAGCGGCCATCGGTTCCCACCAGTGCCGAGGTGGTCAACAGCGGCTGGCCATTGCTGTCGACTAGTGTGATGGTGACGCTCTGACCCGCCTCCACATTGCTGGTGGAGCCGCTCAGAGTCGCGCTGCTGTTGCCAAACAGGGCTGTGGAATCGAGATCATCGATGTCGATAGATGCCTGGGTATCGACATTGATAACGAGGGTATCGCTGGCGCGGTTGCCAGCAATATCCACGGAATTGACCTGAAACTGGTACTGGCCATCGGCCAGGGTCTGTGGCAACTGATATTGCCAATTACCGGCGGCATCCACCGTCAGGACGGTGAGCACGTTGCCGCCAAGGCTCAGGGTCACGGTGGCACCGGGCTCCCCCTTCCCTTGCAGCAGCGGGGTATTGTCGCGGGTCAGATCATCGGTCTGGCTGGCACCGGTGTCGCTCTCATCGGCGAGATCGAGGGTAATGGTGGTGATGGTATCGAGCAGAGTCTGTCCGGTATCGCTGGCGTTGTTGCCCGCCTGATCCTGGGTATTGGCCACAATCTGCAACGGGCCATCCACCAGCTTGCCGGTCACATCGCCAAAATTGGCTTCCCACACCAAGCCGGGCAGTACCACGGTCGTCACCGTCAGTGAATTGCCCGCCTGATCGATAAGGGTGACGGTGACTGGCTGGCCTACCTCCACATCATCCACCACACCACGAATGATGACGCCAGCCGCTTCATCGGCGTTGATAATGTTGTCGCTGGTTTGGGGTTCGGTGATGGTGATGGCGGCAAAGAAATCGCGCTCTTCGGAAAACAGCAGCTCATCGCCCACCGGTTGCACCGCATAATCGGTATCAAAACCGGCCTCGGCCAGGGTGGCATCATTGGTACGATCGACCACCACAAACCCACCCGAGCTGGAACCAGCCACACCACCGATATTGCCTGCAGCAGGCGCTGCGATACCTGCGGCGGTCTCCTGGAACAACTCGGTCGGATCGATACCCTGACGGATCGCCTCTTGCAACGAGGCCAGTTCCGGATCGGCCGGTTGCCCATCAGCAGCAGGCGTGACGGGCTCAGGTTTGGCGGCCGTTTCTTGCTCGCCTGCAGGATCACTGCCCGGCTCGGCTAGCTGAAAATTGCTCCCTTGAACGGATTGCAGGCGATCCCCAGGCTGCAGCGCCATCCCCACCTTTGCTCGCATGACAGATCCATCTGCACTGATGACAAACACGGAGCCCTCGAGTTGGGTGATCACCGTGGACTTTTCAATTTGCAACTCTGCCATACAACCTCCAGCAAAACTTTAACCACCAACATCAGTACCTACAGGGTACTTGTCTGTTCAATAATCATACCGCACCAGACTGTATGGGTCTTTTCGCTATTTTCGACAATGGTTGCAATAAAATGGCCATAACTTACAAGATTGTGCATCTAACAGGCCTTTTTAAATGAAATGAGATTTGGATGACCCCAATCACATCACTTTTATTAATAGGCCTATCAGTCTATATGTTCCCATTTCTATCACTTGGCGAGAAATCAGCCTCTAACCTCGGTGAACGAACCATAATCCCTAGACCAAAAGCCCATACCGCAACACTGCAATTTTGCATATACAACCAGTTAAATGCATAGCTAATTACAGACGTTCTAAACCATAGCGCTGGCAAGTTGCATAAGCAGAAAAATGAAACGTGCGTGACGGCATCTATCAAATATCCGCCATAAGATATTCAGCTGTTAACAAGGAATTGAGTTTCCATAAAATTTAATCCAGATCTCATTTCAACGATCAATCCTGCGCCCCAATTGATCTGGCACAACTCTCTCGACGATAAATCATCATTAAATTTACCTATTTGTTAGGGTAGACCTCGAGCAATCAGGTATTGCGCGGTTTTATTCACCGTCAATCAGACCTCTGCCCACCCTGCCACAAGGGGATGAAATCCACGCAACAAGATGGAATCGGGCAGATCGGAACATTTATCTGGGAGTGATAAACGTGGGTTCACAACACAGGCATACCAAACTGGGGCTCGCAGCCCTGCTGCTGACCAGCTGGCTTGGCGCCAGCGGCTGGGCACAGGCTGATGAAGCAATCACCAAGGGCAAGATCGAGGCGCGCAGCGAGCTGTTCGCCAAGGATCACGCCGATCAGTTCACCAGCTGGAAAGGCACCAGCGAGAGCAAGGAGCGCACCGACGCCCTGGCGGAAGATCCGCAGATGGTGGTGCTCTGGGCCGGCTACCCCTTCTCCAAGGATTACAACAAGCCGCGCGGTCACTTCTATGCGCTGACCGACGTGCGCGAAACCCTGCGCACCGGCGCCCCCAAGACCGCCGAAGATGGCCCCCTGCCAATGGCCTGCTGGAGCTGCAAAGGCCCGGACGTGGCCCGCGTTATCGACGAAAAAGGCGAGGATGGCTACTTCAAGGGGATGTGGGCAAAAGGCGGGCCGGAAGTAGTCAACACCATCGGCTGCGCCGACTGCCACGACACCGCCTCGAAGGAGTTCAAGGCGGGCAAACCTGCCCTGCACCTCTCCCGTCCCTATGCCGATCGGGCCATGACCGCCATCGGCAAGCCGTTCAAGGAGCAGGGGCGCTTTGATCAGCAGTCCCAGGTGTGCGGCCAGTGCCACGTGGAGTACTACTTCAGCGGCCCCACCAAGGCGGTCAAATTCCCTTGGGACAAGGGCACCACAGTTGAGCAGATGGAGGCCTATTACGATGAAATCGGCTTTGCCGACTGGACTCATGCCCTCTCCAAAACCCCCATGCTGAAAGCCCAGCACCCCGAGTACGAAACCTGGCGCGCCGGCATTCACGGCCAGAACAACGTCGCCTGTGTCGATTGCCACATGCCCAAGGTGCAGAACGAGCAGGGCAAGGTCTACACCGATCATAAGGTGGGGAACCCATTCGATCGCTTCGACCAGACCTGCCGCAACTGCCACACCCAGAGCAAGGAGATACTGCAAGGGATCGTCAAGCAGCGCAAAGAGGCTGTGATCGAAACCAAGCTGAAGGTCGAAAAGCAGCTGGTACACGCCCACTTTGAAGCCAAGGCGGCCTGGGATGCCGGCGCCACCGAGGCGCAGATGAAGGATATCCTGCAGGACATCCGTCACGCCCAGTGGCGCTGGGACTACGCCATCGCCTCCCACGGGGTGCAGATGCACGCCCCCGAAGTGGCCCTCAAGGTACTTGGTGGCGCGCTGGATAAAGCCGCTGACGCCCGTACCAAGCTGGCGCGTCTGTTGGCCAGCAAGGGGATCAGCCACGAAATCGCCATCCCCGACATCTCCACCAAGGAGAAAGCGCAAGCGGCCCTTGGCATGGATATGAAGCAGTTCAACAGCGACAAGGCCCAGTTCCTCAAGACCACGGTCCCCGCCTGGGATGCCGAGGCCAAAGCGGCCGGACGACTGGCACAGTAACGGCGCCTGCGGGTCCGGCGCCAAGTCGGACCCGCAGCGGATGGAGGCTTCCTATGGGTGATTTAACGATGGATTTTTTACGACTGATGCTGATGGCAGCCATGCTGTTCACCAGCCTGCAGGGTCAGGCGGCCGAGCTGGTTGCAGCCCCTGTTCCAGCTACACATGAGGTGGAATTTTTACGCAATCCCGACAAGGCCTGCACCGACTGTCACAAGGAGCAGAGCGAAGGGATGCACGGCAAGCATGGTCAGGCGACCAATCCCAACAACCTCAAACCGGTGACCTGCACCAACTGCCACGGTCAGCCCTCCCCCCAGCACCGGGAAGGGATCAAGGATGTGATGCGCTTCAGCCACAGCCTGAAGGATAAAGAGAGCATCAAGCTTTATCCTATCAGCGAGCAGAATGGAGTCTGCATGAGCTGCCACGAGCCCAAACCGCTGCGCGAGGCGCTCTGGGCCCACGACGTGCACGCTACCAAGCTCACCTGCACCAGCTGCCACCAGTTACATCCGGTCAAGGAGCCGATGGTGGCGATCCCGGAGAAGTCCCGCATCAAGCTCTGCGTCGACTGCCATAGCAAGCAGCATGAGGCCAGCAAGGCCCGGCAGGAGCAGTCCAAACCGGCTACCGGCAAGGAGGCATCATGAGCTGCTCTCGCCGTGACTTTATGGCGGGCATGGGCGCAGGGGCCCTTATCATGATGACGGGGACTGCTCGTGCCAACACCCGCTCCCTTGCCACCCCCCTCGCCCACAGCCAGACCATTGACGGGATCCGCTATGGCATGATCCACGATGAGACGGCCTGCATCGGCTGCACCGCCTGCATGGACGCCTGCCGGGAGGTCAACAAGGTGCCGGAAGGGGTCTCGCGCCTCGAGATCATCCGCTCAGGTCCCATCGGTGAATTTCCCGACGCCGAGTACCGCTTCTTTCGCAAGTCCTGCCAGCACTGCGACAACGCCCCCTGCGTACACGTCTGCCCGACCGGTGCCTCCCATATCCGCAAGGAGGATGGCATCGTCGACGTCAACCCGGATCTCTGCGTCGGCTGCATGTACTGTCTGGCCGCCTGCCCCTATCAGGTGCGCTTTATCAACCCTGTGACCAAGGTGGCCGACAAGTGCGACTTTTGCCGCAAGACCAACCTGGCGGCGGGCAAGGAGCCGGCCTGCGTGGAATCCTGCCCCACCAAGGCGCTGGTGTTCGGTAATCTGGATGATCAGGACAGCCCCATTGCCCAACGGCTGGTGAAGGAGACCACCTATCGCTACAAGCAGGCACTCGGCACCTCGCCCAAGATGTACCGCGTGCCCAAAGGGGAGATAAAGTCATGACCATGAAAGCGGCATTTCACTTCCCTTCCCTTGTCTGGGGATTTGTCCGATCGCCATCTACCGCAGTCACAGAAGGAGGAATGGCTCATGTTGCATGACGCATTTCACTTCCCTTCACTGGTCTGGGACTGGCCAATCGCCATCTATCTCTTTCTGCTCGGCATCTCCGCCGGGGCCACCACCCTCTCGGTGCTGCTGCGCCGCAAGGGAGCCGGCAGCGAGAGCGGCATCATCAAGGCGACCGCTATTCTGGCGCCGGTGAGCGTGGTACTGGGGTTACTGATCCTCATCTTCCACCTGGCCCGCCCCTGGACCTTCTGGAAGCTGATGTTCCACTACCAGTTCGACTCCGTGATGTCGATGGGGGTCATGCTGTTTCAGCTCTATATGGCGATGCTGTTCGCCTGGCTGGCGGTGGTGTTTCGGGCCGATATCGAGGCAATGCGAGGCCGGTTGCTGAAAGAGAAGCTCGCATTTGTGGATGGGCTGATTGGCTGGCTCGCCCGCATCGAGCGGCTGCTGGCGCCGCTGTTGTTGCTGCTCGCCGTGCTGCTGGGGGCCTACACCGGCTTTCTGCTCTCGGCGCTCAAGACCTATCCGCTCCTGAACAACCCGGTACTGCCGGTACTGTTTCTGGTCTCGGGCATCAGCTCCGGTATCGCCTCCACCATCTTGCTGGCGGTGACTCTGTTCAAGGAGAACCATCACAGCCAGGGGGTGAGCTTCGTGCATCGCTTCGAGCGGCCGGTGCTGGCGGTCGAGGTGTTGCTGCTGGTCTGCTTCTTTACCGGCCTCTACTTCGGTGGCGGCCAGAAAGAGATGGCCATGTGGGCCGCCATCGGCAGCGGCTTCTGGGCTCAGGTGTTCTGGCTCGGGGTGGTGGGGATCGGCATGCTGCTACCCCAGCTACTGGCCCTGCTGACCCCTGCGCCCCTGCGGGCCAGAAACGGCTATCTGGTGCTTGTCTGCAGCCTGACCCTGGTGGGGATCCTGCTGCTGCGTTACTTCGTGCTCTATGCCGGCCAGATGACGGTCGTGTAACGGTATACTCACCGGCGCCAACCACCTTCGGGTGACTGGCGCTGGTTTGTTGCTGGCCCAATAAATTTCTGGTGATGCCACACCCGTTGCTTGGCAATGTTCTCCGCAAAGGAAGACGACGCGGCGTGTGTGTCATGACATGAATGACATCAAAGATTGAACCGGAGGTTGTGTGCTGGCGGAGCTCGGCTATCTCTCACTGTTGCTGGCGACCGGGCTCGCCCTGTTGCAGGGCACCTTGCCCTGGTTGGGATTACGGCTCGCCTCCCCGACTCTGCTGCGCAGCGCCAAGCCGCTGGCGCTGCTCAATGCCGCCCTGCAGGGGGCAGCCCTGCTGCTGCTCGCCAGCTGCTTTGCCCGGGATGATTTCACCGTCAGCTATGTGGCCCAACACGCCAACAGCGCCCTGCCCCTTGGCTTCAAGCTGGCTGCGGTGTGGGGCGGCCATGAAGGCTCCATGCTCTTTTTCGTCTTTGCGCTGGGGCTGTGGGGCGCGCTGGTGGCCCTGTGCTCCAAGTGGGTCGATCCGCTGATCCGCACCCGGGTATTGGCCATAATGGGGCTGATCGTCGGGCTGTTCGGCCTCTATACCCTGATCTTCTCCAGCCCGTTTGACCGCCAGTTTCCGGGGCCGCTGGAGGGGCGCGATCTCAACCCCATGCTGCAGGATATCGGCCTTATCATCCACCCGCCCCTGCTCTATCTCGGTTACGTCGGCTTTGCGGTCAACTTCGCCTTCGCCATGGCTGCGCTGCACTCGGGTCGGCTCGATGGCGCAGTAGCCCACTGGAGCCGCCCCTGGGCGCTCGGCTCCTGGGTGTTTCTCACCGCTGGCATCGTGCTGGGCTCCTGGTGGGCCTACTACGAGCTCGGCTGGGGTGGCTGGTGGTTCTGGGATCCGGTAGAGAACGCCTCCCTTTTGCCCTGGTTGCTGGGCACTGCCCTGCTGCACGCCCTGATTGTCTGCGAGAAGCGCGGCGCTTACGGTCACGCCGTGCTGCTGCTCTCCATCTTTACCTTTTCGCTGAGCCTGCTCGGTACCTTCGTGGTGCGCTCAGGGGTGCTCACCTCGGTGCACGCCTTTGCGGTGGACCCCAGCCGTGGCCTCACCCTCTTGTTGTTGCTCGGCTTGCTATTGACCAGCGCCCTCACCCTGTTTGCCCTCCGCGCAGACATTCGCGCCCCCTATGCCCGCTTTGGTTTGCTGTCAAAAGAGGGGCTGCTCGGCGCCGCCATCCTGCTGCTTTGCGTGGCCTGCGCCAGCGTGCTGCTCGGCACCTTCTACCCCATGGTGTTCCAGTCGCTCCATCTGGGTTCGCTCTCGGTGGGCGCTCCCTATTTCAATAACATCTTCGTGCCGCTGGCCCTCTGCCTGATGGGGCTGATGACCCAGCTGCCGCGCCTGCGCTGGCAGGAGCTTGCGGCACATTCCCGACTCAACTCCCTGTTGCCGCCGCTGTTTGGCCTGCTTGGCGGCGGGCTCATTAGTCTTGCCTATCTGGAACAGGGATCGGTTTCCGGTAGCTGGATTGGCATCCTCGCCAATATGGTGAGCCTCTGGCTGATAGCCAGCCTGCTGCTCCCGCTCTTGCAACCGACGTCGCTGCGCGAGCTCACCCTCAATCGGCTTGGCAGCCTGCTGGCCCATCTCGGGGTGGCGGTGTGTGCCCTAGGCATCGCGCAGGTGAGTCACCACAGTCAGGAGAGGGGCACTGTGCTCGGTGTCAACCAGCCCTACCAGCTCGGCGCCTTCGAGTTTCGCTATGAGGGGCGCGAGCCGGTGATCGGCCCCAACTATACCGCCGAGCGGATCACGCTTAGCGTGCACAAGAACGATAAAGAGGTGGCACAGCTGACGCCTGAGCGGCGCCACTACAGCGTGCGCACCATGAACATGAACGAGCCGGGCATCGCGTGGGGAATGCTCGGCGATCTCTACGTGGTGCTGGGTGAGAAGATGGGACCAGATGCCTATGCCATGCGGCTGCACTACAAGCCGCTGGTGCGCTGGATCTGGTTCGGCGGCCTGTTGATGATGGCGGGCGGCACCCTGCGTCTGCTCGCACGTCGCCCCTTGCTTGCCTCCCGTTACGTTAAGGTTGGCACCTCCCGTCCCCGGCTCGAACAGGAGGCGTTATGAGATCCCGCCTTCGCCTCTTTGTTCCACTGCTGCTGACCTTGGGCCTCGGCGCCCTGCTCTGGCTCGGCCTTGGCAACAACCCCTACAGCCTGGATGAGGCAACGCTCGGGCGTACCCTGCCTGTGTGGCAAAGCGACAATCTGCTGGGTGAGAGTCAGATCCAGACCGCCAGCCTCAAGGGGGAGCCCTTTGTGCTCAACGTCTGGGCCAGCTGGTGCGCCAACTGCCGCGCCGAGCATCCGCTGCTCAGCGAGCTCGCAGGCACAGTACCCCTCTACGGTCTCAACTACCGGGACAAGAGGGATGCGGCCCGCGCCTGGCTTATCCAGGCGGGCAACCCCTATCGCGCGGTACTGGCCGACCCTGACGGCAAACTGGCCCTTGAACTCGGTGTCTACGGCACGCCGGAAACCTATCTGTTTGACGCCGATGGCGCCCTGATGACCCGCCACACCGGCGAGCTCACCAAAGGGATCTGGCAACGTCAGTTTGCCCCCTTGCTCGACAAAGCGCGAACGGACGCGCAAATGAAGGCCTCCACAACGGCACCCGCAATTGCGCCATCTATTGCGCCGTCTATCGCAACATCGGCTCGGGAGACACAGCCATGATGCGCCGTTCTCTTGCCTGCGCCCTGCTGGCCCTCGGCATGCTGCTGAGTGCAACTGCATATTCCAGCGGGGTCGACACCTATCAGTTTCGCCACCCCGAGCTGCAGACCCGCGCTCAGGAAGTGGCCCGCGCCCTGCGCTGCCCCCAGTGCCAGAACCAGAATCTGGTGGAGTCCAACTCCCCCATCGCGCGGGATCTGCGGCTCGAGGTCTACCGCTGGGTAGACGAGGGGCAGTCTGATGAACAGGTGATCGCCCGCATGACGGAGCGCTTCGGTGATTTCGTCCGCTACGATCCCCCCTTCAAGGCCAGCACGGCGCTGCTGTGGGGCGGCCCCCTGCTGCTGTTGGGGCTGGCACTGTTGACCCTGTTTCGCCGCCTGACACGCACAAAGGCGCAACCCATCCCTGCCGTTAAGGCCATCGATGAGGCCCCCCCTCAACCCGCCGCCGATCCGCGCAGCGAATTGAATTTGCTGATCATGCACGGGGAGCAGGCAGGCCTCTCCCCCGACCAACCACTCTACAGTGAGCTGAGCGCCACCCGCCTGGCCAGCGCCATCCCGGCGGCTGAGCTGGCCCTGCGCGCGCAACTGGCCAACCAGCATGACAATCGCGGTCGCAATCATCGGCACGGGCGGGCCTTGTTGCTGCTTGGCCTCTTGGCCATCGCGGCTGTTGCCGCTGTGTATCTGAGCAGCGGCCGCTATCAGGCGTGGCAGGATTATGCATCCCGTCCCGATCCGCTGGCGGGGTTGAGCCCGCGGGATCTGCAGGACAAGGAGCTGGGGAGTCTGCATCAGAAACTTCAGCGCAATCCTGCCGATCTCGACAGCTGGGCGGCTCTGGGCCAGCTCTATCTCTATCGGGGCGAATATGACAACGCCCTGCTCGCCTACCAGCGTCTCGCGCTGCTGGAGGGGGGCGCCAGCGCGGCGACTCAAGCCGCGCAAGCCACTGTGCTCTACTATCAGGCGGGCCAGCAGCTGACTCCCGAGGCAACCCGCCTGCTGGAGAGCGCCCTCAAGCAGGACGCGGGGGAAGTGAGCGCCCTGATGCTGCTCGCCTCCGATCACTTCCTGCATGGTCGCTACAGCCAGGCCATTGCGCTGTGGCAGCAACTGCTCGATGGCGAGCGCCCTCGCATCAACCGGGCCGCGCTGATTGAGGCGATCCAGACGGCAAGCATAATGGGCGGGTAACCCCTTGATTGAAGGAGGGTAATCGTGGTGATATGGCGCCGCGACCACGCAAGTGGCTCAGCACTCTCTTTCAATAGACAAGGATGTCTGGATGCAACTCACCCTGTTAAACGACTCGGGCAAATTCGATGGACTCGATGACACCATTACGCATGTCTTTGCCGAGACGGCCAACAAATTGAATGCCTTGTTCGATCTCTCCCAACTGGATGTCACCTTCAGCCCTTTTGCCGAGGGGGATGCTCCCGATTCGGGTATCGGTGGCTGGGCCATCAACATGTATCGAATAGAACTCCAGCTTGATCTGGAACGGCCCGACATCAAAGAGGTGATCATCACCGAATTGCCTGCCGTGCTGGCCCACGAAGTCCACCATATCGTGCAAAAGAAGAATAAGGTGGAAGCAGAAACACTGGCCGAAAACCTGATTTTTGAAGGGCTGGCCTGCTACTTTGAGCAGAGGTTCAATGGTGGCACACTCCCCTCGCTGTTCAAGGAGTCTCATCATCATGACTGGCAATCGCTCCTGGCAGAGATGACACCCCATCTATCCAGCAAGCAGTTCAACTATTTAGACTTTTTCTACTGTCGTGATAACCGGCCATTTCCCAAATATGCCGGTTACTGGGTGGGGTTCAATCTGGTGGCCAACTATATGGCCAAAAATGGCCTGAATGAAATAGAGGTCATGGGCCTACCCGCCGAGGCGTATTTCAATTAACACGCCTTCACACTGTTCGTGGCTATCACAGAGCCCAAATCCGGAGAGAAGTTCATGATCCCCATTCGCTGCAAGGCCGTCTCCGGCGTTGCCCTTACCACTGTCGATGGCGAAACAAAGCTGTTGGTGATGAAACGCGTAAAGGGCGGTTTCTGGTGCCATGTGGCGGGCACGGTGGAGGCGGGTGAAACTGGCTGGCAGACCATTATTCGGGAGTTTGGCGAAGAGACGGGTATCAGGGTCACCGAACTCTACAACGGCCAGTATCTGGAGCAGTTCTACGATGCCGCCTTGAATACGATCGAGGTGGTGCCGGTCTTTGTGGTCTATTGCCCACCCAATCAGGTGGTGACCCTCAACGACGAGCACACCGCATATCGCTGGTGTTCCTTGGCCGAGGCCAAGGCACTGGTGAGTTTCTCCGGCCAGAAGGCGCTCTACGACCATCTCTGGCACCATTTTGTCGACAACGCCCCCTCTCCCCTGATGCGGATCGATATCCGCTGACCGCGCACAACTTCCCCCTGTAAATGCAACACGCCCCCAAATGGGGGCGTGTTGTATCTAAAGCCAGTGGAGCTCTTTCATTAGACCACACAGATGGCCTACGGCCGCTCGCCAGCGGCCAGACGGCGGTTGATATCGGCGATAACCGGGGCGATGTCGGCAAGGGTATCTATCACATAGTGCGCCCCCGCCGCCCGCAGTTTGGCCTCGGCCGGTGCGCGCCGGGCGGCGATCTCCGCCTCGCTCATGGCGGCAAACTCTTCCCAGGTAGCGCCAAACTCGTTGCCGGAAACCGACAATCCCACCGTCCACATGCCCGCGTTCAACCCTTCGCTGATACCCGGCACGGCGTCATCCACCTTGATGCAGCGATGCACCGCACTCACGCCCAGCTCAATCACATTGGCCAGCGCCATCCAGGGGCCGGGGCGACCACCAGCCTTGAGATCGTCGGTGGCGACCCAGTGATCCGGGCGGTAGCCGTGATCGGCCGCAGCAGGTACCAGCGCCTCCATCACAGGACGGGGATAACCGGAGCAGGAGCCGATTTTCATCCCCTGCACCCGCAGAGCGTCCAGCACCGGCAGCACACCGGGGATGGGGGTGGCAAAGCGGGTCACGGCGGCAATCTGCAGCGGCATAAAGGTGTGATAAATGTGGTCCACCTCGGCATGGCTCATGGGGTGGCCAAAGCGGGCCTGCCAGCGCGCATCCACCGAGGGCTGACGGCCCAGCGCTGCGATATGATCCCACTTGCCAAGGCCCATGGGCTGGCGTGCTTCGTCCAGGGTCACGGGAAAGTCATAGGAGCGGGCGAAGGCCTCTACGAAGATGGAGGTGGGGGCGAAGGAGCCAAAATCGACGACGGTACCGGCCCAGTCGAGGATCAGCGCCTCTACATCGGTGGTCGGGTCTACAGCAATCTGCAAGTCAGTCATGGTGATGTTCCTGTTTCGGTGAAAGTGCGATCTCGCCGAGGGCGCGATCGAGAATGGTGATGGCGCGCACCAGATCGGCACGGGTGATATTGAGCGGTGGCGAGAGCTGGATGACATTGCCCTGGGAGACCTTGAAGCTGAGCCCCAGTTCCAGACAGCGGTAGAGCAGCCGCTCGGCGGCCTGGCTATTGCGGGTGCGACTCTGGTGATCGACCACCAGATCGAGCGCCCAGAGCAAACCGATACCACGTATCTGCCCGATCAGCGGGTGACGCTCGGCAAGCGCAGCGAGCTCGCGCGCCATAAAGCGGCCATCCTCCTGCGCTTTTGCAAGCAACCCCTCTTCGCGGATTGTCTCTATAGTGGCGAGAGCCGCCGCGCAGCCAATGGGGCTCTTCTCGTGGGTGTAGTGACCGAGCGAAATAGCTGCCGCCTGATTGAAACGGTCGCGGGTGATGAGCGCGGCAAACGGCACCACACCGCCCCCCAACCCCTTGCCCAGACAAATGATGTCAGGCTCGATGCCGAACTCCTCGAAGCTGAACCAGTGGCCGGTGCGGCCCAGGGCATTGGGGATCTCGTCGACGATCAGCAACACCTTGTGGCGATCGCAGATCTCCCGCACCCGCTGCCAGTAGGCCTTCGAGGGCACCTGCACATCGGTATTGCGGATCGGCTCGGCGATAAAAGCGCCGATCCCCCCCTCCTTCTCGATGACGTACTCCAGATAATCGGCATAGTGCACATCATCCCCCTCCCCGCGATACCAGACGCCGCGATAGCGGGTGGGCGGCGGGATGCGCTCTACCCCCGCCATCAGCGGGCCCATGCCGGCGCGAAAACAGGCCTCGCCGCCAACCGAGATGGCATCGAGAGAGGCGCCGTGAAAAGCATCCCAAAGGGACACCACCTTGCTGTTGCCGGTAATGAAGCGGGCGAGCTTCAGGGCAATCCCCACCACCTCGCTGCCACCGGGGGCGAACAGCACCCGGTTAAGATCGCCGGGGGCCAGCTCGGCCAGAGTTCGGGCGCAGTCGATGGCAACCTGATGGGTGTAGCGGCGGGGCGCGAACGGCAGATCGGCGAGTTGCTGCTGCACCGCAGCCACCACGTTAGGATGACCGTGGCCCAGCTGATGGACGCTGTTGCCGTGAAAATCGAGGTAACGCTTGCCCGATACGCTGGTCAGCCAACTCCCCTGCGCCCCCTCAAGCAGATCCAGACAGGGGGTGGAGAGCGCCTGATGGAGAAAGTAGCGGCTATCCTCCGCCAATCCGGCCTGTACATCTTCGCTCTGACCCGCCCACCAGCGCGCCCGCCCCTCGCCGAGGTTGATATCCCCTTCGCTGTCGGCGCGGCCGCTGCCGTGCAGCTTATGGTCATGCAAATCGCGGCCACGCAGATCACGACCCTGAGCCAGCATGCTGGTCATCGCGCGTCCCCTTGCCAGTAGCAGGCGCTGGCCATGGCGGCGAGCAAGCTGCGCACCCGATCCGGGGTCACGTCGCCGATATTGCCGATACGGAAGCAATCGGCCTGGGAGACCTTGCCTGGATAGATAACAAAACCCTGCGCCTTGAGCCGCTGGTAGAAGTCGGCGAAGCGGTAGTCAGGGTGGGCCGGAGAGTAGAAGGCGGTGATGATGGGAGATTGCCATTTTTCTGGCAGCAGCGGCGCAAAGCCGAGGGCAGACATGCCATCTACCAGCGTGCGCTGATTCTCGCGGTAGCGCTGATGGCGGGCTTCAATGCCCCCCTCTTCGTCCAGCTCGCGCAGGGCCTGGGCAAAGGCAAGCACGGTATGGGTGGGCGAGGTAAAGCGCCACTTGCCCCCCTGCAGATCCATGGTCTGCCACTGGGCATGCAGGTCGAGGGAGACCGAGCGGGCGCGCCCGGCGCAGGCCGCCAACGCGACGCGGCGAGCGATGACAAAGCCAAAACCCGGCACCCCCTGAATGCACTTGTTGGCCGAGCTGATGAGAAACTCGATGCCAAGGCGACCCATGTCGATGGGGATACCGCCAAAGCTGCTCATGGCATCGACGATCAGGCGAATGCCGCGGCGCTGGCAGAGCGCAGCCACCTCCTCAAGGGGGTTGAGCATGCCGGTGGTGGTCTCGCAGTGCACCATGGCCAGATGGGTGATCTCGGGGTGGCGCGCCAGCATCGCCTCGATGGCGGCGGGTTCCGGGCGGGTGGTCTCACCGCAGTCGAGCTCATGGTGGCGCAGGCCAAGACAGCGGGCCATCTCCCCCATGCGGGCACCGTAGGCGCCGTTGTTGATGATCAGCAGACACTCATCGACGCCGATCGCCGAGCCCAGCACACTCTCCACCACATAGCTGCCACTCCCCTGCAGCAGCACGGCGCTGTAGTCACTTTGATATTCCGGGCCGGTGGCGAGGCGCACCAGCTCGCGGCGGATGGGCTCCACCACGCCCTGGTTGTAGTCCGCATCCCAGGTGCAGCTGTCTTGCAGCATGGCGGCACGCACAGTCGCGGTGGTCGAGAGGGGGCCCGGGGTCAGCAGCAGGTAATCGACGGCGGCAGGGGCCGCAGGAATATGGGTCATGACTTTGCTCCTTTTGGTATATACCAGAATGAGCGCATTGTGGGTAACTGCCCCGCCAAGGTCAAAGGGGTGGCGCTACGTGCAACAAAAAATTCATTTTCAGCGCCGGGATCGCGATAATCTAGGAAGCCTGAACAACAGGGGCGATTCTGGTATCTACCAACGCATATTGATGTTGCCGTGTAACGACCGGGCAGATGACCTGCCCTGTGCCCAGCCCATTGCCCAACTTATTGCAAAACCAGGGATTTTCATGAGCAAACCGCAATACCTGCAGATCAAGGATGCCCTCGCCAACCAGATCCTGGCGGGGGGTCTGGCCCCCAACGACAAGCTCCCCTCCGAGCGACTGCTGGGGGAACTCTATGGCACCACAAGGGTCACCATCCGCGAGGCACTGGTGCAGCTGGAGGCGAACGGCCTTATCTATCGGGAGGATCGCCGCGGCTGGTTCGTCACCCCGCCGCGCTTTCGCTTGAACCCCAGACGCACCTCCAACTTTCACCAGATAGTGCGGGAGCAAGGGGGAGAACCGCACACCGAGCTGCTGGAGAAAAGCCGCCAGGCGGTACCGCCCGCGTTGATGGCGCAACTGCAGCTCAAGCCGTTCGACAGCCTGTTTCTGCTAAAACGGCTGCGCTACGCCAACGGGCGTGCCATCTGCTACTGCGAGAACCACTGCCTGCCTGAGCGGGTGCCCGGCCTGCTGGCACTGGATCTCAACGGCAGTCTGACCGAGATCTACCAGGCCCATTACGATCTTCACTACGCCCGCATGCAGGTGCGCTTCTTCCCGACAGCCCTGCCGGACGAAGTGGCCAAGGCGCTGGGAGCCACCGCCGGCCTACCCGCCCTGCGCCTCGAGCGGCTCAACTTCGATCAGCACGGACGGGTGCTCGACTTCGATCTGGAGTACTGGCGCCACGACAGCCTGGAGATCGAGGTGGATACCCAGGATTAGTCACGGATAAATCAGGAACGGCAAAACGTCACGGGGCTGTCACGGTCACGTCATAAAGATCCCCTAGCCTCTCTCTCGACCAATCTGGTTTATACCAAACCAATTTAACTGGAGAAGAGGATGAAACAGGGAACCCATCTGCTGGCCGCCGCCGTGCTGGCTGCCATGACCGCCCCGGCACTGGCCGCAACCGATCTCACCGTCTATACCGCCTTCGAACCGGAGCAGCTCAGCGAGCTGAAAACCGCGTTCGAGCGCCAGCATCCGGATATCAACATCAAGTGGGTGCGTGACTCCACCGGCGTAGTCACTGCCCGCTTGCTGGCAGAAAAAGCCCAGCCCAAAGCGGATGTGGTATGGGGACTGGCCGCCACCAGCCTGATGCAGCTCGATCAGCAGCAGATGCTCAATGCCTATGCACCGAAAGGGCTGGATAAGCTCGACAGCCGCTTTCGCGACAGCAAGGCTGAGCCGCACTGGATCGGTCTGGACGCCTTCTTCAGCGCCATCTGCTTCAACAAAGTAGAGGCGGAGAAACAGGGGATCCCGGCCCCCACCAGCTGGGCCGACCTCACCAAACCCATCTACAAGGGCAAGGTGATCATGCCCAACCCCAGCTCCTCCGGCACCGGTTACCTGAGCGTCGCTGGCTGGCTGCAGACCATGGGTGAGAAGCAGGGCTGGCAATTCATGAACGGCCTGCACCAGAACATCGACCGTTACACCCACTCGGGCTCAGCCCCCTGCAAGCTGGCCGCCAGCGGTGAAACGGTGATCGGTATCTCCTTCGACTTCCCGGCTACCAGCCTCAAAGCCAAGGGTGCCCCCATCGAGGTGGTGTTCCCGAAAGAGGGGTCGGGCTGGGATATGGAAGCTGCCGCCATCATCAAGGGCACCCCCAAGCTGGAAGCCGCCAAACAGCTGCTCGACTTTGCCGCCACCGAACAGGCCAACGCCCTCTACAACAAGTCGTTCGCCGTGGTCGCCATCCCCGATGTAGCCCAACCGAGAGCGGGCTATCCGGCGGATATCAAAGGCCAGATGATCGACAACGACTTTAGCTGGGCAGCCCGCGAGCGTAACGCCATCTTGGCCCAGTGGAGCGCCAGCTTCGACGGCAAGACCGAAGCCAAACAGTAAGCGTGAAGGGCGGCGGTTTGTTCACGCCAGACACACCGCAGCCAATAAACTGCCAGTCGAAGGCCAACAGCTGTTGGCCTTCGCTTTTTGGTTTTAACTTCCCGAGTTTGTATTGCCTTCAATTAGCGACGCTTCGCCCATCCACACAGGGCCCAGCCACTTGTTGGCGACCCGATCTCATTTGACTGTCATCAAGCTGTCATCCCCCGATCACCTGACCGTCACACTTCACCCGCAAACTGGTATATACCAAATCAGTAGCGAGTCGAACCATGACCCAGCCCTATCTGGACATTCAACATCTCAACAAGCAGTTCGGTGCTTTTCAGGCCCTTAAAGGGATCTCTCTGACCATTGAGCCGGGGGAGTTTATCTGCTTTCTCGGCCCCTCCGGCTGCGGCAAAACTACCCTGCTCAGAGCCATCGCCGGCTTGGATCTGCCGGACAACGGCGAGATCTGGCAAGGAGGGCGCAATATCTCCCGCCTGCCGCCCCAGCAGCGCGATTTTGGCATCGTGTTTCAGTCCTACGCCCTCTTCCCCAACCTGACGGTGGCCCAGAACATCGCCTTCGGCCTTGAGAATCAGGGGTTGGCGCGGGATCTCATCAAGGAGCGGGTGGACCACTGGCTGGGGCTGGTGGATCTCACGGCCCAGTCCCACAAATACCCGAGCCAGATCTCCGGCGGCCAGCAGCAACGGGTGGCTCTGGCCCGGGCGCTCGCCCTCTCCCCCGGCCTGCTGCTGCTGGACGAACCGCTCAGCGCGCTGGATGCGCTGGTGCGCACCCATCTTCGCAGCGAGATCCGCGCCCTGCAGCAGCGCCTTGGCATCACCACCATCATGGTGACCCACGATCAGGAAGAGGCGCTGACCATGGCCGATCGCATCGTGGTGATGGAGGGCGGCCGCATCGTGCAGGTGGGCACCCCGCAGGAGATCTACCACCAGCCTGCCAGCCTCTTTGTGGCAAGCTTCGTCGGCACCATGAACTTCCTCGAGACGCTGGTGCTGAGCCCCACTCAGGTGCGCCTCAACGAACAACCGCTGACACTTGCCAACCAGGCCGCTGCCGGCAGCAAATTGCAGGTGGCGATCCGCCCCGAGGCGATCACGCTAAGCGCGCCGAGCGAGCCGTATCTTGGTCAACATGGCGTTGAAGCAACCATCGATCAGGTGGAGTTTCTCGGCGCCGCCCAGCGCCTGATCTGCACCGCCGACACCTACCTGGGCCCGCAGCAAATTTTGGTGGAGCGCCCGACCCACGAGCTACCCCGCCACGAACAGGGTGGCTGGCGCAGCGGCATGCGCTGCTCGCTGCACTGGCCCGCCGGAGCGATGCAGCTGTTTGAAGGAGAGCGCCCATGACAGCCCCCTTCGCGACCTCCTCCCTGCTGCCACCAGTGACAGCCCGCCAAGACTCTCGCTGGCAGCGGCTCTGTCGCGGCTGGAGCCGGGATCAGCTGCTACAACTGTTCCTGCTTGCACTCGGCATCGCCCTGCTCACCGGCGGTCTGTTGCTGCCACTGCTCACCATGCTGCAAAAGAGTCTGCAGGATGAGAACGGCCTCTGGGTGGGCCTTGCCAACTTCAGCGCCTACTTCGACTCCCCTCATCTGGGGCGCACCATAGGCAACACCCTCTGGCTCGGGGTGCTGATCACCGCGCTGGTGGTGACCATCGCCTTTGGCTACGCCTATGCCCTCACCCGCACCTGCATGCCGGGCAAGCCCCTGTTTCGCCTCATCGGTTTGATCCCGCTGTTGATGCCCTCCCTGTTGCCCGCCATCAGTCTGGTCTACTGGTTTGGCAATCAGGGGATCGCCAAGGGGCTGCTCGGCGGCGAGAGCATCTACGGCCCCATCGGCATCGTCATCGGTCTTGGCTTCTGGTGCTTCCCCCACGCCCTGATGATCCTTATCACGGCGCTCGGTCAGAGCGATGCCCGCCTCTATGAAGCCTCCCGGGTGCTGGGCAGCAGCGGCTGGCGCACCTTTGTCACTGTCACCCTGCCTACCGCCCGTTATGGCCTGCTCAGCGCCGCCATCGCCGTCTTCACCCTCACCATCTGCGACTTCGGGGTGGCCAAGGTGATTGGCGGCCAGTACAGCGTGCTGGCCACCGATATCTACCGGCAGGTGATCGGGATGCAGAACTTCTCGCTGGGCGCAGTGGCCAGCGTCACCCTGCTGCTGCCAGCGCTCTTGAGCTTTGCCCTGGAGCACAGAGTGCGCAGCAAGATGCAGGAGCAGAACAGCACCAAGGCGGTGCCCTATCGGCCCAAGCCCCATCGGCTGCGGGATCTGCTGGCGCTCGGCTGGTGCACGCTCTGGGCCCTGCTGTTTCTGGCACTGGTGGGCATGGCGGTTTACGGCTCGCTGGTACAGTTCTGGCCTTACAACCTCGCTCTGACGCTGGATCACTACGCCTTTGACAGCAACAGTGTCTATGGCTGGCAGCCCTTTACCAACACCTTGCAGCTGGGCCTCTATACCGCACTTATCGGCACCGTGCTGGTGATGGTGCTGGCCTGGGCGCAGGAGAAGGGACGCCACTTCGCGCCGCTGCGCCAACTGCTGCATCTGCTCGCCATGCTGTCGCTGGCGGTACCCGGCATGGTGCTGGGGCTGGGTTACATCTTCTTTTTCAACGGCAATCCGCTCTTTGGCGGCCTCTACGGCACCCTGCCACTGATGGTGCTCTCTTGCGTCATCCACTACTACACCGTGGGCCATATGACGGCGCTAACCAGCCTCAAGCAACTGCCCAAAGAGCTGGAGCTGGTGGCCATCTCATTGCGCATTCCGCTCTGGAAGGCGTTCTGGCGGGTCACCCTGCCCGCCTCCCTGCCAGCGCTCTTGGAGATCTTTATCTATCTGTTCGTCAACGCCATGACCACCACCTCGGCGGTGATCTTCCTCTATTCGAGCGACAGCGTGCTCGCCTCCATCGCCGTGCTGAACATGGAGGATTCCGGCGATACCGCTGCCGCCGCCGCCATGGCCACCCTGATCCTGCTGGCCGCCGCCACCGTCAAGCTGCTCCAGCTCTTTTTGAGCCGCGCCTTGCTGGATCGCACCCAGCGCTGGCGCCACCCATAACCTTATCGAGGAGTCATCATGTCCACTCTCCCCTTCTGGCTGGCCGAAGCACTCGCCGCCGAACAGCCCGCGCCCCCCACGCCACTTCACGGCCACCACGAGGCCGATGTCTGCATCGTCGGTGGCGGCTTTACCGGGCTGTGGAGCGCCATCGCCCTTAAACAGGCCGAGCCACACTTGCGCATCATGGTGCTGGAAAAAGATCGCTGCGGCAGCGGCGCCTCCGGGCGCAACGGCGGCTGTTTGCTCACCTGGTCGGCGAAGTATTTGACGTTAAGGCGCCTGTTTGGCGAGCAGCAGGCCGCCTGGCTGGTGCAAAGATCCGAGCAGGCGGTACACGAGATCGCCCACTTCTGCGAACAGCACAACATAGAGGCAGAGCTGAGGGTCGAGGGCACCTGCTACACAGCCACCAGCGAGGCCCAGCGCGGCCTGATGGAGCCGGTATTGCGGGAGCTACAGCGCGCAGACCTTAACCAGTGGCAGGCGATTGAAGAGGATGAACTGGCGAGCCAGAGCGGTTCCCACGTTCATCTGGAGGGGCTCTACAGCCCCCACGCGGGTTCGGTGCAACCGGCACTGCTGGTGCGCGGCCTGCTGCGGGTGGCGCGGGAACTGGGGGTCGAGGTCTATGAGCACTCTCCCATGCAGCGCCTTGAGGCGGGCCAGCCTGCGCGGGTGCAAACGCCACAGGGCGAGGTGCGTGCCCGCAAGGTGGTGCTGGCCCTCAACAGCGCCATGATGCAGCACTTTCGTGAGTTTCGCCGCAGTATCGTGCTGGTCTCCTCCGATATGGTGATAACCGACCCCGCGCCGGATGCACTGGCCGCCCAGCAGCTTGAGCACGGCCGCAGCGTGGTGGATGGCCGCACCTTTGTGCATTACTACCGCTCCACCCCGCAAGGGCGGCTGATGCTGGGCAAGGGGGGCAACACCTTCGCCTTTGCCAACCACCATCTGGCCGAGTTTGATGCGCCGAGCCGTTATCTTGCCCCCCTCACCCGCACCCTGCGCCGCTTCTTTCCGGCACTCAAAGAGGTGCCCATCGCCGCCAGCTGGTGCGGCGCCTCCGACCGCTCGGTAGATGGCCTCCCCTTCTTCGGCCACTGGCGAGGGCAGCCCAATATCGTCTATGGCCTCGGCTACTCCGGCAACGGAGTGGCGCAAAGCTGGATGGGCGGCCAGATCCTGGCAGCGTTGGTGCGCGATGAAGTGCGGGAAGCGGACAAGCCGTGGCGCGACTGCGCGCTGGTCAGCGGCCCGCGCGGCTATTTTCCGCCCGAACCCTTTCGCTGGTTGGGCGCCATGGCGGTGCGCAACGCCATCCGGCGCAAGGAGCGGGCGGAAGATGAGAACCGTCCGGTGGCCTGGTATGACAAACAGCTAGCCAAACTTGCCGATGCCGCTGGCAAGGCAGACAAGTAAGCGCGGTAATGCCAATCCCGCACGGTTTAGCCCCGCCTGACTGCAACAAGCAAAGCGCCGACCCAAGGGTCGGCGCTTTGCTATTGGCGCCGTCGGCGATCAGCTCCGCGCTGCATCACCCAGATCGGAATACATAGACAAGGCGCGGCACACACGGTGCCCAACCAGCCGCCAATAGCACTGCTTCACCAGCGAAACACAATCAAGAAACATTATTTCACTAGCACAACAATCAGCCTGAAAAAGCGCCGCCTTGCTGGGGTATCGCGCCAGAGAGAACCACGCCGAAAAGCCACGCCGATCAGGGCAAAGAGCGCCAGCCCCTTAGGCTTGCACGCGGTTTATCGCCGCCACTTGTCGGCCGCCGGTACTTCCGTCCCCAGCAGCAACGCTGGCCTTGCCTGCCACACCCGCTCGGGGTCGGGCTCAGCAATGGCGGCGGCGATCAGCTGCTCGCTCCAGTGGCGGTGCAGCAACCACATCTGCTGGCCGAGATCCCCATCGCTCCGGGTGCACTGCTTGGTGACATCGGCGGTACGATAGAAGTAGCGCACCAGCGTCGTGAGCTCGGGCTCGGGCCAGCGGCAGCCAAAATCGCGCAGCAGGGATGACCAGAAGTCAATCTGGCCTCGCTCGTGCTGCTGCTCCAGCGCATGCAGCTCGGGGATAAGATCCATCGCATGCCAGAGGGCGCCATAGCCGACAAAGCGGCGCTCCAGCGCCTCCAGTGCCTCGTCGAGCAGCACCAGTGCCTCTGGCCAGCTGGTCGCCTGAATGCGGATCGCCTGCTGCGCTTCGCAGACCGCCGCCAGCCACCCCATGGCAAGACGGCCGATGATCGCCTCCTTGTTGGGATAGAGGTGGTAGAGCGACTTGATCCCCACCCCTGCCCGATCGGCGATGGCATTGGTGTTAAGGGCTGCAAAGCCCTGCTCCTGCAACAGGCTCAGGGTCGCCTCCTCGATGCGGCTGGCCACCGCCTGACTGCGCTGCTGCTTGGGTTGGCGGCGCATGGCAATCCCTTGGGGTAACGGCCCCTCGGTCACTGACTCCTCTGACATCACTCCTCCCTGTTGTTGGCCCATCGGCAAGGCGCTCTGGTGGTAGATCTTGCTACCTCAGCAAAGCGGGCACTGCGCCCCGCTCGCCGCCGACTGATGTGACATAGTAAACAAAACGTTAAATATTTGCAGCAATTGCTGGCATTTTTTGACCGGGCAGCCATAAAGAGATCGCGTAATGTGCAGTAAACACTGCACTCAACCCGACCCTCAAGGAGATCACCGCATGGATTGCAAGGCACCACACCCCGCCCGTTCCCGCACTTTTTTGCTGCTCGCCCCGCTGCTGGCCGCCACGCTGGCGGGTTGCCAGCAGGGACAGCCGCCCACCGCCGCACGCACTCTTTATCTCAACGGCAAGATCCACACTCAGGATGGTCAACGGCATGTGGCAGAGGCCATGGTGGTGAGCGGCGGCCAGTTTCTCTATGTGGGCAACCGGCAGGGGGCCGAGGCACTCAGCACCCCCGACACCCAGGTGGTCGACTTGCAGGGCAAGATGGTGCTGCCGGGGCTGCACGACAACCATATCCACCTGCTGGGCACGGTGGCGCTCGATATGTGCGATCTCGACGGCAAGCCGGTCGATCTCGGCGAGCTGGCGGCCAAGGTGAAGAGCTGCCTGCCCCGCTACGCCCCCAAGGCTGGCGACTGGCTGGTGATCAACCAGTGGTCTCCCTACGAGGGCAACGCCCCCACCGCCGCCTATAAAACCGTGCTGGCGGCCCTCGATGCCGCCGCTCCCGACAACCCGGTGGTACTGGCCGGGGTCGATGGCCACGCCAGCGCCTACAACTCGCGGGCACTGGCGCTGGCGACCGATAAGAGCGGCAAACAGGTGGGCTTCACCGCCGCCACCCTGGCGCCGGGCGGCCTCTTTGCCCCCTTCAAACCCTATGTGGATCTCGATAGCGGCGTCATTCGCGAAGGGGCCCGCAGCGCCATCCCCTCCCCCGACAGTGGCCTGCTCAGCGCCCATGACGAGCAGGCGGCGAACCAGTATCGCCAGATCCTGCCCGCCATCTCGACCCTGATGGCCTCGCGTGGCATCACCAGCATTCAGGATGCCTGCGCCACCGACTTTATCCGCGATCGCCTGCGGGAGATGGAAGAGAAGGGGCTGCTCAATATGCGGGTCACCGCCGCCACCTGTTTTCACGAGGATGACTACAGCGGCAAGCTCGATATCGGCGGCCATCTGGCCAAGGCCAACCGGGTGCGCGACCAGTTCGCCGGCGACCCGCTGATCAAGGCCGATGCGGTCAAGATCTTCCTCGACGGGGTGCTGGAGGGGGATCCTTTCAGCACGCCCCCCTTCCTGCCCAACGCCGGCATGCTGACCAACTACCAGATCCCCCACCTCGCCGCGGATCAGGGTGGCGAACAGGTCACCATCACCGCCAACAGCGAGGATGCCGGCAGCAAGGGGCTGGTCAACTACCGCGCCGCCGATCTGAACCGCTATGTGGGGGCGCTCGACAAGGCGGGCTTTAGCATCCATATGCACAGCATCGGCGATCGCACTACCCGCATGGCCCTCGATGCGCTGGAGGCAGCCCGCGCCAGCAACGGCGATCACGGCACTCCCCACACCCTCGCCCATCTGCAGGTGGTGCATCCGGACGATCAGCAGCGGCTCGGCCAGCTTGGCCTCTACCTCACCTTCACCTACGCCTGGACCAACCCCCAGCCCGAATATGACATGCTGGTCACCCCCTTTATCCAGCCGACCCGCAAGGGGCAATCCCTGCACGAGGCGATGTACGATCCCAAGGGGTATCTCAAGCAGGCGCTCTATCCGGTGGCCAGCTCGCGCAAGGCGGGAGCCATTCTGGTGGCCGGCAGCGATGCGCCGGTCGACAGCCGCGATCCGCGCCCCTTCGCCAATATGGCCGCCGGGGTTAACCACGCTCCCCAGAGCGGCGATGACTTTAGGGCGAGCCAGCGCATCACCCTCGATCAGATGCTCGATGCCTACACCATCAACGGCGCCCGCGCGGTGCGCCAGCAGGCCGTCAGCGGCTCCATCAAAGCGGGCAAATCGGCCGACTTTATCGTGCTGGATCGGGATCTCTACCAACTGGTCGCCGCCGGCAAACCGGAGCAGATCGCCGATACCCAGGTCACCCGCACCGTCTTTCGCGGGCAGACGGTCTTTAGCCAATAGGGTTCAGGTGATATGGCGAGGGTGAGCATCTGGTCAGCGGCGATCTGAGCGTATGCAGCCAGACCAGTGCCTTGTAACAGCAACATGCCGACCTTTGGGTCGGCATTTTTATGGGGCGGCGTGATAGCCAGAACGGATTACGAGGAACGCTTCGCAAGGGTCAATAAGCGGGAGCTAATCCGCGTTCGGCTTGGCCCTTTAACCCAAATCGGAGAGGCATTGGCAACCAGCATGGCCAGCTGGCGGCCCCAAGCGGCGGCAAGATTGATTCACCAGCGCAACAGCATTAACCAACTTGGTTGCAACAGCGTAACAATCTAGGGTTACTCGATTCTGGCCGCTGGCGAAGGCTGTGGCATACTGTCTCCCGATCGTCAGAATACACTTCGCTATTCAAATCTACTGGTTTAATAAGGTATTTTTGACAATTATATTATGCTGCAATAATGTAACCTTCAAATCTATGCTCATCCATGTGTTTTATGAGAATCGTAAGCATGACAGACCTCGCACAATTATTTAGAGAAGTAAAGCCAAAATATGAAAGGCTTGCAAACAATGTGAAGCAAGCTTTAGTTCAGTTTCTTGATGAGAAAAAATATCATCCTTCGATGTCGAAAATAGGGTGAAGGATGAGCAATCATTCATAGATAAAATAGAAAGAAAGTCATATAACAACCCATTAGAACAGGTAGAGGATATCGCGGGTGTAAGAGTAATCTGCTATTATAACGAAGATTTGTCTTCAATAGATAAAATAATACATGAACAGTTTATTGTTCTTTCTTATTCAAATAAATCTAATGAGTTAAGTGATAACCAGTTTGGCTATGCCTCTAATCATTATGTGATTAGACTAAAAGAAGAGTGGTTGCAAGCTCCAAATTACCGAGGTCTAGAAGGACTTAAAGTCGAGATCCAAGTTAGGACAATTTTGATGCACTCATGGGCTGCCATAAGTCATAAATTACTCTACAAAAAGAATGATGATGTTCCAAAAGAATTCAAAAGAAAATTAAATCGTCTTAGTGCTTTGATAGAATTAGCTGATGAGCAATTTGATGATATAAAGAATATGAAACTTCAATACCAAAATCAGATCATTGTTAATGAGACAACAAGTCTTAATATTGATAGTTTCTTAGCGCTTATGAATAAATACTTCCCCAATCGGGAGATCGCTGAGCATGATGTTAGTTCTATTTTATCGGAAGTCAGAAAGTACTCTGGAAGTTTAGCCGACTTCGAACAACGAATTAATAGATGCCTTCCTATTATAAATAGTATGGAACAAGATGAGTATCCCGGAGAAAAAATACCAAAGTGGGGGTTAAATGGTGTAGCAAGATCGATTCTTGACCTTACCAGCGATGAATACTGGGCTCAAAGAGGTTTACCTGAACCAGTCTCTTCTATTACAGAGCATTATCGAAATAAAATATAAATCACCTAAAAGATAGTAACCTAAATAAAAAGCCGCCCATTGGGCGGCTTTTTATTAGAGATAACGGGCGATAAGGAATTACCAGCCGGTCACTTCACGCAAAGCCTTGCCGATATCGGCCAGGGAGCGGACGGTTTTCACGCCAGCATCTTCCAGCGCGGCAAACTTCTCGGCGGCGGTACCCTTGCCACCGGAGATGATGGCGCCAGCGTGGCCCATCCGCTTGCCGGGAGGCGCGGTAACACCGGCGATATAGGAGACCACCGGCTTGGTGACGTGGGCCTTGATATAGGCGGCCGCGTCTTCCTCGGCGTTGCCGCCGATCTCGCCGATCATCACGATCGCTTCGGTCTGCGGGTCGTTCTGGAACATCTCCAGAATGTCGATAAAGTTGGAGCCCGGGATAGGGTCGCCACCGATACCGACACAGGTGGACTGGCCAAAGCCCTCGTCAGTGGTCTGCTTGACCGCTTCGTAGGTCAGGGTGCCGGAGCGGGAGACGATGCCCACCTTGCCCGGCTTGTGAATGTGGCCCGGCATGATGCCGATCTTGCACTCACCCGGAGTGATCACGCCCGGGCAGTTGGGGCCGATCATCCGCACGCCGGTCTCTTGCAGCTTCACTTTGACGTCCAGCATATCCAGCGTCGGGATGCCTTCGGTGATGGTGACGATGAGCTTGATGCCCGCATCGATCGCTTCCAGGATCGCGTCCTTGCAGAACGGTGCCGGCACATAGATGACGGTGGCGGTGGCGCCGGTCGCTTCGACTGCGTCACGGACGGTGTTGAACACCGGCAGGCCCAGATGGGTGGTGCCGCCCTTGCCCGGGGAGACGCCGCCGACCAGCTGGGTGCCGTAGGAGAGCGCCTGCTCGGAGTGGAAAGTCCCCTGACCGCCGGTAAAGCCCTGGCAGATGACTCGGGTGTCCTTGTTGATCAGTACGCTCATCAGTTGGCCTCCGCTGCTTTGACGACTTGCTGCGCGGCATCGGTCAGACTCTTGGCCGCAATGATGTTGAGGCCGCTCTCGGCCAGCTTGATACCACCCAGCTCGGCGTTGTTGCCTTCCAGACGGACCACGACGGGCACCTTGACCCCCACTTCCTTGACCGCACCGATAATGCCTTCCGCGATCATGTCGCAGCGCACGATGCCGCCAAAGATGTTGACCAGCACCGCCTTGACGTTGCTGTCGGAGAGGATGATCTTGAACGCCTCGGTTACGCGCTCCTTGGTGGCGCCGCCGCCGACGTCAAGGAAGTTGGCCGGCTTGCCGCCGTGCAGGTTGACGATATCCATGGTGCCCATGGCCAGACCTGCGCCGTTGACCATGCAGCCGATGTTGCCATCGAGGGCCACATAGTTGAGTTCCCACTGGGCGGCGTGCGCTTCGCGGGGGTCATCCTGTGACGGGTCGTGCATCTCGCGCAGCTTGGGCTGACGGTACAGCGCGTTGGCGTCGATGTTGATCTTGCCATCCAGGCAGTGCAGGTTGCCCTGCGCGGTGATCACCAGCGGGTTGATCTCCAGCAGCGCGAAGTCGCAGTCGAGGAACATCTGGCCCAGACCCATGAAGATCTTGGTGAACTGTTTGATCTGATCGCCGACCAGACCCAGCTTGAAGGCCAGCTCGCGCGCCTGATAGGGCTGCGGGCCAACCAGCGGATCCAGGGTGGCCTTGTGGATCAGATGGGGGGTTTCGTGGGCGATCTTCTCGATGTCCACGCCACCTTCGGTAGAGGCCATGAAGACCACGCGACGGGAGCCACGGTCAACCACGGCGCCCAGGTAGAGCTCTTTGGCGATGTCGGTGCAGGATTCAACCAGGATCTTGGTGACCGGCTGGCCGTTGGCGTCAGTCTGGTAGGTCACCAGATTCTTGCCCAGCCAGTTCTGGGCGAAGGCGCGGATCTCGTCCTTGCTCTTGGCCACTTTCACACCGCCCGCTTTACCGCGACCACCGGCGTGTACCTGACATTTCACCACCCAGGTATTGCCGCCAATCTTGTCGGCCGCTTCGGCCGCTTCCTGCGGGGTAGCACAGGCATAACCTTCGGAGACCGGCAGGCCATACTCGGCAAACAGCTGTTTTGCCTGATATTCATGAAGATTCATAGATGCTCTATCCGTGTTGTAGGTATTTCCGTCCGGGGCTCGTGTTTCTCAATCCCCTGTGAGTGGGGGCCTCGGGGGCCCCTCGTTATCTTTCAGTTGGTTGCTCAGACGTCCAGCAGCAGGCGGGTCGGATCTTCCAGCAGCTCCTTGACGGAGACCAGGAAGCCTACCGATTCGCGCCCGTCGATGAGACGGTGATCGTAGGAGAGGGCCAGGTACATCATCGGCAGGATCTCGACCTTGCCGTCAACGGCCATCGGGCGATCCTGGATCTTGTGCATGCCCAGAATGGCACTCTGGGGCGGGTTGATGATCGGGGTGGACATCAGGGAGCCGAACACACCACCGTTGGTGATGGTGAAGTTGCCGCCAGTCAGCTCATCCACGGTCAGTTTGCCGTCGCGGCCCTTGCCGGCCAGATCCTTGATGGCCTTCTCGATGTCGGCCAGGCTCATGTTGTCGCAGTCGCGCAGTACCGGCGTCACCAGACCACGAGGGGTGGAGACGGCGATGCTGACGTCGAAGTAGTTGTGGTAGACGATGTCGTCACCATCCAGCCCGGCGTTCACTTCCGGATAGCGCTTGAGGGACTCCACTACCGCCTTCACGTAGAAGGACATGAAGCCGAGCTTGATGCCGTGCTTCTTCTCGAAGATCTCGCCGTACTGCTTGCGCAGATCCATGATGGGCTTCATGTTGACCTCGTTGAAGGTGGTCAGCATGGCGGTGGTGTTTTTCGCTTCCAGCAGACGCTCGGCGATGCGCTTGCGCAGACGGGTCATCGGCACCCGCTTCTCGCTGCGACCGGCCAGCGCGGCAACCGGCGCGACCGGGGCAGCAGCTACCGGAGCGGCTGCGGCAGGCTTGCTCAGCGCCTTGATGTAGGCTTCCACATCATCCTTGGTGATGCGACCACCCTTGCCGGTACCGGTCAGCTTGGTCACGTCGATGTCGTGCTCACCAATCAGGCGGCGCACCGAGGGGCTCAAGCCATCGGCACCATCATCGGCCACCGCTTCAGCGGGTTTCTCTTTGGTCTCTTCACCGGCCACCGGGGCGGCGGTGAGGATGGCAATCAGTTGACGGGACAACACAGTCGCCCCTTCCCCTTGCAGAATATCCCCCAGCACACCGGCTTGCGGTGCCGGCACTTCCAGCACCACCTTGTCGGTTTCGATGTCGACCAGCACTTCATCACGGGCGACCAGATCACCCGGCTTCTTGTGCCAGGTGGCAATGGTGGCATCCGCCACTGATTCCGGCAGGTCCGGTACCTTGATCTCGATAGTCATCTAATCAGTTCCTTGTTACTTCTTGTTCAGGGCTTAGGCCAGAGTAAGGGCATCTTCCACCAAGGCTTTCTGCTGCTTGGCGTGGACGGACATGTAACCAACCGCCGGCGAGGCGGACGCCGGGCGACCGGCATAACGCAGGGTGGCTCCGGTCGGCAACACGTCATCGTAGTTGTGACGGGTGCAGTACCAGGCGCCCTGGTTTTGCGGCTCTTCCTGACACCAGACAAAATCGGTGACGTGGCTGTAATCGGCCAGAATGGCGCGCACTTCCTCTTCCGGGAAGGGGTAGAGCTGTTCGATCCGCACGATCGCCACATCCTTCTGTTCCGCCTTGCGACGGGCTTCGAGCAGGTCGTAATAGACCTTGCCGGAGCAGAAGACCACCCGCTTGACTGCTTTCGGATCCAGCGCATCGATCTCGCCAATGGCGTTCTGGAAAGTACCTTCCGCCAGCTCTTCGAGCTTGCTCACCGCCAGCGGATGGCGCAGCAGGGATTTGGGCGTCATGACGATGAGCGGACGGCGCATCGGACGTACCACCTGACGACGCAGCATATGGAACACCTGCGCCGGGGTAGAGGGCACGCACACCTGCATGTTGTGCTGGGCGCACATCTGCAAATAACGCTCCAGACGAGCGGAGGAGTGCTCCGGGCCCTGCCCCTCGTAACCGTGCGGCAGCAACATGGTCAGGCCGCACATCCGGCCCCACTTCTGCTCACCGGAGGAGAGGAACTGATCCACCACTACCTGGGCACAGTTGGCGAAATCGCCGAACTGGGCTTCCCAGATGGTGAGGCCAGCCGGCTCGGCGCTGGCGTAACCATATTCAAAGGCAAGTACCGCGTTCTCGGTCAGCACAGAGTCATACACCTCGAACGGGCCCTGCTCATCATGCAGGTTGCACAGCGGGGTGTAGGTGCTGGCATCGGTCTGGCTGTGGAGTACGGCGTGGCGGTGGAAGAAGGTGCCACGGCCGGAGTCTTCACCGGTAAAGCGGAGACGGGACCCCTTGTCCACCAGAGTGGCATAGGCCAGGGTCTCGGCAAAGCCCCAATCCACCAGCTTCTCGCCTGCGGCCATCAGACGGCGGTCTTCGTAAATCTTCTCGACCTGACGCTGCAGCACGTGGGTCGCCGGATACTGGCTCACCCGCTCGCCGAGGCTCTTGAGGTGATCCATCGGCACGGCACTCTCATAGGCCATGTTCCAGTCGTGGCCCAGATAAGGGGTCCAGTCGACGGAGTGCAGCTCCATCGGCCGCCACTCCTTGCTCACCCGCTCGCCGCGATCCAGCGCTTCGCGATACTCGTTGACCAGTTCGGTCGCCCGCTCCTGGGCGAGGCTCCCCTCGGCCACCAGCTGATCGGCGTAGATCTTGCGCGGGGTCGGGTGCTGCTTGATCTTCTGGTACATCAGCGGCTGGGTCGCGCTCGGCTCGTCCGCTTCGTTGTGACCGTGACGACGGTAGCAGACCAGCTCGATCACCACGTCGCGTTTGAAGGTGTTGCGGTAATCCAGTGCAATCTGGGTCACCAGCACCACGGCTTCCGGATCATCCCCGTTGACGTGCAGCACCGGCGCCTGCACCGCCTTGGCGATGTCGGTGCAATATTCGGTGGAACGCAGGTCACGGATATAGGAGGTGGTGAAACCAACCTGGTTGTTGATGACGATGCGCACCGTCCCGCCGACACCATAGGCACGGGTCTGGGACATGTTGAAGGTCTCGGCCACCACGCCCTGACCGGCCATGGCCGAGTCACCGTGAATGGTGATGGGCAGCACACTGGAACCATCCTTGTCACCACGACGATCCATACGGGCACGGACCGAGCCGATGACCACAGGGTTGACGATCTCGAGGTGAGAGGGGTTGAACGCCAGCGCCAGGTGGACGTTGCCACCCGGGGTGGCGAAGTCGGAGGAGAAGCCCATGTGGTACTTCACATCACCGGTACCCCAAGATTCGCCATGCTTGCCAGCAAACTCGTCGAACAGATCCTGAGCGCGCTTGCCCAGCACGTTGATCAGCACGTTGAGGCGACCGCGGTGGGCCATACCGATAACGGCCTCTTTGCAGCCCTGCTCACCGGCGCGACGGATCAGCTCCTTGAGCATGGGGATCATGGCGTCGCCACCTTCCAGCGAGAAGCGCTTGGCTCCTGGGAACTTGGCGCCCAGATATTTCTCCAACCCTTCGGCGGCGGTAAGGCTCTCGAGGAAACGGGTCTTCTCTTCGAGGGTGTAGCTCCCCTTCCCTTCAATGGACTCGAGACGCTGTTGCAGCCAGCGCTTCTCTTCCGTGGAGGTGAGGTGCATGTAGTCGGCGCCGATGGAGCCGCAATAGGTCTTCTTCAGCGAGGCGTAGAGGTCGGAGAGCACCATGGTCTCGCGACCGATGGCGTAGGAGCCCACATTGAAGGTGGCCTCCATGTCTGCGCCCTGCAGGTTGTGGAACGCGGGATCCAGTTCGGCAACGGTTTCACGCTGCCACAGGCCCAGCGGGTCCAGATTGGCATTCTGGTGACCACGGAAACGGAAGGCGTTGATCAGCTGCAATACCCGCACCTGCTTGGCATCCACTTGCGGATCGGAGACGGGGGCACTGTAGCGAGAGGGATCCTTGGCCAGACGACGGAAATAATCGCGGACCTGGGAGTGGGGTTGTTCAACCGCATGGCCATTGACCTGGGGCAGCTCGCTAAACAGGCTGCGCCACTCGTCGGACACGGAGTCAGGATTTTCCAGGAAGGATTCGTACAAATCCTCGATATAGCTTGCATTCGCACCAGCCAGGTGAGATGACTCCAACCAGGCCTTCATCACGCCGTTATGCATTTCTATCCCTTGTACTTCTTGTTACTGCTGCGCAGCTTGTAGGGGTCAAATAGCCATCCTGCCACGGGTGGGATGGCTATCCAGAGGTCGGGCCAGCACGTGGCCGGCCCTGATACTAAACAGCCCGATTGAGCAACATCGACTTGATCTGGCCAATCGCCTTGGTCGGGTTCAAGCCTTTCGGACAGACGTTCACGCAGTTCATGATGCCATGGCAGCGGAACACGCTGAATGCGTCGTCCAGATTCCCCAATCGTTCGGTGGTCGCGGTGTCGCGGCTGTCAGCCAGCCAGCGATAGGCGGCAAGCAGCCCGGCCGGACCGATGAACTTGTCGGGGTTCCACCAGAAGGAGGGGCACGAAGTGGAGCAGCAGGCACAGAGAATGCACTCGTACAGGCCATCCAGCTTGGCGCGCTCTTCGGGGGATTGCAGGTGCTCACGCACGGGCGGCAATTTGTCTTCATTGATGAGGAAGGGTTTGACCTTCTCCCACTGGGTGTAGAACTGGGTCATGTCGATCACCAGATCACGGATCACCGGCAGGCCGGGCAAGGGGCGGATAACGACGTTATTGCCCTTCTTCAGCAGGTCGGAGAGCGGGGTGATACAGGCAAGACCGTTCTTGCCATTCATGTTGAGACCGTCTGATCCACAGACCCCTTCGCGGCAAGAGCGGCGGAAGGCGAGCGTGGGATCCAGCTCTTTCAACTGGATCAGTGCGTCGAGCACCATCATGTCGGAACCTTCAGGAATATCAAGACGATATTCCTTCATATGGGGGACGTTATCAACATCCGGATTGTATCTGTAGACAGAGAATGTGACGTTCATAGGGCTGGCTCCGCAATCAGTAAGTCCGGACCTTGGGCGGGAACGCCTCACGGGTCTTGGGTGACATGTTGACAGCGCGACGGGTCATGGACTCGGTGTCCGGATGATAGAGGCTGTGGCACAGCCAGTTCTCATCGTCGCGATCCGGGAAGTCGAAGCGGCAGTGAGCACCGCGACTCTCGGTACGGAAGTTGGCGGCAACCGCCGTGGCAAACGCCGTCTCCATCAGGTTGTCCAGCTCCAGGCACTCGATGCGCTGGGTGTTGAACTCTTTGGAGGTGTCATCCAGACGGGCTGACTTGAGGCGTTCGCGGATAACCTTGAGCTCGGCCAACCCTTCTGCCATCGCCGCACCTTCGCGGAATACGGAGAAGTTGTTCTGCATGCAGCGCTGCAGGTCTTTGCGGATCTGCACCGGGTCTTCACCGTCACGGCAATTTTCCCAGCGGTTGAAGCGGGCCAATGCGGCATCCAGATCCGACTCGGAGGCATCGCGGCCGTGCTCCATCTCGCCCAGAGTGTTGACCAGATGCATACCAGCAGCGCGGCCGAACACCACCAGATCCAGCAGGGAGTTGCCGCCCAGACGGTTGGCGCCGTGCACCGAGACGCAGGCAATCTCGCCCACCGCAAACAGACCGACCACCGGCACGTCGTTGCCGTTCTTGTCCTGGGTCAGGCACTGGCCATTCACGTTGGTCGGCACGCCGCCCATCATGTAGTGGCAGGTCGGGATGATCGGGATCGGCTCTTTGACCGGATCCACGTGGGCGAAGGTGCGAGAGAGCTCGCAGATGCCCGGCAGACGGGATTCAAGCACCTCTTTACCGAGGTGATCCAGCTTGAGTTTGATGTGCGGGCCCCAGGGACCGTCGCAGCCACGCCCTTCGCGGATCTCGATCATGATGGAGCGGGCCACCACGTCGCGACCGGCCAGATCCTTGGCGTTGGGGGCATAACGCTCCATGAAGCGCTCGCCATCTTTATTGAGCAGATAACCGCCTTCACCGCGACATCCCTCGGTTACCAGCACCCCTGCCCCGGCGATGCCGGTCGGGTGGAACTGCCACATCTCCATGTCCTGCACGCCGACCCCGGCGCGCAGCGCCATGCCGACGCCGTCACCGGTGTTGATGTGGGCGTTGGTGGTGGACTGGTAGATGCGACCGGCGCCGCCAGTGGCCAGCACGGTGGCCTTGGCCTTGAAGTAGACCACTTCACCGCTCTCCATGTCGATGGCAGTACAACCCACCACATGGCCATCCTGGTTTTTCACCAGATCCAGCGCATACCACTCCGAGAAGACGGTGGTCTTGTTCTTGACGTTCTGCTGATAGAGGGTGTGCAGCAGGGCGTGGCCGGTACGGTCGGCAGCAGCCGCAGTACGGGCAGCCTGCTCGCCACCGAAATTCTTGGATTGACCGCCAAACGGACGCTGGTAGACAGTGCCGTTGTCGAAACGGGAGAAGGGCAAGCCCATGTTCTCCAGCTCATAGATGGCTTCGGGGCCAGTTTTGCACATGTACTCGATGGCTTCCTGATCACCGATGTAATCGGAACCTTTTACCGTGTCATACATATGCCACTGCCAGTTGTCATCATGGGCATTGCCCAGCGCAACCGTGATCCCGCCCTGAGCGGAAACAGTGTGAGAACGGGTTGGAAAAACCTTGGACAACAGAGCGCAGCTCTTGCCGGACTGGGCAATCTGCAGCGCGGCGCGCATACCGGCACCACCGGCACCAATCACCACCGCATCAAATTCACGAGTTGGAATAGTCACCTTACACACCCCACAGCACGACGAAACCCGTCATCAGATAGACAAACAGCACCACGACCAGGGCAAATTGCAGCGCCCCGCGCAGCCCTACCGGCTTGATATAGTCAGTCAGCACCTGCCACAGACCAATCCAGGCGTGGATCAGTACGCAGAGCAGGGTCAACAGGGTGAATACCTTGGTGAATATTTTGGCGAAGAAGCCTGCCCACACCTCGTAGGTGATGTCGTTGAACGCGACAAAGCCCACCAGATAGAGGACATAACAGGTCATGATGAGGGCGGTGGCGCGGATCAGGATGTAATCGTGAACGCCGCTGCGCCCGAAGGTTGCAGAATTGGTTACCATACAAGCACTCCCGCCAATACAGCCAGGATCGCGGTGATCACGAAGGCCACGCGGGCGCTCTGATTGCCGGATTCCAGCTCTTCCCAATAGCCCATATCCATGACCAGATGACGCAAGCCGCCCACAATGTGGTATGCCAGCGCAGTCAGGATCCCCCACAGCACGAGTTTGACCAGGAAGTTGTCCATGATGGCAACCACGGTTTCAAACCCTTCGGGAGAGGCGAGTGAAGTACCAAGCATCCACAGCAAGATGCCCAGTGCAACAAAGGTAATGACCCCTGAAACACGGTGCAGGATGGATGCAATGGCAGTGACAGGAAAGCTGATCGTCTGTAGGTCGAGGTTGACCGGTCTCTGTTTGTTTTTCACGCTTGCCCACTCAGCTCCATTGAGCACGTTAGTTATTGTTTTAACTCACACTTGAGGGCACGGAATGGTGATTGTTGGTTTTTTGTTACCAAAACACTCTGAAAAAGCCAAAACGCGAGTTTTCGTTTTCACATCAGGCTTTGCCAAAGCGTTTCAAACACCCGCAGCCATGACCCACGTGGCGCAGTATATCGGCGGCCTTAACCGAAGACAATCAATTAGCTACAAAGAAAACACAAAACCGCAAACTCGATCGCATATTTAATTTAACATTTCATTAATGCCATTAATGGGGTTTCAGCAAAATTGACATTGATAAGGAACTCTGTTTCAAATAAGGCGCTCCAGCCACTTCGGTATGGGTAACAACCTTTGCCAGCGTCATAAAAGTCGTAATAGAGTAGGACTGGAACCAAATTATAAAGAGCAAAGGAGACGTGCTATGGCTGATAAGATAGCCACCCTACACCTGCCCGGAAAAGATCCGGTCGAACTGCCGATCCTCTCCGGCACCATCGGCCCGGATGTCATCGATGTCAGAAAATTGGGATCACAGGGGTATTTCACCTTTGACCCCGGTTTTATGGCCACCGGTTCTTGCAAATCTGCCATTACCTACATTGACGGGGATCAGGGTGTCTTGCTGCACCGTGGTTACCCTATCGCCCAGTTGGCCACCCAGGCCACCTATCTGGAAGTCTGCTATATCCTGCTGTATGGCGAAGCGCCGACCAAGGCCCAATATGCCGAATTCGAACGCCTGGTCACCCGCCACACCATGGTGCACGAGCAGATCGCCTTCTTCTTCCGCGGCTTCCGTCGCGACTCCCACCCCATGGCCATCATGTGCGGTGTGGTGAGCGCCCTCTCCGCCTTCTATCACGATGCCCTCGACATCAACAACGAGCAGCATCGCGAGATCTGTGCCTTCCGTCTGCTCTCCAAGATGCCGACTCTGGCCGCCATGTGTTACAAGTACTCCATTGGCCAGCCGTTCATGCAGCCGCGTAACGCCCTCTCCTATGCCGGTAACTTCCTGCACATGATGTTTGGCGTGCCGACCGAAGAGTACAAGGTCAACCCCATCGTTGAACGCGCCATGGATCGTATCTTTACCCTCCATGCGGATCACGAGCAGAACGCCTCCACCTCCACCGTTCGTCTGGCTGGATCCTCCGGTGCCAACCCGTTCGCCTGTATCGCCGCGGGGATCGCCTCCCTGTGGGGACCGGCCCACGGTGGTGCCAACGAAGCCTGCCTGCGCATGCTGGAAGAGATCGGCTCGGTGGATCGCATCCCCGAGTACATCGCCAAGGCCAAGGACAAGAATGATCCGTTCCGTCTGATGGGCTTCGGTCACCGCGTCTACAAGAACCACGACCCCCGTGCCACCGTGATGCGCGAAACTTGCCACGAAGTACTGACCGAGCTGCAGATCAAGGATCCGCTGCTGGACGTGGCCATGGAGCTGGAGCGCATTGCGCTCTCCGACCCCTACTTCGTCGAGAAGAAACTCTACCCGAACGTAGACTTCTACTCCGGCATCATCATGAAGGCGATCGGCATCCCGATGAGCATGTTCACCGTGATCTTCGCCATCTCCCGCACCATCGGCTGGATTGCGCACTGGAACGAGTTCCACTCAGACCCGGACAGCAAGATCGGTCGCCCACGCCAGCTCTACGTAGGCCACCCGCTGCGCGAGTTCACTCCACTCGAGCAGCGCTAACCACTGCGCTGATATGGTTTGTTACAAAGGCGGTCATTGACCGCCTTTTTGTTTGCCGCTCTAATGCCTCCTTTCGCGTTAAGGAGTCCATTATGAAACCACTGTTTATCAGCGCAGCCTTGCTGCTGACCGCCTGCCAGAGCGCCCCCGTATCGTCACAGGGGGAGACCCTCTATATCAACAGCCAGTTGGTCGATTGCGTCGGAGTTGGCCCAATGCAGTGCATGCAGGTTCGCAGTGATGAGCAGCAGCCCTGGACGCTGTTCTACCAGAATATCGAAGGTTTCCAGTTCGAGCATGGCTATCGCTACCAGCTCACTGTCAGCAAGGAGCAGCTCACCGATGTGCCGGCCGATGCCCCCTCCCTGCGCTATCGGCTGATCAAGGTGGTGAACAAGGTCGCCAGCAAGTAACAAACACGCTCAAAAAAACGGGGGATGGCTGATGCCATCCCCCGTTGGTTTATGGGTACTGCGCCTCATCAGGCACGATCAGGTCGGCGCCAGCGCCATATGCAGCAGCGGATAGGGCTTGCCCTGACCATCCAGCGGCGAACGACCCGTCACGGTGAATCCCATCTTCAGATAGAAGCCCACCGCCTGTTCGTTCTGCTCGTTGACGTCAACCTGCGTCGCGCCGCCCTGCGTGATGGCATGGGCCACCAGCAAACGCCCCACGCCACTACCGCGCGCCTCGGGAGCCACAAACAGCATCTCCAGCTTGCCCTCGTGCACTCCGCTAAAACCCGTAATCTGCCCCTCTTCTGTGCGGGCACTGTGCAGTGTCACCGCATCGAAGTAGTGCTCCAGAATAAGCGGTTTAAGCGCAAGGATCTCGGACTCGGGCAGGAAGTGGTGGGTCGCCCGCACCGAGGCCTCTCACAGATCGATGAGGGTTTGATAATCATCCCCGTTTGCGTGTGCAATCTGCATGGTTGTTTATCCACTTTTTAACATGACTAACCTTCAGCGTTGTTCGCATTCGTTACCCATTACGAGGAGCGAACATGATGATGGCCATTCCAATCAGCGCAATGAACGAACCAACAAGATCCCACATACTCGGCCGAATACCATCCACTAACCAAAGCCAGAAGATGGCGACGAAGATATACACACCCCCATATGCCGCATAGACACGCCCTGCAGCGGTAGGATGCAACGATAGTAGCCAGGCAAACAGCATGAGACTCAATCCTGCGGGGATCAGTAACCAGATGCTGCGACCCTGAGTCAACCAGAGATATGGTAAATAACAGCCAAGGATCTCGAAAAAAGCCGTAATCAGAAACAAGGCTATCGTTTTTAGCTCAAGCATGACCGGGCTGTACCCCCTGAAAAATGGGGAATACTAAAGCAAGCCACTGGATAACGTAAGCCGAGCGATCTATTTGGCCGTCCATTCAAGCAAACCTTCAGCAACAAACCTGAGCAGTCTGCCCGGCTGGAGCAGGGCAGACTGTGGTTGATTAGCGAGCCTGTACCGCCTGCAGCAGCACCGACATATCAGCGCCAAAGTTGCGGCTGCGGATCGCCTCGCGGATCTCCGCTTCGCTATAACGGCTGCCCGGGTAGACCACTACGCAAGAGGTGTCGCCCGGTTTGAGGAAGTGGGTCTCGCCAAACGGGGTATAACGGGTAGCACCGATGCTGATGAGCGCATGGGGAGGATGCCCCGCCTGCGCCAGCAGCCCCTGAATGTGCTCCGCCGGACCTTCATCCTGTTGATGGTTGAACTTGTCGATGGCCCAGTCGAGCAGCTTGCCGTGGAAGTAGCTGTAGTCGATGGCGGCGCTGTCTACCCCGTAAGCGTGCAGCTCGCCATCGCGCTCCAGATAGCAGGCGATGCGATAGTCATCGAGCTCGCAACCGGCGGCAAAACCGGAGAGCGGCAGCAGATTGGCCGCCAACCCCTTGCTCTCTTCGCCCCAGTTCTTCTTCTCGCTGATCTTCTTGGCGTTGGGACGACGGATGGAGCAGTCGTTATAGGCGCCAAAGACACGGGGATGGATCGCCACCACCTGCTTGTCGGCATACTCCAGCTCGCACCAGAGGGCCACTTCCGGCTCAATCTGCACCTTCTCGTCACCGCTGACCGCCGCTTCCGGCAGGAAGATGGCGTTATTGCTCAGCGGGAACACCCCGAGCTGACCCGGATGGCCCGGCACGAAGAAGGGGAACAGCGCCTTGGGCGCGGTGGTATCGCGCACCACGACCGCCACGAAATCCGACGCTTCACCCGCCTGCTCCAGATGACCGGCAAAATTGCCCGCTACCCCGAGTCCGATAAACTTGCTCTCTGCTGTCACTTGCATCTTGCTCACCTGCATCTTGCCAACGCAAGGTAGCAGGCTTGTCGCCCACTACCGCTAAAGTGGCAAGATTAAACCACAAGGCCCCCGCCTTCGCCCAGTCCGGCCCTGCGGCGGTGTGCGCCAGCCCGCTTTTTTAGGGCTGAAAAGGCTGTAGCGAGACATCCCTTGCGCACTCATTCAGCTACGCGGTCACCGCGCTGGAAACAGTGCGTTTCCGGCCTATCCCCTCTTTCCCCTTGGGACTCAACTTCATCTTTGTTAGGCTGCCTGCCACACAGGCTCACAGAGGGATCTTCTTGATGTCACTGGCGCACTTTCAGGGCCGCTTCGAAGTCGAGTTCAAATATCAGCTGACGGATCGCCCCGCCTTCCTCAAGGCACTGCTCGCCCTCAATCCGGAGATCATGCTGGAGGATAATCTGGAGCAGGATCGCTACTTCGACACCCCAGACGATGCCCTTGCCCAAGCTGGCAAAAGTCTGGCTATCCGCACCATGCAGCCCTCCGGCATCCAGCTCTGGATCGTCAAGGGGCCCGAGAAGGATCGCTGCGAGGCAGTCAATATCAATGATGCGGACAAGGCCGTCAGCATGCTCTTAACCATGAACTACCGGCAAATACTCGAGATCACCAAAAGGCGCAGCATCTATTTCATTGGCCCATTTCACGTCACCCTGGATCATCTGGCCGAGATCGGGGATTTTGCCGAGCTCGCCATCATGACCGATGACGAGGAACGCCTCCCGGCGTTTCGCCAGCAACTGCTCGCGCTGGCAGATCAGTTGGGACTCTCTCCCGATGCGCAGGAGGCTCGCTCCTACCGCACCCTGTACACCCGGTACATGCAGACAATACACACCACACAACCAGAGGATGCTACTCAATGATCGACAAACTCGCCTGGCTCACCTTTAAAGATCAGCAACTGCTCTGCGCCCGCTCCCACGGCAAGGCGATCTATTACATCCCTGGCGGCAAGCGGGAACCGGGTGAGAGCGACGAGGCGGCGCTAATCCGCGAGATTGAGGAGGAGCTGGCCGTCACCCTGCAGCCCGATACCCTGCACTTTGCCTGCGAGTTCTGCGCCCAGGCCGATGGCAAACCGGCAGGAGTCGAGGTGAGACTGCGCTGTTACACCGGCGAAGCGAGCGGCACCCCAATCGCCTCGGCAGAAATTGCCGAGCTGCGCTGGCTCGACAGCTCTCACCTCGATGAACTCTCCCCCGTCTCCCGCTTGCTGTTTACCTGGCTGGTTGAGCAGGGGCTGATCCGCTGACATGCCGTACTCGCGGCGAGCATAAGTACCCACCTCAAATTAACCAGCGGTGGCAATCAGCCACATAACAACGCAACGATAAGGATGTCAGATGGACATTGTGGAAGTTAATAGCGCAGCAACCTACCAAAGCGCGCTCATCATCCTGCTGCAAGATTGTGTCGATAGCGGCGCCTCGGTCGGTTTTTTACCACCGCTGATCAAGGAGGAATCTGCCCGCTACTGGCAAGGAGTTGAAGCGGATCTGGCAGCAGGTCACCGAAAGCTGTGGCTGGCCCTTGAGCAACAACAGCTAGTGGGAGCG
Source organism: Aeromonas sp. 11P (assembly GCF_051920165.1). Taxonomy (NCBI): domain Bacteria; kingdom Pseudomonadati; phylum Pseudomonadota; class Gammaproteobacteria; order Aeromonadales; family Aeromonadaceae; genus Aeromonas; species Aeromonas sp. 11P. The sequence continues at coordinate 817,601 of NZ_JBQBDJ010000004.1, forward strand.
GTTCAGCTCGCGCTCTGTGGCAAGGCCAACGGTCACCACCGGGCCGAAGTGGAAAAACTGATGGTACTGCAAACGGCGAGAGGCAAAGGTGTCGGTCGTGCGCTGATGCAGGCAATGGAACAAGGCGCCCATGCCTCGGGCCGTTCGCTGCTGGTGCTGGATACTCGCGCCGGTGATGTGGCCTCCCACCTCTATCGTCAACTCGGCTATCTGGAGGCGGGCCAGATCCCGCGCTTTGCACGCAACGCAGATGGCACCCTTGCTGCGACTGTCATCTTCTACAAACCGCTCTGACCATCCCCTATCCCTTATCCAAATACAGCAGGGCCGCACCAAGCGGCCCTGCTTGTTTCCAGCGTGACTGTTTGCTATAGCAATATGGCTTGCGACGGATTGCCACGATACGGCCATTGCTCCTATATGCCTCAACACCGCCAATTGCTCGCCCCAAAATACAACCAAACAAACAGAAAGATTAATTAATGATTAAAACGCCCCCCTTTTCTTCTTCATCTATTGCCTCATCAGGCGTATCGTGAGAGACCCATTTGATAATCAAATCTATGTTGTTCACTGCCTTGAGGAATAATGGATGCCCACTTTGCCCCGTACAGTTACCTCCCCCAAAAAGTTCATCATCGGTCAACACCTTCTCCCGCAACTCCATGAGCACGTTAAAGATTTTGGTGACTATGCGTTGCTCATCAGCGATGAGTTCATTCTGGAGCGGGTACGGGAAGAAGCTTTGGCGGGGCTCCTGCAGGCAGGCCTCAGGGGAGTGGTCGACAAGTTTCGCTACGAATGTACCGAACAAGAGATCCACCGCCTGACCCACCTTGCAGAGCAATATGGTACGAACGTGATTGTCGGGATCGGCGGCGGCAAGACGCTGGATGTCGCCAAGGCCGTGGCCTTCTATCTGCGCCGTCCGGTTGTGCTGTTCCCGACGATTGCCTCCACAGATGCCCCCTGCACGGCACTGGCGGTGATCTACAACCAGGCGGGGGAATTTGAGCGCTATCTGTTCCTGCCGCAAAATCCGGACGTGGTGCTGGCTGACACTGCCATCATTGCCGCCGCCCCTCCCCGCTTCTTTTCCGCAGGCGTCGGCGATGCCCTGGCCACCTATTTCGAGGCGCGCGCCTGCTATCGGGCGGACGGGCTCAATCTGGTCGGCAAGCGTCCTTCACGCACTGGCCTTGGCCTGGCACAGCTCTGTTACGAGCTGCTTGGTGAGAACATCGAGCTGGCCATGGATGCGATACGCCACCATGTCTCGACTCCGGCGTTGGAGCAGGTTATCGAGGCCACCATCTACCTCAGCGGGGTCGGCGCCGAAGCCGGTGGACTGGCCGCCGCTCATGCCGTCAACAACGGCATGTCACTGATCCCGGAGCTCCATCGTGCCCAGCATGGCGAGAAGGTGGTCTTCGGCCTGCTGACCCAACTTGTGCTTGAGCGCGCCCCGCAACATGAACTTGATGAGGTGTTTCGCATCATCGACTGTGCAGGCCTGCCCATGACACTGCAAGAGTTGGGGCTCACCCACTTTGATGAAAGCGAGTGGCGCAAGGTGGCGCAGCTGGCCTGCGATCCCCTCGATACCATGGGCAACATGCCGATGACAGTGAGTGAACAGGATGTCTACGCCGCCGTGGTAGCGGCCAATGCCATGGCTGAGCGTTATCGCCTCCGCCATCCCCGCATCTGATTGCTTGCCGCACTAAATAGGCAAACAGTAAAAAGGCTTGCCCATTGGCAAGCCTTTTTCATCTGCATCCCACCCCCTTGTCGGGATAGACGAAAGTCCGCGTTGACTCAGGGGAGTTTCACCGCTCGCACTGCAACCTCTGGCAGGGCGAAGGCATCTTGCGCGGCGATGAGTTGCAGCTCGTAAGCCTGCTGGCGCCAGGTCTCCTGCAGCACCGCATCCACCGAGGCGTTGGTGCGCTCGAACGCGCTGACCGCATCGTGACCGGCCAGTAAATTGGCCAGCATCAGGGCGCTGATAAGATCGCCAACCCCTACCGGCTGGCGGGCAAAGTCATAAAGCGGACGGGCAATCAGGTAATCCCCTTGCGGGGTGGCCAGCAGCATCTCGAAGCGGCTGGAGTCCTGCGCCGCACGACCGAGATGCTTGACCAGCACCAGCTTGACGCCGCGGGCCAGCAGCTGATGGGCAGCCGCGCGGGTCTGATCCAGATCAGCCAGATGGGTATCGCAGAGGGTCTCCAGCTCCAGCAGGTTGGGGGCCATCATGTCGGCCACCGGCAGCGCCTGCTCGGTCAGGAAACGGGTGACGCCAGGAGCGACGATACACCCCTTCTCCGGGTGACCCATCACGGGGTCGCAGAAGTAGATGGCATCCGGGTTGGCCTCCTTGACGGCGTTGACCACGGTCAGGATCTCGTCCCCCTGCTCGGCGGAGCCAAGGTAGCCGCTCAGCACGGCGTCACACTGGCTCAACACCTCGATATTGCCCAATCCTTTCACCAGCGCACTGATATGACCCGCCGGCATCGCCATCCCCTGCCACCCCTGGGCATATTGGGTGTGGTTGGAAAACTGCACCGTGTTGATGGGCCATACATCCATGCCGAGGCGGCGCATGGGGAAGACGGCCGCGCTGTTGCCGGCACAACCAAAGACCACGTGGGACTGAATAGAGAGAACGGATTTCATCGGGAATACCACAGCAAAGGATCAGCAAGGTGGGCAATATATCGGATGAAGATAACGATGCGCCACCTTGGCGCGGGATGAACAGGCAATTTCCTGACGAAAGACAGGTTTTTTGCGCCATTTGGCCCGCGTCCACAGGGTGAGCGGCGCCATGATGCGCCGCATCACCGTCCATCACATGCCATTGTGCTCTACAGCATGAGAGGCAAAGTGATAGACCCATCCCTCATCACACGGCATGTCACTGGGTGGCGAAATCAGCTCAGGCAACACAGTCACCTTGCCACCAGCGGCATATTGCAGCGCCATCAGGGCGCAGAGCGCCGCATCGTAGCGATCGGTGCCGACCAGCACGTCCGCAGGCAGCAGCGCCGCCAGCTCGGGCCGTGCCGGGGAGGCCTTGCCACCCACTTTGGCCAGTGCCGGATAGACCTCCAGCACGGCACGACTGGCCTTCGGGGCAACAGTCGGCACCAGTTGCAGATCCGAGAGTCGCGGCAACATGGAGAGCGCCAGGGTGGCGTTGTTGCCGAGCCGGTCGAAGGTAGCCGACAGCGGCTTCTTGCCGTACTGCTGATACAACCAGCGCTCGCAGTCACGATAGGCGTAGGGGTTATCTATCTCCCGCTCGGGCACGGCGCAGCTATGTGGCTGGCCGTTGAGCAGATCCCGCAAGGCGCGGGGAAAGGCGAGCGGCGCATCGATACCGAGCGCCAGTTGCGGGCAGGCTTCTATCTGCATCAGGGTCAGCTCGTTTTGCAGGGCCGGACGCAACAGGGCGGCCAGATCCGGCGCCACCCGCGAGCTCAGACGAAACAGCGGCGACACCCCGAGCCAGTGCAGGCGGTTGGAGTCGGCCTGCCAGCCCACCACGGCCACCGCCTGGGCACTGCCCTGCCAGCCACGCACATCCCAGCCGATCCCGATTGCACTCATCTGCCCTGCCGTCATCAATTACCTCTGTTCGCCTGTCACAAGTTGCAAGAGGCACAGGGTAATCAGCAGAGGCCCTTAACGCAAAGCGAACCGCCCAATCAGAACGATTTCTGGAAGTTCACCAGCGGCAGAATGGGGAAAACGCCGTTGGCGGCATAGTTGGCCAGCCCGATCTGCAAGCCGTCGAGGTGCTTGGTCGCATTGATAAAGCCAATCTGGAAGGTGGTACGCTCGGCATAGTTGACGAAGCCAACGTTGGCCAGCGCATTGCCCTTGGCGATATTGACCGCCCCCCAGTTAAGCCCCTGTACATTGTTGGTCAGGTTGACCAGCCCCAGATTGACGCCGGTATCCTGCCCTTCGTGCCAGTTGATGGCGTTGATAGCGACCCCGCCAAACTGGTGACGCACCCGACCAGCACCGAGGAAAATTCCGAGCTGCAGACCGCTGAACTGATCCACATCGGAGAGGGCGAAGATCGGCAGATCAATGCCCTTCACCTGACCGGTCCTGCCGTAGAGCAGCGAGGCGCGCGCTCCTTCCACCTGATGGGACGCGGGCAAATTGACCCCGGGCAGCGAGACCTGCACCGGAGTACTGGCCTGCGCGACACCGCACAGAGTCAGGGCGCTGCATGCCAGCAGCAGGCGGGAGAGTGTCATGGAAAGTTCCTTGGGCCATTGAGAGTGGCCCGATCCTAACAGTCAGGGGAGAGTGTGGGCACACCAGCAGGGACGAGGTGCGTCACGATACGTCACGATTGGCCCTCTCACCTCTCCATCAGGTCTTGCGAAAGCGCCACCTAAAGGACAATCAGCCACTTTTTCGCAGCGAGTGGCCCCTCTTCCTTTCTTTGCCTGAGCGAACTGCCTAAAATAGTCGCCCTGCTGTATCCGGCATTCATCCATCTAGAGGATTTCCCATGGAGACGTTTCTGCTCGAAGGTCACCCCTTCGTTGCCTTGTGTGATCTTATCAAACATCAGGGGTGGGCCGATTGTGGCGGCGCCGCCAAAGCCCTCGTTGCCGAAGGGCTGGTCGAGGTGGACGGTCAGGTCGAGACCCGCAAGCGCTGCAAGATCGTGGCCGAACAGGTGGTCAACTTCAACGGCATGAAGGTCGTGGTGAAAGAGGGTGTCAGCCCGGAGATTGGCTAAACCCGTTTCGGGGAGCCACTCTCCGGCAACCCGCTAGCTGGCCTTGATCGACAGGGTCAGCACAAAACGCGCCATCGCCTCATCCCCGTTCAATGACGGACAGGTGGCCACCACCCGGATGGGGCGATTGATGCGCTGACCGCTCGCCAGCGACTCGTCGATCATGGCGTCAATCTCCTCCCCCGCTGCGCAGTCGAACTGCACATCCCCCTCCGGTCGTTTCAAAAACTCCCCCTGCACATCCTTGAAGGCGAAGTGCACCTTCTTGCGCCGCTGCCGCCCCTTCTCCATCACCAGCAGACCGCCCACCAGATCGGCGCCGGTCGCCAGCGCACCAAAATACATGCTGCCCAGATGGTTGCGGGTACGCCAGCCAAGGGGAATGCGAATGCGCAGCGCCTTGGCGTTCATCTCTTCGATGATCGGGGCACAAAACCCGATGACGGGAATGTAGCGCCAGGCAAACAGCCGAAGCGCCAGATTGGCTTTGAAGCGTTGCAAATCCATATGCGAACTGATCCGATGAGTTAATGTAAACAACATGTTGCCTGCATCTGCGCCATTCGACAAGCACAGGGATCACGGTTACGACCTTTTGTCCAACGCAAAAAAACAGAGGGAACCGCATCGGTTCCCTCTTTTCGTTCATGTTGAGGTTACAGCAAATGTGCCGCTCAGGCGCGCTTCTCTTCCAGCCAGGCCCCCTGACTTTGCATCTCGAACAGCTGGGCATAGTGACCGCCGAGGGCCATCAGCTCGCTGTGGCTGCCCCGCTCGCTCACCTGACCGCGTGAGAGCAGCAGGATCTCGTCCGCATCGACGATGGTCGAGAGGCGGTGGGCGATGGCGATGGTGGTGCGGCCGCGCCGTGCCGCCGCCAGCGCTGAAGAGAGGGCCAGTTCGGTCTGGGAGTCCACGCTGGCGGTCGCTTCATCCAGAATGAGGATGCGCGGATCCCCCACCAGCGCGCGGGCAAAGGAGAGCAGTTGCCGCTGACCGGCGGAAAGGTTCTTGCCCCCCTCCTCCATCAGGGTGTTGATCCCCTGTGGCAGGCTGCGCACAAACTCGGCCAGTTGCACCTCGCTCAGCGCCTGCCAGAGCCGCGCCTCATCTATTCCGGCGCGGCCAAGACGCAGGTTCTCGGCCAGGGTGCCGACGAAGATAAAGGGATCCTGCTGTACCAGCCCGATGCTGCGGCGCACCGCCGCCAGCGACAGGGTATCCAGAGCGTGATCATCGAAGCGGATCTGCCCCTGATCCAGCGGATAGAAGCCCATCAGCAGGCTGATGATGGTGGACTTGCCGCTGCCGGTATGGCCCACCAGCGCCAGCATCTGGCCCGGTTTTGCGGTAAAGCTGACCTCCCGCAGCACCGGCTGCTCAGCATCGTAGGAGAAGCTCACCCGCTCGAAACTGACCCGCCCTTCCAGCGGGCGCAGCTCGCCGTCGGTGCTTTCGCGGGTTTCATCGAGCAGGGCAAAGACCCGCTCCCCCGCCACCATCGCCTGCTGCAGCTGGTTGAGCTGGTTGGTCATCTCGATGAGCGGCTCGATCATCCGCCCCAGATAACTGATAAAGGCGTAGAGCACCCCCACCTGAATGGCTCCCGCGTGGCTCCCCCCCTCGTGGGCAAACAGCGCCAACAGGCCGATCAGCACCATCATGTAGAAGAGATCGATGAGCGGACGCAGCAAGATGCCGTTGATCTTGAGGCTCTTGATCCGTGCCGCCCAGTGCTGCTGGTTCACCTCGGCAAAGGCGTTGGCAAAGTGGCGCTCCTGCACCATGGCCTGGATCACCGGCATCCCCTGCAGCGACTCGTTGAGGCGGCTGTTGATGTCGGAGAGCAGACTGCGGGTTGCTCGCACCACCGGCACGCTCAGCTTCTGGTAGAGCCACATCACCCCGCCCACCGCAGGCAGCAACAGGGAGCAGACCAGCATCAGCCGCAGATCCAGCAGCGCCATGGAGATGAGGATGCCGCACAGCAGCACCACCTTTTGCACCAGCAAGCCGATCACCTGCACATAGAGGTTCATGATCGCCTCGGTGTCGTTGGTGATGCGGGAGATGAGCGAGCCGGAGCGATGCTTGTCAAAGTAGCGGGCTGGCAAGCGGATAGCGGTAGCAAATACCTGCTCGCGCAAAGTTTGCACCACCGCCTGGGCAATGCGATTGAAGCGCAGGGATTGCAAATAGAAGCCCGCCGCCGAGAGCACCTGCAAGCCCAGATAGCCCACCGCAATCAAAGCAATGGTGGGCAGCACGATATTGCGTGGCGCCAGATAGTCATCGATAAAAAACTTGATCAGCAGCGGCCCGGCCACTTCGGCGCCGGTGGCAAGCAGCAGGCAAATCCCCGCCTGGATCAGCCAGCGAGGATAGCGGGCGCAGTAGGCGAGCAGTCGTTTAATAGTCGGATTCACAGGCTCTCCTCCACCGCTTCTTCGAGACGCTGGTAACGCACCATATCTGCATACCAGCCATTGTGCGCCATCAGGGTACCGTGATGGCCCCGCTCGCTGATGGCGCCCTGCTCCAGCACCAGGATCTCGTCGGCCTGCTCCACCGCCGTCATGCGATGACTGACCAGGATCAGAGTGCGACGATGGGCTTTCAGGGCGTGCAGAATTTGCTGCTCGGTGTGGGCATCCACCGCCGAGAGGGCATCATCGAGCACCAGAATGGGCGCCTCCAGCAGCAAAGCGCGGGCAATGGCCAGCCGCTGTTTCTGGCCGCCGGAGAGGGTCACCCCCTTCTCCCCGACCTCGGTTTCATAGCCCTTGGGGAAACGCACGATATCATCGTGGACACAGGCAATGCGCGCCACCCGTTCGACCTCCTCGCGGCTCGCATCGGGTTTACCGAGGGCAATATTGGCGGCGATGGTGGTGGAAAACAGGAATGGCTCCTGCGGCACATAGGCAAACTGGCTACGCAGAGTACCGAGCGACAGCTGCTCAATCGGTACTCCCCCCATGGCAATCGAACCGTGAGTCGGATTGGCAAGGCGCATCAGCAGCTTGAGCAGGGAACTCTTGCCTGCCCCGGTGCGCCCCACCACCCCGAGCATCCCCCCTTGCTTGAGGGTAACGTCGATATCCGCAAGCAGGGTGCGCGGCTCGAGTTGATAGCTCACCCCTTTGATCTGCAAAGGAAAGGCAGAGGTAAACACCGCCGGCTGAGCGGGCTCTTCGATATCGCTGCGCTCCCCAAGCAGGCTTTCGATACGGGAGTAGGCGGCGCTACCCCGCTCGATGATGTTGAACAGCCAGGCGATGGCAAACATCGGCCAGATCAGCTGGCCGAGGTACATGGTGAAGCTGGTGAGCTCACCCAGAGTCAGCTCATCGCGCAGCACCAGCACACTGCCCCCCGCCACCGCGAGGAAGTAGGAGCAACCGATACAGAGATAGATGACCGGATCGAATTTGGCATCGATGCGGGCCACCGCCATATTGCGCTCCCCCGCCTGTTTGGTCAGCTCGGCAAAGCCTTCATCTTCCAGCGATTCAACCGCATAGGATTTCAATACTCGCACGCCGGAAAGGGCCTCCTGGGTCTTGTTGTTGAGCTTGGAGAAGGCCCCCTGCGCTGCCTTGAACTGGGTGTAGATCTGGGTGCCGAAGCGGTTCATGAAATAGGCCATCACCGGCAGCGGCAGCAAGGAGACCAGCGTCAACTGCCAGGAGTACTGGCTGCACATGATGGAGAGCACCAATACCCCGACCATGATGGAGTCCACCAGAGTCAGCACCCCTTCGCCAGCGGTCATCTCCACAGCCTGAATGTCATTGGTGGCATGGGCCATCAAATCGCCAGTACGGTGGCGCTGATAAAAATCTGGGCTCATCCGGGTGAAATGACTGAACAGGCGATTGCGCAACACATAGGCCAGACGGTAAGAGGCACCGAACAGCATCACCCGCCAGACGTAGCGCAGCAGATAAATCAGCACACCCAGACCAAACAGCCCCGCCAGATAGCGCATCAGGGTACCATTGTCGAGACCGCCCTTGGTGATGCCATCCACCACCCAGCCCACCACTTTGGGCGGAATCACGGTCAACAGGGCCACCATCAGCAGCAGGGAGATGGCTGCCAGATAACGGGGCCACTGCTCCTTGAAAAACCAGCTCAATCGTAAAAATACGCTCACACCACCAACCTTTAGCGCTCTCTGCCCGTGACCGCTCCAAGGAGCGGCCATCAGAGAAGCCACGCAGAAATAGAAGAATGAAAACAATCGCCTCCGGCTGGAGGCGATTCGAACGAAAGCTCATCATATCCCGAACCGAAATGGTTGAGAATAATTACTATTTAATTCACTGTGACATGCGATCATCCCCCGATGAATAGGGATTATACGAATTTTCATACTGCTCACCGGTCAACAAGAAGTGTGACACCTCTTCCCGGGTCTGACTGAACACCTGCTGTAACTGCTCCAGATCCGCCTCGCTCAGCACCTCGTTTTGCCGCAGGCGCCACTCCAGTTCGCCGGCCACCAGCTGCAGACGGGCCGCCGAAATATTGGCCGAGACCCCCTTGAGGGTGTGCAGCAACTTGCTGGCCACCTCGGGTTGCTGACGGCGCAGGGCGGAGCGGATCTCCCACAGATCGTCCTTGTGCTCCGACATGAACAGCTTGAACAGGATCTGCAATGCCTCCTTGTCCTGGTCCAGCCGCTTGAGGGCATCCTGCAGACCGAGGATCCCCATCATATCCGGCGGTTTCACCTCCATGATCCCCGCCTGCTCCACCCCTTGCGGCTTCACCCACTGCAGCAGGTTGTTGTAAAGATCCAGCTTGCTCACCGGCTTGGTGACGTAACCATTCATCCCCACCCCCAAGCAACGCTCCTTGTCACCGGGCATGGCGCTGGCGGTGAGGGCAATGATGGGCACATCGTGCTTGTCGACCATCTTGCGGATCTGGCGGGTGGCATCGAGCCCGTCCAGCACCGGCATCTGCAGGTCCATCAGGATCACGTCAAAAGGCTGCTCGGCGACCCGCTCCACCGCCTCGCGACCATTGTTGACCACGCACACCACCGCATCGACCCGCCGCAGATACTCGACGATCAACTGCTGATTGACCCGGTTATCTTCCGCCAACAGCACTCGGGTACCCTGCAACAGGGATGTGAAATGCTGCTGATCCCCCTGCGCCTCGGCCTTGCGCAGGTTGAGCTCGTAGGAGCTGCCGTTGAGCAGCTCATCCACTTTGGCCAGCAGGGCATTTTCAGTCATCGGCTTGGGCAAAAAATGGGTCAGCCCCATGCTGTCCATCCTGGCGTGTAGCCCCTCTCTGGCCCAGGCACTGATCATCAGGATGGGGATCCGCCGCCACTGGCTGTGCTGATACATCTCCAGCGCCAGATCGAGCCCATCCTCCTGACCCATGCGCCAGTCGAGGATCGCCAACCGCAGATTCTGTCCCTCTTCACGGAGCAACTGACGGGCACGGGAAAGGGAGTTAACCGGCAGCACCCGCACTCCCGCGCGAGTCAGGATGTCCCGGGCCAGATCCAGCACCAGTTCGTTGTCATCCATCACCATCACCAGCGGCTGGTTTTCGAAGAAAACTTTCCGTCCAGCCACGCCGTAGACCGCCTGCGCCATCGGGATATCAAACTGGAACAGGGAGCCTACGCCTGGCTTGCTCTGGACAATGATCCGCCCCCCCATCAGCTCCACCAGCCGCTGGGAGATATTGAGACCCAGACCCGAGCCGCCATATTTGCGGGTATTGCCCGCCTCCAGTTGGGTAAACGCCTGAAACAGCTGGCTCTGCTTCTCTTCGGCAATGCCGATGCCGGTATCGCGCACACTGAAGCGGATCCGCATTGGATGGGAGTTGGCCAGCTCGATGGAAATGTCGACTTCACCGCGTTCGGTAAACTTGATGGCGTTGTTCACCAGATTGACCAGCACTTGCCCCAGCCGCAGGGGATCCCCACGCAAGAAGACCGGCACCTCTGGCGATGCGCGAATGATCACCTCCACATGTTTACGCTCCGCCAGATCGGCAAACATCCCCGCCATTGAGTCGAGCAGCTCGCTGAGATCGAAGTCGATCTCCTCCAGCGTCAGCTTGCCGGACTCCACCTTGGTCAAATCAAGGATGTCGTTGATCAGCAGCAGCAAGGTATCGGATGAGGATTTGATCTTGCCCAGATAGTCCCGTTGTTGCTGATCCAGCTCGGTCTGCAGTGCCAGCGAGCTAAAACCTATGATGGCATTCATGGGGGTACGGATCTCGTGGCTCATATTGGCCAGAAAATCGCTCTTGGCCTGGGCTAGCAAGCCGGTTTGACGCGACAGCTCGCTCAGTTTCTGGTTGCGGCGCCACAGGGTGAAGGCCACCAGCACGAAGCAAATCAAGGCTCCGCACAGTACCATCAGATAGAAGCGGCTCATCAAAGAGGCGGCGCGATCCAGCTTGTCGATCTTCCAGCGCTCCAGACTCTCGACCACATGCATGTCGATGAGCTGGTAACGCAAGGTGTGATAAGCCATCACCTGCTGACTCATGTCCTTGCTCAGGCGGATCAGGGTAGCGATATCTGGCAGGTCGCCATAACGGGATTGCAACTGCTGCTGCAACTGGCCGAGCGCAGTCTGTTCGCGCTTGTCCCAACTGCGCTGCAGATAGTTGCTCAGCTGCGCCAGCTCCTCTACATCTCGATGCAACGCACTGTCTGACAGGCTTATCTCGCGCACCTTTTTAATCTGGGCCTGCAGGGGCGCATTGATATACTCAATGGCCATCTCTATGGCATGGAGCTTGGCAAGCGCCATCAGATAGGAATCCATGTCCTCAAGCAGTGCCTGGGAGAGCTCGTCTTGCACCAGCTCGGGATCGCTTCTGACCTTGCGTACAAAGCCGTCAAGGGTGATAGATAGCTGGTCCAGGCGCTGCTGGACATTGCTGTCATTGGCCTGCTCCCGCCCAAGCAGATAGACGGTATCGACGTTGATCCGGTTCAGCACCACCTCGGCGGCTTCGTTCAGGTCATGGGCCTGTTGCTGCTGACTGAGCGACTGCCAGCAGTAGCCCGAAAAGGCGAGCAGCAGGGCAACGATCAGCCCTGGCACGGCACGGTTTTTCCGTGATCCTTTATTCATCCCGTCTCGACTCTCATCTGGTGGTCGCTGAATAATCCGGTTAGGCAATGCACCCTGGGGGGAATTATCCACTCCCGCCGGTCACTGTGTTACCGTGATTGCTCTGATATTTCGCTATTGTTTCGTGATTGCTTCATTCTGGCCCCTCATCATATCCTCGGTCAGAGCAGATCTAGAAGGAACCAATTATGTCATTTGTCACTACTTATTGTAGCCACTGCTTCACCAGGAACCGCCTGCCCGTTACCCATATCGATACATCCGCCAAATGCGGGCACTGCAAGGCCCCCCTGTTCAGCCAGACCCCTTGCCTCGGGAAGGTGGATAACTTCGATACCCTGATCAACTCAGATATCCCGGTCGTGGTCGATTTCTGGGCCAGTTTGCGGCCCCTGCCAGCAGTTTGCCCCGGTATTTCATGATGTTGCCCATGAGCTCGAACCACGGATACGCTTTGTCAAAGTCGATACCGAGCAGCAGAGCACCATTGCCGCCCGTTACGCCATTCGCAGCATCCCCACCTTGATGGTCTTCAAACAGGGAAAACTGGTGAACCAGATAAATGGCTCCTTGCCCAAGAGCATGTTCAAGCAATGGCTGGAACAGTTCATGGATGTTTGATTTATATTTCGCACATGTTTTATTTATGTGTTCATTTCCTCATTTTTATCAATGAGTATGTGAGTAGAGGCTGATTTTCAACATGTGAGTCTGTTTCAAACAATTGAATGGATGTAATCTCGGCAACACAAAAACAACCATAAATTAACCGAGAGAACATTATGCACACATCAGCTGTACCCTCTGCTCCATCTCGCTGGCTGGACATCAAATCAGGGATCGTCATCCTGGATGTTTTGCTACTTTGTGCCATGCTCGCCTGCTCCCGTTTGACCCCATGGTCAACAAGGGGCTGGGCATTCTGGTCTTTATCGCCATCCTCTGGCTGACCGAAGCGCTGCACGTCACCATCACCGCGCTGCTGGTACCCCTGCTGGCTACCGTGCTCGGGGTGTTTGACATGAGCAAATCCCTCACCGATTTTGCCAACCCGATCCTGTTCCTCTTTTTTGGCGGTTTCGCCCTCGCGGCAGCCCTCTCAAAACAGGGACTGGATACCCTGATGGCAGGCAAGGTGATGCACCTGGCCAATGGTCATCTGGGTTGGGGCGTCATCCTGCTCTTTACCATCACAGCCGCCATGTCGATGTGGATCAGCAACACCGCTACCACCGCCATGATGCTGCCACTGGCGATCGGTATGCTGGCACGCCTCGATAGCAAAAAAGAGCGCGCCACCTTCGTCTTCGTATTGCTGGGGATCGCCTACAGCGCCAGTATCGGCGGCATCGGTACCTTGGTGGGTAGCCCACCCAACGCCATCGCAGCCGCCCAGATGGGGATTGGCTTCACTGACTGGATGAAATTCGGTGTTCCAGTCGTGCTGATCCTGATGCCCTGCGGCATTGCCCTGCTCTATCTGGTGACCCGCCCGCGTCTCAGCCACCGCGTCGAGATCCAGGATGTCACCATCAACTGGACACGCGAGCGTAAAGTGACGCTGGCAATCTTCCTGACCACCGTTGTGCTCTGGATCGGCTCACAACCCATCTCCAACGCCTTTGGCGGTATTCCGCAACTCGACACCCTGATTGCCATGGGCGCCATCGTTGCCATCGTGGTCAGCCGTGTCGCCAGCTGGGATGACGTCAACCAGAACACCGACTGGGGCGTGCTGATGCTGTTTGGCGGCGGTCTGACCCTGAGCGCCATTCTCAAGGCCACTGGTACCAGTGCCTTCCTGGCCAGCCATCTGTCGGCCGTACTCTCCAACGCCAATATTTTTGTTGTGTTGCTTATGCTGGCCGCCTTCGTGGTATTCCTGACCGAACTGGTTTCCAACACCGCCACCGCCGCGCTGTTGGTTCCCCTGTTTGCCGGTGTCGCCGAGGCGCTGGGTGTATCACCTGTGGTGATGTCGGTGTTGATCGCTATCGGTGCCTCCTGTGCTTTTATGCTGCCGGTCGCCACGCCGCCCAATGCCATCGTCTTTGCCAGTGGCCATATCCGCCAGAGGGAGATGATGAAAGCCGGGATGGCTCTGAACGTTGTCTTTACCGTGTTGCTCGCCCTGCTGGCCTACTTCGTTGGCGACATCCTCTGATCCTGCTCCCCCCAATAAACAAAAACCCCCGCATTGCGGGGGTTTTCTCATTTATGAATCCGATTAGCCGATGTTGCAGGCCTTCAGATCCCAGATCCGATCCACATAGTCCTGAATGGAGCGGTCGGAGTTGAACTTGCCCATGGTGGCCGAGTTGATGATGGCCTTCTTCGCCCACAGTGCCGGATCCCGATACCAGGTATCGATCAGCTTGTGGGCATCCGAGTAGGACTGGAAGTCCGCCAGGGTCAGGTAAGGGTCTCCCCCTTCCAGCAAGGAGCGCTTGATGGAGGCCAGCTCACCCGGACGACCAGGCGTGAAGTAGTCGGTATCAAACCAGTCCAGCACGGCTTTGAGCTCGGAGTTGGCATAGTAGAAGTCGTACGGGTTGTAACCGCGCGCCTTCAGCGACTTCACTTCGTCCACGTTCAGACCGAAGATGGCACAGTTTTCGGCACCCGCCTCTTCAGCGATCTCGATGTTGGCTCCATCCAGCGTCCCGATGGTGATTGCACCGTTGAGTGCCATCTTCATGTTACCGGTACCTGATGCTTCATAACCTGCAGTAGAGATCTGCTCGGAGACATCTGCAGCCGGGATCAACTTCTCGGCCAAACTCACGCGGTAGTTCGGCATGAACACCACTTTCAGCTTGCCCTGGATACGAGCGTCGTTATTGACCCGATCCGCCAGCTTGTTGATGGCATAGATGATGTCTTTGGCCAGCTTGTAACCGGGCGCCGCTTTGGAGCCGAAGATAAACACGCGCGGGTGCATGTCATAGTCCGGGTTGGCCAGCAGGCGGCGATAGAGCGCCATGATGTGAATGAGGTTCAGCTGCTGGCGCTTGTACTCGTGCAGACGCTTGATCTGAACGTCAAAGATCGCCTCGGCACTGACATCAATACCTGTTTCGTCTTTGATGACCTTGACCAGCTTCTCTTTGTTATGACGCTTGATGGTCATGAACTGCTGCTGGAACGCCTTGTCGTCGGCAAATTTCACCACGCCACGCAGTTTGTCCAGTTGCAGCGGCCACTCCTTGCCCACTACTTCGTTGTAGAGGCCAGCCAGTTCCGGGTTGCACGCCAGCAGCCAGCGACGTGGGGTCACGCCGTTGGTCACGTTGCACATCTTTTCCGGCCACAGCTCGGCATACTCGGGGAAGAGATCTTCCTTCACCAGCTTGGAGTGGATCTCGGCCACACCGTTCACTTTGGACGAACCGATCACGCACAGGTTGCCCATGCGAACCTTGCGTACATCACCCTCTTCGATGATGGAGAGCTTGGCCTTGATGGCATCGTTGCCCGACCACTTGGGCTCGACCAGCTCGTTCAGGAAGCGGGCGTTGATCTCGTAAATCACTTCCAGATGGCGAGGCAGTACTTTCTCGAACAGGCTGACCGACCACTTCTCCAGCGCTTCCGGCAGCAGAGTGTGGTTGGTATAAGAGAAGAC
This sequence comes from Aeromonas sp. 11P, assembly GCF_051920165.1. Taxonomy (NCBI): domain Bacteria; kingdom Pseudomonadati; phylum Pseudomonadota; class Gammaproteobacteria; order Aeromonadales; family Aeromonadaceae; genus Aeromonas; species Aeromonas sp. 11P. Next base: position 833,130 of record NZ_JBQBDJ010000004.1, read on the forward strand.
CTGATAGCAGATGGCCCAGGCGGCATCCCAGTTCAGCCCCTCTTCGTCCACCAGCACACGCATCAGTTCCGGGATGGCGACAGTCGGGTGAGTATCGTTGAGCTGAATGGCAATTTGCGCGGCAAAGTTGCTGAAGTCACTACCATGGACCCGCTTGTAGCGGCGCATGATGTCCTTGATGGAGCAAGCACAGAAGAAGTACTGCTGGATCAGACGCAGCTCTTTACCTGCATCGGTCTCATCGTTCGGATACAGCACCTTGGAAATGGTCTCGGCCTGGGCTTTCTCAGCCTGGGAGTCGATGTAACCACCGGCGTTGAACACGTCCCAGTCGAAAAACTCGGAGGCGCGGGATTCCCACAAACGCAGGATGTTGACGGTGTGACCGCCAAAACCGACCACCGGAATATCCCAAGGCACCCCTTTAATCTTGCGACCGGCGTGCCATACCTTCTTCAGGCCGCCATTGTCACCAAACACGGTCTCGACGTAGCCATAGAGCGGCACTTCTTGCACCGACTCGGGGCGGCAGATCTCCCAGGGGTTGCCATATTCACGCCAAGAGTCCGGACGCTCGATCTGGCGGCCATCCTGAATTTCCTGACGGAACAGACCGTGTTCGTAGTGGATACCGTAACCAACCGCCGGATAGTTCAGAGTGGCCAGCGAGTCGATAAAGCAGGCAGCCAGACGACCCAGGCCGCCGTTGCCAAGTGCCATGTCCGGCTCTTGTTCGCACAGGTCGGTCAGTTCCAGACCGAGTTCGCCCAGCGCCTCTTCGCAAGTCTTGTAGAGGGAGAGGTTGTGCAGGTTGTTGGAAGTCAATCGTCCCATCAGGAATTCAGCAGAGAGATAGTGAATCGCACGAGTATCTTTCTTGAAATGAGTCTGCTGAGTGCGGGTCAGGCGCTCGTACACCTGTTCATTGACAGCCGCAGCAGTGGCTTTCCACCACGCTTCGGGAGAGGCTTTCTGTTCGCTTGTTCCCAAGGTAGAACGCAGGTGACGCACGATACTCGCCTTGAGCTGATCTTTATCCAGTTGGAGATCCTGGTCTGTCTTCTTCTTGGTAGCCATAAACCATATTCCTTCGTTACAAATAAGATTGTTATCCCGCTTGCGGGACCGGCGCTGTTGTTATCTCAAAATATGTACCGGCGTGAGAATACTAACTAAAGCGGCAGAATTAAAAGTTAACGCAAGTCACACTTTAACCGATAAAAACAGCCTGAAAAGCTTGAAAACCCTTTCCTTTAATTGATCGCACAAAAACAAACATTCCCTTTATTATCATAAACTTAATGAAATAATAAAAATATTCTGGCATGAATAGGTTTTCAGAGATTGCCAAGCCTTGAAAATCCCTGAAAATAGGCAGCAAGACGGCACATTGAAACCGGTTTCAATGTGCCTGAAAAATTACCGTATAAATATGAAGCAATCATTGCACCCTTAAAGATGTGCCTTGAACTGATTACTCAATGGATCGTAATGGTACCCAATCTGATCCAGACGCCCTGCCAACTGCTCTTCACTCATATCATAATAGGCCAGCAACTCCTCCAACCCGTCGCACTCAAGCCTTAGCTTCTCATTGATAATGCCCAGCAAGATGTTGGCATCAAGACGTTGCAAGGTACTGATATCCATGGCGGCACCTCCTGTAAATGACCTGTATAACCATGGGCGGTTACGCAAGGTTTGTCCATAGTACGAAAAACACCCAGTCTGTTTTATGTTAAATAGTCTTTAAAAACATAACCTTACTAACGACACATGCCAACGCCATCACATTATTCAGCAAAAACACCTTGTCACTGCCACAGGATAGAACTACTGTATGCACATACAGCTTGGATATTCATACAGGAACCCTATATATGAACCAGCCCCTGCAGCCACAGCCCTTTGCGATGAATCGTGTCATGAGCAAGCCCTGGCCAACCAGAACCGCCTGCAAAGCGGAGTTGGCTCATTATGGTGTGACTATCCAGTCTGATGATCAGTTTCTGAGCGAGCTGACAAAGCTTGGGGAGGTTCATACCGGCTGGATCTTGTTGATCGCCCCGCCGGGACGCCCCACAGTCAGCCGTCTGGAAGAGCGAGGTATCGATCCCAAGAGAGTGCTGGTGGTACATAGCCCCAAAATCAAGAACTGGCAGCAAACTCTGGAGCGCAGTCTGGGCAATGGTCACTGCGCCGCCGTATTTACCTGGCTACCCGAGCAGATCGAACTGGATCACGTCAAACTGCAGCGACTGGGACAGCAATCTGGCGTACTCACCCGCTTCTTTGGCGCAAAACGGACTAACCCTGGGGCACCTCTGCTAGCCTATGCAGAGCAAGATATCTATCTCAATCATTAAGACAAAAAACAAAGCTCATACAGGCTCTCCAACGGGTCGCAGTGACAAAAGGGGCACAAACAAAATATGTGCCCAACGGCTTTATCTGAGAAACAAGCGTGCCACAGCCTGACGGCAGGCATCGGAGATCATTTGGCCCTGCTTGCTGCAAGCAGACAAACGTCAGAAGATGTGACGGATACCGAAGCAGAAGCAGAAGCAGAAGCAGAAGCAGAAGCAGAAGCAGAAGCAGAAGCAGAAGCAGAAGCAGAAGCAGAAGCAGAAGCAGAAAGTAAAACCTGAAGTGGACAATCATGCAGCCCAAGTATTCAAACCTGTGGGGCTAACTGCCCACCAGCGAACCCGTTTGAGCAATATGATGAGACTTAGAGTCATTGCATTCATTCGACCTGATCACGACAATTTGCCCGCCGGAGTGACCCTCTCCTTGAAATAACGGGTAACAAGGGGTATAACCACGCGTTTTATCAGGTGTAATAAGTGAGCGGTATGATGCAATCCCCCTTTTGGCAGACCAAGAGTCTGCAGCAGATGACTGAATCCGAATGGGAATCCCTCTGCGATGGTTGCGGAAAATGCTGCCTCAACAAGCTGATCGATGAAGATACCGACGAACTGGTTTTCACCAATGTCGCCTGCAATTTGCTTAACACCAAGACCTGTCAGTGCTCTGATTACGCCAATCGTTTCAAAAAAGAGCCTGACTGTCTGCAGATCACCCATGACAAGATCGCCGAATATGACTGGCTCCCCTCAACTTGCGCATATCGCCTGCTGTCTGAAGGTGACGCTCTTCCAGAGTGGCATCCTCTGCTGACCGGCAGTCGTTCTGCGATGCATCAGGCTGGTCAATCCGTCCGTGGCAAAGTCATTCACGAGGATCAGGCGGGTGAATGGATCGACCACATCATCACTTGGGCCAGCTGACACGCTCAACCCGCTATTCTCCAGAGGCAAGGGCTGCACAATGTGCAGCCCTTGTTGTTTCTGCAAGCAGGGTTTGTAGCTTCACACATATCTGGCTGGCTAAACCAGACCCCCTCCCAGCTGCGCATTGAGAGAGACAGAGACAGAGACAGAGGCAGAGGCAGAGACAGAGGCAGAGGCAGAGGCAGAGGCAGAGGCAGAGGCAGAGGCAGAGGCAGAGGCAGAGGCAGAGGCAGAGGCAGAGGCAGAGGCAGAGGCAGAGGCAGAGGCAGAGGCAGAGGCAGAGGCAGAGGCAGATAATGATTCCATAGTCACAGGCTTATGGGTATTGCTTGATACTCGCGATGGCGCCTCTGTTCACCCCTTAATCCTCTTCAAATACCTAGTAACAACTGTTGTGGTTGCGATGGAACTGGGGGCGATTCACAGGGGATGATTATTCCCCTGAATCGCACGCATAAAAAAACCGGCGCCTTGGCGCCGGTTTTTGCTCACTATGTCTCGATTACAGAGAAGCAGTGAAGGTACGGGTGATGACGTCTTGCTGTTGCTCTTTGGTCAAAGAGTTGAAGCGAACGGCATAACCGGACACACGGATGGTCAACTGCGGATATTTTTCCGGGTTTTCCATGGCATCCAGCAGCATTTCACGGTTCATCACGTTCACGTTCAGGTGCTGACCACCCTCTACGTTGGATTCGTGGTGGAAGTAACCGTCCATCAGGCCAGCCAGGTTGGCTTTCTGGGCTTCCATATCTTTACCCAGTGCATTCGGAACGATGGAGAAGGTATAGGAGATACCATCTTTAGCGTAAGCGAACGGCAGCTTGGCAACGGAAGTCAGGGATGCAACAGCACCTTTCTGGTCACGACCGTGCATCGGGTTGGCACCCGGGCCGAACGGAGCACCGGCACGACGGCCATCCGGGGTGTTACCGGTCTTCTTGCCATATACCACGTTGGAGGTGATGGTCAGAACAGACTGGGTAGCAACAGCACCACGGTAGGTGTTCAGCTTCTGAATCTTCTTCATGAAGCGCTCAACCAGGTCACAGGCGATATCATCGACGCGAGCGTCGTTGTTACCGAACTGCGGGTATTCGCCTTCGATTTCGAAGTCGATGGCAACGCCATCTTCGTCACGAATCGGCTTGACCTTGGCGTACTTGATGGCAGACAGGGAGTCAGCGGCTACAGACAGACCAGCGATACCACACGCCATGGTGCGATATACGTCACGGTCGTGCAGCGCCATCAGAGAGGCTTCGTAGCTGTACTTGTCGTGCATGTAGTGGATGATGTTCAGCGCAGCAACGTATTGCTTGGCCAGCCAATCCATGAAGTGGTCCAGACGATCCATTACGTCGTTGTAGTCGAGGTACTCGGACTTGACCATCTCGGTTTTCGGACCGACCTGGATCTTGAGCTTCTCGTCCATACCACCGTTGATTGCATACAGCATGGTCTTGGCCAGGTTGGCACGAGCACCGAAGAACTGCATCTGCTTACCAACGATCATCGGGGATACACAGCAAGCGATGGCGTAGTCATCGTTGTTGAAATCCGGACGCATCAGATCGTCGTTCTCGTACTGAACGGAAGAGGTCTCGATGGAGACCTTAGCACAGTACTTCTTGAAACCGACCGGCAGCTTCTCGGACCACAGGATGGTCAGGTTCGGCTCAGGGGACGGGCCCATGGTGTACAGGGTGTTCAGCATACGGAAGCTGTTCTTGGTGACCAGAGTACGGCCATCAACGCCCATACCAGCCAGGGTCTCGGTCGCCCACATCGGGTCGCCGGAGAACAGTGAATCGTATTCTGGAGTACGCAGGAAGCGAACCATACGCAGCTTCATGACCATGTGGTCCATCAGCTCCTGGGCTTCTTGCTCGGTGATCAAGCCTTTTTGCAGGTCACGCTCGATGTAGATATCCAGGAAGCTGGAGGTACGACCGAAGGACATGGCTGCACCGTTCTGGGACTTGACTGCCGCCAGGTAGGCGAAGTAGGTCCACTGTACGGCTTCTTTAGCGTTCTTGGCCGGTACGGAGATATCGCAACCGTACTTGGCAGCCATCACCTTCATCTGTGCCAGGGCACGGTGCTGCTCGGAGATCTCTTCGCGCAGACGGATGGTGGCTTCCAGGTTGACGCCGTTTTCCAGGTCAGCTTGCAGGGACTTGAACTGGGCCAGTTTGTCGGCCATCAGGAAGTCAACACCGTACAGAGCAACACGACGGTAGTCACCGATGATACGGCCACGGCCGTAGGCATCCGGCAGACCGGTGATAACACCAGACTTACGGCAGTTCAGGATGTCTTTGGTGTAAACGTCAAACACGCCCTGGTTGTGAGTCTTGCGGTATTCGGTGAAGATCTTCTCGACCATCGGGTCCAGTTGACGACCGTACACTTCGCAAGAAGTTTTAACCATCTTGATACCGCCGTTGGCGATGATGGCGCGCTTCAGCGGCTTGTCAGTCTGCAGACCAACGATCTGCTCCAGGCTCTGATCGATATAACCGGCATCGTGTGCGGTAATGGTGGAGGGCAGGTCAGTATCAAAATCAACCGGCGCATGAGTGCGGTTCTCGATTTTGATCCCTTCCATGACCTTGTCCCACAGCTTGGTGGTCGCTTCGGTCGCGCCAGCCAGGAAGGACTCGTCACCTTCATACGGGGTGTAGTTCTTCTGGATGAAGTCACGGGTGTTGACAGAGGTCTGCCATTCACCGGCCGCGAAGCCTTCCCATGCTTTTTGGAACTGTTCGTTAAGTTCTGCCATTTTTCATTACCTCACACGGTATTGATGTAGTATCCCGCAATCATCCTTAATGATGACGACGGAAGATAAACCAGTAAGTCAGACCAACCATCACGCCACCACCGATGATATTGCCGATGGTCACGGGGATGAGGTTGTGTAGGACGAAGTTGGATACGGTCAGGTCAGCAAAGGTTGCCGGATCCTGGCCGATGGCCTGCCAAAATTCCGGACTAGCCACGCTGTGGATAGCGATACCAACCGGAATCATAAACATGTTTGCAATGCTATGCTCGAAACCTGAGGCAACGAACATGGCAACCGGCAGCAGCATAACCACTACCTTGTCAGTCGCGCTGCGGGCACCAAAAGCCATCCAGGCAGCAAGACATACCATCAGGTTACAGAGGATACCCAGCGCCACCGCTTCGAAGAAGGTGTGGTGAATTTTGTGTTGGGCCACTTTGAGGGCGTTAAGGCCCCACTGACCATCTGCTGCCGTGTACTCTGCAGAAACGATGATCAGCGCCACCATCAACAGACCACCAATCAGGTTACCGAAGTAGACCAGACCCCAGTTCTTGAGCAGCTGAGCCCAGCTGATACGATTGGCAGCCTTGGCCACCAGCGTCAGGGTGGTGGAGGTGAACAGCTCGGCACCGAGCAGCACACAGAGAATAAGTCCGAGAGAGAAGCAGAGACCGCCCACCAACTTGGCCATCCCCCAAGGCATGGAGCCGGTTCCGGTCGTCACTGTGATGTAGAAGATAAATGCGATGGCGATGAAAGCGCCTGCGGTGATGGCCAGTGGAATGACCTTGTATGCCGGCTTGGTAGCCTTGGCATAGGTGATGTCTTCAGCCAGTGCAGCGATGGCTTCGGGCTTGAGACAATCGAATGGAGATTCAGCTTTCAATTATTTTCTACCTGAATGTTTTGCCTGTTGAAATCATAACAAAGGGCCAAATAGCCAAAATTGACATTGATCAAGTTTATCAGAGTGCGAATGTAATTTTACTACAAATATTTCAGTGCGATGGCTACGCCACTTTACACCAGGTATCAGCTGAAACAGAATTATCACATTTTTAATGCAATGATTTTAAAGAATTTATTTTCGATCATGGAAATATGGTATTGGCAAGATATCTTTGCAGATCGACAGCACATCCGCTGCCCTGCCATCAACCCCCTTAGGGGTATTTTTTGTTTTTTATTTCATCTTTGAATAACAATCCCGTGCCTTGCCGCACGATAAACAGAAGGGGCCACACGGCCCCTTCCTTTACAGCAACGATCACGCCCAGTGATGGGCTCGCTTGGCCTTCTGCAGCTTCTCGTAGGCCGCCAGCAGCTTCTGGTGCAGCGGGAACTGGGAGAGCGACAGGTCGGCCGCCTCCAGACCGTGGAAGCGAGCTTCGCCACTGGCGTTGGCCCATGCCTGTGCCAGCGTCTCTTCGCCATACATGCGAGTGAAGACGGCGCGATACTGCTCCGGATCCCGCTCCTCATCGAGGAACAACTCGACACAAGCGCGCAGGGCGCGGTAGTAACTGGCACGCTCGGCAGTGAACACCGACTGGTTGAACTCCATGGTCCAGTCGATGAGATCCAGTGCGGTCTCCAGCTCACCTGCGGCCAGCGCCAGCATGGCTTTCAGCTCGCCAACGCGCAGGGTGTGCAGCGCGGTACCCTTGGCAGCGGCGATGCCCAGCAGCTCGCGTACACGGGTACGCTCGTCGTGCCCCTCTTCATCCAGTTGATCAAACAACGCCATGTACTGCTCGGCATCCCAATCAAGTGATGGCAGTGCCAGGATCACTTCGCGCAGGTTGGCGCCCATGTTGTTGTTGGCCAGCAGCAGATCTTCGGCCGGATAGATGTCGGACATGCCGGGCACCAGAATGCGGCAGGCGTAGACACCCAGATGCTCGTAGTCGGCGATATAGACCGGCTGCTCCAGCTCGTGGAAGATGCCGATCAGGTGATCAAACTCCTCCTGCGAGGTACCGCGAAAGTCCCAGTCGGCAAACTCGAAGTCCGCATCCTGCTTGAACAGATCCCAGCTGATAAGGCCCGAGGAGTCGATGAAGTGGGTCTCGAGGTTGTGGTGATCCGCCACCTGCTCGTTGTCGAATGACGGCGGCACGAACACGTCGAGATCCTTGAGACCACGGCCCTGCAGTAGCTCGGTGACGGTCCGCTCGAAGGCCACTTCGAAGCGCGGGTGAGCACCGAAGGAGGCAAAGCAGGTGCCGTTGCTCGGGTTGAGCAGCACCACACAGATGACCGGATAGCGGCCACCCAGGGAGGCATCGAAGCTGTAAATGGGGAAGCCTTCCGCTTCGAGGGCTGCGATGGAGGCGGCAATCCCCGGATAACGGGCAATCACCTCGTCCGGGATCAGCGGCAAGCTGATGGCTTCTGCGATGATCTTGTTCTTCACGTGGCGCTCGAACACCTCGGAGAGCGCCTGGGTGCGCGCTTCAGTCTTGGTGTTGCCAGCGCTCATGCCGTTGGAGACATAGAGGTTGCCGATGATGTTCATCGGGATATAGACGGTCTCGTGATCGGACTGGCGCTCGAACGGCAGCGCGACGATACCGCGCTCTTCGTTGTTTGACTGCAGATCCACCAGCATGTCGGCGGTCACTTCACCGTCCGGGTTGTAGAACTTGCGGGTGAAGCTGTCGAGAGACCGGCCGGGAACTGGTCACCCTCGATGGGGAACCACTTTTCGTTCGGGTAGTGAACGAAATCGCCGTTGGCGACCTGCTCGCCCAGATAGAAGTCGGCGAAGAAGTAGTTGGTGGAGAGACGCTCAAAATATTCGCCAAGGGCGGAAGCGAGGGCCGCCTTCTTGCTGGCACCCTTGCCGTTGGTGAAGCAGAGGGGGCACTCTTTGTCCCGAATATGCACCGACCAGACGTTCGGCACAGGGTTGAGCCAGGAGGCCTCTTCGATATCAAACCCTAAGGCTTGCAGCTTGGTCTGGAAGCGTTCGATGGAGTCTTCCAGCGCCGCGTCCTTGCCGGGAATAAAAGTGTGGTCAGTCATCACGATATCCTGATTTTTATTGGCTCATGTTCGGCCGCAGATAATAGCAGGGGTCGGCCGCTTTGGCAGGACAAAAATCAGCAAAGAGGGATGAGTCACACGTTGAGAAACCGGCTTGTCCCCTCTCCTCCGCCACAAACAGCGCGGGCCCGGGGATTGCCCGGGCCCGCTGGTTACGCGACGCGATAAACCGTCAGAGCTGCTTGCCCTGGCTCGCAATCACCTGGCTGTACCAGTGGAAGCTCGCTTTCTTGATCCGGCGAAGGGAGCCCCCCTGCTCGTCACGCTCCACATAGACGAAGCCGTAGCGCTTCTGATAGCCATTGAGCCAGCTCAGGATGTCGGTGAACGACCAGGCGCAGTAGCCGAGCAGCTCTACACCATCTTGCATCGCCTCCTGGCACGCCTTGACGTGGCTGCGCAGATAATCGATGCGGTACTCATCGTTCACCTTGTCGCCCGCCTCCAGCTTGTCGAACTCGCCAAGACCGTTCTCGGTGATCATCAGCGGCAGGCCGTAACGGGAAGAGAGGCGACGCAGGGCGATGCGCATCCCGGTCGGATCGATGGCCCAGTCCCAGTTGCTGGTTTCCAAGTGCGGATTGGGCGCCGTCTTGTAGAGGCCCGGGATGCCGCTCGATGGTGTAGTGCCCTTCTTACCGGTGGTGTTGATCCGCTGTAGGGTCTGACCGCCCAAGGGGTTATCGGTGTAAGTCAGGGTGTAGTAATAGTTGACGCCGATGTAGTCGGGCGTCCCCTCTCGCAGCAGCTCCATATCGCCCGGCAGGATCTCTGGCGCCTCTCCGTTTTCTCGCAAGTAAGCGAGCGCCGCCTGCGGATAGCGGCCAAAACAGTAAGCATCCAGCCACCAGAGGTTGTTGAACTCCTCGGCGTTCTCATAGGCCAGCATATCTTTCGGGTCGCACGACGCCGGATAGGCAGGGGAATAGGCAAAGCTCGGGCCAATCAAGCCATTCGGCACATGCTGGCGAAACGCCTTGATAGCACGGGCATTGGCCAGAAATGCGATGTGGTTGGCGGCGAAGAAGCGCTTGCGATCCTGCACAGCGGGCGGATGGGTGCCGAGCTGATAGGCATTGGTCAGGTTGTAGTTCTGCTCGTTAAGCGACACCCAGTACTTCACCTTGCCGGCAAAGCGCTGATAGAGGGTCACGCAGTAGCGCTCGAAATCCTCGATAATGCGTCGGTCTTCCCAGCCGCCGTATTCGTCCTGCAGCGCCTGGGGCAGATCCCAGTGATAAAGGGTCAGTACCGGCTCGATCTTATGGGCCAAGAGGGTGTCGATCAGCTTCTCGTAGAAGGCCAGACCCGCCTCGTTCACCTCACCGCGACCGGTGGGATAGATGCGTGGCCAGCTCACCGAGAAGCGGTAAGCCTTGAGCCCCATCTCGGCCATCAGCGCCACGTCCTCTTCCATGCGGTGGTAGTGATCCACCGCCACATCGCCGTTGCTCCCCTCAAAGGTCTTGCCCGGCAGCTTGGTGAAGAGATCCCACACCGAGGGCCCCTTGCCATCGGCATTCCAGCCCCCCTCCACCTGATAGGCAGCGGAGGCGGCGCCCCACAGAAAATCGCTCGGGAAGTCGTTGAACTTGTGGTGATGCATCTGGTGTTGCTCCTTCTGCGCTGATGGTATCAGCCATCTCTGATAACTTGGCGCCCCCTGTCGGGGTGCCCGAAATGAATTGGCATAAGCATCTATCACTTCTAAAATTCCGTCCAATGACAAATATGACCACTCAACATTCCCAACAGGAATGAAAGGAGCCCTGATGGAGCTACGGGATCTGAAAGCCTTCGTCACTCTGGGGGAGGTGCTGCACTTCGGCCAGGCGGCGGTGCGCCAGCACGTTACCCAGTCGGCCCTCAGCAAACAGATAAGGCGGCTGGAGGAGGAGCTGGGAGGCGAGCTGTTCGAGCGCAACGCCAGTACCACTCGCCTCACCGGACTGGGCAGGGCGCTGTATGAAGATGCCCGCGCTGTGGTCATCCAGAGTGAGCAGCTCTCGCGCACCGCCCGCGACGTGCTGGCGGGCAATGTCGGCACCCTGCGTATCGGCTTTGGCGTAGCCACCAAGATCCTGGTGCCCGCCGCCATCGCCCGCTTTCGCGCCGAGCGGCCGCAAGTGACCATAGAGCTCAACGATCTCTCCACCCACCACCAGTTGCTGGCGCTCAGTGAAGGCAAGCTGGATCTCGGTTTTTGCCGCCTGCCCGCCCCCAAGGGGTGGCACGCCCTGCCGGTGGTCGAAGCCCACTTTGTCGCCGTGCTGCCCGCCAGCTACCGCGATGTGAGGGAATTGGCGGATCTGGTGGACAAGCCTCTGGCGATCCTGCGTCGGGACAAGGCCCCGTCGTTTTACGATCACCTGATGAACTATCTGGCCCAGAGCGGGCTGCGTTTTCGCGATATCCAGTACGTCAACGACTTCGCCGCAGGCGTCGCCACCGCGGCGGCAGAGATCGCCTGGACCCTGGTCCCCTCCTCCACCACCATAGAGCACCCGGATGTACTCACCCTCCCCCTTAGAGATGGGGAAGCCTGCTGGACCATTGGCCTTATCCGTCCGCCCCACAGCAAGGGGCCCTTGATCGATGCCTTCTGGGCAACCATCTCTGATATGACGCCAAGATAGACACGCCGTTGGCAAACAGCAGATGGCGGCAACGCATCAACGATAGCGCTCGACGATACGCGCCAACTCGCCGCTTTGCCGCAGCTGTTGCAGGGCTCGGTTGAACTCGGTTATCCGGGTATTGAAGCGGGAGTGCTTACCGATGCAGAGATTGAACGGGGTAGAGGCAAGTTGCAGCGGCACCTCGACCACCTGCCCGGACAATCCAAGCTGGTTGAGTTTGAAACGTGCCACCAGTGGGTCGGTCACCATCAGATCCCCCCGACCCGCCGCCAGCATTTTGAAAACGTTATCAACATTGATGGTGTGATGAACGGTGAAGCCCGCCAGGTTCTCCTTGCCCCAGCCGTTACCGAAATAGTCGAGAAAGGTAAGTGATTTAAAGTCGCTCAAGCGGCTGGCACGCTGAAATTCCGCCATGCGGGGATGGGCACGCTGGGTAAAAATGGTTAGCACAGTGGTGGTGACCGGCTCTTCCACAACCAGGGTATAGCTGCGCCGCTCCCGGGTGGCGATGGTCACGAAGCCATCGGCCTGCGCCATCCGCACCAGTTTTTGCGCCCGTTGCCACGGATAACCTTCATGGCGCACCCGCAGCCCCATCTGCGCAACCACCCGATCCATCACGTCGATCATCAGCCCGCGCATATTGCCCTGTTCGTCACGCCACGAATATGGGGCAAAGTCGTCAAAGTAGACCATCTTCAACTCGGCCGCTGGCGCCGCCCAGACACTCTGCCACATCAGCAATCCCCACAGGATTGCGCTCACCAGACTGACTCTCATGGCCGCGACTCCATCCACTCCTGCCAACTCTGAGCCTAGTGCAAAGCAGGCTGCAGCAAGGTTCAGGATCCTGTGGAAACAGTGGCCAACGAAAAAAGAGAGAGGAAGCAGCGGCTTCCCCTCTCTCGTTCGTTTTTCAGCACGCCACCTTACGATGGCGGTCACGGCTTACCGGTTACGCCAGCTCGGCACGCAGCGCCCTGGTGGCATCGACCATCACCTTGAGGGCGGCTTCTGTCTCTTCCCAGCCGCGGGTCTTGAGGCCGCAGTCCGGGTTGACCCAGAGCCGCTCGGCCGGGATCTGTTTGGCCGCCTTGCGCAGCAACCCCTCAATCCAGCTCTGGCTCGGCACATTTGGCGAGTGGATGTCGTAAACACCCGGGCCGATTTCGTTGGGGTAGTTGAAGCGTTCGAACGCTTCGAGCAGCTGCATCTGGCTGCGGCTCGTCTCGATGGTGATCACATCAGCATCCAGCGCCGCCACCGCCTCGATGATGAGGTTGAAGTCGCTGTAACACATGTGAGTGTGGATCTGGGTGCTGTCCGCCACCGGGCTGGCACTCAGACGGAAGGCCCGCACCGCCCAGTCCAGATACGCCTGGTGATCCTGTTTGCGCAGGGGCAAGCCTTCGCGGATCGCCGGTTCGTCGATCTGGATGATCTTGATGCCAGCGGCTTCCAGATCTGCCACCTCGTCGCGAATAGCCAGCCCGATTTGCAGGGCGGACTGTTCGCGGCTCACGTCTTCGCGCGGGAAGGACCAGCAGAGGATGGTCACGGGGCCAGTCAGCATCCCCTTCACCGGCTTGTCGGTCAGGCTCTGGGCAAATCGGGTCCATTCGAGCGTCATGGGGGTCGGGCGGTCGATGTCACGGGTGATCACCGGCGGCTTGACGCAGCGAGAGCCATAGCTCTGTACCCAGCCGAAGCGGGTGATGGCAAAGCCATCCAGCAGCTCACCGAAATACTCCACCATGTCATTACGCTCGGCCTCGCCATGTACCAGCACATCCAGCCCGATGGCCTCCTGACGCGTGATGGCATCGCGGATCTCTGCCTTAATGCCCGCCTCGTAGGCGCTGTCATCGATGCGACCGGCGCGCCAATCCTGCCGCAATACCCGGATCTGCGAGGTCTGCGGGAAGGAGCCGATGGTGGTGGTGGGCAGCAGCGGCAGCTTGAGATCCGAGCGCAGCTCGGCCCTGACCGGATAGGGGCTGTGGCGATCAAAATCGCTGTTGGTGAGGCTGGCGAGCCGTGACTGCACCGCCTTCTTGTGGACGCGGCTGTCAGACTCCCGATCGACGATGGGCTGGCTGTAGGCGGTGATTTTGTCGAGATCGCCCCCATCCAGATACTCTCTGAGCAGTCCCAGCTCGAAACATTTTTGCAAGGCGAAGGCGAACCAGCTGCGGGTCTGGGGATCCAGCTCCTGCTCCAGGGTCAAATCCACCGGGCTATGCAGCAATGAGCAGGAGGAGGCCACCCAGAGCCGCTCGCCGAGTCTGGCTTTCAGTGCCTGCAGGGTCGGCGCCAGCTTGGCCAAATTGGCACGCCAGACGTTGCGGCCGTTGATCACCCCGGCGGAGATGACCCACTGGGCCGGCAGATACGGCACCAGCGTCTCCAGCTGCTCGGGGGCGGCCACCAGATCCAGATGCAGGCCATCAACTTTCAGGCTGGTGATGATGTCACGCTGATGTGCCACCGAACCGAAATAGGTGGTGAGCAGCAGCTTACAGGGGCCGCTCAGGCGCTCGTAGGCGTTAAGGTAGGCGAGGCGCCACTCGTCCGGCAAGTCCAGCGTCAGCGCCGGTTCGTCGATCTGTACCCACTCCACCCCCTGGGCGGCCAACTTGGCCAGGATCTCCTGATAGACGATGAGCAGGCGATCGAGCAGTTCAAGGCGCGAGAAGCCGCTCTCTTTCTCCTTGCCGAGCCAGAGGTAAGAGACCGGTCCCAGCAGCACCGCCTTGACCGGCAGCCCCAGCGCTTTGGCCTCTTCGACCTCGTCAAACAGCTGGCTCCAGCCCAGCTTGAAGCGCTGATCATGGCTGAACTCCGGCACCAGATAGTGATAGTTGGTGTTGAACCATTTGGTCATCTCGGCGGCGGCCGCTGCCGGGCCGGTCGGCGCACGGCCGCGGGCCACCCGGAACAGGGTGTCGAGATCGGTCTCGCCATGGCGGTGACGGGCAGGCACTGCATCCACCAGCAGGCTGGTGCCGAGCACCTGATCGTACCAGGCAAAGTCGCCCACCGGCAGCAGATTGACCCCGGCGCCGTGCTGGGCCTGCCAGTGGCGCTCACGCAGCGTCTTGCCCACGGCAACGAGTTCGGCCTGAGTGGTCTCGCCACGCCAGTAGGATTCGAGGGCAAATTTCAGCTCGCGCTTGGCGCCGATACGGGGGAAGCCCAGGGTGTGTGCTCGTGTCATAGGTTCATTTCCTTATGCTCATTCATCTGATGGGAAACTGGATGATTTAGCCATCCAGATGTTTACACATCCAAAATGACAAGATAAGGTGACGCTGGCTATTGAATCCTCTTCAAGTGGCTCTCAAATAATTCTCAACTGACCGCCAATCAGGTTCAGCGCAAGGATACAGAGGCCCGTTCTTGCATGTGTTAAGAAGCGCAGCAGCAAGACAACAGGAGGCTGAGGCTAAAGGTCAGGCCGCGCCGACAGCATTATCAGTGCCATACGCAATCTCACAAGGAGCCATCTTATGGCAGTGCCAAGCAATGCAGGGATAGAGATCAAACACTTGAAAACATTGACCGCGCTGGCCGAGCAGGGCTCGCTGGCCGGTGCGGCGCTGACCCTCAACCTCACCCAGTCCGCCCTCTCCCACCAGCTCAAAGAGCTGGAGACCCGCCTCAATCTGGAGCTCTATCTGCGCAAAAGCCGCCCGCTGGTGCTGACCGCGGCAGGCAGCCAGCTGCTCGCCCTCGCCCGTCAGGTACTACCTGCCCTGGCCCAGACCGAGAAAAAGTTGCAAGCCCTGCAGAGCGGCGATGCGGGCAGGCTGCATCTGGCGCTTGATTGCCACAGCTGCATCCAGTGGCTGCTGCCGCTGTTGCCGGAATTTCGCCGCCAGTGGCCAGGGGTGGATCTGGAAGTGGAGTCGGTGCAGGGCTTTGATGCCATCAATGCCCTGCTAGGCGGCCAGCTCGATCTACTGCTCACCTCCGATGTGCAGGCCCGGGGCGATCTCCACTTCGAGCCGCTGTTCGCCTTCGATCTCACTCTGGTGATGGCGCCAGATCACCCCCTCTGCCACCAGAGCCGCATCGAGCCGCGCGATCTGGGGGCGGAGGTGCTGCTGGTCTACCCGGTGGAGCGCAGCCGCATGGATATCTTCAGCCGCTTTTTGCAGCCCGCCGGGGTGGAGCCCGCCCGCTGCAAGCCGGTGGACAACACCTCTGTGATGCTGCAGATGGCCGCCGCAGGACTCGGCGTCGCCGCCTTGCCGCGCTGGGCCAGCGACGAATTTGTCAGACAGGGGATGCTCTGCGCCCGCCCTCTCGGGAGCGGTATCCGTCGCCATATGTACGGCGCGGTGCGGGCCGCCGATCGGGATCAAGCCTGCCTGCAGAGCCTCTTGGCTCGTATCCGGACTACCATGGCTTGATGATGGCTCAGAGCGCTCCGAAGTAGCCTCGCAGCGCCTCCACCACCCGCCGCACCTTCTCCGGGATCTCCCGCTGCGGCGTGATGGCGTGGATCTCCATCGGCGCCACCCGAAAACCGGGCAGCAGTTCGAGCAGACGCCCCTGCGCCAGATCCTCGCTGATTTCGCCTTCCGGCTGCAGCGAGATCCCCTGCCCCGCCAGCGCGAACTGGCGCAGGGGCAACACGTTGTTGCAGAGCACCTTGGGCTTGAACCTCACCCTCTGTTCCCCCCCTTTTTCATCCAGCAGCAGCAAACCGCTGCTCAGCATGTCGCCGCAAAGCCAGTCGTGGGTGGCCAGATCGTCGGGCGTGCGCGGAGCTCCCTTGCGCGCCAGATAGGCGGGGGCGGCGCAGAGCAACATCCGGGTTTGCCCCAGTTTGCGGGCCACCAGAGTCGAATCGGGCAAAGTGCCGACCCGCAATGCCACGTCGATCCGCTCGGCAATGAGATCCCGTTTCTCGTCGTCGGCGATGATCTGGATAGTGAGACCGGGGTGGGCCTGCAGCAGCGGTGAGAGGGCCAGAGCCAGCGGCTGGCCCGCCATCCCCACCGGGGCAGTGATCCGCACTTCCCCGAGCAGAGCGTCGCGCACCTCCGAGAGGCGCAGCTCGGTCTCGCTCAGAGTCTGCTGCAACGCCCGACACCCTTGCCACACCACCTCTCCCGCCTCGGTCAGACTGAGACGGCGGGTGGAGCGATGGAGCAGGGGCAGTCCGAGCAGGCTCTCCAGCTGACTGATATGCTGACTGACGGCGGAGGGGGTCATGCCAAGGGATTTGGCCGCCCCTGTCATGCTGCCCGCTTCCACCACGGCGGCGAAGATGGCGTAACGTCTGAGCTGTTCCATTATTAATTCCAGCTTATAAGTAAATGCGTTTTTGAGGTGATTATTAAATCATAAATGACAGCGTAGGATAGCCCCATTCCAACAGTGAAGGAGAGTTCCCCATGAAGATTGCCCTGATCGGTGCCAGCGGTTTTGTCGGTTCAGCCATCCTGAACGAGGCCATCAGCCGCGGCCATCACGTCACCGCCATCGTCCGCGATGTCAGCAAGGTGGCCGCCCATCCGCAGGTCACCGCCGTGGCGGTGGATGCCCAGAACCCGCAGGCATTGGCCGAGGTGCTCAAGGGGCACGATCGGGTGATCAGCGCCTACAACCCGGGCTGGACCACACCGGATATCTACGACCAGTACCTCAAGGGCGCCAACGCGATCGTCGCAGCAGCCAAAGCGGCCAACAGCTGGCTGCTGGTCGTGGGTGGCGCCGGCAGTCTGGAGGTCGCCCCCGGCGTGCAACTGGTGGATACCCCGGAGTTCCCGGCCGAGTGGAAACAGGGGGCGCTGGCGGCCCGCGACGGTCTCACCGCCCTGCGTCGTGAAACCACCCTCGACTGGCGCTTTGTCTCTCCCCCGGTGTTCCTCGAACCGGGCGAGAAGCGCGGCGGCTATCGGATTGGTGGCGATCAGGTGCTCTTTAGCGGCGAACAGCCTGCCGGGATCACCGCCGGTGATCTGGCCGGCTGCGTGCTGAACGAGGTGGAAAAACCGGCTCACCAGCGCCAGCGCTTTACCCTGGGTTACTGAGAGCCAGCAGGCGGTTAAGGCCAGAATACGCGGTCACTCGCCTGTGCTTTCGGTCAGGTGAAAAACCGCTCAAACAGAAGGGAGGCATCCGCCTCCCTTCTGTTTTGGTCATTTTTGCCACTGGCAGCTTGCCTCTGGTTATCACTCTCCCCCTCATCATTGCCCCTTTACCCCGCAATGGCTGCGCAAAAACCCGTCAGCTCATCAGGCGCCGAATTCCATTTCGAATTTTGTATATAACTAAGAATAATTTGTTGTTTCCGTCTTATAACACCGAACAGTAGCATCCCCTTTATCCCAGATGGCGCCACACTGTCGCGCCATCCCGTTTGCCGCTTATCAGGTCTGCCAACAGCGGAGGCAGTGCAAGAGATGGCGCCAGAGATAACGAAAGAGTGAGGAGGTGCACATGGAACATTCACCACTGCCGATCATCGATCTGGCTGCCCTCAACGGGGCACCCGACCTGCGTCGCCCTATGCTGGCCCGGCTGGCCGCGGCCGCCCGCGATGTGGGCTTTTTCTATCTGGTCGGCCACGGCTTGAGCAAGGTTGAGATGCTAGAGACCCTGGCGCTGGCAGAGCGCTTCTTTGCCCTGCCGGAGCAGGAGAAGCTGGCGGTGCAGATGGTCAACAGCCCCCACTTTCGCGGCTACAACCGGGTCGGTGCCGAGCTGACCCGAGCGCGGCCGGATCTGCAGGAGCAGTTCGATATCATGAATGAGGCGCAAGCCCTGCCTGCGGACCTGATCCGTGAACCATGGCAGCGGCTGATCGGCCCCAACCAGTGGCCGACCGCCCTGCCAGAGATGAAAGCCCATCTGCTGGCGTGGCAGGATCGGCTGAGCGACATCACCCTCACCCTGCTGGCCGCTTTTGCCGAGGTGCTGGAGCAACCGGCCAACGTGTTTGACGAGAGCATCCGCGGCGCCCCCTACCAGCACATGAAGCTGATTCACTACCCGGGGCAAGAGGCGGGCGGCAGCAGTCAGGGAGTCGGCGCCCACAAGGATCCCGGCTACCTGACGCTGGTGATGCAGGACAATCACTCGGGGCTTGAGGTCGAGACGGCCGACGGCTGGATCTCCGCGCCCCCCCTGCCGGGTGCGCTGTTGGTCAATATCGGCGAGCTGCTGGAGCTGGCCTCCAACGGCTATCTCAAGGCGACCCTGCATCGGGTGGTGAGCCCGCCGCCCGGCGTCTCGCGCCTCTCCTGCGCCTTCTTTATGGCGGCGCGGCTCGATGCCACCGTGCCGCTGCTCAGCCTCTCCCCAGAGCTGGCAGCGCAGGCGCAAGGGCCGGAGAGTGACCCGACCAACCCGCTCTTCTATCAGGTTGGGGAAAACGTACTCAAGGGGCGGCTGCGCTCCCACCCGGATGTGGCGGCCCGTCACTATGGGCCGGTGGAACCAACTCGCATCCCGCGCACAGAGAGCGAAGCGATACCGGCCTAAGCAGCGCAGAGATCCGCAGGCGGGTATATGCATAAGCCACAAGCCGCATGCACATACCCGCGCTGACAAAAACAACAAGCAACGAACAACAAAACAAGTCATGGCCAGAGCCTGGTCATCACGGAGCAACACGATGAAATTCAAGACCATGAGCGTACACAGCGGCCAGCGGATCGACCCCCAGACCGGTGCCCTCACCACCCCGCTCTACCAGAGCAGCACCTTCAGCTACTTCAACGCCCAGGCGGGCAAGGAGCGCTTTGCAGGTCAGGCCCCCGGCTTTATCTACAGCCGCTTTGGCAACCCCACCACCGCGGAGCTGGAGCAGAAACTGGCGGCGCTTGAAGGTGCCGATGAAGCGCTGGTGGTGGCGAGCGGCATGGCAGCGGTGAGCGCCATCATGTATGCCCTGGCCGACAGCGGCGATGAGGTGGCCTATATCGGCCCGCTCTACGGCGGCACCGATGCCTTCTTGAAGCAGACCTTCAGCCGCGCCGGTATCAAGGTCACTGCCTACGAGAGCGACCGGGATCTGCTGGCCAATATCCGCCCCGCTACCAAGGTGGTACTGTTCGAAACCCTGACCAACCCCACCCTCAAGGTAGTGGATCCGCGGCTGGTGGTGGAAGCGGCCCGCAAGGTGGGCGCCATTACGGTATGTGACAACACCTTCCTCACCCCCTACCTGCTGCGTCCGCTGGAACTCGGGGTCGATGTAGTGATGCACAGCGGCACCAAATATCTGGGCGGCCACGGCGACATCATCGCCGGGGTGGTGGCGGGCTCTCACGCCCTGATGAAGTCGATCCGCACCGTGGCCCTCAAGCATATCGGCTCCCCCATCGGCCCGCAGGAGGCCTACCTGCTGCAGCGCGGGGTCAAGACCCTGCCGCTGCGGATGGATGCCCACCTGCACAATGCCCAGAAAGTGGCCGAGTTTCTGGCGGCACATCCGGCGGTGAAGAAGGTGATCTACCCGGGGCTTGCCAACCATCCGGGCCACGATGCCCTCGGCGCCTTCGCCAGCGGCTTTGGCGGCATGGTGAGTATTGAACTTGAAGGCGGGTTTGAACGCTGCGCCACCCTGCTCGATAACCTGCAACTATTCGTGCAGGCGGTGAGTCTGGGGGATCTCGAGAGTCTCGCTTGCCATCCGGCCAGTACCACCCACGCCGCCATGGACGAGGCGAGCCGCCTCGCCGCCGGGGTCAACGACGACCTCATCCGCTTCAGTATCGGGGTGGAAGATGCAGACGATCTGATCGCCGATCTGGCTGCCGCGCTGGCGCAGATCTAACCGGGCGCGGTTTTTACTCCCCGACAAAACAGCGGCGAGTGAGATGCCTCAAACACAACAACGGCCCATCAAGGGCCGTTGTTGTTTGTCGCGCTATGGAAAAATGGGATTTACTCCTCCCACACCACCACCTGGGATGAGGGCCAGCGATCCCCGACCTGGGCGTACTTTTGCTCCAGCAGGTGACGCTTGATCTTCATGGTGGGGGTCAGCACGCCGTTCTCGATATTCCAGGGGGTTTTCACCACCAGAATGCCGCGAATTTTGGCATGAGATTCCAGCTGATCGTTGACCCGAACCCGCGCCGCTTCCAGTCTGGCGTTGACCTCCTCCCGATTGCCCTTCATGGCACTCTCGGCCAGCTGCACCAGTGCAATGGGCTGCGGCATGCCGTAACCAATCACGCAGAGCTGTTCGATAATAGGCTCCTGACCCAGCAACCCTTCGATAGGCACCGGCGCCACATACTTACCCTTGGCGGTCTTGAACACATCCTTCATCCGGCCGGTGATGGTGAGATAACCCTCCTTGTCCAGCTTGCCCATATCGCCGGTGTGGAGCCACCCCTCGGCATCGATGGCCTCGGCGCTGTGCTCGGGATCCTTGTAGTAACCCAGCATCATCCCTTCGCAGCGGCAGAGGATCTCCCCTTCGTCAGAGATCTTGATGGTCACTCCGATCCCCGCCTTGCCGACGGTGCCGATCTTGTCGGCGCGGAACGGGTAGTTGATGGTGGAGTAGGCATGGTTCTCGGTCATGCCCCAGGCTTCAGTCACCTTGAGGCCAATGCTCAGATACCACTCAAGCAGCGCAGGGGAGACAGGCGCGGAGCCGCAGCCAAGAACACGGGCCTGATCCAGCCCCAACCCCTTTTGCAGCTTGCGTTTGATAAGGCCGGAAATGAGCGGGATCTTGAGCAACAACGCCAGTTTGTTCTGGGGCAGCTTCTCGTGGATCTTGATACGGAACATGGCCCACAGCCGTGGCACCGAGATAAAGACAGTGGGACGGCAGCGTTTGACATCTTCGATAAAGGTGTCGAGGGATTCGGGGAAGGCGATAGTAGCACCGCCATAGAGGCTGCCGCCGTAGATGTAGACCCGCTCGGTAATGTGGGCCAGCGGCAGGTAGGAGAAGCCCCGATCGGCCTGGCTCAGGCTCACCGTCTCCACCAGCTTCTCGCACGACCAGGCGTAACGCTCGACGCTCAGCATGGCCCCTTTCGGCTTGCCGGTACTGCCGGAGGTGTAGACCAGACTCAGCAGGGAGTCAGGGGCCTGCACCGGGCTGTCAGGGATCGGCTCGTGCGCCTCCAGCAGGTCATCCCACTGATGGCTGGCCGGCATGGTGTCATAGGGGAAGGCGATGCGCAGCAGATCGGCGGGTACGCCAGCCTCCTGACTCTTCCAGTCATCCAGCTTGCCGACGAAGATCGCCTTGGCCTCGCTGTGGCGCAGCACATATTCGATGGTGTCGACGTTGGCAGTCGGATAGATGGGCACACTCACATACTGCCCCATCTGCATCGCCAGATCGGCGATAAACCACTGGGCGCAGTTCTTGGAGAGCAGCGCCACCTTGTCACCCGCCACCAGACCGAGGTGACGCAAGGCCGTCACCATCCGCCGCGCTTCATCGGCCACTTCACCCCAGGTGAAATCGACATATTCGCGGTTGATGGTTTGACGCAGGTAGGTTCGATCAGGACACTGCCGCTCCCAGTGATAGAGCATCTCGAGCGGCAGTTTATTGGCAATGCGTGAGGAGGAGGCCATAGTTTAATCCCTGAAACAAAAGGCGAAACTTATTATTAACCTTTCACTAACTTCAGGGGAAGGATAAACTCAAACTTCAGTTTGAATTGTGTATCCGATCAAGCTTCTGCGTCTTGTTGCAAACGACTCCACATCGCCTGCACCAGTTTTTCATCCTCTTCAGATAGCTCACCTTGCAAGATCGCCTCGTTGAGGCTGCGCAGCACATAGCTCTTGACGTCCCGCACCAGGGTCTTGCCTTCCAACTCGGCCCGGGCAACGGCCAATGAGATATGACCTCGCAGGTAACCCCCCGCAAACAGCTCATCGTCGGTCGCGGTGGCAACCATGCTGTCGATCAGTCCCAACAACTTGTGCTCAAAATCGTGAATCGTCATGTAACGCAGCCTCATTTGCGGCAAAAAATTCGGGGGTATGGAACCGCAATCCGGTTGATTGCAGCTCTCTGGCGCCAGGCCAGCAGCGTCCTTGGCGTCCTATTCCGGGTTGGCCACCGGGTAGATGACCTGATCCTTGTATCCCGTGGTTATTCGCAGATAACCACGCAACGCCCGGTTTAATTCGGGATCATCGGTGTCCACCAGCAGCGGCCTGCCCGCAAGGGCGGCAAGCTTGGCTTTGGTTGCCAGCACCTGGATATTCTCCAGCCCGACACACCGAATCACCTCAGGACTCAATTGCTGATTTCCGCGCCCGAACAGATGTCCCTGTCCGCCGATCAGGGTAATGATCAGTCGGCAGCGACGGCCGCGGATCCGGGTCAGGATCTCGGCGGCGCTGAGATCCTGCCCGATAAGTCGGCCATTTTCCACCAGATCCACACCGAGCAAGGTATTTTCCAGACCGAGCTCTGCCATACAGGCTGCCACCGTGCTGCCGGAGCCCATCAGATAAAGGGTATCGGGCTCCATCTGCTCCACCACACCGGCGGCGAGATCCGCCAACACCAGCTCTTCGGACTCCTTGCCCCCCTGCTTGACCGCTTGTACGTAACGCAGATCACCGGGCACCTTCAGCTGGCCGTAGTGGCGGGCCCGCACCTTGCCCGCGCGAAACGCCTCCTCGTCGATGTCGCGCACCTCGGCATCGATCAGGCTGAGCAGTTCCCCTGCGATCATCCGCGCCACCACCCGCCCGCTAGCAGCGGGCGTCACCCCGTAGACGCCGGAGTGGATCTTGCACCCCGCCGGAATGCCGAGCACATGGCAGGACTCCCCCACCGCGGCGCAGATATCCCGCGCCGTACCATCGCCACCGGCAAACAGCAGCAGATCGACCCCGGCTTCGCGCATCAACTCGGCGGCGTGGCGGGTATCATCGGCCGAGGTGCTCTCCCCGGCCGGTTGATAGATGACCCGACAGGGCAACCCCAGCTCGCGGGCCACCGCCTCCCCCATCTCTCCCGCCACCGTCAGCAGTTCGAACGGGACGCTCAGCTCGCACAGTGGCAACAGAGCTTGCCGCGCCCGCTCCTGCGCTTTGGGCACAGCGCCTCGGGCCAGCGCCTCGGCAACCACACCGTCACTGCCCTTGAGCCCCACTGCACCGCCAATCCCGGCGACCGGATTAATGATGAACCCTAATCGAAACATGCCTGCCTCCCTTGCGATGGCCACCATTTTTATCTTTTCCCCCCTCTGGGACAAGCAGTAGCGCCCCTGCTAGAATGCGCTGCTTCAATTTTCCAACCAATTTTCAACCAAGGTTCAATCATGCTGGAATGGGTTCTTGATCCCTCTGCCTGGGTCGCGCTCGCCACCCTTACCCTGCTCGAAATCGTGCTGGGTATCGACAACATCATCTTTATCTCCATCCTGGTAGGTCGCCTGCCGGAGGCGCAGCGTCAAAAAGCGCGCATTCTGGGTCTGGGGCTCGCCATGGGTACCCGGATCCTGCTGCTGCTCTCGCTGGCCTGGGTGATGCGCCTCACCGATCCGCTCTTCATCGTGCTGGGTGAAGCCATCTCCGGCCGCGATCTGATCCTGCTGCTGGGGGGCCTGTTCCTCATCGGCAAGAGTGCCCACGAGATCCACGTCACCCTGGAAGGGGCGGCCGAGCCGGAGAGCGTCAGCAAAGCGGCCTCGGGCTTTATCAGCACCCTGATCCAGATCGCCATCCTCGATATCGTGTTCAGCCTCGACTCGGTGATCACCGCAGTCGGTATGGCCGATCACGTGCCGGTGATGGTGCTGGCCATCATGATCGCCGTCTTCATCATGATGTTTGCCGCCAAATCCATCGGTGATTTCGTCGACAGCCACCCCACCATCAAGATGCTGGCCCTCTCCTTCCTCACCCTGGTCGGTTTCGCCCTGATGGCCGAGGGGATGGACCTGCATATTCCGAAGGGCTACATCTACTTCGCCATGGCCTTCTCGCTGGTGGTGGAGATGATCAACATCCGCCTGCGCAGCCATCACGACAATAACGGGCAAAATAGCGCGCAGTAACCCTGCCCCCACATGCCCTCGCGACCCCAGCTGTCGCGATCAAAAAGAGCGCCGGTCGGGCGCTCTTTTTTATGGGTAACGAAACGATAAAAGGGTTATTGATCGCTGATGACGATGGCAACCCGGCGGTTGGCGGCCCTGCCCTCTCTGGTCTTGTTATCCGCCAGCGGCATGGTCTCGCCACGGCCATGGATCTCCAGATTGGCTGGCTTCATGCCGACCGAGACCAGCACATCGGCTACCGACTGGGCCCGCTTCAGGGAGAGCTGCTGGTTGTAGCTGCTCTCGCCGGTATTATCGGTGTGGCCATCCACCCGCGCCTTGTCCAACCCTACGCCAAGCAGTGTTTTACCCAGTTTTTCAACGGATTGGCGAGTCTGGGGATTGAGCGCCCCCACGTTGTTGGCAAACAGCACCCGGTTGGCCAGATCCAGCGTCCACCCCTCATCGGTCAGATAAAAGCCCTGCTCCTTGAGCACGGCGATTTGCTCCGGGGTCAACCCTTTGGGGGCACTCTGGCAACCGGCCAGCAGTGACAACATCAACCCCAGCAGGGTCACTTTCAACAGGTGGGTGATCTTCATGGTTTGCTCCTTGTTTATGTTGTTATTCTTGCCAGTCAGGCGATGGTTTGCTGTTCGCTGCGGCGCGCCCGTTTCGCCAGATACATGGCTGCATCGGCCTGATCACACAGCACGCTGGCACTCATGCCCGCCTGATAGACGGCAAAGCCGACACTCACCCCGGCCACCAGCTGACGACCGTCACGCAGCGCCACCGGTTCGCTCATCGCCTGCTGGATGCGGCCAATCACCTCTTCCACCTCATGCTGTCGCTGGAGTGGGCCAACCAGCACCGCAAACTCGTCACCACCGAGGCGAAACACCAGATCATCCGGACGCAGCTGATGTTGCACCCGTCTTGAGAGCGCGATCAGCACATCGTCACCGGCGTTGTGCCCCAGCGTGTCATTAATTTGCTTGAAGCGATCGCAGTCGAGATAGAGCAGCGCAAACCCCTCTTGCTCGCCGAGGGAGATGGCCTGCGCGAGCCGCGCTTCAAACAGGGCGCGATTGGGCAGTCCGGTGAGGGCATCGTGAGTCGCCTGATGGAGCAGGCTGGCATTTTCGCGGGCCTGCTGGGCCTGCCAGGCTTGCAGCTCGTCCAGCAGGGAGTTGAAGTCATCCCCCAGCTCGTTAATCTCGACGATATCGGCCGGTGGCGCCCGCATCCCCAGGGTGCGTTGTCGACGTACCGAGTGGGCGACAAGTGCCAGTTTGCGCAGCGGTGCGGTGATGGAGACCTGCATCCGGTCAGCCACATAGAGTGCCACCATGGCGCTCAGCATCAGGCAAACCACCATCACCAGCAGCGCCGAGAGCAAAAACAACAACAGGTATTCACCGTGGCCGCGCAGCTCGATGGTGGCGATCTGCTCACCCCCCCGCAGCATGGGGAGTTTGACAGGCCCCGGCATCAGCAGTTGGGCCAGATAGTCTTCGAGCGTCACCAGCGGGTTGCTTCTGGGGCGCTCCCAACTGGCGAGCAGCTGGCCATTGGTCAGCACGATAGTGGCTTCGGCCACCTCTTCCTTGGCAACGATGCCGCTAAGTGCCTCGCTCGCCGCCTCCTCATCGTGGAACACCACAGCCGCCTCGGCGCTGTAGCTGATGGCGCGGGCTACCAGCTCCAGATTGTGGTCGGCGTAAAAACGCACGACCAGCAGGGCCACCAGAGTAAAAAAGAGTCCTGCCACGCTGACAGCTGTGATGGCGGCCACCAGATGGGTTCGCCCCAGGCTCTGACGCAGGGTCAGACGGCGGGGAGCCGCGCTCACCTGTCGTCTCATGGGACCCCCTTGTCGGCATGGGCCAGCTTGAGCACGGCGGGATGCACCCGCACGCCGCTCAGGGCCAGAGCATCGAGGTTCACTTTAAACCGCACCCGCACGCTGTCCGGCGATGTCTGCAGGCAGAACACCGAGCTGGTGGAGCAGTCGTGGTTGTATTCGCTGATGCTGAGCACAGGGTGCCCCTGCAGGCGGGCAAACAATGCAATCCGGGTCGGCTCGTCGAGCACTCCCAGATAGAGCACATCGCAGTGATCGCTGATGGCCGGATCGCTCGCCTCGTAACGATGGACCTGCACGGTGCGGCCATTGGCTTGACGATCGATGGTAAAGAGGGCGCCGGCATATTCGGTCGGCGCCGCCACGCACATACGCAGCACCGCAGGTTCGGTGGGCCAGCGGGTGTAACTCATGATATCGAGCACCAGCTCCCTGACCGCCGTCGCCCGGCTCTCCGCGGCCGTTTCCGCCAGCGCGCGGGGCAACAGCAGGCCAAACGCAACCAACAGGAGCGCCAGACGGGCAGTTAAACGGGGGAAAAGAGTAACAGCATGATCGGGAGGTGGTCGCCTTGACAATACCGCTGCTATGGCATTGCGGTTCGGGTACATGAACCCAGATAGTAAGTTGGCTGACACTGGCCTGACAAGTCTCACCCCGCCATCATCGACAGAGTTCGTGTAAAGAAAACGGAGAGCCCGTCTGGTAACGGGCTCTCTGGTGGCAGGCAACAAGACGGAAATCACTTCTTGCTGATGCCGTATTCCCGCAGCTTGTTGGCGATGGCGGTATGCGACACGCCCAGGCGTTTGGCCAGCTGGCGCGTCGATGGGAAGGCGGGATAGAGCCGGGCCAGCAGCTGGCTCTCGAAGCGCTTCACTGCATCGTCGAGATTCCCCTCAAACCACTCGTCGATCAGCGGCATGGTATCGGCCGCCACCGGCAGGTCGATCTGCTCGGGCCCCAGTTCATCCCCTTCCAGCAGGGTCATGGCACGGTAGAGACAGTTGCGCAGCTGACGCACGTTGCCCGGCCAGCGGTAGGCGGTCAGGTAGTCGGCCATGTTGCGGGTAAAGCGCGGACGGGGTCGCTGCAATTCGCTGGCAAAGCGGGAGACAAACTGCTGGGCCAGCACCATGATGTCCGCCTTGCGCTCGCGCAGGGGGGGCAGCGCCAGACTGAGCACGTTGAGGCGATAATAGAGATCCTCGCGGAAGGTTCCTTCGTGTACCAGATCCAGCAACTGCTTCTGGGTGGTGCAGATGAAACGCACGTTGACCTTCACCTCCTGCTCGTCACCGACCCGGCGGAACACCCCATCCTGCAGCACCCGCAAAAACTTGGTCTGCAGATGGGGAGACATGTCGCCGATCTCGTCCAGCATTAGGGTGCCGCCGCTCGCCAGCTCCAGCACGCCGCGCTTGCCCTCGGTGTTGTTGCCAAAGGCGCCGGGGGCATAACCAAATAGCTCGCTCTCGGCCACGTTATCGGGCATGGCGGCGCAGTTGAGGGCCATAAAGGGGTGGCTGGAGCGCAGGCTGGCCCCGTGACAGGCACGGGCCAGCAGCTCCTTGCCGGTACCGGTCTCACCGACAATCAGCAGCGGCGCATCCTGCATCGCCAGTTTGCGCGCTTGCGACAGCACCTCTTTCATCTTGGGGCTCTCGGCCTGCAGATGCTCAAAGCCCCCCACTTCCACCGCATGAAGCGCGCTGAAGTGCAGGCCGACCCGACGGGCAGATTTGAGCACCACCACGGCACCGGCCAGCGCCTGCTTGCCGCGGGCTTCTGCCACGAACAGCGGCATCAGATCTGCCAGATACTCTTCGCCATTGAAACTGAGCTTGCAGGTCTGCGGCTTGATCTCGCTCGCCTCCAGCCAGCGGGTGAAGGAGAAACCCTTGACCAGCGAACCGAGCGCCACGCCGCGCACCTCCTCCACCGGCAAGCCGAGGGTGGTGAGGGCAGACTGGTTGGCCTGGGTCACCTTGCCCTTGCTGTCGAGGGAGAAGACCAGATCCGGCAGCGCCTTGAGCAGCGCCTCGATTTCGTGATGCTCTCGCTCGGAAGGCATGTAGGGGATGGTCTTGACGTCGTAGACGCCGGGAATACGGCGGATCTCCGGCATCAGGTGCTGAAAATCACTGAACTCCAGCTCGGGAAAGTTGAGATAGATGATGCCTGAGGTATCGATTTCGATGCCGCGCAGATCGATATTGTGCTCCACCAGGCGGTCGAGCAGTTCCCGGGTCAGGCCCAGGCGGTCTTCACAGCTGACTTCAAGACGCATTCGGGACACACTTCCTAGCTAACTCTATGAATGAGCGGATAATACAGTCTCGATCCCCCCAGTGCGAGCGCCAGCCCATAAAAATGCGGGCCCGCCCCGCTTTCGCAGGCAGGCCCGGGTCAACCGATGACGCTGGTGTGGGGTGCGATTACCGGAGCAACTGATCGGTGCGCGCCGCCATGATGAAGTCGTTGCGATGCAAACCGCCGATCTTATGCATCCACCAGCTGACGATCACCATATCGCTCACTCGATGAGTGGTGGCGTTCACTTCAGCAGCTCATCCGTGCGTGCAGCCATGATGAAGTCGTTGCGGTGCAAGCCGCCGATCTTGTGGGTCCACCAGCTGACGGTCACCTTGCCCCACTCGGTCAGGATGGCCGGATGATGGAACTCCGCTTCCGCCAGCTCCCCCAGGCGGTTGGTAAACGCCAACGCCTCCTTGAAGTTGCGAAACGTAAATTCCCGCCGCAGTTGCAGCGCACCCTCCTCCACCAGCGGCTGCCAGTCGGGAATAAGCGGCATCAGCTCGCGCAGCTCCCCATCGCTCACCTTGGGGGCATCGGCGCGACACGCTTCACACTGTTGGCTGGCCAGTTCGGACATGGGTTACTCCTGCTTGAATTAATGAAAAATTAATGAAAATGAAATAGGGTTGTTTGCTTTTGGTCAGCTCGCCTGTTTGCCAGCGGCAACCTCAAAGCGCGGCGGATAGAGGCCAAGCCGACTGGCCTCCGCCAGAGCAGCCATGATCTCCTCACCGGTCAGCTGGTAGAGATGATCGAGACTCGGCAGCACAAAATAGGTGGGCTGCATGATGTCGATACGATAGGGAGTGCGCAGCACGGTCAACAGATCGAAAGGTTGCAGCAGCGGCTGGCCGGAGAGGGCATAGGCGGTCTCGCCGATGGAGGAGAGAATGCCGCCACCGTAGATACGCAGCCCGTCGGGCGTGGCCAGCAGGCCAAACTCCACGGTGAACCAGTAGAGCCGCGCCAGAAAAACCCGCTGCTCCTTGCTCGCCTGCTGCCCCAACTGACCGTATAGGTGGGTGAAGTGGGCAAAGGCCGGATTAGTCAGCATGGCGCAGTGGCCAAAGATCTCGTGAAAGATATCGGGCTCTTGCAGGTAGTCGAGCTCGTCCCGGCGCCGGATAAAGGTCGCTACCGGAAACTGGCGGTTGGCCAGCAGGGCGAAGAAGCGATCGAACGAGATAAGCGCAGGCACCGCCGCCACCGACCAGCCGGTCGCAGGCTGCAAGACGGCGTTGATCTCGGCCAGCTGGGGGATGCGCTCACGGGGCAGCCCCAGTCTGTCGAGACCGGCCAGATACTCGTCACACCCCTTGCCATCGAGAGCGGCGAACTGACGTTCGATCAGGACCTGCCAGGTACCATGCTCCTCGTTGCTGTAGTGGATCACCCCGTCAGCATCCGGCTGGTGGGCGGTGTAAAAGGTTGCCATAGCGGTTCCATCCTCTGGCGCCACATCAGGCGCCTTGCCGTTTCATCACGGTTTCACTGTAACGAAATGGCAACAAAAAAAGCAGCCGACCCATGAGCCGGCTGCCGGAAACAGTTGTAAATGAATTGTGACAACCCGCTAACCAATACCCACTACAGCTTGACCATGATATGGCGCGGCACCGTGTAATCCTCCAGCGCATAGAGGGAGAGATCCTTGCCGTAGCCCGACATCTTCATGCCGCCGTGAGGCATCTCGGAGGTGAGCATGAAGTGGGTGTTGATCCAGGTGCAGCCATATTGCAGGTGGCTGGCCACCTTGCTGGCGAGGCTCAGATCTTTGGTCCAGACCGACGAGGCGAGGCCATAGTCCGAGTCGTTGGCCCACTGCACCACCTGCTCGGCATCATTGAAACGGGTCACCGACACCACGGGACCGAACACCTCGCGCCGCACGATCTCATCCTCCTGCCGAGCCCCGACAATCAGGGTCGGCTCGAAGAAGAAGCCGTTGCCGGGGCGGATCTTGCCCCCCGCCGTCACCTCCACATGACCGCTACTCTGGGCCCGCTCGACAAAGCTGGCGACCCGGTTGCGCTGTCTGTCGGAGATAAGCGGCCCCATCTCGACCCCCTCCTCGTACTGGCTGCCCACCTTGATGGAGGCCACCGCCTCGGTCATGGCGGCAACGAACTTGTCGTAGATCTTGCCCTGGGCATAGATACGGCAGGCGGCGGTGCAATCTTGCCCTGCATTGTAGAAACCGAAAGTACGAATACCCGCCACTACGGCCTCCAGATCCGCATCGTTGAAGATGATCACCGGCGCCTTGCCCCCCAGCTCAAGGTGGGTGCGCTTCATGGTGCGGGCAGCGCTTTGCAGGATCTTCTGGCCGGTGGCGATATCGCCGGTGAGCGATACCATCCGCACCAGCGGGTGCTCCACCAGCGGCGCCCCCACACTCTCGCCCCGCCCGCAGATGACGTTGATAACGCCGCGGGGAAAGAGCTCGCTGGCCAGCTCCGCCAAACGCAGCGCGGTGAGCGGGGTCTGTTCGGAGGGTTTGAGCACCACCGTATTGCCCGCCGCCAGCACCGGCGCCATCTTCCAGGCCGCCATCATCAGCGGGTAGTTCCAGGGGGCGATACTGCCCACAACACCTATGGGGTCGCGGCGGATCATGCTGGTGTGCCCCTCGAGATACTCTCCCGCCAGCGGCCCTTGCAGGCAGCGGGCCGCCCCGGCAAAGAAGCGGAAGCAGTCCACCACCGCGGGCAGCTCGTCATTGAGCACCGCCAGATAAGGTTTGCCGCAGTTGAGGGATTCGAGCGCCGCAAACTCCTCGGCGTGGCGCTCGACGAGATCCGCCAGACGCAGCAGCAGGTTGCTGCGCTGGGCCGGGGTGGTGCGGCTCCACTGGGCGAAGGCGCGCTGGGCACCGTTCACCGCCCGGTTCACCTGTTCAAACGAGGCTTCGGGCACGGCGGCGATCTGTTCGCCGTTGGCCGGGTTGAGAATGGGTTCAGCCTGCCCCTCGCCGGTCAAAAACTGGCCATCAATCAAGAGTTGGGTAGAGAGTTTCATGGTTGCATCCTTGCGCACGCGTTGAGTCATCATTTGCCACTGCCAGCGACATCATGGGTGTCGCGAGTGAGGTAGTAGGCAAGCAAAATAGGGATAGTAGTGAAGGCCACTATGATGAGGGCCACCACGTTGGTGACCGGCCTGTCACGGGGACGGATCAGCTCCTGATACATCCAGATGGGCAGGGTGGTCTGCTGGCCCGCCGTGAAGGTAGTGACAATCACTTCGTCAAAACTCAGGGCAAAGGCCAGCATGCCCCCCGCCAGCAGCGCCGTGGCCAGATTGGGCAGGATCACGTAGCGCAGGGTCTGGAAGCCGTCGGCCCCGAGATCCATCGACGCCTCGATGAGGCTCTGGTTGGTGCGGCGAAAACGGGCCAGTGCATTGTTGTAGACCACCACCACACAGAAGGTGGCGTGGCCGATAACGATGGTCCAGAAGCTGAACGGGATCTCCATCAGGCCGTAGGCCGAGCGCAGCGCGATACCGGTGACGATACCGGGCAGCGCGATGGGCAGCACCAGCAACAGCGACACCACCTCCTGACCGAAGAAGCGGCTGCGGGCAATGGCCCCTGCCGCCAAGGTGCCGAGGATCATGGCTGCCAGCGTCGCCAGCCCCGCGACCTCCAGCGACAGCTGGATGGCGCGCCACACATCGGGGCGATTGAGGGTCACCTCGAACCACTTGAGGGTGAGCCCGGGAGGTGGAAACTGGTAACTCTTGCTCTCGCTGGTGAAGGCGTAGAGGAAGATAAACAGAATGGGAAAGTGCAGGAACAAGAGCCCGCCGATGGCGGCGTACTTGAGCAGGCCAGAAGGGCGCTCTCCCTGACGGATCACTGAGCTAGCTGACATGACGGCCTCCTTGCTGCCGGTTCAAAGCGATAGGGTCAAAGCGCATCAAAAGCACCCTGCCGTTTGACGGTCGTCGGTTGATAGCCATGATCAGGCTGGGCACCCGAGGAGATACATGGATGAGTGCAATATGGGCATCAAAGCGCATCAAAGGCTCCTAACCGTTTCGCAATCGCCAGATAGATGGCGATGATAAGGATCGGCACCAGCGAGAAGGCGGCGGCAAAGGGTAGATTGCCCGCCGTTCCCTGCTGCATGTAGACCACCTGACCGATATACATGGTCGAGTTGCCGATGATGCCGGGGATGATGTAATCACCGAGGGTCAGCGAGAAGGTGAAAATGGAGCCCGCCACCACACCGGGCAACGCCAGCGGCAGGATCAGGTTGCGAAAGGTCTGGGCGGGTGTCGCCCCCAGATCGCTGCTCGCCTCCAAAAGGGAGCGCGGTATACGCTCCACCGCCGCCTGAATGGGCAGGATCATGAAGGGCAGCCAGACATAGACGAACACGATAAAGGTGCCGAGCCGCGAGAAGGAGAGCGACGGGCCACCTATCACCGGCAAGGAGAGGATGGCATCCAGCAGCCACTCCAGCCCCATGCTGCCCGCCAGCCAGCTCACAACCCCCTCCTTGGCCAAAATCAACTTCCAGGCATAGACCCGTACCAGATAGCTGGACCAGAGCGGCAGCATGATCCCCACATAGAACAGCGCCCGGGTCTTGCCACTGGTGTAGCGCGCCATGTAGTAGGCAACCGGAAAACCGAGCAGGGCGCAGGCCAGGGTCACCAGCAGCGACATGCCGACGGTGCGGCCGATCACATCCAGATTCTCCGGTCGCAGCAGGGCAACGAAGTTTTGCAGCCCCAGATCGTGGCGCACCTGACCGCTGAACTCGTCCAGCCCGAACAGGGAGTTGGAGAGCAACATCAGCAAGGAGCCGACATAGATAATGCCGAGCCACAGCAGCGGCGGCCCCAGCAGGATCGCCAGCAGCAGGCCGGGCCGACCATAGAGCAGGGTCGAGAGGCGCCGCAGCGGCCTGAAACGGGCAGGTTCGGGCTGATGGTTCATGGCAAGACTCGCACTGTGAGGGGCACTCATGGCTGCGCCCCCTGATGGGCGACGCTCAGGCGATGGATGGCCTGCTCCGGCCAGCTGAGGCTGACCCTGCTGCCACGGGCCAGACGGGCCTGCCCCTCATTGGGGTGGTTGACGATGATCTCGAGCTGCTCCCCGAGGCTGACCCGATAACGGACGAAGGGGCCCAGATACTCCACCTCGCGGATCTCCCCTGACCAGCCCGGCGTGCCCGCCTCAGCGAGCCGGATCCGCTCCGGGCGCACCATCATCTGGCTGCCGTCGCCGCACAGCCGTCTGGCCTGCTCCCCTTCGAACAGATTGACGGTGCCAACGAAGCGGGCCACAAACGGCGTCGCCGGAGCGTCGTAGATAGTATCGGGCGCAGCGATCTGCTCGATCTTGCCCTGACTGAAGATGCAGATCCGGTCGCTCATGGAGAGCGCCTCCTGCTGATCGTGGGTGACGAAGATAAAGGTGATGCCCAGCTGGCGTTGCAGCGCCTTGAGCTCAAGCTGCATCTGCTCGCGCAGTTTGAGATCGAGGGCCCCCAGCGGCTCATCCAGCAGCAGGATGCGGGGCTGGTTGATAAGCGCCCGGGCGATGGCGATGCGCTGGCGCTGGCCGCCGGAGAGCTGGCTCGGGCGGCGCTTGCCGACCCCCGACAGTCGCACCAGCTCCAGCATCTCGTCCACCTTGCGATAGCGCTCCACCTTGGCGACACCCTTGAGCATCAGGCCATAGCCGATGTTGTCGCGCACATCCATGTTGGGAAACAGGGCATAGTCCTGAAACACGGTATTGAGGTTGCGATCATAGGGCGGCACGGTGGAGCAGGGTTCGCCAAACAGGCGGATCTCCCCATCGCTCGGGTACTCGAAGCCCGCGATCATCCGCAGGCAAGTTGTCTTGCCGGAACCGCTCGGCCCCAGCAGGGTAAAGAATTCCCCTGAGGGGATCTGGAAAGAGATGTCATCGACCGCCTTCACCTCGCCATAGTGGCGACTGACCCGGTCAAATTGTACGGCGTTCATGGGGCGTCCTTGTCTGTGCTGGGATGGGCCGGACTCCTGTCCGGCCCGCTTGAGTATCCGGTCTCGGCAGTCGTGCAGAGTCGGAGCGCCTTAGCGACCGCCCAGAATGGCGATATAGTCGGAAACCCAGCGGTAATAGGGCACGCAAGTTCCCTGGCTCTTGCACTGGGAGACCGGAGTGCGCCAGAAGCGAACCCGATCGAAGTTGTCGATACCGTTGGTTTTGCACCCGGTCGGGCCCAGCAGGGCATTGCCCTCACAGGCGGCAGGCACCACAGGCACCGAGCCAAACCAGGCGGCGAGATCCCCCTGCAGCTTGTTGCTCAGGGAGTGCTCCAGCCACTTGTAAGCGCAGGTGAGGTTCCTGGCATCGCTGTGCACCATGCTGGTATCGGCCCAACCGGTGACCCCCTCTTTCGGCACAGTGGTGGCGATAGGTTGCTTGTCGGCGATCAGGGTATTGGCCTGGAACGGCCAGGAGCCTGACGCGACCACCCCTTCGTTCTTGAAGTCATCGATTTGAACGAAGGCATCATGCCAGTAGCGCCCCACCAACTGTCGCTGCTTGCGCAGCAGATCGAGGGAGGCCTTGTACTGATCCTCGTTCAGCTCGTAAGGATCCTTGATGCCCAGGGCGGGCTGATGGGCCATCAGATAGAGGGCGGCATCGGCGATGTGGATCGGGCCATCAAAGGCCTGTACCCGTCCCTTGTTGGACTTGCCATCCGCCAGGGTCTGCTCCTCGAACACCACGTTCCAGGAGTCCGGCGCCTTGGGGAACACCTTGGTGTTGTACATCAGGATATTACCGCCCCACTGGTAGGGCACGCCGTAGTGCTTGCCATCCACCGTGTGCCAGGGGGCATTTTGCAGCCGGGGATCAATCTTGCTGTAGCTCGGGATGAGCGCCAGATTGAGCGGCTGCACCTTGCCACCGGCAATCAGACGCAAGCTGGCATCGCCGGAGGCGGTCACCAGATCGAAGCCCCCCTCGTTCATCAAGGCCACCATCTCGTCCGAGGTGGCTGCCGTCTTGACGTTCACCTTGCAGCCGGTCTCTTTCTCGAATCCGGTCACCCAGTCGTAGTTCTTGTCGGTCTCACCACGCTCAACGTAGCCAGCCCAGGCCACAATATTGAGATGGCCTTCACCCTTGCCGAGCTCGGTCGGGGCAGCCTGGGTCTGGCCTGCCAGCAGCGCCGGAACAAGAGCCAGCATCAGAGGGGTCAATTTCATCATGCACTCCTTGCATTGTGTTGACTTGCATCAGGTGAAGGAACGCCGCCGTGGGCGTTAACATCCTGTTAACCAGCAATGAGCTTAGGGGAGTGGCAATACGATGAATATTTCAATTTTTGGTGGCTCAGGTATCAGCTAAATCGATATCGAGTGCAGATGAATCTGATTTTTGGTGGCTACCCCGCAAGAGATGGCTAGCGAGGGAGCGCCTGACGGGCCCGCAACCGGCTCTGATCCCGCGCGATATCGATAAATTCCCGCGCCGTCCAATCCAGCCGAGAACCACGGCGCCACACCAGCCCGATATCGATGGCGGGAATGGGCTCCTTGATGGGGCGCGCCTCGACCCGCTCCTGCTCCAGCGACCAGGGGCGATAGGCAAAGTCGGGCAACAGGGCGACCCCGAGCTGGCTGGCGACCAGACTGCGCACCGCCTCCACCGATGCGGTGCGCAGCACGATACGGGGGGAGATGCCGTAGCGGCGCAGGCCGCCACCGATGATCTGATCGAGCTGATCGGCGGTCAGCGAGATCATCGGCTCCTCCCCCAGCGCGGTGAGCGAGAGGGTCGACTCGGCGCAGAGCGGGTGGTTGGCGGCCAGCCAGAGCCGCAGCGGCGAACGGGTCAGCAATTCGGTATCAAACGCCTCTTGCCGAATGGTGCGGTTGGTCATCAGGATCCCCACATCCACCTCGCCGTTGACGATCTGGTGCTCCAGAAAAGGCTGTTCATCCTCCTTCACCTCGATCTGTACCGCCGGAAAGGCGCGGCGAAAACGGCCGAGCGCCTCTGAGAGGTAGTAACCCGCCACCAAGGTGGTCACGCCTATGGTGAGTCGCCCCTGATCCTGCTGGGCCACCGCTTTGAGTGAGTGGCTCGCCTCGGTCATGGCGCCGAGAATACGGCGGGCGTGGAGCAAAAACTGGTGGCCCTGAGTGGTGAGGGTGACGCCGCGCGGATTGCGCTCGAATAGCGGGGCGCCAAGCTCGGTCTCCAACTCGCGAATGGCGCTGGTCACCGCCGACTGGGAGATATGAAGCTCGGCGGCGGCACGACTCACTGAGAAGCTGTCGGCCACGGCCACAAAATAACGGATCTGGCGAAAGGTAAAGTTCATCGGGCATCCTTGCCGATTGGTACGATGAGTGTGATTGGTAAGATTAACTGCCAGCTTAACCGTAAACGGGCGCCTCGCCAAAACCGGACACTGCTGCCAACTCAATGATCTGCCGATTAAAACCATGCCCCTGCGGCTTGGCGAGCACAACAGGGGCATGGGTCATCGCAGCAAGGTGCAGACAGGGCTATCAGGATTTGTTGAGATACCCCGCCAGCTGGCCGATCAGCCGCTTGCGCAGCTCGCCCAGTTTCGGCTTCTCGTCCGCACACCAGGGCAGCGGGCGGCACACCTCTATGGTGCGCAGGCCAAGGCGGGCGGTGAGCAGGCCCGCCCCCACTCCTTGCGCCGCGCGGGCAGAGAGCTTGGCGGTAAGCTCGGCGCCCAGCAAGTCCATCCCCACCTCGGTCACCAGCTCGGTGGCGCCGGCGTAGAGCATGTTGCGAAACACCTGACGGATGAGGCGGATGCGGCTCCAGTAGCCAAGCTCGATGGCGTAGACATCGGCGATGTCCTCGATCATCCGCAGGTTGCGCCACAGCATCAGCATCATGTCGACGGTGGCGAGCGGGCTCAGCGCCACCAGCACGGCGGCCTCCCCTGACCACTTGGCCACCCGCGCCTGCGCCAGCTTGTCACGCTCGCCGAGTACCAGCTGGCTGTAGAGGGTCAGCACCTCCCGATCGCTATGGCTCTCATCAAGCTGGGCCAGCCAGGTCTGATACCCCTCACGCCCCTTGTCGCCACTTTTGACCGCCAACCCTTCGCAGAAGGCCTGCCCCTGCCCGACTCCCTGATGAGCAAGCAGATCTTCTGCGCGCGAGCGCACATCCTGACGCCGCTTGAGGGTGCGCAGCCGCAGCCACTCGCGACCCACCACGCTGGCGGTACCCGCCGCAACCAGCGCCGAGGCCGCCAGCCAGGCGCTGCCCCAGAGCGGGGTGGTGAGAAACTGATCGTAAAGGAAGGCGCCATACTGGCCCAACGAGAGCAGACCGACCGCCCCCAGCCCCCATGCCAACAGTCGATGGCGGCGGCGCGGTTTGATGACGAGGGCGCTCTCCACCTCGGTGAGCTCGTCCAGCTCGTCGAGGCGCTCGAAACTCGCCTCCTCCAGCCGCTGGGCCGGTGCGGGCGGTCGCTCGTCACTGGCCACCGTCAAGGCTGGCTCAAGGATCACCTTGCCCTGCAGCGGTGGCCGCTCTTTTATCTGATCGTTCATCGCATTGTTCTCCTGTGCGCAGCCTTCGGCTCAGGTGCCAAGACCGCACACCGTTATTCGAGGTGATCCCCGAGCAGAAACTCCAGCGCTGCATCGAGCCGGATATGGGGCAGCGCCTGATGGGGGCTCATGGGCATGGGGCGAAACGCCTGAAAATCAAAACCCTGACTGTTCCACCACTGCTCAGGCGGAATATGGGGCGGCACCTCCCCCGGGAACAGCAGCAGCGGCTCACCGCTCAGGCTGGTGCCACGGATGGCCGGGAACTCGCGGCCATTGGCCACCCCCTTGCCAACTTCCGTCGCCTTGATGGCGGCGAGCGCCAGACACTCGGTGGTGATCCCCTCAAAACGGGCCTGACCACGGCCGCTGCGTACCAGATGCTGGAGCAGGGAGACCATGGGCCCATGCTGTTCGGGGGTGACGTGATCGGCCTTGCTCGCCACAAAGAGCAGTTTGTCGATACGGGGCGAGAAGAGTCGCCGCCACCAGTTGCTCTTGCCGTAGGCAAAGCTCTCCATGATGCGGGCGATGGCCTGCTGCATGTCGCCAAAGCTGGCAGCCCCGGCGTTGAGAGGTTGCAGGCAATCCACCAGCACGATCTGGCGATCAAAGCCGGCAAAGTGCTGCTCATAAAAACCCTGCACCAGATGCTGCTTGTACTGCTCGAAGCGCTGCTTGAGAGTGGCGTAAAGAGTGCCATCGGCGGGCTCGCCGACAGGCATCTCCCACACCCAAGGGACAAATTGCAGCATGGGGGCACCGGCATACTCCCCCGGCAACACGAAGCGACCGGGTTGAATAAGATGCAATCCCAGCTCCTGTTTGCAGGCATGCAGATAGGCGGTGTAGCGCTCGGCAAGCTCAGCCACCGGCCGCTCTTCGAAGCGCTGATCGGCCTGCCACCCGGGTGTCAGCCAGCTGGCGGCAAGTGCCTGCAGCTCTGGTCGACGAAGTTGCTCGCGCACCTGTTCGCTCCACTGCTCGTAGCTCATCTCAAGGAGCGGCAAGTCGAGCAGCCACTCCCCGGGGTAGTCCACCAGATCCACGTAGAGGGTGGAGATCTCCCCCAGATGCTTGCGCAGGGGGTGACGGGTGCGATAGCGGATTTCGAGACGCACCTCGGCCACGCCGCGAGTGGGCTCGGGCCAAGCTGGTGGATCGCCAAACAGGGAGTCGAGGCCACGCTCGTAAGCAAAGGTAGGAATGTGGGCATTGAGCTGCGGCACCCGGCGGGCACCGAGGATGCGCCCCTGACGCAGGGCATCCCACAGGGGCAAACGGCCATCTATGGCCGCGTGTTCCAGCTGGTTGACCAGCGCCGTGATAAAGGCGGTTTTGCCGCTGCGAGAGAGGCCGGTCACCGCCAGCCGAATATGGCGATCCCGCACCCGGTTCACCACGTCGTTCGCCTTGTGTTGCAGGCGAGTCAACTTCTGTTCCAGTTTATTGAGTATCAAGGCTTGACCCGTTCTCCCTTGGTGGTTGCATCTGGATAGCTGGTGTTGATGGTGGCGCATCACGGGAGGCGCCGCCATCGACATGGGGGCTTCAGCAAGCACTACAGCTTGCGAAACTCCCGCTGCAGGGTGAACTCCCTGGAGGTCACCAGTTTCTCGATCCGCTGAACTCTGGGCTCCAGCGCGTCAAGTTCCTGCGCGATACGGCCCAGCGCCTGATGAGGGGTGATCCCCGCCTGCCAGCTGCGCGCCTTCATCCGCACCTCGGCAAAGTCGGCATCCTCTTGCGAGTAGAGGGTGACCGGCTTTTTGTCGAGCAGGAACCAGGCGGCGATATAGGCGGTGAAGGTGATGAAACCTGCGAAGATAAGGCCACTAATGGCGAGCAGCCGCACGATCCAGGTCTCCACCCCGAAATACTCTGCCAAACCGGCACAGATCCCGGCTATCTTGCCGCGCTGGGGATCGCGATAAAGGTTACGCCCTTCACGACTGACACTGCTCATACCTTGTTCCTCCAACCGGGTACTTCCGCATCCAGAATCGACTCCAGCGCCCCTACTCGCTCCTGCATCTTCTCGGTGCGAGCCAGCAGCCCTTGCAGCTGTTCCCGCTCGCTATCGGCAAGACCGGCGCCAATCCGCCCCTTGGCACGATAGTGCAGCACCAGCCAGATGGGGGCTACCACCACCATGAAGACCACCATGGGAACCATCAATACGCCCAGCAGATCTTCCATCTGTTACTCCCCCTGTTTGCCTTCGCTTTTGCTGTCGCCCTGGCCCAGCTTCTGGCGCATGGCTTCCAGCTCACGGCTTATCTGATCGTCCACTTCCAGCTCGGCAAACTGCTGCGCCAGCGCCTTGTCGGACTGACCCAGATCGGCGCGCGCTTCCATTTCGTCGATGCGGCGCTCCATCCGCTCGAACTTGCTCACCACCGCCTGGCTCTCGCCACGGGCGACCTGACTCTGCACATTGAGACGGCTGCTGGCCGCTTCGGTGCGAATGGCCATCGCCTTTTGACGGGCGCGGGCATCTTCCAGCTTGGCTTCGAGCTGGCGGATCTCCTCACCCAGCTTCTCGATGCCGCTGTCGACCGCCTGCTGCTCGCGGTAGAGGGTCTCTGACAACTCGGTCTGCTTTTTCTTCTCGATAAGGGCCGCGCGGGCCAGATCTTCACGCCCTTTGGTCAGGGCCAGCTCGGCCTTGGCTTGCCACTCGTCGACCCGCTCCTGATGACGGGCGACCTGACGGCCAATCTCTTTCTGGCTGGCGAGGAAGCGGGCCAGATTGGAGCGCTCCTTGACAAGCTCGTCCTCCATCTCCTGGATGATCAGGCGCACCATCTTCTGGGGATCTTCTGCCTTGTCGAGCAGGGCCGTCAGGTTGGAATTGATGATGTCGGCCAGACGGGAAAAAATACTCATGATTGCACTCCTGTTATTGGCATGGCGTTGTTTCTCCATTGACAATGGCAACTTGTGTGCCAATCTGGAACAAAATTTAACTTGTTGATTTATATGGGGCAGAATAGCCGGATTGCAAGATGCCTCGCGCAAGTGATGATTAAAATCACCAACTTTTGGTAAGATTGACCAGCTTTTACAACTGACAGGGATCACTATGACCACGGCCACGGAAAGCCTGCTGGGGGAATCCAACGCATTTCTCGAGATCATTGAGCAGGCCTCACGGCTCGCCCCGCTGCGCAAACCCGTGCTGATCATCGGTGAGCGGGGGACGGGCAAGGAGCTGATCGCCCACCGCCTACATTATCTCTCGGCGCGCTGGGATCAAAGCTTTGTCACCATCAACTGCGCCACCCTGAGTGAGAGCCTGCTGGAGACCGAGCTGTTCGGTCACGAAGCGGGATCGTTTACCGGCGCGGCCAAGCGCCATCAGGGCCGCTTCGAGCGGGCCGATGGCGGCACCCTCTTCCTCGACGAGCTGGCCACCACCAGCGCCAGGGTGCAGGAGAAGTTGCTGCGGGTCATCGAGTATGGCGAGTTCGAGCGGGTCGGTGGGGCCAAGCCCCTTAAGGTGGATGTGCGGCTGGTCTGCGCCACCAACGAGGACCTCCCTGCGCTGGCCGACAAGGGGCAGTTTCGCCACGATCTGCTCGACCGGCTCGCGTTTGATGTGATCACCCTCCCCCCCTTGCGGGAGCGGCGGGAAGATATCCTGATGCTGGCGGAACACTTCGCCCACAGCATGACCCGGGAGCTGGGCTATCCGCTCTTTGCCGGTTTCTCGCGCAAGGCGACCCAGTTGCTGCTGGATTACCACTGGCCGGGCAATGTGAGAGAGCTGAAGAACGTGGTGGAGCGCAGTATCTATCGTCAGGGCAATCCCCAGCTGCCGCTCTCGACCCTGGTGCTCAACCCGTTTGATTCCCCCTGGCGACCACAGGTCACGCAACCTGCGCAAGAGGCCCGAAGCGAGGTACAATCTGCATCCCCCCTTGCCTTGCCGCTCGATCTCAAGCAGGCGGTGGCGGAATACGAGATTAATTTACTCAAGCAAGCGATGCAGCAATCCCAGTATAATCAGCGCAAAGCCGCTCAACTGCTGGCCTTAAGCTATCACCAGTTCCGTGGCATGCTACGCAAATATCAGCTGCTGGATGGCGATAACGATGCAGAACAAGACTGAAGGAGCGCGGTTGATGCCGACTCCAGCAACACGCCAGCCTTCGCGCTGGCACATTTGTATCAAAACGTGCGTACAAAACCCCTATAAGAACATGGTTCAACAATGAGAATGCTCACACCCTTGCTGCTGGGTCTGCTGGTGCTGGTCACCGGCTGCCAGAAGCAACCCGAGGCCTCCAAAACCGGACTCATCTATTGTGCTGAGGGATCCCCCCTCTCCTTCAATCCCCATGTTTCCAACTCCGGGGTGACACTGGATGCCAGTGCCCGTCCGCTCTACGACCGCCTGCTAGAGGTGAACCCCAACACCCTGGCGCTGGAGCCAGCGCTCGCCACCAACTGGCATGTCAGTGAAGATGGCCTCACCTATACCTTGACCCTGCGCAAGGGGGTGACGTTTCACCATACCCCCTGGTTCAAGCCCACCCGCACTTTCAATGCCGATGACGTGGTCTTTACCTATGCCCGCCAGCTGGACGAGCAGCACCCCTATCACAATGTCTCCGGCGGCGATTACCCCTACTTCTACAGCCTGGGGCAAGATCTGCTGATCAAGCGGGTGAGCAAGAAGGGGCCGCAGACGGTGGTATTCGAGCTGAACCAGCCGAACGCCTCCTTCCTCGCCACCCTGGCCAGCGACTATGCGGTGATCCTCTCTGCCGAATACGCTGAGCAGATGTTGCAGGCGGGCACGCCAGCCCTGCTCGATAGCCGCCCCATCGGCACCGGGCCGTTCAGCTTCAAGGAGTATCGCCACAACGAGTTCATCCGCTATCTGCGCCATCCCGGCTACTGGGGTGGCGATGCCAAGATT
The DNA here is from genome assembly GCF_051920165.1 of Aeromonas sp. 11P. Lineage (NCBI taxonomy): Bacteria > Pseudomonadati > Pseudomonadota > Gammaproteobacteria > Aeromonadales > Aeromonadaceae > Aeromonas > Aeromonas sp. 11P. The sequence continues at coordinate 876,594 of NZ_JBQBDJ010000004.1, forward strand.
GAACAGCTGGTCTACGACATCACCCCCAAATCCGCCAAACGGCTGGCCAAGCTGCTGACCGGCGAGTGCGACGTGATGAGCACCCCTTCCGCCAGTCAGCTCTCGGTGATCAAGCAAAATCCGGCGCTGAGCCTCTCGGTCCAGTCGGGGATGAACGTCGCCTTTTTGGCCCTCAATACCCGCAAGCCGCCATTCAACAACGTCAAGGTGCGGCAGGCTATTGCCAGCGCCATCAATATCGACAACCTGTTGCAGGCGGTCTATTTCGATACTGGTCTGCCCGCCAACAGCCTGCTGCCGACCCTCTCATGGGGGTACAACCCCAGCCTGCCCGAGCGCAAACCCGACCTGAAACGGGCGCGCCAGCTGCTCAAGGAGGCGGGACTGGAGAAAGGGTTCGAGATGCAGGTGCTGGTGCAACCTGACGCCCGCCCCTACAACCCGGATGCGGTCAAGACCGCCCAGCTGATCCGCAGCGATCTGGCCAAGGTCGGGATCAAGCTCAAGATCGTGCAACGGGAGTGGCCGGTGATCGAAGGCCGCCTCACCAAGGGGCTGTACGACAGTCTGCTCTCCGGCTGGATTGCCGACAACGCCGACCCGGACAACTTCTTCCGCCAGCTGCTGAGCTGCTCGGCAGTGGAGCGCGGCAACAACTACAGCCGCTGGTGTAGCCCGGCCTTCGATCAGTTGCTGGATGATGCGGTCACCACGCCCCAGCTCTCGTTCCGGCTGCGCAACTACTACTATGCCCAGACCCTGCTCAACGAACAGCTGCCGCTGATCCCGCTGGCGCACGCCTTGCGTACCCAGGTCAGCCGCAGCGACATCGAGGGGCTGACGCTGATGCCCTTTGGTGGCACCTCCTTCAACCAGGCTCACAGGGAGTAAGCATGCTTCTATACACCTTGCGCCGCATCAACCTGCTGCTCATCACCCTGCTGGCGCTGACCTTTGTCGCCTATCTGCTGGACTATCGGCTGATCGGCAATCAGCTCAGCTTCTGGAGCGGCTACCCCGATTTCCTGCGCCGCATTTTCGCAGGTGACCTGGGGCTCTCCAGCGTCTCCGGGCTGCCGGTGCTGGACGAGATCCGCCACTACTTCCCGGCGACCCTGATCCTCTGTCTGGCGGCGTTCGCCATCTCGCTTCTGGTGGGGATTCCCCTCGGCACCCTGGCGGCCCTGTCACAGGGCAAGACGCTGGATCTCTCCATCATGACTGCCGGTCTTATCGGCTATGCGGTGCCGGTGTTCTGGCTGGCGCTGCTGGTGGTGATGCTCTTTTCGCTGGATCTCGGCTGGCTGCCGGCGTCGGGCCAGATCAGCCTGCTCTACGACGTGCCCCCCATTACCGGCATCGCGGTGATCGATGTGCTGCTCAGCAACGAGCCCTGGCGGCAAGCGGCGCTGCATGATGCCCTGCGCCACCTGATCCTTCCGTCACTGGTGCTGGCGGTGGTGCCCACTACCGAGGTGATCCGCCATGTGCGCAGTTCCCTCATCGACGTGATGAAGCAGAACTACATCAAGGCGGCGGCGAGCCGGGGCCTTTCCAAGGCGCAGATCGTCTGGCGCCATGGTCTCAAGAACGCCTTGCCGCCGGTACTGCCGCTGCTGGGTCTGCAACTGGGTAGCGTGCTCACCTCCGCCATGATCACCGAGGTGGTGTTCGAGTGGCACGGGATCGGCCGCTGGCTCATCAGCAGCATCGCCCTGCAGGATTACGCCGCCATTCGCGGCGCGACCCTGGTGGTGGCCAGTTTCGTGATCCTGACCAGCGTCAGCACCGAGTTGCTGACCACCCTTATCTATCCGGCACGGCGCAAAGAGCTCTATGCCAAACAAGATTGAACGCGCTCATGGCGTGACCAGGAGCCAGGTATCCTATGCAAGATAAATCGAACATCTATCCCGAGCTCAAGATCCTCTCGCCCCTTGAGCAGACGTGGGCCTCCTACAGCCGCAATCCGTTGGCAATGGCGGGGCTATGGTGCTTTTTGCTGTTGCTGCTCATCACGCTGGTGGGGCCGCTGGTCGTTCCCTACGGCATCGATGAACAGCACACCGACAAGCTGCTGCTCGCCCCCTCCTGGGCGGCGACCGGTAACATCGACTACTTCCTCGGCACCGACGATCTGGGGCGCGACATGCTCTCCCGGCTGGTGGTAGGGGCGCGTCTCACTTTCGGCTATGCGCTGGTCGTAGTGGTGATCGCCATGGTGGTGGGCTCAGCCATCGGTATCCTCGGAGGCATGAGCAAGGGGCTCAAATCGAGCGTGCTGCACCACCTGCTCGATACCCTGCTCTCCATCCCCTCCCTGCTGATGGCCATCATCATGGTCGCCATCATGGGGCCGGGTTTTGGCAATACCCTGATAGCCATTACCCTGGCGTTGATCCCGCCCTTTATCCGAACCACCTACAACGCGGTGCATGCCGAGATGCAGAAGGAGTACATCACCGCCAGCCGCCTCGATGGCTCGCCCCCCTTCCGGATCATGCGTCTGGCTATTTTGCCCAACATTGTCGAGACCCTGGTGGCCCAGACCACCCGAACGTTGTCGGCGGCCATTCTCGATATCTCGGCGGTCGGTTTTCTCGGCCTCGGCGCCCAATCTCCCCAACCGGAGTGGGGCACCATGCTGGCCGATTCGAGCGACCTTATCTATCTCGCCCCATGGACCGTCACCCTGCCCGGCATCGCCATTCTGTTCAGCGTGCTGGTGACCAATTTAGTTGGTGAAGGCATTCGAGAAGCACTCAAAGAGGGGAACGACTGATGCCGCTGCTCGATATACGCAATCTCACCATCGAGATCGACACCCCGCAAGGCAAGGTCAAGGCGGTGGACAAGGTGAGCCTGACCCTGACCGAGGGGGAGATCCGCGGTCTGGTGGGCGAATCCGGCTCAGGTAAAAGTTTGATCGCCAAGGTGATCGTCGGCATCGAGAAGGACAACTGGACGGTTCGTGCCGACCGGATGCGCTTCAACGACATGGATCTGCTGACCATGGCCCCCAAGGAGCGCCGTCGCATCATGGGTCGCGAGATCGCCATGATCTTCCAGGACCCCATCAGCTGTCTCGATCCCTCCGAGGAGATCGGCACCCAGCTGGAAGAGGCAATACCGACCGATTCGTTCGAGGGGCAGTTCTGGCAGCGCTTCCAGTGGCGCAAGAAGAAGGCCATCGCCCTGCTGCACCGGGTAGGCGTCAAGGATCACCGCAAGGTGATGCGCGCCTATCCCCACGAGCTGTCGGATGGCATGTGCCAGAAGGTGATGATCGCCATGGCCATTGCCAACCAGCCGCGTCTGCTGGTGGCCGACGAGCCCACCAGCGCCATGGAGTCCACCACCCACTCCCAGATCCTGCGACTGCTGGACAAGATGAACAAGCTGGGCAATACCACCATCCTGATCATCAGCAACGACATCGCCGCCATCGCCAACCTGACCGACACCATCAACGTGATGTACTGCGGCCAGATGGTGGAAGTGGGCACCCGGGAGCAGATCCTCGAGACCCCGCATCACCCCTATACCGATGCCCTGCTCAAATCGATCCCCGACTTTGACAAGCTGGTGCGCCACAAGTCGCGCCTCGAGACCCTGCCCGGCGTCATCCCGCCGCTGCAACATCTACCTATCGGTTGCCGTCTGGGGCCGCGCTGCCCCTACGCCCAGAAGCAGTGCGTGCAGACTCCGTTGATGAACAAGATCAAGGGCCATCAGTTCAGCTGCCACTTCCCGCTGAACATGGAGGAGCCGAAAAAATGATGACCGTTAATGCCCCCATGAAGGAGCCCCGCTTGTGATCGAGCCATCCCTGTTGCAGGTCAGAGGCCTTAGCAAAACCTACCAGAACCGCACCGGTCTATTCCGTCGTCAGGCGGTGGAGGCGATCAAGCCCCTCTCGTTCGATCTCGAAGTGGGCCAGACCCTCGCCATCGTCGGCGAAGCTGGCTCCGGCAAGAGTACCCTCGCCCGCATTCTGGCTGGCATGATCGAACCCACCAGCGGCGACATCGCCATCGACGGCCAGCTGATGGTGCATGGCGATTACCAGACTCGCTGCAAACTGCTGCGGATGATTTTCCAGGATCCCAACACCTCGCTGAACCGCAAGATCCGGGTCGGCCAGATCCTGGAGACGCCGCTGCGTCTCAACACCGAGATGACCGAGGAGGAGCGCCGCGAGAAGGTGGTGCAGACCCTGCGTATGGTGGGGATGCTGCCGGATCACGCCCTGTTCTATCCGCAGATGCTCTCCTCCGGTCAGCAGCAGCGGGTGGCGCTGGCGCGGGCGCTGATCCTCAACCCCAAGATAGTGGTGGCCGATGAGGCGCTCTCCACCCTGGATATCTCGGTACGCTCCCAGATCATCAATCTGCTGCTGGAGATGCAGGAGACCATGGGACTGAGTTATGTGCTGGTAGCCAACGATCTGGGTATCGTCAGCCATATCAGCGACGAGGTGCTGGTAATGCACGAAGGTCGGGTGGTGGAGCGCGGCAAGACTCTCAAGGTGTTTGCCGATCCCCAGCATGAGGTGACTCGCCGTCTCATCCAGAACTACAACAACGAATACCGCAAATAGAGAGGCGCTGGCCGCCTCCCTTGCCGCTGTGTTTCGCCACGCTCGCACGGCGGGATCAAAAAAGCCCACTGCATGCAGTGGGCTTTTTGTTATCGGAGTCGCGGCTTAGGCTTGCAGCAACAGGCGGTTGATGCGGGAGACGAAGCTCGCCGGATCATTCAGCCCGCCCTGCTCGGCCAGCTGGGCCTGTTCGTGCAGCAGGGTGACCCACTCGCCAAACAGCGTCTCGTCTTCGATGGTGTCGAGTTTCTTCACCAGCGCGTGATCAGGATTGAGCTCCAGAATGTACTTCTGCTCCGGTACCGGCTGGCCGGCCGCGCGCATCAGCTTGATCATCTGGGTGCTCATGCCGTAGGCGTCGGTGACGATGCAAGAAGGTGAGTCGGTCAGACGGTGAGTGACACGCACCTCTTTCACTGCATCACCCAGGCTCTTCTTGACCCGCTCCACCAGACCGGCGTTGGCCTTCTCAGCCTCTTCCTGGGCCTGCTTGGAGGCTTCGTCTTCCAGATCGCCGAGATCCAGTTCGCCACGGGTGACGGAGATAAGCTGCTTGCCGTCGAACTCGGTCAGGTGGCTCATCAGCCACTCGTCCACGCGCTCCCACATCAGCAGCACTTCGACACCCTTCTTGCGGAAGATCTCGAGGTGCGGGCTGTTCTTGGCAGCGGCATAGGAGTCAGCAGTGATGTAGTAGATCTTCTGCTGGCCTTCCTTCATGCGGCCAACGTAATCCTCGAGAGAGACGGTCTGGGCTTCGCCCTCGCCAGCGGTGCTGGCAAAGCGCAGGAGCTTGGCGATCTCTTCGCGGTTGGCGTAATCCTCGGCCGGGCCCTCTTTGAGCACGTTACCGAACTCTTTCCAGAACTTGGCGTACTTCTCGGCATCGTCTTTCGCCAGCTTGGAGAGCATGGTCAGGACGCGCTTGGAGCAAGCCTTGCGCAGGGAGGCGGTCACCTTGTTGTCTTGCAGAATTTCACGGCTAACGTTGAGCGGCAGATCGTTGGAGTCCAGCACCCCTTTGACGAAGCGCAGGTAGGTCGGCATAAACTGCTCGGCGTCATCCATGATGAAGACGCGCTGCACATAGAGCTTCAGACCGTGCTTCTGCTCGCGGTTGTAGAGGTCGAACGGTGCGCGGGCCGGTACGTAGAGCAGGCTGGTGTACTCTTGCGCCCCTTCCACCCGGTTGTGACCCCAAAGCAGCGGATCTTCAAAGTCGTGGGCGACGTGCTTGTAGAACTCCTGATACTCCTCGTCCTTGATATCTTTCGGGTTGCGGGTCCACAGTGCAGTCGCGCGGTTGACCTGCTCCCACTCGCCCGGGGTGCCGACGATGGTCTCACCATCCTCTTCGCGATCCGGGGTGCCCTCTTTGAACATCTCCACCGGCACGCTGATGTGATCGGAATATTTGCCCACCACGGAGCGCAGACGCCAGTCGTCCAGGAACTCGTCCTCTTCGGCACGCAGGTGCAGGATGACGTCGGTACCGCGACCCTCTTTGGTCACGTCAGCCACAGTGAAGGAGCCTTCCCCTTCCGATTCCCACTGCACGCCCTGCTCCGGAGCAGTACCGGCGGCGCGGGAGACCACGGTCACCTTGTCGGCCACGATAAAGGCGGAGTAGAAACCGACCCCGAACTGACCGATCAGTTGGGAATCCTTACCCTGATCGCCGGAGAGGTTCTTGAAGAATTCTGCGGTGCCGGACTTGGCGATGGTACCCAGGTGCTCAATCACCTGATCACGGGTCATACCGATCCCGTTATCGGAGATGGTCAGGGTACGCTTCTCTTTGTCCACCACCAGACGCACACGCAACTGGCCGTCGTTTTCGAACAAAGAGGCATCGGAAAGCGCCTTGAAGCGCAGCTTGTCCGCCGCATCGGATGCGTTGGAGATCAGCTCGCGCAGGAATACTTCTTTGTTGGAATAGAGGCTGTGAGCCATCAGGCTCAGCAGTTGTTTGACTTCAGTCTGAAAGCCGTGGGTTTCGGCATGAACACTTTGGGTCATGGACCAATCCTCAGAAACATCGGGTTGAACATATGCCCAACCTAGATGGGGACGGCCAATCAAATATCAAGGGGGCGAATGTGCAATCCAGCTCATTCGCCCCCTGTTGGCGTGTAACCGCCGATTTTATGTTCAGTTTTTCGCGACTTGCCTGCCGCCACCCGCCCCTTACTTGAGGCGCTGACGCCCCATCAGGGAGTGGGAGAGCGTGGTGCCATCCACCAGCTCCAGCTCGCCCCCCACCGGCACCCCGTGGGCGATGCGGCTCACCTCTACCCCGGCAGCACGGGCCATATCAGCGATATACCAGGCGGTGGCATCCCCCTCAATGGTGGGATTAGTGGCGAGGATCAGCTCGCTAATGTGCTCTTCCTTCAAACGGCGCTCGAGAATATCGAGCCCCAGCTCCTCCGGGCCTATGCCATCCAGCGGCGACAGATGGCCCATCAGCACAAAGTAACGACCGGAAAACTGACCGGTCTGTTCGATGGCCGCCACGTCCGCCGGGCTCTCCACCACACAGAGCAGACCATTCTCTTCCCGCTTGGGATTGGCGCAAATATCGCAGCGATCGTTCTCGGTAAAGGTGCGGCAGTGGCTGCAGTGGCCGATCTCGGTCAGGGCGCGAGAGAGCAGCTGAGCCAACCGCAAGCCGCCGCTGCGCTCACGCTCGAGCAGGGTAAAAGCCATCCGCTGGGCAGACTTGGGTCCCACCCCCGGCAATACCTGCAGGGCTTTCATCATCTCATCGAGCAGGGGACTGAACTTCATAACACTCCTTACACGGGCCTCCCCCTCGCCACCACCAGGGCCACGACGGGTCAGCAAAACAGGATAACGCCATTGGCGCAGGACTATACCCGAGCCAGCCCCCCATCGCCATCGGCTTGCCCACAGCGCCCGCAAAAACGCGGATAGCAAAAAGCCCTGATGGAAACATCAGGGCTTTTCAATCTGGCAGTGAATGTGGTGTGAGCGTCAAATTCGCAGCAGCAAATCACTGACTATTCTGAATTGCCACTTTATTAAGACGAGCCGCGACACCGGACAGACCAAGCGAGGTTTATCGCTCCACCCTGCAGGTACCCACATCAGGATGGCGCTTAAAAACAAAAGCCCTGATGTTTCCATCAGGGCTTTGCAATGTGGCGGTGAGGGAGGGATTCGAACCCTCGATACGTTGCCGTATACACACTTTCCAGGCGTGCTCCTTCAGCCACTCGGACACCTCACCAAATTTTTTCTCACTGCTTTATGTGCTTGAGCTGCACATTCGCTGGCGGACCATGCCGCGGCGACGGGGCGTAATGTAAGGGATACGATGGCTTTTGGTCAATGCAATTTTTTACTTTTTGCGTTCGTTTGCTCAATATCCGAACCAAGTGACCAAAAATATGCCGTTTCGTATCCCTTTCAATCAATTTACTGCCGCTTCGTGCAAATGTTCACCTTTGAGCGCCTCTTCCAGCGAGCCGTAGAATTCCAGCTTGCCGGGCTGCGGCCGCACCTTTGCACGGGCCAGGGTCTTGAGCGGTTGGAACTGCAACTCGGCCACCCGCAACTCGACCCCGGCTTTGGCCATCTGCTTGCCAAAGTGGAGGAAGGCTGACAGGCCGCCCGCATCGAGGATGGAAACCGCCTCCATCTGCAACACCAGCACCTGGTGCCCTTTCACTTGTGATTCCAGCTCGGCAAAGACCCGTTCGGCCGCTGCGAAGAAGAGCGGGCCGTTGATCTTGTAGAGCAGGCCGTTGTCCGGCACCTCATGGGCATAGCGCTTGTGCTCGGCCAAATCGTGCAGTTTGGTCATCTTGGCGATTTCGCGCATAAAAAGCAGGGAGGCCAGGATCACCCCGAAGGTGATGGCGATGACCATGTCGAAAATGACGGTGAGCGACAGGCAGACCAGCAGCACCAGCACATCAGATTTGGGCGCGCGACGGATCAGCTCCACCACCTTGTGCGCTTCACTCATGTTCCAGGCCACGATGAGCAGCAAGGCAGCCATGGCCGAGAGCGGCAACCAGGAGAGCCAGGGGGCCAGCACCAGAATGGCGGCCAGCACCACCAGCGCATGGACGATCCCCGAAATGGGGGACGTAGCGCCAGCACGCACGTTGGCGGCAGAGCGGGCGATGGCGGCGGTAGCGGTAATACCGCCAAAGAAGGGGGCGAAGATATTGCCAAGCCCCTGCCCCACCAGCTCGGCGTTGGAGCTGTGCTTGCGACCGGTCATCCCATCGAGCACCACGGCGCAGAGCAGCGATTCGATCGCCCCCAGCATCGCCATGGAGAAGGCGGCAGGCAGCAGCCGCTCAACAGCGGCCAGGTTCCATTCAACTGGCAAGCCATCAGGTCCGGGCAAGGCCCAGGGCATCACCAGGGTCGGCGCGATGGGCGGGATCCCCATCCCCTGGGTGCCATCGGCCAGGGTATAGCTGAACTTGCTGCCGATGGTGGCCACATCCACCCCTAAGTAATGGAGGCCAAAACCCAGACCTACCCCGACCAGCACCGCGGGCAGGTGGCCCGGCACCGGCAGACGCAGGCGTGGCCAGAGCAGCAGCACGGCCAGCGTTGCGACCCCCACCAGGGTATCGCCCCACTGCCAGCTTGGCAGGGCGGCGGTCAGCGCCTCGACCTTGCCCAGATAGGTTTCCGGCATCTCGGGCACGCTCAGACCAAAGAAGTCCTTGATCTGCAGGGTAGCGATCACGATGGCGATACCACCGGTAAAGCCCAGCGTCACTGACGGGGGAATGTACTCGATAAGGCGGCCAAGACGGGCCATCCCCATCGCCACCAGAAAGAGGCCTGAGATGAGCGTCGCCATCAACAGACCGCCGACCCCGAACTGCTGGGCGACAGGATAGAGGATCACCACAAAGGCAGCGGTCGGGCCGGAGATGGAGTAACGGGAGCCACCGGTCACGGCGATCACGATACCGGCAATGATGGCGGTATAGAGACCGTGTTGCGGCGGCACACCGCTGGCGATAGCCAGCGCCATGGCGAGCGGGATGGCGATGATGCCCACCGTCACACCGGCGATCAGGTCACGGCCGAAGCGGGCCATGCTGTAGGGTTCATCAATACAGGACTGGCGTAAGGCTATGGCGAGCTTCACGCTATTTAAAGAGGCTTGCTTGTGCATGTATATCGTAATACCAGAAGAGGGAGATAAAGGCCGGAGAGATCCGGCGCCCGATCATCATCAAGGGCCGGCAGGGCTGTCGACGCGGCGATGGTATCTTGCGTAACCTTACTCCAGACAGGCCATTTTTTCGATGGGCAGGATCAATGAAAAGCACTCTGCCCCATGATTTGGCCCATTTACCGCCAAATCGCCGATCTTGACTCCAGCTCTCCCCCTTTTAGCCACAAAGATTACCATTTGAGACTCATCGGAGTGCCAGCACGTTCGCGACATCATGCTGGCATCATCAGGTTGATGCGAACCGAGCCAATAACCCCTGCGCCGGTTGGGGGTGTGATGGCAAGGGACTGATTGTGCTGAAAATAAACCGAAAAGCGCAACTTTTGGGCAAACAGTCCGAAAATCAGGTTTTCGGGAAATTCGCGGGTTGACACCCGCCGCCCTGGTCATTAATATTCGCCCCGTCTTAACGAGACAGGCAATTCCTCCTTAGTTCAGTCGGTAGAACGGCGGACTGTTAATCCGTATGTCACTGGTTCAAGTCCAGTAGGAGGAGCCACTTTTCCCTCGTAGTTCAGTCGGTAGAACGGCGGACTGTTAATCCGTATGTCACAGGTTCAAGTCCTGTCGAGGGAGCCAAATTCTAAAGCCCAGCCTTTTGGCTGGGCTTTTTCGTATCTGCTGTTCGCCCCCTTCCCTGCCTCGCGCGGCCCTCAAACGACCTTTGTCATAACACCTCTTGCCTTCATGTGATGACCAACCAGCTGACAGCTTGACATGCCGATTGAGCGCAATCCCATCAACAAAGGGCTGGATTGACCAGACCCTTTTTGTGCACCTCATCTCACTGCCGGATGCCGGGATCAGAAACGGTAGAGCAGACCCGTGGTGATGCTGGTGGCGCGAATGTCGTAAAAGTCGATCTCGGAGTCTGCATTGGCGTAGCTGGCGCTGAAGAGTGCAGAGAGCGGCGCGATGCCAAACAGCTGGTGCCAGAAGAGGGTTGCATCGATGGCCATATCGCGGCTGTCGGCACGCTGGCCAAACAGCGGGTTGGCCTCGTCATAGTCCCGCTTGCCCAGATAGAGGTTGCTGACAAATGACCAGCGGGGCGAGGTTTTGGCGTAGGTGAGCTGCAACCCCTTGCTCACATAAGACTCGGCACAGCCCGCCAAATCAGCCTTCTCATAGCGCAATGCTGGCTCGAGGAACTGATCGTCTGTTAGCCGGAACTGGTAGGAGACCTCGGCGGAGTTGACCCGGCCATTGCGATCCAGCATCCCCATCACAGCGCGACCATATTGCTCGCCGCTGGACTCCCCATCCACCTTGACATCGCGGCTGGTGATGCTGCCACTGAGCGCACTGCCCCAGATGTTGTCCCACGCCAGACGAGCGCCGTGGGATCGCACATCACTCTGCTCGCGTTCCACACCCACAGCAAAGGGATCGCGCCAGACCTTGACCGGGGTGGTATTGAACACCAGCGAACCGGCCACGACCCCCTTGTCCCCAGTTGCTGGCGCAGCCCGAACTGCTGGGTGCCGTCGCCGCGAATGGCATCCTGAATGAGATTGCCAAGAAACAGCTGGCTACCGGTAGAGGCAAAGGTGTAGCGCAGATCCCCGTTGATCGCCGGTGCAACATTGTGTTGCTTTACCGCCGCCCCCAGTGCGTCTATCCGCTCGCGACCTGCACTCCCCGTGGCAAAATTGGACTTGGTCTCGCCAACGCTGGCCCCCGCCAGCACACTGCCGGAAAAGCCAGATTCCCCGGGAATGGCCCCCAGATCTTGCGCCTGAACCCCGCTTGCAACCAGCATCCCCATACTCAACAGCAGACCAATACGCATCGCAACACTCCTGGCAAGCGGCCACAAGAGTGGGCCGAGCCTGATAAATAGGAGGGAGGCAGTCGCCCCCCCTGTATCGAGAAGCGGCATGTTACGGCAGGGAAAAATCACAAATAAGACAGCGGGATGCGGTTTTATTTTTTATGATGGCTTTTTATTTTTTTATAGGCGCAAGCAGGGGGCGACCCGGCATAATCAGTCGCCACAGCCTTGCAACGCTGCGGGCTGCTCGCGCCATACTCACTCTATTTACCCCTGTTCCCAACATCGGAGTTCTCATGCGTCGATTCAATTTCATGCTCAATGGCAGCAGATTGATGATGTTCCCCTTCTACATTGGCATTCTCATCTGCGTGGTATTGCTGATGGTGAAGTTTGCCATGCAGCTCTATCAGCTTTCTGTAAACATTTTCGAGATCCCCTATCTGGACCTCATTACCGGCGTGCTGACCCTGGTGGACTTCATACTGGTGGCCCAGATGCTCATCCTGGTTGCTATCTGTGGCTATGTGCAATTTATCCAGACGGAAGAGCAGCGCGCCTCCCTTAGCAGCAACTGGCTTAGCAAGATCAACTTTGCCTCCCTCAAGCTCATTGTCATCAACTCGCTGGTGACTATTGCCGGAGTGGAGGTGCTCAAGGCATTTCTCGAAGATGGCATCATCAATGAAGTGGATATGAAGTGGTCCGTGGTGGTGTTTCTCGCCTTCTCGCTGGCCGCGCTCATCTATGCGGTGACCGAGCGGATGGCAGAGCATAAATAGTCGAGCTTGATCACTGTGCTTGTTCAGCCTTGATTCACCAGCAATACAATTGATAACACTTTTCATTACTCTTACTGCGTTATAAACTTGCTCCCCCGGGCTGCCCCGCCCGGGTGCTGGAGCCTTTATGACAAGCCTTTCCCTCTCACCCCGACAATTCTGGCAGTGGCTGGCCTACCACCATCAGGCCGCCGAGGGCACCCTCTATCTGATGTTCTTCTCCGGCCTGCTACTGTGGGAGCCGCTGACCCCGCTCTGGTCGCTGGCACGCTGGAATCTGTTTTTCCATGTGATGCTCTCGCTCACCCTGTTCCCGCTGCTATTTGGCGCCTTCTGGCTCTCCCATCGCAGCTTGTTGCACCGCAGCAACAAACCCTTTTTGCGCTCCACGGGGCGAATTATCGAAGCCCTGCTGCTGGTCTGTCTGGCCAGCGGCCTGCTGCTGGTGCTGCACGGCACCCCGGGCGATACCATGGGCAACCTCGCCAGCTGGGCCCACTGGCTGAGCGCCTTGGCGTTAACTCCTCTGGTGCTGCGCCACGCCTGGCGCTGGACCATCTTGAAATGGCGCACCTGATCCCATGTTGAAGTCATCGTTTTCTGCATATTTGTCACCCCTGCTGGCCCTCGTCCTGCTGCTGGCCAGCCCCTTTGCGTTGGCCCAACTGATGGGCGCCGGGATGCTTGCCTATGAGGAGGGGCAAAGCCCGCGCCTCGTCACCGCCAACCTGAGCGCAGGTTCCGTCACCCTGCTTGAGCGCGATAGCGGCAAGCGGCTCAAAGAGGTGCAGCTGGGAGGCGATCTGCGCCAGCTGGCCCGCGCCGATGACGGTACCCTGCTGGTCACCGACTACAGCGGTGATCGCCTGTTGCTGCTGGATGATGATCTCGATCTGGAAAAGACGATCCCCACCGGCCATCGCCCCTACGGGGTCATCTTCGATCCCAAGCGGCAGTGGTTCTGGATCACGCTGTTCGAATCCGCTCGCCTGCAAGCCTATGACACCACAGGCAACCTCCAGCTGGATGCAGAAACCGCCGAGACTCCCCGTGGACTGGCCCTGACCGACGACGATCGCCTGCTGCTGACCCACGCCATAACCGGACAGCTCGCCATCTATGATCTCGCCAAGCTTGGCCACGGCGCCAAGGGATCTTCGCTTCCCAAGCCCAAACTCATCACCCTGGCCGAGACCCATAGCGACACGCCGAGCGACTCCCAGGGATTGCCGCGCCTGCTCGACGGCATCGCCCTCTCTCCCGATGGCAGCGAGGCCTGGCTGCCCCATGTGCTGTGGAGCTTCGACCACCCCTTCCAGTTTCAGAGCACCGTCTTTCCGGCCGTCTCCATCATCGATCTCGATGAGGAGAAAGAGCGGGTCGATGAAAGAAAACAGCTCTTTTTGCAGATCAACCTGCCAAGCGTCGGCAACCGCAGCCAGATCGTCTCCAACCCGTTTGCTGCACGCTTCGCCGCCGACGGCAAGCGGGTCTATCTGACCCTGGCGGGCTCGGAAGATCTGCTGGTGTTTGATCTCTCCCGCAGCGGCAAGTCCAACAACAACCGCCACCGCCGCAAGAAGTTTCAGGGGGGCGCCAAGGCGACCCAGCTCTTGCGTCACCTGCCGGGCCAGAATCCGCGGGATCTGCTGATCGACGGCGAACATATTCTGGTGCACAACGCCATGGGGCAGGATCTCACCCGCCTCAATAGCGGCGGCAGCGGCCCGTTTGCGCGAGTCACGGTCGATGTGCCCCACTTTGCCAGGCTGGTAGAGACGGATCCTCGCCCCGAGCCGCTTCAGCGCGGCGAGCGGCTGTTCCATCTTGGTAACACGCTTGGCAACAACGGCGCCAACTCACGCTTCCCCATGGCGGGGGACAACTGGATGAGCTGCAACTCCTGCCATCTGGATGGGTTCAACTTCACCAACCGCTATCTGATGGCGGCCCATCGCCAGAAGAGCGGCGACAACGCCATCAACGGCCACGCCAACCTCACCAACATGGTGGCGGGGGATTTTGTCGGCGAATACCTGCGCATGACCCAGCAGACCCAGGGCGGCATGGGCCATGACACCCGCGATGGCGCCGAGCCTGTTGACCCCGCCAAGCCCCAGCCGGAAGTGAAGGCGATGATGGAAGATCTGCACGCCTTCGTCACCGCCGATGGCAACCTCCCCTATCTCGCCAACTGGCTGCGACTCGATGCCCCGCGCACGGATCCCGCCAAGGCGCCGACCACTCACCCGAAAGAGTGGCTCAACTCCGCCTCCTGCCAGAACTGCCACCAACAAGCCTTCAAAGATTGGAGCGAGAGCAACCACCGGCTGATGGGCAACTCCCACCCCTACTACAAGGTGGTGCAGGCGCTGGCCCGCGAAACCGAAGGGGAAGCGTTTGGCCAATGGTGTCAGGGCTGCCACATGCCCCAGCAGGTGATGACAGGCCAGCTGGATCTGCCCAAGGGCTCCCACATGTTCGAGCAGGGCGGCGCCTCACTCATTGCCGCCCACAAGGCGGGCGAACCTGTGGTGGAGGAAGGGACCGGCTGCGTGCTCTGCCATCGCATCACCAAGGTAGAAGATGCGGGCGGCAACAGCGCCTTTACGGTGAATTTGAAAGACCGCGAGAGCTATGTGTTCGAGGATGCCCCGGGCGGCAGCCTTAAGCACTGGCTGGCTGAGCGGCAGATCAACGCCCGCCCGGCGGCCCACAAAGCCTCCTATCAGAAGAATTTCTACCGCGACGCGGCCCTGTGCAAGTCGTGCCACAACGAGTTTGCCCCAGGTACCGGCGCCAATATCGTCAACACCTGGGACGAGTGGGAGAACTCAAGCTTCGCCAAGGCCGAGGATCCTGCCAAACGGCGTACCTGCATCGACTGCCATATGAACCCAGAGCCGGGCAATGGCGGCGCGCCGGTGGTGGGCCAGTCCACCGAAAACGGCACCATGAAAGCGCGGCTCTATCGCCACAACTTTACCGGCGCCCAGCACCAGCTGGTGGGGCTGCGCAATCCTGGGCTTGAACAGGAGAGCCTGGCGCTCTTGCGCTCCAGCGCGACCCTCTCCGCCCGTATCGAACAGGCTGCCGATAATCAGCAGCTGGTGGTGCGGGTCGCCAATACTGGCGCAGGCCATGCCCTGCCCACTGGCGTAGCTGATTTCCGTGAACTCTGGCTGGAGCTGACCGTCACCGACGCCAGCGGCAAGCTGGTGCTTGCCAGCGGCCAGCCGGTGGATGGTGCTGTCCCTGAGGATGCGCGACTGTTCAGAAAAGTGTTCGGTGATGCCGAGGGCAAGCCGGTGGGGCTCAAGTTCTGGCGTTACGCCAAGCTCTTGGAAGATACCCGCATTCCGGCCGATGGCTGGCGAGATGAAGCTTGGCCGCTGCCCGCAGATGCCCAAGGGCCCTTCAAGGCCGATATCAAACTCAATTTCCGCACCTACCCCAAGTGGGTCAATGATGCGGTGCGCGCCGCCGAGCCGAGCTTGCCGGAGCCACCCATAGTGCTACTCAATCGGCTGCAACTGACCCTGCAGCCTCTCCCCATCACGCCCGCTACGGAGCCTCAATCCTGATGTTTGCAAGTTTTCTCATTACCCTGCGCGAGGGGCTGGAAGCCTTCCTGCTGGTCGGCATCTGCCTCTCCTACCTCGCCAAGCTGGGGGCGAGCCGCTACAACAAGTTCATCTATCTGGGGGTAGGGCTTGGCCTTGTCGCCTCCCTTGTGGTCGCCTTCCTGTTCCAGGTGGTGGTGAGCCAGTTCGAGAGCGAGCGCTACAACCACCTCTTGATGGCGGGGATCCTGATGTTTGCCACTCTGGTGCTCACCTATATGGCGATCTGGATGCAAAAACAGGCCAAATCCCAGGTGGGAGCCATGACGGCGCGCATCGATGCGGCCATCGATGGCGGCAACCTGTTTGGGCTGGTGCTGCTCGCCTTCCTGGCGGTGATGCGCGAAGGGTTTGAAACCGTGCTCTTCTTCTCCGCCCTGCTCTACTCGGGCCAAGGGGTGGATCTGCAATCGGGCCTGATGGGCGCGCTGGCGGGACTGCTGGTCTCCATCGCGCTGGTGTGGGGGCTGCTGCGCTCCACCCGCAAGGTGGCGCTGGCCCCCTTCTTCCGCTGGACCGGCCTGCTTATCATCATCATCGCCGCAGGTCTGCTATCGTCTGCCGTCAACATGTTGCAGGCGGCAGATATCATCACCTTCTGGACCACGCCGGTATTCGACATCAGCCACATTCTCGACGATCAGGGGGTATTTGGTACCTTCCTGCGCGCTCTGTTTGGCTACAATGCCTCACCCGGTGGCTTGCAACTGCTGACCTGGGCCCTCTATCTGGCGATCTTCGTTACCCTCTGGCAACGCAGCTATCGCCCGCAGATGAGTGCCGCGACTGGCAAAGGCTGAGCCAACTCGCCCTGTGGCAACAAGGCCACGGGGTAACAACACCATTCGGGAGCCGCGCCCTGGCGCGGTTCCCTTATCTATCAAGCAGTTTCGGAATAGGTCATGAGCGATAACAACAAGAAGCACATTGCGGTGCTGGGCGCTGGCCCCGCCGGTTTGATGGCCGCCTGGCGCCTGCGCCGCGCCGGTTTTGCTGTCACCCTGTTCGAGCAGGAGCCGGTGGTCGGCGGCATGTGCGCCACCCAGACCTTCAAGGGGCGCGATGGGGAGTATCGCTTCGACTACGGCGGACACCGCTTTATCACCAAGAACCCCGAACTGCTCGCCTTTATCGACGAGCTGATGGGGGACGACCTGCTCCACGCCGAGCGCAAGAGCGTGATCCGCTTTGGCGGGCGCACCTATGACTACCCACTGAACCTGCCCAACCTGCTCAAGACGGCGCCGCTGGCCCTGATGGCCGGTGCAGTGAAGGACTTACTACTGTTGCCCTTTAGCAAGAAGCCGGATGATTTCGCCAAGGCGAGCTTTGCCGAGTGGATCCAGAGCCACTTCGGCCGCACCCTCTATCGCCAGTTTTTCGAGGGCTACACCGGCAAGCTGTGGGGCATCAACCCGGACAAGCTCTCCGCCGACTGGGCCGGTCAGCGCATCAGCCTCATCGATTTGAAAGACGTGGCGCGCCGCCTGCTGCCAAGACGCAACGGCAGCATTTCGGTGCGCACCTATGCCCGCAAATATCGCTACCCCAAATATGGTTTCGGCCAGATCTTCACTACTCTGGGGGAGCGGCTGGTAGCCGAAGGGGTTGAGCTGAAAACTGGCGCTACCATCACCCGCCTTGAGCAGGCTGATGGCCGCATTGAACGGGTGTATTGGAAACAAGATGACGTTGAGCAGAGCGAGCGCTTTGATCAGGTGATCTCCACCCTGCCGCTGCCGCTCACCTGCCAGCATCTGGGCTTGCCGTGCGATCTGCACTACCGGTCGCTTCGCTTCGTCAATATGCCGCTCAAACAGGAGAACCTGTCGGACAACACCTGGCAGTACCTCTCCGACCCCCATATTCTGGCGACCCGTTTGCAGGAGCCGCGCCGCCGCAGCCCCTTTATGGCGCCCCAGGGCCAGACCTCGGTGATGCTGGAGATCCCCTGCAACCCGGGAGATGCCACTTGGCAGGCGCCGCTGGCCGATCTGCGCGGTCGGGTTACCGCCGATCTCGCGAGCCTCGGTGTCGATACCGCCAAGCTTGGCGATGAAACTTTTGAAGCGCGTAGCGAATACGCCTATCCGCTGATGGATTTGGGCTATCAGGCCCGTCGCAACGAAGCGATCAAGGCGCTGATGCCGATCACCAACCTCATCATGACCGGCCGTCAGGGGACATTCCGCTATATCTTCACCGACACCGCCATGGAGATGGGGATGATGGCGGCCGACATGGTGATCGACGGGGTGGACAGACGCCACGCCATCTTTAACCATCGCAACGAAAACACCGTGATCGAAACCCAGAGCGTGGCGTGAGGCTTGTCGGTGTCCAACAGGTAGACAGACGCCGCAACACCTTTAACCATCGCAACGAAAATACCGTGATTGAAACCCAGAGCGTGGCCTGATGGCCACGCCATTGGCATAAGTAAGGAGAACAGGATGACCATCCGCCCGGGTTTACTCGCCCTCACCCTGCTGCTGACCCTCTGCGGGCAGGCACAGGCTTACTCCTATGCCGCCGCCGGCAAGGAGCCACTGATCGACGCACGCGAAGCGCTGCTGGGCGCCGCCACTGACGGCAAGGATGCCAGCGCCACCTTGAGCGAGATTGCCGATGAGCTGACCTATCTGGAACAGCACCACAAGGTGGAGCTGCAAGGGCCGCTGGCCGCAGCCATCAAGGCCAAAGATGCCGCAGCCACCGCCGCCCTGCTCAACCGAGCCTACAAGGCGGAGATCGAGCGCCGCCTCGAAGGGGCCAGCCAGAATCTTGGCGACTACCAGACCGCCAAGGTGCTTGTGGTCAAGAGCAAGCGCTTCCTCGACTTGATCCTCCCCTCCCTTAGCGAGGGGGATCGCAAGGCAGCGGAACAGGCGCTGGCCAAGGTGCTGGATGCCATCGGTAACCCGGGGGTATTCGGGGTGGGCGCCAAGCCCGCCGACGCCGCCGCCTTTAGCGATGCAGAAAAAGCGCTGATGGCCGTGCTGGCGCCGCTGTGATGACCTCTCATCGATGATGACAGCCCCCCTCATCCCCAACCCTTCTCCCGCAAGGGGAGAAGGGGGGCGTAACCACGGCCGATTACGCTTCGCTAATC
This sequence comes from Aeromonas sp. 11P, assembly GCF_051920165.1. Lineage (NCBI taxonomy): Bacteria > Pseudomonadati > Pseudomonadota > Gammaproteobacteria > Aeromonadales > Aeromonadaceae > Aeromonas > Aeromonas sp. 11P. Next base: position 895,721 of record NZ_JBQBDJ010000004.1, read on the forward strand.
GAGCCTACTTACTGCTCCTGTTACTGATCCTGCTGCAACTGGCCTGGCTTGGCTGGCTGCTGGCCTTCCAGGTGGCGCTCGATTCCGACGATGCCCTCAATTTCGCCCACGGGGTGACGCGCTTTAGCGTGCTGGAGTTCTCCCCCCACTTTCCGGGCTACCCCGCCTTTATCTGGCTGGCGCGGCTCATCAATCTGCTGGTGGACGATCCGGCCCGCGCAGTGCAGTGGGCAAGTCTGCTCGGGAGCAGTTTGCTGGCGCCGCTCGCCGCCTTGCTGGCGGTAAAACTGTGGCAACGGCCAAGCCTGCTCGCCCCAGTCTGGCTGCTGGTGCTGGCACTGCCGCTCACTCCGACGCTGGCGCTCTCCGGCCTTTCGGATGGGCCAGCGCTCGCCGCTTGGATCGGGACGCTGCTGGCCTTGCAGCAGCGCAGAATTACACTGGCGGGCCTCATGCTGGGCTTCATGCTGGCGCTGCGACCCTCCTATTTTGTGCTGGCGCTGCTGCCCCTGTGGCTGGGGATGGCGCAGCAGGGCACGCGCGTCAGGTTTGTGCTCCCCATCGCGCTGGTTGGGCTAGCCTGCCTGCTGTTTGTCTGGCAGGCCGATGGCTGGGCCTATTTCAGCGAGGGGCGGCGCTTTACCGACGGCCACTTTACCCTGTGGGGCAACACGGCGGCGGCTCACGGCGATCGACTGCTCAGCTGGGCGCGCACCTTCAACGATCAGCTCACCCCGCTTTGGCCCTTGGCTGTTGGGGCGCTGCTGGTGCTACCACTTTGGCAAAGATCAAAAAACCACCCTGCCGCCCTCCCCCCGCTCTGGACGCTCTACTGGCTCGCCCTGCTGCTCTGGACCCTGTTTGGCCAGAATCCGGACAATCCCCGCCATCTGGCCCCCATCACCCTGCTCGGTATTGTGCTGCTGGCAGGCTGGCTGCCACGCCGGGGCGAGTGGGTGGTCGCGATGGCCGGATTGCTGCTGCTCGGCGCGACCTTTACCCTGCCCCGTCCGCCCGCCATGGTGCAGGCGGCAAGACTGGCAGAAACAGCGTGCCCGGCGCTGGTGACCCAGTGGGGGGTAAGACTGCTGCGGGAAACCACAGCTCTGCCGGTGACCGATGGCTGGTACAAGGGGGATGCGGCGCTGGCGCTCTCTCGGGGAGCCTGCCGCCTCAGTCGCCGCCCCATCGCTGCGAGCGAAATGCCCAGCGCGGTGCGCCAGCACTGGTTTGCCCCACGCTTTGCCGCCGAGCCCGGCCTCTGGCTCGCCATTCCCTCGCCGCAGACACCCCATAGGTAAAGTGATAAAAAACACATAAAGAGCACAAAAAACCACCACAGCAACTAAAAAAGAGAGGAACAACTCGGGTACACTCACTGCGCATCCATAACAGACGAGTCTCCTTATGCGTGTAACCAGAGAGTGGCTGTGGGTTTTGTCGGTGCTGACCGGGGCCTGTGCCCTCCTGTTGCTGCCATTCTGGCTGCGCGGCGGCAGTCAGGGCCATGATCTGTTTCATCACCTGCTCTCCGGTCACTTCTTTGCCGTGCAACTGTGGCATGGTGAGCTCTATCCGCGCTGGTTGATGGAGATGAACGGCGCCTTCGGCAGCCCGGTCTTTTTCTTCTATCCCCCCCTGCCCTACTATGTGAGCGCCCTGTTCGCCGGCCCTACCCCACTGGCCCACGAGGCGATGACGCCGCTGCTCTGGAGCAGCAGCGTGGCACTCTGGCTCTCCGGCCTGTTTGCCTATCTCTGGTTGCGCCCCTTTGCCGGCCACGGGCGCGCGCTGGCGGCCAGTCTGCTCTATATGGCGCTGCCCTATCATCTGGCCATCGATATCTACGCCCGCTTTGCCCTGGCGGAGAGCTGGGCCTTCGTCTGGGCGCCGCTGGCACTGCTGGCGCAGGATCGCCTCTGCCGCGGCGCCCCCTTTGCGCTACTGCTGCTCGCACTGGCCGTCTCCATGCTGACACTTTCCCATCTACCAAGCACCCTGCTCATTCTGGGCTTGCTCACCCTGCGCAGCCTGCTGCTGGTTTGGCGCTACAAGGGGAGCACAGCGCTTGTCAGTGTCCCTGTCACCGCCTCCCCGCTTATCGGCACCCTGCTGGGCCAGCTCTGGGGGTTGGCGATGGCCAGCCTGTTGCTGCTGCCCGCTCTGCTGGATCAGGGGGGGATCTCCATGGAGCAGATGCGCACTGGCATGTTCGAATTTCAGCGCAACTTTCTCGATCGTTTGCCCCAAAGCCGTGATGACTGGCGCTTTCGCGGCCATCTCGCCTGGCTGACGCTGCTCACCCTGGCTCTGCTGCTGGTAGCTTGGGCTGCCGCCCGCGAGCCGCGCCATCCCGAGTTGCTGCTCTGGGGGGTCATTGGCACCCTGAGCTTTCTGATGATGCTGCCACCAAGCGAGCCCCTGTGGCGCCTGCTCACTCCGTTGCAACTGGTGCAATTTCCCTGGCGCCTCAATCTGCTGCTGGTCATCGCTACCGTCGCCGTGGTGGCGCTGGGTACCCCCACCTATCGCCCGTGGCAGTGGGTCTGGTGGCTACTGCTTGCCCTCACCCTGCTCTCGCAGGGACTCTATGTACGCGAGGCGCCGCTCACCCAGGCTCCCGTAAAGAGTCAGCTCGACGGGGAGTTCGACAGCAAGCGCAGCGCCCGCGAATACCGACCAAAGCAGGTGCCGCGCGGCATGTTTGCCCCCACCCTGCTGGCCTGGAAAGAGGAATTCCAGCCCGCCATCACCAGCGACCATCAGGGGGTGAACTGGCAGATCCAGCGCTGGCAGCCTCGTCATATCGAATTGACGGTGGATGCCCCGGCGCCCGCCAAACTGATCCTGCACCAGTTTGATTACCCGGGCTGGCAGGCAAGGCTCGACCAGCGCCTGCAGCTGAGCGTCAGCAGCACCCGCAACGGCCTGGTGCAGGTCTGGGTGCCTGCCGGACAACACAGCCTCACCTTTACCCTCACCGCCCGCTGGCCGGAGCGGCTCGGGTACGCCATCTCGTTGCTGGCCTGGCTGCTCTGGCTGGGGGGAGTGATCCGCGCAGTGCGCCCACATGACCGCAAGCGTGCACTCCAAGGTGCCTGAGCAGCCGGGCACCTCCCCCTTTTGAGGGGGCAGGAACGTCATGCCGAGCGGGGGCAAACCTGATAGACTCGCCCTTCTCCCTTTTTCAACCAAGGTTCACCAGCGGATACCCTATGCCCCAATCGCCAACAGCTCAGGCTGCCGCCCTCTCCCCCCGTTTCCTGTTTATCCTGCTGGGTGCCCTGGCGGGTCTGACCCCGCTGGCGGTGGATATGTATCTGCCCGCCATTCCGGCCATCGCCCGGGATCTGGCCACCAGCATCGACGGCGCCCAGCTCACCATCAGCGCCTTTCTGGGCGGCTTTGCCATCGGCCAGCTCTTCTATGGCCCGCTGGCCGACAGCTATGGCCGCAAGCCGGTGATCCTGGCGGGGCTCATCATGTTTGCCATCGCCTCGGTGGGCTGCGCCATGGCAGACTCCCTGCCCGAATTGCTGGCCTATCGGATGTTGCAAGCGGCAGGCGGCGCGGCGGGCTCTGTGGTGGTCAATGCCCTGCTGCGCGATCTGTTCGAGAAGGATGCATTTTCTCGCGCCATGTCGTTCGTCATTCTGGTGATGACGCTGGCGCCGCTGGTGGCGCCTGTGGTGGGCGGCTATATCAGTGCCCACGCCGACTGGCGGGTGATCTTCTGGCTGCTGGTGGGGATCAGCCTGCTGATCTGTCTGGTGATGCAGTGGAAAATTCAGGAGACCCTGAAACCGGAGCACCGTCAGCCCCTTAATCTTGGCCAGATCCTCAAGAACTACTGGGGGGTGCTCTCCCATCGCGGCGCCATGGGTTACGTGCTGTGTGGCTCCCTCTCCAGCTCCGGCATGTTCGCTTTCCTGAGCGGCTCCCCTTACGTCTATATCGAGTATTTCAAGGTGCCGACCGAGCACTACGGCTGGCTGTTTGGCCTCAATATCCTGCTGATGATGGTGGTCACCTTCGTCAACAGCCGACTGGTGAAAGGGGTGGGCGCCGAGCGGATGCTGCAATACGGCCTGCTGGTGCTGCCCTGCGCGGGCGCCCTGCTGATCTACAACGCCTGGAGCCAGACTGGCGGCCTGTGGGGCATCGTCATTCCGGTGGTGCTCTTTATCGGCCATATCAGTCTGGTGGGAGCCAACGCCATGACCGGCCTGATGGGCCACTTCCCGCAATCTGCGGGCACCGCCTCGGCACTGGCGGGCACCCTGCGCTTTGGTATCGGCGCGCTGGTCGGCATTCTGGTCAACCTCAACCCGCCCCACTCGCCACTGCCGATGGCCATTGCCATCGCCTGCTGCGGGGTGTGCTCCACCCTGAGTTACTGGCTGCTGACTGGCAAGCGCACCGCCTGACGCCCCTTTGCAATGCCCGTCAAGGCAAATCAAAAAGCCCTGTTGCTGGCAACAGGGCTTTTTACATCAAGCACATTTTCCCCCGTGAACCTTGCGCCCTAAGGTGCAGGATCCAGCCCACTACGCAACAAAATCTCGCTCTCCAGCCCATCGAGGCTCCGCTGGTTCTTCTTGCGCCAATAGGCCTCGATCCCCTCCTTGCCCTGCCGAGCTGACCAGTTGGCCAGCTCTTCCCTGTCACCCTGATAGTCGAATCTGGGCACCGACATGCCGCAGGAGGATTGCACCCGCTCAATATCCAGCCAGAAGATCTGGCGAGCAGCGACTGTGGCGGGAAAACGGGCCAGCATTTCTTGCCACTGCGGGTCGCCACGATGCAGCACCCGTGCCTGACCGTAGGCGCGCAGGATCAGAGGCGCCCCATCAAAGGCACAGAACATCACCGTCATGCGCGGATTGCGCAGCACATGGGCCGCCGACTCGTTGCCACTGCCGGTAAGATTGAGCCAGGCCAGCGTGTGAGCATCGATAACCCTAAGCGTATCGCCCCCTTTGGGGGAGAGATTGACCGTCCCCTGCTCCGCCGCCGTGGCGACAAAATAGATCTTCTGCGCCTCGATAAAGGTCACATGTTGCGGCAAGAGTGCGTCGAATAGTTGTCCCATTTTCCTTCCCTGAATAGGTATCACCTTTAGAGCCGGACGCCATTACGCCACAGCGGCGCCCCCATGCTCAACAGCTTGCCGTACAAGATGGTCCAACGCCATCCTCGCCGTTATCGAGCGCCCGGCTCGTTCTCAGGGACCTGGCCGATTCAGATCGAAAACAAGCCCATGGCAATATGGAGAAAGAACATAAAAAAGGTGACAACCAGAGTGCCGCGGCGGGCAAGGCACAGAACAAAGGGGGTAAGTCAGCGAGACAGCGACCTGGATGAAACAAAAGCGCATCCAGGTCAATCAGTGATCACACTATGGTCGTAAACGCGGGATTATTTCTTGCCGAAACCCGACTGCTTGAGGGTATAGCCTGCGCTGTTTTGCCAGGCATCCAGACCGCTGCGGTTATTGCCCGCCACCAGACTGGCGGCCAGACTCGGGCTGTTGAACAGCTGATCGGCGGTAAAGACAAAGCCGCCCTGACTGCGGGGCACTATGACTCCCTTCTCCAGCAGTTCGTGACGCAGCTCGATCACCGCCTCACGCAGAGAGGCAGCATCCTCGCCATTGGCGGTAGAACCGGCCAGCACCATAAAGCCCGGATTTTGCCGCTTGCCCACCGGATAACCGTGGGCCTCGGCCCCCTTGCCGTTGAAGTGGTAGAGCTCGCGCTCCCCCGGCCGGTTGTCGGAGAGTGCCTTTTGCAGGGTCATCAGCTCGTTGTAGATCTCGATGGGGACGACGGCAGCCTGCTTGTTGCCCTTGCTATCGATGATAAAACTGACTTGCTTGTGTAACATCCTTGCTCATCCTGTGACCCATGGAAGCCCCTATTCTAACCACCTCGGGCAAGCGGGATCCAGCGAGGATCCACTGCTCTTTTGCCGCCTTGATCACTAACTGGCACTCTTGATCAGCCGTAAGGGGTGTTGATCATTGCTGGCCGTGCTAGCGTACCAAGCATGATGAAAGCCATTGACCATCAAACGGTTACCCCATGCTGACCCTGCGCAACCTCTGCAAGAGCTTCGATAACGGCAGTGAACGACTGCCGCTGTTCCACCATCTCGATCTCGCCCTCCCCACTGGCGAGATCACCCTGCTGCTGGGCCAAAGCGGCTGCGGCAAGTCCACCCTGCTCAATCTGATCGCCGGGCTGATTGCCCCGGACGAAGGGGAGATCTGGCTGGGGGAGACCCGGATCGACACCCGATCTCCCGACGAACGGGCGCGCCTGCGGGGTCGCCATTTCGGTATCGTCTATCAGGATTTCAACCTGCTGCCGACCCTGAACGTGGCCGAGAATCTGGCCCTGCCGCTCGCCATCAACGCTCTGCCGCCAGATGAGGCCAGGATTGACCAGTTGCTGCACCGGCTCGATATGAGCCAGAAGCGCCATGCCTGGCCGGAGCAGCTCTCCGGCGGTCAGCGACAGCGGGTGGCGCTGGCCCGCGCCCTTATCCATCAGCCCAGTTGGCTGCTCGCCGACGAACCCACCGGCAGCCTCGATGAGCACAATGCCGAACAGGTGATGGCGCTGATGGTGGCGGCGGTGCGGGACACAGGTGCAGGCTTGCTGCTGGTGAGCCACAACCCCGCCTATGCTGCGCTGGCCGACCGGGTGCTTCGCCTCGAAGGGGGGCAACTTATCGAACTCAAGGGGCCCCGTCATGACTAAACGGCGACTGCGCCTGCCGGAGGCTCGCTGATGCTGCCACTGCTGCCACTCAAAGCGCTGCTGCGCCTCTATCGCAGTCACCCCTGGTTGCTGTTGATGAGTCTGGCCGGGCTGGTATTGGGAGTGTCGCTGGTGGTGGCCATCGAGCTGCTCAATCACAGTGCCCGCACCAATTTTGTCGCCGCCCGCAGCCAGCTGGCAGGGGAAGCCAACTACCGGCTGGCCCCCGCTGGCGGGCTGGATGAGCAGCTTTACGTGCAGCTGGTGACCAGCCAGCCCGCCCTCGATGCCATGCCCCAGCTCCATGGCTGGCTCAAGGATGAAGAGGGGCGCAGCTTTCAACTGTTGGGAATGGATCTCTTCAACCCCGGCCCCCTACGCCAGCTGTTTGGCGCCCAACCCGCAAGCGAACCCGCGTTCTCCCTAAATAGGGCCGACAGCATCTGGCTGGCGGCCCCCGAGGCCCATCGCCTTGGCTGGCAAGCGGGCCAGAGCCGCCGCTTTGTATTGGGCGGCAGCGATGGCGCCAGCGCCCGAACCCTGACGCTGGCAGGCACCTTTGAACCGGGCGCCGTGCCCATGGAGCGGCTGCTGATAACCGACATCGGCCTCGCCCAGCCGCTGCTGGGCAAAGCGGGTCGGCTCGATCGCATCGTCTTCAAATTAAGCGACGCCGAGGCCCGCACCCTGCAGGCCACCCTGCACACCCGTTACCCGAACCAGCCCTTGTGGCTTGAGCCCATTAGCCCGGCGCTCGATGCCAGCCAGCTTGGCGATGCGCTGGCCCTTAACCTGACGGCGCTCTCATTGCTCGCCATGGCGGTAGGACTGTTTCTGGTGTTCAACGCCCAGCGATTTGTCCAGAGCGTGCGCCGCCCCCAGCTGGCCCAGCTGATCATTCTGGGAATGGGGCCGAATCGGGTACTCCGCTGGCTCATCGTGGAGCTACTGATTCTCGCCACGGTGGGCACCCTGCTCGGGGTGCTGCTCGGCAGCCTGTTGGCGCTGGCCCTGATGGGGCAACTGACCCAGGCGCTGGCCGATCTCTATGGGCCCAACCCCATCGATCTGCTTCGCCTCTCCCCTGTGAGCCTGCTCAAGGCGCTGTTGATCGGGCTGCTCGGCACGCTGGCCGCCAACCTGCCCGGCTGGTGGCAACTGCTGCGCCAATCCCCCCTCGAACTGCGAGCCGGCAGCAGCCGTCCCCCCGCTCACCCGTGGCGACGGCGCGTGCTGGCCATTGCCATCTTGCTGCTGTGCGCTCTGTGCCTGTGGTTGCCGCAAACGGGACTGACCGGCGCCCTCTTTATCGCCGGCGGCTGGCTGCTGGCCATGGCGCTCTGGCTGCCCGATGCCCTGCGCGGCCTGCTTGGCTGGTTGCGACGGCGCGCGGGCGGCCCCCTCACCGCCCGGCTCGGGGTGGCCGAGACCCTCTATCACCTCGATCGCACTGCCATCGCGGTGATGGCATTGCAGCTGGCCATCGCGGCGGCCATCGGCATCGGGGTCATGGTGTCGAGCTTTCGCTCCAGCGTGGAGATCTGGCTCGGCCAGCGTCTGGCCGCCGATCTCTATGTCACCGCCCCCAAGGGGGTGGCGGGCAACAAGGGCACATTGAGCGATACAACCCTTAAGAGCCTGCTCGCCAATCCACTGGTGAGCGCCGCCTCGCGCCGCTCGGTTCACCCTGCCCGCTGGCAGGGGCAGCCCATCGAGTGGGCGCAGATGGACTTTATCCCCCAGCTTAAAGCGGCCTATCCGCTGCTGGCCGGACGCTGGCCGACCCGCCCTGACGAGGTGCTGGCGAGCGAACCGCTGACGGTGCGCCTCGGGGTCAAGGTGGGTCAGACATTGGCGATCAGCGGCGAGCAGGGGCCAAGGCAGTTCATCGTCACTGGCGTCTATCAGGACTACGGCAGCGACAAGGGGCAGATCCTGCACGCCTTCGAGGCCGGGGCGGTGCAATCCCTCGCCCTCTTTAGCAACGACCCCGAGCAGCTGGCAGACCGCCTGCGCGAGCGCTTTGGCGAGCAGATAAACCTGCTCTCCGCCCCCGCCATTCACAGCGCGGCGCTCAAGGTGTTTGACCAGACCTTTGTAGTGACCGAGCTATTGAAGTTGCTGATCCTCGGCATCGCCTTTGTCGGCATTGGCTCGGCCTTTATGGTGCTGGGGCTGGCGCGCCGTGGCGAGCTGCAGACCTTGCAGAGTCTGGGCTTGAGCCCTCGCCACTGCCGCCAGCTGCTGGTGTGGCAAGGGGCGGGATTGGGACTGCTCACCGCCCTGCTGGCCCTGCCGGTAGGGTATGGCCTCGCCTGGGTGCTGATCGAGGTGGTCAACCCCCGCGCCTTTGGCTGGCGCCTCGCCTTCGAGGCCGCCCCTCTTCATGCGGTCACGGCCCTGTTGCTGGCACCGGTATGTGGCGCACTGGCCTCCTGGTATGCAGCAAGGAGAGTGGTATGAGCCAACAACCGCGAGATACGCCAGCATGCTGGCTCTCACACCTGATTCGTGGGGCATTGGCATCCTGGTATGCGGCAAGGAGAGTGGTATGACATATCGGTTAGCGCACTGGCTCAGCCATGGCTTGAAGCTCCCATTGACCACTTCCCTCTCTCCGCCCCTTCTTCAGCACAGAGAAGATCACAGTGCGGCATTGAACCATCCCCTCTCCCTTCGGGAGAGGGCCAGGGTGAGGGGAAGCTTGTCCTCCTTACGGCTCCTGTGGCTCGCAGCCCTCTTGATCCCGCTTATTGCCATGATTGGCAGCGCGCAGGCCAGTGATCTGGGCGCCCTGCTCGGTAGCGGCAGCGACAGCTTTAAAAAGGTGCAGCCGGGGCAAACCATCCAATTGCCGGAGGATCACGCAGCTCACCCCGATTACCGCTCCGAGTGGTGGTATCTCACCGGCAATCTCAAGGATGAACAGGGGCGCGAATATGGCATGCAGTGGACCCTGTTTCGCCAAGGGATCGAACAAGAGCTCCGCGCCAGCAACCCCTGGCTTACCCCCCAGCTCTGGCTGGCCCAGTTTGCCATCACCGATCTCGACCGTGGCAGCCACCAGCAAGATGAACGGGCCAGTCGGCAGGGGCCGGGGCTGGGGGGGGCCAGCGGCGGCGAATATTGGCTCAGGGAGTGGCGGCTTGCCTCGCAAGGGGCGGCGCTGTTCCCCGCCACCCTCAAGGTGCAGAGCAAGATTGGCGACCTGAACCTCACCGTCACTGCCGCCAAGCCGCGGGTGCTGCAAGGCAAGGCCGGTTACAGCGAGAAGAGCCCGGGCAACGCCTCCTTTTACTACTCCTACCCGCGCCTCACTCTTCGCGGCACCCTGACTCGCGATGGCGAGACCCGCACCGTCACCGGACAAGGGTGGTTTGATCACGAGTGGAGCAGCTCGGTATTGGCCGAGTGGCAATCGGGCTGGGACTGGTTTTCGCTGCAACTGGCCGATGGCCGCGAGCTGATGTTGTTTCGCCTGCGCACCAAGGCGGGCCGCGCCAAGCCTGAGAACCGCTACGGCATCTTGATTGAGCGCGACGGCAGCAGCCGGGTGCTCGCCCCCGACGCGATTCACCTTACGCCGGGCAACACCTGGCGCGGCCCCAAGGGGCAGGATTACCCCGTCGAGTGGCAGCTAAACGCAGCCGGAATGAGCCTCACCATCAAGGCCCGTCAGCCCAATCAGGCCATGACAGGTCGCTTTGACTACTGGGAGGGAGCTGTCTCTATCTCGGGGGATGCCAAGGGAGTTGGCTATCTGGAGATGACCGGCTACTGAACACCCTCGACAAACGTGGCCGGTCTGCTCGATGACCTAAAAACAAATCGCCCTTATAACAGGGCATCACTGTGATATTGCCCAGCCACTTCTGTCACTTGGCGCCATTCGTCGAGGATGTCTTATCTGTTTATTTATTGAACACCCTCACCCACTCACCCCGCTGCCAACTTGGTTCAACTCTGATCCTTGTCAAAAAACCTTTCAAAATCCGAGCGATAACTAACTTTTTACTCACTTTTATTGGTAGGTGTTTGATACCTTGCTCATCTGGCCCTCACAGCCCCAAAAGCAGCCGAGGTAAGCCCATGATTTACCCATTTTCAATCTGGTTAAAAGCAGTACTCGGGGAGCTGTAACCCCGTGCGGTAGCCATGTTGTTTTTTTGGAAGATGTTCAATTTCAGTCTGCTCTGGTGGCTTGCAGTCCACGTAGTCTAATTGTGAATTTCCGGTCAACAATCCCAAAATAAATACTCGTAACTGTTACCTGAACAAGCATAATACTCACGTTAACCCTCTAGATGGAATTTATGAACAAGCACCTTTTATCAAATAAATTTCAAATACATTACTACTTCGAGGATGGCTCTCACTCAATGGACGCGTTCGTGCGTAATCGATGTGAAGCCGAGATAATTGCGATCCTCATCGAGATCGCAAAGACACTTGACGAAAGTGTTTTAATTGAATGTGAAGCACATAGAGAGGGTGGATTACGAGATATATGGAAACTTGCAAATGCTAATGCTGGTGCTATTTCAATAATAATCAGCATTGCAGCTATGGTTGTACCACTGCTACCAAAGTCAGATTCTGAACTAGATAGGCTTCAAAAAGAAGATCTTCGTTTAAGCATTGAGGAAAGAAAACTAAGAATTAAACTTCTTAAGGCTGAGGTAGAGTCAAATAATATTAATCATGATACGCTCGCTAAAGCTGCAGAAGTAGTTAACGAAAACTATAAAGTAATTACTCGTCGTTCAAATTTTTATAAACACCTCAATAATTACCAAAAAGTATCCAAGGTTGGTTTGAATAGCCTTACAGCAGATGGCATAGAGAGCGCTCCTGAAACAGAAGTAATTAGAAGCAAGTTTAAGCGTTTCATATTAAACTCTAATTCCTTACCAACAAAAACAATAGATGAAGCAGTTATAGAAATTGTCTCTCCAGTTTTAAAACAAGGAAACTATAAGTGGAAAGGTATTTTTAATGGCGAACCTATTAGTTTCATTATGAAAGACAACGTATTTAAACAAGATGTACTCAGTGAAAGAGTTAGCTTCCAACATGGTTCTGCCATCAAGTGTGCTTTAAATATATATAGCAAGTTAGATGAAATTGGAGAAATTACAATTACTGGGTATGCTGTAGAAACCGTAATAGAAAGCATAATTGGCTACAAAAATGTTGAAACATTGCAAGGTCGTGCATATCGACAAAAAAGAAACCTAGAAAACTCTCAAGGTGATTTATTTGAAAGTTAATAACAACACACATACATTTAATATATTCATACTGAACTAGTCTCAGTATGAAAAGATATCATTACTGTAGCATTTAATAATTTGATACATACGGCCTTGGATATATTTTTACGCTATCTATCCTAAAGCTGAGCAAAAAATTATTTCCTACCGTTCGCTAGCGATTGAATAAATGCCAGGGTACGGCGATTAAACTGCTCCGGCTGCTCCACATTGCAGACATGGCCGCACTGCTCAATAACCGCCAGCGAGGAGCTGGCATCGCGGGCCACCTGTTCGCGCACCGGTGCCAGAAACATATGATCCTCCTCCCCCATCACATAGAGGGTGGGAATGGGCAGGGAGCGCTCGCGGAAGTAACGCATCAGCGGGTTGACCTCGGTGGCGAGGCGGAACCAGCGTTTGAACTCTTTCTGGCAGAGCTTGCGGGCCTCGCGCACAAAGAGGTTGCGCGACTCCTGATGGTGCTGGCGCGGCATGATGATGAAGGCAAACAGCCGATAGAGCCACATATAGGGGAGGAAGTGCTGGCCGAGTCGGCCCAGCTGCACCAGCACCCGCGAGCGGATATCGAGCCGCAAAATGGCGCCCCCCAGTACCATGCTTTTGACCCGCTCCGGGCAGAGCTCGGCCAGATGGCGAATAAGGATGGTGCCAAGGGAGATGCCGACAAAGTGGGCGCGGCGGATATTAAGGTGATCGAGCAGCCGAACGATATCCTCGGTCACTTCCCGAAAGCTGTAGTGGCCCTTGACCACCTGTTGCAGCTGGTGGGACTGGCCGTGGCCGCGCAAGTCCAGCAGCAGCACGTTGAAGTGCTCGCGATAGGCGCGCAGCTGCTTGAACCAGATGGATGAGCTGCCACCGGCGCCGTGGACAAACACCACCCAATCCCGCTCGGGACCCAGTTCGAAAGTCTTGTGATACAACATCCAATAGGCTCCCTTGGTGATGGGGGGTATACTCGGCTGCGCGCATATTAACAGAACAGGCCCGCCGATAGATATGCGCCTGACATGACCCGGATCACCCCTTGCGCGAGAACTTTCCATGGATTTGACCCGTTTGCGCCACTTTCTGCTGACCCTGCCGGGCGCCACCGAAGATACCCCGTTTGGCCCGGAGATCCTGGTCTACCGTATCGCGGGCAAGATGTTCGCGCTGGTGGATTGGCAGGCCGAGCCGCTTACCATCAACCTCAAATGCGAGCCAGAACTGGCGTTGCTGCTGCGCGAGATCCACCCCGAGGTCAAACCGGGCTGGCATATGAACAAGCAACACTGGAACACAGTGACCCTGAACAGCACCTTGCCGGATGATCTGTGGCAGGGCTGGGTGCACCACTCCTATGAGCGGGTTGTCGCGGGTCTGCCCAAAGCCAAACGGCCACAGGCACCGCGCCCCCTCTCCCCCACTGACGACCCAACCTTATGACGCCAGCACTTAATCCAGCACTTTGTATTGTCCCCCTTGGCGAGGCACATATCCCCGCTCTCGTGACCCTGTTTGAGCAGGCAGTGCGACGCAGCGGCCCCGAGCACTACAGCGCCGAGCAGGTGGAGCAGTGGGCCCTCGGTTCACAACATCCGGGCTTTGTCAGCCAGCTGCGCGAGCACCACGGCTGGGTAGCGGAGCTGGCAAATGTGCCCCTCGGTTTTGTCACTCTGAGCCCCGATGGCCATCTCAGTCTGCTCTATGTGAGCGCCGACCATCAGCGCCAGGGACTGGGCAATCTGCTGCTCACCACGGCGCTCGCGGGGGCCAGAGGGCTCGGTATGACCCTCATCACCACCGAGGCCAGCGCCTTCAGTTATGAGCTATTTTTACGACATGGCTTTACGTTGACCGGGCTGGAGTGCGTGGAGCGGGGCGGAGTCAGTTTTACTCGCCATCGCCTGCACTGCTGCTTGCCAAGCTAGGGCAAGCCACTAAAATACGCTTAATTTTCGTATTGTTACTGTATTGAGGCAGCAACCATGGTGGTAGAAAGTGAAGGCTATATCTCGCTGATCGAGTATCTGGTGGAGAGTTTGGGATTGTTTGAATCCCAGCAGCAGAACGATGGTGAAGAGACCATCGAAGATCTGGTCAGTGGCCGTGTTGCCAGCAACCTGATGGCCATTTGCGAGCAAAACCCCCAGCTCGATCCCAAGGTGCGTTTCGCCATCATGCAGGAGGCCGACGCCGTGGTCGCCGATCTGGAAGAGGTGCTCTCCGCCGTCTGGCTGCGCGCCCCGACCCCGGAACAGAAAACCTTCCTCATCGAGTTTATCGATCTCATCAAGAACCTGTTCGACAGCGCCATCGGCTGATCTGCTGTCCGGTTTTCCCGCACAACGCAAGATTGCAAAGCAGCAGATAAGGAAAAGGGCCGCCTTGGTGGGCAGCCCTGCTTGCTATCATTTTCAACCCGCCAGTGCGTTCATTCATCAGGCGGTTATCAAGGCAAGAAATGTGTCTGGACTTTGCATCCGATCCCTGGACGCTACCTAGTTAGTCCCGACTGGTCGCAATAAGTTCCCTCCTCCAACCATTTATTTTCACTTTTATTAAGATAATCGACTACAAACCTGTTCAGCGGTTCAGGCTGGGCGGCAAACAGACTCCAATGCCACCCAATCCGCAGTAGCCATCCGGATTTTTCTCCAGATATTGCTGATGGTAATCCTCGGCATAGTAGAAGGGCGCTAGCGGCAGAATGCGGGTGGTGATGGCACGGCTGTCGCCGCTTGCCGCCATCGCCTGCTGATAGGCCGCCATGCTCTGCTGGGCAATGATCTGCTGGCTCTCGTCGCCATAGAAGATCACCGAGCGATACTGGGTGCCAATGTCCCCCCCCTGACGCATCCCCTGCGCCGGATCGTGCTGTTCCCAGAACAGTCTGAGCAGATCGCCGTAGCTGATCACCGCCGGATCAAACACCACCTGCACCGTCTCGGCATGGCCGGTCAGGCCACTGCACACCTCTTTGTAGGTGGGATTCTGGGTCACGCCGCCCTGATAACCGGCCGCGGTGGAGTAGACGCCCGGCTGCTGCCAGAACAGGCGCTCCACGCCCCAGAAACAACCCATGCCAAACCAGGCGATCTCCATGTTCTCGGGCCAGGGACCCTGAGTCGGGTTGCCATTCACCGCATGCTGCTGACCAATCACCATCGCTTCGCGTCGTCCCGGCAGGGCATCTGCCGGTGAAATAATCTGTTCCATGAATTCTGTCCTTGTATAAAACCCTGTGAAATCACACAGCTGACGAAAAGGAGCATCGAAGATAGCAGTTTATCGCGCCGGATCAACCGGCGGGCCCCTCCCCGCTCGCCCCAACGGCCATCTGCGCTTCCTGCCACCTGTTCCCAATCCGCACTGCCAAGCCGCGCCTCATAGACCAGAAACGGCCAAAATCAATATTTAGTCTTGATTTGTGAATTGATTTTCATATATTGAGCCAATCGCTGTTTTTTTATGGAAGAAATATCAAGTGCGTGAACGCGAACCCAGTCTGGTCAATGCCTTCCGGCAATCCACCCCCTATGTCAATGTGCATCGGGGAGCCACCTTTGTGCTGATGATGGGGGGAGAAGCCATCTGCCACCCCAACTTCGCCAATATCGTCAGCGATATCGCTCTGCTGCAGACACTGGGCATACGCCTGGTGCTGGTGTTTGGTTCACGTCCGCAAAACGATGAGGCGCTGGCACGCGCCGGTATCGAGGCCCAGTATCACAAGCGGATCCGGGTCACCGATGACGAGAGTTTCACCATCATCAAACAGGTGTGTGGCGGCCTGCAATACGACATCACCGCCCAGCTCTCCATGGGGCTCGCCAATACCCCGATGCAGGGGGCGCGGATCAGCGTGGTGAGCGGCAACTTCGTCACCGCCCAGCCGCTGGGGGTGGATGATGGCATCGACTTTTGCCACAGCGGCCGGGTGCGCCGTATCGACGTGGAGGGGATCACCCGCCAGCTCGATCAGAAGAGTCTGGTGCTGATCTCCCCCATCGGCTGCTCGGTCACCGGCGAGAGCTTTAACCTGAGCTCCGAAGAGGTGGCCCGCCGGGTGGCGGTCGATCTCAAGGCGGACAAGCTCATCTGCTTTAGCAGCACCCAGGGGGTCATGGACAGGCGCGGCGAGGCCATCTCCGAGCTCTTCCCCGAACAGGCCGAAGAGCTGCTGATTGAGCTGGAGCAGGCTGGCGAAGAGATGTCCGGCACCGCCCGTTATCTGCGCGCGGCCATTGCCTCCTGCCGTGGCGGGGTGCCTCGCTCCCATCTGGTGAGCTATCAGGATGATGGCGCCATGCTGCAGGAGCTGTTCAGTCGCGACGGCCTCGGCACCCAGATAGTGCGGGAAAGTGCCGAGCAGGCCCGCGCCGCTACCATCGAGGATATCGGCGGCATTCTGGATCTTATTCGCCCGCTGGAGGAGGAAGGCATTCTGGTGCGCCGCTCCCGCGAGCAGCTGGAGATGGAGATCGACAAGTTCACCATCATCGAGCGCGATGGCCTCATCATCGGCTGCGCGGCCCTCTACTGCTTTATGGAAGAGGCGATGGCGGAGATGGCCTGCGTCGCCATCCACCCCGACTATCGCAACTCCAACCGGGGAGATCAGCTGGTGGCCAAGGTAGCCGAGCGGGCCAAGCGGCTCGGGATCCGTCGCCTGTTCGTACTCACCACCCGCTCCATCCACTGGTTCCGGGAGCGGGGCTTCGATCCGCTGGAAGTGGAAGATCTGCCGGTGGCGCGCCAGCGTCTCTACAACTGGCAGCGCCGTTCCAAGGTTTTGTCAAAGACCATTGCCTAAGCCATTGATTCTGCGTTGAGTTAGCCGACAATTTGAACTTTTTCACAAACTCGATTGACAGTGCAATCCAACGCAGGTTATTTCTAAATGCACTCCACCGCCCTGGTGGAGCCAGAAGAGGAGCGCTGCCCAGGCAGCCCGAGGGAGGACGCCAGAGTCCGGTGAACTTGGGTCAGGGGGAGCAGCGCCGAGACGAGTGAGGAGACTGGTAACCTCAACGTCGGCTGCGGGGGCTGAATCCCCCGGGTTGTCATCGGTAGTGATCATCCCCCACCGCGCCCTGTCAGGGGCGGTACGGGATGGGCTCTGCAGGTGGAGTGCTTCTGGCCGGGATAGCTTCGTTCATTCCTGCCATTTTCAGCCTCCTCCTCTCTTTTTTGCCCGATGGAACCGGAATCTTAAAATAAGACAGGAGTAAGCAATGAGCCCGATCAATGTCGCCAAGTTTGGCGGAACCAGTGTCGCCAACTTCCCGGCCATGAATCACTGCGCCGACATCGTGCTGGCCAATCCCGCCACCCGGGTGGTGGTGCTGAGCGCCAGCGCCGGTGTCACCAACCTGCTGGTCGCCCTGGCACAAGGGGAGCTGGACGAAGCGGGCCGCGACGAGCAGCTAGCCAAACTGGCCGGGATCCAGCAGGCCATTCTGACCGATCTCGGCAACCCCGTTGATGTGAGCGCCCTCATTCATGGCCAGCTGGACGAAATTCGCCTCATGGCCCAACAAGCTCACCAGCATACCGATGCGGAGCTGGCCGATCGCCTCATCGCCTGCGGCGAGCTGATGTCTACCCGCCTCTTTACCGAGCTGCTGCGCCAGCGCGGCGTCAAGGCCCACTGGCAGGATGTGCGCCAGCTGATGCGCACCGACAGCCGCTTTGGCAAGGCCACCGTCGATCTGGCCACCACCCGAACCCTCTGCCAGCAGACGCTGGGCCCGCAGCTTGGCGACAGCCTTATCATCACCCAGGGCTTTATCGGTGCCGATGGCGATGGCCGCACCACCACGCTGGGGCGCGGCGGCTCTGACTACAGCGCAGCCCTGCTCGCCGAAGCGCTCGATGCCGCCAGTATCGAGATCTGGACCGATGTGCCCGGCATCTACACCACGGATCCGCGCCTCGTCACCCGCGCCCGCCCCATTCCCGAAATCAGCTTTGTCGAAGCGGCCGAGATGGCCACTTTCGGCGCCAAGGTGCTGCACCCCGCCACCCTGCAACCGGCGGTGCGCCAGAATATTCCGGTGTTTGTCGGCTCCGCCAAGGACCCCGCCGCCGGTGGTACCTGGATCCGCGCCAGCACAGATTCAAGCCCGCTGTTTCGCGCCGTCGCCCTGCGCCGCCAGCAGGTGCTGGTGACCCTGCACAGCCTCAACATGTTCCACGCCTACGGCTTCCTGGCCGAAGTATTCGGGATTCTGGCCCGTCACCGCATCTCGGTCGATCTCATCACCACGTCAGAAGTGAGCGTGTCATTGACGCTGGATCACACCGGCAGCCAGAGCAACGGCGAGCCGATCCTGAGCGACAAGGTACTGGCCGAGCTGGGCCAGCTTTGCAAGGTGGAGGTGGAAACCGGTCTGGCACTGGTGGCGCTCATCGGCAACCGGATGAGCGAAGTGAACGGCGTTGGCAGTCAGGTCTTTGACGCCCTGCGCGAGCACAACATCCGGATGATCTGCTACGGCGCCAGCGCCCACAACCTCTGCTTCCTGGTCAAGGAGAGCGAGGCGGGCAATATCGTCAACCGCCTCCATCAGGAGTTGCTGGACTGACCCTCACCGCGAGGAAATTCCGGCCATGCAACAGGGCGCCAACACGGCGCCCTGTTCATTTGTATTTCGCAGATGTGTTGGCTCAGGCAAGGCTGGTGGCGGGCAACTGGCAGGCCACGGCTTCCCGGCGCAGCTGCTGCAAGCGGGCCAGCAGCCCGGTCTGGCCCAGCTCCGTCTTCTGAGGCGAGAGATTGTCCACCAGCAGCGGATAGTGATCCGTCACCGCCTGCATCAACCAGTCGAGGCGACGCAAGGTGAGCGGGCCGCAGCTCTGGCCGCTCAGATCATCGGCCACATCGAGCCGGTGGCTGCGATACATGTCCCGCCACCAGTTGGCGACCAGCGCCTCGTCGCTCGCCAGCGCAGCGCTCCACTCCCCTTGCAAGGCGTGCAGGCGGGCCAGCACAGGGGCACTGGCCCCTTCGCGGATCAGATGATTGATCTCCCGTTTCACCCATTTCAGACAAAGCTCGCGCCAGTAGCGAAATTGCGGCAGAGGATCGGCCTCATCGAGCCAGAGTCCGGAGAGGGTGCGGGTCTCCAACCGCTCCGGCACATGGAACTGCGGGTCGACCAGACCGTTGGAGTTGTATTCAAAGCGGGGATCGAAGGTCCACATATAGCCAAAGTCGAACACGCAGATCTGCTCGCCGTCATCGAGCAGGTTGCCCGGGCTCGGGTCCCAGTCAAACCAGCCCCAGCGGGCCAGCTCACCCTGCACCTCCAGCATCTGGGCCAGATTGCGCTCGTTGAGCTGGTGGACCGGCACGCCCCGCAACCAGGGGGAGACCAACACTCCGGCTCGCGCCGAGCCAAAGCTGGTGCAGACCACGTGGGAGAGGACAGTAGGGTGCAGCTCACGCAGCGCCTCGATTTCGCGCCGCCGCTCCAGCTCGGTCAGAAAGGCAGTCTTGCCATCGAGGTTGGCCACCAGTGAATCCTGACGGCGCCGCTTGAGGCACCAGTGATGCCCCTCCACCTTGAGGTGAAACACCTCGGCGGTGAGACCGTGGCGATAGACCTTGACCACAGCCGGATGGCTATCCTTCAGCTTGACCAGTTGGGCCAGCGGCAGCGGGCAGTCGCGCTCGCGTCCGATCCGGATCTCTTCCTTGCTCTCCAGCATGCGCAGCAATCTGGCCTGACGTGCCATCACTTTGGGATTCATACATGTACCTCCAGTCGCTATCGAGAGACTAAACAGCAGCTCCCTCCCAAGCCAGTGGCAAAACCCCATGATGACGCTTTCATCACATATTCCGAACAACCCCTCGATCGGGATCACAATTTGCAAGGTTGAGCTGTAACCAAATATTCATTAAGTGGTCATTAAATTGACAAGCTGAAACAAGGCCCGCACCATCGGGTCAAACTCTATGCGGATGAACGATCTCTCCCTCACTCGCTCAAAGGATGAGCTTATATGAATCGCCCCTTCTCAGGCCGCCCCCGCGTCCTGAGTCTTCCCTCTCTGCTGCTTGCCCTGCTGGGCGGATTGCTGCTGCTGACTCTGTTATTGCCGCTGATCAATCCCGGCAGCTGGCTGGGCCGCGCCCAGCCGCTGGTGCTGGGCCCCGCCGACAATCCGCTGGCCACCCTCACCCGCCACGCCCTGCTCTATAAAAGCGACAGCCGCGGCCTCTATCTGGTGGTGCGCAGCCAGTGGCAGTTGCGAGGGCCGCTGCAAGCGGGGGACAAGGTGCGAGTGGAGCTGCTCAACGACAAGGGGGAGCGGATTGACCAGCTCAGTCAGGCGGTGGATAAGCGTCAGGTGTGCCGCAATAACCGCTGCTCGCTGGATCTCAACAGCACCCTGCGAGCCCCGGACGATGCGCTGGCCAGCCGCTATCAGCTGCGCATCGGCCTGCTACTCAAGGATCGCCCCGAGAGCGGCGATTTCAGCCAGATCCTGCAAACCCTGCCGGAGCAGGGCTTCAACCTCACCTATCTGGTGGTGAGCCTGACCCTGGTGCTGGCCCTGAGCGCCGCCGTGCTCAAGACGGTGCTGCCCAAGCTGCGCCGCAGCCTGCGCTGGCGGATCATCGGCAGCCTGCTGCTCGGCAACCTCACCTTCGTGCTGCTGCATGGCTTCGTGGTGTTCAAGCTGGGGGAGTTTCTGCTCTGGTCAGGCTTTCGACCGGAGCATTACTACCTCGCCTGGGGCAGCATGGTGCTGGGCTGGAGCCTCTGCGCGCTGGCGGGCTTCAACCTCTATATGGGGCTGGTATTTACCGCGCTTTCTGGCATAGGTCTGCTGGCCAACTTTATGAAGATCGCCATCTACGGCGTGCCGCTCGGCGGGGATGATTTTGGCAACCTGCTGGCGCTGCTGCGGATCCTGCTCGACCAGCACCCCATCCTGCCCATCTTCACCGTGTTGCTGGCACTGTTTCTCTGCTGGCGCTTTGCCCTGTCACGCTGGGTGCTGCGCACAGCCGCTGCCACCGTTGCCTTCTTTGCCCTGTGCGTCTTTGCCACCCAGACCGGCAACAAGCTGCTGGGAGCCAACATTCGCTACGTGGATCGCGCGGTCAACTACCACAGGGACATCATCCGCTCCGGCCCCGGCCTCTATCTGTTCAATCTGGTGGACGAGATGCTGCAAAGCGGCAGCGTGTTTCGCTACCCCTTGCAAATCAACGAGCTGACTCCGCAGTTGAGCCATCCGCCCCAGGGCATCACGCCGCGCTGGGATCTGGTGATCGTGCTGCAATATGAGTCGCTCTGGCTCGACTGGAAGGGGCGGATCTGCGCCCCGGCCCCTACTCTCTCCCTGCCTGCCAGCGTGCAGCAGTGGCACAAGACCATCCACTCCCCCACCACCGGCGGCATGACGGTGCTGGCGGAGTTCGAGATGAACACCGGCCTGCCGGTGGGCTTGCTCAAGCAGGGTGTGGTGCCCTACTACTACCTCTCTGAGCAAGTGCCAGGACTGGCCCAGAGCGCCAGACAGAGCGGCTACCAGACCCTGTTCGCCCACCCCTATGTGGAAAAATTCTGGGGCCGCGCCAAGGCGATCCCGGCGCTCGGCTATGAGGAGCGCTGGTTCGATACCCGCTTCACCACCCTTGAGCACAAGGGGCCCTATATCTCCGATGATGCGCTCATCGACCACCTGCTCAAGCGCAGCGAACAGGATGACAAACCGCTGTTTGCCTACGCGGTCACCATGCAGGGGCACGGCCCCTTCGATGGCCCCCGTTATCAGGGGCAGGAGCGCAGCGGCGCCTGTCCGAAACAGAGCGAGAGCGACACCCAGCTGCTCAACACCTACTACACCGGGGTGGTGGATGCCATGGCCTCGCTGGAGCGGCTGCTCAAGACCCTCGACCAGTCGGACAAGCGCTATCTGGTGGTGGCCTTTGGCGATCACCAGCCGTTTTTGATGTCTGCCAGCAAGGGGATTCACGGTGACAAGCCGGCGCGCGATGCCACCTACCAGATCCCCATGATGGCCTTCACCCGCGCCGATGACCCCCTCAATCTGGCGACCCAGTTTGCGCCGGTGCGCCAGCTCTACCAGATGGGTCAGGCGACTCGCCAGCTGCTGGCGGGGGATATCACCCCCATAGAAGAGAAGCCCCTACTCCATCCGGTGTTGGGCGAAGAGAAAGGCTTCGACCCATCAAGCCTGGTGCCGCAGATCCGCGCCAGCTTCCGGCCCGATGCCCTGCCCTGATCCCTCCACACAAAAACAGACAAGGCCGCATCCGCGGCCTTGTTTTTTGACATTCATTTAGCTCTCCTTCTGCTCGCCACCAGGGCTCCAGTAGCGTGAGCTGCTGGCGGTCGAGATCAAGCGCCACCTCGATCCCCAGCGGCAACGTCAGCATGGGGTGGGTATGGGCGCAGTCAAACTCCGCCAGAATGGGGAAGGTCGGCTCCCCCACCACCTCCAGCAGGATATCGAGGGGGCGCTTGCCGCTGCCCTGATCGTTGAACAGCTCGTGCTTGCCGAGGATAAGGGCGCCGATCCGATCAAACACCCCGCACAGCTTGAGATGGGCAAAAGATCGCTCCACCGTCTCGGCAGATTTCAGGCTGTCCTCCAGCAGTAGAATGTCGCCGCACTCGATGGCCGGCATATAGGGGGAGCCCCAGATCCCCGCCATGGTATTGAGGTTGCCGCCGATCAGCCGACCCGCTACCCGGCCTGAGCCCACCGAGATCAGCCGATTGGGCTGGCACTGCTTGGCCCGGGTCTGGTTCTCCCAATCCAGCCGCTCATCGGTCCATTGCGCCGGAGTAGGCAGCGTGCAGGGGACGCCAGCTTCGTCGGCCAACGCAATCTGTAAAAAACTGGCCAGCGTCTCGCCCACCAGCGGCGGCAACTCGCCAAAGGAGGCCACCAGCGCCGGGCCATAAAAGGTAACCAGGCTAGTTTGGGCTTGGATGCCGAGCAGCAGCGCCGTCACATCGGAGTAGCCAACGATGATCTTGGGATCGCGCTTGAGCGCATCAAAATCGAGGTAAGGGAGCAGGGAATTGGAGTTGCTGCCGCCAATCACCGACATGATGCAGCGCACTTCTGGGTCGCGAATAAGGGCATTGAGCTCTTCAGCACGCGCGGCGATGGAGCCGGATCGCCAGTGATCCTGCTGGCCGGTGAGGCTGCCCGCCTTGAGCCTAAAGCCCTGCCCCTCAAGAAAGGCTTTTGCGCGGGCAAAACGGTTGGGTGCCCAGGCGGTCGCCGCGCTGGAGGGGGAGAAAAAAGCGATGGTATCACCACGTTTAAGCAGCGGGGGAACCAATAACGTCATGACACACTCATCCTTGCCAATATCCAGCCATCACAGAGTCGTTGAGACTCCTACACAACCCCTTTGATCACAACGGGTTTATCACGATCGTTTAGAAATACAGAACACTTAATTCATTATTAACAGATATTCTAAACACCATCCACTTCCTAGAATGACCTCATTGCGATGGCCAACCCCGGTTGGTTGTCAGAATGGTCGGCCTGACAGCCCGAACGTTCTCTTTCCCACTTTTTCTCTCTGACTTATCAATGAGGTGCCTGTCATGAACAAAAACGCATCCCCCAGCGCATTGGTTGTAGAAGGCGGCGCCATGCGCGGCATATTTGCCAGCGGCGTGCTGGATGCGTTTATCGAGCATGACTATCGCCCCTTTGACTTCGCCATCGGCGTCTCGGCGGGAGCCACCAACTTGCTGGCTTATCTCGCCAGCCAGCATGGCCGCAGCCACGAGATCCTGACCAAACTGGCGTGCAGCCAACAGTTTATGGATCCCCTGCGCTTTGCCAAGGGGGGCAATCTGGTGGATATCCACTGGCTGTGGAACACCAGCTGCAGCAAGTATCCCCTCGACATTCACGCCTACCGGGAGACCGGCATCCCCTTCTATGCGGTGGTGACCAATACCCTGACCGGCAAGGCGGAGTACATCCGGGTCAAGCCGGAGAACATGAACGAGGTGCTGCCCGCCAGCTGCGCCATTCCCCTCGCCTCCCACGAATACCCGGAGGTACACGGGGTACCGATGACAGATGGCGGGGTGGCCGACTCCATCCCGGTGATCGAGGCCTACCGCCGCGGTGCCCGTCACCTGACTGTGATCCTCTCCGAGCCCCTTGGCTACCGGCTCAAGCCGATGCCCTTCCCCTGGATGATCCGTACCCTGCTCAAGACCCGCCCCGCGCTGGCACAGGCGCTGGAGCAGCGGGATCGCAGCTACAACGAGGCGCTCGATTTTATCGCCAATCCGCCGGAGGACTGCCAGATCGAGGTGATCGCCCCGGCCGACTACTTCCCCGTTTCCCGTTTCACCCGCGATATCAACAAGCTGGAGATGGGATACGTGATGGGCAAGTGCGCAGGCTATCAGGCCGCCCTGCTCAATTGATAAGGATTTTACAGGCATGACCCGACCTGCCGCGACGCACGCGCCGCCAACACAATAACAATCGGGTCAGTTGAGCAACATGAGTCATAAAAACAGACCGTGGCGAGGCAAGCGCGGCCAGAACCGGTGTCAGACACTCTGAGCGGCTTGCTTCTCATCCCTATGCCAGGGCATCTCACCCTCATACAAGGTGTTTATTTATGTCGTTTCTTCTCACCCATCCCGCGCTGGCGCAGCTGTTCGAGCGGCTGCAACCCGATTACCGGATCATGGCGCCCGCGGCCGAATATCGGGGCGGCCGCTTCTCCGACACCGACAACGTCACCTATCACAGCATCCGTCATCCGGCCGATCTGGTGTGGCAGGAGAAGTCCCACTTCTCCCCGAAAGAGGTGGTGCTCCCCATCACCCAGACCCTGTTCCACTTCGACAATCTGGAGCTGCGCGAATCAAAGGTAGAGGCCAAGCCCACCCTGCTGTTCTTGCGCAGCTGCGATATCCACGCCCTGCGCAGGCTGGATCAGGTCTACCTGAAAAACGGCCAGAACAGCGACGTCTACTACGCCCGGCTGCGCAGCAAGCTCAAGCTGGTGCTGCTGGAGTGCCGCGAGAGCTTCGAGAACTGCTTCTGCGTCTCCATGGGCAGCAACGAGACCCAGGACTACGCCGCCGCCATTCGTCTGAGCGATGAGGGTGCCCGCATCGAGGTAAAGGATCCCGAGCTGCTCGGCTACTTTGCCGAACTGGGTGAATCCGATGACTTCACCCCGGAGTTTGTCCAGAGCAACCCGGTCAAGGTACGCACCCCGGACAACGTTTGTGACGACCCCCAGCGGATCCGCCAGATCCTCACCGCCCATCCGGTCTGGGCCGAGTACGACAGCCGCTGCATCGGTTGCGGCCGCTGTACCACCTCCTGCCCGACCTGCAGCTGCTACAGCGTGCACGACCTCACCTATGCGGAGAACCCCAAGCAGGGCGAGCGCCGTCGCCAGTGGGCCAGCTGCATGGTGGATGGCTTCAGCGACATGGCCGGTGGCCACGGTTTTCGCGCCAAGCATGGCGAGCGCCTGCGTTATCGCGTCCTGCACAAGGTCAACGACTACAAGGCCCGTCAGGGAGAGGAGCACATGTGCGTCGGCTGTGGCCGCTGCGACGATCGCTGCCCTCACTACATCTCCTTTAGCAACATCATCAACAAGATGACCGATGTGGTCGAACAGACCATCGCAGCCGACCACGCGCAGGGGGCGAACTGATATGTGCCAGTGCCAGCAAACCGCAAAAGCAGAACAACAGCAGGAAGCAGTCGAAAACCGCCTGCTGCCCAAGGCCTACACCATTCTAGCCATCGAACGCCACACCGAGCTGGAGTGGAACTTTCGGGTCTCCCGCGACTTTGATGTCCACTATGGCCAGTTTGTGGAGATCTCCCTGCCCACCGTCGGCGAAGCGCCCATCTCGGTCTCCGACTATGGCGATGGCTATGTGGATCTGTTGATCCGCAAGGTCGGCAAGGTGACCGATGCGCTGTTTGCCCTCGATGTGGGCGACAAGGTGTGGATGCGCGGCGTCCACGGCAACGGCTACCCGCTGGAGACCTACCGCAACCAGCACCTCATCGTGGTGGCAGGCGGTACCGGCGTCGCGCCGGTCAAGGGGCTGCTGCGCCGCTTCAGCAAACACCCGGAAGAGGTGAAGTCCCTCGACATGATCCTCGGCTTCAAGAACGAGCAGGCGGTGCTCTACCGCCACGAGATGCCGCTCTGGGCCGAGCGCCAGAACCTCATCGTCACCCTGGACGAGGGCAAGGAGAGCGAGCAGTTTCGCATCGGCAGGGTCACCAACTACATCGACCAGCTGGATCTCGCTGACAAGGAGGATATCCAGGTGATCGTGGTCGGCCCCCCCATCATGATCCGCTTCGTGGTGCTCGCCTTCCTCGAGCGGGGCATCCCCAAGGATCGCATCTGGGTCGACTACGAACGCCGCATGGCCTGCGCCGTGGGCAAGTGTGGCCACTGCCGGATGGGCGACACCTATATCTGCGTGGATGGACCGGTCTTTCGTTTTGACCAGGCCCAGCATCTGATCGACTGAGGGAGAACACCATGAGTCTCGATATCGACATCATCAAGGCCCGCGCCAAGAACGAATACCGCCTCTCCAAGGTGCGCGGCGAAGCGATGATCAGCGTACGCATTCCCGGCGGGATCATGCCCGCCCACCTGCTGGCGGTAGCCCAGCAGATCGCCGAACAGTACGGCAACGGCCTGATCCACCTCACCACCCGCCAGAAGCTGGCGATGCCCGGCATCAAGTATCAGGACATGGACAAGGTCAACGCCGCCCTCGAACCCTTTATCAAGGAGATCGAGGTGGACACCTGCGGCATCGAGGTAGAAGACACCCAAGCCGGTTACCAGACCATCGGCGGGCGCAACATCGTCGCCTGTCAGGGCAATACCATCTGCCAGAAGGGCAATATCGACTGCACCGGGCTGGCCCAGCGGATGGAGAAACACCTCTACCCCAACCCCTATCATCTCAAGATGGTGATCGCCGGCTGCCCCAACGACTGCGCCAAGGCCAATATGGCCGACTTCGGCATCCTCGGCATCGCCAAGATCCACTTCAATGCCGAGCGCTGCATCGGCTGTGGCGCCTGCGTCAAGGCATGCAGCCACCACGCGGTGGATTGCCTCGCCATCAAGCATGGCAAGGCGGTCAAAGAGGAGAGCAAGTGCATCGGCTGTGGCGAGTGCGTGTTGGCCTGCCCGACCCTGGCCTGGCAGCGGGATCCCAAGCAGCTCTATATGGTCAAGCTGGGGGGGCGCACCAGCAAGAAGACTCCCCGTACCGGCAAGCTGTTTCTCAACTGGGTCACCGAAGAGGTGCTGCATGCGGTGATCAAGAATCTGTTCGAGTTCGAGGCCGAGATGCTGAATGGCAAACCCATCTACCTGCACATGGGTCACCTTATCGACCGGGCCGGTTATCACAAGTTCAAGGAGCGGGTGCTGCGCGGCGTCACCCTCAACCCGGAAGCCATGGTCGCTGACCGCATCTTCTGGGCCGAAGATCAGTACGTCGCCAACATGCATGTCAAAGCGGTGCAATAGGAAAAACCTCGTTTGGGGAAGCGTGATCAAGTGGCCGACACCGGTGGGGATCTGTCGTTGGCCCGGGCGTAGATCACCCTTCCCCTTTTTTATTCCCGTCGGGGGATCTTTCCCCCGACCATCCGGGGTGCGTCACGGCGCGCCCTGCTATCTCGCCCGGCGCGGCATTGCGAGCGGGCCAGCATCCGGAGCCTGTTATGGACTTTCTCCCTCTCTTCTGTCAGCTGCAAAACAAGCCGGTCCTGATCGTCGGCGGCGGTGAGGTGGCGGTGCGCAAGGCGCGCCTGCTGCTCGATGCCAAGGCGAAGATCACCATCAATGCCCCGCACCTGGAACCCCAGCTGATGAGCTGGGCCGAGCAGGGTCGCCTGACCGTCTGCGCCGCCGGCTTTCATCCCGAGCTGCTCGATGGCAAGTGGCTGGTGATCGCCGCCACCAACCAGCCAGAGGTCAATCATCAGGTATTTCACGAGGCGAGCCTGCGCCAGATCTTCTGCAATGTGGTGGACTCTCCGGCCCACTGCAGCGCCATCATGCCTGCCATCATCGACCGCTCGCCGCTGATGGTGGCCATCTCCAGCGCAGGCGCGGCGCCGGTACTGAGCCGCCAGCTGCGGGAAAAATTCGAAGCCATGCTGCCGCAACACCTCGGCCAGCTCGCCGCGCTGGCGGGCAAGCTGCGCAAGCGGGTCAAACTCATTCCGGACAAGCTGGCCCGCCGTCGCTTCTGGGAGCGGCTCTTTAGCCATGAGCGACTGGCATGCCAGCTGGCGCGCGGCCAACAGCAGGCTGCCGAGCAGAGCGTCGCCGAGCTACTCGAGGAGCAACCGCAGAGCAAGGGAAGCGTAACCCTGGTGGGAGCGGGCCCCGGTGATGCGGGGCTGCTCACCCTGAATGGCTTGCAGCAGCTGCAGCAGGCGGATGTAGTGGTCTATGACCGGCTGGTGTCGCAAGAGGTGCTGGCACTTGTGCGCCGGGATGCCGAGCGGATTTTTGTCGGCAAGGAGGCGGGTCGCCACTGCGTGCCCCAGCAGGCGATCAACCAGCTGTTGCTGGAACAAGCGCAGCTGGGCAAACAGGTGGTGCGGCTCAAGGGGGGCGATCCCTTTATCTTTGGCCGGGGTGGCGAGGAGCTGGAAACCCTGGCCGAGGCGGGTATCCCCTTCTCGGTGGTGCCGGGCATTACGGCAGCGTCAGGCTGCGCCGCCTACAGCGGCATTCCCCTCACCCACCGCGATCACGCCCAGCGGGTACAGTTCATCACCGGTCACGACAAGGAGGGCAATATCGCCCAGGAGTGGGCGGCGCTGGCGGCCCCCCGCCAGACCCTGGTCTTCTACATGGGGCTGGCCCACGCCGCCCGCATTCAGGATGCGCTGCAAACCCACGGCATGCCCGGTCACACCCCGGTGGCGCTGGTGGAGCAAGGCACCCAGCTCAGTCAGCGGGTGGTGCGCGGCGAGCTGCAACAGCTGGCCGAACTGGCCCGTCAGGTGAAGAGCCCTAGTCTCATCATCATCGGCTCGGTAGTCACTCTGGCCGACAAACTGGACTGGTATGGGGAAGCCAACGCCATCCACGGTATCTAACCCCGCACGGCTATCACCCAATAGAGACAAGAAAGCAGAGAGCGGCCATGCCGCTCTCTGCTTTTTGCATCAATGACCAAGCCGTAGCACGGCACGTCTGTTACTCCAGCGTGATGGGGCCAGTGTTCTGGGCATCGCTGTCATTCCAGTCGCTCTCATAACGAATGCGCGGATCCCCCTGCAGGGTATAGAGAATGGTGCCCTGACGAAACTGCAGCGCACCATCGGCCCGCTTGGCCTTCACCTTCACGCCGTTGACCCACACCTGCTCCTTGCCATCCACCTGAATATTGGCCACGGTGGCACCGGTCTCGCTATTTTTGGCGGTCCATTTGCCCTGATAAGGGGAATCCCCCTTGGCCATCGGCAACGAGGTAGCCTTGTCCGCTGACCAAGATTTCACGGTGCAGATGCCGTTGGCACGCTTGTCATGCTTGATGGCGTAATCGACGCTGGGTTCGCTGGTCGCGGAGTCAGAGGTGATGCCGATCATGATCTTGCCGCTCTGGGCGGTATAGGCGGTCGGCGCATCAGTCTTCAACGCGGCCTTCTTGCCATTGATAAAGACATTGCCCCCTTGCGCCTTGACCTGAATATTCATCGGGCAGCTGGCGGTAAAGTTGGGAACGGCCGCGGCGGCACTACCGGCATAAGCGGCGATGGCCAGCGTGATAACAGTCAACAGAGAAGATTTTTTGTGCATCTTGATACGCCTTCAAGAAAGAGTGATTCATGCAAAATGGGGGTCATCCGTGATGAGGTGTCGTCCTGATGGCTGCCACTCTAGTCCGGTGATCCAGGGGGGCCCAGTTAAAAAAAATAAAACCCGAGCCATCGGGTTATGAAAAAATATAAAAGTTTGAAATCATCAACTTAGCGTCATTTATGGCATGAGTTCAACACCCCGTTCACGCCTCGTTACCCGCCATCGGGCATAAAAAAGCCGATAACCCGGTTATCGGCTCATTGCCCATGAAGACGCTAGTGCGGGCTCAGACCACCACGGCGGTGCCACTGATGCTGACCATCAGCATGCTGCCGTTTTGCCCCACTACTTCGTAGTCGATATCGATGCCGACCACCGCATTGGCGCCAAGGGCGGCGGCACGCTCTTTCAGCTCATCGAAAGCGATCTCGCGGGCACGGGCCAGCTCTTTTTCATAGGCGCCGGAGCGGCCGCCGATGATGTCGCGGATCCCGGCGAAGAGATCCTTGAAAATGTTGGCGCCGAGAATGGCTTCGCCAACCACGATGCCGCGGTATTCACGAATGGTTTTGCCTTCCAGCGTGGGGGTCGTCGAGAGGATCATCTTGAACTCCTGTGAGTAGCAAAAGGGCTCAGACTACCCCAACTGCCCGAAAATCCCAACCGGGGGGTGACCTGTACGACGCCGACCTTAAAAATCACGACGGCCAGATAAAAAAACACCGCGCACGGGGCGCGGTGTTTGTTTCAGAGGGGCATTGCCAACGGCAAGCCGTCACGGATTGTAAGAGACCACCGAGCCGCTCAGGCCAGTCATCTGGGAAATCCGCCCCTGCATCCCCTGCAGTTTGGCCTTGGAGACATCTGGCCCGATAAAGACCCGGTTGAGCTGACCCTGCACCGGTGTGCGCGGCGAGGTGTGGGCAGAGTAGCCCGCCGCCCGCAGCTTGCTCACCAGCGCGTTGACGCTGTCGACGTTCTTGAAGGCGCCAAGCTGGAGGATCCAGCTACCCTGCGCCGGTGCCGCAGCAGGCGCGGGGGTGGTCGGCTGGGTCATCTTGCTTTCAATCAGATCGTCGAGGGACTTGATCTGACCCGCCTGCGGCTTGGCCGGTGTGGGCGCCTTGGCCACTTCAACCGGTTTGGCTGGCGTCGGCTTGGGTGCTGGCTTGGGCGCTTCGACCGGTTTTTTGGCCACCACTTCCGGCTTGGGCTGTGGCTTGGGTTGGGCATTCTGTTGCGGCTGGACCGGCGCCGGTGCGGCAGGGGTTGTCGCCGGCTGCGCACCGTTGCCCTGACCGGCGAGGGTCATGGGGTCAGCCACCTCTTCCACTTGCCACTGCTGGGCCGCAGAGGCCTGTTGCTGGCTGGCCAGATGATCGGCGGGCAGGCTGCTGGCTGCCGAGACCTGCAGCGCAGGCTTGGCAGGCTCCAGCTCGGGGCGCAGCGGGATCTTGGCAAAGGCCTCCTCCTTTTGTGCCAGCTTGTGACCATCCAGCAAGTCCGGCAGGAAAATAACAACCAGGGCCACCAGGATGACGGTGCCCACCAGACGGTTTTGAAACTTCGAGGCCAAGTTGAATCCTACCTTTACGTAACTCAATATGCGATTTAGCTCCCCGCCAAAGGGCTGGGGAGCCGGGGTGTGGCCTAGACGGCGACACCCGCCAGAATGTCGGCGACAGTGTAAAACGAACCAAACACAATGACCATATCGTCCGGACTCGATGCGGCCAACGCTGCCTGATAAGCGGCACTGACATCATCAAATTCGCTGGCAGGCCCCTTGCCCTCCCCCAACGCCGCAGCCAGTTGCGCAGCGGTGGCGGCGCGCGGGCCGGTCAGGCTGGCCAGATACCACTCGCCAATCAGACCATCGAGTTCGGCAAGGGAGCCCGCCATGTCCTTGTCTTTGAGCATGCCGACCACGGCGCGGCGCACACCCGAGCAGGGCATCTTGCGCAATTGCGCGGCCAGATAGGCCGCCGAATGGGGATTGTGGGCCACATCGACGATCACCAGCGGCGCGCTTTGCAGCTGCTGCATCCGGCCAGCCAGCCGGGCATTGGCCAACCCGTTGCGGATAGCAGACTCCGCCAGCGGCAAGCCGAGGGACTCCAGCGCCGCCAGCACGGTCACCGCGTTCATCAGCGGTAGCGCCGGTTTTGGCAGATCCCGCCACTGGTTGAGGCCGTGATAATCCCAACCGCTCTCGTGCTCATCGCCACGAAAATCGATACCGACCTGACGCAGGTTGGCGCCAAGACGCTGTGCTTCACTCGCGATAGTCGCAGGCGGATTGGGCTCACCGCTGATGGCGGGCTTGCCAGCGCGATAGACGCCAGCCTTCTCCACCGCCACAGCTTCGCGGGTATCACCCAGCCAGTCGCAGTGATCAAGGGCAATGGAGGTGATCATCGCCACATCGGACTCCACCACGTTGGTGGCGTCGAGCCGACCACCCAGCCCCACTTCCAGCAGCAGCACATCGGGGGCGGCGCGGCAGAAGAGCCACAAGCCAGCCAGGGTGGCGAACTCGAAGAAGGTAAGGGCAATCTCGCCGCGGGCCGCTTCCACCTCGGCAAAGGCGGCGCAGTGATCGCTGTCGGGCAGCTCTTGCCCGTTGACCCGCACCCGCTCGGTAAAGCGCAGCAGATGGGGCGAGGAGTAGACGCCGACCTTATAGCCTGCGGCCATCAGAATGCTAGCCGCCATGGCACAGCTGGAGCCCTTGCCGTTGGTGCCCGCCACCGTGATCACCTTGAACGGCAGTTGGGTAAGCCCCATACGCCGGGCGACAGCACCGACCCGATCCAGCCCCATGTCGATATTGACCGGATGGATCTGCTCCAAATAAGAAAGCCAGTCGACAAGCGACCGGCTTTGGGATTGTTGCATGTTTGAACTCATCTTCACTCTTCGATGACGTGAGTATTCAGCATTTTGGCGAGCAGGCTGGCCAGACGGTTACGCATTTCACGGCGATCGATGATGATATCGATGGCACCCTTTTCCAGCAGGAACTCGGAGCGCTGGAAGCCTTCCGGCAGTTTCTCGCGCACGGTCTGCTCGATAACGCGCGGGCCGGCAAAGCCGATCAGCGCCTTGGGCTCGCCCACGTTGATGTCACCCAGCATCGCCAGACTGGCAGAGACGCCACCCATGGTGGGGTCGGTCAGCACGGAGATATAGGGCAGGCCCGCCTTGGTGAGTCGGTCCAGCGCAGCACTGGTCTTGGCCATCTGCATCAGGGAGAAGAGGGCTTCCTGCATGCGAGCACCACCAGAGGCGGAGAAGCAGACCAGACCACGGCCTTCCTTGATGCACTCCTCGACGGCGCGCACGAAGCGGGCACCGACCACGGAGGCCATGGAGCCACCCATGAAGGAGAATTCGAACGAACAGGCGACAACCGGTACCCCTTTGAGGGTCCCTTTCATCACCACCAGCGCATCTTTCTCCGCCGTCTCTTTCTGAGCGGCAGACAAACGATCCTTGTAGCGCTTGGAATCCTTGAATTTCAGTACATCCTGCGGCTCCAGCTCGGCACCGATCTCGGTACGACCCTGCTCATCGAGGAAGCTCTCGAGACGGGCGCGGGCGCTGATGCGCATATGATGATCACACTTGGGGCACACTTCGAGGTTGCGCTCCAACTCTGCCCGGTAGAGCACCTGTTCACAAGCACTGCACTTGGTCCACACCCCTTCCGGAATGTTGTGACGACGGGGCGCAGTGATCTTGCTCTTGGGAAGAATCTTCTCAAGCCAGCTCATGGAATTCCTTAATGCTTTTGTGCCTGACAAAACGCATCGAGCCTAGATTGTTCAATGACTTAATAGCTCGATGGCAACAAATGACGGGTCATTAAACCACAATTTTTCGGGCGCAGTTACTAAAAACTGGTCGTACCCGGTGCCGAGTCCGGCAGCCACAGCGGGCCGAGCGGCAACTGCGGCAGAGCAAACTCGGCCGGGTAATCCACGTCGACCAGATAGAGGCCACCGGCCTTGGCGGTCGGCCCGGCCAGATTGCGATCCTTGGCAGCCAGCACCTCGGCAATCCACTCCACCGGTTTGAGCCCCTGCCCCACCAGCAGCAGGGAGCCGGTGATGTTGCGCACCATGTGGTGCAGGAAGGCGTTGGCGCGAATATCCAGCACGATATAGGGCCCCTGACGGCTGACACACAGATGGGTCACATTGCGCCACGGGGTGTTGGATTGGCAGGCGACGGCGCGGAAGGTGCTGAAGTCATGCTCCCCCAGCAGGCTCTGGCCCGCCTGGTGCATCAGTTCGGCATCGATGGTCTCGTGGTAGTGGCTGACGCCACTGCCGAGGATCGCCGGACGGTAGTTGTGGTTGTAGATGACATAGCGGTAGCGACGGGCGGTGGCGCTGAAGCGGGCGTGGAAGCTCTCGTCCACCTGCTTGACCCAGCGCACGGCGATATCCGGCGGCAGGTTGGAATTGAGCCCCAGGGTCCAGGCCCCTTCGGCACGGTTCGCCTCGGTATCGAAGTGGATCACCTGACCGGTGGCGTGGACACCGGCATCGGTGCGCCCGGCACATTGGATGGAGACAGGGTGGTTGGCAATCCGGCTCAAAGCCGTCTCCAGTTCAGCCTGCACGCTGATCACTTCACGCTGACGCTGCCAGCCGAAATACCGGCTGCCGTCATATTCAATACCTAGGGCAATTCGCATGGATAAACTTGTCTTGTTGTGAAAACGCAGTGAAAGAAACGGGGCGGATTATACGCGCTCAGCCTGAAAAGTCCCACCACACGCGCAATTGGCCCAGATTGAGAGCCTGCGCGGCCATGATCCCCCCATAGCAAATCGCCAAAAGAAGAGGGCAGCCTGCTGGCTGCCCCCGTTTTTCTGATCCCGTAATGGGAGATGCTTTAGCCCAACCGCTTGAGCAACTTCTCGGCTTCGGCACGCTGGTGATCGCTGCCCTGCTCCGCCGCCTCTTGCAGCAGCTCGCGGGCGCTATCCTTGTCGTCAATCTCGAGGTAGGCACGGGCCAGATCGAGCTTGGCACCCACACCGCCGTCGTCGGCATCCACATCAAATCCGGTGGATTCCGGCAGCACCTCGGGGAAGCCATCGAGCCCCACATCCAGCGAGAAGCCCTGATACGGCTCCTGCTCCGGCGCGGTGGCATCCGCTTCAGCCAGCAGCTTGTCGATCTCGACGTAGCCGCTCTCCTGTGCCTGCTCACGTGGCTGGAGATCTGCCGGATGAGACTCCACCTCGGCGAACGCATCTTCAAAATCGGAGAGCGCCAGCTCGTTGGGATCCCACTCCAGATCCAGCTCGGCTTCCTTCGCCTTGACAGGCTCAAGACCCAGCTCGGCCAGCATGGCATCCGCACTCTCCTCAGTGTCCTCTGCGGCACTGAGATCAATGGCGTTATCATCTTTGCCAGCAGCAGGCTCGTCGAGGGCATTGTCGAAATCGCCGAGATCGAAGCTGGCCAAATCGTCGTCAGCGGCACCGACTTCGTCGATGGAGCTCAAATCTGGCTCGAGGTCGGCGGAGAGATCCGCATCCAGCTCGGCAAACAGGGCTGCCTGCAGCTCCTCTTCGCTCATGATCTCGTCAGCGGCCTTGGGCTTTGGGTTGAACTCGCTGGCCAGATCCATGGCGGGCTCGTTGGCCAGCGCGATGGGCTCATCCAGCGAGAGATCGAGATCCGGCACAAGATCCGGGTCACGACTGGCTGGCTGGGCCGCCATCCGCTCGGGCTCAAAGCCCTGCAGCTCCATCTCGCCCTCGTCGCTGAACACCAGATCGACATCCGGCTTGGCGGCCGGCTCGTCAGGCTCCATCGGCATAAAGCCATCCGGGGTGTTGAGATCCGGCACCGGGCGCACCGGCTCGTTGTCGGTCACATCGACGCTCAGCAGATCATCAAACTCGCTCTGCTCCTGATCCATCATCATGGCGGTGGATTCGGAGAGGCTCTTCTCCTGCTCTTCCAGTTCGCGGCGGGCACGGGCACGCAGCCACAGGGTCACCAGCGCCAATACCAGCAGCACCGGCAGCAGGATGATCATGGCGAGGTTGAGCGGTGAGGAGAGCAGATCCATCAACCAGTTTTTCTCAGGCTCAGGCTCGGCTGCCACCGGCGGGACCGGTTGGGCCTTGAGCTCGGCAATCTCTTTTTGCAGCGCGGTCTGATCCTGCAACTGGGCCTTGAGGGTCTCCACCTCTTCGGTCAGGGATTGCAGACGCAGCTTGAGCCTATGATTCATCTCGGTCACCTGGCCGAGCTGGGCATTGGCATCTTCCAGTGCCAGCGCCATCTCGGTAGCCGGTTTGCCCACCGGTTTATCCAGATCGGAAGGCAGAGGCGCCGGGGTGGTGCCTTCTGCAGCGCTAGGAGCAGGTGCTACCGCCTCTTTCGGCGCAGGCTCGCTCACCTTGGCCACTTCTTTGGTTTCAGCCGCCGGTTGCGGTGCCACCACCGGGGCTGGAATGGGGGCGGCTTTCGCCACTGGCAGCGGCGCAGGCGCAGCCTTCACCGGCTCGGTCTTGGCGGCTTCCACCTTCGCGGGTTTGGCGGCAGCCGGCTTGGCGGTATGGGCCTGCTTGTCAGCCAGATATTTGGGGCTTAACCCCTTCCAGCTGGCGTTGTCGCTGCGGAACTTGGCGCGGGCCTGTGCATCAGTGATGACGCTCGCCTCAGCCGCAGTCGGCAGCAGAATGCGGGATCCCACCAGAATGTGGTTGATATTGCCATCGGCAAAACTGCGGGGGTTTTTCTCGTAAATCGCCACCATGGTCTGGTAGACGCTGACCCGATTGGAGGGGCGATATTTGCTCGCCAGGCTCCAGAGGGTATCGGTCGGACGAACAGGGCCATAGCTACCGGCATTGGCAGTGACCTGACGCACCACCGGTTGGGCGGTTGCACGCACCGGTTGCGCGACGGGTCTGGCGACCGGCTGCGCCAGCGGCTGGGAATTGACGGCGGGAGGTGCGGGTTCGTCAGGGCCTTTTAGCTCGACAAAAAAAGGCTCCCGCGCCGAGTCTTCAGCCTGGACGGTGCCCAGCAGACCCAATGCGAGTAGCGTTGCCAATGTTATGCGGGAATGTCCCATATTCGTTCCTTCGTATGACGGCCCTATCACATTGAAAAATCTGGATAGTTACCCCAAAACAGTCGGTTCAATATAAATCAGGCTCGCCTGGCAAGCCAGCAGTCCGACACATTTAGCACCCAACTTGACCCTGAGTGTAGGAAAAAACTTAATCAGTTGATATCGCAACAGAATCTTGAAGTGGCGGAGTGCGGCATGGGTCACACCCCGGTTTGATCACAGGCCGGATGCGCAGCACTCCCTGCTGCGCATCTGTGGCATCTGACCAGCCTTACAGATAGTCGCGAACCAGCAGCTCGGCAATCTGTACACTGTTGGTTGCCGCGCCCTTACGAACGTTATCGGCCACGATCCACATATTGATACCACTCGGGTGAGAAATATCCTGTCGCACCCGCCCCACCAGCACCTCATCCTTGCCGGTTGCGTCACGCACCGGGGTCGGATAATCCCCTTCGTCATCAAACAGGGTCACACCCGGCGCACTGCGCAGCAGATCCTTGACCTGTTCGGCATCGAGCGGCTGGTGCAGTTCGACGTGTACCGCCTCGGCATGGCCGTAGAAGACCGGCACCCGCACGCAGGTGGGGTTCACGGCAATGCTGGCATCGCCGAGGATCTTCTGGGTTTCCCACACCATCTTCATCTCTTCACGGGTGTAGCCGTTGTCGGTGAAGCTGTCGATCTGCGGGATCAGGTTAAAGGCGATCTGTTGCGGATAGAGGGTCGGTTCCACCGGACGACCGTTGAGCAGATGAGCTGTCTGACCTGCCAGTTCGCTGACCCCCTCTTTGCCGGAGCCTGACACGGATTGATAGGTGGCCACGTTGATGCGGGCAATGCCTACTTCGTCGTGCAGCGGCTTCAAAGCCACCAGCATCTGGATGGTGGAACAATTGGGGTTGGCGATGATGTTGCGATTGCGAAAATCGGCCAGCGCATCCGGGTTCACTTCCGGGATCACCAGCGGGATATCTTCGTCGTAACGGAAGCAGGAGGTGTTGTCGATGACGATGCAGCCGTGTTCGGCAGCAATCGGCGCCCACTTGGCCGAGACCTCGGCACCGGCGGAGAAGAGAGCGATCTGCACCTGGCTCCAGTCAAACTCCTCCACATCGAGGATCTCGAGGTTCTTGCCGCCAAAGCGCACGGTATCACCGGCACTGCGGCTGGAAGCCAGCGGATAGAGGGTCGCTACAGGAAATTCGCGCTCTTCCAGGATCTCGATCATCGCCTGACCCACGGCGCCGCTGGCACCCAATACCGCTACATTAAACTGCTGGCTCATTCTGTTCTCCTCTGATAATGCTGCAATGGCGCCGGGTGGCGCCATGGTCGGCAGGCTCCCGCACGGCGAGATGACGCTGCCTGATATGGCTGAGCCGGCGCAGTAGTATCTGCGCCAGCTCAGTAAAAAAGCGGGTCGAGGTAGCCAGTACGGCTCACCCCTTCCGGTTATCTTCCAACTCCTAGTCCCCGATTCAGGGGCGTGACAGCGCAAATCCCAGCTCGCCCAGCGCCTGGTCGGCAAACGCGCCCTCAACCTGCAGGGAGGATAGTTCACGGCGCTCGGGGTAGTGTTTGCGCTGCTCGTCAAAGCTACCGGACAAGCCGAGTCGGGCCCGGAAACGGGCATCATCGCGACGCACGTCATAGACCAGATGCACCAGCTGCTTGATCAACGCCTGATCCGGTGCGCGGCCCGGCACCACTGCCTGCACATCGGGGGCAGGCAACAGCTGACTCAAATCCTGACGAGGCTGGCGTCCCAGCTGCTGGCAGAGTGCCTGATAGAGCATCCAGGTACCGCGGGCCTTCCCCTCCAGGCTGTAACCGGCGATATGGGGGGTGGCAATCTCGGTATGGGGCACCAGCGCTGCCAGTGGCTCGGGCTCGTTCTCCCACACATCCATCACCAGTCGCAA
Source organism: Aeromonas sp. 11P (assembly GCF_051920165.1). Classification (NCBI taxonomy): domain Bacteria; kingdom Pseudomonadati; phylum Pseudomonadota; class Gammaproteobacteria; order Aeromonadales; family Aeromonadaceae; genus Aeromonas; species Aeromonas sp. 11P. The sequence continues at coordinate 934,653 of NZ_JBQBDJ010000004.1, forward strand.
CGGCTTATCGCTCAACTGGCGCGCCAGCAGGGCCCGGTTATCCCACACCTCGCCACGGGATGCGTTGATCAGGATCTGCCCGGCAGGACGCGCGGCAATCTGTTCGGCATCGAGCAGATGGTAAGTGGCATCCAGCCCTTCACGGGTAATGGGCACATGGAAGCTGACGATATCGGCACCAAGAGCGGTCTGATAATCGACAAAGCCCGCATCGGGGATATTACGCGCCTTGGGTGGATCGCAGCGCAGTACCCGCATGCCGAGCGCTTGGGCCTTGGTCGCCACACACTCGCCGGTATTGCCCGCGCCAATCACCGCCAAAGTCATGGCCGTGAGCTCGAGTTCGTAACGCTCCGCCAGCACCAGCAGGGCTGAGAGCACATAATCCCCCACCGAATACTTGTTGCAACCGGGGGCGCTGAAGAAGGGAATATTGCGGCTTGCCAGCAACGCCTTGTCCACATGGTCGGTGCCTATGGTGGCGGTGCCGACAAACCCGAGTTTGGGGCTGGTCGCCAGCAAATCGCCGTTGACGCGGGTGACCGAACGCACCAGCAGCACATCGGCATCCAGCAGATCGCAGGCCTGCATCTGCCGTCCGGGCAAGGCGACCACCTCGCCAAATTCGGCAAACAGCTCCACGGCATGGGGCATATTCTCATCAACGACTATCTTCATCGGGCTCTCTTTGGTCACAACCGCCACGGGGGCGCCATTCTAGCGCAAAGCCGCCCGAGATTTCAGCCTGTGATGCAATCCGGCGCGAAACGGGGCCACATTGCGCGGCAGCCGCTCCATCCGCCCGCTCAAACAGAGGATGTCGCCACAAATGTGTAAGCAGAGGTAACAAACGTGCTGCTCGGCTTTGTCCGGGCATATCACGGTGGCACAATGCCCTCCTTTTTCGCGATCGCCCATACCCACCATGCCGCCACACGCTTCGTCGCTCCCAACGTCAACCGCCTCACTCACCCGCAGCCAGGTGCTTGGCTTCACAGCCCTGTTGATCCTGCCCCTGTTACTGCTCGCCACCCTGCCCTGGCAGCCTTTTCTGACCGGCTCCCTGCAATCAGGCTGGCTATGGTGGTCATATGCCCTTACCCGCATGGTCGATTTTCCCGGGATCGGGGTCAGTGGCGCCCTCCTGCTGTTGCTGACCCGCTACAAACTCAAACTGGATCTCGCGCCCTTCGTTGCGCTGGGATGCGCGCTGGCGGCTCTGCTTGCCAGCGACTGGGTGATGAAAAGCCTTATCAAGCACCTGACCGAAGAGCCCAGACCCTATCTGCTCTGGCTTGAGAGTCAGGCGCTGATCCCGACCATCAAGAGCTTCTACGCCAGTAGCGTCGATGTGCGCAGTGAACAGGTTCACGCCGCCAGCCAGTTGCTGGCCCTGCCAGAGTGGCTCGGCCACCACTGGCAGGCCGAGGTAAACTACGCCTTCCCCTCTGGCCACAGCATCGCCGCCATCAGCCTGGCCCAATTTTTTGGCCTTATCTGGCTTGCCCGCGCCCCCACGGGCGTCTGGCTGCTACCGTTGTGGGCGCTGGGGATTGGTCTGTCACGCATGGTAATGGGAATGCACTGGCCGGTGGATGTGCTGGCCAGCGCCCTGCTGGGGTCGCTCACAGCGCTGATTGCCGCCCGCTGGTGGCTGCACAGATATTGAATCCGGCGCCATCTTGGCGCGGCCGACTGCGTGGGATGGGAGGACAAGCCTGTGCTTTTTTGCCATAATGCCGCCTCATTTTATCCCGACCGAGATCCCATGACCGACGCAGTTCATACCCTAAAGGGCCGTTTCCGTGGTTTTTACCCCGTCGTCATCGATGTTGAAACAGCCGGGTTCAACGCCAAGACCGATGCCCTGCTCGAAATCGCGGCTTACACCCTGAAAATGGATGAGCAGGGCTGGCTCGTTCCCGATCAGGTATTCCACTTTCATGTCGAGCCTTTCGAAGGGGCCAACCTGGAAAAGGCTGCGCTGGAGTTCACCGGCATCGACCCCTACAACCCGTTGCGTGGCGCTGTCTCGGAAAAAGAGGCGCTGACCGAGATCTTCAAGGGGATCCGCAAGGGGATGAAGGAGCAGGATTGCGGCCGCGCCATCATAGTGGCCCACAACGCCACCTTCGATCACGGCTTCGTGATGGCTGCCGCCGAGCGCGCTGGCCTCAAGCGCAATCCGTTCCACCCGTTCGCCACCTTCGACACCGCAGCTCTCTCCGGATTGGCGCTGGGTCAGACCGTGCTGGCCAAAGCGTGCCAGAGCGCCCGCATCCCGTTTGACAATAAAGAGGCGCACTCTGCCCTCTATGACACAGAACGCACCACAGAGCTGTTCTGTCATATCGTCAACCGCTGGAAGAGCATGGGGGGCTGGCCGCCAGCGCATCCGGATGATGACACAACCGATGCCCCTGCTGATGATGAGGGGCAAGAATAAACGGACGAAGGCTGCCACTGGCAGCCTTCGCTTTTTGGGGAAATGATTGATTGCACGGTGCACCGGAAATAGCCATCAATGTGACTATCAATCGCTGCGCATGCGATGAACGGAGACAAACAGGTCACAACCCCTCATGTTGAGCAACCTTGTGCCACATGCGGCTGCGATATGAGAGGTTTGACTGATTTTTTACTCGACATTTGTCACATTTTTCGCAAACTAACTCCCCTTCACATGACAGACAGCAATAACAAACTATAAGGAAATCAAATGAATCCAGTTGTTATCGCAGTCGGGCTGATGCTGGTGCTCAGTCTGCTGCGGATCAATGTGGTGGTCTCGCTGGCGCTGGGGGCCATTGCTGGCGGCCTGGTCGGTGGGCTGTCGTTGACCGATACCCTCACCACCTTCAGCGGTGGCCTGGGCGGTGGCGCCGAGATTGCCCTCTCCTACGCCATGCTGGGCGCCTTTGCGGTTGCCATCTCCCGCTCCGGGATCACCGACCTGCTGGCCCGCAAGGTGATCAACCAGTTGGGCAAGGATGCCAGCTCGACCCGCATCATGTGGGTCAAAACCCTGCTGCTCTCTTCCGTGCTGGCCGTGGCGATCTCCTCCCAGAACCTGATCCCGGTTCACATCGCCTTTATTCCCATCCTGATCCCGCCGCTGCTGCATGTGATGGCGCAAATGCAGATCGACCGTCGTCAGGTGGCCTGTGTCATCACTTTTGGTCTGACCGCCACCTACATGGTGCTACCGGTCGGCTTTGGCGGCATCTTCCTGAACAACATTCTGGCCAAGAACCTGATCGATAACGGCGTGCCCATCACCACCAGCCAGATCCCGCTGGCGATGGCCATTCCGGTCGCCGGTATGGTACTGGGTCTGCTGATTGCGGTATTCATCAGCTATCGCAAACCGCGCCAGTACGATCTGGCCAAGATCCTGGATGCCGAGCCCGAAGCGGTCGAGCTCAACCTCACCCACATCTGGGTTGCTCTGCTGGCCATTGGCGTAGCGCTGGGGCTACAACTGATGACCAACAGCATCGTACTGGGTGCGCTGGCCGGTTTTGTCATCTTCACCTGCGGCGGCGTCATCAAGTTTCGCGAAAGCCAGGATGCCTTCACGCAGGGGGTGCGGATGATGTCGCTGATCGGCTTCATCATGATCTCCGCCGCCGGTTTTGCCGCCGTGATGAAGGCAACTCACGGGGTCGACTCTCTGGTACAGGTGGTCGCCTCCGGCATCGGTCAGCACAAGGGGATCGCCGCCTTCCTGATGCTACTGGTGGGCCTGCTCATCACCATGGGGATCGGTTCTTCCTTCTCCACCGTGCCCATCATCGCCACCATCTATGTGCCGCTCTGTCTGCAGCTTGGCTTCTCACCAATGGCGATCATCGCACTGGTTGGTACCGCTGGCGCGCTGGGGGATGCGGGTTCACCAGCCTCCGACTCGACTCTGGGCCCCACCTCCGGCCTCAACGCCGACGGCCAGCACGACCATATCTGGGACAGCGTGGTGCCCACCTTCATTCACTACAACATCCCGCTGGTGATCTTCGGCTGGATTGCCGCCATGGTACTCTGATAGCCCTTCAGGCTGCGAAATCTGCACGTCACAATGCACAACAAGAAGGCGACCAGATGGTCGCCTTCTTTATTTATTCGGCTAGATGAACAACAGCACGGTAGCTTGTGGTGACGGTGAAAAGGCACCGCTCGCTAACCAAGCGCCACCTCCTGCATGATGCTCCGATTGATAAAGTAGCGATGGCAGAACAGCAGAAAGTCCTGTAGTGGCAAGGGCCTGGAGTAGAAATAGCCCTGAATTTCATCCACCTCTATGCTCAACACCGCCTTCAGCTCATCATTGCTTTCCACCCCTTCCGCCACCACCCGCACACCGAGTTGATGAGAGAGGCTGGTGATCGCCTCGACAAACAGCGCCTGACGGGTGTCATTGTCGATGGCCGTGATAAATGAGCGGTCGATCTTGAGCTTGTCGAAATAGAGTTCCCGCAAGTAGGAAAACGATGACCAGCCGGTACCGAAATCATCAAGGGCCACCCGCACTCCAATCTGACGCAGGGTATCGATGATCTGCTTGCTCAGCTCGATATCATCCAGAGCAATCGTTTCGGTCAGCTCGACGATCAGCTGTTGCAGACTTAGCGGCCCCTCTCTCATGTTCTCATCCAGCTGGGATGCCAACCCCATAGTGAACATGGAACTCGAGAGGTTGATCGAGATCTCCAGCGGTTCAATCAAGTCGCTCGGGAAAATGGCGAGATCATGTTGCAAGCGCCGGAAGATCCATAACCCGAGCGCCTCCCCCAGCCCGTTATCTTCCGCCAGCGAGATGATATCGAGGGGCGGAATAAACCCGTACTCCGGGTGATTCCAGCGGATCAGTACCTCAGCCCCCAGTCGCACCCTACCTTGACCACGGACAATGGGCTGATAGTAGAGGCTCAACTGCAAATTGCTGTGGTGCTGGATCAGCTCGCGCAACTCGGTCGACAAACGGCGGTTACGCAGATAGTGCTGATACATGCTGCTGGAGAAAACCACGTAACGATTCAGCCGCTTGCGCTTGGCACTGTCGAGGGCGATATCGGCAAACAGCAGCATCTCCTCCGGCGTGTGTACCGGTCGCACGTACTGGCTGACCCCCATAAAGACCCGCACCCGGTGGGCGGGATCAGTCGCCAAGGCGAGCCCGGCAAGTTCGTTACGCAGCAGCTCCAGAAATGGAAAGCGCAAATAGGTGGGCATAACGCCGGAAATAATGATGGCAAACTCATCGCTACCGGTGCGGGCGGCAAAGATACCGGCAACCGATACGGCGCGGATCCGCTCGGCCAGTTGCGTCAGCAATGCATCCCCCACCTGGTAGCCCAGACTGTCATTTACCTCCCTGAAATGGCCAAGATCCACCAGACAGACGGTCACGCTGCTGCGCCCCCCTTTATGTCCCGTCAGCTGCTTGAGGTGTTTGATCAAGGAGGCCCGGTTCGGCAAGCGGGTTAGCGCATCATTCCACGCAAGAAAGTGCTGGTGGCGCACTTCGCGAAACAGCATCAGCAGCATCACCACGGTCGCCAACATCAAGAAAGCCAGAATGAAGAAGTTCTGGATACGCGACGAATTGAGTACCTCCCGCTGGGCAATAGCGGATGGGCAGGTGAAATTTTTCACCATCACATCGCGGATCGCAGCCAGATCCCGAGCCAACTCCTCGGCAAAACGAGCAAGTTCTTTCGAATCTCGCTCTCCACTAACCACGGCCTGCTCATACTTCTCGAACAGAGCCATGATCTTCCCTGCTGCCTGTTCAGCACCAAAGCGAGCTCGAACCTGCTTTGCCTCTTCACCGTGCAGGAAGACATTGAGGCGGTTCCAGGCAATATCAAAGCGCTTGTTCATCTCTTTCTGACTGGTCGAACCGGTGCGATAGAGAGAGAGCGCCTCATCAAAGCCACGGATTTCCAGCTCCAGCTGCGCCAACGCCCAGGCGGAGAGCTGGGTATAGCGAGTCACTGCATTGAATGCACGGTCATAGTTCCAGACCGACCAGATGGCGACCCCCAAAAAGGCAGTCACCATCAGGATCAAGCTCAGAAACTTGCCGCGCAGCATCTTATTTGCTCTCAATCGCCGTCAGTTGCCACACCATCCGGCTGTGATAGAGCTCCTTGTTCAGCTCCGGGTGATCAGAGAGGGGATAGATGATCCAGAGCGGCCCCTTGTTGCGCAGGGTCAACGCCTTGCCATCCTGCTTCTCGGCCAGCAGTACCGCATATTTATCTCCATCTTCCAGCGGCACAGCCGCCCAGTAGTCATTGATGGCGACCGCCTTGACCTCCCCACTCTTGAGACCATACATCTTGACCAGATCTCGCAGCAGCACGCCACGATAGGTGTGATCCCCCTCGGTCCAGGGGGTCTGGGTCTTGACCTCTGTCTGAGGTAAGGCCTCAAACTCGGCCCGGGTCAACACGACCTCCCCTTTACCATTGCAACAGCCATCCCCCTTGATCTTGAGGAAGGGATCATCAGCCAACACCATGCCAGAAACGAGACAGCCGGATAACAGCAGCATCCTGCCAAGCCATCCACCCATGATAGACCTCCGTATCGTACTATTGGTTTCACTCTGCCCACCCACATGGCAACGGCAGAGTCACAATGCAAAACAATGTTGCTGCAACCAGCTCACCACAACAGGCAACCAGCATCAGGCTGTACCCGAATGCCACCAAAAGCATGGCATCCTGGCTCCGAATGTCACAACTGCATCGGAAAATATTCATGCCCCTTTGGCTCACGACCTGGGTTGTGGAACAGAAATATGACCCCCACACAGGCAAATTGACGGTGCAGTCCCTATCGCAGATACAAAAAAGGCCGCTCAATGAGCGGCCTTCTTCATAACGGGATCAGCAATCAGCTTTCGCGACGCTTGCCACCGAATTTGCGATCTTTGTTGAAGCCACCTTCACGGCGCTCCCCGCTCTTGTTGAACGTCACAATGCAAAACAATGTTGCTGCAACCAGCTCACCACAACAGGCAACCAGCATCAGGCTGTACCCGAATGCCACCAAAAGCATGGCATCCTGGCTCCGAATGTCACAACTGCATCGGAAAATATTCATGCCCCTTTGGCTCACGACCTGGGTTGTGGAACAGAAATATGACCCCCACACAGGCAAATTGACGGTGCAGTCCCTATCGCAGATACAAAAAAGGCCGCTCAATGAGCGGCCTTCTTCATAACGGGATCAGCAATCAGCTTTCGCGACGCTTGCCACCGAATTTGCGATCTTTGTTGAAGCCACCTTCACGGCGCTCCCCGCTCTTGTTGAACGGACGGTCACCCTGGGGACGGCGATCCTTGTTGAAAGGACGGTCACCACGGAACGGACGATCACCACGCGGCGGACGGCTGCTGGTGTTGCCACCGGCTGGCACTTCGGTGTAGCGGGTGATTTGCAGCGGACGCTGGCAAACACGGGCTTTCTTGATCACTTCCAGTACATCGGCGGTCATGCCTTTCGGCAGATCGACGGTGGAGAAGTCATCGGCGATGTCGATGTTGCCGATGAAGCGGCTCTCGATGTTCGCTTCGTTGGCGATGGCGCCTACGATCTGGCCCGGCTTGACACCGTGATGGGCACCCACGTCTACGCGATAGCGCTCCATCTCCACGTCCGGGTTGTCTTTCAGCGGACGCGGCTCCAGGGACGGCATGCGACGGGCAGGACGATCACCACGGTCACCGAAATCACGACCGCCACGGTCGTTGAAGTCACGGCGCTCGAAGCCACCACGATCGTTGCTGTTGTTGAACAGCGGATCCGGAATGGAGTCATCCAGCAGCAGCGGTTGGTCACCCTGTACCAGCTTGGCCAGTGCGGCAGCCAGCTCCAGCGGATCGGCAGAATCCTCTTCGATCAGCTCGTTTACCAGGTTGTGGTAGATCTCGAGCTCTTCACCCATCATGGTTTCGCGGATGCGCTCTTTGAACTTGGCCAGACGATGCTGGTTGATGTCCTCGGTGCTTGGCATCTTCATCGGCTCGATGGCCTGACGAGTTGCGTGCTCGATGGCGCGCAGCATGCGGCGCTCGCGGGGAGCGACGAACAGAATTGCTTCACCTTTACGACCGGCACGACCGGTACGACCGATACGGTGAACGTAAGATTCGGTGTCGTACGGAATGTCGTAGTTCACTACGTGAGTGATGCGCTCAACGTCCAGACCACGGGCGACAACGTCGGTGGCGATCAGGATATCCAGCTGGCCTTGACGCAGTTTGTCGACGGTACGCTCACGCAATTTCTGCGGGATGTCGCCGTGCAGCGCTTCACAGGCGTGACCACGGGCGGCCAGCTTGCCAGCCAGCTCTTCGGCTGCATTCTTGGTACGTACGAATACCAGCAGGGCTTCGTAGGATTCCACTTCCAGCAGACGGGTCATGGCGTCCAGCTTGTGCAGACCGGTTACCTGCCAGTAACGCTGGCGAATAGTGGTAGCAGTAGCAGTCTTGGAGGCGATCTTGATCTCTTTGGGCTGCTTCAGGTGCTTCTGGGCCACGCGACGGATCTGCTCCGGCATGGTGGCAGAGAACAGGGCAACCTGACGAGTGCTCGGGCACTGCTCCATGATCCAGTCCACGTCGTCGATGAAGCCCATACGCAACATTTCGTCCGCTTCGTCCAGCACCAGAGCTTTCAGACCGGAGAGATCCAGGTTCTTGCGACGGATCAGGTCCATCACGCGGCCCGGAGTACCGACGACAACCTGAGCACCGCGACGCAGAGCGCGGGTCTGGGTTTCGTAGGAGGCACCACCGTAGATGGGCAGCACGTGGAAATCAGGCATGTGGTGGGCATAGCGTTGGCACGCTTCAGCCACCTGCAGAGCCAGTTCGCGAGTCGGCGCCAGCACCAGGATCTGGGTGTTGCGGTTACCAGCTTCCAGACGAGACAACAGAGGCAAGGCAAAAGCAGCGGTCTTCCCTGTACCGGTTTGCGCCTGCCCCAGCAGATCGTGGCCCGCCATCAGGTGGGGAATTGCTGCGGCCTGGATGGGGGACGGGCGCTCATAGCCCACGTCCTGCAGCGCTTTCAATACAGGCGCGGCCAGTCCAAGCTCACTAAAAAGGGGCAGTTGTTCGGTATCAGACATAGATTCTTCCAGATTAAGGCAGGCGGCTAACACCGCGGAATAGCAAAAAGGCGGCGATTATAGCGCCACTTTGTTCTGCTGTCTTGAAAAATGTGATAAGCCTCTCAAGACGTTGGCAATTATAGAGGGATCTTGCGAGTTAAGCTTGCTTATTTTTCACTCATGATGCGTTATTGCAGATCGTTCCTCTCCGGAGTCCTTGCCCCGCTTGTGCTTGAGCACCGCCATGGTCAACCGGCTGGTGCACAATAAACGACCACGTTCATCGCGAATTTCTATCTGCCACACCTGAGTCGTCGCCCCCAGATGCAGTGGCGAGCAGCGCCCCGTTACCACCCCTTCCCGCTTGGCTCGCAGATGGTTGGCGTTCACCTCCAGACCCACACAATAACTGTCAGGCCCGACCGCCATGTTGGCCGCGAGCGATCCCAGCGTCTCCGCCAACACCACAGAGGCACCACCGTGCAGCATGCCAAGGGGCTGGTGAGTACGGTGATCCACCGGCATGGTGGCCTCCAGCCAGTCGGGGCCAAAGTCGGTGTAGACGATATCGAGATGGGCCATCAGGGTGTTGCCAGAGGTGGCGTTGAGCCCCTCCAGACTCATGGGTTTACGCCAGATGGGCGCAATATCGTGACTCATTGCGAGCAGACTCCTTATGTAAGCGATGAATGCGTACCGATATGGATGAAACGCCCTCCATCGGCAAAATGGTTCGGTTATATGAGTTGTTGGTTACCGGGTGACGTGGTAACAACGCAGCCCCGACCCGGAGCTACGTGTTACACAATCATGCCCTTAGGCTGGATGTCACCAGGGGTAGGTAACGCCGGGCCACTCGGCCCAGGGAATCTCCCGACCCGGCAAGCGGGGCTCTGACCACTGCCACACCCTGGCGAGCCACTCGCGCAGCTGAATCTCCAGCTCATCATCCGTGATAGGCGCCTCGGCCACCTTCCAGAAGAAGAGCTCCACCGCTACCTCTGGCAGTACCGAGGGGTAAAGATAAACCCCGCCCCAAAATTGCGGCTCCCGATCCGGGCTCCAGAGGCCATAGGCAAAGGAGCGCTTGGCCAGAAACTCCGACTGCTGCCACTCCAGATCCCCTTCGTGCTGGCTCAGGCTGAAGTTGGCCGAGGGCCAGAGATCGTTCGGGCGAAACAGCTGATGAAGCTGCTCACGCTCGCGCAACATGGCGACGAACTCCACTACCGCCTGAGCGGGAGTGGCGGGTAACAGCAAGAAACGCGGGTGCCGATAGGCCTTCGGCACCCGAAACCGCTTGGGAAACGTCAGCATCAGAGCAGCTCCAGCAGGGCTTGCAATGGATGTTTGAGCTTTTCCCCCTCCATCCGCTTGACCTGACTGCGGCACGAATAGCCGGTCGCCAGACAGCGCGCTTTGGGTAGACGAGCGAGCGGGTCGGCCCAGCTCAATCCATAGATGCCCTTGGAGTTCTCCACCTGTTTGACGTCGTGACCATAGGTGCCCGCCATACCGCAGCAACCCACAGAGACCGGCTGCAAGCTTGCCCCGAAGCGGCCAAACAGGGTGCTCCAGTCACCGTGAGTGGAGGGCTTGGCAGTCTTCTCGGTGCAGTGGGCAAACAGATACCAGGGCTCCCCCCCCTCCTCGCTCTTGGTCTTGTCAGTGCTGACAGGCAACTGATCTACCGGCAGCGAGAGCAGCCACTCCTGCGGCAACAGCACCTGAAAATCACCGCGGGCCGACCCCAGCGCCTTGGCGTACTCGTCGCGATAACAGAGCACCATGGCCGGATCCACCCCCACCATGGGAATGCCAAGCGCCGCCACCTTGTTGAGGAACTGGGCGCTGTTGGCGGCGGTGCGGGCAAAGGCGCGCAGGAACCCCTTGATATGCTGGGGTTTACCATTGGGTTTAAAGGGCAGCAGGTAGGGCTGGAAGCCGAGCTTGCTGGCGAGTTTCACCAGGTCGTGCACCACGGGGGCATCGTAATAGCTGGTGAAGGGATCCTGCACGATGAGCACTACCTGCTTGCGCTGCTCGGCACTCATCCGCTCCAGTCCCGGCAGATCAAAATAGCGGGCGCGGTTGTCATGCAGGCTCTCGGCCAAGGTCGGCACCGAGAGTAGCGGCACATCGACCATGCCGATACTCTTCTCGGTCGCCTTCTGGGCCCACTCTTTTTCGAGGAAGAAGTTGACCAGCTTCGGCGCCTTGGCAAGCAGCGGTGCATAGCTCTCCACCGTGCCGACGAAATAATCCTTGGGGGCGCGCAGGTAGCGGCCGTGATAGAGCTGCATAAAGCGGGCGCGAAAATCGGGCACATCCACCTTGATCGGGCACTGGCTGGTGCACGCCTTGCAGGCCAGACAGCCCGCCATCGCCTCCATCACCTCGTGGGAGAAGTCATACTCGCCGCGCTGTTTGGCCCAGCTGTTGCGCACCTTGTCCACCAGCTGTTTGAAGCGCACACCACCGGATTGCAGCGCAACCTCTTCCGCCAGCGGGTCAAAGCCCTGCTCCGCCAGCTGACGCAACCATTCACGCATCAGGCCCGCCCGCCCCTTGGGGGAGTGGCGACGATCACGGCTGATCTTGACCGAGGGGCACATGGGGGAGTCGGTCTCGAAGGTGAAGCACAGACCATTGCCGTTGCAATCCATGGCGCGGGTGTAGCTGGAGCGCACCGCGAGCGGGATCTGGCGGTCATACTTGCCGCGCTTGGGCCCATCCACCGACACCAGCTCGGCGCCGCTACCGTAGGGGATACAGATCTTGCCCGGGTTGATGCGGTTGGTCGGGTCGAACGCCCCCTTGACCCGCTGCAGCTCTTCCCACAGCTCGCCAAAGAAGGCGGGGCTGTATTCGGAACGAAAGCCCTTGCCGTGCTCCCCCCACATCAAGCCGCCATATTTGGCGGTGAGGGCCACCACCTGATCGGAGATGCGGCGCAGCAGCACCTCCTGCTCGGGATCGCACAAATCCAGCGCCGGGCGCACGTGCAGCACACCGGCATCGACGTGGCCGAACATGCCGTAGTCGAGGCCGTGGGCATCCAGCAGGGCGCGAAACTCCATGATGAAATCTGCCAGTGACTCAGGCGGCACGGCGGTATCTTCGGTGAAGGCCACCGGCTTCTTGCGCCCTTCGGCGTTGCCCAGTAGCCCCACCGACTTCTTGCGCATGGTGTAGATGGTCTCGATGCTCGGCAAGTGGTCACACACCTGATAGCCGATGATCCCCGCCTCGCCCTTGGCCAGCAGCGCGTCGATACGGCGGCAGAGCTCTGCCACCTTGGCCTTGTGTTCTACCTCGTCGGTATCGGCAAACTCGACAATATTGAGTCCCTGCAGATCCTTGCCGGGCACATCCTGAATGAGTTCTTTGACCGAATGCCAGATGATGTCGGCGCGGGCCAGCCCGAGCACCCGGGAGTCCACCGTCTCCACCGACAGCGCTTGGGCCTCAACCATAAAGGGGGCATTGCGCAGGGCGGAGGGGAAGCTGTCGTACTTGACGTTGACCAGGGTGCGGTAGCGCGGGATGGGGGTGATGTTGAGTTTGGCTTCGGTGATAAAGCCGAGAGACCCTTCAGATCCGCACAACACCCGGCTCACATCAAGCGTGTCAGTATCGGGTTGATAGAGGTGCTTGAGATCGTAGCCGGTCAGAAAGCGGTTTAGCTTGGGGAAGGTCGCCTCGATGTCGGCGCGGCGCTCCTTGCCGATACGATAGAGGGTGCGATAGATCTCCCCTTCCCGATTCTCCAACGCCAGCTTGTCGGCCAGTCGCTCACCGGTCAGTGGCTCGGTGGCCATGATGTCGCCATTCTCCAGTACCGCTTTGAGCCCCAGCACGTGATCCGAGGTTTTGCCGTAGACCAGCGACCCCTGCCCCGAGGCGTCGGTGTTGATCATGCCGCCTAAGGTGGCGCGGTTGGAGGTGGAGAGATCCGGCGAGAAGAAGTAGCCGTGGGGCTTGAGATAGGCGTTGAGCTGGTCTTTCACCACCCCGGCCTGGGCGCGCACCCACCCCTCCTCCAGATTAATTTCCATGATCTGGTTCATATAACGGGAGAGATCGACGATAATGCCGCCGCCCAATGACTGGCCATTGGTGCCGGTACCGCCACCACGAGGGAAAAAACTCAGGGAGGCGAACGCCGGCTCTGCGGCCAGCTTGAGCATTGCTGCTATGTCGTCCGCACTGCGCGGATAGAGAACCGCCTGAGGTACTACCTGATAGACGCTGTTATCCGTCGCCATCGCCAACCGGCTTGCATAAGACTTTTCGATATCACCACGAAATGCGCTGCGCTCTAGCAACTCAAGAAACTGCAGGGTTGTGGGTGACAAACTGTCCTGGTAATCGAGTCTCGGGATCATGAATCCTTGTTCCCATCCTTTGCTTGATGCCGGCACGCCGGCGACAACGACTGGCCAGCCGCCTGTCAATGGCAGTCAGGCCAGTCCGCTCACATGTGAGCGGGCAGTATATCAGCTAGAAAACCGCTTGCGCTTGGCAATATTCACCATTTGAAAGGAGGACTTTTATGGCTCACCACAGCCATGTTATCAGTACGCTGGTCACCACCGAAAAACAGGCGCTTACCCTGTCGCTGTTCGGTTGTATCACCTTTGCCATCTTCGGCATCGGCTACGGCCTCTTCGTCGGTTCCAACGCCATCATGCTCGATGGTATCTTCACTCTGTTCAGCATGGGCATGACGGGCCTTGGCCTCATCACCGCCTATCTCGTTACCCGCCCTTCCGATGCGCGCTTCCAGTATGGCTATGCCCACTTCGAGCCCATCACCAACGTCATCAATGGCGCCATTATTCTGCTGCTCTGCCTTGGCGCTCTCTATAGCGGCATCACCACCCTGCTGGATGGCGGACGGGAGATCGATCTTGGCCACGCCCTCATCTATGCCGCAGTCTCCACCTTCTTCTGCGCCATCATCTATCGCATCGAAGCCCAGGTTGCCGAACAGGTAGACTCCGAGCTGGTGCGGGTCGACTCCAAGGAGTGGCTGGTGGATACCCTGCTCAGCGCCACCCTGCTGATTGGCTTTGTGGTTGCCATTGGCCTCGATGCCATCGGCTACGGCCAATACAACCGCTACATAGACCCGGTGCTGGTCTCGCTGCTGGCTCTCTGTGCCACCCTCATTCCCATCAAGGTGCTCGGTCGCAACCTGCGGGAAGTGTTGAAGATCGCCCCCAAGGGGGATGTGCCACGGCAAGTCGAGCAGGAGATCGAGGCGCTGCGCCAGCGCCACGGCATCGAGTGCTACAGCCATCTGGCCAAAAGCGGTCGCCGCTTCGATCTGGAATTGAACATTCTGGTGGCGCCGGGTCAGGAGTGGCCCGTCGAACGTCAGGATGCCCTGCGTCAGGAGCTCTGGTCTCGCCTTGGCGACACCCTGGGGGATGCCTGGCTCTCGGTCTGTTTCACCCGCGAAAAGCGCTGGTTGTAACGACCGCACGGGGAGCGCGGCGCGGCCGCCTCCCCCTGTCGCATCACAACCCCATCACGTCCCACTGACACTGCTCTTGCCAAATTGGCGCCAGCCGCTATCATCAGGGCTCATTTTTCACCCGAGGTTTTATTGCCCATCATGGACAATCCCCGAAGTTGCCCTTCGTCTCTCTCTGTCAAAGCCTATCTTTTTCTGCTTAATCAGCGCCTCTGAATAACACCTTTGCCTTGCTGTTACTGCGGCCATCTTGCGCCGTGATCACTGTTTGCTCTGTCTGTTTTTATTGAGGTCGTCACAATGGAATTGCTGCTGGATCCCCATATCTGGATCGGTCTGTTTACCCTGATCATTCTGGAAATCGTGCTGGGGATCGACAACCTGGTCTTTATCGCCATTCTGGTGAAAAAACTGCCCCCCGCCCAACGGGACAAGGCCCGCGTCATCGGCCTGTCGCTGGCCCTGCTGATGCGCCTTGGGCTCTTGAGCGTCATGTCATGGCTGGTCACCCTGACCACCCCGATTTTGCACCTGTGGGATCACCCCTTCTCCGGTCGGGATCTGATCCTGATGGGGGGCGGCCTGTTCCTGCTGTTCAAGGCTACCTCCGAGCTGCATGAACGGCTGGAAGCCAAACCCCAGGATGATGGCCCGGTCGGCGCCTACGCCAGCTTCGGCGTGGTGATCGCCCAAATTCTGGTGCTCGATGCGGTCTTCTCGCTCGACTCCATCATCACCGCCGTCGGCATGGTGGAGCACCTTGGCGTAATGATGGCCGCCGTGACCATCGCCATGGTGGTGATGGTGCTCGCCTCCAAACCGCTGACCCGCTTCGTCAACGCTCATCCAACCGTGGTGGTGCTCTGCCTGAGCTTCCTGCTGATGATCGGCTTCAGCCTGGTGGCGGAAGGATTCGGCTTCCATATTCCGAAGGGCTACCTCTACGCAGCCATCGGCTTCTCGGTGCTGATCGAGTTTTTCAACCAGCTGGCCCAGCGCAGCGCCATGCGTCACGAATCCAAACAGCCCCTGCGTGAGCGCACCACCGCCGCCATCTTCAAGCTGATGGGGAGCAAGGCCTATCAGGATCAGCCGGATGACGATCTGGATGCCCCTGCCGTAGCGCCGGTGAGCTTTGGCGAGGAGGAGCGCTATATGGTGACCGGAGTGCTGTCGCTGGCCGAGCGCTCCATTCGCACCATCATGACCCCGCGCTCGGAGATGGCCTGGATCGACATCAACGACTCCAGCGACGAGATCCGCGCCCTGTTGCAGCGCGAGCCCCACAGCCTGTTCCCTATCTGTGACGGGGATCTGGACGAGGTGATCGGAGTGGTCAAGGCGCGCGACTTGCTGTTTGCCTTGAACGAAGGGCAATCCTTAAGCGAACTGGCCAAGCAGAACGACCCCATTATCGTGCCGCAGACCATCAACGTGATCCGCCTGCTGGCGGAGCTGCGCAAAGCCAAGGGGAGCCTTATTCTGGTCTCCGACGAGTTTGGCGTGATCCAGGGGCTGGTCACCACCCACGATCTGCTGGAGGCCATCGTCGGCGAGCTGCCGGACGAGGACGAAACCCCGGATATCGTGCGCGATGGCGAAGGGTGGCTGATCAACGGCAGCACCAACATCCACCATGTGGAGCAGGTGCTGGAGCATGAGGGGCTGGTGAGCGAGAGCGACGAGTACGTGACCCTGGCGGGCATGCTGCTCTCCCACTTCGGCACTCTACCCACCCCGGGCCAGCAGTTGCAACTGCAGCAGCTCAACTTCGAGGTGATCGAGGTGAGCGAGCGGCGCATCGAGCGGGTGAAAGTGATGCCCGCCACGGCTTGAGCCTGCCACCAGCAGAAAACCGAAGAGGGCAAGACGGCCCTCTTTTTTATGCTTCAACTTTATGCCTCAACGCCTTCTTTCCCGGCGGGTTGCACTGATTGCTGCATCAAGCACAATTCTCTTGTGCAATTACCCCTCTTTTTCACAACAAGATGGCGGCATAAAGTGGCCTCACTTCCACCATGAGGAACTCAAGATGAGCCACGATCACCTGTTCTGCCCGCTGCGCCTCGGCCAGCTGCACCTTGC
Organism: Aeromonas sp. 11P; assembly: GCF_051920165.1. Lineage (NCBI taxonomy): Bacteria > Pseudomonadati > Pseudomonadota > Gammaproteobacteria > Aeromonadales > Aeromonadaceae > Aeromonas > Aeromonas sp. 11P. Next base: position 951,347 of record NZ_JBQBDJ010000004.1, read on the forward strand.
CAACCGCATCGTCATGCCCCCCATGACCCGCTCCCGTGCCAGTCAGCCGGGTGATGTGGCCAACGCCATGATGGCGAGCTACTACGCCCAGCGCGCCGAGGCGGGTCTGATCATCAGCGAAGGCACCCAGATCGATCCCATGGGCAAGGGCTATGCCTGGACGCCGGGCATCTACAGCGCAGAGCAGATCGCTGGCTGGAAGCTTGTGACCGATGCCGTGCACGCCAAGGGAGGCACCATCTTCGCCCAGCTCTGGCACGTAGGCCGGGTCACCCATCCGGACAACATCGGCGGCGCCCAGCCCATCTCCGCTTCAGCTCTGCCCGCAGTGGGCGTCAAGGTGTTCGTCGATAACGGCAGCGATGCGCCGGGCTTTGTCGAGACCGTCACTCCGCGCGCCATGACTCAAGCCGATATCGATGCGGTAGTGGGCCAGTTCCGTCAGGCGGCTCGCAACGCCATCAGCGCCGGTTTTGACGGCATCGAGCTGCACGCCGCCAACGGTTATCTGATCAACCAGTTCCTCGACTCCGAATCCAACGCCCGCACCGACAGTTACGGCGGATCGCTGGAGAACCGGCTGCGCTTTCTCAAAGAGGTGACCGAGGCGGTCTGCAGCGAAATCGGCGCCGACCGGGTCGGGGTGCGTCTTGCGCCGCTCACCACCCTCAACGGCACAGTCGATGCCAATCCGCAGGAGACCTATCTGGCGGCCGCCCGCCTGCTGGGCCAGCTCAACGTGGTCTACCTGCACATTGCCGAGGCGGACTGGGACGATGCCCCCCTGATGCCGGAGAACTTCAAGCTGGGTCTGCGCGATGCCTTCCCCAACACCCTAATCTACGCCGGCAAATATGATGGCAAGCGGGCTCGCGCCGCCCTCGAAGCGGGCTGGGCCGACATGATTGGCTTTGGCCGTCCCTTCGTCGCCAACCCGGATCTGCCGAACCGGCTGCGCCACGGCTATCCGCTGGCCCCCCACGATCCGGCCACCCTGTTTGGCGGCGGTGAGAAGGGGCTGACAGACTACCCCGTCTATCAGACCGATGACGCAGCGACCAGCCGCTGATTGCCAATGGCCAACCGGCCACGTAAAGCAGGCCCCACAGGTTGGGGCCTGCCGTATTGTTGTCCATTCACAGCAGTGACGGTTTCACTGTCTTACTGCTGCAATGATCTCGTGCTTCTCTCCCCTCGTTTTCACAAGGAGTCATCATGAATCACACCCAAGCCTGGTGCTGGCATGCCCCCGGTGAACCGACCCAGCTTACCCTCGCCGCTCTGCCCCTGGCACCGCTCGCCCCTGACGAGGTACTGGTGGCAAACCGGGTTATCGCCTTCAATCCAGTGGACTGGAAGCTGATCGAATATGGCCACTCCAACTGGCAGGAGGGTCAGGTGCCCGGCGTTGATGGCATGGGCACTATCGTGGCCCTCGGCGCCAACGTCAGCCATCTGCGTCTCGGTGCCCGGGTCGCCTACCACACCGATCTGCGCCACCACGGCAGCTTTGCCCGCCACACCCGGGTACCAGCCCGCGCCCTGCTGCCAGTGCCCGATGCCCTGAGTGACGAGGTGGCAGCCGCCCTGCCCTGTCCCGGCCTCACCGCCTGGCAGGCGCTGGCCAAGCTGCCGCGCCTGCACGGGGAAGCGCTGCTCATAACCGGCGCTGGCAGCAGCGTCGGCCGCTTTGCGGTGCAGCTCGCCCTCCAGCAAGGAGCGCGGGTCTTTGCCAGCGCCAGCTCACGCCACCATCACTGGCTCAAGCAGATAGGTGTGCAGGGGGTGGCCGATTATCGGGATCCCGACTGGCTGGCCACCTTGCAGACTGCCAACGGCAACGAGCCGTTCGAGGGGATCATCGATCTGGTCTCCAGCCAACAGGCAGAGAGCCTGCTGCCCGCCCTTGGCTACTACGGTCACATGGTGACTGTGCTGGGGCGTATTCCTCACAATCCGTTGCCCGCCTTTAGCCATTGCCACTCATTGCACGAGATTGCGCTGGGCGCCCAGCACGCCTTTGGCACCGACAAGCAGTGGAGCAGACTGGTGGCCGCTGGTGTCGCCATGATGGCGCAGATGGCGAGTGGCGAGCTGACCCTGCCGCCACTGGTGGTGGGCGACTTTGAGGCACTGCCGACCCTACTCGAGCGTTTCAAGCGCGAAGGACAGGGTGAGAAGTTTCTGGTGCGAGTGGCATAACGCTGACCTGCCCCGATAACCACACCGACCATTGAAACGAAAGAGGCCCGCCAGTGATGGCGGGCCTCTCTTTATATAGTGCATGTCATCTCGACTTCATTGGCGCCTGACTCAATGCAAGATCACCCCGTGAGTCGCGGCATAACTGCGGATCTCCCGGGTCAGCCGCGCCTTGTCCGCCAGAGAGAGCCAGCTCGCCTCAACGGCATTGAGCGACAAGCGGCAGAGCTGACTCATGGTCGCGCCAAGGCCATCGGCCAGCGCCGCAAAGTTGGCATTCATATAGCCGCCAAAGTAGGCGGGATCGTCCGAGTTGATGGTGACGCAGAGCCCCTGCTCCAGCAGCTGCAACACATTGTGCTGGGCCATATCGCCGAACACCTTGAGTCTTGTGTTGGAGAGAGGGCAGACGGTGAGCGGCAGCCTAGTATCGGCCAGATAGCGCAGCAGCTCGGGATCATCGGCCGAGCGCACCCCGTGATCGATGCGGCATACCTGAAGCTCGTTGATCGCCTGCCAGATGTAGTCGGCAGGCCCCTCTTCACCGGCATGGGCCACCACCGGCAGCCCCAGCTTGCGGCAGCGGGCAAAGACCCGGGCAAACTTGGTCGGTGGATTGCCCTTCTCCCCCGAGTCGAGGCCGATACCGTGAATGCGTGACAGGAAGGGCATAGCCTCTTCCAACGTCGCAAAGGCATCCTCTTCGCTCAGGTGGCGCAAAAAGCTCATGATCAGCCGCCAGCTGATGCCAAACTCCTTCTCCCCGGTCTGCAGCGCCCGCTCGATGCCGCCCAGCACGGTAGCAAAGGGGACGCCGCGGGCGGTGTGGGTCTGCGGGTCAAAGAAGATCTCCACATGCACCACCTTGTCGGCAGCGCAACGTTCAAGATAGGCCCAGGTGAGGTCGAAAAAATCCTGCTCGGTCACCAGCACGCTGGCACCGCGATAGTAGAGATCGAGAAAGGATTGCAGGCAGTCAAAATCATAGGCGGCGCGCACGCTGGCCACATCAGGCCAGGGCAGCGGGATGTTATTGCGGCGGCCCAGCTCAAACATCAGCTCGGGTTCGAGGCTGCCTTCGATATGCAGGTGCAGCTCCAGTTTCGGCAGTCCGGCGATAAATTGCGCGGCGGTGAGGTGTTCGGGTGTGACTGGCTTGGGAATCGGGGTGTCCATAGCGACGGCTCCATCAGCAAAGTGATCCGGCGTCAGCCCCTCCACCAGACTGACCCGACGGCAGCTTTATTGTGCACCGAAGTGGCGAGACAGGGGAGACTTGTCATCAAACAGACTTATAATGGCGTCACAAAAATCATAATTGATTGAACATCTTAACGATTGGCGGCTCGCCTGCGCCCTGACAAGGAGTTTTCATGAAGAAGAACGTCATCTGCGATATCGACGGTGTCATCCTGCACAATAACGATCTCATCCCCGGTGCCGACCGTTTTGTCCATCGCCTGCTGGAGCAGGGTAGCAAGCTCTTGTTCCTCACCAACTACCCGGCCCAGACCCAGAAAGATCTGCAAAACCGCTTCCGCTCCGCCGGGATCGAGGTGCCGGAGGAGTGCTTCTACACCTCCGCCATGGGCACCGCCGACTTCCTCAAGCGTCAGGATGGCAAGAAGGCCTATGTGATCGGTGAAGGGGCCCTGACCCACGAACTCTACAAGGCCGGTTTCACCATCACCGATATCGACCCCGACTTCGTGGTGGTGGGGGAGACCCGCAACTACAACTGGACCATGATGCAACAGGGGGCCAAGTTCGTCGATCAGGGGGCCCGCTTTATCGCCACCAACCCCGACACCCACGGCCCCATGATGCACCCGGCCTGCGGCGCCCTGTGCGCCCCCATCGAGCGGATGACTGGCAAGAAGCCGTTCTATGTCGGCAAACCGAGCGCCTGGATCATCCGTGCGGCACTCAACCGGATGGAGGCCCACTCCGACGACACCATCATCATCGGCGACAACCTGCGTACCGACATTCTGGCGGGCTTTCAGGCGGGTCTCGAGACGGTGCTGGTGCTCTCCGGGGTGAGCAAGGTCGCCGATATCGACCGCATGCCGTTTCGCCCGAACCATATTTTCGACTCCGTGGTCGACATCGATATCGTCTAATCACCACCCAAGCGTTAAACAGGGCAGGTCTCTCCTGCCCTTGCAGGATCTGTTATGGAACCCATTCTGATCGCCGTGGCCTTTGGCTGCGGCATGGTAGTCAATCTGATTGGCCTGCCCCCCCTGCTCGGCTTCCTGGCCGCCGGTTTTATCCTCAACGGCATGGGATATGAAAATACCCCCGCCCTGAGCGAGGTGGCCGATCTCGGCGTCACCCTGCTGCTGTTCACCATCGGCCTCAAGCTCAATATCAAAACCCTGATGCGGCGCGATGTGTGGGGCACCACCAGCCTGCATCTGCTGCTCTCCACCCTGCTCTTTACCGTGGTGCTGCTGGTCTGCAAGGGACTGGGGCTTGAACTTGCCCTCTCGCTGGACTGGAAACTGGCGCTGCTGCTGGGCTTTGCCCTCTCCTTCTCCAGCACCGTCTTTGCGGTCAAGGTGCTGGAAGATCGCAGCGATATGAATGCCCTCTACGCCCGCATCGCCATCGGGGTGCTGGTGATGCAGGATGTGTTCGCGGTGGCGTTTCTGGCCTTCTCCAGCGGCAAATGGCCCAGCATCTGGGCGCTCTGGGTGCTGGGACTGCCGCTGCTGCGCCCGCTGCTGTTCAAGCTCTTGGAGCGGGCTGGTCACGGCGAGTTGCAGGTGCTGTTAGGGGTCTTTCTGGCGCTGGTGGTGGGAGCCGCCGGGTTTGAAGTAGTCGGCCTCAAACCGGATCTCGGAGCCCTTATCATCGGCATGATGCTCGCCTCTCATCCGGCAGCAGCGGGGCTGGCCAAGGCGCTCTTCAACCTCAAAGACCTGTTTCTTATCTGCTTCTTTCTCACCATCGGTCTTAACGGTCTGCCGACCCACGACACTATGCTGCTGGCGCTGGCGCTGGTGCTGGCCCTGCCGCTCAAAAGCGCGCTCTACTATCTGGTCTACAGCGGCGCTCACCTGCGGGTGCGCACCGCCCTGCTCTCCACCCTGGCGCTTACCAACTTCTCGGAGTTTGGCCTGATCGTCGCGGCTATCGCCGCCAAGGCGGGCTGGCTCTCCTACGAGTGGCTGGTGGCGGTTTCGCTGGCGCTGGCGGCGAGCTTTATGATCTCCGCTCCGCTCAATGCCCAGAGTGAGCGCATCTACCACCGTATCGGTCACTGGCTCAAGGGGTTGCAGGCGAGCAACCTTCATCCGGAAGACAGGCCCATTGAGCTTGGCGATGCGGAGGTGATCATCCTCGGCATGGGACGGATCGGTCAGGGGGCCTATTTCGAACTGGAGAACAAGTACGGCAACGTCATCCTCGGGGTGGAGAACGACAGCGAGAAGCTGCCTACCCTGCGCGCCCAGGGGATGAACGTCATCGAGGGGGATGCCACCGATACCGACTTCTGGGACAAGGTACTGCTCTCCAATCAGGTCAATCTGGTGCTGCTGGCGATGCCCCACCACTCGGGGAATCTCTACGCCATCGAGAAGCTGCGCAGCCATGGCTTTGCCGGCAAGATAGCCGCCATCGTCCGCTTCGAGGATGATATCGCCTCCCTCAAGGAGCAAGGGGTGGATGCGGTGTTCAACGTCTACAACGAAGCGGGCAGCGGCTTTGCCCGCCATGTGATCCGCCGCTTGCAGCCGCTCTGATCCTGCGGCCAGCGGCTCTTGGCAAGGGAGTGCACATCGTTTAAGTTATGCACAACCTCGTTTAATAAAACGAACAAACGCGGGGCCGGGATGGCCCCGCATTCCTATCTGCCGCAGCCAAGGAGGCACCATGAAGACCCTCAACGACTGGATTTTGCTCGACCGCCACGAGACGGCCCCTACTCCGCTGATGCCAGCCCCCGAGCGCATTAAAGCAGGCCATCCGAGTCAGACGGTGTGGAACCACTACTCCGACCCCAGCCAGCAGTTTCACGTGGGCTTCTGGAACTGCGAGCCGGGCCGCTGGGCCATCCACTACACCGAGCACGAGTATTGCCAGCTGCTGGAGGGGGATGTGGTGATCCACGACAGTCTGGGCGGCCAGCTGGCCCTCAAACCCGGCGATCAATTCGTCATTCCCGCCGGTTTTGTCGGAGAGTGGGAGACCCTCACCCCCTGTCGCAAGGTCTACGTCATCTTCGAACCCGCCTCGGCTTGACGTTCACGTCACCCTGCCCCGTTGCAACAGCCCTTATCCTGTTGATCCGCTTGACGCTTACGGCATGATTTTCTGCGGTTTTCCCGCTTGCAAAAGGTTTTTCCGCTAGGCATTGTGTCTGACGAGGAATGTAAATGGAATTTCGAGCCCAAACGTGGGGGGCTCATATAAAAATCAAGAGGATTACCGCCAATGTGTTCAATTTTCGGCATTCTGGATATCAAGTCCGATGCAGTTGCCCTGCGCAAATCGGCGCTGGAGATGTCCAAGCGACTTCGTCACCGCGGGCCTGACTGGTCCGGCGTCTACAGCTCCGACAAAGCCATTCTGGTGCACGAGCGTCTGGCCATCGTCGACCCGGGCAATGGCGCCCAGCCGCTCTACAACCCCGAGCGCACCCATGTGCTGGCGGTCAACGGCGAGATCTACAACCACAAGGAGCTGGAGAAGACTCTCAAGGTCGACTTTCAGTTTCAGACCAAATCCGACTGTGAAGTGCTGCTGGCCCTCTACAAGGAGAAAGGCCCGGCGTTTCTCGACGATCTCAACGGCATCTTTGCCTTTATCCTTTATGACGCCGAACAGGATGCCTACCTGATTGGTCGCGACCACATGGGGATCATCCCCCTCTATACCGGTCGTGACGAGCACGGCAACTTCTATGTCGCCTCCGAGATGAAGGCGCTGGTGCCGGTCTGCAAAAGTGTCGAAACCTTCCCGCCGGGACACTACCTGTGGAGCAAGGATGGCGAGCTCAAACAGTGGTACAAGCGCGACTGGATGGAGTACGCCGCGGTCGAGCACAACGTCAGCGACAAGGCCGAGCTGAAAGCCGCGCTGGAAGCGGCAGTCAAACGCCAGCTGATGTGCGACGTACCTTATGGCGTGCTGCTCTCCGGCGGGCTGGACTCCTCCGTCATCTCCGCCATTACCAAGCTCTATGCGGCGCGCCGCATCGAGGACGATGGCAAGAGCGAAGCCTGGTGGCCGCAACTGCACTCCTTCGCCGTCGGGCTGGAAGGCTCACCTGATCTCGCCGCCGCCCGCAAGGTGGCTGATCATCTGGGCACCATCCACCACCAGATCCACTTCACCGTGCAGGAAGGTCTGGATGCCCTGACGGATGTCATCTATCACCTCGAGACCTATGACGTCACCACCATCCGCGCCTCCACGCCCATGTATCTGATGGCCCGCTACATCAAGGCGATGGGGATCAAGATGGTGCTCTCCGGCGAAGGCTCCGACGAGCTGTTCGGTGGCTACCTCTACTTCCACAAAGCGCCCAACGCCCGCGAGTTCCACGAAGAGAACGTGCGCAAGCTCGCCTCTTTGCACCTCTATGACTGCCTGCGCGCCAACAAGTCTATGGCCGCCTGGGGTGTCGAAGGTCGCGTGCCCTTCCTCGACAAAGAGTTCATGGACGTGGCGATGCGCCTGCAGCCCGCCGACAAGATGTGTGGCAAGGGCAAGATCGAGAAGCACATCCTGCGCGAAGCGTTCGAAGATCTGCTACCCCACGAAGTGGCGTGGCGCCAGAAGGAGCAGTTCTCCGATGGCGTGGGCTATTCGTGGATCGACAGCCTGAAAGCCATGGTGGAACAGGAAGTGACGGATCAGATGTTCGAAGCGGCTGCATTCCGCTTCCCCATCAACACCCCGCTCACCAAGGAGGCCTACTTCTACCGCGCCATCTTCGACGAGCACTTCCCGCTGGAAGCCGCCGCCCGCACCGTGCCCTACGGCAAGTCGGTCGCCTGCTCCACTCCTACCGCGCTGGAGTGGGATGCCAAGTTCAAGGAGATGGCCGACCCGTCAGGCCGCGCCGTAATGGACGTGCACCAGCAGGGCTACTGAGCCTGTACACCAAACCGAGCGGATAACGTCAGATAGCAAAAAGCCCTTCACCACGGTGAAGGGCTTTTTCATCTCCCCGCGGTCACGCCTGTCAAATCACATCAGACCATCGCAGATAGTTGATTTTTCATAAATATTTAATTTTTTACCTAAGGACCATGCATTGACAGGGAGCGCGTCAATTGACTATGCCTGAAGGGTGATCAACAGGATCACCACGATGACAACAAGGAGCGGGAGGGGGCATGGACGCTAACACTCTATCAAGGATCGGCCTGCTGACAGCACTGCTTGCCAGTCCGTCTGCAATGGCCAATGACAATATCGTGGTACTGCAGCTTGGCAGGGCCTTCAGCAATGAAAAGCTCGACATCAACATCGCCGACGCCAAGTTCCATCACATGTTCTGGCGCTGGGGAGACTCAGGCTGTCAATTTGGACTGGGGGTACGTGGCGGCACACTCAAGGTAGAAGATGAAGAGACCGCCAGACTGGGGGGCGGTGCCCGTATCGAATGCCAATGGGGTAACTGGGTAACCTGGCTCCCCGGCGAAATGGTATGGCTCGATCAGTACCAATTTGGCACTCGCGGCCACGGCTACAAGGATTACGGCGGCCCCTTCCAGTTCGCTCTGGGTATCGGCCTAGGTTACGCCATCACCAAGAATTGGCTGATCGGCTATCAGTATGAGCACATGTCCAACGCCTATATGTATGACAAGAACCCGGGGCTGGACAGCCATACCTTCCATATCGAGTACCGGTTCTGATTACAGGCTAATGCCTTGGTCTGTAGACTACGCAGCGGAATACAGGTGTGCATGGTCCAAAACGACCAGACGATAACATCGTTCACCAACGGCGAACCACCGAGAAGAAGAGTATCGACGTGCAGCTACAAGAACGCAGGAGTGATAACAGGATCCGAGAATGACCCCATAATGTGGGGCCATTCTCGTTTCTGTCTGACAGCACACCGAAACATGGCCAGGGAAAGGCGCCGCATGAAGTGCGCCATCAGGCAGAGCGGCATCATACAAGAAGATCCTGTTACTCAACATTACAGGAAGGGTGAACCGCTTAAAAAAGCGCTGTCGCCACTTTGTCGCCATTTAGGCAAAAGAAAAAGGCCACTATCTCTAGTGGCCTTCTGTAACTCTTTGATTTTAATGGCGAGGCCGGAATCGAAGATGGCACACCAAAGCCTTTAAAATCAACAAATGCACATTATAAAAACTTCATCGTATACCTATCCGTATACCAATAATATTTTAGTGCCACAGCCCCTGCATGGATCTCTGTGACTAGGTTGGATCTTATACGTACAGGGGATCGAGGAAGTCGCGCATCTTGCTGATTGAATCCAACAAGAATCTCAATCAACAAAGGTGATACTCCAACCGGTACACTAGCAAGGAGCAGCTGAAGCATTGCAGGCTGGTCTGGGGGTAAATCAATCCGCCAGTTCGCTGCCCTATCTCTCAGCTTAACGCTTCTCAATTTCGCTAAACCACTCCCCGGTACTCCAGTTACCGGTATTCTGGCTCGTTCTGACCCTGACCGGAAAATTTATCAACCGGAGCGCCTTGTCATGAACATGCATCGCGCTTTCCTTGTATCTACCCATACTCATTTTTAGTGACTTATTTGCGTCATTGGTGATGATCACGTACCCATTATCAATCACACAGCGAGTCAACACCCCAAAATCATGCCAAACAAAACCACTCATCATTAATCCTTACCGTAACGTTGAACAACAACCGCCGCAGTGTAACTGCTACTTAACACCACGGCATGAATCGTTCTCGAAATTAGCCCCTATCAGTTGCACAGCAGTGGGCTGGGCACACCGCTGGAGCTAACAAACAGGCCCTTGATCGCCCGGGTGGCGGCCACATGCAACAGCGCCCGCTCATTAAACAGGGCATCGCGCAGCTCAACCGGATCGTCGGATTGAATGGCTTTGGGCTCTGGCACTACACCATCGTTGATGCCGGCAAGAAACACATACTGAAACTCCAGTCCCTTGATGCGGTGCATGGTGGCGATGCGCACCCCGGGATGCGTCACACTGTCAGCGCTGTCCTGGCCCAGCACAAAGGTAGTGATGCCAGCGTTGTTGAGCTCAGTGGTATATCGCTCATAGGCATACTTGGTACGGGCTGTGAGACAGATATCGGTATCTGGGGTGCCCTCTTGCAACAACGCTTTGATCTGCTCAGCGATGGTGGCTGCCTCTTGCTTAAAGTCGGCATGATGGGTCACCAGCGGTGCCTCGCCATGCATCAGCGACAAATAGTCTTTATCGGTATCAGACTCGCCATCGAGGTTATCGGTCGGCACCCCATTCAACAGCGCCACGGCGAATTTGCGGGTCTCTTCGGTGGTACGGTAGTTGATCTTGAGTTTCTTGCTGCGCCGACCGCGCACATTGATACCACACTGACCGAGCACCACCTTGTTTCGATAGATGCGCTGGTGGCCATCACCGACGATGAAGATGTCGTTTTCGCCTTCGGGGATGAGATGGCGCAGCAACACAAAGGCAGGTGCGCCCATATCCTGCGCTTCATCGACCACCAGGTATTGATAGGGCAGCTGTACCTGCTTCTCTTTAAACAACACCACCGCCTCAAGCATGGCATCGTGCATTTCGCGTAACTTGGCGCGCGCCAGTTGTGCCCGATACTCTTCAAATACCGGCCAAATCTTGGCCCGCTGCAAGCGTGAAATGGCCGTGCCTCGCCCTAATCGGCTCACCTTGAAGTAATCCTCGCGGCTGTGAACCCCATTGGGCTGCACCACACGATGCCACTCTTCCAAATAGAAATTCTCTGGCAGATTTAGGTCTGTGGGCAGCTGTTGCAGCGCATACTCCCAGCATTTGCGGCGCACCGGATCGCTGTCATACACCACCCGAAAATCATAACCGTGGCGCTTTAGTTGATCGGTCAGCCAGCCATCGATATGGATCACCTCAATTTTGGTCAGCTCTTCACGGCTGCACAACCGCTGCAGGTTGGCGCGAATATCGGCCGCTAGGTTTTTGGTGAACGTAGTGAACAGCACCTTTTTGCCGGGCGCGGCTAACAAACGCTGCGCCAACCAACGGGCTCGGTGCATGGCGACCACGGTTTTACCGGTACCGGCGCCGCCCAGCACCCGCACCGGACCATTGGCGTGCGCTTCCACCAGCTTGCGCTGGCTGGGGTGCAAAAATACCCGCCATTTTTCCAGCGGGGCGTTGAGCATTTGTAGCAGCTCCAGCTCGCTCTCCACCACGGAAAAGTGCCGCTGGCTACGCTTAATCGCCTGTTCGAAATCGTCGGTATCAACCTTCACATCCGCAGCATCATTAAACTCGGCCAATACCTCGTCATACTCTAGCCCTTCGGCCAACCAATAGAGCGGCTCCCAGGCATCGGCCGGCATCACCCCCTCCAGCTGGTAGAGCTCGCTCAAGTTGGTCAATGCCATCACCCGATCCAAAAACAGCGCCGGCACCCCGAGTGCCATGATCTGCTCGGTCGAATAGTCGGCAAATAACGGGGTTGGCTTGAATGCGATGGGCAGATCAGGATCGTCCAGCGGTGGCTGCACAACCAGGCTGGTGTCGATCACCTGCAACGCACCTGTAGCGGGATGAATTTCACACTTATGATTTTTAGCCCAAGAATAAGCATCATCATGCTTATCTACCCACAACAGCATATAGAGATTGCCCTGCTCGGGTTTGAGCACAATGCCGCGGTAGTTCTGGTCGATGCGCACCGAATGCACATTGGTGCTGCTGGTATCGTGAATCTTTTCGTAGTTAAGCCCCTTGCTGGTAGGGTCATTACGAAACTTGGCAAGAAACTCCATCACCTTTTTTTGTTGTGCTTTGGGGATCTTGGCAAATGACGTTAAAAAGCCATCGGATATGGCAACTTTCAGGGATGGCAGTGTCATGCCTTACCTCCTGTGACTAATTGGGTCAGGGTGTCGATAAGCTCAGCGTCAAGTTCGCCATGGGTCAGTTGCCAACCTTGCGCGATGAAAGCGTCAGCTTGCTGATCGTGTATAAAGCAATGGGCGCGGTGTAGCGCTGGCCAGGCCAGATCGGCCTCGGCGATGATGGCCCCTGCTTCATCTTGAAGGGCATACCCCACCTCGGGCACCGGCAGTGGTAATCGTTGCAACAGCGCAATCTGCTGTTTGCTCAACACTTCCAGCTCTGCCAACTCTTGCCACTGCGCCAGCACACCAGCTTCCAGGGTAGCATCCGGCGTGGTGCCGTCTGATGTCGCAATGGAGCCCAACGTGTCCACTGGCCTCGGAACCTGTCCGATGTTACTGCGGACAACGTTACGGCTGGTAAAGGTCATATCCGGCAGCCACTGCAGCAAATTTACCAAGCGCCAAAAACCGGTTAAACCGCGTTCATAGCCATCTGCGTGTGGATTTTGGTCATCAAAACACAGATGCAAGCGCAGGGCCGCACGCAGCTGTTCCGGGGTGGTCTGCGCATTGACCCAACGCTGAGGCAACACCGAGGCTAGCTCAATAAATGGCTGAGAGCTGGCCAGGGCATCTAGCAAACCACCAAACACAAACGGCTCATCGGGCAGCAACTGCGCCTCACGCCATGCCGGGGCATTCTCATGCATCTCATAGGCAAACTTGTGGCGAATTCCGGCATCTTGGGACTTTTTCACCTCCAGCCATACCCAGGCATGGGCGGCCGCCAGTTTTTGCCAGAACGGCGCCTGAGCACGGGGATCTTGCAAATAGGTCAGCAGCAGTTCGAAGCTGTTGCGCTCACGAACTTCACTCTCCAGGGTGGCAAAGGTGGTGGTATGGAAGCGGTTATAAAACTGCGGCGCCTTCATATCCAGGTTATGGTGCAGCCCCAACACATCTTGCAGATGTTTGCAGCCAGGCTGGGTTAAATCGCGCCAGGTCAGCGTCCACACCCCATAACGACCGCTATCGCGAATGGCCTGCCGCTTTTGTACATCATCCACCACGCTCGCCTTATGAAAGGCAAAACCATCGAGGAAAATCGCCAGCGGCTTGCACTGGGCGATATGCCCCAGCGGATAGAGTACAAAATCGGGGCGACAGGGAATACCAACCCCCTGTTTGGGGCCCAGATCGACCTGCGCTTTCAGTTGCCAGCTCAGAGAGGGGCTGCTGCGGGTATTGATGATCCAACCGTCGCCCTCATGGGCATAGCTGCGGCTGACCACCAACTCTTTGTTTTGCGCCAACACATCAATGAAGCGCTTTTCCAGTTCAGAGCCCATCATGGTATCGAGTGGGATCTGGTTGATGCTGTTAATGCGTTGCAACTTGTCGCGTACCGCGAGGATCTGCCCCACCAGCAAACGCGCCTTATCGCGCGAGACGTACTGCATCTTGCCGCGCTCCCGGTAGGCATACACGCAGCGATAACAGCCATCTTTACTGGCATCCTGATTACAACCGCAGTCGCACAGCGACTCGTAGGCCAACTGCAATAGTTGCAATAAGTTATCGGGCTCGCGCATCAGCTCCTTGAGTGAGCCTGTGCCGCCCGGCACGGTATCGTAGATCACCAGATACTGACGCCACGAATCCCCCTCATTTTCCGGCTCGCGATAAACCACCCCCTTGAGGTGATCGACACTGCCCTTGAAGTAGTGCTTAAGCCCCAGCTGGATTGCAGCCCCTAACGAGGCTTCCGCTGTCGGATCACTACTATAACTGCTCACCGGCAGCAAGATGCGCACCGCCTCGGATTCCAGCTGACGATAGAGATAGAGATAATCTTCAAACTGCGCCTTCTCAGGCGTGCTCTTGTATTTACAGCTCAGATCGTGCTCTTTGCGTGGATCTTGATTCACCGGATGTTGCACCATGCCGCAGCCCAAACAGACCTTAAAGCCGCTGCAACGTTTAATATCACCGGCGATGCTCAGCTCCAGCGCATCTTCAGTCTGCTTGCCAAAGTTGATATCACGCAGGGTCACCTTGCTTAAAAACTCAAAACCAAACGGCACTTCTCCGTCGCTGATCGCATAGGCTGCGGTCACATCCTTAGGCTCATAACTCACCAGTAATTGGCGCTGATAAAAGGCCGGTTCTCGGCTATCGGACTCATCGCCAATCTGGCTGTCACGGGCACTGGCGCGGGCATAGACCTGACGCAACTTCAGTAACGTGGTCTTCTGGCCGGCGTCAGCCCAACCCGGGGTTCCGCACTTGGGACAGTATTTATGCGGGTCGCCGTTCTGGTCGATGTTTTCACTGTGATTACAGTGGCTACACAAGCGCCAGTGCTCTGGTTCCGACACCTTGAGATCAATTTGTTCAATCTCGACCTTATGACCACCAGCATAAAAACTATTGAGTGGCGCCAGCTCGGCCAAGGCGGTCGAGGCTGGGCGCTCATATTCGTAGGTCGCGGTCTGATAACTGCGCCCCTCTTCATTCTCATTTTTACGCCACAACACAGAACGCAGGGTAATACCCGCCTCAGGGAAGGCGTAATTGGGTAATATTCCCTCATCGGTTAAAAAGTTCAGCGTCTGCTTGTTGTTGATCTGGCTGACCAAGGCTTGCAAGGCTTGGCGTTCGGTATGCAGATCACGCATATCCGAATCAAAGTTCTGATCGCGCGGCCCGGTTTCGAGCTTATCGATGCTGCGCTTGAGCTTGTCGATGCGCGCCTTGAGTGACTTACGATCTTCAAGCAACTGTTGCAACGCCTTGTCGATGCGCAGCACCAGCGAATGCTCAGCTTGCTGCCCCATCAAATAGTCATGGAGCTGTTGCAGGGTTTGCGGCTCAAGATCGGCAAACACCGCGGCAAAATCGGCCGCAAGCCGGACCCGCTGCTCCTCGACAAACGCCAAAAAGTTATACGGGAAGCGTTCCTTCTTGCCGCGTTCCACCTCATCGAGCATCTGTTTCACGTTCGGGCTGATCGCCATCGGCGTGATGCCGGTTCTCACCCAACTGTCGAGGCAGAAGGCCGCCAGTTGACGCTCCAAAATCGCCACGGCGTTAAGAAACACCCCCGGCGGCTGCACCTGGCCCTGCATCATCTCCAGCGGCTCTTCAAAGAAGAATTGATCGTGTGGATTGCCTTCGGCCAAGGTGATATTCAAGGCGTTGCCATCTTTACGCCCGGCACGGCCGATGCGCTGCAAATAGTTGGCCTGCGCCGGTGGCACCGAACAGAGCAGCACGCTAGAGAGATCCCCCACATCGATACCCATCTCCAGGGTCGGGGTGGCCGACAGCAAATTCACCTGCCAGGCGCGAGTGCCGCGATAAAACGCCTGCTCGGTGGCCTCGCGCACCTCGCGAGTTAACAGTCCGGTATGCTCGGCACCCACCACCCGTGCCACATCAAGCCGATCCCAGCGCAATGCGCTCGCTTGGGCGGTAAGCTGATATGTCCCGGTGCATCGTAGCGACATGCAGGGCGCCCCCTGCCACTGCCACGCCTGTGCTCTGGGGGCAACCAGCGTCTCTCGACAGTCACTGCAGCATAAGCGGCTGACTTCACGAGTTACTGTCAGCGCCTTGGGCACTATGCCCCAGGCTTCGCCCTTTTTGCTGTCAAAACGAGCCATCAATCCGGCCTTGGTCAAGGTCTCCAGCAGCTGGCGCAGCACGGTTTCGCTGACGCTGCTAACAAACAGACGCTCCCCCTGGGCAAGGGTAAGGTTGAGCCAGTGCTGATACCAGCTGGGGTTGGATTTGGCGCCGAGCAACTGGCTAAAGTTTTTATTGCGCTCGAAGGTGGCATAGGCCGGTTTGCGGGTGCGCGGACCGATGGTGGGCATGTAGCGTGAGGTGCGTTCACGCTGCATCATGCGAAAAGTATCACCGCCATCTTCGCGGTAACTTGCAAACGCCGGGTGCATTACGGCTCCGGCGTGGATCAAGTGCCGCAGCACCCCGAGCACAAAATGGGTGACCTGTTCAAGGGTCACACCCTGCATCAGATCCCCCAGCTCCTCGCGCCACCTGGCGTGCAAGGGCGGCAACAGCGCATCGAGTAACGAGCCATCCGCCGCCACACAGGCAAAACCGCTGTTTTCCAGAGTACGGCCAATGCCGGCACGCAATGTCAGCTCACTGCATACCTCCCAGTCAAGCCGCTTGGCCACCAGTTCGGGCAGATCCGAGCCCGCGGGCAGAACGTTGTCTTGCACCAGTGTCTGATAATCGTTCAGCCACAGCATATTGGGGGCGATAAAGCGGCCGACAAATTCGGCCTCATCCTGACTGTGGGCCTTGGCATCAGCCAGCACAGCGGCGGCAAACGCATCGAGGGTGAGTTCGCCCTGCTCAGGCAAGGCACTGGCTATCTGGCCGCGCAGCACCAAAGGCCAGGTGCGGGCAGTAAAGAAACTGGCGCGGTGCGCCGCATCTTGCACCGAATCAGAGAAGGTAATGAGCTTTTTGTGCTCATTAAAGCGGCTGCCATAGAGCTGGTGGATCATCACTGACGAGAGGCTGGCGGCACGCGACCCCATGATCGACAAGCCTTTCGAGCTGCCGCAGTAGGGGCAATCGGTGGATGAGACCAGGGTATCTTTGCGCTCTTTGAGCAGATCCGGCACCAATACCCGCAACAGGCCTTCATGGCCACACTGCTCGCAGGCCGCTTTGTCAGCGCGATTGAGAGTCAAACACTGTGGGCACAGGTGCTGATGAACGCCACTAACCGCCTTATCACTGAGATCAGGGAACGCCATCGCCAGCGCGCGGCCACTATCAAAGAACTGGCGGTAGATATCATCCAGCTCCGTTTCGAGCTGGCGGCTCTGGCCGTGGCGCATGCTGGCCCAACCGGTGGCGTGGCAATCGCGGCAGTGCACCACCGGCAGGTGATGGGTTTGTTCATCAGCCAGCAGATCGCTGGCGAAACGTAACTTGGGTTGCTTCTCGACCGAAGCCACCAGCCGGCGCAATTCGCGCAGCCACAATTGAGACCGCAGTTGCACCAAGGGGCGCACCGGACGCGGTTTACCTGCGAGTTCCCGTTGCGCACGCGCCTCTGGCGATTCATTAACCGGGCTGCGCGCTAGCGCCAACAGTGCCAGCCAACTTTGCAGCAACAGGCGTGCCTGCACCGCTGGCAGTGACAGCATCACGGCAAAACGTTCAGCGCAGCTGTGCTCGGTCAGGATCCCTCCCTGCAGATCGGCCAGCAGCAGATGCAGGGCACTGTGCTGGCGCATCAATTCACCTAAGCGGATGCGCACCTCGCGCCCGGTATCGCTGTCGAGATCGGCGGGCAGCACCAGCTCTTCTGCGGGAAACCACAGTGCCAACTGGGCATTCAGGTAAGCGTGATGATCGGCGTAACTGCTTGCGTCGAGCTGGCTATCCGGCTCGGGGAAATAGCTAAAACGCACCGGTGAGTCTTGCAAAAACTCGGCGGCACTGAGGCGGTCTTCGCGGATCACCGCGCTGTCATCAAACGGCTGCTCGAAGATCTGGCTGGCGTAGTCAAGCAACTGGCCTAGCTCATCGCCCACCGTGGCCGAGGTGCCCACACAGGCGAACTGGCCGTTATCCACCGCCACATGATGCTTTAAACGGCGCACCAAACACGCCAGGTCAGAGCCTTGGGCACCATCGAAGGTGTGCAGCTCATCGACCACCAAAAAGCGCAAGCAACCCGGTGTATTGTAGCGCCACAGCGGCTGATCCACTGGCCGCATCAACAAGTAGTCGAGCATCTTGTAGTTGGTCAGCAGAATATCCGGCGGGTTCTGGCGCAAGGTTGGCTTGTCGGTGATCACCTGCTTGGGTCCCATCACCTTGCTGGGAAACTCGTCGCTATCGCCGACAAACAGACCAACCGTCACCCGCCCATGCAGCTTGGGATCACTGGCAATGGCACTGGCAAAACGGCTGGCCTGATCGGTGGCCAGCGCGTTCATCGGGTAGATGATGATCGCCTTGACCCCCGCGCCGGCTGTGGCGGCGCAGTGGTTAAGCAGCGGATACATAAAACATTCGGTCTTGCCCGAGCCGGTGCCGGTGGCCACCAGGGTGGGCTGGGGGTTGGCGCCGCCCAAGCGCTCAAAGGCGCGCGCCTGATGGGCGTGCGGCGGGAAGGGCAACCGCAACTGGCTGAAAAAATCCAGCGGCAGTGCGCTTTGGCGAAACGGCAACTGCGCCGAAAAATAGGGCCCCTTAAGCAAGGTATCCGGGTCTTGCAAAAACGCCTCGAGGGTGTGGTGCTCCGGTTGCTCAGGGTCGCCGGCAGCCTGGTTAAACAGCGGGCTATTCATCGGGAAGGCGGCGCGCAAAAACTCGGCGACACTGTCAGCCACCTGCCGACTGACAACAGACGGTAACATCAATGCATCTCCCGGTCGGATTCAGGCACGAGACAGTCATGCACATGGGAAGGTAACAGGCTGGCATCACCAAACAATATCAACTGTTTGCGAGGGCGCGAGAGGGTGACATAGAGCTTGTTCAAGTCATGCGCATCATCCCAATCAATAAACTCCAGGCCTGCATAAACAACGGTATCGAACTCCAGTCCCTTAACATGCTCGGCACAGGAGAAATGCACCATGTACTTCTTAGCCAGATCGATCCGATCAGAGACCTGTGAGTTACGCGTGGTCTGAGTGACCAGAGATTCACGCAAACGCGCTTCCAACTCGCTCGCCATCTCCTGAATTGGGCACACCACAGCAATGGTGCGGCCATGGGGTTGCACGGCGAGCACATCTAACAACTGATGATCAACATCATCAAATTGAGCGTCGTAAAACTGCTTGCTGCCGCCCGTCTTTGCCTCATGCTTCCATGTTTCCACCAAACCGGCATCTGCCAGTCGGCTATCTCGCTGCACGAGGGTACGGAACAACATGGCGGTAGCCGCCAACTGCGGCATCCGCTCCTGCCGTTTATTTTCTTTCAGCAAGTAGCGGTTCAGGGGGCGATAAGGGAAACAGGCTGCGATATCGTGCACATTGCCACGTCCCAATTGCTGGTGCATATCCCCCACCAAGGTCACGGCGTGATACTTAGGATCAGCCTGCTCGGCCATCAGGAATATTTGTAACTCGGTAAAATCCTGCACCTCATCGATAAAGACCGAACGGTAGCAAGGCGATACATGCAAATGTGCTGGCACTTTCGCATCTTGCGTCAGTTCACGAGTCATAATGTGCGCCAGTGCCAACAACAAGTCTTTGTCGTGCTCGGCCAGCAGCCGATCTTTCAAACGAGCCGCGGCTGCTTGCCAATGTGAAAAACTCTGCACGCAGGATTGGGCTTTGCGATCATCATCCCCATAAGGCTGCAACAGCGCATCCCGATAGAGATCGGCAAAGTGCCATTTGCTATAGATACGGCGTAATTGAGCATTGAACCATTTCGCCAGCGAAGTCTGCTTCTGGCCATCCTGGATCTGGCGCCAGAAAGGGTTGGCTTCATGAACCTGGAATACCCGATGACTGATGCGTGCGAAGAGCTTTTTAGTTATCAAACGCATATTGAGGTCATCAAAATCCCTCGCTCGTTTGATGGGGACTGGCTGACCATCGGGGAATCGACAATTGAACGAATCATCACCGCTTTGCAGTTGCGTCCAGAGCTCCTCGGCGGCTCCAGCTTGCCAAGGCTGCATGCTCTCAGCCGAACGGATCTCGACCCCCTGTTTGAACAGGTTGAGAAGATCTTCTTTCACCTCGACCATCACCTCTACCATGGTCATCTGGTTACGTTCTCTTTCATAAACCACAAAAGCAGCGCCGCTCTTGCGTAACAGTTCGACAGCACCCTTGGTATCCCGAACCTGGCGCCACTCCCCCGCAGAGGGATTAACCCATTTGGCATGCTTGTCAAACAACTCCAACCCAAGCTGGCTCTGTGCTTGATAGATATGGTGGATCACCCGATCAAGCGCAAAGGGCGCCGGTGACTGTTCCCGCAATTGCGATATGAGTGGTTGGTAGAGTGCAGTTAGCCTGGATTTGACCAAGGCCAGCAACGCCTCAGCGTTACCAGGTTTGGAGACAAACTTGTCGCTTGCCAATTTGTCGGGGATAACGAGCGAGTCAAGTTGTTGTTGCAAATCGTCAGCTATTCGCCATCCAATCACGGCACTGATGACCCTTAGCCACAGCATCCGCGTCTCATCTTGAAAACCGTAATCAGGAGTAGTCCCCAGATTGTGATATTTGGCCTTGGGTTTCACCGCCGTAGCCGATGCTACGAGCTCTTCGCCCCTCGCCTCCAGCTCATCGTCGCCCTCCTCATCTTCTCGCTCGTTCACATCAGTCACCAAGGGAGATGCAGGCTTGCTTTGCTCGATAAACAGATTACGAGCACGACACAGCTGATACACCAGCCCCGCATACTCTTCGATCGGCAATTGAGAGATATCCAGCTCCAGGCAAGAGGCGCGCAGGTATTGCACCAGTTCACCGGTGCGCACGAAACCGATACTGCTCTCGGCCAGAAAGTCGCTGTTGAACTGCTCGTCATCGGGTGAGCGGGCCAGATCACACAGGGTCTTGGCCCGGCCCAAGGCGGCGCAGGTTTTGCCTGAACCTGCGACCCCTTCCACCAGCATGGGGCCAGCATGTACGGCATTGGTCATGACCTCCAATTGTTCATCGGTGGGGTTGAGGAAGAAGTAATTGCTCAGACCATAGTAATCATCCTGCTCCTGCTCGCTGCGGCCAAAGATATCGTAGTGATTCTCTTGCTCGGTATCATCGTCGGCAAACAGCTCCGGCTCATCGAAATCGACGTCAAACTCAACACCAATCTCTGCCAGCGCCTTGGATTCTGCCGTCTCGGCGCGGTCCATATCCCCCGCAGGCAAACTGGCCTCGACCTGCGGTGTATCTCCCTTGGCAAACCAGCGCCTTAACGCAGCGCGCAAATTGGCCACCGTGGCCTGAAAGGGTGTGGATTCTTCACTCAAAACCAACGACTTGGACTCCATTACCCGGAAGTTGCGAATATGCTCGGCAGCCTCCTGGCCTGTAAAACGGGAAAAGTTGCGGATCTCAACAATGGTGTACTCACCCCACTTAGGGCTTTCCCTGCTATCTCCGAGCTTGGCGCTTCGGCACAAGTGGCCAAGAGGTGAATTAGGCGTGGCAAACCCCAGCTTGGTATTGGCGTAATCGCTGGTGGCCTGGGAGACCCGGAAGTTCAATCGCCCTTCCCGTTCGGTATCAATTACTACTGTCTTACCGAAGCCATGGCGATACAACTCTTCATAGCCCCGCTGGCGCTGATAGGCATCGTAGTAAAACTCGCCACGCCGTTTTTGTTCAGCCTCGGAGATCACAATATCCAGCGCGTCGAGTTCATGCTCGACCACAGCTTTGGTTGTGGTTGCTTGTTGCGGACTGACCTTGTCCAGCTCATCGGGTAATCGATATTGGCTCATCTCTTTTTCCTAAATGGTTACCAACGCGGTGCTCACCGCGTCGGCGTCATGCTGTCTGCTCTTGTTCGCTGGCGCCTATAGTGACTGCTCGGCAAAAAATGCCCAGGCAACCCGATAGTCATCTTCGCGATCCGGTTTGATAAAGGGAGCTTGCCAGGTGATGGTACGGCGCACCACGCCACCCGGACGGGTATCGTCGTCGAAGGTGACGCTGACCGAGCCGGTTTTCAGGTGCTGGATATCCTCCCAGCCGATGGCGAGATCAGCACCATTGCCCCCCATCCACTCGGGGCTATCCACCCTATAGACGATACCGGCCTTAAGGTCAGTTTTGCGCACCTTGCGCGGCAGGCCAACCCCCACCAGCCCCTTACTCGGGGTAAACACGATGCGGCCCACTTGGTCATACCAGGTATCGGCCTCGTACTGGCGCATCACCGGGAACTGGACCCGATAGATGGTCAGCAACTCCTCCAGCGTCAGCCCCAACGCCTGCGCCACCAGCACATCGATCTCCACCAGCGCCTGGCGGCGGCTATAGTCGCTGCGCAGCGCGCAATCGCGTTGCCAGTCAGGCGTCAGATTGGAGAAGAAACTCTGTGGCAACTGCGGTAGATCGCGGCTCCAGCGTTGCTGGGTAAACTCGGGTTGATAACATGATTCCCAGAGGTCGGCATAGTCAGATGAAATGCTATTTAAAAGTAATGCTCTTGATTTAATGAGATCATTTTCGAGATACACAAACCCCGCAAGTTGAGCGCCATAGAGGTCTGATTTTCCTGTTGATTTAAGAATGAAATCATAAACTATAGAATGTGATAATCCTGTGAAATTTATTAGCACCTCATTGGAAGAAAATGCGGTAGCAACACAGGTATTGATATTGGCAAATCCTTTTGGCAAAACCGCACTGATAAACGAACGTTCAGAGGAAGCACCGAACATCCTTCGATTCACAAACCGATAATACTCCGTCACCTTTTTTGGTTCGGTTTGGCCCGGTTCGATCCAACTCACCCGCGGGGTGCGGCGGGCATATTCCGCCGCATCACAGGCCGGAATATAGTTGGTGCGCGGCAGGTAGTCATCCGGCAAAGTCAGCAGATCGAGGCAGTCGTAATGGCCCTTCTCGGTACACACAGCTCTTGGGGTTTTATAAAGCGGAGTGCCGACATAAAAATGCGGGCCGGAGAGCACCCAATCAGCGGCCGTGTGCGGGAACTGAGTTTGGCGCTGGATGGTACCGTCAGTTTGCTGATTGGTTTCATGCCACATCTCCAGTGACAAATATTCGCCCTGCAAGTCACCCAGCCGTTGCGGTTGGGCGGCAAATTTTTCCAGTACCGCAACCAATTGTTCGGCATGCAACGATGGCAAGCGGGCTTCCAAAGCGGAAGTGCCTGCATCATCGTACAAGCTGGCAAATAAGGCTAACTTTTGAATATCCACCTGCAAAATTCGGCTTTGATGACCCGATTCATCCCAGTCTGCGGTTTCATCGTTTTTAATCCCCCCGACCACGCCACTGCCATCATGCTCAAAACATAACCCGATGGTTTTCGGCGAGAACAGATTGGCAATATTGGTAAAACCAATGACTTCCTGCGATTTGGCGGTATAGATATTGATGCTGTATTTAACCCGATGTCCAATTGGAAAAAGCATATGCTGGTTTTGAAACTGAAAATGCGCCCGCAACCGTGGGTAAATTTGCGCCCGTAATAAGCCGCCTTTAGGGTCATCATAAATGCCTTCGGGGTGCAAAAAGCCGGCTACGCCCTGGTTTGAACCCAGCCGCCAGGCCTGCGGTAAAAAGCACTTATATAAATTGGTCTGGGTGCCTTTGAGCACCGGGTAATTTTGCAGCGCATTAAGGAAGTTCTGGGTCGCTTCACAGCCCTCGTATTCGGAGCGCCAGGCATTCTCCAGCGCTGGAATGCGGGCAAAAATCTGTTCCCGCAGCTTGACCAAGTTACTGGCTGAAAGCTTGCGCAGTACAAACTCCGGCTCAAAATCGCCGAGCACCCCGGCTTCTTGCCACTCCACCTTGAGCCAGGGCGGGTTACCCAGCATCAGATCAAAACCACCGCGCTTGGCAAACAGGTCGCTAAATTCGAGATCCCAATGGAAAAAGCGCTGGGCGCTGGCAATCTCATCCACCAACTTGAGGCGTGGCAGCAGGGTAAACAGCTGCTTGCGTTGCAACACCCCCTGCTGGCTAAACAGTGCCAACTGCTGCGCCGGTGCCCGCTCTGCCTCTTGCGCAAACTCCTCTGCAAATAACTGCCCCTGTGCGGTGGCCGGAGTCTCTTGCGGCGCGCTGGTCAACATCACCCCATCGAGCAGGGTTTCCAGCTCAAACAGCCACTCATCGCGGCTGGGCAGATGTTCGGCCTGGTCTATCGGCCAAAACCACAACGCGCACCAGTAGTTCATCACCCAACGCAGCTTTTGGTAGGCGCTGCTCTCCTGACCACGCCCAGCCAAGCGCGCATCCTTGTCGCGAAGGCTCGATAACGGCTGCGCCGCGCTTGGCGCCGGCCACACCGGGTGGCTGTCGCAGGTTTGCGCCCGCTCCTGCATAAGCTGCTGGCGGTGCGCTTGCCACAGCTTATCCACCTTGGCACTGATGCGCTCCAGAGTAACTTGCTCATCGGCGGTGATGCTGGCGCAAAACCCCTTGCGCCAGCTATCGAGCGCTTTTATATCATCGGGATAACGGGCCTTGACCGTTTTGTCGCTGTAGCTGGCCATGCCTAAATCGGGCAGCAAGAAGTGAAACACCTGGCCAGGGGAGCGCGGCTCACTCATCACCAGCTCGCTGGGCACGCTGTTCAGCCAGCTCGGGTCTTTTTGCTTTTTATAGCTGAGCTCGCTTTTGCTAAACACCTGGCGGCGCGCGCCAATCAGCGAGTTGCCGTGATGCAGCTGATAGCCAAACCAGGGCACAAAGGCATCGCCGCTGATGGCGTTGAGCCACAACGACACCTCGGCCAGCTCCACCGCCACCGGGTTTAAATCCACCCCGTACACATTGTTATCGGCAATAAACATCTTCACCCGCTGCAATTCGCGCGGATAGCTATCTTGCGGGATACGCCGCCCCTCGGCCTGTTGCTTGAGTTGCAAATAGGCTTCGGCCAACTGGTTGATGGCTTCGTTCAAGAAGGCTGCGCTGCCCATGGCGGGCTCGCAGACGGTGAGCGTCAAGATGGCATCGGCCTTGGCATGGGGGTCGCTAATCGGGTCGATTTGCGCCTTAAACAGCTCTTTGAGGGCGTATTTGACCAAGGATCGGGTCAGCACCTCCGGGGTGTAGTAGGACGCGGATTTTTCCCGATCGCGGCCAGCCATGCGGTAGATAAAGCTGCCCTTGGGGTGAATGCGCAGGCTGCCATCTGGGTTAAACACCTTTTCGTCGTCGCGGTATTTGCCAATCTCGGCAGCGTTAACGAAGTAGCCGGTCTCCAGCGGGTTAAACTCCTCGCCGGCTTTTTTCACTTCATATAAGTCATCGCTGGCAAAAAAACCGCGGTAAGAGAGCAGCGCCTCATAGACGGCGCCTAACTGGTTGATACCAAGCTGGCGATAGGAGATGCGGCCACGGCGCCCCTTGCCAGCGCGGCTTAGCGACATCAAGTTGATGATGTTAAGCAGGGTTTCGTTGCGAAACACCACCTTGTTGAGGTGCGGGGTGTTGCTGTTGGCAAACAGGTGGCTATCGAGGCGCGGCACGCTAAATTGACTCTGGTGCTGGCTGATCTGCTCGCCGCTTAGGGCATCAGCTTGCACCGCGATGCCGCCTGCGTAGCCTTCTCGCACCAGCTTGAACAGCATCTGCAAGCTGTCGTGCAAATAGCGGCCGTGGCGATCTTCCTCACTGGTGAGGGTGATCATCTCCAGATCGCGCAGGCTCTCCAGGCTATAGCCTTGCAGGTAGGTTTTGGCGGTCATCGGCGCAAAGCCGAGTTCGGGGCGCGCCTCGATGTAGAACAAAAACAGCAAACGGTACATGTAGCGCAAGCATTCGCGGCTGAGCTCATCAGGGCTGACCGCCCGCTGGCCACTGTAACCGGCCTGATTGTGCTCAATCAGATAGCGCATCGCCTCGTTGCCGAGCAGCTCGATGCTTTCGCGCAGGGCAAATTTGAGATCTTCCGATACCCCGAAAGCGTGCTTGTGGGCGTTGTCATCCAAGGAATCGAGATAGGGTGCGCCGCTGCCGGGCAGCAAGGAGTCTTTGTGCAGCAAGGCGGCCAGCGCCTTGAGGGTGGCATCTTCTTTGCGGCTTAAGATCTCATCGAGTTCAAAGCGCAGCAGGCGGTTTTGCGCCCACTTGGTTCTGTCGAGCAGCAGCAGTTGCCGGCTACCGAGCAGCAACACAAAGCGTGGCGGCTCGGCCTGGGTAAACACCACAGAGGAGAGCAACTCCTGCCAGCTACGCGGCTCACCGCGACTGTTGTGGCGCAGCAGTTGGTTCTGTTTCGGGTCGCTGTCAGCGGGCAGTTGCAGCGCATGCAGGGCCTGGGCAAGCGGATCGCCCTCTTCTTCACTGTCGAACGCTTCGGCAATCCACAACCAAGGGCTGCCATCGGCACTCTCATAGCTGGCCAGCAGCGGCAAGCTGCAACCTTCATCGAGCGGCTGCAAGGTGGGCGCGAGCTGATAACCGAGCGCGCTTAGCACTGCTGCTTGGCGGGCGCGCTGCTGGCTAAGTTGCTGCGCGATATCGCGTTGTTTCTCCTGCTCGCTGAGCTGGCGAAAATAGCCGCTGGCGAGACTAGCGAGCTGGTTCCATGGGGCACGATAACCGGGGGCGACCGTTTTGCCCAGCTCCCTGGCGGCACGTTCCTGGTCGCGGGCGGCTTGCTCTTGTGCCTGCCAGGGTTCGAGCACACTGCGGATGTCACTGCCAAACACCTCGTCGAGGTAGTGGTTGGAGTAAAATTCGTTTTCGTTAATGATGCCGACCAGTGCCATGGTTAACCCTCCGCGCCGGTGATAACGGCAATCAACTGAATATATGGTTCTTTTTCGGTGGTCATTGTCTCTTCGATCCACTCGATATAGCTTTCAAAGTTGTGCTCTATTTCGCGCTGACGCTGGGCCTGGCGACTCTGTTTCACCGCTTCGACCTGTTTGTTATCGGCAAAATCCAGCGTCAGTTGCTGGAGCTGGCGGGTTTTCAGCGCGTCGAGTTTCTCTAGCTGCGCGGTTAAGCGCAGGTTGATCTCGGTTTCAAACGCGTTGCGCTCCTGCACAAACACACTGCGAGCATGGTCAATGGCTTCGCGCAGCAGATCTTGCTGGCGTTGGTGGTTGCGCTGCTTGCCGCCGGGGTTGCTCAACTTACTGCACAAAGCGGGCTGCTGGGCGACAAAATCGGCAAACGGCTGACTGCCCACAAACTGCGCTTGCTTAAAGCTGACCACCAGCCAGGGGTTGACCATGGGGTGGGATTTGCGGTTGGGGAACAGCCCCGAGAGGATAAAGTGGTCTTCATCGGCGTTCATGGCATGGCTCATGCGCAGCACAGGCGCCTGATGACGGCCAAAGGCGCCTTGCACCTTGTCATCGAGCCACTGCACTACCGGGTTGATCTGCCACAGATAGTGAATGCTCGGCCAGGCATGTTGCTCGCCGCGCGCCGC
The DNA here is from genome assembly GCF_051920165.1 of Aeromonas sp. 11P. Lineage (NCBI taxonomy): Bacteria > Pseudomonadati > Pseudomonadota > Gammaproteobacteria > Aeromonadales > Aeromonadaceae > Aeromonas > Aeromonas sp. 11P. Next base: position 978,728 of record NZ_JBQBDJ010000004.1, read on the forward strand.
AATAATGGCGCGGTTGATCACCTGTTTGTCTTCACTGAGCAGTAGTTGCCAGTTGTCGGGCTCAATTTCTGGCGGTAGCTGAGCAAAGCGGCGGCGCAGTTCATCAGGCGCCACCAATGAGAGACAGCCATCGGGCAGACGCTCGAATTGCACCCGTTGACCGGCTTGTTTGAGGTAACCGAGTGCCGTCTCACAATAGCCCTGTTCGCTGGCAAACAGTGACAGATCCTGGGTGGTGAGGCGACTGGCATCCTGGCTGACCTGATTGCTCAGGGCCCCCAGTAGATCGCCGGGTTGCTCCTGCTCGCTGGCATTGTGGTTAAGCAGCATATCTAACAGGCTGGCGCCATCTTGGGCGCCCTGCAGCATGAAGTCAGCGGTCTGCAGTTCTTCTTCTTCCTGGCTGTATTTACCGGTGAACTCGGAGCTGTCGCCGATGTTCTTTTGTGCCTGCTCATCTTTGTTGATCAGCACTTCCAGTACCCGCATATCGCCCTTGATCTGCTCGGCTTCGGTGAGCAGGTAGCGGATCTGCGGTACATGCTGCTGGCCATAGCGGTCGATACGGCCATTACGCTGTTGAAACACCATCAGTGACCAAGGGATGTCAAAATGGATCATCTTGTGGCTTTGATGGTGCAGGTTGATGCCCTCGGAGGCAACATCGGAGCACACCAGCAAGCGCACCGGAGCACTCTGTTTGCTGAATGCTTCGACGGTGTTCATCAGTTCGACATCGCCCTGGTCGCCGCGCAAGGTGGCGAGCTGTTCAGGCTTGAGCTTGAGATCGCGCGTCAGGTTGTCTGCCAAAAACTCCAGGGTCTTGATGCTTTCGGTGAAGATCACCAAGCGGTCATCAGCCTGATTGGCGCGCCATTGCAGATCGTTGCGGATGGTGTCGAGCAGCAGTTGGTATTTGCTAAAGCTGCCGGCATCGATGCGTGCCAGCGCCAACTGCAACGACTGCAGCTCGTTGATCTGGCTTTGGCAGTTATTGACCTTGCGCTTGGCGAGATTGGCGAGCCGGTTGTTCACCACGCTGGCGCAGGCCATGGGGCTGGAAAACAGGGCCTTGGCGAGGGTGACCTTAAACAGGCGACCACGCTTGGCACTGCTGTCATCACTATCATCATCTTTAAGTTCGCTCTCAACAAGCCGGCGGAAGACTTCTTCTTCTTGTGCGCTGGCCTGACGTGCGATCTGCTTGATCTCGCGCTCGGGAAATTCACCGGCCATCTGATCTTTGACATCTTTTTTAAAGCGCCGCACCACCAGATTTTTGTCGGCAAAATCACTGTGCTGGTAATTAGAGGGATTGGCGATGGCTGTCGGGTCGAGCATGTTCATTAAGCTGGCGAAGCTCTCTGGCTTGCCATCATGAGGGGTGGCAGAGAGCATGATCAGGGTGTCACTGCGCCCAGCCAGCAATTTGGCGAGCTTGCTGCGCAGTGAGCTGCTGCCGCGCTCGGCAACGTTGTGCGCCTCGTCGATGACGATGATATCCCACCAAGCATTCTCTAAATGGTGGCGATATTCGATGTCTTGCTTGAGGGTATCGATGGAAATAATGCTTTTATCGAAGTAGTGAAACGGGTTGTGGTTGGTGGGAATGCGATTGCGCACCCGCTGTAACCCTTGAGAATCGAGCCGGGTGAGCGGAATGGCAAACCGACTCCAGAACTCTTTTTGAAACTGGGTCAGCATGGATTTAACCGCCAGCACCAAGATCCGCTTGCCACGGCCACGGCGAATAAGCTCGGAAACCATGATCCCTGCTTCCAGGGTTTTACCCAGCCCCACGGCATCGGCGATCAGGATGCGCTGGCGCGGTTGCTCCAGTGCCATGCGGGTGGGATCAAGCTGGAACGCCATCGAGTCCATTGCAGCCCGGTGACCAAAGTGCAACTTGGCATCGGTTGGTACCCTTTGGCGCAGCTGGCTTTCGATATACAGCTGCGCGGCCTGATAATTGGCCGATTCATCTTCCACCAGTTGGGTAGTAGCAGGATCGAGGATCTCGATGCGCTGTTCCAGTCGGGTTAAAAACAGCCCCTCTTTGCCACGCACCAATTCTGATACGCCATCACAGGTTAATAAGTGACCGCCATCGCCACTATTGTCTGCTCGACGGATGCGCCACTCTGCATCCCGGATCACCACCCGCATACCGGGTGCAAAATTTTGGTCGTTCATCAGTCTGGTCTTAATGTCACAACAATGTCACGTGATGGCAGGCTGTACTTCGTCAAGCCAGGCCATGCGGAACAATGCAATTAAAGGAGGCCAAAAGGGTACCATAGTGGGACATCTACATGATAAAAAACACAATTCAAATGTGATGTACCGCAATTTACGCCTTCATTCATTAGCTTGAGAAATGGCTTGGATTAGCAATGACCGCAAATTTAGTCTGCAAAATAGGCTGAAGACGCAGTCAACATTGGCAGCCTCATCCCCGGTTAATCAATAGTCTGAGCGCTTTCATCATGGGCATAACTCAGACTTCGTCATCCTTAATCACATCGCAGTCTTCATCCCTATTGGGTGGATTCACAAACGTGACTGTCGATTTCACCTGCATGCTCCCGTGGTTAACGCCAGAGTCTTCTCGCCGCCCCCCATCGCCATACTTCTTGGGAGCCAGCTTTGAGGCCAGCCATTTACGAGCATCGGTCTGCAGGCGGGCACGAGCAATCACATCATGGTTAACTTTCACGTTCCCGTTGGCGTCGAGGAGGGTGTCATTGCTGCCGTCATCGGCAATCTGGAGGATCTCGTCGGCCAGTTTGTCGGCCAGATCCTCGCGCGCACACGTGTACTGGTCCCTAAATTCTATGTAGCGTTCATCAGCCAACCAGCGCATCACCATGGATTTGGACGGCATCCCCGGACGAGCCAACACTGCTCGTAGACTCACCCCATCAGCAATGGCGCTACATATGGCCTCCCCCAACTCGTTCGTGTATGCGCTCCGACGGCCTCTTGTTACCGGCTTGGGATTCGACGTATTGGTTTCCACCGTGGAAACCTGAGGAGTGACAACTGGGATCATAACTTGAGTTGTAGAATCCACGTGTTCTGCGCCACTTATAGGAGCCGTAGGCATAGCTGAAGATGAGGCAGCGTTAACAGGTGTTGTGACTCTTGACCATTTGTGCGTCTTGGCCCGCTTGTTAATGGCGGTATGTGAAATGCCGTGCTCTATCGCTATCTGGCGAACACTCTGGCGGCCAGCACAGTACGCAAATTCGATACTGTGCCAGTCTGGGGAATCTGTTGAATGCATAGGGGAATAGATCATAGGCGACCAGTATTTCCGAGGAGGCAAGTAGGTATCCAGCCCTACAGGGGGAGCCCCGTCAGTGCAAACGCAGCTGTGTGTGGCAAGAAGTTGTCTGTGATAGTCACTTGGTCACTGTTTTGATAAACATCCCGCCATCATTGGGCTAGCAGCTAGTGACCATGATTTTTCATGGTCTCTGGGAGTCACTCACATCACTCTTTTGGGCACTGCTTTCACTGATCCACTCATTGCGTCATCTCCCATCTGCCATCCATCAAGAAGCATCAGGGCAGTGACCCAGTGACAAACAGTGACCATGAATCAATGTTGGTCACTGCATCCCAACCCGTGCAGGACAAGACATTCACACAGTAAAGTGACTCAGTGACTATGAAATGGGGTATGCCCCCTCCCCTCAAGTTAGAAAAAAAGGCCCCGCAAGGAGCCTTCTTGTCACCACCGTTCGGCCTCGTTAAGTAATGTCGGCCTACAGGGCCCGCGGAAGGTACTCCTCTGCCAGTTCGGTGAGTGCAACATTGGTTTGAGTTTGGCCATTGGTCTTGCGCGTCTTGTACTCCGCGCCCAGCTCCTTTGCAGCCTGTTTAACGGCTTTGCTGAATGAATTAAGCGAGAGTGGGCGGTTCAAGCCGTGGTACTCCAGATAAGCCAGGTAGAGGTGATACAGGAATTTTCTCGGCTCCTTCATCACGGCGACATTTCCCCCCATACAGAACCCTTGCGGCTCAGCCAGAAACGCCAAGGTGGCGCAAAAGTCGAGTACGTGGTCAGCCTCGCGTTTCACCGCCAGTGCATCAGCACCATCCCGTTGCTCCTCCAGCAGACGCTTGGCCAGGTCAGGGTCGGCAAACCGGGTCAGCAGATGGCGAATGATCACCGGTAACTCAGCAGCAATCTTGTCGCCAAGCGCCCCATCCCGATCAGCCGATGCCACCACTCGTCCGAAGTGGAAGATCACCCGGCGACGAGCGATCCCCCCGTTGCGCTCGTTAAACACCATCGGCACGTTGTTGGTGGCCAGCAACACAGCTGGGATCCGAGTGCTGAAAATCGCCTTACCTTTAGGGTTGACCGATATTTTATCGCCACCAGTGATCGCCTTGAGCACGTGGCCATCGCCAACGTACGAAGGTTGGTCCGGCAACAAGATCAGGCGTTTGTCCCAGACATTCTCCAGACCAAAGTTGCTCTCGAGCAGTTTCATCGAGCTACTGCCCACGTTTTCTTGGCCAACCAGCAGCTCGCACAGACCTGTCATGACCGATTTGCCACTGCCGCCTTCCCCCGTCACCTCCAGGAACAACTGCCAGTCGTAGCGATTCGCCAGCACCATGAACAGCGCCGCGTTAATGCGATCCATCTTGGCCGCATCATTGTCGGTTGCGTAGCTCAGCCACTTCATGAAGTGGGGGGCACAATGCGCCAGGGTTTCCCCCACCAGCGGCTCGCTGTACTCGATCCCGTTGTGAGTCAGCAAACCATCGACGAGGGAATGCGGGCGAAACGCGCGGAGCACTAAGTCATAGACCCCATTGGCAAAATCAATCAGGTTGAGCGCCGGACGCGGTATCTCATCAAGGCCCAGTTTCATGGTATCCACAGCAGTGTTGATTATCCGGGCACTGTGTTTGGCGCCTTGCTGCTTAAACATTGCCGTCATACAGCGCGCAAGCACCGCATCCGGCATCGACTCCCACAGGCTGCCGGTGTAACGGTACACCTGGCTCGTGTCGACATTGATGGCCAGGGTTCCCAGACTAGAAACCAGTGCCTCCCCGCGCTGGCAGGCACTCATCTGATCCAGCATCAGCGCCGCGTCGTCCTGCTCAGGGCGCAGAGAAACAACATTAGCCGCCAGCAGAGAACCTGTTTTTTGGCTGCCCTTCTTATCGGCCAACAGCTTACTTTTAGGCGGGGCTTGGCGTGGCTCCTGTATCCCCTTCTGGTGCGCACTGGCAATAGTCGCCTTGACCTCCTGTACCGATTGGCCAGACGCCATGCCAGCAGCAAACAACTGACGCTCAGCGTCGGCGTGACAGATCTCTCCACCAGCGACCAGTTGCGCCACCCCCAGCGCCTCCCGGTTGAGCGTCTCGTTCCGGCTCCCCATCGGCGCGCTGACAATCGCCTCACAGGCACTCGTCAACGCTCTCTCTCCATAGCGGCTGGTCTCTGCGGAGCTGACCATGGGGGCAATCACCTTTGGCTCATGTTTGGGCTTGGTGATCCACCCCAACAAGATGGCAGGAGCCTCCGGCAGAGCGGCCAGTTGGGGGATGGTATCGCCGCGCAGCACCTTACCGGCTTTGATGTAGATCAGCTGATTGCCGGTCTTTACATCTACGCCGGCCAGTCCATTCGCGTTGTTGACGCTCTGCTTCAAGCTGGCAAGGTCTACCCCAGCTGGCAAGCGGAACAGCCAGCGATACGAACCGTCAGGCAGGGTGTCGGTGAGCATCCGGTACTGGATCGGGAGCGTCTGATTGGGCAATCCGAGCATCGCCAGCAGATCCCTGGGGTGCGGCGCCTCGGGTACCTTGTTACCGTCCAGGTCCAGCAGGACCATTTCATCCAAGCGAACACCAAACAGGGTGTCATCCTCACGCACCATGGAGGACGGGTAGCGCTGCTCATTGCCATAGGGTTTCGGGTTGCCGTTGTCCTGATACGGAATGACAGCGTGACCGTTGGCCTCGATATTTGCAGCCTTGGCTTGCAGGGTTGCGTTCATACCGTACCCCCTACCACGCGCAGCATGGCACGCTTGTGATCGAACAGTGACACGCCGTCATCGTTCTCATAGGCTTCCTGAAGGCGGTGCATTTCCTCGATGCGCGCGCTGTTGGTGCTAGGGGAAGCACCATACAGGGCGAACTGGCCACAAATAACATCCCTGCTAATTATCCCCGACTTTGCGCGGCACAGGCTTTTGCTTGCCAGCGAGCGCGCAGGTGCTACGCTCTCAGCGCTAGGTTTAATTATCTGGCCAATATCAAACATGCTAACCGAAGAGGCCGCCGTACCATGGCGGCTCTTTTTTGCGTAATTGGTGACTGTCATCCTCGCCTCCTTACGCCTCACGGCTCTTCTGGATCTGGGCGATGAGCCATGCTTCCAACTCCTCTTCAATCCAACCAACGGCTTTTGCGCCGATGGACACCGGTTTGGGAAAGGTCGGGTCATAAACATTGGGGTACTTCGGATTGGGACGCATTTTGGCGTAGATGGTATAGCGGGACAGCCCGGTGCGGGCTTCAACCTCATTACGGCGAATAATGGTCAGAGTGGGTTTGCTTTCTTTAGCCATGTTAGTCATTCCCTGTCATGTACTGGAACGAAATGCACCAGCATGGCTCCTTATTTTTATCATTTCGTCACCAATTCCTAACCCTACAGGGGGAAACCCCGTCAGAGACGCACTTGACAAGGGAAATTAAATGGCGAGTAGGTGTGGATGACTTCCTGGAACAGCAACGAAATCTGCTGTTGAACGGCGGAACCGGGACGGGTCAAACCCACCTGGCATCGCCTTGGGATGCAATGCTGAGGGCCGGGTCAAGCGAGTGCGTTTCTATACAGTGGTGTACTGGTCAGCGAACTGGAGCAGGAAAAGGTGGCAGGCAAAGCCGGGCTGCTTGCCATTCGGTTGGTCAATGTCGATGCAGTGATTCTGGGCAAACTGAGCTATCTGCCGTTTGCCGAAAGCGGAGGCGCTCTGCTGTTTCACCTGATCAGCAAGCTGCGCAAGCGCACCAGCCCGCACCTGACCTCCAACCTGGCCTTCAGCAAGTGGAGAAGATGACAACGGTGATGCTGGATAGGATCATGTGAGTTTATCGAGACAGGCAACGACGCCTATCGCTTCAAACAGAGGATGAAATCAGCCAGCTAACCCTGGTCAATGTTGGACGCTGATCCCTGGTCATTTTTCGATGCTGATTGACAACCCGATCCATCTATACAGACAGACTGTTTGGCAAGTGAATTACATTGCTCTCCAACCCGGTAAATTCATGGGGTGGCACATAGTGATGCTTGCAACAGTCCAGCCAGTCAGCCCACCATTGCACCATCTGTTGCCGCTGGGTGATAAATTCGGCCCGATGAATGTAAGCCGCCCGCACACCGTTACGCTCCTTATGGCTCATCTGCCGTTCAATGGCATCCGCACTCCATTGGCCTGATTCAAGCAACGCGCTGCAGGCCATCGCCCGGAAGCCATGACCGCATACCTCCACCTTGGTGTCATAACCCAGGCGGCGCAAGGCACTATTCACGGTGTTTTCACTCATGGGTTTTGATACATCATGGTCACCGGCAAATACCAGATCAAAACGCCCGGTCAAAGGGCGGATCGCCTCAATGATGGCCAGTGCCTGGCGTGACAACGGCACAAAGTGCGGTTCTCGCATCTTGGCACCACGATGTGAATGTTTAACCCCTTCAATGGGATCGCGGGACGCCGGGATCGTCCAGATTGCTCGCTCGATATCGAGCTCATCCCAGCGCATGAAGCGCAATTCACTCGAACGGACAAAGGTTAACAAGGTGAATTTCACCGCCATCTTGGTCAGCAGACGTCCCGAATAACTATCGAGACGACGCACCAGCTCGGGAATATCCTGCAGCGGCAGCGCGGGATGATGCTGGACTTTGCGAACCGACAACGCCCCCGTCAAATCAGCGGCAGGATTGGCCTCAATCAAATCAGTTCGCATTGCATAACTCATTATGCCATTGATGTGTTGCCGCACTCGTCCTGCCAAATCAAGCGCATTTCGCTGCTCTATCTTACGCAGTGGAACAAGCAGGTCACGAGTCTTGAGTTCGGCAACGGGGCAATGGCCAATCAATCAAACACGTCTTTTTCAAGCCGGGTCAAGATGCGTGAAGCATGATCGGAGGACCACTTGCCAGCATTATTTGCATGCCATTCACGGGCAACAGCCTCAAAACTATTCACTTGTTTGCGGGTAATGTCGTTACGCACCTGCTGCTTATGGACGACAGGGTCAATACCCTTGGCCAACAAATTTCGTGCGGCAGCGTGTTTGGCACGGGCCTCCGTCAACGACAGGATGGGGTAATCACCAAACGCCATCAGCCCGGCCTTACCATCAGGCTTAGTGAACTTGAAGCGCCACGAACGGGTACCGTTCTTTTTGACCAATAAGTGCAAGCCATTCCCATCGAACAGGGAATAGTCTTTTTCTCGCGGGCGGGCATTGCGACACTCGGTATCAGACAAGGGTCTGGTGGTTCGCGGCATTGGTATACGACTCCTTTATCGAATCGATGTATACCTAAGCGTATACCAATTTATAGCGGATGTGTTAGGAATGACTCGGAATGTTCTGGACGTAAAAAAACCCAGAGACGTTGAATTCACTGGGTTTTTTGAACTTTTTCGGAATACTTTGGAAGTATTAATGGTGCCCGAGGCCGGAATCGAACCGGCACGACGCGAACGTCGAGGGATTTTAAATCCCTTGTGTCTACCGATTTCACCACTCGGGCACCGCAATCGGTATCAAGCTCGCGTGGCGGGCTTGTCAATATGGAGGCACGTTCCGGAGTCGAACCGGACTAAACGGATTTGCAATCCGCTGCATAACCGCTTTGCTAACGCGCCATGCAAAAGAGAGTTGGCTCTCTATTGTCTGAATTTGGAGCGGGAAACGAGACTCGAACTCGCGACCCCGACCTTGGCAAGGTCGTGCTCTACCAACTGAGCTATTCCCGCATTGGTCTGGCTGACTGCCTGACTACGAGGACGCATTCTAGCGATGTTCCTCGCCCAGTCAACCAGAAATATTTAATTACCTGATCGTTCGGGCATTTTTTGCCCTTTTTGAACGGTTTTAGCGCCTTTGGCCATTTCCTGCCTCAAATCAGCGGAAACCTCACCTTGCGGCGCATGTGACTCACAGGTTGGCGTGGTGGGTCAGATCGCCCCAAGCCGCCTTCATGTACTGGAACATCGACCAGAAGGTGAGCACGGTGGCGACATAGAGCATCACATAGGCGAGCCACACCATCCAGACGTTGTATTGCCAAATCAGACCGGTGAGTGACACCATCTGGATCATGGTCTTCCACTTGCCAATCCAGCTGACCGCCACCGAGGAGCGTTTGCCGAGCTCGGCCATCCATTCGCGCAGGGCGGAGATGATGATCTCGCGGCCAATCATGGTCATGGCGGGGATGGTGACCCAGATGGTGTTGTAGTGTTCGACAATGACCACCAGTGCGGCGGCGACCATGATCTTGTCGGCAACCGGGTCAAGGAAGGCGCCAAAGGCGGTGGACTGATTGAGCTTGCGGGCCAGATAGCCATCAAACCAGTCGGTGGCAGCGGCCAGAATAAAGATGATGGCGGCAGCCAGATAAGACCATTGATAAGGCAGATAGAACAGGATGACGAAGACGGGAATGAGCAAAATCCGGAAAAACGTCAACAGGTTAGGTATGTTTGTCATTATTTTCAGCCACTTCTTGTACGTCGCTACATAGTGCGCCAAAGCCGATTTGCGATGCAACCGCACTGGCGCCCGTCTTGGTCTTTTTAATCCATCAATCTTCTCAAAATGCGAGGGCCATTATGGCATTTACGGCCCCCCCGCGTCACGGCTCTTGTGCATCAAGGAGTTAGCGATTTTGCCATGCCGCTAACCCTGCTCAGGCGCTGTGTAAGCCATCGTGGATGGTCTGGGCCAGCTCCTGACTGATGCCGGGTACCTTGGCCAGTTCATCCACGCTCGCCTTTTTGACCTCCTGCAGGCCGCCCAGATATTTGAGCAGCGCCTGTCGCCGCTTTGGCCCCACCCCCGGAATATCCTCCAGACTGCTGCTGGTGCGGGCCTTGGCCCGTCTGGCCCGGTGGCCGGTAATGGCAAAACGGTGGGATTCATCGCGAATATGCTGAATAAGGTGCAAAGCGGGCATATCTGCCGGCAAATGCAGCTCTTCGTGGCTCTCCCCCATGATGAGAGTTTCCAACCCTGCCTTGCGGGTGACCCCCTTGGCAATCCCCACCAGCAGCGGATATTTGCCGCCCAGAAACTCCAGCTGACGGGCCAGGATCTCTTCGGCGCGGCGCAACTGGCCGAGGCCACCGTCAATAAACAGCACGTCCGGCACCTTGTCCGGCTCCTGCTGCTTGCCAAAGCGGCGCTCCAGCGCCTGCTCCATCGCTGCGTAGTCATCACCACCAGTGATACCGTCGATATTGAAACGACGATATTCCGATGAGAGCGGCCCCTCCCGGTTGAACACCACGCAAGAGGCCACCGTGCGCTCTCCCATGGTGTGGGAGATATCGAAACACTCCATGCGAGCGATGGGGCGCTCCAGCTCCAGCAGCTCTTCCAGCTGATCGTAGCGAGCGGTGATGGTGCTCTTGTGAGCAAGCCGCGAGCGAAGCGCCGTCTCGGCGTTGATGGAGGCGAGCTTGATAAAACGGGCCCGTTCGGCGCGAGTTCGGCTCACCACCCGCACCTTGTAGCCTGCGGTCTGGCTCAGGGTCTCGGCGATGACGCTTTCGTCTTCGAGAGCCACATCGAGCAGCACCTCGCTCGGGATCTGCCGCCCCCCTTGCCCCGAGAGATAGAACTGCAGCAGGAAGGATTGCACCACCTCGTCAAGCTGGGTATCAGCAGGCACTTTCGGGAAGTAGCTGCGCGAACCGAGCACCTTGCCCTGACGAATAAAGAGCACGTGGATGCAGGCCGCGCCTTGCTGGAAGGCGACCCCCACCACATCCAGCTCGTCCAGCACGTTGCCGCTCACCGACTGCTGTTCAGTGACCCGGCGCAGCGCCAGGATCTGATCCCGGTAGCGGGCGGCCTCTTCAAAGCGCAGATCGCCGCTGGCGGACTCCATCTTGCCCACCAGCTCGCCTATCACCTGCTGGTTCTTGCCCGCCAGAAACAGTTTGGCAAGCTCCACCTGCTGGGCATATTCGGCCTCGCTCACCAACCCGGGTACGCAAGGGCCAGCGCAACGCTTGAGCTGATAGAGCAGACAGGGACGGGTACGGTTGGCATAGACCGCATCCTCGCACTGGCGTACCGGAAATATTTTCTGCATCAGATGCAAACTCTCGCGCACCGCACCGCCAGAGGGGTACGGGCCGAAGTACTCCCCCTTCACCTTGCGAGCGCCGCGATGGACGCCGATGCGCGGATGCTGGTGCGCGGTGATGATGATCCAGGGGTAGGATTTGTCGTCTCGCAGCAGCACGTTATAGCGAGGCTGGTACTGCTTGATGAGGTTGTGCTCGAGGATCAGCGCCTCAGTCTCGGTGTGGGTGACGGTGACCTGGATATCGGCGATCTGGCGCACCAGGGTGCGGGTCTTGATGCTGTCGACGTTGGTGCGAAAGTAGGAGGCGAGCCGCTTTTTCAGATCCTTGGCCTTGCCCACGTAGATCACGGTGCCACCGCTGTCATACATGCGGTAGACGCCACTTTGATGGGTGACGGCGCTCAGAAACGCCTTGCTGTCGAAGAGAGGTTCGGGAGAGAGGGTCATCAGCTACTCGGCTCACACAAAGGCAAAAATTGACGGGCAGAGCATACTGCCCTCGCCGCCTGAAAAGCAAAGGGGCAAAAAAGCAAAAAGGCGGCACTCGCCGCCTTTGTGACCACACGCCACCCGATTAGAGGGTATCGGCATCCAGCATGCCATAGCGAATGGCCAGATGGGTCAGTTCCACGTCACCGTTGATCCCCAGCTTGCTGAACAGACGATAGCGGTAGCTGTTGACCGTCTTCGGGCTCAGGTTGAGCTGCTCGGAGATATCGGTCACCTTCTGCCCCTTGGTGATCATCATCATGATCTGCAGCTCGCGCTCGGAGAGGGACTTGAAGGGATTCTCGTCAGCGGAGGCAAACTGGCTGAGGGCCATCTGCTGGGCAATCTCCGGGGAGATGTAGCGCTGACCGGAGTGCACCAACCGGATCGCCTGGATCATCTCGTCGGGAGCAGCCCCCTTGGTCAGGTAACCGGCGGCGCCTGCCTGCATCACCTTGGTGGGGAACGGATTTTCTGAATGAATGGTCAGCACTATGATGCGCACATCGGGGCGGATCCGCAGAATTTTGCGGGTCGCTTCCAGACCACCAATACCCGGCATGTTCATGTCCATCAGGATCACGTCCGGATGGTGTTGGCGACAGAATGTAACTGCGGTCTCGCCGCTCTGTGCCTCGCCCACCACCTTGATCCCGCGCACATCTTCAAGAATGCGTCTTATCCCTGTACGCACCAGCTCATGATCATCGACCAGGAATACATTTATCACCCAAACACCCCGTTTTATCTCGTTTTAGCCGCCCGGTTAGGGTTAACAGGGCGTCTTGCATCATAACCAAACTCGTCGCTTTGGCAAACCATGCACGCCAAAAGTTTGAGAAAACCCATGTTTAGCGTTTAAAATCAAATAATTATATAAATTATCAAAACAAAAAACGGTGCCTTGCGACACCGTTTTTCATGACGTTAGTGCTGTGGCCATCACTTGGCCAAAAAGACGCGCACCTTCTCCAGATCGGCCTGGGTATCCACCCCGACCGGCGGCGCTTCAAGGGCCTGGGCGACGTGGATCTTCTCCCCGTACCAGAGCACCCGCAGCTGTTCCAGCGCCTCGACCTGCTCCAGCACGCTCGGCGCCCAGTCCACATAACGCTGGATAAAGCCGGCGCGGTAGGCATAGATGCCGATATGACGCTGGTAGTGGTCACCAATCTGCTCATGGCTCTTGGCAAAGCGATCCCGATCCCAGGGAATGCTGGCGCGACTGAAGTAGAGGGCGTAGCCATCCTTGTCTGTCACCACTTTCACTGCGTTCGGATTGAACGCCTCTTCGGCATCCTGGATCGGCACCGACAGGGTCGCCATCGGCGCCGTGGCGGCGGCCAGATTATCCGCTACCTGACGAATGATGGCGGGCGGAATGAGCGGCTCATCCCCCTGCACATTGACGATGATGGTATCGGCGGCAAAGCCGTAGTGACGGCACACCTCGGCCAGACGCTCGGTGCCGGACTGATGATCCGGTGAGGTCATGCACACCTCGACGCCGGTGCTCAGCAGTGCCTGCTGCACCCGCTCGTCGTCGGTGGCGACGATCACCCGATCGGCACCGGATTGCAGGGCTTTCTCCACCACGTGCTGCACCATGGGCTTGCCATGGATATCAGCCAGCGGCTTGCCCGGCAGACGGGTTGACGCATAGCGGGCCGGAATGACGACGACGAAACTCATGACGGCAGCTCATCGCTATTGAGCGGACGGGCACGGTTCTCCAGCAGCACCGGGATCCCCTCCTCCAGCGGATAGGCCAGCTTGTCAAAGCGGCAGACCAGCTCATGGACTGCTTTGTTGTAGTGCAGCTTACCCTTGCAGACCGGGCAGGCGATGATGTCGAGCAACTTGATGTCCAAAGCCAAAACGATACTCCTTCAACGATGTCGCGCTGGCGGCTTAATCACACCAGCGATGGATGTCGAGCAACCAGATATTCCTTACGGGACCGCTATTGGTCCACTTCTCCCCCGCTCAGGCAAGAGAGATTAATCTTGCGCCCTGGTCGCGCCCTTTGCCTTCGCCCCCAGCTTGTGCAGCAGGGCATCAAGCAGGGAGGCGGGCAACTCGGCACTGACCGGCAGATACCACCAGTTATCGAGGGCAAACGGGCGGCACTTGACCGCATCCTTCTCGGTCATCAGCAGCGGCTTGCTGGCAAAGCGGCCCACCAGCTCATCCCGATCAAAGGGATGATGATCGCCGTAGGCGGCCTGCTGTTCCAGCTGATAGCCGAGCCCTTCCAGGGTGGCAAAGAAGCGGGGTGGATGACCAATCCCCGCCAACGCATCGACCGGCCCCGACAAGGGGGCGGCAAGCGGTGCATCGTCGCGCACCCGGCGCGGGGTGTCGGCGACCAGTTGCATGGGGTACTCCCCCTTGCCCGGCTCACCGCCGTTGCAGATGATGGCGTCCACCCGTTTGAGACGAGTGACCGGCTCGCGCAGCGGCCCCATCGGCAGCAGGCAGGCGTTGCCGAAACGGCGCGCTCCGTCCACCACCACCAGCTCGATGTCGCGGGCCAGCGCATAGTGCTGCAGACCATCGTCGGTGATGATGATATCCACCTCACCGCTCTTCTCCAGCAGTCGTACCGCGTCGGCCCGTTTCGGGGCAACCACCACCGGACAGCCGCAGCGCCGGGCAATCAGCACCGGCTCATCTCCGGCCAGCGCCGTGGTGCTGGTCTCATCCAGCCGATAGGGGTAATGGGGCGCCTTGCCACCATAACCACGGCTCACCACCCCAGGGCGATAGCCGCGGGCTTGCAACTGCTCCACCAGCCAGACCACCACCGGCGTCTTGCCGTTGCCCCCCACCGAAATATTGCCCACCACAATGACCGGCAAGGAGGAGCGATACCCCTTGCGCCAACCGTGACGATAGGCGTAGCGGCGGCTGCCGCTGATGATGGCAAACAGCAGGGCAAAGGGGGCCAGCAACCAGCGCCAGCCACTTTTGCGATACCAGAGCCGTTCCAGCATCAGGCCTTGTTTCCTGCATTGCCAAACTGAATGGCGCGCAGCTGGGCATAGGTGCCGCGCTGTTCCATCAGTGCCGCGTGGTTGCCGCGCTCGACGATATGGCCTTCGTCGATCACCAGGATCTCGTCCGCCTTCTCGATGGTGGAGAGACGGTGGGCAATCACCAGCGAGGTACGAGCCTTGCACAGCTCGTCGATGGCCGCCTGAATATGGCGCTCGGACTCGGTATCGAGGGCCGAGGTGGCCTCATCCAGCAGCAGAACCGGCGCATCGCGCAGCAGGGCGCGGGCGATGGCAACGCGCTGGCGCTGACCGCCAGAAAGAGAGGCACCATTCTCACCAACCACGGTGTCGTACCCTTGCGGCATCTTGCTGACGAACTCGTCAGCGTGGGCGATGCGAGCGGCCTGCACGATCTGATCGCGGCTGTACTTGTCTTCTGCCGCGTAGGCGATGTTGTTGGCCACCGAGTCATTGAACAAGTGGACATGCTGGGAGACCAGCGCGTACTGCTTGCGCAGCTCGCTCAACTTGTATTCGCGAATGTTGATGCCATCAAGCAGGATCTCGCCCTGATCGATGTCGTAGAAGCGGGTCAACAGGCTGGCAATGGTACTCTTGCCGGAGCCGGAACGGCCCACCAGCGCCACCGATTTCCCCGCCTCCACCTTGAAACTGACGTTATGCAGCGCCGGGGTGTCCTTGGTCGGGTAGGTGAAGGTGACGTTGCGAAACTCGATCTCGCCACGGGCACGCTCCAGAGTGAGCGTACCGGTATCCTGCTCCGGCTCGCTATCGAGCAGGCCAAACAGGCTATGGCAGGCGGTGATGGCGCGCTGGAACTGGTTGTTGACGTCGGTCAGGCTTTTCAGCGGCTTGAGCAGCATCATCATGGAGGTGATCATGACGGTAAACGTACCGGCAGTGAGGGTTGATTTGACGCTGTCGATGGTCGCGACGTAGAGGAAGGCCGCCAGCGCGATGGAGGCAACCATCTGCACCACCGGGCTGCCGATGGCATCGGCTGCGACCATCTTCATGGTCTGCTGGCGCATGTTGTTGCTGACCTGGAAGAAGCGTTTCTCTTCCACCTTCTGGCCACCAAACATCAGCACCTCTTTGTGCCCTTTGAGCATCTGCTCGGTGGAGGTGGTGATATCCCCGACCGCCTGCTGGATGTGACGGCTGATCTGGCGGAAACGACGGCTGATAAGGCCGATAATGATGCCTACCAGCGGGCCAACCACCAGGAAGATCACCGACAGCTGCCAGGAGTGCCAGAACATCAGGCCGAGCAGGCCGACCACGGTCGCCCCTTCCCGCACCAGGGTCACTAGCGTGGTACTCGCCGCCGAGGAGACCTGACTGGCGTCATAGGTCACCTTGGAGAGCAGATGACCGGTGTTCTGACGGTCAAAGAAGCTCATCGGCATCGCCACCATGTGATTGAACACCTGCTGTTGCAGACGCATCACGACGTGGTTGCCGACCCAGGCCATGCAGTAGTTGGAGAGAAAGTTGGCGACACCGCGCAGGGCCACGATGCCGAGGACAAAGAAGGGCATCCATTTCAAAACGGTGCTGTCGTTACCATTGATGCCCTGATCGATCAGCGGCTTGATGGAGTAGACAAAGGTGGTATCCACGGCGGCGTAGCCCAGCATCCCGATGATGCCACCAACCAGGCCCAGCTTGCGATCACGGACATAACCGAGCAGGCGTTTGAATACTGGCCAGCTCTCTTGTGAGGTTTCTTGTTGCATGAATAGCCGTTAGTAATGGAAATGACGGGCTATTCTAGCCAAAGCGCAGGCTTACACCAAGCGCCGCCACCTATATCGCATCCCTACACGGCAGAAATGGTTAATTATTGCCCAAACCACACTCGCGGTCGCCACCACTCGCCACTGCGTCGGTACCAAGGGCCTGAATCTCGCTCGGCGGTGACGCTCAAGCCCGCTGCGGTGGGTTCGACCAGCATCGCCCCTTGCTGGCCAGTGATCCACTGGCGGGCGTCCCGATAGCGGGCCACCACATCGGGACGGGGAAAGCCCCACTGATTCATAAAACCGGCGCTGTGGATCACCTCCTGCGCAGCTACCGCCGCGACAAAAGGGGGCGTGGAAGAGGTGCGGCTGCCATGATGGGGGCTCACCAGCAAGGTGCTGGCCAACCCCTCTCCCTCCAGCGCCACCAGCCGTTGCTCGGCCTGCCGCTCGATATCGGCGCTCAGCAGCACGCTGCGCTGCCCATCGCTAATACGCACCACGCAGCCATCGTTATTGCGCCCGCCACCGGGTCGCTCGGGCCAGAGCACTGCAAACGAGAGCCCCTGCCAACGCCACTGTTGCCCACGCTGGCAGAGCGTCGTTCCCTCACTGAAGGGATAAGAGGAGAGCTCGTGACGCACCGGCATGGCGCTGAGCAGCCGCTTGCGATTGCCAGCATGATCCCGATCCTTATGGCTGATGATGAGGCGATCGATGACCCGGATCCCCAGATGGCTCAGCTGGGGGAGGATCACCGCGTCCGCCATGTTATATCCTCCGGGATAGCGATCACCGGTGTCATAGAGGATGGCGCGCTCCCCCTTGCTGATCAGCACCGCCAGCCCCTGCCCCACATCCAGCACCCGCAGTTGCCAGCGGACTGGCGTTGGCCAGAGCGCCAGCAACAGCGCACACAGACTCGGTAGCCAGAGCCAGCGTGCCGGGCGCCACTGCGCGGAGAACCAGAGCAGCAACAGCAGGGTGCAAAGCGGCAGCCACCAGCCGGGCAGTGGCCACCACAGTTGCAGTTGATCGGAAAGCCAGCTCAGGATCGTCAGCGCCCACCCGAGCCCCAGATCCGCCAGCCAGAACAGGCCATAAGCAAGCGAGGTGGATAGCGGCGCAAGCAGCACACCGATCAGGGCCAGCGGGATGATGGCGATACAAAAGAGCGGCACCGCCAGCAGGTTGATCACCATGGCAAGGGGCGCGATCCCCTCGAACAACGCCAACTGCAGCGGCAGCAGACCGAGTAGCAGCCAGAGCTGGATCTGCCAGAGCCCCGGCTTGTCGTGGACATATCCCACCAGCAGCAGGATGGCCACCGCCAGAAACGAGAGCCAGAAACCGGCCGAATAGAGGGCAAAGGGATCCCAGAGGGTCAATACCACAAAGGCCCACAGCCAGATGCGCCAGGCAGGCCACTCTCGCCGGCTCCAGCGCAGCACACTCCACACCAGCACCATGATCAGGGCCCGCTCGGTCGCCACCGCAAACCCCGCCAATGCGCTGTAGACGGCGGCAAACATCAGGGAGGTGATAATGGCGCCGCGCAGGCCAAACAGCCTGCCCAACCACCACCCGAGCACCGCCACCAGCGCGATGTGCTGCCCTGAAATCGCGATGATGTGAGTCAGGCCGCTGCCGCGAAACAGCTCCCACTGGGCATCCGTGATGCCGCTCTGCTCGCCAAAGGTGAGGGCCGCCAGCAAGGGGGCATGGTCAAGAGTCCGCCAACTCTCGGTCGCTGCGTCCAACCAGCGTTCGCGCCAGCCCGGTGCTGCCTGATGAATGTCGATCACCCGGCGCAAATTGCCGGTGGCGGTGATCCCCTTGCCCAGCAGCAGACGCCGCCCATCCAGCCCCGCCTCGTTGGCCAGACCGTGAGCCGGTTTCAACGAGGTCACCAGGGTGATCCGGCTGCCCACTGTCATGGCGGGCAATGCCTGATAGGCATTGACCCGGATTAGGGGCTCAGGTGTCACCGGTTGTTCGTCGAGGATGCTCACCCGCAACAGCAGCCGGACAAATTTATCCCCCTCGGGCTCTGCACTTTGCAGCTGTGCGGTTATCATGTGGCTCGTCTGATCGCCCAACCGCTCCAGCCAGGCCAGCCGATAGGCAAGATTGGCTTGCATCCAGAGGATGCCCAGCAGCAGAAACAGCAGCCGCCACGCGCGGCAACAGGCAAGGGGAACCAGCAGGGACAGCAACAGGCCCCCCCATGCAAGTGAAGGTAACCATGGCCAGAGCAGTGAGGAGCTTGCCCCGAGGGCAAACGACAATAGACGCAGATCCATGGTGCAAGTATTTAGCAAGGTTTCAATATGCCCAAACGACTCATCAAACGCTGGATGCCCGACCCGCAAACCCTGAAAGAACACAAGCACTTGCGCCTTTTTGGTCGCCTGCTGCTCGATGCCAATCTCTGGCATCTCAACCGGCGCTCGGCCGCGGGCGCCTTCGCCGTGGGGCTGTTCATGGCCTGGGTGCCGCTCCCCTGCCAGATGTTGCTGGCCGCCGGGCTCGCCATCGCCTGCCGGGTCAATCTGCCCCTCGCAGTGGCGCTGGTCTGGCTCTCCAATCCACTGACCATTCCCCCCATGTTCTATGGCGCCTATCTGGTCGGTTGCCAGTTGCTGGGGCAAACCTCGCAACAGGTCGACATCCAGTTCACCTGGGCCTGGCTGGTATCGGTATTTGAGACCGTCGCGCCGCCGCTCCTGCTGGGCTCGCTGGTGCTGGCCCTGCTGAGCTCGCTCATCGGTTACGCCGTGATCCGCACCTTCTGGCGCATCAGCACGGTGCGTCAGTGGCAAAAACGCAAGGTGGCACGCCCATGCTGAGTCGCTGGTTCTCCCGTTTCAAAATCGATCCCGATACCCTGCGCAAGCAGAAGTGGTTTGCCCTGTTTGGTGAGCGACTGCTCGCACCCGCCCTCTGGCAAGGAGGCACCCGCGCCCTGAGCGGGGCCGTGGCGGCCGGCATCTTCGCCTGCTGGTTCCCCATCCCGATGCATTCGCTGATCGCGGTCGGGCTAGCGCTGGCGTTCAGCCTCAACCTGCCGCTGGCGCTGCTGGCAGTCTGGTTCAACAACCCGCTCACCCTCCCCTTCATGTACCTCTATGCCTATCGCACCGGCTGTCTGGTGCTGCACAAGACGCCGGAGCCTTTCCACCTCACCTGGACGCTCCACTGGCTGGAGCAGGAAGCGGCAACTCTTGTTCCCCCCTTCCTGCTCGGCAGCATGCTGCTGGCGGTGCTCACCGCACTGCTGGGTGGCGCCCTCACCTTGCTGGTGCTTCAGCTGCGCCGCTGGTTGCAAGGCTCTCGCTGAACAGCTCACCCGGCTGGATCAAAAAAGCCCGTCACTGGCGTGACGGGCTTTTTCAGTCGTGCGGTTAACGGCTGGCGTTACAGCACCTTGGCGATGGCATCGCAAAGCGGATCTATGTTGGCACGGGTAATACCGGCCACGCTGATCCGGCCGGAGCCGACGATATAGATGGCAAACTCGCTCTTGAGGCGCTCAACCTGATCCTTGGAGAGACCGGAGAAGGAGAACATGCCGTTCTGCTCGCGGATAAAGCTGAAATCCTGGTTAACGCCGCGCGCAGCCAGTTTCTCCACCAGCAGCTCGCGCATCTCGCGAATGCGCACGCGCATGGCCGCAACCTCTTCCACCCACTCGGCATAGAGGGCCGGATCGCTCACCACGGCGGTGACGACGGCGGCGCCATGTGACGGCGGGTTGGAGTAGTTGGCACGAATGACGGTCTTGACCTGGGTGAAGGCCACGTCGGCGATCTCCTTGGTCGCACTGACCAGGGTGAAAGCGCCGACCCGCTCGTTATAGAGGCCAAAGTTCTTGGAGAAGGAGCTCGCCACCAGCAGCTCGTCGTGGCACTCGGCGAAGATGCGCAGACCTTCAGCATCCTCTTCGATACCACGGGCAAAACCCTGATAGGCGAAGTCAAACAGCGGCAACCAGCCGGCGGCAGCACTCTGCTTGGCCAGTGCGCGCCACTGTTCGGCAGTGGGGTCGATACCGGTCGGGTTGTGGCAGCAGCCGTGCAGCAGCACCAGCTCACCCGGCTGCACTTCGGCCAGCGAGGCCTGCATGGCAGCAAAGTCGAGCCCCTTGGTGGCGGCATCGTAGTACTTGTACCACTTGACGGTCAGACCGGCGGCCTGGAACACGCTGACGTGGTTGGCCCAGGTGGGATCGGAGATCCAGATGGTCTTGGCCAGACCGTTGCGCACCACGAATTCGGCTGCGATACGCAGGGCACCGGTACCGCCCGGCGCTTGCGCGGTCTTGGCGCGGCCGCTGGCAACCAGCGCAGAGTGCTGCCCGAACAGCAGTTGCTGCACGATGCGGCCATATTCGATATTGCCTTCAATACCGAGGTAGTTCTTGGTCTTCTCGTCGGTCAGCAGCTTCTGCTCGGCTTTCTTGACACAGTGAAGAATGGGGGTGGCACCGGACTCGTCCTTGTAGATCCCTACGCCCAGATTGATCTTGTGGCTGCGAGAGTCAGCGCGGAAGGCTTCGGTCAGGCCCAGGATCGGATCCGCTGGGGCGGCAACAACCTTTTCAAACATGGTATTCCCTGTATTCCGTTGAGTTCGTTGGGTGGCAAAGCGGCTTGATAAACAAAAGCGCTCATCTGGCGAGCGCTTCGTCAACTCTTTATATCACCGCGTTCAATGGGGGAAAACCGCTTTTTGGCTCGCTTTCAGGCCAATTTCAACCAACGGCATGCCACGCTGGCGCCAGCGCGCACACCTCGGCCGACAAGCCACCATTGGACTCAACCAAACCGCTACAAACTGCTAACAATGACTTGGGGATCCGGCTCGGTTCCCAGGGCCGGGCCTCAGTCAAAGGTTGGGCATACGCGCTGAGGATGGGGGCCAGATCACGAGGCAGCCACCAGCTGGCCGGACGACCCAAGCGCTGGGCCAGCGCCTGCAGCCGATCCACCCCGGCAGGGTCGAGGGCGGTGAGATGACTCCACAGCACATTGGGGGGCAAGGCGGCCACCACCTGCTGCAAGGCAAGAGGAGCCGATGGGGGGGCCCACACCAGCAAGGTGCCGGGTTCAAGAGGCAGCTCGGCAAAGGCGCCGACGCTGTCTGTGGTGATCACCCGCTCGATACTCCCCTCCCCCCACAGGATCTTGCCAAGACCCGCCAGGGTGCGCTCGGGCAGCGCCACCTCCCCCAGCGCCTGCAACCAGGGGGCTGCGTCGATCAGGGTGCCGCCGCTGAAAAAGAGGCTGAACGGCTGGGCGGCGCGCAAGCGCAACAGCTGATCGGCACAGAGCCGGATCCCCTTGTCCTCGAAATCAATCTGCTCGTTGGGGGTGAAGTTCACTTCGCTCTTGCGATAGAGCGCCGCCAGCACCCGTTCGTTGACCAGCTCCCCCAATTGCCAGCCCTGAGCATGCAACCACTCCTCAGGCTCGGGGGGGGCGGTGGCGATCTCGGCCAGCATCAGCTCGCGGGTGAGATAGCGCCGTCCGGCCGGGGTGAGCTCATAGCTGTGGCTGCCATGGGCGAGCAGCAGCTGGTTATCCTTGAGCAGGCCCACCAGCGGTTGCCACTGGCGGCCACGGATCACCACAGGTGAGTGGCTCAGCAACTGCTGCGCCAGCGCCCGCCATTCGGGGTGACTAAAGTCGATCAATTACAATCCATCCCTGTCAGTGCTCAATCGGATAAACAAACAGCCTGAAAAGGTACCGTTACAGACCGATGACGCCAAGCCTCCCGCGCCAATTACGTGACCTCGCTCCCTGCAATGTTCTCCAAACAGAAGAGCCCACCGTGGGGTGGGCTCTTCCTTGGATAACACTCGACGCTTATTCGACGTTGAGGCGCAGTTCGGCGTCGTGCCAACCCAGCGGCAGGGTCAACAGCTGATCGATCAGCTCCCGGCGATCGGATTTCTCCAGATAGGCGAGATAGAGCGGGCGGCTCAGCGGCTGGCCCCCCTCCACCAGATGGAGCGCGCCCTTCTCTAGGAAGGGGCTGACCATCCGCCGTGGCAGGTAAGCAGCGCCACCATTGGCCAGCACAAACTGCAACGCCATGCTGGCGGAGCTGGAGTGCAGCACCGGGGTCTTTTGCAGGCTCTGCAAGCGGCTGGGTTGCGGCTCGAAGCTGGTGCCCCAGTCGAGGTGGATATGCGGCATCTGCATCAGGTTGTCGGCATTGGCGGCCGGATCCCGACTCACCAGCTCGAACACCAGCTCACCGATGGGATGCAGGGCGATCTCGTCGATCTTGGTGGGCTCGGAGAGCAGGGCCAGATCGAGGGAGCGCTCCAGCAACTGGCGGCAGAGGTGCTCGCGGGAAGCTGTTTCCAGCCGCACCGCCAAGCCGGGTGCCAGCGCATAGATGTGATTGAGCCAGTCGTTGAAATCGAGCTCCCAGAACACCGCGGGCGCGCCGATGGCCAACTGCTGGCTGAATCCCGGCGAGAGCGCCACATCCTGCTTGGCACGACCGAGGGTGTGCAAGATGGCGTCTGCGTAGGGCAACAGACGCTCACCGGAGGCGGTCAGGCGGATATTGTTGCGATGACGGGCAAACAGACTGACACCCAGTTGCTGCTCTAGCTGGCGGATCCGGAAACTCACCGCCGACTGGGTCAGGTAGAGATTTTCAGCAGCCCGGCCAAAGTGCCGGGTCTTGCTCACCTCGATAAAGGTCCGAAGCAGCTCGGTATCCATTAATCGATGGACTCGTCACTGCCACCGCCGCTGCCACCACCGACATCAAAGCTGCCGCCACCGCTACTCTCTTCGCTGGCGCCGCCAACAACGGTGCAGAGGCGATGAACGCGCTTGGGACCGATCACCTTGAGGTATTTGAACCACACCTTGGCATGGGGGTTGGCACCGGCTGCGCCGGATTTGACCTGCTCGACGAAGGCGGACTCGACATCGTCACGGGGTGCAAGGTTGCCCTGGTAGAGTGCCAGCATGGCGGTACCATACTTTTCCAGACTGTCCGCTTCGGCCACAGTGAATTCGCCACTGCGACGCAGGCCACGGGGAAAATGTTTGAAGTCGTTGAAACGCTTGTCTGATTCGAAGCTCATAGTGCTCTTTTTTCTGGTTAGTTTGACCTTTGCGGGCAAGTATCATCAGGCCATCGCTGAGTGCAAAATCAATTTTCTCACTATGTTAATAAATATTTTTTATCGAAGTCACTTTGCCCCATAGCTGACGCCGATTTTGTGGCATAACACACAAAAAACGTTGATAAATAATAAACTTATGTAAACGTACAGCCAATTTGCACGTCACTTTTTGGACTGTGCAGGCAAAAATAAAGCGCCATACGGCGCTTTATTTATCACATCAGGTGAACCAGCTGAACCTTTGGTTCAAACATCCTTACTCAATCATGGCCGGTTGGGCCAGGTTGTCGGCACGCCACAGACGGTAGCGCACTTCATACTCCTGCGGCACGTAGATCACGAACGGCAGTTTTGAGTTGTAGTTCACGAAGAAGCCCTGACCGTAGATCTGGACGAAGGTCTCTTTCTGCTGGTTATCGGGGCACATCATCAGGGTGCTGATGGGGTCGGAAACCTTGCCCAGTTTCAGGTAGTTGTAGCCCCAGCCTTTGACGCTGTGCTGTTCCAGGTTGCCTGCAAAACGCGGTACGTTGCAATCAACCATCATCTTTTTGCCGACCTGCAGCTCGACCATCATGTCGGCTTCTTTCTCGACTTCAGGCAGGCGGATCACCACACGTTCCTGATTCACGTCAGCGGCTGGGAACATGCTGATATCAAATTTTTTCGGCTCGGCGGCGAAGGCATGGCCACCTAGCAACAAGGCGCCCAGCAGGCTAAAACGCAATACGGTTTTCATCTGTACCTCATGGGGTTGGTTCAACGCCGCTAGACTAACCGCTCTGCCGATTTCATGCCAGCGATCTGCTACGTAAAAACTGCGTAAAATGATGCAGATCCGGCACACCATGACGTGATCTGGCTATTTTCTGACAGGGCGCACACTCCCGTTGCGGGAACCTGAAACAAAAAGCGAGGCCAATTGGCCTCGCTTTGCATTCAAATGGCGCCAGAGTGCTATTTGGCCGCCTCTTGATGGGCCTTGATGACGGCCACCGCCTTGTCGGGGAAGTCGCTGAACACCCCATCCACATCGGCCTGATAGAGGAAGATGTTAAGGAGATCGGTGAAGTCCTTGGCATAGGCCGGGATCTGCCCCTCATCCTGACGGAAGGTATAGGGGTGAACTTTCAGGCCCGCCGCGTGGGCTTCTTTTACCATGCCGGTGAAGACCGGCTTGCCCAAAGTGCCCGGCTCGGTGACGATCATCGGCTTCCACGGGCCAATCCCTTCGGCATAGCTGGCGATGGTTTTCATCGCCCCCGGCTTGAACATCCAGTCATAGTTGTAGGGGGTCGCCTTGCCCTTGGCGTCGTAGACCATGGTCTCGTTCCAGTCGGTCTCGGCCATCAGCTGCACCAGTTTCAGATCCATACCCATGGCGGGCATCAGCTCGCTGTTGATGCGCTTGAGTTCATCGGCATCGAAGCACTGCAGATAGACCTTGTCATCCTTCCCGGTGTAGCCGTACTCCTTGAGCACCTTCAGCACCGCCTTGGAGATATCCTTACCTTCGTGACGGAACAACCAGGGCGCCTTGATCTCCGGGTAGATGCCGATGTTCTTGCCGGTGCTCTTGTTGAGCCCCTGGATCATCTCTATCTCCTCCTGGAAGGTATGGATCTTGAAGTCTGACTTCCAGAGCGGGAAACGGGCCGGATAGACCGGCACCTGCTTGCCATCCACCAGCTGGAGCGGCTCGGTCATACGCAGGGAACGCACCTCATCCAGGGTGAAATCCACTACATAATAACGACCGTCCGGACGGGCACGACCGGGGAAGCGCGCCGCCACATCGGTGATGCCATCGAGGAAGTGATCGTGCATCACCACCAGCTGGTCATCCTTGGTCATCACCAGATCCTGCTCCAGATAGTCAGCCCCCATGCCATAGGCCAGCGCCTTGGACTCCAGGGTGTGCTCGGGCAGGTAGCCGGAAGCGCCACGGTGGGCGATCACCACCTTGCCTTCATCGGCAGCCAACACGGGTAATGAGAGAGATGCCCCAAGGCTCAAGGCGATGAGGGAAACGGCGAGTTTTTTCATATGTGATGCTCTTTATTATTGTGTGTAGGTAATTGTTCTATCAGAGGTTTGTTGCATATTTACGATGGAAAGCGGTGGGCAGCAGCGCACTGCCCACCGTCACTCATCAGCTCGCCTTACGCAGAGCCTGATGGTATTGGTCGAGCCAGATCTGCAACATCTGCTGCTCTGAGTCGTTCAGGCGCAGCCCCAGCTTGCTGCGGCGCCAGAGGATATCGTCCAGTGAACAGGCCCACTCCCGCTCGATGAGATAGCGCACTTCCGACTCGTACAGGCCGCCACCGAAGTGAATGCCGCGATCCTCTTTCAGCCAGAGACGGGCATGGGCGCCATAGGCCTCGGCAATACGCAGGGCGCTGCGATCATCGAGCCAGTCAAACTCCAGCGCAAAGGCGCGGGCCAGCTCGCGTACCGAGCAGTCAAACTCACCGCCGGGCAGACGGCTGGTCGCAGTCCAGTCATCCCCCATCTGGCTGAACCAGGGCTTGAGCTTGTTGCAGGCGGCCTGCGCCAGCTTGCGATAGGTGGTGAGCTTGCCGCCAAACACCGACAAGAGCGGCGCGCCATCCGATTCGCCAGAGAGTTCGAGGGTGTAGTCGCGGGTCACCGCCTGCGGCGAGTCTGACTCGTCATCACAGAGCGGGCGCACCCCGGCGTAAGTCCAGATCACATCTTTCGGCGCAATTTGGCGAGTGAAGTGGGCGTTGACCACCTTGCACAGGTAGGTAATTTCGGCCTCGCTGATCTTCGCTTCCCGCGGGCTGCCGTGGTGCTCCACGTCAGTGGTGCCTATAAGGG
Organism: Aeromonas sp. 11P; assembly: GCF_051920165.1. NCBI lineage: Bacteria > Pseudomonadati > Pseudomonadota > Gammaproteobacteria > Aeromonadales > Aeromonadaceae > Aeromonas > Aeromonas sp. 11P. Next base: position 1,005,365 of record NZ_JBQBDJ010000004.1, read on the forward strand.
AGTAGTCCTGCTGATAGGGGATGACGAAGACGATGCGGTTGTCTTCGTTTTGCAGGATATAGGCCTCTTCGCGCTCATGGATGCGCGGCACTATCATGTGGCTGCCTTTAATAAGGCGAATGCCGCGGGGGGATTTCTCGTGCAGGCTCTCGTCGTAGAAGGTCTTGACCCAGGGGCCCGCCGCATTGACCAGACCACGGCAGGTGACGGTGAACTGCTCGCCCCCTTCCCGCTCCAAAGTGAGCGTCCAGTGTTTGGATCCGCGCACCGCCTTGATGCAGCGAGTGCGGGTCTGCACGTCGGCCCCCTTGTCACGGGCCATCATGGCGTTGAGTACCACCAGCCGGGCATCGTCAACCCAGGCATCCGAGTATTCAAATCCCTTGTTGATCCCCGCGCTCAAGCCATCTTGCGGCAGGAAGCGCACGCCACAGCTCCCCTTGAGCTTGTCGCGCTTGGCCAGATTGTCATAGAGGAACAGACCGGCGCGGATCATCCAGGCCGGACGCAGGTGTGGACGGTGCGGCAGGCGAAAGCGCATGGGACGGGCGATGTGAGGCGCCATACCGAGCAGCACCTCGCGCTCCGCCAGCGCCTCTTTCACCAGCCGGAATTCATAATGTTCGAGATAGCGCAAACCGCCGTGGATCAGCTTGCTGGAGTTGGAGGAGGTGGCAGAGGCGAGATCTTGCGCCTCAAACAGGGCAACCTTCAGACCCCGTCCTGCCGCATCGGCTGCGATGCCGACCCCGTTGATGCCGCCACCGACGACGACCAGATCATAATGTTCGCTCATGTTCACCTACTTTCATTTTTATGATTGCTATAACAGCAATGTTTGATTTCGCTCATTTTAGAACATGAAAATACAACAAACGAACATTTTATGATGAAAGTGTGATCGCCACAGCCCGCCAGAGGTGGCAAAGGGGACTGGTCAGCGGAGCAAATGGCGTCGGGCCAACATCGGCGGGTTGATAGCCAAAAAACCAGATTGAGTAGTGGTTTTGGCAATACCCATAAAGGGGTGAGATGAGTGCGGGGCTAGGGGAGAGAAAGAGAAAGGAGGCCGCCCTGACGGGCGACCGGCACAGCCTTGGCGTGTTTCGCCGTCAGCAGATGTGGCAGGCGATCTGGTGTTGCGCCATCAATCGCGTCAGCTTTTCCGGTGGCTCCTGATCGGTAAAGAGGGCGTGGATCTGGCTGAGATTGCCCAGATTGACCATGGCATTGCGACCGAACTTGGTGTGGTCCGCGGCCAGGAACACCTGACGGGAGTGGGCGATGATAGCCTGGGCAATCTTCACCTCGTGATAGTCGAAATCGAGCAGGGAGCCGTCGTTGTCGATCCCCGAAATCCCGATGACGCCATAGTCCATGCGAAACTGACCGATAAAGTCGCGGGTCGCCTCCCCCACGATGCCGCCATCGCGGTTGCGGATCTCGCCACCGGCAATGATGACGGTGAAGTCATCCTTGGCCGTCAGAATGCTGGCCACGTTGAGGTTGTTGGTGACGATGCGCAGCTCACGGTGATCGAGCAGGGCGCGGGCGATCGCCTCGGTGGTGGTGCCTATGTCGATAAAGAGCGATGAGCCGTCGGGAATATTGGCCGCGACCTCGCGGGCGATGCGCTCTTTCTCCTTGAGTTGCATCACTTTACGGGCGCTGTAGGCGGTATTGACGGTACTCGAATGCAGGGAGGCACCGCCATGATGGCGCCGGATCTTGTTCTGTTCGGCGAGATCGTTCAGATCCCGGCGAATGGTCTGGGGGCTGACGTCAAAGTGGGTCACCAGATCGTCGGTCGAGACAAATCCCTGCCGCGTCAGGACGTCCAGGATCTCCAGATGTCGTTGGGTTTGCTTCACGCTTGCACTCCGATGATGAGACAAAAAAAGGCCCCGGCAGATGCGGGGCCTTTTGGCAGTTTACCTGATCCCCTTTGGGATCAATAAGCTGAGGATCACGTTTTATGCCTTATGGGCAGCCGCTTTCTTGGCCGCAACGGCAATGTTCTCATGCTTGAGGGTCATCGCCAGCAGGATGATGGAGAGCACGCAGGAGACGGTCAGCACCATGAAGCCGCCATCCCAACCGAAGTGGTCAACGGTATAACCCAGCATGGCGTTGGCTGCCACGGCGCCGCCCAGATAACCGAACAGACCGGTGAAACCTGCCGCAGTACCGGCGGCTTTCTTCGGTGCCAGCTCAAGAGCATAGAGGCCGATCAGCATGACAGGGCCGTAGATCAGGAAGCCGATAGCCACCAGTGCCATCATGTCGATGGTCGGGTTGCCGGCCGGGTTGAACCAGTAAACCAGCACAGCCAGGGTCACCAGCACCATGAACAGGATACCGGCCGGTGCACGGCGGCCCTGGAACATCTTGTCAGAGATCCAGCCACACAGCAGGGTGCCCGGAATACCGGCCCACTCGTAGAGGAAGTAAGCCCAGGAGGAGTTGTCGACGGTGAAGTGCTTGGCCTCTTTCAGGTAGGTTGGCGCCCAGTCCAGCACACCGTAACGAATGAGGTAAACGAAAGCGTTGGCGATCGCGATGTACCACAGCAGTTTGTTGTGCAGCACGTACTTGACGAAGATCTCCTTGGCGGAGAACTCCTGCTCGTGGCTCTCGTTGTAATCCTTCGGATAGTCGTTCTTGTACTCCTCGATGGGAGGCAGACCGACCGATTGCGGGGTATCACGCATCACGAAGAAGGCGATCACCGCGATGGCGGCCGCCGCTGCCGCAGGCACATAGAAGGCGCTGCGCCAGTCGTTGAACCAGCCCATCCCGAGGATAAACAGCGGGCCAATCATGCCGCCACCCACGTTGTGCGCCACGTTCCAGACCGCAACCACTTCGCCGCGCTCTTTCTGTGACCACCAGTGCACCATGGTACGACCGCAGGGCGGCCAGCCCATGCCCTGTGCCCAACCGTTCAGGAACAACAGCACAAACATGATGGCAATGCTGGAGGTGGCCCAGTGCATGGTACCCATCATGAACATGATGGCAGCCGAGAGCAGCAGACCGGCGGAGAGGAAGTAACGGGCGTTGGAACGGTCGGAGACGTTCCCCATCAGGAACTTGGACAAACCGTAAGCGATGGAGACCCCGGAGAGCGCGAAACCGAGATCACCACGGGAGAAGCCCTGCTCGATCAGATAGGGCATCGCCAGACTGAAGTTTTTCCGTACCAGATAGTAGCCGGCGTAACCGAAGAAGATCCCGAAAAACACCTGCCAACGCATGCGTTTGTAGAAGGGGTCGACCTTGTCAGCCGGGAGCCTGTCGATGTGCGCCGCAGGCCTGAAGAGACTAAGCATGTTCTGCTTCCTTATTGTTGTTATGGGCGGTTGAGGATGCCCTGACCATTCCGACGAATCATGTGAGTCCGCTGATTCGTAAGCGAGCCTATTGTGCTCATATGCGCTCATTTAATCTGTGATGCATGCTCAAATATTGCAGTTTTATTACAAATAAAAGCTCCAAATGAGAAATCACTCAGCAAGCGCCAGCCCTTGTGTGGCAAGGGTTGCAAGCTACCCCCTAAGTGGTAACTGGCGGTTATCAAGATGCTTTACGTCACATTTTCTTAGCAATGAGTGGGATCTTGTCCACATTTCCTATGGAGGGGGGATGGTGAAATTATTGGGAAGGGTTATTTTCTGTCACGACCGATAACGAGCGCAAACGAGCATAACGTTTGCGCAAGACGCAAAAACAACAAGGAAACGTTTTCGGCGGCAACGGATAGACACAAAAAGATAAAACGGAACATCAAACCTCTACGGGTGGATATAAGGAACAAAAGTATGAGCATACAAAGACCCAATACCCTGCTTGGCGAGTGCATCGCCGAGTTTATCGGAACCGGCCTGCTGATATTTTTCGGCGTCGGATGTGTGGCGGCACTGGTGCTGGCAGGCGCCAACTTCGGGCAGTGGGAAATCTCCATTACCTGGGGTCTGGGTGTGGCCATCGCCATCTATGTGACCGGCGGCATTTCAGGTGCCCACCTGAACCCGGCTGTAACCCTGGCGCTGATGACCTTCTGCGGGTTCGACAAGCGCAAGGCAGTGCCCTACATCATCGCCCAGATGGCCGGTGCCTTCTGCTTCGCCGCCCTTGTCTACTTCCTTTATGGTAACCTTTTCACCCAGTGGGAAGTGACCCATAACGTGGTGCGCGGCAGCGTCGAGAGCCTCGGCACCGCCGGGATCTTCTCCACCTACCCCAATGCCCTGCTGACCAATATGCAAGCTTTTGCCGTCGAGCTGGTGATCACCGCCGTCCTGATGCTGGGCATCATGGCGCTGGGTGACAACAACAACGGCGCCCCCAAAGGGTTCGCTGCCGCCCTGCTGATCGGTATCCTGATCGCGGTGATCGGCGCTTCCCTTGGCCCGTTAACCGGTTTTGCCATGAACCCGGCCCGTGACTTTGGTCCGAAACTGTTCGCGTTCTTTGCTGGCTGGGGTGATGTTGCCCTGACCGGTGGTCGTGACAACCCCTACTTCTGGGTTCCGATCCTTGGCCCCATCGTTGGCGCCCAGATTGGTACCGCTCTGTATGTCAAAGTGCTGGCTCCCTGCGTCCCGGGCAACCGTGTCGTCACCACCGAGCAAGCGACCCAAACCGCCAAAGAAGAGGCTGCCGCATAAGAGCGGCCCCCTCCAACGTATAAAAACGTGGAAAATAGAAACGTGGAGAACATCATGTCTGCTGAAAAGAAATATGTCGTCGCTCTGGACCAGGGAACCACCTCTTCCCGCGCCATCGTGTTTGATCAGGATGCCAACATTGTCGGTACCTCCCAGCGCGAATTCACCCAGCACTACCCGAAAGCTGGCTGGGTAGAGCACGACCCGATGGAGATCTGGGCGACCCAATCCTCCGTCTTTACCGAAGTGCTGGCCAAGACTGGCCTTCGCAGCGAAGAGATCGCCGCCATCGGTATCACCAACCAGCGTGAAACCACCGTCGTCTGGGAAAAGGCCACCGGCAAGCCCATCTACAACGCCATCGTCTGGCAGTGCCGCCGCACCGCCGCCATCTGCGAGGAGCTGAAAGCACGCGGTCTGGAAGAGTACGTTCGCGAAAACACCGGTCTGGTGCTGGATGCCTATTTCTCCGGTACCAAGGTGAAGTGGATCCTCGACAACGTGGAAGGTGCCCGCGAGAAGGCAATGAACGGCGAGCTGCTGTTCGGCACCATCGATACCTGGCTGGTCTGGAAGATGACCAATGGCGAAGTCCACGTCACTGACCCGACCAACGCCTCCCGTACCATGCTCTACAACATCCGCGAGCTGAAGTGGGACGAGAAGATGCTGGACGAGCTGGGCATCCCCATGTCCATGCTGCCGGAAGTGAAACCCTCTTCTGAAGTGTACGGCTACACCACCCGTGGCGGCGGCTCCCGCATCCCCATCGCCGGTATTGCCGGTGACCAGCAGTCTGCCCTGTTCGGCCAGCTCTGCTTTGAAAAAGGGATGGCCAAGAACACCTACGGCACCGGCTGCTTCATGCTGATGAACACCGGCACCGAGCCGGTTCGCTCCAGCAACGGCCTGCTGACTACAGTCGCCATCGGCCCGAAAGGGGAAGTGAACTACGCGCTGGAAGGTGCGGTGTTTATGGGCGGCGCTACCATCCAGTGGCTGCGTGACGAGCTCAAGATCATTCACGATGCCCGCGATACCGACTACTTCGCCTCTAAAGTGGGCGATACCAATGGCGTCTATCTGGTACCGGCCTTCGTTGGTCTGGGCGCCCCCTACTGGGATCCGTATGCTCGCGGCACCATGGTCGGCCTGACCCGCGGCGCCAACCGCAACCACATCATCCGTGCAGCTCTGGAATCCATCGCCTATCAAAGCCGCGACGTGCTGGATGCGATGCAGCAGGACTCCGGCATCAAGCTGGCAGCCCTGAAAGTAGATGGTGGCGCTGTGGCCAACGACTTCCTGATGCAGTTCCAGTCCGACATGATGCACACCCCGGTGGTGCGCCCGACCCGTATCGAGACTACCGCCATGGGTGCCGCCTTCCTGGCAGGTCTGGCCGTCGGCTTCTGGAAAAGCTCGGACGAGCTGGAAGACAAGTTCAGCGTGGACCGTGAGTTCATCCCGCAGATGGACCGCGACGACCGTGCCAAACGCTACAGCGGTTGGAAGAAAGCGGTCGAGCGTTCACGCCGCTGGGCTGAAGAGGATTGATCGGGCACCCGACATTCCGTTGAGATAAACACCCAAGAGGCCGACCGCTATGTCGGCCTCTCTTTTTATGCTTTCCCTTGCTGGTTTCTGCCCCCTTCCCCGCTCATTGCTCCCTCCTGTTTTTCTGCCGCCCTCTGTTGTTACCATCCGCCACAACGCAATTGAGTTCTCTATCTATAATCATCATCTGGGTCGCATATGCGACCTTATTTATGAGGAGAGCGATATGGAGAGGGCGATACACCGTTTTACACTGCACTCACTCTGGTCAGGGCTCGGGATCCGCACCCGGATCCTCGCTGGCGTGGCGATACTGATGGCCATCGCCATCAGCTGCATCACCTTGATCCTCGAGCAGATATCCCACAGTCAGGCCCAGCAGCGGGTCGAACGCTACGAGCTGCCAAGCAGCGTGGATCGCATTGCCAACCAGCTGACCGCGCAGCTTATCCAGCACCTGACCGAAGCGCAGGCGCTGGCCAGCAACCGTTTTGTCATCGACTGGCTGACCGCTGGCATGCCAGAGCAAGAGTGGCCCGCCATGGAGCGTTACTTTCAGGATCTGCAACGGCGGATCGGCGGCAACGTCTTTATCGCACCCCGCCAGAGCAACACCCTGATCAACTTCAGCGGCGGCCCAACAGCCCAAAAATCGCTGAGCGAATCAGACCCGAAAGATGGGTGGTTTTACGGCTTTCTCAAGCGCAGCAAACCCTATGAGCTGAACCTCGACATCTCCGATTTTGACAAGCGCGCCTCCCTCTATATCAACACCGCCGTCACCCACGAGGGCAAGACCCTGGCGGTGGCAGGTACCTCCATCGACATGAGTGCCCTGAGCAAACTCATCAGCGGCTACCGGATCGGCAAGAGTGGCCAGGTCTATCTGGCGGATATGGAGGGCAATATCGAGATCCACCCCGAGCAGGAGGTAGAGGGGGCCGCCCACCACCAGCAATCCTTCCTCGATACCGTCAAGCGGCTTATTCCCAATGCCCGGGAACAGGTGGCCGTAGAGGCGCTAACACTGGAGGGGCAAACCTACCTCATCGCGGTACGTTACATCCCCACCCTCAACCGGCTGCTGATTGGCGAGATCAACAGCGCCGAGCTGGAAGAGGGACTGCAGGCATCCCGCCAGCTGATCATCATGGTGTCGCTCGCCATCGGCGGGATTGCCATGCTGGCCTCCGCCTGGCTGGCTCACTCCATCAGTCGCCCCATTCGTCAGGCTGCCGATGGCATGCACCACATCACTGCCGATCGGGATCTGGCGACCCGGCTCGACTTCTCGGACGAGTCTGAACTGGGTTTGATGGCCCAGAGTTTCAATCAGCTGATCCAGAGCCTGAACCAGAGCTTCTCCCGCTTCCAGCAGTCAGGCAGCGCCCTCTCCGCGCAGTCGTCCCAATCCATGCAGCAGGCCCAGGCACTGGCAGGAGAAGCGTGCCAGCAGGCCCAGAGCATTCAGGAGCTGACCACTGTGGTCACCACCATCGGCGACAACGCCGAGCAGATCGCCAGCCGCTCGGAAGGAGTCAACGACGTGACCCAACGCATCGCCAACCATATGCTCAGCATCGAGCAGGATGTGACCCAGAGCGCCGCGCAACTCGACACCTTGCGCAGCAGCATCGGCAGCTCCTCGGCCCTGCTCGATGAAGTGGTGAAAGACAGCAACAACATCACCCAGATCATGAACCTCATCCGCGATGTCTCGAACCAGACCAACCTGCTGGCCCTCAATGCGGCCATCGAAGCGGCCCGGGCAGGGGATATGGGACGGGGCTTTGCGGTGGTGGCCGACGAGGTACGTCAGTTGGCGGTGCGTACCCAGACCGCCACCAAGGATGTGCAGGATCTCATCTTGCGCCTGCAGGAGGGAACGCGGCAGGCCAGCAGCTCGATGGCAGACTCCCGCAACCTGAGCGAAGAGGGATACAACAGGATGAATCAGGCCAGAGAGGTGCTGGTTGATGCCACCAGCCAAATCAACCAGACCGCCCTCGAGATCAACGAGATCAGCGCGCTGGCACAGGCGCAGAATCAACAGATGGGGCAAGCCAGAACGGCGCTGGACGAGTTGGCCATGGTGGCCGAACACCAGCGGGAACACGCGCAGGAGAGCAATGCCGCCAGCCGCGAACTGTTCGAACTGGCCAAAGCCATCGACGAGCAGATCCGCCAATACCGGATTGGCTAGGTCCGGCGCTTCCCTCTCTCCCTCTCAATAACCAAGACGCCACCGCAGGGTGGCGTTTTCATTTTGCAAATCATTTTGCCTGCCCTCTCGAAACGGGAATGACGACGGAACTCGCAAACAATTGATAATTAACATGAAAAAATGTGGAATGGCCATTGCTTAGTGATATCAGACTCAACAGAGGGATATCGCCATGAAACCGACCACCACTCAAGCGCCCGTAGCTCACGTCGCCACTCAAAAAGAGACTCTGACTCCCCGCGAAGGCACCTTCCTGATGATGGTGGCCCAACTGGTGGTGCTCACCTGCATCGTACTGGCCGCCACCGTCGGCGGCCTCTCATGGCAGTGGACCCTGCTGCTGGCCATTCCGCCGGTGATCGGCGGCGCCCTGCTCAGCCGGGTATGGGGCAAACTGCCCCGCTAACTGCGCTTCAGCTCACACACCTTCCCGAACCGGCGGCCGACCCTCAAGTCGGCCGTCTGTTTATCTGCCACCAGGCTAATGCTGATTGGCCGCAACGAAGGCGCGGCTTGTTCTTCGCCAAGCAAACCGCAGCGACGAACCGTTCAAACAAACCGCACAAACCAACCTGAACTACAGGGTATGGCTGCCCAGCTGCTCTTTGAGAAAATCGAGCCAGACCCGCAGCCGGATATCCCGCTGGGCATCGGAGTAGAAGACCGCATTGATGGGGCGCGAGGCGCCACTGTTGCTGCGGGACAGCACCTCCACCAGCGCGCCGCTCTCCCGATCCGGCCCGGTCATGAAATCCGACAGACAGACGATCCCCTGCCCCGCCAGCGCCAGCTGACGCAAAGTTTCACCGCTGCTGGCACGCAGACTGGGGGTGATGGCAAAGCGATCCCCCTGCTCGGCACTGAGCAGCGGCCAGTGGTTGAGGTGATCGGGATGCAAAAAACCGAGCAGCTCGTGACCGCTCAGCAGATCTGCCGGTTGGCGCGGGGTGCCGCGCTCGCTCAAGTAAGCAGGAGAGGCCAGCAGCCGCAACCGCGAACGGCCAAGGGGCAGCGCGCGCAGGGAGGAGTCGGTCAGCTCGCCGATGCGGATGGCCATGTCCACCCGTCGCTCCATCAGATTGATAAAACCCTCCGAGCTGTGCAGCTGTAGCTCGATGGCGGGGTAGCGGCGGCGAAACTCGCCGATGATCGGCACCAGCCGGTGCAGAATAAAGGGGGTAGCCGCATCGACCCGCAAGATCCCCTCCGGTTGCTCCCGGCGCATCAGCAGATGCCCCTCCGCCTCGCTCATCTCGGTCAGGATCTTCACCGCCCGCTGATAGAACCAGCTCCCCTCTTCGGTCAGACTGACCCGGCGGGTGGTGCGATTGAGCAGCACGGTGGAGAGCTTCTCCTCCAGCCGCTTGATGCCACGGCTCACCACCGAGTTATCCATGCCGAGGTTCTCCGCCGCCTGGCGAAAACTGCCCGCCTCCACCACCGCCACAAACAGGGTCAGTTCATCAGAATGGGTCTTCATTGCTGTTATCCGGACAAGAGTAATGGGCCTTTATAGGCGCAGCCGCTGTGGATTGACAAGCGGGCGGTGAGGCCAGTTCTTTTTTTCTACAGAGAAAGAACGTGACCCCGAGCCCACATCATGCTCTCGATTTGTCAGTACAATGCAGCCTGAAAAGCGCCGTATGGCGCCATTTGTTTCACAAGGATGAATACCATGACATTTGAAGAACGGCTGGCCGCCGCCCATCAGGAGCTGGCTAACAAAGGGGTATGGCATGCCAACTACAATCCCCCGCTGTGCAGGCTGCTGCGCAGGTTCGGTTATCCCGTCAAACCGCCTCACTATGAGGGTTGGCTAACCAACGTTCTGGTATTCGGGGTAGGCATTGGTCTGGTATGGGGCATGGCGATGTGGTTTTTCAGTTGGCACCCCATGGGGATAGATCCGCTATTTGCCCTGCGCCAAACAGCCCTGTTTGCGGGATTCTGCGGCCTGACCATGGCATCTTGGCTCTGGCTGCGGCGCAAGCAGCTTAAACTGACCCCGTGGGAGCAACTGGAACAAAAACCACACCAACGGTAACAAGAACAAGCTGAGCGAAAATGAATCCCCATACGGGTCTAGACATGACGAATCCATACCTGTACAACCCACCTTTTACCTGAATGGGGTCTTCAATTGCTGGAATTTCTTGTCATTTTTACTCTGACTGTTTTCATCAATAGTCTACTGCTCGGCTACCGTATAATTCGCCACCACAACTGTAGTTGGCGCACTTACCAGCGCAGCAAGGATCCGGTTCCACTTATTTTTTTTATTCCCTTCAGCACATCCGCAGCCTTGTTGCTCAAGCCCCATATCGTAGCAGCGCTCTCGTGAGAAGCAGACCAGAAAAAACGTAAGAAGTGTCAGTAGGTTGGCGCAGCTATCTCTGCCATCATGCCCAATACATCAGCAGGGAGCATCACTTTATGAACGTCCATGAAAAACTGAACTATGTAGAGTTTGCAGCGCGAGATCTTTCCGCAACTAAAGCCTTCTTTCAGGCCGTATTTGGCTGGCAGTTTGTTGATTACGGCCCCGACTACTGCGCCTTTGCCGATGAGGGGCTGGATGGCGGATTCTATCGGGCTGATCAGTGCAACCAGACAGCTCAGGGTGGCGCACTGCTGGTGTTCTATAGCGCCGATATTGAAGCAACTCAAGCCAAGGTGAGCCAACACGGTGGCACCATCAGTCGCCCACTGTTCGACTTCCCCGGTGGCCGCCGTTTCCACTTCGTTGAGCCCAGCGGCAATGAATTTGCAGTCTGGTCAGAACCTTCCCACGCCTGATGATACAGGGCGGTACGTCCGCCCTTTTTCTCTTTGATTTCATGCCACCATGGCACTTACGCCATGTATTTCTAGCTACAGGATTGCTGCTTTCCCCTCAATACTGTTTTGCGACCAGCGCCCTGTTTCCAGCACGTCACGGCAGGCATACTGACTCTTCGTTTTTGCCAAGGAGGTTCAGATGTCATCACCCGTGATTGTGATTGCCCAGCTTGAAGCCCAACCCGAATTCGCCGCCCAGTTTCGCGCCGCCCTTGAGCCGCTGATTGCGGCCACCTTGCAAGAGGCGGGCTGCCAGCGCTATCAGCTGCATCAGGATCTGGACAATCCAAACAGCTGGATGCTCTACGAGGTGTGGGAGAGCGAAGCGGCCCTCACCTCCCATCAGGGCCAACCCCACTTTACCGAATTTGTCGCCAAGGCCGAACCATGGTTTGCCAGCAGCACCATTCGCCGCTATCAGCCGCTGGGCGCCTGACTGGCCCCTGTGCCACTTACCATTCAGCCCATCAAGGGCCAACCACCACCCCATTGAGGAACGAGATGATCAATATGCCACCCATGGGTCTGGGTACCTTCCGCCTGAAGGGCGAGCCGCTGCTTGCCACCCTGACCAACGGTCTGGAGCTGGGCTACCGCCATATCGATACCGCCCAGATCTATGACAACGAAGCCGACGTCGGTGCCGTGCTGAGCCGCAGTGCCATTGCCCGTCACGAGATCTACCTGACCACCAAGGTGTGGACCAGCGAGTTTGGCCCGGGCAAGCTGATCCCGAGCCTTGAGGTGAGCCTCGAAAAACTGGGCACCGACTACCTGGATCTGGCGCTGATCCACTGGCCCTCCCCCAAGGATGAGGTGCCGATGGAAGTCTATCTGGAGCAGTTGGCCGAGGCCAAAGCACAAGGCCTGACACGGGAGATCGGGGTCTCCAACTTCACCGTGGCCCAGCTCAAACAGGCTATCGAGATTTTGGGGCCGGGGGCCATCGCTCACCAACAGATCGAGGTTCATCCCCTGCTGCAAAACCGCAAAGTGGTGGAGTTCTGCAAAGCCCACGGTATCGCCGTTACCGCCTATATGCCGCTCGCCTATGGCAAGGTGCTGAGCGAGCCGCTGCTGATGGAGATTGGCAAGCGCCACGGGGTATCGGCGGCGCAGGTGTCGCTGGCCTGGCTGCTGGCGCAGGAGATGACGGTGATCCCGAGCTCCACCAAGCGGGAGAATCTCGCCGCTAACCTTGCAGCCCTCGATGTTAAGCTCACAGCCGAGGAGATGGCCGCCATCGCCACGCTGGATCGGGGCGAGCGCTGCGCCAACCCGGACTTTGCGCCAGATTGGGATTAAGCGGGAAGGGAAGCATGGCAACCCTCACGACCCTATTGCAACCACGAGCTATCCCCTCTCCCTGTGGGAGAGGGAGAGGGTGAGGGCAAGCTCCTCTTATAGGCCATAGGCCTTCAAGCAGATAGCTCCCCCTCATCCCCAACCCTTCTCCCACAAGGGGAGAAGGGTGTAAATAACGCTCAACGACATTCTTCAGCACCATTCTCTATTGGTACCCTACTCGCTCAGCACGCTTTTACTCTGCTTTCCAGTCACTTCGCTCTCATCTCTCTTCCCCCCTCTTTGCGGCCACTCTTGTCTCTCCCATTCCCCTCCTACTCATCGCCATTGCTGCTGATTTGGCAAAAGTAATTTGATGTTGCCGTCATTTTTGCCAACAAAACGCATCGGCATACTGGCGCCATTCTCCCGTCGGGAGTCCTCAACCAAGGAGTTGTTATGCCACTGGCGTTATTTGCCCTTACCCTGAGTGCCTTTGCGATAGGCACCACCGAATTTGTGATCGTGGGGCTTATCCCCACCATCGCAGAGCAGCTCAATGTCTCGCTCCCCTCGGCGGGCCTGTTGGTCAGCCTCTATGCCCTTGGGGTTGCCATCGGCGCCCCCGTGCTCACGGCGCTGACCGGCAAGGTGCCGCGCAAGTGGCTGCTGGTAGGACTGATGGCGCTCTTTACCGCCGGCAACCTGCTGGCCTGGCAGGCCCCCGGTTACGAGAGCCTGATTGTGGCCCGCATCCTGACCGGACTGGCGCACGGGGTCTTCTTCTCGGTGGGCAGCACCATCGCCACGGGTCTTGTGGCCAAAGAGAAGGCAGCGAGCGCCATCGCCATCATGTTCAGCGGCCTTACCGTGGCGCTGGTGACCGGCGTACCTCTCGGCACCTGGATTGGTCAGGTCTTTGGCTGGCGTGAAACCTTTCTGGTGGTAAGCCTGCTGGGTTTGGTCGCCATGGTGGGTAGCCTGCTGCTGATCCCGAGCAACCTGCCCAAGGGGGCGGCCTCCACCATCCGCGAACAACTCTCGGTACTGACCAAGAAGCCGCTGCTGCTGGTCTACGCCAAAACCGCCCTCGGTTATGGCGGCGCCTTCACCGCTTTCACCTTCCTCGCCCCCATCCTGCAGCAGGTGAGCGGCTTTAGCGCCGGTGCGGTGAGCCTGATCCTGCTGGTGTACGGGGTATCGGTCGCCGTCGGCAATATCTGGGGTGGCAAGCTGGCCGACAAGATGGGTCCCCTGCCTGCGCTGAAGCTGCTGTTTGCCGGTCTGGCGCTAGTGCTGCTGGCCCTCACCTTCACCGCCCCCCATCCAGTGCTGGCCGTGCTCACCGTGCTGGTGTGGGGCGCCTTTGCCTTCGGCAACGTGCCGGGTCTGCAGGTACTGGTGGTGAAGCAGGCCGAGCTGCACACTCCCAAAGCGGTGGATGTGGCATCGGGCCTCAATATCGCCGCCTTCAACGTCGGCATTGCGCTGGGATCTGTGGTCGGTGGCTTGGTGGTTGAGCACCTCGGCCTGATGCACACACCCTGGATCGGCGCCCTTATCGTGCTGCTGGCCTACGGACTGACCCATGTCAGCGAGCGCCGCGAAGCCCTCCGGCTCGCCGCCTGTCAGGCATAAGTTGCGCCAGCAGGCGTCACGCAAGGGCGTGGCGCCTGCTGCAATCGGCACAGCAGGCTTCTATGCTGTGACACAGCGTCAACCCGGCAACCATTTCAGCAACTGTTTCAGTAACTTTTTCAATAACCAAGCCTGTCACCCTCGCATCATTTGCCACGGAGTCTGTTATGAAGGTGCTTATCGTCTATGCCCATCCCGAACCGAAAAGTTTCAACGGTGCCCTCTTCTGCCACGCCATCAGGGCGCTGGAGCAGGCGGGCCACACAGTGATGACCAGCGATCTCTATGCGATGGGCTTTGATCCCGTCTCGGATCGGCGCAACTTCACCGCCGCCAGCGATCCCGATTTTCTCAAGCTGCAACTCGAAGAGCTGGCTGCCACCGAGCAAGGCAGCTTTGCCCCGCAGCTGGAGCAGGAGATGCAAAAGCTGGAGGCGGCCGATCTGCTGATCTTCCAGTTCCCGCTCTGGTGGTTTGGCCTGCCCGCCATCCTCAAGGGGTGGGTGGATCGGGTCTTTGCCATGGGACGGGTCTACGGTCAGGGTCATATCTACGAGAGCGGCAAGTTTCGCGGCAAGCGGGCGTTGCTGAGCCTCACCACCGGCGGCCCTACCGAGACCTATCTGCCCGACGGCTTCAACGGCGATATCGACGGGGTGCTGCGCCCCATCCAGCGCGGGATCCTGCAATTTGTCGGCTTCGATGTGCTGCGCCCCCATATCTGTTATGCCCCGGTGCGGGTCTCGCAAGAAGAGCGGGAAGCCTGGCTCGCTCAGTGGGCCGAGCGCCTTGGCCAGATTGAGCAGGAGTCCCCCATCGCAGTCGGCCGCTACCAGTAGCGGCTGACGCAGCTGACACTCTCCCCACACAGCACAAAAACAGCGAGCGGCCCTCGGCCGCTCGCTGTTTTTCACGCTCTGTCGTTATGGTTTTTGTTATCCGTGGGCAAGCCTTATGCCGCCTGTTGCACGCCTGCTTTGCCGGTCACGGCACGCTTGAGCCAGTAGTCTAGGCTGACGTAGCGGCCCCCGCCGTAAACCAGCAGCACCAGCAGCATCACGAAGTAGGTAGCGGCAAACTCCATCCCGTTGTTGAGCATCACGGGATCCCCGAGCTCGGTGATGTAGTTGTAGCGACCGGGGAAGTTGGCGGCCAGCCACTCGATAAAACCATTGAGGCGCACAGTGGCCTCCATGCTGCCGGTGGCGATGGCATCCCAGCCGTGTTTCCAGTGCACCATGGCGCTCGCCACGCTCATCAGGAAGATGGTGGGAATGGCCATGATGCGGGTAAAGAGGCCAAGGGCGATGCAGATGCAGCCCAGCACCTCGGTGCCCGCCGCCAGAAAGGCGAGCAGGGTCGGGAACGGCAGGTTGAGTCCCCCTTCCGAGATTGGCGCACCAAACCAGGCGACGGTGCCGGCAAAGCCCATCACCTTGGAGTGGGCCCCCACATAGATGACCGGGATGAGATAGAGGCGAATGGCCAGCAGGGCCAGAAAATCGAGCCGCTTGCACTGGGCTACCGCCCGCTCGTACCACTGGATCAGGGTGTTGTTCATGGGAATTCTCCTTGGTGTTTGTTAAATGGGGGCAAGGGGGTGCCGGACTGGCGCTCGCCAACGGACAAAGTCAGCAGACCCAGCCGGTAAAAATGGCGTACCCACTCGATCAGATCAAAGTCGCGGCGAACCTGTTGCACCTGTTGCAGGAACGCGGCTTGGGTGATCCCCGGTTGTTGTTGCAGCGATTGGATCAGCGCCACATCCCATTCGCGCAAGCTCTGGGTCACCACCTGATGATCCGGGCTGCGAAACAGGCCATAGAAGTGGCTGCCCTGCCGGGTCGGCACCACGCCGCTGCGACGAATGGCAAAGGGGAGCTCCAGCAGTTGCAGGGTAGGATTGAGCACAAACGAACTCTCCGCCGTCACCTCAACCCCCGATATAACTTGCGGCACTACCCCTTCATCAATCTCGACACAGAGGCAGGCCCACTCGTACTCCAGCAGCGCCAGCCGCTGCCTGGGCCAGTTGAGAGAGCACTCACTGTGGCGATGCTGCACATAGCGGACAAACTCGGTGGCGATATGGTGAAACTCGGGGGCCTCGGCGCCGTGCGCGATGACAAAGCCCTCCACCAGTTGCCACCTGTCCACCGGTGCCCAGTGAGCGTGGGTGAGCGGAAAAGCGCTCTCCAGCACCGACTCCACATTGGCGCGCACGCTGCGGGCATAGTGGCTGGCGATGCCATCCTGCGGCAGCCGCACCCGGCTCGCCAGCCAGGCGGTCTGCTGCTGCATCCGCTGCGGCGCCGTTTTGGGCGCAGTGATCAGTGATAACTGTCTATCCATAGCGCACCTCCCGCACCTGACTGTCGATCGCCTCGCAACAGGCGCCGTGCACCCGCGCCAGCTCAGCCTCCAGCTCTGCCAGAGGTGGCAGATGGTGATCCCGCTCCAGCAACAGGGGACGCAAACCGTGGGTCTGCACCGTATAACGGGCCAGCGCCACCACCTCCTCGCACACCGGTTTGCCATGGGTATCCAGCAAGGTGCCATCCGCCTCTTCCAGATGACCGGCGATATGGAAATAGCGGATCGCATTGCTCGGCAGCCCGGCGATCATCCGTTTGGGGCAGTAACCGTGGTTGCGGCTGTTCACAAAGACGTTGTTGATATCGAGCAGCAGCTCGCAGCCGCTGCGCGCCACCAGCTCGGCGAGAAAATCCTCCTCCGGCATCTCGTGGTCATAGCCGTGGTAGTAGGAGATATTTTCCAGCACCAGCGGGCGGGCCAGCGCCTCCTGCACCTGCGCGATCCGCTCGGCCAGATAGGGGATGTTCTCCCACTGACGCGGCACCGGTAGCAGTTCGTAAAGATACCCCTGTTGGTCGCGGGAAAAGCTCAGGTGCTCGCTGTAGATCCCGATACCGAACTCATCCAGAAAGGTGCGGATCTGGCTGAGCAGGGTGCGGTTGAGGGGCTGACAATCGCCGAGAGAGAGGCTGAGGCCGTGGGCCACCAGCGGGTAACGCTCGGCCAGCTGATGCAGCTGCGCCCGCTTGGCGCCGCCGATGGCCATCCAGTTCTCCGGCGCCAGTTCGAGAAAGTCGATGCCGGGGCGGACGGGGCCGACGCAGAGCGCATCCAGATGCTCCTGACGCAGCCCGATCCCCCGACTGCGGGAGCTTATTGGCCGCATACCCCCTCCGTCATCTTGCTGCCCTTGCTGGATCTGTCGCCATCAATCCCCTCACCCGCCACGCCACACTTGCCATCGCGGGCGCGCACCAGTCGCCCCTGCGGGTCGCTGTCTAAAGCCTGTTTTTCGAAGCGCTTCTCGGTGCCGCACTTGCCCGCCGCGCACTTGCCGCCGTGCTGTTCGCTGGGGGCGGCCTTGACCGGCGCATCGCCCGGGGTGGCCGCCAGCGCCAGCCCCGGTGTCAGGGCAATCAGGCTGGTCATGGCGATGGATAGGGTCAGTTTGCCGGTGGTTTTGTTGCTGTTTGAGTTACTCATGGGCGGACTCCTTGACGGATGAAACGGGGTAGCTGGAGAGATCGCGGGCGGCCACGATCTGGCCGTGGAACTGCTGTTTGACGATGGCCATCGCCTCTTTCTTGTGATTGAGGCCAACCCCCATCCAGTGGTTGAGCACCAGCAGCTTGGGGTTCACCTCGGCGGCAATCTTGGCCACCACAGATGGCTTGGCATGGAGCGAGGCGGAGACCGGGTCGGCCCCTTCGTGGATGGCGAGCGGCATCACCAGAATGTCGGCCCCCTTGGCAAACGGCACAAAGGCCGGGTTGCTGCCGTTCTGATCCGCCGAGATAACGATGGTCCCCTCGGCGCTCTCGATGCGATAGGCCAGACAGGGCACGTCACCGTGAGGGATGCCGAGCGCGGTGATGGTCAGCCCATCCTGCTGATAGACGGTGTGAGGCTGCGGGCTCTGGTAGGGCACATCATGGAGAGTGATGGGGAAGAGGCCATCGGTGCCATCCTTGAAGCCGCTCAGGTAGGCATAAGCGCCCTTGTCTTTGTTGAAGAGGGCATCAAAGTAGCCGCTCATGCTGGGGAAGGCCGAACCCGCCTCGGGCCCCGCCAGATCCAGTGGATCGCTGCGCTCGAAGAAATAGGCCCCTTTGAGCAGGGCGGGCAGGTCGGTCACATGGTCGGTGTGAAAGTGGGTGATGCCGATAAAATCGACCTCTTCGAGCTTGGCCCCCGCCTGGCCGAAGCGCAGGTAGACGCCGCCACCGGCATCGATCAGGATGCGGGATTTCCCTTTCCACCAGATCACCTCGCTGGAGGAGGCGCGCAGGTCGTCGGAGATGGGGCCGCCACTGCCGAGCACCTGCAGGGTGAAGGTTTTATCCAGTGGAGTCAGTTGTACCGGCTCGGCACAGGCCGGGGCGACGGTGAGCGCGCACCCGATGGCCAGCGCCACCGCTTTCAATCTCTGTTTCATCACAATTACCTGTCGGTTGGTTGTCGGTTGAAAGTGTGTCGTGTGTGTCGTTTAAAGAAGGGGAGAGAGATGGCCGATGGCGACGAGTGAACGCCAGCCACCGGCCATCGGGAGGGGCGCGAGCCCCCGCCGTCAGTTGCCGTCCCGTTCGTCCGCCTGCCAACGCGCTTCCAGCCAGAGCAGGTTGCACAGGCCCAGCAGCAGGGCGAATCCGAGGCCCAAAATCCAGGTGAAGTACCACATAGCAGATCCCTTGAGGTCAGTAGAGTTGATGGCTGTCGCGCTTGATGCGGGCACGGTCGAGCTTGCCGCGCACCACCCGATAGACCCAGCCGGTGTAGCCCAGGTTGACCGGCATCAGCACCAGCACGAGGCCGAACATGATGGCCAGGGTCTTGTAGCTGGAGGTGCTGTCCCACAGGGTCAGGCTGCTGACCGCATCGAGGGATGAGGGCAGCACGAAGGGGAACAGGGCGATGGCCACCGAGCAGAGCATGGCGGCGCAGGCGATGGCGCTAGCCAGCAGCGCAATCCGGCCCCGCTCCAGCCAGGAGGCAATCCCGCTCACCAGCGGCGCCAGCGCCCCGATGATCGGCACCAGCCACAGCAGCGGATAGTCAAAATAGTTGCGCAGCCAGCCTCCGGCGTGGGGGATCACCCCCTTCATCAGCGGGCTGATGGCAGCATTGGGGTCAAAGGGTTGTGTGCCGACACCGGTCAGCTGAAACCCTTGCAGATCCACCAGATGCCAGCCGGCCAGCAGATAGCAGAGGGTCACCAGCGGGGCCAGCAGGATGGCGATCCCCCGTGCGCGCAGCGCAGGGGTGCCGGTCACCTTGGCTTGCAGAAAACCGGCGCCGTGCAGCAGCAACAGGCTGATGGCAGTGGCCAGCACCGAGAGCAGCCAGCCCCAGTGGAAGTCGAACGCGCCGTAGTGCAGACGCAGCGCCGTGTCGAAGCGAAACGGCAGCCCCTCCATCACCAGACCGATAGCCGCACCGAGGATGAGCGCCGGTATCAGGCCACCGGCCACCAGCGCCCGATCCCACCAGTGGCGCCACACCGGATCGGCCAGCTTGCTGCGATAGTCAAAACCGACCGGACGCAGAAAGAGCCCGAGCAGCAGCACCACCATGGGGATGTAGAGCCCCGAGAAAGCTGCGGCATAAACCAGCGGCCAGGCGGCGAACAGGGCACCGGCACCGGCAATCAGCCACACCTGATTGCCCTCCCACACCGGCCCAACACTGTTGATCACCAGACGGCGGTCGTCGTCATCTTTCGACACCACCGGCAGCAGCATGGCGATGCCGAGATCGAAGCCATCCATCACGATAAAACCGACCATCATGAAGAGCACCAGCGCCCACCAGATGAGTTTCAGGGTTGCGTAATCCATCAGGCGATCCTCGCAAGTTCGGGTTGTTCACCGCTGTAGCGGCCGGTATGGAGAATGGCGGGCCCCTTGCGGATCACATGGCGCAACAGGAACAGCTCCACCACCAGCAACAGGGTGTAGATGGAACAGATGGCGATGAGGCTGAACCAGAGTTGGCCCGGCTGAAGCAAAGAGACCGAGGCCGAGACCGGCAGCACATCGCTGATGGTCCAGGGTTGACGGCCGAGCTCGGCCACCAGCCAGCCCGCCTCGATGGCAATCCAGGGCAGCGGAATGCTCCAGAGCAGGGTCTTGAGCAGCCGTGGCGAGTCTTGCAGCCGGTTGCGGCAGAGCTGAACAAAGCTCACCACCATCAGCCCCAGCATGGTGACGCCAAGCCCCACCATCACCCGAAAGCCCCAGAACAGCGGTGCCACCGGCGGGATGGAGTCATCGACCGCTTTGGCGATCTCCGCCTCCCCCGCCTTGGCGATATTGCTGGCATAGGGGGTTAGCAGCATGCCGTAGCCGAGATCCTTGCCGTGCTGCTCGAAGCGGGCGCGGTTGGCCGGGCTGTCAGCGCCCTGCCGGATCTGGTCGAGGGCCTCGGCCGCCACCATACCGCTACGAATGCGCGCCTCGTTCTGCTCCTTGATATCCTTGAGGCCGGTCACCGCCTCGTCGATAGAGCGGGTGGCGATGATCCCCATCAGATACGGGATCTTGATGGCGGCGTGGGTGGTCTCTCCCTGCTGATCCGGGAAGCCGAACAGGGTAAAGGAAGCCGGCGCTGGCTCGGTCTCCCACTCCGCCTCGATGGCGGCGAGCTTGACCTTCTGCACCTCGCCGGTGCGATAGCCCGACTCATCCCCGAGCACAATGACCGAGAGGATGGCCGCCAGCCCGAAGCCGGAGGCGATGGCGAAGGAGCGCAGGGCAAACTGCACTTCCGTCTTGCGCAGCAGATACCAGCTGCTCACCCCCATCACAAACATGGAGGCGGCCACATAGCCCGCCGCAACGGTGTGAACGAACTTCACCTGCGCCACCGGGTTGAACAGCACGGCGGCGATATCCACCAGCTCCATGCGCTGGGTCAGCAGGTTGAACTCGGCCCCCACCGGGTTTTGCATCCAGCCGTTACCGATCAGGATCCAGAGCGCCGAGAGGTTGGAGCCGAGCGCCACCAGCATGGTCACCAGCAGGTGCTTGCCGCGGGAGAGCTTGTCCCAGCCGAAGAAGAAGAGCCCCACCAGGGTCGATTCGAGGAAGAAGGCCATCAGCCCCTCGATGGCCAGCGGGGTACCGAAGATGTCCCCCACATAGTGGGAGTAGTAAGCCCAGTTGGTGCCGAACTGAAACTCCATGGTGATCCCCGTGGTGACCCCCATGACGAAGTTGATGCCAAACAGTTTGCCCCAGAAGCGGGTGATGTCCTGATAGATCACCTTGCCGGTCATCACATAAGCCGACTCGGCGATCACCAGGATCCAGGACAGCCCCAGCGTGAGGGGCACAAACAGGAAGTGGAACAGGGCCGTGGCGCCAAATTGCAGGCGAGACAGGCTGACCACGTCATCCGGATTGATCATGCGTCACTCTCTTTTGTTGTATTTGCCTTGCACGTTTCGTGCGTGACAAGTACATCACGGAGCATGACACCTATAACAGATGCAGTTATATTGAATTACACCTATAACAGTTGATCCAGATCATGTCCCTTTACCAGCAGTTGGCCGACCGCCTGCAAAGCCAGATCGACGATGGCATCTGGCAACCGGGGGAGCGCATCCCCTCAATTCGCCAGAGCTGCAAGACCCATGGGCTCAGCCCCATGACGGTGTTGCAGGCCTATCAACTGCTGGAGAGTCAGGGGCGGATCCTCGCCCGCCCCCAGTCCGGCTACTACGTCAAAGCCGCCTCACCACAGGTCGTGCAGCACACGCCGAGCCAGACCCACTACAGCGGCTCGGTGGATATCAACGATCTGGTGTTCGAGGTGTTGCAGGCGAGCAAATCGCGGGCACTGGTGCCCCTTGGCATGTCGGTGGCCGATCCGACCCTGTTCCCACATCCCCAGCTCGGGCGGGCCCTGGCCAGCTGTATGCGCAAACTCGATCCCTTCAGCACGGTGGCCGACCTGCCCCCCGGCAACGAAGCGCTGCGCCGCGCCATCGCCCAGCGTTACGCCAGCGACGGGGTGGCGGTCAATCCGCAGGAGATCATCATTACCACAGGCGCCATGGAGGCGCTCTCCCTCAGCCTGCAGGTGCTGACCGAGCCCGGTGACTGGGTGGTGGTGGAGTCCCCCACCTTCTATGGCGCCCTGCAGGCCATCGAGCGGCTGAAACTCAAGGCGGTGGAGATCCCGGTCATTCCGGGGGTGGGCATCGATCTGGCGCTATTGGAAGACGCCCTCAGCCAAATGCCGGTCAAGGCGTGCTGGCTGATGGGCAATGTGCAGCACCCGCTCGGCCACACCATGCCCGATGCACACAAACAGGGGCTGATGGCACTGCTCAACAGCCACGGGGTGCCGCTGGTGGAGGATGACGTCTATGCGGAGGTCTACTTTGGCCGCGAGCGCCCCAAGCCGATCCGCCACTGGGATCAGCGTGGCGACAGCCTGCTCTGCAGCTCCTTTTCCAAATGTCTGGCGCCGGGCTTTCGGGTCGGCTGGGTGGTGGCGGGGCCTCATGCCGAGCGGGTACAGCGGCTGCAGCTGATGTCCACCCTCTCCACCAATGTACCGAGCCAGCTGGCGCTGGCCGAGATGCTGCGCCAAGGCGGGGTCGATGCCCACTTTCGCCGCCTGCGCTACACCCTGGCCCAGCGCCAGCAGCAGATGCGGGCGGCCCTGCAACGGCTGTTGCCGGACGAGGTACGGATCTCCTCCCCCGATGGCGGCTACTTTCTCTGGCTGGCGCTGCCTGCCCATTTTGACAGCCGCGCCCTGCACGCCAAGGCTCTGGGCAGCGGTTTTTCAGTGGCCCCCGGCGCACTCTTTTCCAGTCAGGGACAACACAACCACTGCTTGCGCCTCAATAGCTCCCATCCCTGGAGCGAGCAGCTGGAGCAGGCGCTCACCCGGCTGGCGGCGCTGATCGCTGCGCAACTCGGTGAAAAATGACGTGGCAAAGAGCCGCTGGCGAAACGAACAAAGGCCCGTAACGGGCCTGTGTAGTTGGGGAGTGACGCGCCTTGGCTCGCCATCAGAAACTGGTTATCTGGCCATGATCTGCGACTGCACCTTGAAGCCCAGCGACGCGTAGAGGGCTTTGGCGCGCTCGTTGAAGACCATCACCTCCAGCCGGATTTGCTGAGCATCACGGGCCTTGGCCCACTCATCGCAATGGGCGATCAGCGCCTTGCCAATCCCGCGAGAACGGTGCTGCTCATCCACCACCACCGAGCCGATCCGGCAGATAGGCAGCTTGCTGAGAAACGGCACGCTCTCATTGATGTCGATCCGCGCCGTCAAAAAGCCCACCACCATGCCATCCTGCTCGGCAACGCAGAATAGACGCCCTTCCGCGCCGATGGCGCTCAATAAGAACCCCCGTTCCTCTGGCGAAGGGGGGCTGAACACTTCGGGATAGTGCTGATGGTGGAGCTCTCCTATCTGCCGGTTCAGCTCGACAATCGCGTCGATATCCAGTTCGGTCGCCTTGCGTATCTCCAACGGTTGCTCCTTGCAAAAATGGTGATGGTCCTGCGCCATCTTAGGGGCTGTGCCCCGCATTCCAAATAGGCTCATCCGCATCTTTTGACGGGCAGCAGAAACAACAACGCCCCTTGAGCGGGGCGTTATCGGCAATCCATGGCGATGAGGGGTATCAGGCGGGGGCGTTAAGCTGGGCCACCTGCCGCTCGATGCTGCCCTTGAGGTTGTCATCGAGTTTGAGGGCGCGCGCCAGTTCGTCGAGATAGCCGCGCTCCATAAAGTGATCCACCTCGATGGCGAGCAGGGAGGCGAGATAGACCTCGGTGGCCAGCTCCATATCGGTCACTTCCCGCGCCAGCGCGTGGGGATCGAGGGGACGGGCCAGCTCGGCGTCAATCCAGCGGGCGACATCGCTCTGGCCCTGTTCGGTCAGGTACTCCTGAATTTTCTGGCGCTCGGCGCCGTCGATATGGCCATCGGCCCGGGCCGCGGCCACCATGGCGCGCACCAAAAGCGCCGCGCGGGCATCCAGCGCATTACCTTCCAGCCCGCTGATGGGATGAGTGGGCTGGGCGGGCGCCGCCTGCTGGGCCTGCCAATCCTGATAGAGCTTGTAGGCCAACCCGCCAAGGGCTGCGGCGCCGCCCACGGCAGCGGCCTTGCCGCCATATTTGCGCACTTTTTTATTGCCCAGCAGCAGACCGAGCGCACCACCGGCCAGCGCTCCCTGCATCTGCCCCTTGCGCTTGTCTCCGCCTTCGTTGAGCCAACCTTTGCCAGCCCCCAGCAACTGTTCCAGCATCTGTTTCATGGTGTCACTCCTGTGGGTCAAAAAAGTGAAATCGGGATGAATAGAGCCAGATAGTGACCCCACCCCCCTGAATCGGGGATGAACCCTTGACCGGGCAGGCCGATGGGGCAAAGCTCTGGGAAACTCTTCAGGCAATAAGGATGTGACTGTGCCCAATCGCGAACTGACCCTGCAATTTCTGGCCGAACCCTCCGACGTCAATTTCGGCGGCAAGGTCCACGGCGGCATGGTGATGAAGTGGATCGATCAGGCGGGCTATGCCTGCGCCGCTGGCTGGTGCGGCGGCTATGCAGTGACCGTCTATGTGGGGGGGATCCGCTTTTTGCGCCCCATCCAGATTGGCCAGCTGGTAGAGGTTCACGCCCAGGTGATCCACACCGGCACCACCAGCATGCATCTGGCGGTGGATGTCTACAGCCGCCACCCCACCGAGACCGAGCGCCACAAGACCACCCACTGCATCATCATCTTCGTAGCGATGGATGAGCAGGGCAAACCGACCCCGGTGCCCCAGTGGCAACCGGTGAGCGAGAGCGAACTGCAGTTGCAGCAGTACGCCAAAAAGCTGATTGCCCTGCGCGAGGAGATCGACAAGGAGATGCGTCAACATCTCTGACCTTCATGCCTCACAGCCCGACAGAGCGGGCGCTTTCGGCCAACGGCGGCGCCCCTGTATAATCCCCCCTCTTCCCGCAACCGGAACCCTGCCCATGTCACTGGAAACTGCCCCACCCGAGGTGAAACTCGCGGTGGATCTGATTGAACTGCTGGAAACCAACCAGCTGGCCCCCGAGCTGGTACTGGCGGCGCTGGCCATCGTGAAACAGGATTACGAGCGCAAGCTGGCGGAGGGGAAGGATCACTGATCCCCCCCGTTTTATCTTTCCGACTTCAGTTTTTCACCACATAGCCACTCACTGCGGCCCCATCACCTCGTCACAAAGGGCGATCAGGGCCGCGCTCAAGCGGGTGAGCGGCTCGCTCCCGCTTCCCCCGGCATGGAGCGCCAGCTCCACCGGCGCCACCCTGGGCCACTGGATCAGGGCCAGCTGATCGGCGGGCATCAGCCGTTTGGGCAGCAAGCTCACCCCGATCCCCGCGCTCACCGCCCCCTGCAAGCTGGCAAGGCTGGCGCTGACATAGGCAATACGCCAACGCCGACCGAGGCCATCGAGCGCATCGGTCATCTGCCGCCGATAGAGCCCTTCGCTCGGGAATACCACCAGCGGCAGGGGATCCCGTTCCCGTGCGGGCCAGTCGCGACTGTCGACCCACACCAGCGGCTCGCGCCAGCTGGCAAGGGGCGAACCCTGCCCGCGAGTCTGCTTGACCAGCGCCAGATCCAGCTCCCCCGCCTCGAAGCGCTGCCAGATCTCGTGGCTCAGGCCGCTCTCCACCTCCAGCCGCACCTCGGGGTAGTCGCGGGCAAAGGCGGCCAGCACAGGGGTGATGGCGCCTGCGGCAAAATCCTCCGGCACCCCTAGGCTGAGCGATATGCTCCCCTCGCTCACCTGCTCCTCGGCCTGCGCCAGTAGCGCCAGAATGCGGCGGGCCAGCCCCAGCAATTTTTCTCCTTCCGCCGTCGCCACCACCTGACGACCGGAGCGATCCAGCAGTGGGCAGCCGAGCTGCTGCTCAAGGCGGCGGATCTGCTGGCTGATGGTGGATTGGGTCAGATGGACCCGTTCACCGGCGCGGGTAAAGCTGCCGGTGTCGATAATGGCGACAAAACTGCGCAATAACAGGGGATCCAGCATGGGGCACTCCATTTACAAAACCACTGAAGTCCATTCTATCATTTAATTTCCAAATGACTTTCGAGCCCGCTAGGCTGGCGCTTTTGCCTCCTTTGACGGTGATCTGCCATGTTCAGCCCCGATGACTCCGCGTCCCGAATGCGCCCTGTTTCTCCCAGAACCGGAAACTGCACCCAATGAATCAACAAAATGCGGATCAACCCGCAGGCCAGACCGCCCTGCTGGTGCTGGTGATCCTGATTGGCCTGAACCTGCGCCCCTTTCTTACCGCTATCGGCCCGCTGAGCGGCGAGATTGGCCGCGCCCTGTCGCTCGGGATGGATACCCTCGCCTGGCTCACCCTGCTGCCGCTCTGGCTGATCGGAATTGGCGTGCTGCTCACCCCCAGCCTGCGTCGGCGCACCAGTGCGCGCCAACTGCTGGGGGCCGCCCTGCTGCTACTCGGCATTGGCAGCGCTATGCGCTTCGATGCCCAAAGCGGCGCCCTGCTGATCGCCAGCGCGGCGCTTTGTGGATTGGGGTCGGCACTGGTGCAAGGGGTGCTGCCCGCCCTTATCAAGCAGGCCTTCGCCCACAAGGTGCCGCTGGTGATGGGGATCTTCTCTGCCTGCATGATGGGGGGCGGGGCGCTCGGCGCCAGTCTCACGCCACGGCTGGCGGCGAGCCTCGACTGGTCGCGGGCACTGGCGCTCTGGAGCCTGCCGGTGCTGCTGGCCCTCGTCTGGCTAGGGTGGAAAGTGCGTCTGCCACGGGCCACGGCGGTCGCCATTTCCCACGGCAAACAGCGGCTGATCACCTTGCCCCGCAGCTGGTTGCTGATCGTCTGCTTTGGCATCATCAACAGCGGTTACGGCATAGTGGTGGCCTGGCTGGCCCCCGCCTATATGGCGCAAGGGTGGAGCGCCGCACAGGCGGGCGAGCTGGTCGCCTGGCTGGCACTGGCGCAGACCGCCAGCGGCCTCGGCCTGCCGCTGCTGGCGGCGCGCAGTCTGGATCGGCGACCGTGGATGGGCCTTGCCATCGCCATGCAGCTGGCGGGATTTGGCGGCCTCTGGCTGGCGCCAGCCAGTGCCCCGATTCTCTGGTGCATGCTGTGCGGCGCCGGTCTGGGCGGCAGTTTTTCGCTGATCATGGTGATTGCGCTCGATCACCTGCCCGACCCGCGCAGCGCCGGCACCCTGAGCGCCCTGATGCAGGGGTTTGGCTTTATGCTGGCTGCCACCGGCCCCTGGGTGGCGGCGCGGCTCTATCACTATATGGGCGACTTCGCCGCCGCCTGGCAGTGGCAGCTGGGGGGATTGCTGCTGATGAGCCTGCTGGTGCTGCGCCTCGACCCGCGCCACTACCCTCGCGTCATGGGGTTAACGACCGCCAGCGAGCCAACCCTTTCAGCCCCCCTCCCGGCCAGCGCTGCGGCCCAAAGCAACACACCGGCCTGAGGCCGGTGTGTTGGAGATAAAAGTGTTGGGGATGACAAGTTAGGCTGACGCCGCTCAGGGGAGTAACTCAGCGCCCCTTCTTCTGCCGTCCGCTGTTAGCGGTGCGCGGCTTGCCTGCGGCCGGTTTGCCACCCTTGGGTGCCCCTTTGCCTGCGCCGCCCTTGTTGGCAGCACCTTTGCCCGCGCCACCCTTGCCCACCGGCAGCTTCTTCTCGAAGGCTTCCGGGCCCGGCACATTGGGACGACCGCCAATCTCGTGATCATCATCGCGGCGCGGCTTCTTGCCCTGCCCCGGCTTGGCGCTTGGCGCCGCAGGAGCCTTGGCCGCCTTGGGTTTGTCGCCTTTGGCCGGTTTCACTTCGGAGGAGGAGTCCTCAATCAGCTTGAACAGATCGATCAGCTCGTCGTCGGTCAGATCGCGCCACTCGCCCACCGGCAGTCCCTTGAGGCTGACGTTCATGATGCGGATGCGCTCGAGCTTGGTCACTTCAAAACCGAAGTGCTCGCACATGCGGCGGATCTGGCGATTCAGCCCCTGCACCAGGGTGATGCGGAAGACGAACGGCGCCTCTTTCTTCACCTTGCACTTCTTGGTCACAGTACCGAGGATCGGCACCCCGGCCGCCATGCCGCGCACAAACTCGTCGGTCACCGGCTTGTCGACGGTCACCAGATACTCTTTCTCGTGATCGTTACCCGCCCGCAGGATCTTGTTGACCAGATCGCCGTGGTTGGTGAGGAAAATCAGCCCCTGCGAATCCTTGTCGAGACGCCCGATGGGAAAGACCCGGGTGCTGTGGTTGACGAAATCGACGATGTTGTCCTTCTCGCCCGCCTCTGTGGTACTGACGATACCCACCGGCTTGTTGAGGGCGATCAGCACCAGACTGTCCGCCTCGCGCGGCTCGATCACCTGACCGTTGACCTTGACCAGATCGCCAACCTGCACCTGATCGCCGATCCCGGCCCGCTTGCCGTTGATAAAGACGTGGCCCTGCTCGATAAAGCGGTCGGCCTCGCGGCGCGAGCAAATGCCGCTCTCGCTGATGTATTTGTTCAGGCGCATGGATTCGTTAGCCAGCATGAGTCACCTGCCAGAGGGGCTGAACCCCATCCTGTTGTACGGTTGCGTGCGTCGGCCATGCCGGACACATGATCTGCGGCATCACCCTCTCCACTACGTCGATTTTTTGCATACGGCTCCAATTTCAACGAGGCCAATGCCGGCCCATCCGGCAAAAAAGTGCGACACATTACCACATCGCCCGCCACAGCACGCCGGATTATCGCCAACTCCGGCGCACCGGCGACACAATTGCGGGCCAGCTCACAGCGCCAAGCCCCGCATCAGGGGTGATGGGGCAAACAGGGTTAACCGATTTCACGGCCAGCAAAGACGCAGGCAATGACGAGCGCGGGGCGCACCAAGAGAAACACACGAGGAAAAGATGCGCCCCGACCAGCGGCCGGGGCCAGCGGTTGATACGCCAACCCAACTCCCCTCTGCCGCGGCGGACTCAGGGGTAGCGACTTATCTCGATCAGGTTCTGGTCCGGGTCGAGGAAGTAGATGGACTCGATGGCCCCGCAAGCCCCGCTTTTGGTCACCGGCCCCTCGACAATCTCCACCCCGTGGCAGGCAAGCTGAGTCATCACCTGCTCCAGCGGCCAGCGGGTGATAAGGCAGACATCCCCCGACCCCACCTGCGCCCGGTTGCGCGGCTCCTGCCCAAGCAGTTGCAGATTGATCTTCTGGTTGCCAAACCCCACCGCCCGGCGCCCCGCGCCGAAGGTGATGGCCTCCATATTGAGCACCGAGCAGTAAAACGCCACGGCGCGCTCGATATCACTTACCGTCAATACCAGATGGTCGATATGGCTGATCATGATTCCCTCCTGGTGCTGATGCCGGCAAGGCTGCCGGTGGTGATAAACATGCAGCCAGCCAACCCGGCTGTCCGCCTTGCCAGCTGCATCCCCGCTCGTTTGCCATAGACATCACAGATACAGGAACGCCCTGCTAGCCCCTCCATCATACCGGGCCAAACCACCCGCGACTGTGGTATGGCGCGCAAAGAGAGGCATTAGCTCCCCCTTTATTTGGGCTCCCAACATCAGCGCCAATAAATACCTATAGGAATAACAGCTTACTGATTTCGCTACAAAAAATGGTACTCTTGTCAGCCTCGTCCCCTATTTCATGCAAGGTCAGAGCGCGATGCAACAATGCGGTATTTATGAACAGCTCATTACTCAACTGCTGACATCTCGACTCGACCGCGAGCGCTTTTACGTAGGGGAACGCCAACTTGAGCCTGCCGAAGCAGCAGTTTGGTTATCCAGATTTCTGAGCCGGGTTTTGGAATATGCGGTGGGTTCGGTTACTGGAGAGGATCAGCTGCAACGGCAGATTGAGCTGGCTAACCAGTTATTGCTTTGGCTAAAGGATCGCACCCAAGACCCTGACTTTATTGGCGAGAACCTCATCGATAGTCAGGGTAAAATTCTGACCGCGCTCTACCAGTTAGATAACCCCATCTCAGCCAATTTAAAGCAATATGCCGAAGATATTTTCCCTCTGACCGGACTGACACAAAGTGAGCTGTTCTGCGGCAGCAATGCGGGTTTGTCGATGGAGTCGGAGATTAAACGGGAGATATTATCTGCAGATAGCATCTGCTGGCTGGTCTCATTTATCAAATGGGCAGGTATCCGTATTTTCCGTCATGAGCTGGAAGAGTTCACCCGCAGCGGCCGCCAATTAAAAGTAATTACTACCTCTTATATGGGGGCAACCGACGCCAAGGCAGTTGAATTTTTAGCCAACCTCCCCAATACCGAAGTCAAACTCAGCTATAACACCCAGCGCGAGCGGTTGCATGCCAAGAGTTATCTCTTTTGCCGAAATACCGGCTTTCATACCGGCTATATAGGTTCATCCAATCTCTCTCACTCTGCCCTCACCAGTGGCTTGGAGTGGAACCTAAAAATCACCTCGCAAGAGATCCCTCATATTATCGAGAAATCCCTGAGTACCTTTGAGACCTATTGGGAATCCGATGATTTTGAGCTGTTCGATGGCAAGCTCGAAAGCCGCAAGAAATTACAACATGCCCTGCAAGAGGCCCGTGGGGATGGGGACAAAAATAACCCGGCCTATTTCTTTGATATCGCGCCGTTTCCCCATCAACAGGAGATCCTTGAGCAATTGGCGATGGAGCGCACTTTACACCAGCGCTTCCGTAACTTGGTGGTTGCGGCCACCGGTACAGGGAAAACCCTGATCTCCGCTTTTGATTTTGCGCGTTTTCTGAAAACCAAACCCGACGCAAAGTTCCTGTTTGTCGCCCACAAAGAGGAGATCTTGCGCCAAGCATTAGCCTCGTACCGCGGTGTGCTCAAGCAATCCAATTTTGGCGAACTCTTGGTCGGCGGTGCCGTGCCTACTCACTACCGTCAGCTATTTGCCTCGGTGCAATCCTTGAATAACCAGCTGGCTAATTTACGTCTTAGCCCAGACTATTTTGATTACATCGTCATCGATGAGGTTCACCATATTGCTGCGGTCAGTTATCGTGGTCTGCTCGCCGCCTTTGAACCTCACATTCTGTTGGGATTAACCGCAACGCCAGAGCGCCATGATGGCGGCGATATTCTCGCTGATTTTTGTGGTGTCATCGCAGCGGAGATCCGCTTGCCAGAGGCCATCAATCGTCGCCATCTCTGTCCGTTCCAATATTTTGGTATCGATGATGATACTGACTTGCGCCAAGTGACTTGGAAAAATGGTCGTTATGACATCACCGAGCTCACCAATATCTACACCCATAATCAACAGCGGGTGCAGAAAATAGTCCAGAGTCTCTATGAGATCGTCACCGATATTACCAAGATCAAAGCGCTGGCATTTTGTGTGAGCCGTGAACATGCCGACTTTATGCGCAAGGCATTTTTATTGAAGGGCATCAAGGCTGACATCCTCACCAGCGATAACCGAGACGAGCGTCATAGCAAACAACAGGATTTGCGTACCGGCGTTATCAATATTCTCTGCGTGGTAGACATCTTCAACGAAGGTGTTGATATCCCAGAAGTCGATACCTTGCTGTTTTTACGGCCAACGGAAAGCCTCACTATTTTCTTGCAGCAATTAGGGCGGGGCCTGCGGCTGGCGAACGATAAAGAGTGCTGTACCGTGTTGGATTTTGTTGGCAATGCTCGCGCGGAGTATGACTTTGCCCAGAAATTCCGGGCTCTGGTGGGTAAAACCAATAAAGCGATCAGCCACGAAATCAAACAAGGCTTTCCCCATGCCCCATTGGGTTGCCGTATCGAACTCTCAAAACAGACCCAAGAGTTAATTCTGAGCAATATCAAGAAGGCGACTCTCAATACCTCGCGCCTCATGGGCCTGATCCGCCGTTTCTCACAAGATTGCGATTTACCGCTGACACTGGCGAACTTTTTGAAGTTCTACCCTCACATCAGCCTTGAGGAGATCTACAAGCGCAGCAATTGGAGCACCTTGGTCAAACAGGCCCGCAACCACACTGTTTCTGAAATGAGCGATGAGAAGCTGTCGACCCTCTACACCCGGGCCATCAAAACCCGGCTATTGGGTTGCGATGCGCTCCATTATTTGAACTTCTTACAAACCTTGGTGGAAAGCGCCTTTACCTTAACGGCTGAGCACGATGAGCGGATGGCTTTGATGTGCCATTACGACTTCTGGCAACAAAGCGGATCCAACGCCGGCTTTAGCTCCTTGGCGCACAGCCTGAAACAACTCAATCAACCAGAGTTGAGGGCCGAGCTTGCAGATCTGTTGCCCATGCTGATCAACCGGGTGCAACACGAGCAACTGGCCATGCCTGACCTTCCCGGCAATCCACTGCAACTGCATGCCCGTTATGCCAGAGAGCAGGTACTGGTTGGCTTTGGCGCGACCACCTTCGCGCAGCAACCCACGGCTCGCGAAGGGGTCTATGTCATCGCAGAGCAAAATATCGAGTTGCTGTTCGTTACCTTGAACAAAACGGAGCAGCACTTCTCCCCCACTACCCGTTATCACGATTACGCCATCAACGAGTCGCTGTTTCATTGGCAGAGCCAAAACAGCGCTCGCCCAGAGCGGGGTAAGGGGCTGAGTTACATAAACCACAGAGCAGAGGGTAAGCGCTTGTTTTTGTTCGTTCGTGAGCAGAGCAAAGATGAATTTGGCCGCACCCTTGGCTTTGTGAACTTTGGTGAGGTGGAGTACGTATCCCGCAGCGGCAGCCAACCGATGAACATCAAATGGCGCCTAATGACCCCAATGCCGCCTTTTATGTGGAAAGAGGCAGCCAAGCTCGCGATTGGCTAACCGCGATGAGTGGCGAAAAAGCCGACGAGATCTCGCACAGATCCACGCTGATATTGGCCATTTGACTAATAACCATGCGGCCTTGCGGTTGTTTAACGTGTCCTAACATCAGATAATGTTGCGGCCTTCAAACCGGATACCCGACCTTCGATGACTGAATACCTGCTTTTATTGATCGGCACAGTGCTGGTTAACAACTTCGTGCTGGTGAAATTCCTCGGCCTCTGCCCCTTTATGGGGGTCTCGGGCAAGCTGGAAACCGCCATCGGCATGGGGCTCGCCACCACCTTCGTGATGACCCTGGCCAGTGCCTGCTCCTATCTGGTGGAGCACTACATTCTGGTACCGCTGGAGATCGCCTATCTGCGCACCCTCGCCTTTATTCTGGTGATCGCCGTGGTGGTGCAGTTTACCGAGATGGTGGTGCGCAAGAGCAGCCCGACCCTCTACCGCCTGCTGGGGATCTTCCTGCCCCTCATCACCACCAACTGCGCGGTGCTCGGGGTAGCGCTGCTGAGCATCAACGAGCGTCATGACTTCGTGCAGAGCGTGATCTACGGCTTTGGCGCCGCCACCGGCTTCTCGCTGGTGCTGATCCTGTTTGCCGCCATGCGCGAGCGTCTGGTCGCCGCCGATGTGCCCGCGCCGTTTCGCGGGGTCTCCATTGCCATGATCACCGCCGGTCTGATGTCTCTGGCCTTTATGGGCTTTACCGGCCTCATCAAGATATAACCATGATCCATATTCTTTTTGCCATTCTGGTGCTGACCCTGCTGGCGCTGGCGTTCGGGATTATCCTGGGCTTTGCCGCCGTCAAGTTTCATGTGGAAGCGGACCCCATCGTCGATCAGCTCGATGCCCTGCTGCCCCAGACCCAGTGTGGCCAGTGCGGCTATCCCGGCTGCAAACCCTACGCCGAGGCGGTTGCGGGCGGCGATCAGATCAACAAGTGCGTACCCGGTGGCGAGGCCACCATGCGCAAGATTGCCGACCTGATGGGGGTCGAACCCCAGCCGCTGGGCGGCAGTGACGAGGCCGCAGTACCGGTCAAAAAGGTCGCCTTTATCCACGAAGATCAGTGCATCGGCTGCACCAAGTGCATTCAGGCCTGCCCGGTGGACGCCATCGTCGGCGCCACCAAGGCGATGCATACCGTGATTGCCAGCGAGTGCACCGGTTGCGATCTCTGTGTCGATCCCTGCCCGACCGACTGCATCGAGATGATCCCGGTGCCCACCACGGTCGATAACTGGAAGTGGGATCTCAATAACGTGCAGGTTCCGGGCAAGATTCCGGTCAGGTTGGTGGAGTAACCATGCAGTCTTTACTTGAACGCATCAAAGCCGGGAATATCTGGGACTTTCACGGTGGTATTCACCCCGCCGACAACAAACTGCAATCGAGCCAGAGCCCGGTCGAGCAGGCCGGTCTGCCGCCGCGCCTCATCATTCCGGTGCGCCAGCACGCAGGTGCCGCTGGCGACCTGCTGGTGCAGGTGGGTGACAAGGTCAAGAAGGGTCAGCCGCTGACCCGTTACGCCAGAGGGCGGGTGGTGCCGGTGCACGCCTCCACCTCGGGCACCATCACCGAGATTGCCAACCACACGGTCGCCCACCCTTCGGGGCTTGACGATCTCTGCGTCATCCTCACCCCCGATGGCGAGGATGAGTGGGGCGAGCTCGACGGCAAACCCGATTACTGGAATCTGGAGCGGGGCGAACTGCTCGAGCGCATCCAGCAGGCGGGCATTGCCGGTCTTGGCGGCGCCGTCTTCCCCACTCACAGCAAGCTCGATGGCCGCGGCCAGCTCACCGAGATCCTGATCGTCAACGGGCTGGAGTGCGAACCCTACATCACCACCGACGATCGGCTGATGCAGCAGTACGCCGACGAGATCATGGATGGCATTCGGGTGCTCAAGCACCTGCTCAAACCGAAACTCACCCTGATCGGGGTGGAAGACAACAAGCCCGAGGCGATCACCGAGCTGACCCGTCACGCCACAGACGAGGATGTGCTGGTCAAAACGGTGCCGACCAAGTACCCCTCGGGCGGTGCCAAGCAGACCATCGAGCTGCTGACCGGTCGTCAGGTGCCCAAAGGCGGCCGCGCGGTCGATATCGGCATCATGGTGCTTAACGTGGCCACCGTGTTTGCCATCAAGCGCGCCATTATCGACGGCGAGCCGCTGATCGAGCGGATCGTCACCCTTACCGGCGACAGCTTCAAGAAACCCGGCAACGCCTGGGTGCGCCTCGGTACGCCGGTGCGCTGGCTGCTGCAGCGTTTCGAGCTGCAACCGGAAGCGGATCAGCGGGTGATCATGGGTGGCCCCATGATGGGCTTTACCCTGCCCCACGCCATGGTGCCGGTGGTCAAGGCGACCAACTGTCTGCTCGCGCCGACGCAAGCCGAACTACCCGCACCCGGCCCGGAGCAGGCCTGCATCCGTTGCAGCGCCTGCGCCGATGCCTGCCCGGCCACCCTGCTGCCGCAAGAGCTCTACTGGTACAGCCGGGCCAAGGAGTATGACAAGGCCGAGAAGCTCAACCTGATGGACTGCATCGAGTGCGGCGCCTGCGCCTGGGTCTGCCCAAGCGAGATCCCGCTGGTGCAGTACTACAAGATCGCCAAAGACGACATTCGCGAAGCCCGTGCCGAGGCCGAGAAGGCCGAGCGCGCCAAGCAGCGTTTCGAGGCCAAGCAGGCCCGTTTCGAGCGGGAGAAAGCGGCCCGCGAAGCGCGCCATGCCGAAGCCGCTGCCCAGCGTCGTCAGACCATGACGGCCGCAGGCGGGGAAGATCCGGTGGCAGCGGCACTGGCCCGTATCAAGGCCAAACAGGATGCCCCCATCACTGCCATTGCCACCACCGCCGAGGGCTTGCCTGACAACAGCGCCGTGATCGCCGCCCGCGAAGCCCGCAAACGGGAAGCGGAAGCGCGCCGCGCCGCCAAGCTGGCGGAGATCGCAAACAGCGACACTGCCGCCGCAGCGCCCCAATCCACCGAGGCGGTTGACCCCGCCAGCGATCCCAAAAAAGCTGCCATCGCCGCCGCACTGGCGCGCGCCAAGGCCAAGAAAGCCGCTCAGGCTGGCGATAGCGCCGAGCCTGCTACAGCCGAAACCGTTACTGCGCCTGCGGTAGATGCTGATCAGCAAAAGGCTGAGGTTGATCCGAAAAAAGCGGCGATTGCCGCCGCCATTGCCCGAGCCAAGGCCAAAAAGGCCGAGGCGAATGGTGAACCGGTAAGCGCAGATAACAGCGCGGTAGCCGACGCAGGCACGCAAGGCGATGCACCCGCAGATCCCAAGAAAGCTGCAATTGCTGCTGCCATCGCCCGCGCCAAGGCCAAAAAGGCGGCCCAGCAGAGCGACAGCCCTGAGGGCGATCTGACAG
Organism: Aeromonas sp. 11P; assembly: GCF_051920165.1. Taxonomy (NCBI): domain Bacteria; kingdom Pseudomonadati; phylum Pseudomonadota; class Gammaproteobacteria; order Aeromonadales; family Aeromonadaceae; genus Aeromonas; species Aeromonas sp. 11P. The sequence goes on from NZ_JBQBDJ010000004.1 coordinate 1,041,855, forward strand.
CAACTGCTGGCACCAACGAAACTGCTGCAACCCAAAGCGATGCGCCATCTGCTGCCAGCGAAGCGGTCGATCCCAAGAAGGCGGCAATTGCTGCTGCCATCGCCCGTGCCAAGGCCAAAAAGCTGGCCCAGCAGGGCGAGAGTGCCGGTGCTGAAGGTGCGCAGAGTGAGCCAGCTGCAAGCGCGCAGACCCGAGACGAGACGCTAGCCAAGAGCGAAGTAACCACCAGCCACAGCGATACGGCAGCAAGCGAAGCGGTCGATCCCAAGAAAGCCGCTATCGCCGCAGCCATCGCCCGAGCCAAGGCCAAAAAGCTGGCCCAGCAGAGCGCAAATACCAGTGCTGAGGTAGAGAGTGCCAGCACTCAGGTAGACAGGGCCGGAACTGAGGGTGAGCGCGTATCGGCCGAGCCGATGCAAAGCGATGCAGCCAGCAGTGAGCAACCACTTGCCGTAGCTGAGGCTCCTGAAGCGAGCAACCCTGTGGCTGATGCCCCGGTTGATCCGAAAAAAGCGGCCATTGCAGCCGCGGTGGCCCGCGCCAAGGCGAAGAAGCTGGCGGTAGAGGCGGCCAGAGCCGCAGAGATCGCCGCTGAAGATGCACCGTCAGCCGACCGAACAACCACAAGGTAACCGACAGACTCATGTTCAATATTGCGACTGCGCCGTTTGCCCATAACCGCAAACAGACCCGAACCCTGATGCTGCTGGTGATCCTGGCCTGTGTGCCGGGCTTGCTGGCCCAGACCTGGTTCTTCGGCTGGGGCTCCTTTATCCAGATCCTGCTGGCGTTGGTGACCGCGCTGGCGTGCGAGGCGCTGGTGCTCAAGCTCCGTGGCCGCGCCATCAAGCCTGCCCTGATGGATGGCAGTGCGGCGCTCACCGCCGTGCTGATCGGTCTCTCCCTGCCGCCGCTGCTGCCGTGGTGGATGCTGGTGGTGGGCACGGCCTTTGCCATCATTGTCGCCAAACACCTTTACGGCGGACTGGGCCAGAACCTGTTCAACCCCGCCATGGTCGCCTATGTGCTGCTGCTGGTCTCTTTCCCGGTGCAGATGACCAGCTGGCTGCCGCCGGAGAGCGTGCGCGCCTACAGCCTCGGTTTTGGTGATGCGGCGTCGGTGATCTTCACCGGCTTTAGCCTCGACGGCTACAGCATGGCCCAGCTCAAGCAGGGGGTGGATGGTCTCACCATGGCGACTCCGCTCGATACCCTGAAAACCGGCCTGACTCAGGGGCTCACCACCGGCGAGATCCTGAGCGGCCCGCTATTCGAGGGTTGGGGCGGCATCGGCTGGAGCTGGGTCAACCTCGGCAACCTGCTGGGTGGCCTCTTCCTGCTGCAACAGAAGGTGATCAACTGGCGCATTCCCACCGCGATTCTCGGTGCCCTGCTGGCGGCGGCGACCCTCGGCTATCTGGTGAGCCCGGATGCGACCGCCACGCCCATGTTCCATCTCTTTAGCGGCGCCACCATGCTGGGGGCCTTCTTTATCGCCACCGATCCGGTCAGCGCCTGCACCACACCGCGCGGCCGGCTGGTCTATGGCGTGCTGATCGGGGTGCTGGTCTACATCATTCGCCGCTTTGGCGGCTACCCGGATGCCTTCGCCTTCGCCGTGCTGCTGGCCAACCTTTGCGTACCCTTTATCGACAGCCTGACTCGCCCGAAAGTGTATGGAGCCCGTCGCCTATGATGTTTCTGCCCTTTTCCCCCATCACAGCTGACGGAGCCCGGACATGTTAAAGAGCATGCGCAAGAACGGCCTTATTCTGGCGATGTTCGCGCTGGGCTGTACCGCGCTGGTGGTACTGACCAACGAGCTGACCAAGGATAAAATCGCCCACCAGCAACAGCTGGAGAAACAGCAGACCCTCTCGGTATTGCTGCCGGAGGGGAGCTATGACAACGATCTGGTGGCCAGCTGCAAGCAGGTGACCAGCAGGAAGTATCTCGGCAGTGATCAGCCGCAGGCCCTCTATACCGCCAGCAAAAATGGCGTGGTGACCGGCTATGCGCTGGAGGCGATCGCGCCGGATGGTTACAGCGGGGCGATCCGCATCGTGGCGGGCTTTGATGCCAAGGGCACCATCACCGCCGTACGCGTGCTCGCTCACAACGAGACCCCGGGCCTTGGTGACAAGATCGAGCTGAAGAAATCGGACTGGATCAACAGCTTTGCCGGAAAATTCCTGACCCATGACAACGAGCCCCAGTGGGCGGTGAAGAAGGATGGCGGCGAGTTCGATGCCTTTACCGGCGCCACCATCACCCCGCGAGCCGTGGTCAAGGCGGTGAAAAACCTGCTTAAACTGCAGCAGGAGCAACCCGAACTGCTCAGCAACGCCCCGGCTTGTCCGGCGGCGAACTAACGGAGTCGAGCCATCATGAACCAGATGGAACAGATTGAAACGGGCGCTGCCCCTATTGCCGAGCTGGAAAGCCGCAAGGGCGAGCTCAAGGAGCTGATGAGTCAGGGGCTGTGGAAGAACAACCCCTCGCTGGTGCAGGTGCTGGGGCTTTGCCCGACCCTCGCCGTCTCCTCCACCTTTACCAATGCGCTGGGGCTGGGCCTTGCCACCATGGCGGTGCTGGTCTGCTCCAACCTCGCCGTCTCGCTGGTGCGCAACTGGGTGCCGAAGGATATTCGCATCCCGGTCTATGTGATGATCATCGCCTCGCTGGTGACCAGCGTGCAGCTGTTGATGAACGCCTACACCTATGGCCTCTATCAGGCGCTCGGCATCTTTATCGCCCTCATCGTCACCAACTGCGTCATCATCGGCCGCGCCGAGGCGTATGCCTCCAAGAATCCGCCGCTGCTGGCGGCCCTCGATGGCCTGATGATGGGCCTTGGCTTTACCCTGGTGCTGCTGGTACTGGGCGGCATGCGCGAGATCATCGGCATGGGTACCCTGTTTGATGGTGCCGAGCTGCTGCTGGGCGAGTGGGCCAAATCCCTGCGCATCGAGCTGTTCCACGCCGATGCCAGCCTGTTGCTGGCGATTTTGCCGCCGGGCGGCTTTATCGGGCTGGGGCTGCTGATCGCCGCCAAGAATGCCATCAACGACTGGCGGGACCGCAAACAGGCCGCTACCGTAGCCCACTGCAACGTTGCCCCGGCCCGCGTCCGGGCGACCGAGCTATGATCGGACGCAAGGCATGAACAACCAGAAACGCAGAGAGATCCTGGAGCGGCTGCGGGAAAACAACCCCCACCCCACCACAGAGCTCAACTTCAACTCGCCGTTCGAGCTTTTGATTGCCGTGTTACTCTCGGCACAGGCGACCGATGTCAGCGTCAACAAGGCGACCGACAAGCTCTATCCGGTGGCCAACACCCCGCAAGCGATGCTGGATCTCGGGGTGGACGGGCTCAAGGAGTACATCAAGACCATTGGCCTCTTCAACACCAAGGCCGAGAACGTCATCAAGACCTGCGCCATCTTGCTGGAGCGCCACGGCGGCGAGGTACCAGAGAATCGCGAAGCGCTGGAAGCCCTGCCCGGCGTCGGCCGCAAGACCGCCAACGTGGTCCTCAACACCGCCTTTGGCTGGCCCACCATCGCTGTCGATACCCATATCTTCCGGGTATCGAACCGCACCGGCTTTGCGGTAGGCAAGAACGTGGATCAGGTGGAGGAGAAGCTGCTCAAGGTAGTGCCCGCCGAGTTCAAGCTGGATGTCCACCACTGGCTCATCCTGCACGGACGTTACACCTGTCTGGCTCGCAAGCCCCGTTGTGGTTCTTGTATCATCGAGGACTTGTGCGAGTACAAAGAGAAGGTCTATCCCGACAGCTGATAGCCTCGCAACCGAGATTGAAAGCAGTACACATCACCAACCCGGAGAACTGAGCAATGAGAATTCTGCATACCATGCTGCGTGTCGGCGATCTGCAACGCTCCATCGACTTCTACACCCGTGTCCTTGGCATGAAGCTGCTGCGCAAGAGCGAGAACAGCGAGTACAAGTACACCCTGGCCTTCGTTGGCTACGGTGACGAGAAGGATGAAGCGGTGATCGAGCTGACCTACAACTGGGGGGTGAGCGAGTACGAACTGGGCTCCGCCTACGGCCATATCGCGCTGGAAGCGGACGACATCTATGCCACCTGCGACGCACTGCGCGCCGCCGGTGCCAAGATCACTCGTGAGCCGGGCCCGGTCAAGGGTGGCACCACCGTCATCGCCTTCGTCGAAGATCCGGACGGTTACAAGATTGAACTGATCGCCAAGAAAGATGCCGGTACTGGCCTGGGTGACAGCTTCTAAACTACCCGACTCCCGCTGCCGAATGGCAGGATCAAAAAAGAGCGCAGATGCGCTCTTTTTAATGCTTCTCTGACCAGGGACAGCACTAGATCTCGCCATTGCGCCCCATGCTGATCACCACCCGCCGGTTCTTGGCACGCCCCTGTTCGGTTTCGTTGGAGGCGACGTGCTGCTTCTCGCCATGCCCCTCCACCGAGATCTTGCCGGGATCGATCCCCAGATCGACAAACACCTTCTTGATGGCATCGGCCCGTTTCTCAGAGAGTTTCAGGTTCGGCCAGCGGCCGCCATAGCTGTCGCTGTAGGCATCGATCACCACCACATCAATGCTCTTGTCCGCCTTGATAAACTCGCTGATCATCGCCAGCCGCCGCTTGGATGGGATGGAGAGCTGATCGCTGTTTTTGTCGTAGGTGAGCACGCTAAAGGCGATGTCGTTGAAGCTGTAGGGCAAGAGCCCGCTCAGGCAGTCTATAAAGGCCTGATATTTGACTCGAAAGTTGACCGACGAGAGGGACACACGCACCGCGCGGTTCTGGCGATACCAGTCCCGATACTGGAAGGTCGGCATCCGCCCCCCCTCCAGTTCGTCGAGCATGGTCCAGGCGGTTTGCCCCTCTACCAGCCCATCGAACTGCTGATAGAAGCGCAGCTGGCTCACTTCTCGCCCGGCGATCCCCGGGCGCCATACCGGCGGCATGATGCCAAGGCTCACCGTCTGGGTCTGGGCCTGTGGCCGCTTGCCCTTGAGCTCGAAGTCGAGGTTGATCTTGCGACCGGCACGACTGACAAAAGCCCCCGTTCCCCAGTTGGGAATGGGGTGCTCGAGGCGACACTCAATCTGTGTATCGGAGGTCAAACGCCAGACGGATTGATCCAGACCGGCACCAAATTCGGTGACCCCAGCCTGTAACTGCATACTCACGGATATGCTGACCAACCCCAACACCCAAGCGTTCAATTGCTTGTCCTCCACACGATCTCACAAGAGATATCGGCAGCAAGAGGCCAAGCTTTAGCGACAAACTGCAAAGGCGTGCCGTTGGTGTGGCAAAGGCTTGCCCCCAGCGGCAACCGACCGCAAGCGGCGTTTATTCCCCCCTCTTTGCTCCGTGCCAACCGGCGGGAAGCTCGCTACAGTAAAGCCAGGGCAATCAGACGCCGCTTATTGGGAACCACACTCATGCACCGCTCTTGCTTCTCTTTATTGCAGATGTTGTTGCCAATGCTGCTGGCGCTATCCGGCAGCGCCGTCAAGGCCGCAACACAGAAGCAGGAGTGGGCACAGGAGCGCGCCAATGCGGTGCTCTCGCTGATGACCTTCACCGTGGTGCCCGACATCACCGCCAGCAACCTCGATATCGGCAGCGGCACCAATCAATCTGCCGCCCTCAACATGACCCAGATCGGTGGCGGCGCCACCATGAGTGAAGCCGTGCCCATCTATCTGGAAGGGGCGATCGGCTTTAGCCGCTACGATCCCCAGTTTGTGGTGAGCAACGGCACCGAGAGCCGCACCCTCCCGACCAAATGGAACAGCCTGACCGCCTCTGGCGGGATCGGCTGGGATATCGCCCTCCATGAAGACCCGCGCGGTGGCCACTGGGTGCTGCGCCCCATCGCCAACGTCTCGCTCGGTACCATGGCCAGCGATCTGCGGATCGGCAACTGGCTGCTGGAGCGCACCAAGGGCTACTCGCTGGATTTTCTCGATGGTGGGCAGCTCAATATGTACGGACTGGGTGGCTCGCTGATGCTCGACTACGAGCTCTTTTCAAAGACGCAGGATATCGATGTTGAAGTGCGCTACTCCTACCAGCACCTGCAAAGCTTTGGCGGTACCTCAACCAGCGTCCGTGGTCACGCCGAGGCGGAGAACCTCGGTCTCTATCTGCGCCGCCGGGCCCCGGTATTTGACTGGACTTTGCTCGACAGACCGGTGCGCTATGTACTGGAGGGGGCCCATACCGCATATCTGGGGGAGCAGCGAGGGTTGCTTGGCTTTGACTCCCTCAACTCTATCGGCGCCGGTCTGGAACTGGACAGCAGCAAATACGACATCATAGTCACCCGTACCCGGCTGGTTGCCCGCTATATGTTCAGCCACAACACCAGCGGTTATTCCATCGGGTTGGCCATGAGTTTCTGAGTCGTTATTTTGTGCCTGCCAATCGATGGCAATCAGGTCGAACCGAGCCACAGCGCCGTATCCTGTTCGATTGATAATCCCGACACAGGCCTTGCCAGACACCCAGGCCCGCCAAGGGGCTTTTTTGCACCTGAGATTTACCATCAACCACAGCCCGCCCCGAAAAATCCAGCCTTGTCACAGAGTTAGTGCAATCTGTCACATATTCCTTTTGATGGAATGGGTAGAATGGCTCAGTTTGGCCCCCATCATCCACATAGAGCCACGATGTCGATTGCCAGCCGCACTGGCTGGGTGATCACGGCGCCCGGAATGGAGATGGCCTGCCGAGCGCCAGCCAAGTATTTGCGCCACCAGTTACACCACAGGGATAGAGATTTTTGCCATGGCCAAGTTTTTGAATACCAGCGCAACCAACTATTTTCTTGAAGAACTAATCAAAGATGCCAAAGAGCGTCTGATCCTGATCAGCCCCTTCCTCAAGCTCAACGACAGGATCAAGGAGCTGCTCACCGACAAGAACCGCCTCAAGATCGATGTGCGGATCGTCTATGGCAAAAGCGAGCTGCAACCGGAAGAGATCAGCTGGCTCAAAGAGCTCACCTATATCCGCACTAGCTTTTGCAAAAACCTCCATGCCAAGTGCTATCTCAATGAAGAGATATGCATTGTCACCAGCCTCAATCTCTACGAGTTCAGTCAGGTCAATAACAACGAGATGGGGGTATTGATCCAGCGCTCGGAAGATCATGACCTTTACCGAGATGCCTATGATGAGGCCCAACGAATTATTCGAGTCAGTGATGAAGTCCGCATATCACTTGAACGGGTTGTCAGTGAAGCCGAAACCCAACAGCCTTCTGCTAACGAAAATGAGTCAGCCACTGAAAAACTGACCTCATCCAAACTGGCGCAAAAGTGGGGGATCAAAACCAATGAGTTGTTGGAAAAAATGGTGACTCACGGCTTGCTTGAGCTGCGTGACAGCAAGCATTACCTCACAGCCAAAGGCAAGGAGGAAGGAGGGGAGTTTAGAATGAGCCCCAAATTTGGCCCCTATTTCCTCTGGCCAGAGGCCATGAATCCCCTCTAATTCACTGACTGGATAAATGTGAAATGGACTTCACTCCCGTTATTGCGGTTCTGCTGGGCCAGTTCTGGTATCTGCTGCCCCTGTTGTTGATTGCCACCCTGATCAAAACGCCCAAGTTCAAAGGGATGGTTGGGGAAGCATTTATCAACTTGGGCATCCGGCTCTTTCTCGACAAGCGGGAGCTCTATCTACCCAGAGACATTACCCTACCGACCTCCCCCTGAGGGTCTACCACGCCTTGATTACTTTCATTGTGAGCACGCAGAGCGCCGACAAGCGGATACAAGCTAGATGACGGTCAAAGCGACATAAGAGCCATGGTATGCTCTTTAAAGTTCTCACTGGAATCCATCTATGCTTATATCTACCCTCCTGGCCACCATACTGGCCACACAACCCGAAGCCCTCTATTTTGCCCATAAAGACTGGGAGATCGCCTGCGACAATACTCGGACCTGCAGGGCCGCCGGTTATAGTTCCGAGTCTGGAGGTATCTCGGTGCTGCTAACGCGAGAAGGCGGCCCTAACGGTGGACTCAGTGGCAACTTGGCAGTCTCGATCATGGATGATGCTCAAGAGAGACCAATTACATCACCACTGACAATGCTTATTGACGGCAACATCGTCGGAACAGCCCGTTATGATCAGAAAAGTGACTACTACCAACTACCAGCTACAGCATTAATACCACTGGTAAGCGCCATCAAAGGCAGCAGTATCGTAGAGTTTACTGCTGAGCCTTCCCATCGCTGGTCACTCTCAGGCTCTGGCGCCACAGCAGTACTGCTCAAAATGGATGAATTTCAGGGGCGGATTGGTACAGAAACCGCCTTCGTCAAACCTGGCACCAACGCCGCGTCACTGGTTCCGCCCTCCCACCCCGTACCACTTATTCGTGTTCCCCAAGTCCCGGAGAACAGTGAGCGAGCACTGACCGGCGATGAATTCAACGCCATAGGTCAATGGCTCGATGCGCAAAAGGGGGACAACTATTGCTCGTGGCAAGATTACCCATCACTTGGCATAGTCTATCGACTCAGTAAGGCACAACTGCTGATCGAGATGCCCTGCAATATGAGCTCGTACAATCAAACTTATGCCTATCTTCTTACCAACAACCAACTTGATCTCAAGCGTGCCCGCTTGGTCACATCATCTGCCACCGGCTACATGCATGGAGAGATCACATCTTCGATGAAGGCTCGCGGTCTGGGGGATTGTTGGGAAAGCGAAAGCTGGGGGTGGAATGGCGAGACATTTAAACTCACCGAGCGAAGTACTACCGGGATGTGTCGACTCATTACGCCGGGAGGAACTTGGAATATGCCTCTGTGGCGAAGCGAAATCATCAAAGTTCAATAAAGTAAGGGCGCTCAAAGCGCCCTTACTTTATCAATACATGACGACCCCCATCGGCAGTCAGCGAATCGTCGCCATCTGCCGCACGCAGCGTTGCTCTCTGTCATCCACCCGCTTGGCAAACCAGGCGGTGGTGAGGTTGCGGGTGATTTTCGGGCTCTTTAGCTGTATGCCGGGCAGGATGGCGCGGGGCAGTCGCTTGCCCGCTTGCTTGTCGGCCAGGGTAAAGATGCGATGGTAGAGATCGGTCTCGGCAAATTCGGCGGTATCCCCTTTGCGCAGGCTCTGGTGGATCGCCTGTTTGCTCATATTGACCCGGTTGGCGAGGGTGTAGACGGCAAGCTCGGTGTTACCCGGCAGATCCGAGTCATAGCGGATCAGATCCCCGTCCAGCGCCAGAGTTTTGCCACTCAAACGGCTGACGGCGGCCTGAAAAGCGGCATTGCGACTGGCATACCAGCCGGCGTTGAAGTCGGCAAAGCGGTAGAGGGTATCCGGGTAGTCGGCGGGATAACCGAAGATATGTTTGGTGCCAAACCAGATGCCGCCGCGACGGGTAAAGACTTCGTGGCGGATGGAGTCCTTGATTGGATAGGGGTAACCGCGAGCGTTGGCCTCGGCAAAGGCGATGCTCACCTGCATCGGGCCGCCGGTATGCACCGGGTTGAGGTTGCCAAACAGCGTCTTGCCCATCGGCAGCATGCTGATCATGTCTTCGAAGATTTCACTCATCTCCCGCTCGGTACGCAACTTGTCGATGCGCTCGGCATAGCTCTTGCCGGTGGGCGAGTTGATGGAGAGCGCGGCCCGCACCATAAATTCGGGGATCAGCAGCTTGGCTGCCCGTGAGTTGATCTCTTTCCAGGCGATCTTGCCAAGGCCCGGCACCACAGGGTCGGCCTGATAAGTGGCTTCCTGCTCCGCCACCGCCAGCACGCTACAGACGTTGTGATCATTGACCGTCACCCCCTGGGTGGTGAGCGCCGTCACCACATCGTTGGCCCACCCCTGTTTGTCCGGCACCTGACGGGGCAAGAAGCGCACGATGCGGCTCTTCATATCCGCAGGTTTGCGCGGCTGCATGGCAGGCGTCGTTTTGGGGTTGCTCACGCTCGCCTCTTTGGTGGGCGCGGAGGCGGGATCACTGGCACAACCGGCCAGCAGCAAGGCAGAGCATAAGGCAAGAAGACGACAGGAAGGCAAAGCGGTCATAAGCATGTCCATTTTTTGTAGGCCCTACAGGCAGCACCGCTGGCACTGCACTGACAAGCAAAGTGGGGCCATTGTAGAGGATTGCCTGCTGCAGTTGAAACCCGCGCTCGCACCATCCCCTCCCCTTGCCAGATTTTGCCGCCCCACGCGCCATCCGTTGTCTGCGATGCGGAAGTCATGACCTTCCTCAATGGCTCACCCGGCCCAAACCGAACGCTTAGCGACAGATAAAAAGAAACCCCCGCCATCGCTGGCGGGGGTTGGTCGTCTGGCAAGTCGGGCTGATGCCCGCTGCAAACTCTTAGCGGTTTTTCACCTTCTGGTGCAGCTCCTGCACCGAGTTGACGTTGGCGGTGGCATCCACGCTGATGGCCATGCAGGTGGCAAACGCCTCATTCATGGTGGTGGTATACGCCACCTTGTTCTGCAAGGCAGCGCGACGCAGCTGCTTGGAGTCCTGGATCGCCACCCGCCCTTCGGCGGTGTTGACGATGTAGGTGTACTCGCCATTCTTGATGCGATCCAGAATGTGCGGGCGACCTTCATGCACCTTGTTGACCAGGCGCGGGTTGATGCTCGCCTCGCCCAGCGCAACTGCAGTGCCGTGAGTGGCATCCAGCTCGTAACCCAGCTCCAGCAGCTTGGCGGCCAAGTCGACCACCTGCGCCTTGTCGCTGTGACGCACTGACAAGAGGGCACGACCCTCTTTCGGTACGGCGTGGTTGGCCCCCAGCTGCGCCTTGGCATAGGCCTCGGCAAAGCTGCTGCCCACACCCATTACCTCACCGGTAGAGCGCATCTCTGGCCCCAGCAGCGGGTCAACCCCCGGGAACTTGGCAAACGGCAGTACCACCTCTTTCACCGAGTAATAGGGCGGGATGATCTCTTTGGTGAAGCCCTGTTCTTGCAGCGACTGACCGGCCATCACACGGGCGGCAATCTTGGCCAGCGGAGCACCGGTCGCCTTGGAGACAAACGGCACGGTACGGGCGGCACGCGGGTTCACCTCGATGAGGTAGATGTCATCACCCTTGACAGCGAACTGCACGTTCATCAGGCCGATAACGCCGAGCTCCAGCGCCAGCTTGCGCACCTGCTCGCGGATCTCGTCCTGAATCTTCTTGGACAAGGTATAGGGAGGCAGAGAGCAGCCGGAGTCACCGGAGTGAATGCCGGCCTGCTCGATGTGCTCCATGATGCCGCCGATGACTACATCGGTGCCGTCGCAGATGGCATCCACGTCCAGCTCGGTCGCATCGTCCAGGAAGCGGTCCAGCAGTACCGGCGATTCGTTGGAGACGCTCACCGCCTCGGCGAAGTAGCGACGCAGATCCTGCTCGTCATAGACGATTTCCATCGCGCGGCCACCCAGCACGTAGGAGGGGCGAACCACCAGCGGATAGGTGATCCGCTCGGCCAGCAGCACGGCCTGCTCCAGCGCGGTGACGGTGCCGTTTTCCGGCTGCTTGAGGCCGAGGCGCTCGACGGCAGACTGGAAGCGCTCGCGGTCTTCGGCGCGGTCGATGGCATCCGGGCTGGTACCGATGATCGGCACGCCGTTGGCTTCCAATGCCCGCGCCAGTTTCAGCGGAGTCTGGCCGCCGTACTGGACGATGACGCCCTTGGGCTGCTCGACCCGCACGATTTCCAGCACGTCTTCCAGGGTCACCGGCTCGAAGTAGAGACGATCCGAGGTGTCGTAATCGGTGGAGACGGTCTCCGGGTTGCAGTTGACCATGATGGTCTCGTAGCCATCTTCGCGCAGGGCCAGCGCCGCGTGCACGCAGCAGTAGTCGAACTCGATACCCTGACCGATACGGTTCGGGCCGCCGCCGATGATCATGATCTTGTCGCGGTTGCTCGGGGCCGCTTCGCACTCCTCGTCATAGCTGGAGTACATGTAGGCGGTGTTGGTGGCGAACTCGGCCGCGCAGGTATCGACCCGCTTGTAGACCGGGAAGATGTTGTGGCGGGCACGCAGTTTGCGCACTTCCCCTTCGGCCACGCCGAGGATCTTGGCCAGACGGGCATCGGCAAAGCCCTTACGCTTGAGGGCGCGCAGGAAGTCGGCATCGAGACCGGCCATGCCGCGCTCTTTCACCTCTTCTTCCAGTTTCACCAACTCTTCAATCTGTACCAGGAACCATGGGTCAATCTTGGTCAGCTTGAAGATGCCATCCATGGAGAGACCGGCGCGGAATGCATCGGCGATGTAGAAGATACGGTCGCTACCGGCGTCCTGCAGCTCGTGACGGATGCGGGTCAGGGAGTCCGGGGCATTGAGGTCAACCATGGGGTCGAAGCCGGTTTTGCCGGTCTCGAGGCTGCGCAGGGCCTTGTGCAGGGACTCCTGGAAGTTGCGGCCGATGGCCATCACTTCACCAACCGACTTCATCTGGGTCGTCAGACGATCGTTGGCACCAGCGAATTTTTCAAAGTTGAAGCGCGGCACCTTGGTGACCACGTAGTCGATGGCCGGCTCGAAGGAGGCCGGAGTGCGACCGCCGGTGATGTCGTTCATCAGCTCGTCGAGGGTGTAACCGATGGCGAGCTTGGCGGCGATCTTGGCGATGGGGAAGCCAGTCGCCTTGGAGGCCAGCGCGGAGGAGCGCGACACCCGCGGGTTCATCTCGATAATGACCATGCGGCCATCTTTCGGGTTGATACCGAACTGGACGTTGGAACCGCCGGTCTCGACGCCGATTTCGCGCAGCACCGCCATGGAGGCGTTGCGCATCAGCTGGTACTCCTTGTCGGTCAGCGTCTGGGCTGGCGCGACCGTGATGGAGTCACCGGTGTGGATACCCATGGGGTCGAAGTTTTCGATGGCGCAGACGATGATGCAGTTGTCGTTGCGATCCCGCACCACTTCCATCTCGTACTCTTTCCAGCCGATCAGCGACTCGTCGATGAGCAGCTCTTTGGTCGGCGACAAGTCCAGACCGCGCTCGCAGATCTCGACGAACTCTTCGGTGTTGTAGGCGATGCCGCCGCCGGAGCCGCCCATGGTAAAGGAGGGACGGATGATGCAGGGGAAGCCGACCATCTGCTGCACGCCCCACGCCTCTTCCATGTTGTGGGCGATACCGGCACGCGGGCACTCCAGGCCAATGCTGCGCATCGCCTTGTCAAAACGGGAGCGGTCTTCGGCCTTGTCGATGGCGTCGGCGGTGGCACCGATCATCTCGACACCGAACTCGGCCAGCACGCCATGCTTCTCCAGTGCCAGTGCGCAGTTAAGCGCAGTCTGGCCGCCCATGGTGGGCAGGATGGCGTCCGGGCGCTCTTTCTTGATGATTTCGCGCACCACTTCCCAGGTGATGGGCTCGATGTAGGTGGCGTCAGCCATCTCCGGGTCGGTCATGATGGTGGCCGGGTTGGAGTTGACCAGAATAACGCGGTAGCCCTCCTCGCGCAGGGCTTTGCACGCCTGGGCGCCGGAGTAGTCAAATTCGCAGGCCTGGCCGATGACGATGGGGCCGGCGCCGAGGATCAGGATGCTCTGAAGGTCGTTACGTTTTGGCATGAAACTCTTTCCTCTATTCCTTAGGCGCGATACTGCTTAATCAATTCAATAAAGTGGTCAAAGAGACCGGCACAATCGTGCGGGCCCGGGCTCGCCTCGGGGTGACCCTGGAAGCTGAAGGCCGGACGGTCGGTGCGATGGATGCCTTGCAGCGACCCGTCGAACAGGGAGACGTGGGTGGCGCGCAGGCAATCCGGCAGGCTGTTCTCGTCTACCGCAAAACCGTGGTTCTGGGCGGTGATCATCACAGTGTTGTCGTCCAGACTCTTCACCGGGTGGTTGGCGCCGTGGTGGCCAAACTTCATCTTGACCGTCTTGGCGCCGGAGGCCAGACCCAGCAGCTGGTGTCCCAGACAGATGCCGAACACCGGCGTGTTGGTATTAAGGAAAGCCTTGATGGCGTCGATGGCGTAGTCGCACGGCTCGGGGTCGCCGGGGCCGTTGGAGAGGAAGATGCCATCCGGGTTCAGCGCCAGTACTTCGGCTGCCGGGGTCTTGGCCGGGACTACGGTCAGGCGGCAACCACGATCAACCAGCATCCGCAGGATGTTGCGCTTGACGCCGAAGTCGTAGGCCACCACGTGGTATTTCAGCTGGTCGGCATCCGGGGTGACGTGCCCCTTGCCGAGCTGCCAGCTCCCTTCGGTCCAGTTGTACGCTTCACCAACCGTCACCTCTTTGGCCAGATCCATCCCCTTCAGACCGGGGAAGGCGCGGGCCTGTTCGAGAGCATAGGCTTCATCGACCTGTTTCCCAGCCAGAATGCAGCCAGCCTGAGCGCCTTTCTCGCGCAAGATGCGGGTCAGTTTACGGGTGTCGATGTCGGCGATGCCAACGATGTTGTGAGACTTGAGGTATTCGGAGAGGGATTGCTGATTGCGGAAATTGGAGGCAAGTATCGGAAGGTCCCGGATGATCAATCCCTGAGCATGGATTTGACTGGACTCTTCATCTTCGCTGTTGGTGCCGGTGTTGCCTATATGGGGGTAAGTGAGGGTGACTATCTGACGGGAATAAGAGGGATCGGTGAGGATTTCCTGATAGCCCGTCATCGACGTATTGAAAACCACTTCACCAACGGAACATCCCTCGGCGCCTATCGACACGCCTTTGAACACAGTTCCATCTTCCAGCACTAGCAATGCAGTGTGATTCAAGACAACCTCCAGTTATTTAGCTTTAAATTCAGCAATTTACCTGGGTGTTGCGGGCTCGGTTCCGGTCTTGGACAGGACTCGAACCCGGCAGATTTCTGGCAAATTGGGCGCATTCTACTTAAAAAAAGTGGCATTTCAACGTCTTTTCTCAGATGAAATGCATCTAAATTCAATAAAAAAGCAACATTACCCATTATCTATGCACTCAATCGCTTTGCAACCCCCTCCCGAGAAAGAAAAGAAAAAACCACCATCAAAAGATGACATCAAGCCAGCGATAACGACAAAAACAAACAAAAAAGCCAATTAAAACAATGGATTTTATTTTTACACAAAAAACATTAATGACAAATTTAACGCTTTTATAATGACAAGAGTGAATACGAAAAATGAAAAACGTTTTTCCGCGTTTGAATTTTTAGTCTTTTCCGGCCCGTGTAAAAAAATGGCTTCATCAGCCATAAAGATGCTCAAATCGGTTACCTGGTGATGACATTCAGGAAGGGAAAATCTGGTGGATAAGGCAATAGTGTGATTTATAAGGCATTCAGTTAAAAATTGCAGGTAGCGTGTCTTTTTACACAGACTCTGGCTAACTGACAGCAAAAACCCCGGCAAGCCGGGGTTTTTCACTGGGGTAGCAGTAATACGAAAGTGCCGCTCAGAGGCATCACTTGAGATTGAGCACATCCTGCATGTCATAAAGACCGGCACCCTGCTGACCAAGCCACTTGCCCGCCCGCACAGCACCGTTGGCGAAGGTCAGGCGGCTGGAGGCCTTGTGGCTGATCTCCACCCGCTCGCCGATATCGGCAAACATGACGGTATGCTCCCCCACCAGATCGCCGGCGCGAATGGTGGCAAAGCCGATAGTGTTGCGATCCCGCTCGCCAGTGATCCCCTCGCGACCATAGACGGCGCACTCCTTGAGATCCCGGCCCAGGGTTTTGGCGACCACTTCCCCCATGGAGAGGGCAGTACCGGATGGCGCATCCACCTTGTGGCGATGGTGGCCCTCGATGATCTCGATGTCGGTGTAATCCCCCATCACCTTGGCGGCCTGCTCCAGCAGCTTGAACACCAGGTTGACGCCGACCGAGTAGTTGGAGGCGAACACGATACCGATCTGCTTGCCCGCCTCTTTCAGGGCGGCCTTGCCTGCATCGTCAAAACCGGTGGTGCCGATCACCATCTGCTTGTGGTGGGCAAGCGCAAAGGCCAGATTGGCAAGGGTCACCTCGGGGCGGGTGAAGTCGATGATGAGATCAAACTCATCGCGCACCTTGTCCAGACTATCGCTGATGGCCACGCCCAGATGGCCCAGCCCATTGAGCTCACCGGCATCAAGGCCGATCACCGCCGAACCCGGCCGCTCCAGCGCGGCACCGACCACTACGCCATCGGTGTTGGTGATGGCCTCCAGCAGCACCTTGCCCATACGACCATTACAGCCCATCACGGCCACACGGATCGGATTGTCCATCTCCACCCTCTCATCTCTTTTAATTATGGAAAGAGACCGTTTTACCAGCCCGCGCCGGGTTTGAAAAGCCATGATGCCACCACTCCTTGCTGCACTCGCCAACGGCGCCGCCCATTGGCTGGCCAAGAACTTCCTTTTGGTCACAGGCCGTTTTTCATCGTCTCACTCCATCATTTGGCAGACCGGGTGCCATCTGATAGGTTCGAACGACTGACATGCCAGAATACACGGAACTAGGGCAACGCCCGTGTCGATATCAAACGAGGTGCAAGGATGAGCGCAGGATTGCTGTTTGCTGTGGGGTTGATATCACTGACCCTGGTCATGCTGGCCGCGGCTCTGCTGTTTGGCGGGCCGAGTCCGGCACCGGCGATGGCCAGCATCAACGACCCTTTCAAGGGGAGTGGCTGGAGCAACATGCCACCTCTCTCAAGATACCCGGCGCGTGACGGCACGCAGCTGGCCTATCGGCACTATGGCGCAGAGGGCAATACGAAGAACAACAAGGTCAAGGGCAGCGTGGTACTGGTTCACGGCTCTTCTGCCAGCAGTCAAAGCATGCACAAGATGGCGAGCGCCTTTTCGCAAGCGGGATACGACGCCTACGCCCTCGATATTCGCGGCCATGGCGCATCAGGCAACAAAGGCACCATTGCCTACATCGGTCAGCTTGAGGACGATCTGGACGATTTCATCAAGTCGGTGGCTCCCGGCAAGCCTGCAACTCTCGTCGGCTTCTCGTCAGGGGGTGGCTTTGTGCTGCGCGTTGCTGGCAGCACGCGACAAACCCTGTTCGAGAGCTATCTGCTGCTCTCCCCCTATCTTGGCCCCACCGCCGCCAACTACCGGCCCAACAGCGGTGGCTGGGTGCGTGTCGGCTTGCCTCGCCTCATCGCCCTGAGCATCCTCAACGGTTTCCATATTTCCGCACTCAACCATCTGACCGTGCTGAACTTTGCCCTCAATGATGAGGCGAAATCCCTGCTGACCCCCTCCTACTCCTTCAACCTTGCTTCGAACTTTCAGCCGGAGCGTGACTACCAGCAAAACATACGCAATGTGCAACGCCCCTGCGCCGTGCTCGCTGGCACAAATGACGAAGCCTTCCAAACTGATCAACTTGAACCTGAGTTAAGACGCCTCGGCATCCCCTGGCCTGTCACCCTGCTGCCCGGTATTGGCCACATTCCTTTGACTCTTGATAGAGACGCCTTGAATAGCGCAGTGAAGATCGTTGGCGACTTGGAAAGAGAGCGCCCATAACAACATTGGTTGATGTCATGGCCACGATATAGACGGTAACCTTGTTGAGTACGCAACTATCAATACCCGTAGAAACTAAACTCAAGCATAGCTACATAAAATAACGTCAGTGTCATATAAAAGGACCATGCTTTTATAAAAACATGACCCCTGTCACGATTATTGAATGACTATCGATTCAGCAGACATTACATTCAACGCGATTTAAATACATCAAGCCCTATAAAATAAGCCGAATCATGTCCTTCCAATGCGGCAGCATAAATGTTTTTGGCATCAGTAAAAAACTGTTCCAATATAGTGATTGTAGAATTTAACTTTTCTGTCAACGCATCATCAGAGTCATTTATATGAGCCATCATCAAACTAATGATATTGGCATAGAAATAATTTATTGATCCTATAAGCACACGGTAAAGATGGCTATCACGACTCATGAACAAATACAGCAGATAATCATGATGGCGTTGCATCATCGATTGAATTGTGTTGCGTTCACGAGGAACTACTTTCCAATCATCAAGCAGCTTATTAACTACATCATTAAAAAACGGCACGTTAATAGCCGATTGAAAATCAATACTGGCTACATTAAATGGTTTGAAACAACGTGATAGCAAATCATCAATGAAGACTCGCTTATTAAAATCTGGCCAAGTGGGATTGATTTGCTCAATCCGACGAGGTTCGGCACCAGCAACATAAGCACCATCACTACTATTGACACAACGTATTTCAGGGTTATTTTCTAAAACCTGAGCCATATTATGAATAGAGAGACCAAATAAATGATTGATACGGACTTCACCACCAAAGTTACCACGAGCTGGGAATGTCTCATTCAGATCTTGATGGTATTTTGCCTCCTGTTTTTCATTATAATAAAGGCTCAAACTAGAGTGATGCTTATCAGCAAACTTATACCCATTGTCAATACCAAATAGATAGATATCCTTGAAGCCAAGCAACGCTGCGTAATTAAGACCGGTATTCCCAACAAATGGATTTGAATACTCAATTGAATCAAATTCAAACTGCTCACCAAAGTGAGTGGTCAGCAGTTTATACATAGGCTCATTGGGTTTAAATGCTAACCCGGTTTTGCGGAAAAATGTCTTGCACTCAGGATGAATAACATCCACGCTTAAAAAAACACTATCCTTGAGAAACGCCCCTGCATCCAGAATATGCAAAAAATCTGCTGAACTTTTGGTGCGCTCAACAGCAACATAAATATCTGGCTTGATCCCAGCTTTATAAAGTGCGCTGACTGCGGTGCCACAGGCAATGATAATAGCCTGACGTTGATGATCTCGAATAAAATCAATGCTCTGATCTAACGATGGCCCGTTTCCAACAACAAATACAGGTATGGTTGCAGATGAAGATGTGTCACGTTGGCGCAGAAGAAATGGTGTGCCATCTTGCAGATGAGTATGGCTATGAGCTAGAGCAAAGACATTATCATCAAAAAAACCCCAACCCGTACGCAGCAGATAGAACTCATTTTCCACCTGGTTAATAAGCGAATGCAACTTTGGCGAATGATAATGGCAGAATGAGAAATATGCTGCAGACCAGAATGCACCTTTACGATGAAGCGCTTCCATCATATCGGCTGCTAATAATTTTTCGTCAACCCCTATAAATAAATGTAAGCTTAATGATTCTTGCTCCATATAATCCAGCAAAGAGCACCAGTCAAAACAATATAAAGATGCATAAAACATATCAAGATCTGGTTCGAAGGCGAACAAATTCTTTATTTTGCATCGCTCGTATAAATAGCCAAGTTGATAACCCAAACCTATTCCATACATCAAGGATAATGGAATATCCATTGATAGTGCACTCTTGAGTGATAACCCTTCGAGTGCTGATTGCTGTTTCAGCTTTGATATTTCGTTGTTATATTTTATATGTATTTGATCATCAAAATACCATTGCGGTGCAAAATCAATACATTGCAAAATACTTTGTTCAATTACTTCATCAATTTGTGATTCAGCATCTGCGAATGGATCATCACCGTATAACGAAACTTGCTCATCAAGCCACAATATATTTGGAATGCCATTTTCATTGCAAAAAAAACGGAATGGCCGTACTGGTTGATATGATTCAAAAAAATCATATATACTTGGCATGAATTTTTTAAAGGCATCCATGTTCATTGCAAAACGAACAGGCAATACCTCCAACATAGCAATTTCCTGTTGCTTTTGCTTCTCAAGGCGAACAAGCTCACTCTCGATATTTGTAATTTCTTGTTTAATATCCATGTATGCCTAACCTGCGTTCAGCTTGTACATATCAGATGCTCGACCTGCTTTTGAAAATTTCCACAAAGCTGCTTCCGTCTGATTCTTTGCATGTTCTATCCGCTCATGCAGGGTTTGAAACTGCACCAATGCTTGTTGGTGATCTATGTCAAGAACCACATGTGGCGGGATATTCTGGAAAACAGCATCAAGGAGAATGAGATAATGGTCGATCAACTGTTCAGCCGTTTGCACATCCTCCTGGTCGAACAAGGTCAGTAATCTTTGACCTGTTGCGATTAATTCTGGCAAACGGTTATTACTCATTCGGTTCCGCCCACCTTTTGTTGAGCCAAGGCCTTATCGCGCTCCTCGACAGGAATGGCATCCCAACCGCTTTTCACGGTCAGCATCAGATTCATCACCTCATCGACAGCTGTGATATCCATATCACGGCTGGCATCCATCATCCGAGCTTTCATGTAGTCATAAAGCGCAGAAAGGTCTTCGGGAACCTTACCATAAGAGAGATCAAGTGAATCTTGCAGCCCGTTGATAATGGCCATTGCTTTGGAGATAGACTGGGATTTTTGCTCAAAATCTCGACGTTCTATAGCACCACGAGCCTGAGCCAAGCGCTCCAGGCAACCTTGCATCAACAGTTGAATCACGCGGTAAGGATCAGCTACTGCCAATTCAGATTGCAGATTTTGGGTGGTATAGGCTTTTATATTTTTACGATACATATGAGACACCACTCATCACTTCAAATTAACTATTTTGGGTATTCAGCAGATTCAAATATGAAGCCGACTTGTTCATCTTGGCCAGCATGGCATCCAGGCTTCCGTAACGGGCCCGCAAGGTCTCTTGATATTTGGTCAGCTGAGTGGCAACATCTGACTCTTTGCGGCTCACTTCACGCAGATCTGAATTCAAAGAATCTTCTCGCTTAGCCAGCAAACCACCGGTCTTGGAATAGGTTTCCAGCTGGCTGGCCAACTGACCTGCGACCCCATCCTTGCCGCCAAAAACTGCCACGACCTGATCGAAATTCTTGTCGATAGCCTCGTTGAACTTGGTATCGTCGATAGACAATACCCCCTTGTTATCCATCTTTATACCCATCTGGAAAATCGTTGAGTAAGTGGAGGACTTTTGCGAGGGCTCGGTGATGATGCCATTCATCATATTGACTACGGCACGCGTCGTTGCATCGCCCGCCAGAGCTCCACCATCATTCTGGCTCTTCCCTGCCACAATAGAGTTGCGCTTGCCAAGCTCATTGCTTTTCTTAACCAGTGCGTTGTAACCGTCGACAAAGCTTTTGACCATGTCCTTGATGCCTGCTTTGTCGGTGGTTACGTCAACTTTGTTGGACTTATAAGTCTTGGTCACCGAACCATCGCTTGCAGTTGTGCTCGTACTATCAGATTCCCTCAAAACTGTCAGTTTAAGACCAACTATAGTGCCATCAAATGTGTTAGTAGCACTGGTAAGCGTGTTTCCATCTACCTTGATTTGAGCATCTTGCGCGGATTGAGTTTTTGACAATTTAGAAGTGAAGTTATCAGCCAACTCAGTAGTGCTTCCGGTGATCTCCAGATCCTTGCCACTCCCGCTAACCCCAGAGTCAATCACTAGTTTAGATTTACCATCAGATGTGTTCATGATGTTGACATTAAGACCAAAATTATCGCCATCATTATTGATGCGTTTACGAATGGACTGTAGCGAGTCCCCCGCCTTCACATCCACATCAAAGGTCTTATCACCTGCCTTAAAGGTCAAGGTTCCATCTTGAGTGATCATTGGAGTAGTCGAAGAGTCAAAACTGCCTTCAAATTTGCTAGTTTTCGCCAATTTTTCGACAGTTATATCGTATTGCCCGTTAGAGGAACCCGTCTTGCTCTCCACCTTAAGCACCGGATTATCTTTATCCTGGGTAATATTAATCGAGCGTTTGTTGAACGCATCATCCTTGGACATGGCTTGGAGTGTCGTCACAAAAGAGGCGATAGCCGATTTCAACTGCCCAACCCCTGAGAGAGTGATCTGAGCATTGGTCTTCTTGGTGGTGATGGGCTGCATCAGCTGTGCCTTCTTGGCATTGACGCTTGCAGCAATGACAGACTCCAAATCCAGTCCTGATCCCGCACCAGCAGACGTAATAGTGGCCATTCTCACTCTCCTCGTAAAACTTGCGTATTAAATCTCTTTATCAAGCAATAATCCGACTCTTGAGCCACCACCTATCACATCACCTTCACGCAGATCCTTGAGACGCTTGCTGATAGCCAGCAACTCTTCACTTGGGATCTGCCGGATCATTGACTTGGTATTGGCGTCCATCACCTTGATAACAACTTGCTCGAGATCCTTTTCGACGCTGAAGTTGACGGTCCATCCCTGTAACTTGCTGAACTCTTGCAAGTTTTGTACCTCTTTTTCAATGTCCTTATCAGAGACATCAGACTTGCGGACCTTTTCATTGGCTCGCTCCTCTTGCTGTTTTTCCACATCCTGTGTCATCACCCGCTGCTCTTCCGCCATGCCAGATAGCACTTGAGCGGCCGATTGGCCGCTCTTGCTACTTGACTGAAGAGAAGAAGGAGTGACCGATGAGGGGATTCCAATGTCATTGGCCATATCGTCGCTCCTTTTCTATCTCATCACTACTCATTAACCCAACAGGGACAGAGCAGATTGCGGTCTTTGGTTGGCTTGCGCCAAGATACTTGATGCCGCCTGCTGCAGGATGTTCTGCTTGGTCAGGTTGGCGGTTTCTGTCGCGAAGTCCGCATCACGGATACGCGAACGTGCTGCACTCAGGTTTTCGGACACATTGGACTGGTTGCGAATGGTCGAGTCAAAACGGTTTTGTACCGCCCCCAACTCTGCTCGCTTGCTATCAACCGCCTTTATCATGAAATCAAGGTTGGCCATGGCAGTCTGGGCATCTTTAGCGGTTTTAATACTGCTAACACTAGTTGTTGTAACCGCTGTAGTTGCTTTGGCAACAGTATAGGGCTCACCTGTGGTACTGGTAGTTACTGTTGCACTCCCTTTTGTCGCAGATGCAATGCCCTTGATTGTGAAAGCAGATGTCATCTTGAAGGTAATTGTTTGCCCTGCATCTGCACCGACCTGGAAGGATCCCTTATAAGTACCATCAAGCAGCTTTTGACCACCAAAAGTGGTATCGCCAGAGATACGATTTATCTCTGTCGTCAGTTGGTCATATTCCTGCTGCAAAGCGACACGATCATCCGTGTTGTTGGAACCGTTCGCTGATTGCTGAGCCAAAGTGCGCATCCGTTGCAACATGGAGGTCACTTCATCCATCGCACCTTCCGCAGTTTGTGCCACAGAAATACCATCGTTAGCGTTACGATTACCTTGATCCAAACCGTTAACCTGTGAAGTCAAACGGTTGGAAATCTGTAAACCAGCAGCATCATCCTTGGCTGTGTTGATACGAAGACCGGATGCCAACCTGGTATAGGAGGTATCCAGCGATTTGTTGGTATTCATCAAGTTACGCTGGGCGTTCAGTGATGAAACGTTGGTGTTAATGTACATAGCCATAAAATATTCTCCCGAAGAACATGCAACTGCAGGTTGCGTCGTCCAAACAAAACGACGGCCCACCGTTTGAAGAGCAGGTTGAACAGGCCTGTCTCTTCAGGCGGGTGTCTGTTTGAACGAACAGGTCACCCGCAGTAGTGCAAACGTTGGATTCCGAACACCCCTCGATTGCTTCACTTTATTTAACGGCAGCACAGAGGCAAGCTTTAGGAAAATTGTTGCCTAAAGCGGCAAGTTTTCTCCGGGAAGCGGCAACAGGATATGAATTGAGCAGCATCACCATACAACTCACTGCTGATGATGGCCCAGTTTACAGGAAGAAGGATGTTGGCACGGTTCATGCTAAACAACACTGATAGAGTGACGTCAATTTGGCGGCACAATAAAAAGAGGCCGGTAAACCGGCCTAAAGATGAGCATATGCTCAGGAGAATATGACCAAGCGTGACAGAACTGAACAACTGGACAACACTTGGCATTACTAGTAGAGATTTATATCTCTCCCGATAGAACAGAGTGCGACCCGAACACCCCTTTGTTCCATCTCTTGATCAGGGCGGCCTGAACAACCGCCCTGTTTTCTTTTGTTAGCCTTGCAGCAGTGACAGTGCAGACTGCGGACGCTGATTTGCCTGAGACAGAATGGTCGATGCTGCTTGCTGCAGAATGTTCTGCTTGGTCAGGTTGGCAGTTTCAGTTGCAAAGTCAGCATCACGGATACGTGAGCGGGCAGCACTGACATTTTCAGATACGTTCGCCTGGTTACGAATGGTAGAATCAAAACGGTTCTGAACAGCACCCAGCTCAGCACGTTTACTATCCACAACTTTAATCATGTAATCCAAGTTTGCCATAGCTGTTTGAGCATCTTTGGCCGTGGTAATAGTGCTGATGCTTGTAGTTGCGACATTACCTGTGTTGCTTTTAGTCACAGTGTAAGGCTCACCTGTTGTAGTTGTCGCGACAGTAGCATTCCCCTTCGTAGCCGAAGCCATCCCTTTGATAGTAAAAGCCGATGTCATTTTAAACGTAATTGTTTGTCCTGCATCTGCCCCCACCTGGAAAGAACCTACGTAACCACCATTGAGCAATGTTTGCCCACCGAACGTGGTATCTTTAGCAACACGGTCAATTTCAGTCATCAGTTGAGTGTACTCTTGCTGCAACGCGGTACGGTCATCTGTGTTGTTGGAGCCGTTGGCTGATTGCTGAGCCAGAGTACGCATACGCTGCAGCATAGAGGTGACTTCATCCATCGCACCTTCAGCTGTTTGCGCTACCGAAATCCCATCGTTGGCGTTACGGTTCCCCTGATCCAACCCGTTAATTTGTGAGGTCAAACGGTTGGAAATTTGCAGACCCGCGGCATCATCTTTGGCACTGTTGATACGCAAGCCAGATGCCAGTCGAGTGTAGGAAGTATCCAGTGATTTGGTCGTATTCATCAGGTTACGCTGAGCGTTGAGTGATGAAACGTTAGTGTTGATATAAAGGCCCATGACTATTCTCCTAAGCTATTAAATTTACTCTTCTATTTGCTCAGGCTTTATTATTTTCTGTGCCCGATGCGTCTTATTTAACGGCTCGTTTTTGGATGTCTTTAGCATTTTTTTCAACGCTTCATCGCATTAACGCCGCTTACCTTATATATCGGCGAGTCGAGGGGAAACTTAAGGAAAAAATCGGGCCTAAACCTGTGATGGGCTCAACCTTCTGAAGCCCGCCAACGGCAGGGGACAAACGAGACACGACCGGTCCGTGCCGCGAGAAAAAATCCGTCCCGACTCTCAATTTTGTCGAGCACTGTTGGCGATTGGGCTCACCAGCCCCTAAAATCGCGGCCCCATCAACAATTTGACGTGAGTTGTTCTCCATGCAGACACTGGTTGAGCAGATTGTTTACATCAGCGACATGTTTGGTACTGCGGTATTCGCGTTTTCAGGGGTATTGGTGGCTGGCCGACTTAGAATGGACGGGTTTGGCGTCATGGTTTTGGCGGCGGTCACTGCCATCGGTGGCGGTACCATCCGTGACATGATCCTGGGAGCCACCCCCGTGTTCTGGGTGCGCGACCCGCTCTATATCTGGGTCGTCATTGCGACGGCGCTGATCGGTATGTGGATGGTCAAACTGCCCCGCAGAATGCCCTGGTATGTGCTGCCGGTGGCCGATGCCTTCGGACTGGCCCTCTTTACCGTGATCGGTGCCCAGAAGGCCCTCAACTTCGGCACCCCAGGGCTGATTGCCGTGATCATGGGCACCATGACCGGGGTAGCCGGTGGCATGATCCGCGATGTACTGGCGCGGGAGGTGCCCATGGTGCTGCAAAAAGAGATCTATGCCACCGCCTGTATCCTCGGCGGCATTCTCTATACCCTGGCGCTTGAGGCAAACATGGACAGGGTAACGGCCATGCTCATCTGCATGACGGCCGTGTTTGGCCTGCGGGTTGCGGCTATCTACTGGCATCTTTCGCTACCGACCTTCTCGCTGCAACGCAATTGAGAGCAGGCCCACAGCGTCATCATGTCGCTGTGGGCCGCGCGTTGAACCAAATAGGCTTTTCTGTTGTCATAGAAGCAGTCGTTGTTAGCCGGAACTTCTCATGCGCAAAATTGGTATGCTTACCACACTCATCCTGGCGAACGTGACGGCAGCCCACGCGAAGCACAAGTGGTATTTGGACGACTGGCCTCGGCGCCAGTGCAGCAGTTCAACCAGCAGATACGCCAGGCAAGCCATCAACAGCAAAACTGGGTTAATGACTACCGTGAGGTCGCTCTGCGATTTGTGGGGCATGGCGACATACCCAGTCGCATCCATGCCCAGCAGCTGGACAATGATCTGGTGCTCTCGGTCGCCCTCGACGGCAGCAAGAGCGACATGATCTACATTCTGACCCTCTATCGCAGCAACAACCTGTGGCAGATGCGGGAGGCGGAAATGGGCTGGCGTTGTCAGGGGCAAGACTCCTTCACTCCGGTTCCCTGTCCCTGATAGTCATTGCTCACTCTGTGAAATAAAAAAATCCGGCACATTGGCCGGATTTTTTTATTGAATGTGAAAAACACGCTTACGGGCGGTACACCTTGACGTTGTCAAAGCCCTTCTCTTTCAGATAGAGCGCCTGCAGCTTGCTCATCACACCGCGATCACAGTAGAGCAGATAGGTCTTCTCTTTGGGCAGATCGCCAAAGGCGGTAGCCAGCTTGAAGAAGGGGATGTGCAGTACTTCACGATCTTCCACCACCAGCGGCTTCTCGTCGTGTTCATCGGCAGAGCGGATATCCAGGATCACCTCGTCAGCGCCCAGCACCTGGGTGGTTTCCACCTCTTGCACTTCAGCGGCAGTCTCTTCACCGATACGGCGGATATCGAGGTAACGGGCCTCAGAGACCACCTTGTCCAGAATGGCGAAGTCGAAGTTGCCCTCTTCCTCTTCAATGCGCGCCAAATCGGCCTTCACGGTCGGCTTCTTGGAGATGACACCGCAATACTCCGGCATGGTCTCGGCGAACTCCAGGGTGCCGATGCGGCGGGCTTCGCTGATGATATCCGGCTTGTCCCAAGTGATGAGCGGGCGCAGGATCACCTTGTCGGTCACCCGGTCGATCACGTTCAGGTTGGTGAGAGTCTGGCTGGAGACCTGACCCACACACTCACCGGTCACCAGCGCCGGGATCTGGAATTCATCGGCCACCTTGGCGGCAGCACGCATCATCATCCGCTTGAGCACCACTCCCATCTGACCGTTGTCGATCTTCTCGAGGATCTCGGCAACCACCGGCTCAAAGTCCACAGCGGTGAAACGTACCCGGTGGGAGGAGCCGAAACGGTTCCACAGGTGATAGGCCACCTGCTTGACGCCGATCTCGTGGGCCGCACCGCCCAGATTGAAGAAGCAGTAGTGCACCCGGCAGCCACGCTTGATGAACTGGAACGACGCCACACCGGAGTCAAAACCGCCGGAGATGAGGCTCAGGACATCTTCCTGAGTGGCGATGGGCATGCCGCTCAGGCCCTGATGGATGGCGCTGACAATAAAGAGCTCTTCGCCGTCGATCTCGAGGTTGATCTTCACATCCGGGTTCTTGAGGCGCACACCATTGCTTTCGCAGTGCTGGTTCAGACCGCCCCCCACATAGCGCTCAACCTCGAGGGAGGAGAACTCATGCTTGCCGTGGCGCTTGGCGCGCACGCAGAAGGTTTTGCCCTTGAGCTGGTCGCCCCAAACGGCTTTCACCTGCTCGAAGATGTCGTGCAGATCGGTAAACTTGCTGGCTTGTACCTCGAGGAAGGCCTGAATGCCCGGAATACAGGCCAAAGCTTCGATAGCCTGCTCGCGGAACTGGTCATTGCGGGAGCTCACGATCAGCTTGTCCCAATCCATCCGTACGCGGGCATCGTCGTCGAAGCGGCGCAGGACATTGCGGATATTGCCCTGCAGGATCTTGATAAAGCGCTGGCGAACCGACTTGCTCTTGATGGTGATTTCCGGGAACAGCTTGATAATGAACTTCATGGTAATGACTCGGGTGACCTTGATTTAAGGGCGCGAATTATATCAGAACTTTGTGGCCAGCGCCTACTGGATGAGCGTTTGCTCACATTCCCCCACGCAATGTTTGCCGCACCGCGCCAATCTTGCGTATATTCCCGACCCTGCGCCTCGCCAGATTTTTGACAACAGACCGATCCGATGAAGACCTATATCTACTACCCCGGCATGGAGGTACGCGACGAGCTCTGGCTCAAATTTGCCCTGCTCTATCTGGAGCGGCTCGCCTTCGTCTTCACCGTCAGCGAAAAGAGCGGCCTCACCGCCCTGCTCGATACCCTTCAACAGCAGACCGATCTGCTGGCCGAGCGGCCCGATGCCGCCTTCTTTGCCGCCATTACCCCGCAACTGGAGAACCAGATAAGCGGCCTGGTGGCCCCCGATTTCGTCCGCCACAAGGTGTTTGGCAACAATGAGCTGATTGGTCGCTGGCGTAAGGAGGCCAACCACGACTGCTTTTGCCCGGATCAGGCGGGACTGGAGCGACTGCACGGCTTTTGCCTGACTCACGGCTTTGCGACCCGGGATGAGGGTGGGATCAGAATGGCGCGGCGCTTTGCCAACCTGATCTCCATGCGCCTTGCCCGTGAGTGGGCACTCGCCAATGACGGGGCGCTTATTACCGATCACGACTATCTCGACCGCCTGCTCCACCTGCTCGAATCCCGCTACCACAATCGCGGTGGTCAGGATTGCTTCCACCTCGAGATCCCTTTGCAAGTGCCCACTCACCTGGCCGACATTCCGTTTGCAGAGCTGATTGCCCTGCGCGGGCGCAGCGGCTTTCGCCAACAGCTGGCCGAATTTCATCTGGCCATCGACAACCTGCTCGCCATGCTAGGTAGCGGCTATGCCGACCCGGCGGCCCTGACCCGCTTTGAGCAGGCTCAGCAAGGGCTCAATCAACTGCTCGGGCCCGAGACCCTCAGCATGCCACTCACCACCCTGGTCAGCACCAGCCTGCCTGCCGTGGCCATGCTCCACCAGTTAAAGGCGAGCCACCCCGAAAGCAACCTCATCTTCCATCCCATCAAAAAGAGCCACTTTCACCAGCGCAAGAGCCAGCACTTCTTCACCCGGCTCGGTCATCTGCGCCAACCGGGCTGAATTGGCGGAATGAAAAAGGGGTTGGCATCTGCCAACCCCTCTCGTTTTCTGCGGCCTACCAATCATCACCCCGGTGATTGGCCCGCTCTTGCGCCTGCCTGCGCGCCTCCATCGCCCTGTCACGGCGGATATTGGCAGGGGTACAGGCAAACTGTTTCTGATAACAACGCGTAAAACTCTCGGAAACGGGTTCGAAAGGTGAATAGAACCCGGTACGTTCAGGAGAAACATGGTGATCACCATGATTGGTAGTGGCACAGCCCGAACTCATCAGCACCAGCAAGGGACACAGAACACGCAGCAAAAGAGAACTCCCGATTGGATTTGAATGAATTCGTAATTATTCACAAGTTAATTCACCCAATCAAATATTGATGCATTTCAAATAGTTAATTACATTCGCCTCAATGACTGTCGGCAAAACGCTCAACGGGTGATGGTGCCGGCATCACCGTCAGGATGCACCACGCGAAACTCGATGCGATCGCTGTTGCCTGCTTCATCGACCACCACCAGCTGATAGCGCCCCGCCACGCTCAACACCTGATCCCCGTCCCAGCGCAGCCGCTGGCCGTTGAGAAACCAGGCTGGCTTGCCAACACCGCCCAGCACCTTGGGCTGCAACCGGTAACGCTGACTGCGGATAAGGTTGCCCTCCCCCAGCGCCATGATGCGAATTGGAGCTTGCTGCTCGGCGCTCTGCCCTTCCCCAGCACAACCACTTGCCAACAGCGCCTGTCGTCGCTCGCCGGGCGTTCGCCACGGCTCCAGTGACAATGGCCAGAGCGCCCGAAAACCGGATTGCGCCGCATCGGGGCAACGGGTCAGCGTCGGCATGCCCGCGGCGGTCAATGCAACTTGACGCAGCGGCGAGGGCCAGTCCATGGGATCCGGCAAGGTGGGGGGATCGCGCCCTTCCAGCAACCAGGCGCTCTGGCGCTGCAAACAGGCTTCAGGCAGGGTCGCGCTCATTTTGCGCCCCAGCGGCCAGCAGATCTCAGCCTCACTCACCGTGTTGGGTTGTGCCGGCAAGGGGCTGTTGTCAGCCAGCCGCGAGTAGACCGAGAGCAGCAGCGGCACCGCCGCGCTCTGGCCGTAGAAACCGGGCATGGGGGTACCATCCGGGCGACCCAACCAGACGCCGATAGTCCAGCGACCGGAGACCCCCATGGCCCAGCTGTCGCGATAGCCATAGCTGGTGCCGGTCTTCCAGGCCAGTCGATTGACCCGGCCGGTCGCCTCGCTGGCAAAAGGCTGATCCGCCCGCCCCTGCGCGCTCAATATTTGCCAGATGATCCAGGCCGCACCCGGGCTCAGCAAGGGGCGCGACACTGCCTGCTGCCCCGCCAGCCAGACCGGCATCGCCACCTGCCCCTGCCGGGTCAGCGCACTGTAGAGCGCCACCAGCTGCTCGAGCCGAATGCCCGCCGCCCCCAGCGCAATGGCCGGATTGGGTTTGTCGGAGAGAGCCAGCCGCACCCCGGCGTTGTCGAGGCGGCTGACCAGCTTGTCCGGCCCCAGCGCCTCCAGCACCTGCACCGCCGGCACATTGAGGGATTGCTGCAGCGCCTGGGCTAGCGTCACCGGCCCCAGAAAGGCGCCGGAGAAATTGGCGGGGCGATAGTCAGACCCCAGCCTCGGTGCATCGGAGAGCAGGGAGGCCGAATGCACCAGCCCCTCGTCCATCGCCAGACCGTAGATGAAGGGCTTGAGGGTAGAGCCGGGGGAGCGGATCGCCTGCACCATGTCGAGGTAACCGTGGCGGCGCAGATTGCCATACTCGGCGCTGCCCACATAGGCGCGCACCACCATGGTTTTGTTATCTACCAAGAGCAACGCCGCTGAGGTCTGCTCGGGGAAGCGACGGATATAGCTCGCCACCCGCCCCTCCAGCCAGCGCTGCAGATCGCCGTCGATGGTGGTGTGCACCAGCGCCCCCGCCTGATTGTCAGCGGCGAGACGGGCAAAGAGCGGCGCCTCCATCGGCGTGAAGTGACCGCGGGCCAGCACCGGCTCGATACTCCCCTCCAGCCACACCTGTTCGGGCCAGACACCCTGCGCTACCAGTCGCTGCATCACCTTGTCGCGAGCGGCGCGGGCCCGCTCTGGATGTCTGTCCGGCCGGTTGCGGCTGGGGGCCTGTGGCAGCACCGCCAACAGCGCCGCTTCGGCATAGGTCAGCTTGGCCGCGCTCTTGCCGAGATAGGCAAAACTTGCCGCCTGCACCCCCTCCAGATTGCCGCCAAACGGTGCCCGGTTGAGGTAGACGGTGAGCAGGGTGCGCTTGTCGTAGTGCCACTCCAGCTGCAGCGCGCGCGCCATCTGACGAAGCTTGCCGGGCACGCTCCGGTGGTAGGGCTCGATAAGACGCGCCACCTGCATGGTAAGGGTCGAGCCGCCCGATACAGCCCGCCCGTAACGCAGCCACTGCCAGACCCCGCGCACCATGGCCACCGGATTGACCCCCGGATGACGCCAGAAGTAGCGATCCTCGTAGCCCAGCAGCGCCTCGATATAGCGGGGGGAGACCTGCTCCAGGGTCACGGGATAGCGCCACACGCCGCTGGTATCGGCAAAGGCGCGCAGCGGTCGCCCCTTCATGTCGAGCACCACCCGTGCGTAGGCAGGGTCGAGCGGTGGCGGCGGGAAGAGTCGATCCAGTGCCAGCAATGACAGGAGCAGTGCTACAACGCCCAGCACCGAGCAACGCAGCCAGCGTGGCAGGCGACCAAGCCAGCGCCAGCCAGCGTGGCCAGCGTGGCCAGTGCGACCTAATTTCAGCCAGCCACGCTGCCAGAAAGTGAGCGGGCGAACCCGCTCAAGGGAGGGGACGTTACTCGGAGGGCGTCTGCGACTCATAAAGCGCCAGCTACTCAGAAATCGTTACCTCATGGATATCCTCACCCACAGCCCGCAGCTCGGGGCGGTACATATCCTCCACCTGGGTCGGCGGCACCTGATAGCGGCCCGGCGTCACCGCCCGCATCAGGTAGACCAGCTGCTGGTTGCTCCCCTCGCTCAGATCCAGCGCTGCCGTGTAGCGGTCATCGCGAAACTCCTGATGCTTGAGATAGTCGTTCCACTCGCTCTGCCACGCCGGTTTCCCCTCGATGGAGAGCTCTTCCAGCTTGATGCTGTTGCCAAGGGCCGGGTTCTCCAGCTCGAAGCCGGCGGGCACCATCTCCACCAGTAGGGCATCGGGCACCGCCGACTCGCTGCTGACGTTGAGCCGCACCACCACCAGATCCCCCACCTTCACCTTGGCGGGATCAAACGGCTGACCGTCACTATTGAACCAGCTGCGGGTCACGCTCATCCCCTTGCTGATCCGTGCCGGAGCCTGTTCGGGGTAACCGACCAGGGTGCGCTGCACATAGAGGGATCCCTTGCCCTCGTTGGTGACGGTACTCGCCGCCAGCGCCTCGGGGGCGCCCTGCTGCAGCGGAGCCGAACCGCTCAGGGATCCACTGCCAAGAGAGGAAGTTACCCTGGCCTGCCAGTCGGCGGCCGGATCGAAACGGGCCAGTCGCAGCAGGGCGAGCCGCTCCTGAGTGCTGAGCCACTGACGATGGGCCAGGGTATCTGCCACCTTGGCACTGAGGGCTGGCCAGCGCTCCGCAGCCAGCTTGTGCTGGCGCAGCAAGGAGAGCTCAAGGGCCTGATCGCGCAGCGGCGAGCCGTAATCCCCCAGATAATCATCACCGCGCTCGGTCGCCAATGCCCGGCTGAGGGCCTTGGCGGCGTTCTGCTCATCCCCCATGGCCGAGAGGGCCAGCGAGAGGTGCAAGAGCGGCAAACCGGAGCGGGCGTGATCGGCCTGCTGCTCCCAGATAAGGCGCAGGGTAGCGAGCGGCGCCTTGCCCACCCGGGCCAGCACATAGGCGCTGTAAGCCTGATAGGCCAACCGGCTGTGCTCGGGGGCACTGCTCCAGCGCTCACCATACTGACTGTCGGTGAGATAGTTTTGCAGCCGGTTCAGCGCCTGATTGAGCATCGCCTCCGGCACTGCGTCACCCGCCTCCTTGCGCGCCAGCAGGTAGTCGGCGGCATAGGCGGTGAGCCATTGCTCCTCGTCGGAGCGACCATCCCAGAGGCCAAAGCCGCCGCTGGGCAGTTGCAACCGCTGCAGCCGTTGCAGCAGGGCGCGTTGCACATCCGCCTCACTCGCCGCTTTCTTGCCCTCTGCGGGTTTGCTCCATGCAATGCGCTCATCCGCCGCGGTCAGCAGATAGGGCCAGGCACGGGACAAGGTCTGCTCCAGACAGGCATAGGGGTAGTCGGCCAGCGCCTGCCACTGGGCTGCCGGATCCCAGGGGGGAGTACCGGAGAGGCTGAGCAGCCCCTGCAGGTTGGCGCGATCCAGCCCGGCCAGCTCAGCTGGCGCAAAGCTCATCTGTTGGCCGGGAGCCAACATCTGATAGCGCTGGCGAGTCTCGGCAGGCCAGGGGGAACGCAGCGGCAGATACCAGTCGCGCCTGATGGCAAAATCCTTGCCGCTGGCCGCCAACTGCAGGCTTGCCACGCCGCTCGCTCCGGTCACGGTGAGCGGCAGGGTCAGCCACTGCTCCTCGCCATTTTTAAGAGCTAGGGTGCCGGGCAGCTCGCCATTTGCCTTGAGCCCGCCATTGAGGGTCCAGACAAGGGAGAGGGGCTGATCCACACCGCTCATGTTGCGCAGCTGTACCAGCGCCCGGGTCTCATCCCCTCTGGCGCCAAAGCGCGGCCAGCCAATTTCGGCCACCAAGGGCGCTACTACCTTGACGGCGCGTTCGGCCTCACCGACCTGTTGTTCGTTCCAGGCCAGCGCCATCAGCGCCAACTCGCCGTTGAAGTTGGGCAAATCGAGCGGGATCACCGTTTTGCCCTGCTGGTCAAAACTCACCTCCCCGCTCCAGAGCGCGGCGATCTCGACCCGGCTCTCAAGAGCGCCTCCCTTTTTCAGCGGCGCCCGGTCACCCCCATAGTTGAGGCGGGCCAGCTTGCCATCCTGCGGCGGGATCACCTGGCCGTAGTTGTCGAACAAATCTTGGGCGAAGCGCTTGCGACCAAAGAAGATCTCGAACGGGTCGAGAGGCTTGTAGTCGCTGATATTGAGCACGCCCCGATCCACCGCCGCCAGCACCACCCGTCCCTGACTGTTGGGGGTGGAGGTCGCGGTCACTTCCAGTCGAGTGAGCGGCACCGCTTTATCAGGTGCGCTCAGGGTAAGCGGAAGACGGCGCGCTTCCCGATCCAGGGTGAGCGGCACCAGACCGACCGAGCGCAGGCTCTGCCCCTGCTGGCTGCTGACCGGTTTGGAGGCGCTGTCTGGTGCGGCGATCTGGGCCGAGATATGCAGATCATGACGCTGCCACTCGGGACTGACCGGGATCTCGAACTCGCCGCGGGCATCCTTGGCATCGCCACCAGCCCCCTTGAGCTCGATGCGCTGCCACCAGCGCAGACCGTCGCCATCTTCCACCAGCAACAAGCCCTTGCCGGGGCGCGGGGCCACCAGCGTCACTTTGGCCTTGTCACCCGCCTGATAGGCGCGCTTGTCGAGGGTGATGGCAATCTTGTCAGGTCGTGCCTGCTCGCCACCGCCGCCCCAGGCGTAACTGCCGATCTCCACCCGCAGGCTGGATTGATGGCCCTGACTGTTCTCAACCTCCAACCGATACCAGCCCGCCGCCAGTTGCAGCGTGAGCGGGGTCGGCCCCTTGCCATCCAGCTGCAGGGTCTGCTCCTGTTCCAGATAGGGCTGGCTGTTGAACTCGTACTTCCACCCCTCCCCATCGGCGTAGTGCCAGTAGTAGTCACGGTACTCGTTGATGAGGCGCACCTTCACCGCCCCCGCCACCGGCTGACCTTGCTCATCGAGGTTGAGGATCTGGAAGGGCAGAGGCTTGCCCCCCTCTACTCGATCCGCCACGAAGTCGGCCTTGAGGGCCGGCCACTGGCTGCCCATGGGCCAGCCATACTGGGTGCGGCTGCGATTGACGGCGCGACCACCGGGCTCGGCGAGCGACACCCGATAGGCCACCTCCAGCGGCCCGAGGGCGCGCACCCCATCGAGCTCATCAGCTAACGAAAAAGTCCCCTGCCCCTGCGCATCGAGGGTGAGATTGAGGGGCTCGAGATCTTTGGCCTGCTCGGCGAGCAGCACGTCACCCAGAGTGAACTCCTGCCACTGGGTAAAGGGCATGGTGGCGCGGCTGATCTTTACCTCCGCCTTGGCCTTGGTCGCACTGGCCGGCGCGCCGTAGAGATAGTCCCCTTGCAGTGGAAGAGTGAGGGCGGCGTCCAGACTCGTCACTTCGCCATCCGGCCCCTTGCCAAGCTGCAGTTTCAGCCGCTCCGGCAGAAATTCCTCCACCAAAAAGGGCCACTCGAAGCGGCTGCCAGCGGCGGTCTTGAGGTTGATTGTCCAGCGCCCGAGCGGCGCATCATCCGGTAGACGCAGACCGTAGTGGGCCGCGCCAAGATTGTCCGGCAGCAGCCGTTTCTGTTCGAGCAGTTGGCCGTCCGGCTGCTTCACCTCCAGCTCTACCGCCATGCCCGGCAGCAGCTGGCCATCCTGCCCCTTGAGCAAAATCTCGCTGTCGAGCCGCTCGCCGGGGCGATAGAGGTCGCGCCCGCTAAAGAGATACAACTGCTGGGCCTGCCAGGGCTGGGTACCGAGATCGAAGGTGGAGAGATCGAGCGCCGCCCCATCGAGGCGCAGCACCGCCAGATGGTTGCCCTGTTCGGCCAGCAGCAGGCGAGCCCCCTGCACCTGGTCAAAGCGCCGGTGACCACGGTTGTCGGTCTGTTGCACCTGCAGCCGGTTGCCCTTCTCATCGAGCAGGGAGAGCTGCACATCCTTGAGCGGGTCAGCGCTGGCCAGGGAGCTCACGAACACCTCCAGCTGATCGCGGTAACGGCGGGCACTGAGCCCCATGTCGCTCACCGCAAAATAGGTGGTCTCCTTGCGCCAGTCGTAGTTGCCAAGGGGGGACATCACCGCAAAGTAGACACCGGCCTCGGCCAGCTGCGGCTCCTTCACATTGATGAGGCGGGTCTCGCGCCGGTTGGCATCGAGCTCCAGTGCATAGCGGCCGCTGAACACCCGCTTGGCCCGCTGGGTGATCTGCTCAAGCTCCCAGTTGCCCATGCCGGCACCGGGGCGATATTCCGCCAGAAAGCGGGGTAGATATTCCGCATCGACCCGAAAGAAATCGATGTTGACCTCATCCACATTGACCGCGCTGATAGGCAGGCGCAGCTCGTCGCGCAGCGGCAATACCATGCCGCTGGCGGTAAAGGAGGCTCCCGCCTCCAGCGGCCGGGTCTTGAGGGTCCAGCTCTGGGGAGATGGGCCCAGCCCCGCCTTGAGACTCACCTCATAGCTCTTGTCGGGCTGGACGTTCGGGAAATAGAGGGTGCGACCATCGTCGGCCAGGATCCACTCCCCCTGCACCTGCTTGCCCCCTTCACTGACCCCGAGCCAGCTCTGCCAATTGGCCTTGGGCGCCAAGGGGCCGGAGAAGATCAGCGCCAGTGCCGGCGCATCGCGATATTGGCGGGCATTGGCCTGCACTACAGACGTTGGCGCCCCGGCCTCCTGCTGCGCTGTGGATTCTGTGGTCGATATTTGGCTGGCGGGCTTGTCAGGGCCGCAACCAAACAGCAAACCGACCACCCCGCAAAGCAGCAGGGCCGAGCAGCGGCGGCGCAGAGCGCCGGTTCCGGCGGTAGAGCGGTGAGAAGCAGAGGGAGAGTCGAAGAGGCGCATAGGTTCCATCCCGAGTTGGAGCGCTGCAAACGCAGCGTGGCTGGAAACAGGATAAGGCATCCTGCTCACCCGACACAAAGCTCATTACCTGAATGGGCACAATTCCGCGCCCCTGCTGCACAAGACCCCCCTTGCCCACTGATCCAGTGCGGCAAGGGTTGTCATCTAGTCGTGGCTGGTCTCGTTTTTTGCTCCGCCTTTGAACCAGCGAAACAGGATAGCCATGACGGCCGCCAGAAACAGCACCAGCGAGGTAATCAGCAGGGCCCGGGTCAACAGTTCGCTGTGGTGGAGGAAGAAGGGGGTATTCATCGCCAGCTTGCCCACCAAACTGAGGCAGAGTGCCCACATAAAGGCACTGGCAAAGCTGGCCACGCACATGCGCAGCACGCTCAAGCGGCCAATCCCCATCAGCATAGGGGTCAGCACCCGCACAAACGGGATAAAACGGGAGGAGAACATCGCCAGAAAACCGTACTTTTTCAGCAAGCGGGTCGCCTTGGGCAGGCTGTCGGGAGGCAACATCCGTTCGATATGATCCATAAAGCGGGTGCGCTGCAGGGCCCGTCCCTGCCAGTAGGCGAGCACAGAACCTATGCCAGCAGCCAACGGCAGATAAATAAGTGTTACTTCAGGGCCAAACACACCCATGCCAACCAACCCACCGGCCAGTAGTACCAGGCTGTCCCCCGGCAGGGGCAGGAAGACGAATGCGGACTCCAGCAGCAGTACCAGCATCAGGCAACTGATCAGCAGGGGTACCGCCTGCATCTGAACCAGGGCGTCAAAATCCTGATGCCAAATGGCCATCAGCATATCCAGCATGTCACTCTCCCTACTACACGGTTCATCATGAACGAGGCAGGGGTTATAGCACCCATCCCCTGAACAAAACGTTAATTTTGTCCGGCACAGGAAATAAAGTGTGTCGAAATATTGCAGCAACGAGGTGAATGCAAGAAGGGCAAAAAGCAGAAACAAAAAGCCCCTCATCTTGCACGCACAAGGGAGAGGGGCAAACAGGCACAGAAATAAAACGGTTACTCGGCGGTGGCCATCTGCCAGGTTTTGAAGCCGCCGGAGAGATTCTTCACTTTAAAACCGTGCTGGCTCAGCAGGCGGCAGGCGACATGGCCGCGCAGCCCGACCTGACAGCTGATCAGCAGCTCTTTCTCTTTGGGCAACTCATGGAGGCGGCCACGCAACTCGTCGAGGGGTATATGCAGCGCCCCCGGAATACGGCCCAGCTTGTCGAGCTCCGGGCCGTTGCGCACATCCACCACCAGCTGATGGGGGTTACGAGCCTGTACCTCGGCCACGTGGCAGAGCAGGGTGTCCCCTTTCAGATGGTTGCTTGCCACAAAGCCCGCCATGTTGATCACATCCTTGGCCGAGCCGAACGGCGGCGCATAAGTGAGCTCCAGATCCTGCAGGTCAAACACGGTGAGACCGGCGCGCTGGGCCACCGCCAGCACGTCGATGCGCTTGTCGATGCCATCCTTGCCGATGGCCTGGGCGCCATAAATCTTGCCATCCGGGGCAAACAGCAGCTTGAGGCTGACCGGATGTGCTCCCGGGTAGTAACCGGCGTGGCTGCCCGGATGGACATAAACCTTCTCGAACGGCAATCCCAGTTGCACCAGTCGCTTCTCGTTGAGGCCAGTGCTGGCCACTGCCAGATCGAACAGCTTGCAGATGGCGGTCCCTTGCGTCTTCTTGTAGGTTTCGCTTCGGCCCAGCATATTGTCGGCGGCGATGCGCCCCTGCCGGTTGGCCGGGCCCGCCAGCGGGATCAGCACAGATTCGCCGGTGACGAAGTCAATCTCTTCCACCGCATCCCCCACCGCATAGATGAAGGGATCCGAGGTACGCATCCCGGCATCCACCTTGATGCCGCCCCGTGGGCCCAGCTCCAGCCCCGCCTTGGCGGCGAGCAGGGTTTCCGGCTTGACGCCGATGGCGAGGATCAGCAGGCCGGTGTCGAGGTGAGAGCCGTCATTGAGGGTCAGGCGCAGGCCACCGCTTTTGGCGGTCGGCACGGCAGAGGTCTTCTCGGCAGGCAGATCCAGACTCTCGATGGCAGTGAGGCCGGTGCGCAGGCGCAGGTCGATCCCCTCTTCCCGGATGCGGGCATGGAGCATATTGGCCATCTCCTTGTCCACCGGTGCCATCACTTGATCGGCCAGCTCCAGCAGGGTGACATCCAGCTTGCGCTGGTGCTGTGCCTCCATCATCTCCAGCCCGATAAAGCCGCCACCCACCACGGTAACGTGGCGCGGCTGATCGTGATGCAGGGCCGCCAGAATGCGATCCATGTCCGGGATGTTGCGCAGGGTGTAGACATGGGGGCTGTCGATACCGGGGAAGGGAGGACGGATCGGCGCCGCCCCCGGGCTCAGCAGCAGCACATCGTAATGCTCGCGCAGCTCTTCACCGGTTTGCAGGTTGCGCACCAGCAAGGTCTTGCCCGCCTTGTCGATCTCGATCACATCGTGGAAGACCCGCACATCGACGTTGAAACGGCGCTTGAAACTCTGGGGAGTCTGCAGCAGCAAGG
Source organism: Aeromonas sp. 11P (assembly GCF_051920165.1). Taxonomy (NCBI): domain Bacteria; kingdom Pseudomonadati; phylum Pseudomonadota; class Gammaproteobacteria; order Aeromonadales; family Aeromonadaceae; genus Aeromonas; species Aeromonas sp. 11P. The sequence continues at coordinate 1,081,196 of NZ_JBQBDJ010000004.1, forward strand.
CATCCCGGTCGGGGATATCGCCCCCGATGTGATAGGGCAGACCGCAGTTGGCGAAGCTGACAAACTCGCCCCGCTCGAACATCACGATCTCTGCCTCTTCACTCAAACGACGAGCACGAGCCGCCGCCGATGCGCCCCCCGCGACACCACCGATAATCAGGATCCGTTTCATCTGCAAGACTCCTCATACATGATAATGGGCAATAAATTAGACTTTTCTAATTTAGAATTCAATGAAATTTTGTTTCACACCATTTTGCAGTATTCTTGCAACCCCGACGGTTGCTTAACAGGATGTTGTTTGTTCATGTCGTCTACCGCACTCAGTCATCTTCCTCCTGCCCTCCAGACGCCACTCTTTTTCCGTCTGGATCTGCGCAGTCAACGGCTGGTCGCCCTGACCGACGTGATGCAAACCCCGCTCTACTGGCTCGATGAACCGCGAGCCCCCTGGCCTGCCCAGCTGCCCGATGCCCTGCGCCTGCCCATCGAACAACTGTTGGCCAACGGCCATGGCGGCAAAATCACCGTGCGCTTTGCCAGCCAGTTGTGGCACATCGCCCTCGCCCACGAGCAGGATGGCTTCTGGCTCATCTGTCTGCAGAACCTTCGTCAGGAGCCCATCGCCGATCTGGCATTGCAACTGCCGCGCCTCAGCCAGATGGCGAGCCAGCAACAGTATGCGCCCCTGCTCGAGGCCCTTAAAGAGAGTTTGGGGGCCGATCGGCTCATCCTCTGGCACTATCAGGCCAATGGAGATCTCGGCAGCGAGCAACTCACCCCGGTGTTCACCCTGGGGGTCGAGGCGCTCTACCCCATTCGCGGTGACAGCCGCTATATCCGCGCCCTGCGTACCCGCAAATCCTTAAGCTTCTCGGAAGCGGCCCACCAACCGATGCTGAGCAATCACCTCTATCTGACCAGTGCCGGTGTGCGCTCACGCCTCGATGGTGCCCTGCTGGAGCAGGACAAGCTGTTCGGGGTGCTGAGTCTGGAGTATCTCGATCCCACCCCGCTTAGCGAGGAAATGTTGCAGCTGGTGCGCAGCAGCGCCCAGCTGCTCGGCCACTGGCAACCGCAACCGGAAGAGCACCGCGCCGAGCTGGCCCTCCCGCCCGAACTGCACCAGCAGACCGGCATCGACTACTGCAAGACGCTGGTAAGCTGGGCCATGAGCGCCAGCGGTGCCCGGGTGGGCTGGATCGGCGAGTTCCAGCCCCGCGGTCAGGATCTCTGGATCATCCCCCGCTGCGTCATCAACGAGGAGATCTTCTCCACCCTCAAGCCCATCCAGCTCGACCCCGGCCCCGCTCAGGAGCTGTTCCAGCATGGTCAGGCCATCTATGTGGAAGACCTGCCCGTGCGCTATCCCAAGGCGACCCGGCTGCTCGCCCTCAATGCCAGCGCCTACATCGGCATTCCACTCCATGGTCAAAGCGGCGCCCCCATTGGCCAGATCACCCTGCTGCTCGATACCCCCCTTGAGGAGCCCGAACAGCTGCTGGATCTGTTGAGCAGCCAGCACGAGCGGGCCGCCATCGAACTCAAGCGCCTCGCCACCGACGATGCCCTGCGGCTGGCCGAGGTAGCCTTTAATACCCACGATGGGCTGATCGTGATGGATCACAACGGCATCATCCTCAAGGTCAACCACTCCTTCAGCCGGATCACCGGATTTGGCGAGGTAGAGGTGATCGGTCACTCCATTCGCAAGCTGCGCCCCACCTACTACGGGGATCATCTCAAGGAAGATGTCAGCCGCACCGTCAACGAGCAGGAGTTCTGGCTTGGGGAAGAGCGCTGCCTGCACAAGGATGGTCACCTCTTTCCGGTGCGCTTGATGGTGAACGGCGTCAAGGATGAGCAGGGGGAGCTCAGCCACTTTATCTGCAGCTTCTACGACATCACCCAGGAAAAAGAGGCGGCCAGACATATCGAGCAGCTCGCCTACTACGACGATCTCTGCGGTCTGCACAACCGCCGCAGCCTCAACCATATTTTGCAGCAGACCCTGAGCGCCACCAACGGCCAGTGGGGCGCCCTGCTGCTGGTGGATCTCGACAACTTCAAGTCGATCAACGACTCTCTCGGTCACGCCTGCGGCGATCTGCTGCTGCAGGCCGTGGTGCAGCGTTTCAGGGAGCTGCCCCAGGACAATCTGGTGCAGGCGCGCATCTCGGGGGACGAGTTTGCCCTGCTCTTTACCCAGCTCGGACAAGGGGAAGTCACCGCCAAAATTCTGGCAGAGCACTTCGCCCGCGAGCTGATGGGGCTGTTTCGCACCCCGTTCGACATCGGCGATCACAAACTTCACTGCAGCGCCTCGGTGGGGATCAGCCTCTTCTCCGGCAACGAGACGGATCATCTGGTCCTGATGCAACAGGCCGACACCGCGACCCACATGGCCAAGCGCGCCGGTCAGGGCCACTACGTATTCTTTACCGAGGCGATGGCCCAGCATGAGAAGAACCGGCTGACCCTTACCAATGAGCTGCGCGATGCCCTGCGTCACCACGAGCTGCAACTCCACTATCAACCGCAATACCGGGTCGACAATGGCTCGCTGTCGGGTATCGAGGCGCTGCTGCGCTGGCAGCGCAGCAACGGCACCATGGTGCCACCCGGGGAGTTTATCCCCATCGCCGAAGAGACCAGCCTGATCCTCGAGATCGGCTACTGGGTGATGAAGCCGCCTGCGCCCAATACAGCTTCTGGCTCAACCGTGGCCTGCAGATCCCCCATCTGTCGGTCAACGTCAGTGCCCGCCAGTTCCACACCCAGGGCTTCGTGCAACAGGTGGAGTACATCTTGCGCGACACCGGTGTGCCCCCCTCCCGCCTGCTGCTGGAGGTGACCGAATCAGTAGTATTGGAGAATAGGCAGGAGAGTATTGCCAGAATGCGCCAGCTCAAGGAGCTCGGCATCCTCATCTCCATCGATGACTTCGGCACCGGCTACTCGTCGCTGGCCTATCTGCGGGATCTGCCCGCAGACGAGGTGAAGCTGGACAGAAGCTTCATTCAAACCCTGGTACATAGCGAACAGGACAGAGCCATCGTCAAGGCGATACTCGATCTGGCCCAGGTCTTCCGTTTTACCGTCACCGCCGAAGGGGTGGAAGAGGAAGCGCAGCTGACCATCCTCAAAGCGCTGGGATGCCAGCATTATCAAGGGTTTCTCACCAGTCGGCCGCTCACAGTCAAGGGGCTTGAGCAGCTGCTTGGCAGCCGGGCGCCGGACTAAAGGTGTAGGATCAATAGGGGTTTATGTAATAAAATAACGGCCTGCTCGAATCGTTGGAGTTGTTTATGTCTGTCATTACTCGGATCCCTGCCGTTGAAATCAGCCAGCCAGCCGGAGCTCACGGCACCGTTGGCCGGATCCATTCCGTCGAAACCTGCGGCACTGTCGATGGCCCGGGAATACGCTTTATCGTATTCATGCAAGGCTGCCTGATGCGCTGCAAGTACTGCCACAACCGCGATACCTGGGATACCGAAGGTGGCCGCGAAGTGACCGTACCGGAGTTGATGAGTGACATCACCAGCTATCGCCACTTCATGAATGCCTCCGGCGGTGGCGTGACAGCGTCCGGCGGTGAAGCCATGCTGCAACCGGCTTTCATTACCGAACTCTTTACCGCCTGCAAAGAGAAAGGGATCCACACCTGTCTCGACACCAACGGCTTCGTTCGCCATCTCGACGAACAGGTGGACAAGCTGCTCGACCAGACCGATCTGGTGCTGCTCGACATCAAACAGATCAATGACGAGAAACACATTCCGCTGACCCACGTCAGCAACAGATACACCCTGGAGTTTGCCCGCTATCTGGCAGCCAAAGGCAAGACCATGTGGATCCGCTACGTGGTGGTACCGACCTGGAGCGACGACGACGAGAGCGCCGAGGGGCTGGGTCAGTTTATCGCCGAGCTGGGCGAGAGCGTGGAGAAGGTGGAGCTGCTCCCCTACCATGAGCTCGGCAAACACAAGTGGGATGTGCTGGGTGACCCGTACGAGCTGAGCGGGATCAAGCCCCCCAGCAAGGAGACCATGGAACGGGTCAAGGGCATCCTCGGCAAGTACCACAACAACGTCAAATATTGATGGTAAAAGCAGGCTGATTCGTCAGCCTGCTCTGCTATGGGGCGGTCGGGAAGGCCGCCCGGACTCTACTGCATGAATGGACGACAAGATGAGTGAAGGACAACTCGCCGCCCTCCTGATCTGGCTGGTACTGCTGGCCTTCAGCCTGCGCCGCTCCCTGTGGCAGACCCTCCATGACAACCCCCTCTATCAGCACCTGTTGCTGGGCAGTGCCATCGCGCTGGTGCCGCTCTGGTATCTAAGAGCCGGTCTGCATGAGGGGCTGGAGGTCCATTTTCTCGGGCTCACCTCCCTCACCCTGCTGCTCGGCTGGCGGCTGGCGTTGCTCGCCCCCTGCCTGACCCTACTGGTGCTCGGTTACTTCGGTGTCACCAATCTGGCCGATTTTGGCTGGCAGGCACTGGTGGGCATCGCCCTGCCGGTAGCCACCAGCTGGCTGCTTTTTCTGGCCAGCTGGGCCTGGCTGCCGCGCCATCTCTTTGTCTATATCTTCGTGGCCGCCTTTCTCGGCGGCGCCATCACCATCTCGGTCAAGGTGGCCGCCAGCGCATTGCTGATGGGGCTGAGCGACAGCTACCCCTGGCACACCATCACGGCGGATTACCTCTCCATCTGGCCACTGCTGCTGTTCCCCGAAGCGCTGCTCAACGGCATGGCGATGACGGTGCTGGCCATCTACCGCCCTCACTGGGTCAATACCTTCTTCGACCGTACCTATCTGGGCAAGTAGCTCTCTCTTTCCTGATCTGCGCCCATAAAAAAGGAGAGGCCATCGCCTCTCCTTTTGGTATTCAACATGGTGCCAAATCCCGGTTTAGTGCAGCTTCAGGGTCGGGCGCAGTACCCGGTTGATGCGACCCACCAGCATGATGAGGCCGGTCTTGACGTAGCCGTGCAGGGCGATCTGGTGCATCCGGTAGAGGGAGATGTACACCAGACGGGCGATGTAGCCTTCCACCATCATGGAGCCGCGCATCAGGTTACCCATCAGGCTGCCCACGGTGGAGAAGCGGCTGAGGGAGACCAGCGAACCGTGGTCGTGGTAGAGGTAGGGCTTCATCTCGCCGCCGTTCATCTTGGCCAGAATGTTCTTGAACGCCTGGCTGGCCATCTGGTGGGCAGACTGGGCGCGCGGCGGCACAAACTTGCCATCCGGCTGCGGGCAGGCAGCGCAGTCACCGATAACGAAGATGTTCTCGTCACGGGTAGTCTGCAGGGTCTCTTTCACCACCAGCTGGTTGATGCGGTTGGTCTCAAGACCAGCGATATCCTTCATGAAGTCAGGTGCCTTGATACCGGCAGCCCACACCATCAGGTCCGCTTCAATCAGCTCGCCATCCTTGGTGTGCAGACCTTCGGCAGTCGCTTCGGTGATCATGGTGGCGGTACGCACGTCCACACCCAGCTTGACCAGCTCCTGATGGGCGGCACCGCTGATGCGCTCCGGCAGAGCCGGCAGAATGCGCGGGCCCGCTTCCACCAGGGTCACCTTCAGGCTGTCGGTGGTGAGGTTCTTGAAGCCGTAGGCGTAGAGCTGCTCGACCGCGTTGTAGAGCTCGGCAGAGAGCTCAACGCCGGTTGCGCCGCCGCCGACGATGGCAATCTTCACCTTGTCTCCCGGCTTATATTCGGTGGCGAACTGCAAGAAGCGGTTCATCATGCTGTTGTGGAAACGGTGCGCCTGGGAGGGACTATCGAGGAAGATACAGTTATCCTTGATGCCCTTGGTGTTGAAGTCGTTGGAGACAGAACCGATGGCCATCACCAGATAGTCGTAGGGCAGCTCGCGCTCGTTGACCACGATGTCGCCATTATCGTCGTGGATCGGGGCCAGCACGATGCGTTTATCGTCACGCTTGATGTCGGTCAGGGTGCCGAGCTGGAAGTCGAAACCGTGGTTCTTGGCGTGAGACTGGTAGCTCAGAGCATCGATGCCCGCGTCCATGGAGCCGGTGGCCACTTCGTGCAGCAGGGGCTTCCACAGGTGGGTGCGGTTGCGATCGACCAGAGTGATCTTGGCCTTGTTCTTCTTGCCAAGCTTGCGACCCAGACTGGTGGCCAGCTCCAGGCCACCGGCGCCGCCGCCTACAACGACAATATTCATCATGATGATTTTCCTCGGTTCCTCAAAACGAAAGGGAGCCATTGGCTCCCTAAAACGAAATCGATCGACGTGATGGATCAGGCTTCTTTGAAGGCCTTCATCCGCTGCAGATGATGCGAGATATTTTTGAACTTATGAGTCTCGCGCTCATCCCACACGATGTCGTAATAGTTCTTCAATTCACGTTCAGTGTCCCGATTATCGCGCACTTCATCCTGAACGGAAAGGATACACAGGCAGTTTCCTGAATTTTTCTTACGAAATTCAGTTACACACTTGGTACCGATATCGTCATATTCTTCCGGCCGGTCGATCTTGCCCTGCATGTTCTCTTCCGGATGGAGGTTGGGGTTGAAGATCACCTGGCGAATGCCGCACAGAAAGCCGATCCGCTCGCTCCAGTAGCCACCAAGACCCACGCCGCAGATCAGCGGTTTGGGATCGGTACTCATATCGAGCTGTTTTTTCACTTCCTTGAGCAGATGGCTCATATCATGACGGGGGTGAACCGTGCTGTAGTGCACGAAACGCACATCATCATCAATAAACTGCAACTGCAGCACTTTCTCGTGATTGCCTGGGCTGGTGGCATCAAAGCCATGCAGATAGATGATCATGGATAAGACCTCAGGATCTGTGTCGGTTTTATCGAAACTACCCCAGCGGCGGCCCCGTGCGCCACCAAAACATCCAACTTTCTTGCTTTGGATCACGCCCCTGCCCCCGATTACGCCCTGCGGCCCGCGAGCGCCGTCACATGCAGAGGGGCGCATTGCGAGCAACCCTCTGGTGCCCGGCTATCAAAGTGAGATCGCCAGACCAATAATGATAAACCCCTTACCAATCTGAGATGCCCTCACCTCCTTCCCCTGCCAGCAGCCGGACACTTATCTGGCCGGTATGTGACTCATCCCGCAAAAACAAGGCGTTATCGCCAAACGTTTTCGCTCGTGAGCAGCGTTGTGCATGTTTTGTGCACTGACCCGTGCTGCCCCGGACCCCTCTTACTACTGCCGAGGGATCTGGCACCTCTGTCAATACATGAGATCAATGACCGGGAAAGCTACGGCTTTCACTATCTTGCCTGTAGCAGTTGCGCGGGCTTCAAGGAGTGATCTGTTCATGAACGAGACCAATCCCCCCTCCCCCCGACCGGGTGCGCGCAAGCGCCCGGTGGATGAAGTGGAGCGCATGCTCCCCATGGGCCAACTCTTTACCCTGGGCCTGCAACATGTGCTGGTGATGTACGCCGGCGCCGTGGCGGTGCCACTGGTGATTGGCGGCAGTCTGGGGCTGCCCAAGGAGCAGATCTCCTACCTTATCAGTTCGGATCTCTTCTGCTGCGGCATCGTCACCCTGCTGCAATGTGTCGGGATTGGCCGCTTTGCCGGGATCCGGCTGCCGGTCATCATGTCGGTCACCTTTGCTGCCGTGATGCCGATGCTGGCCATCGGAGCCAACCCGGATCTGGGGCTGACGGGCATCTTCGGCGCCACCATAGCCGCGGGTATCATCTCGACCCTGCTGGTGCCGCTGATAGGTCGGCTGATGCCGCTCTTCCCCACCGTCGTCACCGGGGTGGTTATCACCTCCATCGGGATCAGCATCATGCAGGTGGGGATCGACTGGATGGCGGGGGGCAAGGGTAATCCGGAATATGGCAGCCTGCGCTACATCGGCACCAGCTTTCTGGTGCTCGTCTTTATCCTGCTGGTGACCCGCTTCACCAAGGGCTTTTTCAGCAATATTTCGGTGCTGCTCGGGATCATCTTCGGTTTCGTGGTGGCCATCACCATGGGCGAAGTGAGCCTAGATGGCCTCGGCGAGGCAGCCTGGTTTGCCCCCATAGTGCCCTTCGCCTTCGGCTGGCCCACCTTCGATCCCATCTCCATCGCCACCCTCACCGTCATCATGCTCATCACCTTTATCGAATCCATGGGGATGTTTCTGGCCCTTGGCGACATCGTTGGCCATCCGGCCAGGCGCGGTGATATCGTGCGCGGGCTGCGGGTGGATGGCATCGGCACCATTATTGGTGGGATATTCAACAGCTTCCCCCACACCTCCTTCTCCCAGAATATCGGTCTGGTGAGCGTGACCGGAGTATCGAGTCGCTGGGTCTGTGTGATGTCCGGGGGGATCCTGCTCGCCTTTGGCCTCATCCCCAAGATGTCGGTGCTGGTCGCCTCCATCCCGCCCTTCGTGCTGGGGGGCGCTGGTATCGTCATGTTCGGCATGGTGCTGGCCACCGGCATTCGCATCCTGGCGCGCACCGATTACAACAGCAACCGTCACAACCTCTATATCGTCGCCATCAGTCTCGGAATTGGCATGATCCCGACGGTCTCCGGGAATTTTTTCCAACAGCTTCCAGCGCAGCTACAACCGCTTTTTCATAGCGGTATCCTGCTGGCCACCATCAGCTCGGTGCTGCTCAACCTCTTCTTCAACGGCTATCAGCCGGATCTGACTCACCAGACCCGTCCTCTGTTCGTTGGTCCCATCAAACCGCAGCAAGAACAGGCATAGCAAACAGGCCCCCGGACAGCGAGACTGTCCGGGGGCCTGTTGTTCATATCACCGCTGACCCAATCAGGCAGGCAACTGCGCGAAGCGCTCTACCTCCTGCGCTACTTGTGCCAGACTCCCCTGCCAGAAGGCGGCCTCACGGATATCCTGCCCCAGATGCTTGGCTACCAGCTCTTCGGCGCTCATCCGGCCGGTATCGCGCAGCAAGGCACGATAGGCCTCGGCAATGCCCTCTTCCCCCGCCGCCTTGCGGCTCATCAACTGCTGATAGACCCCGAGGCTGAACAGATAACCGAACAGATAGGGGTAGTTGTAAAAGCCCAGCCCGGCGATGGAGAAGTGCGCCTTGGCCGCCCAGAACATGGGATGATAGCGGGTCAGGCTCCCCTCATACCAGCGCCCCCACGCTTCGTCGGTCAGCGCCTTGAGTCGCTCTGCGGATACATAACCCTGCACCCGCTCGGCCACCAGCGCCCGCTCGAAGTCGAAACGGGCCGGGATATTGACCAGGAAGGTGGCCGCACCGTCAGCCTCAGCCCAGGCGATGGCCAGCTGCTCTTCCGGGCTTTGCGCCTGCTCGAACAGGGCGCTGCGCACTAGGGTTTCGGCGAAAATGGAGGCGGTCTCCGCCAGCGTCATGGGGTAGCTGCGTTGACTCATCGGCAGATCGCGGATCACCCAGTTGTGCCAGGCGTGGCCCAGCTCATGGGCCAGGGTAATGACGTTATCCATGGTGCCGGCATAGGTGACGAAGACCCGCGGCTCGACCGGTTCGGCAAACTTGGTGCAGTAGGCGCCGGTGCGGCGATTTGGCGTGGGCGCTGCATCAATCCACCCCTTCTCGGCCATCATGCGGGCAAATGCCCCCATCTCGGGATCGAAACGGCTAAAGGCATCGGCAATCAACTCGATCGCCTCATCAAAAGGAATGTCACGACTGCTGGAAGCTGGCGGCGGCGCAAAGAGATCCTCCGGCCCCAGATCGTCGAGACCAAGGCGCTCGGCCATCAGCTCCAGCGCACGCTGGCCCAACCCACGGGCTCGCCAGGTTTCGCTCATCAGGGCATCGAGGGTGGCACGCTCGATATGACTCTGGTGGCAGGAGAGATCCAGCGCATCAAGCAAACGGGTGTTGCCGCGCTGACGGGCCAGCTCCAGCCGCCAGCCGTTAAGGGCATTGAGGATGGCGGCGACCGTCTCCTGCTCCCCTTCCCAACCGGCGCTGATGGCATCAAAGGCTTCTAAACGCAGCGCACGTATCGGGCTGGAGAGCAGATTGCTCGCCTCGGCCAGCCCCATCTCGCGGCCATCAATGGTTAACCGGATCTTGCCCACCAGATCGTTATAGAGGTTGCCCCAGGCGTGCAGACCATCGGTGCCCAGACCAATCACCAGTTGCTCCGCCGCCACCGGCAAGCGCTGATCCTGCAAACGACGCTCGTGGCGCAAGCGGTACGCCTCTTCACCGAGCAGCGGATCCGCCATCAGCGCGGCGAATTCCTCTTCTGGCAACGCCAGCATCAGATCTTCCACCGGCGCTAGCGTCTTGAACAGATCGGCATTAAGGGCGCGGGCACGGGACGCCAGCTGTTTGGCCTGCGGATCCCGCGCATCCTGACTGCCGCGGCACGCGGCCAGAATGGCGACGTTCCAGCCGATATGGCGAATATCACGGGCGCGCAGCCGCACTTCCCGCAAGAAATCCTGCAGCGCTGCGTCATCACCGCGCACCCCGTCCAGACCCGCCATATAGCTGGCCAGCTCTTCCAGCGCGTGGCGGGCTGCGCGCATGTCCGCTTCCAGCTCTGGGCTATCGAGGCCCGGGTAGATATGGTCATTATTCCACTGTTGTTGATACATAGCTTCTCACAAAGACCTTCATCGGGAGGCGCAACAGACCTGCGGGCAGCAAGTCCGAAACCGGGCATCCCGCCGGCCAAAAAATGAAGAGAGGAAAAAAGAGAAAATGGCCCGCAAACTCACTTATCCCTTGGCCGGGGCAAGACGGCTCACCAGCGTCATCAAGGCAACCAGCAGCAGACCCGCCACCACACCAGCCACGGCGTTGAGCAGCGTCGGCGTCACCGCCGCCAGTACGGCCCCCACTGTGGGCAGAGTGGCAACGACAGCGGCTGCGCCTTCAATCAGGTGATGGGCAAAGGGCCAGCCATGCACCAGAATGCCGCCGCCCACCATAAACATGGCTATGGTGCCGACCAGTGCCAGCAGGTGCATCAGACGGGGCGCCGTCACCAACAGTCCCTGCCCCACCGCGCGGCGCAGGGCGCTGCCATCAGGCTTTTGCAGCAGATGCAGACCAATGTCATCGAGCTTGACGATCAGTCCCACCAACCCGTAGACCCCGATGGTCATCAGCAGGGCGATGCCCGCCACTACCGAGAGCTGCAGCGCGAGGCTTGCCCCCTGTACCGTGCCAAGGGCGATGACGATGATCTCGGCAGAGAGAATAAAATCGGTGCGGATCGCTCCCTTTACCTTCTGCTGCTCGAAGGCCACCAGATCATCGGGAATAGGAGCTGTGTGTGCCTCACCTTCGCTCACTTCATGAGGCAGGAACTTGTGGGCCAGCTTCTCGGCCCCCTCAAAGCAGAGGTAGGCGCCTCCCAGCATCAAGAGTGGCGTGATAAGCCAGGGCACCAGCGCACTGATGGCGATGGCGGCGGGCACCAGAATCAGCTTGTTGCGAAATGAGCCCTTGGCCACCGCCCACACCACCGGCAGCTCCCGCTCTGCACGCACTCCGGAAACCTGCTCCGCGTTGAGGGCCAGATCATCCCCCAACACCCCGGCAGTCTTCTTCGCCGCCATCTTGGTCATCAACGCCACGTCATCAAGCACGCTGGCGATATCGTCGAGCAGGGCCAACAAACTGGTTCCAGCCATATCAAAGATCCCTTATATCAGTGAGAAACGTCTTCCCGAAAAATGTCTCGCGCTTGTTCACCACGACCTTGGTCATCAGCGCCACGTCATCAAGCACGCTGGCGATATCGTCGAGCAGGGCCAACAAACTGGTTCCGGCCATATCAAAGATTCCTTATCTCAGTGAGAACAACCCCGGGAGAGAGGTGTACGTCCCGATAACCACCAAGGTCAACAGGACCACCTCATGGCATCGCAGGCCATCATCGGCCGAGCCAAGAATCCGGTGCTCGCCATCGGGGTTACGTCTTTCGGGCAAAAGATGGCACAGTGTAACGAGAAGCCGCCGTTTCGGCAGCACCCCTGAGCCATTTGTTCCTGGTTCCCTCTGAATCACCTCAAGGAGTTCCCATGCAACCCTGGCAACCACTGCTCGCTCTCTGGTTTGGCGACGAAGCCGATGATGTCCTGCGGGCCACACGGCAAGCCCCGCTCTGGTGGGGAAAAAACAGCAAAACGGATGCCCTGCTGGCCAGCCGCTTTGGCGAGCTGGCAGAGGCGGCAGCCAAGGGCAGTCTCGCCCACTGGGCCGATCTCCCCAGCGGTCGGCTGGCGCTGATCCTGCTGCTCGACCAGCTGCCGCGCAATATCCATCGCGGCACGCCTGCGGCCTTTGCCCAGGATCCGCTGGCAAGGGATCTCTGCCTGAAAGGGCTATCCATCGGGGCGGACAAATCCCTCTCGCCACTGGAGCGGGTCTTCTTCTATCTGCCGCTGGAACATGCCGAATCCCGCGAACAACAGGCCAGAAGTGTGGCGCTGTTCGAAGCACTGGCTGCCGAGCAGGCTGGCACACCGGCGCAAGCAACCTTTGCCGGTTTTGCCGACTTTGCCCGTCGCCATCAGGTGATCATCGAACGCTTTGGCCGCTTCCCCCACCGCAACGACATACTGGGTCGCACCAGCACACCGGAAGAGGCGGTATTTTTGCAGCAACCGGGCTCAGGCTTCTAAGCAAGCCATATAAAAAAATCCCCGCCAGCTGGCGGGGATAGCGGATGGATAACAACTCTCGGCGTTACTGAATACGATAGCGGGATATCTGCTGGTGGATGCTCTCGGTGGTGACATTGAGCTCCTCGGCGGCGGCTGAGGTCTCCTCTGCTGTACTGCTGGTTTGCTGCACGACCTGAGCAATCTGCTCCACCTGATGGGCAATCGACTCGGCGGCAGAGCTCTGCTCGCGGATGGCATTGGTGATCTCGCCCACCTGCTCCATCACCCGGTGCGACGCACTGCGGATCTCGGCAATAATGGCGCCACTCTCGGTCGCCATGGTGACCCCCTGGCTCACCTTCTCCTCCACCAGATGCATGCGGGAGACCGTATTGTTCGACTCCTGCTGGATCGCCTCTACCGTGGCGGAGATCTCCTGGGTGGATTGGGCTGTACGCTCAGCCAGTTTGCGCACCTCATCCGCCACCACCGCAAAGCCACGGCCGGACTCCCCGGCCCTCGCCGCTTCAATGGCCGCGTTCAAGGCCAGCAAGTTGGTCTGCCCCGCCACATCACGGATCACGTTGACCACACCGCCAATGCGCGAAATGCCCTCACCCAGTGCAATGACCTCGGCCGAGGCCTGCCGGATGGAATCGGCAATCTCGTTAATGGCATTTACGGTGCGATCGATGGTTCTGCCCCCCTCGGTCGCCAGCTGTCCCGACTCGTTGGTGATACGGCTCGTCTCCTGAGTACGTTGGGAGATATCTGTGATGCTGACCGTCATCTCTTCCACACCGGCGGCGATCAGGCTGGTAGCATCATTGGCCTGACTGGCCGAACTGGCGAGGTGTTGTGCTGCCTGGGAGAGGGATTCGGCGGTACTCTTGATCTGCAAGCTGCCGACGGAAAACTCGGTGAATGTCTGCTGCAGCGTATCGAGTAGCCGGTTGACCGCATTGAGGGTCAGGCCAATCTCATCCTGCTGTCTGACATCCGCTCTGAGAGTAAAGTTGAGGTCACGCTGGATCCGGGTCAGGGTATCCATGGCGGTGCGAAGGGGGTTGGCCACCTGATTGAACAACCAGACAAACAGCCCCAACGTCAGTACGGTGGTACCACCAGCGATAAACAGCAATGTTTGCAAGCTGTTGTCGTAGTTTTCCTTGCCTTGCGCCTTCAGTTCCAATCCCAGATCGATATTGAAGGTAACGTGAAGCTCAATCGCCTTCGCAAACTGCTGGAACAATCTGTAGGCCTCTCCCGCCAGCATGTCTCTTGCTTCATCATTTTTATTTTGGCGGGAGAGCTGCAGCACCTTGTCTATCTCCTGATAATATTGCGCGACAATACGTTGATCATCGTCGGTCAGGCGCCGATCTTCATCATTGGAGAGCAGCTCGGCTTTGTATTTGTCGAGCAGTGAAGTGATCTGTCCCCGTATCTCGGTGATACCCGTTTCGATCTGCTGCATCTTGCCGGTGTCAGTATTGAGCACATGTGTCTGCACCAACGAGTGCAATTCATAGAAATCGGCCTGTACCTCCTTGATCAGCGAAATACTCGGCACCGTATTGTCCGTTACATAGCCTAAATCCCGATTGGCCGAATCGAGGCGGTTGATGCTGAACCAGCTGAGAAAAATGAGTGCAAGGATAACCAGCAGGGCTATCAGTTGCAGTCGGCGAGCAATATTCATAACCGTACACTCCAGATGGAAACTCTCTAGCAGTGTAGACGAGCCATAAACAACAACGGCCCGCATTGGCGGGCCGTTGTTGTTTATTTTTCATGGCGTTGTGATCAGGCTTTGGCTGGCTCACTCTCGCCCAGCGCGACGGTTTCACCCAGACTGTCTTCGGTCTTGGCGACCACGCTGGCGGCGATGGCGTTGCCCAGCACGTTGGTGGCAGAGCGGCCCATATCGAGGAAGTGGTCGATACCCAGCAACAGCAGGATGCCCGCTTCCGGAATATGGAACTGGTTCAAGGTAGCGGCAATCACCACCAGAGAGGCGCGCGGTACCCCGGCCATCCCCTTGGAGGTGACCATCAGCAGCAGCAGCATGGTGATCTGCTGGGCCATGGAGAGCTCGATGCCATACGCCTGAGCGATGAACATCACCGCGAAGGTGCAGTACATCATGGAGCCGTCGAGGTTGAAGGAGTACCCCATCGGCAGCACGAAGCTGGCGATGCGCTTGTCACAACCGAACTTCTCCAGACGATCCAGGGTCTTCGGATAGGCCGCTTCGGAGCTGGCGGTCGAGAAGGCGAGCAGAATGGGTTCGCGGATCATCGCCAGCAGCTTGATGACACGGCCACGCAGGAAGACGCTGCCCATGGCGATCAGCAGCAGCCAGAGACAGGCCAGCGCAATATAGAACTGGGCCATAAAGCTGCCGTAGGTAACCAGAATACCCAGCCCCTCTTTGGCCACCATGGCGGCGATGGCGCCAAACACCGCGAACGGCGCAAAGTTCATCACATAACCGGTCACTTTCAGCATGATCTCGGCAGCGCTGGCCATCAGCACCACTACCGGCTTGGCCAGATCGCCGAGCGCTGCGGCAGCCAGACCGAAGAAGAGGGAGAAGACCACGATCTGCAGGATCTCGTTGGTGGCCATCGCCTCGACCACGCTCTTGGGAATGGCGTGGGTCACAAAATCTTTCAGGGTAATCGCGCCGGCAGAGATGCCAGAGGTAGCGGCATCATTGGGCAGGGAGAGGGAGAGGCCCACACCCGGCTGCATCAGGGTGACCATCACCAGACCCAGGCTCAGGGACATCAGAGAGGCCAGCATGAACCAGCCGAGGGTCTTGGCACCGATACGCCCCACGGTGCGGGTGTCGCCCATCTTGGCGATACCGACCACCAGGGTGGTGAAGACCAGAGGAGCAATGATCATCTTGATCAGGCGCAGGAAGATATCGGTCAGGATCGTGATGTTATTGGCGAAATCCGCAGCCTGATCTGCGGCAAACATGCGATAGCCCTGGCCGGTGAGGATGCCAAACATCATGGAGATGAGGATGGCGACCGTCAGTTTATTCATTTTCATGGGGGAGTCCCGGTTTTGATTGGTGCAAGCCGTAAACAGTGGCGTGGGAGCCACTACAGTCCGTTTTTGTGATCCGAGCCGTTGATTCCTGGCGGCTGGTATGCTGGGAGAATGCCTAAAAGCAGGGGGTAAATCTAGAGGCTTTCTCCAGAATTTTATCCTGCCATTAGGTACATGTGATATAGATCTTGCAAAACACCAATATTAATCACTGTTTATTTTGATTTCGGCGAGATATTTCGCATCCAGAGTTCGCTCATCGAGTGCCCGTGGCAACAGGCGAAAAGTGAGCAGCGCCGAGATGGTGTGCTGCACCTGCATCTGGGCCATAAAGAGATCCGGTTCATCCTCGTCAAAGCCGAAGATCGGCCGTGATGGGGTCACCCTGACGGCATCGCGGTTAATGGTCAGCTCATCGACCTTGAGCCAGGAGTAACCCTCTGCCAGTGCCAGCTCCCCTGCCCGCTTGAGCACATATTTGCGGGCGGTCTCCCTGTCCACCAGATCGTTGCCGACAAACTCCAGTTGCCACTTGTCCGGGCCAAGCCGGGTTTGGGAGAAACCGGTCTGGCCGTTCCAGAACGACTTTTCACTCTCGTAAGGGGTGGCGCAACCCACCAGCAGCAGGGTGAGCATCAGCAGACAACAGGGTTTAGATACGGATGCAGACACGAGAGGCCTCGACAGGCAAATGAGCAACAGAGTTGTTACTACACCATAAAGCGCGGTGGCTGCACAATCTGCTCACGCCAGCAGCGACCAGCGTGCATCACCACTGGCTTCGCGCCTGTGCGGCAAATCGCAGGAAAAAGAAAAGGCCTTGTCGTTTGACAAGGCCTTTACCGGGGAATTTGGTCGGTGTGAGAGGATTCGAACCTCCGACCCTCTACACCCCATGCAGATGCGCTACCTGGCTGCGCTACACACCGACGGAATCAGCTCGGCTGACGGGGGCAGAGTTTATGGAGATGACCCTGCCCTGTCAACAGGGAAACGCCGCCAATTCCTCGGCCACGGTGCGTTCGCCTGCTTTACGAACAATCAGCGGTTAAAGGTCAGCCGCTTGCCCAGGATCTGGTCAGTCACCTGCCCGTTTTGCCAGGCGATCTGGCCGTTCACCAGCGTCATCTCCACCGTGCTGTGGAAGCGGTAGCCGTTGAAGGGCGACCAGCCACAGTGGTAGAGGATGTTGTCATCGTTGACCACATAGGGCTTGCCCAGATCCAGCAGCACCAGATCGGCGAAATACCCCTCGCGGATATAACCGCGATCCTGCACCTGGAAGCGCTCGGCTACCGCGTGGGAGGTCTTCTTGACGATAGTCTCCAGGGTAAACACGCCGTTGTGGTAAAGCTCCAGCAGCGCCTGCAAAGAGTGCTGCACCAGCGGCACGCCTGACGGCGCCTTGAAGTAGCTGTTCTGCTTCTCTTCCCAAGTGTGGGGGGCGTGGTCGGTGGCGATGATGTCGAGCACGTCGTTGCGTACCGCATCCAGCAGCGCCTGCTGGTCGGCGGCGCTCTTCACCGCAGGGTTGCACTTGATCAGGCTGCCCTGGGTCTCGTAATCGGCTTCATTGAAGAAGAGGTGGTGAACGCACACCTCGGCGGTGATGTTCTTGTCCTTCAGCTCGCTCAGGTCATGGCTGGCGGTAAAGAGCGACAGCTCCTTGGCCGAGGTCAGATGCAGCACATGCAGCTTGGCACCGTACTGCTTGGCAAGCGCCACCGCCATGCTGGAGGATTTGTAGCACGCTTCGTCGCTGCGAATACGGCCGTGCTCACCCATCGGCACATTCTCGCCCCACTTGGCCCGCGCCGCCTCTTCCGCCTTGGCGATGGTCGGGGTGTCTTCGCAGTGGGTCACGATCATCACCGGGCTCTCGCGGAAGATGGCCGCCAGGGTCTCCTGATTGTCCACCAGCATGTTGCCGGTCGAGGAGCCCATAAACACCTTGACCCCGCAGGACTGCTTGGGGTCGAGACGCTTGATCTCTGCAAGGTTGTCGTTGGTGGCGCCGAGATAGAAGCTGTAGTTGGCGACGGAGGAGTTGGCGGCGATCTGGTATTTGGCTTCGAGAGCGTCGAGGGTGGTGGTCTGGGGATTGACGTTGGGCATTTCCATGAAACTGGTGGTGCCACCGGCGACGGCGGCGCGGGATTCGCTGGCGATAGTCCCCTTGTGGGTCAATCCCGGCTCCCGGAAGTGGACCTGATCATCGATCATTCCGGGGATGAGATGGCGACCTGCGGCATCGATAACCAGCGCATCGGGCGCCTCGATATCCGGGGCGATGCGGGCAATCCGTTCCCCCTCGATCAACACATCGGAGGCATAGATGCGGCCTTCGTTGACCAAGGTGGCATTCTTGATAAGCAGTTTGTTCATGGGGGGTTCCAGTTCCTTTGCCGATAATCGCGGGTCATAATAGCGCAAAACTGCCCTTTCTCTGTAGCAAGGCCTGACTGATGAAGTTATTTGTAAGAGATTTGACCGTGATCGACTCCAGCTACCTCTGCGAACGCCGCGGCATGGTGGGCGAGAGCTGGCTGGTAGATATCGAAATGAGCGGTGAGCTCAACGAAATGAGCATGCTGCTGGACTTTGGCCGGGTAAAGAAGCTGATCAAGTCGATCATCGATGAAGAGGTGGACCACAAGCTGCTGGTGCCGACCGAGTGCCCGCTGATCCACGTCGAGACACTGGATGGTGACGAAAGCACAGTGGATCTGCTGCGCCCGGGTCGCTCCATCCATCTGCGCTGCCCATCCCAGGGCTTTGCCTTTATCCCGGCTCCGCAAGTTGATAAAGAGTCGGTGACCCGCTACCTGCTGGCGGTACTGGCCAAACGGCTGCCGGGCAATATCAAGGATCTCTCCCTGACCCTGCGTCAGGAGGCGATCACCGGTGCCTTCTACCACTACAGCCACGGCCTGAAAAAGCACGATGGCAACTGCCAGCGCATCGCCCACGGCCACCGCTCCCCCATCGAGATCCACGTCGATGGTGAGCGCGACCAGGAGCTTGAGCTCAACTGGGCCGAACGCTGGGGCGATATCTACCTTGGCACCGAGGAGGACAAGGTGGCGCTGACCGAGCTCGCTTTGAGCCCCCGCGCCAATGCCCAGCTTGGCGAGCATCACTGCGGCTTCAAATATGTGGCGCCGCAAGGGCTGTTCCAGCTGGCCATCCCCACCGCCGAGGTGGAGATGATCGACACTGACACCACGGTTGAGCTGCTGGCCTGCTACATCGCCCGCGAAGTGAAGAAGATGGTGGGCGACAAGTTCGTCAAGATTGTCGCCTATGAAGGGGTCGGCAAGGGCGCGATTGCCTACGCCTGATCCCCTTGTCACGGCCGCAATAAAGAGAAGGCCCCGCATCTGCGGGGCCTTGTTGTTTCAACTCTCGACCATCAGGCACTGAGGCGGAAGCGCTTGACCAGGCTCTCCTGCTGCTCGGCAAGGGAGTCCAGCTGCTGGCTGGTCTCGGCTACCCGCTCGATCCCCTGATAGTTGAGATCCGAGATATCGGAAATGCGGTTGAGGTTGGTGGCGATATCGGCGCTGGTAGCCTGCTGCTGCTCGGCGGCAGAGGCGATCTGGCTCGACATGTCGCTGATCAGCACCACGATCCCCTGCACCTCTTCCATAGCGTTGTTGGCGTGAGAGCTCTGATCCACGCAGCTGTCCATTTCGCGAGAGCACTCCTGCATCACGGTCACCGCCTTGGCGACCCCCTGCTGCAGGTTCTCGATCATGGTCTGGATCTCGCTGGTGGACTGGGCGGTGCGGCCCGCCAGACTGCGCACCTCATCCGCCACCACCGCAAATCCGCGCCCCTGCTCACCGGCCCGCGCAGCTTCGATGGCGGCGTTGAGGGCCAGCAGGTTGGTCTGCTCGGCGATACCGCGAATGACATCGAGGATGTTGCCGATCTGGCTGCTCATTGCGCTCACATCGCCAATCACCTTGCCGGTCTGTTGCAGCTTGCCCGCCAGCTGATGGGTGGTGGTGATATTGCCGGCCATCACCTTGCGCCCCATCTCGGAGGCCTTCTCCACATCCTGCACCCGCTCCAGGGTCTGGTTGGCGGCCTGCGCCACCTCCCGCACCGAAGCCTCCATCTGGGTCATGGCGGCGGCGACCGAGGCGGTCTCCTGGCGCTGTTTCTCCAGATCCGCCCGCACCGATTCGGTGGTGTGGCGGTTGCCGTGGGCGGCATCGTTAAGCTGGGCCGACGCCTGTGAAAGCTGCGCCAGCACCTCCCCCATCTGGGCAATTAGCAGGTTGATCTGGCTGCCCAGTTGGCCAAATTCGTTCTTGCTCTGAAAACCGATGCGCTGGGTCATGTCGCCCTGAGTCACTTCGGTCAGCACACGCAGCAGCTCCCTGAGCGGACGGCGAATGGCCTTGCCCAGGGTATAAGCCACCAGCATGGCGATCAGGATGGCGACGACGATGCTGGTTCCCTGAGTCAGGGTGCTCTGGCTCTGTGTGGCTTTGGCGTGCTGAATGCTTTGACTCATCAGCTGCTGGCTCTGGCCGGTGATCCGCTCAAGCCGGTTCTGGATCTCGACGATGAGGGCGCTGGCCTGCTTGCTCTTCTCCCGCATCTGTTCCTGCTGCTTCATCAGCGCCAGGTACTGGGAGAGCACCCCTTCGCTTGCGGTGGTGTCGCGCACAAAGCCGTGAACATAGTGGCCCATGTCGTTCTCGAAGTTCTTGAGCTCCCCCTGAAGATCCTTGATGGTGCTGTTGAACCCCTCGATCTGCATCTTGTTGCGCTTGAGCGCCCCTTCGATGGGGGCCGGAATGGTCTGATTGAGGGCGTCCATGGTGGAGAGTTCGATAGCGGAAAGCTTGGTGGTCAGGGTCTCGGAGAGCATCTTGATAAAGCTGTCGTCGATGGTGACCATCATGTCACCCAAACTCTTCTTGAACTGGGGCAGACTGACCTGAAACTGCCCCTTGGCCAGATTGACCTTGTGCAGTCGGGTGAGCAGCGCCTCGTGTTCGCCGGGCAGGGTATCGGTCAGTTGCAGGTAGCTGTCGACCTGCTGGCTGAGGCTGCTCATCTCCCCTTGCAGTTCGGGGTGGTGGGCCACCTGCTGGCGCAAGACGTCGAGGCTCTTGCCCACCGCAGCCTTGGCCTGTTTCAGTTCGGCCACTTCGGCCGGCAGCTGTTTGGGATCCTGCTCGGTGAGCACATCCCCCAGCCACTTGTTGGCGCTGAGCAGGGTGATCTGGGTCTGACTGCTGGCAATCACCAGCGGCATAGACTGCTGGGTAACCTGCTCCAGTGCGTTCCCCAAGGTCTCCTGACTACGAAATGTGAGCAGTGAACTGGCCACCATCACGGCCACCAGGATCGCGAAGCCAAGGTAGACTCGCTGCAAGATGGAGAGATCCGACATTGTTTGTTTCATTATTGTCCCGCTGTATATGCAAAAGTCCCTTGCCTGAGTACCCCGTCCTTTTGATACCCTGCAGACCACCCTGAACAGGCGTTGCAGATGACGTCCCTCTGGCTATCGGTATTTTTAACAATAACTGAAGGGAATGGGACATCAGCTGTGTCAAATGTCGGCTTGTGTCACACTTGACGTGCTGCTCGCCCCCCTTTCGGGAGCCGCTTGGGGTTCTAGTTCAATTTTCTGTTTCATATAAGGGAGTTAGCCATGGCGCAAGAAACCATTTTCAGCAAAATCATCCGTAAAGAGATCCCCGCCGACATCCTTTATCAAGACGATCTGGTCACCGCATTCCGAGATATCCAGCCCAAGGCCAAAACCCATATTCTGATCATCCCCAATGTGCTGATCCCCACCGTCAATGACGTGGAAGCCGAACATGAACTGGCCCTTGGCCGGATGTTCACCGTGGCCCGCAAACTGGCCAGCGAGGCGGGCATCGCCGAAGATGGCTACCGCCTCATCATGAACTGCAACCGCCACGGCGGGCAGGAGGTCTACCATATCCACATGCATCTGGTCGGTGGCCAGCCGCTGGGACCGCTGCTCAGCCTGTAATGAATCGCCACGCCTCAACCTGCCGCAGCGCCCTGTTGCTCTGCGGCGCCCTGCTGTTGCTGGGAGGCTGCGCCTCCCGCTGGCAGGATATGTTCGTCTCCTACTCCGATCAGATGGTGCCCCTGCGCAACCAGCTGCTGCTGGGCCATGCCGCCGAGGCGCTGCCCGAGGTGCGTGACTCCACCCTTGGGGATGACACCTTTGTCCTCGATCGGCTCGAACAGGGGCGCATTGCCTGGCTCGCCGGTCAGGATGCGAGCAGCAAGCAGGCGTTCACAGCCGCCGACAGCCGCCTTCAGTGGGAAGACAATCAGGCCGAATACCGGCTGAGCCACGGTCTGGATCAGGTGGGCAGTCTGCTCACCAACGATCAGTCGATGGCCTATCGTACTCCCGATTACGAACGCACCATGCTGCACCACTATCTGGCCCTCAACTATCTGCAACGGGGTGATGCCGATGGTGCCCTGGTGGAGGTGCGCCGGGCCAATCAGGTGCAGGAGCAGGCCCTGAGACGGCGAGCCGATGAGGTGCGCAAGGCGAAGGATGAGAGCGAAGAGGCCGAAGCAGAAGGCGAGATGCGCCAGCTGATGTCGCGCGGCGCACCGGATCTCGACCGGTTGATCGGCAAGGTCAAAAACGGTTTTCAGAACGCCTACACCTTCTATTTTTCTGCCGTGCTCTATGAGGCGGCCGGGGACCTCAACGATGCCTGGGTCGACTATCAGCGCGGCTACCAGATAGCGCCGGACAACCGCAGCCTGCAAGATGCCTTGCTGCGTCTGGCGCGGCTGCGTGGCTCACCGGACGAGATCCGCGAGACCGAGAAAAAGATAGGCCGCAAAGCGCCGCCGCTTGCAAAAGATCAAGGCCAACTGGTGGTGCTGTTTGAAGATGGTTTGATCCCGGCACGGCGCGAACTGTTCCTGCCGCTCCCCATCTCCACCTCCCGCGGCGATTTTCGTACCTTTACCGTCGCCATCCCCTATTACGATAATCGGGCCAGCGACACCGGCCCGCTGACGGTGGAAGTCGGCAAGCGGGTCGAGCAGACCAGCGAGCTGGTCAGGCTGGAAGCGCTGGCCGCCAAAGATCTGCAAGAGCGGCTGCCCGGCATGCTGACCCGCCAGGCGCTGCGGCTGGTGGCCAAGGAGCAGATGCGCCGCACCGCAGCCAAAGAGGGAGGGGATGTGGGCAATATTCTGGTGGGGATCTTCAACACCCTCTCCGAGCGGGCCGATACCCGCAGCTGGCTGACACTGCCGGCGCAGGCATCGAGCTGGCAGGGGATGGTGCCGGAGGGTGAGGTGAACCTCACTCTGGGAGCGGGTGCCGCCCAGCGTCAGTTGCCGCTGACCATTCATAGCGGCCGCACCACCCTGGTGTGGGTTCAGCGCCTCGGCGCCGGCCTGACCACCCGGGTGATGCCGCTCTGAGCAAGCGACAAAGAGAGATGAGCAAGACGATTAACCGGGCAGCCCCCAGTGCTGCACCACTCACTCCAATCAAGGAGAGCAAGATGAAAGCATACGGGTTGGCCCTCGGGCTCGCGCTGCTGCTGACCGGCTGCGCCACCAACACCTCCGGCGTGGCGCTCTATGGGGCACCGGGCGCCGCAGCGGTCGCGGAGCAGCATCAAAACGTCAACGTCACCCTGACCGAGCTGAGCCGCCGTGAACAGAACGGACTGCTGCAGGTCAATGTGGCTGCCGCCAGCACCCAGCGTGGCGACAACAAGTTGCAATATATGTTCTATTGGTATGATGAGGCCGGTCAGGAGGTCGCCAGCGACGGTCGTGGCTGGACACCGCTCAAGCTGCATGGCTATCAGACCCGCACCCTGTCTGCCCTGGCGCCGAGCCCGACCGCCCGCGGTTACCGGATTTATGTACGTGAAGTGATTGAGGAATCCTACTGATGAAAATGAATCATGCTCTGCTGATCCTGACCGGCGCCCTGCTGCTGGGCGGCTGCTCCAGCACCACGGTCAGCTACGGTGATCCGACCGAAACCGAAACGGTCACCGTCGATTACGGCTCAAGCGATCTGCAGGCCATCGCCGACAAGATGGCGGATTCCATGCTGGCCTCCCCCGCCACCAGCGAGATCACCGCCGGCGGCCGTCCGGTGATGTTCATGGACTCCATCCGCAACAAGACCTCCGAGCACATCGATACTGAAGCGATCACCGACACCATCCGCACCAAGCTGCTGCGGGCCGGCAAGTTCCGCTTCGTCGACATGAGCAAGGTTGCCGCCGTCAAGCAGCAGCTCGAATATCAGCAGAGCAGCGGCATGGTTGACCCGGCCTCCATGGTACGACTGGGCAAGCAGACCGGTGCCCGCTACATGGTCTATGGCAACCTCGCCAGCATCGTCAAGGACAATGGCAAGGTGAAGGATGTCTACTACCAGATGACCATGAACCTGATGGATCTGCAAAGCGGCGAACTGCTCTGGGCTGACCAGAAAGAGATCCGCAAGCAGGCGAAGAAATCCACCTTTGGCTGGTAACAGGCTCCCGGTGACAGGCAACTGTGATCCGCTACTGGCCAGCCTGCCCGCCCCCTGGCGGGAGGGGCAGCTGGAACCACTCGGGTTAGGTCTGACCAACTGCAACTATCGACTGCGCCTCCCCTCGGGGCGCAGTTACTTTTTGCGTCAGGGCCACTCCGACCCGGTGCGCCTTGGCATCGACCGTCCCACCGAATGGCAGCTTTATCAGGGGGCGATGGGCGAAGGGTTGGCGCTGCCTTGCCACTATGGTGATCCCGCCAGCGGCCTGATGCTGCTCGAATGGTGCGATGAGCCAAACTGGGTGCACGCGGCGCCACCGGCAGTCGATCAGCCCCGTCTGCTGGCTGAGGTGCTGCGCAAGCTACATCGCTTGCCGCTGCCTGCGGTGGTAATGGCGGTGCGGGCCCACGCGGCGGGCTATCGCGCCCGACTGGCCCACATTCCCTCCTGGCTGCCTTCGCTGGAGCGGGGCTTGCTCGCCAGCAGTGAGCCAAATGATTGCTGGTGCCCTTGCCACCATGATCTCAATCCGGCTAACTTGTTGGGAAGCAAACCCTGGGTCATCGACTGGGAGTATGGCGCGGCAGGTCACCCCGGCTTTGAGCTCGCCAGCATCCAGCGCACCCATGAGTGGCCCGCCGAGCGGCGCGACGAGCTGGAAGCGCACTATCTGCAGGCCGTGCCGCGCCACCAGTGGCCCGATTTTCAGAGCGAGGCATTTTTACCCTGGGTCGACTATATCGGCCTGCTCTGGGCCCTGCTGATGGCAGAGCAACAGCCCTCACTCGACTATGACACCCTGATCGCCATCAACCGGCAACGACTGGAGTAACAGATGATAAACAAGGTGCGCTGGCACAAGCCGAAAACCTGGGGTCTGCTGCTGATCGGCCTGCTGCTGACCGGCTGCTCCACCCGGGTGATCTACTACTGGCTCGATACCGCCATCATCTGGCAACTGGATGACTACTTTACCCTCTCCTATTCGCAGAAGGACCTGCTGAGCCGCGAAGTGAAGGGGCTGATGGCTTGGCATCGCCAACACGAGCTGCCGCGCTACGCCAGGGATCTCGACGCACTGGCCAAGGCGGTGGCCAGCCCCATGACGCCGGAGCAGATCTCGACCAACCTAGATGCGGTGCAGCAGAGCCTGACCCGCACGCTGGAAAACACCATCCCCCGTGCGGTCAGACTGGCGCGCACCCTGACCGATGAGCAGGTGGCCCGCTTTATGACCGATCGGGTCAAGCGGCAACAGGAGCGGCAAAAGGACTTTGCCACTGAGCCCAAAGAGCAGATGCTGGCGGAGTTTCGCGACAAGATGAACAAGCGGCTCGAGTTCTGGATTGGCGAGGTGAAACCAGCACAGGCGCCACTGGTGGCCCAGTGGGCCGAATGGCAATACGAGCTGATGCCCCCCTGGCTCGAGTTTCAGGAGTCCTGGACCCAGGAGCTGGACAGGCTGATGAAGCAGCGCCAGAGTCCCGACTTTACCCGCGAGCTGACCAACCTGCTGGCCGAGGGGGATGGGCTGATGGATGGCCGCTTTACCGGCTATACCGAGCAGTCGCGCCAGCGTACCGTCAACTGGCTGAGCGCCATGAGCCAGTCGCTGGATATCTCCCAGCGGGCCCATCTCTACTCCCTGCTCAAGGGCTACGCCCGCGACTTCAAGCAGATGAGCGGCAGCTGACGAGCGGCACCAAATGGTGCCATACGCCCGGGGCTACCTTGTTCAAACCGGGCGCTTATGGTAGTTTGCGCTTTCTATTTATCGGGAATTAACTTTTTGCGCCTTATCGACAAAGTAAAACTGGTGCTGGTAACTCTGGTTATCGCCCTCACCCTGCTTTGTTCCATCACCCGAATGGAAGGCCCGCTGCTACCCGCATCTCCCCACAGTGAACAGCAGCAGACTCAGGTGTTCAATCAGCTTAGCGACAGCGATGATGGCATCATCAAGTTTGTCGGCAGCCATCAGAATCACCTGCTGCGTCTCGAACAATCCCTGCGCAGTGACAACCAGCCCAAGAGTGTGGTCTACGAGCTGATCCAGAGCTGGTCGGCCCAAGCCATCCTGCTGTTGCTGCTCGGCTGGCTGATGCTGGCACCCGAGCTCTATCACAAACAGAGTTTTCGCGATCGCTTCGGTGCGATCCATCGGCGCCATCTACAGCGCCAACATCTGCAATATCGCTTCACCCAGAGCTATCTGAGCGCCTGACCCCGGAGGGGCTGGCACATCCACTGTTTGCTCATCTCCTCTTCCTGACGGATCCGGCTGCAGCCTGATCCGCATCTGATGCATCCCATTTTTTGCGCCTTGCCGAGCCTTGTTGCTATCGGCCCGGGCACCATTCTCCTGACAGAGGCTTATTTGCCATGAGAAAGAGCAATCGCACCGTTCTCAACCGCATGAGCAAGTGGCAGTACGCACTGCTGCTGTTGATGCTGTTGACCTTTACCTTTTACTCCCTGCCCACCTTTTTCGGTGAGCAGCCCTCCCTTGGCCTGCACGGACAGCAGCGCCTGACCACCCAGCAACAGATGTTGCTGAGCGACAAACACCTGACACCGGTCAAGGTGATCGAGCAACCCGAGCGAGTCGAGCTGGTCTTTGCCAACCAGGGCGAACAGCAGCGCGCCAAGCAGTTGCTGGAGCAGCAAGGGGTCGACAGTGCCGCCCTGACCCTGGAGTTTCACTCCAACGCACCGGGCTGGATCACCCGCCTCGGCGCCGACCCCATCAAGCTGGGGCTCGACCTGCGTGGAGGCTCCCAGCTGCTGATCGGGGTGGACGTGGACTTTGTCATCGACAATCAGACCAAGAATTTGGTGGATACCCTGCGCACCCGCTTCCGTGAAGCCAATCTGCGCGGCGCCAGCGTCACGCGCAGCGCACAGGGCGCCGTAGCCGTCACCCTGCCGGAGGTCGCCGAACAGGAGAGCTGGCTCTCTATCATCAAGGAGAGTGCCGGTACCCGTCAGGATCAGTGGAAGCTAACCCGCTCCGGCAATGACCTGAAGCTGGTGTTGAGTGACGCGGAACGCACCCTGCTGGTCAACAACGCCGTGACCCAGAACCTGTCGATCCTGAAAAAACGGATCAATGAGCTCGGCATCGTCGAGGCATCGGTGGTGCGTCAGGGGCAGGATGGTATCCGTATCGAACTGCCCGGGGTACATAACCCCAAGCAGGCAAAAGAGGTGATCGGGGCCACCGCCTCGCTGGCCTTCTACGAGGCCAAAGCCGACAGCCACTTCTATATCGCCGATCGCAACGGTCAGGCCGTCGGCATGGCACGCAAGCCGGTGCTGACCGGCGAGCACATCGTCGATGCCCGCGCCAATATGGGCGAGATGGGCCAGCCCCAGGTTAATATCGTGCTCGACACCCTGGGTGGCAGCAAGATGAACCAGTTCAGCCGCCAGCATGTGGGCAAGCCGATGGCGACCGTCTTCACCGAGTACAAGACCAACGCTCAGGGCAAACTGCGCGCCCAGAGCGAGGTGATCAACGTCGCCACCATCCAGACCACCCTTGGCAACCAGTTCCGCATCACCGGCATTGGCAGTCTGCCGGAGGCGCAAGAGCTGGCCATGCTGCTGCGTGCCGGCGCCCTCACCGCCCCTCTCAAGATCCTGGAAGAACGCAGTATTGGCCCGACGCTGGGGATGCAGAATATTGAGGCGGGCTTCACCGCGCTGGCCTTCGGCATGGCAGGCATGATGCTGTTCATGATGGCCTGGTACCGCAAATTCGGCTGGGTTGCCATCACGGCGCTGGTCGCCAACCTGTTGATGCAGGTCGGCATGCTGGCAGTGCTGCCGGGCGCCGTGCTGACCCTGCCGGGGATCGCCGGTCTGGTGCTGACGGTGGGCATGGCGGTGGATACCCATGTGCTGATCTTCGAGCGGATCAGGGACCGTCTGCGAGAAGGGGGCTCACTGGCCAACGCTATCGACTTTGGCTATCGCTCGGCCTTCCACACCATTTTCGATGCCAACATCACTACGCTCATCTGCGCCGTGGTGCTCTACTCCATCGGCTCCGGTCCGCTGCAGGGCTTCTCCATCACCCTCATTCTGGGTCTGCTCTCCAGCATGATCACCGGGATCTGGGGAACGCGTGCCATCATCAACCCCCTGTGGGGACGCAGCAGCGAGCGCACGCTGAAGGTGTAACGGGACAGCAGTCCCTCTGATGAGCACTTTGACTGCGCCATCGGCCATGGATATGGCCGGAGTGGCCAAAGCAGAACACTATTTCCCGGCGTGTCGCGACACGTCGTGATGGGCCAACAGCCTGATGCTGGCTGGCCAAGGAGAGAATTATGTTGAGAATGATCATTGCAATGGGGTTGACCCGTTGGCGCTATATCGGCCTGTGGGCTTCCATCCTGCTGACCGTGGCCAGCGTCGCCATCTTGCTGGTGAACGGCCTGACACTGGGGCTCGATTTTACCGGCGGGATCCTGCTGGAGTTTCATATCCAGACCCTGAAAGAGGCCCATGAGCTCAATGCCATGCTGGTCTCCCCGCTGGCGGGAGCCGTTGAGCTCAGCTCGGCCGGTATTCCCGGCGAGTGGCTGATCAAGTTGCCCCCCCACGAACTGCCCTGGCCCGCGGCGGATCTCGCCACCATGCTGACCCAGCAGTTGGGGATGCCGGTCGAGTTGCTGCGCACCACCATCGTCGGCCCTCAGGTGGGTGCCGAACTGTTCCAGCAGGGGATGCTGGCGGTGCTGGTCGCTTCGCTGGCGATGTCGGCCTATCTGGCGTTTCGCTTCGAGTGGCGTCAGGCCATCGGCATCCTGCTCTCGGTGGTCCATGACGCCATCGTAGCGCTGGGGCTGCTGTCACTCTTTCAGATCGAATTCGATCTGAACATTATCGCCGGTTTGATGGCGGTGATCGGCTACTCCCTCAACGACAGCATCGTCATCTCGGACAGGCTGCGGGATCTGCTGAGCTCGCGTACCCAGATGGGCATCCACGAGTGCTCCGATGTGGCCATCAAGGCGACCTTCAGTCGCACCATGATCACCTCGGGCACCACCCTGTTTACCGTGGGCGCTCTGTTGCTGTTTGGCGGTGACGCTCTCTACGGCTTCTCCTTCACCCTGTTTGCCGGGATCCTGGTGGGCACCGTCTCCTCCATTACCGTCGCCTCGACCGTGCAGGAGCTGCTTGGGCTTACCCCGCAGGCCTATCAGAAAAAGAGCGAGGAGCCACTGGCCAACGCAGCCTGAACCTTGTTAATCAGGCCAAGCTTACCGGGTCTCAACTAACCGGGCCCTTGCCAACCATTGGCAGGGGCTTTGTCATCCCTCCTCTCGGTCTCTCGCCGCCCCTTTTGGTACTCGGCTCGCTTCAATTGACAACTGACCATATTGAAAGCAATGACGGATCAACCCGTCATTTTTAATAACAAAAAGGTCATTTTATTACGTCAGAAACCATAAAATGTGACTGAAAGCACTTTCTTGAGGGCTCAAAGGAGGCAACATTGTAGTGATTTATCTACAAAGGGATATGAGATGTTGTTACAACCTGCCAATACAGCAAAATCCAGACAGTTGCTGAACGAGACCATGGCTTTGGTACTCGCAGGAGGGCGGGGTAGTCGCCTCAAACAGTTAACCGACAACCGTGCAAAACCTGCCGTTCATTTCGGCGGCAAATTCCGCATCATCGATTTCGTGCTCTCCAACTGCATCAACTCCGGCATTCGTCGGGTCGGTGTCGTGACCCAGTACAAATCCCACAGCTTGTTGCGCCATCTCCAATCAGGCTGGTCTTTCCTGCGCTACCAGATGAACGAGTTTATCGATCTGCTCCCTGCCCAGCAGCGGGTGGATGAGGTGAACTGGTATCGGGGTACCGCCGATGCGGTCTACCAGAATCTGGATATCATCCGCGATCACGCCCCCAAATATGTGGTGGTGCTGGCGGGCGATCACATCTACAAGATGGATTACGCCGCCATGCTGCTCGACCACGTCAATATGGGAGCCAAGGTGACCGTTGCCTGCATCGAGGTGCCACGCAGTGAAGCAAGCGCCTTCGGGGTAATGGCGGTGGATGATGATCGCAAGATCAACGCCTTCGTCGAAAAGCCAGCCAACCCGCCCGCCATGCCGGGCAAGGCCGACACCGCGCTGGCCTCAATGGGCGTCTATATCTTCGATGCCGAGTATCTCTATCAGCTGCTGGAAGAGGACATTGCCAACGAGCAGTCCCATCACGATTTCGGCATGGACGTGATCCCCCGCGTGGTGAAAGAGGGCACCGCATTCGCTCACCCGTTTGGCATGTCCTGTGTCGGCTGCTGTCCGGATCGCCGCCCCTACTGGCGCGATGTGGGCACCGTGGACTCCTTCTGGGAAGCCAACATGGATCTCGCCTCAGTCACGCCGGAGCTGGATATCTACGATCAGGACTGGCCCATCTGGACTAGTCAGAACATGACTCCTCCCGCCAAGTTCGTGCAGGACCGAAACGGTCAGCACGGCATGACCATCAACTCCATGTTTGCCGGGGGCACCATCGTCAGTGGCTCTTTCATCCTGAGTTCGGTGCTCTTTACCAATGTGCGGGTCGACTCCTTCTGCACTCTGGATCAGGCCGTTATCTTCCCGGGTGTGGAGATTGGTGCCGGTTGCCGACTGCGCCGGGTGGTGATCGACAAGGGGTGCAAACTGCCGGAAGGCACGGTGATCGGTGAAAACGCCGATGAAGATGCACGTCGCTTCCACCGCTCCGAGCAGGGCATAGTGCTGGTCACCCAGGGGATGCTCACTCGCCTGAACAAAGAGCTGCAGGGAAAACAGAAGCGCTGATCCGCAGCCAGACGGGATCCCCCTTCCTACCGCAAAGGGAGCCATTATGGCTCCCTCTTTCTATGGCTTACCAGATAGCCGCCTCACACCATCATTGCCATCGCGTAGCTGTGCTGCAGAGATGACATTCAATGTGGTCGAACAGCTGGACAATGCAGCCTTTACGCCTCAAATCGTAAACATTAAATTACAAAACAACCTTTACCCCTCCGAAAAAACCTCTGTATTATTCCTGTTTGCGCTATATAGCAGCTCCTTTATCTGACTTTTTAGCGGTAAATCCGCTAGTTTCACTTGATTGTTTGTTTTTCCTTGGTAAGGTGAGGGTGGTTGCGTAACAAAGCAGGTACCAACGTAAACATATCGGTACAATCGCTTTTGGCTTAATACAGTAGAGAGAATGAAATCATGCAAAGAGACCCCCTGAACAACATCCATATCCAGTCCGAACAAGTGATGATCACGCCTGCCCAGCTCAAGGAGAAGTTACCCATCTCCGACAAGGCGCTGGCATTCGTACAAGGGGCCCGCAATACCATCGCCGACATCATTCACCGTCGCGATCACCGCCTGCTGGTGATCTGTGGTCCCTGCTCCATCCACGACATGGACGCCGCCAAAGAGTACGCAACCAGACTCAAAGCGCTGCATGATGCCTATCAGGACTCTCTCTACATTGTCATGCGGGTCTACTTTGAGAAGCCGCGCACCACGGTCGGCTGGAAAGGCTTTATCAACGACCCCAATCTGGATGGCACCTTCGATGTGGAGCTGGGGCTGCACCGTGCCCGCGAGCTGCTCTGCTGGCTGGCGGAGCTGGAGTTGCCGCTGGCCACCGAAGCGCTCGACCCCATCAGCCCGCAATACTTGGCCGAGCTCTTCTCCTGGTCGGCTATCGGCGCCCGTACCACCGAATCCCAGACCCACAGGGAGATGGCGTCCGGTCTCTCCATGCCGGTCGGCTTCAAGAACGGCACCGACGGCAACCTGGGGACTGCCATTAATGCGTTGCAGGCGGCCTCCTCCCCTCACGCCTTTATGGGGATCAACCAGCAGGGCCAGGTTGCGCTGCTGCAGACCCAGGGCAACCCGGATGGCCACGTGATCCTGCGCGGCGGCAAACATCCCAACTATGACTCGGTCAACGTGTCGCTGGCGGAAGAGGCGCTGGAGAAAGCGGGCCTGCTGCCGAGCCTAGTGGTGGATTGCAGCCACGGCAACTCCAGCAAGGATCACCGTTTGCAGCCCAAGGTGGCCGACAACGTCATCAACCAGATCCAGGAGGGCAACCGCTCCATCATCGGGGTGATGCTCGAATCCAACCTGTTCGAGGGAAACCAGTCCAGCGAGCAGCCCAAGGAGCAGATGCGCTACGGGGTCTCCATCACAGATGCCTGCATCGACTGGGACACCACCGCCACCCTGCTGGCCCGCTGCCACAACCAGCTGGCTGACCCTCTCAAGGGCAGAACTGCGCGGTAAGCCGTGGTATCTTGTCGTAACCTATTGAACAATCGAGGTATCACCGCTGGTGGCATCAAGCCGCTCACGCAGTGATACCTTGTTGCATCTGATTTTCAGGGCGCCGCCGCTCGCGGCGCCAGCAGGGACTGGATATGGCTGAAGAGTTGAATGTACTCAGGGACAAGATAGATGTGGTGGACAAGCAGCTGATCGATCTGCTGGCCGCCCGTCTGGCCCTGGTGGGAGAAGTGGGTGAGGTAAAGAGCCGCCACGGCCTGCCCATCTATGCACCGGATCGGGAAGCGAGCATGCTGGCCCGCCGCCGCGCCGAGGCTGAGCAGTTGGGAGTACCCGGCGATCTCATCGAAGACGTGCTGCGCCGGGTGATGCGTGAATCTTATGCCAGCGAGAAAGATACCGGCTTCAAATGCATAAAGCCGGACCTTGGCAAGGTGGTCATCATCGGCGGTCAGGGCCAGCTTGGTCGGCTATTCGGTCATATGTTCAGCCTCTCAGGCTATCGGGTCGAGACGCTGGAACAAGCCGACTGGCCGCGCGCTGACGAGCTCCTCGCCGGAGCAGGTCTGGTGATGGTGGCGGTGCCCATCGATATCACCTGCCAGATCATCGACCGCCTCGGCAACCTGCCCGCCCACTGCCTGCTGGTCGATGTCACCAGCGTGAAAGCGGCGCCGCTCGAACATATGCTGGCGGTGCACCAAGGGCCGGTTCTGGGGCTGCACCCCATGTTCGGGCCGGATGTGGCGAGCCTCGCCAAGCAGGTGATCGTCTGCTGCCAGGGTCGTGACCCCGCCGCCAGCCAATGGCTGCTGGATCAGATGACTATCTGGGGCACCCGCTTGCAACAGGTGGAAGCCAAGGCCCACGATGAGGCGATGACCCTCATTCAGGCACTGCGTCACTTCGCCACCTTTGCCTATGGCTGGCACCTCTCTCGGGAGCAGGCCAATCTGGATCGCCTGCTGAGTTTGAGCTCCCCCATCTACCGGCTGGAGCTCGCTATGGTGGGGCGACTGTTTGCCCAGGATCCCCACCTCTATGCCGACATCATTTTGTCGTCACCGCAGAATCTGGCGATGATCCGCCGCTACTACCAAAACTTCGGCGAAGCGCTGGGGGTGCTGGAGCGGGGGGACAGGGACGGTTTCATCGAGGCCTTCTCGCAAGTTTCCGGTTTCTTCGGCGAGCATGCCGACCAGTTCCTGCGTGAAAGCCGCATGCTGCTCGCCCAGGCCAACGACCGCCGCCAACACGGCTGATCCTGCAAAAGCAGTAACGCTCATATAACCAAAAAGGGAAGATACTCAGGCATCTTCCCTTTTTGTTTGTTACTCATTTAACGCTAACTTAGTCGCGAGCGGCGACACATCAAGTATCTACCGCTGATTGGCCTTACAATCCCCTCCTACTGTGCTGCATCACATCCCAAGTATGCCCCCTCAATATCCGCACAAGCCGCGCAAATAGCACCGCCCCTTGCAAGGGCTGCCAGATACTCACGCTCAAACACAGCTGCTGCGAGCAATGACTGTATGGCGTAAAGGAGAGCAGTGCTCTCCTCATCAAAGAGATAAGCAGGAGGCAGGAGGCAGGAGGCAGGAGGCAGGAGGCAGGAGGCAGGAGGCAGGAGGCAGGAGGCAGGAGGCAGGAGGCAGGAGGCAGGAGGCAGGAGGCAGGAGGCAGGATAGATTAATCGAGACCGATGGTTTGCCAAACATCACTTAACACAGCAATCCGGCGATTCATCATGGCGCCAATCCGCTGTCGCCAAAAAAGAAAATGGCCGAGATATTATCTCGGCCATTCGTAGCTTGGTCAAAGACTCAAGCCAGGATATTACTCATGTACAACTTATTAGAAGTTGTACTGCAGAGCAACAGTCCACTCGTCGTCATGCTTCTCGATACCCTGGATCTTGTACTCGGTGTAAGCTTTCAGCTTCGGAGTGAAGGCATACTGAACACCCAGCAGGGTCTCGTCAACCAGATCCTTGTAAGTAGAACCGGCAGTTTGAGCGTTGGCCTTGCCTTCTTTGAAGTTGTAGCCAGCCAGGAAGGTCCAGGCATCTACGTTGTAAGATGCTGCCAGCTCATAGCCACGGCCATCATCTTTGATACCGTTGCTCTTATTCTTCACTTCACCTTCAGTGTAAACACCAGCGAAGTAGAAACCATTGATTGCGTAGTGTGCACCAACAGCCCACTCGTCTTTCTTACCAGTCTGGCCATTAACTTTGTTTTGCAGGTCGGAGTAAGCATAACCAGCGTTGAAGCCCAGACCGAAGTCAAAGTCGTAACCGCCAGCAACGGCATAAGCTTTCTCACGCTTCACGTTAGTGCCCAAATAGGCATCTTCTTTAATTTTTTGACCTACATCAGTAATCTTGACAGCTACGTCATCGTTGGTTTGGTAAGAAACCTTACCTTTGAAACCGCCGAAGCTGTTGGAGTAGATAACCTGGCCTTCCTGACGACCGTCATAGAAGTTACCGGCATCGCCCCACTCGTTAAAGATATCGGTCGGCTCGAGTACGTCGTAGAAAGCGGTGTCGGTCTGACCGAAGATGATTTTACCGTACTGGGAACCATCAAAGCCTGCGTAGATATGACGAGCATCGAACTTGCTAGACTTGCCGTCGCTTCCCTTGTCGGAGTTTTCAGCAGCAACTTGCCACTCAGTTTTGGCAATACCGGACCAAGTGTTGTTCAGAGCGACTTTACCGGACCAGCCCAGACGGGAAGAACCAATCAGCTCGCCATCGGTATCATCGTGCTCACCGTAGTAGTTAGCCTGTACACGGCCGTATACGTCGAAAGTGGTACCGTCTTTGTCATAGATCACTGCGGCGTTAGCGGCGGATGCAAACAGAGCCGGAATAGCAATAGCCAGAATTGTCTTTTTCATAGTTTCCAATGCCTACTGTAATTAAACACTAAGTTGTTGTTATTCCCTGTGTTAGCGATGTTCTTTGCATCACTATGCCGCCGAGACTAGCACCGGATTTTTTGAACCGCAATGAAAAAACTTGGAACTTTTTACGCAAACCATAGTCATGGAGGCAAAAATGTGAGCCAAGTCTCACCTGGCGGCAAGCTCAAAGGAAAACGTTTACAACGAATCCTGCTGATTATTTGCACTCAAATAGTCTATTTTGCATGCAAATAACGCTAACTACCTGATAAACAACCAAAGTGGTCTGATCAGCGTAAAACTGCCGTGATAATGGCTGTTGCCTCGACCTCACCAAGGGGTTGCGGGTATCCTTGTCCTTCGATTAACCCCTAACTGGCCTTCTCTTCATGCTCTCTACTCGCCTTAAAGCCACCATTCGTCAAACCTATCGCCAGATTTCGGATGGATTACCCGGTTTTGTGCCGCGCAAAGAGCAGAACTTTCTGGTGGCAGAGATAGCCAAAACCCTGACCGGCGAGTACGACAAACAGCGCCGGATCCTGGTGGCCGAAGCGGGAACCGGTATCGGCAAATCTCTTTCTTATGCGCAAGGTGCCATCCCGGTGGCGCGGCTCACCCAGAAGAAGCTGGTGATCTCCACCGCCACCGTGGCCCTGCAAGAGCAGCTGATCCACAAAGACCTCCCTTTTTACCACCGCCACAGCGAGCTGCCGTTTCGCTTTATGCTGGTCAAGGGGCGTCAGCGCTACTGCTGCGAGCATCTGCTGGAGCAGGCAGCCAGTGGTGCCGAGATGGCCAACTTTGAGCTCGACTTTGGCAGTCTGAGCAAATCCAAGCCCTCTGACAGCGACAAAGATCGCTACCAGGCGCTGTGGCAGGCCTACACCAATGGCAAGTGGGACGGGGATCGGGACAACTGGCCGGAGCCCATTCCCGACACTTGCTGGGATCGCATCGCCGCCGACCGCCACACCTGCAACAAGGCGCTGAGCCATCATCAGCACTGCCCCTTTCATCGCGCCCGCAACGATATGGACAGTGCCGATGTGCTGGTGGTGAACCATGCCCTGCTGCTCTCCGATCTCACCATGGGGGGGGGATCATCCTGCCGCCCCCCGATGAGTGCATCTATGTACTGGATGAGGCCCATCACCTGCCCACCATCGCCCGGGATCACGGCGCCGCGTCGGCCAGCATCAAAGGCTCGCGCCGCTGGCTGGAGAAGCTGGTACAGAGTGCAGGCAAGCTGGCGCGGACGCTTAATAAAGAGAGCCTGCTCGACCCCCAGCTCAAACTGCAGGATGCGCTGGCCTCCATCCAGCCGGATCTGAAGGCGGTCGAGCAGTGGCTCAGCGCCAACGATCGGCTGTTTGGCAGTGAACGCCACTACCGCTTTGCCGAAGGGGTATTGCCGGATCCCCTGCCCATGCTGGCGGAGAATCTCAAGGAGTCGAGCAAGAAGGCGCTGCGGGCGCTGGATCGGATGCAGGGAGCCATCGGTGAAGCGCTGAAAGATGGCGAGATCCGCCGCAAGGAGGCCGAACCCCTGCTGGCAGAGAGCGGTTTTCATCTGCAACGGCTGGAGAGTTTCTGCGCCCTGTGGGAGATGCTGGGGCGCCATGTCCCGACCGGTAAAACCCCGCTCGCCCGCTGGATGGCCAAGAGCGATGACGGCGATATCTGGCTGCACGCTTCACCGATAGAGGTGGGGTATCTGCTGGAGGAGTGGCTCTGGTCGAAATGTCTGGGAGCCGTGCTGGTCTCCGCGACCCTCACCGCCCTCTCTTCCTTTAGTTATTTTCGCCATCAGGTGGGGCTCAAGGAGCACGACGGTACCCGCTATCTGCGCCTGCGCTCCCCCTTTGATTATCAGAAAGCCGAGCTCTATCTGCCCAAGATGGAGCACGAACCCAACTCGCCAGCCTTTACCAACGAACTCATCAGCGTACTGCCACGAATTCTGGCGGGCAAGGAGGCGAGTCTGGTGCTCTTCTCCTCCTACCGCCAGATGAATGAGGTGGCGATTGGCTTGCGAGCCAAGGGACTGTCACTGCTGGTGCAGGGGGAAGCCTCCCGCAATGCCCTGCTAACCCTGCACAAACAAAAGTGCGATGGCGGTCAGGCCAGCATTCTGTTTGGTACCGGCAGCTTCTCGGAGGGGCTGGATCTGCCGGGTCACTATCTTACCAATCTGGTGATCACCAAGCTCCCCTTTGCGGTGCCCAACTCGCCGGTCGAGGAGGCCACCGCCGAGTGGGTGGAGCAGCGAGGAGGCAACCCGTTTCTGCAACTGACGGTGCCGGAAGCATCGCGCAAACTGATCCAGGCCTGTGGCCGCCTCATCCGCAAAGAGGCCGATCGGGGACGGGTCACCATTCTCGACCGCCGCCTGCTGACCAAACGTTATGGCAAGGGGTTGCTTGATGCCCTCCCCCCGTTTACACGGCGTATCGAATAAATAAGCATGCCGTTATTGATAAATGAACTGACAACTGAACGAACATAAACCTCCAGAAAGAGCCATTGCCGCAGTAGGCCAAACCTGTAAAAATGAGCCCCTGTTTTCAGTGGGCAATCGCCTGACTGTTCAAGGAGATGAAATGAAACTGACTGTTCTGGTACCGGCGCTGGCTGGTCTGTTGTGGGCCGGTAGCGCCCTTGCTGATGCCCAATTGGAAGTGACCACCCCTTATGTCGTCCAGCTGATCGATGGTCAATCCATCAACCCCAAGCTGCTCGACAAAACCAGCACCTTCCCCCTCTCTGCCGGCAAACACCAGTTGGTCGTCGCCTTTGAAGGCAACTACTCCAGCCGTAACGAAATCAAGCTGGTGACCGCCGAACCGCTGGTGCTGAACTTCACTGCCGCCGACAATCAGCAGCTGGTGCTGGACTATAAAAAGCCCCGCAACGAAGCCGAAGCCAAGCAGTTTGTCAAAGATCAAAAAGTGGCGCTGAAAGACAAGGTCAGTGGCCAGCAAGTGAGCAGCGAACAGTTCGTGATGCCGAAAGTAGAGGGCTTCCAGCTGACCCGTGACTATCAGCAAGAGCTGATCAACATGGGGAGAGCCTTCAACCAGCCCAAAGCAGTGGCCGTCTCTTCTGCTGCCGTGATGGCTGCCGCCAGCGCACCGGTTCAGGTTGCCCCCAGCAAGGCTCAAAGCAATCCGGAAGCGCTGACCCAGTTGCAAAACTGGTACAACAAGGCAGATGCGGAAACCCGCAAAGCCTTCCAGATCTGGGTTATCCAGCAGCAATAAACCGAGCTGGGATATTGACTGAAAGGGGAGCCAAGCTCCCCTTTTCCATATCTTGCGATCTTACTCACGACGCGTCTTGATTTATGCGCTGCCACTTCCCCTCTATATAGGGAGTGCATACATGGATTCATCTGCTGATTTCATATATAGAAAGCGTCACCTTGCCAGGGAGAATGGCACCATGTCGCTGCGCATTTTCTATCACCCCCTCTATTCCTCCCTGACGCTACCCGATCGCCATCGCTTCCCGCTGGCCAAGTATCAAGGGCTGTTTGAACGCCTGCAGGTGCAGGGTTACCCCCTTGGCGAAGCGCCGTCGGCCACCCGGGAGCAAATCTGTCGTATTCACGATGCCGATTATGTCTCGGCGGCCCTGAACGGCCAGCTTGAAGAGCGCGCCATCCGCAAGATCGGTTTTCCCTGGTCAGCCATGCTGATGGAGCGCACCTTGCGCTCGGTCGGAGCCACTATTGCCGCCAGCCGCTATGCACTTAAGCAGGGCTGCGGCTTGCAGATCTCCGGCGGCTACCACCACGCTCATCGGGATCACGGCAGCGGTTTTTGTCTGTTCAACGATCTGGTGATTGCCGCCCAGATTTGCCTCGACGAGGGGCGCTGTGAACAGGTGCTGATCGTCGATCTCGATGTGCATCAGGGAGATGGCAGTGCGGCCCTGTGCGCCGGGCGGCGCGATATCATCACCCTCTCCCTCCATGGGGAGAACAACTTTCCCCATCACAAAGCCACCTCTCACATCGACTTTCCGCTGCCTAGCGGCATGACGGACGATGCCTATCTCACCACACTGCAACAGGCGCTCTCACTGGCACTGCGCCTCTATTCGCCGGATCTCATCCTCTATCAGGCGGGAGTCGATGTGCATCATGCTGACGAGCTTGGCTATCTCTCCCTGAGTGATGAAGGGGTTCGCCTGCGCGATGCCATGGTGTTTGACTGTGCAATCAAGCATGGGTTGCCTGTCGCCGCTGTGCCCGGTGGCGGCTATCGCCGCGACTGGCAACAGCTGCTCCCGCTTCATATGTCGCTGTTTGAAACGGCGCGCCAACGTTTTGGCTGATGACATGGCTTTATAGCGCGGACACGCCATCAGAAGTGGGCGGGCACTTCACCAGATAAAACAGAAGAGGCGACCCCTGGGGTCGCCTCTTCGTGTTTCGTCATCTCGGTCACACAAGCTCGCTCGTTGTCAGGCAAGCTCGGGACGCCTGAGGATAACTATTTCTGACGCTTGCGGGCGTACTTGCGACGGGCGCGGGCCTGACGCTCCTCTTCCCGCTCGGCCTTCTCTTTGGCTTTTTGCTCGGCTTCTGCGGCGGCTTCGACAATCTCGACGCTCACCATCTCCGGCGTCTCCAGCGAGATGCGGCCAAGCAAACCGGAGCGGAACTCGTTGATCAGGATCTCGGACGCCTTGTGCAGGTCGGCCAGCCCCCCTTTGCGCATAAACGCCCGCTGGCGGGCGATCATCTCCAGCAGCTCGATCTCGGTCTCGGGCAACTCGTCAATCTGGTAGCGCGCCTTGATCCGCTCCGGATAGGCCTTGATGAAGTAATCGGCGGCAAACATGGCGATATCGGCATAGTCGAACACAGTGTCCTTGATGGCCGCCGTGATGGCCAGGCGATAACCACAGGAGGGCGGATTGAGCTTGGGCCAGAGGAAACCCGGGGTATCGGTCAGAATGACGTTGTTATCCAGCTTGATCCGCTGCTGGGACTTGGTCACCCCCGCCTCATTGCCGGTGCGGGCGATGATGCGCCCGGCCAGGGTATTGATCAGAGTGGACTTGCCCACGTTGGGGATCCCCATGATCATCGCCCGCACGCCGCGCAGCTCAAAATTGCGCTCCGGCAGCATCTCGTGGCAGAGGGTCAGCAGTTGCTTGATCTTCTCCGGCTCTTGTTGTGTCAACGGCAGCGCCTTGATCCCCTTCTCTTTTTCCATGTGCGCCACCCACAGTTCGGTGATCGCCGGATCGGCCAGGTCCGCCTTGTTCAGCACCTTGATCACCGGGGTATCACCACGCAGCTCGGGCACCAGCGGGTTTTCGCTGGAGAAGGGGATGCGGGCATCGAGCATCTCGATGATCACATCGACCTGGGGCATGACCTCGGCAATCTCTTTGCGGGCCTTGTGCATGTGACCGGGGAACCAGTTGATGGACATATCCGTTACTCTCTGTGGGGGCTGCGGGCGCGCGCATGGAACAACAGGCACTTTGCCGCGG
The DNA here is from genome assembly GCF_051920165.1 of Aeromonas sp. 11P. Classification (NCBI taxonomy): domain Bacteria; kingdom Pseudomonadati; phylum Pseudomonadota; class Gammaproteobacteria; order Aeromonadales; family Aeromonadaceae; genus Aeromonas; species Aeromonas sp. 11P. Next base: position 1,122,173 of record NZ_JBQBDJ010000004.1, read on the forward strand.
GCATCGAACGAAGGGGGCGCATTTTACCTGCTGCGGGCCTCTTTTGACAGGTCATTCTAACCATCACCTCATCAAATCAGCAAACCGCCGAGGCGGAGCAACCTTGCCGGAAGCGACCGGACCAACTGGATCAATTGATAGATAACATATTGATATAATGTAACATTTTATCACTTTTTCACACAACCGTCACCGATAGTCAGTAAAAGTGTCATCTGCCCCCTCTAGGCTGCGCTCAGGTTTTACAAGGAGCGAACCCCAATGAGAAAAATGGCAGGACTTGCAGTGATGATCGGCGCCGCCCTGGCCGCCGGCTGCAAATCAGACAATGACACGGTGGCGACCAAGCCCGCAGCCCAACCCACCAACGTCATCTTCTTCCTCGGTGACGGCATGGGCCTCAACACCCTGACGGCGGCCCGCATCTACAGTGTCGGCGAAGAGGGTGATCTCACCATCGATACCCTGCCAGAGACGGCCTTTATCAAGACCTTCTCCCACGATGCCCAGGTCACTGACTCGGCCCCCTCCATGGCGGCCTACATGACCGGGGTCAAGAGCAACAACGGCGTCATCAGCATGGACAGCGACGCCACCTATGAGAGCGACTGCAGCAAGAGTGCCGGCAAGCCGGTGACTACACTGCTGGAGCTGGCCAAAGCCGATGGCCGCGGTACCGGCGTGGTAACCAGTACCCGGGTGACCCACGCCACCCCGGCGGCTACCTATGCTCATATCTGCAACCGGGATCTGGAGGCAGATATCGCTGCCCAGCTGGTACCGGGCGGCAAAGGCTACAACAGCGCCCTCAAGGAGGGGCTGGATGTGGTGCTCGGTGGCGGCAGCAGTTTCTTCCTGCCCAAAGCTGACAAAGGCAAGCGGGAGGATGGCCGCAACCTCATCAGCGAAATGCAGGCCAAGGGCTACCAGTTTGCCAGCAATCTGGATGAGCTGAACAAGGCAGATGCAGGCAAGCCGCTGCTGGGTCTGTTTGGTTCCAGCCACATGAAATATGACCTGGACCGTCCCGCCAGCGAGCCGTCACTGGCCCAGATGACCCTGGCCGCCATCAAGCAGCTCAAGGGCAAAGAGAAGGGTTACTTCCTGATGGTGGAAGGGGGCCGCATCGACCACGCACTGCACGACACCAACGCCAAGCGGGCGCTGCAGGACACTATCGCCTTCGACAACGCCATCAAGGCTGCTATCGACGAGGTGAAAAAGAGCGACCCCGAGCTGAAAAACACCCTGATCGTGGTCACCGCAGACCACGACCATACGCTCGTGCTCAACGGCTATGCCAAGCGCACCGGCAAGACCACCGCCGACAACCCCGGCGTACTCGGGCTGGTGAAGAACTACGAGACTGGCGAGCCAAGCAAGGATAGCGAGGGCATGCCCTACACCATCATAGGTTTTGGCAACGGCTACAACCGGGTAGATGGCCCGCGCAGCAGCGTCGCCCCGCTCGACGATGCCACCGTCTCCGCCAATGACTACCACCAGGAAGTGGTGGTCAAGGTGGGCGAGATCGGCAACGAGACCCACGGCGGCACCGATGTCTTCCTCGGCGCCATCGGCAAGGGGGCTGACAGCTTCCATGGCTCACTCGATAACACCGCCGTGTTCGGCAAGATCAAGGCTGCGGCCAAGCTGTAAGGAGCACTTTCATGAGCAAAAAGATGAACACATCCATCAAGCACACGCTGGTCTGCGCCGCCCTGTTCAGTGCACTGGGCGCAACCTCCCAGGCACAGGCCGGTGATGCCAAAAACGTCATTCTCTTTATCGGTGATGGCATGGGGCCCACCGTGCTCACCGCCACCCGCCTGTTCAAGGTGGGAGAAGAGGGCAATCTGGAGATGATGAAACTGCCGCGCAGTGCCCGCATCAAGACCTTCTCCAACGATGCCCAGACCACCGACTCGGCCCCCTCCATGGCGGCCTACACCACCGGGGTCAAGATGAACAACGAGGTGATCGCCATGAGCAGCGACACCAAAGCCGTCGCCCCCGGCAAAGATGTCAATGGCAACAAAACCGTCAACAATTGCAGCAGCGATAACGGCAAGCCGGTGCCCACCATCCTGGAGCTGGCCAAGGCGGCAGGCAAATCGGTCGGGGCCGTCACCACTACCGAGTTGACCCACGCTACCCCGGCGGCTACCTACGCCCACATCTGCCATCGGGATGCCGCTTATGACATCGCTGCACAAGCTGTTCCGGGAGGAACTGGTTTCAACCAGGCGCTTGGGGATGGGGTCGATGTGCTGATGGGCGGTGGTGCCAACCACTGGACCCCCTACAGCGCCAGCAACAAGGGCGGTCGCAATGACAACCGCGACCTGACCGCGGAGATGAAGGCACAGGGATACAGCTATGTCACCACCCAAAGTGAACTGGCCAAGGTAACCAGTGGCAAGGTGCTCGGTCTGTTCAGCAGCAAATCCCACTTGGACTACGAACTGGATCGGGTCGCCAAAGGGGCTGCCAATACCCAGCCGTCCCTCTCCGAGATGACCGCCAAGGCGATCGACCTGCTGAGCAAGAACAGTCAGGGTTATTTCCTGATGGTAGAAGGCGGCCGGATAGATCATGCCCTGCACGGCACCAACGCCAAGCGCTCGCTCACCGACGCGGTGGCACTGGATGAGGCGGTCAAGACGGCGCTGGGTAAAGTGGATCTCAACAATACCCTGATCGTGGTCACCGCCGACCATGACCACACCATGACCATTAACGGCTACTCCGCCAAGGGCAATCCGGTGCTGGATCTGGTGAAAAATGGCGATGGCTCGACCCAGAACGACGTGGATGGCAAGCCCTTCACCACCCTGGTGTTCGGTAACGGCCCCAATCGTGCGGCCGTGCGCCCGGTCCTCACCAGCGATCAGGTGATGGCCAATGACTATCTGCAGGAGACCGGCGTCAAGCTGGCATCGGAAACCCACGGCGGCGGCGATGTGATGCTGTTTGCCGATGGCGCCGGCAGCAACCGCTTCAAAGGCACGCTGGATAACACCAAGGTGTTTGGCAAACTGCGGGAGGCGCTCGGCCTGTAAGCAGCAGGGGCCCGGGTGCATCTGAGCAATCGACTCAGCGGCTCGGGCCCCGGCTCTTTCGAGCGACAGATGATGATGCGACTTTTGCTTTCGTTATGGCTGCTTGGCAGCACCCTCGCCTTCCCCCTGCATGCTGACGACACGCCCCCGGATCTCGCCGCCCGGATCAGCTATCACGACCGGAACACCGGCAGCGATGGCATCGCTAGAGAGAGTGTCTGGCAAGAGAAGTGGCTGCGCGTGGGCAATCAGGTGTGGAGCCAGCGGCTCATTCCCCTCCCCCTTGCCCGTGCCTATCACGCCACTCACGACGCCACGCCCGGCCACAAGCACTTTACCCACCAGATGGCGGCGCGCTGGGTAACCCGCGACCAGCAGGGGATGCTGCAACTGCGCTACGCCGACAGCTGGCACAACCAGCTGGTGGAGGTACCGGAGGAGGAGTTCGGTCAGGTGGCTTTCAAACCCGACTGGCCGCGGATCCGCCACCTCATCAATCCGGCCCTGCTGCAAGAGATGACGCCCCTTGATGAGATGGCCCCCGAACAGGCGCGCTGGTATGAAAAACGCGAGGGCAACCAGCGCACCCGTATCCTCTGGTCGAGTCGCTGGCAGCTGCCGCTGGTGGTGGAGTCGGCAAGCTTCGATGGCTATCGCAGCTACCGGATGGAGGTGACCCTAAAAACGCTGCCCAAGAATTTGCCTTGGCAACAGCTGGAGGGGTATCAGACGCTCGATCTGCGGGACTTCTTCGATTGAAATGAGGCTCCATAGCGGGCTGACTTGTCTCTGCGGGATGTTACACTATGTGTACTCATCCCGGATCAGGTCTGCCATGCGAATTTCCACTCTCCTGCTACTGTTCTCCACCCTGCTTTTCACCACTGCCGAAGCCCATGCTGTAGTGGTTATCGCCGCCGAGATCCCGCCTTACGTGATCCGTTCTCACCAGGGCGCCCCGAGCGGCATGGCCATCGAGGTGCTGGAGGAGGCGGCCCGCCGTCTCAAAGAGCCACTGACCATCGAGCTGATGCCGCTGGCTCGCGCCCTCAGCCAGACCCAGCACCGGCAGGATGTGCTGTTGGTGCCACCGGTGAGGAGCCCCCAGCGTGAGCCGCTGTTTCTCTGGATTGCCCCCTTGCTGGATGAGGCCTTCGTACTGGTGACTCATCGCCGGCACCATCCCCAGCCGCTGACAATCGGTGAGATGCCCGGCCTCACCATCGGCGTGATGCGCAGCTCCTATGGCCAGAGCCTGCTGCTCCCGTTCAAACGGATCAAACAGGAAGAGGTGGCCGAAGAGGTCAACAACGCCAGCAAGCTCGCTCGGGGCCGCATTCAGGGCTGGGCGGTGGCCTGGAACAGCGCCCGCTACAACCAGCTGCAGGCAGGCTTGCCGCTGGCGGATCTGGTTCGCGGCGAAACGCTGAAACAGGCTGCGCTCTACCTGGCGGCCAGCCCCCATTTTCCAGCCAAAGAGGCAACACGCTGGCGCGACACCATCGCCGCCATGCGTGATGACGGCAGCCTGGCCCGCATCATCAAGCAGTACGATTACCAGGCACCCTGACAAACTTGTCAGGATAATTGCCAAAGCCGTCCAGAATGGTTATGGTAGCCCCATGAAAAGATTCACTATTTCCTCTCACAAGCTCACACCCTGCTGAGCCCCCGCCTCGCTCCTTCGGCCGCGAGTCGCTTGGGGGCATGGCATTTTCAATAGATTGAACCTGTTGAATCCATTTTTGTAACACCCAGTGTGATGGCCAACCTGCCCCCGCCGGTATGGGCCTATGCGCTATTGATAAGGAATATCTTATGAAACAACCTCATCTGGTTATCTCCAGCCTTGATCTGGACCGTATCGAACAACTGCTCGGCAACCACCCGCAGCATCTGGCCCTGCAAGAGGAGCTGGACCGCGCCGAGATCCGCGAACCGGCCGACATGCCGCCGGACGTGGTCACCATGAACAGCAAGGTGCGCTTCAAGATGCAGAGCAGCGGCAACGAGTTCTGCCTCACCTTGGTCTACCCGCGCGATGCCAAGGGTGACGAGAGCAACATCTCGGTGCTGGCACCGGTGGGCAGCGCCCTGCTTGGCCTGAAAGTGGGCGACAGCATCGCCTGGCCGGGCCCGGCCGGTCGCACCATCGAGGTGGAGATCCTTGAGGTGGTCTATCAGCCGGAGCGGGCCGGCGAGCTGCACCGCTGATCCCGGTTGCGGGCAGGCCAACCCGGGAGGCCAGCCCGCACAGCCTGATCCCGATCAAGCTTCCCCTGCTTATCGGGTCGATTTTCCCCCTATTCCCCCCGCCCCTTGAGCCTGACTCGGGGGGCAGGTATCTTGTTGGCCGCGTCATGGTCATGACGCACTGAATTTCAGGCTGACATCATGATAAACATTGCCCTCATCGACGATCACCAGATCGTCCGTTCCGGTTTTGCCCAACTGCTCAATCTGGAGCCCGACCTGCAGGTGGTCGCCGAATTTGGCTCCGCCAGCGAGGCGCTGGCCGGCCTGCCCGGCAGTGGCGCCCGCGTCTGCGTCTGCGACATCTCGATGCCAGACAAGTCGGGGCTGGATCTGCTCAAGCAGCTCCCCTCCGGTCTGGCGGTGGTGATGCTCTCGGTACACGACAGTCCCGCCCTCATCGAGCAGGCGCTGCAAACCGGTGCCAAGGGATTTCTCTCCAAACGCTGCAGCCCGGACGAGCTGATCGCCGCGGTGCGCACCGCCGCGCTCGGCGGCTGCTACCTCACCCCCGACATCGCCCAGAAGCTGGCCAGCAGCAGCCGGGATCCCCTCACCAACCGGGAGCGGGAGATTGCCCAGTTACTGGCGCAGGGGCTGGAGGTGAAGAGCATCGCCGAGCAGCTTGGCCTCTCCCCCAAGACGGTGCATGTGCACCGCGCCAACCTGATGGACAAGCTCAAGGTCAGCAACAACGTCGAGCTGGCCCACCGCATGCTGGATAGCTGGTGATCCACCGTCTTGCCAGCTATGTCGCCATCACGCTGGCGGCCTGCTTCATCTTTGCCGCCGGCTGGTTTTGTCTGTGGAGCATCAGCCTGCATCTGGCGGGCGGCCCGGCACTGGCGGTGCTGCTGTTCCCCTTCGGCCTGCGTCTCGGCCTGCTGCTGCAAAGTCCCGGTCGCTACTGGCTGCCGCTACTGCTCTGCGAAGGGGGGCTGCTCTACTGGATCAATCTGGAGGTCGGGCTGCCCCACTGGCAGTGGTTGCTGATCGGCAGCATGCTCACCCTGCTGCCGCTGCTGATTGCCCGCCGCCAGCCGGTGCGCAACGACTGGCAGCAACTGCTGTTGCTGCTCGCCACCGTCTCGGTGGCAGCCCTGCTGCAATCCCTGCTCTGGCATCTGGCGGGAGAAGATGGCCTCTCGGCCCTGCTGCTCACCCTCACCGGCGGGCTCACCCTCACCTCCACCTGCATGCTGATCTGGCACTACCTAACCCGCGCCACCTGGGTGCCGCTCGGCCCTGCCCTGGTGGATCAGCCGGTGGAGTGGCGCTTTCGCCATCTGGTCTGGTATCTGCTGTTGTTCGTGCTGAGCCTCTGGCTGCAGCTGGGGCTGCCCAACTCGCTGGTGCGCTTTACCCCGTTTTGTCTGGCCATCCCCATCATCGCCATGGCGTGGCGCTACGGCTGGCAGGGGGCGCTGCTCGCCACCCTGATGAACACCATCGCCCTGCTGGCGAGCCAGGCCTGGCACGATCATCCCCTCGATCTGCTGCTCTCCCTGCTGGCCCAGAGTCTCACCGGCCTGCTGCTGGGCGCCGGGATCCAGCGCCAGCGCGAGCTCAATCAGGCGCTGACCCGCCAACTTGCCCACAATCGCCAGCTCACCGAGCGACTGCTGGAGACCGAGGAGAGCATTCGCAAGGAGGTGGCGCGCGAGCTGCACGACGACATCGGCCAGACCATCACCGCCATTCGTACCCAGGCCGGCATAGTGCGCCGCCTCGCCCCCGACAATGCGGGAGTGGGCCAGAGCAGCGCCCTGATCGATACCCTCTCCCTTGGCATCTACGACGCGGTGCGCGGTCTGCTCGGTCGCCTGCGCCCGCGCCAGCTCGACGACATGACCCTGGAGCAGGCGGTGCGGGCACTGCTCAGAGAGCTGGAGCTGGAGCGCCACGGCATCGTCACCCGGCTGGAGTGGCAGCTGGCGGACAGCGATCTCTCCGATGCCCAGCGGGTCACCCTGTTTCGGGTCTGTCAGGAGGGGCTCAACAACGTGGTCAAGCATGCCAACGCCCACTCGGTGACAATCCGGACGCGGCACGGTGAAGAACAGCTGCAGCTGGTGCTGGAGGATGATGGTCGCGGCTTGCCGCAAAGCCGCGCGGCGCAGGGCTATGGTCTGCTCGGTATTCGCGAACGGGTGCAGGCGCTGGGAGGCACCTTGCAGCTCTCCTGCGTCCACGGCACCCAGTTGACGGTCAATCTCCCCTGCCGCAAGCGGGAGGAGAGCCATGAGTAACCTCGCCCTTCATCAGGGAGGAGCCCCATGCTGAGCTTTATGAGAAGCGCACCGGCGCAACCGCCGATCCGCGAGCAGGCCGAGATCGACGCCACCTATCGTCACTGGCGGCTGCATCTGCTGCTGACCATGTATCTGGGCTATGCGGTCTTCTACTTCACCCGCAAGAGTTTCAACTTCGCCATGCCGGACATGCTGGCGAGCGGCATGCTGGACAAGTCCGATATCGGCATGCTGTGGACTCTGTTCTACATCACCTACGGCTGCTCCAAGTTCTTCTCCGGCATCATCAGTGACCGCGCCAACCCGCGCTACTTCATGGGTGTCGGACTGATGGCCACTGGCGTCATCAACATACTGTTCGGCCTCTCGTCGGCACTCTGGATGTTTGCTGCCCTCTGGGTCGCCAACGCCTTCTTCCAGGGCTGGGGCTGGCCCCCCTGCTCCAAGCTGCTCACCAGCTGGTATTCGCGTACCGAGCGCGGTGTCTGGTGGTCGGCCTGGAACACCGCCCACAACGTCGGCGGGGCGCTCATTCCCCTTATCGTCAGCACCATCGCTCTGCAACATGGCTGGCGCTACGGCATGATAGTGCCCGGCCTTATCGCCATCATCGCGGGATTGTTCCTCTGCTGGCGGCTGCGGGATACCCCGGCAGCCATGGGGTTGCCGTCGGTGGGCGAGTGGCGCAAGGATGCCATGGAGCTGGCCCAGCAGACTCAGGATGCGGGGCTCTCCCACCGCCAGATCCTGCGCAAATATGTGCTCGGCAACCCCTATATCTGGCTGCTCGCCTGCTGTTACGTGCTGGTCTATGTGGTGCGCACCGCCATCAATGACTGGGGCAACCTCTACATGACCGAGCAGCGCGGCTTCAATCTGATGAGCGCCAACTCGGCCATCTCCATGTTCGAGGTGGGGGGCTTTATCGGTGCTCTGGTGGCGGGCTGGGGATCGGACAAGCTGTTCAACGGCAACCGTGGCCCGATGAACCTCATCTTTGCGGTGGGGATCCTGCTGGCGGTGGGGTCGCTCTGGCTGATGCCCTTCTTCAGCTATGTGATGCAGGCGGCCTGCTTCTTTACTATCGGCTTCTTCGTGTTTGGCCCCCAGATGCTGATCGGCATGGCGGCGGCGGAGTGCTCCCACAAAAATTCGGCGGGGGCGGCCACCGGCTTTGTCGGCCTGTTTGCCTACATGGGGGCGGCGCTGTCGGGCTATCCGCTGGCCAAGGTGATGGAGATCTGGCACTGGAACGGCTTCTTCGTGGTGATCTCGGTAGCAGCGGGCGTCTCGGCCCTGCTGCTGCTCCCCTTCCTCAAGGCGCAGGCACCGAGAGCCGCTCAAGCAAATGCAGAGTAGCGGGTGGCAGCTGACGAGCTATATCCGGCAAACAGAAACAGCCAGGGCGCGGATCACCTCGCCCTGATTTTATTCCTGAACCTATTCCTGCATCAGGCAGCCTGACAGACCCGGTTCTTTCCTTCCCGCTTGGCCCGATAGAGAGCGTCATCCGCACGGCTGAACAGGCTGTCAAAGTGCCACTCCCCCTGCCAGTGAGCAATACCCATGCTGACGGTGATATGGATCCCCTCTACCTCGCTGGCCGCAAGCTGAACCCGCAGTGACTGACAACGGGCGATCGCCTCCTCTGCGGTGGCATGGCGAAACAGCAGCACAAACTCCTCGCCCCCAAAGCGACTGGCCAATACTCCTTCCAGCTCGCGCAGTGCCAACCCGACCCGCTCCAGCACCCGATCCCCCACCTCATGACCATGCCGATCGTTGATCTGCTTGAAGTCATCCAGATCGAGCACCACCAGCGCCCCCTGCTGTGCAGGGCGTCCCCGGGCCAGACGCTCCATAAAACCACGGCGATTGAACAAGCCGGTCAGCGGATCATGACTGGCCTGATAGCGCAGCTCCAGCGCCCGGTGCTGGTTGCAGAGCAGCAGCACCCCGAAGGTGAGCATGGAGCTACCCACCAGCATGGAGACATAGGGCAACACGTTGAACAGCTGACGCTGGAACGGGCTTTCGATCACCTCGCCCCACACGGTAAACATCCGCATCAGGGTCATGGCAATCAGCACCAGATTGAGGCCAATCAGCACCCAGACCGCCACCTGATAATCGGGTCGGCCGTGACGCCAGAGCTGCCAGATGATGAGTGTACTGAGCACGAGGAAAGTGGCGCTGCTGATCATCACCCGCACCGCAATCCGGCCATCAATGGCAACCGACCAGGTCATGACGGCGGCAAACAGCAGGATGAATCCCCAGCAGACAGGCCAGCCCGGCGATTGACGGAAGAAACAGCGCTGGGCAACCAGCAGCAACGACACATGAAAAATCAGGAAGACATTGCCCACCCAGGAGCCATAGGGGGTAGGTGTCAGCAACAGGCTGGCAAATCCCGCCTGACCCAGCATGGCAAACAGACTGGACCACCACCAGACCCCGACACCGGGAATATCGTTGTGGGTAACGCGAATGATGGTAAGAGTGAGGAAACCGAGACAATAGCCACACAAAGCCATGATCATCAAGGTAAAAATATCCAGCTTAAGCAGTAGTGAGGCGTCCATACCAAAGCCATGCAGAGAGGGTAACTGAGTATATGAGAAGCGTTTGCCAAGACCCAGTGGGACTTGATGGTTTTCACAATAAAGCCCGTTCGTTTGCTGACAAACAGAGCAATGAGTGTGATATCCCACCAATGCATATTCGTATTAACCCCATAAAAAGCCTCTTACGGAGCCCAGCAACTCAATAAGAGCCGCAAGCGGCACCCAGGCTTTGTAACAAAATGTCTTGGGGATAATTTGGGCTTGAACCCACTCAATTAGATAGATATGTTGTTTTCGTGTGATTTTATGAATGAAGCCATGAGCAATAAATGTCTCTAACCTGTTGAGTCTTCTGACACAATCTGTTTTTGGTACATTTTTCACTCAACCACTATTCATAGCATCTCATATGGGGCTTTTGTCCCGCTCAAGACATTCATCCTGTCTTGCCTGTTGCCGGATGCAGCAGTCTCTTGTGCCACGGAGTCGCACGGGATCAGGTTCAAGGCCGAACACACCACCGACAGAGACGTCACTTATGATCAAAAAACTGATTCTTTCTACCCTGCTGTTTTGCGGGATCGCCACGGCGGCCCCGACCCCAGCCCCTACCTCCACCCTGGATGCCGTGCTCGAACGCGGTGTGCTGCGAGTCGGCTTCGATGCAGGCTATCAACCCTTCGAGATGACCAACAAGCAGGGCCAGTACATCGGCTTTGACGTGGATCTCGCCAAGATGGTCGCCAAAGAGATGGGCGTGAAGGTCGAGTTCGTCAACACCGCCTGGGATGGCATCATTCCGGCGCTGCTGACCAACAAGTTCGACGTCATCATGGGCGGCATGACCGTCACTCCCCAGCGCAATCTGCGGGTCAACTTCGCCGATCCTTACATCGTGGTCGGCCAGACCATCGTCCTGCGCAAAGAGAAGGCGGGCGAAATCAAATCCTTCACCGATCTCAACGATCCCAAGTACAAGATTGCAGTCAAGCTCGGCACCACCGGCGAGCAGGCGGTCAAGCGCCTGATCCCGAAAGCCACCCTGCTTCAGTTTGAAACCCAGGATGACGCCAAGCTGGAAGTGATCAACGGCAAGGTCGATGCCTTCGTCTATGACCTGCCCTACAACGCCATCTTCGCCTCCCAGAATCAGGGCGCCGTGGTGCACCTCGACAAGCCGTTCACCTTCGAGCCGCTGGCCTGGGCCATCCGCAAAGGGGATCAGGACACCCTCAACTGGTTCAATAACTACCTGCGCCAGATCAAGGGCGATGGCAGCTACGACCGTCTCTACAAGAAGTGGTTCGAATCCAACGCCTGGCTGAACCAACTCAAATAACCTCCTGGGGGTGGCACATGCCGCCCCTGCACCACGCAGCTCCCCACACAATAACGAGAAGAGGTTGTGACTGTGCACACACCCAAACCGACAAGACAGATGGAAAAACAGCCCAATCAGCTGCTCTGGCATGGGGTTTTCCTGCTGATGCTGCTGGTTGCCGTATTCGGCATCTACAAGGCTGTCCAGTCAGTGGATTACACCTGGCGCTGGGAACGCATTCCCCAATACATCGCCTATCAGGCGGAACAGAAGAATCTGGCCGAATTTGACGGCACCGTGATTGCAGGCACCAGCGAGGCCGAGAAAGGCAAGCTGTTCCTGCAAGACGATCTCGACCCCAATGTGCGGCAAGCCATCGCCAGCACCGGCGTACAAGTCGCCGAAGGGGATACCGTTTTTCGTGGCGATACCCTCGACACCCAACTGAGCTGGACCGCAGGCCCCATCGCCTGGGGCGTCTGGGTCACCGTCAAGCTCTCGCTGGTGGCAGGCATCTTCGCCATCCTGCTCGGCACCCTGGCCGGGCTGGCGCGCCTCTCCCCCAATCCCGCCCTGCGCAATCTGGCCATCACCTATGTGGAGCTCATCCGCGGCACGCCGCTGCTGGTGCAGATCTTTATTGTCTACTTCTTTATCGGTACCGTGCTGAACCTCGATCGCTTCACCGCCGGGGTCGCCGCGCTGGCGGTCTTTACCGGTGCCTATGTGGCGGAGATCGTCCGCGCCGGCATCAGCTCCATTCACAAGGGGCAGATGGAGGCGGGCCGCAGCCTGGGTATGACCTCGGCCCAGACCATGCGCTATGTCATCCTGCCGCAGGCGTTCAAGCGGGTACTGCCACCGCTGGCGGGCCAGTTCATCAACCTGATCAAGGACTCCTCGCTGGTCTCGGTCATCTCCATCACCGATCTGACCAAGGCGGGGCGCGAGGTGGTGAGCTCCACCTTCAGCCCGTTCGAGGTGTGGTTTACCGTGGCCCTGCTCTATCTGGTGCTGACCGGCACCCTCTCCTTTCTGGTACGCCGTCTCGAGGTGAAATATGCACGCAGCAACTGATCCCATCATCAAGGTGCAACAGGCATCGAGAAGTGCAGCCATCACCGACACCCTCTTCGCCTTCCCGGTTCGTTTTCTGGAGGTGAAATATGCACGCAGTAACTGATCCCATCATCAAGGTGCAACGGGCGTCGAGAAGTGCAGCCATCACCGGCACCCCCTTCGCCTTCCCGGTTCGTTTTCTGGAGGCGAAATATGCGCGCAGCAACTGATCCAATCATCAAAGCGACCGGCGTAGAGAAGTTCTACGGCAGCGAGGTGCATGCCCTGAAGAACGTCAACACCCAGGTGGCCGAAGGGGAAGTAGTGGTGATCGTCGGCCCCAGCGGCTCGGGAAAATCGACCTTCCTGCGCACCCTAAACCAGCTGGAGACCATCAACGACGGCAACATAGTAGTCGACGGCATCTGCCTGACAGAGCCGGGCGATGTCAACAAGCTGCGGGAAGAGGTGGGCATGGTGTTCCAGTCCTTCAACCTCTTCCCCCACCTGACGGTGCTGGACAACATCTGTCTCGCCCCGCAAAAGGTGCGTGGCCTGTCGCGCCGTGAGGCCGAAGACAGAGCCAAGGCGCTGCTGCTGAAAGTGGGGCTGTCGGTGAAAGCCGCCAGCTACCCGTCCCAACTCTCCGGCGGTCAGCAACAGCGGGTGGCCATTGCCCGGGCACTCGCCATGCAGCCACGCATCATGCTTTTTGACGAGCCCACCAGTGCGCTCGACCCCGAAATGGTGGGGGAAGTGCTGGATGTGATGAAGGGGTTGGCCCGCGAAGGAATGACCATGGTGGTGGTGACCCACGAGATGGGCTTTGCCCGCGAGGTGGCGGATCGGGTGCTCTTTATGGAGAGTGGCGAACTGCTGGTAGATGAAAAACCGGCCGACTTCTTCGACAATCCCCCCTCCCCACGCCTGCGCCAGTTCCTGAGTCAGGTGCTGTAGCCAACACGCTCTGCTGGATAAACGAAGAGGGACCACAAGGTCCCTCTTCTTGTGTGTCACGCTGAGCAGACTCAACCCAGCTGAACCCGAGTGCCCCTCTCATCGGCTCAGCGTGGGGACTTTCCCAGATAGCGCTCCACGATCACTTTCACCCCGTCACGTTTTTTGAGCTGATAGAGCTCCTTGTCAAACTGGTCGATAAAGGCCTGTTTGTAGGGGTACTCCCCCTTGCGGCTATAACCGAGAAACCCCTGCTCCTTGCTGAGTACCGGCCCCTGTTTGAGCAGGGACATATCGGCCACCGCCAGCTGATCGGCCTTTATCATGTTGAGTAACTCATAGAGCAGGGAGAGGCGATCATTGATGGTGCAATCGACCCGGCCGCGGACAATCTTGAGCAGGTTCTCCCGATTGCTTTTCACCTCCTCCACGTCGATCTGCTTCTCTTTTACTGCCTGCCAGAAGGCATCGCCGCCGACGGCAAAACCGGCGTTCATGCCAAAGCGTAAACCATGATAGTCGAGCGGAAACCTGGCCTGCGGGGTATTGGCCGCCACACTGGCGCCGCACATCACCACCAGCTCTTCATCCAGCATCGGCTGGGAGTAGGGCCACATGTAAGGGCGGGTATCGGGCATGTAGTAGGGTGGAAAGATGGCGAAGGCGGCCCCCTGTTCCACCATGCTCAGACCGCGCCGCCACGGCATGGGCTTGAGCACCACCTCATAGTCAGGCATGGCAGAGGTCACCTCGCGGATGATGTCAGCATAGATCCCCCTGACCTCCTCCCCTTCCTGCCAGGAGTAGGGGGGATAGGCGGCATCCGCCAGGATCTCGACCCGGGTCTTGGCGTGCGCCATCATGCACAACCCCAGTAACAAGCAACACCAGACGCGCATAAGCCAGCACCTCCTGAAAAAGCCTGCATCAAGCATAGCCATCCACTGCGCCTTCCTCTGCTGCCGAGCCATATTTCATGCCATCTCTTCGTTGGCTGAAAAATGTTAATGAAATATTAAAACCATCCTTTATGCTGGAGAGCAATTGCTCTGAATGGATGGCCGCATATGGATGTGCAACTGCTTCTGCTCTACCTCTCCCCGGTTTTTCTGGCCTTTATCGGCTGGGAGATGCTCTACCTGCGCAAACATGGCGCGGCCTTTCCCACCGCCACCTACCAGTGGCGGGATCTGTTCGCCAACGCCGCCCTGGCCCTGATGCACCAAGGGGGCGATGCGCTGGCGGCCATCTTTATTGCTTATCTGTATGACACCCTCTGGGGCTGGCGGTTGTTCGATATCGAGATGAATCTCTGGAGTGTGCTACTGCTGTTTCTGTTGCAGGATCTCTGCTACTGGCTGTTCCACTTCACCAGCCACCATGTGCGCTGGCTGTGGGCCTCCCACGTGGTGCATCACAGCTCGGAGCGGCTCAACCTCTCCACCGCTTTTCGCCAGAGCCTGATGTATCCGATCTCCGGCATGTGGCTGTTCTGGATCCCGATGATTGTCATCGGCTTCCCGCCCGAGGCGGTGGTCGCCACCGTGCTGCTGAGTCTGGGCTTCCAGTTCTTCGTCCACACCCAGGTGGTAGGCAAACTCGGCTGGCTTGAGTGGCTCTTCAACACCCCCTCCCACCACAGGGTGCACCACGCCAGCAACGCCAAATACATAGACCGCAACTTCGCCGGGGTGCTGATCATCTGGGATCGGCTGTTTGGCACCTTTGTCGAGGAAGATCCGGCCGAACCGTGCCGCTTTGGCATCACCAAACCGATCCACAGCTTCAACCCCCTCACCCTCACCTTCCACGAATGGCGCGACATGCTGCGCGACGCCCGTGGCCTGCCATGGCGACAAAAACTCGCGGTGCTGTTTGGCAAACCGGCCGGGCCTGCCAGCCGCTGAGCCTTCGCCCCGAATAGCAAGCCCCTGATAACCAGCCCCTGATAACAAGAGAGCGCCACTGTGGCGCTCTCTTTTATGGTCAGTCACATCTTCGATGTCAGAGATGGGCGAACGACCAGACGGCAGGGATCAGGCTCAGCAAGGTCACTCCAGCCAGCCATCGCTCGCGGCCGCTCAGGCGCAGATCCGCCCCCAGCTGACGGCGGCTGTAGAGAAACAGCAGCAGACCCGGCCCGTAAAGCAGCAAGGAGAGCAGCAGATACTCCACCCCGGCGGCATAGAGCAGCCAGAAGCCGTAACCGCTCGACACCAGCGCCACCGCCCGCATCAGGCTATTGCCCTGCCCGCCCTCGCCCTTCCTGCTGAACGAGAGCTTGAGCAAAAACAGACCGATCAGCAGGTAGGGCACCAGGATCATCGAGGTGGAGATAAGCAGCAGGCTGGTGTAGCCCTTGCCGAGCAGCCACACCAGCAGCAGGCATGTCTGCACCGTCAGGCTGGTGAGCCAGAGCGAGGCGATAGGCGTCCCGTTACGGTTCTGGCACCGGAAGATGGCAGGGAAGGCGCCGTGTCGAGCCGCGCTGAACGGCACCTCGGCCGAAAAGAGGGTCCAGCTCACATAGGAGGCGAGCACCGAGACGATAAGGCCGATGCTGATGAGCAGCTTGCCCCAGGAGCCGGTCATCTGGGCCATCAGCCCTGCCATGGAGGGGTTGGGCAGTGCCGCCAGCTCGGGGCGACTCAAGATCCCCAGCGCCAGCACCGAGATAAGCACATAGAGCAGCAGCGCCAGCACCACACCAAGCACAGTGGCGGTACCCACATCCCGCTTTTTTCTCGCCCTGGCCGAGAGCACCGCTGCCCCCTCGATACCGGTGAAGACCCAGAGGGTGATCAGCATGGTGTTGCGCACCTGCTCGGAGACCGGCACCGCCAGAGTGCTGCCCTGCTGATCCGCCGCGAAGGTGACCGGGTCGAACCAGTAGCAGGCGAACAGGATAAACAGCAGCAGCGGCAGGCTCTTGGCCAGAGTCGCCACCAGATTGAACAGCGCCGCCTGTTGCACGCCCCGGGCCACCAGCAGGTGCACAGCCCAGAGGATGCAAGACTCGCCGATGAAGGCCGCCAGGGTGTTGCCCTCGCCAAACCAGATCTGCCCCGGGGTATCGACGAAGCTGCCCAGCGCCGCGAAGGCGATCACCAGATAGCCCACCACGCCGATGGTGGCGCAGAGCCAGTACCCCCAGGCGGAGAAGAAGCCCACCAGATCGCCGAAACCGGCGCGGGCGTAGCTGTAGATGCCGCCGTCGAGATCCGGCCTTAACCGCGACAGATAGAGAAAACTCATGGCGAGCGCCAGGATGCCCACACCCGTCACGCCCCAGCCGATCAGCACGGCGCGCGCCCCCGCCACCTCGGCCATGTTCTGGGGCAGGCTGAAGATCCCCGCCCCCACCATGGAGCTGAACACCAGCGCGGTGAGTGACCAGAGCCCAATCTTGCTCTCTTTCATGGAAGCTCCTTAGCGCAACCGGCTGCTCAGCGCCTGAATATGCTCGGGGCCGATGCCGCAGCAGCCGCCGATGAGGCTCGCGCCGGCCGCGCGCCAGCGCTCGGCCCAGCCGAGATAGTCCAGCGGCCCCAGATCGGCGCGGATCTCGTCCAGTCCGTCGTTGGCGGTGGCATCTTTGGGCTGCGGCGGGAAAGCGTTGGCATAGGCGCCGAGCCGGATGTCGCTGCGACCCTTTGCCTGCAACGCGGCACTTGCCACCTTGAGCGCCCCCTCGATCACCTCGGGCTGACAGCAGTTGAACAGGATGGCATCGACCCCGGCCGCCACCAGCGCGCTAACCGCATCGGCCACCCGCTCGCCGGAACGCAGTCGCGGCTCGTTGCCCGGCGCCTCATCTTCCAGCGTGAAGGAGACCCAGAACGGCTTGCCATCGTCAGGCAACAGCGCTTTCAGGGCCAGTGGCTCGGCAATCAGGCTCATAGTCTCGGCCAGCCAGATATCCACATAAGGGGATAGCGCCCGGATAAGCGGCGTCGCCAGCTCGCTCACCCGGTCCGCCTTGAACAGGTCGGCACGGTAGGAGCCAAACAGCGGTGGCAGAGAACCCGCCACCCGCACGGCGCCCTTCTGCGCGTCAGCCACCTCACGGGCCAGTTGACCAGCCAGCGCTGCCAGCCACTCCCCGTCGGCAAAGAAACGCTCATCGCCGATATGAAACGGCACCAGCGCATAGCTGTTGGTGGTGATGACCCTGGCTCCGCTCGCTACATAGGCCTGATGCACGTCACGCACCGTCTCTGGCGCCTCCATCAAGGCCAGCGCCGACCACTCTGGTTGACGAAACGGAGCCCCCCGCCGTGCCAGCTCGCGCCCCATGCCCCCATCCAGCACCCACAATTCCCTGGTTTCCATCTGTCGTGTCTCTTAGTTATGTGCGTTGTTTATTTGCGTATTTATCTGTTTGTTTTGTTGATCTGCGGTTTCGCATCGAATCGCTGCAGATCGTCCCGCTTCATACTGTGAAGCCTTTTATTATGCAGCCATAAAAACATATGGATGTTTAGATGGCCAAGGCAAGATAAAACAAAGTGCCACGGGCGGCAATCAGTATCAGCAGAAATCAGCGTGCAAACGGCGAGGCAAACGCAGAAATGCAAGAGGCCACCCGAAGGTGGCCTCATCACTATCTTGATCCGCTGGTAACTTAACGCCCGGCCAGCACTCGCTTGATCTGCTTGACCCAGTCGGAAACCCGACCCTGCTGCGGCAAGCCGCGCCAGATCTGCTCCCACTGGGCAGGGCTGAGCGGACGACCGAGACGACGCTGCACCCCCGCATAGAGGTAGTCATGGGCCGTGGTGGCCGCATGGCTGGAGGTGAGGAATTTGGAGACCGGATCGGTCAACCGCACATCCCGCATGCCGAGCAGCGGATAGTCATTGTGCACCGCTGCCAGCATGGTCTCGCGCATGGCGGACTCGATGTAGCCACGGGCAAACAGGGCGGTCACCGACTCCAGCGACCCCTGATCCGGGCCATGGTATTGCTCATCAAAGACCGGGCTCGGCTCGGCCATGCCGCTTTGCACCACCGCATCGGGATCCGGCTGCGGCACGACCACGGCAGGCTTGGGGGTTACCGGCTTGGCTGCCACTGTGGCTTTGCGCGGCGCACTCTGACTACAGGCACCCAGTGCCAGGGCGAGCGCGACACAGGCCAGCGCACGGGAATGAGACTGCATCTTCATGACTCTTATGTCGCTCCTTTTACGATTACTGAGCTGGCTTCTCGGCCACAGCCGGTTCGACCCGGGTAACCAGCAGCTGATCAATCTTGTAACTGTCGATATCCACCACTTCGAACTTGTAACCGGCGTATTTGACCGAGTCAGTGCGCTTGGGGATCTTGCGCAGCATATACATGATAAAGCCGGCGATGGTCTCGTAATTCTGGTTCTCGGGGAACTCTTCGATATCGAAGGCGCGCATCACGTCGGAGATGGGGGTGACCCCGTCCACCAGCCAGGAGTTTTCGTCGCGCTGGACGATCTGCTCTTCCACCACGTGGGTAGCCCACTCGCCCATGACGGTGCTCATCAGGTCGTTCATGGTGACAATCCCCACCACCAGCGCGTACTCGTTCATCACCACGGCAAAGTCGCCACGATGATTCTTGAAGTACTCCATCGCCTCATAGAGGTTCAGGGTATCGGGGATAATGATGACGTTCTGCACCAGGTTGCCACCGATCAGGTCGATGCTCTGGCCGCCGATAACGCGGATCAGCAACTCTTTGGCATCGACAAAGCCCTTGATGCTGTCGAGGTTGTGGTCACAGACCAGAAACTTGTTGTGGGGATGTTCGGCGATCTTGGCCTTGATGCTCTCTTCACTCTCTTGCAGGGTGAAGTAGATGAGGCTCTCGCGGGCCGTCATGGCAGAGGTGACACCAAGGGACTGCAACTCGAACACGTTCTCGATGAGCTGATGCTCCTCGCGCTGGATAACCCCCGCCTCGGCACCGGCATCCATCACCGCATAGATATCGTCGGAGGTGATCTCGTCGTTACGCACCGTGGAGACGCGCATCAGACGGAACAGGGAGTTGGCCAATCCGTTGAAGACCCACACCAGCGGCATCAGCACGGTGACGAAGAAGAGCATGGGGCGCACCACCACCACGGCAATCTGCTCGGGCATGGTCATGGCCAGACGCTTGGGCATCAGGTCGGCGATCAGGATAAACATGCCGGTGACGAACACGAAGGAGGCACCGGAGCTGATCTCGCCAAGCCAGGGGCCCTGGTAGAACTGGGAGACAATCCCCTTGATGGCGGGGTTGAGGGCAGACTCACCCAGGATACCGCCCAGAATGGCGACGGTATTGAGGCCAATCTGCACCACGGTGAAAAAGTTGCCCGGCTGGGCCTGCAGGGCCAGCACCTTTTCGGCCTGGCGATTACCTTCATCCGCCATCACCTGCAATTTGATTTTGCGAGACGCGGCGAGAGAGATCTCGGAGAGGGAGAAGAACACACTGCCGCCAACCAGCAGCATTAAAAAGAACAAACTATCGGCAAAACTCATGATTAACCTATTGTTACACCCGCCTTAGCACAAGACGGCAAACTGGGCCCGGGAGACCGGACCGTGAGCCCATCCGGGACTCACACAGGGGGAGTATTCTATCAGAAAACAGCCAGTTGGGGGCTTTATCTTACTCCGACCAGTTATGCAACAAAAAAGGCGCTTCACGCGCCTTTTTATTCACTTCCGGTTAGCCCTTGCCCAGCAAGGTGCCCAGATCGTCCGCCTTGGTGTGGCGCACATCCTTGCCTTTCACGTAGTAGACGATGTACTCGCAGATGTGCTGGCAGCGATCGCCGACCCGCTCGATGGCTCGCGCCGCCCACAGGACGTTGAGGACCTGGGGGATGGTGCGGGGATCTTCCATCATATAGGTCATCAGCTCGCGGATGATGGACTCGTACTCCCGGTCTACCTTGTCATCTTCCTTGTAGACCGCCAGCGCCGCATCCAGATCCATGCGGGCGAAGGCGTCGAGCACATCGTGCAGCATCTTGATGGTACGACGGCCCATGTTCTCCAGCGACACCAGCGGCGGCTGCGGCTTGTTGGCGTTGTCGGTCAGCATGCGGGCGATCTTGTCGGCCACGTCGCCAATGCGCTCCAGATCGGTGATGGTCTTGATGATGGCCATCACCAGTCGCAGGTCGGAGGCAGTCGGCTGACGCTTGGCGATGATGCGGGTGCACTCCTCGTCGATCGCCACTTCCATCGCGTTGACCTTGTGGTCGTTGGCCACGATCTTGCGCGCCGCATCGAGATCCTGATCGTGGATCGCCGCGATGGCGTCGGTGAGTTGCTGCTCCACCAGACCGCCCATCACCAGCACCTGGTTGCGCACGCTCTCTAGCTCGGCATTGAACTGACCGGAGATGTGTTTATTGAGGTTCATATTGTCCATACAAATAATCCTTGATTGCTCCGATTATGCCTTAGCCGTTGAACCGACTGCCAATCTGTTTGCTGAGATTCATCCTCTCCTCTCCTTAGCCGTAACGACCGGTAATGTAATCTTCGGTCTTTTTCTTGGCCGGGGTGGTGAAAATGGTATTGGTATCCGAGTACTCGATAAGCTCGCCCATATACATGAAGGCAGTCTGATCCGACACGCGCGCAGCCTGTTGCATGTTGTGGGTCACGATCACCACGGTGAACTGGCTCTTGAGCTCGTTGATCAGCTCCTCGATGGTGAGGGTGGAGATGGGGTCGAGCGCCGAGGTCGGTTCATCGAGCAGCAACACTTCCGGCTCGATGGCGATGGCACGGGCAATCACCAGACGCTGCTGCTGACCACCGGAGAGACCGAAGGCGTTGTCGTGCAGACGATCCTTCACCTCGTCCCACAGGGCCGCACCACGCAGGGAGCGCTCGGCCGCTTCATCCAGAGTGCGACGATCGTTGATCCCCTGCAGGCGCAGACCATAGACCACGTTCTCGTAGATGGACTTGGGGAACGGGTTCGGGCGCTGGAACACCATGCCCACCTGACGGCGCAGGGCGGAAACATCGACGCTCTTGTCATAGATGTTGTGGCCGTGTAGTTGGATTTCCCCCTCGATGCGGCAGATCTCCACCAGATCGTTCATCCGGTTGATGCAGCGCAGCAGGGTCGATTTGCCACAGCCTGACGGGCCGATAAAGGCGGTCACCTGCCCTTTAGGGATCTTCATGTTGACGTTGAACAGCGCCTGCTTGCTGCCGTAGTACAGGTTGAGATCCTTCACCTCCAGCGCGGTCTGCTCCGGGGTCAGGTTGAGCAGGTCCAGCGCGGTGTGCTGGGTAGACGTGGTCGTTACGTTGATCATCTGTTACCTCAAAATCTATCTGGAGTGGCCGGACAGCTGCCAGCGCCCCTCACGTATTGGTGCAGAGAGATGGCGGCTCGCGCTCGGCCGCCCCTCTGTTATCTCACTCTTGTATCACTCAAGCGGCGCCGGATTAATGCTCCAGCGACCGGAATTTTTCGCGCAAGTGGTTACGAATACCGATAGCGGTCAGGTTCAGACCCACGATCACCGTCACCAGCAGGAAGGAGGTGGCGTAGACCAACGGGCGGGCCGCCTCGACGTTGGGGCTCTGGAAGCCGACGTCATAGATGTGGAAGCCCAGGTGCATGAACTTGCGCTCCACATGCAGATACGGGAAGTTGCCATCCATCGGCAGGGTCGGTGCCAGTTTTACCACCCCCACCAGCATCAGCGGCGCCACTTCACCGGCTGCACGGGCAATCGCCAGAATAAGGCCGGTCATGATGGCCGGGCTCGCCATCGGCAGCACAATGCGCCACAGGGTCTCGGCCTGGGTCGCGCCCAGTGCCAGCGAGCCCTGACGGATGGAGCTCGGGATCCGCGCCAGCCCCTCTTCGGTGGAGACAATCACCACCGGCAGGGTCAGGATGGCCAGGGTCAGCGCCGACCAAATCACGCCGGGTGAACCAAAGGTCGGGCTCGGCAGAGCTTCCGGGTAGAACAGCTGATCCAGCGAGCCACCGAGCGTGTAGACGAAGAAGCCCAGACCAAACACGCCGTAAACGATGGAGGGCACGCCCGCCAGGTTGATCACCGCAATGCGGATGATCTTGGTCAGACTGTTCTTGCCAGCATATTCGTGCAGGTAGACCGCCGCTACCACCCCCAGCGGGGTCACGATGATCGCCATCAGGAACACCATGAACACAGTACCGAAGATGGCCGGGAACACCCCGCCCTCGGTGTTGGCTTCACGGGGATCGTCAGAGACGAACTTGCCGATCTGGTGGAACCAGTGACCCACCTTGGCCAGCAGGCTCATGTCGTTGGGCCATACCACATCCAGTACCTTGGACATCGGCATGGTCACCAGCTCGCCACGCATATCCTTGACGGTGATGGCGTCGCGATCGGCCTGACTGCGCAGTGAGAAGAGCTCTTTTTCCAGCACCTGATAACGATCGTTGAGAGCTTGACGCTCGCTGGCCAGTTCGGCTTTGAGCTGCTCGGTCAGCTTGTCATCCAGCTCGGCCTTGCGCTCTTTCAGGCGCAGCCGCTCCAGTTGATAGTTGATGCTGCCGATGTCCCCTTTTTGCAGATCGTTGGCCTGTTCTGAAAGGGCATTGGCTCGCGCCAGCACCCGCTGCAAGGCAGGATGCAGATCCGAGGTGAGCTCGCGGCCATCCTCTTTCACCCCGACGATATAGCCATAGAAGTTGCCGTTGGTGGCACGCTCAACCATGGCCAGCTCGGCCGGCTGGCTCTGGGACTTGATGTCCGTCTCCAGCACCCAGCGAAAATCGAGGTCAACAAACTCGCGGTTGCCGGTCTTGACCAGATAGCGGGTCAGCAGCTCGCGCTCTTCCCCTTCCAGCGCCAGACCTGCGGCGCGCAGTCGCTCCACCGGAACCTGCTCGCGATCGTTGATTTCGCCGATCAGTACGCTCTTGTTGCCGCTGGCGTCTTCCAGCTGCCACTCATAGATAGGGTGCGGCCAGAAGTAGACCAGACCACGCCAGCCGATCAGCAGCAGCAGACCCAGTACCGCCACCAGACTCAGGCTGACGGCACCGCCGGTCATCCAGATCCAGGGGGCCCCTGATTTAAACCACTTACCCATTGTCGATTCCTTGTCCATTACAGAGTCGCCCCTTACATCGAGCTGTATTTTTCACGCAACCGCTGACGGACAAACTCGGCCAGGGTGTTGAACAAAAAGGTGAACACAAACAGGACGAAGGCCGCGAGGAACAGTACCCGATAGTGGGAGCTGCCCACTTCCGATTCCGGCATCTCCACCGCTATGTTGGCGGCGAGGGTGCGCAGCCCCTGGAACATCGAGAAGTCCATGATGGGGGTGTTGCCGGTCGCCATCAGCACGATCATGGTCTCGCCCACGGCGCGGCCAAGACCCATCATCACCGCCGAGAAGATGCCCGGGCTGGCCGTGAGGATCACCACCCGGCTCAGGGTCTGCCACGGGGTGGCCCCCAGCGCCAGCGAGCCCTGGGTCAGGTGCTTGGGCACCGAGAAGACCGCATCTTCAGCGATGGAGAAGATGGTGGGGATGACCGCGAAGCCCATGGCGATACCGACCACCAGCGAGTTGCGCTGGTCAAACTTGATGCCCATTTCGTGAGTCAGCCAGATGCGCGAATCGCCGTGCATAAAGGCATTCTCGATGAGCGGGCTCAGGGCGAAGGCCCCCCAGCCAATCAGCAGCAGCACCGGGATCAGCAGGATGGCGTGCCACCCTTCAGGCAGCCAGGACTTGCCGCGCTCCGGCAGATAGTTCCAGAGCAGTGCAGTCAGCAGCATCCCCATCGGCAGCAATACCAGCAGCAGGATCACCCCGGGCAACGCACCCTCGATGATGGGTGCCAGCCACAGACCCGCCAGGAAGCCCAGGATAACGGTCGGCAGCGCCGCCATGATCTCGACCGTCGGCTTGACGTATTTGCGCAGCCCCGCCGACATGAAGTAGGCGGTATAGATGGCACCGGCCACGCCGAGCGGCACAGCAAACACCATGGCGTAGAAAGAAGCTTTCAGCGTACCGAAGACCAGCGGCACCAAACTCAGCTTGGCTTCAAAGTCGTTGCTGGCGGAGGTGGATTGCCACACATACTGGGGCTCCGGATACCCTTCGTACCACACCTGTTGCCACAGGGCAGACCAGGTCACTTCGGGGTGTTCGTTCTCCACCGAGAAGAGCTTGAAGCTGTTCCCTTGCTGCATCAGCAACAGATTGTGACGGGGGGAGATGGCCAGGGCAGAGAGTTCGCCCCCTTCCACCGTCTCGGTCAGCAGCTTGGTCTCGCCGGTGGCGTGGAAGAAGCTGATGATGCCGTCCTTGTCGGCACTGATGAAGCCTTTGCGAAAGTGCTCGGGAGTCAGCAGATCCACCGCGCCATCGCCCTTGAAGTCACGAATTTGGGTGAACTGGCGCTTGCCATCCTTCGCCACTTCGAACCACTGGGAGATGACGCCGTTGTCATTGCCGACCAGCAACGAAGAGGCGCCGGAGAGCAGCTGAACCCGGGTCACGTTGGCGTTGGAGGCATTGATCTCCAGCACGTTGCGCAGGGAGATCTCGCTCAGGTTGTGAATGTCATAGACGGAGAGGCGATTGCCCTCGCGCACGAACAGGATCCGCAGATTGGGGGTCAGCAACATCTGATCCACATGGCGCGGCAGGGAGGGAATCGTGTAGTTTTCACTGCTCCACTCAATCTCGCCGGAGAGGAAGTTCTCCTCACCGCTCATCACCGTCATCACGCCACGGCCATCTTCGGTCACGGCGGCGGTCGCCATCTTGTCCTTGGTGGCTTCGAACACCATCAGCTGCAGCGCCTTCCCTTGCGGGTCGATCACCACCGGCTCTTCGCCGAAGGGATATTGCAGGCTGGGTTCAATCACCCGCACATCGTTGGGATAGGAGACCTTGAACGCTGGCTGGACCACCTGCGCCTTGCCATCGGCAAAACCGTAGGCGATCAGTCGCTGGCCCGGTGCCGGGGTCGCCACCGTGGTGATGTCACCAGCAACCTGGGCCTGGCCCAGTGACTGGCCGACCTTGATCTTGTCATCTCCCTGCACCGCAAAGAAGTTGACCTGCCCTTTATCGCTGAAGCGATAGCCGATCTCGTTCTGCTCTTCCACGCCGAGCCAGGCGGTCTTCCCTGCGGCGGGCAGGGTAAACGAGGCGGTCGGCTCCATGGAGGCGCCATTGAAGATGGGTTTCACCACATAGAGCAGATAAAAGAAGATAAGCAGCAGCGCCACCAGTACCAGGGCTCCGCCTGTGGTGACGCCATATTTGGCCAATTTATCCTTGATCCGGCGTTTTCTACTGCCCGCCATGACCAGGTTTAACGATTCCGATGACATGCAAGACCTCAATGTAAGCTAGGCTTCGCGGCATTATATGGCGGTTGCATGACAGTTTTGTTACATCGAGAGCGCTTTAACAGCGGTTGTTAGCGGAAAAATAGGCGGGGCTCCCTTCGAAGGCGGATGAGCGTAATACATTGTTTATAAAGGAATATTTATGCTGACAATCAGCAAGGGCAGCCTGCGCTGCCCCCGAATGATTCAGGAAAGGGTGTCGTTTGATTGTTGCAGCGCCAGTTTGGCTGCCTTTTTCTCGGCGCGGCGGCGCTTGAAGAAGGCCGACAACTGAGCCGAGCAGGCATCGGCCAGCACGCCGCCGGTCAGCTCGACTCTATGATTGTGGCGCGGGTCCTGCAAGATCTCGAACACCGACCCCGCGGCACCGGTCTTGAGATCTCGGGCGCCGTAAACCACCCGCTTGACCCGGCTATGGATCAGCGCACCGGCACACATACAGCAGGGCTCCAGCGTCACATAAAAAGTGGTGTCGAGCAGCCGGTAGTTCGCCAGCTGCTTGCCCGCCGCCCGGATTGCCATCACCTCGGCATGGGCACAGGCATCGTGTTCGCTGATGGATCGGTTCCACCCCTCGCCCACCACCTGACCATCCAGCACCAGTACGGCACCGACCGGGATCTCGCCAATCCCTTCGGCCCGGGCGGCCAATGCCATGGCATGGCGCATCCACTGTTCGTCCTGCTCGGTTTGACTCTGTGCCTGACTAGGTATTTCTGGGACCTCTGATGGTTTCACGCCCATCCCCTCTTTATATTGTTCAATTGTGCTGTTTACATTCCAGCTATCCATACCTGTCAGATGAATCCATAGATAGCAGGCATGATAGCTCGCAGTGACAGGGCGGCGATTATGCCAAATCTGCACGTCAGACCCAAGCCGCATCCCGACTGAGCAATAAAGAAGCAATCGGCATCTCTATGATAAAAAAGGAGTTGCACCCGTTTGGCCATGCTATTAGACTTCCTCCCCGTCAGCCGAGTCTGACTCCGTCGGTGTGTAGCGCAGCCAGGTAGCGCATCTGCATGGGGTGTAGAGGGTCGGAGGTTCGAATCCTCTCACACCGACCATTTTCCCCGAGAATATCCCAGTCAAACGACTGGGATATTTTTTTGCCTCCGATTTATCCTCCTGACGATGCCAGCCCATCAAGCACAAAAAACACTCAGAACCACTTGAATCTTTTTGCCGAACTCATTAAGATGCGCAACTTTCTGCCGGTAGACAACACAGGGAGGTGGAAACACGAGTGAAGGGATCACTGTCCGGCTTGCGTGCAACACAGGACCAGGCATGAACCAGAACACCGATTTCGCACCCGCCATTACGCTTTATTCCGTTCCTCACGACACCCCTTGCCACACCGAAAGCGAAAATGAACAGGTCATCCAGCTGGATGTGATCGATCTGGCCGAACCGGATGATGACTATTGAGCCCGGCCAGATGGCTGCTCATCACCAGCACATCGCCTGTTCAACGCTCTCCGTTTCAGGCCCTTGGCGAGAAATCTGCAAAAAACGACAAACTGCTAATTCTATCAAGGATGGCAGTATTATTGACTGATGCGTCTCCCCCTTTCCTCTCCAGCATCCCCCCCGACAATTGATACAAACCTACGTTATTGCGCTTCACTTTCCATCGTTGCAACCGCTGGTGCCAACAGAGCCTGCATCACCACACCAAGTTTAAAACGCACGTTCACCAACTAGGTCAGCAATAGCAAAACATTCATTGCCACATTCAAACGCAATTTATACAGCTGTTTTGGCAAAGCCTGGAGTTAGGTCGGGATTTGTTTTTGCATTTGTAATTTTATTACGTAATAAGTTACAAAATGAGGTGCAGGGTAACGGCCCAAATTAGCCGTTGTCCGATGGGAAAAAGCAGGAGCATAACCATCTGCGTAGAGCTTTTACACCAACCAAATAAAGCAATAAAAAACATCAACTTAACCATATCCAAAAAACAGGTGTTTAAAAAAAACTGTTGACGTACTCAACAATATTTCGCACCTTATCAATCGTGTTACCCCGTTGTTGCGGGAACGTTTCAGGAACAGGGATTCGACTTTAGTCGTAGTTAGTAAGTTCAAAATGTAATTCTCAAAGGAGTGAACCTTATGTCGGCACCGGCTCAGACCCACTGCAGCGCCCGCCTTCGCATCCAGGGCGAGATGCTACCCGAATACGCGCAAATTCTGACGCCGGACGCGGTGGCTCTGGTCTCCGAACTGGTGGAACGTTTTGCTCCCCAAAGAGGGGAATTGCTGAAACAACGTGTGGCACGCCAGGCCCGTATCGATGGCGGCGAGCTGCCGGACTTCCTGCCGGAAACCGCCCACATCCGTGAAGGTGACTGGACCATTCGCGGCATTCCTGCCGACCTGCAAGACCGCCGTGTGGAGATCACAGGCCCAGTCGAGCGCAAGATGGTAATCAACGCCCTCAACGCCAACGTCAAGGTGTTCATGGCGGACTTCGAGGACTCACTGGCCCCCGCCTGGAACAAGGTGATCGAGGGTCAAATCAACCTGCGCGATGCGGTCAACGGCACCATCTCTTACACCAGTCCAGAAGGAAAGGCCTACACCCTGACCCCCAATCCGGCGGTGCTCATCTGCCGGGTGCGTGGTCTGCACCTGCCGGAAAAACATGTCACCTTCGATGGCGAGCCCATTCCCGGCGGCCTGTTCGATTTTGCTCTCTACTTCCTGCACAACTATCAGGCGCTGCTGGCCAAAGGCTCCGGCCCCTACTTCTACGTGCCCAAGTTGCAGAGCCATCTGGAAGGGCGTTGGTGGAGCGAAGTGTTCGCCTGGACCGAGGACAAGTTCGGTCTGCCCCGCGGCACCATCAAGGCCACCGTGCTGATCGAAACCCTGCCGGCCGTATTCGAGATGGATGAGCTGCTCTATCAGATGAAGGATCACATCGTCGCCCTCAACTGCGGCCGCTGGGACTACATCTTCAGCTATATCAAAACCTTGAAGAACCATCCGGATCGGGTGCTGCCTGATCGTCAGGTGGTAACCATGGACAAGCCGTTCCTCTCCGCCTACTCGCGGCTGCTGATCAAGACCTGCCACAAGCGCGGAGCGCTGGCGATGGGCGGTATGGCTGCCTTTATTCCGGCCAAGGATGCGGCCGTCAACGATCAGGTCTTCGCCAAGGTCAAGGCCGACAAGGAGCGCGAAGCCAACAACGGTCACGACGGTACTTGGGTCGCCCACCCTGGCCTGGCTGATACCGCCATGGCGGTGTTCAACGCCACCATTGCGGTTGGTGCCAAGAACCAGATAGGCGTGCTGCGCGAGCAGGATGCCCCCATCACCGCCGCCGACCTGCTGGCCCCCTGTGAGGGCGAACGCACCGAGGCGGGGATGCGCACCAATATCCGGGTCGCCCTGCAATATCTGGAGGCCTGGATCAACGGCAACGGCTGCGTGCCCATCTACGGTCTGATGGAAGATGCCGCCACTGCCGAAATCTCCCGCACCTCCATCTGGCAGTGGATCCGCCACGGCAAGAGCCTGTCGAACGGCAAGGTGGTGACCAAGGAGCTGTTCCGCCAGATGCTGGCCGAGGAGCTGGAGGTGGTCAAAGCCGAGGTAGGCGCCGCGCGCTGGCAGGCAGGACGCTTTGCCGAGGCAAGCGAGCTGATGGAAGAGATCACCTGCGCCGACACCCTGATCGATTTTCTGACGCTGCCCGGTTACGAGCGGCTCTGAATCACGGGCCCCCAGCGGGGCTCGCCAATAACAAGTCAATGGAAACGTGAAATCAATGAAAGAGGGAACTGATATGGCACTGACCCGTGAGCAACAGATCCAGGCTATCGAGAAAGACTGGGCGGAAAACCCCCGCTGGAAAGGGATCAAGCGCGGCTACAGCGCCGAAGATGTGGTGAACCTGCGCGGCAGCTTGCAGCCGGTGCACACCCTGGCCCAGCGTGGTGCCGACAAGCTGTGGGGTCTGATCCACGGCGACGCCAAGAAAGGCTATGTCAACTGCCTCGGCGCCCTGACCGGCGGTCAGGCGGTGCAACAGGCCAAAGCAGGGATCGAGGCGATCTACCTCTCCGGCTGGCAGGTGGCGGCGGACAACAACTTGTCCTCCACCATGTATCCGGATCAGTCCCTCTACCCGGCCAACTCGGTGCCGTCCGTGGTGGAGCGCATCAACAACTCCTTCGCCCGTGCCGACCAGATCCAGTGGGCCAACAAGGTAGGACCGCAGGATGAGGGCTTTATCGACTACTTCCTGCCCATCGTGGCGGATGCGGAAGCTGGCTTCGGCGGCGTGCTGAACGCCTTCGAACTGATGAAAGGGATGATTGAAGCAGGTGCCGCTGGCGTGCATTTCGAAGATCAGCTGGCATCAGTCAAGAAGTGCGGTCATATGGGCGGCAAGGTGTTGGTACCGACTCAGGAAGCGGTGCAGAAGCTGGTTGCTGCCCGTCTGGCAGCCGATGTGTGCGGCACCACCACCCTGGTGATCGCCCGTACCGACGCAAACGCCGCTGACCTGCTGACCACTGACGCTGACTCGTACGATGCAGACTTCCTGACTGGCGAACGCACTGCCGAAGGGTTCTACAAGGTGCGTGCCGGTATCGATCAGGCCATCGCTCGCGGTCTGGCTTACGCCCCCTACGCCGACATGGTGTGGTGTGAAACCGCCAAGCCGGATCTGGACGAAGCTCGTAAATTTGCCGAAGCAATCAAGGCCAAGTTCCCGGACCGCATCCTGGCCTACAACTGCTCCCCGAGCTTCAACTGGAAGAAGAATCTGGACGATGCCACCATCGCCCGCTTCCAGCAGGAGCTGTCCGACATGGGCTACAAGTACCAGTTCATCACCCTCGCGGGTATCCACAACATGTGGTTCCACATGTACGAACTGGCTTACCAGTACGCCCGTGGCGAAGGGATGAAGCACTACGTCGAGATGGTGCAGGAGCCGGAATTTGCCGCCGCCAGCCGTGGCTACACCTTCGTGGCCCACCAGCAGGAGGTCGGTACCGGTTACTTCGACAAGGTGACCACCGTCATTCAGGGCGGCCAATCCTCGGTCACCGCGCTGACCGGTTCGACCGAAGAAGATCAGTTCCACTGATAGGCAGAGCTGTCTTGAAATAGCAAAACCCCGGCCTGAAGCCGGGGTTTCTTTTTATCTGCCATTCAAACGAAAGTCAGGCCACAACCGCACACAGCCGCACACAGCCGAGAGGATCAGAGCTCGAGGATCTCTTTGACAAAGGGGATGGTGAGCTTGCGCTTGGCGCGAAATGAGGCGTTGTCGAGCTGATTGAGAGTGGTGAGCAGGGTGCGCATATCGCGCGAGAGACGGTTGAGCAGGAAGCGGCCCACATCGATGGGCAGTTTGAAGCCCCGCAGCTCGGCACGCAACTGCAGGGCACTGAGCTTGCCTTCATCATCCAGCTCTTCGAGATAGAAACTCACCCCCCAGTCGAGGCGCGAGGCGAGATCCGGCAGTTGCAGCCCCAGCTTGCGCGGCGCGCTGCAACCGGTGACGATCAGCGTCCCTTCCCCTTTCTCCTGCCAGCGATTGTAAAAATCAAACAGCGCCCGCTCCCAAACGGCATTGCCGGCGATGGCCTCAATGCTGTCGAGGCAGACCAGCGGCAGACTTTCGAGGGCATCGAGCATGCTGGGGTCGAGCTGTTCAAACTGATCGAGGGAGAGATAGGCCGCCGCTGCATCGCGGGCATTGACCTCGGCACAGGTGGCATGGAGCAGATGAGAGCGTCCGGATCCCTTGGCTCCCCAGAAATAGAGGAAAGGCGACCCCTGACCGATAGCCGCATTCTTGAGGGCGGTGATCAGATGAGCATTGGTGCCGGGATAAAAACTGACAAAGGTTTCATCATCCGGTAGTTGTACGGCTAAAGACAGTTGGGCCGGTTGCTTCACTCGTTGGGCTTTGACTGTGACATTTGTGGCTAAGTGTATCATCGCAAAGGCAGATAGAGAACCGCCCGGTCAAGCCGGGCGGTAGACAAAAGCCTTATAAAATCAGGGCTGCGACCATTGGTAACGCAAACCGCTGCCATTATCGTCAACCTTGTGCAGACGACTCTCGAGCTGCAGCGCCCGCACCAGTTCGGCCTGATCCCCTTGCAGGGTAAAGTTGAAGGTAACCTGATCCCCTTCCAGCTTGCCGATCGCCACCTTGCTGACGTTTGCCATCCCCTGCAGCATCTTCTGCACGGCGATCATGCTATCCACTTCGGAGAGGCCATCTACCACCAGGATCTGGCTGGTTGCCGGACCAGAAATGCGAGCACCGTAGTTTTTCACCAGCCAGGCCGCCAGGGTATCTGCAAACCCTTGCGCCACTTCGGCCTGAGTGCCGGTGCTATTGCCACGAGTCAGCTCGGTCACTTCACCGGCCGCTTTGGGGCCGTAGAGTCCCCAATCGATGCTCCACTTGTCACCTTCCGGAGTCAGCTTGCCCAACACCACCATCTCGGCGCCATAGCGCTGGCTTGCCTGCAAAATCGGGTCGGCAAAGCGTCCCCAGACGTCGGTGGCACTGACCGCCATGTTGTCATCGAGATCCATCAGCGGAATGCTGATGGGCAGCCCCAGCATCTGGGCCTGCTCACGCAAGGCTTGCGCCCAACCATCGCTGGATTGATCCGCCAGCAGGCGGCGCTCACCCTGATCCACCACCAGCCAGATTGCCATCTGGGGACGCGCAGGACCAAGCAGGGCAAACTGGCTCTCTGAGACCAGGCTGTTGACCTTGTCACTCTTGAATTCGGCTTTCAGATACTTGACCGAGTCCTGATCCTGATAGCCATAGCTTTTGACATAGTCGCCCGGTGCCGCCAGCGCCTTGACCACCACCGGCTGGGTGAGGATGTCGCGCTTGCCGGTCACCTTGATCAGCACCTGACCCAGTGCCTGCCCTTGAGCGGCCACCATGTCACCACTGGTCGGTGCCTTGCCCTGATAAAGGTCGGCCACTTGAGCGGCCGAGGCCATGAATGACAAGCCGCAGCAGAGGGCGGTCACAACACGTTTGAACATGAACAGAGTCTCGAAATGGGAGAGTGTGCTTATGGTAGCGGCAAGGCGCATCCTGCGGCAAGGCTGGCACATGTGGCCACAAACAGCAGAGCCGGCAATACGCCGGCTCCGATCACCCCTTCCACATGGGAAGCAGGTTAAAGCATTCAGTTACTTGGTACCGAAGATCTTGTCGCCTGCATCGCCCAGACCCGGCACGATGTAGCCTTTCTCGTTCAGCCCCTGGTCGACAGAAGCGCAATAGAGCTCTACGTCCGGGTGAGCGGCTTCCAGCGCCTTGATCCCTTCCGGCGCGGCAACCAGTACCAGCACCTTGATGGATTGGCAGCCTTTCTTCTTCAACAGATCGATGGTGGCGATCATGGAGCCGCCGGTGGCCAGCATCGGATCGATGACCAGCGCCAGACGCTCTTCGATGTTGCTGACGATCTTCTCGAAATAGGGAACCGGTTGCAGGGTCTCTTCATCGCGGTAGATACCGACCACGCTGACGCGGGCGCTCGGCATGTGCTCCAGCACGCCATCCATCATGCCAAGGCCGGCACGCAGGATGGGTACGACGGTTACCTTCTTGCCTTTGATCTGGTCAACTTCTACTGGCCCATTCCAGCCATCGATGATAACCTTCTCGGTTTCGAAGTCAGAGGTCGCTTCATAGGTCAACAAACTGCCCACTTCTTTGGCCAGTTCACGGAAACGCTTGGTGCTGATATCGCCTTCACGCATCAGACCGATCTTGTGTTTGACCAGGGGGTGTTTGACTTCAACGACTTTCATTATTATCTCCTCTAACCTGCCGCAAAAAAATCGCGGAATCATACAACAAAAGCCACCGCTTGTAGAGCATTTCCGCGCAAAAACGCGCAAACGATTTCCTTTCTGGTTTTTCACCGCCACTGTTAGAATACGCCCCGAATTTTACCCTCCACTTCTTTACATGACGGGGAATACTCGTGACTGACAAAACCTCACTGAGCTACAAGGATGCTGGCGTAGATATCGATGCCGGCAATGCACTGGTTGAACGTATCAAGGGCGTGTCAAAGCGCACTCGTCGTCCTGAAGTCCTTGGTGGTCTTGGCGGCTTTGGGGCCTTGTGTCAAATCCCTGCGGGCTACAAGGAGCCGGTACTGGTCTCCGGTACAGATGGTGTGGGCACCAAGCTGCGGCTGGCTATCGACCTGAAGAAGCACGACACCGTGGGCATCGATCTGGTGGCCATGTGCGTCAATGACCTGATCGTACAGGGCGCCGAGCCGCTGTTCTTCCTCGACTACTATGCCACCGGCAAGCTGGACGTGGACACCGCGGCCGCGGTCGTCACCGGGATCGGTGCCGGCTGCGAGCAGTCAGGCTGCGCCCTGGTGGGCGGCGAGACCGCCGAGATGCCGGGTATGTATGAAGGGGAAGACTACGACATCGCCGGTTTCTGCGTCGGTGTGGTGGAGAAGAGCGAAATCATCGACGGCAGCAAGGTTGGTGAAGGGGATGCCCTGATCGCCCTGGCCGCCAGCGGCCCCCACTCCAACGGCTTCTCGCTGGTACGCAAGATCCTGGAAGTCTCCAAGGCCGACGTGCAACAGCCGCTGGGTGACACCACCCTGGCCAACGCCCTGCTGGAGCCGACCCGTATCTACGTGAAACCCGTGCTCAAGCTCATCAAGGAGTGCGAGATCCACGCCCTGTCCCACATCACCGGTGGCGGCTTCTGGGAGAACATCCCGCGCGTGCTGCCCGCCAACACCCAGGCAGTGATCGACGAGCAGAGCTGGCAGTGGCCGGCAGTGTTCAGCTGGCTGCAGCAGGCTGGCAACGTCACCCGTCACGAGATGTATCGCACCTTCAACTGCGGTG
The DNA here is from genome assembly GCF_051920165.1 of Aeromonas sp. 11P. Classification (NCBI taxonomy): domain Bacteria; kingdom Pseudomonadati; phylum Pseudomonadota; class Gammaproteobacteria; order Aeromonadales; family Aeromonadaceae; genus Aeromonas; species Aeromonas sp. 11P. The sequence goes on from NZ_JBQBDJ010000004.1 coordinate 1,156,935, forward strand.
TCGGCATGATCATCGCCCTGCCCGCCAACCAGCTGGAGAAGGCGCTGACCCTGCTCAAGGCGGAAGGCGAGAACGCATGGCACATCGGTCATATCGCCAAGGCAGCAGATGGTGAGGAGCAGGTCATCATTCAATGAATGACCGGATCAACAGCCAAATGACCGCCCCCATGAAGCGCATCCTGGTGCTGATCTCCGGCAACGGCAGCAATCTGCAGACCATCCTCGACGGCTGCGCCAGCGGCAAAATTTCTGGTGAAGTGGTCGGCGTCATCAGCAACAAGGCCGATGCCTATGGTCTGGTTCGCGCCAAAGAAGCAGGCGTGGCGACCTCCATTCTGGCCCAGCAGCAGTTTGCCAGCCGGGAAGAGTATGACGCCGCCCTACTGGCGCTGATGGCAGACTCTCAACCTGACTTGGTGGTGCTGGCGGGGTTTATGCGGATATTGAGCGGCAATCTGGTGCGCTACTTCGCTGGCAGGATGGTCAATATCCACCCCTCCCTGCTGCCCAAGTATCAGGGTTTGCACACCCACCAGCGCGCTATCGACGATGGGGAGCGCGAGCACGGCGCCAGCGTCCACTTCGTCACCGAAGAGCTGGACGGTGGCCCGGTGATCCTGCAGGCCCGTGTGCCCATCTTTGCAGGGGACACGGCGGACGAGGTGGCGGCACGGGTACAGGCGCAGGAGCACAGCATCTATCCGCTGGTGGTACGCTGGTTCTGCGAAGGCCGACTGCAGATGGTGGATGGCGCCGTGCAACTGGATGGCGCCCTGCAGGGCCCCGCCGGTTACGCCTGCGAGTAACCGCTAACAACTGCATATCAGATGCAACAAGGGAGGCGAGAGCCTCCCTTGTCATTTCTACCTATCCGCACGATGGCTGCGGTCACGTCGGATTACTCGGCTAGCGAACCTACACCGGATTGTCGATATCGATAAAGGTGACATCCAGGCCATGTATTGTGGCCAGCCACTCCCCCAGCGCCTTGATGCCATAACGCTCGGTGGCGTGATGGCCAGCGGCGTAGAAGTGCATCCCCATCTCGCGGGCGGTGTGAATAGTCTGCTCGGAGGCTTCGCCAGAGATAAAGGCATCGATGCCCTGCTCCGCCGCCAGATTGATGTAGCTCTGACCGCCGCCGGTGCACCAGGCCACGGAACGGATAAGCTCGGGGCCGCTGTCGCCACAATAGAGTGGTTCGCGGCCAAGGCGCTCGGCAATCAACTTGGCAAAGTCGGCGCCACTCATCGGCTCTTCCAGCTTGCCCACCATGGCGACGCTCTTGCTGTTCCATGGCTCCAGACCGCGGCGTACCTTGATGTCGAGCAGCTTGGCGAGCTGGGCGTTGTTACCCACCTCGGGATGGACATCCAGCGGCAAATGGTAGGCAAACAGGTTGATATCGTGGGTCAGCAGGGTCTTGAGACGACGCTGCTTCATGCCGGTGATCTGGGCCGGTTCAGCGCTCCAGAAGTAGCCGTGATGGACCAGAATGGCATCGGCCTCGGCAGCCACCGCCGCGTCGATAAGCGCCTGACTGGCAGTGACACCGGTCACTACCTTGCGAATGCGCTCACGCCCCTCCACTTGCAAGCCGTTGGGGCAGTAATCCTTGATAGCGTGCGGTTCGAGCAGATGGTTCAGTACGGTTTCGAGTTTTCGATGAGAGATCATAGGGGTCCCTTATTAAGGCTCGGTCCCCTGCTTTACCAATAAAAACAGGGCCCAGGCTCAAAGCGCCAAGGGCCCCATGATAATCGAGCCGGGCCATCAAGACCATGACAGCCCCCACACAGTGCGGTTTCCCTCCCGGCCTCAGGCTGGCAGATCGATCCCCGCCTCCCGCATCTGGGCCAGTTTGTAGCGCAGGGTGCGCGGGCTGATGCCGAGTCGGTCGGCCACCGCCTTGCGGCTGCCGTTACAATCTTGCAGGGTGTCGAGGATGATCTGGTGCTCCTGCTGCTTGAGTTCGCTGCCGAGGCGATCGCCGCCATAGCTGCGCTCCACGCTGACAAACTCCATCTCCTGCTCGTCCAGCTCTTCCAGAATAAGGTGGTCACAATCAATGACCCCATCGGGGCTGAGGATCAGGGCGCGCTGTACCACGTTGTCCAGCTCCCGCACATTGCCGGGCCAGGGGTGGGCCAGCAGTCGTTCCCGCGAGGCATCTGTCAGCTGTGGTGTCGGTAGCCCCTGCTGACTGGCATGAAGTGCCAGCAGGTGCTCCGCCAGCGGCAGAATGTCGCCGGACCGCTCACAGAGGGCAGACCAGCGCAGCGGAAAGACGTTGAGGCGATAGTAGAGATCTTCGCGGAACAGGCCATCCTGCACCGCTTTTTTCAAATCCCGGTTGCTGGTGGCGATGACCCGCACATCCAGCGGGATCATCTTGCGACTGCCGAGCCGCTCCACCTCTTTCTCCTGCAACACCCGCAGCAATTTAGCTTGCAGCCCCTGATCCATCTCGGTGATCTCGTCAAGCAGCAGGGTGCCCCCCTGCGCCTGCTCGAACTTGCCCGGGCACCCCTGTACCGCACCGGTGAAGGCGCCCTTCTCGTAGCCAAACAGGGTCGCCTCCAGCATGTTTTCCGGAATGGCGGCGCAGTTGATGGCGACAAAGGGCTGCTCGGCGCGGCTGGAGTTATCGTGAATGTAACGGGCCAGCACCTCTTTCCCCGTCCCGCTCGGGCCGGTCACCATCACGGTCGCTTCGCTTCTGGCCACCCGGGTCGCCAGCTGGAACAGCTCAGCAGTTTTGGGATCCCCGTAGACCACGGCGCGCTTCTCCACCTTCTGGGCGGGCACATAGCGGCTGACCTGATTAAGCAGCACCTCCGGCGAAAATGGCTTGGCCAGATAGTCGATGGCCCCTTCACGCATGGCGCGCACCGCGCCGTCGATGTTGGCGTAGGCGGTCATCAGCAGCACAGGTATCAGCGGATATTGCTGGCGGATGGTAGCCAGCAGGGTGAGGCCGTCCATCCCCCCCATCTGGATATCGGAGATCACCATGTCAAACGGCTGACGGGAGAGGGCCAGCAGAGCCCGCTCGCCGCTGTCCGCTTCACGGCACTCATAACCGCCGAGCAAAAGGGTATCCACCAGCGCTTCGCGCAGGCCATTGTCATCTTCAACTACCAGGATCCTGGCCTGTGTCATGCTACACCTCCAAGCTGCACCGGTTGCTGGTGCAGGGGGAACGACAGAGTAAAGCAGGTGCCTTCACCGGGAACCGAGGCCACACCGACCTCCCCCTGATGGGCACGCACTACAGATTGCACCACCGCCAGTCCGAGACCAGTGCCTTGGGAGCGAGTGGTAAAGAAGGGTTCGAATACCTGACCGAGCTGATGGGAAGGGATCCCCTTGCCATTATCGATGACCCGCATCTCCACCCGGGCACCGCTGCGCACCGCGCTGACCAAGAGTGACGTGGCCCCTGCCTGCTGGGCATTGGCAATCAGGTTGTTGATGGCTCCAGCCAACGCACTGCTGTTCGCCAGCAGACAGAGATCGGGCTCCGGTGCCTCCATGTGCAGCTCGCAGCCCTGTTGCTGACAGAAGGCCTCGGCTCCGGCCTGAACTTCGGCCAGCAACCCTTGTACCGAGATGGGGGTGACCACCTGATTGTCGCCATTTCGGGCAAACAGCAGGATGTCGTTGATCTGCTTCTCCAGATCCTGCAAACGGGCCATCAGCTTTTGCTGAAACTGAGAGCGGGATTCCGGTTTGAGGGTGCGGTTTGCTAGGTTTGCGGCATAGAGCATGGCAGCGGAGAGCGGCGTGCGGATCTGGTGGGCGAGCGAGGCCGCCATATTGCCGAGCGCCGACAGCCGCTTCATGTGGTTGATGCGGTCTTGCAGTTTACGGGTTTCGGTCAGGTCATTGATAAAAACCAGCTGGCCGGGCTGATCCGGCAGCGGTTGGGTCGATAGCTGCACCCGGCGCCCGTCACGCAGGGAGATCTCGTGGCCATCATCCTCCCGCGGCTCGAAGCAGCGGGCAATGATGTGGCGCCAGAGCTCCCCCTCCAGCGGCTCCCCCAGCAGGGAGATGGCCGCCGGATTCGCGCGGGTGACCACCCCTGCCCCGTCAAGTAGCAACACCCCGGTGGGGAGCGCCTTGAAAATGGCATAGAGCTGGCTCACTTCGTGGGACTGGAGTGGCATGTCCTGCTGCTGGATTGTCATAAACCTGACCTCAAACTGGCTATTGGGTCAGGCCATTCAATTTCCATGCCACTAAATTATATTAACTAAAACAATGGATTGCGTATTGGCGTCAAGGCTTTGACCCTCAGACGTCCTTGCTCATCCCGTACTTTTTCATCTTCTCCACCAGAGTGGTACGGCGCATGCCGAGCAGATCGGCAGCGCGGGCCACCACCCCGTCCTGAGACTCCAGCGCCTGACGGATCAGCTCCACTTCAAGGTCGGCCAGCATCTCTTTGAGGTTGACCCCCTCCTCCGGCAACTGCATGGTGCGGGCCGAGGCGAGGGAGTGATCCAGCTCGGGCGGATCCTGAAACACCGCCGCCAGCGCATCCCGTTCATCCATCTCGGTCAGCCGCTCATCCCGCGGCTCGCTCGGCAGCAGGCGATAACGGCTCGGCAGATCGGCCACATCGACGATCTGGTGCGGGTAGAGGATCAGCAGCCGCTCCAGCAGGTTGGAGAGCTCGCGTACGTTACCGGGCCAGGGGTACTGCATCAGCGACTCCAGCGCCCGCTGGGTCAACCGGATAAAGCCATGGTGCTGCTCGGCATGGCGGTTGAGCAGCTCCTGCAGCAGCAGCGGGATGTCATCGATGCGATCCCGCAGCGGCGGCGTCTCAATGGGGAAGACGTTGAGGCGGTAGTAGAGATCTTCACGAAAACCCTGAGTGCGGATCATCGCCTCCAGATCCCGGTGGGTCGCCGCTATGATGCGCACATCGGCCTGAATGGGCTTGCCGCCACCGACCCGGTCGAACAACCGCTCCTGCAACACCCGCAGCAGTTTGACCTGCATCGGCATCGGCATATCGCCGATCTCGTCGAGAAACAGGGTCCCCCCCTGCGCCAGCTCGAAGCGACCGCGACGGGCTGCGATGGCGCCGGTAAACGCCCCCTTCTCGTGGCCAAACAGTTCGCTCTCCAGCAATTCGGCCGGAATAGCGCCGCAGTTGATGGGCACGAAGGGGCCACTGCTGCGGGAAGAGAGCTCGTGGATAGCGCGAGCCACCACCTCTTTACCGGTACCAGACTCCCCGAGGATCAGCACGTTGGCATCGGTCTCGGCTACCTGGCTGATGAGCCGACGCACCTCCTGGATCCCCTTCCCTTTACCCACCAGCAAACGCAGCAGGGCCTGCCCCTTGTCATGGGTCTGCTGACGGGGATGCAAGGATACAAAGGCCTGACAGAAGTGCAGATGACGGGTGAGGGATTCATAGGTAAAGGGCGAGAGCGCGACCCCGATAAAGTTGCTGTTGGGCAGATCGGCCTCAACCAGCGAGAGGAAGGGGGTACGGGGGAAAGCAGCCAGCAGCTCTGACAAGGGACGGTCGGTCAGCTCACCCACCAGCACCCCTTGCAGCGGACCGGAGGATTCGATGGCCACATCCAGATCGCTTTGTGCCACCTCCTGCCACGGGATCCCCATAAACGAGAGCACGGTTCCCAACTGTTGGCGCCGCTGCGCATCGGCATCAACAATCAACACGCCCATCTCCACCATATCCATTCCTCGCGATGTCCTGAACTAACTTATTGTTTTATTTAATGATAAAACAGCTACTGACTGTTTTTTGCAGGCACACAAAGTGCCAAAATTCCGACACATTGTCAAAAATTGTCGTATTCAGGCTAAGTGTATCGACAGAAACGGGAGATTAGATAAATTTTGCCGAGGAATTATCTGCATGCAGCGCCGTTAACAAACGCCGCCAATAGCGGAAAGAAAACTGCCCTCGTCAGAGGGCAGCATGGGACACGGTGACGCGCATTCAGTGGCGGTTATGGTGGTGCGGCGCCGCGTAACGACACTCGGGAAAACGGCTGCAAGCCAGAAAGAGTCGACCGGCGTGGGGGCCTTTTTTCGCCTCCCGCTCCACCAGCGGCGCATCGCAGCGGGGGCAGTGGTGTACCTCGTGCTCTTCATCATCTTCTACATCGGCGAACAAGCCATCGACCAGCTCCCCCTCACTCTGTGGCGCCTCCATCACCCCCTTGGGCTGGATGGCGGGCTCGTGGAGCGACGCAGGCGAGATCGCCTCGGCATGGGCAGTACGGCCACGCATCCCGGCACCGACATCCACACCGTCCAGCAGCAGAGGGTTGAACGTCGGCTCGCGGCGCGCCCCGTGCGGCAAATCGTCGATCAATGGTTCGCTGGTTTTGACCAGCAGCGGCAGGATCTGTTCGCGCAGCTCTTCCACCAGATAGCTGGCACTTGCTGGGATCTGCAGCAACGGCAGACCGGCGCTGTCGCAGGCGGTTTTCAGAAAAAGGTCGCGCGCCTTGCGCTTCTGGTGACGATGGGAGCTGTCATCGAGTTCGATGGCGCAGATAAAGGAGAGATCCGCGGGGTGGCAAAGCAGATAGTCGAAATGCTTGGCACTGATCTTGTTGAAGTGCTGCTGCCATTTGCTCTTGCCGATCCCGGCTTGCGGCGTCAGCACATCGGCCACCCGCACCTTGGCAAAGACCCGGGCCTTGTCACCCACCGCCAGATCCAGCACCCCAAGGAACGATCGTTCGGCAGGACTGAACAGGGTCTCCTGCACATCATAGGGCAGGCGCTTTTGCTGTCTGCCTCTGCTCCAGAAGATCGCCAGCACAAGCAGCGCCAGCAACAACAATCCCGATAGGACAAGGGTATTCATGAGAGCACGATCCAGTTCACGACACGAAAGGGGAATCACTTTACCACAGCCGCCACGGAGCAAGGCAGCAGACCCGTGTATGGAAAGTGAAAAGTCCCGTCTTTTTATCTATTTGTCAGCAGGCGGGGGTTCATATGACCTGCCCCAGCAGGCACAATAGGGATAGAGCAAGAAATCCCATTTCAAGGAGAGCAGGATGCAAAAGCAATTGGTGGTCACCGTGATCGGTGCAGACAAACCCGGGATCGTCGAGAGTCTGGCAGCTGTCATCAGCCGCGAGCAGGGCAACTGGCTGGGCAGCGCCATGAGCGAACTGGCGGGACAGTTTGCCGGTATCCTCCATGTCTCTGTCCCCGATGAGCACTATCGCAGCCTGTGCGAAGCACTGGCCCTGCTACCGGGTCTGACCATCAGCTTTGCCGAAGGGACACCGACCGCCGAGCCAGCCAATCAAGTCATGATGACGGTGACCGGCAACGACCGCCCCGGTATCGTCCACGAAGTTGCCAGCATCCTGCGCCAGCTCGAGATCAACGTGGCCGATCTCACCACCGGCTGTGAACCGGCCCCCCACTCCGGCGCCCCGCTCTTCTATGCCCATGCGCTGGTTGCCCTGCCCGACGGGCTCGCGATGGATACGCTTATCACCGCGCTGGAATCCCTCTCCGACGATCTGGTGGTCGACATCGACGAAGCGTTCAGCGAGCAGTAACAATCCTGTCATTTATTTGTCATATATTAACGCCATAACTGCCGCGCAGACGCGACCTGAAACAGAGGCACAAGATGAGCACCGACAAGCAGTATGAAGAGAAAGAGCTGAGCTGGCTCTCATTCAATGAACGGGTGTTGCAAGAGGCAATGGACAAGACGGTGCCCCTCATCGAGCGGGTTCGTTTTCTGGGGATCTTCTCCTCCAACCAGGATGAGTTCTTCAAGGTACGGGTATCGGACGTCAAGCGTCGCATCCTCATCAATGAAGTACATGGTGGCGACGATGAAGCGAAAGTGCTGCTGCGCGCCATCCAGCAAAAAGTGATGGCGCTCGGTGAAGCGTTCGACAACACCTATAAAGAGCTGTTGATTGCGCTCGCTCGCCACAACATCTTCCTGGTCAACGAGAACCAGCTCTCCGATGCCATTCAGAAGTGGCTGCGGGTCTTCTTCAAGGAGAAGGTGCTGCGTCACATCATCCCGATCCTGCTCAACAAAGAGGTCAATCCGGTCAAATTCCTCAAGGATGAGTACACCTATCTGGCCATCGAGATGAAGAAGAACGGTCAGGTGATCCAGTACGCCCTGGTGGAAGTGCCGACCGACGACCTGCCCCGCTTCTTCCAGCTGCCGCCGGAAGGGACCCGCCGCAAGAAGCAGATCATCATTCTGGATAACGTCATCCGCTTCTGCCTCGACGAGATCTTCAAAGGCTTCTTCGACTACGACGAGATTGCCGCCTATGCGGTGAAGCTGACCCGGGATGCCGAATATGATCTCTCCGACCAGCTGGACTTGAGCCTGGTGGACAAGATGAGTGACGGCTTGAAGCAGCGCCTCACCGCCATGCCGGTGCGCTTCGTCTAGAGCGGGAGATGCCCGCTGCCATGATCAGCTTCCTCAAGCTCAAGCTGCAGATCAGCTCCTACGACGCCATCATGCCGGGCGGGCGTTACCACAACTTCAAGGATTTCATCGGCTTCCCCAACGTAGGCCGTGACTATCTGGAAAACCCCAAGCTGCCAGCCCTCGATTGCCGCGATTTTGACGGCTTCGTCAACGCCTTCGATGCGATTACCAAGCAGGACATACTGCTCTACTACCCTTACCACAAGTTCCACCACTTCACCGAACTGGTGCGCCAGGCGGCGTTCGATCCGGCGGTGAGCGCCATTCGCATCAATATCTACCGGGTCGCCAAGAAGTCGCGGATCATCCACTCCCTCATCGATGCCGCCAACAACGGCAAGAAGGTGACCGTGGTGGTCGAGCTGCGCGCCCGTTTCGACGAAGCGGCCAACATCGACTGGGCCAATATCCTTACCGATGCCGGGGTCAAGGTGGTGTTCGGGGTGCCGAGCCTCAAGATCCACTCCAAGCTCTGCCTCATCACCCGCCACGAAAATGGCGAGGCGGTGCGCTACGCCCATATCGGCACCGGGAACTTCAACGAGAAGACCGCCAAGATCTACACCGACTTCTCGCTGCTCACCCGCAATCCAGATATCACCGCCGAAGTGGAAGGGGTGTTTGAATACATCGAGTACCCCTATAAACGATACAAATTCAACCACCTGCTGGTCTCCCCCATCAACAGCCGCCGTCAGCTCTATCGTCTCATCGACAACGAGCTCTCCAACGCCAAGGCGGGCCAGCCGAGCGGTATCATCCTCAAGATCAACAATCTGGTGGACAAGGATCTCATCAACCGTCTCTATGCCGCCGGGCAGGCCGGGGTGCCGATCCAGATGATCATCCGTGGCATGTGCGCCCTGCGCCCGGGCGTACCGGGCCTCAGTGACAACATCAAGGTGATCAGCATCATAGACCGCTTCCTCGAGCACCCGCGGGTGATGGTGTTCCACAACAAGGGCAACCCCCAGCTCTATATCTCCAGCGCCGACTGGATGAGCCGCAATATCGACGGCCGGATCGAGGTAGGCACCCCCATTTATGATGAGCGGCTCAAGCAGCGCATCATGGACATTCTCGAACTACAACTGAGTGATACCTGCAAGGCGCGGGTCATTGATGCCGACCAGCAGAACGAATATGTGAAGCGGGGCAACCGCCGCAAGATCCGCTCTCAGGTGGCGATTTACGACTATCTCAAACGTATCGAGTCAAACAATGGACAATAGTCTCTATGCCGCCGTTGATCTCGGCTCCAACAGTTTTCATATGGTGATCGCCCATCTGAGCGAAGGGCGTTTTCGCATCGTCGATCGCATCAAGGAGCGGGTGCGGCTGGCGGAAGGGATGGATGAGCAAAAGCGAATGAGCCCGGAGGCGATGGAACGCGGCCTCGCCTGTCTGTCGCTGTTTGCCGAGCGCCTCACCAACATCAAACCGGATCAGATCCGCATCGCAGGTACCTATACCCTGCGCCGTGCCAGCAACGCGCGCGAATTTGTGAGTGAAGCAGCCCAGGTGCTCAACCACCCCATCGAGATCATCAGCGGGCAAGAAGAAGCACGGCTCATCTATCAGGGGGTTGCCCATACCCAGCATATCGAGGGCCAGGTACTGGTCATCGATATCGGCGGCGGCAGCACCGAGCTCATCATCGGTGAAGGGTTTGAACACAAGGCCCTCACCAGCCGCAAGATGGGCTGCGTCAGCTTTACCCAGAGCTTCTTTGCCAGCGGCAAGCTGAGCGACAAGCACTTCACCAATGCCGTGCTGGAGGCGCAGCACCAGCTCGCCCCCATCGTCAACCAGTACCGCAAGCTGGGCTGGCAGAGCTGTCTTGGCAGCTCAGGTTCCATTCGTACGGTACGGGATGTACTGCAGGGTGAAGGGCTGACTGACGGCAGCATTACGCTGGAGGGGCTAGAGCGGCTCAAGGCGCTGATGATTGAGCGCAAGCGAGTCGATAACCTCAAGCTGACAGGGCTTACCGAGGAGCGCCAGGAGGTGTTTGCCGCCGCGGTCGCCATCCTGCTCGGGCTGTTTACCTCGCTACCCATCGAGCGGCTCGACTACTCCGATGGTGCCCTGCGCGAAGGGTTGCTGTATGAGTTCGAGGAGCGCTTGCAGCACCACGATATTCGCGAACGGACGGCACAAGCGCTCGGTACCCACTACCGGATGGACCGCAAACAAGCCGCCCGGGTGGAGCAGAGCGTGCTGACCCTGTTCGATGCCTTGCAAGAGCCCTGGCAGATGGAGATAGAACCCTATCGTGCCATCCTCGGCTGGGCGGCGCGGCTGCACGAAATTGGCCTTGCCATCAACTACAGCGGCATTCACCGCCACTCCGCCTATATCCTGCAACACACCGACCTGCCCGGCTTCAACCAGGACGATCAGGCCCTGCTGGCAGCGTTGGTACGCTTTCAGCGCAAGGGGCTCAAGCTCTCCGAGCTGCCGCCCCTCCCCAACCACGACATGCAGACGGTGCTGCGCTGCATCCGCATACTGCGCCTCGCAGTCGCCGCTCACCACAAGCGGCAGGACAACCTGCTGCCTGAGTGGAAAGTCGCGGTACAAGGGGATCAGCTGGTCGTGACCCTGCCGATCGACTGGTGCGAGGAGAACCGTCTCCTGATGCAGAATCTGGAGAAGGAGCACCGTTATTGCCAGGAGCAGGGCTGGCCACTGTTGTTCCAGCTAGGCTAAACCGGAAAGATAAATGCAAAAGGCAGCCCAATGGCTGCCTTTTGCATATCAATCTACCCGTTACTGCAACTCGGGCAACAACCACTTGGCCATCTCGAAGTAGATGATAAGGCCGGTTCCATCCACCAGCGTCGCGATGAATGGCGCAGAGACCACCGCCGGATCGATGCGAAAACGACGCAGCACCATGGGAATAATCGATGCGACCGTGGCACTCCACAGCACAATAGCGATGATGGTAAAGGTCACCACCATGCCAATCTGGGGACCGACGCCGAGACTCCATGCCCGCACCCAGGCCGCCATGGCAATGGCACCCGAGATGAGCAGACCGGTGGAGAGCTCCTTTTTCAGCACGGTGCCGAGATTGCGCAGGCTCACCTCCCCGACCGCCATGGCACGTACTATGGTGGTGGTGATCTGGGTACCGCTGTTACCGCCAGTACCGATCAGGAGCGGAATGAAGAAGGCCAGCGCGATAGCCGCTTCCAGCTGCTCCTCGAATGCCCGCAGAACAGTGCCGGTGTAAGCTTCCGCCACAAACAGGATAAGCAGCCAGCCCACCCGTTTGCGCCACAGCTGCCAGGGCGTCGCCTGCAAGTAAGGGGTATCGAGCGGTGATGAGCCACCCTGCATCTCGGCATCCTCGGTGGATTCGAGCTCCAGAATATCCGCAGCATCATCGACGTGGAAAATTCCGACCAATCGTCCTTGATCCTCGACCGGCAATACCGACAGGTCGCGGTCGATGAGCAGGCGCGCTGCCAACTCCTGATCCGCCCGGGCGTTGATCCGCACCGTCTCCCGATCCATCAGGGTCGCGACGCTGGCCAGCGGGTCGGCGATCAGCAAGGTCTTGAGGGAGAGGCTCCCTTGCAGACGACCATCCCCGTTGACCACATAGATATGGCGAAACAGCTGGGCATTGTCCCAGGCATCGTGGATCAGCTGTTTGGCGTGGCCGACCGTGTCCTCCTCCCGCACCGCCAGATATTCGTGGCGCATGTTGGCCCCCACCGACTCGGTGGGCCAATCCAACAGGGAGTAATACATGGCCTGCGCCTGGGTCGGGAAGCGAGCCAGCAACATGGTGCGATCCTGACGACCCAGTTTGCGCAAGATAGCCACCATTTCACGGCGGGGAATGGCCTCCTGCAACACGCTGACGATGCTGCCATGGAGCCGCTGCAACAGGCGCCCGGCACTCTCGGCAGAGAGTGAACCAAGCAGTTCGGCACCTTGCGGAATTGGCAGGGTATCAAAGATGCAGTTGAGCTCTTCCGGACGCAGGGTCAGCAGTTGATCGGCGCGCTGAACCGGATCCAGATTATGTTCCAGCCAACCCTGCAGGGCGGCCAGATCGAGCAGTTGGTGACGGTTAAGAATGGTATGTGTTTTCTTCATCACAGATATCCTCATGTGATTTCAGGCGAGCCTGAATGCTTCCGGAAATAGCCGGAGGCAACGACAAGAAAACAGCAATTTGATTGACGAGTAATAGGCAGGAAATGACGCCGTTCGGCGTGTCATCATCCCCACGTACCAGCTTTAGCACTGTATAACGTATCCGGCATGCCGGAAGCCACTTGGGTTTACACCTTAATCCGATGAAAACTGTCCTGATCTTGGGCGTCTCTGGACGTCGTGAGATCAGTGGCCTGTGTTTATACAGGAGCCTCGCCTAACGAGATGCTGCAAATAATTCGCACAACCCTCTGTTGTGCGGGCGGCATGATTATCCAATCCCGCAGAGAGGTCAACCCCGCAACCACCATTAAATGGGCAACGGCAACAGCTTGTTACAATTGGCAGGAGATGACACGGAACCAATTTTCATAGTCTGGACAAAAAAAGGCCCCAAAGGGGCCCTTCTCTAATTAGCGAATATAGTCAAATAGCGTCAGACGGCTTATTTTGCTGAAAGAGAGTTGCGAGGCACTCAATGCCGCATCCTCTTTTGACAGCGCGGAAATCACTTCATAGAGGTCCGCTTCTGACACCTTGGCTCTCGCCTCGGCGTTGAGGGTACTCAATCCCTCATTGGAGCCCATGGCCTGTTCCAGACTGTTCATCCGGCCGCCCAACTCACCCAACCCATGATCGATATTCAGGCGGGCATTTTTCATATGAACGGTGGCATCGGCTATTTTCTGCTCGAAGGCTTCGGCAGAAATAGCCGGATCTCGCAGAGCCGTAATAAAATCCGACATACCATTCAATATGTTGTCATTCTTCGGTGGATTAAGATCAAACTGCTGAGCCGCACCACCTGCAGGCAAATCAAGGGTCAACTCCAGACCATTAAAGGGGATCTTGGTACCAGCAGTGTAGTTACCCGTTTGCAACGTATTGCCACCGCTATCCTTGATATCGTAGGTATCAGGTGGGCCTATGGTGGTTGATACTGTATAGGTATTGCTGGGCAGTGCCGAGTTATAATTGGACTTATAAAAAGTATCAAAGTTACCCTGATCGCCGACCCCGACCTTGATATTTGCTGTGGTTGCACTGGCGGTTCTTCTGGTCGCCACGATTTCAAACAGATCCTGCCCGGAATCATTGGCAGCAATTTGTACTGTGGGTGAGACCTGAATATTTCGCTGACCAGGGTCACCCTGATAAATATATTTTCCGTTGACGTCTTTGATATATGGCTGGGTCTTGCTCTGATTGCCACCGAATATAAATTCACCCGAGGAGTTTTTGCTATTCATCAGGTCAAACATCTGCTGCTGCAACCCTTCCAGCTCGCTGGCGATGGCCTTGCGATCATCGTCACTGATAGAGCCGTTATTTGACTTCTGGATCAGGGTTTGGGCACTGAGCATTGCCGTATTAAGAGAATCCAATACTGTCTCTTCATGCCCCAGGCTGTTTTCCAGCAAGCTGCCATTGACACTGTATTGCTTGAACAGGTCAATCTCCTTGGTCAGTGCCATCTTCTGGCTCATCCCTGCGGGATCTTCTCCAGCAGTCTGGAATTTATTGCCGGTTTGCAGCTGTTGATAGGCAGTATTCAACCGCTCGTTGGCGCTGTTGAGGGAATAGATATTCCGGTCGTAGATCATGTTGGTGGTGATGCGCATGACGTTACCTCACGGAAGAGAGCAGTGTATCGAAAATGGTTTTGGCCGTGCTGACGATTTGCGCCGATGCCGCATAGGATTGCTGGAAGCGGATCAGATTGGCCGCCTCCTCCTCCAGATTGACCCCTGACACGCTTTCAAAGATGCCGGTGCTCTGGATAAGCTTGGACTCATTGGCCTTGAGCAGCGTTTTTGCCTGACTGGTATTGTTACCCACTTCCATCACCAACCCGGAATAGGCCTGATTGAAGGTCATCTTGTCGTTGGTCGTCCCGCCATTGGTGCTCTTGCGCACCAGATCCTTGTTTTGCAGCTCGGCCAGAACCAAGCCATTGCTGTTATCGGCAAAGCCATTGCTGTTGTAACTGAGCTTGAAGCTGTCACCGGCATCCACCATGCCGGTGATGCTGAACTCGTAGCCGGGGGCCTGTTTCGGGTTGGCATAGACTGCGGCTCCGGCGGGGAAAGGGTTGACGATCGCAGACATCAGGTTTTGCCCTTTGCTGCTCGCAGGGGCAGTACCAATCAGGGTAGCGCCATCGGCTTGAAACACCTGATAGTTACCGTTGGCGTCAATCTTGACAACCTGAGGCGCTGTCGGGCTCAGACTATTGGTACCAAAACCTGACCCTGCACCTGTATTGAATACGCCACCCAGTTTGATATCTGCCCCGCCGCCATTATTAGTTGTCTTTTCCGCTTTAAGCGGAGAGGCCAGGGCCAAATCTTCCGGTCGGGTGATCTGCTGACCCAGACCGGCCGCCGCACTTTTGGTCGGTTGCAGCAACAGTTTGTCACCCGCAGCCGGCGTACCGGTGAGATCGATCGAGATCCCGTGTCCGAGCAGCTCAAAGGTCGCTGGCGGCATGGTCCCCGTGCTGACAGAGGTACGATTGCCAGACTTGTCGAGCGAGAACACCTCATAACCGGTAGCGCTGCTAAATTGCACTTCGTAATCAAACGGGGTCACTGATGTCCCCTTGCCCGGCACGAAGCTGACATTCGCCCCGACCGTCCCCGTGTTATTGCCGTAGGGTAAGCCCTTGCTGGTAGGCAGGGTGAAGATATCGCCGCCAATCTCGTTATCCAGATCCATCCCGAGGCGGTTCTGCTGGTTCATCGCATCGGCCATCGCCACGGCCAGCTGCCCCAGTTCGCGCTTGGTAGGCTCAAGGTCGGTACGCGCCTTGAACAGCCCCCCCATGGCGCCACCAAACGTATCGTGGTCGATGGTTGCCTTGTTCGCCCCCAGGGTAAGTTGCAGCTCCTGATCCCGGGAGTCAGGATCTCCTGCAATCACCTTGAACTGGGCGACGCCCCCATCGAGGATCAGCGAATGGCCGGTGCTCATATTGACCAGCATGCTGCCGTTGGGTTGGGCTACGGTGCGAATATCCATCTTCTCGGACAGCTGGCGGATCGCCTCATCCCGCTGATCAAACAGCATCAGGTTCTCTTCGGGTGACCCCTGGGTGCGGATGATGGCCTGATTAAGATCATTGATGCTGGTGAGTAGGCTGTTAACCTGCTTGGTTTCATCTTCAATGCGGGTGTTGAGGGTATCGCTCTGCTTGTCGAGCTGCGCCGAGAGGGTATGAAAACGGTTGACCATGCCACTCAACTCCGTCATCACCACCTTGCGCCCACCGATCTCGGCAGGCGATTCATTGGCAGAGTGAAATGACTTGAAGTAGGAGGTGATGGCCGCCCCCACGCTGTTGCTGGTATCCCCAAGCAAGCTGTCAACGCCAGCAAGCTGTTCATAATGGGTCAGGGAGGCATGATAGGCAGAGGTATCACGGCGCACCTCCCCCTGCATATAGTCGTTGATTACCCGCTCGGTCTTGATGTCACCGGTCCCCAGACCGATGGTATTGGTATACACCAGCGTACGCTCACGCACATAGCCCTGGCTATTGACGTTAACTATGTTGTTACTGGTGGTCTGCAGCAGGCGTTGCTGTGCCAGCACGCCCGATGAACCAATCCCAAGCAGGTCGCTTGCCATACGTTACAGCTCCATCTCGTTGTATTGGGCAATGGCATCACTGCGCAATACCTGTTTCAATTTTCTGGCGTAGTGCGGGTCGGTGGCATAACCCGCCTGTTGCAGCGCCTCGAAGTAGCGATCGGGACTATCCACCTTCGCCAGGGCTCCCTTGTAGCGAGAGCCGGAAGTGAGGAAGTCCACGTAGTCGTTGAAGCTCTCTTCAAACGACTCATAGGAGCGAAATGCCGCTTTCTGGCGGGAGGCAACGCCTTGCTCATACTCGAGCGTGCTGACCACCGCCTTTGGCCCTTCCCAGCGCGGATCGGCCTTGATGCCAAACAGGTTATGGGTCACCTGCCCCTCGCCATCCTTGATCACCCGCTTGCCCCAACCGCTCTCCAGTGCCGCCTGAGCGACCAGTACCGCCGGGCTTAACCCCAACTTGTCGGCCGCTTTCTTGGCCAGCGGCATCAGGCGATTAACGAACTCTTCCGGTGTATCGAACTCTTTGCCCCCACTACCGGTGGCACTGCCCTCTTCGCTGGCCATACGCCCCATGGGCGGAATGCTGCGGTGCGGTCGACGGGGCATAGTGAGTGCGTGACTCTCCTTGACCCCCTCGGTCATCTCTTTTTCAGCAAAATCTTTGCCAACTTTTGATGCCGCGATCAAATCATCGGCAGCCGCCGTGGGTGGCTGATAGGGTTTGTAGGTCCGTTCGGTGCGCTGCGGCATCTTGAGCACCCGTCCATCCTGATGGGTAAAGGTCTCGGGAGAGAGCTGCTTGGCCACCATGTCAGCCAATCCCAGCCCTCCCTTGCTGGACATGTCGGCAACCCGCTGCTCATCCAGCATCCCTTCATAGAACTGGGTATAGCTGCTGTTCATCGGGTTGTCCTGAGTCAACACCCCGTTGGCCTGACGCATGCTCTGAAACAGCATCTGGGTAAAGATTGACTCGAACTGGCGTGACGCACTCTTGAGCGCTTCGGCCTGTCCCTCTTTGCTTTGGCTCATCTGGCGCAGACGATCCAGGTTCTTGATGTCCTGTACCATCCCGAGATTCATGCCGCTGTTGCTGTCAAACTCCGCCATTTTGCTTACCTCATTGCCACCCGTGGCAACCACTTGCCGCTTGTTACAATATGACCAGTTGCCCCTCGATGGCGCCTGCCTGCTGCAACGCCTCAAGGATGGCCATCAAATCACCGGGGGCGACCCCGACCTGATTGACCGCCCGGACCAGATCGTCCAGGGTCGCACCGGTATCAAACTTGAACATCCGCCCCGGCTCCTGCTGGACATTGATGGTCGAGTTGTTGGTCACCGTCGTCTCTCCTCCCGCCAGCGGGTTGGGCTGGGAGACCTGCTGGTTTTCGGCGATGGTCACCGTCAACCCGCCGTGGCTGATGGCCGCCGGTTTGAGCTTGACCTGACTGCCGATCACTATGGTGCCAGTGCGGGAGTTAACGATGATCTTGGCCGCCTCATTGGCCGGATCCACCTCCAGGTTCTCGATGGTGGCGAGATAGGAGACGCGCTGACCCGGATCCCGCGGGGCATAGACCTTGACCGAGGTAGCATCGAGCGCCTGAGCGGTATTGGGCCCTACCAGATCGTTGACCACATCGGCCAGACGGCGCGCCGTAGTAAAGTCGGGTCGGTTAAGATTGAAGGTGATAGTGTCACCCTGACTGAAGGAGTTGGGCACCTCCCGCTCCACGGTCGCACCGTTGGCAATCCGCCCGACAGTCGGGGTATTGATCACTACCTTGGAGCCATCAGCCCCCTCGGCCCCCAGACCACCGACCACCAGACTGCCCTGGGCAACCGCATAGACTCGGCCATCGAGCCCTTTTAGGAAGCTCTGCAGCAGAGTGCCGCCCCGCAGGCTCTTGGCCTCGCCAATGGCAGAGACCGTCACATCGATGGTCTGGCCCGGCTTGGAGAAGGGGGGCAGGTCGGCATGGATCGCCACCGGCGCCACATCCTTGATCTTGGGCTTGATGTTATCCGGCACCTTGATGCCAAAGTTGTTGAGCATGGTGCGGAAGGTCTGCTCGGTGAAGGCGTTGTTCTTCTCGCCAGTGCCGGGCAACCCCACCACCAGACCGTAACCAATCAGCTGGTTGTTACGCACCCCTTCAACCGAGCTGATGTCCTTGATCCGGGCTGCATTGGCCACGCCCAAGGGCAGCAGACAGCAGAGCAGTGTGACAAGACGGAGTGACTTCATAACATCTCCTAGAGCGGCCACCAGGGACCATTGAAAAAGCTGGTAAGCCACCCTTGCTCCTGGCTATTGGCCAGATCGCCGGTACCACCGTAGTAAATGCGGGCATTGGCCACTTTCTGGGACGAAACGCTGTTATCAGACGTCACATCCTCCGGGCGAATAAGGCCGGTGATCCGGATATATTCATTGCCATTATTGAGCATGATCCACTTCTCGCCACGCACCACCAGATTGCCGTTGGGCAGCACCTTGGCCACGCTGACCGAGATATTGCCCTGCAGGCTGTTGCTCTGGTCCGCTTTGGCCTGCCCCTTGAACGCGCTGTTCTGACCAATGGAAGCCGAAAGATCATAGGGACTGGCGGTGACCGGCACGCCACCCAGCTTGACCGGATCCAGATTGAATTTATTGTCCTTGCCACTCTGGGTATTGGCCTTTTTCGAGGCGGAGGTCGACTCCGACAACTCGATGGTGATGATGTCGCCTACCTTGTGCGCCTTGATATCCGAATAGATGCCATTGACCTGATCCGGCTGGAAAATCGCCCCTGTCGGCCGCACCGACACCGGCTCCGACTCCCCGTAGACGGGGGAAAACTCGGGATCATCAGGCTTGGGCGTATTGGGAGTGCTGCTACACCCTCCCAGCACCAACAATCCCAGTATCCATACGGCTTTCATCATGCACCTCCTAATTAGGTACGCTGGATCAGGAAGGACATCATGCCGTCCACGGCGGAGAGCACCTTGGAGTTCATCTCGTAGACCCGCTGAGCCTGAATGAGGTTTACCAGCTCTTCGGTCACGTTGACGTTGGAAGTCTCCAGCATCCCCTGCTTGATCACCCCCAAGCCATCGGCACCGGCAGTCCCCTGAGCGGCAGCACCGCTGGATTGGGTTTCGACAAACATGTTCTCCCCCATAGGCTGCAAGCCGCTGGCGTTGACAAAGTCGGAGATGTTGATCTGACCGACGACCTGAGAAGCGCCATCGCCTTTGAGCTGCACCGAGACCTGGCCATCTTCACCCACAGTGACGCTCTGGGTGTTTTCCGGGATCTGGATTTCCGGCTGCAGCGGGTAACCATTACCCGGAGTCACTATGGTCCCCTCATCGTTGAGCGTGAACTGACCGTTTCGGGTATAGGCTGCACTGCCATCAGGCAGCTGAATTTCAAAATAACCACGACCACTGATCATCAGATCCAGCGAGTTGTCGGTGGTTTGTACGTTACCCTGGCTGTGGTTTTTCTGGGTCGCCACCACCTTGGCACCCGCCCCCAGCATCAAGCCGGAGGGAAGCTCGGTATCGGCAGAGGAGCGGCCACCGGGCTGATTGATGTTTTGATAAAGCAGATCTTCAAAGATGGCCCGTGACTTTTTGAAGCCCACGGTGCTGGCGTTCGCCAGGTTGTTCGAGGTGACCGAAATATTGGTCTGCTGTGCATCCAACCCGGTCTTGCTGATCCAGAGTGCGGGATTCATAGGTAACTCCTTGATTAGCTGATTCGCAGCAGTTGGGTTTGAGCTTCATCATTCTCTTCGGCCGTCTTCATGATTTTGACCTGGGTTTCGAACTGGCGTTGCAGCCGGATCAGGTTGGTCATCTCATCCACCACATTGACGTTGCTCCCCTCAAGGGAGCCGGCAATCAGACCGACATTGGCAGAGGCGGGTTCATTCTGGCCATCCTTGCGGCGAAACAGACCATCTTGCCCCTTCTCCACCGCATCGGCGGCCGGGTTGACCAGCTTGATCCGCTGAAAATCTTCCGGCAAGTTGGCGGCCGCCCCCTCCGGACGACCGCTGATGGTGCCATCCCGATTGATCTCGAGTTTCTCCATCGGCATCGGCAACACGATTGGCTGACCGCCGTCATCCACCACATTCAGGCCTGTCGAGGTCTGCAAGTTGCCGGTCGCATTGACCTGCAAATTCCCCATGCGGGTATAGGCCTCGCCGCCCTTGGGATCCTGCACGGCAATCCAGCCTGGGCCATCCACCGCCACGTCCAGATCCCGTCCGGTGGTCATCAGCATGCCATGCTGCAGGTTCTGGCCTGGGCGCTCAGCCATGGCAAACACACGGCTTGGCAAGCCCTCTCCGAACGCCTGCATGCTTCTGGCCTGCTCGAAATCGGACTTGAAGCCGGTGGTATTGGCATTGGCGAGGTTGTTGCCCCGAACAGCCAGGCTGTTCATGGTCTCTTTGGCCCCGGACATGGCGATATAAAGCAGGTGATCCATGGAATTCTCCGTCAAACAGATGACTCTGACAGGAGAAATGCAATTAGAGTGCCAACAGCAGAAATATGGGGGGTAAGGAGGATGGGAATGCGACAGAAACAGAGAGGGGGCCAAGCCCCCTCTCATTATCGTTTATTGCGCGATTAACGGATCTGCAAGATGGTCTGCTGCAGCGAACTGTTGACCTCCAGAGAACGGGAGTTGGCCTGGAAGTTACGCTGGGCAGTGATCAGGTCCACCAGCTCCGAGGTCAAATCCACGTTGGACTGCTCCAGCGCCGATGATTTGATGGTCCCGAAAGTGCCCGAGTTCGGCGTCCCCGGCAAGGCATCGCCAGAGAGCAGGGACTGTCGCCAGGAGGTATCGCCAACCTGAGTCAATCCTTGTGAGTTGGCAAATTTTGCCATGGCCACCATGGCAACCTTGAGTGTGGTGGCATTGCTATAGGTAGCAGAGACAATCCCGTCTGGCGTGATTTCCACCTTGGTCAAACGGCCAACAGTAGAGCCATCCTGAGTCAACTTGTTGACTTCAAATGGAGAAGAATACTGAGTCACAGTGCCGAGTTGAATCTCAACTTCCTGAGTTGGATCAGCACCGTTGGTGATAATGCCAGCACCTGCCGGGGGAGCTGCGCCCAATTGCTCTGTCTTGATAGTTGCTGGTGTTGTTGGCGTCACCATCTTGCCATCTGCACCAAAGGTGATGCGTGCGGCAAGCGGTGGAACAGGAGTCACACCAGCCGCCATAGTTGTTGGAACCCCCCCAGCAACATCAATGGGTTTATCCCCCTCATACATGTACATACGCCAAGCGGTAGGGTTGGCAGGCTTTGTCACATCAGCTGGGTCAGCTTCCTTGACAAAATATTGTGTGATCACATGAGGAGAACCCAATGAATCATAAATAGTGACAGATGTAGATGAGGCATAGCTTTTAGGATTATTGATCGGATCAAAAATGGAGGCGTCTGCAGCAGTGTTACCTGCAGCCAACGGGGTTGAATCAGACTTCAGATTGAAGCTGGCTTCAATCTTGGTTGTTTGCTTCGGCTCCCCAGCCCGATCAGGGATCTGGATAGGCTTGGTTGCGTTTATGCTCACCGCTTTTGGCGTTCCATCAACGTTCACCTCATAGCCTTGCAGATAATGGCCCTGATTGTTGACCATATAACTGTTTTCATTGAGCTTGAAGGCACCGGCACGAGTATAGGTGCGATCCAGGTTGGTCAGGCCATCGGAGGTCACAAAGAAGCCATTCCCCTGAATCGCCAAGTCCAGCGCGTTATTGGTAAATTGCAGCGCCCCCTGATGGAACTGCTGGGCAACCGCGCCAGTCGCCACACCATTACCGACCTGGGTCTTGGCGTTGACAAAGATGGAGTTGGCGTAAACATCCGCAAACTCGGCTCGGGACTCTTTAAAGCCCATGGTATTAACGTTGGCAATGTTGTTGGCGGTGACGTTCAAGTCTTTTTGTGCCGCGTTGACACCGCTCAAGGCATTGTTAAATGACATATCCAGCTCCTTAGATCGATGCTGTCGACGTGGTTGTTGACTGAGTTGTTGGTTTGTTCTGATTAGATCCTGAAATTTGCAGGATACTGTTAAGCGTTGTAGTGCCTAGACCTCTAAGATTGAGTTGAGTCGGGCTGGTTCCGTTCCCCAGGACTACACTATCAACCTTGCCATAGGTCAGGGCCGAGATGCTCTCCGACTTTCCATCCATGGTGCCGTTAGCTTTAATCACGTATTTTCCAGGCTTGGCCGGATTGCCACTCTTGTCTTTACCATCCCAAGCAAATTCAACATTGCCGCGCAAATCACCTTCCAGAGGAAACTCCTTGATCACCTGGCCCTTTTCATCTTCCACCGTGATTTTCACATTCGAATACTTGTTCTCGACACCGACAGCTACTACCCCGGAGATGGACCCCTCTTTCTCCAAATAACCGATATTGCTAGGGAGCAGCACATTTTGTCCGACCAGTGCGGAGGCTTGCAGCGCCTGACTAGATGTCATCAGAGTATTAAGATTGCCCATCTGGGTGGACAAGCTGTTGATCCCCTCCGAGGTCGACATGGATGTCATCTGGGAGAGCATCTGGGCGTTATCAACAGGCTTGAAAGGATCCTGATACGACAGCTGCATGGTCAGCAGCTTCAGAAAAGAAGCTTGATCCAGCTCTTTCTTCGGCGTTGTAGTGGTGCCTGTCGTCTGGGTCGTGGTACGGCTGATGCCGTTCACATTATTGGTTGTATCGACCATGCTGCATCCCTCCTATCAGGACTTGCCAAGCTGGAGCGTCTGCTGCAGCATCTTCTTGGCCGAATCTGCAACCTGTACGTTGGTCTGGTAGCTGCGCGAGGCGTTGATCATGTCGGCCATCTCTTCAACCATGTTGACGTTTGGTTTGAAGATAAAACCGTCTTTGTCCGCCATCGGGTGGTTGGGGTTGTACTCCTTGAGCAGTGGCGCCTTGCTCTCGACAATCCCCTTCACCTCAACCCCGACTGACCCCTGCTTGTCAGACATCGCCTGATCGAGCTGGGCGGCAAAGACTGGCCGCCTGGCGTGGTAAGTATTTTCCACACTGGAGCTGATGCTGTCCGCGTTGGCCATGTTGCTGGCAACCGTGTTAAGGCGCACTGACTGCGCGCTCATAGCCGAGCCTGCTATGTCAAAGACCTTGAACAAACTCATCACTGCTCTCCTTTCAGGGCCTTTAGCAGGCCACTGATCTTGCTATTCATAAATTCAAGGGAGGTTTGATACTCGAGGCTATTACGCAGAAATTCGCTGCGCTCCTGCTGTACATCGACCGTATTGCCGTCACCGGTATCCGGTTGCAGCGGGTTGCGATATTGCACGGTACCCGGAGCGTCCATATTCAAGGCAAAGTGCTTTTCGCTGGTCGTTGCCAAACCAAAACCCTGATGCGACTGGGCCTCCTGCAATGCCTGAGCAAAATTGATATCCCTGGCTTTAAAGCCCGGGGTATCTGCGTTAGCAATATTGCTGGAAAGCACCTCAGCACGCTTGGCGCGAACGCTTATGGTGTGTTGATGCACACCGAATGCCTTGTCAAATGAAAGAGCCATAGCACACCTCCTGCTTGGTTTATTTTGTTTGCAAGAGGTGTGCCATAAGCAAATAACTAAGATCGATGGTTTGGGTATGAGCACATTTCAGACCGAAAACGGCAGGAGCATCTCGCGCATTGAGTCAGACGGCATCATTTGGCAACCTTAAGGCTTCAACCACTTTTGCAGTGGCGAGATATGGTAGGTAAATAGAAAGACTGAGCTGTAGATAAAGAAAGAGGGAAGCTCGTAGCTTCCCTCTTTGCATGAACTGGCAATATTCGGCAGACCCCGAATATCAAGGCCATCAGGCCTATTTGACCTTGTAGACAATCCCCGGATTGCAGCGGATCATCTCAAACCGATCGGTCAACCCGGCCAGTGACTCCGACGCGCCCAGCATCAGATACCCACCGGGGTTGAGACTGGCAGCAAACTGGTTGAGGATCTTCGACTTCACTTCCGGCGCAAAATAGATGAGCACGTTACGGCAAAAGATAATGTCAAACTTGCCGAGCAAACTATAACTCTCCAACAAGTTGAGTGGCCGGAAGGTGGTCAATTTTCTGACTCGCTCAGCGACCCGCATCTTGTTTTCACCGTAAGGCTCAAAAAACATCTTCTTGCGCTCCGGTGACAAACCGCGTGCCAGAGCAAGGCTATCGTAAACGCCTTCCTTACACTGATTGAGCATGGTCGTCGAAATATCCGTCCCGACAATTTGCACGCCACCAGGCAAGGTACCCGGCTTTTTCATCTGCTGCTCCAGTGCCGTCATTGCAATGGAATAGGGCTCCTGGCCTGACGAGGATGCGGCTGACCAGATCTTGATGGGGCGGCCACTTTTCCCCAGCTCGGGGAAAATCTTGTCGGTAAGAAGCTGAAACGGATAGGTATCACGAAACCAGAGGGTCTCGTTGGTTGTCATGGCATCCACCACGGCCATTTTCAGGTCACGCTCTCGCACACTCATTGCACGGGTAACCAGATCAGACAGACTCTCGATGCCAAACTGAGCCATCAAAGGTGAAAGACGGCTCTTCACCAGATACTGTTTGTTATCCCCCAGCACAATTCCGCTCTGTACCGCCAGAAAGTTGCTGAACTGTTTGTATAAGTCGTCCGAAAGTGTCTTCATGCAGCTGTTCTTCTTTATTAGAGTGCGTTTTGTACGGCCTTGGCCAATTCATCAGGCTGGAACTTGGCGATAAAATTGTTCGCACCAACTTTCTGCACCATTGCCTGGTTGAATACTCCACTGAGCGAGGTATGCAGAATAACATGCAAATCCTTGAGATTGGGATTATTCCGGATCTCGGCAGTGAAGGTATAGCCATCCATTTCCGGCATTTCGATATCCGAAATAACCAGCGCAACCTGATCCTTGATAGGACCATTTTTGGTCATTTCCAGCAGCATGTTCAATGCTTCGCGACCATCTTTAGCCAACACGCACTCGACACCGATAGCCTCAAGCGCACGTTGTACCTGTTTGCGTGCCACTGAGGAGTCATCCGCAACAAGAACAGGACGCCCCAGAGTCGGGTGGTCGACACTGGCCTGAACCAACTCCTCACTCACATCCGTTGCAACCGGAGAAATTTCGTTCAATATCCGCTCAACATCAAGAATTTCGACCAACTCGCCGTCGACTTCAGTCACGGCTGTCATGTAGTTGATGCGACCCGCACCTTTGGGCGGAGGCAGGATGGATTCCCAGTTCATATTGATGATGCGCTCGACCGAATGCACCAGAAATCCCTGAATAGAACGGTTGTACTCGGAGATGATAATGAAGCATTTGCTCAGATCATCAATCGGGCGTTTACCAACCGCCATGCTGAGGTCGATGACCGAGATAGTCTGGCCACGAATATGTGCGACCCCGCGGATGCAGGAGTTCAATTTGGGCATCACGGTCAAGGGGGGACACTGCAACACTTCACGCACTTTGAATACGTTGATGCCAAATCTTTGACGTCCATTGAGACGAAACAACAACAACTCCAGCCGGTTTTGCCCCACTAGCTGGGTACGTTGGTTGACCGAGTCCAGGATACTGGCCATAAACACTCCCTAAAAACGCTTGGCATTAATCATGCATGCGTGATGGATTGCGTCAGACTATCGATGTGACAACGAACAGATTCTGAAGCAATCATAGTTAAATATGGTGATATGCGTGAACAACTTATCGACCAACGAGCGAAAATGATTAACCGACTTTTACTCATCAGCCTCTTTTTTGGCAGCATATCTTCCAGCTACGCCTCGGACGTCACTACTTATCTGCAAGAAAAGGCACAAGAGTTCGTTTACAGCCAGCTGGATATTCCGTTGGATGCCAGAGCCGAGGTCACTTCAGCCACGCTGGATAAACGGCTCCCACTGACCCGCTGCGAAGATCTGCTCACTATCAGCTTACCAGCAAAAATGGAAATTCGCCGTAATACAACAGTTTACCTTAAATGTGAGGAAGAGAGGCCCTGGGACGTCTATCTCCCGGTGCGGGTCAGCATTCAAAAGCCCTATGTCACTGTGACCAACCCCATCGCCAAGGGGGACCTGCTGAGTGAAAGCCAGCTGGTGTTGGCCTATCAGGATCAGACCCTGATCCGCGGCGACTACCTGACTGACACAGCCCCTCTTGTCGGAGTACGCAGCAAGCGGGAGCTAAAACCTGGGCAACCCATCCGTTTGAGCCAGGTTTGTGTCGTGTGCAAAGGGGATCAGGTCACCCTGACGGCAGAAAACAGCAACTTCCAGATCAAAACCATGGCCCGAGCCTTGCAAGATGGCAGCTTCGGAGAGATCATCAAACTCGTCAATATTCGCTCCGGCAAAACCGTTGAGGGTAAAGTCAGTGCGGTAGGTGCCGTATCGGTCACTTTTTAAATCCGGATCCTTGACAACTTTTTTCTAAAGTTTTGATCTGTCGCACCGATAAACAGGTAAGCAAACCTTAAAGCAGACGAAGGTAACTAAAATGGCCATCAACAATATCAACAATTTGGCGAATAATCGGTTGCAAAATACCGCTAATAGCCAGGGGACAGGCAGCAAGTCAGTCACCTCATCGCCCGAAAACAAAGCGGCTACTGTCAAGCTGGACTCCGTCTCCTTGACCAGTGAGGCGCAACAATTGCAAAAGATGCAACAAAACCTCAATACCGCCTCGACCGGCAATGAGAGCAAGGTCGAACGGCTGAAAAAAGCCGTCGCGAGTGGCGAATATCAGGTTAACAGCGACGCTGTGGCCAAGAAGATGTTCAGTTTCGAGGCCAATCTGGACAAAGTTCTGGGATGATGGATTTACCTTCGTTACTGCACACCCAAGATGATTACCTCAGCCAGATGCAAGGCATTCTGGAAGAGGAGTTCAGCTTGCTCGAACAACATCAGGCACTGGCCCTGCCCGCACTGACCGAGCGCAAACAGCAGTTGCTTGCTGCGATAGAAACTCTGGACAAGACACTGGCAGAAATGCCGGAACTGGCACTGCAGCTGGCAGCCTATCCCGATGAGATGGCGCAACTTCGTGCAAAACTGGATGCTTGCCAGGCACAAAATGATATCAACGGTCGCTTGCTTGAATTGAGCATCGTATCAAACCGTCGTCTGGCAACCTTTCTGAGTCAGCTGCGCGATCGCAACAGCCTGACCTATGACGCCAAGGGCAACACTCGCTCTGGCACCCGCTCCTACGGTATCAAGGCCTGACATCTCTTATCAGGCCTTGCATTTTTGCTGTTCGTTTTAAAGCACCAGTCGCAACAACTCTCGCCCGTCCTCACACGCATTGACGCGCAGTACCCCGTCCTCATAGCACCCGTAACTGGCCGGCAGCTCACCGCGCGGGAAACAGATTGACCCCGGGTTCATCAAGATCCGTTCTCCCTGCCACTCCAGCACTGGTACATGGGTGTGACCGCTCAGGAACAGACTGCCTGGCGGGAGCTGAACCTCGTCTGATCGATAAAGATGGCCGTGGCTAACAAACCAGCGCCGCTCGTCGATCAGCAACTGGTTGTAGGGGGCGGTGATGGGAAAGCGCAACAGCATCTGATCTACTTCGGAATCACAATTGCCCCGCACCGCGATGATTTGCGGAGCCAACTCGTTGAGCCGATCGGCCACGGCGGCCGGGTTATACCCTTCCGGCAGAGGATTGCGCGGGCCATGGTTGAGCAGATCGCCGAGCAGCAGATAGTGATCCGGCTGCCAGGGCTCAAGTTGGGTCAGCACCCGCTCCAGCGCAATGATGCTGCCGTGGATGTCGGAAATGATGGCAAGTTTCATGAAATGCTCCTCACTGCGGGCTGAAATAGAGATCCTTGGTGGCAATCGTCCCTTTCAAATTCTGGCTGGGCAGTCCCCGCAGGGTGGGATCGACCAGTCTCATCTGATTGTAATGATACACGGGGAGGATC
Source organism: Aeromonas sp. 11P (assembly GCF_051920165.1). NCBI lineage: Bacteria > Pseudomonadati > Pseudomonadota > Gammaproteobacteria > Aeromonadales > Aeromonadaceae > Aeromonas > Aeromonas sp. 11P. The sequence continues at coordinate 1,185,209 of NZ_JBQBDJ010000004.1, forward strand.
GGCGCCTCCTCAAGCAGCAACTGTTCGGCATGCCGGTAGAGTTCAACCTGGCTCGCGCTGTCCAGCGTATTGGCAGCCTGCTCCAGCAACAGATCAAAGTCGGGATTGCAGTAGCCGCTCTCGTTGCGCAGATCCTGACAACGGAAGCTGCCCAGCATGGCAGACGGCTCCACGTAATCGCCAAACAGGAAGCTTCTGGCCACCTGAAAATCACCGCTATCCTTGGCCACCTGATAGGCACCCCACTCCAGACTGTTGAGGGTGACCTGTACCCCCAGCTTCTGCCACATGGCAGCAATGGCCATCGCCATCTGCTTGTGGGTTTCTGCGCTGTTGTAGGTAATGCTCAGCTTGAGTGGATTGGCACTGTTATACCCGGCCGCTGACAGCAGGGCTGTCGCTTTGGCCTGGCGGGTCGGCATATCTTCAAGCGCCACAGGCAATATCACCCGGGGGTAACCCGGCATCTCCGGCAACAGCGACCATGCCGCCTGTTCATCCTGCCCGCTCACCGATTCAATGAGCAACTGTCGATCAACCGCCATGGAGAGCGCCTGACGCACCCGCACATCCTGCAGTTCGGGGCGCTTCAAATTGAACGCATAGAGATAGGTGCCAAACAGCGGCAAGCCCCAGAGCCGCTCCGGAGATTCGCGCTTCATCTTCTGGTAATAACCGAGGGAGACCTTGTTGGTGAGCTGGATTTCACCAGCCTCATAGCGCAGCCGTTCGGCATGTTGCGAGGTGATAGGCAGATAGGTGACCCGTCCGATACGGGTGTGAAGGTCATCCCAGTAGTGGATATTGCGCTCGGCTTCGATCTGCTCGTTCGGCGTCCAGCTTGCCAGCCGATAAGCACCATTGCTCACCAGCTTGCCGGGCTCGGTCCACTGCTTGCCAAACCGGGCTATCGCCTTCTGGTTGACTGGCACAAAGGGGCGCTGACTGATGAGCTGCAGGAAATAGGGAGCCGGCCGTTCCAGGGTGATTTTCAGGATCTGATCGCTTTGCGCTTCAATGCCCAGATTGCCGAGCTCCAGCGCACCGGCATAGATGGATTGCGCATTGTTGATCCCCGTGGCCAGCAGCAATCCGGCAGAAGGGGAGTTGATGGCCGGATCGAGCAGACGGCGCCATGCATAGACGAAATCAGCGGCCACCAGCGGCTCGCCATTGGACCATTTCAGTTGGGGTCGCAGGAAGAATCGCCACTCCAGCCCATCGTCACTCACCTCCCAGCGCTGGGCCTGAGCAGGAACGATATGCCCCTGACCATCTTCGCTGACCAGCCCTTCAAACAGATCGACCAGCACGGCCTCCCCCGGAAAACCGGAGCGCACCAGCGCAGGATCCAGCGACTCCGGCTCGGCACCGTTGCCCTTGACCAGGGTTTGCCGATCTGCAAGCTGAGGCTGCTGCTCAACGGTGGTTGCATGGGCCAGGGGCCCAGCCAGCACGGCAAGCAATAGCGGGGAGAGCCAGCGTTGCGCCAGCTTGGGGAAAAAACCATACCTCATGACAAAACCTCGAATAACACCACTGCAGGAGGGGAAGGCCGACGGCGCGCCTGATGAATGCCTGATGCCGCTCTTGTTATCCCCGAAAACGCCCCGTATTGTATCGGGCTTGCCTGGGAGATGGAGTCTTTCGGGTTAATTTTTTCAGGAGTTTTTATGGGTTATGAGTGGCTGGCCCTCGCGTCGGCCAGTTTATGGGCAGTTGCAGCGCTAATTTCGGTCAAACCGGCCCGTCATCTCGGCGCATTTGCCTACAGCCGCTGGCGCATGTTTCTGGTCAGCCTGATGCTCGGCACCATGAGTCTGCTCACCGGTGGCTGGCAAACCCTCACCGCAAGCGCCCTGCCCCTGCTCGCCATCTCGGGGCTGGTCGGCATCTTCGTGGGCGATACGGCGCTGTTTGCCTGCATGAACCGGCTGGGGCCAAGACGCAGTGCCCTGCTCTTCTCCTGCCATGCGCTGTTTTCCGCCCTGCTTGGGCTCTGGCTCTTTAATGAACAGCTGACAGGCTGGCGACTGCTGGGGGCCATGCTGGTCTTTGCCGGCGTAATGCTGGCGATCCTGTTTGGCAGACGCAGTAGCAGCAACGAGTGGGAGCAGATCCGTGGCAATCTGGCGCTGGGAATTGGCCTTGGCCTGACGGCGGCACTGTGTCAGAGCGTGGGAGCCATCATCGCCAAGCCGGTGATGATGAGTGGTGAGGTGGATGCGGTGAGTGCATCGGGTATCCGGATGGGCAGTGCCCTGCTGGCCCATTGCGTCCTTCGGCTTGGGCGCTTGCCGCTGGCCATGCCGCTCAAACCGGTCAATCGCCATATCCTCGCCATGATTGCCACCAACGGTTTTCTGGCGATGGGGCTGGGGATGACGCTGATTCTGATGGCGCTGCGGCAGGGCGAGGTGGGCATGGTGGCCATTCTCTCCTCTACCACGCCGGTACTGCTGCTGCCGCTGTTGTGGTGGCACTCGGGGGAGCGGCCATCCATTGCCGCCTGGGCGGGGGCACTGATTGCCACCTTGGGCACCGCGCTAGTGCTGGGTTTCAGCACTCACTGACACCCGGCAACATCCCAGATCAGAACAGGGCAATCTCCTCAGCGGTCAGCTCGCGGTATTCACCGGGTGCCAGCTCGTCATCCAGCGTCAGACCGCCCACCCGCTCGCGATGCAAGCCAACGACCTTGTTGCCGATGGAGGCAAACATCCGCTTGACCTGATGGTACTTGCCTTCGTGAATGGTCAGTCGGGCCTCGCACTCGCCGAGAATTTCCAGCTGGGCAGGACGGGTTTTATCGGTCTCGTTACGCAGGTAGACCCCTTCGGCGAACAGCGCGATCGCATCCGAGCTCACCGGATCGGCCAGCCAGACGTGATAGGTCTTGGCACACTCGTGACGCGGCGAAGTGATGCGGTGGGACCACTGACCGTCATCGGTCACCAGCACCAGCCCCGTGGTATCGAGGTCGAGGCGCCCCACTACATGCAGCTTGCCCATCGCCGGTTCATCCATCAAGAAGAAGACTGTCGGGTGATCCGGATCCTCGTTGGAGCAGACATACCCTTCCGGCTTGTGCAGCATGAAATAGCGGTTGCGCTGCTCCAGCGTCAGCAGCACGCCGTCAAACTCGATCTGGCTCTGCTCATTGATATGAAAGGCGGGCTGCTTGACCACAATGCCATCCACCATGACCTCGCCCTGACGGATCAGTTTGCCTGCCAGCGAGCGGGTCAAATCGGAACAATCGCACAGAAATTTATCAAGCCGCATTCACAACCTCGGAGTCCAACAAGTAAAGGGGCGTCATTATATCGGGCGGGGGCGACAACGCCACTGTTAAGGGGTTGCCAATTATGACGAACTGGTCATCCGATGTTACACTTCTCCGGAGTGACCCACCCGAACGATACTCATAATAATAAGAGTCAGGAAGCATTCATGAAGTCTCAAGCATCCTATCCCGTCATTCCCGTCAACCAGCTGAAACCCGGCATGTATGTCATTGCTATCGCCAGCCAGACAGGTGGGATGGAGATCGCCCAAATGGGCATGGTGACCAGCGTGGCGCAAATTGCCAATCTGGTGCGCCAGGGGGTACTCACGGTACGCATCGATCTGGCCCGCAGCAAGCTGGGCAGTGCCGAAAGTGACGCCGTTACCTCCCCCGACCTCAATGCCAACAGCGCCCAGGTAGGGCGCCGTGCCAGTGCCAACGGCGAAGGACGGGAGCTTAAAATCCGCCGCCTCTATCAGGAAGCGCGCGAGCTGCAAGGCAAGTTCATTCGCCACCTCAAAGCGGGTGAGCCCATCGACATCACTCCGCTGGCCGAAGTAGCCGAAGAGATGGTCGACACCATGTTCACCCACGGCGATGCCATGCTCTGTCTGGCCCGTATTCGCGCCAAGGATGCCTACCTGATGGAGCACTCCATGAACGTGGCCATTCTGCTGGCCAACTTCGGTCGCTATCTGGGACTGGAGCGCAGCGTGCTCAAGGAGCTGACCCTGGGTGGCCTGCTGCACGACGTGGGCAAGATCATGACCCCGGACGAGGTGCTCCACAAACCGGGCAAGCTGACCGATGAGGAGTTCGCCATCATGCGTCAGCATGTGGTGCACAGTTACGAGATCCTCAGCAATACCCCGGGCATCACCCCCACCATGCTGGAGGTGGCCGCCAACCACCACGAGCGGCTCGATGGCTCCGGCTACCCGCAGCGACTCAAGGGGGAGCAGCTCTCTCTCTATACCCGGATGAGCGGCATCGTCGATGTCTATGATGCCATCACCGCGGATCGGGTCTACAAAGCAGGTATGCAGCCGACCCAGGCCTTCCGCATTCTGCTCAAGGGGATCAATCAGCACTTCGATGCTGAACTGGTCACCAAGTTCATCAAGTGCATGGGAGTCTATCCGGTGGGAACCCTGGTACAGCTCTCAAACCAGCGCCTGGCTATCGTGATGCAGCGCAACGAGCAGCAGCCGCTCAAGCCGGTAGTCAAGGTGATCTATCACGCCACCCAGCGTCACTACCTCGAGGTACAGTGGCTGGATCTGGCCAAGTCAGGGGTGCAGGAGAGCATCGAAAACACGGTCGACCCCAAAGAGTTTGGCATCAACCTCGCCAACTTCTTCTAATCCCTCACCTCGGATCTTCATGATTGGCGCTGGCTGTCGAGCCAGTGCCGGATCAGAAACTCCTCATCCAGCGGCGAGAGATCAAAACGCAGGCTGGCCTCTTCAATGGCGGCGATATCGTGCAGGTGGTGCTCGCTGAGCCAAAGTACCGCACGACGCAAATCTTCACCATGGGGGAGTAGCAGATGGTCGCTCATGGGATACCTCCGTTAGACTGCAAGACGGCCAGCGAATGTAGCCACCTGTTTCAAGTCTAGTCGGTCAATCCCATCACCCGCGCTTCTTCACCCTCCCCCCTCAATCACGGCAATCAGCTTGCCACCGGGATCAGCGACCGAAAGCGCGCTGCCAATCCTGATCAAACTTCACCAGCGCCGCATCCACCGCCGGCACGTTCAGCAGCTGCTCCGCCACATCGAGCGGCAAGGTAATCGATTGGCAACCGGCCAGCAGGCAGTCGAGCGCTTGGCGCGGGGTACGGAATGACGCCGCCAGCACCTTGCTGTTCGGTGCGTGCAGCTCAAGCAGCTGTTGCAGCTCCTGCACGGTGGCGATGCCGTCGCCGCCCTGAGCATCCAACCGGTTAACGTAGGGCGCGACATATTCCGCCCCCGCCACCGCCGCCAGCCAGCCCTGCAGCGGGGTATAGACAGCGGTGCCCAGCGTCGGCACACCGTTGGCAGTCAGGCTCTTGATGGCAGCCAGCCCCTCTGCGCACACCGGGATCTTGATCACCAGATCCGGGTCCAGTTCACGCAGGGCAAATGCCTCGCGCACCATCTCGGTTTCGGTTTTGGCCATCACCTGGGCAAACAGGCGCGCCTTGGGGCCCAGCACGTCGCGCAGGGCGGGCAGCAGCTCACAGAGCGGCAATCCCCCGGCGGCGGTAATGGAAGGATTGGTGGTGACACCGGCCAACGGCAGGATCCGTGACCAGCGACGCACTGCCGCCACATCGGCGGTATCGAGATACAGCTCCATCTCTAACTCCTTAACGGGATGTTCAATATGTCGCCATTCTAGCGATAAAACATCTGCAAATAGCTTGATCGAAATCAAATCAACTTTCGAATGAAAGCAAATAGAATGCAAATACAAAAGGAGGCGGTATGATTTTCGACCTGCAACGATATTCAACTCACGATGGCCCCGGCATTCGCACCCTGGTGTTTCTCAAGGGGTGCTCGCTGGCCTGTCGCTGGTGTCAAAACCCGGAAAGCCGCTCTCCCAAGCCGGACATACTACTCGACCGGCGCCAGTGCATCGAGGGATGCCAGCTCTGCAGCCAGACCTGTCCGGCAATCTTGCGTGACAGCGAGGGCATCCAGCTCAGCCGTTCTGACCTCAAGGCCGATGATATGGAACGGCTGCGCGGCCTCTGCCCCAGCGAAGCCCTGCAGGTGTGCGGTCGGGAGGAGAGCCTGGACACCCTGATGGACACAATACTGCGGGATCGCCCCTTCTTCGAGCGCAGCGGCGGTGGCGTCACCCTCTCCGGTGGCGAGCCTTTTATGCAGCCCGGCTTTGCCGCCACTTTGCTGGCCCGCTGCAAGGCAGAAGGGCTGCACACAGCGGTCGAGAGCTGCCTGCATGTGCCCTGGCACCAGATTGAGCAAAGCCTCCCCTCACTGGATCTGGTGCTGGCGGATCTCAAACACGTGGATAAAGAACGTTTCTTCCACTGGACCCGCGGCAAGGTGGAGCTGCCCATCACGAACCTCAAGCGCCTCGCCGAGCACGGCGTGCCGATGCAGATCCGGGTGCCGCTCATTCCCGGCTTCAATGCCGACCGCGCATCGATCAGCGCCATCACCGACACCGCCGCCAGCCTCGGCACGGTGCAGGAGATCCATTTCCTCCCCTATCACACCCTGGGGATGGGCAAATATGCCCTGCTGGATCTGCCCTATCAGGCACCGGAGACACCGCTCGACGACCCCGATTTACTCCACTTTGCCCATGCATACGCCCAACGTCAGGGGCTGACCCCTGTGACCAGAGGATAAGATCATGACCCAGCTCGACCTCAATACCCTCAGCCCGCGGATCCGCGCCCACAAAGAGAGCCTGATCCACATCGTTCAGCCGCCGGTCTGCACCGAGCGTGCCCGCCACTACACCGAAGCTTATCAGGCTCACCTCGCCCGGCCGCTGCCGGTGCGCCGCGCTCTTGCGCTGGCTCATCACCTCAAGGAGCGCACCATCTGGATCAAACACGACGAGCTTATCGTCGGCAATCAGGCCAGTCAGGTACGGGCGGCGCCGCTGTTTCCCGAATACACGGTGAGCTGGATTGAGAAGGAGATCGACGAGCTGGCCGACCGTCCCGGTGCCGGTTTTGCAGTCAGCGAAACCGACAAGGAGATCATCCACGCCCTCACCCCCTTCTGGCGCGGCCAGACGGTGCAGGATCGCTGCTTCGGCCTCTTTACCGACGAGCAGAAAGCGCTGCTGGAGAGCGGCATCATCAAGGCCGAGGGCAACATGACCTCGGGGGATGCCCACCTCGCGGTCAACTATGAGGGGCTGCTCACGCTGGGTCTCGATGGCTTCAAGGCCAAGGTGGCCGAGCGGCGCAGTCGGCTGGATTTGGCGGATTGGGCCGACCTGCAGCGCGAGCAGTTCTTGCACGCCGTCGCCATCACTCTGGAGGCAGTCAGCGATCACATCGCGCGCTACGCCGCGCTGGCCCGCGACATGGCCGCGCAAGAGCCGCGCCCGGAGCGCCAAAGCGAACTTGAGACCATCGCACTCAACTGTGCCCACATCGCCCACCAGCACCCCGAAACCTTCTGGCAGGCACTGCAGCTTTGCTACTTTATCCAGCTCATTCTGCAGATCGAATCCAACGGCCACTCGGTGTCGTTTGGCCGGATGGATCAATACCTCTACCCCTGGTATCGCCGCGAGGTGGAATTGTCGGAATCCCTGCCTCGGACGCGCGCCATCGAGCTGCTGCAAGGGTGCTGGCTCAAGTTGCTGGAGGTGAACAAGATCCGCTCCGGCACCCACTCCAAGGCCTCCGCCGGCAGCCCGCTCTATCAAAACGTCACCATCGGCGGCCAGAACTGGCGGGATGGCACTGCCCATGACGCCGTCAACGGCCTCTCCTACGCCATTCTGGAGTCCTGCGGCCAATTGCGCTCGACCCAGCCGAACCTCTCGGTGCGCTACCACGCCGGGATGAGCGAGGACTTCCTCGACGCCTGCATTCAGGTGATCCGCTGCGGCTTTGGCATGCCCGCCTTCAACAACGACGAGGTGGTGATCCCCGAGTTCATCAAGCTCGGGGTAAGCGTGGAGGATGCCCACCACTACGCCGCCATCGGCTGCATCGAGACCGCCGTGCCCGGCAAATGGGGCTACCGCTGCACCGGCATGAGCTTTATCAACTTCGCCCGCATTCTGCTGGCGGCGCTGGATGGTGGCCGCGATGCCACCACCGGCAAAATCTTCCTGCCCCAACCCCAGTCGCTGCGAGACGGGAGCTTTGGCAACTTTGACGAGGTGATGGCCCGCTGGGATGAGCAGGTGCGCTACTTCACTCGCAAATCCATCGAGATCGACTGCGTGGTCGACAGCGTGCTGGAGGCTCAAGCCCATGACATCCTCTGCAGCACGATGGTGGATGACTGCATCGAACGCGGCAAGACCATCAAGGAGGGGGGCGCCGTCTATGACTGGGTCTCCGGTCTGCAGGTGGGAATTGCCAACCTCGGCAACAGTCTGGCGGCCCTGAAGAAACTGGTGTTCGAGCAGGGGATTGTGGATCAGCAAGAGCTGGCCGAAGCACTCGAGCAAGATTTTGCCGGACTAGCGGGGGAGCAGCTGCGCCAGCGCCTCACCAACGCCGCCCCCAAATATGGCAACGATCTGGACGAGGTTGACCTGCTGCTGGTGCAGGCCTACCAGAGCTACATCGACGAGCTCAAGGGGTTGCACAACACCCGCTTCGGCCGTGGCCCCATCGGCGGCACCTACTATGCTGGCACCTCCTCCATCTCCGCCAACGTGCCGTTCGGTGCCGCCACCATGGCCACCCCGGATGGTCGCCATGCCCGCACGCCGCTGGCGGAAGGGGCCAGCCCGTCGTCGGGTTCGGATCGTCTCGGCCCCACGGCGGTGTTCAACTCCATCGGCAAGCTGCCCACGGCGGCCATCCTCGGCGGGGTGCTGCTCAACCAGAAGCTGAGTCCGGCGAGCCTTGAGAACGAGCGGGACAAGGCCAAGCTGATGAGCCTGCTGCGCACCTTCTTCGAGGTGCACAAGGGGTGGCACGTGCAGTACAACATCGTCTCGCGGGAAACCCTGCTGGCAGCCAAGGCCCATCCGGATCAATACCGGGATCTGGTGGTGCGGGTAGCGGGCTATTCGGCCTTCTTCACAGCCTTATCCCCGGATGCGCAAGATGATATCATCGCCCGCACCGAGCACAGTCTCTGACGGGGCGCTCCCCATGGCGCCAGTGACGTCATATGATTGGCAAGCCACCCCACGGGTGGCTTGCCGCTATCCACCACCTTGCATGTGAGCGCACCATGAATCCACGCCACCAACTGATCCTCACTCTGGTCCATCAGGCTCGCAAGATGAGCGTGAGTGACCTCTCCCGACACACAGGCGTGTCTGAGGTAACGGTGCGCAACGACCTCACCGCGCTGGAGAAACAGGGACTGCTCAGACGGGTACACGGCTCGGCCATGGCGCTGGAGACCGATGACCCGGATGCCCGGATGAATATCAACTATCTGCTCAAGGAGCGCCTCGCCGAGCGGGCCGCCCAGCTGGTGGAAGATGGCGAGACGGTCTTTATCGAAGGGGGCAGCGCCAACGCCATGCTGGCGCGCCATCTGGCCCTGCACAAACGGGTCACCATCATCACCATCAGCAGCTATATCGCCCATCTGCTCAAAGACACCCAGGCTCAGGTGGTGCTGCTCGGCGGGCTTTTCCAGCATCAGAGCGAGAGCGTGGTGGGGCCGCTCACTCGCCTCTGCATCGAGCAGGTGCACTTCTCCAAGGCCTTTATCGGGGTCGACGGTTTTCATCCCGAGATGGGTTTTACCGGCCGCGACATGATGCGGGCCGACGTGGTCAACAGCGTGCTGGCCAAGGGGATGACCAATGTGGTGATCACCGACAGCAGCAAATTTGGCGCCATCCACCCGAGCCAACTTGGCGCGCCGGGCCAGATCAACGTGCTGGTTACCGACGATGCCCTGCCCGCCCCCATGCGGGCAGCCATCGCGGCCAAGGGGATCGCCCTGCACTGCGTTGCGGCCTGATCTTGCCACTAGGCCCCGCCACCGGCCCCCTCTACCAGAAAACCCCAAACGGGTCTTTCTCCTTGACACTCACCATCTGCACAAGGGTATGCTCCCCCCCTTGCCGATCGCGCCGAGCTGTGTAAACCCGCTCACTCGCCGCAGTGCTGATGACAAGGATTTCAACCATGCAAACCAAAGATAAGTGTCTGGCCGCTCTGGTCATCCTCTGCTGGGGGCTCAACTTCGTCGCCATCAAGTGGGGGCTGGAGGGGATTCCCCCCCTGCTGCTGGGGGCACTGCGCTTTATCGGTGTCGTCTTTCCCGCCATCTTGCTGGTGCCCAAGCCCGCCATGCCCTGGCGCTGGCTGCTGGCCTATGGCGGCACCATCAGCCTCGGCCAGTTCGCATTTTTGTTCAGCGCCATGAAATTCGGCATGCCCGCAGGTATGGCCTCGCTGGTGCTGCAGTCGCAGGTGGTGTTCACCCTGCTGTTTGCGATGATCTGGCTCGGGGAGCGCTGGCAACCCCACCACTGGGTGGCGCTGCCCTTGGCGGGTTTCGGCCTCTATCTCATTGCCACCCACGGTGGAGGCAACTTGACCCTGTTAGGGTTTGTACTGACGCTGTGCGCCGCAGCCTGTTGGGGCCTTGGCAACGTCATCAATCGCCAGATTGGTCTGCGCTACCAGACCACGCTGCCAAGCCTGATCGCCTGGGGCGGTCTGGTACCGATAGTGCCGTTTTTCGCCCTATCCTGGCTGTTCGAAGGGCCGGAGCTGATGGCCAGCAGCCTGCTCAACTTCAGCTGGCAGGGATTGCTGTGCGTGCTCTATCTCTCGTATGTCGCGACCTGGCTCGGTTACGGCCTGTGGGGACGACTGCTGATGCGCTATCCGGTGGCACAGGTGGCACCACTCTCCCTGCTAATCCCCTGTGTCGGCATGGTCACGGCAGCGCTGCTGCTCGATGAACATCCAACACCCTTGCAGTGGCTGGGCTCAGCTCTGGTGCTGCTCGGCTTTGTGATCCATCTGCTGGGTAGCCGACTGCGCTGGTTCAAACCACAGAGAGCGACATGATGAGCGCCAGCCCATTTACGCTATTTCATTGACCTGACAGGATAAAATTTTCATGATGAGCCAGTCCCCATCGGGACTGACGTCATCAGAGCGTGATCTGCAGGAAGCAGATTTTCAGGAGAGCAAGGACATGCCATCGACCATCACCGCCGGGGAGCGCCGACTCCCCCCTATCATTCGCGCCACCGCCATCACCCTGACCCTGTGCTGGAGCCCGTTTGGCTGGAGTGCCACGCTGCCTGCCGACTTGAAGTGGGAGAGCAACAACCAGGATCCTCTCTATGCCGATCCGGCCGCCAAACGCGGCGGCACCTTTCGCACCTTTATGACCAGCTTCCCCCTGACCCTGCGCAAATATGGCCCCGACTCCAACGGCGGCTTTGCCGGTTACGTGCGGGAAACCAACCTGCCACTGCTGAGCACTCATCCCGTCACCGGCAACCCCATGCCGATGCTGGCAAACGAGTGGGCCTTCGGCGCCGACAACAAGACCCTCTATTTTCGCATCAATCCCAAGGCGCGCTGGTCAGACGGCCAGCCGGTCACCGCCGATGACTGGCTCTTTACCCTCAAGATGATGCGCAGCAAAGAGATCAACGCCCCCTGGTACAACAACTACTACAGCACCCAGATAGCCGATATCACCAAGTTTGATGATCACACCCTGGCCATCACCAGCGGCACCGAAAAGAGCCGCCAGGATCTGCTCGAGTCACTGCCCATCAGCCCGGAGCCGAGCCACGCCATCAAGCTCACCGCCAACTGGGTCAAGGAGTACAACTGGAAGGTGTTGCCAGTCACCGGCCCCTATCAGATCGATCAGGTGAAAAAGGGCAAATCGGTCACCTTCAAACGGATTGAACACTGGTGGGGGGATGACGAGCGCTACTTCCAGCATCGCTTCAATCCTGCGCGGCTCGAGATCAAGGTGCTCAGGGATCTGAACATCGCCTGGCAGCACTTCCTGCGCGGCGATCTCGACACCTTCCCGCTGGTGATGCCCAACTGGTGGCACGACAAGACCAAAACCGCCGAGTTCGAGAAGGGGTATATCGGGCGCACCTGGTTCTACAACCAGACCCCGCAATCACCGATGGGGCTCTATCTCAACACCGCCGATCCGCTGCTGAATAATCTCGATGTGCGGCTCGGGATCCAGCATGCCCTCAACCTCGACAAGATGCTCACCACCCTGCTGCGGGGGGATTACCAGCGACTCAACAGTTATGGCTCAGGTCAGGGTGAATTTACCAACAGCGAGCTCAAGGCCCATCCGTTCGATCCCAAACTGGCACGGGAATACTTTGCCAAGGCAGGCTTTAACAAAGTGGGGCCGCAGGGGATTTTGCAAAACGACAAGGGGCAGTCACTGACCCTCGCCATCACCTACACCACCGCAGAGCACGCCCAGCGGCTCACGCTGTTGCGGGAAGAGGCCAAGAAGGCGGGGCTTAATCTGGAGCTCAACCTGATGGATGCCTCGGCCGGTTTCAAATCGATGCTGGAGAAAAAGCATCAGAGCGCCTGGATGGCCTGGGCGAGCAGCCGCTATCCCGCCTATTGGGAGTTCTTCCACAAGGTCAACGCCAACAAACCCCAGACCAACAACATCATGAACATCGATGATGACGCCATCACAACCTTGGTGGAGCAGTATGACAAGGAGTTCGACTTTGCCAAAAAGGCGGCCCTGTCACGGCAAATCCAGCAGCGGCTCTATGAGCTGGCGAGCTTCGTCCCTGCCTATCAGGTGCCCTATACCCGGGAAGGGGCCTGGCGCTGGATCAAACTGCCAAAAGTACCTGCAACGCCCAAGAGCGAGCAGCTCTACTGGCCCCTCGGTGGCGACAACAGCGGTTACAGCTATGGCGGTCTGCTATGGATTGATGAAGAGCTAAAATCCGAGACCAGGGCAGCCATCAAGAGCGGCAAGACCTTCCCGGCCGAGCCCATCATCGACACCACCTATCGCCAGCCTTGATAGCGACCACTCATTTGGCAAACAGACCTAAAACAAAGACCCCGCCAGATAGCGGGGTCTTTGTTGGCAACCGGTGTTGCGAATAGCTCGGTGATCAGCCGCGTTTGGCCTGCTTCTCGGCAATGGCGTCAGCCACGTCAGCCGGCTCCAGTACGATGCCTTCCTGATCCGGGGTCGGGAACACGGCAACACACAGCTCGTCCTGCTCCATACCGTCAACCCAGCGCTCCAGCCATACCTTCAGGGTGATGGACTGCGGCTTGCAATCGGCCCACTCGCCTTCGGCCCACGCCTTGGCGTACTCCGGGTGCGGCCATACCGGGATGCAATCTTCATCATCGGTGGTCAGCATCATGACGCCATGCTCGTCAGTCAGGACGAACAGCTCTTCATGCTCGACCAGCTTGCTGATGAAGTGATCGTAACGGTAATCAGCGTTCAGTTGCAGCGCGGCATTGCGCTCGGTGTCGCTCAGTTCATAGCTCATTGGCCAAGTCTCTCTCTCGATAAAGGGCGCCATGTTCACATCTTGTCGTCAGCTTGTCCAGCTTGCAGCCCCTTGGCACCGGATGGGGAGGACAATGACGCCAATAAGGATAGAGCAGCCTCCTCGATAGCGAGACCGCCAGCCATCATATTGCCCCTTTTACAAGGCAGGGGTGATCAGCTCCACATCAGGCTGCTCGCTCAGCTTTTGCCGCAGCCAGTAGGCGGACTCCACTTCGACAAAGCAGAGCAGATCCCGGCCATTGGCCGCCATCGCCATCAGCTGCTCAAAACGCAGCTGTTGCAGTTGCTCCCAGGCGGCAGCGAGTTTCACCCCGTGGGCTTCATCAACCACTTCGCGACGCAGCTCGAACAGGTTATCGGTGATCGGGCTGTTGATCTTGGCGGCGCTGTGCCAGTACATCAGCAGGTTATCCATCATCTCGCTGTCGTAGTTGGCCAGTGCATCCAGCTCGGGTGTATCACCGCTATCGCTGGCGGCAAAATCGCACCAGCCCGCATCGAGTGACGCCAGCTCATGAGCCCCCTTGGCATGCTTGCGCAACAGTGCAATGTCGGCCCCCTTGCGTGCAGGCAACCATACCTCGCCCTGATGGGTATCCAGCAGGGACGTCAACGAAGCAGTGGGGTAAACCGGAAAGCGGGTACAAAGTGAATGCAGCAGGGATACCAGAGTGATCTTGACCATGAGCGATACCTTGAACAGGGCGAACAGCCACCAATAGACCGTCCGATATAAAGAAGTGCCCTATCCTACCACGTTTGGTCCGGCTCGGCCCTTGGCGAAGCTGTCAGCCAACCATCTGATTACGCCGAAAAAAACAGCATTTGAAACGCAGCATCCAGCCAAAGATCAATAATTTGAGCCAGCGCCCACTAAAGTGGATCCGGGGATGCTAGTTTGCATACATCTTTAGCGTAAGGAGTAAATCCATGATTGGGATCGACCAGGTTTCTAACGAATTCGTGAACGATTTGAAAATACTGGCATGCTTTGATCCGGCCAACATGAGCCTGGGGATTAAATTACGCAGCGATATGTCTGAAGAGTTGTGCCAGGCGGCAGCCCGTCTGCATCAACAGGGGCTCATCAGCGCAGAAGATGGCGGCTATCTCACCCCGTTTGGCATGACCATGGTTGAACACCTGCAACATCTGCTGGTCGCACTCAAACCGCTTTGACCGGCTGTGGTGCCCAGAGCGAAAAGTTGAGTAGCTCCCAGCGCTCCCCTTGGTGAAGATGACAGGCAAACAGCAAAGGACCTTCGGGTCCTTTTACTTTGCCATCCACCAGCCACTCCCCCTCCCTTTCAGGTACCAGTCGCGCATTTACCTCATCGGGTTGCAGCGCAGCACCTATTCGGACCTGGACAAACTGCTGGCAGATCACCTGCGCTTCCATCGCGGATTGAACCGGTACCGGCGCATCGGACGTCGGAGTCAAGGTGGCAGCAAGCAGGAGCGATAGCAGCATGATTCAGCACATGGGAGTCAGTAGCAGAAGCCATATAAACAAAAAGCCGTGGCACCAGAGGTACCACGGCTTTCTTAAATTCTGTAAGAATTACAGAGCGGTTACGTTCTCAGCCTGCGGGCCTTTCTGACCTTGGGTCACAGAGAACTGTACGCGCTGACCTTCAGCCAGGGTACGGAAACCGTTACCTTGAATGGCGCTGAAGTGAACGAAAACGTCCGGGCCGTTTTCTTGCTGGATGAAGCCAAAACCTTTGGTTTCGTTGAAAAACTTAACGGTACCGGTGATCATGTTAGACATATCTTTTAAACCTGTATTCAAAATAATTACTTATGCTTTTCAGCGGGTAAAGCTCAAAAAACGGGATTAACTTATGAACAACAGGACAAGATGTGAAACATCGTATTCATTGACATAACTATCGCCCTTTCAAGCTGGTTTGGATTATACGTGGCTTTGTAGATTACGCAAACAAATTTGTGCCCTGCCAATGACAGGGCACAAACCGTTATAAGGTAGCCGCTTCCAACGCTTCGACCAGCGCTCTTAGAAAACGAGCCGCCTCCCCGCCAGTACAGGCTCTGTGGTCAAATGTCATCGACAGCGGCAATGCCCTGACGGGACGCGCTTCACCATGGATAAACACCACTTTTTCGAACAGTTTTCCTGCCCCTATGATGGCCACCTGCGGCGGCGTGACGATGGGACTGGCATAGCGGCCCGCGATGGCACCGAAGTTGGTGAGCGTAATGGTCGCCCCCTGCAACATCTCGCGCGGCACGGCGCGCGCCTTCACATCGGCGATCATCCGATCCAGCCCTTGCCGGATATCCGCCCCCTCCCGCTCGGCCACATTCTCCATCACCGGCACATAAAGGCCATGCTTTGAATCGACCGCGATGGCCACATTGACCTCTTTAAACAGCCGCCGTGACAGGGTTTCACCATCAAACCAGGCATTCATCGAGGGCTCGGCGCGGCACGCCACGCCAATGGCCTTGATAAGGCGCACCGTCACATCCTCATCAGGGCGCCAGTGACGCAAATCCACCTCGTCGGTGATGCTGACCGGCACCACAGTCTGATGAGAGAGCTCCATCGCCTTGGCCATGGCCCTGCGCGACCCTTTGAGGAATTCGTTGCCACTGCTCTGCTGGGCCTCGAATGCCTGCTGCACATCCAGCTCGGTCACCATGCCGCCGCTGCCACTCCCCTTGATCCGGTCGATTTCCAGACCCAGCTTCTGCGCCAGCAGGCGCACGGCAGGCATGGCTTGCACCAGCGATCCCCCCGGGGCAATGGCCCCTACCACGAAGTGATCCTCGATATGCTGCTGATGGGCGCTCACCTTTCCCACCACGGTACCATCATCTTCACCCCCCTCGAACTCCACCAGCGGCGCACCGATATGGAGGATATCTCCCTCTGCGCCGCAGAGACGGGCAATCACCCCGGCCACCGGAGAGGGCACATCCACCAGCGCCTTGGCCGTTTCCACCGACAAGAGCACCTGATCGACCGCAACGCTATCACCGGCGCTCACCTTCCATTCGACGATCTCGGCTTCGGCCAACCCTTCACCCAGATCCGGTAATTTGAAAAATTTCATAGCCACTGGTTCTCCATCAGCTGGTGAGCGGCATCGGCGATATCCTGCTCGGTGATGAGGTAATACGCTTCGTTGCGATAGTAGGGAACGGCGGCATCCACCCCGGTCAGCCGCTTGGGCGGCGCCTTGAGGCTGGGAAGTGCCTGCTCGGTCACCCGCGCCACAATCTCGGCCCCGACCCCGAAGCTGCCACACGCCTCGTGTACCACCAGCAAGCGACCGGTCTTGCGCACCGAGGTGAGGATGGTCTCCATATCCAGCGGCTTGATGGTGGCCAGATCCAGCACCTCGCACTGGATATCCTGCTCGGCCAGCAGGTTCGCCGCCCGCATCACCTCCTGAATGCAGGCCCCCCAGGCCACTACCGTGATATCCCGGCCCGGGCGCAGGGTGAAGCAGACATCCAGCGGCAGGCCGACACCGTCATCCACCACCTCGGATTTCATCGAGCGATAGATGCGATCCGGTTCGAAAAACATCACGGGATCCGGATCACGGATGGCCGACAGCAGCAAACCATAGGCGCGTCTCGGGCTGGAGGGGATCACCACCCGCAGCCCTGGAATATGGGCAAACAGCGCCTCGACACTCTCGCTGTGGTGTTCCGGCGAGTGAATGCCCGCGCCATACGGGGAGCGATAGACAAGGGGACAGGAGAGACGGCCACGGGTACGGTTTCGCATCCGCGCCGCCTGACAGATGATCTGCTCCATCCCGGGGAAGATGAAGCCCTGAAACTGGAACTCCGCCACCGGCTTGAGCCCCTGGGTGGCCATGCCGACCGCCACCCCGGCGATCAGCCCCTCGGCCAGCGGCGTGTCGATCACCCGCTTGAAACCGAACTTGTCGCGCAGGCCCACTGTGGCGCGAAATACCCCGCCATTGACCCCCACATCTTCACCCAGTACCACCACATCCGGGTCGTGCTCCATCTCGTAGTGAAGGGCCATGTTGACCGCTTCCAGCAAGCTGATCTCACTCATGGCCAACCTCCTGCTTCATCCCCTTGGCAATGATCCGCTCACGCTGGGGCAGCAGCTCGGCAGGCAAGCTGGCGTAGTGATAGTCGAGCATCGCCTCCGGCGGCTGGGGCGCCATCGCCTCGTAACGGGCGACCGCCTGCTCTACCTCCCGGGTAGCTTCCGCCAGCAGGCTCTGCTCTTGCTCTTCGTCCCACCACCCTTTGCTGTGCATGAACTGGCGCAGCCGCTTGACCGGCTCTTTCGCCCAGGCGGCCTCGACCTCGGCCCCATCGCGATAGCGGGTGGCATCGTCAGCAGTGGTGTGATCGCCGAGACGATAACTGACCGCCTCGATCAAAGTCGGCCCCTTGCCGCTGCGGGCCCGTTCGACGGCACTGCGGGCGGCATCGTAGACCGCCACCACATCGTTGCCATCCACCTGCAAGCTGCGCACCCCGGCACCAATCCCCTTCTGGGCCAGCGTAGGGGCGCTCGATTGCAGCTTGCGCGGCACCGAGATGGCCCACTGGTTGTTGTTGACGATGATGACCATCGGCAGGTGCCAGACCCCGGCGCAGTTGAGCCCCTCCAGAAAATCCCCCTTGGAGGTACCGCCGTCGCCGATAGTGACCACGGCAACCCGCGGTTGATTACGCAGTTTGAAGGCAGACGCAATACCACAGGCATGGGTGATCTGGGTGGCGATGGGGACGCAGATGGGGAGATCTTCAGAGGGAGTTCCATCGGGTTTGAGAAAATAACTGCCCCGCTCGTCACCGCCCCAATATTGCAAGTTCTTCTCCATCGGTACGCCCCGCACATAGAGGGTGGGCATGTCCCGATAGTAGGGAACGTAGACATCCTGCGGTTGCATGGCCAGACCAATGCCAATCCCCACAGCTTCTGCGCCGAGATGGGAGGGAAAAGTACCGAGTTTGCCGGTTCGTTGCAGCGCAATCGCTTTTTTGTCATAGCTGCGCACCATCACCATATTGCGGTAGAAGGTGTGTAGTATCGCCTTGTCCAGCCAGGTCGGTAAGGTGGCGACCGGGCACCCTTCCGCATCGAGGTAACGAAGGAAAGGGATGTCGACATGGGTCATAACTGGCTCCTTGCCGTTGTGAGCGTCACCGATGCTGGTGACACCTAGATGTAAATGCCTTGTTAAATAAAAAGCAAAGGGATTTACTCAGGTAAGACCAGTAGAAACTTCTTTAAAGTAGCGAAGGAGCTGAATTTTCGGCGATGGGTGGCAAGGTATGCCGTAAATGGTGCAACTTTGCAGCGCTGAATGCAGGATGCCAAATGTGAAAAAGGGGAGCCTGGCTCCCCCATTGAGTTGTTTCAGTTATCTGTTACTTCGGTCAGCCGTTACTCCAATCAGCAGTTACGCCAGCCAGTGTTGCAGCTGGCGGGCCATGCCAGCTGGCAGCAGGTGAGCGCGACTCAGCAAGCGGCTGCGCCAGGGATCGGCCAGCAAGGTGGGGCAAATTCGCAACTCCCGTCCCCTATCCGCCACTCGCACCAACCGATCGATGAGGGTCTCCAGCGGCGGATGCACCGGCCAGTGAGGATAGAGGTCGGCGGTCGCAATCCCGGCCAGATCGCACACCCACTCCTCTGCCCAATCTCCCTTCTCATCAACCATTGGCCAGGGGTGAAGCACCTGCAGCCAGCCCGGCCGTGCAGCCTCCAGCAACTGGCCCAGCGTCGGCTGCGCAAAGTGGGGATCTCCTGCGACTTTGAGCAGATGACGCACCCCCGCCAACACCACCACGCCGCGGGCGGGAAGTGCAAGAAGATAGTCGGCCAGCGCCTGATCCCGCCCCCTGTTGTGTCGCTGCCACAGCTCCGGGCTCATCTCCTGCCACTCGAATGAGGGCTCGCAGAGATGCACCCGCAGCCGCATATGTTCAGGGCGCGCCGGATTGCTCTGGCGAAGAGCGGAAAAGAGAGCCGGAAACTCGGGGGCCATCCAGGCGGGAAAGGCGCAGGAGTCAAGCCAGACCGGATAGAGCCGTACCAGCGTGAGCGGCTCCCCCAGCCAGCTCTCCTCACCCGCCAGCCAGGCATCGAGCAAGCTCTGATGGCGGCGATTGCCGCACTCCAGCACCAGATCGGTCATGATTCCCCAGAGTGCCGGATCGCAGAGCCAGGCGTGCTGGCGCCGGATAAAATCCGGGTGCCAGTGCGGCTCCCCTAGCCCCACCAACTTGCCCGCCTGCAAGGCTTCCCGGATGGCGGCAACCGGGGTCATGAGTCCCCCTCCTGCCGGATGTGCGGTTGTTGCCAGACCCCATCGACCCGCTCACAAATAAGGGCGCCGATCTTCGCCAGCCAGTCGGGATGCACCATCTCCTGATGCAGGCAGGGGAAGCGCTCATAGCGGATTTCGCCTTTTGTCAGCGATGCCCAGCCACGTCCATCCAGCCAGGGCTGGCGGGAGGCTGACGCCTCGATAAAGGTCACTTCCCCGTGGTAGCAGTAGTCGACCGGCTCACGGATGAGCCGGTTGTTGTGGCCCACCAGCTCGATCATGGCGCTCACCACCTGCTCGTCGAGCATGGCCAGCGCACTCCCCTCTGCCCCCAGTCGGGCCACCACCTCGTCGCGAGTGAGGGAGTCGAGCGCCTCGTCCGCAACCGCAATGCCCCCCATCCGCAGCAGCGCATCGAGCATCCGCTGCTCGTCGGGCAACGGCTGGGTTTGCCACTGCTGACAGGGGTAGGCATCGAGCAGCAGCACCATGGCCACCTCCTGTCCCTGCTCTTGCAGCATGGCGGCCATCCGGTGCACCAGCATGCCCCCGAGCGACCAGCCGAGCAGCCAGTAGGGGCCCTCGCTCTGCTGACGACGCAGCTCGGTCACATAGTCGAGTGCCAGCTCGTCGAAGCTGGCAGGCAGCGGGGCATCCGGCTGACAGAGCGCCCGCGCTTGCAGGGCATAAACCGCCATGTCGGTCGGCAGATGGGGCACCAGCGGCGCATAACACCAGCCGAGCCCCCCTGCGGGGTGGACACAAAAGAGGGTGGGGCACGATGTGCCAGACTGCGCACCATGCGCCCGCAGGGGCAACAGCATGGGCATGCCCTCCCGCTCGCCGCCAAGACGGCGCGCCAGCTGGGCAGGGCTCGGCGCTTCGAACAGACTAGCCAGAGTGAGCGCCTGTCCGATTGATTCCTCAATACGCACCACCAGCTGCGCCGCCAGCAGGGAGTGGCCGCCGAGGGCAAAGAAGTTATCGTCGGCGCCGACCCGCGCCAGCCCCAGAACCTCGGCGAAGAGGCGACAGAGCCGCTCCTCCAGCAGGGTTTTCGGCAGCGCCTGACCCACCGCCGACGCCATATCGGGCAGCGGCAGCCCCTTGCGATCCAGCTTGCCATTGGGGGTGAGCGGCAGCTCGGCCAGAGTAACCAAAAGTCCCGGTACCATGTAGTCGGGCAACGCCGCGCCAAGGGCAGGTGCCAGCTCGGCCAGCGTCAACTCGCTACTATCTGCGGCCACCACATAGGCCACCAGACGGCGATCGCCGGGGGCAAATTCGGGGGCCAGCACCACCGCCTGTGCTACCCGGGGATGGCGCAGCAGCACCTGCTCAATCTCCTCCAGTTCGATGCGTTGACCACGGATCTTCACCTGAAAATCGAGGCGCCCCAGATACTCGATGGCGCCATCCTCGCGCCAGGCGGCCAGATCGCCGCTGCGATAGAGCCGCCCCGCGCCGAAGGGGTTGGCAATAAAGCGCTCGGCGGTGAGCTCGGGCTGGCCAAAGTAGCCCTCCGCCACCTGCACGCCGCCGATCCAGAGCTCCCCCGCCACACCGGGCGGCACTGGCTGCAACCAGGGGTCGAGAATGTGGATACAGGTATTCCAGACCGGATAGCCGATGGGCACGCTGGTCACCGCCTCATCTGCCCGGCAGGGATACCAGGTGACGTCCACCGCAGCCTCGGTCGGGCCATAGAGGTTGTGCAGGGGGGCTGAGAATGCCCCATACCAGCGCTGCACCAGATCCGCGGGCAGCGCCTCGCCGGAGCAAAATACCTGCCGCAGGGCGCGGCAACGCGCAGGCTCGGCCTGAGTGACAAAAATCTGCAGCATGGAGGGGACAAAGTGCAAGGTGGTGATCCCGGCCTGCTCAATCAGCTCGGCAAGGTAGGCGGGATCCTTGTGGCCACCCGGTTTGGCGAGCACCAGCCGCGCACCTGTCATAAAGGGCCAGAAGAACTCCCAGATGGAGACATCGAAACCGGCCGGGGTCTTTTGCAGCACCCGATCCGCCGGGCCGATGGGATACATATGCTGCATCCAGAGCAGCCGGTTGACGATGGCGCCATGGCTCACCACCACCCCTTTGGGCCGACCGGTCGAGCCGGAGGTGTAGATGATGTAGGCCGCATCTTCCGGTTTGGGGGCTGGCAGCTCACAAGGTGCTGTCGTTGCCAACTCTACCGCCGCCAGCTGCTCTGCGACACCGGGGGCATCGAGGCAGACAAGTGGCGCTGCCACGTTGAGCGGCATCTGAAGCGTATGGCTGGTCAACACCAGCGCAGGATCGCTGCTGGCGAGAATGTAGCCGATCCGCTCCGCCGGATAGTCCGGGTCAACGGGCACATAGACGGCACCCACCGCCATGATGGCCTGCTGGGCGAGAATAAGCTCGGGAGAGCGCGGGATCACCGCAGCCACCCGACAACTGGGGCCCACGCCCCTTCCCGCCAGATAGCTGGCCAACTGGCGGGTTCGCTGGCGCAGCTCGACCACACTCCAGCGCTCGGCGCCACACTCCAGCGCGATGGCGCTCTGATCCGCCGCCGCCAGTCCTTCGGCCAGCAGTGCGCTCAGGGTGGTGGTCGGCAACGGATGGTCGGTTTGGTTCCAGCGCACCAGCTCAGCCAGCTCGCAGGGCAGCAGCAGCGGCAAACGCACCGCTTCGGCCTCATCATCCGCCTCACTCCAGGCCGCCAGATAGGCGACCAGCCGGGCCAGATGACGTTCACTCTCCTGTTGGCTGAAGCGCCCCTGACGGGTTTCGAGGGTCAGGGTCATCGCACCTGCCTCTTCGGCAAAGTAGAAGGCGCACTCCTCCACCAGCCCCGCCGCCAGCACCTGCACCTCGCCACGAACTTCGTTGTGCCCTTCACCAAAGCTGAGGGTACGGGCAAAGGGCATCAAGTTTACCTGAGGGCCAAACAACGGCTGGCCCGGCTGGCGCTGTTGCAACCACTCCTGACGGCAGCCCTGATGGCGGCGCAGGGCGGCAAATTGCCGCTCGACCTGTGCCAGCAACTCCCCTACCCGGCTGGTGCCGCTCAGTTCAATGCGCAGTGGCACCACATTGACCTTCATGCAGGGGGTATCGGCCGCCGCTGAGCCCAGCCGCCCCATCAGCGGGATACCCAGCACCACCTCGCCAGCGCCGCTCATCCGCTGCACATAGCTGGCCACCGCCGCCAGCAGCAGGCTGTAGGGGTGGCAGGCCGAGCGACTCGCCCGCGCCACCAATGCCTGCCACTGGCGGCCAGCCAGCCGCTGTTCAAGACGATATGTGGGGCCCGGCCCTTGCGCCGGACGGCGGGAGAGCGACGCAGGGTTCTCCACCCCGGCCAGCTGCTGCACGAAGAAATCGCGATCCCGCGCGGCACGCGGCGAATCCTGATAGGCCGCCTCTTCGGCCAACAACTCCTGCTGAGTCGCATAACGGCAGGGAGCAGGCTGTTCGCCCGAACAAAGAGCCTCATACCAGCTCGCCACCCGCTGGCAGAGCAGGCTCAGGCCAAAGCCGTCGATGGCGATATGGTGCACGGCGATAAACCAGGCCCCCCCCCCCTCGCCAAGGCGATAGAGGGTGGTGGCAAACAGCGGCCCCCCGGCCAGATTGAAGGGGACTGCCAGCAGTGCACGCATCTCGGCCTGCGCGGCCGCGAGTGGGTCGGCTTCGCTGCGCAGATCCCGCTCGGTCAGCTGCCAGCAGGCGGGGTTGGCCACCATCTGCGGGCCATCGGCAGTGGCCACAAAGGCGCAGTGCAGACCGGGGATCTCGTCGATGGTCTGGCGCACCGCGCGGGTGAAGTGATGGGGTGCCAGCCCCCCCTCCAGCAGCCAGTACTCGCCGGTATTGCAGGCGGGACTCTGCGGGTATTTTTGCTGGGCAAACCAGATGCCCGCCTGAGCGGTGGTTAGCGGCCAGCGCGGCTGCTCACCACGCTGGTGGGTGGCGCGCATCGCCATTGTCTGTTCCATGGAAATGTCCTTGCGCAAACATCGAGCAGGTAGTGAGTTGCTCCTGCCCGCATGGCTGAAAAGCGAGGAGGCAAGGCCTCCTCTATAAAGAGAATGTCACGCCTGCCAGATCGGCAGTGCGCTGGCTAGCCCCCCAGAGTGGCACCGCCATCGACCACCAGATCCTGCAAGGTGATATGGCTGGCGGCATCGGAGGCGAGAAACAGCACGCAGGCAGCCACCTCGTCGGGTGTTCCCAATTTGCCAAGGGGGATCCCCAGCTTGAACTGCCCGGGCAGGCCCGCGATGGCGCGCAGCTCCCCTTCGCGCTGCTCTGCCTCCCCCTCCTGCCACATGCCGTACAGCATCGGGGTTCGGGTCGAGCCCGGCGACACCAGATTGCAGCGCACCCCATAGGGGGCGAGTTCCAGCCCTGCCGTTTGGGTGAGGCTGGTCAGCGCCGCTTTGGAGGCGCCATAGATGCCCATCCCCACTCTCGGTACCCGACCGGCATTGGAGGAGACATTGACGATGGCTCCCCTGCGCCGTCCCTGAAACCAGAGGGTCAGGGCCCGCATCAGATAGAAGGGGGCGAAGGTGTTGATGGCGAAGGTGCGCTGCAAGAGGGCGTCATCCACCTCATCGAGCCTGCCGGTCGCCAGTACGCCCGCGACATTGACCAGCACATCGGGCCCCAGCCCCTCATCCAGCAGCTGTTCGCAGCAGCGGGTCACGGCCTCGCTGTCGCTGACATCGATCACCACCCTCTTCACGTTGCCGGGCAGTGCCTCGGCCAGTTGCAGATCGAACGCCACCACGCTGGCCCCTGCCTCGGCAAAAGTGCGCGCCACCGCATGGCCAATTCCCTGCGCCGCGCCGGTCACCCAGATGGTTCTACCTTGCCACTCGCTCATGGGGTGCACTCCGGTTCGCTGACGTGATCTTCGTTGACCACCTGATAAGCCGTGGCCTGACTAACGTGAAGCTGACGGGAGAGAAGCCCCCACCAGTGAGCCAGGGTCGGCGTGCGGGCCAGCTCGGCCAACTCCACCACCAGCCCCTGCTGACGCCACTCTTCCACCAGCCCCATCACCGCCAGCGAGTCGAGACCGTAGTCGAGCAGGTTGTCATCCTCGGTGGGCTGCTCCTGCTGCATCTCGGCTGGCAGCCGCGCCAGCACCTGAGCACGCAGTGACTCCCGAGTCAGGGGGCGCTTGCTGGCCGCCATCACCTCGGCCACGGTAATCACCCGACCGGCATTGCGGCTGACATAGGAGAGCGCCAGCAGGTGATCCTCGCGGGAGAAGTCGGCGATGGCATCAGCCACCAGGAAAGGGCGAATATCGCGCATAAAGGCATCGACCGCCGTCTGCATCACCCCGATATGGCCGTAGATGCCACAGATCACCAGCTGATCCCGCTCCCATTCGGCCATCAGCTCGGCCAGCGGTGAGCGGCAAAAAGCGCTGTAGCGCCACTTGGTCAGCACCGTATCCTGCGGCTCGGGGGCCAGCGCCGGAACGATGGGTTGGCGCTCCGGCGCTCGGGTCAACCCCGGCCCCCACATGTCGTTGAGCAGCGCCCGATCGGCCTGACTCTGCTCGGCGGGCTGGGCGGTATAGACCACCGGCATGCCGAGAGCACGCGCCTGACGGATCAGGGTGGCGATATGGTCGATGACCTGATTGATCATCGGATTGCCCGCCCCGTAGAAGTCGACGAAATAGTGCTGCATATCGTGGACCAGCAAGGCGGCGCGGCCCGGTTCGAAGGGCCAGTTCACCCGCCCGGTGGGCAGCTCCTCAGCGGTGGGAAGCGGATAGGCGGCGAGGGATTGAATGGTCATGCACACTCCTTGGCGAGCTGCTCGCGCAGCCTCTGTTTGTCTATCTTGCCGACCGGGGTGTGGGGCAGTTGCTCCACCAGCACCAGGCGATCGGGTAGTTTGTAATCGGCCACCCCCTGCTCGCGCAGGAAACGGCGCAAGCGGGGCAGATTGAGGGGCTCGCGGCACATCAGAAAGGCGCAGCTGCGCTCCCCGAGCATGGGATCGGGCATGGCGACCAGCGCCGCCTGCCGCACATCTGGATGGGTAATCAGCAACTCTTCAATCTCGAGGGCGTCGATCTTCTCCCCGCCCCGGTTGATCTGATCCTTGTTACGCCCCACCACCATCAGATGACCGCCGGGCAAGCGGCAGACCAGATCGCCGGTGCAGTAGAAACCGTCCCGATCAAAAGCCCGCTGATTGTGGGCATCGGCCTTGAAATAGCCGCGAAAGGTGTAGGGGCCACGCGTCCAGAGTTCGCCACACTCACCATCAGGCAAGGGGTGCCCGTCGCTGTCTCGCACCTCCACCTCGTCGCCCGGGCTCATCGGGCGGCCCTGGGTATTGACGATGTGCCACTGGTCATCCTCGGTGCGGGTGTAGTTGACCAGCCCCTCGGCCATGCCGAACACCTGCTGCAAGCGGCAGCCGAGGCGGCTCGCTACCGCATCGGCATGAGCCGGGCTGAGGCGCGCGCCGCCCACCTGCACACACTCCAGAGAGGTCTGCGGATAGTGGCTGGCGGCCTCCAGCCAGAGCGCCAGAGCCGGTGGCACCAGCGCCGCCCAGTTGACCTGATGGCGCTGCACCAGCGGCAGACAGGTTGCAGCAGAGGGATCCTTTGCCAGTACCACACAGCCACCGGCATAAAACACCCCGAGTGCCCCGGGGGAGCTCAGGGGAAAGTTGTGAGGTGCCGGCAAAGCGCATAGATAGATCACCCGCTCATCCCAACCGCACACCGCTACGCTCTGGCGCACACTGTAGCCATAGTCATCGTGGGTACGGGGGATCAGTTTGGGGGTGCCGGTGCTGCCGCCGGAGAGCTGGAAAAAGGCAACCTGATCGGCCGGGGTAGGAGTTGGCGCGATAGCCGTCAGCGGCGAACCATCAGCACGGGCTATCGGGTCAGGCTGACACCATGCAAATCCTGACTGAAGATCGGAGCCTTCAGCCTGCTCGAACAGCAGTGTCTGGCAGGAGGGATATACCAACTCATCAAGGGCCGCCAAGCTCCCCGCTTCACCGGCAAAGCCGGGATGGGAGGGGCTGAGTACCAGCAAGGCGGGCTCAATCTGGCGGGCAAAGGCCACCAGCTCGCGCCGCTGATGGCTGTAGAGGGCATGCACCGCCACTACGCCGCAGCGGATCAGGGCAAACCAGCAGATATAGAACTCGGCGCAGTTGGGCAACTGCACCAGCGCGGTATCGCCATGACCCAGCCCGCGCGCGGCCAGCCGCGCCGCCAGTGCATCGACCTCACGCTTTAACTGGCCATAACTGAGGGTGCGTTCGCCACAGATCAGAGCCGTGCGCTCGGAATAACGTTCGGCAGAGTCATCGAGCAGGGCGGTGAGCGGTTGTCCGCGCCACCACCCTTGTGCCCGGTAGTGAGCGGCCAGCTCGGCGGGCCAGGGGGTAAAGGGCACCAGCGGCTTCATGCGGTTACCTCCGGCTCCCGGCTCTCGAGGCCAAACGCCCGCAGCATGGTGCCAAGCTTGGCGGCGGTCTCCTGCCACTCCGCTTCGGGCGAAGAGCCCACCACCACCCCGGCGCCGGCATAGAGCCGCAGTTGCCTGCCAGCCAGCACGCCACAGCGGATGGTAACCACCCACTCGCCATTGCCATCGGCATCCATCCAGCCAACGGCGCCGCAGTAGAAGCGGCGATCGTACCCCTCGAGCCGAGCGATGGCCTGACGCGCAGCCGAGAGCGGTGTGCCGCACACCGCCGGTGTCGGGTGCAGCGCCAGCGCCAGTGCCAGCACGGGAGAAGGCTCATGGAGCCGCCCGGCGATGCGGGTCGAGAGGTGCCACATGGTAGGGGTCGCGATCACCTGCGGCTCCGCGGGCGCATCCAGCTCGCGACAGAAGGGAGCGAGGGCCGTAGCGACTGCATCGGCCACCAGCGCATGTTCATAGCGATCCTTCTGCGCCCCCAGCAGTTCGGCGCTGGCCGCCTGTTGATCGGAAAACGCGTGGCGCGGACGGGAGCCCGCCAGCGGATTGCTCACAACCGCCATCTCGCTGCGCGATACCAGCAGCTCGGGGCTGGCGCCAAGCAGGGTCTCCCCCTCCGGCAGCGGGATCTGGAACACATAGGCGCCCGGATTCTGGGCCAGCAGAGAGCCATAGGCGTGTGCGGGTGAGGTCTGCTCTGCGCTCTGCACATCGATGGCGCGCGACAGCACCACCTTCTCGAGCTGCCCCTCGCTGAACTGCTGCAACGCTGCCCGCACTGCCCCCTGATAGTGGGCAGAGCCGGTCACTTCACTCACCTCGCCATGGAGCTGGCAACAGCGGGCAGGCAACAGCGCATCCCTTGCGACCCACTGCGATTGCGCCGGGATCACCAGATGCCAGGGGGATTGGGTATCAAACGGAATGGCGCCGATGGCGATGGGATTGACCATCCCCTGCTGGCGCAACAGACGCAGATGGGCGAGGAGCTTCTCCGGCGGGATGCCGGTAAAACTGTCGTGAATACCGGAAGCGACCAGAACCCTGTCACCGCTGGCAAAACAGCACACTTTATCCAGCCCGGCCGCTGTGGCGGGCCACTCTCCTTCCAGTGCATGGTCACACATGACGGTGCTACTCCTTGGAATGAATCACTGCCTGACACGACTTAAAGTGAGTCATTTGGCTCACCAGATATCAGGGTGAACGGCATCCTAACAAGGAGCGAAAAAACGATCAATACAAATGAGAATCAATTTCATTAACTTCATTTTAGTCAAAAGCGGGTGACGAACGAAACTGAACTTCGCCGATAAAAAAGAGTTGCGATCGGAGCAAATTCAACTTGATAATGATAACGCTTATCATTTGTATATTATGGAAGATGTAAATAATGAAATCCTCAACCTCCCGTTTTATTGCTCCCAGCCTGCTGGCCACCACCATAGTCACCCTGCTGACCCAGCAAGCGATCGCCGCCAGCAACACGCCTCAAGCCGATGAAGTGATCACTGTCACCACCACGGCGCACAATACCCGCTCGGCACCAGCCTCCATCTCTGTCATCACCGCAGAACAGATCGCAGCCGCACCGGTCAATGACCTTGCCGACCTGCTGCGCCACGAAGTGGGCATTCAGGCAGAAGCTGACACCAATGGCCGCAGCGATATCGGCATTCGCGGCATGTCGGGCAAATACACGCTAGTGCTGGTGGATGGCAAACGCCTCTCCTCCTCCAATGCCCTATGGCGCGGCGGCAACTTCGACAACACTCCGGTTCCCCTTGGCATGATCCAGCGGGTCGAGGTGATCCGTGGCCCCATGTCGGCACTTTACGGCTCCGATGCCATCGGTGGTGTCATCAACATCATCACCAAGCAGCCGGGCAAAACCTGGCAAGGGGCGGCCGATGCCGACTTCAAAGCCATCGAGGGCAAGGATGGCGGCGATCAGCACAGAACCAACCTGGGCTTTACCGGCCCACTGACCGACAACCTGCTGATCCGGATGAACGGCGAGGTGTATGATCGTCAAGCCTGGACCCCCACCGAAGCCGCTGACGGTATCCCCCTTATCGAAGCCAAACAGACCCGCAACTTCGCCTCTACCCTGAGCTGGCTGGTAGATGAGCAGCAGCGCTTCGAGCTGGATTACCTCTACAACCAGGATGAGCGGCCTCTCGATATCTTCCGCAAAACCGGCAACAAGCTGCACAGCCGCCAGCAGCAAAACGATCGCAACCTGTTTGCTCTGACCCACAAGGGGAACTGGAGCTGGGGTGACACCACCGTCATGGCCAACTACGAGACCTCCCAGATCGACGACTTCAACACCAGCTACTCTGCCCCGCAGCAGCGGGAGCTGGAAGAGAACACCTTGACCCTCAAGGGCTATACCAACCTAGCGCTGGCCAACCACTACCTGACCCTGGGTGGTGAATATCTGGATCGGGAGCTGGTGGATGCGGTGAGCTACAAGGATATCGGCGGCAAAGAGAGTCACTCCCAAGAGGCGCTGTTCGCTCAGGACGAAATTGGCCTGACCGACAGCCTGACCTTCACGCTGGGCGGCCGTTACGATCACCACGAGATCTACGGCAGCCACTTCACCCCGCGCGGCTATCTGGTCTATGAGATGAACGAGCTGGTGACCGTCAAGGGTGGGGTCAGCCAAGCCTTCAAGGCACCGGCACCGCATCAGTACTCCAACGGTTACAGCATCGAGAGCTGTGGCGGCAGCTGCCGCATCTATGGCAGCGACAAGGTCAAGCCGGAAACCAGCACCAACTACGAGCTGGGAGTGATCGCAGGAGAAGGGATCTGGGAAACCAGCGCCACCCTGTTTTACTCCGACATCGACGACATGCTCACCTTCAAGCAGTTGCCGAACTCCACTGACCGCACCTGGTACAACCTGGAGAAAGCCACCACCAAGGGGCTGGAGCTGACCGGCAGGCTCGATCTGACCGACGATATCAACCTCGGCGCCAACTACACCTACCTCAAGGCTGAAGGCGATCAGGGCCAGGCTCTGCCCGAGCGGCCGGAGCACAAGGCCAACGCCAAGATCACCTGGCAGGCCACCGAGCGGGTCAATACCTTTGTCGGCACCACCTACACCGGCACCCAGTTTGCCGAGCAGACCGTCAACAAGGCCGTGGTGCTGCACAAGCTGCCCAGCTATCAGACCTTCGATCTCGGCACCGGTTTCAAGGTCACCGAGAACTTTGACCTGCGACTGGGGATCACCAACCTGACCGACGTGCGCCTGCAAGAGAAAGACACCGTCTTCCAGAACGTCGAACCGGGTCGCAGCTACTACGTCAGCGGCTCAGCCCGCTTCTAAGGTAGCCAAGGCCGATATAACAGAGCGCGGGCCCATGCCCGCGCTCTGTTAACCAAGAAAATAAGGGGAAGATCCCCACTGGACAGCAAAGAGCATGCAGATTTCCATTTTCATCAGGATCGCTCATGTTCACCTCACTTCTGAATGCTTCACCCCTTGCCACATTGCCCACCCCTGACGAGATGTTAAAGGCCAGACCCTGTCCGGCACGGCTCGCTCGCCAGATCGCTCGTAGCCGCCAGCAAGCCCGCCATATTCTGCAGGGAGAGGATGATCGCCTACTGCTGGTGATCGGCCCCTGCTCCATTCACGATCCGGTAGCCGCCCGCGACTATGGTGGCCGGCTCGCTGAACTGCAGGGCCAATACGGGGAGCAGCTGCAACTGGTGATGCGCACCTATTTCGAAAAGCCGCGCACGACGCTCGGCTGGAAAGGATTTATCTTCGATCCCGACCTCGATGGCAGCGATCGGCTGGAAAAGGGCCTATCCCTGGCCCGGGAGCTACTGCTGGCCCTTGGACAGGAAGGGCTCGCCTGTGCCACCGAATTTCTCGATCTCACCAGCATGCTCTATCTGGGGGATCTCATCAGCTGGGGCGCCATCGGTGCCCGCACCACCGAATCTCAGCTCCACCGCCAGCTGGCCTCGGCCCTCCCCTGCCCCATCGGTTTTAAAAACGGTACCGACGGCAATATCCGGATCGCAGTCGAGGCAATCCTCGCCAGCCGAGCGGCCCACCTCTATACCCAGCCTTCCGGTGATGGCCAGCTGGCACTGGTGCGCAGCCATGGCAACCCCGACTGTCATCTGATCCTGCGCGGTGGCCGCCAGCCCAACTATCAGAGCAATCATGTGACAGAGGCTGGCGAGCTGCTGCGCCAGCATCATCTGTCACCCCGGCTGATGATCGATTGCAGCCACGGCAACAGCCAGAAGCAGCATGCCCGCCAGCTGCTGGTTGCCCGTGACATTGCCGACCAGCTGGGTGCTGGTAGCCATGCCATCGCCGCCATCATGGTGGAAAGTTTTATCTGCGAAGGGCGTCAGGAGATTGGCAGCAAACCGCTGCGCTACGGCCAGTCGATCACCGATAGCTGCATCGGCTGGGAACAGACAAGGCAACTGCTCGATATGGTGGCAGAAGGGGTAGAGGCGCGCCGTCAGCAGCGGGTCGCCCTGGCGGGATAAATGGCGGATTAGAGAGATAACGCAGAAAAGAGTGTGGCCCCGATGGGGCCACCTTGTTGTTCGCTGTCTGACACTCGTCAGGCGACTGACTCACGCTCCACCAGCTGGGCTTCAAACTTGAGCGCCAGGCCGTCCACCGGCTTGTGATCGAGCAGACGCAGCGCCAGCTCGGCGGCGCGGCTGCCCATCTCCTCGATGGGGTAGCGCACCGTGGTGAGCTTGGGATAGATGTAGCGGGCGTAGGGGATATCGTCGAACCCCACCACTGACACCTGCTGCGGGATCTTGTAACCCCGCTCCAGCAGGCAAGAGATCGCCCCCGCCACCATACCGTCGTTGAAACCGAGCACGGCAGTGAACTCGACACCGCGCGCCAGCAGTTCACTCATCGCCACATAGCCGCCATTTTCGTCGGCAAAGGCGCGGCTGACGAGAGCAGGATCAAAGGCGATCCCGGCTCTGGCAAGAGTCTGGGTGTAACCGGCCATCCGCTGCTGACCATCGACAAACTCTTCATCATCGGAGGTGATAAAGGCGATGTTGCGATGACCAGCATCCAGCAAGTGCTGGCACGCGGTGGTGATCCCCGCCTGGTTATCGAGCCAGACGCAGCGATCCTCAAAGCCCGGTACCTGACGGTTGATGAAAACGATGGGGGTAGAGCCTGCCGCCAGCTCGCTCAGCTCCTCGTCCGGGAGCGCCTTGCTGTGCAGGATCAGCGCATCACACTGACGCTGCAGCAGCGCCTGAATGGCGTGACGCTCGCGCGCGATATCATGGTTGCCAGACATAACGATGGTGAACTTGTTGGCCTGATCGACCATGGTTTCGATGCCACGCATCATCTGGGCAAAGAAGGGGCCGCCGCAGAGGTCGCCAACCAGCACGCCAATGCAGTTGGAACGCTTGCTGACCAGTGCTTGGGCAAAACTGTTGGGTCGAAAATTCAGTTCCTTCATGGCCGCCAGTACGGCCTCACGCTTTTCCGGTGCTACCTGTGCCGTGTTGTTGATAACCCGCGACACGGTGGAGATAGACACATTTGCCAGCTGAGAAACGTCTTTAATCGTTGCCACTATCCATTCCTTTATTGTGGGGGAACCTGTCGATGCCGACGCCCGAGTATACCCTGCGGCCTGATGCAATTCCCGGAGCCAGGTCACCGGACATGTTTCCTTTAGTAACAAAACCTTACCCGATGATACCCGGCAGCAGGGAAATTTGAAAACAGGGGCCGGCTGGCGGCCCCGACTCAATAGGCGTGATTGAGCTCCCGCTCCGACATGAAGCGCAGCGGCTGCTGCAACTTGTGCTGATAGATAAGATCGAACGACAACACGTTTTGCACGTAGTTGCGGGTCTCCTTGTAGGGAA
Source organism: Aeromonas sp. 11P (assembly GCF_051920165.1). Lineage (NCBI taxonomy): Bacteria > Pseudomonadati > Pseudomonadota > Gammaproteobacteria > Aeromonadales > Aeromonadaceae > Aeromonas > Aeromonas sp. 11P. The sequence continues at coordinate 1,218,380 of NZ_JBQBDJ010000004.1, forward strand.
TACTCTCGACCCAGACATCCATCGGCTTGTTGTCACTCTGCTCTCGCCAGCGTTTTACCCGTCCCGGCCCGGCGTTGTAGGCGGCCGCGGCCAGGATCCGGTTGCCATCATAGACATCCAGCAAGCGCTTGAGATAGGCGCTCCCCAGACGAATATTCATCGTCGGATCAAACAGTTGCTGCTCGTTGCGATAGGGTACCCCCAGCTTGCCGGCGGTCTCTTTGGCGGTGGCAGGCATCAGCTGCATCAGACCCCGCGCCCCCACCGGCGACTGGGCCAGCGGATAGAGGGCACTCTCCTGACGGGAGATGGCATAGAGCAAGCTGGTGTTCATGGTGCGCTCTTGCGCCATCTGGGAGAAGGTGCGTTTGAGCGGCAGCGGGAAGCGCAGGTCGAGAGCATCCCACGCTTCGGCGCGAATGCTGGCGAGAATGGCCAGCTCGTGCCAACCCTGATTGAGGGCGATATGACCAAACTCGATACGCTGGGCCACCGGATTGCGATCCATGTTGTGGATCCACTCCGAGCGGGCCGCTGCAATCTCGTTCATCGACAGCAATTCGCGCACCCGCAACAGGAAGGGCCAGCGCTGGCTGGCAGTACGCCAGTCCGGTACATGCTTGACGCTCTGGTTCTTGATGCGATAGGGCACCCCGGTGCGCTGGGCGGCCATAAAGCCGTAGAAACCGCGCAGGTTGGCGGTCTCCAGATAGAGATCCCGCGCCGGTTTTTGCTGCCCCTGCACTTCAAGGGAGCGCGCCATCCAGTAGCGCCAGCGATCCTCTTTCTGACGGGCCATCGGCATCATCTTCACCCAGCCGGAGAGGCTACGCCAATCCTGCTCCCAGATGGCCAGTCGCGCCCGCAGCTCGGTAATGTCGGGATCCGCCAGCTTTTTCACCGTGCTGTCAACCCAGCTACGCTGGGCAATAGAGCGATCCAGCAGCAGGCGGCGGGCAATGGCACGCTCTACCGGTTTCACCTCGGCCTGGGTCAGGCCGAAACGGCTGCGAAACAGCGCAAGCTGGCGCAGCACCGACTCAGGCTCCTGATTGGCATAGCGGGTCAAGCCTAGGGAGAGCAGCTTGCGGGAATAGGGATTGCTGCTGAAATAGGCCGGGTTCATCGCCTTGGCGGGCTGCTCGAACAGGGTCACCATCTGATCGCCATAGCTCTGTAAGCCGCTACCCAGGGTCGCGCCAAGGTGGCGGATCAGATTGGGGTTTTCCGCCTCGAACGCCAGCGTCATCCGCTGCCAGATCTTCTCCTGGGTTCGCTGACCGGATGCTTGCCACAGCTGGAACAGCGGGGAACAGGCATCGGGGCGCGATTGGCCACTCATCCAGATCTTGCCCGCCCCCTGCAACGCCTCTTTCGGCTTGCCAGTGTAATAGAGCGCCTGATAGTGCATGCAGAGCAGATCGGTGGAGCTCGGCTTGGCCGGATAGAAGCGCAGGAACTGCGACCACTGCTGGCTCTGGGCCAGATAGGTCAGATAGCTGCGCTCCAGCCGGTTGGACTGGGGGGTATCTCCATGCTGGCGGATAAAGCGGGTCACATCGTTGTAATCGGCCGCCCCCGGACGAAAGGCGAGCTGATAGTAGTCGAGATAGGGCAACAGGGGATAATGGGTCAAACGGGCACGAATTTGCTGGAAACGGGCCTGATCATTGGCCCGTACGGCGTCATACGCCTGACGGTAGAGCGTCTGGTCGGCAGTCTGCGCCATCAGGGTCGGCACAAACAGCGCCGACAAAACAATTCCCCATACAGCTTTCACTGAACATCTCCATTGAGGGCAATACACCGCCCGGTGGCGGTGGGTCTACTGCCTCTCATTCTACCCGTTGCCGAGCAGCGCTACAGCGGGGAGCAGGGACTATTTTTCTGCCTCACTCAGCTGCATTTCGCGCAGTTGCTCCGGTCTGGTCAGCCGCTGTACATATTTCTCCAGATAGGGCACCGGCAGCGGCTTGGAGGCGAGATAGCCCTGATAGAAACTGCACCCCTGCGCCTTAAGAAACTCCAGTTGCTGACGGGACTCCACCCCTTCCGCCGTGACGTTGAACCCCATATGTCGCGCCATGGCGATCACCGCCTCGACGATGGCCATGTTGTCACCATCTTTCGGGATGTCCTGAATGAAGGAGCGGTCGATCTTGAGCTCATCGGCAGGCAGCCGCTTGAGGTAGCTCAGGGAGGAGTAACCGGCGCCAAAATCGTCAATGGCAAAGCTGATGCCGAGCTCTTTGAGCTCGGTCATCTTGCTGATGGTGTCCTCGGCATGACCCAGCACCACGGACTCGGTGATCTCCAGATTGAGGCAGGCCGGATCCATGCCGGTTTGCGCCAGCACATCGTGGATCCGCTCGACAAAATCGGTGGCATGGAACTGCTTGGCACTGACGTTGACCGAGATCTGCGGAATGTGGATGCCGTTCTCCTCCCACAGCACATACTGGGCGCACGCCTCGTGCAGCACCCAGTTGCCGATATCGACAATCAGGTCCGTCTCCTCGGCAATGGGAATAAATTCGGCCGGTGAGACCAGCGAGCGACCGGCCGGCTGCCAGCGAATGAGCGCCTCGACACCGATGATATCGCCGCCATCGACCATATGCTGGGGCTGATAGTAGAGTGTCAGCTCTTGCTGGCTGAGGGCGTTGCGCAATTCGTTGTGAATGAGCAGACGGCGATCCGCCTGCTGCTGCATCGAGGCATCGAAGAAGCGACGGGTCTTGCGGCCAGCGGACTTGGCCTGATACATGGCGGTATCCGCCTGCTTGAGCAGATCATCGACCCCCTGCTCCCGATCCGGAAACAGGGTAATGCCGACACTGGCGCCGATGTGCAGCACTTGCCCCACATAGGTATAAGGAGCGGCAATCTCGGTGATAAGCCGTTCGGCAATGATATCGGCCTGCATCTCCGCCTGGGGCGGGCTGGCCGAGAGCGATGGCAGCAGCAACACAAACTCGTCACCGCCGAGGCGGGCCAGACAATCCCCCTGTCTCACCAACCGTTTGAGACGGGCGGCGACCTCCTTGAGCAGCCAGTCACCGGTGGCATGGCCGAGGGAGTCGTTGATGGTCTTGAAGTGATCGAGATCGATAAAGAGCAGCGCGCCAATCAGACCGTCGCGGGTCGCCTCGTTGAAGGTTTGCACCAGGGTCTCGTGCAACTGACGGCGATTGGGCAATCCGGTCAGCTCGTCGTAATAGGCGAGATCCTGAATGCGCCGCTCGGCCGCCTTGCGCTCGGAGATATCCTCGAAGCAGATGACAAAGTGGCTGATCACCCCTTTTTCATCCTGCACCGGTGTCACTATCTCCCACTGGGGATAGGTGTGACCATCGACATGGCGACGCTGGGTCTCCCCCTGCCAACGGCTGAGGGTATTGAGCTCGTAGCCGAGCCCCCCCAGATTGGGCCAGAGATCCTCTTCCAGATGCAGGCCCAGCACCGACTGGCTGTCGAAGCCGGTGATCTGGCTGAAGGCGTTGTTGACCCGCAGGATCTTGAACCCCGGATCCGTAATGATGATCCCTTCGTGGGTCTCGAATGCAACGGCAGAGAGGCGCATCTGGGCATCGGATTGCAGACGCTCCAGCTCGGCCACCATCCGTACCGAGAAGGTATTGAGCACCGAGGTGAGATTGCTGGTATCTGCCGGGGCCGAATAGAGCAGCGCCAGATGGCCCAGAAGTTGGCCTCTGGCATCAAACAGCGGCTGACCATAATAAGTCTGCCCGGCCGCCAGCCAGGGTTGATACTCCTGCGACTCGTCGATCACCTCGAAACAGATGGCCCCCTGCTTGTAGAGCTCCTGACAGGGGGAGCCCGCCAGCGGATAGTCCTTCTGCGCCAGCCCGTCGGCGGCCAGCACTTTGACCCGGTCGGCACCGCACAACTCCCCCACCCAGACCGCATCCACCTTGAGAATATGAGCCAGCTGGCTGACCAGGGTATTGAAGAAATCGAGCCCGGTTCGGGCAGAGAGCGCCTGCGCCAACTGGGTGAGCAGGGTGGTTTGCAGCAACGGCAAAGAGAGGTTGAGGGAGGAGACAGCACTGTTGGCACTGTCGAGCGGGGCCAGCCAGCCACAGCAGATCTGCTGGGTGGGCACAAACTGGCCGCTCCAGAGCACATGGTTGAGCTGCCCCTGATCATCTTTCAGATGACCGATGAACTGTTCAGGCAGATGTGATTCATGAAGCCGGACGAGAAAGTCGGTAAAACCTGCCTCATCTTCCGGTAACAGGCGAGCGGCCCAGGGATGATTGCCCTCCCCTTGCCACTGCTGGTAGGCCCCCTGATCAGAGAGACTCCACTGATCATGTTGCCGATCGAAAAACCACATGACTTGCGTGGCCTGCTGCTTCATTTACCACTCCAACACAACAACCAACCACGTTTGATGTCCAATCAGGCATAGCAACGCCCCCTGCATCCGCTCATCAGATCAGAGGTTGCGAGGGAAGAGTACAAACATGCGATATCAAGCAGTGGAAACCGGACATGAGGTCGACACGAAGTGCTGCCAAGAAGGGACAGAAACGATCCTATTCCCGTCATACTGCCTGCCAGTTTCATGGAGCTCAAGCTGTTTTTGGCACGAAACCGGAAAAGATCACAATTTATAAGTTGCTGAATAGCCAAGGGAAGGTTATGTGACATGGATCACATTTCAATCTTTACCAATGAGTAATCTGAAGGTGAAGACACAAGCAAGACGACCCGAAGGGGGCCAATATGAAAATCGAAATTACCAGCAAAATCATCGACATCACCCCGGCTATCCGCGAGCGCATCGAATCCCGTTTTGAAAAGCTCGAACGTCTTCAGGTGCCTCTCATCACACCCCATGTGATTGTTTCCAAAGAGCGTCTGATGTTCACTGTCGAAGCCAGTGCTGGCATCCCCAACGGCAAACTGTTTGCCCAGGCAGAGCATGAGGATCTCTACGCCGCCATCAACGAACTGGGGCAAAAACTGGAGCGCCAACTCAACCGTCACACCGAAAAGCCGATTGCCCGTCGTGCCAACGCAGCGCTCAAAGAGCAGCCGCAACCGGATGAAGCTGACGCTTGATTGCATGCCGCAAGGCTAAAAATTCCAAAGAGCATAAAGGCGGGGTCACCCGCCTTTTTGTTGCCTGTGATTTACACCACAAGCGTTGCGTTACGTCAGTGAACAGGCGCCATCAACTGAGCCAGTGCAACCGGGTATCCACCCCCTCTTGCAAACGATTGAGGATCGGCAGCAATACCAGCGGATCCTCCTGGCGTGGCATATCGGCCAGCTTTCCTTGCAACCGCTCCCGCGCCAGCGGCGACAGGTTGTCGTAGACAGCCTCATCCAGCAGCGGTTGTTTGACCGCCAGCGGCGGTGTTTGCAGCGCCAGCCAGAGCCGCACATCCACCATGCTTCCCCCCTGCTGCAGCCGCTCATTGATGGCACTGCAGTCACTCCCCGCCCCTTCAGCCACCAGCACCTCTGCCGGTCTCAGCGCAAAGTGCAGACGCCAGTCACGGCTCTGGGGAGTGGCCACCGGTTTGGCATCAAACCAGGGCTGCTCCTCCACCGCGTCGGTCAGCAGGGCCAGATGCAACCGGAAATCCGCCCGATCCCCATGCTGCAGGTCACGGTTGAGGCGCTGTCCCAACTGGCCCTCATCGACGAGCAGGTGATTACGGATTGAACTGGGCAGCATGAGATAACTCTCGAAAATGGCGATTTCACTGGTTATCGGCCACAAATCCAATTCTTTTAATGGAAAAATCCTGCTTGGGGGTTCACAAAACCGGAAGATCTGTTAGTATGCGCCTCGCACTTGTGGAGGGGTTCCCGAGCGGCCAAAGGGATCAGACTGTAAATCTGACGGCTCTGCCTTCGAAGGTTCGAATCCTTCTCCCTCCACCATTTCAAGTGCGACAATTTGAAAGCAATACCCCGTGGAGGGGTTCCCGAGCGGCCAAAGGGATCAGACTGTAAATCTGACGGCTCTGCCTTCGAAGGTTCGAATCCTTCTCCCTCCACCATCATTCAGAAAACCCGGCTTGGCGCCGGGTTTTCGCATTTATAGCCCGCAGCAATCCATTCTCCCTCTGCACTCCAGTCCCTTATCGCCATTTACCTGCAGCCGATCGCGCAATAAAAAAACGGGAGGCCTGCGCCTCCCGTTTACGTTCATATCAGCCCAGTTACGGGATGAAGCGTTACAGGGTGAAGCGATAGAAGATATCAACCGCCTGAGCCACCCCGCTCATCGCCTGCAGATAGAGCCGTGGCAATACCTCGTAGCGCAGCTTGAATTCGGCGATGGGGCTGAAAACCCCGACCCCGTACTGGAACTGCAAGCCCGGTAGCAGATAGGCCGACAGGGTCACCTGGGTGTTGTCGCCACTGCCCGCGGTATCGAGAGAGACATCGCTCATCCCCAGCGACTCGCCGATACTCGACACCACGCCATTCGCCTGACTCACCGCGCCGGCCACCAGCAGACCGTTGAAACCGCCATCCTCACCGCCGGTCTGCAACCCTTTGCCACGCAGCAGATAGGAGAGCTGTTCCGACTGCGCCATCTGCGGCTCGGAGTAGACAGTGATCTCCGGCTTGCTGGCAGGGCCGGTCACCCGCACCCCGACCGTCACCTGACCCTCGATGGTATCGGGATCCCGGTTGGCCTCGATGTTGAGGAATGGGCGATCCAGCGGACCGGAGAAGAGGATACGCCCCTCCTTGATGATGAGGTTCTGACCATAGGCCTTGAAGCGGCCGTTGGTCAGCACCAGCTGGCCGTTGCCTGCCAGCGGTTTCTCGGGATCCTGACGGATATTGAGACCGCCGGAGACATCGGTCTTCAGTCCCATGGCATCAAGCTTCACATCGTTGCCAAGGCGGATCGCCACCTTCATCGCCAGCGGCAGACTGGCCTGCTTGGGAGCCGGGGGCAGATCGTCATAGACCACGGTCACATCGTCGGAGACCGCCACCGCCGAATCCGGCAGGCTCTTGACCAGAATGCGCGCCCAGGGAATATCCACCTGACCGGTAATGCGGGTCTCTTCACCCAGCGACACCGCGATATCGGGCGAGACTCTGACCCGGCCCATGCCCGGATATTGCGCCTCCAGATCCTTGCCTTGAATGGTGAGGCTGCCGGTCACCGGCATCTTGGCCCAGCTGAGCCAGCCGCCCAACGCCAGCGGTCCCTTGCCCACCAGCATGGAGCCATCGAGCTCGGCGCGGTTGCCCTCGATCTTGAGGCGGGTCACCAGCTTGGTCAGGGTCACCATGTCGGAGTGAGTCTGCACTTCACCGTCACGCAGGTTGAGCTGACCAAACAGCAGTGGCGCCGCCAGCGTGCCGTCGAAACGGGCATCGGCGGAGATGATCCCTTGCAGGGAGCGCACCTCCGGGATCAGTGGCGCGAAGGTATTGAGCTTGAGATCGTCAAACTTGAGCTGACCACCGAGCAGACCGCGACCGGCAGGTTCCCTGATCAGCAAGTCGGTATCGATATTGCCGATCTGCTTCGAGGCAAAATCGAGGCGAATGGCCGCCTGCTGCCGCTCGAAATCCAGAGCCAGAGCCAACTGCTGATAGTCGGTTTTGAGGCCATCGGCCACAAAAGTGCCCGGTGTGGTGCGCACCACCGCATGCAGGGTCGGCTGATTGCCACGCCAGCTGGCGCGGCCATCGGCCGAGAGCATTGCCTGCCAGCGGAAGTTGTCCGGTAACCAGGGGCGCAGCCGCTTGAGATCAAACTCGCTCAGGGCAAACTCCAGAGTGCCCTGGGCAGCGGAGACCTGACTCCCCTTGACGCAGAGGCTGGCCCCCTGGGAGCCGAGGCAGAGATCCCCCATCGCCAGCCGCTGACGCGGCAGATCGAGATCCAGCGCCCACGGGGAACTCAAGTCCCAACGGCGCAGCGGGGTTTTCAGCTGCAACTCGGAGAGCGCCCCGCGCCAGTGATCCCCGCGCACGCCGCCACCCAGTTTGAGGTTGGCGGCAACAGGGTCACCCTTCATGGTCAGAGTCAACAGATGCTGACTGATATCGCCGCTGAGGTTCAGGGCCAGCTGGCTGAGCTTGGTCTCACCCTGTTTCAACTGCGCCACCAACAGCGCGAGCTCACCGGCCGGTTTGGTGCCGATCACCGCATTGCCCTTGAGGCTAATGCCCTTCAGGTCGGTGCCGGCATAGTAGAGCCGGTCGGAGGCGAGATCCGCATCGATTTTTGGCGTCTGCTGATTGCCACTGACCTTCACCTGTCCCTTGATATCCCCTTTCAGGCCGGGATAGATGCCCCCCAGCTGGGGAGCCTGCAGGTTGGCATCGAGCTTCCACTGGGCGCTGCTGATACTGCCCTTGGCCTGCAACTGGTTGGGGCCACTTTGCAGCGAGAGCGCCGGGATCAGCCACTCCATCTTGTCGTTGCCGCTGAGCTCCCCCTTGAGGGCCAGCGGGTACTGGTTGAGCTTGCCATCCACCTTGAGCTTGGGCAGTTTCAGCTCCCAGTGGCCCGCCTCGTTCATCACGAAACGGCTCTCCAGCTCACCGGCCAGCGTCCCTTTCAGCTCAGGCAGCAGCTCGGCCGGATTGATCCCCTTGAACAGGGTGGTTCCCTGCCACTCGATCCCCTTGTTCCAGGCGAGCTTGCCATCGAGCTTCAGCTCCCCCTTGAGGGCATTAAGCTGCAAAGCGATCTTGCTGAGCCGCTCCAGATCCCCCTTCCCGTCCAGTGCAAGCTTGAAGGGGGGGACATCGGTCCCCTTGCCGGAGGTATTGAGGGCAAACTGATAGCCGGAGAGCTTGCCCTTGGCGGTCAGGCTCCCCTTGTCCAACCGATAGCTCGGCTCATCTTTGGCAGGCTTATGAAGAGGCCAGCCGAGGCTCTTCCAGTCGAGGGCCATATCAAAAGGGAGATCCGGGTCGAGAGCGGCCAGCGAGCCCTTGAGATTGGCGACAACCGGTCCCTTGGCCGACAACGCCAGCCCCAGCCTACCGACCGAACCGCTCAGCGCCAGCGTGGCCTGCTCACCCTGCAGCTCGCCATCCAGCAGCCCCTTGCGGGCCTTGGCATCCAGGGTCACCGCCAGCGGGTAGTCGTCACTGAGCTGGATGTGTCCCTTGAGCGCCAGATCGGCCATGGCGTGGCGCAGCGAGAGCTCGCGCACCTCGATGCGATCATCGGCGGCGGTGGCCGACAGCAGCAACTTGTCGAGCCCTTCGATCAGCTCGCCCTGCTTATATTGCACCCGGGTCGCATTGACCCCTTCCAACTGAATGGGGAAAGGAAGATGAATGGCGGGCAGGAGAACGGGGGCAGCCTTTGCCGTGTTCGCAGCTGGCGCCTCTTTGCCTTGGTTGACGGTCTTGGCGCTGGCCTTGTCGGTACGAGCAACCGCAGCACCGGCTTGCTTCTCGTTAGCGGCTGGCTGCTTGGCGGATTTGGCTGCGCTGGCGGGTGCCGCGTCATCCAGCGTCACCTTCAAGTTATCGAGCACCGGGCCGCGCACGATCAGCCCCTTGCGGTTGAGGGTGGCGCCGATATCGAGGGACCCCAGCGTCACAGCCACACCGGGCACTGCCAGAGCGAGATCGGCCACCTTGAGGCTGTCGACCTGGATCTTGAGTGGCAGCGGGCGCCAGACAAAGGGTTCGGAAGGCTCTTCCGGAGCAGGCTCGGAGTCGGCTACCTTGACCACCGGATGGGTCACCGCCAGGGATTTTATCCAGAGCTTGCCCTGCAGCAATTTGCCGAGATCCCAGTCGAGCACGGCGCGATCCACCGTCACATCCACCAGCTCATCCTGCCAGCCCGCCCCTTCCAGGGTCCAGCCATAGCCAAGCTGACCGGCCACCAGCTCACCCTTGAGAGAGGGCAGCGCCCCCTTGGCCTGTTGCCACAGCCACTTGTTGCCCTGATGGGTAAAGCCCAGCAGGCTGACGCCGATGAGCAGCAGGAACACCAGCCCCATCAGCCAGAGAAAAATGCGTTTTAGCCAGATCACAATGCAGACCCCCGCGCAAGATACAGCCGCAGCGGCCAAAGAAAAAAGCGTTTAGACAACATCATAATTCAGGCCCCAATGCGAAATGCAGCCGCAAGGGCTTGTCCTCCTCCGATACCCCGACCGCCAGATCCAGCCTAACCTGACCGATGGGGGTGACCCAACGCACACCGACGCCGGTACCTATTTTCCAGGGCTCGCTGTAATCGGTGGTGGAGGTGCCGCCATCCACAAACATGGCCCCCAGCCACTTCTCGCTGAAGCGGTAGTTGTATTCCAGACTGGCCACGCTGGTGTAGCGGCCACCGGTCAGCTTGCCATCCGGCCCGGTGGGGGAGATGCTCTCGTAACCAAAGCCGCGCACCGTCTGATCGCCACCGGTAAAGAAGCGCAAAGACGGCGGCACCAGCGAGAAGCTGTCACCTATGATGGCCCCCTGCTCGGCCCGCATCAGGAATCTGTGGTTATCGCCAAGAGTTCGCAGCCACTTGCTGCGTCCCCACACCCGCATAAAGCTGATGTCAGAACCCCATCTGGGATCGGAGAACTCCAGCGTCAGCTGCTGGCGATCCCCCCAATCGGGTACCAGGGTGCCGCGCACCCGCAGTCGGGACCAGGAGACCCCAGGGATCAGCAGCAAGCTGTTCCCCTCGTCGGCACCCTGGGTATAGATCTCGTTCTCCAGCCGGATAAAGACGTCCCGATCCCAGCTCTCCGGCCGTCGCGTCCAGCGGTGCACACCGATGGTAGTGAGATCGGAGCGGGTATCGTTGTTGTCCTTGTACTGGTAACCGGTCTGGATGGAGTAGTAGTCCCGCAGCGGGTTACCCACCGGGATCTGATAGTCGAAGCTGAGCTCTGCCTCCGGCGCAGACACCTTGGCGGTGGCAAAGAGACGGTGGCCATAGCGGTTGACCCAGGGCTTCTCCCAGGTGGCACTCATCCGCGGCCCCACGTCGGTGGCATAACCGATACCGGTCTCAATTTCGTGATCGACCCGGTTATCCAGCGTCACCGCGATGGGTACCCGATAGTTGCTCGCCTCGCTCAATACCGGCTTGATATCGACCTGACGGAACAGCTTGGTGGAGGAGACATCCTGCGACATCTCGGCCAGACGGATGGCGAGATAGGGGTCGCCGCTCTTGATGTTGATAAGCGGGCGAATAAGGTGAAGCGCTTCGGGGGTGGCATCGTAGCGGATCTCGCCAAAACGGTAGCGATGGCCCGATTCGAACAGAATAAAGATCTCTGCCGTCCCCTTGTCCGGGAACACCTTGACCTGACTCTTGCTCAGCTTGGCATCAAAGTAACCGCGGGCCAGTCCAAGGCTGCCGAGATCGGCCTTGATGGATTCATATTTGGCGTGATTGAGGGGCTCACCCTCTTTGAGGGGCAACTTGTCCAGCAGGGCGCTGTAAAGCTCGTCGCTGCCCGCATCCCCCTCCAGCAGAATATCGAGGCGGGAGACGATGACCGGCTCCCCCTTGTCCACCTCAATCACCACTTTGGACGGGGTTTTCTTGTCGCGACTCAGGGTGATTTTCGGCTGGTAGTAGCCATATACCTGCAGCGCCTTTTGCACGCTCTCGGTGATTTTGGCTCGAGCCGGGCGGTATTGCCGCTCCTGATAGACCGGCAGGGCATTGAGGTAGGCTTCAACGTTATCCTTGTTCTCCCCTTTCAACCCCTTGACCTGATAGGTGAGCTTGGCGGCAAACGCGGGTGAGGCCAGCAGCGACAGCAACAGGCCCACCCCCAGAACCCGCAGGCCGCGGCGAAACGCAGGGCCGGACAGTAAACGCCCTGCCAGCAGGGATGAAATGCATCCTGTCAAAGGTCAATATTCCTGAATCTGTGGTGAAGGAAACCAGCGCCCCTTCGGGCCAACCCCGAATGCGGCGCAGCACGCCATGCAGTGCATGGCCGTGACACAATAATGCGCGCCAGAAAAATGGCGAACCTTATCCTAACATAGGCATCGGCCAGCGACAGCGCGGTGCCATTGGCAAATTCGCCATATCTTTTAAGAGGTTGACCACAAATCACACATTTTGGTGACAATGACGACGCCCCGCTTTCCCGATGGGAGCGAGCTGACCTGCCCTGAATAAGGCTCACCCCGCCATCAGGCACCATTTGTCACCTCTCCCCCTCTCTTTACAGCCAGAAACCCACCACGACAGAGTTTGTCGGCATCGCCCCATCATCACGGTTTAACAGGCCCGGCACACGCCAAAGCCCGCCGTAGCGGGTGATTAAGAATTGCTCGTTCAGCGCAATCGAATTATCCCGCTGCCTTTGCGAACGTCCCTCCCTCACACTTGAACCATCAACTGAAGGAGACACATCATGCATGCACGTAGCGAACAGATGGCTGACTATATTGCCGATCGTCTCGAGTTCATCACCTTTCTCGCCTGTTGCAGCGCCCTGCTGGCCCTGCTGACCGGCATGAGTGGCCAGCAGGCGCTGGCCTTTACCGCCCTGAACCTGCCGTTTGGCCTCGGCATTTTGCTGGCGATGGCGCTGCTGGCCCCCCTGCCCGCCCACTGGCGGCTGCCGGGAGTCGCCTTGCTGCTGGCAGGTTGCGCCCTGATGACCCTGCAACTGGGGGGAGAGTGGCTCAATCCGCTGGCCATCTGGAGCCTCTACGCCCTGCTCGGTCTGGAGATCATCTGGCAAGCGCGTCCCCGCGCCGTGCTGGCCACCCGCGCTCGCCAGTAACAGGGCTGACGATCGCCGGTAAATGGCGGGTTGTGATGGCTGACGCCGGTGGCAAATTGGGGTACTCTTGCGCCCCGATTTGCTACCCCCCTTGGCGTTAACAACCTTCGCCATCACTCCCAGGAGCGCCCCGATGAAAAAAGCCTGTGCCCAGCACATTCTGGTCAAGACCGAAAAACAGTGTCTGGAGATCAAGGAGAAGATCGAGAAGGGAGCCGACTTCGGCCAGATGGCCAAGCGCTTCTCCACCTGCGCCTCTTCAAAACGCAGCGGCGATCTGGGGGAGTTCAATAAAGGGGATATGGTCAAGCCCTTTGACGATGCCGTCTTCAAGGGTGAACTGCTCAAGGTGCTGGGACCGGTGCGCACCAAGTTCGGCTTTCATCTGATTAAAGTGCTCTATCGCAACTAAGTCATCGCAACTGACCATTTTCTCGGTGAAGCTCCCGTCAGGCTGGCTTCACCGACCTCTGCATCTCCCTCGCAAAACTGGCCAAAACCACGCCAGACTCGCATCAATTTACTAACGTTATCAGGCAATTAAGTTTATCCTTCTCGGCATTGTCCACATTCGACGATGGATCCCGTGCTATGCCCCGCTCTTGCTTGTGGCCCCTGCTGGCCTGGTTACTCCCGCTCGCTGGCGCCCTCGGCAGCCGCTTTCATCTCTGGCCCTGGTGGATCGGTTTTGCGATCTGTCTCATCGGAGCCCTTGTCTCCCTGATCTTGCTGGTACGCCTGCCCTGGAGCCGCAACCGCTACGCCTGCGGCCTTGGCGCCTTGCCGCTACTGCTGCCGCTGACATTTGTGGCACAGGCGCTGCGGATGCCGCTGATCAACGATGTGAGCACAGATCCCTACAATCCCCCCCAGCTACGCTGGGCGGCAGAGCTGAGAACGGCGCAGGATCTGCCAATAAATAGCGCACCGCTGAAAGCAGTTGAGGCAAAACCCGGTCCTCTCTTTACCAGGGCCTCTCCTGCCGAAGTGGTGATTGAAGCCAACGAACTGATGCAGGAGCTGGGCTGGCAGGTACGACCCAGCCCGGATGGTCTGGATGCAGTGGTCACCACCGGCTGGTTCGGCTTTCAGGATGATGTGGCGCTGCGGGTCTTTGCCGGCCCCAAAGAGACTCGCATCGATATGCGATCAGCCTCCCGTCAGGGGCAAAGCGATCTGGGCACCAACCGGGCGCGGATCGAGGATTTCCTGACCCGCCTGAACGAGCGACTCGGTCAGGCCTACAAACCCAATTTGAAACCGTAAGTGTGAAACGACAAGAAGGTAACTGATGCGTGTTGAGGTCAAACCCGACCGGGAATATGCCTGGTTTATCCGCCCCTTTTTCTGGCTGCAAAAGCGCAACTATGGTCAGGTGCTTATTCCGGGCAAGTGCTGGGGCCGCTCGCCGCGCCTCTTTGCCGCCGTCGCCACCCTCTACGGCGTCATCAACCGCAAGCGCTCCCCCATCGACCCCGTGCTGCGTTCTCTGGTGACGGTGCGGGTCTCCCAGCTCAACTGGTGTCGTTTTTGCGTCGACATCAATGCCATGACCCTGGTAAAGAGAGCCGGCTCCAGCGAGAAGGTGGAGGCGCTGGCCAACTGGCGCGTAAGCCCCTTGTTCGACGAGCGGGAAAAAGCAGTGCTCGACTACACCGAAGCGATGACTGGCCTCGATGGGGTCAGCGATGAACAGGCGGCCCACCTCAAGCTCTGGTTCGATGACGATGCCATGGTGGAGTTGACCGGTCTTATCGCCTTCCAGAACATGTCGGCCAAGTTCAACGCCGCCCTCGATATCGCGCCGCAGGGCTTCTGCCAGCTGCCGGTGCAACCGGAACGCCCTGCCCAGCCCGACAGCAAGGACGCCTGATGAACCGGACCCGCCTGCTGCTTGCACTGGTGATGGGGAGCCTTATCGGCACCTTTTTTGCCCTCGATCTCGGTCGTTATCTCACTCTGGACGCCTTGCAGGCCCAGCAGGCGGCAGTGGCGCAATGGGTCGACAGCCACTTTGTCTCGGCCAGCCTGCTGTTCGTGCTTATCTATGTGCTGAGCACCGCCCTCTCCCTGCCCGGTGCCAGCCTGCTCACCCTGGGTGGCAGCGCTGTGTTCGGCGTCGCTTGGGGGCTGCTGCTGGTCTCCTTTGCCAGCACCATAGGCGCGACCCTGGCCTTTCTCAGCGCCCGCTTTCTGCTGCGCGACTGGGTCACCGTCCGCTTTGGCGACAAGCTGGCCACCTTTCAGTCCGGCATGGCGAAGGAGGGGGCCTTCTATCTGCTCAGCCTGCGCCTCATCCCCATCTTCCCCTTCTTTTTGGTCAATCTGCTGATGGGGCTCACCCCCATCAGAGTCAGCACCTACTACTGGGTCAGCCAGCTTGGCATGCTGCCCGGCACCTTCGTCTATGTGCTGGCGGGCAGCGAGATTGGCCAGTTAACCAGCACAGGCAATATCCTCTCCCCCGGCCTGATGGTCGCGCTGACCCTGCTGGGGCTGATGCCCTGGCTGGTCAAGAAATTAACCACACACCTCGCCCAACTGCGCCTGCTCGCCCCTTACCGTAAACCCGCTCGCTATGACTACAACCTGCTGGTGATCGGTGCGGGCGCCGGTGGGTTGGTCACCAGCTATATCGCGGCAGCGGTGAAGGCCAAGGTGGCGCTCATCGAGAAGCACAAGATGGGGGGCGATTGCCTCAACAGCGGCTGTGTCCCCTCCAAGGCGCTGATCCGAAGCGCCCGCTTTGCCGTAGAGCAGCGCAAGGCCGACGAGCTGGGCTTTAGCCCAAGCCACTCCCGTGCCGATTTTGCCGCTGTGATGGAGCGGGTGGCTGAGGTGATCAAGGAGGTCGAGCCCCACGACTCCATCGAACGCTATCAGGGGCTTGGAGTGGAGTGCATAGAAGGGGAGGCGCGGCTGGTCTCCCCCTGGGAGGTGGAGGTGAACGGCCAGCGCCTTGCCAGCCGTCATATCGTTATCGCCACCGGCGCCCGGCCGCTGGTGCCCAAGCTGCCGGGGCTGGATCAGGTGCCTTACCTCACCTCGGATAGCCTCTGGCAGTTGCGTACCCCGCCGCGCCGCCTGCTGGTGCTGGGCGGCGGCCCCATCGGCTGCGAACTGGCCCAAAGCTTCGCCCTGCTCGGCATTCCCGTGACCTTGGTGGAACTCTCGGAGCAACTACTGCCCCGCGAAGAGAGAGAGGTAGCCGACGCCCTGGCCGGGCAGATGAGCCGAGATGGCGTGCAGCTACTCACCGGCTGGCGCGCCGAACGAGCCGACTATCTGCCCGCAGCCGAGGGGGCTCTCCCTATCCGACTGCAACTGCGCCGGGGCGATGAGACGCAGGTGGTGGAAGGGGATCAGCTGCTGCTGGCACTGGGTCGGGTCGCCAATGTGAGCGGCTTCGGGCTCGAAGCGTTGGGGGTCGAGCTTGCCCCCCGCGGCACCATAGCGGTCGATGGCTTCCTTGCCACCAACTTCCCCAGCATACTGGCGGTAGGAGACGTAGCGGGCCCTTACCAGTTCACCCACTTTGCCGCCCATCAGGCCTGGTATGCGGCGGTCAATGCCCTGTTTGGCCAGTTCAAGCGCTTTCGGGCCGACTATCGGGTCATTCCGGCGGCCACCTACACCACGCCGGAGATTGCCCGGGTTGGCCTCAATCGCAAGGAGGCCGAGGCGCAGGGAATTCCCTTCGAGGCGACCCGCTTCGAGCTGGCCGAGCTGGATCGCGCCATCGCCGATGGCGAGCGCCACGGTTTTGTCGAGGTGCTGACCGTGCCGGGCAAGGATACTATCCTTGGCGCCACCATAGTGGGCACTCACGCCGGTGAGCGGATTGCCGAGTTCGTGCTCGCCATGCGTCACAGCCTCGGCCTAGGCAAGATCCTCGGCACCATTCACGCCTATCCGACCCTGATGGAGGGGAACAAATACGTGGCGGGTGAATGGAAACGGGCCCACCAGCCCACCCGGGTGCTGGCGTTGCTGGCCCGTTATCACCGCTGGCGCCGTGGCGCCTGACAACCAGAGAAACGTTTATGCTCAAGCCATTCTCACAGCTCTGCTCACACCTCAACTCACACTGCAGATCTCGGCTCAAACAGCGGCTAAATGCGCTGCTGTGCGCCCTGCCCCTGCTGGCCAGCGGCCCGCTGTTGGCGGCCAACCCAGACGATAACTGGCAACGGACCCTTGAGGAGGCGAAGGGACAGACCGTCTACTTCAACGCCTGGGGCGGCAGCCCGGAGATCAACGCCTATCTGGTGTGGGCTGGGCAGGAGCTGGCGCGCGACTATCAGGTCAAACTGGTGCAGGTGAAGGTGGATGACATTGCCCAGAGCGTCAGCCAGTTGCTGGCCAACAAGCAGGCGGGCAAGCAAGCTGGCGGCCCCATCGATCTGCTCTGGGTCAACGGCGAGAACTTCAAGGCGCTCAAGGAGCAGGGGCTGCTCGGCGCTCCCTTTACCGCCGAGCTGCCCAACATGGCACTGGTAGACAGCACCCTGCCGGTGAGTGAGGACTTCACCCTGCCGGTGGAAGGACTGGAAGCCCCCTGGGGCATCGGCCAGCTCAATCTGATGGTCGACACCGAAGAGGTCGCCAGCCCGCCCACTTCGGCAGCAGCTCTGCTGGCGTGGGCCAAGGCCCATCCCGGCCGCTTCACCTATCCCAAGCCGCCCCAGTTCCATGGCTCCAGCTTTCTCAAGCAGATCCTGCTGGAGTTGACGCCAAACCCCGCCCCCCTCTATCGGGAGGCGACCGAGAGCGATTTTGCCAAGCTCACAGCCCCGCTCTGGGCCTGGCTCGATGAGCTGCATCCGGTACTCTGGCGCAAGGGAAAACTGTTCCCCACCAGCGCTGCCGAGACCCGCCAACTGCTCGATGATGGCGAACTGGCCATGGCCATCAGCTTCAATCCGCAGGAGGCGCAAAGCGCCGCCCAGATTGGCGCCCTGCCCCCCAGCGTGGAGGCTGTCGCCATGAAAAAAGGGGCGCTCACCAACAGCCATTTTCTCGCCATCCCCTTCAACGCCAGTGCCCGTGCGGGTGCCAAGGTGGTGGCCAACTTCCTGCTAAGCCCGGCGGCGCAGGCGCGCAAGGCCAATCCGGCCTTCTGGGGTGATCCCAGCGTGCTGCGGGCCGATGCCCTGCCTGACTCCGCCAAGGGGCAACCGGCACTGCGCTTCAAAGCGGTGGCCGAGCCTCACCCAAGCTGGCAGCTCAAGCTGGAAGCGGCCTGGGCCGAGCGTTACGGCCACTGATGAGTGCCACTGGTCACCCGCATTCCTGCTCCCGACCGTGGCGTCGGTTGACACGCCACCCCAGTATGAGTACGGGGATGGCGGTCATTTATCTGGCGATCTTCGTCATCCCATTGCTGGCGGGGCTGTGGCAACTGCTGGCGGAGGGGATGACCGCCTCTCATCTTGCCTTGCTGCTGACCCAGCCAGGCCTCTGGCACTCCGCTGCGCTGAGCCTGTGGATTGGCGCCGCCTCCACCCTTGGCAGCCTGCTGTTGACCGCCCTGCTGCTGGCCCACAGCAACAGCCGGGCTTTCGGGCTGCTCCGTCGCCTGCTCTCGCCCATGCTGGCTATGCCCCACGTCGCCTTTGCCATCGGCTTTGCCTTTTTGCTCGCCCCCTCCGGCTGGCTGCTGCGGCTCGTCTCGCCAGCGCTGACGGGGTTTGATCTCCCCCCCGATTGGCAGACCATCCGCGACCCTTGGGGGCTCGGGCTGATTGCACTGCTCGTTCTCAAAGAGACCCCCTTTTTGCTGCTGATGGCCATGGCCGCACAGCAACCCATCCAGCTGGCACGCCAGCAGTGGCTGGGGGCGAGCCTTGGCTTTAGCGCCCCACAGATCTGGTGGCGCCTGCTGCTGCCCGCCCTCTGGCCCGCCCTGCGCCTGCCCATCTATGCGGTGGCAGCCTATGGAGTGGCGGTGGTGGATCTGGCCCAACTGCTCGGGCCTGACACCCCCGCCCCGCTGGCGGTGCGGTTGTGGCTCTGGTATCAGGACCCGGATCTACTCTGGCGCGGCGCCACCGCCAGCGGCGCCCTGCTGCTGCTCGTCATCACGGCGCTGCTGATCGCCCTGCTCAGATTACTGGAGTGGCTTCATCAAGAGATGGGCAAAGGCTGCTGGCTCGATGGCAAACGGGCTGCGTCCCACTCCTTTGCCAACCGGCTCGCAGCAGGCTCTGCACTCACTCTGATCACCCTTAATCTGGCGGTGCTGGCGGCCCTGCTGCTCTGGTCACTGGCGCGCCGTTGGCCCTTTCCCTCCCTCTGGCCCAGCCAGTGGAGCAGTCACTACTGGCTGGATCTGCTGCCAACCCTGCTGCCACTGCTGGTAACCAGCGCACTGCTGGCGCTGGTGAGCGGCTTGCTGGCACTGGTGATGGCGGTGCTGAGTCTGGAGGCGCAAGCCGGGCGCCGCCCCTGGCCGCTCTGGCTTATCTGCCTGCCGCTGTTGCTGCCACAGGCGAGCCTGCTGTTTGGCATCCGGCTCGGGCTGGACTGGCTTGCACATGACTCGATAAGCAGCGGTATTGGCTGGGGCTGGGTGCTCTGGAGCCAGCTGCTGTTTGTCTTTCCCTATGTCTATTTGTGCCTGGACGGCCCCTATCGCCAGTTCGATCCGCGGATCACCCAAAGCGCCCTGCTGCTGGGGGCCACGCCGTGGCGAGCCTGGTGGCAGGTGAAAGCGCCACTGCTGGCGCGCCCGCTGCTGTTTGCCTTCGGCGTCGGGGCGGCGGTGAGTTTGGCCCAGTATCTGCCGACCCTGCTCTTTGGCGCAGGCAGAGTGGTCACCATCACCACGGAAGCGGTGGCCATCGGCAGCGGCCTCAACCGGCGGCTGGCGGGGCTCTACGGCCTGCTGCAACTGCTGTTGCCACTCGTTATCTATCTGCTGGCGCTCTGGCTGCCGGCGCGGATCAATCCGGCGCTCAAGGGGGGCGCCTCACGATGAACTCTGATGATGGAAATAGCCATATGCTGAGCACCACGCCTCTTCGACTTTACCTTGATGAAAATCTGCTGCTTTCACTCCCTGCCCTGCAGGTGACACCCGGCGAGGTATTGACCCTGATGGGGCCCAGCGGCTGCGGTAAAAGCTCCCTGCTGGCAGGGCTGGCCGGAGTACTGCCGGGCGCGCAGACAGGAAATGGCCCGATCCGGCTGGAGGGGGAGATAATGCTCGGCAAGCGGCCACTCAACGCCCTACCGCCGCAGGCGCGGCGCATCGGCATGCTGTTTCAGGATGACCTGCTGTTCGACCATCTGACGGTGGCGGAGAACCTGATGTTCGGCATGCCAGCGACCATCAAGGGAAAACGTGCGCGGCGGGAAAAGGCGTTGGCCGCATTGGCGCAGGTCGCACTGGCAGATCAGGCTGACAAGCTGCCACAGCTGCTGTCAGGGGGTCAGCGGGCGCGGGTCAGTCTGCTGCGAGCGCTGTTGGCCGAACCCGACGCCCTGCTGCTGGATGAGCCCTTCTCCCGCCTCGACAAACCGCTGCGGGCCGCCTTTCGCGAGCTGGTATTCGCCCAGATCAAGGCGCTGGCCATCCCCGCTATTCTGGTGACCCACGATGCGGAAGACGCGCCGGGCACCATACTCCACCTCACCGAATCCTGTTTTTAACCGAGGAGTTCACCTTGTTTGATCGCCATCTGATCCCCGTGATCCGCAGCCCCCTCACCCAGCTTGCCAAACCACTCTGCCGTGCCGGGATCAGTGCCAATCAGGTGAGCCTCACCGGCTTTGCCATCGGCATGTTGGCGCTGCCGCTGCTGTCCTTTGGTTGCTATCAGTGGGCACTGGCGGCCATCCTGCTCAACCGGCTGCTGGACGGGCTCGATGGCGCCGTGGCGCGGGAAACCGGCATCACCGATTGCGGCGGCTTTCTCGACATCACGCTGGATTTTATCTTCTACGCCGCCGTGGTGCTGGGCTTTGCCCTCGCCACCCCCGCCAATGCGCTGCCCGCCGCCACCCTGCTGTTTGCCTTTATGGGCACCGGCTCGAGCTTTCTGGCGTTTGCCATCATGGCGGGCAAACGGGGCATCGACAATCCGGTCTACCACCACAAATCCCTCTACTATCTGGGTGGCCTCACCGAGGGGAGCGAGACCATCGCCCTCTTTGTGCTGATGTGCCTGTGGCCAGCCGCCTTCGCCCCGCTCGCCTACGGCTTTGCCCTGCTCTGCGCCATCACCACCCTGACCCGACTCTGGAGCGGCTACCACACGCTACGTCACCCCCAGCCCTAAACAGCACAGCCCTCACAGAAGGGCTAATCCATCGCACGATGAATTGGCGGCAAACAAGGCGCACGGAACACTTGCACGGGGATGGCAATGTTTTACCATGACGACACTTTTATCAGTCTCTTTGAGAACCCTATGCGTCGCCTTGCCTCTCTTCTCACTCTGTCGTTATTTCCCCTGCTCGGTGGCTGCAGCAGCGCCCCAGCACCAAAGCCCGTGGTCGTCCCCCAGCCCAAGAGCGCCTTTATCAATCAAGCGCCATCGAGCAAACCCGTTTATACACAAGGGGTTAGCAAGGGGGACTTCGCCAATCGCCCCAACGTGGACAGGTTCGTCCAGAAAATGGTCGAGAAGCACGGTTTTGACCACGCCCAGCTGCATCAGGTGCTGGCACAGGCAGAGCGTTACGACTGGATCATCCGCCTGATGGATGCCCAGGCACCGACCACCGCCAAGCCCACCGGCCCGACCGGCGCCTGGAACCGCTATCGCGCCAAGTTCATCACCCCGGACAACGTACAGAACGGCGTCAACTTCTGGCGTGAATACGCAAGCGAGCTGAACCGGGCGGAGCAGATCTACGGGGTGCCGCCTGAGATCATCGTCGGCATTATCGGGGTGGAGACCCGCTGGGGCCGGGTGATGGGCAAGACCCGCATTCTGGATGCACTGGCCACCCTGGCGTTTGATTACCCGCGCCGCGCCGAGTTCTTCACGAGCGAGCTGGAAGCCTTCCTGGTGATGACCCGCGACGAGGGGATGGATCCCACCGAACCCAAAGGATCCTATGCGGGCGCCATGGGCTATGGCCAGTTTATGCCCTCCAGCTTCCAGCGCTATGCGGTGGACTTTGATGGCAACGGCCATACCAACCTGTGGGATCCGGTGGATGCCATCGGCAGCGTCGCCAACTACTTCAAGGCCCACGGCTGGGAGAAAGGCCAACCGGTCGCGGTGCGCGGTCAGGGCCAGCTGCCCGGCTATGAGCATGGCTTCCAGACCCGCTACCCCGTCGCCACCCTGCGCCGCGCGGGGCTGACCCCAACCAGCAGTCTGGGCAACCACAGCGAGTCGAGCCTGCTGCGCCTCGATGTCGGCACCGGCTACCAATACTGGTACGGTCTGCCCAACTTCTACACCATCACCCGCTACAACCACAGCACCCACTACGCCATGGCGGTGTGGCAGCTGGGGCTGGCGGTGAAAGCCGCGCGCTGACAACTCGCTGGCATAAAACAGACAATGAAAAAGGAGCCATTATGGCTCCTTTGTTATATCCAACGTTCAACCCCATCAGGGGCTCAAGGATGGCTACCTGATTTAGACGCCTGCCTTGGCAAGCGCAGCAGAGACGATCTGCTGGGCTTCCTGCTGGATGAGGTCGAGGTGCGTGTCGCCCTTGAAGCTCTCCATATAGATCTTGTAGATGGACTCGGTGCCGGAGGGGCGCGCCGCGAACCAGCCGTTCTCGGTCACCACCTTGAGGCCGCCGATGGCGGCATCGTTGCCCGGCGCCTTGGTCAGCTTCGCGATGATCGGCTCACCGGCGAGCGTTGAGGCTTCGACCAGTGCCGGATCCAGCTTGGAGAGCACTGCTTTCTGGGCGCTGTTGGCCGGGGCGTCGATACGACGGTAGCTGGAGCGGCCGAACCTGGCTTCCAGTGCATCGTAGTGAGCCTGCGGATCCTTACCGGTGACCGCCAGAATTTCCGCCGCCAGCAGCGCCAGAATGAAACCATCCTTGTCGGTGGTCCAGACGGTACCATTTTTGCGCAGGAAGGAGGCGCCCGCGCTCTCCTCGCCGCCAAAGCCAAACTCGCCGCTGTAGAGGCCATCCACGAACCACTTGAAGCCGACCGGCACCTCTTTCAGGGTGCGGCCAATCTCGCCGGCCACCCGGTCGATCATGGAAGAGGAGACCAGCGTCTTGCCGACGGCCGCATCGGCAGACCAGCCGGTGCGATGGGTAAACAGATACTGGATTGCCACCGCCAGATAGTGGTTCGGGTTCATCAGGCCGGACTTGGTGACGATGCCGTGACGGTCGTAGTCAGGGTCGTTGCCAAGGGCGATGTCAAACTTGTCTTTAAGGGCAATCAGGCTAGCCATGGCGAACGGGCTGGAGCAGTCCATCCGGATCTTGCCGTCTTTATCCAGGGTCATGAAGGAGAAAGTAGGGTCGACCTTGTAGTTCACCACCTCGATGTTCAGACCATAGGTCTTGGCGATGACGTCCCAGTAAGCGACGCCGGAGCCGCCCAGCGGATCGACACCGATCTTGATGCCCGCGTTCTTGATGGCGTCCATGTCCAGCACGTTCTTCAGATCATCCACGTAAGGGGTGACATAGTCGTGCTCGACCACGAACGGGCTCTTGAGCGCCTCGGCGAACGGCATCCGTTTCACGCCAGCCAGACCCGCTTCCAGAATGGCGTTGGCGCGGTCTTCCACCCACTTGGTGATCTCCCCTTCGGCGGGACCACCATGGGGCGGGTTGTACTTGAAGCCACCATCTTCCGGCGGGTTGTGGGACGGAGTGATCACCACGCCGTCGGCGCGCGCGGCAGGCTTGCCCGCGTTATGGCGCAGGATGGCGTGAGAGATGACCGGGGTCGGGGTAAAGCCGAGGCCAGCCTGAATGCGGGTTTCAACACCGTTGGCGGCCAGCACTTCGACGGCGCTGGCAAAGGCGGATTCGGACAGGGCGTGGGTATCCATACCGACAAACAGCGGGCCCGTGATGCCGGCCTGCTGGCGATACTCCACCAGTGCCTGGGTCACCGCCAGAATATGGGATTCGGTAAAGGCATTGTGCAGGGCGCTGCCACGGTGGCCGGAGGTACCGAAGGCAACCCGCTGCTCGGGGCGGCTCATGTCCGGCTTGTTGAGGTAGTAGGCGCTGACCAGACGGGGGATATTGGTCAGGTCGCTTAAACGGGCCGGTTGACCGGCGTGGGAATGCTGAGCCATGGCGTTTTCCTTGCGTAATGGCGGCCTTGCCGGGCAAGGCCTGAGTCTTGAAGAATCGTTAAATGGCGCCGCACACCTGCGCGATCACCTCTTCGCCATAGCCCATGCTGGCCATCAGCTGGGCCACCATGTTCTGCTTGCGGCTGGTGTTGGTGTTGGTGATCACCCAGAACGGGGTCTCCGGTACCGGCTTGGGCTTGGTGGTGCTGCCACTGGCACGCAGAGCCTCGGGATCCTGCGAGAAATAGACGCGCTTGCGCCCCTTGATTTCGGTGGCCTGGGTAAAGCCTTCCGGGTTATCCCGGTAGAGGGTACTCAGCACCAGCATAAAGCGGTTGATGGACTTCTCTTCCTTTTGCAGCTCACCGGAATCGAGCAGGGCTTGCAGCCCTTGTCGGGTGGCTACCGCACTGGGCTGCGCGACGGCAACGGGCTCGGCAACCGGCACACCTTGGTGAGCAGGCTGTTCCAGCAGACGGCGCAGGATATCGGAGGCACTCTCACCAATGTGCCGGGTCTGGCTGGCGATATAGAAGTAGAGATCGTCATCAAGCTCGATGGTTTTCATAGGGATGCGCTGGACTCGTCGAAATTCGGATGCGGCGATTATACATAGGCAAACCCGACAGCCCAAGCAAGGGGCTGGCAGATGTACATGAATCTCATCGAGAATACGGCATAATAGCGGGCCAAGTGTGTGATCAGCCGCACTGATAGCCGATCCGGACGGGATTTTTTAGAAAAAAAACCACACAAAATCCCAATCCATTGGACGAAATCCTTTTCTTTCCAGTGCGTTAAATAAAACAGCGATACGCACCCACGACCGACAAGGTGTCATTTTGCAACAAAACAGCATATTGAACTTCAAGGAGCAGGGTCAGGGCCCGGCAGTCATTCTGATCCACGGCCTGTTTGGCAGCCTAGACAACCTCGGCCTGCTGGCCCGTGCCCTCTGCGAACAGTTCCGGGTCATCAGCGTCGATCTGCGCAACCACGGTGCCTCCTTTCATAGCAGCGAGATGAGCTATCCGGCACAAGCGGCCGATATCCTGACCCTGATGGATCGGCTGGAGATTGCCCAAGCGACCCTGATTGGCCACTCGATGGGTGGCAAGGTGGCGATGCAGGTCGCCAAGCTGGCGCCAGAGCGGGTGACCAAGCTGGTGGTGGCCGACATGGCGCCGGTCGCCTATCCCCACTCCCGCCACCAGAATGTCTTTGCCGGACTCAACGCCACGCTGCGCACGCCGCCGCAAAGCCGCAGTGAAGCGGAAGCCATGCTGGCGCAGCACATCGAGATCGCCGGGGTGCGCCAGTTCCTGCTCAAATCCTTCGCCAAAGGCGAGCAGGGCTGGGGTTGGCGCTTCAATGTGCCCGCCCTTGAGCAAAACTACGCCAACATCATGGGCTGGCCAGAGGATGAGCATCGCTTCGAGGGGCTGGTGCTCTTTATCAAAGGCGGGGATTCTGACTATATGCAGCCCCAATACAGCGAGACTGCACTGGCCCAATTCCCGGCGGCAAAGGTGCGTGTCATCGGGGGTACCGGCCACTGGCTACATGCGGAAAAACCGGCTCTGTTCAACAAATTGGTTGTGGATTTCCTGTCGACAGGCGGTTAACAGTTTCAAATCCTTTGTGATATAGTGCGCCGGTCATAAGGAGTGTGCGCAATCCATGCTAAGTGAACATATCGACCTGATCGAAAGTTTGGGCCTCAAGTTATTCTTTGTGGCCATTTTCATATTGATTGGCCTGGCCATTCAGGACGTGCTCAAACGCGGCAACGTGCCCCGTTTCGGTCGTTTTATCGTCTGGTTGGTACTGTTTCTGGGTTGTGCGGGTTTTGTCGCCAAGGGGCTGATCGAACTGGGCTGGGAAGGCTCAGGACTCGGCTAACTTATTTTCATCTGTGATGTATGGCCAAACAGCAAACTGATCGAACAACACTGGATCTGTTCGCAAATGAGAAGCGCCCCGGCAGGCCAAAGACCAATCCACTCCCCCGCGAGACCCAGCTCAAGATCAACAAGCGTAACCAGCTTAAGCGCGATCGGGAAAATGGGCTGAAGCGGGTAGAGTTAAAGGTGGAGGCCGAGTTGCTGGAGCGCCTGAACCAACTTGCGTTACAACAGAACATCAGCCGAGCCGAGCTGATCCAATCTATCCTGAAACAACAGATTGAGTCCGCCTTTGCGGTGGACATTGCAGTCTGAGCGTTGAGCATTAACACCAAATACGGGTAACTAAACACTATGGCAAGTGTAGGTCTGTTTTTTGGCAGCGATACCGGTAACACCGAAGCTGTCGCCAAGATGATCCAGAAAGAGCTGGGCAAAAACCTGATTGAAGTCCGTGACATCGCCAAGAGCAGCAAGGCCGACATCGAGAGCTTTGATCTGCTGATGTTCGGCATCCCGACTTGGTACTACGGCGAAGCCCAGGCCGACTGGGACGACTTCTTCCCCGATCTGGGCGAAATCGACTTCACCAACAAGCTGGTCGCCATCTTCGGTTGCGGTGATCAGGAAGACTATTCCGAGTACTTCCTCGACGCCATGGGCACCCTGCGCGACATCGTCGAAGCAAAAGGCGCCATCATCATCGGTCACTGGCCGACTGCCGGCTACGAGTTCGAAGCCTCCAAGGCGCTGGTTGATGACAAGCACTTTGTTGGTCTGGGTATCGATGAAGATCGCCAGCCGGAGCTGACCGCAGAGCGCGTCAAGGGCTGGTGCAAGCAGTTGCACGAAGAGATGTGCCTGGGCGAACTGGAGTAATCCGTTTCCCCTCTTCTCTCTGACAACAAGGGCCCCGACGGGGCCCTTGTTGTATCTGCAAGTGGCGATGCTTGCCTTTATTCTCCCTTGTTATTCACCTCTGTGCTCCGGTTTGGCTCGCACATAGAGGGTGCGCTTGACCTGCGCCACCAGCTCGCCACTCTTGTCCTGCACCGTCACCTCGAATTCGGGGAAGTGTTTGTTGCCACCTTCAGTCGCCGCCACGATTTCGGCCAGCTTGCCCTCGGTCAGGTTGAACTCGGCCACCAGCTTGCCCTTGCCCGGCTTGATATAGTTGATGCTGCCCGCCTTGTCCCAGACGTAGTAGCGATTCTTGAAGTAGCCCATCAGCATCAGTGGATAGATGGGGTCCGTCATGGCAAACATACTGCCGCCAAACTGGGTGCGGTTGGCATTCTTGTTCCACCAGCGGGATTTCAGGGTCACCCGGCAGTAGCGAAAGTCATCGCTCAGGGTCTCTATCTTGATACCGGCGCCCCAGAAGGGAGGCCAGGCGTTGAGTGCGCTGCGCACCCAGGCCGCATTGTCAAAAAGCCAATCCATGGATCCCATCCGACCAGAAATATGAAAGTTACATCTTATCAACATCTGCCATGCCAGCAAGTCGGACGACACGATTGATTATTTCAATCCAACCGGCCATTTATGGCTAAACCCCTTGAATTGCTGGGTTTATTTTTAGGGAGGCTACGACCTATAATGACAGGCCAAGCGAGTTCAAGGTTGCCATTCCTGCGGCAGTCCATCAGAATAACCCCACCTTCGAGAATGCGAATAAGTAGAATATGGCAGACAACAACCAAGCGTTAAAAAAGGCCGGGCTCAAGATCACCTTGCCCCGGGTCAAAATCCTGGAAATCCTGCAACAGCCGGACTGCCAGCACACCAGCGCCGAAGATCTCTATAAACGACTGATCGACCTGGGTGAAGAGATTGGTCTCGCTACCGTCTATCGCGTTCTCAACCAGTTTGATGATGCCGGTATCGTTACCCGTCACCACTTCGAAGGTGGCAAGTCGGTATTCGAGCTGGCCACTCAGGAGCACCACGACCACCTGGTTTGCCTGGACTGCGGCAAGGTGATCGAGTTCTCCGACGAAGTGATCGAACAGCGTCAGCGCGAGATCGCCAAGAAATTCAATATCCGTCTCACCAACCACAGCCTCTACCTCTACGGTCACTGTGCAACAGGTGAGTGCAAGCACGACGAATAAGTCGCCCGCGACTTGCAGATAACGGACAATAAAAAAAGCCAGCATTAGCTGGCTTTTTTTATTGTCCGGCGCAGGCCGTTGGCAGCACACAGGGCAGGGTCTCCCCTGCCCCATCGGCTTAGCCTTCGACTTTACCCCAGGAGTCACGCAGGGCAACGGTGCGGTTGAACACCAGATGCTCCGGGCTGGAGAGCTTGTTGTCAGCGCAGAAATAACCTTCACGCTCGAACTGGTAAGCCTGCTCCGGCT
The DNA here is from genome assembly GCF_051920165.1 of Aeromonas sp. 11P. Taxonomy (NCBI): domain Bacteria; kingdom Pseudomonadati; phylum Pseudomonadota; class Gammaproteobacteria; order Aeromonadales; family Aeromonadaceae; genus Aeromonas; species Aeromonas sp. 11P. Next base: position 1,246,642 of record NZ_JBQBDJ010000004.1, read on the forward strand.
TGGCGTTCTTCAGGGAAGCCTCGACACGGGCACCCTCAATGATCACCAGGGATTCCGGGTTCAACGCAGCTTCGAAGTCATCCTCGGCGCCCGGGTTCGGTACCTTGAACAGACGGTCGTAGAGACGCACTTCTGCCGGCAGGGAGTGAGTGGCGCTGACCCAGTGGATCACCCCTTTCACCTTGCGGCCATCGGCCGGATCCTTGCCCAGGGTCTCGGGGTCGTAGGAGCAGTAGATGCAGGTGACTTTGCCATCGGCATCTTTCTCGATACGCTCGGCCTTGATCACATAGGCATTGCGCAGACGCACTTCCTTGCCCAGCACCAGACGCTTGAACTGCTTGTTCGCCTCTTCTTTGAAGTCCGCTTCGTCGATGAAGATTTCGCGGGTAAAGTTCAGCTCGCGGGTACCCATCTCGGCATTGCTCGGGTGGGCCGGGGCAGTCAGCACTTCGTCGGCAGCCAAGTTCTCGATGACCACTTTCACCGGATGCAGCACGGCCATGGCGCGCGGGGCATGCTCGTTGAGGTCTTCGCGGATGCAGGCTTCCAGCATGCTCATCTCGACGATGTTGTCCTGCTTGGTGACGCCGATGCGCTTGCAGAACTCGCGGATGGAAGCCGGGGTGTAACCACGACGACGCAGACCGGAGACGGTCAGCATGCGCGGGTCATCCCAACCATCGACGTGCTTCTCGGTCACCAGCAGGTTCAGCTTGCGCTTGGACATGACGGTGTATTCGAGGTTCAGACGAGAGAACTCGTACTGACGGGGGTGGCAGTCGATGGTGATGTTGTCCAGCACCCAGTCGTACAGGCGACGGTTGTCCTGGAACTCCAGGGTACAGATGGAGTGGGTGATCCCTTCCAGCGCGTCCGAGATGCAGTGAGTGAAGTCATACATCGGGTAGATGCACCACTTGTCACCGGTCTGGTGGTGGTGGGCAAACTTGATACGGTAGATAACCGGATCACGCATCACCATGAAAGGAGATGCCATGTCGATCTTGGCGCGCAGGCAGGCGGTGCCTTCGGCGAACTCGCCGTTCTTCATCTTGGCAAACAGCGCCAGGTTTTCTTCCACGCTGCGATCGCGGAACGGGCTGTTCTTGCCAGCTTCAGTCAGGGTGCCACGGTACTCGCGCATCTGCTCGGGCGTCAGCTCGTCCACATAGGCCAGGCCCTTTTCAATCAGCTCGATGGCGTAGCCGTGCAGCTTGTCGAAATAGTCGGAGGAGTAGCAGATCTCGCCATTCCACTGGAAGCCGAGCCACTGTACGTCCTGCTTGATGGACTCTACGTACTCGATATCTTCCTTCACCGGGTTGGTGTCATCGAAACGCAGGTTGCACTGGCCCTGATAGTCGCGGGCGATGCCGAAGTTCAGGCAGATGGATTTGGCGTGGCCGATATGGAGATAACCGTTCGGCTCGGGCGGAAAACGGGTATGCACGCTGCTGTGCTTACCGCTGGCCAGATCTTCATCAATGATCTGACGAATAAAGTTAGTTGGGCTGTTCGCCTGACTCATGGCTCACCTCAAAAAAGCGTCACTGGCGGAAGTTGTGCCGGCTGGCACCCTCATCCCCCCGCCGTCAAGCCGGGTATGATCCCTTATTACGGGCGCTGTCTCAACCTGAATTTGGCACTTCCGGGCCATTTCCCGGCCATTGCGCCGCTAAAAACGGTGTGGCTTGCCACATTGCACACCAAATGCATAAAAAAGCCCCGCACTAGGCGGGGCTGAAAGTGATGAAAAACACAAAACAGACAATTACACACAACAAAGGCTCACACGCACAGTCAACCTTTCCCAAATCCGATACGCCATCGCCCTTGGGAAAGGCGGGTCTTGCGACCCACCTCATGTTAACGGTTGACTGCTATCAGTTCAGTTCGGTGACGCGGCTGGTGCGCTTGCCATCGAAGCTGGTGGTACGCAGGTAGACCTTGCCATTCACGCTCGGCTTGGCAGCGGCGTCATAGGCACTCCAGTTGGTACCGTCCAGGCTGTACTGGATGGGCAGACCCGGCAGATCCACGTTCGCTTCCAGCACACCGTTCACTACCTTGGCACCCGGTACGGAGAGGCGGTATTCAACACCGGCCTGATCCAGTTTCGGCAGCACGCGCTGACCCAGTACGTTGGCAAACTGGTTCCACTCTTTGTTGAGGGTGGCCTTGTTGACGAACTTGGTCTCGCCGGAGAACTCGCGACCTTTCACATAGTTCAGCTCGAAGCCACCTTTGTGCCAGGCACGCTCGGCCACGGAGAAGATACGCGGGTAGACCATGTACTCATACTGAGCATCGGTACGCACAGTTTCACTCCACTGCTGACCGGAGATCCCCTTGAACTTGACCGGATCCTGGTCACCCTTGGCCACGAAGGCGTTGCCGTCGCGGTCAACCGAGGTTTCGGCGTTCTGCGGCAGGTTTTCCGGGGCGAAGGCGAACACCTTGCGAGTGTCGTTGAAACGGGTTGCCCAGTAGTAGCCACGCTCAGCCGGATGTACTTCGTTCGGGAAGTCGAAGTAGAGGTAATCCGGGTTGGACAGCACCACTTCGTAACCCTTGTGCGCCCACTTCATCGCTTCGTTGAAGCCACCCCAGTAGAGGGTTTCCCAGAAGTTGACACGGGTGTTGTCGGTGGCGAAGTCTTTGGCACCGCTGGCGTACTTCAGGCCATCTTCCCACGCCTGCAGGGTAGAGAAGCCGCGGTCTTTGACCATCTGGCCTACTTCCTTGGCGAAGTAAACCGGCAGCTCGCCCACTTCCTTGATCTTGCCATCGTCGATCATCTTCTGGCACATCGGGGACTTGCCAAACGGCTTGTCCTGCTTGCTGGAGTCGACGTTGCCTTTCCAGGCGACCAGCTCTTCTTTCTTGGTGACGGCCGGATCCTGATAACCACCGCCCTGCATGATGTTCTTCGCCTCATCACCACCGTAGTGCCATGCGGTCAGCGGCTGACCGGCGGCCTGGTGCATCTGGGCAACTTCATCCATTACCTTGGCCACGAAGGTGGCAGCACCCGGCTGGCAAGGGTTGATGAAGGACATCTTGTCGTAGAACTGAACCGAGGTGACGTTGGAGGTATCAGCCGGATCAGTCAGACGGAACTGGTTGGCTTCCGCTTCTTTGCCTTCCGCCATCAGACGCTTGTAGCGCGCTTCCATGGAAACCACGGCAGCACGGGCGTGAGCCGGCATGTTGATCTCGGGGATCACGGTCACACCGCGGGCCTTGGCATAACGCACCAGATCCACGTAGTCAGACTTGCTGTAGAAACCGGAACCCTGGTTGTCGCTGGTCGGGCCGGAACCCAGTTGCGGCATCAGGCACTTGGTTTCGGACTCGTCGTGGCAACGCTGGCTACCGACCTGGGTCAGCTCCGGCAGACCCGGGATCTCCAGACGCCAGCCTTCATCGTTGGTCAGGCCAAGGTGCAGCACGTTGAGCTTCATGGCAGACATCTGGTCAACCAGCTTCTTCATGGTATCCAGACTGCGGAAGTGGCGGGCCACGTCGGTCTGCATGCCACGATATTCAAAGCGCGGCGCATCCTCGACGGTCATTGGGCTCACCAGCTTGTCATCAACACCCAGCAGGGAGATCAGGGATTGTGCACCCCAGAATGCCCCGTCGATGTCGCGACCCTGGATCACTGTGCCCTTCTGACCGATGGTCATGTCATAGCCTTCGGCGTGCTTGAGCTTGCTGCCGAGCTTGATGGTCACCGGGTAGCCGGTGTCGGAGAGGGTAACACCCAGCTTGGTCAGTTGAGCCTTCAGGGCCTCGGCGCGATCGCTCGGCAAGTCCAGGGCATTGAGTTTGATGGTGGAGAAGTCAACCTGCGGGCCAGCTTTGACTACCTGCTTGAGTGGGGTCGGCAGGATCTGGTTGTCAATCTTGCCAGCCGGCAGCAGGGTGCTGGTCTGGTTGGCCGCGAAGCGGGTCTCGCTGTTCATCAGGATGTTCTTGTCATCCTTGGTACGCTTCCAGCCATCGGCCGGCATCGGCTTCTCGTAGGTGCTGGCATCATTGATGTTGCTCATGCTGGCTAGTACTTTCGGCTCGGCACCTTCGCTGGCGACATACCAGTTCGGCATGATGTCAGATTCGAACAGTACCCAGTATTCCACCACCAGCGGCACTTCGACCGTGGCATCCTTGGCAAAGCCCTGGAACTTCTCGGTTGGCGTCAAACGATAGAGATCGCCGGTCAGGTGAGTGATGGTGAACTGGTCGTTATCCACACGCTGGATACGACGGATGGAGGAGACGTAGATGCTCCAGTCTTTGGAGGTGACGTCCGCACCGGTATTGGTCAGGTGCAGCTTGGCAACGCCACAGCTCGCCCACTCGGAACCGAGCGCCTGGCAATCGAGGCCGGCACCGGCACCGTCGTTGGTGACCACTTCATACTTGACCACCAGGTTGTTGGCGAGGGAGTCGACCACAGCCTGCTTGGCGGCATCGGCTGCCTGGACCTGGCTGACAAAAACGGTAGACATGGCAATGGCTAACAGAGAATGTTTCAAGTTCATAACTGCTGCTCTCATTTGAAGTAAAGGTTGGATTTTCTTGGCTTTTTTATATGGGGCCCCTGAGCGGGGCCCTTAGTTATGTCAACAATGGACTTAGACTTGAGGTGAGCGAGTCGCTCGATTAACGCAGTGCTTTCATCTCACCGGCGATGATTTCGGCCAATGGGCCCAGAATCACCTGCAGGTTCTGCTCACCGAGTTTGACCACACCGGCCGCGCCCAGGGCTTTCAGCTTGCGCTCATCGACGATGCTGCGGTCTTTCAGAGTCAGACGCAGACGGGTGATGCAGGCATCGATGGAGACCAGGTTCTCTTGACCACCCAGCACTTCCAGGTATTGCTTGGCCAGCTCGGTACGGTTGGTAGATTGAGCGGCAGCCGGAGCACTATCTTCGTCATCTTCACGACCCGGGGTTTTCAGGTTCAGCTTGGCAATCACTACGCGGAACACGGTGTAGTAGAGGCCGAAGAAGACCAGACCCTGAGGGATCAGCATGTACCAGTTGGTCGCCAGCGGGTTACGGCTGGAGAGCACCATATCCACCAGACCGGCACTGAAACCGAAACCGGCCATCCACTGCATGGAGGCAGCGATGAACACGGAGATACCGGTCAGTACGGCGTGGATGACATACAGTACCGGCGCCACGAACATGAAGGAGAACTCGAGCGGCTCGGTTACACCGGTGAAGAAGGAGGCAAAGGCAGCTGCGATCATGATGGAGGCAACTTTCTCTTTGTTCTCTTTCTTGGCGGAGTGGTAGATGGCCAGAGCGGCACCCGGCAGACCGAACATCATGATGGGGAAGAAGCCAGCCTGGTACATACCGACCACGCCTTTCACCTGCTCCAGGCTCTTGCCAGCGGCCAGAGCGGCATCGATGGTAGCCTGACCACCCAGGAAGTTCGGGATGTCGTTGATACCGGCCACGTTGAACCAGAACACGGAGTTCAGGGCGTGGTGCAGACCGATCGGGATCAGCAGACGGTTGAAGAAGGCGTAGATACCGGCACCGGTAGAACCCAGGCTAACGATGGACTCACCGAAGGAGACCAGACCACCGTAGATTGCCGGCCATACGGCCATCAGGATGAAGGATACGACGATCATCACCACGGAGGTTACGATCGGTACCAGACGACGACCGGAGAAGAAGGAGAGTGCCTTGTGCAGCTCGACGCTGCTGAAGCGGTTGTACAGCTCAGCGGCGATAACACCACACAGGATACCCACGAACTGGTTGCTGATCTTGGCAAACGCGGCAGGAACCTGCTCCACCGGGATGCTCTTGATCTGGGCCACAGCACCCGGGCTCAGCAGGGTGGTAACGACCAGGAAGCCGACCAGACCTGCCAAGGCAGCAGAACCGTCTTTATCCTTGGACATACCGTAGGCGACACCGACTGCGAACAGTACGGACATGTTATCGATAATGGCTGCGCCCGCTTTAATCAGGAAGGCAGCCAGCGCACTGTCACCACCCCAACCATTCGGGTCAATCCAGTAGCCAACCCCCATCAGGATCGCTGCGGCAGGCAATACCGCTACCGGCACCATCAGGGCACGGCCGATCTTTTGCAAATAACCGAGAATGTTCACGGTTCCTCTCCTTAGTTAAGGTTTTTCTAGAAATTAAGTGCTTATCACGTTTGACGCATAAGCCATCAAGGCTTGATTGGCAGTCTAGGGCTTTTATTTCGCTGCGCAAATTAATAAACCGATAATCGTGATCTTTATCACCCAAACAAGATAAAGGTGGTGGATAGATGTGGCTTAGTTCGCAATCTTTATTTACGCTATAAAACAACTTGAATCCGTCTTAGCCAATTGCCACCGCCAAACCGGTCGCAACCCGACACAGAGGTATCCCATATGCGCCTGATCCCGTTGAAATCTGCCAGCCAAGTAGGCCTGTGGTCTGCTCGTTACATCGTTGACCGCATCAACGCGTTCAAGCCGACCAGCGATCGCCCTTTCGTACTGGGCCTGCCCACCGGTGGCACCCCGCTCAACACCTACAAGCGCCTGATCGAGTTGCACAAAGCCGGTGAAGTGAGCTTCCAGAACGTGGTCACCTTCAACATGGACGAGTACGTCGGCCTGCCGGAAGATCACCCGGAGAGCTACCACAGCTTCATGCACAACAACTTCTTCAGCCACATCGACATTCGTCCCGAGAACATCAACATCCTCAACGGCAATGCCGAGGATCTGGTGGCCGAGTGCAAGCGCTACGAAGACAAAATCAAGTCCTACGGCAAGATCCACCTGTTCATGGGTGGCGTGGGTAACGACGGCCACATCGCATTCAACGAGCCGGCCTCTTCCCTCTCCTCCCGCACCCGGGTCAAGACCCTGACCGAAGACACCCGTATCGCCAACTCCCGCTTCTTCGGTGGCGACATGGAGCAGGTGCCCAAACTGGCCCTGACCGTGGGTGTCGGCACCCTGATGGATGCGGAAGAGATCATGATCCTGGTCACCGGTCACGGCAAGGCACTGGCCCTGCAGGCCGCCGTAGAAGGCAGCGTCAACCACATGTGGACCATCTCCACCCTGCAACTGCATCCGAAGGGAATGATGGTGTGCGACGAGCCCTCCACCATGGAGCTCAAGGTCAAGACCGTTCGCTACTTCCAGCAGCTGGAAGCCGCCAACATCGGCCGTCTGTAAGGAGTCGTCATGTACGCATTGACCAACTGCACCCTCTACACCGGCAGCTGCGTGCTGACCGGCTACGGGGTGCTTATCGAGGGCGACAAGATTGTCGCCATCTCTCACCTCGCCGAACTGCCTGCGGGCATCGAGCAGATTGACCTCAAAGGCGCCAACCTGACCGCCGGTTTTATCGATGTGCAGCTCAACGGCTGTGGCGGGGTGATGTTCAACACCGAGATCACGGTCGAGACCCTGGCAACCATGCAGGCGGCCAACCTCAAATCCGGTACCACCAGCTTCCTGCCGACCCTGATCACCAGTCCGGATGCGGATATGAAGCAGGCCGTTGCGGTGACCCGTGACTACATGGCTGCCAACCCCAACGAGGTGCTGGGCGTCCATCTGGAAGGGCCTTACACCAACCTCAAGCGCAAGGGGATCCACCCTGCCGCGCAAATTCGCCAGCCAGCGGACGAAATGATCGACTTCTTCTGCGCCAACGCGGATGCCATCACCAAAATCACCCTGGCTCCAGAGCGCAACGAGCCGGCCCATATCCGCCGTCTGGTGGAAGCTGGGATCCTGGTCTCTGCCGGTCACACTGCCGCCAGTTACGATCAGGCCATGGCCGGGTTCGATAACGGTATTCGCTTTGCGACCCACCTCTACAACGCCATGACTCCGACCCTCAACGGTCGCGAGCCGGGCGTCGTGGGCGCCATCTACGATCGCAAAGATGTCTATGCGGGCATCATCGTCGATGGCCACCATGTGCACTGGGCCAACGTGCGTCTGGCTCACAAGGCGCTGGGGGAGCGACTGGTGCTGGTCACCGATGCCACCGCGGCAGCCGGTGCACCGGAAGGCTTTGAGAAATTTGATTTTTGTGGCACCACCGTCTTTTTACGCGATGGTCAGTGTGTCGACGAGAATGGTACACTCGGCGGTTCCTCCCTCACCATGATTGAGGGGGTGGAAAATCTGGTCAAGCAGGTCGGATTACCGCTCGATGAAGCACTGAGAATGGCCAGCCTCTATCCCGCGCGCGCCATTGGATGGGACTCACGTCTCGGTAGTATCCAGGTCGGTAAAGTAGCCAACCTCACTGTCTTCGATCAGGACTTCACGGTCCGTGGGACCGTGGTTAACGGACACTACACACAACAGTGACATCATGACTGGCGGACAAATAGCAAACGTAGATCTTATCAAGCAGGTCAACAGTGCAGCCGTATATCGGCTCATCGACCTGCAAGGCCCCATCTCGCGGGTCAAAATTGCCGAGTTGAGTCAGCTGGCCCCGGCCAGCGTGACCAAGATAACCCGGCAACTGATCGAGCATGGCCTGATCAAGGAGACCTCTCCGCAAGCCTCCACCGGCGGGCGGCGAGCCATCTCGCTGACCACCATCAAGCATCGCTTTCAGTTTGTCTCCGCCAAGCTGGGCCGTGGCTACCTGCAGCTGAGTCTCTATGATCTCGACGGCAAGGAGCTCGACCAGCACGTCATTCAGGTGACCGAGATCGACCAGCAGCCCGTGGTCGACATGCTGCTGCGGGAAATTGGCGCCTTCATCGACGCCAACGCCGAGCGCAGCCGCAATCTCATCAGCATCGCCCTCACCATGCCAGGTCTGGTCAATCCGGAATCCGGCATGGTCATCTATACCCCCAAGTACCAGATCCGCAATCTGGGACTGGCCAAGCTGCTTGAGAACCACTTTAACCTCCCCTGCTACGTGGGCAACGACACCCGCTCGCTGGCGCTGGCCGAACACTTCTTCGGCGAGTCCCGCGACTGCATGGACTCCATTCTGGTGAGCGTCCACCAGGGCACAGGCTCCGGGATCATCACCAAGGGTCAGGTGTTCCTCGGCCAGAACCGCAACGTCGGCGAGATCGGCCATATCCAGGTCGAGCCACTCGGCAAACGCTGCCACTGCGGCAACTTTGGCTGCCTCGAGACCATCGCCTCCAACGAAGCGATCATCGACAAGGTGAAGGAGCTTATCAGCCGCGGCCACCAGAGCTCGCTGCAGGAGAAGCACATCACCATTCAGGAGGTGTGCAAAGCGGCACTGGCGGGCGACGAACTGGCTCGCAGCGTCATCGAGAACGTCGGTGAGCATCTGGGACGGGCGGTAGCCATCACGGTCAACCTGTTCAACCCGCAAAAGGTGCTGATCGCCGGCGAAATCACCGCAGCCGAAGAGATCCTCTTCCCGGCTATCCGCCGCTGCGTTGAGCACCAGTCCCTGCCGAGCTTCCACCGTGGCCTGCCCATCGTGAAAGCGCGCTTCCAGAACCAGCCGACCTATGGCGGCTTTGCGCTGGTCAAGCGTGCCCTGCTGGAGGGGGATCTGCTGCAGATCATCATGGAGCAGAAGTAAGGCTCTGATCTTGCGAGATAACAAAACGGCAGCCAGTGGCTGCCGTTTTCTTTTGTGTGCTTGCTGGCGGTTTAGCCCGCCCGGCATGGCTTGAACAGATCCAGCTTGTTGTCGTAAACACTCGTCTGCACATCCATGATCCCCAGCATGGAGTGGAACAGGTTATCGTGGGAGAAGCGCTGACTGCTCGCCTCCGCTGCCAGGCAACCCATATCAAGCTGGCGATCGGCCTGCAACTGGGGCGAGAACCAGGTCAGCAGCGGCACCCGGGTCTGATCATCCGGCGCAAACTTATAGGGCGTGCCGTGCAGATAGAGCCCCATAGCCCCGAGGGATTCGCCGTGATCGGAGAGATAAACCAGTCCCACATCGTACTGGCTCTCCAGCGACTTGAGCTTGTCTATCAACAGCCCCACCACCTTGTCGGTGTAGCGGATGGTGTTGTCATAGGTGTTGACCAGCTCTTCGTTGCTGCAGTTTTCGATGTCGCTGCGCGGGCAGTCCGGCATAAAGACGCGCTCGCTGGCAGGGTAACGACGGAAATAGGTCGGGCCATGGCTGCCCATCAGGTGAAAGGCCACCAGCTTGTTGCCCTTCATGCCGGCAATCTGCTGATCCAGCCCCTCCAGCAGCACCTCGTCATAGCAGGACTCCCCCTGACAGAGCGCCGGATAGGATTTGGGAAGGATCTCGATGGTCGGCACATTACGGCACACCCCTTTGCAGCCGCCATCGTTCTCTTTCCACAATACCGAGACTCCGGCATGTTGCAGCACATCGAGCAGGCCGTCACGGGAGCTGGCAAGCTGGTCATCGTAGCCGCGGCGCGTGAGGTTGGAGAACATACAGGGCACCGAGACGGCGGTGGCCGTGCCGCAAGAGCGCACATTCCTGAACGACACCACTCCCTGCTCTTTTGCCGTAAAGCTGTTGGTCGCCTTGCCATACCCGTTAAGGGAGTAGTTCTGGCTGCGCGCCGTCTCCCCCACCACCAGGAACATCAAAGTCGGCTTGCTTCCCCGTGCCACCACCCTGGCATCGGTCCCCAAATGCTGGTAGGGGATCGGCGTGGCAAACAGCACATCCCGCCCATATTTGTAGAGGCCGTGCACATAGTTGGCGGGCACAATCTCTTTGGCCAGCGACTTGTTGTTGCGCCCGACCGAGGCGTAATCCTGATAGTAAAGTGACGCGACGCCCCCGAGAAACAGCAGAGAGATAGCCAGTGCACCAGCCCGCAACGCCAACCCCTGATACCAGCGAGCCGGATAGCGGATCCGCAGTGACCAGAGCACCAGAACAGGCAGCAGCCCGGTCAGCAGAAACCAGAGCGCAACCGAACCATTCAAATAGGCCCCCGCCTCACTACTGTTGGTCTCCACTATGTTCTGGATCATGCCTGCATCAAAGATGACGCCGTATTTGAGCATGGCGTAGCTGACGATGGAGCCAGTCAGAATGAGCACGGTAAAAAAGGGCTTGAGCACAAACCGGAACGTGAAGGGAATAAACACGGCATTGAGCGCCGCGATCAGCACCAGCGGGATCGAGATGGCAAATCCGGCTTTGACATGGGTCAGGGCGCTGAGCACCGTATAGAAATGCAAAAAGATTGGCCAGTTCAGTACCAGGGCGAAAAAGAGCACCAGTAACAGATTGGTCTGCAGTACACCGAGGGTTACACGCATAAACAACTCCTACATACCGGCCTGCAGCGCAGCGGGCCGGCCAAGCCAACAAAAACGACGGGGCCAGCGTAGGAAGTAAAACTTAAGCGCGAATTAAGAGGAGAAGCACGGCGCTCGTGCGCCCCATCACAGCACGGGGTGCTCCGTGGCCCCGAAATGGATTTTTAGTTGTCTATCCATCGGATTTTGCTAGCTTGTTGAGTAGGCATTCACGAAATGCAGGTTAACCGATGGCACTGATCCAAGCCTCGATAGAGCAATTGAGAGTAGGCCACTATATCCATCTCCCCACGGGATGGACTAACCACCCGTTTATGTTCAATACCTTCAAGATCAAGGATCAGCAGCAACTCGACATTCTTCGTCATCTTGATCTCACCCTGCTGATGGTAGACCCCGACAAGAGCGATCTGCCCATCGAGCCGCTGCTGCGCGGCGATATCCCGGATGCAGGGCCTGACCTTGACGAGCTGGAAGAGCTGATTGCCTCGGGCCCGCCCCCCTTTGACGAAAAGGCCTTTCGCCGCTCCATGCGCGCCGCCGACAAAGCCTTTGGCCAATCCATGAGCGAGCTGCGCGATGCACTCGGGGCGCTCAACCTCAAACCGGATGAGGGACTGGCCAACACCGCCCAGATCGTCCGCAATGCCGCCTTCACCCTCAGTCAGCATGAAGGGCCTCTCGGGCTCCACCTTATTCGCAGCCCCCACACCGATATCCTGCTACAACACAGCCTCAACGTGGCTTTCATTGCCATGCTGATGGCACGCGAATTGGGGATGAATCCCATCGAACTGGAGGAGGCCGGGCTTGCGGGACTTATCCACGATATCGGTGAACTGAAAATCCCGAGCCAGATCACCCAGAAGCGCGGGGATCTCAGCAAGGCCGAGCAGAACTTCCTCAATATGCATCCCCAGTACGGGCTGGAGATGCTGACCCAGCTCAACGCCTTTGAACCGAAAATCCGTCAGGTCGCCCATCTGCATCACGAGCGGCTCGATGGCAGCGGTTATCCGCTCGGGATCAAGGGCGGGGAGATCCCGCCGCTGGCGCGGTTGATCGGGCTGGTCGACTTCTACGACGAGCTGCTCCATCCCCGCAACAGCGGCAACCCGGCCGCGCCGAGTCAGGCCATCAGCCAGCTCTACAAGTTATCCCAGAAAAAGTTCGACCAGAATCTGGTCAAGTTGCTGGTCAAGGTTCTGGGGGTCTATCCGCCGGGTTCACTGGTAAAACTCTCCGACGAGAGCATTGCGCTGGTGCTCTCCACCGAACCCACCATGCCCCTCAAGCCGAAGATCCTGCCCTATATCAAGGCCCAGCGGCCGGAAGCGGTCGCCATGATCGATCTGCGGGAAGATGAACGTACCATCACTGCTTTTATCAAACAGGAAGAGCTCGATGAGGGACAACGGCAGTTCTTCAACCTGACCCGCCGCTTCTGCTACTACTTTGCATTCTGAGTTATCCCCAGAAGCTGGGGATAACTCATTGGACAAACCGGAATAATTGCTCAAACCCCCATCAGAAGGTTGCCAACTGACCATGTATAAAAAACGCCCAGCCAAGGGGCTGGGCGGAGCATGCCACCTCCGTGTGGCGTATCCAGCGGATACATTCATGCTCCATCCATCAATATCAACCCACTGCCGCTTACACAAATATCAATTTAACATGCTGATTTAATATGGTTTTATCCACTTGTTCTGGCAAACTGACGGCCCGTTGCACCCAGTTGGGCCAACAGAACAAGATCCTGATCACACTTATTCACGGGCTGGCTATTTTTTCAGCTGGCTTATGAGGAGCGTTTTTTATGCAGTTGGTCCTCTCCTTGCTGCAACAGATGAGCGTCAGCCTGGTGATCGCCTATCTCTTCTCGAAAAGCCCGCTGCTGCGCCCGCTTGCCAACTATTCCGTGAGACTACCTCACAAGATACTGATATACATCATCTTTTCCAGCTTTTGTATCCTCGGCACCTATGTGGGCCTCGATATCGACGATGCCATCGCAAACACCCGGGCAGTCGGCGCCGTCTTGGGAGGATTATTGGGGGGGCCGCTGGTGGGCTTTCTGGTGGGGCTGACCGGCGGTCTGCACCGCTATACGCTTGGGGGATTTACCGATCTCGCCTGTGCCATCTCCACCACCTGTGAAGGGCTGCTCGGGGGCATAGTGCACTGGCGACTGATGCGCTCGGGGCGAACGGATGCCCTGTTCGAACCACGCATCGCCTTCTTCACTACCCTCTACGCCGAGATCATGCAGATGGTGATCATCCTGCTGGTGGCGACCCCATTCGACAAATCCCTGCTGCTGGTGCGCACCATCGCCACCCCGATGATTCTGGCCAACTCCTGCGGCGCGGCGCTCTTTATCAGCATGATCCGCGACCAGCAGCGGATGTATGAGAAGTTCTCTCGGGTCTTCTCCGCCAAGGCGCTCAATATCGCCAACCGCACAGTGGGGATCATGAGTCAGGGCTTTACCCCGGAGGCGAGCAACAAGATTGCCCGCATCATTCAGGAGGAGACCGGCGTGGGGGCGGTCGCCATCACGGACACCGAGCAGATCCTCGCCTTTATCGGCACCGGCGAAGATCACCATCTGCCGGGTACCCCCATTGCGTCAGCCATCACCATGCAGGCCATTGCCCAGAACAAGGTGCTGTTTGCCGATGGCAACAGCCAGCCCTACCGCTGCAGCCTCTCCCCCGCATGCCAGCTGGGCTCGGTGCTGGTGATCCCGCTGCAGGGGGACAAGGGGGTGATCGGCACCATCAAGCTCTACGAGCCGAAGAAGCGGCTGTTTCTCAAGATCAACCACACCCTGGGGGAAGGGATTGCCAACCTGCTGTCACAGCAGTTGCTGGCCGGTCGGCTGGAGCAGCATCAGCGGCTGCTGGTGCAGTCCGAACTCAAGCTGATCCAGGCCCAGATCAACCCCCACTTTCTGTTCAACACCCTCAACACCATCAGTGCCATCACCCGGCGCGATCCGGACAAGGCGCGGGATCTGCTGCTGCATCTGTCGCTGTTCTTTCGCAAGAACCTCAAGCGCCAGAGCGGCCTTGCGACCCTGCAGGAAGAGCAGGAGCACTGCCAATCCTATCTGGAGATCGAGCTGGCCCGCTTTGGCGATCGGCTGACGGTGATAAACGAGATCCCGCCCCATCTGGCCACACTGCGACTGCCCAGCTTCACCCTGCAACCGCTGATCGAGAATGCCATCAAGCACGGCATCTCGACCCTGCTGGAGCAGGGGCGCATTCGCCTTTATACCGATGAGCATCCCACCAGCGTCACCATCCATGTGGAAGATAATGCAGGCACCTGGCAAGCGCACCCCGCTGGCGACGGCCTGGGCATGACCATTGTCGATCGGCGACTGAAAAGCGCCTTTGGCGAGCGCTATGGCGTGACTATTGCCTGCGAGCCTGAGCAGTGGACCCGGGTCTCGTTCACCATCCCCAAGGAGCAATCATGATCCGCACCCTGATAGTCGATGACGAACACTACGCCCGCGAAGAGCTGAGGCAGCAGCTGGCCTGCGATCCTGCCATCGAGATCGTGGGGGAAGCGGTCAACGCCATCGAGGCGCTGCCGCTTATTCAGCGCCTCAAGCCTGACGTGGTGTTCCTCGATATCCAGATGCCCAAGCTGAGCGGCATGGAGCTGGTCGCCATGCTCGACCCCCTGCCCCGCATCGTCTTTGTCACCGCCTTTGACGAATATGCCATTCAGGCCTTTGAAGAGAACGCCTTCGACTACCTGCTCAAACCGGTGGAGCCCGCCCGGCTCGCCAAGACCCTCGCTCGCCTCAAGCAGGATATCTCCCCTCAGCCCATAGATCGGCTGGCCCCGACTATCGAACATATTCCGGGCTATCTGCACAATCGGGTTCGGCTGCTGCCCATCGCGCAGGTGGAGTATGCCTTCTCCGATCTGGGCGGGGTCCATGTGGCCTGTCAGGGGGAGCTGTTCCACACCCAGCTCACCCTCAAATCGCTGGAAGAAAAGAGCCCGCTGCTGCGCTGCCACCGCCAGTATCTGGTCTCCCCCAACGCCATCTTCGAGATCCGGCTGCTGGATAACCAGCTGGCAGAGATTGTCACCCCGAGCGGCGCCCGGGTGCCGGTTAGTCGTCGCTATCTCAAGGAGCTCAAAGATCAGTTGGGGCTGGACTGAACCGCGGAGTGTGCGCCGGATCACAGCCGCCGACCGCTCGGCGCGCCAAAGCGCCGCTCGGGGAGTTTCACCTGCCAGACAGGCGCAACCGTTTTAGACTCGCTCTGCACACTAAAAAATAACAATGCAGGAGCGTAGCAATGATCTGGTTCTTCCTCTGTGTCGGCTTGCTTGTGGCCGGCTACTTCATATACGGCAAATTCATCGAGCGGATATTTGGCCCTAACCCTCAGCTGAAAACCCCCGCCATCACCATGGCTGACGGGGTGGACTATGTCCCCATGTCGGACAAGAAAGTCTATCTGGTTCAACTGCTCAACATCGCTGGCGTCGGCCCCATCTTCGGCCCCATCCTGGGAGCCCTCTACGGCCCGGTCGCCATGCTCTGGATCGTCTTTGGCTGTATCTTCGCCGGTGCGGTACATGACTATTTCTCCGGCATGCTGTCGGTACGCGCCAAGGGGGCCTCGGTGCCAACCGTGGTGGGTGAGCATCTGGGCACCGCCGCCAAACACTTCATGAACCTGTTTGCCGTAGTGCTGCTGATGCTGGTGGGCGTGGTGTTCGTGCTGAGCCCGGCAGGGCTGCTCGCCAACCTCACATCCACCGATCTGGTCTACTGGATCGTGGCGATTTTTGCCTACTATATCCTCGCGACCATAGTCCCCATCGACAAGATCATCGGCCGCTTCTACCCCATCTTCGGCGCCCTGCTGGTGTTCATGTCGGTCGGCCTCATCATTGGCCTGATCGTCTCCGGCAAAGGCTTCTACAACACCGGGATGGACTTCTCCAACCTGCACCCGACCGAACTGCCGCTCTGGCCGCTGCTCTTCATCACCATCGCCTGTGGCGCGGTATCAGGCTTCCACGCCACCCAGTCACCGCTGATGGCGCGCTGCATGCAGAACGAAAAATCCGGCCGCTTCATCTTCTACGGCGCAATGATCGGTGAAGGGATCATCGCTCTTATCTGGTGCACCCTGGGTCTCTCCTTCTACGACAGCACCGAAGCACTCAACGCCACCATGGCCAACGGCGGCCCGGCAGCCGTGGTACACGAAGTCTCCACCAGCCTGCTCGGCACCGTGGGCGGCATTCTGGCGATCCTCGGCGTGGTGATCCTGCCCATCACCTCCGGTGACACCGCGTTTCGCAGTGCTCGCCTGATCGTGGCGGACTTCCTGAAGATGACCCAGAAGCCGTTGATGAAGCGTCTGCTCATCGCCATCCCCATGTTTATCCTTGGTTTCATCATCTCCAAGGCTGAATTCGGAGTGATCTGGCGCTACTTCGGCTGGGCCAACCAGACCACCGCCGTCATCATGCTGTGGGCTGCGGCTGCGTACCTCATCAAAGAGGGCAAGCTGCACTGGATCTGTACCATTCCCGCCATGTTCATGACTGCTGTCGTGATCACCTATCTGGCCAACGCCCCCATCGGGTTCGGACTGGAGATGGGGACCTCCACCATCATCGGCCTGACTGCAACGGCGGCCATTACTGTGGCCTTCCTGATGAAGTTCCGCCAGCCACTGGTCAGCAGTGCCAGTGAAGGGTAAGACGGCAAAAAATGTTGCCAAATGCAGTACAAAAAGGCGCCTGATGGCGCCTTTTTTAATGACAAAAACACTAATAAGACAACTGTTGAAGCGCTTCAGCTTCAATACAGCGAATAGCTTTAAGATTCCGGGCGAACTGACGATAAATGTGTGATTCTTAATTGCTTTAGCGCTTGTTGGAACCAATGATTAAGCTGTGCTTCATGCCAGTGGAGGTTATAAATGGCCCTTGATTATTTTGCTCTTGGCCTGCTCATCTTTGTCGGGCTGGTCATTTTTTATGGAGTCATCGTGATCCACGATATTCCTTACGAGATTGCCAAACATCGCAATCACCCTCATCAGGATGCCATTCACGTGGCAGGTTGGGTCAGCCTGTTTACCCTGCATGTGCTGTGGCCCTTCCTCTGGATCTGGGCCACCCTCTATCGCCCCGATCGCGGCTGGGGCTTTAGTCAGCGGCTGCAAAAAGATGAAGAGGAGCTGGCGACCCTCAAGCAGGAGTTGGCGGATCTGAAGAGCCGTATCAACACTATCGAACAGAGTGAGCAACAGGGATAAACCATGGACCTGCTACTGATCCTGACTTATACGGCACTGTGTGTGGCCGTATTCAAAATCTTCCGCATCCCGCTCAACAAGTGGACCGTCCCCACCGCAGCACTGGGTGGCGTGGTGCTCATCGGCACCCTGATCATGCTGATGAACTACAACCACCCCTACTCCGAGATGGCGCGTAACTACTACGTCTCCACCCCCATCGTACCGCTGGTCAAGGGCCGGGTGGTCGAGGTGCCGGTGCAGGCCAATCAGCCGGTGAAAAAAGGAGATGTGCTGTTTCGCATCGATGACGAGCCGTTTCGCCTGAAAGTGGAGAGCCTGACCGCACGGGTCGAATCCAACCGCGAGCACCTCAAGTCCATCGAGGCGCGACTGCGTTCCGCCAAACTGGATCGTGATCGCGCCAAAGAGCTGATGCAACGCAATGTTGGCAAACAGCGGGATCTGGATGTCAGCCAGGCCAACGTAGACGATATCGTGGCCCAGATTGACCAGCAGAAAGCCACCCTGAACGATCTGCAAGCACAGCTGCTGGAAGCCAAGTATCAGCTGGCCCAAACCGTAGTCTATGCCCCGAGTGATGGCCATGTGGTGCAGCTGGCCCTGCGCCCCGGCATGATAGCCACCCCCTTCATGTACCGTCCGGTGATGACCTTCATCCACCAGAACGATACCGCCTATGTGGGCTGGTTCTGGCAGAACAGCATGCAGCGTCTGGCCGTTGGCGACGAGGCGGAAGTGGTGATCGATGGCGTGCCCGGCAAGATCTTCAAAGGCAAGGTGACGGCCGTGATTCCGGCTATTGCCGCCGGTAACGTGCAGGCCAACCTGGGACTGCTGGATCAGACCACCGCAGTGCGTCCGGGTCGTCTGCCGGTAGTCATCTCCATCACTGACCCCGAGTGGGCCAAGTATCAGGTGATTGCAGGCTCCAGCGGTCAGGCCGCTGTCTACACCCACTACTTCCACCATGTCTCAGTGATGCGCAAGATACTGCTGCGCATGGCAAGCTGGATGAACTACATCTTCCCCTTCCATTAATCAGCACCATCTCTCCCTGCGGGCCGGCATCATGCCGGCCCGCTGTTTTTGTGGCGGCAAGCACCCTATAATGGCGCCACCCTGCGCCGCACCATGCCCAAACGCCACGCCCTCATGTTCGTTCTCAGACCCTACCAGACCGACGCCGTCAACGCCGTTATCAGCCACTTTCGCAAACACCCGGATCCCGCCGTGGTTGTGCTGCCCACCGGGGCTGGCAAGAGTCTGGTGATCGCCGAACTGGCCCGCAAGGCACGCGGTCGGGTGCTGGTGCTGGCCCACGTCAAGGAGCTGGTGGAGCAGAACCATGCCAAGTACGAGGCGTGGGGGCTCAAGGCCGATATCTTCGCCGCCGGGCTGGATCGCAAGGAGGCAAGCGCCCAGGTGGTGTTCGGCTCGGTGCAGTCGGTCGCCCGCAATCTGGATGCCTTCGACGGAGCGTTTTCGCTGCTGATCATCGACGAGTGCCATCGGGTCTCGCTCGATGACGACAGCCAGTACCATCAGGTGATCGACCATCTCAAGGCCGCTAACCCGGCCCTCAAGATCCTCGGTCTCACCGCCACCCCCTATCGGCTGGGGCTGGGCTGGATCTACCGGCGCCACTACCACGGCATGGTCAAGAGCCACGGCGAGCGACTGTTCGGCGACTGCGTGTTCGAACTGCCGCTGCGTTTTATGGTCAAAAACGGCTACCTGACGCCGCCGCGCATGGTGGATGCCCCCATAGTCCACTACGACTTCAGCAAGCTGGTACCGCGGGAGAACGGCCTGTTCAGCGAGGCGGATCTCAACGGCGAGCTCAAACGCCAGCAGCGGGTCACCCCCCATATCCTGAGCCAGGTGCTGGAGTATGCCGCCGACCGGCAGGGGGTGATGATCTTCGCCGCCACCGTCGAACACGCCCGTGAAATTCACGGCCTGCTTGGCGCCAGGGGCCAGCAGGCAGCACTTATCACCGGCGAAACGCCGGGGCCGGAGCGCGATGCCCTTATCAGCGCCTTCAAGGCGCGGGAGCTCAAGTTTCTGGTCAACGTGGCGGTGCTCACCACCGGCTTCGATGCCCCCCATGTCGATCTGATCGTGATGCTGCGCCCCACCGAGTCGGTGTCGCTCTATCAGCAGATCGTCGGGCGGGGCTTGCGTCTCTCGCCGGGCAAGGAGGATTGTCTGGTGCTCGACTACGCCGGCAACAACTTCAACCTGTTTGCCCCCGAAGTGGGGGAACCTCGCCCCCACGCCGGTACCGAGCCGGTGCAGGTGCCCTGCCCCGCCTGCGGCTTTGCCAACACCTTCTGGGGCAAGACCGACGAGGATGGCAAGGTGATCGAGCACTACGGCCGCCGCTGTCAGGGGCTGTTTGAAGATGACGAGGGCAACCGCGAAGAGTGCGACTACCGCTTTCGCGCCAAGATCTGCCACGGCTGCGGTGCGGAGAATGACATCGCCGCCCGCCGCTGCCAGAGCTGCGATCAGCTGCTGGTCGACCCTGACGACAAGATCAAAGAGGCGCTCAATCTCAAGGATTGCATGGTGATCCGCTGTGCGGGGCTAACCCTCACCGCAGGGCGCGGCAAACAGGGGGAGCGGCTGGAGGTGACCTACCACGATGAGGATGGATTGACCCTCAGTGAATACTTCGGATTTCACTCCCCGGGCGCACGGCGCTTGTTTCAACAGCACTTTGTGCGTCATCATTGGCCCGCACCGGGGCTGGAGCCCGAATTTGCCACCCTGGCGAGCGTGCTGGCCGCGCAAAGCCAGTTCCGTCATCCGGATTTTGTCATCGCCCGCAAATCGGGTCGCTTCTGGCAGATAAAAGAGAAAATTTTTGATTATGAGGGTCGCTATCGTACCGCCAACTCGATGACATGATGGCGACCGGCATACATGGCATGAATTGCGTTATCCCGTCGATCCCGCATCGGCAGGTTGAATTATCAGGGTCGGCACCACTGCCGGGCCCTTCGTCACGTTAGAGGATGTTATGCAGCGGCTGTTGATTGGTTTTTGTGCTCTCTTTTCTTCTCTGGCAGCTCATGCCGCCCCGCTGACGCCCCCTCAGGGTGGCCAGTACGCCATCATGGTGCAGGGCAATAACGGCGCCGAGTTCGCCCGCCATGCGGATCAGATGATCGCCCCCGCCTCCACCATGAAGGTGCTCACCGCGCTGGCGGCCCGCCTCGAGCTGGGTGCAGATTTCCGCTTCGCCACCGACATTCAGGCCCAACCCGGAGCCAAACAGGGTGACACCATCAACGGCGATATCTGGATCAACTTCGTCGGCGACCCCACCCTCTCCCGCATGGATCTGCTGGCGCTGTTCAAGCAGCTCGGCGTCACCAGCATCAAGGGCAATGTCTACGTCAACACCGGCGCCTACAACGGCTACGAGCGCGGCAACGGCTGGTCGTGGGGGGATCAGACCCTCTGCTTCGCAGCGCCCGTCTCCTCGGTCATCATCGACAAGAACTGCGCCTACGGCACCATCACTGCCACCCAGATTGGCAAACCGGCGGTGGGCAACGTGGCCACCGGCGTCCCCATCGGCATCGGTGCCGACAACGTGGAGGTGATGAGCTATGGCGACATGGCGCGCCAGTTCTGCGCACTGGAAGTGGACATGGCCAAGGGCAACTTCTACGAGCTCAAGGGCTGCATCACCCCGAACAAGGAGCCGCAGGGACTGCGTTTCGCCATTCACGACGTGGAAGCATGGGGCTGGGACAACATCCGCTGGGCGATGAACCGCGCCGGCATCAAGCATGATGGCCTGCTGCGGGTCACCCACAAGGCCCCTGAAGGGGCAGAAACCCTTGGCACCCACTATTCGGTCTCCCTGCCGGTAATGCTCGCCAAGATGCTGAAGAAATCGGACAACCTCTACGCCGATACCTTCCTCAAAACCGTGGGCCGTCACTACTACAACAAGCCGGGCAGCTATCGCAGCGGCACCATGGCGGTGCGCGCCATCCTGACCAAGAACGGGATCGATCTGGGCAACGCCACCCTGGCTGACGGCTCCGGTCTCTCCGCTCACAATCTCATCAGCGCCCGTCAGATGATGTCGGTGCTGAACTTCATCCAGAAAAATGATGCCGAACTTGGCCTGATCAAGCTGCTGCCAAGCTCTCAGGTGGATGGCACCCTGGCGTGGCGCCGCAGCGTCACCGCCCCCATGATGAAGAACAAGGTCCATGCCAAGACAGGTACCATCACCGGCACCTCCAATCTGGTGGGCTTTATCGATACCGCGAGCGGTCAGCGCAAGGCGTTCGTGATGTTCCAGCGCGGCCTGTCCCAAGATCCGGCCACCCATGAGCGCTACCGTGCCAGCAAGGCGCCGTGGCCCTGGACCGTATTCGAGAAGGGGGTGCTGGAGAGCATCTATCAGCAGCAGCCGATCCAGATCGCCGATGAGAGCTGAGCCAATAGGCCCACTCGAATCAGGGTATCGATAATTTCGGCTTCAAGTCGCCACGAGGCAGGGCTATGCTGTTGCCTGCCTCATATCAACGGCCATACAAAAACGGCTTAAAAAACGGAGAGAAAATATGTTTGCAGTGATTTTTGGTCGCCCGGGTTGCCCCTACTGTGTCCGTGCCGTACAGATCGCCGAGCAGCTGACCGAACAGCGCGATGACTTCAAATTCCGCTATGTGGATATCCACGCCGAAGGGATCACCAAAGAAGATCTGGCCAAGAGCGCCGGCAAGCCGGTCAATACCGTGCCGCAGATCTTCCTGGACGAGCAGCACATCGGTGGCTGCACCGATTTCGAAGCCTACGCCAAAGCGAATCTGGGTCTCTACCAGTAATGCCTGCGGGTCATCCCGAGCGGGTTGACCGCCATAGCGTATAAAAAATCCGGCGCCATCAGGCGCCGGATTTTTTTATGGGCAACACGCACACATCATCCCCGATCAGGGAGTCACAGACTGGGCGGAAAAGCGCGCAATGATGGGGTTGTGATCCGAACTGTCGGTCGCCGGTGAACTCACCTCAACCAGGTCCAGATTGCGGTAGTAGAGGTGATCCAGCGGGCGACCGAAGGCGGTTCGGCGCAAGTCAGGCACCGGCACGGCCTCCTGCAGGCCCAGCTCGTCCACCAGTTTGCTTAACCAGAACTGACGTTTGTCGCTCCAGGTGTTGAAATCCCCGGCCAGGATCACCGGCCCCTGATGGCGGCGCACCAGCGCAGTCAAATCGTTGAGCTGCTCGCGGAAGGTAGCCATCCCCAGCTCGAAATTGACCGCATGGATATTGATGACCATGACGCCGTCAGGATCGCCCTGCAGCGGATAGAGGCTAACCAGCCCGGATTTGGGGATGCGCAGCAAGGGCTCGGGAGAGCGCACACCACAGACGAACGTCTGCGGGGTCTTGGCCACTGTCATCACCCCGAACGAGACGCCGCCCTGGGTGAAAGCTTGCAGCTGTTGCCACTGGAAATCACCGGCGCGCAGCCAGTCGAGCATATCGGGACGGGTGGCCGACTCTTGCAGCAGCACCAGATCCTGCCCCTTGGCATAACTGTCCATCCCTTCACGCCAGTTTTTGCGCTGGCCCTTGTAGAGATTCCACACCGTCACCCCGAATTCACGGGGCAGCGCCGTGGTCGCCAACGCTACCAGCGGCGGACGCTGGCAGTCGAGTCCCGGCACAATCCCTTGAGCTGTGACCAGATGGTTCTGATCCGGCACCTCAAAACAGCCTACCAACCCCAGGGTCAGCAGGGAGGTGCCAAGAATGCGATAACTATTTTTCATTGGCTAACAACCGCCCGCCTTTGCTTTTTGTTGCGACCATCACAAACGTCATCCACGCCGACTAAGCTGATAGTCCCTGTTCCACCCAACCAGAAGGACCTTGTCTCATGGCGAAAGAACTTCGGTACAACGTGACGTTTTATGATCAACAAGGAAATTGTCATCAAGTGGAGCTGTCCACCGTCTATCAGATAAGACGGGACCCTCAATGCGATCTCTGCCTGTTCGACACCCTGCAATATGTGGGCTCGGAAGAGATGCTGGAACGCATGATACGGCAAAAAACCGGGCTTGAGCAGGAAATATCCATCATCAATGCCCGGCTGATTTAATCAGGCACTCACCGGAACCGGGCGGGATTTGCCCTGTTCGTCGATGGCGACATAGGTGAAGATCCCCTCGGTCACACAGTAACGCTGGGCATCGTTTTCCCGCAGTACCGGCTTGACCCACACCTCCAGCTTGAGCTTCATGGAGCTGCGGCCGATCTTCATGCAGCGGCCGTAGCAGCAGACCACATCGCCCACCTTGACCGGACTGTGAAAGGTCATGCCTTCGACGGATACGGTACAAATACGTCCTTTTGCCAGCTCCTTGGCCATAATGCCCCCACCTATATCCATCTGGGACATGATCCAGCCACCAAAGATGTCGCCATTGGGGTTGGTATCGGCTGGCATTGCCAGGGTTCTCAGCAACAACTCCCCATCGGGGTGACGTTTTGTATCTACCATCATTACCGCCTCTCTCTCATGGATGGCGGCATGATAGGGGGCGATCACCCCCTTGGCAAACCTCAATTGCCCGAGGCGGCGAGCTCGGCAAACCAGTGGGCCGGATCGGGCCAGCGATAGTTGAATCCCATCTGCTGACAAATCAGCTGGCCGTCGATGGGCTGAAATTCACCAGCAGGCTCGATAAAGACCGGAACTGGCAGCCCCTGCTGGCGGGCTGCAAAGGGGTAGAACTGCTCGCGGCGCGGATGCACCGGTGCGCTCAGGTTGAAAACATCCCCGTCCTTGCCCCGCTCCAGCAGCAGCATGCAAGCCGCCACCACATCGTCCAGATGGACCAGATTGACCGACTGGGCGCCGCCATCCAGGGTCTTGCCCGCGAGGAAACGGCCGGGATGGCGATCCGGGCCATAAAGGCCGGAAGGGCGCACTATCATCACCGTCTCGAAACCGGCCGCCAGCACCGCGTGCTCCGCCGCCAGCATCCGCTCGCCACGGGCATGACGCGGTTTGGGCTGCTCACCCTCTTCTTGACCCGCCCCCCATACCGAGGTGGCGCTGACAAACAGCACCCGTCGGGTGCCGCTCACTTTGGCAAGCGCGCAGGCCTTTGCCACCGCCTGCGGATAGTCATCGGTCTTGCTGGGCGGTACGCAGATAACCAGAGATTCGCAGGGGATGGGCCACGGCGCTTTTTGATCAGCGACGGGCATCTCGGCAGAGCCCATGTTGGCAGAGATGGTCAGCGGATGGGCGTTGATCCCCTCCCCCTGCAGACGGGCCGCTTTTTCGGCGCTGCTGACCGTCACCGCCACCTGCTTGCCAGCCGCCAACAGGGCTCGCGCCAGCGGCAGCCCCAGCCACCCCGCCCCCAGAATGCCGATCGTCCCGGCGAAATGTTGCTCTGTCATCGTCGCTTCTCCTGCTTGACGCTATTTGCCCCGCAGCTTACCTGCCTTGGTAGGAAAAGGAAGCCTTGGCCAACACCTCAACAACCGATGGATAGGCGAATACCGCCAAGATAGAGGTATCTCCATTCCCATTTGAACGTAATATCGAAGCTCATATATTCCTAACTCCCCTATCTATCACGATGCCCCTGACTTATAAGGGCAAGTTGGAGGAAAACATTAACAAAACGAGCAAAATGTCACCTCATAAAAACATTCATACTACTCTTTTATTTTGCGCAAATATTCATCAGGGTTTTTAATTGACATAACCCTAATCTGAGACTTCCCAAACCCAAGTGGAAATATAGGATTGCAAGGATCTAACTCAATAAAATACTCCAAGAGGAGTAAACTAGACTCTATATATTTATGTATCTTACTAGAAAATAACTCTACAAGTATCTCTGCACTGTTACTTGATTTACTATGAATTATTTCATTTCTTACTCTTTCGAGATTTTTAAAGTCACCCCAAAATTTTTTCTCTGTTGGAGAATTGCACTTTAGAACATCCGGAATTATTTTTGATATTTTTTCAGATGTACTTACCCAACGATCTATTTGCTCTTTGCCATAATGTTCTACAATACCCTTACTTGTAGTTTTTTTGTACGTGTAAGTGTCAGGAATACTTGCGTTACAGAAAGACTCTACCGCTTTATAACTGAAAATTATCGCTTTCTGTATTTCTTCTAAAAAATCATAAGCAATTCTTACATCTGCATCAAAAATTGTATCGTTTGTGCTAGCGCGACTTTTAATTTCTTCATGTTTCTGTTCAGCAACGGATAACGACTTCATTGATATATTTAGTGAAAGTGATATTTCATTGGGAATTGCAACTGAAATATCATTACCCCCCATCTTTGCTTTAATTATTTTTTGAAAGAAAGCAGTTTTACCATCTTCTTCACCATGTATTCCGATTGGCTTATTTGACCTCATGTCTGGAGTGGGGACAGTGAATGAATCCCCGATCGGAGTCTCGATTGTATGAACACAAACCATCATCTCATTCTTCTTTAAACTCATAATCGGCCCCTAAAATAGAATGTATGCGTGGACATAAAAATATAATACGCCCATATAATTACATATTTTTAGCTGCATATATCCTGCCCAGCTTTACCTAACATATCAACACATCATTTTGGATTCTCATGGAATCATCACTACAACGCCTGTAGTTTCTATCAGATAGTGAGTAGTGACATCCAATAGTGTCCCGATACAAAAAGCGGGCCATTGGCCCGCTTGGTTATATTTCACTCACCTATCCTCACACCGGCGGATGGAAATGGCTGGCTTCGCGGGTGGCCATCTCCTCGTAGGTGGCCCACTTCTGCCACGCCACTTTTTGCGCCACCTGCATCAGCCGCTGCGCCTCCTCCGGATGGCTCTGGGCCAGCACCCGATAACGGGTCTCCTCCTGCCGATATTCAGCAAGGGGAATGGAGGGGCGCAGGCTGTCGAGGCTGAAGGGGTTCTGCCCCGCACTGCGCAATACCGGGTTGTAACGCATCAGCGGCCAGTGACCGGAAGCCACAGCGCGTTTTTGCTGGGTCAGGCCAAACTCCATATCGATGCCGTGGGCGATACAGTGGCTGTAGGCGATGATAAGCGACGGCCCCGGATAGGCCTCGGCCTCACGCAAGGCCTGCAGCGCCTGCTGCGGGTTGGCACCAAAAGCGATGCGGGCAACATAGACGTTGCCGTAGGAGATGGCCTGCAACGCCACATCCTTCTTGGCCAGCGTCTTGCCCCCCGCCGCGAACTTGGCGACGGCGCCGAGCGGAGTCGATTTCGACATCTGGCCGCCGGTGTTGGAGTAGACCTCGGTATCCATCACCAGCACGTTCACATCGCGTCCGGAGGCGAGCACATGGTCGAGCCCCGCTGAGCCGATGTCATAGGCCCAGCCATCGCCGCCGATGATCCAGACCGAACGGCGCACCAGCTGATCGATGAGTGACAGCAGCTCGCGGGCCTTGCCAGACTTCACCTCTTCCAGCCGTTCCCGCACTTGCGCCACCCGGGTGCGCTGGGCGCGGATCTCCGACTCCAGCCGTTGCGGTGCGCTAATCAGGGTATCGACCAGCTCTGGGCCCAGCTCCCCCTTCATCGCTTCAAGGGCCGCCACCGCCTGACCGTGATGCTGATCGGCAGTGAGACGAAAACCAAAGCCAAACTCGGCGTTGTCCTCAAACAGGGAGTTCGACCAGGCCGGCCCCTTCCCTTCGCCGTTCTTGGCCCACGGGGTGGTCGGCAGGTTGCCGCCGTAGATGGAGGAGCAACCGGTGGCGTTGGCTACCAGCATGCGATCGCCAAACAGCTGAGTCAGCAGCTTGAGGTACGGGGTCTCGCCACAACCGGCGCAGGCACCGGAGAACTCGAACAGGGGTTCGAGGAACTGGGTGCCGCGCACCGTGGAGAAATCCACCCGCTCGCGGGCAGGCCAGGGCAGGCTCTCGAACCAGCGCAGTGCCAGCTTCTGACCAGCCAGATGGGGGGCCTTGTCCATCATGGCGATGGCCCGCTCGCCTTCATGGCTCTCATCCGCTCCGGCCCGCACCGGACAGGCCTGCACGCACTGGCCACAACCGGTACAATCCTCCGGATAGAGCTGCAAGGTGTAGCGGCTGTCGGGGAAACCCTTGGCGGTGACGGGCACCGACTGCGCTGCCTCGGGGGCGGTCGCCAGCCAGTCCTGATGGTAGAACTTGGCCCGCAGCGCCGCGTGGGGGCAGACAAAGACGCAGTTGCCGCACTGGATACAGATATCTGAGTGCCAGATCGGGATCTCGCGGGCGATATCCCGCTTCTCGAAGCGGCTGGTAGCAGTGGGGTAAGTGCCATCCACCGGCAGCATGGAGACCGGAATAAGATCGCCACGCCCCGCCAGCATCTCGCCGGTGACCCGCTGGACAAATTCGCTGCCACCCGGTGCCAGTGGCAGCGGATAGTCGCTGATCTGCTCCTCACCGGCCGGGATGGCCACCTGATGGAGATGAGCCAGAGTGTCGTCCACCGCCGCGAAGTTGCGCTCGACCACTTCGGGCCCCTTGCGGGCATAGCTCTTCTCGATGCTCTCCTTGATCAGCGCAATCGCCTCATCCCGCGGCAAGACTCCGGCCAGCGCGAAGAAGCAGGTCTGCATAATGGTGTTGATGCGATTGCCCATGCCGTTTTGCTCGGCCACCCGATCCCCATCGATGCAGTAGAGCTGGATATTGAGGGCACGAATGCGGGCGCGCAGCCGCTCGGGCAGCTGGTCCCACACCTTCTCCGCCTCATAGGGGGAATTGAGCAGCAGGGTCGCCCCTTCGGCGGCGTGCTCCAGCAGGTCTACCGACTCGACAAAGCCCCACTGGTGGCAGCCGATAAAGCTCGCCTGCTCGATAAGCCAGGGGGAGTCGATGGGCTCGGGGCCAAAGCGCAGGTGGGAGACGGTGCGCGAGCCCGACTTCTTGGAGTCGTAGACGAAGTAGCCCTGGGCGTGGAAGCCCTCCAGCTCGCCGATGATCTTGATGCTGTTCTTGTTGGCGCCCACCGTGCCGTCGGCACCAAGGCCGAAGAAGAGCGCCCGCACCCGGCTGGCGGGCTCCAGATCGCCGATGGGGTGCCAGGCCAGACTGAGGCCCGATACGTCATCGACAATCCCCACGGTAAAGCGGGGGCGCGGCGCATCGGATGCCAGCTCCTCGAATACCGCCGCGCACATGGCGGGGGTGAACTCTTTGGAAGAGAGGCCGTAGCGACCGCCACTGAGCCAGGGCAGCCGCTTGATAAGACCGCGCTGCAAGCCATCGATAAGGGCGCTCTGCACATCCAGCAGCAGCGGCTCGCCACCTGCCCCCGGCTCCTTGGTGCGATCGAGCACCGCCATGCGCCGCACGCTCGCGGGCAGGGCATCAAGCAGCGCCTGTACCGGGAAGGGACGATAGAGGCGAATGACCAGTACCCCGGTCTTGCGATCCTGCCGGTTGAGCCAATCCACAGTCGTACGGGCGGTGGCCGCTCCCGAGCCCATCAGCACGATGACGTCGGTGGCATCGGGCGCGCCGTGATACTCCACCAGCCGGTAGTGACGACCGGTCAGCTCGCCGAGGTTGTCCATGCACTGCTGCACCCGCGTCGGTACCGCTTCGTAGAAGGGGTTGACGCTCTCGCGGGACTGGAAATAGGTATCCGGGTTCTGGGCGGTGCCACGCATCACCGGATGATCCGGGTTGAGGGCCCGGGCACGGTGGGCGCGCACCCAATCGTTGTCGATAAGGGCGCGAATTTCATCCCGATTCAGGGCGGTGATCTTGTTCACCTCGTGGGAGGTACGGAACCCGTCGAAGAAGTGGATAAAGGGCACCCGGCACTGCAGGGTGACGCTGTGGGCAACCAAGGCCAGGTCCTGCGCCTCCTGCACCGAGCCGGAGGCAAGCATGGCAAAACCGGTGCTGCGCGCCGCCATCACGTCCTGATGGTCGCCAAAAATCGACAGCCCCTGCGCCGCCAGCGAGCGGGCCGCCACATGGAACACCGCCGAGGTCAGTTCACCGGCGATCTTGTACATGTTGGGCAGCATCAGCATCAGCCCCTGACTGGCGGTGAAGGTGGTGGCCAGCGCCCCTGCCTGCAGGGCGCCGTGTACCGTGCCGGCCGCCCCCCCTTCGCTCTGCATCTCCACCACGGTGGGGATGTTGCCCCACAGGTTGGTCTGCCCCTCCGCCGCCCAGGCATCGGCCAGTTCGGCCATGGTCGAGCTCGGGGTAATGGGGTAGATGGCACACACTTCACTCAGCTGGTACGCCACCCGGGCCGCGGCTTCGTTGCCATCGACCATGATCAGTTCATGTTTCATTGGGACTCCTCCGGTTGGCGCAGCTCGATGGCGTGACAAGGGCACTGGTCATGGCAGGCACCGCAGCCGGTGCAAAGTGCCGCATCGACCTGATAGCCCTTGCCCGGCCCCAGCTTGGCGATGGCCTGCTCGGGGCAGCTGCCATAGCAGCCGTCGCACTCGAAGCAGTTGCCGCAGGAGTAGCAGCGCGCCGCCTCGTAGCGGGCGGCCACCTCATCCAGCCCGCCGATGATCTCGCCAAAGTCGTCCCGCGCCGAGGGCGGTTTGACCGGCTGGCTGCTGGCCGGCGCATGGGTCTGGAACCAGAGCTGCAACTGCTCCGGCCCCACCAGCGGGTAGGAGAGCGGTTTGTGGTAGTGGCGACCGCGCAGCCAGGCATCCATGTGGCGCGCCGCCTTCTTGCCGTGACCGGTGGCGATGGTGACGGTGCGCTCGGAGGGCACCATGTCGCCACCGGCAAAGAGGCCGGGCACATCCGTCATCAGGTTCTCGCCAACCTGCACCACCCCCTCCTTGTTGACCCGCACGCCGGGGATGCTCTCCAGCACGCTCAAGTCCACCTCCTGACCGAGCGCCAGAATAAGGGAGTCCGCTTCGAGGGTTTCAAACTTGCCGGTGGGCACCGGCTTGCCTTCGGCATCCAGTGCCATCACCTCCACTTCGATATTGGTACTGTCGAGCTGGCGGATGGTGCGCAGCCAGTTGATCTTGATCCCCTCCTCCTCGGCCTCATCGGCTTCGAAGGCGTGAGCCGGCATATGGTCGCGGTCGCGGCGATAGATGATCATCGCCTCTTCCACCCCAAGGCGACGGGCGGTGCGGGCCGCGTCCATGGCGGTATTGCCACCCCCATAAATCGCTACCCGCCGTCCCAGTTTGGGGGGCGGCAAGCCCTGCTCTTCGGCCAGACTGGCCTGCTCTAGGAAACTAACCGCATCGAGGATCTTGCCTGCTTCCCGGGCCGGAATATCGACCCGCTTGGCCAGATGGGCGCCGATGGCCATAAAGACGGCGTCAAAGCCCCCCTCATCGCGCTCGCGCAGCACATCCTCCACCTTGTGGTTGAGGGTCAGGGTCACCCCGGCCGCCACGATGCGGGCCACCTCCCGATCCAGCACGTCGCGGGGCAGACGGTAAGCGGGAATACCGAAGCGCAGCATGCCGCCAGCAAGCGGCCCCGCTTCGCGGATCTCCACCTGATGGCCGAGCCGGTTGAGGTGCCAGGCACAGGAGAGACCGGAGGGACCAGCGCCTATGACCAGCACCTTCTTGCCGCTGGCAGGGGCTGGTGGCGCTGGCTGCCAACCACGGGCCAGCGCTTCGTCGCCGAGGAAACGCTCGATGGCGTGGATGGAGACGGATTCATCCACCTGACCGCGGTTGCAAGCGCTCTCGCAGGGGTGATAACAGACCCGGCCATGAATGGCGGGCAAAGGGTTCTCTTCGATCAGGGTCTGCCAGGCCGCCTCAAAACGACCGGCCTGCGCCAAAGAGAGCCAGGCCTGGATATTTTCTCCGGCCGGGCAGGCGTGATTGCAGGGTGGCAAGGCCGGCCGCCAGACGGGTAGCCGGGTACGCACCGGGCCTGTTCCCGTTTTCAGGGAGAGATCCGGCAATGGGGTCATGTCCAGTTGTTTGCTCATACATTGCTTTCTTCTTTTTGTGTGACAGGCCCCACCCGATGGCGCTTGATACCGTGTAGCCGAAGCGGACGGTGGCCGGATGGGGAAGAAGCGAAAGCGCTAGAAACTGGGAACTGAGTCGATAATGGCCGCTTTTTTGTACTGATTAGCGAATCAGGATCAAAAAATGTTGCACTTTATGGTTCATAGAGACCAGAACGTGACTCAAGTAACATCTTCTCCAGCTGACCGCTGGCTTTCAGTTTGGCGAGGCCCCGATTGAAGGTTTTGATCAGTTCGTCAGCGTTGGCACGCTTGCGGCTGATCAACAGGTGACCTTCAACTTTCATCACGGGTTTTGAATGGGTTGCAAAGAGATCGACCGTGCTGGCCGGGTAGAACTGACGCAGGGAGTAGTAGCCGACATCTATGTTCTCCAGCGTCAGGTCGGCGCGGCCGGAGAGCAGCAGATCAAAGCTCTGGCGCAGCCGGGTGACGAACTGCACCTGCAGCGGCACCTGCGCGATGGCTGCAAAAAAATCTGCATTGTAGGTATAGCCACTGACCGCAGCCAGCTTGCGATCTGCCAGATCCTGATAGCCACGCCATTCCAGCGGATCTGACTTGAGATAGAACCAGACATAGGTTTCGCTCAGGATGGGATCGCTGTAGAGATGGGTTTTGCGCCGCTCGCTCGACTCATACCAGTGGACAGTGCCATCCACCACCCCCTCCTCCGACAAGCGAAAGGCCCGCTTCCAGGGCAAAAACTGAAACTTGACGCTCACCCCTTCACTCCTGAATGCCTCGCTCACCACATGAGGGATAAGCCCCTGATATTTCAGCGTCTCGGAGCAGTAAGGGGGATACTCTCCCGTGGTCAGGGTCAGCTCCTGCGCCCAGAGCCCGTGGCAAAAAAGGCTCCCCGCCAGCAACCAGCTTATTTTCATCCCGATGCCCTCTTGTTCTGTTTTCCCAACTATAGACCGCCCCCTTGAAAGGATTGCCGGATCGCCGGGGAACCGTTATGTTCCACTTTTTCCAGGCGATCACGCCGCGTCACAAGGATATGAAGATGCCCAGGCTAGACAGCATTCACCTCTACCCCATCAAATCGACTGCAGGTATGCCGCTGGCTCGCGCCCGGGTGACCGAAGAGGGACTGGCAGGGGATCGCCGCTACATGGTGGTCAAACCGGACGGCACCTTTATCACCGCCCGTACCCATCCCCAACTGCAACAGGTCGTGGCTACCCCCATCGAAGGTGGCTTGCAACTGCGCTATCCGGGCTTTGAACCGCTCACCCTGCAAGAGGCCGACTTCAGCCGCGCCCCGCAAGCTACCGGAGTCTGGAGCGACCGCTTCACCGCCCTGCACACCGACCCCAAAGCCGATGGATGGCTAAGCCGGGTGGCAGGGGAAACGGTGCAGCTGCTCTGGTTGGGTGAAACCTCTGATCGCTTTCGTGAAAAGACCGGCACCCGGGTCAGCTTTGCCGACGGTTATCCGCTGCTGCTGATAAGCCAGGCCTCTCTGGAGGATCTCAATCTGCGCTCCGATGCGCTGCACCAGATGAGCCAATTCCGCACCAATCTGGTGGCAAGCAATACCCAGCCCTTCGAGGAGGACAGCTGGGTGCGTATCCGCATCGGCAAGGTGGAATTCAAAGTGGTCAAGCCCTGCAGCCGCTGCATCATGACCACGGTGGAAGCGGGCACCGATCGTTTCAACGCACTGAAAGAGCCGCTGGCCACCCTCACCCGCTACCGCCGTGGTGAGGATGGCGAGGTCTACTTCGGCCAGAATCTGGTGGCGCTGAACGAGGGCTGGATTGAAGCAGGTAGCGAGATCGAGGTACTGGAGCGCACCCGTCCGGTGGTCTATCCCGCCGCCGCACCGAAGAAGCGGGAGCTGGTCTGCGTGGCCCGCGAACCGCTGGCGCGGGATCTGGAGACCTTCTGGTTCGAAGCCGCCGATGGCGAGCCCCTGCCCGACTACCTGCCTGGCCAGCATCTGCCCATCAGCCTCGATATCAAAAACGAGCGAGTTCAGCGGCGCTATACCCTGAGCTCTACGCCGGATCACCCGGAGCGTTACGGCATCAGCGTCAAGAAGGTGGAGGGTGGTCGCATCTCCCACTGGCTGCACCAGCAACTGCAGGTGGGCGACCGGCTGCTGGCCGCCAACCCCGCTGGCGAGTTTCACTTAGGGTCCGAGCGCAACCTCCTGTTGCTCTCCGCAGGCTCCGGCGTCACCCCCATGCTGGCGATAGCCCGCACCCTGGCGCTACGCGGGGAGCTGGAAGAGGTTCACTTTATGCACCTGTGCCGCAGCGAAGCGGACATTCCCGCCGCCAGCGAACTGCACGCCATGGCGCAGCAGGGGATGACCCTCACCCTGATCCTGAGCCAGCCGGACAATCACTGGCAGGGGCTGCAAGGGCGACTCAATGATGAGCATCTGCAACTGATCAAAGGGCTGGCCGAAAAAGAGGTCTTTATCTGCGGCCCCCACGGCTTTATGGCCGATGCTGCCGCCAAAGTTGCGGCCCTCGGCGTTCCGGCCGCACGTATTAAACAGGAGAGTTTTGGCGGCGCCATTCTCTCTGTGGCCCGCCCCCATCAGGCGGTGCAACTGCGTATCGGCGCCCAAGCCTTTACCGGCAACAATCAGGGCACTGTGCTGGATCAGGCCAACAAGCAAGGCGTAGAGCTGCCATGGAGCTGCCGCGCCGGCATCTGCGGCAGTTGCAAACAGACGCTGATCTCGGGCGAGGTGGATCACCCCGACGCCCCCGCCATCACCGCCGCCGAGCGGGCCGAGGGCAAGATCCTTGCCTGCTGCGCCGTGCCGCTCACCGACCTTGAAATCCTATGATCGGGTGATCGAGCCGCATTAGTTCACGCCAATCCAGATGACCGGGGATTTGACCCCGGTCATCTTTTTCCGCACTTGTTCACCTGATCCGCCCTTAATTTGTCCCCACCGCCTTCATCTGTGAGTTTCCCTTCCTATACTCTCAGAGCAAAAAGCCTTGCCAGCCATTGACTTGGCGATGCTCCATACGACACTCAGCCATAGGGAAAGGACGCCCATACCATGGAACAGAACAAGCCCGCCTTTCAGCTCAACCTGCTGCTATCCGTCATCACCCTGATCCTGCTGTCACTGGTGTTTTTCGCCTACAGCTGGGCCGGGAAACAACTGGAAGAGAGTTATCGACAACAATATGTCTCCTACCTGCTGGCCGACGAACTGCGCCAATCCTCCGATGATCTGACCCGACTCGGGCGCACCTACGTCATCACCAAGGATCCAGCCTACGAGCAGCAGTACATGCGGATCCTGGCCATTCGCAACGGCGAACAGCCGAGGCCGGATGGCTACAACCGTATCTACTGGGACTTTGTCGCCGCCAACGGCCAGAATCCCCGCCCCGACAGCAATGTTCGCCGTGGCCTGATCGACCTGATGAAAGATGCCGGTTTCACCGACGGCGAACTCGCCAAACTGAACGAGGCCAAAAACAACTCGGATGCGCTGGTCAACACCGAGGTCGCCGCCTTCAAGCTGGTGCAGCAGAGCGATGGCGATCCGGTTGCCAACCAGCAAAAAGCCATCGCCATGATGCATGACAAGGCCTATCACCAGAACAAGGGGCGCATCATGTCTCCATCGATGACTTCTACGTGATGATGGAGCAGCGCAACCAGGAGGCGGTCGAGAGCGCCATCGCCAATACCGACATGCTGCGCTATCTCTTTATCGCCCTCGGTCTGGTGTTGATGTTCTTCCTCTGGCGCACCTATCGCTCCCTGCTCGATCTGGTGGGCACCTCGGTCGAACAGCTCAAGACCGATCTCCATATGATGGCGGAAGGGGACTTCTCGCGCCCCATCAAGGTGCCAGCAGGAGCGAAAGAGAGCCTGATCGGCCTGCTCGGCGGCATGCAGACCACCCTCAAGGGGATCATCGCCAAGGTCTCCCACTCCACCGAGGAGTTGTCCCACTCTGCCGACAGCATCGCCCAAATTGCCGAGCAGACCGCCCAGTTTGCCACCGATCAGCAAACCAGCACCCAGACCATGGCCGCCGCCATCGAGGAGCTGGTAGTGAGCATCAGCCACCTCTCCGACAACGCTACCCATGCCGACGAGCTGAGCAAGGTCTCCGCCAATACCCTGGAGGAGGGATCAGGAGTCATTAAAGAGACTCTCGGCAGCATCGAGAATATCTCCACCACTGTGGGGGATGCAGCCAGCACCATCTCCGAGCTCAACGGTCATACCCAGCAGATTTCGGAGATCATCGGGGTGATCCGCGGTATCGCCGATCAGACCAACCTGCTGGCTCTCAACGCGGCCATCGAGGCAGCGCGGGCCGGTGAACAGGGTCGCGGCTTTGCGGTGGTGGCCGACGAGGTGCGCAATCTGGCCAGCCGCTCTGCGGCCTCAACCCAACAGATCACCGGTATGATCAGCAAGATCCAGAGCGGGGCCGATGCCTCCATCCGCAGCATGGAGAACACGGTCAACAACGTCTCCCGCGGGGTCACGCTGGCCAACCAGACCGGCGAGGCGATCGCCAGCATCCAGAGCCACGCCTCCAACCTCACCGGCCTGATGGGAGAGATCAGCCACACCCTGCGCGAGCAGTCCACCGCCGCCAACGAGGTGGTCTCAACCGTCGGCAACATCACCTCTCTCTCGGAGCAGTCGGGGGATGCCGCCCGCCACGTGTCCCAAGAGGCGGCCAAGCTCAAGCAGCTGTCACGGGTACTGCGCCAGGAGATGGGGCACTTCAAGCTTTAAAGAACGCTGAAAAGCAAAACGGCTGCCCAAAGGCAGCCGTTTTTTATTCGGGGTCATCCCCCGTCATTCAGTATCTATCAACCACGCAGGGCGGCGATACGCTGCTCGATGGGCGGGTGACTCATAAACAGCTCGCTCATGGAGCGCTTGCCGTTGATGCCAAAGGCCATCATGGAGCCTTCCAGCTGCGGCTCGGCACCGCGGGAGAGGCGCTCAAGGGCGGCAATCATCTTGTCGCGACCGGCCAGCTTGGCGGCACCGGCATCGGCACGGAACTCACGCTGACGGCTGAACCACATGACGATGATGGAGGCCAGAATGCCGAACAGCATCTCCAGCACGAACACGGTGATCATGTAGGCAAAACCGCCGGTACTGCTGCTCTCTTCCTCGTTGTTGGAGCTGAAGAAGTTGCTGATAACGCCAGCCACGATGCGGGCGAAGAACATCACGAAGGTGTTCACTACACCCTGGATCAGGGTCAGGGTCACCATGTCGCCGTTGGCCACGTGGCTCACCTCGTGGGCCAGTACCGCTTCCGCCTCGTCACGGCTCATGCTGTAGAGCAGGCCGGAGGAGACCGCCACCAGCGAATCATCGCGGCGGGCGCCGGTGGCAAAAGCGTTCATCTCGGGAGAGTCGTAGATCCCCACTTCCGGCATCTTGATACCCGCTTCGCGGGCCTGACGGGCCACAGTGCTCACCAGCCAGTGCTCGGTCTCGTTACGGGGTTGCTCGATGACCTGGACGCCATAGCTGCGCTTGGCCATCCACTTGGACATCAGCAAGGAGATAAAGGAACCCCCAAAACCGAACACGGCACAGAACACCAACAGCCCGGAAATGCTGGACTTGTTGATCCCCAGAACCGAGAACAGGATATTGAGTACCACCCCCAGCACCAGCATGACGGCCAGGTTGGTCACCAGGAATAGCATAATTCGCTTCATATAGACTCCTTGTGAAGATAAGGGACATGACCGGGGATCACTCGGGATCCCCACCTGATCATGTTAATGTCGACATTCTAGGGAGATTCGATGAATGTTCGCTGAATATGCCGTCAAAGTAGCGGCGAGATATCGAGACGCCCCTGCAAATCGGCTTCAAGCGGATTGTTTATAAACGGAATTTCGCCGAGGAAGGGGGCTGGCAGCAAGCCCCTCAGGGTGTCCAGATTTTCCTGATAATGGCTCATGGAACCATGGAGCCGATTAATTACCCACCCCGCCACCGGCAGCTGATCATTGCGAATGGCGGCAAAGGTGAGCAGCGCATGGTTGAGGCAACCCAGCTTGGCCCCCACCACCATGATCACCGCCATGTTCTCCTGCTTGACCCAGTCCGACAGCAGATGCTTGCGATCGAGCGGCAGATACCAGCCCCCTGCCCCTTCCACTACCGCCAGTTCGGCCCCTGTCTGTTCAATCTTGCGCAGCCCCTCGCTCAACCCCTGCATGGTGATAGACTGACGTGCCTCGCTAGCTGCAATGTGGGGCGCAATCGGCGGCTCATAGGCGAACGGATTGACCACCTCATAGGGCAGCGGCAGGCTCGCCGCCTCCTGCAACAGAACGGCATCCAGGTTGCGCAGCCCATCCGGAGTGCGGGCACATCCGGCCGAGACCGGCTTGTAACCCGCGCACTTGATCCCCTGTGCGCTGAATTCGCGCAGCAGGGTGCGCGCCACCAGCGTCTTGCCCACATCGGTATCGGTGCCGGTGATAAAGAATGATTTCATACGGTTCTCTCCTTGGCAGGAAGTGGCACACTGCCCTGCACACACTGCGATTCCCGGCGCTCAGCGAGGCTTGCTGAGGCGGCCGAGGCACACTCGATAACTGGCGACCAGCCTGCCATCGGGCTGGCGAAACGCCTCATACGCCTGCGCCAGCTGCTGCAATCTGGCGCGACCGCTCAGACCGGCCGGGGCGACGCGCCCCTGATTGTCGTTGACCTGATTGGCCCCAATCCCCTTGAGATCGCGCAACAACTGCGGCAATTCAAGATAGGCGAGATCCCAGGTGATACAACGCAGCTCGGGAGCAGATACCCCGGCGCTAGCCAGCGCCAGCTCCAATTGTGGCAGGCTGAGGAAGCGATTGACATGGGCGCGACCATCAAGCTGCTGCCAGGCGGCTCGCAACTGCCAGAGCGACTCATCGAGCAGGGTCGAGAAAAAGATCTGGCCGCCCGGTTTGACCACCCGCAGCAACTCGCTAAAAGCCTGGGCCGGACGCTCGCACCACTGCAGCGCCAGACTGGAGAAAACCCAGTCGAACGCGCTGTCGGCGAAAGGAAGCTGCTCCGCATCGCCGCAGAGCAGGCGGGCGCCGCTGCCACGCAAGGCGGCCTGCGCCAGCATGCCGGGGGCGAGATCCAGCCCCACCAGCTGGTGACAACGATTCGCCAGTTGGGGCAAGAAAAAGCCGGTGCCGCAGCCCAGATCCAGCCCGCTCACCGTCAGTTCAGTGGCAACCAGCCTGTCTGGCATCCATTCCAGCAGCGCCTGACCCACCTCCTGTTGAAAGCGGGCATGGGCATCGTAATGACGAGCGGCGGCGCCGAAACGGCGAGCAAGCTGCGCCTTGTCGACCGTTTGAAAAAGCTCAGCCATAGTGAGCCTCCCCAAGCGTTGTAACTGCAGGACAGACCCCCAAGGCATCGAGCAGGCGATCCACATCCTGCTCGCGGTGAGCCGCACTCAGGGTGATGCGCAGCCGGGCCGTACCGACCGGCACAGTGGGCGGGCGGATGGCGCTCACCCAGACGCCGCGCTCCCGCAACCGCTCAGCCAGTTGCAAAGCAGCAACGCTCTCCCCCACCAGCAGCGGCTGGATCGGGGTCTCGCTTGCACCAAGCTGCCAACCCAGCCCCTCTGCCCCTTGTCGGAAGCGGGCAATGAGCTTACCAAGATGGGCGCGGGCCCCATCGGCGGCACGCACCAGTTCGATACTCTTGCTCACCGCGCAAGCCTGCGCAGCGGGCATATGGGTGCTGTAGACATAGTGGCGGGCGAAGTTGACCAGATACTCCACCAGTTCGCGACTGCCGCCGACAAAGGCACCGGCAACCCCGAGCGCCTTGCCAAAAGTGCCCATCTGGATGTGTACGCTGGTAGGAGGAACCCCCTGCGCCGCCAGGGTGCCGCGCCCCTCTGGCCCCAGCACACCGAGACCGTGGGCATCGTCGATCATCAACCAGTTGCCGCTCTGGGCTGACAGGACTGCAAGCTCGCGCCAGGGGCCCTGATCCCCATCCATGCTGAACACCCCTTCCGACACAATCAATCCGCGGCTTGGCTCAAGCAACCGTTCAAGGGCCGCCATATCGTTGTGGGCAAAGCGCTTCATCTTGCAGGGGAGCTGGCTGCCCATCTCCTGCAGGGAGGCGTGGTTGAGTTTGTCCTGCCACAGCAGATGCTCCTTGCCGAGCAGCGCTTTGAGCACCGCCTGATTGGCAGAAAAGCCGCAGTTGAACAGCAGCACCGCCTCCACCCCGAGCCACTCGGCCAGAGTCTCCTCAAGCTCTTGGTGGGCACGGCTGTAACCGGTCACCAGTGGCGAGGCGCCGGAGCCCGTGCCATAACGCTCAATCCCCGCGTTGAAGGCGGTCTTGATAGCGGGATGATCTGCCAGCCCCAGATAGTCGTTGGCGGAAAAATTGAGGTATTCGCGCCCTGCAACCCTGAGCCGCCCGCCACTCGCCCCGTCGGTCGTGATGCGGTTGCGCAGCAGACCCGCCTGCTCGCGCTCGGCCAGCGCCGTGCTCAACCCAAAGGGGCCCGTTACTGCAGGGCCGTTCATGACCGCGCAGCCCCTGCACGGGGGCGGGTGGCGTCATAAAACATCTCGGCAGGCTCGCTCTGGCGACTCACCTCGGCCAGCAGCTCCTCTTCTTGAACCTGATCCGGCTTCTGGGCGCGCTGGGCGGGACGAATACCGAGTCGCTTGAACAGCTGCATATCGCTGTTCTCGTCCGGGTTGGGGGTGGTCAGCAACTTGCAGCCATAGAAAATGGAGTTGGCCCCGGCCATAAAGCACATCGCCTGCATCTGCTCGTTCATCTTCTCCCGCCCTGCGGAGAGGCGCACATGGGAGGCGGGCATCATGATCCGCGCCACGGCGATGGTGCGGATAAATTCGAACGGATCGAGGTTCTCCTGATCCTCCAGCGGCGTTCCCTTCACCTTGACCAGCATATTGATTGGCACGCTCTCCGGGTGACGGGGCAGGTTGGCGAGCGCCATCAAGAGGCCCGCCCGATCCTTGGCCTGCTCACCCATGCCGACGATACCGCCGGAGCAGACCTTCATGCCGGCGCCGCGCACGTGCTCAAGAGTATCGAGCCGATCCTGATAGGTGCGGGTGGAGATGATCTCGCCGTAAAACTCCGGCGAGGTGTCGAGGTTGTGGTTGTAGTAATCGAGCCCAGCAGCGCCAAGACGCGCCGCCTGATCGGC
Source organism: Aeromonas sp. 11P (assembly GCF_051920165.1). Classification (NCBI taxonomy): domain Bacteria; kingdom Pseudomonadati; phylum Pseudomonadota; class Gammaproteobacteria; order Aeromonadales; family Aeromonadaceae; genus Aeromonas; species Aeromonas sp. 11P. The sequence goes on from NZ_JBQBDJ010000004.1 coordinate 1,287,490, forward strand.
GGTGAGCATGCCCAAGGTCATGCAGGTCTCCATCCCCAGCCCGCGCACCTCCTCGATCATCCGGATGATGTAGGGCATGTCCTTCTCTTTGGGGTTGCGCCAGGCGGCCCCCATACAGAAACGGGACGAGCCGTTGGCCTTGGCTTCGCGGGCCCGCTCCAGCACTTTTTCCACCTCCATCAGCCGCTCGGCCTCGAGCCCGGTGTGATAACGGGCACTCTGGGGGCAGTACTTGCAATCTTCCGGGCAGGCGCCGGTCTTGATGGAGAGCAGGGTACTCACCTGCACTTCGTTCGGGTCAAAGTGGGCGCGGTGGACAGTCTGGGCCTGAAACAGCAGATCGTTGAATGGCAAGGCAAACAGAGCCTGAACCTCGGCGAGGGTCCAGTCATGACGAAGGGCGTGACCGCCCGCGGTGAGAGCATTCATACATGGCTTCCGGTTGTTATTAGTGGGATCCTGCGCCCGCCATCTTGGGATGGACAGCCAGCCACAAAACCCGCCGCCGGGCCCGCGCGTTCAGGGTGATGCGCAGAGCCAAGTGGCTGAAATTGTTGGCTAGTGTAGAGAGCACGCGTAGACTGTCAACACCGACCAGATCAAGCCAATTGACAACAGAATAAAAAATGACCAACCAAGAATTCGACCTGCATCATGTGTGGCACCCCTACACCTCTCTCACTCACCCCCTGCCCTGCTATGAAGTGGCCAGCGCCAAAGGAGTGACCATCACCCTCAGCGACGGCCGTGAACTGGTGGATGGCATGAGCTCCTGGTGGGCTTGCGTGCACGGGTATCAGGTGCCGGAACTGGACGCCGCCGCCACCGCCCAGCTCGGCAAGATGTCCCACGTGATGTTTGGCGGCCTCACCCACGCCCCGGCGGTCGAGCTCTGCCGCAAACTGGTGGAGATCACTCCGAAGGGGCTTGATCGGGTATTTCTGGCCGATTCCGGCTCGGTGGCAGTGGAAGTGGCACTCAAGATGGCCCAGCAGTACTGGCACGCCAAAGGGATGCCCAGAGCCAAATTTGTCGCCCTGCGCAGCGGCTATCACGGCGACACCTTCGGCGCCATGAGCGTCTGTGACCCGGATAGCGGCATGCATGAGCTCTACAAGGGATTCCTGCCGGAGCACCATTTTGTCAACGCGCCGAGCTGTCGCTTCCACGCCGAGTGGGACGAGCAGTGCGTGGTGGAGCTGGCGACGCTCATGGCCGATCATCACGAGGAGATCGCCGCCATCGTGCTCGAACCCATAGTGCAAGGGGCTGGCGGCATGCGCTTCTATCACCCCCGCTATCTGCAGTGGGTACGCGCCCTGTGCGACGAGTTCGGCGTGCTGCTGATTGCCGACGAGATTGCCACCGGCTTTGGCCGCACCGGCCAGCTGTTTGCCTGCGACTGGGCGGGGATCAGCCCCGACATCATGTGTCTGGGCAAGGCGCTTACCGGCGGCTACCTCACCCTCTCGGCGACCCTGACCACCGAGCATGTCGCCCGCACCATCTGTGACGGCAAGGCGGGGGTCTTTATGCACGGCCCCACCTTTATGGGCAATCCCCTCGCCTGCGCGGTGGCCAACGCCTCCATCGAGTTGCTGCTGGCCTCACCTTGGCAGGAGCGGGTGCGCACCATCGAGCATCAGCTGCGAACAGAACTGGTAGAGCTGACCCTGCACCCGGCGGTCGCGGATGTGCGAGTGCTCGGCGCCATCGGGGTGGTGGAGATGAAAGAGCGGGTGGATGTGGCGCGCATCCAGCGCAAATTTGTCGAACTGGGCGCCTGGATCCGCCCCTTTGGCAAGCTGGTCTACCTGATGCCCCCCTTCGTCATCACCCCTGAAGAGCTGCGGGTATTGACCGGCGCCATCCGTCAGGCCATCGCGGAGGGCGAGTGTTAATGCAAACTGCGGGCGGCCATCACCGCCGCCCATTTAACTACCCGCATTAGATCTTATAGAGAGGGCAACTTTATCCACTTCAGTGCAGTTTCACTTGCCGTAATGTGAGCAAAACACCAGACCTGAGGCCCCAAGAGGGGTAAACTGTTGCGGTTTTACCATCAAGAAAGACTGCTCATGCGCCTCTCCATTGCTGCCAAAATCAACTTTTTCCTGCTCTTCATCTTCTCCATGGTACTGGTCTTCTCCGCAGCCTATCAGGCAGTGCGCGAGCGCGATCTCATCCTGACCCTCATCAAGGAGCAGAGCCGCGAGCAGACCGAAGCCTATTTCGACGGCCTCAACATGCTGATGCTGACCGGCAAGATGGATGCCCGCGATACCCTGCGCGGCAAGTTTCTCGACCACGCCCATGTGGAGGATGCCCGCATCGTACGTGGCGACGCGGTGAGCAAACAGTTCGGGCCGGGACGGGAGACAGAACAGGTAAAAGATGAGTTTGATGAGCTGGCTCTGGCGGGCAAAGGGAGCCTGGAGGTGGTGCACAACGGCATGCACAGCCGTCTGGTAGTGACACGACCGCTGCTGGCCAAGAAGGATTTTCGCGGCACCGACTGCACCAGCTGTCATCTGGTGCCGGAGAACACCGTGCTTGGTGCGGTGCGCTTTGACTACTCCCTCGATTCGCTGTTTACCCGGGTCGAGCAGAACATTCTCACCTCGGCGCTGATCCTCACCGGCATCTTCGGGATGGGACTGCTGCTGACCCTCTGGGTCATCCGCACCTGGATCGTGCGCCCTCTCAACCAGTTGACCCGCTCCATGGAAGAGGCCACCGACTTGCACGACTTCGGCCACCGGCTGGAGGGAGATGACGGCGACGAGATTGGCCGGGTGGCGGTGGCCTACAACCAGATGCTCGACAGCGTGGAGCGACAGCTCGGCAAGCGCACCAAGGCCAGCAAGCAGGAACCGGATCAGCCCCGCTAAGACGAACGCTTAACCGACGTAGTAGAAGAGCAAGCTGGCGATCAGTACCAATAGCAGGATGGCCAGATTGACATGCCGGGAGTCATCCTGACGGCGGCTGCGCTTGCGCTCCAGCAGCAACACCGCCAGCGTCAGGGCGCAGCAGCTCCAGAGCCCGTAGACCAGCCATGGGGTAAGGGCCGGGTCCCAATAATCGCGCACCTCGATCCCGCCATAGACCAGAAAACCGTAGGCAATTTCGGGACGGGCATAGTGGTAAAGGGAGAGCAGCACGATAAAGCCGCCCCAGCAGAGCATCACCAGCCCCTGTAACACCCGTGTCAGCCAATCTGGCCCATGCCGCCGATCTTTCACCCACCTCTCCTGCGCCCGTGACACTCTTGTTGAGTGAACCATGCCGAAAACCCCACCAGAGTCCGACATTTTTGCTTGTTTATCAAACCCGCGCGGGTAAGATTGACGGCTTAGTCTGCCATGGTGGGCCATCTGTGCCCGGGCCAGACTCCCTAGTGTTGCAAATAGCGCTGCAAGAACAAGCTGGAGACAATATTTCGATGACGCACGCATCCGTAGTAGATGTGCTGGCCGGTAAGTATCCGGTCGGCACCACCCAAACTGTCAAAGGGTGGATCCGGACTCGCCGTGATTCCAAGGCGGGGATCTCATTTTTGGCCATTTCCGATGGCTCCTGTTTCCATCCGGTACAGGCAGTTGTCCCCAATACCCTGGCCAATTACGAGAATGAAGTGCTGCGTCTGACCACTGCCTGCTCCGTGGAAGTGACCGGCGTGGTTGCCGCCTCTCAGGGCAGCGGCCAGGCTTTCGAACTGCAGGCGACCGAGGTGAAGGTAGTCGGCTGGGTCGAAGATCCGGACACCTACCCGATGGCCGCCAAGCGCCACAGCATCGAATACCTGCGTGAACAGGCCCACCTGCGCCCGCGCACCAACATCGTTGGCGCCGTGACCCGCGTTCGTCACTGCCTGGCGCAAGCCATCCACCGCTTCTTCCACGAAGAGGGTTTCCTCTGGGTTGCGACCCCGCTCATCACCGCCTCTGACACCGAAGGTGCCGGCGAGATGTTCCGCGTCTCCACTCTGGACATGGAAAACCTGCCGCGCACCGACGCCGGCAAGGTGGACTACAACGAAGATTTCTTCGGCAAAGAGGCTTTCCTGACCGTATCCGGCCAGCTGAACGCCGAAACCTATGCCTGCGCCCTCTCCAAGGTCTACACCTTCGGCCCGACCTTCCGCGCTGAAAACTCCAACACCAGCCGCCACCTGGCCGAGTTCTGGATGGTTGAGCCGGAAGTGGCCTTCAACGATCTGGAAGATAACGCCGCACTGGCCGAAGCCATGCTGAAGTATGTCTTCAACGCCGTACTGACCGAGCGTCGCGACGATCTGGAGTTCTTCGCCCAGCACGTGGACAAGGATGCCATCGGCCGTCTGGAGCGTTTCGTCTCCTCCGACTTCGCCCAGATCGACTACACCGACGCCATCGAAGTGCTGCAAAACTGCGGCAAGAAGTTCGAGTTCCCGGTCTCCTGGGGTATCGATCTCTCCTCCGAGCACGAGCGCTATCTGGCCGAGGAGCACTTCAAGTCTCCGGTGGTGGTGAAGAACTACCCGAAAGATATCAAAGCCTTCTACATGCGCCTCAACGACGACGGCAAGACCGTTGCCGCGATGGACGTACTGGCACCGGGCATCGGCGAGATCATCGGTGGTTCCCAGCGTGAAGAGCGTCTGGACGTGCTGGATGCACGTCTGGCCGAGATGGGCCTGAACAAGGAAGATTACTGGTGGTATCGCGACCTGCGTCGCTTCGGTACCGTGCCGCACTCCGGCTTCGGTCTGGGCTTCGAGCGTCTGGTTGTATACGTGACCGGCATGGGCAACGTCCGCGACGTGATCCCGTTCCCGCGTACTCCGCGTACCGCCGAGTTCTGATCAGCGGCATCTTGCCACTGCATTGCACAAGCCGACCTGTGGGTCGGCTTGTTTATTGTCACCGTTATGGGTGATACTCAGGATCAATCGGCACAAGGAACTCGTCGCCTATGGGATATCGCCTGCTGCTTTCGCTATTGCTGTCCTGCATGCCTGTTCAACTGTGGGCCGAGCCCGTTCGTCTGACCACCCTGGAGTGGCCCCCCTACACCAGCCAGAGCCTGCCCGATGGCGGCCTCACCGGTCATATCGTCAAACGTGCCTTTGCCGAGGCGGGACTGGAGGTGACGTTCGACTTCTACCCCTGGCAGCGGGCGGTACGGCTGGCGGCCGACCCGACCCAGCCTTATAGCGGCTATTTTCCAGATTACCTCTCCGACACCCTGCCGACCTTGTGGCGCAGCTCCCCCAGCGTAGGCGACAGCGTGCTGGGCATGGCGCAGCGCTCAGGCCCACCCATCCCCTGGCAGCAGCTCACGGATCTCGCCCCCTACCGGATCGGCGTGGTGGAGGGGTACGTCAACACCCGTGAATTCGATGCCCTGATGGCCAGCAAGCGCCTCAACACTGCCGCCGTCGATTCCGACCTGCTCAACCTGCGCAAATTGCAGCGCGACCGGCTCGATCTGGCGGTGATCGATCGGGATGTCTTTCACTGGCTCATCAACCATGATCGCAAGCTGAGCAGCGCCGGATTGCAATTTCACCCGAAGATCCTCGAACACAAGAGCCTGCACATCATGTTTCGCCCCGATCAGCAGGCGTTGCAGCAACGGGTGGCGCAGGCCATTGCCAGATTGGATATTGCCAGGCTGAGCGAGGATTATCAGCGCCGCTATCTGCAGCAAGCCCCTGCGGCCAAGTGAGCCAACCCGCCGAAGTCAGCCCTTGCTGGCAAAAATAGCCTGAGCGCTGGCTTTTTCACCCTCTTCTGCCGCAATCGAGCCCTTTTTATGCCCCTCCCCTGCCGCCCTGTTGCCGCTCTGTGCTGCCACCATGACCACCCGATGGCTTGGCCCCGAGTGATACCACTTGGTGACAAAAATGATGTTTTTGTTAGTACGTGGTTTTTAAGTGGTTTAATCAAAAATTCATCGAGTTATTGAAGTAACTCAATTTTTTCACTTTTTCAGGGGAGCAGAATAGCAACTAACCCTTTTGGGCTAAATAAAACAGACAATGACAATTCATGGTTCAGGCTACCCGCGGCAATATGGGTTGAATCACACGAGGTAACGGAATGATCTTGATGGAATTTTTAGTGGTACTCGGCTGCTTGCTGCTGGGTACCCGCTTTGGGGGCATGGGACTCGGTCTCATCAGTGGTATCGGTCTCTTCCTGCTGACCTTCGTCTTCGGCCTGGTGCCGGGCGAACCGCCTGTTCAGGTGATGCTGACCATTCTGGCGGTGATCGGCTGTGCCGCCACCCTGCAGACTGCCGGTGGCCTCAACCTGATGATGCAAGTGGCCGAGCGTCTGCTGCGCCGTCACCCGCAATACATCACTATCCTGGCGCCGCTCACCACCTGGACCCTCACCTTCCTGTGCGGTACCGGCCACGTGGTCTACACCATGTTCCCCATCATCGCTGACATCGCGCTGCAGAAGAACATCCGTCCCGAGCGCCCGATGGCGGTGGCCTCCGTTGCCTCCCAGATGGCCATCTGCGCCTCCCCGGTCTCCGTTGCCGTGGTCTCCATGGTCTCCATTCTGGCAGCCGGCCACGGTATCGGTCAGGCTTACGGCCTGCTCGACATCCTGATGATCGCCATCCCCTCCTCCCTGACCGGTGTCATCGTGGCTGCCCTGTGGAGCCTACGTCGCGGCAAGGATCTGGACAAAGACGAAGAGTTCCAGGCCAAGATCAAAGACCCGGAACAGCGCGCCTTCATCTACGGCGGTGGTGAAACCCTGCTTAACACCAAGTTCCCGAAAGAGGCCTACTGGTCTACCTGGATCTTCTTCGCCGCCATCGCTGCCGTGGTATTGCTCGGCGCCAACGAAGGTCTGCGTCCGGTGTTCACCATCAAGGACAAAACCGGCCCGCTCTCCATGAACCTGGTGATCCAGATGATGATGCTGATCGCCGGTGCCATCATCCTGATGCGCTGCAAGGTCAAGCCGGGCGAGATCGCCAACGGCGCCGTCTTCAAGGCGGGTATGGTCGCCATCTTCTCCGTATTCGGGGTGGCATGGATGAGTGAGACCTTCTTCCAGGCTCACATGCCCCTACTCAAAGAGACTCTGGCCCATGTGGTACAGGCCCAGCCCTGGACCTACGCCCTGGTGCTGTTCCTCATCTCCAAGCTGGTAAACAGCCAGGCCGCCGCCCTCACCGCCATCGCCCCCATGGGTCTGGCGCTGGGTGTCGAGCCGAAGCTGCTGATCGCCTTCCTGCCGGCGAGCTACGGCTACTTCGTGCTGCCAACCTACCCGAGCGATCTGGCCTGTATCGGTTTCGACCGCTCCGGCACCACCCGTATCGGCAAGTTCATCATCAACCACAGCTTCATCATTCCGGGGCTGATCGGGGTGGTGACCTCCTGCTCGCTGGGCTTTATCCTCACCAGCATCCTGCTCTAATCGCAGCGGCGTTTACCCGCTATTGCAATACAGGCCCCCGCTTCGGGGGCCTGCTTTTTCCCCGCTCCGTTACCTCAACCACTTCCCCGCCGCCATTTCCGGACACTATGCCTTTACCTCTGCCCCCGCCGCTGGGTAGCATGCCCCCTCGTTCACCACCGGAATCTCATCCATGTCTCGCGTCATCCTGCTCTGGAGCGGTGGCAAAGATGCCATGCTGGCCCTCTGTCATGCCCGTCAAGCGGGCCATCAGGTGGTGGCACTGGCCACCTTTGCGCCGCCAGAGCCCCGATTTCTCGCTCACCCCTTGCCGCTGGTGCGCCGTCAGGCAGAAGCCCTCGGGCTGCCCCATCTGCTGGTCACCATAGAAGCGCCGTTCGATCTCGGTTATGAGCGGGCACTGGCACGGCTCAAGGAGGAGTGGCAACTCGATGGCGTAGTCACCGGCGATATCGACAGCGTGGGCGGCGCACCAAACTGGATCCGCGAACGCTGCCAGCCGCTAGGTCTCACCGTCCATACCCCGCTCTGGCAGCAATCTCGTCAAGCCTTGCTGGCGGATATGCTGGCCCGCGGCATCGTCGCCCACCTCTCCTGCGTCGATACCCGGGTGCTGGCCCCCGAGTGGGTGGGACGCACCCTCGATGCCGCCACCCTCGCCGAGTTGCAGCAGCTTGCTGCAATACAGGGCTTCGATGCCTGCGGCGAGCAGGGGGAGTACCACACCATGGTGACCGACGGCCCGGACTTTGCCGCCCCGCTGCACCTCGATGGCTGGCAGGTGGCGCGGCAGGATCATCTGGTCTATCTGGCCGAGCCACAGGTGTAACGGCTTCAGGCCATCTGGCCCGCTCACTCAGCGCGCGAAAAATCGAGATAAAAAAACGGGAGGCAACAGCCTCCCGTTTGGATTCGAACGGACCAGTTTTGAGCGGGCCATGGCGACCCGAACAAGGGATAAACCGGCTTATTTCGCCAGCTTGCCCAGCACCCGCTGCAGCAGGCGGATGCGTGGTTCGATGCTCTCCAGCAGCAGGAACTCCGCCTCCGAGTGGAAACCGCCCCCCATGGGGCCGAAACCATCGAGGGACGGCACACCCGCGGCGGCGGTGAAGTTGGCATCCGAGCCGCCACCGGCCTCCAGCCAGTTGAAGGGGATCCCCTCCTCCTTGGCTGCCGCCTCCACCAGCGCCATCAGCGCCTCGGTGTCACCGCTCGGGCGCATCGCCGGCTTGAAGGTCTGGCGATCCACCTCGACCCGACAACCCGCGAGGAAGGGGTTGTTGGCCATAAAGGTGAGCCGATCGTGCACCGCGGCGGCTTCTTCGTTGCTCCAGAAGCGCAGATCGACGATCGCCTCGGCAAAGTCCGGCACCACGTTGACACCGGTGCCGCCCTGTACCACGCCAACGTTCATGGTGGTGCCCGTGGTCATGTTGACCTGCTCGTTGATGGCCAGCACCCAATGCGCGAGTTCTGTGATGGCAGAGACCCCTTCGGTCAGGGCCGAACCGGCGTGGGACGCCTTGCCGTGGAAGGTGATGCGGTACTTGGCATTGCCCTTGCGGGCGCTGATGAGATCCCCGTTGGGACGTGCCGCCTCGGCCACCAGCACGCAGCCGCTCTGTTTGGCCTTCTCCACCAGCCAATCCTTGGACCAGGGGGAGCCAATCTCTTCGTCGCAGTTGAAGCAGACCAGCACCTTGAGCTTGGCAAGCAATGCCGGATCCATCTCTTTGAGGGCATACCAGATAGAGAGCAGGCCGCTCTTCATGTCCGAGACGCCGGGGCCAAAGGCTTGATTGCCTTCGATTTTCAGCGGGCGCTTGGCCGCCGTCCCCTCGGGGAATACGGTATCCATGTGGCCGCACAGCATCACGTCGTAGTGATCGGCACCCGGCGCATTGGTGATCTCGAGGCAGGGGCCGCACTCGGCAGCGAACTGGTGGCGAGTCACCTGCCAGCCGATGGCCTCATATTTCTCGGTCATGATGTCGGCCACCTTCGCCACCCCGGCCGGGGTGCGAGTACCGCAATCGAGGTTGATGAGCGGGGCCAGATCGGCCAGATAGCTATCGAGGGAAAACGGGCTCTTTACAACTGTCATTATCTTCTCCATGCAACAATCAGCGTTGATGGCCGATCGTCTATTGCAACAATGCGACACAGTGAGAAAAAGGCGGGCAGCCATGCCACCCGCCCGACCGGTAAATTCCAAACACCACTACATAACCCACATCACTACATGAACAGCAGATAGTTGAGGGTCAGCGCCGTCAGCAGCGCCCCCGCCATCGGCACGCTGGTGCGCTTGACCACGGTAAAGGGCGACACCTTGGCAATCCCCGCACAGGCGATCAGCACCGCCGCAATCGGGGAGACGGTACGGCCGATACTGGAAGCGAGCTGCATCGGCAACAGCATGGTTACCGCAGGTACGCCAAACTTGGCCGCTACCGCCGGTGCCAGGGTCGAGAAGCTGAGGAACGCCGCGTTGCCGGAGCCCATGATGACCGCCGCCACCATGATCAGCGCCACCATCACCAGCGTCATCAGACCGCTGCCGATACCGGCATTGCTGGCAGAGTGCAGCAGGGTATCGATGGCGCCAATGGCCTTGAGGGATTCGGCAAACAGCTCGGCACAGACGATGAGCGCCACCACGGGGCCAAACACCTTGCCCATACCGTCGAGGAAGCTCGAGAGCCCCGCGAATGAGGTACGCACCGAGCGGCTACGCAGCAGCTCGCACAGCATGCCGATAAAGACCGACAGCAGCATGGCCACCTCCACGCTCATCTTGATGTCGCTCACCATCAGCTTGGAGAAGGTCATCATCAGCACGAAGGGGATGATCGGCAGCAGGGCATACCAGGTAGGCGCCTGCACGCTCTCGGTGCCCTGTTCGTCCAGCTCGGCGTGATCGCCGCGATGCAGCGCCGGATCCCAACCATCCTTACGATCGCAGTGACGCTGCCAGAAGAAGTGCAGCACCATGGTCACCAGCAGCATGGGGGCCACCAGCCAGATTTGGTAGTCGACGAAATAGCTGGTCGGATCCATGCCGGATTGACCGGCGGAGAAGATGGCGTTGGTCTGGGTCGGGCCAATCTCGAACGCCTGTGAGGTGGCGATGACGCCACAAGCGGAGGCCGGGCTGATGCCGAGGTTGCGCATCACCGGATACATGGTGACCATCAACAGCAGGCCAAGGCCGGTAGCGGAGGTAACGAACAGAGAAACGAATACCGCCACCAGATAGCAGATAGAGAGCATCAGGTAGCTGGACTGGATGCCCGCCACCGGTTTGACCGCCACCCGCACCAACGCTTGGGAGGCCCCGATATGAGACATGTAGGTGGCAAAACCCGCCACCGCCATGATGGTGAGGCCGAGGCCCGCCGCGCGGTAGGAGAAGATCCCCTTGAACACTTCGAACAGGTCGAACAGGGCGAAGCCGGTGCTCTTGTCAGCGGGCAGAATGGGGTGCAGCCCCAGCCAGTAGGCCACCGCAAAAATGGCCATGCCCGCCAGCGCCAGCACCGCCTGCGGGTTGTAATCCTTGATAATGCCGTAGACCACGGCGACCAGAACGAGCAAGACGAATAAAAGTTCCAATATTCACTCCTGATAAATTTATCGAAGAGCGAAATCTAGTGTTCTGACCACCGTTTGCCTTTGATCCCTATCAAGAAAGGTGCCGTCACCGTGATTCATTAGCATAATATGTCGACCATGTAACAATTTTTCGTTATTTCAACTACCGAAAAACCTTTATCACCCCTTATCCGGGAATTGTGTGACGCGACTCCCCTCTTTTTTGCGTTGGATCAACATCTGACGGCGCCGAACTGGCGAAGATGCGCTTCGACACATAGCGACCATTTCGCGCCGGAGAGAGTTATGACAAGCCAAGCCACCGCAGGTGCTTCGACCTGCGACTACAAGCTGTGGGACATCCTCGTCGAGTCTGCAAAGGAACGCACTACCATTCGTTACTCCAAACTGGCCAAGCAGGCCGGGCTGGAGCAGTGCCAGGATGAACTGCGCACCCTGCTGCAACGCATCCGCATGTACTGCACCGAAAACAACCTGCCGATCCTCTCCGCCATCGTGGTGGACGACGTGGGCAAATACACTGGCCTCTCTTCCAGCCTGCCTGATGCACCCTGGGAACGGGCCCGGGTCTTTGATCATGAATGGACCACCCTGCACTGATTGAGGTGCTTGATAATGCCGACCAAAACGCGCCCGCTGGCGCGTTTTGGCTATCTGGCGTTTGCCCTTTCTCTTTTTCTCCTGCAATAGCAGCTCTTCTCCCGCAATCACCGCCCCATCGTGCACGCCCACCGCACTGCTTCTGATCTTGATCTCAAAAGCACCATTCAGGTGTGACCAGTTCCGGTAAAACCCGCTAGCCGGACCATCAGCGTTGCCATGAGATCGCCACAATGCCAGAATCGGGCCCTTGCACTCTGTTGATTCGGATTTTCGGGCACGGCCACGGCCAGCGCCCACAAGAGAAGGACTCCCCATGGCCACCACCCTCTATGGCATCAAGAACTGCGACACCATCAAGAAAGCCCGCAAGTGGCTGGATGAGGCCGGTATCGACTACCGCTTTCACGACCACCGCGCCGACGGCCTGAACCCGGACGATCTGGACAGCTGGCTGGCAAAACTCGGCTGGGAAGCCCTGCTCAATAGTCGCGGCACCACCTTCCGCGCCCTGCCGGATGAGGCCAAACAGGGGCTCGATACCGCCAAGGCGCGCGCCCTGCTGCTGGAACATCCGGCCATGATCAAGCGCCCGCTGCTGGATCGTGACGGCGAACTGACTCTGGGTTTTAAGGCTGATCACTACCAATCCCTCTTTTCCCGTTAAGGACAACTAAGGACAACTGATGTCGGATGTCATCGCACTGGCCAAGGATCTGATCCGCCGCCCCTCCATTACCCCCCTCGATGAAGGGTGTCAGACCCTGATGGCGGAGCGCCTCGCCAAGCTCGGGTTTGTCATCGAGCCCATGGTATTTGAGGACACCACCAACCTCTGGGCCCGCCGCGGCAGCGAAGGGCCGCTGTTCTGCTTCGCCGGCCACACCGACGTGGTGCCCGCCGGGCCGCTGGACAAATGGCACACTCCGCCGTTCGAGCCGACCATCAAGGATGGCGTGCTCTATGGGCGCGGCGCCGCCGACATGAAGGGCTCGCTGGCTTCCATGGTGGTGGCGGTCGAGCGCTTCGTGGCCGAGCATCCGGATCACACCGGGTCCATCGCCTTTCTCATCACCTCCGATGAGGAGGGGCCCTTTATCAATGGCACCACCCGGGTGATCGACACCCTGGAGGCCCGTAACGAGAAGATCCGCTGGTGCATCGTCGGCGAGCCCTCCTCCACCGCCGTGGTCGGGGATGTGGTGAAAAATGGCCGCCGCGGCTCCATCACCGGCGATCTGCTGGTGCGCGGGGTGCAGGGCCATGTGGCCTATCCCCATCTGGCGGACAACCCCATTCACAAAGCCGCGCCAGCGCTGGCGGAACTCGCCGCCACCGTGTGGGATGAGGGCAACGCCTACTTCCCGCCCACCAGCTTCCAGATCGCCAACATCTCGGCCGGCACCGGCGCCTCCAACGTCATTCCGGGCGAGCTGCAGGTGCAGTTCAACTTCCGCTTCAGCACCGAACTGACCGACATGGATATCCGTGAGCGGGTCGAAGCGCTGCTGGATAAACATGGCCTCGATTATCAGCTGAGCTGGACCCTCTCCGGCCAGCCATTCCTCACCGACACCGGCGCGCTGCTTGATGCGGCTGTGGCGGCCATCGAGGCGGTGAACGGTCAGCGACCGGCCCTGCTCACCACCGGCGGCACCTCCGACGGGCGCTTTATCGCCCCCACCGGCGCCGAGGTGATTGAGCTTGGGCCCGTCAACGCCACCATTCACAAGGTGAACGAGTGCGTGAGGGCGGACGATCTGGATCTGCTGGCGGACATGTACCAAGGGGTGCTCGAGAGATTGCTGGCATGACGCAGGAACAACTGCTGGGGCTCGATGAGAGCCACCTTATTGTGGTGGGGCGCGGCCCCCATCGGCTGACCGCCGCAACCGCGGCGGCCTTCAACGACATGCAGGTGGCGGCCGCCTATGAGGGATTCAACCTGCAGGCGGCCTCCAGCTGGCGCAGCTTCGAGCGCCAGCTCGCCATCTGGAATGGCAAGTGGCGCGGCGAACGACCGCTGCTCGATACCAACAGTCAGCCCATCGATGCCTTGCAACTGGGCGAGACAGAGCGGCTGCACGCCATCCTGCGCTGGAGTGCCCTGCCGGGCACCAGCCGTCACCACTGGGGTACCGATCTCGATATCTACGACCCGGACTGTTTGCCTGCCGATACCAAACTGGCGTTGGAGCCGTGGGAGTATGAAGCCGGGGGCTGGTTTGCAGATCTCAGCGAGTGGCTCAGCGACCATATGAGCGACTTCGGCTTCTTCCTCCCTTATGCCAAGCCGGTCGGGGCACAGAGCGGGGTCGCCTACGAGCCCTGGCATATCAGCTTCTCGCAGGAGTCCGATGAGCAGCGGCTCGATCCCGCAGCACTGGCGCTTTGTCTGCAACAGGCGGATATTGAAGGCAAGTCGACCATATTGGCCAATCTTGATGAAATTTTGGCCCGTTATGTCACCACCTGTCCTGACGAAAGGAAAATCCCATGAATCTCTGGCTGTGGATAGGGTTGCCGCTGCTGTTTCTGCTCGGGCTGTTTCTCAATGCTATCAAAGACATGAAACGGCTGGAGAAGCAGTTGCCCAACTACAAGGACAAAATCCGCGAAGTGAAGGATGACGAGGACGACTGAATCCCGCCCCATCCCTTGGGGAGCGCCCTTGTGCTCCCCTCTCCCTCTGCTGTGCCGTTTCGCTTTTCCCCGCCTTATCCTCCCTGCGCATTCTGAAATCGACGCTCCTTTGACTCCGCTTTCGTTAACCCCGTCACTGTCAGAATATGGCGCGGCCATGCTGAAAAAAGGGATGAAAAATGTAAGAAAGTGCAAATTGATGCACAAATAAGCCACACAAGGGGGGCCTAACTGCATATAATGTGCCTACTTTGCACATTACCAGGAAGGAGTTCGCCCTTGGATGCCGCTACCATCAACAGTTTCTTTTTTGTCGCTGCCCTGTTGGTGGGAGCCAGCGTACTGTTGAGCGCCCTCTCTTCCCGCCTCGGTATTCCCATTCTGGTTATCTTCCTCGCCGTCGGCATGCTGGCCGGTGAGGATGGCCCCGGTGGTATCCACTTCGCTGACTACTCCATCGCCTATCTGGTGGGCAACCTGGCGCTTGCCATCATCCTGCTCGACGGCGGCATGCGCACCCGGGTCTCCTCGTTCCGGGTGGCACTCTGGCCTGCCTTGTCGCTGGCGACGGTCGGGGTGGCTATCACCACCGGCCTGACGGGGCTCGCCGCTGCCTGGTTGTTTGACCTCAACCTGATGCAGGGGATGCTGATCGGCGCCATTGTCGGCTCCACCGATGCGGCGGCAGTCTTCTCCCTGCTCGGTGGGCGCAGCCTCAACGAGCGGGTGAGCGCGACGCTGGAGATAGAGTCAGGCAGCAACGACCCCATGGCGGTGTTTCTCACCGTCACCCTGATCGAGGTGCTCGCCACCGCCCAGCAAGGGCTGGATGGGGGCTTCCTGCTGCTGCAACTGGTCAAGCAGTTTGGACTTGGTGCCGGGATTGGCCTTGGCGGCGGCTGGCTGCTGTGGCGCCTTATCAACACCGCCCGCTTGGCGCCGGGGCTCTATCCGCTGCTCACCGTCAGCGGCGGTCTGCTGATCTTCGCCCTCACCACGGCGGTCGGTGGCAGCGGCATTCTCGCCATCTATCTCACCGGTCTGTTGCTCGGCAACCTCGCCCTGCGCAGTCGCAGCACCACATTGTCGGTGCTGGACGGTCTGACCTGGCTCAGCCAAATCGGCATGTTTCTGGTGCTGGGGCTGCTCGCCTCCCCCCACAAGCTGCTGCCCATCGCCCTGCCCGCGCTGGCGCTGGCGATGTGGATGATCCTGTTTGCCCGCCCGGTGTCGGTCTGGATCGGGCTGCTGCCGTTCAAGAACTTCGCCCCCCGCGAGCGCTGGTTTATCTCCTGGGTCGGCCTGCGCGGCGCCGTGCCCATCATTCTGGCGGTCTTCCCCATGATGGCGGGGCTGCCCAACGCTCAGCTCTACTTCAACGTCGCCTTCTTCGTGGTGCTGGTCTCACTGATTTTGCAGGGCAGCTCGCTGCCGCTGGCATCAAAACTGGCGCGGGTGGAGGTACCGGCACCGCCGTCGCCCATCAACCGCTCCGGGCTCGAGATCGATCTCGACAGCCAGTGGGAGACCTTCGTCTACCAGCTGGGGGAGGAGAAGTGGTGCATCGGCTCGCCGCTGCGGGATCTGCAGATGCCCGCCGGCACCCGGATCTGCGCCCTGTTTCGTGGCCGCGAGCTGCTCCACCCCTCGGGCAGTACCTGTCTGCAGGCCGATGACATCCTCTGTGTGATCGGTCACGAACGTGACCTCCCCGCCCTCGGCCAGCTGTTCAGTCAGGCGCCGGAGCAGGATCTCGGCCCCCGCTTCTTCGGTGACTTCCTGCTGGAAGCAGCCGCGCGGCTGGTGGATCTCGCCCCTCTCTACGGGCTGGATGTGAGCGAAGTGGCGGATCAGACACTGGGTGATTTTATTGCCAGCCAGTTGGGCGATAATCTGGTGGTCGGTGACAACATCGAATGGCAGGGCCTGATCTGGACCGTGGCCGAAATGGACGAGAGCGTGCCGGGCAAGATCGGGGTGCGCTTTCAGGAAGAGGACCCGGTCTGACCGACCGTCCCGTATCAAGTCCCCAGCAAGAAGGGAGAGAGTTATGCCATATCAAAGTTTGCTATCCGGCCCCCTGCCCCCCGCTGCCAATCTGGGGGTGATTGAAGGCTTTTTTGGCAAGGGATGGAGCTGGCAGGCCCGCGCCCGCTACGCCCAGTGGCTGCCGCGCCACGGTTACGGTTTCTATATCTATGCACCGAAAGAGGATGGCTATCTGCGCAAGCACTGGGCCCTCCCCTGGCCCGAGCAGCAGCTGGCGGAGCTCGCCGAACTGGCGCGCCAGTGCCGCGCCAACGGGCTCGCCTTCGGGGTGGGCTTGAGCCCCATGGGGGCGCATCACGACTACGATCGTAAGCGCCCGGCGCTGCTTGAAAAAGTGCGCCTCATCGACGAGATGCTGCAGCCCGATATTCTGGCTGTGCTGTTTGACGACATGAAGGGGGATACCCCGGATCTGGCCCGTCACCAGCTCACCATCGCCCACGACATCGCGGCCCACAGCAAGGCGACCCGCCTCATCTTCTGCCCCAGCTACTACTCGACCGACCCGGTGCTGGAGAAGGTGTTCGGCGCCATGCCTCCCCGCTATCTGGAGGAGCTTGGCGAGCAGCTCGACCGCCGTTTCGAGATTTTCTGGACAGGCCCCAAGGTCTGCTCCAGCGAATATCCGGCCAGCCACCTCAAACAGGTGACCGAACTGCTCGGCCGCAAGCCCTTCCTGTGGGACAACTACCCGGTCAACGATGGCAGCAAGGCGAGCAGCTACCTCCACCTGCGCGCCTTCGAGAACCGCCCTGCCGAGCTGGCAGAGCTGGTCTCTGGCCACGCGGTCAATCCGATGAAACAGGCGGCGCTCTCCGCCCTGCCGCTCACCACTCTGCCGATGAGCTACAAGCTCGGCAAGCAGTACGACCCCGACAAGGCGCTGCATGCCGCCCTCAACGCCACCTGCGGCCCGCAGATCTCGGCGATGATCGAGGCCGACCTGCCGCTGTTTCAGGATCTGGGGCTGGCACAGCTCACCCCAGAGCAGATTGCCGCCCTCAAGGCGCGCTATCTGCCGTTTCGGGATCAAGCCTGCGTCGACGAAATCGTGCGCTCGCTGGATGGGGAGTATGTGTTCGACCCCGACTGCCTGACCGACTAAACCGCCCCTACGGGGCAGAAAGGAGGTTGTATGGATGCACACCTGCTTTACCAGAATCTGGCGGTGATCGCCGCCTTCTTGCTGATCTACAGCCTGATCGCGGGGCGCTTCGAGTCAAAACTGGTCAACGGCCCCCTGCTCTTTCTGCTGACCGGCTGGCTGCTGGGGCCGGGCGGGCTGGAGCAGCTCTCCCTCTCTATCGACAGCGCCGGCATCAAGCTGCTGGCCGAGCTGACGCTGGTTATCGTGCTGTTCAACGATGCCGCCAACACCAACTGGCAGGTATTGCTGGCCAACCGCCAGCTCCCCATCCGGCTTTTGCTGATTGGCCTGCCCCTCACCCTGCTCTGTGGCGCCCTGTTTGGCCACTGGATTTTCCCCGACTTGCCACTGCTGGAGATGGCGATCCTCTCCACCATTCTTGCCCCCACCGATGCAGCGCTCGGCAAGGCGGTGGTCAGCAACCCCGCGGTGCCAGCACCGGTGCGCGAAGGGCTCAATCAGGAGAGTGGCCTCAACGACGGCATCTGTGTGCCGGTGCTGCTTCTGCTGCTGGCTCTTATCGCCCCCACAGAGCAGCACGCAGGCACCGCCACTCTGGCCATCACCCTGATGCTGGAGGAGATCGGCATTGGCCTGCTAGTCGCCTTTGTGCTAACCAGCCTCACCATCCGGCTGCTGAAAATCTCCTATCTCAACGGCTGGCAACTGCCGCTCTGGCGCCAGCTCACCATGCCGGGGCTGGCCCTGCTCTGCTTTGCGCTGGCCCAGACTCTCGGGGGGAGCGGCTTTATCGCCGCCTTTGTCGGCGGTCTCTTTATCGGCCACCGCCTGGGCGAGCACAAGCACGCCTATATGGATAGCTGTGAAGGGTATGGTGACCTGCTCTCTGTGGTGATCTGGATGGTGTTTGGCGCGACCCTGATGCCCATCCTGCCGGAATTGCTGCACTGGCAATACTGGCTCTATGCCGTTGCCAGCCTCACCCTGCTGCGGATGACACCGGTCTGGCTGAGCCTCATCGGCACTGGCCTCAAGCCCGAGCTCAAGCTCTTTATCGGCTGGTTTGGGCCACGGGGCCTTGCCAGCATCGTCTTTGCGGTAATGGTGCAGCAAAACGAGCCAGCCCTGATTGGTCAGCGCCCCATCATCGCCACCGTACTCTGCACCATCATATTGAGCGTCATCCTGCACGGCCTCACCGCCAACCCCTGGGTCGAGCGTTTCAAGCCTCGCTGAGCCACCCTGCGCCCATTAAAAATGCCACCGACCGGTGGCATTTTTCTTTTGTGGCGAAAGTCACTGACAGCGCTTAACCAAGCGCCAGCCAGACCCCCACCCCCAGCATCAGAGTACCGGCGATGCGGTTCATCAGGGTGACATTGCCGCTCTTGGCAAGGAAGTGGCGCAGAGTACGGCCGCCGCTGGCGTAGAGCAACAGGCAGGAGAACTCGATGACCAGGATCAGCGCCACCAGCGCGCCGATCTGCGGCGCCATCGGCTTGTCGGCAGAGATAAAGGGGGGCAGCAGGGAGATCATGAAGGCCCACCCCTTGGGATTGGCGATGGCGGTGACAAAGCCCTGCAGCGCCAGCCCCATGGCGCTGGTCTGCTGACCGGCCGAGAGATCCGCCGGAATGGCCATCTTCCCCTTGGCCTGCCACATCTGGATGCCAAGCCACACCAGATAGGCGCCCCCCACATATTTGAAGGCGGCGAAGATCCCCGGATAGTTGAGCATGATGGCTGCCACCCCGATCACCGAGAGCACCGAGACCAGCCCGACACCGATCAGCTCCCCCCACATCATGTGCAGGGTGCGGCGCACCCCCAGGCTCATCCCCAGCGTCATCGACAGGGTCATGCACATGCCGGGGGTCACCGAGACAAAGAAAAAGGTCGGGATAAACAGAGCCAGAATGGCCGGATCGATCCAGCTGGACACAACACACCTCCATATGACGAGAGCGGGAAATCACGAAAACGGGACAGGATTGACACAATCCAGCCAGTTGTACCACATATTCAGGGGATAAAGCGCTCAATCATGCATAAACGGCTCCTTTCTCACAAGAAAAAACCTTTTCTTCAGCACATTTCAGCAATAAAAGCCTGTGACAGCTCCTGACGTGCATGTGTAAGATGTCGGCTCCTCCAATTCCGGATTAGAGCCATTTATGTCATTGAATAATCTATCAATACGTGTCCAGGTCTTGATACCTTTGCTGCTGGCCAGCCTGCTGATGATGGTGATGATCGCCATCAGCAAGCAGGGTCTGGATGAAGCCATCAATGACATAGATGAGACGACCCAGAGCGTGGTCCAGCACAAGGACGATATTGCCAAACTGATCCACGCCACCTACCGGCTGCGCACCAGCGCCATCTATGGCCTCTACGATGCCAAGCTGTTTGCCGCACTGCCCGCAAACCTCAACAGCGCCGAGCAGGAGATCAACACCATCCTCGGCCGTCTGGTGCTCCCCGGTGCTGAGCAGGATAACCGGCAGGTCGCTGCCGCCCTGCAGGCCTACCTCAGCCATACCCGCAGCAACATGCTGCCGCTGCTGGCGCAAAAACATCAGGGTGGCGGCGATCCGGTCGCCTACGAGGCGGCTCGCCTCCATTTCCGCGAGCTGGGTGAACAGCTGATCAAGCAGATCGACAGCATGTCCGCCCACATCAACCAGCTGATCCAGCAAGAGCTGACAGAAGAGCAGGCCCACTACGACGCCACCCTGCTGCGTACCCTGCTGCTCACCGCCGGTACCCTGCTAGCGGCGCTGATCTGTGGCTGGGTCCTCTCCGGGCGCATCGTCAGCCCCATCAGTCAGCTACAAGAGGTGATGCACGCCGTGGCGCAAGGGCGCTTCAACGTGCGCGCCAAAGCGGAGGGCAACAACGAGCTGACCCGTCTGGCCAAAGATATCAACCTCACTCTGGGGCAACTTGGTAGCACCATCGAGAACCTGACCGGGATCAGCAACAGCGTCGCCTCCGCCGCCACCGAGCTGGCCGCCGTGATGACCCAGTCCGAGGCCAATGCAAAGCAGCAGCACAGCGAGATCGAACAGGTCGCCTCTGCAGTGACCGAACTCTCCAGCACCGCTGACAACGTCAACCACAACGCAGCCATCGCCGATGAGCTGGCGCGGGATGCCAATGGCCGGGTCGAACAGGGGCTCGCCCTCTTTACCGAAAGCATCGCCGCCAACAGCCGGATGGCAGGCAGTCTGGAAGATGCCGCCGCCATCGTGGCCCAGCTCAAATCCCAGTCCGAGCAGATCGGCAAGGTAATTGAAGTGATTCAGGGGATCTCCGAGCAGACCAACCTGCTGGCGCTCAATGCCGCCATCGAAGCAGCCCGTGCCGGTGAAACGGGTCGTGGTTTTGCGGTGGTGGCCGACGAAGTGAGAATGCTGGCAGCCCGTACCCAGGACTCCACCAAGGAGATCCAGGCCATCATCGAGCGGCTACAGAGCCAGTCCCAATCCGCCAACAACGGCGTGCAGGAGACCCTGGAGATCCTCAGCCATAACCAGCGCTTGTCCGCTCAGGTACAGGATCTGCTGAGCGGCATTACCGGTGCCGTACGCCAGATCAACGACGCCAACGCCCAGGTCGCCACCGCCGCCGAGGAGCAGTCCTGCGTCACCGCCGACATCAACCGCAACATCACCAATATTCACGAGATCGTGAGCCAGAGCTCCGCCGGTATCAGCCAGAGCGCCATAGCCAGCAACGAACTCTCGCAGCTCGCCGAGCAGCAGCGCAAGCAGCTCTCCCGATTCCAGCTGTAAGCGCACGACGTGAACCAGACAAAAAGGCCCGCGAGGGCCTTTTTGATTCAAGGGGCAATCCGTTTGTCCCTGTTTTAAACGCCATTTTTTGGCCATTGGTGCCATAAGGGGCTGGGCTGCCCCGTCAAATATCGGTATGGTAGAGGCACGTTACTCCCCCTCACGTGAGCACACCATGAGCCTGAGATTCAAGAAACCCGCCTTTATCGCCCTGGGGCTCATCGCCCTCATTTCCGCCGCTTGGCTCGACTACTACCTGCCGGAGCACACCATCGCCACCATCACCGGGGTCGAGGTAAAGCGCACCGACAAGGATGGCCCCATCAGCCAGAAGAACCCGGCTGACGGCCCCACCACCGACGTCTACTACATCTATACCGAGCGCCCCGGCGAGAAGATCCGGGTGTTCCGCAATGAAGATACCGAGTGGGGCTGGCCCTTCTACTTCAAGTTCAACGCCGCCGACGTGCAGGCCAAGGCCAAATCGATGGAGTTCGAGAAGCGCCTGGCCATCATTACTTCCTACGGCTGGCGCATCAACATGTTCTCCATGTTCCCCAACGTCACCAAGATTGAGAGCACCGAACCCGATGCCTCCACTTGGAGCTTCTTCCGCTGGTTCTGGTTCGGCCTCTGGGTGTTGGTGATGGGCAAAGCGGCCATTGCGACCTGGCGCTACTTCGATCGTCTTGAGGACGAGATATGAGTGAACCGAGCAAGACCCGCACCAGCTTCTACCGGCGACTCTACGTGGCCTGGCTGATCAGCCAGGGCACGGATACGGTACCCGCCATCATGGAGGCGACCGGCATGCCGCGCCGCACCGCGCAGGATACCCTGACGGCGCTGGCCGAGCTCGACATCAGCTGCGCCTTCGAGCAGACCGAGGGGGCTCGCCACCTGCAGGGGCACTACCGCATCAGCGACTGGGGCCCCATCAATCCGGCGTGGATCAAGGCCCAGCTGCCGCTTATCAAAGAGACGCTGAGCTACCCCTGATCCTGAGTTGAACTCCGATATGTCCCTACTAACGGGGGCTCTCCCAGTCAATCCCAGGGCGCACCAATGAAGGCTATACGCATCATTTTGCAGCTTGTGATTCTTGCCGCAGGGGGTATTACTCTTGCGGCTCTCATTGCTGTGCCTACACCAAACTTCACAGTCATTGTCGTTTTACTTGGCTTTGTGGCACTTCTCCTTGCTCTGACGCAGGTACTAAAAGAGCACACGGAAAACCGCTTAAGCCCTGACCATAAGCTCAGCTTCAGACCAATGGGAATGGTTCTGCTCCTGTCTGGTGTGTTTGCCATGTTCTACGGCGCGAGTATTCTCATCGGACAGCAACCCCTACCGAATGGCAGTGGCACATGCCGTGCTATATGCGGGATCATACTTTTGGCCTCCGAAGCATTCGGCGAAACAGTAGCGAAGTTGTTTGCCTTCGGCCTGTGGTCAGGCATGGGCCTATTTCTTTGCTTTATCGGCTACCTAGTCAAGGGGAGGAAATAACCTCACAGGGCAAAATGATGCGAACGTTACTACCGCATTATCGCCATGAAATAGAGGGGCCAGCCTTGTCGGCTGGCCCCTCTATTTCATGGCGCGTGGATGACTGGGTGACAGGGTGATTGGCCTCCTACTCGGGCATGGCCGAATCCTCAAGCTCCCCGTCAGACTCGCCGCGAGTGCAGTCGATGATGGAACGCTTGGGGTTGTTGGGGTCGCGCAAAAGCAGAGGGGCAGAGCCCTCGTTGTGCTTCTGCTCGTCGCTAAACTCGCTGCCGTAGGCGTTGTGGGTCAACCGGCGGGCGTTGGCGATGGGGGTATCGACAAAGAGGGCGTGCACTTCGAAGCTGGAGGCCGGCACGATAAAACCGACCACCGGCAAGCCATGCAGCTCCTCGTGCACCTTGTACCAGGCAAAGCCGTCGCTCACCTTGTAGGGGGTGTAGTTGGCCAGTTGTAGATTGGCGGGCCTGCCCGTCTCATCCACATAGAGATCGGTAAATTCACAGGTCGCCAGCCCCTGCCACATCCGCTCGAATGGCGTCGCACAGCCTGTCAGTTGCAACCCGGCCAGCAGCACCAAGCCTGTCTTCCACATTCCCTGCCCCTTCTTGCAAAAAATGAATCGGCCCTCAGCCAAAGGCCCGCAGCCGCTCGACCAGCAGATCAATAAAACCTGCCCGATCCAGCCCCAGCAACACCAGCGCATTGGCTGGTTTGCCGGAGAGACCGTAGCGATCCACCACCGTCATCCCCACGGTATGCTCCCCGCTGGTCTCGATATCGACCCGGCACTCAACCCCGTGGAACAGCTCGGGAGCCAGCAACCAGGCAATGGTACAGGGGTCGTGGAGCGGTGCACCAGCAAATCCCCACTTGGGGTCCCGATGGTAGATCATGAAAAAATCGAGCAGACCGGCCACACACTGGGCCACCGGATTGGTGATGGCACGTACCCGCTCGATATCCTCGTCCATCACCTGCGCCTCGTGGGTCACATCGAGGCCGCACATGGTGATGGGAATGCCCGACTTGAAGACCATATCGGCCGCTTCCGGGTCCACATAAATATTGAATTCCGCAGCTGGTGTCCAGTTGCCGGCCCCTGCGGCGCCCCCCATCAGCACGATGCGGGCGATCTTGATCTTTAGCTCGGGGTGAGCCGCCAGCAGCAGGGCGATATTGGTGAGCGGGCCGGTCGGCACCAGGGTCACGGGCTGCGGGCTCTCGCGCAGGCACTTGGCCATCAGCTCAATCCCCG
Source organism: Aeromonas sp. 11P (assembly GCF_051920165.1). NCBI lineage: Bacteria > Pseudomonadati > Pseudomonadota > Gammaproteobacteria > Aeromonadales > Aeromonadaceae > Aeromonas > Aeromonas sp. 11P. Next base: position 1,311,502 of record NZ_JBQBDJ010000004.1, read on the forward strand.
TCATCCCCTGCGGTGCAAAGGCGGGATCCGGCAGTTTGGGGCCATCAAGGCCAGACTCGCCGTGAACGTTGTCGGCGATAATCAGCTCGCGGGCAAGCGGTTTCGGCGCCCCGGCCGCCACCGGAATATCGTCCCGCCCCAACAAGGTGAGGATGCGCAGGGCATTGTTGAGGGTCTTGTCCGGGGTCTGGTTGCCCGCGCTGGTGGTCACCGCCAGCACCTTCAGTTCAGGACTGGCCAGCGCCAGAATCAGGGCGATGGCGTCGTCGTGGCCGGGATCACAATCAAGAATAACGGGCAGTGCCATGGAAAGGGTCCTTACAACATAGCGGTTGGTTAAGGGGCCGGATTTAGCCGGTCCCGAGCGAGCGATTTGAACCATTTGTTAGGCCATGGGCTTCGAGTTGAACGCATATGATGAATAGAACTATGAGCTAACAAGTATTTTTTCCATCTTCCTCGGATCATTTGGCATTGATGCATATCCGTGTCTGATGTACCACGAAACTAGCCAGCTAGAGTCGATCGTGCGATCAAAAGGGTGGGGTTCAAGCCGAATAGATGTACAGCAAAGGCTTTTGGCTAGCGCTTCTGAGTACGAAAGTAAACTGCGACCTACCCCTTGACCTCGATACTCAGGAAGAACAAGTATTTCGTAGATGAAGCCATTCCTCTGATCGCTCCAATCTTCGTAGCAAAGAAAACCAACCTCGCATTCATCTATTTTTGCAATGTAATTTCTCGACCTTCCGTTTTGTGCGCGTTCTGCACGCTCGCGGAGCATTGAGTGCGAGATAAGGTCAGGTTTTTTACTTTCGGTGATGGATAGCACTCGCGCTCCAGATGTGAGATTGGCCTAACAGGGAGCCATACCTTAACAAGCAAGCTTCGGATGAACTCGGGAAGGGGTCACAAAACGGGGCCTTGTTCGTTTCCAAACAGCCATGCATTGCCAACCGTGGTGTTATTTAACCAGTTCATTATCAAATGGTTGAACAGGGCTATCTCGTTCCCCCCATCAGGCAATCCACACGGCCCATTCGCCGGGCTGCGCCAGTTCGGGTATGATCGCCCCCCGTTTCCAGCCCGTGCGCCCTATGTCTGTTATCGTCGACACCTTTATCGCCCCGCCCTGCAATGCAGCCATCGAGATCCTGTTCGAGGATGAACACCTGCTGCTCATCAACAAGCCGAGCGGCCTGCTGAGCCTCTCGGGCAAGAATCCGCAGAACCTCGACTCGGTTCACTATCGCCTGGTGCAGGATTACCCCGGCTGCACCCTGGTGCACCGCCTCGATTTTGGCACTTCAGGCATCATGGTGGTGGCCAGAAACAAGGCCATCAATGCCCTGCTCTGCCAGCAGTTCAGCCAGCGGGCGGTGAGCAAGGCCTACAGCGCCCTGCTGTGCGGCCATCTGGCTAGTGATGAAGGGCTTATCGACGCCCCCATCGCCAAGGATCCGGCCATTTTCCCGCTGATGAAGATCTGCGCCGCCAGCGGCAAACCCGCCCGCTCCCGCTATCAGGTGGTTGAGCGGCTGGCGCAACAGATGCAGGGACAAACCGTGCCTTTGACCCGGGTACGACTGGTGCCGGAGACCGGCCGCACCCATCAGCTGCGCATCCACAGCCAGCTGCTGGGTCACCCCATCCTCGGTTGCGATCTCTATGGTGGCCTGCTGCCATCCGGCTGCGAACAGGCGCCGCGGCTGATGCTGCACGCCAGCGAGCTGGATTTTACTCATCCGGTGAGTGGCGAGCCGATGCAGATCCGCTGTGCGCCTGCGTTTTAGAGGCAATCAGTAGGAACAACAAGTGCGTGTGCGACGGGATCAGTGAAAGGCGTGACGGGAGAGGAAAAGCGGTAAACGGCGGATAAAGATAGGGGCCGCGCTTTCGCAACGGCCCCCACCCCCCACTCGGTACTCTTTGTTACAAAGAGGGCTATCAGATCAGCTTGCGGGCGGCGCCCAGTACGATCTTGATGGCATCAGATTCGGTTTTCGCCATGGTCTCGGCGTTCGGGATCTCTTGCTGGGTACGGTTGACGATAACGCCAGCCACCATACCGGCACGCAGGCCCTGGCTGGAGCACATGGTCAGCAGGGTTGCAGATTCCATCTCATAGTTCAGCACGCCCATGGCTTGCCACTCTTTCATGGAACCCTGGAAACGGCTCACTACGCGGCCGGATACGGTGTCGTAACGCTCCTGCCCCGGGTAGAAAGTGTCGGAGGAGGCGGTCACACCGATGTGCAGCTTGGAGCCCATCTCTTTAGCGGTGTTCACCAGCGCGGTGGTGCAGTCGAAGTCGGCAACAGCCGGGAACTCCATCGGTGCGAAGTGCAGGCTGGCACCGTCGAGGCGCACGGAGCCGGTGGTCACGATCACGTCACCCACGTTCAGGTGCGGCTGGATGGCGCCGGTAGTGCCGATACGCAGGAAGGTGCGGATACCCAGCTGGGCCAGCTCTTCTACCGCGATAGAGGTGGACGGGCCACCGATACCGGTAGAGCAGATGATCACGGCCTTGCCGTCCATCTCGCCGCGCCAGGTAGTGAATTCACGATGGCTGGCCAGGTGCACCGGGTTATCCAACAGCTCTGCGATACGCTTCACGCGCTCGGGGTCACCGGGGACGATCGCCAGGGTGGCGCCTTGCAGATCCGCTTTCTTCAAACCCAAGTGAAATACATCAGACATATTGGACTCCTGGTTGCCCCCTGCCAGCATGGTCAGGGCACAAGTTAAGATGATTCTTTATGATACTTTCAAGCCTTTACCCCCCTTTTCGGGGAGGCGCCAACTATGGTCGAAAGCGCTTTCCAATTCCTTGAAGCGCCTCACACTTCCACGCATTGACAGTGACAAACATCGCGCAAAACGTTTGCTAACTCAATGAAATAATTGACAAACGTTTTTCTGTCAATCGAGTCAGATGCGGGAAAGTCAAGCCTGGTTCAGCGCTTAATTAACGACTCGTGATCGACCCCGTAAAGTTGTAAACAAGATGCTTTTGTATCCCTTTCTAGATGGTAGCCTAGCTCTCAACTACCACTTAATGGCTAACTATAGGAAGTCCATCATGGCTACATTCAAATTCTATATTCCCGCAATCAACCTGATGGGTGCCGGCTGTCTGCAAGAGGCTGCCGCCGATATCAAGGGTTACGGCTATCGCAAGGCGCTGATCGTCACCGACAAGATCCTCAACCAGATCTGCGTGGTCGCCAAGCTCACCACCCTGCTGGCTGAACATGGTATTGAAAGCGCTGTTTTCGATGAGACCAAACCCAACCCCACTACCAGCAACGTCGAAGCGGGTCTGGCGATGATCAAGGCCAACGGCTGCGATTGTGTCATCTCGCTGGGTGGCGGCTCGCCCCACGACTGCGCCAAGGGCATCGCGCTGGTCGCCGCCAACGGTGGCAGCATCAAGGATTACGAAGGGGTGGATCGCTCCGCCAAACCGCAACTGCCGCTTATCGCCATCAACACCACCGCCGGTACCGCCTCCGAGATGACCCGCTTCTGCATCATCACCGACGAAGCGCGCCACGTGAAAATGGCCATCATCGACAAGCACGTTACCCCGCTGATGTCGGTCAACGACCCCGAGCTGATGCTGGCCAAGCCAGCCGGTCTCACCGCCGCCACCGGTATGGATGCCCTGACCCACGCCATCGAGGCCTATGTCTCCACCATCGCCACCCCGGTGACCGATGCCAGCGCCGTGATGGCCATCGAGCTGATTGCCAAGCACCTGCGCACCGCCGTCAACCATGGCGATGACCTGCATGCCCGCGAGCAGATGGCCTATGCCCAGTTCCTGGCCGGCATGGCCTTCAACAACGCAAGCCTCGGTTACGTACACGCCATGGCGCACCAGCTGGGCGGTTTCTACGACCTGCCCCACGGTGTCTGCAACGCCGTGCTGCTGCCCCACGTTCAGGCTTACAACGCCCAGGTGAGCGCGGCTCGTCTGAAGGATGTGGCCCGCTACATGGGTGTGGACGTGAGCGCCATGAACGACGAGCAGGGCGCCGCCGCTGCCATTGCCGCCATCAAGCAGCTGGCGCTGGATGTGAAGATCCCGGCCGGTCTGGAGCAGCTCGGCGTCAAGGCCGATGACTTCGATACCCTGGCCAGCAACGCCCTGAAAGATGCCTGCGGCTTCACCAACCCGAAACAGGCGAGCCACGAAGAGATCGTCGCCATCTTCCGCGCCGCCATGTAACGGCTGCCGGATTGCCAGAAAGGGTCGCAGTGCGGCCCTTTTTATTGGCTGATGGATCAATGGCTTTTTACTTCCGTGGAGGGAGTCGGTATGATTTGCCGAGCCAAAAAAGACTGTATGGATGATCTGAACTCGATATGCGGATGAAACACCTGATTGCCGCGGCTTTGACCGCCCTCACCCTCTCCGGTTGCAGCCTGGTCTATCGTATCGATATTCCCCAGGGCAACTATGTGGAACAAAAACAGGTCGACAAACTGCGCCAGGGGATGACCCGCGAGCAGGTCAGCTATGTGCTGGGGACCCCCATGCTGCGTGACGGCTTTGACCCCAACACCTGGTACTACCTCTATGAATTCCAGCCGGGCCACGGCGACAAGGAGCGCAAAGAGCTCACTGTCACCTTCGCCAACGACAGGCTGACCACAGTGACGGGTGACTTCCCGCTGCCAGCAGCTTTCAATACCCCGCTCTGATATCCCGCAAAACCGGCCTCGCGCCGGTTTTGTTTTATCCAGCCCCGCGTAATTCATCCTGCCCGACAACACTGAGTCATTCCTCCCCATTGCAGCTGCTCGCAAATTGCCTGATGCTGATGAGCAGCCACCATGGCATCAACACCATCGAATGACACAGGGAGAATCCCCATGAGCCGGATCCTGATTGCCGGGGCCAGCGGCCTGATCGGTCGCGAACTGGTGCAGCAACTGCCTGCCGAACATGAACTGACCCTGCTCTGTCGCAAGCCGGGCAAGGAGGCGCACCACTGGCTGCCGGTCAATTTTGATGATCTGGCCAGCGTCACCCTCTCCCGCCCGGTGGATATCGCCTTCTGTGCCCTCGGCACCACACGTAAGGAGGCTGGCTCTGCCGAGGCGTTTCGCCGGGTCGATCTCGACTATGTGGTCGCCTTTGCCGAACTGGCCCGCCGCCACGGTTGTCAGCGGCTCATCGTGGTCTCGAGCATGGGGGCCAGTGCATCGTCCCCGGCTCTCTATCCGCGAACCAAGGGGGAGATGGAGCAGGCCCTGCTGGCCCAATCCTGGCCACGGCTCGCCATCGTGCGGCCCGCTATGTTGCTCGGGGATCGCCAGCCACCGCGCCTCTCCGAGCAGATTTTTCAGACCATCTACCCGCTGTTTCGGCCGCTGCTGGTGGGCAAGCTCACCCGCTGGCGCGCCATCGAGGCCCGTCAGGTGGCCCGCGCCATGATCGCCCTCTCGAAACTGCCCGCCGGGTGCGAGATTGTCGAGAACGAGCAACTGCTGGCCCTCTGAACCCGCTCTTCCCCACGACTTACGCACAGAGCTGCAAAAACAGAAGGGCAAGCCAATTGGCTTGCCCTTTGTTTATCTGTTGCCGTAATACGCTCCAACCACCACTGGCCACTATTGACTGCCGTCGGTGGTCAGGACGAGCGCCATCAACCACGAATATGGTCGATAAAGGCGTCGATCTGCTCGCGAGTGCAGGCCGGATTCATAAAGACCGCCTTCTCCCCGGCGATGTAGGAGTATTTGCCGCGGGCGTCATAGTCGGAGTGAGCCACCGCCTCCACCCAGTTGGTGTAGAGCCCCACCTTACCGCGCCCCTTGAACAGGCTGCGGTGGTAATCGGTGTTGCGCTGTAACCGCGTCTTGTAGGCGGGATCGCTGGAGCGGGCCAGCTCGAAGGCAAACTCGGCTTCTGGGTCACTCACCCACTCGGGGTTGTAGATCTTGAAGCCGACGCTCGGCCCCTGATTCTCCTGCGCCACCAGCTTGACGTTGCCGAGCTGGCTTAACCGGAAGCGGAAATAGTTGGCATTTTGCAGGCAGTGGGCCAGCACGGTGCGATACCCCTCCACCCCCATATAGTTGAGCGCCGCATAGGCACCGAACAGACCGCTCGCGCCGCGGGAGCACTCGATGGTGGATTGCAGGTGGGTCTGGCCCTGAATGTCCCGCTCAAAATAGGAGAAGTTCTCCGGGTCATTCTCCATCGCCTTGAGGTCATCCTGCTCTTTAATCATCACCAGACTGGAGGTGTAGGGCACATAGCCCCACTTCTGGAAGTCGACGGTGAAGGAGTCGGCATATTTCAGCTCGGCAAAGCGCGCCACATTGCGCTCGATCCCCGCCAGGGTGGCGCTGTTGATGGCGAGCGGGTTAGCGGCAAAGTCGTAACCCAGGAAGAAGATCATCGACCAGCCGATAGCTGCATCGACGTGGATATGAGGTTTGACCGCCACCTCAAACTGCTCGCAGAGGCGATTGCGCAGCTCGAACACGGGTTTCACCTGATCCACCCCGAAAGTGTCGGTAGTGCCCATGGTGAGCATGATGGTGGGCACCACGTGTTTCAGGGCAAAACAGGCGGTCAGGGTGCGCTCGAGATGGTCGAGATCAATGTCGTTGTTCTCGCCGACCTGAATGCGGATGGTCTTGTTCTCGATGTCGACCCCGAGCAGGGAGAGGTTGGTGATATTGGAGTAGTGACCGCCCTGGGAGTTGATGATGCGGTAATCCTGATAGTGGCCTAGCCCCTTGTGCTTGGCCTCGGGCAGGCTTTTGCGAATGCCGAGCAGGTAGCCGTAGAGGTTACAGAAGGTCCCCCCCTGGGTGAAGATGCCGGTGGCGCGAGCCGGGTCGTAACCCGCCAGCAGCGCAATCTGGCGCACCACCTTTTTCTCCAGCTCCTCGGCCACCCCGGCATATTCGGAGTAGACCAGATTGGGGTTGGCCAGAATACCCATCTGGGCGCCATAGATGGCAGGATCTGCCGACATGGTGATGACGTTCTCGACGCTGGAGGGGTTCTCCCAATCCTTCGACAGCGCGGCGGCAAACAACAGCTCGGCCATCGGCTCGCCCGGGGTGCGCATGGTGGCGGGCACCGGCATGGTCTCGCAGAGATCGGCCAGGCGGGCACGGCCATCAGGCCAGGCATTCAGGCGGGCATCGGGGGCCAGGCCACGGGCCCGAAATTCGTTGAGGGTGGCAAATCCGGGTTCGCGAAAAACGGGCCAGAGATCGGGATTGCGCGAGAAAAAGTTGGCTTTGACGGTGGCGAAACGGGCGGAGAAATCGGGGTGGACGGCATTGACGCTTTCGTCTTGCAGATAAACTAAGTCACTCATTTTTATACCATTAGTACAGCAAATGTGCGGCCGTTATACCCCTGTACCAGCGGAGCCAACAGTGACAATATCTAATGGCCTACCCTACTTTTTGTCATGTATCAGCCATGACAAGGGCTGGCAAAAAGGCGCCTTTGAGGCACCTCTTTATATTTCGTGATCTTGCTCCCATCCTGGCTGACAGAGTCCTTACTACCAGACCGCCATCCGCGCAGCGTCCCCCTCAACGCAGGGAGGTCAACAGCCACTCGGCAAACTCCGCCAGCTCGCTCTGCTGCTGCGGTAAGGCCGCCAACCAGGGCTGCAGACGCGCGGCGACAGCGTCCGGTCGATAGCCGCAACCCGCCAGTTCGGCCGCCAGCAGATCAAAGGGGGCCGGCTCCAGAGTATCGCTGAAGAGCTGCGCCCGGGTGATGACCCCTTTTTCCACATCAAAGTGCAGCTCCACCCCGCCCCAGCTGAACCGCTCCTCCAGCAGATGGCTGAACGCCGGGGCATGACCATAGTTCCACTCCCAACTGCGCTGACGGGCGAAGGTCTCGGCAAAGCCCGGCAGATCCGGCATCTGCTCGGGGGAGATATGCTCGGGCTCAACTCGCGCACCGTAATGGTGGAAGAAGGCTTCCTGCAGCGCCTCGCTCACCTGTTGATGGTCGATCCCCGGCAGCAGTTCGCACAGGTTGGCCACCCGGCTGCGCACCGAGGTGATCCCCTTGGCCGCCAGCTTCTTGGGGTCGGGGTTGAGGTAGTTGGCAAGGCGGCCGAGATCGGCGTCCAGCAGTAGGGTGCCGTGGTGAAAACCGCGATCCAGAGTCTCCCGATAGGCCGACCCAGATACCTTGCGCTCCCCGTCAGGGGTGGCCACCAGCAGATCGTTGCGACCGGAGGCAAACGCCTCGATCCCCAATCCCTTGAGCCCGTCCAGCACGATGGCGGTGGAGACGCTCTTGTCATACTCCGGCTTGCCCGCCATGAAGGTGAAGCAGCTGTTGCCAAGGTCGTGGAACACTGCGCCGCCCCCACTGCTGCGACGCGCCAGGGTGACCCCGTCCTCTTCCATGCGGCGGGTGTTGCACTCCTTCCACGGGTTCTGGGCCCGGCCGATCACCACGGTATTGGCGTTGCGCCAGAGGAACAGCACCCGCTGGCCGGGGTCCATCTGGCGGAAGATGCACTCCTCAACGGCCAGATTGAAGAGGGGATCGTGAGAGTCGGAGACAAGCAGACGCAAGCGGGACATAAAAAGACCTTATCCGGAACTGGGGGCAACATAATAACACTGACGGGATACCATCACTGAGCTGTCGCACATTAACCGGTGCGCAGCAGCCGCGACACATTTGCGTCACACCTGACCGCCCCATAAAAGTATCTATTGATATAACGACACAGCTTGACGTGCAACCACGGGAAAAATGCAGTTTAGCCACAATGATAACGATAAAGACGGGAAAAAGTGGCTAGAATGCGACCACTTCGATAGGCCATATGACTCTCTTATTGGTCACATAACTTGCAAAAAAGCGGCATGTATCCATCCCGTGTAATGAACGACACAAAAATGACTTTCCAACCCCCCTGTACCCCATTGCAAACGCCTTTTCTCCCCTTGCAGGTGACACAAAATTGCTTGAATCTAGCCTAGACACCGCTCCCGAGAGAAACGTTGTATGACGGAGAACGCAGCCCCCCGCCAGCCCCTCAGCTGGTTTCTAGCAATGCTGGTCAGTATGGTCATCGCGACCCTGATCTCTCCCCCCGTGCGCGCCGGCGAGCAGGTCATCGTCCAGTTGCCGTGGCAACACCAGTTCCAGTTTGCCGGTTACTACGCGGCCATCGCCAAAGGGTTTTATCGGGAGGCCGGTCTGCATGTCACCCTGCGCGAAGCGGACTCCCGCACCGATGTGGTCAGCGAGGTGCTCTCGGGAAAGGCCCATTTTGGCATCAGCGGCAGTGATCTGCTGCTGGATCGGGCTGCCGGCCGTCCGGTGGTGGTGCTCGCCGCCCTGCTGCAGCACTCGCCACTGGTTCTGCTCACGCTGGATAGGCCAGATATTCGCACCCCGGCCGATCTGGCCAACAAGCGGCTGATGCTGGAGCCGGGCTCCAACGAGCTGCTGACCTACCTTTCTCACCAGACCCGCAGCCGCGACTGGATCACCCTCCCCTACAAACAGGGGATACAGGCACTGCTGGCTGGCAAGGTGGATGCCATCAGCGCTTACAGCACTACCGAGCCCTTCTATCTGCAACAAAAAGGGATCCCCTATCGGGTCTTCAGTCCGCGCACCATCGACTTCGACTTCTACGGCGACAACCTGTTTACCTCCGAGCGGGAGCTGATCACCCGACAGGATCGGGTCTACGCCTTCCAGCAGGCCAGCCTCAAGGGGTGGCGCTATGCGATGGACAACCCCGAAGAGATGATCAACCTCATCATGGAGCAGTACCCGACCGGCGCTGGCCGTGAACAGCTGGAGTTCGAGGCTCGCGAAACCAGAGCGCTGATGCAGCCGGATCTTGTCGAACCGGGTTATATGCAGCAGGAGCGCTGGCTGCAGATCGCAAAAACCTATCTGGAGGCCGGCATGCTCACGGTATTGCCCAACCTCGACCGCTTTATCTACGACCCGGCGCAGGAGCGGCTGCGCCAGCAACGGCTGCTGCTCGACAAGAGCGTAGCGGTGGCCATGCTTATCACCTTTACCCTGATGACCCTGCTCGGCATCTTCTTGCACCTCTATCTGCGCCTGCGTGAAGAGGCGCGGGATCGCCAGCGGCTGACCCGTGAACTGGCCCAGAGCGAGCAACACTACCGCTTCGTGGCGGAGAACAGCGCCGATGTGATCTGGACCATGGATGCCGCCAGCTTGCGCTTTCGCTATGTCAGCCCGGCCATCGCCCCCCTGAGCGGCTACGAGGCCCCAGAGCTGTTTGCCCTGCCCCTCAAACAGCTGCTGCCGGATGCCTCAAGGCAACTGCTGCGTGAGGAGATCTCCGCCACCCTAGAGGCCTGGCAGCGGGGAGAACATGACCAGACTCGCCGGGTCATTCGCACCCAGCTACGCCACAAGGATGGCCATCTGGTGGCGACCGAGACCATCACCACCCTCCATGGCAACCACAATGCCCAGCCGGAGGCGATCCTCGGGGTCACCCGGGATATCACCGAGCGGGCAGCGCGGGAGGAGATGATGCGCCGCCTCGCCTTTTACGACCCCCTCACCGGGTTGCCCAATCGCCGCTTGCTGCAGCAACGACTCAAGGAGCTGATGGAGCAGGAGGCGCCCCGTCCGCTGGCATTGATGTTTATCGATCTCGATCACTTCAAGCCGATCAACGACACCTTCGGCCATGAGACCGGGGATATTCTGCTCAATATGGTGGCCGAGCGGATGAGCCACTGCGTGCGCAAACAGGATCTGGTGGCACGGCTGGGGGGCGACGAGTTCGTTATCTTGCTGCCGGAGAGTGGCGACGAAGTGCTGGCGGTGGCCGACAAGCTGCACCAGCAGCTGCGCCATCCGTTCCAGCTGGAGGGGCAGGAGCTGCTCATCTCCAGCAGTATCGGGCTGGCGCTCTATCCCGAGCACGGGGAGGATGCCAAGACCCTGATGCACCACGCCGATCAGGCCATGTATCAGGCGAAGAATCGCGGCCGCGGCCGGGTCTGCCTCTATACCGAGGGCCTTGATCCCGATCAGGGCGCCCTGCTGTGGCAACCCGGCCACGAGTGCGGTCACCCGCGCATCGATGCCGAGCATCGCCAGCTCTTCGTATTGACCAACCGGCTGCTGGAGCGGATGAAAGATCAGCACGAGGATCCGGCCCCGTTTCTGGAGAGTCTGGAGAGCCTGTTCGACATGGCCCGCCACCACTTCGCCTTTGAAGAGCAGATGCTGGCGGAGATCGACTATCGGGAGCTCGTCAGCCACCGTCAGGATCACCAGCGCCTGCTCAACAAAGCGAGCCAACTGCTGCACGCCGCCAAAGCGGGGACTCTGGGCAACGACGAGCTGCTCAACTTCATCATTCAGGAGCTGGTGGTCGGCCACATGAGTCAGGCGGATCGCCGCTACTTCCCCCTGTTCAGACCCGAGCGCAGCGTGCCGGTTACGGAGGTGGTAGCCTAGTCCCCCTTTGCTCAGACCCGAGCGTAACGCGCCTCTTGAGGAAGGGGCTACTTAGTCACCCCGCAGGGCAACCACGGGATCGAGACGCACTGCTCGCAGCGCAGGAGCAACCCCGGCCAGCAGACCAACCAGAGCGCTGCAACCGAGCGCCAGCAGTAGATAGAGAGGATGGAGGGTGAGCGGCAAGCCGGCCGCCAGCAGGGTGAGCAGCAGCTTGAGCCCGCCGAGCAGGGCCAGTCCCATGGCTCCGCCCAGCAGCGCCAGCACCACGGCTTCGAGCAGGAACAGCAATAGAATGCGCCGCCGCGGGCAGCCCAGCGCCATCAGAAGACCCACCTCGGGGATCCGCTCCTGCTGGGCGATGCTCATGATGCTGAAGATGCCGACCGCCCCGATCAGCAGCGAGATAATGCCGAGCCCGCCAACCGCCAGCTTGATGATGGAGAGTATCTTGTCGAGGCTGGTCAGCATGTCCTGCTGGGAGGTGAGGGTGAAATCCTCGGCGCCGTGGCGGGCGATCAGCACCCGCCGGATCTGGGCTGTAATGTCGGCCTCCGTCTGCCCGGCGCGATAGATGACATCGATCTCCTGCAACCCCTCCTTGTTGAACAGCGCCTGGGCGTGAGCGGCGGGCAGATAGATCATGTCGTCCAGATCAAAGCCGAGAAATTGCCCCTTGGGGGCCAGCACCCCGGCCACCCGAAAACGGCGATCACCGGCGCGCAGCAGGCTCCCAGGCGCATCGCCCCCGGGAAACAGCTCCACCGCCACCTTGGCCCCCAGTACCGCATAGGCGCGGGGCATGGCACTGTCGTCCGCGGGCAGAAAACGTCCCTGCACCAGGGTGAGTCGCCAGCCGGAGAGCGCCGCCGAACCGGTGCCCAGAATGGCGGTGCTGCGGGTCAGTCCGCGGCTGCGCACCTCCCCCTGGCCCTGTACCACAGGGAGCGCAGCCTCTACCCCTGGCAATTTGGCGAGGACATCGGCGTCCTCCAGCAACAGGGGACGGCTGCTGGAGAGGATGCCGGGCGGGCCGCCGGCAGTTTCGGTCTTGCCCGGGGTCACGGCGATCAGCCGGGTGCCAAATTGGGAGAAGCTGTCGAGCAGATAGAGCCTGAGCCCCTCGCCGATGCCGGTGAGCAGGGTCACCGAAGCGATCCCGATGGCGATCCCCAGCGCCGACAGCAGGCTGCGACTGCGCCCTGCCAGCAAGGCGCGCCAGAGCCAGAACAGCAGATCGGCGGCGCGCATCAGCCACCGCTCCACTGCCCGCTGCGCAGGCTGCTGACCGGATCTTGCCGTGCCGCCCGGGAGGCGGGCAGCCAGCTAAAAAACAGCCCGGTCAGCAGGGCCGCCGGTATGGTGCAGAAAGTAGCAAGCAGAGGGACAGCCGCCGGAAATCCGGGCCAAATCACTCCAGCGAGGCCAACCAGGGCGTAGCCCAACACAGTGCCAAACAGCGCGCCACTGCCGCTCAGCAGCAGCGCCTCCCACAAAAACAGCTGGCGGATCTGGCGACTGTCGGCCCCCAGCGCCTTGAGCAGGCCGATCTCGCCGGTGCGCTGGCGGGTGCTGATCAGCGCCAGATTCATCATCATGATGCCGGAGACCAGCAGGCTGATGGCGCCGATGCCGGCAACGGCCAGGGTGAGGGTCGAGAGAATGGTGGAGAAGGTGGCCAGCATGGCGTCGCGGCGCACCACGGTCACATCGAGCACCCCGTGGCGCGCCTGCATCAGCTGCTCCAGTCGCTTGACCAGCGGCGGCACCGCTTGCCCCGCCAGCGGCTGGATCAGCAGCCGAAACAGCCCCTCGGTGTTGAACAGCCGCATGGCGCTACCGACCGGGATCAGCGCGGCTTCGGCCATGTCCATCCCCAGATTGCTGCTCTGGCTGGTGAAGATCCCCACCACCCGAAAGCGACGATTGTCAAAACGCAGCCACAGGCCGACCGGATCGACCTGACCGAACAGCTCACGGGCCACCTTGGCCCCGAGCAGGACGGCCGGTCGATCCTCTGCAGCATCCCCCGGCAGCCAGCGGCCGGAAAGCAGCTGCAGCCCGTGGGTATCGCGCAGCCCGTTGCTGCTGCCAAGCAGCATGGTCTGGCGCAGCCGCGCCCCCTGTTTGGCCTCGGCAAAGCCCATCACCAGCGGCACCAGCCGCACATTTGGCTGATGCTGGCCAAGGTAGTGCATATCATCGAGGGTGATCTGCCGCAGGCTGTTGCCGGTGACCGGCGGCAGCCCGCCGGTGGTCTCCTTGCGGCCCGGGAACATCACCAACAGATCCTTGCCAAGGGAGCTAAACTGGTCGGCCACATAGCGCCTCGCCCCCTCCCCCAGCGCGGTGAGCAGCAGCACAGAGGTGACGCTCAAGCTGACCGCCAGGATCAACACCAGCGCCCGTGAGCGCTGGCGCAGCAGGGCCACGGCGGCAAAGCGGATCACATCGGGGCGCCGCATTCAGCCACCGCCGCTATCAATGTTGATGCGGCCATCGTTCATCAGGATCCGCCTGCCAGCCCGATCACCGAGGCGCGGGTCGTGAGTCACCACCACCAGCGTGATCCCCTGCTCCCGGTTGAGCCCCTCCAGCAGGGTAATCACCTCCTCCCCGGAGCGGGAGTCGAGATTGCCGGTGGGCTCGTCGGCCAGGATCAGCCGCGGCGCCATCGCCATGGCCCGGGCGATGGCTACCCGCTGACGCTGACCACCGGAGAGCTCGGCAGGGCGGTGTCCGGCCCGGTTCTCCAGCCCCAGCTCCCCCAGCAACTGCTGGCTTCGGCGATGGCGCTCGGCGGGGGTGATCCCGCACAACATCAGCGGCAACTCGACGTTTTCACGGGCGGTGAGGCGGGAGATCAGGTGAAACGACTGGAACACAAAGCCGATGCGATGGCCGCGCAGCTGGGCCAGCGCCGGCTCTGACAGGGTGGCGGTATCCTCCCCTCCCAGCCAGTAACGCCCCTCATCGGGCCGATCCAGCAGCCCCAGCACATTGAGCAGGGTCGATTTGCCGGAGCCCGAGGGGCCCATCACCGCCAGATACTCCCCCTCGGCAACCCGCAGGGATACGCGATCGAGGGCGGCCACTTCGCTCCCCCCCAGAGTGAAACGACGGCTGACGGCATCAAGGCGAATGAGATCACTCATCCGTCTGCTCCGTGGCGGCGCTGAAAGGGCCCTCCCCGACAATCTGTCCGGGCTGGGCCGCCAGCCGATCACCGGCGGCGAGTCCCTCGGCCACTTCAATCCAGTTCCAGTTCTCCACACCCCAGCGGGGCATCACCCGCACCAGCTTATCCCCTTCCAGCCGCAGCACGCTGCCATCGTCGGCCCGGCTGCTGGCCGCTACCCGCAGCACATCGGTGGCGCGGGTCACCTCGACTTCAAGATCGGCGCTGTAGCCAATAAGCAGGGGCACATCGGTGGGCAGGGCAGTGAGCGCCGCCTCCACCTCCACGGTGCGGGCCTGCTTTTCCAGCTCCTTCACATAGGGGGCGATACGGGTGACGGTGGCGGCAAAATCGCGCCCGGGCATGGCATCGAGCAGTACCCGGGCTGACTGGCCCACCTTGAGGCGGGCGGCATCCACCTCATCGATGGGGGCTGAGACATACAGACAGAGATCGTCGATAAGATCGATAACCGGAGGCATGGCTACTCCGGGCGGTGAGGGGGTCATGTATTCGCCCAACTTACTGTTGACCTCCGCCACCACTCCGGCAAACGGCGCCAGCAGGCGACGCTCGCTCAAGCGGGCCTCCACCTGGGCGACCTGCGCCTCGTCGACCCGCTCCTGCTGACGGGATGCGCGGCAGATATAGCGGCGGGTATCGGCCAGATTCTGGGCCTGCTCGGCCAGCGTGCGGGAGGTGAGGTTTTTGGCCAGCAAGGTGGCCAGCCGGTTGGCCTCCCGCTCGTAGTAGGCCGCCTCGCTACAACGCTCCTCACGCTGGGTCTTGCCGAGCGCCTGCTGGGCACGGGCGCGGGCAAGATCGGCACGGATATCGTCACTCCAGAGGGTCAGCAGCAGATCTCCTTGGGCTACCCTGTCCCCGGCCTTGACGGCGATCTGCTCCACCACGCCGCCACCGGGCAGACTGAGCCCGGCCCGCTGGCACGACTTGATGGTGCCAGCCCGAGTGTTGACCACGGTGACCAGCACATCCCCCCGCCCGACCTCTGCCAGCCTGATCGGCGTCGGCTGCGGTTGCCACCACCATGCTGCCGCAGCCACCGCTACCACGGCGCCACTTCCCCACCACAACCAACCTCTCTTCATCGCGCATCCTTTCGCTAGTGACTCCCGTCATGAGCGTCGGGAGAGCAGGGCATAATAGAGCAAGGGTATCACCACCAGGGTGAGCAAGGTGGAGACCAGGATCCCGAAAATCAGGCTGATGGCCAGTCCGTTGAAGATGGGGTCATCGAGGATAAACAGGGCTCCGATCATCGCCGCCAACGCCGTCAGCATGATGGGTTTGGCCCGCACCTGCGCCGCGTCGATCACCGCCAACTCGAACGCCCCCCCGGCGCGGCGCTGCTGCTCGATAAAGTCCACCAGCAGGATGCTGTTGCGTACGATGATCCCGGCCAGGGCGATCATCCCGATCATCGAGGTAGCGGTAAACTGGGCCCCCAACAGGGCGTGGCCCGGCATCACCCCTATGATGGTGAGCGGAATCGGGGCCATGATGATGAGCGGCACCAGATAGGAGCGGAACTGGGCCACCACCAGCAGGTAGATGAGGATCATCCCCACCCCGTAAGCAATCCCCATATCGCGAAAGGTCTCGTAGGTGATCTTCCACTCCCCGTCCCACAACAGCGCCACCTCTCCCAGTTTATCGGGCTGCTGCACGTAATATTGGGGCAGGTCGATATCGGCACCGGCGGCAAACATGCCGTAGAGCGGGCTGTCGGTGTGGCCGCCCATGTCGGCCACCACCATCACCATGGGCTGCATGTTCTTGTGCATGATATAGCTGGGGGCCACCTCATCACGGCGACTCACCAGCTCGGAGACCCGCACCAGCTGGCCGCTCTGGCTGCGTACCTTGAGGGCCAGTACGCCCGCCAGATCCCGTTTGTCACCGGGAGCCAGTTCGATGCGGATCGGCACCGGATACTTGGCGCCATGCCCCTGCAGCCAGCTGGCATCCTGATAACCCACCCCGCCATTGAGGGTGTTCACCAGATCCCCGAGATCGA
This sequence comes from Aeromonas sp. 11P, assembly GCF_051920165.1. Taxonomy (NCBI): domain Bacteria; kingdom Pseudomonadati; phylum Pseudomonadota; class Gammaproteobacteria; order Aeromonadales; family Aeromonadaceae; genus Aeromonas; species Aeromonas sp. 11P. The sequence goes on from NZ_JBQBDJ010000004.1 coordinate 1,328,206, forward strand.
CCCCGAGCAGGGCCGCCTTGCTGCGATCCACCACCAGCCGCCACTTGGGCTGCGGGTCGGTCAGATAGATATCCACATCCACCAGATCCGCCGTGGCCACAAAACGGGCCTGTACGGCGCGAGCGGCCGCTTCACGGGCGGCAGGCGTCGGGCCATACACTTCCGCGACTATGGGTGACCAGACCGGTGGGCCGGGCGGCACCTCAACGACTTTCAGGTTGCCCCCTGCCGCACTGGCGATGGCCTGCAGCGGCTCCCGAACCGACTGGGCAATCTGGTGACTACTGCGATCCCGTTCATGCTTGTCCACCAGATTGACCTGAATATCCCCCACGTTGGCGCCGCTGCGGACAAAGTAGTGGCGCACCAGGCCGTTGAAATTGATGGGGGCGGCGGTGCCGGCGTAGATCTGGTAATCCTTCACCTCAGGCACCTTGGCAAGCTCTCGTCCGACCGCCAGCAGGGTGCGCTCGGTCTGCTCCAGGGTCGCCCCCTCCGGCATATCGAGCACCAGCTGAAATTCCGACTTGTTGTCAAAGGGGAGCATCTTGAGCACCACCCACTGCACCACCGGCATGGAGGTAGCCGCCCCGACCAGCAGCAACACCGCCAGCCAGAGTTTGCGTCTGGCACGCTTGGCGCCATCACCAATCAGGAAAGGGGTCATCAGCCGGTGAAAAAGACTCGCCGTGGGCACCGTGCGCCTCCCCCTTGAGCAAATGGCTCGCCAGCCAGGGGGAGAAGATAAAGGCCACCAGCAGGGAGATAAGCATCCCCATGCTGGCATTGATGGGGATGGGGCTCATGTAAGGGCCCATCAGCCCGCTGACAAAGGCCATCGGCAGCAGGGCCGCGATGACGGTCAGGGTTGCCAGTATGGTCGGCCCCCCCACCTCGTCCACCGCCCCCGGAATCAGATCCTTGAGCGCCCCCTTGCCCAAACCGCGATGGCGGTGGATGTTCTCCACCACCACAATGGCGTCATCCACCAGAATGCCGATGGAGAAGATCAGCGCAAACAGCGACACCCGGTTGAGGGTAAAGCCCCAGGCCCAGCTGGCAAACAGGGTCAGTGCCAGGGTGATAACGATGGCCACCCCCACCACCAGCGCCTCGCGCCAGCCCATGCTCACCAGCACCAGCAGCACCACCGCCGTGGTGGCAAAAATCAGCTTGCCGATCAGGGTGTTGGATTTGGTCTCGGCGGTGACGCCGTAGTCCCGGGTCACCGTCACCTCGACGCCAGACGGGATCAACCGGTTCTGCAAACTCTCGACCCTCGCCTCCACCCGCTTGGCCACATCGACCGCGTTCTGGCCCGGCTGCTTGCCGATGGCCAGGGTCACCGCCGGATAACTGGCCTGCCCCAGCCCCATCCAGCTGCGTTTGGTCGGAGTCTCCTGACCCAGAGAGACCCTGGCCACATCCCTCAGATAGACCGGCTTGCCGTTGTGCAGCCCCACCACCAGCTCTCTAGCCTCCTGCTCACTTTGCAGGAACTGCCCCACCTGCACCTTGATCTCCCTGTTGTTCTGCTCGATGGCCTGTGTCGGGCCTACCTGATTGGCGGCCGCCAGTCGCTGGCTTAGATCGCCCCAGCTGATGCCGTGGGCGCTAAGGGCCGCCGGATCCGGCATCACCCGCAACACGGCACTCTGGCTGCCCAGCGTGTAAATATCGCGGGTACCGGGAATGCGCTTGAGTTCGGTCTCCAGCTCATGGGCGACCCGGGTCAGTTCGGGAGCGCCCAGTTGCTTGCTCCCCTCTTTGTTCCACTCTTTGATCCATAAGGTCAGACTGACGATGGGGACATCGTCGATCCCCCGGGGTTTTACCAGTGGCTGACCGACTCCGATCCCCTGTGGCAACCAGTCGCGGTTGGAGTCGAGCTGGTTGTTGAGGTCGATGATGGCCTGCTCGCGGCTCACCCCCACCTTGAACACCACCACCAGCAGGGCACCATCGGGTTGGGAAAAAGAGTAGAGGGTATCGATCCCCTTTATCTGGGAGACCACCTGCTCGGCAGGGGTGGTGACGAGAGAGGCCACTTCAGCCGGAGTGGCTCCCGGGAAGGGAATGTAGACATCGGCGAAGGTGACATCAATCTGCGGCTCCTCCTCCTTGGGGGTCACCAGCACTGCAAACAGACCGAGCAACAGCCCTACCAGCGCCAGCAGCGGGGTGATGGCCGAGCCCTGAAACAGCGCAGCCAGCCGACCGGCAGGTCCCAGCCTCTCCTTGTTGCCGTTCAGCTCGCTACTCATGGGCCACCTCCTGCTGCTGCGCCCAGGCATCGGGAGCCAGCTTGTCACCGGCTTGCAGCCCGGCCAGGATCTCGCACTGTCCCTCGACGCAATGGCCGACCCGCACCGGTGTCAGGGCCCAGCCAGCGGGTTGCTGCAGATAGACGCCGTTGAACTCCCCTTGCCGCAGCAGGGCGCGATCCGGCACCTGCAACACCTGACGTTCACCCTGTTTGAGCTGCACCTTGAGCCACATGCCGGGCAATACCCCGGCGGTTTGCGGCGGCAAGTCGAGGCGCAACCTGAAGGCGTGACTCTGGCTGTCGGCATAGTTGAAGCGGGTCAGTTTGACCGGGGTAACAAACTTGCCATCCGGCAGCAGCACCTGCACATCCTCAGGCTCACGAGCCAGCGTCAGGGCGGATTGGGGTAACTCCACCTCCACCCGCAGTGTATCTAGGGAGAAGCCGGAGAGCAGAGGGGGGCCGGGGGCAACTGTCTCCCCCAGCTCCACCAACCGCTTGGTCACCACCCCGGCGTAGGGAGCCAGAATGCGGGTATAACCGTAAGCCTCGCGGGCCTGAGTGAGGGCCGCATCGGCCGCATTGACCTCGGCGCGGGCGGCGCGATCAGTCGCCTGGGCATTGTCGAGCTGGGCGCGGGTGATCACCCCCTTGGCAATCAGCGCCTGAAAACGAGCAAGCTGGCGCTCGGCCTCCACCTGCTGGGCCTGCGCCCGGGCCAGCCGCGCCTCGGCCCCCGTGACGGCGGCAAACTGCTCCTTGCCACTGATCTCGAGCAACGGCTGTCCCGCCTGCACCTGATCGTTCACATCTACCAGCATGCGGGAGACCCGGCCGCTGGTCTGGGCTGCCACCGTCCCCTGATGGATGGCACTGACAGTGCCATCCAGCGTCAGCCAGTCGGTCACCTGACGGGGAACCAGAGTCAGGGTGGCATCACCATTCGCCTCGGCAGACCATGTCATCGGAGAGACAAGAGCGGAGGTCACAGCCAGCATGGCGGCCCCCAGCAAGCGGATCTGTTCCATGATAATCCTCCTTCCCCGACACCAGGGGCAATCCATTCAGGCAGAGCGGGTGTGGCAGCGCTTCTCCCGCACCTTCACCAAGACCCGATCAACAAGCAAAATCCCGGCCACCATGGCCGCAATAAACAACAGTATCATGGGCTGGCCACTGGAAATGAGACTCAAGGCTGGCCCCGGGCAGATACCCACCAATCCCCAGCCGATACCGAACAGTGCAGCACCGCCGACCAGATTGCGATCCAGCTTTGGGGCAGGTACGGCCGCGATGGGCTCGCCCAACACACTCTGACGACGGGGTTTCACCAGCAGAAAATAACCCGGCATAAAGACCAGCAGCGCGCCCCCCATCACGAAGGCGAGGCTGGGATCCCAGGCCCCGGCAAGATCGAGAAAACCGGTGACCCGGGCGGGATCCACCATGCCGGAGATGGCCATCCCCAGTCCAAACAGCAGGCCCGCAAACAAACTTGTCAGCAACTTCATGGCGATCAGCCCTTACAGCAGATGATGAGTGACAAAGACGGTGATAAAGCCAACCGCCATAAAGGTCAGGGTGGCGACAATGGAGCGCAGGGAGAGCCGCCCCATGCCACAGATGCCGTGGCCACTGGTGCAGCCATTGCCAAGACGGGTACCGACCCCGACCAGCAGACCGGCCAGCAGCACAACGGGCCAGCCGGGCAAGGTGGTGAATGCAGGCATACTGGCCCAGCCCAGGGTCAGCGCCAACCAGGCGCCCGCCCCCAGCCCCAGCAGAAACAGCACCCGCCACGGTGCACGGTGTTGCAGTGCACCGGCCAGAATGCCGCTGATCCCGGCAACCCGGCCGTTGAACAACATCAGGATCAGGGCCGACAGCCCCGCCAGCATGCCACCGCCCAAAGAGAGCAGCCATTGGCTTTCCATCATCAAGATTCCTTATTTTCCGAGTGACAAAAATGGGTTTGCAGCGCCCCCAGCACATCGGCAGCCGCCTCGCTCACCAGCGAGTAGTAGATCTGCTGGGAGACCTTGCGCGAACGGATAAGGCCGTAGCGCTTCAATACCGAAAGTTGCTGGGAGAAGGCCGACTGCCCAAGTTGGCTATGGGCCAGCAGCTCCCCGACCCCCTTCTCCCCCTCCACCAGCTGGCAGAGCACCATCAGGCGTTCGGGATGAGCCAACGCCTTGAGCAGGGAGGCGGCGGCTGTCGCATGTCTGTTCATCTCGTCGAATTGGCTCATAAGAGTAAATTAGCAATTGCTGATATTTGTTCTATTGTATAAGGCAACGCTAAATTAGCAACATCTAAAGTGGATGGGGAGAAGGACCATGACAGTAGATAACGGAGTCAGAATCGTCGCGGGTTGCATGTTGCTGCTCTCGCTGATCCTTACCACCTGGGTTCATCCGGGCTTTGTCTGGTTGAGTGCCTTTGTCGGGGTCAACCTGATCCAGAGCGCATTCACCGGTTTCTGCCCGGCAGCGATGATCCTCAAACGGATAGGATTTAAATAAACGGGTCGGATGACCCGGCTCACATGAGCGTGTAATAAACGCAGGAGGCTGAACATGGCAACGGTAATCGTCATCGGCGCGGGTCTCGGGGGCATGTCTGCCGCCTACGAACTCAAGGCCGAACTGGGCAAGCAGCATGAGGTGATCCTCATCAATGACAAGCCGGACTTTGAATTCACCCCCTCCAACCCCTGGATTGCCGTCCAGTGGCGGGAGCACAAGGAGACCTCGACCCCCATCGAACCCCATGTGAAGAAAAAGGGGATCCGCTTTATCCATGCCGCCCTGACCGAGCTGCAACCGGCGGCGCAGCAGCTCACTCTCTCCGATGGCCAGACCCTGCGTTACGACTTTCTGGCGATCTGCACCGGCCCGGCCCTCGCCTTTGACGAGGTGACGGGGGCTGGCCCCGAATACGGTGGCACCACCAGCGTCTGTACCCTCTCCCACGCCGAAGAGTGCCGTCACAGCGTCAGTGCCCTGGTCGATGAGCCCGGCCCGGTGATTGTCGGCGCCATGCCGGGCGCCTCCTGCTTCGGCCCCGCCTACGAGTACGCATTCATCCTCGATCGCCACCTGCGCGACAAGAAGGTGAGGAAAAATGTGCCCATGACCTTTGTCACCAGCGAGCCCTACATCGGCCATCTTGGTCTCAACGGCGTGGGTGACTCCAAGGGGATGCTGGAGAGCGAACTGCGGATGCGCGACGTGCAGTGGATCTACAATGCCCGCACCGTGGCGGCGCAAGATGGTCAGATGACGGTGGAGGAGCTGGACGATGAGGGCAACCTCAAGCGCACCCACACCCTGCCCTACAAACACGCCATGATGCTGCCCGCCTTTGTCGGCATTGCGCCGCTGCGAGGCATCGAGGGGCTGGTCAATCCCCGCGGCTTTGTCATCGTCGACGAATACCAGCGCAATCCCGCCTTCCCGCAGATTTACGCCGCCGGGGTCTGCATCGCCATTGCACCGTCGCACAAGACGCCGGTACCAACCGGGGTGCCCAAGACCGGCTATATGATTGAGGCAATGGTGCGCACCCTGAGCCACAACATCAAGGCGGAGCTCTGCGGCCAGCCGCCGGTGACCAAGGCAGTGTGGAATGCCATCTGTCTGGCAGACATGGGGGACACAGGTGCCGCCTTCGTCGCCATGCCGCAGATCCCGCCGCGCAACGTCGCCTGGTTCAAGAAAGGAAAGTGGGTCCATCTGGCCAAGATCGCCTTCGAGAAATACTTCCTGCACAAAATGCAGGTGGGTGATACCGAGCCCATCTACGAAAAACTGATGCTCAAATACCTTGGCATCGACAAGACCGAATGACCCTGCAGACCCGGCCCTCGCCGGGTCTGCTTTTGGCGGCCCTGCGCGGCAAAACGGGGCTTTCGATTATGTTTCAAGATGTTGCTGCGGGCGGCGTGGGGTTTACCCTGCCTGCCGCCTCGGCTATCATTCGAGCCTCTTATCAATAGCGGAGACCATCAGTGGGCAACTCATCAAGTGACAGTTGTAGACCGACCCTCATCGTCGGTACCAAGGTCGCGAGCTAGCCGCAGGTCTTTCTCTGCCGCCACTCGCAACCCTGCGAGAAGCGGAAATCCACTCCCCTCTTCTCCCTTTTTACACTTGACGTCTGGCAACCAGAGGCCAACCGCCACGGTCGCCATGCCTGCATAGTTTCTGCTTCCCACAAGGAGGCTGCTATGCGTTTTATCTCAATCAAACCGGCTGCGGATCGCGCGGTCGCAACAGGTTCTGTTGCTACCCGGGCTCACCCCCTGTTGAGCCGGCTCGGCCGTGGCATGCTGCCACGCTGGCTGGGCGGCAAACAGCGTCAGCACCACTACCGGCTGCAGATCCGCTGTGAGGATCGCGCCGATATGGAGCAGGTGCTGGATCTGGTGAACCACACCCTGCAACCGGCGGGGCTGCAACCGATGCAATCGATGAAGCCGGGTCGCGGCGGCGGGCGAGAGCTGGTGCTCAACCTGCAGTGCACCCCGCCCCAGCGCCGCTATCTGGTACAGTTTGTTCATCAGGTCGGGGTGGCACATCCGGTGCGCTGGCAACTGCGCCCGCGCATCGACTGCGATCCCGAACTCAACTGACCGCACACCTGCGTTAACCACAGTGAAAGGGGCCAGCCACGCTGGCCCCGCTTGTTGCGTCCTCTCCGAGCGTCAGGGCATCTGATGATGCTCGCGCCCCGGGACGCCGCGTTTTGTTTGTCTGCTGGCCATCCGCGCAATCATCCCCTGATCCATCCGCCTCCCGGCGTTTCATCGTGGATTGCACCAAGCCAGCGCTTATCAGAAGGAGTACGCCATGAAGATGTGGCAACAAATTGACATGATCTCCCTGATCGACACCCTGGCCAGCCTGCTGCTCGCCTTTGTGCTCGGCAGTCTGGTCGGGCTGGAGCGCCAGTACCGCCAGCGTACTGCCGGCCTGCGCACCAACGTGCTGGTCGCCGTGGGAGCCGCCCTGTTCGTCAGTCTGGCCCAGCGCATCTATGACCTGCACGGCGGCAACTACAACGTGGTCCATGTGGTGGCCTATATCGTCTCCGGCATCGGCTTTCTCGGCGCCGGCGTCATCATGCGCGAGTCGGGCAATATCCGCGGCATCAACACCGCCGCCACGCTCTGGGGCGTGGCAGCAGTCGGCGCCGCCTGTGGCGCCGGGCTGGCCATGGAGGCAATTCTGGGCGCCCTGTTTGTGCTCGCCGCCAACACCCTGCTGCGACCGCTGGTCAATCAGATCAACCGCCGCCCGGTGGACAATACCGACACCGAAGTGACCTACAAGGTGACGGCCTTGACCCAGCGCGAACATCAAAAAGAGGTGCTGCACTGGCTGGAAGAGATGCTGGAGCAGGCCAACTACCCCCTGAGCGAGCTCGACATCGAGCCGTTTGGCGAGGGGGATCTGGAGATCTCGGCGGTGTTGCTGGCTACCTCCATCGATGGCGACGAGCTGGATGCCCTGATGCAAAAGCTGGCCATCCACCCCCATATCAAGCAAGTGTTCTGGCGCACCAGTACCACCGATTGAGCTGCCGGTCAGAGGAACGAGCCATCCGCCCGCAGCAAAAAGCCCCGCCAGCAATGGCGGGGCTTTCTCATATGGATGGGCGAAGAGTGGCTAGCGGCGACTGCGCCAGCGCACCCTGGGGGTGATCACCTGGGCGGTCTGTGCGGGAGGACTGCCCGCAATCAGTTGCTGCATCAGCTCGAAAGCGGCGAGGGCCAGCGCCGGACAATCCTGCGCCACCGAGTCGATGCGCATGGGAATGCAGTCGAGCAGGTCGTGATCATCGAAGGTGCACAGGCGCATGTCCGTCTCCATCAACCCCGCCTCGTTGAGGTAGCGCAGTACCCCTTCCAGCAGGGTAAAGGAGGCGGTAAAGAGCCCCCTGGGAGGCGCTCCCAGCTCGGCCACCAGCTCGGCCATCAGCTGATAACCGGAGCTCGGCTGGTAGTCGCGATGACGCACCCTTGCTGCATCGGCTTCAAAACCGGCGCGATGGAGCCCCAGCTCATAGCCCGCCAGCCGGTGACGGCTGGGGGAGAGATCCAGCAAACCGCCGAAGTAGTAGATCTGCTCGCCGCACTCGCTGGCCATATCCCGCACCAGCTCGGCGGTCGCCTTGCAGGCATCGGAGATCACCATGGGCAGGCGCGACTCGCCGATATGGCGGTCGAGCTGCACCACCGGCAGGCGGTCGTGGATGCGGGCATAGATGTCATCGCTGTGGCCGCTGGAGGCGACAATCAGCCCATCCACCTGACGGCTGATGAGGTTGTCCACCACCCGCTGCTCGAGGGCGGGATCATCCTCGGAGCAGGCGATCAGCAGCTGGATGCCCGCCTCCCGGCAGTGGGCCTCGAGGGCGCGGGCGATGCGGGCAAAACCGAAGTTGGTGAGATCGGGGATCACCAGCCCCCAGGTGTAGCTGCGGGTCTCACGCAGGGAGCGGGCATGAAAGCTCGGCAGGTAGTGACACTCCTCCGCCACCGCCTGAATACGCTTGCGGGTATCGTCGGCAATGCGGTACTCCGCACTCTTCCCGTTGAGCACCAGACTGGCGGTCGCCTTGGACACCCCCGCCAGTTCGGCGATCTGGGCAATCGTGATCCGTTTCTTCTTCTCCACCTGGCCTCCCGGCTGACTAGAACCGGGCTATTGTACTAGGCACGCCGACAGCGGCCAGTGATTGAGGCAAATTTTGCAGCCATCATCGCCGTTACCTGATGAAAGTTGCGGCTTCTCCCCGGGGAAGTAGCGCGCCGACAGGCTGTGGCGACCCTCATCGATGAAACACTCCAGACTGGAGCGATCGCACAGCACGGTGATCCGCCCGCCAGCCCATGGGCTGCTGCGAGTCTCCCACGCCCCGCTCTGCCAGTTCTGGCGCCGCAAGGTGATGCGCCCCGGCTGCCACACCAGCTCGGCCACGGCGCCGAACCAGAGACTCCCTTCACCGCAGAGATCCAGATCGAGCCAGGCCGAGTCGATGGCCAGCCCCGGAAATTCGCCGAGCGTCCCCTCGAAGCGGGTCAACTCTCCCTTCAATGCCGCCAGCTCTGCCACCGGCCGCTGGCAGAGCCACTCATCCTGCCAGAACAGCTCCCGCGGGCAGCTCATCTGGTGGATCCAGCCGTAAGCGACCGTAGGCTGGCTCATCTCGTTCTCCTCCGGCAGCCCCAGCCAACCGAACAGGAGGCGGCGACCCTGACCGTCTCGGGTAGTTTGCGGCGCATAGAACTCGAAGCCCCGATCCAGCTCGTGGAAAGCCCCGTGCTCGAAGCGCTCGCCGTCGAAATCGCCAGCCAGCCAGCCGCACTGGTAGAGGTTGCGATAATCCTCGCCTGCCGGGGCAATCCCCTGCGGGCAGCTGATCAGCACATGACTCTCCCCCAGCGGGAAGAGATCCGGGCACTCCCACATATAGCCAAACTCACCCAGCCCCCCTCGCCCGCTACCGGCGATGGGGCCCACCCGCTGCCAGCTTTGCAGGGTGTCGCCGCGATAGAGCAGCACTTCGCCCTTGTCATCCAGGGTGCGGGCCCCCAGCACCATCAGCCACTGCTGGCCGTCGTGCCACACCTTGGGGTCGCGCACATGGCCGCTGTAGCCTGCGGGCAGATCCAGCACGGGCCCCAGCTTGGCAAAACCGCCCTCACCGTCGGCCCGGGCCAGACACTGATAGGCGGTGCGGCCGCCATCCTGGTATTTGACATTGCCGGTGTAGATAAGGGTCAGACGCCCCTGCTCGTCGCTCACCGCAGAGCCCGAATAGCAGCCGTGGCTCTCATAGGCTTCGGTGGGCAACAGCGCCACCGGCTCGTGCTGCCAATGCAACAAATCGGTGGAGGTGACATGGCCCCAGCCCTTGTTGCGGTGCTCGCAGCCAAGCGGGTTCCACTGGTAGAAGAGGTGGTAGCGCCCGTTGTGCTCGATAAAGCCGTTGGGATCGTTGAGCAGCCCCACCGGGGCTGCCAGATGCCAGCGGGGCCGATGGGGATCGGCCGCCGCCTTGAGCTGTCCGGCCAGCAGCGACCGGACAATCTGGTTGAGAAGATCGCTTTCCTTCATCACTCCACCTTGTACTTGAGCAGGTAGGAAGCGGCGAAAGCGGCGCCAAAGGCGATCACCAGCCCGATGATGTAATGAATAAGGCTCATGGGCTGGACGATGGCCATGCCGGGAATACCGGTCAGCCCCACCGCCGTCATCCCCACCTTGGCCGCCACCACGTAGGCGCCGCCGCAGGCCCCGCCAAACAGACCGGCGAGGAAGGGTTTGATATAGCGCAGGTTCACCCCGAAGATCGCCGCTTCCGTGATACCCAGCAGGCAGGACATGGCAGCCGGCACGGTAATGGCCTTGATCTTCACGTCGCGAGTCTTGAAGTAGACCGCGAGGCAAGCCCCGCCCTGCGCCACGTTGGCCATGGCCCAGATGGGCAGCAGGAAGTTGACGCCAATTTGCGGATTGGCCAGTAGCCCCGCCTCGATAGCGTGGAAGCTGTGATGAATGCCGGTGATGACGATAAGCGAGTAAGTGCCGCCAAACACCAGCCCCGCCAACCAGCCTGCCTGCTCATAGAGGGCGCTCAGACCGAACGAGATGCCATCCCCCAGCACCCGACCCGCCGGGCCGATAAACAGCAGCGCCACGAAACCGGTGATGATGACGGTCAAAAACGGGGTGAGGATCAGATCCAGCGCATCCGGAATGCGCTTGCGCAGCTGTTTCTCTAGGTTCGACATGAACCAGACCGCCAGCAGCACCGGGAAGACGGTGCCCTGATAGCCGATCATGGCCACATCCAGCCCGAAGAAGTCCATAGTCTTGAAGCCACCGGCCACGCCCCAGGCGTTGGTCAGCGCCGGGTGGGTGAGGATGCCGCCAAGGGTCGCCCCGAGGTACGGATTGCCGCCAAACTCCCGCGCTGCAGTAAAGCCGATGAGGATCGGCAGTATGATAAAGGCCGCCGAGCTGAACATGTCGAGCATCACAAACAGGGCGCTGTCGGCATTGACCCAACCGTAGGTGCGCACCATGCCGAGCAGCCCCATCAGCAGGCCCGAGGCGACGATGGCCGGAATGATCGGCACGAAGATGTTGGAGAGGGTTCGCGCCAACCGCTGGGCCACGTTGAGCTTGGCCGCCGCCATGTCGGTCAGCTCAGCCTTGCTGGCGGTGCCGGTACCGGTCAGCGCCACAAACTCCGCATAAACCTTGTTGACCAGACCGGTGCCGAAGATCACCTGAATTTGGCCCGCGTTGCTAAAGCACCCCTTGACCCCCTCCAGCTTGTCGATGGCGGCCTTGTTTACCTTGCTGTCATCGGACAGCACCAGCCGCAGCCGGGTGGCGCAGTGGGCAGCGCTGACGATATTCTCCTTGCCCCCGAGCAGGGGCACCAGATCCTTGGCTATCGCACTGATATTCATATTCTTCCTCTTATGACCCGCCACGCTGGCGGGCCCTTGTCAAATGAGAGTAGGGGCTGTCGAGCCGGGCTTCTAGCCTCAGCTCAACGGCCGCTTGTGTCTGATCGCAAAAAGGCATCCAGTTCGGAGCGGGTCGGCAACGCCGTCATCGCCCCCTTGGCGGTGGTGGCGAGCGCCCCGCAGCCGTGGGCCTGAGCCAGGATGGCGGGTAGCTCGGCCAGAGTCGGCAGCGACGAGCGCCCGGCCAGCGCCGCCAGCAGACCGGCGACGAAGGCATCCCCCGCCCCCGTGGTGTCGATGGGCGTCACTTTCTGCCCCACCCACTCCAGCAACTCGCCATCAAGGCGAGCCACCACCCCGGCCGCCCCTCTGGTCACCAGCACCAGCGCCGGGCCAGAGAGAGTTGCAAGCCCGGCCGCCAGTTCATCCTCGCCACTCAGCAGTTGCAGCTCCTCAATGGAGAGCTTGACCACATCCGCCTGTGCAATGGCCTGACGCACCAGCGGCAGCATCTCGGCGGGGTTGCTCCACACCTCGGGGCGCAGGTTGGGGTCGAAACAGACCCGCCCGCCTGCCGTCTTGATGGCCGCCATGGCCTGCAGGCAACTGGTGCGCACCGGCTCGTTGGCGAGCGCGATGGAGCAGGTGAGCAACCACTGATCGGCATCGAAGCGGGGCAACTCATCCGGGGTGAGGAACTGGTCGGCACTGGGGCGCACCATAAAGGTGAAGCTGCGCTCCCCCTCGTCATCCAGTGCCACCAGCACGGTAGAGGTGCGATGGTCAGGATCGAGCCACAGTGCACCGATATCCACCCCCTCCCCACTCAGGGTGTCGGCCATAAAGCGGCCGAACGGGTCAGCACCAACCCGGCCGATAAAGGCCGCATCGCCACCCAGCCGTGCCACGCCAACCGCCACATTGGCGGGCGCACCACCCGGACACTTGAGGTAGTGCAACGCCCCTTCCGGGATCAAGTCCACCACCGCATCCCCCATTACCCACACACGATTCGTCACCTTGCTACTCCACTGCTGCATCGGATCCACGGTCAAACCCGAACTCTGTTCTGTTGGTGGCATTATCAGCTAAACCGTTTTAGCCAACCAACAGATCTCGGCACCGGCTGCCATTTTTGTGATCGGGATAACGAACTAGAACCAGGTTTCCATCTGTACGCCAAAGTTCCACTCGCCACCGGCGGTGAAGTTGCTCTGGCCCATGGCATCGTCGCTAGCGTAGTTGTCGAGCTCGGAGGACCAGTCCATCCAGCTGGCGAACACCCGCAGCTCGGGACGTTCGAAGAAACCGGCGGTCTGCACCTTGAAGGTGGGGACGAAGGTGAGCTTGGTGAAGTTGCCGTTCACCGTCTGGCGTCCCTTGTAACCCTTGGGATCGAGATCCATGTACTGCCAGGCTGCCTCGTAGACCAGCTCGACGTTCTGGCTCAGCACCTGCGCCACCCGGGTATTGACGGTGAGCCAGCGGTACTCGTCCCCTTTCACATAGCGATCCTGACTCTGCTCGGCCAGTAGGGCCGGGGCAAAACGCCAGCGCGAGTTGAGATCGGTGGCGCCAAACACGGCGACCCGCACTGCATCGGCATCCGGCAGCAGCTCGCTGTCAGAACCCAGCCCCTTGACCTCGGCCCCCAGCCCATGACCATATACCACCGCCGCCTTGGCAAAACCGGGGTTGATGCCGAAGAAGCTCTCGCCGTGGTAGGCCAGCAGGGTGTGTGCCCCCTTGTCCGCAGCCTCGCTGCCCGCCCCCTTGTCATTGATGCGGGCGTCATTGTCCTTGGCCGAGAGGCCGTTCACCATCCACTGCCAGTTACCGACGCGGTTGTTCATGGTGAGGATGTAGCTCTCGATATCGGAGAGACTGCTGGCGCTGATGTCGCCGTAATCGCGGCCATAGAGGGAGAAGTTGGCCTTCCAGCTGTCGGCCAGCTGCACGTCGTAGACGCCGCCGCCGGTACCGGCCAGGAACACCACGTCGGAATCGAGCCAGTGGATGTCAAAGTTGTCCCGATCAAAGCGCTTGCCCGCCCACAGCACCGCATTCTTGAACGGGCCGTCGAAGCTCGCCAGATTGCCGATCTCGGCAAACACCTGACGGGTATTGAGGCTCGAATCGCTGGCTGTCCAGTCATTGCTGGTCTCCACCCCGTCCGCCAGCATCAGCTTGTAGCGGGCCCAGCTGCCATCCTCGAAGGTCTGGGTTTTCAGCAGGTTGGCCTCCATGTAGGTGTCATCCTCGTTGCCAAGGCGACCGACAGCCCCGCCCACGGAGCCTGCCGGGGTGAGGTAGGGGCCACCGCGGCCACCGTTGCCATTGCCGTTGACCAACAAGCCCGAGCGGGCGTAACCGTGAAACTCGAAGCCCTGGGCACCAGCTGTCTTCTCATCCACCTTCTGGCTGCGGTTGTTGGCAGCCTGTGCCTGCTCGCTGGCGGCACTCGCCTTCACCTCGGCCTGATCGGCACGACTCTCTGCCGCCTCGGCTCTTGCTTCGGCCGCCTGTACCCGCGCCTCCAGCGCCGCCAGTCTGGCCTCGACACTCTCACCTGCGACACTCGCCTGCGCCGCCCATAGCGAGCTGCTCATCCCCAATCCCAGCGCTACCGCCAGCGCCAACTTGCTCTTGAACATCATCATCTTCCTCACCTGTCATCTGTGGCCCGAACGGGCGCTGTTGTTATCGACAGCCAGAGCATAGCTAAACCGCTTTAGCTGACTCAACATGACAACTAAACCGTTTCAGCAACAGTGTGAGCGGGATAACATTTGTACAGCAGGAATTGGCGGGAGTTGTGAGGAGGATCCCTCATCAGGATCCACTCAATAAGGCGGATCCTGGCTAAACGGCGGGCAAAAAAAGAGCCGGCACAAGGCCGGCTCTGTTTATTCGGGTGGCTGAAATCAGCTGGTCAGATCGTCGAAGAAGCGTTTCACCCCTTCGAAGAAGCCTTCCGATTTCGGCTTGTGGGTCTTGGCAGCGGCACCGCTGAACGACTCGTCCAGTTGGCGCAACAGCTCTTTCTGCTGCTCGGTGAGGTTGACCGGAGTCTCGATCACCACCTTGCACATCAGATCCCCTACCTGGCCGGAGCGCACGGACTTGACGCCCTTGCCGCGCATGCGGAACATCTTGCCGGTCTGGGTCTCCGGAGTGACCTTGAGCTTGACGCGGCCATCCAGGGTCGGCACTTCAATCTCGCCACCGAGGGCAGCTGCGGTGAAGCTGATGGGCACTTCGCAGTAGAGGTTGTTGCCGTCACGCACGAAGATCTCGTGCTCTTTGACGTGTACCTGTACGTACAGATCCCCTGCCGGTGCCCCTGCTTCCCCCGCTTCCCCTTCGCCGGAGAGACGGATGCGATCGCCGGTATCGACGCCCGCCGGAATTTTCACCGACAGGGTCTTGGTGCGCTGGTAGCGACCTTCACCGTGACACTTGCGGCACGGATCCTTGATGATCTTGCCGCGGCCGTGACAGTGCGGGCACGCCTGCTGCACTGCGAAGAAGCCCTGACGCATCTGCACCTGGCCGGAGCCGTGGCAGGTCGGACAGGTCTGGGCACTGCTGCCGGTGTGGGCACCGGAGCCGTTACAGACTTCGCAGTGAACCAGAGTCGGCACCTTGATCTCCTTGGAGACCCCGCGTACCGCCTCTTCCAGCGTCAGCTCCATGGTGTAACGCAGGTCGGAGCCACGGGCCGGGCCACGACGGGCACTACCACGGCCACCGCCGAAGATGTCACCGAATACGTCACCAAACATGTCGGCGAAGTCGGCACCGCCGCCAAAGCCACCGTGGCCACCGCCACCCTGGCTCGGGTCGACACCGGCATGACCGTACTGGTCGTAACGGGCACGCAGGTTGGCATCGGTCAGGACCTCGTAGGCTTCCTTGACCTCTTTGAACTTCTCTTCGGATGCGGCATCACCCTGGTTACGATCCGGGTGATACTTCATGGCCAGGCGCTTGTACGCCTTCTTGATCTCGCGATCGTCGGCATCTTTCGCCACACCCAGTACTTCGTAGAAATCGCGCTTCGACATACTCATCCTGTGGTTACGCAGACGGGCGTTGGTTACCCAACGCCCGTGAATTCATTGACCAAGCCGATGGGCGAAGCGGACTTCGCCCATCTGGGTAGGGCTTACTTCTTGTCGTCTTTCACTTCTTCGAACTCGGCGTCGACTACGTCGTCGTCAGCCTTGGCAGAAGAGGAGGACTGACCGGCATCAGCACCGGCTGCACCCTGGGCCTGAGCCTGCTGCTGGGCAATTTCCATCAGCTTCTGGGACGCTTCCAGCAGAGCCTGCTGTTTGGCTTCGATAGCAGCCTTGTCGTCACCCTTGATGGCCGCTTCCAGCTCGCTCAGAGCGGCTTCGATCTTGGTCTTGTCGTCGGCAGGCAGGGCTTCACCGGCTTCGGTGATCTGCTTGCGTACGGAGTGGACCAGACCATCAGCCTGGTTGCGAGCCTGTACCAGCTCTTCAAACTTCTTGTCCTCGGCCGCGTTGGCTTCGGCTTCGCGTACCATGCGCTCGATCTCGTCATCAGACAGACCAGAGGAGGCCTGGATGGTGATCTTCTGCTCTTTGTTGGTCTCTTTGTCTTTCGCGGAGACGTGCAGGATACCGTTGGCATCGATGTCGAAGGTCACTTCGATCTGCGGCAGACCACGCGGTGCCGGACGGATGCCTTCCAGGTTGAACTGGCCCAGAGACTTGTTGTCGCTGGCGCGCTTGCGCTCACCCTGCAGCACGTGAATGGTCACGGCAGACTGGTTGTCTTCGGCAGTGGAAAACACCTGGGACTTCTTGGTCGGAATGGTGGTGTTCTTCTCGATGAGCGCAGTCATCACGCTACCCATGGTTTCGATACCCAGGGAGAGCGGGGTCACGTCCAGCAGCAGTACGTCGGTCTTGTCACCGGACAGTACGGCGCCCTGGATGGCAGCACCCATGGCCACGGCTTCGTCCGGGTTGACGTCTTTACGCGGCTCTTTGCCAAAGAACTCGGCAACGGTCTTCTGAACCAGCGGCATACGGGTCTGACCACCAACCAGGATCACGTCGTCGATCTCGCCAACTGCCAGACCGGAGTCTTTCAGGGCAACACGAACCGGCTCCAGAGAGTCTTTCACCATGTCTTCTACCAGGGATTCCAGCTTGGCGCGGGTCACCTTGATGTTCATGTGCTTCGGACCGGTGGCATCTGCAGTGATATACGGCAGGTTGACGTCGGTCTGCTGGGCAGAAGAGAGCTCGATCTTGGCTTTCTCGGCGGCATCTTTCAGACGCTGCAGCGCCAGCTGGTCGTTGCGCAGGTCGATGCCCTGCTCACGCTTGAACTCGTCTACCAGATAGTTGATGACGCGGTTGTCGAAGTCTTCACCACCCAGGTGGGTGTTACCGTTGGTCGCCAGTACTTCGAAGGTGGTTTCGCCTTCCACTTCGTCGATCTCGATGATGGAGATATCGAAAGTACCGCCACCCAGGTCATATACGGCAACCTTGCGCTCGCCCTTGACCTTGTTCACGCCGTAAGCGAATGCAGCAGCAGTCGGTTCGTTGATGATGCGCTTTACATCCAGACCGGCGATGCGACCGGCATCCTTGGTAGCCTGACGCTGGGCGTCGTTGAAGTAGGCCGGAACAGTGATAACGGCTTCGGTTACCGGCTCACCCAGATAGTCTTCGGCGGTCTTTTTCATCTTTTTCAGCACTTCGGCAGAGATCTGCGGCGGTGCCATTTTCTTGCCCTTCACTTCAACCCAGGCGTCGCCGTTGTCAGCTTTGGCGATGGCGTACGGCATGATTTTCAGGTCACGCTGCACTTCTTCATCTTCAAAACGACGACCGATCAGACGCTTGATGGCGAACAGGGTGTTTTTCGGGTTGGTGATGGCCTGACGCTTGGCCGGCTGACCAACCAGGATCTCGCCATCATCGGCATAGGCAATGATGGACGGAGTAGTACGATCGCCTTCTGCGTTCTCGATCACGCGAGCAGTGTCGCCATCCAGAATAGCGACGCAGGAGTTGGTAGTACCCAGGTCAATACCGATGATTTTACCCATTTGACGAATCTCCAAATACTTTGAATAAACTGGCGAGGAACTCGCCTTAATGCGTTAACGGCTAGGTGGGGGCTGCCAATCTGGCTTTCAAGCTCCCGGCATCAAATTTTTTGTGCCGCCGCGGCCTTGCTACCTATATGGGGTCGCCAGACGCAGCTTCAAGCCCCAACCCTAAAAAACCACACCCTTTGTCATGGTTGCGCGGTCACGTTGAGCCGTAAAACCGGGCAAGATGAACAGGTGCTGCACTGCGAAACAAAAAGCCCGCCACAGGGCGGGCTCGGGCACCCACAGCCAATCAGTCGACCGCTTTGGCGATCATCACCATGGCCGGACGGATCACCCGACCGTTGAGGTCATAGCCCTTCTGCATCACTGCAATGACGGTGTTCGGGGCCACATCGGCACTCGGCACCATGCTCATCGCCTGATGGGCATTGGGGTCAAACGGCTGGTTGATCGGGTCGAGCGCCACCAGACCAAACTTGGCCACGCCGCTCTGCATGGATTTGAGGGTCAGCTCGACACCTTCGATCATCGGCTTGAGGGCTTCGTTCTCCTTGTCGGCCAGTTCGATGGCACGCTCAAGGTTGTCCAGCACCGGCAGCAGTTCATTGGCGAACTTCTCCAGAGCGAATTTGTGCGCCTTCTCCACATCCAGCTCGGTACGACGACGCAGGTTCTCCATCTCGGCGGCGGTACGCAGGGCGCGTTCACGCTCTTCCGCTGCTTTTTGGATGGCGGTTTCCAGCTGCGCTTCCAGTTCGGCGATACGGGCCTGCTCGGCTGTCACTTCACTGTCTACATCGGTCGGCTCGACTGGCTGGGCTTCCACTTGCTCCATCGCTTCAACCTTTTGCTCTTCGTGGTTCATGACATCTCCAGATTCCGGGGTTACTTACGAGGGCCTTGACGTCTGGCTGAGCGACCAGTGACATCAGACCGACTATGTTGGCGCTATTATGGGGATGGCTCCCTGTCTTTCAAGGGGAAAAGGGCAATCAGGGTTGCTGAATAGCCGCAACCGTCGGTTTATCCGGGTTACCGCTCACCGTTTAACCATTAGCCTCAAGGGGATAGCCGGCCCCGTCACACGGGAGAGCGTCACAAGCGGAGCAAAGCACTGTATACTGGCCCGCAATACCCATCCCAGATCTGACTGACTATGGATTCTCCGTTCAAAACCATCGCCCTGATTGGCAAACCCCACCATGAGGGGGCCAACCAGACGCTGACCGGCCTGCATCAATACCTGACCGCCCGCGGCTTTCGGGTTCTGGTGGAGAGCCGGGTCGCCCAGACCCTGAGCATCCTCGATGAAAACGTGATGGATCTGGTACAACTGGGCCAGCAGGCCGATCTCGCCATCGTGGTCGGCGGTGACGGCAACATGCTGGGGGCGGCGCGAGTGCTGTCACGCTTCGATGTAGCAGTGATCGGGGTCAACCGGGGTAACCTCGGCTTTCTGACCGATCTCTCGCCGCAGGATTACCTGCTGCCATTGGAGCAGGTGCTCTCCGGCCACTACAAGAGCGAACACCGCTTCCTGCTGGAGGCCTCGGTCTATCGCCACGGCGAGCGCAAGTCGAGCAATCTGGCGGTCAACGAGGCGGTACTGCACCCGGGCAAGATCGCCCACATGATCGAGTTCGAGGTCTATATCGATGGCAGCTTTATGTATAGCCAGCGTTCGGACGGCATCATAGTCGCCACCCCGACCGGATCCACCGCCTACTCACTGTCGGCAGGTGGCGCCATCCTCACCCCCAAGCTCAACGCCATCACACTGGTGCCGATGTTCCCGCATACCCTCAGCAGTCGCCCCATCGTGCTCGATGCCGACAGCGAAGTACGGCTGCTGGTCTCGCCGGATAATCAGGACGATGCCATGCAGGTGAGCTGTGATGGCCAGGTGACGCTGGCGGTCCACCCGGGAGACGAGATCCTGATCAAGAAGAGCCACCACCAGCTTCATCTGGTACATCCGCTCGACTACAGCTACTTCCACGTGCTGCGCAACAAGCTCGGCTGGGGCAGCAAACTGTTTTAATCGGCGCTGACCGACAACGGCATTGCCACAGAGGGCGCCTGAATTGGCGCCCTTCTCTTTTCTGTCGTGGCAACGTCGCCTGCACTCTCATACCCGTACCGCGTACCAATAGTCAGTACAGCATTTTCATAGCGATACCGCACTGGCGCGGCTTTCCTGCGTTAAAAATGACGGCGCCCTCTTTACTGTATATAAGACCAGTATATACTGGATACATACACAGTAATGTTGACCTATACAGGATGAGACCATGCTGACCCAGCTGACCGTCAACAACTTCGCCATCGTCAAGTTTCTCGAACTCGATCTGCAACCGGGCATGACCTGCATCACAGGTGAGACCGGT
The DNA here is from genome assembly GCF_051920165.1 of Aeromonas sp. 11P. Classification (NCBI taxonomy): domain Bacteria; kingdom Pseudomonadati; phylum Pseudomonadota; class Gammaproteobacteria; order Aeromonadales; family Aeromonadaceae; genus Aeromonas; species Aeromonas sp. 11P. The sequence continues at coordinate 1,348,455 of NZ_JBQBDJ010000004.1, forward strand.
GCCGGTAAATCCATCGCCATCGATGCTCTCGGTCTCTGCCTCGGAGAGCGGGCCGAAGCGGGCATGGTGCGACCCGATAGCGATAAAAGCGAGGTCAGCGCCCGCTTCCTGCTGGACAACAACCCGGCTGCCCGCGCCTGGCTCGCCACCAACGAGCTGGAAAATGAAGGTGAGTGTATCGTGCGGCGAGTCATCTCCGCCGAGGGGCGCTCACGCAGCTATATCAACGGCGTGCCTGTACCCCTCACCCAGCTCAAGAATCTGGGCCAGCTGCTGGTCAACGTACACGGTCAGCATGCCCACCAGATGCTGCTCAAGCCTGACTACCAGCTCGCCCTGCTCGACGGCTATGCCGGTCACCATCTGCTGCTCGACGAGGTGCGCCAGCACTATCAGCAGTGGCGCCAACTGCAAAACGAACTGAACCGGCTCAAAGCCGAGCAGCAGCAGCGGGAGGCCCGCCGCCAGCTGATCGAGTATCAGGTGCAGGAGCTGGACGAATTTGCCCTGCAACCGGGGGAGTTTGAAGAGATAGAGGAGGAGCACCAGCGTCTGGCCAACGGCACCGAGCTGATGCAGGAGTGCGGGGCTTGCCTCGACCTGCTCTATGACAACGAAGAGACCACTATCGCAGGGCTGCTGCAATCAGCCGTCGATCGGGCCGAGGGGCTGGTCAGCATGGACAGCCGCCTCACCCCGGTACTGGAGATGCTGAACGAAGCACTGATCGGGGTGCAGGAGAGCCACAGCGAGCTGCGCAGCTATCTCGATCGGCTGGAACTGGATCCCGAGCGTTTTAACGAGCTGGAGGCCCGCCTCTCCAAGGCGATCAATCTGGCCCGCAAGCACCATGTCAAACCGGCAGATCTGGCTCAGTACCATCAGGAGCTGGCCTCTGATCTTGCTCGCCTCAACTCCGATGAAGAGCGGTTAGAGGGGATGGAAGATGAGCTGGCCGAGGCCCGTCAGGCTTTTGTCCAGGCCGCCGAAGCCCTGAGTCAGAGCCGTCAGCGTTACGCCCAGGAGCTGGGCGCCAAGGTGACCAGCAGCATGCACGAACTGGCGATGCCCGATGGCCGCTTTGCCATCGAAGTGCGCCCCGATGCCCAGAGCAGCCTGTCACCACTGGGTATCGATCGGGTCGAATTTATGGTCACCACCAACCCGGGCCAACCGATCCAGCCGCTTGGCAAGGTGGCCTCAGGCGGTGAGCTGTCGCGCATCAGCCTCGCCATCGTGGTGATCAGTGCTCGCAAGATCTCCACCCCGACCCTGATTTTCGACGAAGTGGATGTGGGGATCAGCGGCCCAACCGCCGCCGTGGTAGGTCGCCTGCTGCGCCAGCTCGGGGAGTCCACTCAGGTGATGGTGGTCACTCACTTGCCTCAGGTGGCAGGCAACGGCCACCAGCATATGGTGGTGAGCAAACATACCGATGGCAAAACCACCGAAACCCGGATGGATGCGCTCGACCAGAATGCACGTCTCAATGAGTTGGCACGCCTGCTCGGTGGCGACCAGATCACCGACAACACCCTGGCCAATGCTCGCGAGCTGCTGCGCCGTTGAATCAGGCCAAAACGCCGATTTGCAGCGATGGCGACTGACAGGGCTGACAGAGCTGACAGAGCTGACAGAGCTGACAGAACATGCTGACTGCGCAGGTACGGACGAGTGCCATGGCCTTCACAGTCAGCAATAGCCAATAGCCAATAGCCAATAGCCAATAGCCAATAGCCAATAGCCAATAGCCAACTGTGATAACTGAACTCGCGTCAGGATTACCGACCCAGATCAATAAAATGGCGAGTTAGGCGAAGCTGGCAGCAACATGGGCGTGGATCCGGTTGCCTTCATGTGGCGGATTTCGCATAGTGTTGCCCCCCTTTATGGGTATCCAATTGTGAGGCTTTGTCTATGATCCACGTTTTTGGTCACAAGAATCCTGATAGCGACAGTATCTGCAGTGCGCTGGTTATCACCGACTGGCTCAATGGCCAGGGCCGTCAGGCCACCCCATGGCGTCTGGGTGACCTGCGCACCGAAACCCGTTTTATTCTGGAGCAGGCAGGCGTCAGCGAACCCGAGTTGCTGACCAAAGATCTGACCGGTGAAGATGTCTGGCTGGTGGATTTCAGTGATCTGGAACAGGGCCCCGCCACACTGGCACAAGCCAATGTATTGGGTCTGGTGGATCACCACCGTCTCGGCACTCTGGTCACCCAATCTCCGCTGGATGCCTGGATCCGTGCCGTTGGCTGCACCTGCACCATCGCTTTTGATCTGCTGAGCCAACAAGGTGCCGTTACCCGCAGCCAGGCTCGCCTGATGCTGGGCGCCATCATGAGCGACACCCTCTGTCTCACCTCGCCGACCACCACCGAGCAGGACAAGCTCGCCTGTGAGCGTCTGGCACCGCTGGCCGAAGTATCACTGGCCGAGTTCAGTCAACAGCTGCTGATGGCAAAAACCGACCTGAGCGGCCTCACTCCTGCGCAGTTGCTGCAGCAGGATGAGAAAGCATTCCAGGCCGAAGGTCTGAACTTCATCATGAGCCAGATCGAAGTGGGCAGCGAACAGCAACTGGCCGAGCACCTGCCAGCCCTGCAGCAGGAGATGGCCCAGCGCGTGGCGAGCGAAGGGCTCGACTTCTTCGTGCTGATGGTAACAGACCTGACTGCGGCAGCTAGCCGTATCTACTTTACCGAGCACGCCAAAGTACCGGCAGAGTCCAGCTACCACCCGGGCTTTGTCAGCCGCAAGAAGCAGGGTCTGCCCTGGGTGATGGATCTGCTGGCCAAGGCCTGATCCTCCCTCGCCATAACCTATTCCAAAGCCCTGCCTCTGCGCAGGGCTTTTTCATCGCCACCGCCAGTCGCCCCCCCATCCTCTTGCTGACCATCTTGCTCACCACTGCGGTCTCTCGCTTACTCCTTTCACGGCTTATTGACAGTTAACGCCATAACTTTGCTTACATATTTGCGGCTGTTATTTATCGGGGCTTTGCTGCAGGATAATCGCCGCGCACAACCTTTTCCGTTTCCATTCAGGTGATCGATGAACATAACCCCCAAGCAGAGAACCCTGGCCATCACAATTCTGATCGCCGTGGTGCTCCTCGGCTGGCTGCTCTGGCCCAGTCAACCACCCAAGGCGATGCTGACCGCTCAGGTGACCCGCGAGGATATCGCCCAGACCGTACTGGCCAGTGGCGTGCTGCAGGCCGTGGAGCAGGTGGATGTGGGGGCCCAGGTCTCCGGTCAGGTTACCAAGCTGGCCGTCGAGGCCGGTGATCAGGTCAAACAGGGAGACCTGCTGGCCGAGATCGATCCCTTGATTGCCCAGAACAACCTCAAGACGGCCGAGGCGGAACTTGCCAGCAACCGCGCCCAGCTCAAGATTAAGCAGGCGCAACTCAAACAGAACGAGCTCGCTTGGCGGCGTCAGCAGCAGATGTTCAAGCAGGAGGCGAGCTCACGGGCCGATCTGGAGAGCGCCGAGGCACTGCTGGCAGTCACCCGCGCCGAACTGCAAAACAGTCAGGCCAATATCGACAGCGCCCTGATCAAGGTTGATCGGGCCAGAACCGAGCTGGGCTACACCAAGATCCTGGCGCCGATGGATGGCACAGTCATCAGCATTGTGACCCGTCAGGGCCAGACCCTGGCTGCCAGCCAGACGGTGCCGACCGTGCTCAAGCTGGCCAACCTCGAGACCATGACGGTCAAGGCGCAGATCTCCGAAGCCGATGTCACCAAGGTCAAAGCCGGTATGCCGGTCTACTTCACCCTGATCGGCGATCCGGATACCCGCTATCAGGGCACGCTTCGCGCCGTGGAGTTAGCGCCTACCAACATCAACGAGCAGGCCACCACCGGCACCACCACCAGCAATGCGGCCGTCTACTACTACGCCCTGTTCGATGTGCCCAATCCCGACCATACCCTGCGGGTGTCAATGACCACCCAGGTGACCATAGTGCTCGGCGAGCGCAAGCAGGTACTCACTGTGCCGCAGACCGCCCTTGGCAAGTCGCTGGGTGACAACGAGTATGAAGTCACCGTGATCAAGGACGATGAAACGACCGAAACCCGTCATATCAAGACAGGTATGAAGGACGAGATCCGCATTGAGGTGATCAGCGGGCTGAGCGAGAAGGAGGAGGTGCAGCTCAATCACGGCGCCCCCGTCGACAATGATGAGATGGCGGTGATTCTATGAGTGAGCCCCTGAACCCGCTGCCGTTGATCCAGCTGAAAGGGGTCGAGCGACGCTACCAGAGCGGCGACAGCGAAGTCACCGTGCTCCACCCTCTTGATCTCACCATCTCGGCAGGAGAGATGATCGCCATTGTCGGCGCATCCGGCTCCGGCAAATCGACCCTGATGAACCTGCTGGGTTGTCTCGATAGCCCTAGCAGCGGTCAGTATCTGTTTCGCGGTCAGGACACCGCCACCATGGATGCGTTGGCGCTGGCCCGACTGCGCTGCCACCACTTCGGTTTTATCTTTCAACGCTACCACCTGCTGCCCCATCTCGATGCCGCCGCCAACGTGGAGATCCCGGCCGTCTATGCCGGCACCAGCCGTCCGGATCGCCAGGCGCGCGCGCGTCAGCTGCTGGGCAGACTGGGTCTGGCCGATCGCAGCCACCATACCCCGGGCCAGCTCTCCGGCGGTCAGCAGCAGCGGGTCAGCATCGCCCGGGCGCTGGCCAATGGCGGCGAAGTAATCCTCGCCGATGAACCGACCGGCGCACTGGATAGCCAGAGCGGCAAGGAGGTGATGGCGATCCTCAAGGAGCTGCACGCTCAGGGCCACACCATCATTCTGGTCACTCACGATATGAACGTGGCCAGCCATGCCGACCGGATCATCACTCTCAAAGATGGTCGGATTGAACAAGATAGCGGCCCCTGCCAAACGGCCGTGTTGGCTCCAGCCACCGCCACAACCACAGCCCCTCAAAAAATAGTGCCCACTACTAAAGGTGCCATGGGCCACGATTGGGATCGTTATCGGGAAGCGGGACGGATGGCGATGCATGCCATGCTCGCCCACCGGATGCGCACCTTCCTCACCATGCTCGGCATCATCATCGGCATCGCTGCCGTAGTGAGCGTGGTGGCGCTGGGGCAAGGGGCGCGCGCCAAGGTGATCGACCAGATCAATGCGATGGGCACCAACACCATCGAAATCTTCCCGGGCAAGGGATGGGGCGATGAGAAGATGGCCAGCATCCAGACCCTCAACAAGGGGGATCTCGATGCCCTGTTGGGGCAACCCTATCTTGCAGGCGCCAGCCCCGAGATCGGCAACTCAGGCCAGTTGCGCTATCGCAACAAGACCAACAGCGGCAATGTGACCGGGGTCGGCAACGACTATTTCAAGGTAAAGGGGATGACGCTGGTCAGTGGTCGCTTACTGGAGTGGCAAGATATCCAGCAACGTGCCGCTGTTGCCGTGGTGGACAAGAAGAGCATCACCAGCCTTCTTGGCAAGGAGGATCCGGTCGGCAAGGTGGTACTGGTCGGCACCTTGCCGGTGCGGATTATCGGTGTGGTTTCGCAGGAGACCGGCTTCGGCCCCACCAGCCAGTCGGTCAATATCTGGCTACCCTACAGCGCGGTGATGAGTCGCCTCATCTCGCAGCACCACTTCAGCCAGATCACCATCCGGGTCAAAGACGGGGTACAACCGGCACTGGCCGAGCAGGCGGTGATCGAGCTGATCACCAAGCGCCACGGGGTGAAGGATTTCTTCACCTTTAGCAGCGACAGCATCATCAAATCGGTGGAGAAAACCACCGCCACCATGACCCTGATGGTCTCGGCCATCGCGGTGATCTCGCTGATCGTCGGCGGGGTGGGCGTGATGAACATCATGCTGGTGTCGGTGGTCGAGCGCACCCGCGAGATCGGCATTCGCATGGCCGTGGGCGCCCGCCAGTCGGATATTCTGCAGCAATTCCTGATTGAAGCTGTGATGGTGAGCCTGCTGGGGGGGATCTTCGGCGTTGGCCTCTCGCTCGGCATTGGCGCGCTCTTTTCACTACTGGTGGACTCCATCAAGATGCAGTTCTCGCTCTTCTCCATCCTGATGGCCTTTGGCTGCTCGTCACTCATCGGGATCCTGTTTGGTTACCTGCCGGCACGCAATGCGGCGCGGCTCGACCCTGTTGTCGCACTGGCGAGGGAATAACAATGCACAAACTCTCCTGGCTGGCTCTCTGCATGGCCCTCAGCGGCTGCAGTCAGCACAGCACCTATCAAAGACCCGAGCTGGCGCTCGCCCCTGCATGGCAACAGGCAGAGGGCGCCCAACTGGCTGCGCAGGCTGGCCCCTGGTGGCGGGAATTTCATGATCCCCAACTCGACAAATTGGTCGAGGCGGTACTGGCCGCCAACCCGGACATGCATGTGGCGGCCCTAAAGCTCAAAAGCGCCCGACTGGGCGCCGAGCAAGCCGATACCAACCTTACGCCTTCGGTCAATGGCTCCATAGGCGCAACTGGCAACAAGGATCTGAAAAGTGGCAACTCTACTAACAGCCTTGGCCCCTCGCTGAGCCTCAGTTACGAAGTGGATTTGTGGGGCAAGCTTGCCTCGGTGCGAGATCAGGCAAGCTGGGAGGCGGCGGCAAGCGAGCAGGATCTCGCCAGCACCCGACTGCTGCTGATCGGCAATACCCTGGAGCAGTATTGGCAGCTCGGCTATCTCGGCTCTGCCATCACCCTTGGGGAACAGCAGCTGGCCAACCTGACCCGTACCGAACAGCTGACCCAGACCAAATACCAGGCAGGCGCCATCACTCGGCTCGATCTGGCGCAGGCACGCCAACAGTTGGCCGGAAAACAGGCTGAGCTGGCCTCTCTCAAGGCGCAGCAGGAGCAGGCTCGCAATGCCCTGCGTCTGTTGCTGGGCCGCAGCAGCGGGCCGCTGGAGTATGCACCTGCTTCCCTTGTAACCCAGACCATTCCTGAACTTGCAGTGGGTATTCCGGCTGATGTGCTGGCACGCCGCCCCGACGTCAAAGCGGCCGAATTGCGGCTGCGCAAGACGCTGGCAAAAGGGGACGAGATCCGCACCAGCTTCTACCCCAGCCTGACCCTGACCGGCAGTGCCAGCACCGCATCCGATAGATTGGCGCAGGTGCTGCAAAATCCGGTCGGTACGCTGGGAGCCAGCCTTGCCCTCCCCTTCCTTGAATACAACCGCACCCAGCTCGCCAACGAAAGCTCAGAGCTGGATTACCAGATTGCTGAAACCGAGTTTCGCAAACAGCTCTACACCGCACTGGTGGAGGTGGAAGACAATCTGGCCGCCCGCCACTACGGCCAGCAGCGACTCGATTATCTGCAGGAGCAGCTGAGTTATGCCCGGGAGGCCGAACGGCTGGCAAAGGCTCGCTTCCAGGCGGGTGCGACCGGTGTACAGGCTTGGCTTGATGAGCAGAACCGGCTGTGGGATGCCCAGCAGAGCCTGCTGGCCCAGCAAAAAGAGCAGCTCACCACCACCGCCAAAATCTATCGCGCCCTGGGTGGCGGCGATAACGTGATGCCCTGATAGCGCTTCACCCAGCCATTCCCCACTCTGCCAGCAGAGTGGGGAATGCCATCACCATATACCGCACAGAATTCCCTCTCCCACACAGCAGCCGGACTCCATTGTCCATCATCAGGAGCAGGTATGGCAGCGCAGCCAATTACATACATCGGCGACCCTGAATATCTCGGCGATATCTTGCGGCTATCTCTCTACCTCACGCTCCCTGACCAGAGATAACGGTTACCGGATATTCCAGCAGCAGAGAGCTCAGGTCGGCTCTTGCCGAGCTGCGCCCCGTGAATCATGAGATGACATATCCGAAGCGCATATCTGCACGACGCATACAAATAGCGATATCACGCAGTTAATCCTGCACGACGAAATTAATCGCAAACAGCGAGTGATATTGAGCAAAGTAACAGTGCGGTGAAACGACGGTAAAAAGGATACAAGCGAGGATGTTGATAACAGTTGGATGGAGAGGTGGATTGGATAACCACGAGTAAAACGGCAAAAATAATGCCGCCCAAGGGCGGCATTATTCAATCTCTGAACCTGACGAATTAGATCAGGAAATCGTTCAGGTCTTTCCCCAGAGCTACTTGAGCAGCAATGGCTTTCGGCATACGGCCTTGACCGGTCCAGGTTTTTTCCTGGCCATCTTCTTCGTACTTGTATTTAGCCGGACGCGGAGCACGCTTGCTCTTGGCAGCGCCAGTTGCAGCAGCCGGAGCAGCGGCAGTCGCCAGCAGCTCGCGAGGATCAATACCAGCCTGCTGCAGCATTTCGGTGAATTCATTCAGCTTGCGCTGACGCTCTTCCTGTTCAGCACGCTCCTGTTCAACAGAATCGGCGCGCTCTTGGTAAACCAGGTCAAACTTCTCTTTAGCTTCCAGCAGTTGCTCAAACGGCAGCTCACGAATAGCCGCACGCAGACTGCGAATGTTCAGCAGAACTTTCAGAAACTCGTTCATTATTTCCTCACAAAAAAGTCGGTTACAGGGATAACTGTTTCAGAATAGCATGGACAATTCATAACTACATGCAATTTTTACTATCAGGGCACACTTGGAAAGAATATGAAAATAAACTTGCCAACAAACTAACGCTTTCACCCATTAAACCTATCTCGCCTAGACATCTCTTTTGATATCACCACCAAATCGAACATACACATCTGAAACTATTAATATGAGGTTCAGGGTAATTGCCATCAACATTTTTCAGAGAATGCAACTGGTGCGTCAAACGATTCCTGAGCAATACCTGCATAAAAAAATAGAACGATGCCTGCTCGCAGGCATGAGCAGATTAAGACCATGCGTCATATTACCCAACCGATCGCACTAGGGATTTAAATCATTTAAAAACAACAAGTTAACACCAACTCAATGAACACGAAAAAGGCGCGCGACTAAAGGTGTGTTTCCCCTCTACCTTACCTTTTGCACGGAAACCACTGGTTCATTCCTACAGCTATAACGGGATAGAGACAAGCCGCTATGATTGCCTCATATCCCATTTTCCAAGCCTTAGTTGGCAGCTCCAGTAGGTAACGTATCCACACCATTGACCATTGGTTTAGAGGTTGCCTCAATCAGCAATGGTTCTTTTGGATACCAACGGAGCGCTTCGGCTCTTAAATTACGAGCTTCGTCAGGACGCCCCAACGCATTCAATGCAACAACCATGTTCGCGTAGATATTTGCTCTGGGTGTATGGCGTACAAAATCTTGCCCCCATGCCAGGTAAGCTTCCAGTTCGGTCTTATTCTGAGTCTGTAAACCCACCATCAATCGTACCGCATTTACATCAAACTCAACCCGCGTCAACCAAGCCATTGGATTAATAATATCCAGCAACAATGATGGCTCCTTATACCCACCCCGTTCGTATTTGGTGACGACCCAGGCAGTATGAAGCGCAGTCAACATGAATGGTACGATAAACAAGGGGATGGAAACCGCCAGAAAGCGCAACAACAACTTATGGGGGTAATGGTATACGGCTATCCCTCTGGCCGCGTCTGCCCCACAGGTTTCATCGATATACCAGACCAACATCAATAAAAAAATCCAGTGGGCAATGGAGTGATAGAGGGGATACTCGACCTGGGTATGAAGTGCAATGGGTACGACTAATGCCAATAAGGCCAACCCATGCGACCAGGATTGACCCGCTACACGCCATATCACAGCGGCGCCCATCACCAAGAGCCCGATGACAGGCAAGATCCCTCCTTCAACAGCCCAATAGAGCAACTCATTATGAGGATGATCAAGGTTGTACTCAATCTGTGGCATTGCCGGATTCAATAACTTGTCTGCCATATAGTTATGCAGGAATACAGATTCGAAAGAACCATATCCCCATCCGGCAAAAGGATGTTGTGACAGCAGGTGCAATGCATACGACCAATAAATCGTACGATATCCCCCCGACTGATAGACAGAAAGACCCCGCTTGACCCCTTCCACACCATACAGAGATGCGAGTCCGAACAGCACGCCCAATAAGACACATGAAAGCGTCACCTTCAAAGCGTGGTTTCTCTTCAACCAGGGAAGCATCATCAGCAAAGCCAATATTCCACCCAGTTGCCCAACTCTGGATTGAAGAACAATCAGCAATACCACTGAACCAACGATCACATAACCCTGAAGTGCCTTCAGCCATCGATGTTGGTTGAGGGTATTTAGCCAAGCAGCCAGAGACAAACCGGTGGCCATAAAACTGGCCATCACGTTGGGTTGCTGAAAAATGCCATAGGGACGGTTTGCTTTGGTGTCATAGCCAAGCCAATTGCCCGGTGTTAGCAGGTAATACTGCACCAGGCCCAAGGTCATTTCGATAGCTATCGCGACCAGCATAAGCGTCAATAGCTGTTGACGCGTCTTCGGTGCAAGACGGAACTGATAGAGCGAGAAGATAAATAATCCGCCGCCGACAAGACCACCGAGGCGAGGAAGTGCGTAATCACGCAAGGTGGCGTCAGACCACGCCATGGGTAGCAGCATCAATACAATCGCGCCCCCCCAAACTTGCAAGAGCGTGCTGGACACCAATTCGCCTTTCGATGTGATATGCCACAATCCCAGACAGATCATCAAAGAAGCAAATATCCATCCCCATGCGTTGAAAGGAAGATAGAGACCAGCTCCCCCCGGGTTATGCATGAAAAAATGCATCCCAAGTCCCAGCCAAAGTATGCTTATCCCCCAAAAGAGAAAAAACACTCGCTTTTCCCGATGGGCTGATGGCACTGATGACCCGGTGGATGGAAATGTAGGCATAAAAAAAGCGCTCTGAAAAAATGGTGTTTAATACAACCATATTCAGAGCGCTTTACTCAAGCTATAGCATTAATTAGTCAGGAAATGACGCGTTGCTACTCAAACTGTAAAGACTGTATTTTCTAGCCAGCATCTGCCCCCCATCTCTGGTCAATGGCATCCAGCCAATTGAGCCTTTGCTGGTTGTCGGGCGCAGCAACATCAAGTCGAAGGGAATCGTCACATAGATACCTTTAGTGAAACTCCCCTCTCCATACTCATCAGCAGACACATCGGTCAGCGTTGCAAACACCCCTGCCACCACGCCGGATGAGAATCGTTTGGAGAGATCCAGTGTCGCCCCGACATCCCCTGCCAGATAACGACCAATAGAGAGCTGGGCAGTCACATCATCAACATAGGGCAGTTGCCAATAACCGGTCACATGGCCTGTTGCCACATCGTAATCGGCCATCCGCAAGGTATTGTTCCAATCCCGTTGCTTGACCCAGTTCACATCAGCCGCAATTGCCCATGAACGACCAAAAGGACGATACAGCAGTTCGGCACCACCACCGGCGTACATCATCTCCAGATAACCGGCATAAGCCTGACCATCACTCAGGTGAGAACTGCTCGAAATGGGTCGCTTGCAGGTTGTTAAGCAATACATCGGAGGAACTGACATACTCCCGGATCCAGGTTCTCACCCTGGGCAAAGCATCCCCGTCCAGCGGTGGATTCTTGTAATTGAACTTGTCGTAGTTATTGGCCAGGTTCACAAATACCGTGCCCCCCAGCCAGTTCTTCTCGGTCACCCGCCAATCACCATTGAAGTTGAGACCAAGCTGATACATGTAGAAAGACTCCGGCCCCCCAACAGACTGGTTCAACACCGGATCCACGCTGTAATTCAGCGCCGAGCTGCGACTTTCATGTCGAACAGGTGCCGACGGTGCATTGGCTGCGATGACATCCGACTTATAAGTAGTCTCTTGTCCCAATGGAAGGTCACTGTTTGCCAACCGTACAGAGTCCATGTCCACTACTGTCTCACGGATATCGAGCCCTTTCTTCTGCTCAACGATGTGCAGAGAGTGAACCGAAGCGGGCAACGCATTCGCTGCCAATAATGACATTCGATCTTCGGCTTCATCTGGCTTGCGATACTTCAGCTGCTCACCGCTGACAAAAACACGATCGTCCGTGCCATACCAGACCAGATCACGATATCCGGCATTGCTTTTCGTCTGCGCACTGAGTGCAGCCCAATCGACATCATCCAGTTGGGCAGGACTCTTTTCCGGTTGATACTCAGGCCGGGGCTCATCCAGATGGGCCTGCTGCAACTCATTAAAGTTGGTCCGCATAGTAATACCCCACATCAGGGTATTCCCACGCTGATAGCTGAGATGAGTATCCATATTATCGAAAATACGATACACGGCACCGATGTTGACAGGTGAACTATGCGGCAAGGCTCCATAGCCGCCTTTGCTGTTACGGGCCGCATACTCGCGGCTGTAATCATTACCGTCATATTCCAGTTTCAGACGCAAAGGGCGCCATGGTGTCTGATACTCGATACCGCCAAACAAGGCCGCCGGGCCATGGAACAGACTATCGACCTCAAATTTGCCGCCGTTGCCCGCATAGCCATCATTACGCTGGCACCAGCTCTCTTTATATTCACAGAAGGGGTTCTTGATATTGCCGCTCTCGGCCATATTGCCCCAACCCATTCCAAGGGTGAAATCAAACGGGCCATAACGTTTGCTGGCAACAACGTACTCGCTATCGAACAGACCTGTCCCCATCAGGTCTCTGAAGCCCAATGAAACTTGGGGTAAGTAATCAGACTCTTGCCAAAGTCGGAATTTAAAATCCATCGACTTGTCTTTATAAGTCTGATCCCCGCTGAACTCCTCATAAGGGCTATACATGCGAGTTCTGACATCGGTATAACGCAGTGTGGCCTCAAACCAGTCAAAGGGCTGCATGGAGATCGACCAGCGTCGATACTCTTCGTTATCCATGTAGTTGAAACTGAACTCGCCTTCAGCGGCCATTCTGGCACTGGGCATCTGCAGCAGACCTGCGCCACCGAAATCACTTTGCGATGGGCCATAGGGATCATTCGCCCCGGGTGCAGCAACACAAACGGTCGAGACGGCCAGGGCAATATATGAAAGTTTTGGAATCATTAATGAGGCACCCTGTTTGCAATTATCTCGGCGATCCGCTGATTTATTCCGGTAAATGAAGAGGGCAACAGGTCAGGATCAAACCCGACCAGCAGTGCAGCTCCCGCCATGGGTTCACGATGAAGCTTGTTCCAGACGGCAACGGGGACCATCTCGATATCACCGGTTGGCTGGATCAACAGCAGATGAGCCGAGTCGGCCCCCTCCAGCAGCGCATCACGCTTCCAATATTCATCGACACCGGCACCGGGTGTCAGAGGCAGCGTGGGGAGTGCTTCCATCAGGCCAAACATGGCAACCTGAGGCTGACGAGCAGCAACAAACAGTCGATAGTTGCCTTCCAGGCGAGGGTTATCCTGCGGGGAGCGCTGGGCATTGTCAGGATCAACTATCACAGGCAAGCGGCCGGTAACGGTGATGCCTTCGAGTTGATGTGCAAGACGAGCTGCAGAAGAGGCACGTTTAGCCTCACCTTCGCTACGCCATATGCTCGCCAGACTCTCCAACTCACGGATCACCGCCGCTTGCTTGAGCTCAAACTGATGTTGACGGGCCGGCGTCGTAATTTGGGCTGAGCGCCAATAGATGGGTGATGACAGTTGCTTGTGTCTCAGCAAGGCGTCAAGGCGCGCTCCTTCACTCAAGGTGATGGGATCTTGAAGATGCCCCTGATAGTAAATGCTGACACTGGTATCCGCGAAGCAAGCACCGGACAGCAATAAAAGAGATAGGGTCAGTTTTTTCATGACGAGAATGGCTTCAAAATGGTGAGTTCAATGACCGGCAGATCAGGGCCGAGATGTTGCTGGATTTTTACTACCTGTCCATTAACCGGATCTCGCCAGAAAACGTTGGTCCAGGATTTCCCCCCCGGGAACATTGAAACCGTCTCTTCAAAACGCGTAGCTGAAACTCGGCGCGTCACCAGATCCAGCTCATCCTGTCCGGCACGAACCATCTTCCCTTCAAGACGGTAGCCGCTGAGATAGCGCTGTTCCCACTCTGACAAGGCACTCCAGTTGGCAGATGAGGTAGCAGCCATCGACAGTGGGTCGGCAGAACCACTCTCGCTCATGACCAGGTCATTTTCCATACCGACAGTTTTAATGACACGACCGTGGCGGGTAATAATCATGACCCGATCGGCTGTCAGCCAAGAGAGTTCATCTCCATTGACATAAGCCAATACCACGAAGATCCGCGGGTTATCACCGATTTTCAGATAAGCGCTTGCATAAGGCAGTTTATTGACATGCTCGGCACTGACGGTCACATCATCAGCCCCCAGCACGGCATATTTGATAGTTTCGCTCGTCACAGAAGCAGTATTTGAACAACCGGTGAGAGATAACAAACCAAGAAAAACAAGATTGCGCGATAAAGACATAGAGTGACCACAGTGACAAATAAAAAAATAAGGCTGCCAAAGCAGCCCTATATCATATTAACGAGTACTGGTTGTGGTTCCGGTACCACGGCCGGCATCATCGTTGGAGTTGGCATTTGCAATGGCAACACCAGCAACAACCGCAGCACCTACACCAACGGCAACAATGGTGCCAGTCCCGATGGCAGCAGCACTGGCAGCACCAGCACCTGCGGCACCGGCAGAACCGGTGGATGCGGCGGCAGCAGCTTCTTCAGCAGCCATCACACCATGAGAGAATGCCATGGCAGCAGCCAGAATCAGGGCGGTTTTTTTCATTTCATCTTTCCTTGTTTATTGTCTACTTGTGGCTCGGAGAAAATATGGCATGACAACAATGTTATTACCATATATCCCTTTACCAGCGCATTGCCATGCTCACAAAAAGTTAAGTAACTCATTGTAAACATAGATAATTGCAAATATAGCATACCATCGGAACGCTATTATTGCACTGAAATACAGGTTGCATTCGAAAACTATTTTATGATGGTCATAAAAAAGGTGCGCCATGAAGACGCACCCTGCATTCACCTATTGCGGTTATCCAAACAGAATGTCAGGCTTTTTCCTTGCTGCCATAACTGTATTGATAATATCCGTAGTTACCGTAATAACTGCTCGCCTTCTTCTCGACCGCGTTGAGCAAGATCCCCTTGATAGCGACCCCGTTTTGCTCAAAGCGGCGAATGGCCACCTCCACCTCTTTGACCGCAGTCTTGGCGAAGCGGGCAACCAGCAAGGATGCGCCCACATGCTGACCAACGATGGCTGCATCGGTGACCGCCAGGATGGGAGGTGAGTCCACGATGACAAAATCGTAGTGCTCACTCGCCCAATCCAGCAGCGCTTTGAAACGAGGGTGCATCAACAGCTCGGAAGGGTTGGGTGGCACGGCGCCACGGCAGACAAAATCAAGGCCATCAAACCCGGTCTGGCTCACAACCTGTGCCAGCTCTGTCTGACCCGCCAGATAGGCACTCAGACCGGCGCCCATCTCCTGCCCCATAACCTTCTGCATATAGCCTTTGCGCAAGTCGGCATCGATAACCAGCACCTTCTTGCCGCCCAGAGCCAAGGTGGCAGCGAAGTTGGTCGACACGAAGGTTTTGCCAAGACCCGGGCCGGGGCCCGAGATCATCACTATGTTGTTTTTGGCTTCCATCATGGCGAAATGGAGGCTGGTTCGCAGACTACGCAGTGACTCCATCGCCAGATCGGCCGGATTTCGCGCAGCCAGCAAAGCCTCGTTGAGAGGCATTGCCTGCCGACGCTTCTTCTGCTGCTGTTGTTCGATCTTGGCCTGCTCTTCGGAATAGGGGATCGTGGCATAGACAGACAGCCCCATCTCTTCCAACTGTTCCGGACTTTCCACACCACGGTGGAAGGCTGCACGCACCAGGATCAACCCCACCGACAGTATGCCACCCAGCAGAGTCGCCAGTACCACGATCAGCGGCTTCTTCGGCTTGACGGCACGGGTTTCAACGGCGGCGTCATCGATGATCCGTACATTGCCGATGGTGCCCGCCTTCATGATATTGAGCTCCTGCTGCTTGTTGAGCAGCTGGACGAAGATCTCCTGACCGACCTGCACATCACGAGTCAGACGCAAAATCTCCTGTTGGGTTTTTGGCAGACGCTTGATCGACTTGTTGATCGCATTTTTGGTATTCATCAAGGTCTGGCGCTTTTCCATCAGGGCGATGTAAGCGGGGTGCTGGCGGGTATAGAGTTGCTGCAACTCCGCTTCCCGGAAGGTCAGCTCATTGAGCTGCTTCTCAAGGCCCACCATGGTATCCAGTGCGGCTTTCGCTTCCAGCGACAGATCGACCGACTCATTCTGCTGGCGATAAACATTCAACAGCTCTTCAGAACGGTTCAGCTCATCTTTGACCTGAGGCAGATGCGTCTGCAAGAAATCCAGGCTCTTCTGGGCCTCTTCGGTCTTGCGTACCACATTCTGCTGCAGATAGTTCTGGCTGATGTTGTCGAGCACCGCGCGAATGCGGCCCTTGTCTTCCCCCTCCAGCGCCAGCGAGATGATCCCGGTATTTTTGCCCTTTTCACTGACCTGAAGACCACTTTGCAACTCGGCAATCACATCCAGAGCCGGTTGTTTGACCAGCGTGAAGACTTGCCCCTCATCGGCAGCCACATCAGACAACAGCAGAGTGACATCCTCTTTCTCAAGCAGCTTGCCTACCTGACCTTCCAGCACCCGCCCCTCAATCTCAAGGGTAAAGTGTTTGTCTGCGTCAACCGTCAGCGTCAGCGGCGTCCCCAGCAATTCAGGCGCCACTTCAAAGCGGCTTACCGCCAACTTGGGATAGGGGTGCCCCATCAGCCGTGACAGACCACGGCCAACCAGCGGGAAGAAATTGGGTGTCACTACGGTATCGAGGTGAAGCTCTTGCACTGTACGGCCAAGTACCATACGAGAAGTCAGCAGCTCAATCTCGGCAGCGGCATCAGGCTGTTCACCGCCCAATACGTCAGCCATATCCCCGAGCAGCGCGGCACCACTGGCTTTTTTCTCCACCTGCAGCAAGGCGTTTGCCTTGAAGACCGGGGTCGCCAAAAGAGCGTATGCAACGCCAAGAGCCATAAACAGAGCGGTGATCGTCACAATCCACCAACGGCCATCGATCAGGTAACCCAGCAGGCGCCCCAGATCGATCTCGTCATTCTCCACCGCGGCACTGCTTTGCCGGGACGAAACAGAAGAAGTCGTCATTAAACACAATCCATTTTTATTGTCAGATACAATCCAAACACCACCAGACGCTGCGGATGTCGTTACAGTTTTTTTGCCCACCCATCGGCGCTACGCACCAACAGCTGGTAAACATGTTCGTAAGCTTCCCGGCTCAGACGATAGGGATCGGGCACTTCACTCTCCCCCTGCCAGTGGCCAAACAGCATGGTTTTGCCACGGGCCCCCGGGTCGATGGCCGTGACGGCAGAGATATGCCCTTTCTCCATCACCAGGATCAGATCGGCATCCTGACAGAACTCGCGGGTCAGTTGGCGCGCCGCGTGTCCCTCAAGGGAGAGACCATGCTGCTGTGCCACCTCGCTCGCGACCTTGTCGGCCGGCTTGTCAACCAGGGCACTGACCCCGGCAGAACTGACCTGGCGGCCGGGCAAACGCTCGCGAAGCAGTCGTTCACCGGTTGGGGAGCGGCAAATATTGCCCACACACACCACAAGAATTTTTTCAAACATATCGCTGTCGCTCTTTAAAAATAAAATCTGCAGCCACCGCCCCTCACTACCTGCATCTTCCTGAAGGAAGGCGGATAGAGGGCATAGCCCTCTGCCCTATCCTCCCCGTTTGTCACCGCATCAAGGCAACAAACAACCGGAGATAAGGGAGGCATCAGCCCCCCCTCGATGTCGTCTCCCTGAGGGAGTGCGGCTACACGTCAATCAAGCGGGAGAGGTTAAGAAACATCACTGCCTTACCAGTTGCGAACCCGCAGCATGCCTTCGGTCAGCTCGTTAAAGCCGTTGATGGAGGGCACCAGTTGACTCAACACGCGATTCCAGCGCGTCACCGGCGCCGTGGTGACATAGACCACGTCGTAAGGTTGCAACGCAAACTCGGTACCCATCACCAGCGCGGTGGCATCACTCAGGTCGAGCTGATAAATGGCGGCTTTCTCTTGGGCTTTGGCGGCGGGGCGCAATACGAAGATGCCGGTCGCATTGGCCGCATTCTGGTTAAGGCCTTCTGCGGTGCTCAGCGCTTCGGTCAGGCTCATCCCCTCACGGCCAATGGTCAGGGTCGATGCCTTGTTGACCTCACCCATCACAAAGACTTTCTGGGCATCGTTGCGCGGCACATAGAGCATGTCGCCGTCACGCATCAACTGATTGTGAGAAAGATCCCCATACTGCAGCAGATCCTGCATGGAGAGCGGGAACTCCTTGCCCTGGCGGGTCAACACCACATGATGCCAATCCGCAGTAGGGGTCAGCCCGCCAGCCAGATTGAAGGCATCGAGCAAGGTCATCGGCACATTGGTGATGGGCTGGGCGCCCGGCTTGGTCACCTCACCGGAGATATAAACCTTCTGGGAGCGGAAAGCAGCAATGCTCACATCCACCTGTGGGCTCTCGATATATTGGGCCAGACGCTTGGCGATATCTGCACGGATCTGTGCGACAGTTTTACCCACCACGGCCACCTTGCCGATATAGGGGTAGAAGATAGTGCCATCGGCGTGCACCCAGTTGCCTGCTTCGCTGGCACTGCGGTAAGAACCGGCCGGGATGGTCAACTCGGGGTGATCCCACACAGTGACATTGAGGATGTCGCCCACACCAATCCGGTACTCGTAACGGCTGATCTCGCTATTGAGCTCGGTGTTGGCCTTGCCCACCACCGGAGCCTTGCGCAGTTGGCTGATCAACGCGGGGGTAACCGGATAGACATCTGCCAGCTGATCAACATCAACGGAACCCGTAGCCACCTCGGTTTTGCCACTGGTGGAAAGATTGGTACCGGGCACCACAGTGCATGCACTGAGCAGGGCCACGGCCGATAACAGAGGAATGAGCTGAATCCTTTTCACTACCACACCTTATTAAGCTTACTATCAGAGTTGAATGAGAATAACCGCCATATCATATCTATATTGACTCTAAAATCCGAGAATAATCACATTAGCGACACTATAAACCGGCAAAAAACAGACAACAACACCCATGCAACAAAAAAACAACCTCGTCACATGCATTTTTATTCGAAAACAAAAAAATAGATCTTTATAAAAATATAGCATTATGTATTAAAAAACACTTATAAATAATTTCTCGTGAGACATGTGAATATAAATTATACACCTACCGTTTTTTGTGGCTCATATGTCATAACAATTCCGAGAAGCATTCACTACATAATAATTTCATTTAATTTATTCAGTATGCAAATAATACGAATTACATTTACCACAATATAAAAGACCATTCAAAAACTGGCCATATACAATTAAATTCAGGAACGTGAACACATTATTTTTTAGTGGTAACAGGTATAATCCCCATTGAACTTAGATAATTATAACTCGCCTTGTCATTAACAAGGTCAATTTTACGAGCAAAATATACATCTTGTTCTTCCAATTGCTTTAAATCATTTACAGATAATAATCGCGGATGATTTAAATTCGATGTAGACCACAGTGTATACATTAAATTATTGTTTATAACAAAATTTTTCAAAGGAGAGTTAGCCAGTATTGTTTGGAAAAATACCTCATCAATACATGATGAAAATCGAAGCTTACTTAATAATTCAAAACCATGTTCTAAAATGTATTCAACTGCAGAACTATGCATTGTAAACCATTGAGATCCTTTATAGCATGCCATACCTCTCAACGCATTATTTTTTAGGCCTAACACGCCAACAGTGTGTCTGATTAACTTAGACATTATTCTAAAAAAAGGTATGCTATAAAGATTGCTGTTTATAAAGAAATGGTATTGCTCCGCTCTTAATCTAGAGGATTCTGACAGTGAATTATTAATAAATGACCGCCCGTTATTCACCTCTAGAAATTGATTGAATTGAACCATAGTTTTAATTGGGAAACATTCACCACTTAACAAAGTATAATAGTCATATCTTTTCTTGGAAATTGCTGTCTGTAGCAAAGATAAAGTAGCTTGAACTTGACTAACCGCCCCCCAGTATACCGACTTCCGCTCTGTAGCAAAATATACAGATTCAGTCCTACCATACTTTTCTTTTAACTCAAAATAAACATCAGGTGATTTATAATCAACATGAATAAATACATCCCCCCCCTGAGAAATAATACTATCAACAAGAATACTTATTTTTTCTGTGTCTCTATGCACTTGCAATAAAAAACATTTTTCCATATAAACAACCTAATAATATAATTAATGCACTACAATCGACCAGATTTATGTGTAATCACGATTTTGATAAATTATTTTATTTCTAATGATCGACCACGAGAACAAAGAAACCAATATTTGATTAACCGTAATAAGATACCCAAAAACCTCTCCTTTATAATGAAGGACCATTAATAACCCATACATGGTGAGCAATATTTTGTATTTATAATTAAGACCATAATTCTTGCTATAATGATAAATCATAATAAAGTTATACGTCATAAAAGAAACTAAACCAAACAAGCCAAACAAAAGAATCTGTCGCATATAGCCAGAGTCTGTTTTCATATAATATGAACCATCGGCATTTGTATAAGCACCATCGCCAAAAATAATAGTTTTCACTTCAGGAATAAAATACATTGTTTTGAGATGCTCTGTCGATTCCGTGCTAACTTTACCAGTTGACTGGTAATTATAGATGAATTCAAATGCGAATTTAGAATATGACTCTAAAGATGAAAACAATACTTTTAGAAAAGGTGGTTGTATGAAATATATAAAAGCGAAAATTAAAATAGAAAAAAAATAAAACCGAGTTAAATACAATAAATTTCTAGTTGAAAACGACAAAAAAACCAACCCAAACATAAATCCAACAAAAGTAGTTCTGCCAGTAGTTAGTGACATTAGAAAAACAAATAGAATAATTGCAAATTGCTTTGAAGAAAATTTACCACATGACATCTTAATAAAAGAGAGTGTCAATACAAGAGCAAATACAGCTGACAGATTAAAAAACTGGCCGCCAGATAATGCCAAACCTCTGACCCCCCCGCCATAATAATCATTCGCTACTTCCGCTTGATTCTGGTCTTGAAATAATTGAATGAAATCTCTAAAATCAGGAACCATAAACGCTAATAATATTATTAACGACTGCCACAAAAAGACTCTAAAGATAATTTTTTCAATATCGAAATCAGCTCCAATATTGCAAAACAACAAGACAACCAACCAACTAGTAATAATAAAGTAAATAATATTACTGAATACAATCCTTAAAAAGGTAAAATCATATACCCCATGAGCAGTCGTAGAAAATAATGCGTAGATAAACGGAGTGCAAAGCAGCCCCATTAACAACCAGACAACTTTCGTACTTAGGTATCTGGAAAATAAATTTAATGAGCCCCCCTTAATAAAAAAGAAGCTTAACAAAAATGCGAGAAGTGAAGAATTATATACAATAGGTATCTTAAAAGAAAAGATAGCCATAAAGAATAATACTGACAATATAAATTCACGCATGATAATAAAATGGTACCTTAATGTGATTTAAAATACTCCCACTGAGTCGGCGTAAATTTTTAATAAGAAAGACCATGAGCAAAAGACGCCCCCCTAGTACACCATAAATTCGCGAGAAAACCTTCATTCTTTTTTTTGTCATCACTAAATCAAAGTTATCACCACTATGCTTACTATCACAATGCATTCCAATATAAAGTGGGTAATAATAAACTTTCCCACCTTTCTTAATCAGATCTGACAGAAAAATATTTTCCTCACCAATGTCTATATCTGAACCAAGCCCGAATCCATCATCAAATTTCACATTTGAATTTATCTCACTTTTTCTTATCGTAATTTCTATTGAAGAAACTCTCAAAATTGAAACAAGATTGTGGCGACGAGGTTTATCAGGATAACATTTTTTAAAATCAGAGCCGTCAAAATTAAAAACCTTAAAGGTTATAGCATCGGCATCAGGAAAAAACTCATATGCTTTTATAATATTTTTATAGACATCGTCTACCAGAATCACATCATTATCAGATATAATCCCTATAGATTTTAAAGGTAGCAAATCAATTGCTAAATTTCTACTCTTTGATAAGCCCATTGAAGTTGAGTTTATCATTATAGCATCTTGACTTTCAATGCCTTGATTGATAATCACTTTAGGATTATTGGATGCACGGACTTCTGGAAGTAACTCTCCATGCATTGTAGATATGCATTGTAGAATATTCATCCTCTAAGTACCCTCAAATATATTTTCTTTATAAAAACAGCAGGCATTAGTCTGAAACAGAAATACTTAATTAAATTCAAAACAAATCTAAATAAATTAATGCAATTACTGTGATATAAATGCCGCTGTGTTTTCAAATCATCATAGAAATATTTTAAACCACGCCGTCTATTTATCGCAGCGATATTGAAGTTAACATCCACTAAAATCGAACCGATATTCATAACTTCTAGCCCAGATGATATAAAGCTGCCCCATAAGTAATAATCTTCAGAGCTTCGCATAGCTGGATAACCACCAGATAAAATATAACTAGACTTACGAAACATGACCGTCACATTATTAAATGGAGATTTTATACCGATAGCCGAACTAATATCTTGATGTTTAATAGGTACGGTTCTGATGGAGCAAGGTGACCTATCTTGGCAAGAAAAGTCATATTCACGTATGTAGCCACCACAGAGAGATAGATTGGGATTTCTTTTAAACTCATCAATCTGTAATTCAAATCTCTCAGATAAGGATATATCATCAGCATCCATTATAGCGACATATTCACATGTTGCATTTCTGATTCCAAAATCTCTAGCGAATCCAGGCCCTCTATTTTTATCATAAGATAAAAATTTTAAACGATATTTAATATCTCGTTGAAGTCTATGACATATATCTTCAGTACCTTTTCCGTCAGACACTATTAATACTTCATAGGGTCGTATAGTTTGGTTACTTGTAACTGAGTTAACGGCTGATAATAATAAATCATAATCTACACCGGAGTAGATCGGCATGACAACTGAAAATTCCATTACCTTCATTTACCAATCACTCTTCTAACAAGCATTATAAATTTAGCAAGAATTCTTGATTTAATAATTCTTCTAGGCTGAGAGATACTGACTTTATTTTGCGTTACATTATATTTTTTATACAACTGAATTTCATTATGAAACTTCACTATACTCGCATCAGAAATTGATTTTTTCAAAGAAAATTCCCGCATGTAATTCTGAACCAACTTTGGAGTTCGACTACTAATACTAGACATATGAATACGGTAGTCTAATAAATGCTCGGATAGTATATAAAACTTACCTTCTTCAAGAAGCAATATCCAAAGCGCATAATCTTCCCAATAACAACCAATTCTTTCATCATAACAGCCGACTTTGACTAGAGCATTCTTTCTGATTAGGACCGAAGGATGAAATATACAATTATCCTGTTTTAATTTCTCTCTTATATTATTGCTACCTATACATGATGAACTGTAACCTAGCACGTTCCCGTTATGGTCTATGTATCGAACATTGCAGCCGACTAAAACGACATCCTTGTGGGTTTCCATAAACCTAATTTGCTTCGTTAAACGTTGAGGATGACATAAATCATCAGCATCGATTCGAGCAATATATTCCCCTTTGCTTAAGGCAATACCTTGATTAAGCGTTGCAGCTAAGCCTTTGTTTTCCCGTGAAATATAAACAATTCTTGCATCTGTATATTTATTTATTACAGCATCTGAATTATCTTTTGAACCATCATTTATAATGATAAGTTCCCAATCCTGAAAATCTTGACTTAAAATACTCTCAATTGTTTTACCAACATAACTTTCTGCATTATAGACTGGTAATATCCATGACACACAAACGTCGCCCACAAAAACCTCATCGTCTCAATATTTTTTTAATAAAATCAAACATACCCAATCTTAGTAACAAAACTTTCGTATTGGCAATGACAATTACTTTCACTAAATAGCAATTTGATTTTACTCTCATTCTTATTTTACTAAAAAAACTCATAGAACTCTTTGCATATGGTTTTATTAGCTCTATATCTAATAGATCCTTAGGTTCGGCTCTTTTATTTTTAAATACCATAAACTCTTCAGGTGACATAAATGGTAAATCAAAATAATAAAAATGTTTCGTACTATCTGATAATATTTGTTCTAATGAATGCACTCCATTGTGAGTACCATGAAAATCGGCCCAGAAAATATTAGCAATAGGCTGATAAGATATATAATCGATATCTTGTGGCTCTCTCAAACCCAATAAACCCATCAGAGCACTACCACTCAAAACATAATCAGTATTTGCACAATCAATTTCTTTTCTTAAATTCAAAAGCATACTAATATAATCATCATATGTATACGTACGAATCGAATTTAAAATGTTTTCTATGTTCGGATTTAATGCAAAACGAGCTAAAAGGTATGAATCTTTACTATCATCACATATATGTATTGAATTTTTATCAAGACCTAGATCTGCTCGAATAGAATCCTTGTAATGTACTAGATCAATGTTTTTGGAATGCATCATAAAAATGGTAAGTGGTTGATTTCCAAAACATGGGTTAGATTTTCCTACACTACTAGAGAAATCATTTTTAGCATTACCAATCCAAGATTCATTCAAATATGTGTTTACTACAAAATTCTTTAAACCTGTTGATGACAGCTCTAATTTCTTAGAATAAATTACGTTACTAGTCACTTTCTCAGGGATAAATCCTAACGAAGGCCACACAACACCAGTGACAATATTACGCTGATACCTTTGGAGTAGTAGATAACAACTTTCTATATACTCTTTACTAAACTCTACATCTGAGAAATACTTTTCTTCATAGTTAATGGATTCACCAGGTATAATTACACACTTTATTTCTCTATTAAAATAAAGTGCAGATGCAATGCGGTGAGCACCATTTAGAGGTTGAAGATGTTCATTAATTGGTATATAACTTTGACTTTCGTTAAAGCCCTCATCACGTATATTGATTGCTATTTCTCTAAAATCATTGATAAAGCAACCAATAGAGTTCTTGTTTAAATTTCCATTTTCAGAACACTTTCCTTCGGTTATCACTACTATATGCTTCTTGTAATTTTCAACAGCGATACCATTATTATTAGAAAGCAGAAGTGGAAGTGCTTTAACTTTAATTAAAATATCAAACCGTGTAGATAAATCCAGCTCTTCGGGATGAAGGGAGATAACATCACACTCCATAGGTAATCGAGCAAAATAAAAATCATCTAATTTCCCATTTAATTTTTTTTTATTTACTTTATTTATTAACACTTTGGGCATATCCAACACTCATATTAAACAGCAGGTTTGTAATCTACATTCTTTACCAAAACTATTGTCAATATCATTTTTAATAATGCTGATAAAAGTGATGAGATAAGAACACCGAACACCCCTATATAGCTGAGACAATATACCAGTACAGTAAAGAAAGCTATTGAAATAAGTGTTCTTATGGATATCAAATAGGGTTTTTCAGAGAGCATCAAGTCTTGTGAAAAAATCCCAGCCATTCCATTAACTATCGTTGTTGCAATGATCAGCACAAAGAAATGTCCAAGGTGCATATAATCGTCACCAAAAATTATGGGGACAAAAAACTCAGCAAAAAAGTAGACACCAGGGAAAAATAATAATGAAACTGACAAAATCTTAATTACATCAGACATATTTAATTCTATTTTAAATTTTCCTTTCAATCCTTTTGTGAAATAGGTGGTAGCTATCGCATCAAAAATTTTTGCAAAAACAAGTGAAAAACCTAAAAGAACAGATATTCTTCCTAGCTCATGTGGAGAAAATAATTTCGCAATTACTACCTTATCGATAGAACTAGACATGCCCATCAATAATAAATTTAATGATATCCCAATAGAATATTTGAAATAAGAAGAGCCTCCATTGACTTGTGCCGTCAGGTCACGATATATATTTTTTAGACCAAACAATAGATATGTTAGCTGAATAAATATCGCAACAACTATAACAATTAACGCACTATTTAATGTAAAAACATCCAAAATAAAACAAAGGATAAAACCTATAGTTTGAACTATTGTAGGAATGATCGTCGCATTTCTGAATGTTATCATTGAATTCTCTACTCTATAAAGATCCAGTAGATAAAAACAAAGCACACTTATTGTAACATATATGTAAAAAAGAGTTATATTTTCATCGAGGATAGCATCTTGCGAAAAATATAGATAAATAAAAATCAGTAATAATGAACTAGAAAACACAAACGACATTAATTTATAAATATTTGGATAATAGAGTTTATATCTATATGAACGAGTATATCCATAGCCCAAACCAAAAGTAAGAACTGGTGCAATCATCATTTGCATACTAAAAATATATTGAATTATACCTCTAGACCCCGCACCTAATATACTACCGGTAAAATACATATTCACTAACGAAAAAGCCATTTGCATGTACATAAAAACTAAAAGTTTTTTTGACTCTTTGAATATATTATTCACTTATATTATTCCAAGTTTTTCATTACATTTCCGACAAATATAACGCTAGGCTACGTTATAAAAGCGATGGTACTTTATCTACAAGCAAAATTGCTTTCCACAAGTAGCGAAGATTAAAAATAATAATTTATTGAGCTTACTCTTCGATGAGGAAATTTTACAGTTTTTCAAGGGGGAATTGTGCCTCTGAGTAAAACATACTAATAATGTTATCACACACTAATTCTGGCGCGCGAGTATGTCTTCGTTCATGTATAGATGCTAAATAGCTGTTGCAAATAGTTGTACAGATCTAGTTATCACCTGACACCGGCCTCAAACCGGTGTCTTGTTTACGCTACTTTAGTGCGCACTTCCTTCGGTATCAATTTTAGACCCTTCTTGAACATGCTGTAGGGGGTCTGACCCTCCATCATCCTGCCCTGATGTGGCCGCTGGGTGTTGTAGTGTTCCAGATAGCTATCCAGGTCTGTCTGCATCTGCTCTACCGACTCATACCAGGTCGTTCTCCCCTTGATACGGAAGTGTGTACAGATCTAGTTATCACCTGACACCGGCCTCAAACCGGTGTCTTGTTTACGCTACTTTAGTGCGCACTTCCTTCGGTATCAATTTCAGACCCTTCCTGAACATGCTGTAGGGGGTTTGCCCCTCCATCATCCTGCCCTGATGTGGCCGCTGCGTGTTGTAGTGCTCTAAGTAGCTATCCAGGTCTGTCTGCATCTGCTCTACCGACTCATACCAGGTTGTTCTCCCCTTGATACGGAAGTGTTCATCCAGCAGTGTGCGATGTAGCCGCTCGATAAAGCCGTTGCTCTGTGGCCTGCGTACCTTGGTTGTCCGGTGCTCAATCCCCTCCAGTTGCAGGAACAGCTCGTAGGGATGGTGGTCAGGTCGTCCACAGAACTCGCGCCCGTTGTCCGACAGGATGGTATAGACCAGTGCCTCGTGGGCCTCGAAAAACGGCAGCACCGTTTCATTGAGTACATGAACCGAGGTCACCGGCAGCTTGCTGGTGTAGAGCCGCCCCCAAGCGTGGCGACTGTAGCAGTCCAGCACGGTTTGCAGATACACCTTGCCAACCCCCTTGAGCGCACCGACGAAGAAGGTGTCGACCGCCACCAGTTCTCCGGTGTAGTGAACCTCAATCTGGCGTTCGCGAAATTCGGGGCTGAATCCTTCTAGTAGGCGAATTTGCTCGTCATTGAGCTCAATGGTCTGCTCGCGGTGGGTTTTCTCGAGGCGCAACAAGCGGTCGTGTTTGGAGAGCAAGTCGTGACGTTGCCACACGCCACGCACACCACCCGCACTGACATTGATGCCCTGCAGAGCCAGCTCTTGTGCAACCCGCAGCGGGCCATGAGTTGGTCTGGTGAGGGAGTAATCGAGGATGGCCTGTTAAATCTCGGGAGCGACCCGGTTGGGATGAGCCCCTTTACAGCCGGGCAGTTTATCGAGCAAGCCCTCGGCGCCATAGGTCTGGTAATTACGACGGATTTCGTAGAACTGCTGACGACTATAGCCGATGAGCTTGCAGGCTTTGCTGACGTTATTGAGCTCTTTGGCGAGTTCTAGCAGGCTGAGTTTGCGACGTGCTACTTTCTCGTTGGTGGTCATACGGTGACTCCAGATAACACGATAGGGGTACCGTTTTGTTATCCGGTTTGAAGCCGTATGACCACTCCCTTTTGTGGGCAACTGTCAGGTGAATACCATCTCCATACACTTGGGATGTGGCTTGTTTTATTTGACGACTAAGGCGATCGTATAAACTTGACTGAGTTCCATTCCTCCGATGATCTACTCTTCGGAACAGCTATTTAGAATCAACAGTTTCTTTTTCCAGTAGAATGGCAATATCAGATAACATATGTTATGTAAAGTACATATCATCCTACTTAAATTCATATTTCCACATCTATTTAGAGAATATTTATAGTGTTAAATATTTTTCGCGCTAATTTAGTCATGCAAATGTGTTTTTATTTCCTTTACCCAACGTCCTAGCTTCCATGCATATGTCAGACAAAGCGAATAAGCGACAAACAGCAATAGATAGAGCCCCATCATCAACCACTCTGGTAATTTGGCCTGTTCGGCCAGAATACCGAAGAACACAACACCGAGGTTGGCAACGACAATCAGCAATAGGGATTCGCGAGGGGTAAAACCGGCGTGGAGAAGAATATGATGCAGATGATTGCGATCCGGGCGCAGAGGGGATTGGCCTTTGCGAATACGGCGGATCATGATGCCCACCATATCCATCAGCGGCAGGCCGATCAACCAGAGTGCGGTGACAGGGCGAAATGCTGGTTCCAGCTCATTATGTTGTGAACCAAACAGCACCAAATAGCCGATGATAAAGCCGAGGAACATGGAACCGGCATCACCCAGGAAGATCTTGCGTTTAAAAGGAGGAATATTGAGATTGACGATCAGATAGGGGACCAGAGCAATGGTTATCACCAAACAGATATGAGCCATATCAGACATGGTGCTGGCAAACAGAATAGATAGCCCCACGAGTGAAATACCCGCCATGCTGCCAGCCAGACCATCAATACCGTCCATCATGTTATAAGCATTGATCGCCGCACAGACAGCAACAACGGCAATCAGCAAGTCAATAAATGGAATTGTGATATTCCCGATGCCCAGCACATCACCAAACTGATGGAGGCTGATATCGGTCGACAGGCAGAGGATAAGAATGAGCAATGCTTGCAGGGTCAGTCTGATCCAGGGGGAATATCCTTGGCATCATCGATAGCACCAATCACCATCATGCAACCGGCACAGGCCAGCATGGTGATAATCGCGCTCTGCAGTGGAAGGGTGAAGAAGACGCTGAGGTATACCCCCAGACAAACCGCAATCCCACCAATCAGGGGGATCGCACCGACATGTTGTTTACGTTGATTCGGTAAGTCAACGAGTTGTAGCTTGGCAGACAGTGGACGCAAACAGGCGATAGCCAGCGCGGTTCCAACGAATGCAACCAGACCAGACGTTTCCATTATTGTTTTATCCCTAGAAATTTCAGGTTCGCTTCTGATGACGACCTGCTTTTTATTTGCTTGATAACTGCCTGCCACCCAATCGATGGCAGAACAGCCAGAGATCGCTCAATAAACAACCAAATTATTGAAAAATAGAATGGCTACCGCCCCTGAGTTACAGCTCCCAGTGTGCATGCAGTCTTTTTATATTGTTAAAAGAATTAGTAAGTGGTGTTGCAATTTACAATCAACCTCTGGCAAGAGGAACGACAAAACCAGTCGCCACGCCAGCTATTCGCAATATAACCCTCCATTTTGCACCAATACTCCACGCAAAAATGTAGGACAACTCTGAAATAGCGGGGGTGGATTGTACCTATGGTTCATCGAAATGAGTAGCCAATCTAGTCCACGACTGGCTCAATCGATTAAAAAACAAACAATACAAGTAGGGGCGCGAAAAAAAGGCGCCCAATAATGGGCGCCTATATAAAGATTCAGTGATTGGCAAGCAAAAAATCTATATTATGTGAGGGCAATTTAACAACATTATCACTTGGCGGTAGCTGCTGTTTGGCCAGCCACACCAGATCACAAATACCATCCGTCGGTTCGAAGGCTGCAGGAGCATGCATCAGGATGTCGCGCACTTGCTGTTGATCAAAACGGTGACAGGCATCATCCAGCGAGGCCAGCAAGGGGCGCAGTCGCGACCAGGGCAGCCAGCTCTCTTGTGCCACCATGATCCGGGGATGCTCGGTTCCTCTGGCATCATCACCAATCAGTAACTCTTCGTAGAGCTTTTCACCCGGCCGCAAACCCGTCACCTCGATGGCGATATCACCATCGGGCCGCTGCTCATCACGCAGTGTCAGGCCGCTGAGGCGTATCATGCGTTTGGCCAGCTCCATGATCCGTACCGGTTGACCCATATCGAGCACAAAGACGTCGCCCCCCTCCCCCATGGCACCTGCCTGGATCACCAGCTGGGCTGCCTCAGGTATCGTCATAAAGTAACGGATGATGTCGGGGTGAGTCAGGGTGATAGGCCCACCTTTATCTATCTGCTGTCTGAATAACGGCACCACTGAGCCGGAAGATCCGAGAACATTGCCAAAACGCACCATACAAAAACGGGTGCTGTGCTTCTCGCGGGTCAAGGCTTGCAAGATCAATTCGGCCAGACGCTTGCTGGCCCCCATGGTATTGGTTGGCCGCACCGCTTTATCGGTAGAGATAAGCACGAATGTTTCCACCCCTGCCTCAATGGCCGCCTGGGCCGCATAAAGCGTGCCGAATACGTTGTTACGTACCCCTTCAATGATGTTGAACTCGACCAGCGGGACATGTTTGTAAGCCGCCGTATGGTAAACGGTCTGGATCCTGAAGCTCTGCATCACCGTTTTGAGGCGATGCTGGCGCTGCACTGACCCCAGTAACGGCACCAGATCCGTTTCAATTTCTTCACGCTGACACTGTTCCCGCAGGTTCTTGTGCAGGACATAGAGGGCGTATTCGGATAGTTCGAACAGAACCAGAGTGGATGGCCTGCACCGCAAGATCTGGCGGCATAGCTCAGAACCAATAGAGCCACCGGCACCTGTCACCATGACCGCTTTGCCTGTGATATTGGCTTCCATCAAGGTGGTCACCGGCTCTACCGGATCTCTGCCCAACAGATCGTCGATGGAGACCTCATTGAGCTGATCTATGCGGGCAGAGCCATTGACCAGATCAGCCATTCCCGGGATAGAGAGCACTTCGCAAGAGAGGGGCTCAAGTGCATTGATCACCTCCTGACGACGAGCCCTGGTGCTGCTCGGCATGGCCAGCAAGATCTTCTGTACACCATGGTGGTCAATCAAAGTTGGCAACTGGGCGCTGTTATAGACAGTACACCCCTGGATTACACACCCCTGTTTGGCGGGATCATCATCAACAAAGGCAACGGGATAAAACTCATTGCCTTGCAACAAGGCCATTTGCAGTTGTCGGCCCGAAGAGCCCGCGCCGTAAATCAACACCTGGGTGCGAGCCAAACGGGTGGTATTAAGGAGCGCCCGGAAAAACAGCCGCACACCACCAACCAGTAACACCAAAAAGGAGAGATAGATAACCGAGACCGTTCTCGGCAGAAAGATATCGAAGTAAAACGCAGAGAGAACAAAGAAACAGGTTGAAAGAAATGCCCCTAGCGAGATTGTCCATAACACCCGAAAGCTGACATATCGGAGCACTGCGCGATAAAGCCCCAGCCTTACAAACAGACCGATGCTGACAATGATAATTGCGCCAAGCAGTGCCCAGTGATGCGGGCTATCGATTGGCCAATTATGTTCAAGCCGGATCCAGTATGCCCCCCAATAGGTCATGGTGATCAGGGTCATATCAACGGTGACAGAAATGGCACGCTTACTGGCTCGTGACAGGGAGCCCAGGCAAGTCAGTAGCCAGCTTCCACCGGGTAAAAGCTCATTTCTCATTCTGGTACTCCTGCATTCAGGTGATACGCAAGAAAAGCTAACGGCAAGTAGGCAATGACCAGACCGCTCACACCATCGATCTGGCCCAATACAATCATGACAGCGATCGGCGCAAGCCAGAGGCTATTTATAAGAAGCACAGCCAAGGTCACGTTTCGATGGCTCTGCCAACGCCTCGCCGCATACTGAAATGCATGGGTCCGATGAGCCTGGCTCAAACGGCATTTCAAACGAAAGCGATTCAGCAACGTCCAGGTCGCATCAACCACAAAGACTCCGAGCATGACGAGCCATGCCCACAGGAATTGAGGTGCTGAAGCAGCATCCAGCAGCATCAGGGAAGCCAGCATCAAGCCAAGAAATCCACTGCCACCATCTCCCATAAAGATCCTGGCGGGCGGAAAATTCCAGCACAAGAAGCCCGCCGCCGAAATCCCCAGTAGCAGGATCAAACTGGCAGACGACCACTCTCCCCCAACCAGATAGTGAAATAACGCCATGAACAGACAGACGACAACGGCCTCGCCAGCCGCCAAGCCATCAATGCCATCCATAAAGTTGTAGAGATTGATAAACCAGATCACCCCCAGCCAGGCCAGCAGGTAACCAAACCAGGCAAGATCGAGCTGCCAACCAAAGAAGGCCAGCGCAGGCAAACCATTTACCGCAGAGACCACCAAAGCTGCCGCAATGCTCTGTACAATCAGGCGGGTTAGGGGCTTGAGAGAGATGTGGTCATCGATAAAACCAACCAAGGCAATGCCCAGCGCCGCAGCCCATATCAATACAAAGCTGCTCTGGGATATGCCGGAGGGCAGTGGGATCAGGCTGACAAACAACGGGGCTGCCAGCAGAAAGGTCGCCACGATGGCCATGCCACCGCCTCTCGGGGTAGGCACCTGATGCGAACTGCGATGATTGGGTTGGTCAAGCAAGCGGGTCTGTGCGTAGCGCCTGAGCAGGCCGGTCATGGTGATTGAAAGAAAAAGACAAAATATCGACAACAAAACAAATGCCAGCATCAAGACGACTCACTATGGATTGACGCCATCAGAGATAGGGTCTGAGAGAGCGAATAGG
This sequence comes from Aeromonas sp. 11P, assembly GCF_051920165.1. Classification (NCBI taxonomy): domain Bacteria; kingdom Pseudomonadati; phylum Pseudomonadota; class Gammaproteobacteria; order Aeromonadales; family Aeromonadaceae; genus Aeromonas; species Aeromonas sp. 11P. The sequence goes on from NZ_JBQBDJ010000004.1 coordinate 1,381,704, forward strand.
GTGCCGACCATTGTAATCGGCTCTGAGCCTTGCGGGTATCCATTTCCAGAGAGCCATAAATCCGTTGTAGCTTGGCATCAATCCCCAAACAGCGTCCAAGCACTCTTATTACTCCTGGTGGGAGATAAAAGAGCCGACAGCGAACCCCTTCTGCTTCTGCTATCGCCGCCAACAACTGAGACGTCGACACTGCGACAGGATCTGCGACTAAAAAGACCTGATTCACTGCAGCAGGGTGCGCCATCGCATGGGCAATAAAGTCACACAGATTAGGTAACGCCAACAGGCTGCGCGCATTGGTCAAACGGGAAAAAGGGAGTGGGATCCCTTTGCGCACCCACGTCATCATACTGGCAAAGTTAGCCTTCACCCCTTCCCCGTAAATAAGAGGAGGACGGATAATGGTTACAGCCATACCACACTCTTTCGCGAGTGCCATCAGCCCCTGTTCCGCCTCATACTTCGAGCGTCCATAGGGATCTTCTGGCGGACTTTGCACATTCTCATCAAATGGCTTACCTGGCTCGGTCTGCTCGCCGTTCACTTTGATCGAGCTGATAAAGATGAAGCGCTTCACCCCAGCCTCAGCCGCTTGTCTAGCAAGCGTGAGGGTGCCCTCTGTATTCACCGCTCGAAATGCTGCCAGGGGATCTGTCGCGGTATCCGACATTACATGCACCCTGGCAGCACAGTGAACAACCACATCCACCTGTTGCAATTGGACTGTCCAGTAGGCATCGGCAGTCAGAGAAGGAGCCTGAACATGGTAAGAAGCCAGCGAGTGACTTCGCACCGCTCCCTTAACATTCGCCCCCAGCGCCAGCAAGTGTTCACAGACCGCTTTGCCTACAAATCCGTTGGCTCCTGTGACCAAGACTGTACTTTTGATATCTGCCATTACCACCAACGCCAACCGTGAATATTGAAGAAAGTCACCATGGAACGCCCAAACATCCAGATATGGCGCCAGCCTTTGCGGGATGCATGCCCACCGTGATGAACGACCTTCACCTGAGGGACATAAGCAATCCGGCTGATCTTTCCTGCCCGCAAACTGATGTCAAAATCTTCAAAATAGAGGAAGAAGCGAGGGTCAAACCCTCCGAGCTGCTGCAGAACATCTGTGCGAAACAGCATAAAACAACCACTGACAATGGGTGGGTCCCACAGCACGTCACGATCGTTGAGCTGATCTGCCATCTCATATTTTGCCAAGCGCGTCTGGAATAACTTCTTCACAAACGCGGGCGCAAAACCACGCAGCAGTAAATCAAATACGGTTGGATAGCGTTTGCAAAGCCGCTGTACCTCACCATCTTCCCATGTAGCGAAAGGCGTCAATAATCCGCAATCCGAATGTTGCTCCATAAACTCGAGTGCATTTTTCAGTGCATCTGGGGCGACCTCAAGGTCAGGGTTAAGAATAAGGTGATATTTGGCATCAGTAAACAATGCATTGTTATGACCCGCACCAAATCCAGGATTTGACGGTGCAACAATTAAACAATACTCACCTGAAAAAACTTTTCTTATATCTTCATTTTGAATGGCTAAATCATTTGATGGCGAGTGGTCAACGACAATCAAAAAACTAACAACTCCAGCTTCATTGACTGCTTTTTGTAGTTTATTGAATGTACTTGCCATCATGATCTTTCCAGTACAATAAGTTACCACACCGATAGATAGACAAGATTGGCACATATCCTAAATAAATCCTAAAAAACCTTTTCTTTAAAAAATAAATTGATTATCTAAAGTTATTCTTTTGCTAGTTATCGATAACGTGGTCACAAAGCCACTAATTACAAAAAAAACATCAACACCTACATAGCCACAAGATAGTATCTTTGTGATTATTGACTCACCACCGATTATTGCGTTGTAATGTGGACCAGCATGATAAAGTAGAACAAAAATAGCCGCTACAGAACGGAGTGCTTGAATATTAAAAAACATTGTGACATCCAAAGGCTTTTTCGATTATTTATTTTCGCAATATATAATCACTTTAATCATTTTCAATAAAACAAAAAATCAAACACATCCTATTATTTTAGCCTCCCTACAAGTATGCAAGTGTGCCGCAGCAAATTTCCTGAGCTAACTTGAATGATGTGCACCTTAATAAGAACTAGATGAATAATGTTCTAATATAGGCAACAAATAACAAGAACACTTATTCTACTACCACGCCATTGAAAAACTACGCGAGTTGTGGAATACACATGTTGATCTAATCAACCACCTATTACACCTATTACAGCAGGTTTGCCCCACCTTTTAATACAAGACACATTACCAGTGACGGCTTGTACCGTTACGATATACTACTCACCGAGAAACACTTTATTTCGTGGATTGAGTGCAATAACTTAATGTTCAATTCACAACTAGAATGGCTGGCCCCTTAGGCCAGCCATGCAGAGATGGGAAATAACGTCATTGAAACCGTTATCGATAGGCGTTATTTAACTTATTGGAAAAACGATCATTTGTCATACTTATTTCCATAAACGTCTACTATGATACCAGAAAAATCATGAGTCTCAATACGCTTTATATTTGAACATTTTGAGACTTCATCTCGAATTGCATAATGCGTTACATGCCGTATCAGATATAACTCTCCAAAACCTCTATTAAGATCACGACACATAGACTGGATATCATCTGGATATGAAACATCAAAAACGGCTGCCACACTTGCAATATCTGAATTAATATTCAGGTAATGCAAATAATATGCTGCATTCGGCTTCCAAGCCAGCGCAATAATAGATTTATCGTCCACTCTTTTGTTAACATACTCTGCGGCTGACCTATAATCGCCTCCTGAAGGTTTTTGATGGGGATTGTTCAAGTTATATATATCTGCATACGCAAACATAACAATAAATATTGATATAAATATACCGATGGCGGCCTGATTACGATTGGCGTCAGAAAGCAACAATGTAACTATCATCACAACAATAGGAATAGAGACAACAAAATATCGAGGATGCCACATCATAGATGTCATGGAATTGTAAATACTATAAAGAAACAGTAATGCAATAACTATTATCAGAGCAATAGAAATAGTGGTCTTAGGGTTTTTCCTGATAGATAAAGACTTATACCTATAGATAGAGAATAATGCTATGGAAATTATAGCTAAGGCGAAATACACACCAATACCGGGAGCGTAAAAATCCAGTGTTTTTGGTATCATTAATTCAAAAATATCAGATGTATGGTAATCCCTCCAACCATATCCCCCTTTACTACTAAACCTAAAGGCTTTCCAGCTCAACATCATCCAAGGAGCGATCAACGCAGGGACTATAAGAAACTTGGCTATATCTAAATATCGTTTTTGAGGAATAGAAACAAATAATAGATATATAGCAGCTAGCATTCCCGCAGTGAAAAAACCCGTGTAATGAGAATATGATAGCACTATAAATACGAAGACAAGCGTCCAGCATTCATACCGGATGCTGGGCTTCCCATTCACATGATAATTCAGTATGTATTTGACTAATAACGTTATTGCAATCGTACTTAGTAAGCACGCTAACATATACGCACGAACTTCTTGAGAATACTCAATCAGTGTTGGCGAAAATGCTAAGAATGCACTACCTAATAACGCGGACCGTTTACCCAGTTCTTTTACGGTTCCAAAATAAAAAATCACAGGTACTAATGAACCTAAAAATGCAGGCAAAGCACGAAGAGCAAAATCGCTTTTACCAAAAATTTTAGCCCACAATATAAGTATTGATTCAAATAGTGGTGGAGTGTTATCTGCCGCCTTCCAAGTTATAAATGAATCATGATATGTTAGCTCTTGAATCACCTTTGGTTCAAAATCCAACCAACCAACATTTTTCCCCACATCAATAGCTGCAGCAACTGAATATAATTCATCGTGCCATAGGCTTGCAAAATCCAAATTTGAAAAACGCAATATAATACCAGCCAAAAAAACCAATATTACAGTGATGATAAAAGCATAAGATATCATCCTCTGGTTATCTTTAATATAATTCATATTTCTTACCCATTACATTTAAAAACATATATTTTAGCGAGAAAATAGTTAATTATAAAACCAGATAAAACTCCTAGTAACTGAGAAATCGTAAGGTAGTTAAACCAATGTATAGTCAGCTTCAGCACGAGAATATTGATAAGTAATCCACACAATGCTGCAAGAAGATACTTTGATAAATTTTTTATGGATAATCTCATGCCAGAAGAAGAGAAAGTCCAATAATGATTTAAACAATAGTTTTGAGTGCCTGCAATCAAAAAACAAAAAATGGAAGAAGGGATTGCAGAAAATTTTAGTATATCTACAAAAAAGAAAAAAATTAGCAAATTAACTATTGTGCCAAGAGCGCCAGTTACTCCAAACCTTATAAAGGCATTGAACGGCACCGACTTAATCATTTTTTAAAAAACCTCGCGCATATATTTTATCGAATCAATCAAGTCAGGAAATGAACATTTTCTCATTTCCAATGAAATATAGCCTTGATAATCCACATCTAATAACATATCTGATATATTTTTATGTTCTTCACGCCTGATAATTAGTTCTAAAAAAGGCTCACTAATATGTATATGACTCACAACATCTAATATCATTCGGATATCATCTAATTTCTCTTTGTTATAAATAAATGCGCCAATATCAAGATTTAACCTTAGAGAAGATAAGTTAACCTCTCTAACTAAAGATGCGGCATCGGCATTAGTATTAACAAAATTTGTTCCATAAATCACTGGATTTGCCTCGAGGCCAATTACGACACCATTATTTTTGGCGTATTCAGCAAATGCAATAATCAGCTCTATACCCTTAACAAGGCTATTTTCAGAAATAACATTTCTATTTTTGGGACACCCGAATACAATATGAGGACAATGAATATATTTGGCAAAATCAATCGCTTTACACATGTATGCATATATTGATTGGCGCTCATCTTCATTACCAAATATGTTTTCAGTTCTCCCGAACCAGATAGACTGCATTGATGCAAGATGCAGCCCCCATCGATTTTTTATATTCTCAGCCTTATTCCTACAGTAAGCGCTATTATCAGCATCGTAAGGATTTTCAGGAACCCATCTTGTTGGTGCGATTTCTAAACCATGAAAACCAAGTTCATTCAGAACTTCATAAACATTTTCATCATCACCTTCTTCCCAAGCGATATTTGATGCACATAGTTTCACACACTATTCCTTAATTGAATCGATAGCTTCCCAAAAATCATCCGAAAAAACAACATGAATTGATTCAACATTCTCTATTAACTGTGCGCTATTACTAGCGCCCAATACAGGGAGGACTCCATTTCTTATCGCCCATTGAATAGCAGCTTGACTTCCTTTAACGTTAAAATCTGAGCATACTTGACAAAAATGATCTACTCGAGATTTTGTTTGTTCATAAATTTTTGCTGTTTTGTCATAACCAATTTTAGAACTTTTTGCTATACGGGACCCTTCTGGAATCGCTGAATTAAAATACTTTCCAGTTAACAACCCTTGTGCAATAGGCGAAAACCCCAGCATTCCAACACCGTTATTTAAGCAGAACTCCTTTATCCCATTGTTATCAGCTTTATTTATTGCATATGAATAGATAAATTGATCTAATATTGGTTTTTCAAGGCCAAATTTATCACATACTTCATGGCATTCAATAAGAGCATGCAATGGCCACTCAGATGTCGCCCAATAAAGCACCTGACCAGAGTCGATTAACTGATTGAATGTCCTAACGATTTCCTCCATCGGAACAGATGGGTCATATCTATGAGCATAATAGATATCAACATAATCTAAATTCATCGTTTCAAGAGACTGTTTAAAACTCCATTTAATATGCTTTCGTGATAGCCCTTTATGATAAATACTACTACCTATGGGCCATGACCCCTTTGTCGCAATAACAAATTCCTCTCTAGGGTACTTCCTAAGTACTTTACCTAACAGAAACTCTGCATTCCCATAATTATTAGATGTATCAAAAGAACGAATACCTAATTCCCATGCTACAGATAGCATCTCCTCTGCATATTTTTCAGAGTCATTCTCAGTACCAATAGTTAAAGCACTTCCAAATGTAATATCTGAAAGGTTGAGACCTGAACGACCAATTCTACTAAACTTCATTTTAGTCTCCCCTCTTAAAATCGCAATCAAACAAATCCTGACTGTATATTATTGATGTTGGTCTATTTTTTACTTCTATGAAAATCTGACCAATATATTCAGATATAATAGCCATTGCAGCAAACAAAAATGAGAATAGTAACCCGATGCCCCCTCCCAATATAAAGAACGGCAAGAATTTTTCATCGAAAAAAAATGAACCTATTACTGAAATCAAAAAAATCAAGAACGAAAAAACTGAGAATATATATATCTTTCTCAACGGTTCAATCGATATCCCTGTAATACTATCTAGTGCGTACCTAATCATTGAACTTAAATTATATTTAGTTTCCCCTGAAAATCTTTTATCTCTTTCATATTCAACAATATCAACTTTCATTCCTAAAAAAGGAACTAAAACTCTAAAAACACGATTTTTTTCACTTAATGAAAGATATATATTTAAAGCATTTCTGGATAATAGGCGAAAGTTGGCTGCAGATCGCTCCAGCTTCAATTTACCAGATAAGTTATCCATAAGTTTATAAAAAAATGAGGCAGTTAGTTTTTTAAAAAAACTATCATTTGGCCTTCCGCTTCTACTACCGACGACAATATCGGCACCATTTTCCCATTTTTTAATCATTTCTAGAATAACTGATGGCGGGTCTTGCAAATCGGCATCCATAGTAATAACAGCATCACCCTTTGCAACACGCAGACCGGCATCAATTGCGCCTTCTAAACCAAAATTTCTTGATAATTTAACAAGTGTTATTATGTTAGGATTTTCTTTTTTTATTTCTGATGCTCTCAGGAGGGTATCATCACTAGACCCATCATCGACTAATATTAATTCCAAAGCATATTTCTTAGTAATTTTTTTAAACGTTGAAATGACCTCTTGGCAATATCTATCGACCACAGCCCCCTCATTAAACAATGGCCCAATTACTGAGATTATCTTTTTATCAACATCTATATTCATATTAATCTTACCTATCTCGCCCAGTTTGAACTCTGTTATTATGTTGCTGTGTCGATATATCTAGAACATTAAACCTATCTTCATTGACCATCACAGAGCTATTTTTTTCAAAAACAACTGAGTAGTCTGCATGACCTTCCTTCTCATCGAGTAAACGACCAATATATTCACCAAAAAATGCTAGCATGATAAATTGAAACATAAATAGCATTGACATAAATAATATTGTGGTTGTCCACCCTTCTACCACATGGCCGTTAATTAGATGGGCTAGTAAGCTATAAGTTGCAAATATGAATGCTGTAGAACTTCCAATCAATCCAAGTGATGACATCCATCTTAACGGCCTGGATGAATTAAAAACCAATAGATGAACCAACTGTCTAAGTCCATTTAAAAAGGTTTTCTTTTCATTATTATTAGCAGTAATTTCATATTTAAAGGCATATGAAGGGTATCCTGTTTTTTGTATTCTCAGGTAAAGTTGGTGATGATATTTCCCTGTCATTGTTACGGAATTTACAGCCCTTCGACTTAAACAACGTAATCCTGTAGAATTTGGCGGAAGGTGGTAATCAATTGCGTTTAGCAAGCGGCCAGCAAATTTTCTAAAAATTTTGTATGTTGATGTTTTAGATGTATCCGTTACACCCACAATGACATCATATCCAGACTTACATTTATCGACCATCTGTGAGATTACATCTATAGGATCCTGTACATGATCAAATAGTAAAACAAAATCACCTATAGCATTCTCTAAGCCTGCTGCCCATGCAACATCATTATCGACATTAGCGGATAGTTGGATATATCTAATACTTGGTAAGTGCTGAAGAACATTATCAAGCCATTTATTATCAACGGAATCAAGAATAGGCCCTTGAGCAATCACCAAGACCTCGTAGTCCGTATAACACTTGTCAAGCTCCTGCTGAATGCCATATATAGTCTGTAAAGTTGATTCACTTACATTACCAAGAACAGTAATTACAGAAACAAAAGTATCACTCTTCAATTTTACCCCCTTTCAATTTAATAATTTTAAAAATGATATTGCCTCAACAGCATCATACACATTGTCAATTTTTCCTCCCATGATGCAATGAAAGCCATTTATTTGATGATTAGCTCGGAAAAGGATTGGGCGGGAATCATCAGACTCACTTCTAGGCAGAATAGTCTTAACTTCCCATAATGAGCGCTCATACTTGCATTCATTTAGTATAGGCAAATATCGTGCTGCATCTTTTTGCATGTATTTCCATGCCGATGTTCTAGTAAAACGTTCAAATTTTTCATATGCATCATCACACCCATTATTACTTTTATCTTGCCATTCATAATGTGGAGTGTAGCGCACATGACTAAAAGAATGTAGCCCAGTAGATGGAAATGGCATAACAGAAAAAAATGGGCCACACATTACAGTTATTCCAATATTTTTTAGCTCATCAGGAACATCAACCAAACACATTTCTGTCATTTCATGCTTAAGCGGTATAATATCAACACTTGAATTATTTAGTATTGTATTTATTTGTGAATATGTACAGTTAAAGACATGATCAGCGATAAAGTCCTCACTTGTTGATGCCTCTATATTTGTTACTGAAACCAACAATCCCTTGTCAGTTTCAGTCACTTTATCAACCTTACACCCCAAATAGCACTGTACTTTAGCTGCACTGAGTCGATCCACCATTATATCTTTCAATCTTACCGCATCAAATGCATACTCTTTAACTGAAAAGCTTGCATCAATAAGATTTGGGTTTGTTAAATGCTGTATATGATAAGGGGCAGGTTCACAAGGCGCACCAATTTTATCGCAGAATTTTTGGAACTGCTTAGCAGATATCTTACCAAGTGGCTTACCAATTAAATAATATTTATCTAACTCTGATTGAATACAATCTTCAAATTCACTAACGAAGCGAGGAAATGCAATTCTTGACCTCAACGCGGTTAATATACTTCTGGGATAATGATAACCATTGTGCACACGAGCTTGATTATTATAGGAAGCCCGAGTCATAAACCCTTGCTCTCTTTCAATTAACTTGACACTATGACCATTTTTTGCGAAGTACTCGGCTAAATACATGCCAAAAAAACCACCACCTACAACTATTATACTACTCATTCACATACCTTTATATAAATAATAAGGAAAGGATTCAAATAAGCTCATGAATAGGTTTTCTTGAAAAGAAACGCTTTACTTTTCGCTGAATATGAAAAGGTATAATTTTTGATAACATTTTCCCCCCCCATGTATTCCTTAATAATAATATTTTAATAAGTATTTTTTCTTTAGCCGTCGGCTCCAAATTACCATGAACTTTGATTATTGAATCGAGTAAGTGCTGCATATCATTAAGTGTAATATTACTTTCGTTTGGTGTACTATTTCCAGCCAGCCTAATATATTCCGAAAAATAAAACTCTCTAGTACATTCACTGAAACCACCAAATGAAACACTTAACATTAAATCATCTGAAATTCTTGAAAGTTTGGATATTTGGCCTGCTAATAACAAACGCCAATATGTTACAAAATCATCAACATTATAATCCCAAGGGACAAGAAAACTAGATCGCCGCCCCATGATTCGCTCAGGGAATGAACCTATATTAGGGCATATTACTGGGAGACTATGTTTCAAGGCTATTGATAATGTATAGCTATAAGTTTCCGGCCAAATAGCTGGGAACCAAACGACATCTGGATTAATCTCATCGATCCAGCGGTCTTGATTATGTTGATTATATGCCCCATGAGTAATCACAGTATCCAAGGGACGATATGCATACCCAAGTAAATGAAATTCTATTTCCGGACATTTTTTTGCCACTTTTTCTAGAATATCGGCCCCTTTCTCTCGGCTAAGTGCGCCAAGAACAAGGACTCTTAAAGGTCGATTAACTGGAATATTAATTTTAATCGAATCTGCTCTAGTAGCCTCATTCAATTTAAATGAATCAGGATGGTAACATACTATAGCTTTACTTCTTACATAGTCGAACGTATCTGTAAATCTTTTTGCACAATCCTTGGAAGGAAATATTATACGCTTCGCGCCAATGAGCAATGGTTTAACACCGGCCCTCCACTCAATGGCTGTTGTTGGGATGGGGTAATTTTCGGAACAAATCCTATCTCTATCCGGCGAAAAATCACCGACAAAAACTCCATTAGAATCCGTTAATGTTGGATTACCATTGACCATATAATAATCATGAATTGTAATGTCATACTCTATACCTAGTTTCTCTGGCAATGACCATACAAATGGATGTATACCCATTGTGTGATGGAAATGGAAGTGATTAACACCCAATGCCCCCAAAAAAGAAACTAAAGCATCGCTTTGAGAAGCTATATTGAAGATGAATTTTTCAGATTTCGGTTCTCCAAATGCATCGAGTACTACCGTAACACTTTTCCCATTTTCGAATGGTTCTAATTTTACGAACAATGCTATATTTTTATAAAAGTCATGCAATTCATCAAGATGATGGCTTACTCCCCCTCCAAGCATATGCGTCACCACAACAATTTTAGGAATGTTGAGGCTGGAGATGATTTTTATCTTTGCTAATAGGCGAGATTTTTGTGCTGGATCATTAGCAATAAATTTATGTACATCTGAGTTATAGTTAGGATGTAATTCAGTCAGTAGTTCAAGAGCTTTCTCTTTCCGAGGGTCACCTTCAGCTTGAAAACTAACACCACCTTTATGATATGCAAAAACATTTAACTGATGATAATTAATCCAACCATTTTTTATTGCCCTTTGACACCAGTCATTTTCCTCTCCATAGCCTTTTCCAAACGTATCTTCGTCAAAATAACCAATAGCTTCAAGACAGTCACGACGAATATACATGCAAAATCCAACGCCTGTAGGTACTTCTACTAACTCGTTTTCAAGAGGTAGCGTAGAGAAAAGGCGATCTAATACATTCACATCCAGACCATAATACAGCTCATTATCCTGACAAAAATGAGGAAAACTACAGATTGTAGCATTATTAGAAAATGGAGTTAAACTAGCAACCCGTTCATGGCTATATGCTGCTTTTCGCATCCTATTAAGCCAGTCCAAATTAGAAACTTCTACATCGCTATTAAGTAGCAGTACATCCCTGTCTTTATTCAGGCTCATGCCAAAGTTTACTGTACCGACAAAGCCTTTATTAAACTCATTTTCATATAACTCGAAGCCCAATTGCCCAGCCTCTTGTCTGAGCCAATTCGTCAACTCTGGCTCTGGTGAGCTATCGTTAATGACTATAAGCTGAGCCCACTGTGGCATGTTTGATAGCAATGAGTATATACACTCTTTAGTTTCATCCAGACCACGATATACCGGTATAATAACATCAAGATTTCTTATTAACATAAACTCACTCATGATTTTAAAATAAAATGGTCAATGTAAAACCTTAAAATTCCATTGCTACATATTTTGTTTATAATCTCATTACACTCTTCGACTTCTTTTTCACGCAAACGTAACTCATCAAGGGTGTCTGAATGTTGTTTTGTAAGATTATTTAATTGCTCTGTTATCTGCTCAGCGATCTGAATTACGTGCCCATGTGCCTCACGTTCTTCAACCAGCCGTCTATTTACATCACTAAGTTCTTGTGAAAGTATGCTTACATGATCAGTGAGGGCTTGCAGTCTTTTATTATGCTCTGATCGGAATTGGTTACTTGCCCATACCTGAGCAAGCAGCTTAGTTTGAAGATCTTCGGAGTCGCTCTCTGTTGGTAAAGTCATATCATCATCTCGCATATAACAATCCAAATGATATTCAATGATCGCTTTCTCATCTGGTTCACCCAAACGAAAACGCAGATAATTGGGGGCTAGTTGACATGAGCGGGGAACTAAATAAGCAAAAAGATAAAATGCTAAGCGTCTGATTAAAGATGCTGAATGAGGTGACTCTGTTGCTAGATGACATAATGAACTGTCACCAAAGATAGTCACCGGAACCCCAAGGAATAGAGCCTCGAGTGCAACACTAGAATTTATGGTCATTAACTTTTTACAGCGAGAAACAAACTCTAGACTGGTTGCCGATTTGTCTATCGGCATACTACCTTCACGTAAAGTGAACAAGCTACCAGGATGAGGACGAATCAACAAATTTGATGTAGCTACTTGGCTACGAGCCGCCAGTATAATGGACTGGTTATCCATTCCATTACCAAATGCAACTAAATTAGAATCATCCTCAACCTGAAGTACTATTCCAATCTCAGACGTTTTTCCTGGCAAACGATGAATGAAACTAGGATCTTTCAAAAAAAACATAAGAAGATCAGCTAACTTTAGTCCATTTAGAGACCAACCTCTAAATTCACGTTCACGATACTCAACTTCAGAATTACCATTAACTCCCTGAAAATCTACGTATGCCGTGTCTCTGTATATATGGCCACGCAGAGGCCCTAATTCCTGATGAATTACAGGAATGCCAAGTCGTTGACATACAGCGGAAAGTGATGGGACATTTACAAATGTAATCACAGCCTCTATTTTATTTGGCGCTGAGCATAATATCGTATGAAGTTCTTCTTCATAGACATCATCACGTTCACATAAAAAATGACGAAAAACAGCTAGAGGGTTATGGTTATGAATACGTAACCAGTCGTCAAAGTATCCTTCATCTAGCCAAGCATAATGATGCTGTGAAGGCTGTGTATTTTTTGGTAATAAATAACCGAGCCTAGTTGCAGCATCATCGGTGCACTCCCAACGCTCTTCCCATTGCTCAATAGGGCGTACATAGTCACGCCCTGTAATGAACATACAAGATTCCGTAGCCCATTCACCCAGTAAGCGATAATAGCACCACAAATAAGGTGCTGGCACAGCTCTAAAAGGGTAAGGAGGTAAAAAGGCAGCAAGCATTTGTAATCCCGATAGGTTCAGGCTAGAACAGTAATTGGAGCATGAACAAAGCCGCCCAACTCTCTGGGAGACCAAAACTTGATCGCACGCATTGGTCGGCGCTGATCAAGTTCTTCACGCATACCTCCCTTGAAGGAAGCCAAGCCACAGTGCAATAAATAATCGCCACTATTGATTGGTAAAGTCACTTGATAAGTCACTATTTGGCGTCCGGGTTTCAAAGTGAGAGGATGACCGGCTGCGATATTGTTATCACCCCATATATCACTACCTTGAACACGACTCAATGACAGTCCGAGTACGGCCTCCTCAATAATCTCACTCGCCAAAAGCTCAAAGCGCAGCGTCAAGGTCTCCCCTGATTTAACAAGAGGTTCTTCATGAAAAGATGTACCGTCACCTTTCAAAATTGTCACGCTAGCTATAATAGCGAGGGCAGAGCCAAATCGTTTCTCACCTAAGGCTATATTGGCTTCATTTTTTTGCCTCTCAAGTAGAAGAGATTGTGATGGACACTCTCCATCATTTTCATTCTCTAGCAATGCAGATACCTCTGCTTGCTCTTCCGACAAAATCATTCCTTTCTCATACGCCATCACTGCAGCTAACACATCAGTTGTATCACCAATAAGGCGCCCCCTTTCCATAACCAGGCACCGATCGGCATACTCCAAGATACTGCCAGTTGAGTGGGTCACCATCAAAATGGTGACACCTTTCGCTTTCAGGGCTTCCATACGCTTGAAACACTTGTACTGGAAACCAATATCGCCAACTGCAAGCGCCTCATCGACGATTAAAATTTCAGGGTCTATACACGCCTGTACCGCAAATGCAAGACGTACGTACATGCCACTGGAATAGGTCTTGACCGGTTGCTCCATAAAATCGCCAATGTCGGCAAAACGAGCAATTTCATCAAACCTTGCATCAATATCCTCTTTACTCAACCCCAATACACTGGCATTGAGATAGACATTATCACGCCCACTGAATTCCGGATTAAATCCAGCCCCCAGCTCAAGCAAGGCGGCAATGCGCCCATTGACGTTGACTTCACCATGAGACGGATTAAGGGTGCCGCAAATCAGCTGGAGCAGCGTGGATTTCCCGGCCCCGTTATGCCCGATAATCCCAACAGTCTCACCCTTTTTAATCGTGAAATCAATTTCCCTGAGCGCCCAAAACTCGCGAAAATATTGTCTGGCAGCACCACTAAACAAGCGGGATAAGCGAGGAATGACAAACTGCTTTAGTCGGTCAACTGGTTGCTCATAAACCTGATAACACTTGCTCAAACCACGTACTTCAATCGCGACTTTGTCAGAGCACATCGGCAAACCCCTTACGCGTTTTCTGGAACAAGGCAAATCCGGCATACATTACCACCGTACCGGCAATCAATGTCATGCCGTATGACTCCCAAGAAGGCAATTTTCCCCAATAGAGCACATCCCGCACCTGTGCTATCACCGGGGTTAGTGGATTGATGTTCAACCAATGGCGATACTCTTCCGGCAACGCTTCAACAGGGTAGAATATCGGTGATAGGAACATTAATATTGTACTGATTACGCCCACCAATTGTGAAAGATCACGTAAGTAGACCCCCATCGCAGCAAGTGCCCATGAGACGCCCATGACTAACAAGGCAAGCGGTAAAATCACAACAGGGAAAAGCAACGCGGTAACAGGCGGAATACCAAAGGCAATAGTATAAAAAGCGATCCACACCAGAAAACTGATCACTAGATTTATCATGGCACTACCCAATGCAACCCAAGGCAAGATATCAAGTGGAAATACAACTTTTTTGACGTAGTTGACATTCTCCAGAATCAAACGTGGCGCTCGATTAAAGCACTCTGAAAATAGATTAAATACCATTAAGCCTGCAAACAATACCAGAGCGAATTCGCTACGCGAATCACTACCACCACTCCAGCGAGCCTTAAACACCACACTAAAAATAAAAGTGTAAACAGCCAACATAAAAAGTGGTGTAAATAGAGCCCACAAATTTCCAAACAGTGAGCCTCGATATCTAGCCGCAACTTCTCGACGGACTAGAGTAATAATTAAATGACGGCTGTTATAAAAAGACAACATACGAATTGGTGATATACTGCTATCTCGATTCATAAACAACCTTGAAAAAAATAATGAAGTAACACCTTACGAACACACATAAAAACATTATAACTCATCCAGTTTATAGAATGATGATGGAAAACTAAAGGAAATATTCCGCATCCGAAAACATAGCCGCCTTCTCATCCTTTTTTGATAAGATCGTCTTATCTGATGGCCAATGAACACTTAAGTTTTCGTCATTCCACAATATGCTCCGGTCACTTTGCGGATGATAATAGTTTGTCGTTTTATATAAAAACTCAGCTGTCTCACTTATAGTGAAAAAACCATGCGCAAACCCTTCCGGGATCCACAACTGTCGCTTGTTTTCACCTGACAAGTGAACCCCAACCCACTGGCCGAAGGTCGGTGAGCTTTTTCGGATATCTACCGCTACATCAAATACTTCACCCGCAACACAGCGCACAAGCTTGCCTTGTGCATGAGGTGGCAGTTGATAGTGCAAACCACGCAATACCCCTTTCGACGACTTGGAGTGATTATCCTGCACAAAGTTAACCGGATATCCTACCGCCTCTTCAAACAACTTGTGGTTGAAACTCTCAAAGAAAAAACCACGCTCATCACCAAATACTTTTGGCTCAAAAATAAGCACGTCAGGAATTGCTGTCTTGATTACATTCATCTGTCTATCCACATTAAATTCAATCTTTATAGGGGGAGCATATACCCCCCCATATCACATCAGGCTTTTGCAACCATTTTTAACAAATATTGGCCATAGGCATTCTTTGCCAACGGCAGAGCAAGTTCACGAACCTGCTCTGCAGTAATGAATTTCTGGCGATAGGCAATCTCTTCCGGACACGCCACTTTCAACCCCTGGCGCGTCTCGATGGTCTGAATAAAGTTGCTCGCTTCTATCATGCTTTCATGGGTACCGGTATCCAGCCAGGCATAACCACGGCCCATCATGGCCACTGACAGATTGCCTTGCTCCAGGTAGATACGGTTCACATCGGTAATTTCCAGCTCACCACGGGGCGACGGCTTCAGGCTCTTGGCAATCTCCACAACGCTGTTGTCGTAGAAATAGAGGCCGGTCACCGCATAGTTGCTCTTGGGCTCCAGTGGCTTCTCCTCCAGAGAGATAGCGGTACCCTCTTTATCAAATTCAACCACCCCATAACGCTCGGGGTCATGCACATGGTAGGCAAAGACGGTTGCGCCACTCTCTTTGGCCGCTGCGGCTTCCAGCTGCTTCTGCAGGTCATGGCCGTAGAAGATGTTGTCGCCGAGCACCAGCGCACAGGGGTCTGACCCGATAAACTCTTCACCCAGAATAAAGGCCTGGGCCAACCCGTCCGGACTTGGTTGAACCTTGTATTGCAAATTCAGACCCCACTGGCTGCCATCACCCAGCAATTGCTCAAAGCGGGGAGTATCTTGCGGCGTGCTGATGATCAAAATATCGCGAATCCCAGCCAGCATCAGGGTGCTGAGCGGATAGTAGATCATCGGCTTGTCATAGATGGGCAGCAGCTGCTTGCTCACCGCCATGGTCACCGGATAGAGACGGGTGCCAGAGCCACCGGCCAGAATAATGCCTTTACGTTTGGTCATGATGCTTGTTTCTTATTGTTAAATTGCAAAAGAAAAGGGTGGCTTGTGGCCACGCCTTTCTGTTGTATCCCTGCCAGCCAGGGAGGCAGTCACTACATCCCTGACCAGTGATTTACTTGCCGAGGATTTCGGTCAACATCCGCTCCACACCGACTGTCCACTCCGGCAGCACCAGATCGAAGGTGCGCTGGAATTTGCCGGTATCAAGGCGGGAGTTATGGGGGCGCTTGGCCGGTGTCGGAAAGGCGCTGGTCGGCACTGCATTGAGTTGTGTCACCGCCAGTTCAACGCCAGCCTCTCTGGCTTTGGCAAACACCAGCTGGGCGTAGTCAAACCAGGTGGTGGTACCGGAGGCAATCAGATGGTACAGCCCGGCGACCTCGGGTTTGCGCTGCGCCACGCGAAGAGCATGGGCAGTGCAATCGGCCAGCAACTCGGCGCCTGTCGGAGCACCAAACTGGTCATTGATAACCGACATCTCGCTACGCTCTTTGCCAAAGCGCAGCATGGTCTTGGCAAAGTTGGCGCCGCGGGCGGCGTAAACCCAGCTGGTGCGGAAGATCAGGTGACGGGAACAAAGCGCGGCCCCTTGCTCACCCGCAAGCTTGGTTTCGCCATAGACGTTGAGCGGGGCGGTTGCATCAGTTTCCACCCAGGGGCGCTCACCGCTGCCATCAAACACATAGTCGGTGGAGTAATGCACCAACCAGGCACCCAATGCTTCCGCTTCTTTGGCTATCGCTGCCACGCTGGTCGCGTTGAGCAGCTCGGCAAACTCCCGCTCGCTTTCGGCCTTGTCGACTGCGGTGTGGGCTGCGGCGTTGACAATCACGTCCGGCTTGACCAGACGTACCGTGTCGGCCACCCCTGCCGGGTTGCTGAAATCACCGCAATAGTCAGTGGAGTCAAAATCAACGGCAGTGATGCGCCCGAGCGGCGCCAGTGCGCGTTGCAACTCCCAGCCTACCTGGCCGTTTTTGCCAAACAGCAGAATATGCATCAGGTACGCTCCCCGTAATTCTGTTCAATCCAAGACTGGTAGGCACCGCTCTTGACGTTACTCACCCACTGCTGGTTATCCAGATACCACTGCACAGTTTTGCGAATACCCGATTCAAAGGTCTCTTGCGGTTGCCAAGCAAGCTCGGCGCTCATCTTGCTGGCATCGATGGCATAACGGCGATCGTGGCCAGGGCGATCCGCCACATAGGTGATTTGATCGCGATAAGAGCCCGCTTTGGGCACCATCTCGTCCAGCAGATCGCAGATGGTGTGTACCACCTCCAGATTCTGCTTCTCGTTATGACCGCCGATGTTGTAGGTCTCACCCACCAAGCCCGTGGTCACCACCTTGTAGAGCGCACGCGCGTGATCTTCCACATAGAGCCAGTCACGGATCTGGTCGCCCTTGCCATAGACAGGTAACGGCTTGCCATCCAGCGCGTTGAGGATCACCAGCGGGATCAGCTTCTCGGGGAAGTGGTACGGGCCGTAGTTGTTGGAGCAGTTGGTGACGATGGTGGGCAGACCGTAAGTACGGCGCCAGGCGCGCACCAGATGGTCGCTGGAAGCCTTGGAGGCAGAATAGGGGCTGCTGGGGGCGTAAGGAGTAGTTTCGGTAAAGAGCGGCAATGGTTCACCGGCAGCCACTTCATCCGGATGAGGCAGATCACCATATACCTCGTCTGTGGAAATATGGTGGAAGCGGAAGGCCGCCTTGCGTACCTCGTCCAGACCGTTCCAGTAAGCGCGAGCCGCTTCCAGCAACATATAGGTGCCGACGATATTGGTCTCGATAAAGTCAGCCGGGCCAGTGATGGAGCGGTCAACATGACTCTCGGCGGCCAGATGCATCACGGCATCCGGCTGGTGCAGAGCAAAGACCCGATCCAGCTCGGCGCGATTGCAAATATCTACTTGTTCGAAGGCATAACGCTCGCTTGTCGATACATCGGCCAGGGATTCCAGATTGCCAGCATAGGTGAGTTTATCGAGATTGATAACGGAATCTTGGGTATCACGGATAATATGGCGCACAACGGCAGAGCCGATGAAGCCTGCGCCACCGGTAACGAGGATTTTCATAGATAGGTTATCTCTTGCGAAGAGTTGATATGTGATAGGTGCGGACTGAAATGGAGTAAAACGCTGAAGAACTAAAACAATGCTTGAAACTCGATCAACATCCGAGACTTGATATTTTTAAACGCAATATTTGCACCGATGACAGACAAACATCATAGCTACCGCCCCTGAGTTACAGCCCCCAGCTTGCTGCTTTTTACCATATTGCTCACGCCTTTGGTCATCATACCTCCAGCATCGTTATGTCTTGGCAGCGTTGATCGCAACCTTTCTCACGGACATGCCGCGAATTGGCACACTGCACCAGCCCGATTTTATAGGGAATTCTATCCCGTTTTTCCCAAGGATGAACAGTTGAAAGTAATTTGTGATGGGTGCAACTTGAGGCTCATCACAACATCAAGAGCGCGAAACGCCTACTCATACCTCGCTTTCTCTATTACAACCACGCAATTTTTGCTTACATTTTTCACAAAAAACAGGGCAACCCATGGGGTTGCCCTGTTTGATTTTCAGCCAGACCAAAGCTGACTGGCGATTTATTGGACTCTGTTCAAATTAGCTCAACCTGCATGCCATCAGTCACCTTTTGACTCAACTGCTGCAGCCATGCGCGCCTCTTTACTCTTGTGGCTAGTGAAGTAGCGCATCACCAACACGAAGAAGAGCGGCACGAAGAAGATGGCTAGCACGGTGGCGCTGATCATCCCCCCCATCACGCCGGTACCGATGGCGTTACGGCTGCTGGCACCTGCGCCAGAGCTGATTACCAGCGGCAGCACCCCGAGGATAAAGGCGAGCGAGGTCATCAGGATCGGACGCAGACGCAGACGTGCCGCCTCCACCACGGCCTCACCCAAGCCCATCCCCTTGTCGTACAGCTCTTTGGCAAATTCCACGATCAGAATCGCGTTCTTCGCCGACAAGCCGATGGTGGTGAGCAAGCCCACCTGGAAGTAGACATCGTTCTCCAACCCGCGCAGGGTGGCAGCCACAATGGCCCCCAGTACCCCGAGCGGCACCACCAGCATCACCGAGAACGGAATGCTCCAGCTCTCGTAGAGGGCCGCCAGACAGAGGAACACCACCAACAAGGAGATGGCGTAGAGCGCAGGTGCCTGTGAACCGGCCTGCCGCTCCTGGAAGGAGAGCCCGGTCCACTCGATGCCCACCCCTTCCGGCAGCTGTTTCACCATCTGTTCGATGGCGGCCATCGCATCACCGGTACTCTTGCCGGGCGCCGCCTCACCGACGATCTCCATCGCCGGTACGCCGTTGTAACGCTCCAGACGCGGTGAGCCGAAGCTCCACTCGGTGCTGGCAAAGGCGGAGAAGGGCACCATCTGACCGGCACTGTTGCGCACATACCAGAGTTTCAGATCTTCCGGGTTCATCCGGAAGGGGGCATCCGCCTGCATGTAGACCTTCTTGTTCCGGCCACGGTCGACGAAGTCATTGACGTAGGACGAACCCCAAGCGGTAGCCAGGGTGTTGTTGATATCTGCGATGGAGAGCCCCTGTGCCAGCGCCTTCTCGTAGTCGATCTTGATATCGAGCTGGGGGGTGTCTTCCATCCCGTTCGGGCGCACCCGCACCAAGGTGGGATCCTGCGCCGCCATGCCGAGCAGCTGATTACGCGCCGCCATCAGCTTGTCGTGACCGATACCGCCGCGATCCTGCAGGAAGAAGTCAAAACCGGTCGCCGTCCCCAGCTCCGGGATCGGAGGCAGGTTAAAGGCGAACACTTGCGCCTCCTTGATGCTGAAGAGATAGCCCATGGCGCGGCCGATGATGGCATTGGCGCTGCGATCCGGGCTCTTGCGCTCGCTCCAGTCCTTGAGCTTGATAAAGGCCATACCCGCGTTCTGGCCACTACCGGCGAAGCTGAAGCCGGATACTGTCAGTACTGAGTCGACATTGTCCTTCTCGTTTTTCAGGAAGTAGTCGCGCATGTCCGCCAGCACCACCTCGGTGCGCTGCTTGGTCGCCCCCACCGGCAGTTGCACCATGGACATGATGACCCCCTGATCCTCTTCCGGCAGGAAGGAGGTGGGCATCCGCATAAAGAGCACTGCCAGTACCGCCAGCATGGCACCGTAGATCAGGCTGTAGCGCACGCCCTGCTTGATCACCTTGCGCACGCCGCTCTGATAGCGATTGGTACCGGCATCAAAGGCGCGGTTGAACCAACCAAAGAAGCCACGCTTGGCCCCAAACTCACCATGTTTCATCGGCTTGAGCAGGGTGGCACAGAGCGCCGGTGTCAGGATCAACGCCACCAGCACCGACAGCACCATGGCCGAGACGATGGTCAGCGAGAACTGGCGATAGATGGCGCCGGTCGAGCCACCAAAGAAGGCCATCGGCACGAACACGGCGGAGAGCACCAACGCGATCCCCACCAGCGCACCGGTGATCTGGGTCATCGACTTGCGGGTGGCTTCCAGCGGGGAGAGATCCTCCTCGCTCATCAGCCGCTCCACGTTCTCCACCACCACGATGGCGTCATCCACCAGCAGGCCGATGGCCAGCACCATACCGAACATGGTGAGGGTGTTGATGGAGAAGCCGAACGCCGCCATCACCCCGAAGGTACCGAGAAGCACCACAGGCACCGCAATGGTCGGGATCAGAGTGGCGCGGAAGTTCTGCAGGAACAGATACATGACGCAGAACACCAGGAAGATCGCCTCGATCAGGGTCTGCACCACCTCCTCGATGGAGATCTTCACAAACGGCGTGGTGTCGTAGGGGTAGACGATCTTCATGTTGGCCGGGAAGTAGTCCGACAGCTCATTGAGCTTGGCACGCACCTTCTCGGCGGTATCCAGTGCGTTGGCGCCGGTCGCCAGCTTGATGGCGACCGCGGCGGTAGACTGGCCGTTGTAGAGCGCATCGGCGTCATAGCTTTCGCCTGCCAGCTCGACCCGGGCCACATCTTTCAGTCGTACCTTGGAGCCATCCAGATTCACCCGCAGCAGGATGTCGTTGAACTGCTCCACGGTAGATAGACGGGTCTGCCCCATGATGGTGGCGGTGAACTGCTGATCTTCCACCGACGGGGTGCCACCCAGCTTGCCGAACGCCACCTGGGCGTTTTGCGCCTTGATGGCCGCCTGCACATCCCCCGGGGTCATCTGCACCCGGTTGAGTTTGTTGGGATCGAGCCACACCCGCATCGAGTACTGGCTGCCGAACAGGGTGATATCCCCTACCCCGTCCAGACGACTCAGGGGCTCCTTGATGTTGGAGACCACATAGTCCGCCAGATCGTCGTTGTTCATCGAGCCATCGCTGGAGATGAAGGCCGCGACCATCAGGAAGCTGCTGGAGGTCTTCTGTACCCTGATCCCCTGCTGCTGAACTTCTTGCGGCAGCAGCGACATGGCTTGCTGCAGCTTGTTCTGCACCTGCACCTGGGCGATATCGGGATCGGTCCCCGGCTGGAAGGTAAGGGTCACCGACACCCGCCCCGCGGAGTCAGACTGGGAGGACATGTAGAGCAGGTGATCCAGCCCGGTCATGTTCTGTTCGATGATCTGGGTCACCGAGTCTTCCACCGTTTTGGCGGATGCGCCCGGATAGCTGGCAGAAATACCGACAGCGGGCGGCGCAATGCTCGGATACTGGGCGACCGGCAATTTGATGATGGCCAGGCTACCCGCCAGCATGATCACCAGCGCGATCACCCAGGCAAAAATGGGTCTGTCTATAAAAAATCGAGCCATGAGGCGACTACTCCATCCTACTTGTTGGCCGGGGTGTTGGACGCGGCTTGAGCAGACGGAGCATCAGCACCCTGCTCGGCGGGATTGACCACGGCGCCCGGTCGTACTTTCTGCAAGCCAGCCACGATAACCCGCTCGCCGGAGGTGAGCCCTGACTCCACCACCCAGTTGCTGCCGACGATGCGGCTCAGCTGCACGTTGCGCAGCTCCACCTTGTTGTCAGCGGTCACCACCATCACGGTGGCGCCACCATTGGGAGTGCGAGTCACGGCCGTTTGCGGCACCAGCAGCCCTTGCGCCCGCTCACCCTCTTGCAGGGTGGCGCGCATAAACATGCCGGGCAGCAGCAGCTGGTGAGGGTTGGGCACAATCACCCGCAGGGTCACCATGCCGGAGGTCTCATCCACGGTCACATCGGAGAACTGCAACGAGCCCTCTTCGCCATAAGTGGAGCCATCTTCCAGCTGGAAGGTCACCTTGGCCCCTTTCTGCTCGTCCTGGGTCAGCTTGCCCTCGGCGACCAGTCGCTTGAGGCGCAGCAGATCGGCGGTGGACTGACGCACATCCACATACATGGGATCGAGCTGCTGGATGGCGGTGAGGCTGTCCGCCTGCTGGGCGGTCACCAGTGCCCCCTCGGTCACCGCGGATTTACCGATGCGGCCGCTGATGGGTGCTGTGATGCGGGTGTAACCGAGATTGATCTCGGCAGTACGCACAGCCGCCTTGCTCGCCATGATCTCGGCCTTGGCCTGCTTCCAGCTGGCGTCGGCGTCGTCATAGTCCTGACGGCTGATGGATTTGACCTTGAGCAGCTCCTGATAGCGCTGCGCCTTGAGGCGGGCACTCTGCTCGTTGGCCTCGGCCTTGGCCAAATTGGCCTTGGCGCTGGCAACCGCCGCCTGATAGACAGCCGGGTCGATCTGATAGAGCAGATCGCCCGCCTTCACATCGCTCCCCTCGGTAAAGAGGCGCTTGAGGATGATGCCGCTCACCTGCGGACGCACTTCAGCCACCCGCAACGGGGCGCTGCGGCCGGTCAACTCGGTGGTCAACATCAGCGGACCGCTCTGCAGGGTCACCACATTGACCGCCGCGGGGGGCATGCCGCCCTGTCCCTGGGGTGCCCCCCCCTTGTCACCACAACCTGCCAGCAAGCCTGTAGCCAGCAAGGCAAGACCAACTGAACGAGCAAGAATATGTTTATGCATGAAACACCTGAGCCTTTGCCAGTCAATGAACAATCAGGGCCGCATGGGCCCTGTTGGTAAATAGTCGAAAGATGAGGCAATATACATACATTCATAAATGTATGTAAGTGACTTTTTGCTTGCATGAGGCACAAATTTCGATGGCCAGACGAACCAAAGAAGAGGCGCAGCAAACCCGCTGCCACATCATGAGCACGGCGCTGGATCTGTTCTGCTCTCAGGGCCTGGCCAAGACCAGCCTGACCGACATTGCCAGGGCGGCAGACCTGACCCGCGGGGCCATCTATTGGCACTTCAAGAACAAGGATGAACTCTTCATTTCGCTCTGGCAGGAACTCTGCAGCCCCCTCGCCCACCAGCTCGATGCCTGCCTCAACCCAGATGAGCCGGATCCGCTGGGGCAACTGCGCCTCTTCTTCGAAGGGGTACTCCACAGCTTCATTCACAATCCGGCCCAACGGCAGATGTTCACCATACTGTTCAATCTCGAATCGCTGGAAGGGGAAGCCATCTCACTGCGCGAGCATATCCGCAGCCAGTCCACCAACTTCTTCCGGGATCTGGAGACCACCCTGGCCAATGCGGTACGGCGGGGCCAACTGCCCGCCAACCTCAACCTGCAGCGCGCCGCCACCCTGCTCCACTGCACTCTGGATGGCTACATCATCAACTGGCTCCACTTTCCGGGGCGGATAGACCTGCAGGGCGAATCCGCCTTCCTGATAGAGAGCATGTTCACCATGCTGGCCCAACCCCACGGGCCTGCCTGCGGCCGCTAACCGGCTCCGGCAACTCCCACCCATCCAAATCGGGGCCTGACCGCGCGCTTTGGCAGTCAGGCCCCGATTTGTTACCCTGTGCGCCCCCTGCTTGAGGTAACCCCTGTGCCACACTCTGACGCCATCCCCGCTTCCCGGCCATTGAACGACCAGCATGCCCGCGCTCGGGCTGCCTTTGTGGCACGTCTCAAACCCGGATCTCACCTGCTCAATGGTCAATGCGGTACGGGGGAGGATCTCTGCTGGCTGCGTGCAGAAGGGTATGTGGTCACTGCCTGTGAAGCTGTGCTTGCTGACGCCAAAGTTGCCTCGCAGCAATCCGGGCAAGCAGTGCGGGTCTGCTCGCTGGCGAAGATGCTCTCGGTGCTCCCTTACGATGGCATCTGGTTAAGCCGCCCGCTTGATAGCGACGCGGCCACCCTTGTACCCCTGTTGCAACAGCTGGCGACCCTGCTCAAAGCGGGCGCTCCGCTCTGCTTCCCCCTGCCGCCAAGCGGCAAGATAAGTCACGCTCAGCTACAGCAACTGGTCACCACATCCGGGATAGCACTGCAACTGGCGCCGATGGAAGCCGTATCAGCCAGTACGTCAGATTCCTCAAGTCAACACGCCACCCAGTACGTCATGTTGCTGCGTGACGATCATCAGGCCACCTAACGGGCTAATTCATCACGAATTTTCCAGTTCAACGCCAAGCCGACAGCTAGTCGGCGATCCTGGCTTTCGACAATATTTAACTCGGCGTCAACGCAGAAAAGGCAGACATAACACGGCCGACGTGTTAAAAAGTGTGATTAATATCAAAATTTAATAACAAAACAGACAATACAACCAACTCCGGATTTCCTTATGAAACTTGTCCTGAAACTCATTGCTGGCATCCTTGCCGGTCTCTTGCTCGGTCTCTACGCCCCTGAGTGGGTGGCGCGCGTGCTGTTTACGGCCAAGACAGTGATAGGTCAGCTGATCACCTTCACCATTCCGCTCATCATTCTGTTCTTTATCATGAGCGGCATCGCCAGCCTGCCGAAAAACTCCGGCACGCTGCTGGGCAAAACCGTGGCCCTCTCCTACTGCTCCACCATTCTGGCAGGGCTGTTCGCCTTTACCGTGGCGAGCCACCTGATCCCGCAGTTCACCACCGCCGCCGAGCCAACCACGGCCACGGCTATCAAGCTCGCCTCCTACGTCAATCTGGAGATCCCGCCGCTGTTTGGCGTGATGTCGGCACTGGCTGCCGCCTTCGTGTTCGGCATCGGCATCAGCGCCACCCAGGCCACCGATCTGCGCCGGGTCGCCGATCAGGGTCGTGACATCATCGACCGCCTGCTGGCCAAGGTGATCATCCCGCTGCTGCCGTTCTACATCGCCGGGGTCTTTGTCGAGATGACGGTAGAAGGCACCGTATTCGCCACCCTGAAAACCTTCGGCGTGGTACTGGTGATGGCCATCCTGATGCACTGGATCTGGCTCTCCGTGCTGTTCGTGGGTACCGGTCTGGCCCTTGGCCGCTCACCGGCCCAGCTCATCAAGAACATGCTGCCGGCCTACTTCACCGCGCTGGGTACCATGTCGAGCGCCGCCACCATTCCGGTTGCCCTGCAATCGAGCAAGAACAACGGGGTGAGCGACGGCATCGCCAACTTTACCGTGCCGCTGTGCGCCACCATTCACCTCTGTGGCTCCACCATTACCCTGGTCACCTGCGCCACCGCGGTGATGTTCCTCTCCGAGCATCTGGCCATTCCGGGCATCGAGACCATGCTCCCCTTCATCATGATGCTGGGGGTGATCATGATCGCCGCACCGGGCGCGCCGGGTGGTGGCGTGATGTCGGCGCTGGGCCTGCTCACCTCCATGCTCGGTTTCGGTGAAGCCTCCATCGCCCTGATGATCGCCCTCTATCTGGCGCAGGACAGCTTCGGCACCGCCTGCAACGTCACCGGTGACGGCGTGATTGCCCTGTGGGCGGATCGCTTCGCCAACGGTAGCGAGAGCGCAGCTCCAGTGGCCGAGGCCGAACAGGCGTAAGCTCGCCGGGATAGATCGACCATCCTCTGCAAAACCGCAGGCCCGAACCATGTTCGGGCCTGCGTCGTTTCTGCCACCGTCACTGCTTTTGTACGTGTTCCTCCTCCCTCTCTTTGCCCCCCTCTACCATGAATAGCACTGGCGCAGCTCTCTACACCCGACAAAATTATTGGCATATGCCACATATGAGCGTATAAATGGCTTATGCCAATTAGGAGCCACCATGCCAAGACCCAAGATTGCCCGCCAGATCTGTGGCCGCCCCGCCAACAGCTGCTTCAAACCCAACGGCCGCCCCAT
Organism: Aeromonas sp. 11P; assembly: GCF_051920165.1. Taxonomy (NCBI): domain Bacteria; kingdom Pseudomonadati; phylum Pseudomonadota; class Gammaproteobacteria; order Aeromonadales; family Aeromonadaceae; genus Aeromonas; species Aeromonas sp. 11P. The sequence goes on from NZ_JBQBDJ010000004.1 coordinate 1,408,640, forward strand.
GCATCAGCTGGAGCAGGTCACGCTGGCCCCTGACGAGTTCGAGGCACTGCGCCTCGTCGACCTTCAAGGAATGCAGCAGCAGGAGGCCGCCCTGGTGATGGGGGTTTCCCGCCAGACCCTGGCCAATATCCTGAAAAAAGGGCGCTACAAGGTGGTGGAGTGTCTGAGTCTGGGCAAAGCATTGATGATGCAACCCGCCGAGCCCGACCACCAAACCAGTGGAGAAGAGCCGACATGAATGCTGTCACAACCATGACCACCAACCCCAGCAACAGCGCCCTGATGCTGAGTCAGGGGCTGCTGGCTGGCCACTTTACCCGTGCCGAGCAGCTGCAAATTCTTAACCCCGAAGGGAACGTCATCGCCACCCTGGCTAACCCGGCCGCCGCCGAAGGCTGCCACGGCAAGCAAGCGCTGCTCGACGCCCTCGCCCATCATCAGGTGGGTCAGGTGGTGGTGCGCAACATCGGCGAGCGAATGCTGGGGCGCCTGCTGACGGCCAATATCCGGGTGCTGCAGTGTCGCTCTGCCCGCCTGCCGCTGCCCGCGCTGCTAGCCCCCACCAATTTGCAACCTCTTACCGAGGCAAGTCAGGGCCGTCCGTCTCGTCGTCATCAGAGCAAGGCGACTATCCGTGCCATCCAGCCCGTCGGCGCAGGCCAGAGTCATAGCCATTGTCATGGTGGTTGCAACAGTGGCTCCGATCACTGTTGCGCCAGTAGTGGCAATCAGGCAGAGAGCCCACTGCAAGGCCATACTTGTTGTCACGGCAGTGAGGGCGCAGACCAGCAGGGCGGTTGCTGCCATCATCACTGATGCCATCGCCGTGCATGTCATCATCAAGGAGAAGAGATCATGTCCATCTGGTTGTTGAGCCTGCTCGCCTCGTTCGTGCTGATCCTGGCCATGGGCACCATCATCTGGTGGCGCCAATACCAGCTTGCCCAGAAACGGGAAGATAAAGAGGTGCGCCCCTGTGGCTGCTCCAGCGCCTGCGCGGATCACCTCTATCAGATCAGCGAGCCGACGCCCAAACAGTAACCTGACCGCAAACGCCATAGCCGCAGAGATAAGGTCGGTAAAATAAGGGCGCGTTGAATCGAGAGGCGCATAAAAGAGAGGGGGCACCTGCTGGTGCCCCCTCTCTATTTACTCCTCGTCATGCTTGAGCAGCCTCTTTCCCCCCTTACGCTCATCACGGGCGCTCAACCCGGCTCTGCGCCGCTGGCCGCCACGCTCGCAGAGCAGGCCGGATCCTGATACTGCTGATAGATGGCATAAAACTCGGCCTTGTTGTGCAGGGCCGCGGCGACACAGGCGGGATCAAACTGGCTGCCGGCATGCTCTTCCAGATAGGCAAACGCCGTCTCGAACGGCCATGCCTTCTTGTAGGGGCGCTCGCTGGTCAGGGCATCAAACACATCCGCCACCGTCACGATGCGCGCCGCCAGCGGGATCGCCTCCCCCGCCAGCCCCAGCGGATAGCCGGTTCCGTCAAAGCGTTCGTGATGGCTGGCGATGATATTGGTCAGCATATCGGTGTGATGAATGCCATCGAGACCAAACTCGTTGATCATCAGGCTGATCATCTCCCGCCCCTTGCCGGGGTGGATCTTCATGATCTCGAACTCTTCCGGCGTCAGCTTGCCCGGCTTGAGCAAAATGGCATCCGGCACCGCAATCTTGCCGATATCGTGCAGCTCGGAGAAGAGGTAGATAAACTCCACCTCCTCATCGCTCAGCCCGCAAGTCGGGGCCAGCGTCTTGGCAATCAGCCGGGAGTAGGCCGACATCCGGTGCAGATGGTTGGCGGTCTCCTCATCCCGATAACGGCTGAACTCCCGCGCCGTGGTCAGCGCGCCGCCAAGGGTCTGGATGGAGAAAAACTCAACCGCAATGATGGCCGAGAGCGCCTGGGCATAGGCCGACAGCTCGCTGCGGATCGGCTCCTCGAAGTATCCCGGCTCCATGGCATCACAAAACAGAAAGCCAAACAGCTTGCTGTTGAACAGCAGCGGCTCGGTATAGCTGGAGGCATAACCCGCCTCCAGTACCTTGCGGCTGTGCTCTGACGCCGAGCCACGCAGGGCATCCAGATTGCCGAGCACCCGGGGCTGCTTGTGCTCCGCCAGATAACTCAGGGAGGGGACATCGCTCAGCTTCACCTCGTACTGCACCAGCGGAGAGTGGCCTTCGGTACTGTGGGCAAAGGTCTTGAGCTGATCGGTATGGGGATCGTAAATCGCGATGGCCACCCGACTCAGCTTGTCAAAGCGCTGCCTGAGCGTGGCATGTACGCTCTGCATTTTTTCGCCAAATGAACTTTCCATCGCCTTCTCCAACGGGTTCCCGTACCGGGAGTATAGTGACTCCCGGTGCTCTCCTCTCTGTCACCAAATCAATATTGAGAGGAAAATCAACAAAGCAGCATACCCACAACCAACCCGCATGGCAGAGGCAATAGCCCTATCAAGGGCGCGCCATCAACGACTGTTGGTGCGGCCCAATCTTGCCTGGTCGGAGATATTGTTCGGTTCCGCCATGCTGGCTGTATAGTTTTTGGTTAACCATTCCGGTAAAATCCGCGCCCTTGAATAAGAGCCACCTAAGAGTGATTGAGCGATGTCCAACACAAAACAGGCCCCCAAAGTAGGATTCGTCTCCTTGGGTTGACCCAAAGCAACAAGACCAATCCATGGCTAATACTGTCAGTAAGGCTTGTGCTGGCGGGCTCCCATCACTGTACCGGTGCCGGAGTTGCAAGCTGTAGTACTGACATGTTGCTCAACACAGGATCATATATTCCGTTACCTAGGATGTGTTCGTCCGTTCAACCATCAGGATACGCCCGAACTCGCTCAGGCTGTGCTCGACCTCCTCAGCCGCATCGAGCATGGGATCCTGACTGAACGCCTAGGCTAGGATGTTATGTTGGGTTTACCGATATTAAAGAGGTGCTTAATGACGTCCGTCTCTATGGAGACTCATAAGGCGATAAAAACGCTAATTGGCGCCGGTTATAATCCAAAGAAGCTGAGGCTACGTTGGCATTACTTTACGAGGATGAGCTACAAATAAGTCCACCAATACAGCAAACCGCGAGAAAGACCCGAATGCCCTCCATCATGTCAGAGACTTGTTCACTTTCTTAGCTCCTGAGGTATCGGCCATTGCTGCTTAAAATCCATAAATTCGGCAACAAACGAAACCATAATGCTCTTAACAAATTCATCATATACGGATTGATTGATAGTGACATGTACGAATGACTCCACTCTCAAAGAATCTCCTACTGCGGCTAGGAAATCCGCATCTTGAAAGGTTAGTGTCACTGTGCCACTTTTTTGATTCTGGCTCAGAACGATCTGCTGATTGGACATTTTCCACCTCGAAATGATGCTTATATGCAGTGTCATTATATGCGTGTACTCACAGCCGTGTACAGCACGCCGTATAACGTAGACCATAGATCCTCTAGTGAGGAGATAAAATGGATTCTGACGAGTTTGAGCTGGCGATGCTCGCAACTGCATTCGGTAAAAATGTACGAGAGCTGCGGTCTGCACGAGGTATGCAACAGGAAAAACTAGCACTAATTGCTGGTATAGACCGTGGTCATATGGGAAAAATCGAACGTGGGGAAACTAGGGTAACCCTGGAAAAAGTTTATCAGATCGCCAAGGCCCTAGGGGTCTCGCCTGCATCATTGCTGCCATAACCATAGCTGTTGCTCTAACCAAATGGCCTGCCAATAAACTCGAACATGCCAAACACCTAACCTTATAACTGCATACAAACCACCCAAGTCTGGTCTGGTCTGGTCTGGTCTGGTCTGGTACAGTTTCAGCCAGTGCCAGGCGAAACCACATTCGTTGTCATCAGAAGCATCGTCCAGATGGCCAACTAGAAACCGGCAGGTTTCTCAATCCCCTCATTGTTGACCACAACAAAACCATTGAAAACAATAACCCTGAGCTTGGGGGCATTCTGAAAATATCGATGATACTGAGGTTGGTGTACTCAGACTCGACTGCACAGGCATTACACAGCGTATCGAGCGCTGAAATTAATTTAGCTCGACCGGTATGAATCGCTACACCGCATCGTACAGCATCATCCAATCTGCCATCTCAAGCCCTATCCATATCACCAAAAAATGTATTCTGGCTCATAGTTAGCCAGTTCTGAGTGTGCAGCCAAGCTGGGCTGACTAACATTTCGTTTTAATCATATACACAACCCCGTAGTTCTCATTTCTACTCTGCCACCAGTACAGCGACAAATAACTATGGGGAACGATCCTACCGGCTGAAATAGATAGGACTGCAACGCAGAGCCAAACGGCGTTGGAGCACTCTTGCATCCTAGGTCACATATTTTCATGTCAGATACAATCATAGGTAGAGACATTGTGCGGTCACCTTCGTTTTACCATTTACAACGCGGGCAGACAGCCCACTTTTTGCTTGATATAAAGAGGGTTCAAGCAAGCAGGCGTTGTGATTCTCTATAATCTAAGAGATTTTGTTGTAAAAATAGAAAGTCACATGCAAATCAATAACTTATTACTATATGATTTGTTGACATTTTTTTAGCTAACCATATGTTTTTATGATGCTTTTGTTTTTACAACAAAATGTCCTTCCAACTTAGCCCCTTACACCATAATTACAACAAATCAGAGAAATACCGTCATGGTTTTTCCGATTCAGGAATTAAAGAATATAGCTAAGTGTCTAATTTTAATTGATTATTCATCACTGTTGTAAACTTCATGTATTGTTGTTTAATGCTGATTGCAACCTAATCAATCTTTGCTTCATTGCCAATTTTAAAAATCATGAAATCCCTCGTAAAACTCACAAAAAACCAAAAAAGACATTGATATATAAGAAATTTCAAATAAGTCAAAAGCTATTTTGCGATAATTTTCGTTTTGGTGTGGCGATTGATGTTTGCAGCACTATAATGAACAAAAAGACCAGTTGTTGTATTTTTATGGAGTGGCAATTATGAGCATTAGGCAGTTGAGAGAACGGATCATTCAAGGCATTGAGAGTAGCGACAAAACTGAAAGTGCGCGTTATAGGCACCATCAGACAGCACTCAACATGTTACTGAAAACATCAATTGTGCAGTCCGAGGATGAGCTGGAAACTGCACTGTTAGAAAATCTCAGTGAAACAATAGAAAAGCTGAAAATGACCTTGGCACGTCAGAGCAGGAGTGATACGCGAGGCCCACTGACACGAGTGCGTCGGTTGGCAGAGTTCTACGCTCAAATAAACAACATAGATTTCAGCAAAATGACTTTTTGTGAGGCTCTGGCAGCAGCAGTTCAGAGGAAATACGGTGAGCGTCTCTGGCTCGATGAGGTCACTCCTAAGACGCAGAATAATATTAAGAAAAGCTTCATTACATACAGAGAAGTAGCACGTGAAATTATCAACGCGTCATTATCTAACTGCCCAGAGGCATGGCCAATTCTGAAAAGTAGCCCACAAGCGATTGGCAGCGCAACAAAAGTTTTGCGCGATTATATGATGGGTACATCACACCCTGCCGAGCGAGTACCTGACGTTCGCATCAATTTCATTGAAAGTTATTTCAATTTACCAAAAAACTTGTTGTTAGATAAAATTCATAGAAAAGTTGACCATCAACGCAGAGGAAAAAATCGGTCAGATCTTGATCTGTCGGCTATCAATCGCAGCACATTCATTAGCTCGTCACTGAATCCAAATCTACAGAAGGTTTATGATGAGTATTGTGAGTATAAAATAAATAAAAAACAACCAGCGATAGTAAACATTTCTGACGAGCTTAGGTCAGATCGACGCTATGAGATACGAGCAAAAGTCAATGAAAAAAACAGAAGAAACAATGAATGGACAATCAACGCGAAGGGCGAATGCGGCTCTGCTATCGCATTTAAAAGTCAGCTACTTTCATTTCAACATTTTTGTCATACTGAATTAGCTATTGATTACATGTCTGTTAGCAGTTATCACTTGACAATACCTGAGATTATGCAGGCTATGGCTGAATATTCGGAAGGACTGCAAACGGGTACAAGCCAATTCTCTAGAGTGCTAAATTTTGTAAAACGAGGGTCGGATTCGAAGGGCTACCTAAGGTTTTGTGCCGATCGTGGTAACAGAACAATCGAGGAGTTTTTTAAAGACCTAGATTTTATTATCGAGGAATATCCTAATTGGTTTAAGATGGCAGAGAAAGGCATCAACAGTCGCGGCCAAGCGGGCAAGAAAGGGAAACTGAACATTCAATTCTTACTCAACATACCTGCGTCAGATCGCCGAAATGCGGTTTATAGGGCCAGCCAGTGGTTATTCGATAAAGCAAAAGTATACAAGACCAATGCTGAGCAAAAAAATTTACTTTCGAATAACACAGACGATAAAAAACTAGAGCTGGCGCATAGAAAAAGTGCAGCATCTCAGATTGGCCGTGCGTTGCAGTATTTTAGAGCAGGACTGATACAAACAATCAGTTTTTATCAATCTCCACGCAGCGCAAACTGGACTGAATTGAAATTTTACCCTAATGCGACATCACAGAACAAAAACTATGCAAGTATAACATATCATCGTCAGCGTAACCGATTCCAACTATATATCCCATGTTTTGGTACATCGATGGTTAGTGACGATAACACAAAGTACAGATATCTTAAAAACGCAAATGCAAAAAATAGCGTGGATGTTGATGTTGAGTTACCAGAACAGCTTACCCCGCTGATCAAAGAGTATTTGAACATAAGGCGCAGCTATATTGAGTTTGATCTCATGACCTTTGCGGGCGTTCAGTCAATTGACGATATTGATATCTTTTTCCCTTGGCGTAGCATTCGACAAAGCCAAGTAAACAACGAGGAAAACCTTAAAATAAGAAGTAAATATATAGAAATATCATCAAAACTGTCAGATAATTTCATATCACTGACATATCAGGCCTATCTGATGACGATGCCTCATGATAAACAACATGGTATCAACATTCATGCGTTAAGACACCTTGTTGCAGAAACGCATCTCGAGGAACATCCTGGTGATTTTATTGGTGCAGCAGCGAAGCTCAATGATGACGTGGAGCAAATAATTAAGACCTACGGTGATAAGGATAGAGCTAAAGCGATGCGCAGAGTATCTGACAATGAAACGCTGGACTTCTCATTTACGTTATAATAAGCAGTAGAGAATATTTATACAGTTCTAGTTATCACCTGACACCGACCTAAAATCGGTGTCTTGTTTACGCTACTTTCGTGCGCCCTTCCTTTGGTATCAATATCAGAGCCTTCCACCGTACTGCATCCATCCCCCCTCCCTGATTACCAGCCCGCTCCTACGCACCCTCTAAAGCTCAATGAGCTCACCTGGGGAGTGGTCATACATCTAAATCCAATTGGAACTTGACGAAGTTCAAAACAATCAAATGTAAGTGTATGATTTTTCATGAAAGTGTTGTAACTACTGATGTAGTTAAAGCATCCAATTTAACTGAATAAACTGATGTGCTTTTATACATAGATCCATTTGTGGGTAGGATAGAGATGGCAAGAATCCTGATGACTCGCGCCCTTGACGACAACGGCCATATCGTTGATGTCAAAGATGTTGTGAGTGGAAAAGCATGCAATTGCACATGCATAGGTTGTCAGGGCGCTGTCTGGGCAATGAAGGGGCAAGTTAAAGCCCATTATTTCTCTCATGAGCCTAATTCAGTCGAACAGAATGCCTGTACCTGGAAGCCGGAAACGGAAATACATATCCTAGCTAAAGAGGTTTTAGCAACGGATAGGCAGTTGTTACTGCCTATTGGAACTATAAATCCAATACATCAAAATATAGCCTTTGATGAGATGGTATGTGAGGTTTATGAAGGCAGAGTTATACCTGATGTTATTGGGTTCATCGAGGGAGAGAAGGTTCTCATCGAAATTGCAGTTACGCATTTTTGTGATCGAGAGAAAGTTAAAGAATTAAAGAGGGTGAATGCAACCTGCATTGAACTTGACCTGAGTGGATTTCGTGTGAAAGGAGAGATAATATCAAAAGAAGAGATAAGAGATTATCTAAAAAAATGCCCCAAAAAATGGGTGTCTGTAGCCCCTGTAGGCAACTTCTCCGAAATGATTTACTCCCATAATAGACAACAATTATTGTCTTTACAGCATCAGTATTCATCTTTGAGTTCAAAGCACCAGACAGAGGTTAAAAAACTTAATGCAGAATTCGAAGCGATAAAAAATACGCGCGAATCAGAACTAAGCGATATGCAAAGAGTGATTCAACAGTCTCGGCATGCAGAAGGCAAGGCTAACGCCATTTTAAAAAGATGGGAGAGAGTGTTAAAAGAAAAAGAGTCGTCCATTTTAGAGGCACAGGAAAAAATAATCCTATTGGAAGATCAATACAGAAGCTTTGAAATGGAATTGAAAGACCGTCTATATCATAGACAAGATGAAGTTGATCAAAAGCAAGATTTACTACGTGACCTTCTTAATTTAGATGAACTTAAGGCTGAGTTTTATTCACAGGTTGATGATATAAATAGAACCATTAAAGCCAAAGAGGCTCAGCTTGAAGCTAGTGAAGTCGAAATACGCAGGCGGTCAGCCTCGTTAAACCTTATACAAAAAAATCTAAATGATAGCCTCATCTCATTACAAGAACGAGAATATGCTCTAACAGAAAGATCCAAAGACTTGGCAAACATCGTAGATATTAAATCAAGAGAGCAGGCTAAAGTAATGTTTGAGCAGTTACTGAAAGAAAAAGCAAATGAGATAAAAGCTCTTGAGGAAAAAGAAAAGAAAGCAAAAAAAGATATTGATGATTTAAGGCGAAAATATAGTTCATATATCAAGATCCCATAACTTATTTTGGTCTTTTCAAAACTACTGCTACGCGCTAGATCCCGTCATCAACTTACAGCAAACCAAATGTTCTCTGACCCCAAGCATAGAGTACCAACTCGGTAAAGTTTGCTGACCAGCTATAAGAGCATCTCTAGTGACATCATTGACAATAATCGACTGATATACTTGAATGGGCTCAATTGAGATTTTTTCATTTTCTGCGAACCGCTTTGCTCACCTAGCCCCTCTTATCAAGCAAGAGAGTGATTCAACACTCTTGCCATCGGAGGAGACTGACATGTTCTATGTAAAGAATGTCCCAAACTGGGAGCGAGTGTTACGCATCATCCTGGGCATCATGGCGCTTGTGTTTCCAGTGATGAGCTGGGGGAAATCTGACCTTGCTGTTGCAGCAGGAGTAATGAGTGCCATCCTTTCCATGACGGGCCTGATGGGGTTCTGCCCGATGTGCGCCATGGTTGGCCGTAAACTCGACAAAAGGAACTGAGTCATGACACATTGCATGATGGAAAAAGAGAACCTCATTCTGTCTGCTCAGACAGAAGATCATGCGGCTATCTCCCGCTTGCTGGCAGTATGCCATGCAGATGCACGGCGCTACGCACGCAAACACTGTCATGCCAGTGATGTTGATAACACCAATCAGATCGCCGCAGCGGATGTTGCTGAAATAACACTGACACTGGGTGAGCCTTCCAAAGGCTTGCAGAATTCCGCCTCAAGATTCCACACATGACAAAGTTGGGTGGCTACAAAGATGATGAATAATCCTTTTTTGGTGCTGGTTGACAACAGTTCGATACGAACACTGCTCCTTATCGCCTTTTCCCTGCTTTTGTTACTTCTGCTTGCCGTCTCGTCCGTTGCCCTGCATCGTTTTAATCAATCAGTTTGTCGAGCAGCAAGCACGGATTGAATTTCTTGCCCAACGAGCTAATCAATACTCTCAGAACGCAGCACTGCATTTGCTGCTTCTTCTGCAAACAGACGAACGTTACAAGCGTGTAGCCCTCTATACAGCGATGGACTCTGCACTGGCTGCATCCGATGCCGCTATTGAAGGATTAGAACGGGCTGCATCAATGGGGGGAGATGTGGGTGATATTGACCAACTCATAAACCTGCGAAAGCATTATGGTGACTCTTTTCAGCAAACGGTGGAACGAATCGAAATTGATGGCTTGTCTTCCGCTCGCCAACACTATGAAGAGCAAACTGATGTACTTCTTAAAGCATTGCTTGTTCAGACACTACGTATTGCAGAGCATCAGCAAGAACTGATGCAAAGTGGGGTTATCGCACTCAAAGACGATGCAAACCGAGCGCGTTTGACCGTTATTATCCTTGCATTCAGTGCGCTCGTCACTGGAAGTGTCTTGGCGCTGTTGATTGCCAGAAGCATTGCCAAACCTGTACACAAAGCTGTGATGGTCGCTGAGGCTATAGCTGGAGGGGATTACCAGTGCAAGGTGCCTTTAGGCCTAGGCGTTGAAACGAAAGCACTTATGCGGGCTCTTGATACCATGCGCCGTAGTATCTCGACCCGCGAGCAGCATATTTTGCGGCTAGCGTATGCGGATCCACTTACTGAGCTCCCAAACCGCACCTGTTTTATGGAGGCGCTGACAGAGGCGGCTTTACAAGGTAGTGGCGCTTTAGTGCTCATCGATATTGATAGATTTGCCCAAATTAATAATGCTCTGGGCCATCTGGTGGGCGACAGGCTCCTACAGGAGATGGCTCAACGTTTACTCGCCATGGTTGCTGGCAAGCACTTGGTGGCGCGTTTGGGAGGCGATGAGTTTGCGCTACTTATCAAAGAGGTCGATTACTTCAATATCCTTGATAATGCCCAAGAGTTACTGGGGCAACTCCGTAAGCCTATTGAACTGGATGGTCAACGCCTTGACGTTGAGGGCAGTCTGGGGATCGCGATATTTCCAGAAGATGGTAATAACAGCAGCTTGCTAATGAGGCGAGCAGGTATGGCAATGCGTCATGCCAAACGCCGCCGTGACGGTTTCGCCTTTGCGTGCAAGATTGCAGATGAATCCCCCCATGAGCAATTAGCCTTGATTGGTGAAATGCGAGATGCCTTGATCAACGAGGAGTTTGTCGCCTTCTTTCAACCCAAGTTGGAGCTTGCGAGTGGCCTCGTCAAGGGAGCAGAAGCATTATTGAGATGGCAACACCCAACCAAAGGGTTGGTGCCACCTGGACGCTTTATTCCGTTTGCCGAGCAAACGGGATTTATCCGTGAGATCACGCCATGGTTATTAGCGCATGTGATATGTCAAGCGGCTTCCTGGCACCGAGAGGGACACGATATCGTCACGTCAGTCAACTTGTCTACGCTCGACTTGACATCCCCAGACCTAGTACCAAAGGTCATAAAGTCACTGCAAGAGAATACCTTACCTGCTCAGCTGCTTTGTCTGGAAGTCACTGAGAGCGCACTCATGGATGATCCTGATATTGCGTTACAGCATTTGAAAGAGCTTGCCAGCCTGGGGGTGAAGCTATCCATTGACGATTATGGTTCAGGGCAAGCCTCTCTCGCTTATGTGAAGAATTTACCTGTGCATGAATTGAAGATTGACCGCATTTTCGTGAGCGGTGTTGACCAGCATTTTAGAAATGCAGCTATTGTCCGCTCCACCATTTTGTTGTGTCAGGAACTGGGATTGTCAGTTGTCGCGGAGGGGGCCGAAACCCAGGAAGAACTTGCATGGTTGAGGGCCAATCATTGCGATACCGTGCAGGGCTATGTTGTCGCCAAGCCAATGCCCGCAGAGGAATTTGCTGGTTGGGTTACTGTCCATCATACTCAAAATAGGGAGGATGGTATTTTTCCTCACACAGTCGAACTGTATACAGAACAAAAATAAAGAAGTATTTACACCTTGTACTTATCACCTGAAAATTAAGCGGTTTATTTTTTTAGCTTGCATGAATACATTTCTTCATCGGCCAAGCACAGTAGACTGTCTAAATTAGGAGGGGTGAGAGCATCGTATACAACGATACCTAGTGAGCAAGAGAGTTGATAAGGCTTGCCGCTGGTGTGGTTAAAATTCTCTAGTGCATTATAAAATCTCTCTTTTATCCGTGAGCTATGTTCATGACCCGTGCCAGGTAAAAGAACAACAAACTCATCGCCACCTAAACGAGCCGAAATATCGGCATCTCTAAATACGCGACACAGTAATTCAGCCATCTGGCATAAAGCATCATCACCGACATTATGCCCATATGTATCATTGATCACTTTGAAGTGATTAAGATCTAAAAATAACAGCGTGACTGGATTTTTTACGCGAAATGCATATTTCAAACTTTTGTCGGCAAGGAGCATGAATCCACGGCGGTTGGTAATCCCCGTCAATTCATCGATTGTGGCCATCTGGACGGCTCTTAGCTCACTTTCGACCATTGATGCCAAATCTGCTAGCATGGCTTGGTCTTTATCACTCAATGACCTGGGCTTTCTGTCTATAATACAGAGGGTGCCCAGTTTCAGGCCATCTCCCACTTCCAATGGATGGCCCGCATAAAATCGGATGTGAGGCTCCCCAGTGACTAAGGGGTTGTCAAAGAATCTGGGGTCTTGAGTTGCATCTTCGACTACGAATAGCTCCTCGCCGAGGATCGCGTGACCACAAAATGAAATCTCTCGTGGTGTTTCCAGGACAGGCAATCCACAGCACGATTTGAACCACTGTCTGTTTTCATCAACTAACGAAACCAGCGCAATGGGTACATCAAACATATTACGAGCCATCCTGGTTATGCGGTCAAAACGCTCTTCTGCTGGGCTATCAAGTACAGCAAGACGGCGTAGCGCATCTAACCGCTGCTTCTCGTTATCTGGCACTACAGGGCTTTGCATCAACATCTCCTTACCGCGTTTGACGACATGATGATGTTAGTTTATATAGTAGAACGCTATGGTGGAAACCTTAATTTGTATGGGAGAGATTGATTGAATAAAAATTTATTCAAAATGAATGAAAACACACCAAAATAAGCGGCAACACTTTGTAATATCAGGTCACCATCTTATATTAATGAATTTGAAATATCCAGAGTAAGCCTATCAGCTTCATCATAATCAAAATCTGTTTTCTGAATTTTTTTTACACCGTACTCATTAAGTAAAATATGATGTTCAGGGATGATATTGTGAATTGATAAGCAACTTTTTACACACTGTAGAGGGCATCCATCGATAGCAATGATAGATCTACCCGACTTAGCTATTCGGACTAGATGCTTTACATTTCCACCAACACCAGCAATGCAGGACATTTCTGCGTCGCCTCGTTTATCTAGCTGAATAGCCATATAGTTTGCCATCTGCGCTGCACTTGAACAACCAGAGCATGAATAAACCAATGGTAAAGAACGTAAACATTCACTCATAAATCATCCTTTAAATATCATAGTCCTATAAAGATGCCCTTAATAAATAGGGCATCAGCGAAATCAATTATCAAATTTAAAGTTTCTACCAATAGTGTTGGTAATTCCGTGGTAACTCCTGAAACTATAAATTAGAGGGCTCCACAAATCCGCGTCAATAACGTCATATTTTTTAAGTAAAGATGCATCTGCATGCACATGAGTGGCTCGCAATTCAACGATAGCAAAATTATTGCGTTTTGTTATATGTTCAACTAAACACTCGACCTGAATTAAACATTCCTGGATACGAGATGGTTTAACAGTACAAGACGCCAACTCTGTAAATCTACCAAGACTAAATTTATCACCACAATAATTGAAACCTATCTTTTCAGATGGAACAGGATCCTTTCCGGTAAATTTGGCAATAGATTCAATTCTATCCGCAAGGTTGTCTGATGCAATATTCAATACGACTTCTGGACATGTCTCAATATTTTCGATAGCCTTTGAATTTAGACTAAGGCCGATGACAATATTGTTCGAAAGAGACCAACTTGATGATATTGGCGTAATGTTAGTTGTATCAGTATTATCGATGGTACTAAGTAGAATTACAGTATTTCCCCAATAAAGTGATTTTGGGTGAATTTGCTTATGCATTGCCATCTCCTTTGTAACAAAAACACTACAAAATAATATATCACAATGTGATATAATTGAACCTATTGTATTTCACCTGAGAAGTCAACAACCGAGTAAGCTATGCTAACAAAAGCTCAATTTGAGGCACTTTCTGAGTTTCGCTATCAGTTAAAGCGTTTCCTTCACTTCAGTGAAACCGCAGCCAAGGAGCTCGGACTCACTCCATTACAGTATTTATCCCTCCTACATATACAAGGATACCCAGGGCGTGACTGGGCAAGCGTGGGTGAGCTAGCTGAGAGACTGCAAATGAGTCATCACGCTACAGTGGCTTTACTAACGCGATGTGAGGAACTAGATCTCGTGGAACGACGTAAAAGTGAAAATGACAAGCGCAGAGTTGATGTACATTTGACAAATAAAGGAAGAGACTATTTACAACAATTGGCACAACAACATAAGGCAGAATTACAATCGCTACAAAATACATTCCAAGTAGCACGAATTACAGCACTGAACGAATATCATGTTCCTGATAAGTGAAAGACAACCATGAAAAGTATGAGCAAGCTAATTGCTCATACTTAATCATACAAAGACTCTAACTATACTCGACATTAAACTGCTTACAATAAAATATAACTTGTGAACAAATCTTATCGTGGTCTTCAAAAAGAATTAAGTCAATAGTTTCATTATCAGGAAGTATATTTAGTACTCTAGAGCCAGGCTTGCTTTCAACCAACTTAATTAAAGTTATTTGGTGCCATGAGAAAAATAGATGTTTTTTATGGCAATGAAACTCAATGCCGCTGAAGTTCAATTCCAGTTTTACTTTCCTTGCTATACAAATGTATCTTATATCTATAAATGCAGTAATAATGAATATTAGCAATGAAAATAAAATAGTATTGCGATATAACTCTTCAGTTATTGGCAAACCGGTCACTTCGGATACCAACAACAGCAGAGTTGGCCAGAAAATTGCAACAAAGAAAGGTTCGACTAACTTAGTCACAAACTGCTTATTTGATACGTGATATACCATACTACACCTGATAAATAGTAGTCGCAGTTTACACTGCGACTACTACCCTAATCATGTTACCGACGAGACCTTACGATCTGGATGCGTCTAGTTAAATATTCGAGCGGTACACTCCAAACGTGTACCAATCGACAGAATGGAAAGACAACAAACAAAGTCATACCTAAAATCATATGAATTTTGTAGATAAACGATACCCCTTCTAAATTTTTAGATGCCCCTGTTTGGAACGTTACAACATCTTGTGCCCAACTTACGAGCTTCATCATGACACTTCCATCAAGATGGAAAGCAGAAAATGGAATTGTCAGAAGACCAAGCGCTGCCTGGGAAACTAATAGCACTAAAATCAAAATATCCGCAGTCGATGATGTTGCTCTGATCCTTACGTTTGTCAGACGCCGCTTTAAGAGCAGATAACCACCGTACAACGTCATTGCACCAAAGATACCGCCAGCACACATCGCTATGAGTTGTTTTGATTGCAATGATAAGAATGACTCATATACCCAGTGAGGTGTCAGCAAGCCAAAAAAGTGGCCGAAGATGATACCAAGAATGCCAATGTGGAACAGTCCAGATGCCAGCCTCATATTCGAGTTATCAAGTAACTGGCTTGATCCTGCTCGCCAAGTGTACTGCCCATAATCGTAACGAACCCAACTACCAAGTAGAAAAATGGTAACTGCAATATATGGGTATATATCAAAGAAGAAGCTATGAATATAGTTCATTTGTTTGCCTCACCAATTTCAAGGTACTGTGGTACGACTGCATTCTTAAATCGGTTGCTATGAATCGATTGAATTGAACTGGGACATGATTCTCCTCCTAAAAACTTCACCTGCTCTTCCTCCCAAACAGCATCTAACGCAGCGGGTGTTGCATCATCAGCCTCTTTCATAACTTGTGTGCTTATAAGAGCGCTATCGTACTCTGTCATGGATAGATCAATTAGAACCCCAAATAGAACATGATATTTGCTTTCTCTTTTGAGTAGCCTCTCTTTAAGCAACCCCAAGATCGGAGTGATAAAACACAACCCCTCTATAATTTCAGCGTTATTTCTTGTTGAAAGGTATTCCAAGTAAACAGGAAGAAAATCCGGTAATTCTCTTTTGTTAAGAGAAAATCCTGCATCTTCATATTGCTTAAGCAGGTCTACCATTGCTTGTCCGCGATCACGCGACTCACCATGAACATGCTCAAAAAGAAGCAGAGAGGTGGAACGGCCACGGTCGAAGATATCACAATATATTTCTTGGAATGAAAGTAGAGAACGATCAAACGCATATGTTACAAAATCACATATTGATGATTTTTGTGCCGATGTCAGCTCATTACATTCAGCTATGCAATCAAAGATTTCATCCTTGTTTTCCCACAGATCAATATCTGGGTAGTCCAAGAGGATTGATATGATCTTTAAAGATTTCATTTTTTATCCTCACTTGGATTTGTAGATACATTAATGGCATTAATTCTCTGGCTATTAAACAGGTTGTACTTAGTGTCGCTACCTTTACAACCATCACCAAAGCTAAAGCCACACCCTTTAGCTTCAGGAAATGCTTCTCGTGCTAGCTCGCGATGACTGGAAGGAACTACAAAGCGGTCTTCATAGTTAGCTATAGCCAAATAACGATACATTTCCTGCGCTTGGTGTTCAGTTAAACCAACCTGCTCTAATGCGCTGGTATCCACCTTTTTATCTACAGTTTCAGCTCGCTTATAATGACGCATTGCCAACATACGATTCAGTGCACTCTTAACAGGTGCTATATCGCCAGCGGTCAACAGATTCGCCAAATACTGTAAAGGAATTCGCAAGCTAGAAATATCTGGTAGAACACCATCATCACCTAAATAGCCTGCATCTTTGGCTGATTGGATAGGGGAAAGAGGTGGTACATACCATACCATCGGTAACGTGCGATACTCTGGGTGTAATGGGAGTGCAAGCTTCCATTCCATCGCCATCTTGTACACAGGTGACTTCTGAGCAGCATCTAGAACATTTTGAGTGATGCCTTGCTTTAAGGCTTCTTCAATGATAGCAGGATCATGTGGATTTAAGAAAATCTCCAACTGCTTGTTGTATAAATCCTTGTCATTTTCAGTTGATGCTGCTTGCTCAATACGATCTGCATCATAAAGGATTACTCCCAGATATCTAATTCGTCCTACACATGTTTCAGAGCAGACGGTTGGTTGACCAGACTCAATTCTGGGGTAGCAGAAGATACATTTTTCAGATTTACCACTTTTCCAGTTAAAGTAAATCTTCTTGTAGGGGCAACCAGTAAGACACATACGCCAACCACGACATTTGTCTTGGTCAATAAGGACAATGCCATCTTCTTCACGTTTATATATTGCCCCACTAGGGCAAGTAGCCACACATGCAGGATTCAAGCAATGCTCACAAAGCCGAGGGAGATACATCATGAACGTATTTTCAAACTGTCCATACATCTCCTTTTGGATGTGGTTGAAATTGTAGTCTTGTGAACGCTTAGTGAATTCCCCGCCCAAGATTTCTTCCCAGTTTGGGCCATTGTTGATCTTGTCCATACGTTGACCAGTGATCAGTGAACGTGGACGTGCTATTGGCTGATGCGCACCTTGTTTAGCATTATGTAAATGCTCATAGTCAAAGGTGAAAGGCTCATAATAGTCATCAATAGTCGGCATGTCAGGGTTGTTAAAAATCTTGGCTAAAACGCCAATCCGGTTACCCATTCTTGGAACGATTTTTCCATTGATATTTCGAACCCAGCCACCCTTCCATTTATCCTGGTTTTCCCAATCGTTTGGATAGCCCACGCCTGGCTTGCTTTCTACGTTATTAAACCAGGCGTATTCCATTCCCTCGCGACTTGTCCATACGTTCTTACAAGTAACAGAGCAAGTATGACATCCGATGCATTTATCGAGGTTTAGCACCATTCCAATTTGCGCACGAATTTTCATTTTTACTTCTCCCCTGCCTTGTTACTGTACATATTGTCAGCCTGTGTATAGTCATTATTTTCGTCATCAAGCCATTTAACCTGATTCATGCGGCGGACGACAACAAACTCATCACGGTTAGAGCCCACTGTGCCATAATAGTTGAACCCATAAGCCTGATGTGCATATCCGCCAATCATATGAGTTGGTTTAGGGCAGACACGAGTAACGGAGTTATGAATCCCACCACGTTGTCCTGTTATTTCGGAGCCTGGAATATTCACCAGGCGCTCTGAGCGTGATACATCATTACCATTCCAGCAGGGACGCGCTGACTCACCACTGCACGAGCAGTTAATGAACCATTGATATTAAATGCCTCTATCCAGTCGTTATCCTCAATTTTTAGATCTTTAGCATCATCTTCACTTATCCAAACAATTGGCCCACCCCGAGACAGTGTAAGCATCAACAAGTTTTCGCTGTATGTTGAGTGGATACCCCATTTCTGGTGCGGAGTGATCCAGTTCAGAGCTTTCTCTTTGTTACCGTTACCCTTCTTACCCATAATATTTTTAATAGTCTGGGTATTGATTGGTGGTCGATATGAAATGAGACTTTCGCCAAAATCACGCATCCATTGGTGATCCTGATACAGCTGTTGACGACCAGTAATGGTTCGCCATGGAATTAGCTCATGAACGTTTGTATAACCTGCGTTATACGAGACATGCTCGTCTTCCAAACCAGACCATGTTGGGCTAGATATGATTTTTCTCGGCTGAGCCTGAATGTCACGGAAACGAATTTTTTCCTCTTCCTTGTTGATAGCAAGATGTGCATGTTCTCGGCCAGTCAGCTTACTTAATGCATTCCAAGCCTTAACAGCCACATGACCATTAGTCTCTGGGGCTAAAGTAAGAATTACTTCAGCCGCATCAATTGCAGTGTCAATCTTTGGCCGCCCAGCATTCGCGCCATCATGGTGTGTGTAGTTAAGTTTTTTAAGAAGGTCTACTTCGGTTTCTGTGTTCCAATTAATACCCTTGCCACCATTTCCTTGCTTATCAAGGAGTGGACCTAACGATGTAAATCTTGCGTAGGTGTTAGGATAATCGCGCTCAACGGTCATTATATGTGGTGCAGTTTTTCCTGGAATGAGATCACATTCACCCAATTTCCAGTCTTTTACTTCAAACGCTTGGGCTATTTCTGCTGGAGAGTCATGCTGCATTGGCAATGTAACCACATCGGTTTCAACGCCAAGATGTCCTTTACAGAGCTCAGAAAACGCTTTTGCAATTGCCTTATAAATTTCCCAGTCGGATTTTGCTTCCCAGGCTGGATCTACAGCTGCTGACAATGGATGGATGAATGGATGCATATCCGAGGTATTCATATCATCTTTTTCATACCAGGTTGCAGTAGGCAACACGATGTCTGAAAACAGACAGGTACTCGACATCCGAAAATCTAGAGTCACAACGAGATCAAGCTTGCCTTGGGTTGGGGTATCTTTCCAATCAACTTCAGATGGTTTGCTATCACTGAATGAGCCGAGATCTTTTCCTTGAATGCCATGTTCTGTGCCCAACAGGTACTTGAGCATGTATTCATGACCTTTACCTGAAGACCCAAGAAGATTTGATCTCCAAATAAACATATTGCGTGGATAATGATCTTCGGGACACTCAGCAGCAAAACGAATACTGCCGTCCTTCAGCGAGTTAACCGTGAACTCTACAGGGCTTACCCCAAGCGCTTTTGCCTGTTCAGCAATACTCAGTGGATTAGTATTCAGCTGAGGGCTTGAAGGAAGCCAACCCAGCCGCTCTGCTTTCACGTTCATATCAATGAGATGCTTACTATATTTACTTGCATCAGCTAAAGGTGAAAGCAATTCTTGGGCATCTAACTTCTCATATCGCCATTGACTAGAGTGGTTATAGAAGAAAGACGTCCCATTCATGTGGCGTGGAGGCTTTTGCCAATCTAGGCCAAATGCCAACGGTTGCCAGCCCGTCTGGGGACGAAGCTTCTCTTGCCCTACGTAGTGAGCCCATCCACCACCGCTCTGTCCTACGCAACCACAGAATACCAGCATGTTAATCAAACCACGGTAATTCATATCCATGTGATACCAGTGGTTCATGCCTGCACCAACGATGATCATTGAGCGCCCATGTGTTTTGGCTGCATTGTCAGCAAACTCACGAGCGATGCGGATAATCTCATCTTGTGGTACACCCGTTATTTTTTCTGCCCAAGCGGGTGAATATGCCTTCACTTCCTTATAGGTATGTGCGCTGCTAGGGTCATCAAACCCTCTTTCTACACCATAGTTAGCCACGGTGAGATCGTAGACGGTGGTCACAAATTCTTGGCTTCCATCTGCCAACACGATGGATTTAGCTGGAATTTTTCTTCTGATAACTTCTTCTAATTCAACAGGTGTGAAATGCTCACTTTCCAATCCACCAAAATATGGGAAAGCCACCTCAACTAAATGTTGAGGTTCCTTTATTCCAACAGACAAAGTGACTGGTGTCTTGGACTGCCCAGCGGTCTCTTCAAGATTCCACTTTCCATCCTCTCCCCATCTATAGCCAATCGACCCTTGTGGCGCGACCAGATCACCAGAAACCTCATCAATCGCTATGGTCTTCCATTCAGGGTTGTTCTGTTCACCTATGTTATTGACCAAATCTGATGCTCTCAGGAAGCGTCCTGCTTCATAGCTACCATCTGGTCGTTTGGTCAATCTGACCAACATCGGAAAATCGGTATATTTCCTTGCGTAACTAACAAAATATTCATTTTTATGTTGAACGTGGAACTCGTTCAAAATGACATGGCCCATAGCCAATGCTAACGCGCTGTCTGTACCTTGTTTGGGGTTAAGCCAGTGATCACAAAGCTTAGCTACTTCAGCATAATCTGGAGTTATGGCGACAGTTTTGGTGCCTTTGTATCTAACTTCAGTAAAGAAGTGAGCATCAGGAGTACGAGTCTGAGGAATATTTGAGCCCCAGGCTATGATGTATGAGGAGTTGTACCAATCTGCTGACTCTGGTACGTCTGTTTGCTCTCCCCAAGTCATCGGTGATGCGGGAGGAAGATCACAATACCAGTCATAGAAGCTAAGGCAAGAGCCACCGATGAGCGATAAATATCTTGCACCTGCGGCATAGGAAACCATAGACATCGCTGGAATTGGTGAGAAGCCAACAACGCGATCTGGGCCGTGCTCTTTTACGGTGTAAACGTTTGCCGCTCCAATGATCTCATTAACTTCATTCCAGGTGCTACGAACAAAACCGCCTCTACCTCGGGCAGCCTTATACTTTTTGGATACATTCTGATCGGAAGCAATCGCACCCCATGCTAGAACAGGGTCTTTGTGCTTACTTTTTGCGTCTCGCCAAAGCTCAATCAACGCTTTCCTGACCATTGGGTACTTCAGTCGATTGGCGCTGTACAGATACCACGAGTAGCTTGCCCCTCTTGGGCAGCCGCGAGGCTCATGGTTTGGGAGATCTGGCCTTGTCCTAGGGTAATCAGTTTGCTGCGTTTCCCATGTAACCAAGCCGTTTTTTACATAGATTTTCCAACTACATGAACCAGTACAGTTCACGCCATGTGTTGAGCGTACAATTTTGTCATGTTGCCAGCGGTCTCTGTAACCATCTTCCCAATCTCTGTTCGTATTGTACGTTTGGCCGTGTTCACCAGAAAACTTTTCACCTAATGTCTTTAAATAGTTAAACCTGTCAAGAAACTTGCTCATTTTACTGCTCCATATGCATATGCATTAATAGTAACATTCTATTTATTGAGTTCTTTTCCATATACAAACCATGTTATTAGCCCACAAATAACATAGAAGACTAAAAAAGCTTTCATCGCATTAATTGGTGTTCCGCTGAGAGCTATTGATAAGCCGAATGCGTTTGGAATAAAGAAACCACCAATTGCACCTATTGCTGAGATGAACCCTAATGCTGTTGCTGTATCATTTGCTGATTTTTTTAAGGCTTGAGCTTCTGAATCATATCGCTGTAGATTCCTTTTTATCATCATCCCCCTAAACAAAACGGCGATCATTTGAAATGTAGAACCACTCCCAACTCCTGCGCATGAGAACAAAGCCATAAAGACAGCTAGAAAATAGGTGAAGTTGCCATGCCCTGCATCTGATGGAAGAGTTGAAAACAAAACCGCAACTAACGTAGCCATTAAGCAAAAGCTAACAAAGGTGACTTTAACACCGCCCAGCTTATCTGATAAAACGCCACCAACTGGCCTCATCAATGCGCCGAATAATGGCCCTATGAAAGCATATTTCATTATTTCAATATCAGGGAATTGAGTTTTAGCGAGCATTGCAAACCCCGCAGAGAATCCAATGAATGAACCAAAGGCAGCCAAATATAAAACACTCATAATCCAAAGATGTTTTTGTTTTAACACTACCCATTGCTCTTTAAACGAGGCTTTGGGTGCTGCAATATCATTCATAAAATGCCACGCTGCAATACTCAATATCAATATTACTGGCATCCATATTAAGGGTGCATTGCTGAGCCATATTGATGCATCAGGATTTCCTTGACCTAAACCGAAAGGGCCAAAGATATTTACAGAAATTACGATAGGTACAAGCATCTGCATGACACTGACACCCAAGTTACCTAGCCCCCCATTTAAACCAAGAGCCTTTCCTTGTTGAGTTTTTGGATAAAACAAGCTGATGTTAGCCATACTAGATGCAAAGTTGGCACCACCAAACCCACATAACAAAGAGATTATTAGAAATGTTGAATACGGCGTTGTGGTGTCTTGCAATGCAATGGTCAACCATGACATAGGTATCATAAGCAACAAGGTACTGAATGCTGTCCATCTCCGGCCACCAAAAACTGGGATCACAAATGAGTAAGGAATCCGTCCTAAAGCTCCAGTAAGTGACGGGAGTGCAGTCAGCAGAAACAGCTGGTCTGTTGTAAAGGTGAAACCAGCTAAAGGCAAGTTCATTGCTACTACGCTGAATATCATCCACACAGAGAATGAGATCAGTAGACAAGGGATAGATATCAGTAGGTTTCTTCTGGCAATATGAGAACCATTCTCAATCCAAAAGCACTTGTCATCAGGATTCCAGTCAACGAGCGTTTTGCTGTTATTTCTTTTATTTGTGTGACTGTCTTCACATCCATCTTTGTATTTTTGATATATGGACATTTTGCTCACCGGTTAGTGTTGGGGTACACAATTTCCAATAAACAATTTAAATGGATATTTTTTATTGACTTAGATCAACTGAACATATGTATTACAAATGATGAATATTTCGATAACTACCTACTACAGGGGGGGGCGGGTTGAAATTAACCACAACAAAATCATGCACTTAGCTTCAACAAGACTTTCTTTATCATGAGCTGGCTAATGTCTGGAATATTGTAGGTATTTACTTTGAGGTATTTTTATTAGGGTATCTAAAAGGTATAAACATCAGTAGTGACAATCTTAGGAAGTGTCAAATTCGTGAACATACTATTGAAGTATTGGAAGAAACTGTCTATTACAATTTCTATAACGTCAATTATATGTACACTATGCCTCATATCTATATTTAATATGAGTGCATCGATTTATTTGTCATCAAGCATCCAAGGGAATGCATATGTGATAAATAGTATTGGTTCAATTAGAATGAAAGTCTATGCACTCCTCTCAGGAACACTGTCTGTTGATGAAAAAGTGCAAGCGGTTAATAGCGTTGAATCAATTCTGCATGATCCTTTTTTTATTAACACGGCTGAAAAGCACAACCTTAATAAAGAATACATACAACTCAACAGTTTGTGGGATCCAAAATTAAAAAACATTCTTTCCCACTTAAAATCTGGTGATGTAGCAACACCATTAAGCATTAACCGCTCTAAAGAGTTTATTAGTTTGCTACAGAAGATAATCAAAAGCATTGAGAACAAAACAGAATCTAAGATCGTAGTGATTAATGGCCTTCAAAAAGCATCTTCTTTAATTGTTATATTGTTTTCCTTCATCGCAATTTATAGCTTAAATAAGCGTTTCTTTAGACCGTGGTCAAAATTATTGTTAATGGCTAAAAACATTCAGCATGGTGATTTTAGTTCAAAATTTGATTCTGAATCACATGATTACCGCGATGAGATGTGGCAGCTTGGCAATGCATTAAACAATATGTCAGAGGTTGTTAAGCATACCTACAGCGATCTGGAACAGATGGTAGCTGAAAAAACGCATAAACTTAACTTGCAGAATTTGCATTTAGAATTCCTTTATCGCAGTTGTAGATTATTTCAAAATCAAGAATTCAACTGCAAAGTTTTAGCTCCTTTCATGAAAGAATTAATCGGATACACTGGGGCTGGAAAAATAAAAGTATATATTCATGATCCACATAAAAATTCGGTCAAACATTTATACACCTTTGGTGAGAACGTGAGGCCATTACATTGTGCCTCTATGCGTTGCTCATTATGTATTAATAATGCAGATGTCACATCCCCTATTGAGAGTGAATATAATAATAGGTTATGGAACATTGGAGATGCGCATAATGATTATGGTTACATAGAATTTTTCTTTTCAAATGAAGTCACTATATTACATGATACAGAACAATTAATATTTGCATTTTGCAACTTGCTGTCTCAATCCTTATCTCTTTACTACAAAGAGCAACAACAACAACAACTATTATTATTTAAAGAAAGAAACACAATTGCTCAAACACTTCATGATTCGATAGCACAGTCTTTATCATACTTAAAGATAAAGATTAGCCTTCTTCAAAGGGATCCAATCATCATTAGTTCTTCTCAGGTTGATAATGTTTCAGAGATGAGGTGTGAGTTAAATGAAGCTTACTCAAACATCAGAAAACTAATTTCTACTTTTAGAATTCCATATAAGAAAATCGAAACGTTAATTTTATTAAAAGATGCGATAGCAATATTTAATGACACATATGGTTTTAACATTAGGTTGGAATATAAAGATTTTTATGAAGACTATTCGCATGAGCAGGAAATACTCATACTGAACTTCTTCAATAAATTATTCGAATGTTTAAGGATAAGTATGCCTCCATCACGGATTGAGCTGCATATAAAATCCCTAGCTGAATATGTCATTATCATCCTGAAGGGTGAAGCTGAGTTCGAGGATTCAATATCGAGCTTAGTTGTTTTTCTAAAATCAGAAAATATTTCATTCATTAATGAACGGACGCAAGTGAAAATTGATCTTCACGTAGTTTGAGGAACACACATGGAAAAAGCTTTAACAACCAACGCAGATGTTTTTTCAATTTTACTAATTGATGATCATCCTGTCCTACGGAGCGGGATTAAGCAACTTTTACGTACAAATCCCTTTTTAACTATTGTAGCTGAAGCCAGTACAGGACAAGATGGTGTTCAGCTAGCATTAGATTATGAACCTGACTTAATTTTGTTAGATCTTAATATGCCTGAGTTTAGTGGTATAGACACATTAAAGTCATTACGAGCGCATAATGTATCTAGCAGAATCGTAATCTTCACAGTATCAGATTATGAAGATGATGTTTCGGATGCTATACTTGCTGGAGCAGATGGTTATCTACTCAAAGACATGGAACCTGAAGACCTGATTAGCTCGATTGAACAGGCGTGCATGGGAAAGCTTGTGATAAGCCCAAAACTAACTGCAATCCTTATTGAAAGTATGCAGTCAAGAAGAAAAAACCGCCTTAAAGACAAAAATCTCCAAGTGTTAAGCCATCGCGAAATAGATGTTTTGAAATTTATTGCTCAAGGCTTGCCTAATAAGGTTATATCAAGACGTTTATTTATTTCTGAAGGAACAGTTAAAGTTCATGTAAAAAACATTCTTAAAAAATTAAATCTTCATTCAAGAATTGAAGTTGCAGTGTGGGTTCATAATGAGAAGATTATTTTCGACTAGTAGTGATAACTATTGCGTTATTTAATCATTTGCAGAAATAAAGCGTCACCGAAAAGTGGCGCTTTAATAGCTATCACTCTAATGTGAAAGGCCAGGAAGGATTTCCAATAGATAACGGCGCTGTTCTAATGGTGTGTTGCTTGTCCAAAAATCGAAAATCACATGAGCTAGCAATGGCATTAAGAGAAGTAAAACACACAACATTGCAAGCAGTTTCTTTGCTGAAACCTTTTTATTCGCAGTACCAAAATGAATCGCATTAGCTTGTTTTGGGCATGCAGAGATACAAGTTAAACAGTTTGTACACTCAATATTTCTGACAGATATAAGTTCATTAACCTGTATCCTTGATGGACATGCTCTACTGCATTTATCACAATCGTATCCCTTGCTTCGTAAACAGCTGCTGGAAGACCTGCGAATACGTAATGGTGTCAGAAGTCCTAACAAGGCAAGCCATCCACCATAAGGGCATAGGTATCTACAGAAGCCTTGCTTGAAAAACATCGTGATACATAATACCCAGGCAACAAAAATGCCTGATATGAAGTTCAAGTTGAAAAAGAAGGCTCCCATTTTCATGTCAGCAGCTTGGTGATACTGGCTCATCAAGTACCCTGGCAGTGCAACATTTGGAACAGCAAGAATAACTATGAACATCAGAAATGATAGAACTAGACATTTCTGAGACCTGAGCAGTAGGTCTAACCATTTTGGCGGAGTCCACTCACCAGGTAGCAGCAAATTTCGAAAATGATGCAGCCATTCACCGACAACCCCAAGAGGGCAAAACCATGAGCAGAAGGCACGACCTAAAATGAGTCCAGATAAGGAAATAACCAAGACTGTGATTGTTGCAGCTGGATGGTGGTAATCAGTAATGCCCAAACTCAACAACGCCCGCAAGCCAAGACCGCCCGCTATAGGTAGAAAGCCATCTACGATATCAGGTCTAGACAGCCAAGGTAGGTCACCCTGGTGGAGTTGAAAAATATAAACGCCATACTGTATTGTTACAAATCCCCACGATATAACTAAGAAATATCTAACTAAACTACGAAGTTGTTGATCACTTGAATCATAAAATGCGGATATTAATTTATATCTATAAAGCATACCAATAGCGACAGCAAACACGATTAAACTACTTAGTGGTGGCTTGGCTGCTACCGTCAACCATACAGCAGCGGTTAGCATCATGAACAGCTGCCAAGACCAGCCTGAACGCTCATGCCACTGGAACAACAACAGATACACCAAGCCACTCAGCATGGTTATGGTTTCAATCCCACTCATCTAGCCAACTCCCATCGCAAAAACAGCCAATCATAAACAACATTACAGTTATTCATTTTGATCTGGATGGGCAGTTGGCCTAGTTTGTGGCGATGACCAGATTGTAATTTATTCTCTTGTCTTAATGAGTGGGGTGTCTGAGCTTACGTTTTCAGCCCAAAAATGGATATTGAATCTAGCATCTTCAGACAGTTCAACCCTGTGCCAATACTGAGGTGGGCTGGTTGCAAACTCTCCGGCTCGGATTACAAGCGTAATTTCAGGTATCTCCGCTGTTTCATCAGCAAAACCGTAATATGTTACCGTCCCCTCCATTACACATAACTGACCGAATACGCCAGCAGCTGTATTGTGATGGGTTAATAGAGCCTGTGGTACGTTTTCATTTGTAAAGAATGGGGTTGAACGGCGAACAACCCAATGAGCTGGTATACTATGCAGTAGCGACATGTTTTATCCTTAATAATCTATGAAATTAAGTAAGGCTGAGCATATGCTCAGCCAGCAATTATTCATCTAGAAAGAAGGCGTAGAAGTGGGAATGCAGCTCCCATTTGGTCTCCACCTACGACAAAGCCGCACATTTCACCATCCTCGCTGCGAGCTTCTGCGACCATTCCATTTTTATTCCACTTAAACTGCCATGAAAGGTCTGTACCTTTTGTTCTACCAGCTAACTGC
This sequence comes from Aeromonas sp. 11P, assembly GCF_051920165.1. Lineage (NCBI taxonomy): Bacteria > Pseudomonadati > Pseudomonadota > Gammaproteobacteria > Aeromonadales > Aeromonadaceae > Aeromonas > Aeromonas sp. 11P. The sequence goes on from NZ_JBQBDJ010000004.1 coordinate 1,436,566, forward strand.
AAAGGATATTGAAGTGTTTTTACCTTCACTAGCATTGGAGGAAGCGTTAGTGGTGTTGGCTTACCAATCAGAGTTTTAGATAATGCATTGGCACCGAGAACAATTGGCTGCAAAAAGGGGCGTAATTCACCTTTCCACTCAACGCAATCGCCAAGCGCATAAATGTGCTCACTCGATGTTCTCAGGTATTCATCCACTACAATTCCACGCCTTACAGCCAGTCCCGCATTCATCGCTAAGGATAGATTCGGTTGTAGACCTATAGCTGAAATGACAAGATCCTGTTCACTGAAACTGCTGTCAGTGAGCTCTATCGTAAAGGATTCGTTGGCATCTCCTCTTTGTATCGACTTGATACCTCGACCAAGTTTTAGGTCAACCCCCTGCTCCCGTAAGGCTTGCAGTAACGGTTGACTCAATGCAGCTGGCATTAATGTACTTAGGGGGCTGTCCGCCAGATCTACAAGCGTCACAATTCGGTCTTGGCCCACCATATCCATAGCCAACTCACAGCCGATCAAACCTGCTCCGAGTACCATAATGCGTTTTGCATTCTTAATTAATTGTTCGGCATTGGCATAATCATTTTGGCTATTGAGGGTTACCATTTTATCCGAGTTGGGAACGGGAGGCAGTATAGAACTGGCCCCAGTTGCCAGCACTAGCTGGCCATAAGAAAAATCGCCATTATTTGTGTGTACCATTTTGTTATTCGGACTAATGCTATGCACAATCGTATTAGGTGACAGAATGATACGTTGCTGTTCAGCAAATTGAGCCCCCGTCAACTTTGTCATTGCGCTGGCGGTGTAGCCACGACTGACCACATGACTCAAGTCCGGCTTGTTATATTCATTGCCATTGTCAGCAGTAATAAGACGGATCGGTCTTTCACCATCTAATTTACGCAAGCTTTTTACCAACTGCTGAGCGGCAAAGCCGCTACCGATGATGACTATATCCTGGCTGGAACCAGCATAATGCTCATTTAATGCGCTCATACACATGCCTCCACTGCGCATGGTTCGAATACCTCCTTGCCGATGCCGCAGCCAGGGCAAAGGAAACTCTCCGGTACAAGGCTCCAGGGAGTGCCAGCCGCAACCAATTGATCCGGTTCACCTAAGGTGGGGTCATAAACCCACTGGCAGACTGTGCAAAGCATTGCTTGCTCATCGTCTACTCCGGCTACAACTGACTGGGTGGTCTCCTCTACAGGGGAGATATCAACAGTGAGTGGCACTTGATGGGCTGCTTTTTCTGGGCGAGGCACCTCAATAGGATGTAACGCCCATTGACGAGCGAGCTGGCGTCCATGCTCGCGGCATTCTGCCAGTGCAGAACCATCTGGTCGCCATTTGGCTTTCAGAGAGATGCTGATATCAAAGCCTGCATCCATCAGTCGGGTCTGGATACGATCTACTGCACCACCAGTCCAGCCGTAACTGCCGAATGCAGAAGCGCGCTTGTTTCTAAAGCGCAGGCCAGTTATCTCCTCCAGCATGCCTGCCACCTTAGGCATCATGACGTTGTTCATTGTGGATGAGCCCACGAGTATTCCCTTGGAGCGGAACACTTGTGTCAGGATCTCGTTCTTATCGTGGCGGGCTACGTTGTAGATCTTGACTGCGACCCCAGGGTCAACTTCGTGAATACCCTGTGCGATGGCATCGGCCATCATACGGGTGTTGTTTGACATCGAGTCATAGAACAGGGTGATACGATCTTCTTGGTAGTGGTCTGCCCACTCCAGATACTTGAGAATAATTTGGGTCGGATCCTCACGCCAGACAATACCGTGGGAGGTTGCCACCATGCTTACTGGCAGGTTGAATCCAAGCACCTCTTTGATTTTAGCTGTCACAAGTGGGCTGAATGGGGTGAGGATATTTGCGTAGTACCGTTGGCACTGCTCCATCAATTCGGTTTGATCTACTTCGTCATTGAACAGATGCTCATCACAATAGTGTTGACCGAAGGCATCGTTAGAAAACAACACTGCGTCCTCAGTCATGTAGGTCATCATGCTGTCGGGCCAGTGCAGCATAGGTGTTTCAATGAACACCAGCTGCTTGCCATTACCGATGTCGAGACTGTCGCCTGTTTTGACTGGATGGAAGTTCCATTCAGGATGATGATGGTGTCCCGTGATTGAGTCGATAGCGTTGTGAGTGCAGTAAATCGGAGTGCCTGGGATACGAGCCATCAATTCGGTCAGTGCCCCTGCGTGATCTTCCTCAGCATGGTTGATCACCACATAATCGATAAGGTTAAGGTCGATCTCTGCTGCAAGGTTTTGAACGAACTCTCGGCTGAACTTATGATCGACTGTATCAATCAGCACGTTCTTCCCTTCACGGATGAGATAGCTGTTGTAGCTCGTCCCCTTGTTTGTCTTGTACTCAGTACCATGAAAATCTCGAACTTCCCAGTCCCGTTGGCCGACCCAGTGAATGTTGTTTTTGACATGAATGGTCATCTGGCAATTCCTCAGTATGTAATAGTTGGTATTTCTTGATATCAACTATTGCAGCTAACATGCCAACTCATAACTCATTGTTTTTATGAGGCTTAGTTTATTTTCTTGTTAAAATGACATAGTATTGATATTGTTTAAATGACAGCATTAATGTCATTTGGACACTAACAATGATTTCGACAGACAGTTTGGCTCGTATTGCTATAGACATACAGCTGGGGATTTCACATCAAGACAGATTCCACCGCCTTATCCAGAGTATTCGCAGCCTACTGAACTCAGATGCGTCAGCCTTGCTACGATACGAAGGAGGCCAGTTCATCCCACTCGCCATCGATGGCTTAATGCAGGACGTATTAGGACGCCGTTTCGCCATCAAGGAGCACCCACGCATGGAGGCAATTGCCCGTGCTGGTGACGTAGTACGCTTTCCGGCAGATAGTAGCTTGCCAGACCCCTATGATGGCTTGATCCCTGATCATGCAGAATTTAAGGTGCATGCTTGTGTTGGTTTGCCTCTGTTCTCCGATCAAGTCTTGATTGGTGCATTGACCATAGATGGAATGAATCCTGCTCAGTTTGATGACATTAGCGATGAAGAGTTGCGTTTAATTGGTGCGCTAGCGGCAGCGGCGTTAAGTAACTCATTACTACTAGAGCGTTTAGCTCGCCAGAGCAGTGAGCCATTAATACCTTCAACACCAACAGGTGCAGATAGGTTCGAGATAATCGGGCATTCTCAGGCGATGCAGCAGCTAAAGCATGAGGTAGATATAGTTGCTAATACTGATTTAAACGTCCTGATTTTGGGCGAAACGGGTGTAGGTAAGGAGTTAATAGCAAAAGCTGTACATCTTGGCTCGCCACGTGCAGATCGCAAATTGGTATATCTCAATTGCGCAGCCCTACCGGAATCCGTAGCAGAGAGTGAACTATTTGGGCATGTAAAGGGAGCGTTTACAGGCGCTATTCATAATCGTGCGGGTAAATTTGAATTAGCGGATAAGGGCACGTTGTTCCTGGATGAAGTTGGTGAATTATCCTTATCATTGCAGGCAAAATTGCTACGTGTCATTCAATATGGAGACTTGCAGCGCATTGGTGATGATACCCCACTGAAAGTCAATGTACGTGTGCTTGCTGCAACGAACCGAGACTTGAAGAAAGCAGTCATCGATGGCAAGTTTCGAGCAGACCTCTATCATCGCCTGAGTGTTTTCCCTATACATGTACCAGCCTTGAGAGATAGAGAGGATGATATCTCCTTGTTGGCTGGCTACTTTTGCGAGTGCTGTCGAGTGAGTATGGGGTTAGAGCAACTGCGGATCCAACCTCAAGCACTGCATCTTTTGAAGGGCTATGACTGGCCTGGTAATGTGCGCGAACTGGAGCATGCCATTCATCGTGGTGCCGTATTGGCTAGAGCAGAGCAACGAAGTCCGGTTCTGACGCTTGCAACCCATCATTTCAGTATAGCTATGCCACCAATGCCTCAATCTAGTATAAGCCCTGCCGAAAATATTGATGGCTTCACCACTAACCAAATGGGTTTGAGAGCATCAACTGATGCATTTCAGTCTGCGCTAATTACGAAGGTGCTAGCAGATCATAATGATAATTGGGCTGCAACAGCACGAGCCTTAGATATTGATTGTGGTAATTTACACCGCCTAGCCAAGCGGTTGGGACTGAAGTAAATATCAGTATTTTTTACATTTTTGAAATTTCGATTTGAAATCAGAGCATTAATAATATAATAGAGCCCTAGTTATGGACAACATTGAATCAAACAGACCACCATCGCCACTAAAAACTTTATTGATTGATGATCATTCCATTCTACGCAGTGGAATAAAAGAGCTTTTATCTACAGATCCTGACATTAAAGTCGTTGCAGAAGCAGGTGATGGCCAACAAGGGCTAGAGCTGGCTATTACTTACGAGCCGGATGTAATAATATTAGATCTTGATATGCCCATACTGAACGGTCTTGAAACGTTAAAAAAAATAAAGGCACATGGGCTGAAATGCAAAGTCATAATTTTCACATGTTCCGACCTTGAAATGGATGTAATTGAGACTTTCAGGGCAGGAGCAGATGGATATTTGCTCAAAGACATAGAGCCATCTGATTTTATAATGTCAATAAGATCAATTTATTCTATTTCATTTGTGGCGAGCCCTTCAATATTAAAGATTTGTAATTCAGATCATTATATTAAGCAATCAAAAAAAGCAGCTAACTCGATAAATTCTTTAAGCCATAGAGAGATAGATGTGCTAAAGCTTATGTCAAACGGCTTTTCAAACAAGCTAATCGCTCAAGAATTATTTATATCTGTAGGAACAGTCAAAATTCACGTGAAAAATATACTAAAAAAATTAAGCTTGAAATCAAGAGTGGAAGTGGCAGTGTGGGCACATAATCGAACTATAAACTAGGTGTATGGGATAGCTCCCTATATTTCCTATAAAATATCACATCATATGTATGCCTTGTATTGGGTTAAGAAGAAATCACCACTTGGCATACATAATATTATGCACCAAGTGATGATTTATCTAACATTGCTTTTATTAGTTTCATTATAACTTTAATACAACCATCCTGTTCTGAATGAAACGCCTACAAAAACGAATAGGATAGATATGATCGTCACTGCTCGAATGTGCCATCCCATTAAAGCTAAATTAGACTCATTTAAATTCGGAATTACACGAAATCTAGCATTTATTGCAAAACAGGTAGTGAGTGTAAGTAATGCCAATTTAATGAGAATAACATTTGTAACCCTGTTATCAATGTTAAACCAATTTAGTACATCACTCTCAATGTTCAATGCCAGGTAAATACCCGTGACTATCTGCGTTATTAAGGCAGGCATTCCAATTCTCTCGTATACAGATTCAAAGTCTAGTAATATTTTCGTTGACGATTCCTTTAGTGCTTTAGGGAGAACTATTAGAGCGAGTATAATATGCCCGCCAGTCCAGATTGTTGCACCTAAAATATGCAAAAATAACGCAACTCCATGCATGTCAAACACCTTCGATGTTACACATTAAATTGGCATTCAGGATGTTCATTAAAGCACTTTTTGCTAATGATTTCTACTAAAAAAATTCAGTAGTTAGTAACTGATTTAATTAAAATCACAGTAAGTGTGATGCATTATTATTGATGCTCTACATCACAATGCAAGATGTCTCTGAAAGATACATCTTGCATTTGGATGCAATGTATTTAATTGCACTCTTTATTTATATTTTTATATGATGGAAAAAAATTTTATATTAAAGTGGGATTACATTATCAAATGAGATCTTTGCCATTTTCTTTTAATATTCAAAATAAAATTAATACGGCTAGATTTATAAAAAAACCACCTACACAAAGGAATAGAAATAGTATGGCAGCAAGAATCAAAGGTTTTACACCCGCTTGATGTATTGCACCAATGTGAGTACGTAATCCAAGAGCGGCCATAGCCATTGCAAGCAATATACTGTCGATATCAATCAAGTAATTGACAATGTGTGGAGGTATAATGTTAAGGGAATTTATTCCACTGGCGACAATAAATAATACCGCAAACCATGGTATAGTAATGCTATTGCTTTTATGGGACGTATCATGAGTCTCTTTACCGATGCATGTAGATAATACTATTAAAAATGGTGCGAGCATCATGACACGAATCATCTTAACAATCACGGCCGTATTTGCTGCATCCTCGCTGACACTACGGCCTGCTGCCACTACCTGTGCGACTTCATGAATTGTTGAACCAGCAAACATGCCGTATTGTTCAGCACTTATATCTAAATAGGGATAAATTAGTGGGTATAGAAACATAGCAATAGTTCCAAATACAACCACCGTAGCAACAGCAACTGAAACCTTATGAGCTTGGCCCTTGATCACAGGTTCAGCAGCCATTATCGCAGCTGCACCACAAATGGAACTTCCTGCACCAATTAGCATTGTTGTCTGTTTATCAAGTCTTAATAGTTTTGTTCCAATATAATAAGCCAAGATAAACGTACAGCTGATCATTAATATGTCTATGATAATTCCTGCCCAGCCTATCCCCTCTATTTGCTGGAAGGTTATTCTGAAGCCATAAAGAACAATGCCAACTCTAAGTAATTTATTTTTAGCATAATCTACACCTATAGCAGTATGATTTGCTACACGAGGGAAGACGGTGTTTCCAATAAAAATCCCAAATACAATAGCCAAAGTAAGCGCACTAAGGCCCATATGAGTTGCAACATCCAGTTTACTAGCTAAAATACTCATTGCGGCAATTATCGCTACGAGTATGATGCCTAGCCACCACTGGTAGCTTTTTAGGCTACTTTTCAAAAACGAATTATTATCATGTACAACAGACGAATGAGGCATTGAGTGGTCTTCTATACTTATTTACTGTGTTATAGCATTATATGCCTTGATAATTGATAATAAAAATACATAATAATTAACAATGGATAACCTACAGTTATGGTTATAAACCTACACCTTTTGCGCATTTTTTATACGGTTTCAAGTGAGGGCGGTTTTTCCAATGCAGCCACACATCTTTGTATTAGCCAGCCAGCGGTATCAAAAGCAGTTAGTGAGTTAGAGCGTCAGATAGGGCTTCCATTACTAGAAAGAGGTTCAGGTAGAAGCCGAAAAGGGATTCATTTGACTGAGCATGGGCAAGTGCTATTTGACCATGCGCATGCAATATACATGTTAGAGCGTGCTGCCATTGATGATATGCAAGCCAGAATTGGAATGAAGAAAGGGCGCTTGACAATTGGAGCAAGTAGCACAATTGCTGGGTATTGGTTTCGACCATATTTATCAAAACTTATACAACGTTTTCCTGATATTGACCTAAAAATAACTACGGGAAATACGCAGTATATAGGACAGCAGTTATTAGACTGTCAAATCGATATCGGATTGGTCGAAGGAACACTGAGTGATCCTCGCCTCTTATCATGTCATTGGCATGATGATGAGCTTTGTCTTATTACATCCCTAACATCAGATACATATGAACATGATTGGGCACAACACACTTGGTTGTTAAGAGAACCTGGTTCAGGAACGAGAGAAGCAACAGAGTTATGGTTAGAAAATCAAGGCATTATCCCTATACGGTGCATTGAATATGGTAGTACTGAAGGAATAGTCAGAGCTGTTGCTGAGGGACTAGGAGTTTCGCTGGTGTCTTCTCGGGTGGTGCGTGAATCAGGATATGCTGATGATGTTTCTGTTATGCCTATTTCTATTAGATTTCGCCCATTATTTATCGTTTTATTGAAAGACAGGCCGATTTCTCCTCTTGTAGAAAAATGTTATAATATCTTGATGAGTCAAAGTTGATATGTAATCTTCAAGCTAATAAGCGTTGTAGAATTTCCTACTCTATCTGCGTTGACGATTTTTCTAAAAGAAATAATCTATCGCATAAAGAAATCCATATTTCAATCCAAGGTGTGATTTGAGCAGGAATATATAGTCATTACTGCTATTTCAAGATCTTTTAGGTGGTTTTTTAGCTTCATGCGGACTGTAACATCTAATATGATATAAGTAGATATGTATACTTATTGGAAAGCTGCTTATAGATACTAATTTTCTATAGCTTGCATTTCTAGACTAATTCCATGTCTTAAATTCAGTATCACCGCACTTAAGGAAGGTGCGAACAAGTCCCTGATATGAGATCATGCATGTCATCTGGAGCCATGGAACAGGGTTCATCATGAGTCATCAACTTACCTTCGCCGACAGTGAATTCAGCAGTAAGCGCCGTCAGACCAGAAAAGAGATTTTCTTGTCCCGCATGGAGCAGATTCTGCCATGGCAAAACATGGTGGAAGTCATCGAGCCGTTTTACCCCAAGGCTGGTAATGGCCGGCGACCTTATCCGCTGGAAACCATGCTACGCATTCACTGCATGCAGCATTGGTACAACCTGAGCGATGGCGCGATGGAAGATGCTCTGTACGAAATCGCCTCCATGCGTCTGTTTGCCCGGTTATCCCTGGATAGCGCCTTGCCGGACCGCACCACCATCATGAATTTCCGCCACCTGCTGGAGCAGCATCAACTGGCCCGCCAATTGTTCAAGACCATCAATCGCTGGCTGGCCGAAGCAGGCGTCATGATGACTCAAGGCACCTTGGTCGATGCCACCATCATTGAGGCTCCCAGCTCGACCAAGAACAAAGAGCAGCAACGCGATCCGGAGATGCATCAGACCAAGAAAGGCAATCAGTGACACTTTGGCATGAAGGCCCACATTGGTGTCGACGCCAAGAGTGGCCTGACCCACAGCCTAGTCACCACCGCGGCCAACGAGCATGACCTCAATCAGCTGGGTAATCTGCTGCATGGAGAGGAGCAATTTGTCTCAGCCGATGCCGGCTACCAAGGGGCGCCACAGCGCGAGGATGTGGACTGGCTGATCGCCGAGCGCCCCGGCAAGGTAAGAACCTTGAAACAGCATCCACGCAAGAACAAAACGGCCATCAACATCGAATACATGAAAGCCAGCATCCGGGCCAAGGTGGAGCACCCGTTTCGCATCATCAAGCGACAGTTCGGCTTCGTGAAAGCCAGATACAAGGGGTTGCTGAAAAACGATAACCAACTGGCGATGTTATTCACGCTGGCCAACCTGTTTCGGGCGGACCAAATGATACGTCAGTGGGAGAGATCTCACTAAAAACTGGGAATAACGCCTTAAATGGCGAAGAAACGGTCTAAATAAGCTGATTCAAGGCATTTACGGGAGAAAAGATCGGCTCAAACTGAAAAAATGAAATGACTGAGTCAGCCGAGAAGAATTTCCCCGCTTATTCGCACCTTCCCTAAAGTAGCGTAAACAAGACACCGGTTTGAGGCCGGTGTCAGGTGATAACTAGATCTGTACAGCTCCGCTCAGTTCACTTGTCGCCTGACAGGGGATCTCCTGTTGGGACTTGCCCATCTGACTCTCTAGGTTGGTTGAGTCAGAGGATCAGCTCCCCGGATTCGCTGAAAATTTCGGATTTAGTCAATAACCCACTAAAATTCCACAATAATTAAATTTTTTCCTACACTCAGACTAACGCTCACAGGGATGTCACTATGAACTTATCCATTAAAAACAAGCTGGTCTTGGCTATCGGGATCATCATCCTGGTGATCACCGGCCTGCAAGTCTGGTACAACACCTCACAACTGCGCACTGAAACCCAGAGACTGGTCTGGAGCATCATTGACGAAAGCTCCATGGCCAACGTCAAGGGTATCTCCAACTGGGTCGATGCCCGCATCAGCATGGTCAGTACCACCAAGGAAGCATTCACCAAAGAAGATGAACCCATCAGCCATCTGGCCCAAGCCATGAATGCCGGTGGCTTTGAGGGGGTCTATGCCGGTACTGCTGACGGCAAGATGCTCGAGAGTACCCCCTCCGGCCTGCCAGCCGATTATGACCCCCGTCAACGCACCTGGTACAAGGATGCAGTTGCCGCCGGTAAACTGGTCATCACTGCGCCCTACGCCGATGTCTCTAACGGCAGTTTGATCGTCACCATCGCCGAGCCATTCCAGCGTGGCAACACCCAGGGGGTTATCGCCGGAGATGTCTCTATCAGCGCCCTTATCTCGGACATTCTGACGGTCACTACCGAGGGGACTTACGCCATTCTGGTCGACAGCAACGGCACCATCATCGCCCACCCCGATGCCTCCCTGAGTCTGAAACCCGCCACAACGCTAGCCCCCGAGTTGACCGCGTCTTACATCAATCAGATCGCTCATGACGGTACGATCAACGAGCTGGTGATCAGCGGTAAGAAAGAGGTCTTTGACTTTAACGCGATCCCCAACACCAATTGGTATTACGGCATGATGGTGGATGACGAAACCGCTTACCAGTCGGTACGCCGCATGGTCACCTCCTCACTTATTCAGGGGCTCATCACCATATTGATCGTGGCTGGCTTCTCCTATGTCGCCATCAACAGCTCGCTAGCGCCTCTGAAAACCCTGGGCGAGGCAATTGCCGATCTCTCCCGTGGCAACGGCGATTTGACCCGCCGCCTCAAGATCGAGCGTGAAGATGAGGTGGGCGCGGTTGCCAAACACGTCAATACCTTCATTGAGCGGCTCCATGCGATGGTGCAGGACATTTCCAACTCCTCCGGCCAACTCAACCAGCAGGCCAAGTCCTCCCACAGCATGGCGGAGAAGGCCAATGAGGGGCTGGCTCGCCAGCAAAACGAGATCACTCAGATCGCCACTGCGGTCCATGAGATGTCGGCAACTGCGGTCGATGTTGCCAGCAACGCCGAGCAAACTGCCGAAGCGGCCCGCAGCTCCTCCAGCAGTTGCGAGCATGGCAAACAGGTGATCGCCCGCAACCAGCGCTCCATCACCGATCTGGCCACCCAGGTGGAACAGGCCTCCAACATCATTCAGGAACTGGAGAAAAACGCTCAGGAGATCAACACCATCCTCTCCACCATTCAGGGCATCGCCGAGCAGACCAACCTGCTGGCGCTCAACGCCGCCATCGAAGCGGCGCGGGCCGGTGAACAGGGCCGTGGCTTTGCGGTAGTGGCCGACGAGGTGCGCGTTTTGTCACAACGTACCCACAGCTCGACTGTCGAGATCCGCAGCATGATCGAAACCCTGCAACGCAATACCCAGGGAGCGGTCAGCACCATGCATGAAGGCCAGCAACTGGCCCAGAACAGCGTGGATGACGCCAACAACGCCACCCATGCGCTGGAGCAGATCACCACTTCGATCAACCAGATCTCCGATATGGCGACCCAGATCTCCAGCGCAGCCGAAGAGCAACGGGCCGTCACCGACGAGGTAAGCCGCAACATTCAGGCGGTCAAAGATGTCTCGGACGAACTGGCAGTGGATGCAGACAGTTCGCGCCATCTCTCTGAACAACTTAAAAACATTTCGGGTGAACTGAGTAATCAGGTCGGCATGTTTCGCATATGAGTATCAATAAAGAGGACCGCCAGACACCAATGCCAGTAAATTAAGTATTCGTTTGTGTGACTAGATGTTCAAAATTCAGAATATCGAAGAACATTTCTACAATTAAAGGGTTCACTAGGCTCTAGCCCTGACCGGCAAGCAATAACAAGAGGGAGGCATCATGCCTCCCTCACTCTTTAGCACTGAACAATTAAAAAATATCCGCCTCACCAAAGTGACATCTAACTGTCATTAATGGCTCCTATGATATTTCACTTATTTTTTCATAACGATAGATAAGGATTATCATGACTTTCCCGCGCTCTTCTTATGTTGCTTTGGCCGTCTCGCTGGTCTTGCTTGGCGGCTGCCAGTCAGAGAACGAATCGTCTGCCGACAGCCAAGGCAAAACAGCCTACCAATACAGCACCAAAGCGGTCTACAGCCCGCAGCAGCAGGCAGAGAGCTACGAGCCAGCACCTCAAGGGTTCAGCCCGGTCTTTACCGAGATGGTGGCGCGCCACGGCTCACGTTCACTTTCCAGCCCGAAATATGACGTGCTGACCAAGCTGGTATGGGAAGAGGCGCAGCGTCAGGGGGCGCTCACCACCCTCGGGCTGGGGTTGGGAGGCAAGGTCGATCTGGTGACGGCCGCCAACCAGAAACTGGGCTATGGCCTACTCTCGGCGCTGGGCAAGGAGGAGCACGCCAATCTCGCTACCCGACTGGCGGTGCGGCTACCGACCCTGCTCAACAGCAGCGAGCCCCACTGCATCAAGGTGGTCACCTCGGGCAAGGACAGGGCCAACGAAAGCGCCTTCTACTTTATGGAGAGCCTCAAGCGCGACGTGAACTATGTCAGCGACTCGGCGCAGTGTTACCTCACGCAGGATGACCCCTCGAAGATCGACAAAAAGCTGGTCAACAAGTTCGAGCTCTACTTCCACAAGACTACGCCCGAGGGGGATTACGCCCACTACCTGCCCGCCTATGAGAGCTACCAGCGCTTTATCGGCGACGAGGATGCCGGGATAGCCCCGGCCCCCGAGCTGGCCAAGGCGCTGGATCAGCTTAAGAACCTGAGCAAGACCAAAGAGATGGCCCGCAGCATGCTGGAGCGTATCTACAGTAAGGACTTTGTCGACTATCTGGCGGGCGGTGTCGAGTTTGTCGCCGTCAACCCGGAGGATGGCGGCATGACCTATGTGCGCGACGAAGTGGATGCCGCCCTGATGCTCTACAACCTCTTTATCATCGGCCCCGGCATGATCCGCGAAGCGCAGGCACAGGGCAGCGAACCCTGGGCGCTGGAGCAGTTCCTCACTCCGGAGGAGTCGGCCTGGTTCTCCTACCTCTCCGATGCGGAAGATTTCTACGAAAAGGGGCCGAGCTTTGCCAACCAGAGCGCCCCCTACGCCATTGCCCAGCCGCTGCTCGACGGCCTGTTTGGCGAGGTGCAACGTCAGGTGGTGGAAGGCGAGCAGAGTCGACGGGCCACCCTGCGCTTTGCCCACGCCGAAGCCATTATCCCCCTCGCCGCCCTGATGAAACTGGAAGGTAGCCGTCAGGGGGCCAGCCCGGATCAGCTGTTCAGCCAGCAGAACAACGAGTGGCGCGGCGGCTGGGTCTCCCCCTATACCGCCAATATTCAGTGGGATATCTATCAGAACAGACAGCGGCAGGTGCTGGTCAAGATGCTCTACAACGAAAAAGAGATCGCCTTTAAAACCGGCTGCCAGCCCTACCAAAGCGGCAGCCACTACTACGACTTCGAGGAGCTCAAGCGCTGCTACGGCTTTAACATAACTCAGTAAGGGGTCATCAGGGGGAGACTGAGATCTCCCCTATTCTCACTTTTTTCATTAGCTTTGGCTTGGATAAGCACCAATTTTTCACACTCGTACAGGCGCTAACTTCGTGTAACGTTCAGCATCTTTATTTAGAGGGCAGAGTAATCCACTTAAATTAGACATATGTCATACAATAATCTATTTTTTTGTACTCAAAAGACTGGCATAGTACTACTGCTTCGAACAAATATGAGAAAAGATAGCAAGGATGCACACTCTTCATCAAACCTCTAAAACTCACCTCCCTCGCTTAGATGCGTTACGCCATCTTCAAGCGCTTGATTCTCCAACAGAAGAGCGTTTCATTCGTATAACTAGAATGGCTCGCAATATTTTTGATGTGCCGATAGCCCTAATCTCATTCGAAGACAATGAACGTGAGTGGGCCAAGCCTTGTTATGGTCTAAACATCCATGAACCCCTCCCTAATTTTTCTTTTTGTAAACATGGTTTTCTCAAAGAACGCATGATTGTTATTGAAGATGCTACTAAACACCCGTGTTACTATAATAATCCAATGGTTATAGGTGAGCCATACATTAGATTTTATGCTGGGCACTCATTAGTAATAACCGATGGGTTGCATATCGGTTCATTGTGTATCATAGATAGTAAGCCCAAAGTTTTTGGAGATAAAGATAGATCTTTACTCTCAGACTTGGCATTAACTGTTGAAAGCGAGTTGCGCGCAGTCCAAATGGCAACGATAGATGAATTGACTGGGCTAACTAATAGGCGAGGTTTTATTCTTCAGGCTGAACAGTGCTTGCAACATGCATTTAGAACAAAGCGGCCCCTTTCACTTTTATTTATAGATTTGAATAAATTCAAATCTATAAATGATATATATGGTCATGATGTCGGAGACGATGCATTGTGTCAAGCAGCTCGCTTAATAAATATTATATTTAGAAATGCGGATATCTGTGCTCGATTAGGTGGTGATGAATATGTGGTTTTACTCCCAGAAACTAACATTGACAATATTAACTCTATTAATCGGAGAGTAATTAAAGCCTTCGATGAGTTCAATAAACATTGTAGCAAGGCCTATACCCTATCTTGCTCTATAGGTGTTGTTAGCTATGATGCAACTACACCACCCGACCTAAACTTGTTGCTCCGTTTGGCGGATGAGGCTATGTATCGTTGTAAGCACAATTTATGAATTATAAGCTCCCTGTTAGCACATGATTAAAGAGCGCAGTTAACTAGCGTGACAATAATATGCAATAATGGAAATAACAAGACAATTCCTATTCATGTACATTTTGAAATTATAATCACTTAATAGTTCGATTATGTGCCCATACAGTAACCGCAACTCTAGATTTTAAATTTAGTTTTCTTAGAATATTCCTCACATGTATTTTTACCGTCCCGTGAGAAATAAATAATAATTTTGAAATGACTTTGTTTGAATGACCTTCAGCAAGAAGTTTTACTACATCAATTTCTCTATGACTTAATGATTTAATAATACCAATATCACTTTCTGATAATAAACTTGACATCGTTTTATTGTTTAGCTGAGGGCTTTCAACTGATGTATCTGCACATATACTCTTAATGCAGCTGATTAAATCAAGCGGTTCTATATCTTTTGAAAGATATCCATTGGCTCCGAACCTAAACGCTTCTACAACATCAATTTCCAAATCTGATTCTGTGAAGATAACAACTTTGCTTTTTATTTTCTTTGCTCTAATTTTCTTTAGCGTGTCTAATCCATTAAGTACTGGCATTTTAAGGTCAAGCAATATTAAATCTGGTTCATATTCTACTGCTAGCTCTAATCCTTCTTTACCATTGCTAGCCTCCGCGATTACGGTCATAAAGCAATCTGTTGAGAGTGTAGTTTTGACTCCTGCTCGCAATATAGAATGGTCATCTATAAGCAAGACTTTTAATGCTTGCATTTCTTCGATTGAAACTATGTTATCCATAACTACATTCTCAATGCCATGTTAGCTTCATACTACACCATGAATGCACAAAAAACTATAAATCAACCTCTTAACCTGCATGCCGGATGAGGCTATATCATAGCACATAGCTATGTATTTCTAAAATTTCGCCCTCAGTCGTTTGACTAGAAATACTAGCTATAAAATATGAGTATCAACGGCATGATTAGGATTTTAAAAATGGAGTAGCCGTTTCTCATATGCATTTCAAATAAATATTTAATGAACATGGACTTTATAATGCCTATGACTAAATGAAATTTAGTTTCACATTACAATATTAGAGCATAATTAGAGCTTTTTCTACATTAATGCCAAATGACAGTACTCCAATTACTTGCCCTTTATACCATACAGGATAATTTAATCGACATAAAAATAACTTACTAGATGCATCAAACTCAATCGATGGCATTTTAAACCGATTATTGCTCTGGTCGAATCGCCCTAGTGAATTGATGTGTCTGTATTCATTGGCCATTTTTAGGGTTTCGATGATCTTTTCTTCATCTCCTTGCCAGTAATCAGATGTTAGGTTACTCGCAGCAGTTAAGACACCTCGCTCATCCGTCAACATGATTTCAGTTATATATGGAGTTTGAATTGTCAAACCCTTCAATGACCTTGAAATGGTTGAGTTTAGTATGTTCGTTATCCAGCTTGGTGCGAATGAGTTATTTTCTACCATAGAACGCCATAGCTGGTCTCGTTGTAATATAGCTTCTATTTTTATGTGTTTATTTTTCAAGTTTGCTAATTTCAGTGTATTGATTAACTCCTGGCTTTTCAAAAGTGAACGATACATTCTATTTACAGCAACTTCAATTGTTTCTTGTTCACTGGCGGATAAGAATAGATTTGATTGGTTGCACTCTGATATTTTACTATTAAACATATCTATAATTGACGGGTGTTCAAGTAAGACATGGTTGGCTATATACACGCCCATGGGTGCATACTTTTCAAATCGTTTATGAAGAAGTAAGTTTAAACTTATATCAGACTTATTTAATTCACGAACCACACTTTCATCTGCGAGAAATAAATCAATTCGTCGCCTCTGTAATAATTTTAATAAACTATCTGAATTATTAACTGATTGATATATGGGCATATTATTTCTTAACAGCCATGTTTCTTGGCTACTTCCTCTTAGCACGCCTATTTTACTTTTATTTAATGCGTCATGAGTTTTCCTAGATATTGACGAGAGACTAAACCAGTACCACTTATCCAAAACTATTGGCGCACTGAGTTTTGCGTATTTATTAATATTAGGCTGATCTATAGAACTGAAGAAACCACTGGAGCGCCCCATAACTAAATCTAATTCTGCGCGCTTGGGGGGAACTATCTTAAATTGATATTGAACGCCTATCTTATCCAAAACACATTTTACAGTATCCACTGCGTAACCTTTGAGGTTGCCATCCTCAACGGTTTGGTATGGAGGTGCTAGACTGGTTTCAAGGCGTAAATTAGCCGGAGTCGCGGCATAAACAACCTGCAATAATACTATTAAAACACACAGCATGGCTGTAGTAACTCTCATCACATAAGACCCATTGATAATTAGTTGTTTTTATCTGGTTTTTTGTGATCTAACTCAACATAGAATCAGAATCGAGATCACTCTTCTGAATATAGCGGCCGTTTTGATTATGGGCTAGGGCAACCGTGATTTCAGATAGTAAGTGCAATACCCTGGCCCGAGGACGGGGCTTCTCGCGCAAAAAGTGATGAGATTCAGCGGCACATTCGGTTAAATCAACCCCCTTGATGCTCGAGTGACAGATTAACTCATATCATCAGTCAAGAAATCCAGGGGCGATTCAGTCACTCTTGACCAGCATGAAGCGGGCAACCTTGTTGGCAAAGAACAGGGAGGCGAGCAGTACCCCGACAAATACCCCAAGCGCCAGGTTATGGGTAGCGACGACCACTGCCACTGTTGCGATCATCACGATATTAGTGGAGAGCGGGTGCTTCTTGAGATTACGAACCGACTCCCAGGAAAACGTCCCGATAGAGACCATGATCATCACGGCTACCAGGGCTGCCATGGGGATCTGGCGGATCCACTCATCCATGAAGACCACCATCAGGATGAGCAGGGTGCCAGCGACAAAGGTGGAGAGGCGGCCACGACCACCGGATTTGATGTTGATGATGGACTGACCAATCATGGCGCAGCCCGCCATGCCACCCATCAGGCCCGCACCAATATTGGCGATCCCCTGGCCCTTGCATTCGCGATTGCGGTCGCTGCTGGTATCCGTCAGGTCATCGACAATGGCCGCCGTCATCATGGATTCGAGCAGACCGACCACAGCCAGACCTGCGGAGTATGGGAAGATGATCGCCAGCGTCTCCAGATTGAGCGGCACTTCGGGCCACAGGAAGATGGGCAGAGTATCGGGCAGCTCGCCCATATCGCCTACAGTACGGATATCGATGCCCATGGTGATGGCGACTGCCGTCAGGATGACGATGCAGAGCAGCGGAGAAGGCACTAGCTTGCCAACCACCGGAATAAGCGGGAACAGATAGATGATGCCAAGACCAGCTGCTGTCATGGCATAGACCTGCCAGGTGACGTTGGTGAGCTCAGGCAACTGGGCCATAAAGATGAGGATCGCCAGCGCATTGACGAAGCCGGTGACCACGGAACGGGAGACAAACCGCATCAGGCTGCCCAGTTTCAGGTAACCCGCTGCGATCTGGAGTACCCCAGTAAGCAGGGTTGCTGCCAGCAGATATTGCAGGCCATGCTCTTTGACCAGGGTCACCATCAGGAGCGCCATTGCGCCTGTGGCTGCCGAGATCATGCCTGGACGACCGCCGACAAAAGCGATGACCACTGCGATACAGAAGGAGGCATAGAGGCCGACTTTGGGGTCTACACCAGCAATAATGGAGAAGGCGATGGCTTCTGGGATCAGCGCCAGGGCGACCACAATTCCGGCTAAAAGGTCACCACGGATGTTGGAGAACCATTCTTGTCTTGCACGTTCCAGCATGGGGGATTTTCTCGCTTGTTTAGGATCCATAGCACAACGCATCCATCTACTTGGGGGTCAGATGGAGTTCGGACAGGATCAGATTGTTGTATTGGGATCTAATGGGTGTAAAAAAGCGCTCTGGTTGTGATAACCAGAGTAAGGCGGCAGGAGCCGCAGAGGTAGGGGTTAAGGCGGCGTAACAGTCACGCCAGTATGCGATTTGTTCATGGGCTGCTGATGATAACAGAGAAGCGCCTGCACAGGCAGGGTTATCATGTCTAGCAAAAACATCTTTTTAATTTTCCGCCCTACAGGGCGAATATAGCCATACTCTTATTATTCCTTTACTCATATTTTCTGTTTTCTGTTTTCTGTTTTCTGTTTTCTGTTTTCTGTTTTCTGTTTTCTGTTTTCTGTTTTCTGTTTTCTGTTTTCTGTTTTCTGTTTATATGAATCTAATTTATTACTGAGTGATGGAGCATTGATGTCTTAAGCCAAGTTAAGGAACTTTAATTTATCAGTGCTCTTTAAACTTCTTTTATTTAATAAAAATAGCTTATAGGGGTAGTAAAACTGGTTTCTCTTCGCTGCGCAGCAGCGGAATGTTGAAATGGAAAAAATTAATTTATAGCTCTCATAATTAGTAAATGGACAGTTTTCCGAATTTTTCAAGTGGGGTAAATGAAATAAATTTCAAAAAATGATGAGATTGGTTGTTTTTGAAGCATTCTGTGGGGGGGCGCCTACCACAACCCTCGATTTAGTTGCACACCCCATGCTGAATCCGCCCCACCAAATGGATAACTGCCTGAACTCCCATATCTGTAGTCAACAATGTGGCTGGAGCCACGCCACCGAGGCCCCAGGCTGGTCTGTTTAGCCATGACAACGCCTTGGCAGTATCGTTCTTGTTGAGGGATAGTGCCGCATCGAGGGCCTGCACAACGCCGTATACCCTGGCACCCTGAGAGATTGATAGGGGAGCCCCAATCCTCAGCTTGCGAGCAACAGTGTGGCGGCTAATGCTTACTAAGCGGCATATCAAACCTATGTCTGCACTCATCAATTCAGCCAGTCGATGAATGCTGCCAGGAGCTACGCCAGCCACGATCCATAGATGTGCTCCTAGTGGGTCACGAGGAATACCAAGACCTTCTAGGAGACGGTTCGGAGTAACTGCGTCACTACTAGGATGATAGGTTGCATAGGGCATCATGTAGCACTCCTCATTGTACAAACACGACCTCTCATGAGCTATCCTACCCCAAACTGTCGTTTTGAGTGGAAAATTAACAACCAAATGCCCCTACATTGAGGAGGGCTGATGACCGAGTTGGTCTGTACTGAACCAGGTTTAGGCATTGAGCTGGGGACTACTTTTCAGGTTCTATCGGAGAACGGCTCTGAATGGGAAATCCTGTTGGGGAATGAATACCGAAGGGTCAACAAACGCAGCGGGCGCGTTACAGGTTGGAAAACACCTCCAAAATTTGAGTGCAAAGGCATCCAAAAATAACATATCAAATAAGTGCTCAATGCTGGTTATGCCAGTAATAATGTTGACTAGCGGCTTCACCTTTCATAGAATCAAGGCACAGGGAGATTCGCTACCCTAAGTGCGAAGTTGAAACAAGGGAGAGTCGCTACCCTGAGTGCGAAGTTGAAAAAATGCTGAAACCCTGCCTCGTTGCGGGGTTTTTTGCTTTCTGGAGACATGGATGTGTAGTGGCCTAGTCATCCAAGACTTCCTCTTAAGTTAAGAGGGGCGAAGTGTCTGGATCCTCAAGGGGCAAATCTAAAATTTCTTATCATCGACTCATTCTGTGAGCCAATGATATTGTCCTATCGGCTCATTTCGTGAGCCGAACAAGATCCTTCATCGGCTCATCTGGTGAGGTGGTCTCAACGCTCACTACCACTTGGATTTAATTTTTAGCTACATATTTTCATAGCAGATTGGAGCTAGGCCAATAAGTAGATCCAAACGCAATTTAGCTCAGGATTTTTAAATGATGCTTTTTCGAATCATCTTGGTGCCAAAAACAGTGGAGCTGATGCTGGGATTGAGAGATAATTTTCCTGATATAAAAATGTGATACATGAGGATAAAAATGAACGATTTTTTGAAAATACTGATGAATATTCGTAGTCTGCGAGCTGCATTGCGCGAGCTCTCTTTCGAGCAGCTGGTCGAAATCAGAGAAAAATTCGAAGAGATTTTTGCTGAGCGTGAGCAGCAAGAGAGCAAATTGAGAGAAGAGTCCGCTGAACGCCTGCAAAAACTGGCTGAGTTTACCGAGCTGCTGAAACAAGCGGGCATAGATCCGAGTGAGCTTGTTGGTACTGCAACCACTGCAAAAGCAGAGGGTACAGTAAAGAGCAAGCGCGCTCCTCGTCCTGCAAAATACAAATACACCGAAGACGGTCAGGAGAAAACCTGGACTGGCCAAGGTCGCATGCCCAAGACCATCGCAGAAGCAGTGGCTAATGGTCGTGCATTGGAAGAGTTTTTGATCTAGTGCTGAGAGCCCATGCCAGCTCGGCGTGGGCCTTTAATTCTATCTGTAGTAGGAGCACCGTATGGGGAGGACATTGGAGGATATGATTTCATCCGAATCACCCGAGGTTGTCCAGAGAGCCAAGGCTCTGGCCGAAGAGCAACTGGTACGTCTCAGTGTGACCAAACTGCTTTCAAATCTCGGGCCTGGTGATGTTCCTGCAATAGATCCCGATATTCTCGATAGTTTGTTATCACTCAAAAGATTAGTTGAGAGCCATGACTGTCGGTTAAGTCTATTCGTTCATATGCCTGACGGCACACATCATGGCGTCAACATTTAACTAAATAGCGTCATTTGTACACCAATCGCAGCTTTCATCTACCAGATGAAATTAACGCCCCATGGCGATGCTTTTTCAAACTCCCTCGGTGTGCAAGCGGATCTGATAGCGTGTATTGCGTCCGCCACCAGGTAATTTCTCAATGCACCCCCTACCCACCAATTCGGCCAGATGGCGTGTAGCCGTCGCCTTGCTGACTCCGGTGACTTTTTGATATTGGCTGGCGTTGATGCCATTTTCAAAACCTTGTTGGCCGCCATCCAATAAACGGTTAATAACCTTGGTTTGCTCTGGACTCAGACCATCATGACAGTGCTGCAACCAGAAATGTTTTTTGGCAAGAGAACGATCAATAACCTGTAATGCCAACTCTATGGAGTAATCCAGTGTGTCGAGGAACCAACAGATCCAGGAGGTAATATCTAGCGAGCCCCTCTGCGCTGACTCAAGCGCTCGATAGTAGTCACCCCGCAGCTCTAGAATGGCAACTGACATGGCATACAGCCGGATGCTGTGGCTGTCAGCCTGTGACAGCGCGAGATCGGTCAGTGCCCGCGTGAGCCGCCCATTGCCATCATCAACGGGATGCAGGGTCACGAACCAGAAATGGATGATTGCGGCACGAAGAAGCGGATCCATCGTGGGGTCATGCCGAGTCTGGTTAAACCAGGGGATGAACTCGGCCAGTTGATCGTCCAGAGTTGCTCTGGGCGGTGCCTCAAAATGCACGGTGGGGCGATCAACACGCCCAGAGACAACCTGCATCGGCTCATCTCCTCGCAACTGCCCTACGTTCACTGGCTGCACCGACCATTCGTTGGCGGGGAACAGCCAACGATGCCATTGGTAAAGTCGTTCAATTGTCAGTGGTTGTTCATGGTTGTCGATGGCATCCAGCATCATGGCCGCGAGCCCCTCTGAGCGCTCTGATACTGGATAGGACTGAGTTTGTGGGCTCCCTAACCGCCTAGCCAGGGATGAACGCACGGATTGTGCATTGAGGCGTTCGCCTTCGATAGCGGACGAGGCGATGATGTTAGCCAATAACGTGTCCAACGTTTGGTCGGGGTTCCCCAACCTGGAATGACTACCGATTAGAATTCCCTGCCTGCGTTGCACCTGCCGTAATCTGGGCAATATCTCGCTATCCCGCCAACGAAAATGGGGCCAGTCGGCTTGTTGCCAAATCCAAAATGGTTCCATTATTTCCTCATCCAACGTGCTAGGGTCTCAATAATGAGCCGACCTATCCCATCATTCGGCTCAACATTTGAGCTGAATATAACACATGCAGCACACTATCAGAGCAAGTAATGAGGATGCAGCTCTAGCCCGCAGAGCTTCAACATAACTACATATCTGGAATGACGTGCAATACGCATTTCATAAGCTTTTCTAGCCTCATTCATCGCCGATATATGTTGGCCTGTGCCCGCTCATACTGCACAGTGAGTGGTTCTACCAAGGCAGGTGACCCGTGGAGAAAAGACCAAAGAGTAACAGTAACTTGGAGCAGGGTTAGCTGTTATCAGAACAGTTCATTTTGGCAACAGCGCCGTAGAGTAGCCGTTACAGTGTTCTTTTTACTCTCCCCATTGAAGTGAGCACAGAATCCCCGCATATTGTGTACGGTTCTAATGGAGGCTCCATGAACGACTCTAACAAGCAATTCAAAATCCTGTCTTTGAACGGTGGAGGGGTGCGTGGTCTCTTCTCAATTACCATTTTAGCGGAACTAGAACGGGTTCTGGCTGAGCGCAACAACAATCCTGATTTGGCCATCGGTAATTACTTCGACATGATCACCGGGGCTTCCATCGGCGGAATAATTGCCATTGCTTTGGCTGATGGTCAGAAAGCTAGAGACTTGCAGGGCAAGTTTCACAAAGCAGCTCCAGATATTTTCCCTCGCCAGAGTTGGGTGCCCAATTGTGTTCGAAACATATACCAGCTAGGTAAGCTGTTGCTGAGCCCTCTCTATAAGGCTAACAACCTGGAAAAAGCAGTGACTGAGATCGTGGGAACCGGCAAGACGGTCAGATCGCTAAAACGACGCCTGCTCATCCCAACGGTCAACCTGAGCACAGGTCGCCCTTTGTTCATCAAAACCTGTCATAACTCCCTGTTCACCCGAGATGATCAATTCACCTTGGTTGATGTAGCCATGGCTACATCTGCTGCCCCCACCTACTTCCTACCTCACTATATCGAGTGGCAGAGTGCGTATTTTGCCGATGGAGGCTTACTAGCAAACAATCCATCATTCGTCGCCTATCATGAAGCGCTGAATTATCTGGATGATGAGGAGTTTAAGGGTATAACAGCAAACGATATCAAAATTCTTAATATTGGAACCCTCTCCAACGATTTTTGTATCAATCCCAATAACATCTCTAGGTGGTTCCCTGGGTACTTTGGCCTTTGGGGCGGTGGAAAGGCACTCATTGAGACAGTCATGTCCTCCTCGCAGAAAATGCACGGGTTCATGGCCGGTAAGGCACTAAATCGAGAAGGCATGCCCCCTTGCTATTTCTCGCTTGATGAAACCGTGCCTGATCAACAGGCTCGAGTCATCTCGTTAGACAATGCGAGCGAAGAGTCACTGAAAGCACTTGTCGCGTGGGGAAAATCTGTAGCAACCACAGCTACTGGCAAAAAAGCACTTATCGAGACTTTCTTTAGCACGGAGGCTCCAGCCTTCATTCACCCCACCGACCGTAAGGAAGCGTCAGAATGAAATGGTCAGCACATCTATATCTTACCAATACCAATGACGGTCTCATGAAAAGACTGGAGCCTACCAGCACCGACAAGGCTTCTCTCGAGAAACTTAAGGACACGATCAGAATTCGGACAAAGGGTGTATTCACAGAAGCAAAAGATGTCGTCAAAATGCTGGCCAGCCGTTCTCGGAGCTCAACGAATATCCAACTCGTAGAAAGTGCAATTAGGAAAACCAACCTGCGCTATCTTGACAATGCAGATGTCCAGCGAGTTGTGAAACTGCTCTTGGATATGAGTGATGACGCACGCGGAGCCTTCTTGAATACAGAGCCAAGATTTTGGGTTCAAGGAAGTTACAAGTACAAAACACTGAACAAGCCATATCATAAACCGCCACAACAGATGGACATTGATGATGGTACATACATGCCTATGGATATGTTCAAAGAGCAACCGTTAGTCGGCCATGAGCTTCTTCTCCTACTTGTAGATGCATCGCTAGCATCTTTGGCAGAAGAAAACTACAACTGGAAAGCATTAAAGAAGCCTACTTGTGGACGTATTGTCATCGAAGATAGAAATGTGCATGTAGATGTGCCCATGTATGCAATCCCAAGAGATCAGTTTGAAACTCGAGAAGTGGCATTGAACTCTGTCGCAGGGATGGATTCACTGAATGAAAGTGTTCTCAGTAAGTCAGCCACTCGAAAGCTTGATGAAAATTGTGTTTACTTGGCTGTCAGAGGAAAGGATAAGTGGATTAAGTCAGATCCAGAAATCGTTGCGCGTTGGTTCAGGAGCGCAGTAGCGCGACATGGTGACCCTATGCGGCAGGTCTGTCGATACCTGAAGGCTTGGCGAGATGTGCAGTGGAAATCTCCTGAATTATCCTCCATAGCTCTTATGAAATGCGTCGTTGACACCTTTGATAATACACCTATGCCTGACACAAAAGATCATGGTGAACTTTTGTTAAAAGTAACAGAACAGTTGGCCACCAAGTTAAGGGATGGAGTGGAAAGTCCAGATGCCTCAGATGAAGGTCGCTTGTTGTTTCCCAAGGAAAAGATGGATGATAATACGGTTCAGAGCATTATCTCGAAAGCAGAGACTCTGCACGAAGAACTTAATCGAGCACTGAATAGGCTCTCAACAAAGAACGAAGTACTGAAAACTCTAAATGGACTTTTTGGTGACAGTGTTGTAAACGAAGAGCTTATCAAGCCTTGGGTTGCCATACCTGCATACCAACAACAACGACAACCTCAACGACAAAGCCAAATGACCGATTCAATGACGAGTGGTTGATAGTGACTATCCATAACTTGTTATTACATAGCGGCTTTCGATATGTCGAGAGTCGCAACATCACCGGCCTACCAATTTCTCTACCGAGAGAGTGTCCAGCCTATATAAAAGCCTACCAAACACAGGCAGGCGAATTCATTATTGCTGTAGTTAGGCCAAGAGAAGATCTTAGTCGCTTGCCGGAAACTTACGTTATCAGTCGCCCTGCCAACTTAATCGGTATGGCCTTACCTCACATAAGCAGTTTCCAAAGATTATGTTTGGTGAACCAGGACACTGCCGATTGGGATCCCCAACACCCACCTGCTGTAATTACCATGTTAAACAGCCTGATCCAGCAAGCATTGGACAATGCCGTAACAGCTGGCCATCAACGGCAAGAGGAATTTCAAACCGAGTTTGTGAACTACTGGAATGGGGTCGTGGATGCTTACATTTATGGTGATGCAGGCAAGCTTTCAGGTACAAAATTCTCATACAAGTCGCTGAAAGTGGCAACCTCAGCAGATGGACAAACAGACAAAGAATATGTTGTCTTCCGCAACGCTGGGCAAAGGGATGACTGGTTTAGGTTACGAGGAGAAAAACCGGCTGTGGGCATTGATGGCGACGTGACCGTTGTCAGAGTTAACAACACTGCGATAGCACCAAGTAAATGGCCGCCTCAATCACTCAGGGAAGTCTTTGATTGGTTAAAATCTGCTGACCTCCCTGCTCATGACTCACTGGCCAATGGAATACTCACCAGGCTCACCAAGGGCAGGCAAATGGTGTTGTTCGATATTTCGAACGAAGGCATCATTGGCTTTGAAGTCTGCTTCAGTAAAGCCACCCAGACGATCCTGAAACACCGTACAACGGAACGAGCTAAATCTAGGGGAGGTAAACACAAACTAAAGCTCGGCTCTACCCTTCCTATGCTCAGATCAAAATCCGCAACGACCGCATTCTCTCGCTTAAATGTGAGCTCGATAAGCGACCAAGAGCTTCAACGGCGCAACAGACCTGTTTTCCTTGATCTTGAGAACAAGCAAATCTTGATAATTGGCTGCGGCACCATTGGTGGCTTTGCTGCTCAGCTGCTTGCCAAGGTAGGAGCAGGGCGTGGCAATACCGGTCGGCTAGTTCTCTGTGACAGTGACATTCTGTCTCCAGGCAATCTGAGTCGGCATGCTCTCCCAGCCACTTATATCGGTTGGAATAAAGCTGAGGCCCTAAGTAAGCTAATAAAGCGTGACTCTTTGGGCAATCCAAGAATAGATGTCAAACCTTATCGTTTTGAAATGAATGAAGATAATATTCGTGGCTATGATATTGTGATCGATGCTACTGGTCACGCCCCAACAAGTAAAATGCTCAGTTACTTGGCTCGAGCTTCTACCCAACGTCCTCCCTTCATCATCCACGGCTACAATGATGCTTATGGTCAAGCGTCTGTTGTTATGATCGACGATGGAAAAGCCTGTTATGAATGTGCCAAGCGTCTCGAGATCCTCAAGGAGGTCGATAGACCTGTAGCTCCTCATCGAGTTTCCTGCGGCAGCATTTTTACACCCTATGATGCTAGCGTCAGCACAATTACTGCCGCACTAATTCAAGAGGCCGTGCTGAATACTCTTCAGGATAAGCTTCCCTGGACCTATGCTCAACACTCGACAGGTAATGTAATTCATCATAAGCGTAGAAAGCTGAAAAAATTTGGAGAATGTAGTGTTTGTTCCTGACGTCAAGGCTGAGCTGACCTTGAGTAATAGAGCTGGTGGACTAATAATCGTTGAGACTGCGGTACTTCATATTTTAAATCGATATCGGCAGTTACATCACAGTCAACCTGAGCAAGGAGGTGTATTTATTGGAGAAATTCGGCCACCTCATATAATAATAACTCACGTTACAGAACCTAGTCCCTACGACCAAGCATCGCGTTTTGGTTTTGTACGTAAAAAACAACACCATCAAGTTATGGTTGATCAACTTTGGCACACATCAGGAGGCTATCTTACTTACATAGGTGAGTGGCATACCCATCCTGAATCGAATCCTTTGCCCTCTGCCACTGACGTATCTAGTTGGCGTAAAGGCTTACCTAAAAACAGCACATCCATAGTAGCGATCATTGGTCAAAAGACTGACTGGTGGGGCTACTGTGAGAATGGTCGCTGTGAAGCATTGAAAAATATACTAATTTGAAAGATACAGTGGTATCTGAAATTTTAATTTCCTAACTATTAAGATGCACTAGGGTAAGGTAATTTTAACCATTTCCCATATTTACCTTGCCATGCACAGCTCAAAAAATGTTGGAAGCAGCTATAGGGTAAATTCATATGGTAGTCATCGAGCAAGCTACAAGACACTCATAGTCTAAGATGCTATTTTTAAAGAAAAAAAACAACGTTTTCTAGAGAGAATTGACACGCCTAGAGTTCGTTCCCGCAAGTATGCCTACTGGAAAGGAACTGCGAGGTTAAAATAACAGACCGGAGCTAATGAAAAACTGGATTTATTGCTGCTGGGTGGCGCTACAGCAAGCATTAGAAAATACTAGGTTGGGTATCAAAAAATATGTAGAGAAATTGGTGGTTTAGTTGAATCTCATTTCCATTTTGGTGGATTCTTTCAGTCTTGCAGCTTGCGCTGCATGGGGCCACCACAAAATTTCATTTTTTTGCTCATTCATATGCATGACGCTACACATCATGCCGTGAATATACAGCATTATTTATCTTAGCAGAATAATTTAGTGATTTTACATATCAACCATTAGCAATGGCAAAAATCCTTATCACTAACCGGCATATTAATTACTGGATTTTAGGAACCCAAGTTTCAAATTTTTCAATAGCAGTACGCATTTCCTCAGTCATAGGCTTCTCCTTTAAAACCTTTACCCTTTGATTGAGATATAGTTCATCAGAAATTATAAAATCAGTGCCATTCACCAAGTCTAACATTCTAATTAACTTTCCATCTTTATCGATACACTCGAAGTTATTGACAAATTTATTGTAAGCCAGGAATGCTTCCTCGTTCTCCTGCTGATGGTGCATATCAAAACCGAAGTCGGAGATATACTTATTGTCAATAACAATACCATCGGTACTCATTCCACCAAACAACTCAACCTGAATATAGAAACAGCCAGTAACAGAATGCACCTTTATTGATTTTACTGTCTTATATATTATATCCCTTACCTCGTTCCTTATATCAGCCTGATTGTAGTCAATGTAGTTTGGTGGTATCAGCATATATATATCTGGGTTAATAGAAGCCTCCGCATGACTAATCTCAATGGTCAATTCTTCATTTAACTGTTTACGTTCCCTAGATAATTTATCTAGTCGTTCAGTCAACAGAATATGTATATCTCCCTCTGTGGTTGCTCCCACAGATTGAATCATGATTTCTATTTTTGAACTTATCGATTCTATTTTATTTTTAATCGAAGCAACTTTATTCTCATTTGTATTTTTTTTAGGCTGAAGTATCACGCTGCCAATCAGCAACATTAGTGCATACTCAAAATATCTATTATCAAATGTTGCAGCTGTGCAGCTTTTCACCGAAGTGTCTGACCTTCCGCTGCATTTATAACGGAGCTTTTCATCTTTTTTTCCGGCTTTACTACGGTAGACCTGTAGTGAACTGCCACAGTCCCCACAAGTGGCTATACGCATTCCAGTAACAATGCCCGCAGCGTTTTTCATCTTACTAGTAAACTGTTTTTTTTCACTACGCACTCGCTTAGCTTGTGCAAATTCAGCCTCAGTGCAAACAGCGGGATAATAATTTACCAACAGATGCTCGCGACCATCAATATGAATTATTTTTTCGCCTAAAACTGCACGATCACTTATAATCTTTTTAATAAGATTTATTCCCCACCCCTCTTTATTAGAATTTTGAGCTATTGTAGGGGGGGTATAACTTTCATCTAAATGCTTTTTAATTGCTATATGCCCCCTCCCTTCTCGAATCATCATAATCATTTCTTTAACTATAGAGAAATAATATGGATGAGGGCGTACAAACCCAGTTGTCGTATCAACCCAAAATTTATTTTTACCGAAGCCATTAATTGCAGCTGGATAACCATCTGCATCGCACTCACCATTTTGATGACGCTTTAATGCAACACGAGCTGCACCAGTAACCCGAGCAGAAAGTTTATTTGTATAATCATTGCTGCTTTCAAGTTTAACTAGTGACAAAATCGCGGATGCAAGATTATCTTTTTGATATACTGCCCCATCAATCCATGTATAAACAACAATATTGGCTGCGAGAATACAGGTTAAGAACTCACTGGCTCTTGTTAACGCTAAGCGAGAGAAACGATCGATGTTTTCCATGGCCAATACAGAGCCGGGTGCAATATGACCTGAACGACTTAGTTCAATAAACCTCCCCAGACATCCATGTTCAATGTTTTCCCCCTTACTGGCTGACATTCCGTTATCTGACATATAGATAACAGGCATGTTACTATATTTTAACTTTGTTGCATCAACCAAAGCCCCCTCAGTCTGACGTTGTACGCCAGTTTTATTACCGGCGGCCTGCTTATCCGTACTTACACGACTATACAGATATAGTGTTGGTGCAGACGACCTTAAATCCATAACATCTCCAAAAATTGATTCTATGACGAGGCTATATATGCTAGATACACAACTATACTTGTACGCTACCGGTACAGTTGAATTAAATTAAAGCAGACATGCCTAGACCAGATGCCCAGCTACGACACAATCACTTAGCGCCGTTCATTTTCTGAACACAAACACTATTGCCGACACACGGTATATAACCACTAGCAAACATTTAAATGGAAGGTTATATCCAAAAACACTAGATATCAACCCCCATCAAAAAATAATCACCTCATCAGAAATAAACTATCCATACTCTCTATTATTAATTTCCACTTATATATTTCAGGCTAGGAAGTAGCAAGGAGAAACGAGGGTTCGCAGTCATACTGCCGTAATAATACCACCACCATGGCGATGTCTTGTTCTTTCTCAAGATACGCTTGCTCAAGCGCGAAATGAAGGTTGCGCATATTCGGTGTAGATGACGATAGACTCCAATGATAAAAAGATACTTGACCAAAGTCCGTGATGGTGTGGCACCGAGAACATGATGGTCAGCCGATGAGTTTGGTCAAAATAAGCAGGAAGAACGTGACCACGTAAACATATTAATTATATTGAATGTCACTTCTTTGACCAACTGGCAAGTAAGGAAGATCGGCACATTTCTGCTTTCTGCTTTCTGCTTTCTGCTTTCTGCTTTCTGCTTTCTGCTTTCTGCTTTCTGCTTATCAGTGATAAGCGTACTTATTGCATGCCCCATGCATAATAAAATTTAATATACAAGAGAGACTTTCATATTTTCTCTTCAATAAAAAGCCTGCGAGGGGTAGTAAAACTGGTTTCTCTTCGCTGCGTAGCAGCGGAATGTTGAAACGCTAAAATTTTATTACCTCTCTTATTATTAGTAAATGGACAATTTTTAGAATTTTTCAAGTGGGGGGATGTGAAAAGAAGTTAAAAATCACCTCCCTTGACTAAATTACAACCAACAATGCTGGTTTTTACCTATCCCCCCCGTCGACTTATTACTTATTGACAAACCCCATGCTCAATACAGACTATCAGATCGACAATTACCTGTGCCCGTATCGGTGTAGTCAAGAGTTACTCTGCTTACGAGCAACTCCTGGTACTGGCAGCGAAGTTCGCGGCAACCAGCAGGATGATCAGCACCAGACTGCGATCCATGACGCAGGTTGCAAGCAAATCGGCACTGCCTAACTGTTTAGTGTAGATCTCCCCCTCATGCTGTAGGCTGTAGACACTGGCATGAGGAATTCGAGTCAGAACTCGTGACCGAGGACACTGTTGTTGATGATCGCATCGTCATCACCTCTCAAGAAAAGACACAAAATATCGCGCATTGAAATCTAATATCACAGGTTAAAAAATGCACACATCACTTCTTCCTCTTTCCCGCTCATCAGGTATAATCCGCAATCTTTTTTTGCATTAGTGACCAGCGATCCTCTATGACCGTCAACCGTTTTGACCCTAGCTCAGACAGCCTGACACCTGCAACTACGCGGGTTCAGCCATCGGACGACCAACCTGTCCAACAAGCGACTTCCAGCATTATTAGGTCTCACCATCCAAGGATTGGTTTTGTGAGCTTGGGTTGCCCCAAAAACCTGGTCGATTCAGAACGCATCCTGACCCAGCTGCGTACCGAAGGGTACGATGTGGTGCCCAGCTATGACGATGCCGAGCTGGTCGTCGTCAACACCTGCGGCTTTATCGACAGCGCGGTGCAAGAGTCGCTGGAAGCGATCGGCGAAGCGCTGGCCGAGAACGGCAAGGTGATCGTCACCGGCTGCCTTGGCGCCAAAGAGAATCAGATCCGCGAGATCCACCCCAAGGTGCTCGAGATCACCGGCCCCCACGCCTACGAAGAGGTGCTGGGTCACGTCCACAAATATGTGGAGAAGCCGCAGCACAACCCCTTCACCAGTCTGGTACCGGCCCACGGCGTCAAGCTGACCCCGCGCCACTACGCCTATCTGAAGATTTCCGAAGGGTGCAACCACCGCTGCACCTTCTGCATCATCCCCTCCATGCGCGGGGATCTGGTGAGCCGCCCCATCGGCGACGTACTGGCAGAAGCCAAGCGCCTGAAAGAAGCGGGCGTGAAGGAGCTGCTGGTGATCTCCCAGGACACCTCCGCCTACGGCGTCGATGTGAAGCACCGCACCGGTTTCTACGACGGCATGCCGGTCAAGACCAGCATGGTTGCCCTGTGCGAAGAGCTGGCCAAGCTCGACATCTGGGTGCGTCTGCATTACGTCTACCCCTACCCGCACGTAGATGACGTCATCCCGCTGATGCGCGATGGCAAGGTACTGCCCTACCTCGACATCCCGCTTCAGCACGCCAGCCCGCGCATCCTCAAACTGATGAAGCGCCCGGGTACCGTCGAGCGCACCCTGGAGCGGATCCAGAAGTGGCGCGAGATCTGCCCGCAGATCACCCTGCGCTCCACCTTTATCGTCGGCTTCCCGGGCGAGACCGAGGAAGATTTCCAGATGCTGCTGGACTTTATCGACAAGGCGGAGCTGGATCGCGTCGGCTGCTTCAAATACAGCCCGGTCGAAGGGGCGCTGGCCAACGAGCTGCCGGATCCGGTACCGGAAGAGATTCAGGAAGAGCGCTTCCAGCGCTTTATGGAGCTGCAACAGCAGGTCTCCATCCGCAAGCTGGCCCGCAAAGTGGGTCAGGAGATGACCGTTATCATCGACGAAGTGGACGAAGAGGGTGCCACTGGCCGCTCCTTCGCCGATGCGCCGGAGATCGACGGTCTGGTCTACCTCAACGGCGAAACCGGCCTCAAGCCGGGGGACATGGTCAAGGTGCGGATCGACGAATCCGACGAATATGACCTGTGGGCCAGCCTGATCAGCTAATTAAGGCTCTACCTGCCAAATGAAAAAAGCGCCTGCGGGCGCTTTTTTATTGGCTCAATGTCGCAGGCAAAACCGCTGGCCTAGCTCAAATCATGGAGCGCCTTGCCAAGGGGCGGCGTGAGGCGCAAGTCAGAGAAGCGCACCGCCAGTCCCTGCCGCTCCGGCGTGCAGCACATCACCCCGATAAAACAGCGTTCGCTTGGCGGGAACGGAGCGAGGCGCAGCAGCGGCCACACCTTGCCATCGGTGGAGTATTGCAAACGCAGACAATCGGCCAGCCGGGTCAGCCGCAGCCAGAAGCGGCGTGGATTGCCGGGGAAAATGCCGGTGGCCCAGTCAGAGCGCGGATTGGTCAGCACGCTGCCGATCATCGGCTGATCGTCGTTGTACTCGATACCGGCCTTGAGCCAGTGTTCGTCGTCTTGCAGCAGCATCAGCCCCGCCTGATCGTAGAGGGTGGTGAACTCCCCCTCGACGCAGACCTGAAAGGTAAACTCACCCGCCACCTCGCAGCCGTAGACATGCCCGCTGTGGCGCTCGAAACCATACCAGGTGCTGCGCCAAAAATCGGTCTGCTTATCCGTGACTACCTGCAAACCGCCCTCTGTCTGGTGCCACTGGGCCGGTTCATTGAGCCAGCGCCATTGCGTCCCTTCCATCATCCTGCTCTGCTCCCTTATCGCGCCTAATCCCGCACAAATGGGGCTCGCCAACGCCTCGTCCGGTCACGACTGATCATGGCTGCGCCTCTGCGGAATCCATAAAAGGAGTCAATAGTGTCGCTATTGCCGCCCCGATACAAGGTTTGTGCGTTGCGCCATCAGTGCGCCCCAAAAAAGCGCGGGGGGCCTGATGGGCCCCCCGCAAACACACCGGATGAGAAAATGCCTTACTTGGCGGCGCTATCCTTCACGCACTTCTGGACAAAGCTGTTCTTGGCAGCGCCAGCCAGCTTCTTGTCGGCCGCCGCCTTCTCGCACTTGGCCGCCGGATCCATCGCCGCGCCCGTCTTCACGCACTTCTGGATAAAGCTGTTTTTGGCCGCACCGGCCAGCTTCTTGTCGGCGGCCGCCTTCTCGCACTCGCCGGTCGCAGCGCCAGCTGCATCTTTCACACACTTGCCGACAAAGCTGGTCTTGGCGGCGCCGTTAAGCTTTTTGGCTGCGGCCTGCGCCTCACACTGCAACTGGGCTGTGTCGTTGGCAAAGACCGGATTGGCCAGCAGCACGCTGCCGCAGAGCAGGCCGAACAGGATGGTACGCTTCATGGGAGATCTCCTCTCTATCTGGTGATGTGTTTGCATGGTCATATTTGCATGACGATGTGTTGCAAATTGCTGTGATTGCAACAGCTGATTGTTGCCGCAGATCCCCCGCCTCGCCAGCTTGGGAGCGGAGCACAGGGCAACTATCGCCCGCACTATAGCGCCGATTGGCAGAGCGGGATTGTCCCCAGCCAGCCCTTCCTCAACGGCAAGCCTGCCCCCTACTTTCCCGCCACACCCGCCAACCCCAATAAAATCAAGGGCCATGGGAATCCCGCCTCCAGCTACCCCCTTTTATTGAGCCAGCGCAAAAAATCAGTCATTACTGACACTTACGTCACTTTTTGACTGGTATGGCCAGATTCGATTGGCTTAACATAGCCATCCGGTGCCTATTCATCCGTGATGGGCTGCTGCCCTCGCTGGTTAATGGAGCATTTTGGAAGCTGTAATCTGGGACGGTAATATTTATTTACATTGATACAACTTTGGCCTAAAAAATAACATTGTAGATAAAAAAGA
This sequence comes from Aeromonas sp. 11P, assembly GCF_051920165.1. Taxonomy (NCBI): domain Bacteria; kingdom Pseudomonadati; phylum Pseudomonadota; class Gammaproteobacteria; order Aeromonadales; family Aeromonadaceae; genus Aeromonas; species Aeromonas sp. 11P. Next base: position 1,471,016 of record NZ_JBQBDJ010000004.1, read on the forward strand.
CATTAATAAATTATATGTCTTGTCACATTGAAAATATTAATGGTTTGGAAAAATAAAAACATGAAAACAAATGAATACTTATCTTCAGCATTAGAGAAGTTACATAGCAAAAATGATGATTTTATCATTTTCGGTATGACGGGCAGAACTGGAAGTGGTTGTACTTATGCATCAGAAATGCTTTCCAAAGAAAAAATTGAACATTCTTTGTTCTCTGGCACGCAGCCGCAAGATAACATACAAAGAAAGCAACGTATTTTAATTCAACACTACAATAAAAACTGGCAAGCATTTATCCACCTCAAAGTAACATCCATACTGACACAGATGCTTTTAGATATAGACAATGAAGCTACAATCAAGGATTTTTTGAAGGCCCAAGATTATATCAGAAATTCTGATGTCGATTTCATCATCGATCAGCTGGTGTTTTATAAAAATGAAAAAACAAAATGTAACACCAGTAAATTATACACTGAAATCTTACCTGCCATTACTAACAAAATCAAACAATCAATTGAAGACGTAAGTTTTATAAAGCTTTATCAACTTCTAGGTAAAAACGCTCGAAGATCTGGTTGTGTAACTGATAGCAAAATTAAAAATGGCATGTTTTTTACTGTTGCGGAAAAATAAAAATCGCTTTATCTAACTTAAGAAAAGAGGATAAAGAAAATAGGAAGAATACATACATAGTAATCGATGCGATTAGAAATCCTCTTGAAGCCAGCTATTTTCAAGAACGCTATTCATCATTCTATTTAATAGCTATTTCATGCTCTGAAGCTACAAGATCCAGCAGATTGAAAGCCAAAGGTCTATCGCAAGAAAGCATAGATAACATTGATAAAAATGAATACTCTAGCTTGGATATAGATGATGAGAGAAGCTTTACAGATCAAGATATTCAAGGTTGTCTCCAGAAGGCAGACATATATATAAATAGTGGTGATGAAAGCGAAGTAAGCATCGGAAATCAATTAATTAAATTTGTATGCTTGGCACAAAAACCAGGTATTATAACTCCAAGTGCAGAAGAACGCTGTATGCAAATAGCTTATACAGCAAAACTAAATTCTGGATGTTTATCTAGAAAAGTTGGCGCTGTAATCACCAAAAACAACTATTCGATCAAGGCTGTAGGTTGGAATGACACCCCTTATGGACAAGTTCCCTGTAATCTTCGCTCTATGGGGGACTTAAAAAATGATACAGACCAAGATGCATATAGCCCATTTGAAAGAAACAACTCTACGTTCAAGGAACGAATTTCTACAAGAAGCGTAAAATTTCAACGCGCTGAGCAAAAAGGATACAACATATCTTTCTGTTTCAAATCAGAATACAATTCAATTAAGAAAGATAAAAATCAAGTTCACACAAGATCTCTACATGCTGAAGAAAATGCTTTCTTACAGTTATCAAAAGATGGGGGGACAGGTATAGAAGGAGGATTTCTTTTTACAACTGCAAGTCCATGTGAACTATGTGCAAAAAAAGCGTATCAATTAGGTATTAAAAGGATTTTTTATATTGATCCCTATCCAGGAATATCATTCGAACACATTCTGTCAGCAGGTCGTACAGATTTACAACCTCACATGAAGTTGTTTCATGGTGCTATTGGTAGAGCCTTTCACAATCTCTACAATCCTATTTCATCGTATAAGGATGAACTAAATGCGCTAGCAGAAACAGATGAATAATACACTAAAGGTTTTTTAATAAAGTACTAGCACATCTAACTTGATTAGTTTAAGAAAATGGAAAAACCTCCCCACTATTTTGTGGGGACGTCTTCGTTATTGATTAACTCTTCCCAAACCAATATTTCCTTTCAATCCACACTCAGGTAGCAAATCAGGGGGAAATAGGAAACCAGCAGCTGGTACGAATGGTGAACCACATGGTTGCACGGCTTATCGACCCCCAATAAAACCTGATTGACCTTTCCCTATCCAGAAAATAAAAATCCCCCGTTACCGGGGGATTTTTATTTCTATCGATTATCTCAGCTCGGCGGCTTAACCCACCAAAAACGCTCTTAACCGGGCAAACTCTGCTGGCAAATTAACGGAGAGCAGCGGCAGCTCGGCGTGCTTGGCGAGCGGGCCGGGCAGCGGTACATCCAGATGCAGGATCTCGTCCACCGACTCCTTGAACTTGGCGGGATGGGCGGTGCAGAGGAACACCCCCACTTCGTCCTCGGCCAGCTGTTCCCCCAGCAGATCCCAGGCGATGGCGCCGTGCGGTTCACAGAGGTAATCCAGCTGGTGCAGGCGTTTAAGGGCATCGCGAGTCTGGGCGTCGTCACGCATGCCTGACCCAAGGGTCTCCAGTGCCCAGCCCTTGCGACGGCACAGCTCTTCTACTCGTGGCCAGTTGTTGGGGCGGCTCACATCCATGGCGTTCGACAGGGTTGCCACTGTCTGGTGCGGCTCCCACTGACCGGTTTTCAGGTAGCGCGGCACGGTGTCGTTGGCGTTGGTGGCGGCGATAAAGCGCTTCACCGGCAGCCCCAGCGCCTTGGCAATCAAGCCTGCGGTGAGGTTGCCAAAGTTGCCGGACGGCACACTGATGACCGCCTTGGCGCGATCGGCCTTGGGCAACTGGGCCACCGCCTCGAAGTAGTAGCAAACCTGCGCCAGCAGACGGCTGATATTGATAGAGTTGGCGGAGTTGAGGCCAATGGCCTTTTTCAGCGCCTCGTCGTCAAAGGCCTGTTTTACCAGCGCCTGACAGGCATCGAAGTCGCCATCGATGGCGATGGTACGGATATTGCCGCCGAGGGTGCAGAAGAGCTTCTCCTGCAAGGGGCTGATCTTGCCCTTGGGATAGAGGATCACCACCTCGATCCCCTCCAGCCCGTAGAAGGCGTGGGCCACGGCGGCGCCGGTGTCGCCGGAAGTGGCGGTGAGGATGGTGATCTTGTCGTTAGTTCTAAAGGCCGCAAGGCACTGGGCCATAAAGCGGCCGCCGAAATCCTTGAACGCCAGGGTCGGGCCGTGGAACAGCTCAAGGGCATAAGTGCCATCCTTGAGTTTCACCAGCGGCGCCGGGAAGGTGAAGGCGGCGTTGATAAGCTCGCTCACTTTCGCTGCAGGCACTTCGTCCCCCAGCAGGTGGCTCAGGATGCGGGCAGAGCGTTCGGCCAGCGGCAGATCGAGCAGGGCATCCACATCGGCGAGCGGTTCGAGTTGTTCGGGGAAGAAGAGCCCCTGTTCGCGACCCAAGCCCTGACGCACCGCCTGCGCGAAGCTCACCTGTTCGCTGTTGTCCTTGATGTTGTAGAGATTCATAGCTCGCTTCCTGTTACCCGTGCCCCGGCCATGTCCAATTTGCAGACCCGGGCAAATCCATCTTCGTTCTGCACGAAATGTGCTTCCATCCAATCCTTCATCCGCTCGGCCTGCGCCAGCTCCTTCATCACCACAAACACGGTGGGACCGGAGCCGGAGATGCCGGTGGCCAGCGCCCCGTTCTGGGCCGCCTGCGCCCGCACCTCGGCAAAGCCTTCAATGAGCGCCGTGCGGTAGGGCTCGGCAATCACGTCTTTCAAGACGCTCGCCGCCAAGCCCTCCTGCCCGGTGTAGCTGGCGTGGACAAAGGCAGCCAGGCGGCGGCCATAGGTGAGGCAATCCTGACGGCGATATTGGGCCGGCAAGATGGCGCGGGCGGCAGCGGTGGAGACCACTGTGCCCGGGTAGCAGACCACCCAGTACCACTCGTCAAACACCGGAATGCCCTGACTGATAACGCCGTGCTCTTCCAGCACCAGCTGCATGCCGCCGAGATAACAGGGGGCGACGTTGTCGTAATGAACGGAGCCGGAGATCTTGCCTTCCATCTCCCCCATCAGCAGCAGCATGTCGTGCTCATTGAGCGGCGCGCCGTGGAAGGCATTGAGCCCCTCAAGGGCCGCCACCACGCTACAGGCGCTGGAACCCAGCCCCGAGCCCACCGGCAGATTCTTCTCCAGCACCATTTCGAGCGGCTTGAGTTTCAGGCCGCGCTTCTCCAACGCCTCGCCATAGGCGACCCAGCAGTCATGGAGGATATTCTTTTTCGGATCGTCCGGCAGCTTGTGGGCATAGCGGCCCACGGATGAGAGGGCGAACGGCACGTCAGCCGCTTTTACCTGCACCCGATCGCCGAGCAGAGAGCCATCCACGGGGGCGAGCGCCGCCCCCAGTACATCGAATCCCACGCTCAGGTTGGCGCTGGAGGCGGGCGCGTAGGCGACCACGCTACTGCTCTGGTACATGTCTGAACTCATGCTTACAACTCCTGCTTCCAGTTCTGGGTGCGCAGCACGTCGGCAAAGACGCCCGCCGCAGTCACTTCGGTACCGGCGCCATAGCCGCGCAGCACCAGCGGGATTGGCTGGTAGTAGGTGGAGAAGAAGGCGAGCGCGTTCTCCCCGTCTTTGACCTTGAACAGCGGCTCGTCACCACCGACCGCCTTGATGGCGACCTTGCACTTGCCACCCTCGATGGAGCCCACATAGCGCAATACCTTACCTTCACGCTGGGCGGCGGCGAACTGGTCGCGGAACCAGCCGTCTGCCTCCGGCAGGCGGGCCATAAAGGCTTCCACGTCGCCGCTCACATCAAAGCCGGGTGGCAGCGCCTGCTCTACCTCGACATCGGAGAGCTCCAGCGCCATGCCGGCTTCACGAGCCAGAATGAGCAGCTTGCGCGCCACATCCATGCCGTTGAGATCGTCGCGGGGATCCGGCTCGGTAAAGCCGTTGCTGCGGGCGATTTGGGTCGCCTCGGAAAAGGCCATCCCCTCGTCCAGCTTGCCGAAGATAAAGGAGAGCGAACCGGACAGAATGCCGTCGAAGGCACGCAGCTTGTCACCGGCCTTGATGAGGTTCTGCAGGTTCTCGATAACCGGCAGGCCAGCACCCACGTTGGTCTCGTACAGGAACTTGCGGCGAGTCTGGCGGGCGGTGCGGCGCAGCGCCTTGTAGTAATCGAGCGAGCCGGTGTTGGCCTTCTTGTTGGGAGTTACCACATGGAAACCGGCGGCAAGGAAGTCGGCATACTGGACGGCCACCGCCTCGGAGGAGGTGCAGTCAACGATCACCGGGTTGATGATATGGCTATCTTCCACCAGCTTTTTCACCCCTTCCAGCGAGAAGCTGTCGCGGGCTTCCACCAGCTGTTCGCGCCAGTTGGCGAGGTTCAGGCCATCCTTGTTGGCCGCCATCTGGCGGCTGTTGGCGATGCCGACCACCCGCAGGCCAGTGCCCTGCTCGGCCAGTACCGGTTGCTGGCGGGCGATCTGATCCACCAGCGCGGCACCGACGCCACCGACCCCGACCACAAAGAGATCGATAAACTGCTGGCTGCCAAAGAAGTTCTGGTGGCACGCCTTGATGGCTTCCGCCACCTTGCGATCCCGCACCACCGCAGAGATGGAACGCTCGCTCGACCCCTGCGCAATGGCGACGATATTGATGGAGGCTTGCGCCAGCGAGGTGAAGAAGCGGGCTGCCATCCCTTTGCTGGTGCGCATGCCGTCACCGATCAGGGAGATGATCGCCAGATCGCTGATGATATCCAGCGGCTCCAGCAGCTGGTTTTTGAATTCGAGCTCGAACTCGCGCTCCAGCACCTTGCGGGTCTTCTCACTGTCGTAGCTGTGGATACAGAAGCTGACGCTGTACTCGGAAGAGGACTGGGTGATCAGCACGATACTGACCCCGGCGCGGGAGACGGCTGAGAAGATGCGACCGGCCATGCCGACCATTCCCTTCATGCCGGGGCCGGAGACGTTGAACATGCACATGCCGGAAAGATCCGAGATGGCCTTCACTTTCAGGTCATCGTCGCCGCTCTCGGGGCCGATCAGGGTGCCCGGCCCTTGCGGGTTGAAGCTGTTCTTGATGAGGCAGGGAATATGGAACTGGGCCACCGGCGCGATGGTTTTCGGGTGCAGCACCTTGGCGCCGAAGTAGGAGAGCTCCATCGCCTCCTTGTAGGAGAGGGTTTTCAGCAGGTAAGCATCCGGCACCAGACGGGGGTCGCAGCTGTAGCAACCCTCGACGTCAGTCCAGATCTCGCAGCACTCGGCATCGACACAGGCGGCTAGGACGGCGGCGGAGTAGTCGGAGCCGTTGCGGCCCAGCAGCACGGTCTCGCCCTTGTCGCTGCCACCGGTAAAGCCCGGCATCAGGTAAAGACAGTCGCTACGCAGACCCTTGGCGGCAAAGCGCAGGCGGGAGGCTTCGATATCGACGTGCGCTTCCAGATAACCGCCGTCGGTGACCAGCAGATCTTCCGGTACGATCAGCTCCAGATCCAGACCGCGCACCCGCAGCAGTTCGTGCATAAAGGCGATGGAGAGGTTCTCGCCACGGCTCAGAATGCGCGCCTGCACGTTGTCCGGGCAGAGGCCCAGCAGACGGATGCCCTGCATCAGGCGCTCGACCTGATCCAGTTCGCTGGTGAGACGGGCCAGCAGCGCCTTGTCATCGAGCGCCGGATAGGCCGCCTTCAACCCGGCCAGCAGGCGGGAGAAGATGCCGTTCACTTCAAACAGGGTGGAACTGGCATCCATGCCGCGACTGGTCTGTTCCACCAGCGCCACCAGATGATTGGTCACCTTGGCAGGTGCAGAGAGCACCAGGGCTACCTGAGATTGGCCGTGGGTGTTGACCGCAATATCGGCCACCCGTAAAAAACGTTCTGCATCGGCCAGTGAAGACCCGCCAAATTTCAACACTCTCATCGCTTTCTCTCCCTGTAAATCTATGAAATTCAATCTAAAAACCAATCCAACAAAAAGGCCCGTACTGGGTGGGTACGGGCCTTTTCTGATTTCTGTGCTTGTTCGTCAGCGCATCAACCGGCCCCAGTGCCACCTGTGGTGGTACCGGTAATAATGGTGGTGGTGATGATGTTGGTGAATAGCTGCATGACGAACACTCGTGAACGAAACTGGCTTTTAGCAATACCGCGCCGGGCGCAGGGCTGTCAACTTAAACCTCTTTGCTACTCACGCCCAAAGCGGCGCGCAAGGTCTTTGCAGAGCAGGTGGAGCATGTTCAAATCCCGCTGCGGCAGCATGGGCACCCGGTCCATCACCCATTGATGCAGTTTTTCATCCTGCGAAACTCCGAGTTCACCCAGCAATTCTGCTGTTTTGCTTTTCAGCACCCGAACCTGCCCGGCATTATCAAAATTTTCTGCTACCGCAGCGCCGCCGTCGGTGTTCAGCTCATCCATCAGCTGACTCATCTCGTAGGCGTAGAGCATGATCGCCTGCCCCAGATTGAGGGACGGGTAGCTCACCTTGAGGGGCAGATAGCTGATGAGATCGACCTCGGCCAGCTGCTCGTTGGAGAGCCCCGACTCCTCACAGCCAAGACGATGGCCACCTTGTTGAGTGAAGGCTTGCTGCGGATCTGCTCGCGGATCTCCCCCGGCGTGAGGTAGTGCTGGTAGCGACCGCGCTCACGGGCAGTGGTGGCGATCACCAGATCCATGTCGGCCAGCGCCTCGGGCAGGGTATCGAACGCTTCGGCCTGAGTCAGGATCTCCTGAGCGCCGTGGGCCACCCAGCTCGCCTCCTCCTCTTCGTGTACCCGGCTCGCCACCAGTCGCATGGCATCGAATCCCATGGTTTTCATGGCGCGGGCAGCCGCCCCCACGTTCGCAGGTCGGGCAGGTGCCACCAGGACAAAATAGAGCTTCATCGGGTTTCCTCACAGGCCGGACGGCCTCTCAAACAGACAGCAAACAGTCGCTAAACCATCACCAAAACAGGGGCGCAATCTACCGTTTATCCCCGAAAATTGCCACTTGAACAGACGTTTGAATGTTGCGATAGTGGCCTGACGTGTGGACAAATTACACCCAATCCTTCGCGCTATCGGCCCGACAGATCACAAGGAAGAGAGAGATGCACCAGCCATTGGAACAGGCCGTCGCCGAGACTATCTTGCAACGCTTCGAGTCGTTTTACAGCCGGTTTCTCGAGATAACCCAGGGCAGCAAGAGCCGCTTCGAGAACAGTGACTGGCTGGGGGTGCAGCTCGCCGGGCGCGAGCGTATTCGCCTCTATGACCACCATGTGGGGGCCACCGCCAGCTCCATTCGCCAGATGATGGGGAAGCACCACGCCACCCAGGAGCTGCTCAAGCGGGTCAAAAGTGCCTTCAGCGATCTGCTGCCCCGTTGTGACAACTTCGAGGTGGCGGAGTCCTTCTTCAACTCCGTCTATCGGCGGATCTTTCGCCATCGCAATATCCGCGACGAGAACCTCTATATCCACCCCTTTGTCAGCCGTGGCGAAAAACCGGATTTAAGCTCTCTGCTGCGGATCTATCGCACCGATCTGGCCCACTTGCCGCAGACCTTGAGCCAGCTTTTGGGGGATTACAGTTTCACCCTACCCTACGAGGACAAGCAGCGGGATATTGTCGACATCCACCGCCATCTTGCCGAGAACGGGCCGCATATTCTCCATGACGAGCCGTTTGCCATCGAGCTGCTCAAAGAGGTGTTCTACCGCAACAAGGGGGCCTATCTGGTGGGGCTGATCCGGGTCAAGGATCAGGTTTTCCCCTTTATCCTGCCCCTGCTCAGCACCGGCCACAGCATCTATGTGGATACCGTCATCTTCGAGCCGGATCTCGCCTCCATCGTCTTTGGCTTCGCCCGCGCCTATTTCATGGTCTATGCCCGCGAACCGGCGCTGTTTGTCGCCTTCCTGCGCCAGATCATGCCCCACAAGCCCGATTACGAGATCTACAACGCCATCGGCTGCCAGAAACACGGCAAAACCGAGCTCTATCGCCACTACCGCCACCATCTGGCCCAGAGCCGGGATCAGTTCATCATCGCCCCCGGCATCAAGGGGATGGTAATGAGCGTGTTTACCCTCCCCTCCTACGATGTGGTGTTCAAGGTGATCAAGGACGAGTTCACCCCGCCCAAGGATGTGAGCCACGAGCAGGTGAAGGCGAAGTACCGGCTGGTAAAACAGCACGATCGGGTTGGCCGGATGGCCGATACCCAGGAGTTCACCAACTTCGAGTTTCCGCTGGATCGCATCTCACCGGAACTCCTTGCCGAACTCAAGACAGTGGCGCCCTCGGCCCTCACCATCAGCGACGACAAGCTGGTGATCAAGCACCTCTACACCGAGCGTAAAATGATCCCCCTCAACCTCTATCTGGACAAGGCGGACGAGCAGCAGACCCGGCTCGCGCTGGAGGAGTACGGCAACGCCATCAAACAGCTGGCGGCGGCCAACATCTTCCCGGGGGACATGCTGTTCAAAAACTTTGGCGTCACCCGTCACGGCCGGGTGGTCTTCTACGACTACGACGAGATCTGCTACATGACGGAGTGTAACTTCCGCCAGATCCCGCCGCCGCGCTACCCCGAGGATGAGTGGAGCGCCGAGCCCTGGTATTCGGTGGCCCCCAACGACATCTTCCCCGAGGAGTTCGCCACCTTCCTGCTGCAAAAGCCGCAGGTGCGGGAGATCATGTTGCAGCTGCACAAGGAGATGTTCGACGCCAACTACTGGAAGATGCTGCAGAGCAACATCAAGGTGGGGGTGTTCGAGGATGTCTATCCCTACCGGCGCAAGAAGCGCTTCAAGTACCAGCGCGGCGGCTGATCCCGCAGCACCCGCGCACATCGCAGCAACGAAAACGGGGTGGCCAAAGCCACCCCGTTTTGCTATCCGCTTTGAGGCCTTAACTGCCGCGACGGCGGATCACCCCCTCCTGCATGGTGCTCGCCACCAGCACCCCGTCGCGGGTGAAGAACTGACCGCGCACCAGACCGCGACCGCTGCTGGCGCTCGGGCTGTCTACCACGTAGAGCAACCAGTCGTCGAAGCGGAAATCCCGGTGGAACCACATGGAGTGATCGATGGTGGCCACCTGCATATCCGGCTCCCAGTAGGACACCCCGTGCGGCTGCAGCGAGGTGAGCAGGAAGTTGAAGTCGGAGGCGTAGGCCAGCAGGTATTTGTGCACCCGCAGATCGTCCGGCATCTGACCGTTGGCCTTGAACCAGACGTGGCGCACCGGATCCTGCACCGTCGGACGAATAGGGTCGACCAGCGTCACCGGGCGCATCTCGATGGGCTGCTCGCAGAGGATCTTGTCCCGCAGGGAGGCCGGGATCAGGTTCTCGTAGGGGCGCACCAGCTCCAGCTCGCTCTTGAGCTCCTCCGGCGGGGTGATGCCGGTGGGCATCTGCGCCTGATGTTCGAAACCGTCGGCCGGCACCTGAAACGAGGCGTTGAGATAGAAGATGGGCTTGCCGCCCTGAATCGCCTTGACCCGACGGGTGGAGACGGTCTGGCCGTCACGGATATTCTCCACGTCATAGACGATGGGACGGGTCACATCCCCCGGACGCAGGAAGTAGGAGTGAAAACTGTGAACCTGACGGCCGGTCTCGACCGTCTGCTTGGCGGCTGACAAGGCCTGCCCCATTACCTGTCCGCCAAACACGGCCCGCAGACCGAGATCCTGGCTCTGGCCCCGAAACAGGCCCTCCTCGATTTTTTCCAGCGCCAGCAACGCCAGCAGCTCATCAAGTACCTTGCTCATCGTTCACTCCTCTATCAGAGCTGCACAGGCTAACAAGCTCACCGGAGCAGAGCAACCGCCACAACCCCTTCCGCCCGCCAAAGGGAACGCCAAGGGCCATACGCCGCGACCAACAGCATTTATCGAGTCTGTTTTTTCCCTGCCAGAACCGCTACGCTGTCAGCAATCGATAGAGGTGAGGTCACCCGCCATGCACATCCGTTATCCGGTCACGCCCTCTGCCACTTATCACCTCCGCTCGTCCCTTCGCTTTCTTGCCACCCTGTTTGCTCTCTCGCTGCTCCCGGCCGCCACGGTGCAGAGCGCGGTAATTATCACCGGCGAATTGCCCCCCTACTCTTCAGCGACGCTGGCCAATGGCGGCGAGCTGGCAAGCAAGGTGCTCACCACCCTCAAAGCGGCGGGCCACCCGGATCTGCGGTTCTCCTACCAACCCTGGCCGAGAGGACTTAAAAACATCGAACTGGGCAACGCCATCGCCGCCTTCCCCTTTACCTGGACCAACGAGCGCAGCAACACCCTGTTGTTCAGTACCCCCATCGCCTTCGATATCCAGTCCTGGTACACCACGCCCGACAAGAAGGGGCTGGAATCCCCGCCCTGGCAGCAGAAAACCGCCTGCGTGCCCAAGGGGTGGTTCTCCGATGCCATCGAGCGGGTGACCATCGAGCAGAATCTGATCGTCAGAACCACCAACCGCCTCAACCAGTGTGTCGAACTACTGAAAAAGGGCAAAGTCGACCTGGTGCCCATCAACGACACCTCGAAAAAGAACCTCTCGGAGGAGGACAACGCCGCCCTCTACCGTCTCTCGCTGTTTCGCCAGAACGTCACCTTCTATCTGGTCACCGCCCGCAACAAAGAGGGAGAGATGTTTATCCGTGACTTCAACAAAGAGTGGATGACACCGGCCAACTGAGGAGTGTGAGAGCAATCATTGCCACATGACCAGAGCCAGCCTGCAGCTGGAGGTCACCCGCTAGAGATGAAAAAGGCCCGCACCAGTTGGTGCGGGCCTTTGCTTGGCCGACTGAGCACTTGAACAGCGTTCAGTACGCAACAGGCTATCAGCTTACTTGCTGCCGGTACCGGAGTTGCGGGTAGAAGCTTGTGGCTTGCGACGGGCGGTGGTGGCGCGAGCGCGGGGCTCTTTGCCCTGCATCTCTTTGTGACGCTGCACAGCGCGACGGATCTGGGCGGCCTGCTTGTGACGGCTGGTTTTGCCATCTTGCTGCAGATCGACCTTGGATTCGGTCTCCGGCGGCAGGTTGACCAGACCGCGTAGGTAGTTCACTTCCGGCAATTTCAGCTCTTGCCAGCCGCCGCGCGGGATGCCGCGATCCAGCTTGACGTCGCCGTAGCGGATACGCATCAGGCGGCTTACCTGCACTTCCTGGGATTCCCACAGGCGGCGCACTTCACGGTTGCGACCTTCGGTCAGGGTGACGTTGAACCACTGGTTCAGACCCTCACCGCCAGCCGGTTTGATCTTGTTGAACTTGGCGGTGCCATCTTCCAGCTGCACGCCCTTGCGCAGACGCTGCAGCATGGCTTCGGTGATTTCGCCAAAGACACGCACCGCGTATTCCCGCTCCACTTCGTGGCTCGGGTGCATCAGGCGGTTAGCCAGCTCACCGTCGGTGGTGAACAACAACAGACCGGAGGTGTTGACGTCGAGGCGGCCGACCGCAATCCAGCGGGCACCTTCCATCTTGGGCAGACGATCAAACACGGTGGGACGACCTTCCGGATCGTGACGGGTACACATCTCCCCTTCCGGCTTGTGGTAAGCCAGTACGCGGCAGATCACTTCCTCTGCGGCACGGGTCTTGACCTGGTGACCATCCACCCGGATCACGGCGTTCACTTCGACGCGATCCCCCAGTGTGGCGACCTTGCCATCCACACTGACCCGACCTGCGGTGATCAGGGCCTCCATCTCACGACGGGAGCCGTGACCCGCGCGGGCCAACACTTTTTGCAGTTTTTCACTCATCGGGGTTACCTGATTGTTGATCGCTGCCCACTGGTAAAAGGGGCAACGGGGTTAACTGTAACAAACGCCGGTTGGAGCACTCGCCACAGTTGAAAAATGTATATCTCGGTGACATCGGCACACTTGGGTGCCATTCACCGGGCATCGTTCTCCCCGTCCACCGCAAAGGGCAACAGGGGTTGCAGCTCCGGATCCAGCTCGGGGAGCTGCTCCAGACTCTGCAGATTAAAGTAATCCAGAAACTCTCTGGTGGTGGCGAGCAGCTCGGGGCGACCGGCCACCTCTTTGTGGCCGATGCTGCGCACCCAGCCACGCTCTTTCAGGGTATTCACTATCTGGCTCGACACCGCCACCCCGCGGATCGCTTCGATCTCGGCCCGGGTGATGGGTTGGCGATAGGCGATCAGGGTCAACGTCTCCATCACGGCGCGCGAATAGCGCGGCGCCCGCTCGCTCCAGAGCCGCGAGAGCTCTTCGGCATACTCCTGACGCGCCTGAAAGCGCCAGCCGGAGGCGACCTCTTTGAGTTCGACGCCCCGCGAGCTGTAATCTTGCCTGATCTCGGCCAACAGCAGCTGAACATAGCGACTGGTCACCGGATAATCGGCCAGCACGCTGCTTTTCAGCTCGCTGACATTGAGCGGACGACCGGCCACAAACAGCGCAGCTTCGATCAAGGTCTTGAGTCGTTCAGTGGGCAGCGCCACGGTTGCCCTCCTCGCTCTGCTCGGCCAATGCGAAATGGATTGGGCCGAGTGGTTCAGCCTGCAGGATCCAGATCAGTTGCTCCTTGCACAGCTCCAGCAGGGCCAGAAACGTCACCAGTACACCCATGCGCCCCTCTTCGGCGCGCAGCACCTGCTCAAGGCGCAGGGTCTGCCCCAACGTGAGCATGGCGAGGATCTCCGCCATGCGCACCCGGGTCGGGATCTGTTCGCGGCGGATCTGGTGATGTTCGAAATGAGTCGCGCGTTTTACCACACTTTGCATGTAAAGGGCGAGCTCAACCAGCGAAACATCGGGCGCCAGTGGCTTGAGGGCGCCAAAATCGGGGGGCAAGGCGGTGGCGATATAAATCTCCCGCTCCACCCGAGGCAGCTCATTGACCCTCTCCGCCCCTACCTTGTAACGCTCGTACTCCTGCAGGCGGCGAATAAGCGTCACCCGCGGGTCTTCCCCCTCATCTTCATCCTCCAGCTCCGGCGCCTTCGGCAGCAGCAGGCGGGATTTGATCTCCGCGAGCCAGGCCGCCATCAGCAGATATTCGGCTGCCAGCTCAAGATTAAGCCCCTGCATCAGCTCCACGTACTCCATGTACTGGGCGGTGATCTGCAGGATTGGCAGGTTGAGGATATCGAGCTGCTGACGCCGGATGAGGTAGAGCAGCAGATCGAGCGGTCCCTCGAAGGTATCGAGGAACACCTCCAGCGCATCGGGCGGGATGAACAGGTCTTGGGGCAGCTCGTGATAGGGCTGCCCCAGGACTTTCGCGATGGGTAGCGCGGCGCCAGCCCCCGTCTCGGCGGAAGGGACTGTCACCGGTTCAGCGACATCACTCAAACGGGGTTGGATCTCCGGCGCCGCGACGACGCAATACCGGCTCGTCGTCAGAGAAATCGACCACTGTGGTGGGCTGCTCGCCCAGATAACCACCGTTGACCACCAGATCAATCTGCTTGCCCAGCTTGTCGAAGATCTCTTCCGGGTCAAACTCGGCCATCTCGGAGTCCGGCAGGATCAATGTGGTGGAGAGCAGCGGCTCGCCGAGGGCTTCCAAGAGCGCCTGGGCAATCTTGTTGTCCGGCACCCGGATGCCGATGCTCTTCTTCTTCTCGTTCATCAGGCGGCGCGGCACCTCTTTGGTCGCCTTGAAGATGAAGGTGTAGGCGCCCGGGGTGTTGTTCTTGATCAGGCGAAACGCGCTGTTGTCGACCTTGGCGTAGGTGGAGATCTCGGAGAGATCGCGGCACACCAGGGTGAAATCGTGGTTGGCGTCGAGGCGACGGATGCGGCAGATGCGCTCCAGCGCGCCCTTGTCACCCATCTGGCAACCCAGCGCATAACCGGAGTCGGTCGGATAGACGATGACGCCGCCGTTCTGGATGATCTGTACCGCCTGACCGATCAGACGGGCCTGGGGGTTTTCAGGATGTACGTAAAAATGCTGACTCATAGCTTGTTCTCGCAATGGGGGCAGCAATACCTGCCCGCTCGTATGGTCACGGGCCAAAGACCCATGACACTACCTTAACCTGTTTGTGGCTGCTTCGCTGGCGCCGTTACCGGCTTGCCAGCAGCTCGGCATGCTGTTCGGTGGTGAGCCCGAAGTGACCGGGATAGGCCAACCAGACGGGCATCCCCTCTTTGGGCAGCCAGAGGTGGCGGCCCAGCTCGGTCCAGTTGGAGGGGAAGTGAAAATCCGATCCCACCGAGATATAGAGGTCGTGATCCTTGGCCCACTGGCCCAGATTGGCCCGCTCCTGCGGGCTCTGCTGGGGCAATGACACCTCCATGGCATCGCCACCGGCCGCCTTGAAGGCCACCAGCAGCCGCTTGATCCACTTGGCGGTGAGATCGTAACGGCTGGGGTGGGCCAGCACCGCCAGCCCACCGGCGGCGTGAATGGCAGCGATGGCTTCGCTCATCTCGGGCCACTCGGCCGGGGCATAGCCTTTATTGCCACGGCTCAGGTACTTTTTGAATACCTTCTGCATGTTGTCGGCCACCCCGCGTGCCACCAGCACCCGGGCAAAGTGGGCACGGGTCACGGCAGCATCGCCGGCGAGCGCCTTGGCCTCTTCATAGGTGCCGGGGATGAGGCACTTCTCCAGACGACGCCCGATTTCCAGCGCGCGCGCCTCACGGCGCGCCAGCTGACCGGCCAGAAAGTCGGTCAACTGCGGATTTTTTTCATCCACCCCCAGCGCCACGATATGGATCTCGTGATGCTCCCAGCCGGTGGAGATCTCGACCCCGCTTACCAGTCGCAGCGGCAGTTGCTCGGCTTCGATAGTGCGGCGCACCTCATCAAGCCCGGCGAGGGTATCGTGGTCAGTAACTGCTAACACCTCGACCTGTTTCTCGGCGGCGCGGCGCACCAGTTCGGCTGGGCTCAGCACCCCGTCGGAGGCAGTGGTATGGCAGTGAAGATCGAATCTCATCAGGTTATTCCGCTCTCGTGGTCAGGTCACCATTCATGGCAAATCGGTGAAAGAAGGCTAAAAAGCGACTTGACTTGGCCGCGGCTTTATCGTTTTCTGTAGGCACTTCATTGCAAACATCTTTTTACAGGACTTTATCATGCAAACGACTTCCATCCTGACCATCTGGTGGTGGCACACTCCCTGACATGCGGGCGTGTGGTCGTTGCTGTACCTGTAATCTGACAGCAAATTAAGAACCCAAAGAAAAAGCCCGCTGACCCCAGCGGGCTTTTTTATTATCCGGCAAATGGACCTGTGATGAAACCGAGAATTCAGACAAGCAAGCTGACCTGGCGATGGCGCCCCTGAACCAGCCACCCCGGACCAATTAAATTTCTAAGGAATTCAACGTCATGAACATCGGTAAAAAGCATCACACGCAAGGGAACGCACTATGACAGCCACACATCGCCTTCCTCTGGGTGAATTCGATACCCTCAAGCTCAACGCCCCCTATGTGGCCGATCCGCTGGCACTCTATACCCGTCTCTGTCAGGGCCGCCCCAACAACCTGCTGCTGGAATCGGTGGAGATCGACTCCAAGGCAGGCAAACAGAGCCTGCTGCTGGTGGATGCCTGCCTGCGCATCGAGTGCCGTGGTCGCACCGTGCGGGTACGCAGCCTGAACGACAACGGCGCCCAGTTGCAGAGCCTGCTGGCCGAGCGGCTGCCCGTGGTGGTGGCCCGCTCGCTGATAGATGGCGAATTGCAACTCGACTTCCCGGCCTCCGATCGGGAGCTGGACGAAGATTCCCGCCTCAAGGGGAGCAGCGTGCTGGACGTGCTGCGCACCCTGCAGCGGGAGCTTGATTGCCAGCTCGGCAAAGAAGCGCTGTTTATGGCGGGCAGCTTTGCCTACGACCTGATCGCCTCATTTGAAGATCTGCCTGAAGTGCCGGAGGGGAGCAACGACTGCCCCGACTACTGCTTCTACGTGGCCGAGACCCTGATCACCATCGATCATATCGAGCGCACCACTCAACTGCTGGCCTGCATCTTCGGCGGCGATTGCGACGAAAGCCTGGTGGAAGACAGATACACCCGCCTGACCGAACGGCTCACCGACTTCAAACAGATTTGCCAGCAACCCCTCTGCGCCGAGCTGACCACCCAGCCCCTGACCGGTGGCATGAGCGTGGACAAGAGCGACAAGCAGTTCTGCGCCGAGGTGGAGAAGCTCAAGGGCTTTATCCGCCGTGGCGACATCTTCCAGGTGGTGCCATCCCGCTGCTTCTCCCTGCCCTGCCCAAGCCCCCTGGCCGCCTATCGCCGCCTCAAACAGACCAACCCCAGCCCCTACATGTTCTACGTGCAGGATGAGGGCTTCACACTGTTTGGCGCCTCGCCGGAGAGCGCGGTGAAATTCTGCGCCGCCAGCCGCGACGTGGAGATGTACCCCATCGCCGGTACCCGCCGCCGCGGCTTCAACCCGGATGGCAGCATCAACCGGGATCTCGATGGCCGCATCGAGCTGGAACTGCGTCAGGACGAAAAAGAGGTGGCCGAGCACCTGATGCTGGTGGATCTGGGGCGCAACGACATCGCCCGCATCTCGGAGCCCGGTACCCGCTACGTCAAAGAGCTGCTGAAAGTGGATCGCTACAGCCACGTGATGCATCTGGTCTCCAAGGTGGTCGGCACCTTGCGCTCGGATCTTGACGCCCTGCACGCCTATCAGGCCTGCATGAACATGGGCACCCTCACAGGCGCACCGAAGATCCGCGCCAGCGAGCTTATTCGCATGGTGGAAGGCAAACGCCGCGGCAGCTACGGCGGCGCGGTCGGCTACATCAACGGCGCAGGCGAGATGGATACCTGCATCGTCATCCGCTCGGCTTTCGTGAAAGATGGCGTGGCCCATGTACAGGCTGGTGCCGGGGTGGTCTATGACTCCAAGCCCCAGGCCGAAGCGGACGAGACCCGCGCCAAGGCGGCCGCCGTACTGGCCGCCATCGCAGCCAGCCATGGCACCTCCCTGCAAGCCCTGAGCGCCCAGCAGGAGCAACATAAGGACGTGAGCCAATGAGTACCGGATCAACAGCCACTAATATCTTCCTGCTCGACAACTTCGATTCATTTACCTACAACCTCGTCGATCAGTTCCGCTCCCTCGGTTATCCGGTGCGGATCTACCGCAACAGCCTGCCGGCGAGCCGCATCATGAGCGAGATCGCCGCCTGCGAAGGGGACGCCGTGCTGGTGCTCTCGCCGGGCCCGGGTGCCCCCCACGAAGCGGGTTGCCTGATTGATCTGATCAAACTGGCCCGCGGTCAGGTGCCCATCCTGGGCATCTGTCTCGGCCATCAGGCTCTGTGCGAAGCCTACGGCGGCACCGTCGGCGCGGCAGGCGAAATTGTCCACGGCAAGCGCTCCCTGATTGAGCACAACGGCCACGGTGCCTTCGCTGGTCTGCCGAGCCCGCTGCCGGTGGCCCGCTACCACTCGCTGGTCGCCACCTATGTACCGGAAGAGCTGACGGTGATTGCCCACTATCAGGGCATGCCCATGGCCATCGAGCAGCAGGATGAGCGGGTACTGGGCTTCCAGTTCCACCCGGAATCCATCATGACCTCGGAAGGGGCCCGTCTGCTGACTCAGGCGCTCGCCCATATCACCCGTCCAGAAAGCAGTGTGCGGTAAGGAGACCAACATGCATCAACATCTCAACACCCTCTATCAGGGTCAGTCTCTGAGCCGTGAAAGTACCCGCGACGCCTTCGGTCAGGTGGTACGTGGCGAAGTGGACCCCATCGTGCTCGCAAGCCTGCTGACTGCCCTCAAGATCAAGGGGGAGACCCCGGAGGAGATCGCCGGCGCCGCCGAGGCGCTCTTGGCGGAAGCGCGCGACTTCCCGCGTCCGGATTACGAGTTCTGCGACATCGTCGGCACCGGGGGCGATGGCCTCAACACCATCAACGTCTCCACCACCTCGGCGCTGGTCGCCGCCGCCTGCGGCCTGAAAGTGGCCAAGCACGGCAACCGCTCGGTCTCGAGCAAGTCGGGTTCAAGCGATCTGCTCGACAAAATGGGCATCAAGCTCGACATGAGCCCTGCGCAGGCGCGCCGCTGTCTGGACGAGCTCGGCATCTGCTTCCTGTTCGCCCCCCAGTATCACGCCGGGGTGCGCCACGCCATGCCGGTGCGCCAAGCCCTCAAGACCCGTACTCTGTTCAACGTGCTGGGGCCGCTTATCAACCCCGCTCGCCCCACCTATCAGCTGATGGGGGTCTATGCCCCCGAGCTGGTGCGTCCCATCGCAGAAACCCTGCTGGCACTGGGGCTGAAAACCGGTATGGTGGTTCACGGCGCCGGGCTCGACGAGATTGCCATTCACGGCCCAACCCAGGTGGCCCAGATCCGTGACGGCGAGATCCGCGAGTTTCTGCTCACCCCGGCTGATTTTGGCCTCGAGACCTACCCGGTCAGCGCAATTCAGGGCGGAGAGCCTGAAGAGAACCGCGCCATCACCGCCGCCATTCTGGAAGGGCGTGGCACCCCGGCCCACAACGCCGCCATCGCCGCCAATGTGGCTCCGCTGCTGCTGATGGCGGGCAAGGCGACAGACCTCAAGAGCGCAGCGGCCGAGGTGCTGGCAGTGCTGGCGAGCGGCAAGGCAGCGGATCTGGCTGCTCGGCTCGCCACTTTAAGCCATCAGGATGCGGGCCATCAGGAGGCATGATGTCAGCCACTACGTTGCACAGCAGTCATTCAGAACGCCCGCAGGGCAAGAGCCAGTTTCGCAAGGATAACGAGATGTCAGACCTTATTGCCCCCCATGCATTTCTGAACATGGCCTCCATCAGCCAGACCATCCTCGGCAAGATCGTGGCGGCCAAACAGGAGTGGGTTGCCGCCCGCAAGCTGGCCCAACCGCTGGAGAGCTTCCAGAGCGCGCTGACCCCAAGCGATCGGGATTTCGTCGGGGCGCTCAAGGCGGGCTCCACCCGCTTTATTCTGGAGTGCAAGAAGGCTTCCCCCTCCAAGGGATTGATCCGCGACGATTTCAGCCCGGAGGCCATCGCCGATATCTATGGCAAATACGCCACCGCCATCTCGGTGCTGACCGACGAGAAGTTCTTTCAGGGGGATTTCGCCTTTTTGCCGCGGGTGCGCAGCCGCGTATCGCAGCCGGTGCTCTGCAAGGATTTTATGATTGACCCCTATCAGGTCTATCTGGCCCGCCACTATCAGGCGGACGCCATCCTGCTGATGCTCTCGGTGCTCACCGACGAGGGCTATCGCGCCCTGTTCGCGGTGGCCAAGGAGCTGGGTCTGGGCGTGCTCACCGAAGTGAGCAACGAGGAGGAGCTGACCCGGGCCATCGCGTTGGGCGCGCCGGTGATTGGCATCAACAACCGGGATCTGCGCGATTTGAGCGTCGATCTGAACCGCACCAAACAGCTGGCTAAAGATATTCCGGGCGATCGGGTGGTGATCAGCGAATCCGGCATCAACCACCGCGCTCAGGTGGCGGATCTGCGCCACCACGCCAAGGGCTTTCTGGTGGGCTCATCCCTGATGGCCGAGCCGGATCTGGAAGCCGCAGTGCGCAAGCTGGTACTGGGCCAGAACAAGGTGTGCGGCCTGACCCGTGCCGAAGATGCCGCCGTCGCCCATCAGGCGGGCGCGGTGTTCGGTGGCCTGATCTTTGTTTCCAAAAGCCCGCGCTATGTGGACATCCCCGCCGCCCGCGCCGTGATGGCGGGTGCGCCGCTCGCCTATGTCGGGGTATTTCGCAACGCCCAGCCCGCCACCATCGCCAAGACAGTGGATGCGCTGGGGCTCGCCGCGGTGCAGCTGCACGGGGATGAAGATGCTGCCTATATCGATACTCTGCGCCCACTGCTGCCGGCTGGCTGCCAGATCTGGAAGGCAGTTGGAGTCACAAGTGGCGAACCGCTGCCTGCCCTCGACTACCCGGCCGATCGTCTGCTGCTCGATACTGTCGTGAAAACTGCGGTCGGCAGCCAGAGCGGCGGTACCGGTCAGGCATTTGACTGGGCCCTGCTGGCCACGCTCGACAAGAGCAAGTTGATGCTGGCGGGTGGCCTCAATCCCGACAACGCCCTGCAGGCGGCGCAAGTAGGCTGCCTCGGCCTTGATTTCAACTCCGGGGTGGAAAGTGCCCCGGGCCAGAAGGATGCGCACAAGATAGCAGCCGCCTTCGACGCACTGCGCAACCTGTAACGCAACCCTTTTTGATGTTTCGATTTAGCTAATACAAGGAAGAAGCCATGACCCTGCTCAACCCGTTTTTCGGTGAATTTGGCGGTATGTATGTACCCCAAATCCTTATCCCGGCCCTGCTCCAGCTGGAGAAAGCCTTCGTCGATGCCAAGGATGATCCGGCCTTTATCGCCGAGTTTCAGTCCCTGCTGACCGAGTATGCTGGTCGCCCGACCCCGCTCACCCTGACCCGCAATCTGACCAAGGGCACCAAGACCCGCCTCTATCTGAAGCGTGAAGATCTGCTGCACGGCGGCGCCCACAAGACCAACCAGGTGCTGGGTCAGGCGCTGCTGGCCAAGCGGATGGGCAAGAGCGAGATCATCGCCGAGACCGGTGCCGGTCAGCATGGCGTGGCGACCGCGCTGGCCTGCGCCCTGCTCGGCCTCAAGTGCCGGGTCTATATGGGCGCCAAGGATTGCGAGCGCCAGAAACCGAACGTATTTCGCATGAAGCTGATGGGCGCTACCGTCATTCCGGTACACTCAGGCTCGTCCACCCTCAAAGATGCCTGCAACGAGGCGCTGCGTGACTGGGCCGCCAACTACGAGTCGGCCCACTACCTGCTCGGCACCGCCGCCGGCCCGCACCCCTTCCCCACTATCGTGCGGGAGTTCCAGAAGATGATCGGCGAAGAGGCCAAGGCCCAGTGCTTCGAGAAGGAAGAGCGACTGCCCGATGCGGTGATCGCCTGTGTCGGTGGCGGCTCGAACGCCATCGGCATGTTTGCCGACTTTATCGATGAGCCGTCGGTGCGCCTCATCGGGGTCGAGCCGGGTGGTCACGGCATCGAGAGTGGCGAGCACGGCGCGCCGCTCGGTCACGGCAGCAAGGGGGTCTTCTTTGGCATGCACTCCTACCTGATGCAGGACAATCAGGGCCAAATTCAGGAGTCCTACTCCGTCTCGGCGGGGCTGGATTTCCCCTCCGTCGGCCCGCAGCACGCCCACCTGGCCGCCATCGGCCGCGCCGAGTACCCCTCGGTGACCGACAAGGAGGCGCTGGACGCCTTCCAGGAGCTGGCCAAATCCGAAGGCATCATACCCGCGCTGGAGTCCTCCCACGCGCTGGCCCACGCCCTCAAGATGGCCCGCAGTGAACCGGAAAAAGAGCAGGTGCTCATCGTCAACCTCTCCGGCCGTGGCGACAAAGATATCTTCACCGTTGCCGACATCTTTGAAAAAGAAGGAACCTTGTCATGAACCGTTACGCACAACTCTTCTCCCGTCTGGACGCGGCCAATCAGGGCGCCTTTGTGCCGTTCGTGATGCTGGGTGACCCCACCCCCGAATTGTCGCTGGCCATCGTCGATGCGCTGGTCGCAGGGGGCGCCGATGCCCTCGAACTCGGCATTCCCTTCTCCGATCCGGTAGCGGACGGCCCCACTATTCAGGGCGCCGCCCTGCGGGCCTTTGCCAGCCACACCACCCCGGACGACTGTTTCGAGCTGCTTGGCCGCATCCGCGCCAAGTACCCGCAGCTACCCATCGGCCTGCTGGTCTACGCCAACCTGGTCTATGTGCGCAAAATTGACGGCTTCTACGAGAAGTGCCAGCAGGCGGGCGTAGATTCAGTGCTGGTCGCCGACGTGCCGGTGCAGATGTGCGCCCCCTACAAGGCGGCCGCCGACAAGTTTGGCATCGACAGCATCTTTATCGCCCCGCCCAATGGCGACGCCGAGACCCTGAAACAGGTGGCGGAGCTTGGCAATGGTTACACCTATCTGGTGAGCCGCGCCGGCGTCACCGGCGCCGAGACCAAGGCCGGCATGCCGGTGGAAGGTCTCATCAATACCCTGCGCGAGTTCAACGCCCCTCCCGCCCTGCTCGGCTTTGGCATCAGCGAACCGGCGCAGGTGCGTGAAGCCATCGCCGCGGGCGCCGCCGGTGCCATCTCCGGCTCCGCCGTGGTGAAAATCATCGAGACCCACCACCAGAACCCGGAACATATGCTGACTCGTCTGAAGGAGTTTGTGGAAGGGATGAAGGCCGCGACCAACCGCTAAGGTTGGATAATGGGGTCAACTGTCTGTGACCCTGATCTGCCAGTTCGCATAACCACGCCATAACCATGAGAAAGGGAGCCTGACCGGCTCCCTCTCTTTTTATCGCTACTCGCCGCTTGCTGCTCCCTGTGTGTTGCACCCTCTCCCTCCGGGAGAGGGTTGGGGTGAGGGCAGCATTACATTCTCTGCCAAATGAGTTGCCCTCCAACCGATAACTAATTTATTGATCCAGCACAGATTCCCGCCAAGACCCCCTTCTCAACACGCCATACCCGCCCATAAGATAGCCAAACGACAATCAAGCTCCCGAAAGAGCGTCATGGCAGCAATGGTTGATATCTCGCAGGTGAAAAGCAGCAAATCGGGAAGCCGTCTCAGGGGCGATAACCTTGCAGATACTCGCCATCGCCGGCTCATGCGCTCTGTTGTTATGCCGGTGAAATCCTTGAGCAAACAGAAGAAGGCAAGCGAATAGATCTGGCAATCAGAGACGGGTTGGTCATGTCATGATGTCATTATTTGGTGGCAGCTATCAGGACAGAGCGGGGGGATATGGAAGACTCTGCTAGCGCATGAGTAGCGCCCTCCATCTCATCATGGTTAGCCAACGAATCATCTCTATTTGCCCTAACCAGCACAGTTAACTCAGACCAAAGGCGGAATACATGATCACCAAAAAACTCATAGCCTCGCTTTCTGCATTGGCTACATTCGCGATGACACCCGTTGCCGATGCCTGCACGGGGATTACCCTGAAGGCTCAAGACGGGGCGGTCGTTTTTGGCCGCACGATGGAATGGGGCACGTTCGATCTGCACTCCAGGGCGGTAATCATCCCTCGTGGACATCAATTTACGGGTAATACACCTGATCATAAATCCGGTCTTAGCTGGAAAGTGCAGCATGGATTTATCGGCCTTGATGCCCCGGCTATGGGTGAGGGCCTTATTCTCGACGGTATGAATGAGAAGGGCCTTGCCGTCAATGGCTTCTACCTTCCAGGCTTCACCGAATATCAAATGTATGACCCCGCCAAAGCCAACGTGAGCATAGGTCCCGGTGATGTCATTTCCTATCTGCTCTCGACCACTGCGACTGTGGATGAGGCCAAGGCGGCGCTCGCCAAGGTTCGTGTAACACCAGTGGTCGCCCCATCTCTTGGTTTTGCTCCTCCGGCACATTTCATCGTCACCGAGCCCAGCGGCAAAGCCATCGTAATCGAATATGTGAAGGGCGAACTCGTCATCTTCGATGCGCCACTTGGCGTGATCACCAACGCACCGAACTATGACTGGCACATCACCAACCTGCGCAACTATCTCAACCTGTCGAAGGTAGCCCTACCGGCGAAGAAGATTGAGGAGATGGACTTTGCCCCCTTGGGTGGCGGAAGCGGGATGATTGGGCTGCCCGGCGATAACACTCCTCCGTCGCGGTTCGTTCGGGCAGTGGCTTTCTCGCAGACGGCACGTCCCACACCAACAGGGCAGGAGACGGTATATGAACTGTTTCGCATGCTGGACAATTTCAACTTGCCACTCGGTTCCGCCGAGGGTGAAGGCGAAGCAACGACCAAGGATATGCGCAGTTCCACCATTTGGACGACTATCTATGATACGAAGAACAGAGCCTTGTATTACCACACCCAGCACAACAGACGGGTGCGAACAATCGATGTAAGCAAGATTGATTTCGCTTCGTTGCGCGAGCCGGTGCTTATTCCCCTCGACAGAGTAAAGGCCCAAGATATCGAAGACGTGACGCCGATAACGAAGTAGTCAGCCAATCGCGTGCTACATCGCCAGCGCATAAAAAGATGGGAGGCAGCGTTTTTATAGTCCTGATATGCCCATTCGCATAATCATACAAAAGGGAGCCTGACCGGCTCCCTTTTCCATTTCTCGTTTGCCCCCGCTAACCGCTCCCGACTGTTTGCCCCCTATCCCTCTAGGAGAGGGCTGGGGTGAGGGGGAATGTGCATTTCCAGCCAGGCAAGTTGCTCACTCAGCACACGCCCTAATGACTAATTTATTGATCCAACACATATTCCCGCCAAAACACGCTTCTCAACGCACCACCAGCCCCCTTAAGATACCCGAATGACAATCAACCTCTCGGAAGAACGCCATGACAGCGATTGTTGCTATCTCGCAGGTTAAAAGCAGTGGTCTGGGAGCTGTCACTCAGGGGCGGTAGCGTGGTTTTTTGTAGGTTGGTGCAGCGTGTAGCAAAGCCCAACAGGCGAGTATTATTGCGCCAACCGGATCTGGCTAAACAAGGATGTGGTAGACCGGTAAAACAGATTTACAGATATATTCTCGGTAAACGTTGGGCTTCACTTCGTTCAGCATCAACCTACGATTTTTAACCCAACATACGATATTTATAAATAGAGCTAACTGAGAGCAAAATAATCAGCTAATACATTTATCTTTATAAAAAGAGGTTTTATGGAAAACTTAATAATCAATGGTGCTTTCTATAAGCATTTTCTTAAATCTGCTCAATTTCCTTATACCGATAGTGAACGTAGATGTATTGAGTCTACAGTTATTAAGTTAAACCGTCATAAAACTCAGGGTGATCATCCTGGTATGTTGCTGGGTAAAATTCAATCAGGAAAAACTAAAACTTTCATGGCTATTATTGGGCTTGCCTTCGATAATAATTATGATATATCAGTCATCCTGACAAAGGGCACTAAAGCCTTATCCAAGCAGACCCAACAGAGAATTCAGAGAGAGTTCAAGCCTTTTTGTGAACAAGACGATGTCTTGGTATTTGACATCATGCATATGCCAACGGAGTTAGTTGGTTATGAACTGAAGAAAAAGATCATCTTAGTAGCTAAGAAGCAAAAGGATAATTTAGAGAAACTAGTCCATATTTTTTCGACAAAATATCCTGAACTGGCACAAAAGCGTGTGCTTCTTATTGACGATGAAGCAGATTACGCTAGCGTGGGTTTTAAAAAACAGCAGGGGGAAATTGATGCTAATCTTACTGCTGTAAAACTAGAAGAGTTACGTACTTACGCCACTGCTGCATCGTTTTTACAAGTCACAGCTACACCATACGCTCTTTATTTGCAACCAGATAACACTGAAATTCATGGTGAGACTTTTAAGCCAGTAAAGCCTGCATTTACCGAGTTAGTCCCAGTAAATGATGCTTATGTAGGAAGCGATTACTATTTTTCTGACTCAGAGCAAGAGGATACTGTCGCAGGTTATCTTTATCATCCTCTTGCACTAACAGAATTACATGTTATGAAACAGCAGGACAGGCGGCGTTTTAAGCTAGAGGATGTACTTACCTCCAATGCTATAAAAGGACTACGAACTGCCTTTTTGAATTTTTTAGTTGGTGGTGCGATCCGTCAGTTGCAATCAAAGCAAGCTCAAGAAGGCCATCAAAAATTTAGTTTTTTAATTCATACTGATGTATCAAAATCTACTCATGGCTGGCAAGAGCAAGTTATTCAAGAACTGAGCGAGAAAGTTAAGGCTGCTGCTGAAAATACCAGTGACATTTTTCAACATCTAGTAAGGGATGCATATGATGGTTTGGCTAAATCAGTTTGCCTGGCGGGATATTTCATGCCGCAATTCCCTGCTGTGCTTGAGCGTTGTCGCGAAGCATTGTGTGATGGGGAGCTGCTAATTACCACGGTCAATTCAGAAAAAGAAATTGAGTCACTACTAGATGATAGTGGCCAGCTAAAACTACGTACACCATTGAATATATTTATTGGCGGCCAAATTCTGGATCGAGGTATAACCATTGGTCGTCTTATTGGATTTTACTATGGAAGAAAACCTGCAAGATATCAACAGGATACTGTGCTTCAACATTCAAGAATGTACGGATATCGCTCTAACGAAGATTTAGCTGTAACTCGTTTTTACACCGAGCCCACAATTTATAGCGCAATGAGAAGTATGCATGAGAGTGACATAGCTCTTCGTGAAGCAATAGAGAATAACCCAGAGCAGGGTGTTGTGTTTATCCAAAAAGCTAAAGATGGCTCAGTTATTCCTTGCAGCCCCAACAAAATACTCCTCACTGAGACCACAACACTAAAACCACACAAGAGATTATTACCTGTTGGATTCCAAACACATAGTAAAGGCAAAACTAGGGATGTCACTGACAAAGTCGACACTATGTTAGCTATTCTTCATCCAAGTGGCGCGAGTAAAGAGCCATTTCTGATCCCAACAACTAAGGCCCATGAAATTCTGACATTAATAGAAGAAGTTATTCTCATGGCTGAGGATGAAGGATACAGCTTTGATTGGCAAAGTGTGCACTCAGCTATTGATTACTTGGATAAACGTTCATCAACTCCAGGTAAAATTTGGTGCTTGTGGCTCACTGACCGTAACAACAGCCGCTTAGCTGGGGAAGGAAGTCACACACGCTATGTCGCAACACCAGATACAGCCACAACCGAAGGCAAAATAGCACGAGAAACAGCAAAAGATTCACCCATGCTAATGCTATTTAGGCAAAATGGAGATGAAGAAAGAGGTTGGAAAGGAGCTCCTTTTTATTGGCCATTACTCTGGGCCCCAGCCAACACTCCAGTTGCTATTTATGCCAATCAAACCAGTGAATAGCTGAATTAACATAAGACAAAATGAAGTAATTAGAACACCCACCTTTCTAAGCAAGCCGCAGCATAGTAAGCACATAGGAAGGTGGATGTTCTGTGTCGATATAAAGGACAAATCATAGTTGGAATGCTGCCTTATACTTACCATACCACAATATTTCCGACATCCATTTCCAATCCCCCCTACCGCCCCCTTCCCCACATCCGCCACCCCATCAAAGTCAGCATTAATACAACCCCCGGCAGCCAGACCCAGTAGAACTCGGAGAGGATCACCGCCTCACCTCGGGCGGTGAGATAGGCCTCCAGCTTGAAGGGGGCGACCCGGATCACCTGCCAGGGGGCGAAGAAACGCTCATCACGCCACGGCCAGAGCCAGCCAACCCCCTTACCGCCGGTGGTGAGGGAATCGAGCAGGCTATGGGAAAGCAGAGAGACCAGCAGAAACGACCAGATGGTGGCGGCGCTGGCCCGAAATTGGCGGTGAAACAGCATGGCCAGTGTGGGCAAGGCAAAGGCAAACAGCAGGGAGTGGGTAAAGCCGCGGTGGCCAAAGACATGGCCGTAGGCGACCCCCAGTTTGAAGGCGAGCACATCGGCATCGGGCAGCATGGCGATGGCGACCCCAGCCAGCAGCAGGCGCGGCGGGATAATCCGACTGCCAAGCCCGAGACCAAGGCAGAGGGGTACGGCAGCGTGGGTGACGATGGTGGGCATAGGATAAAGCTCCAACTGAAAACGTGAGCCTACCTTATCCCCGCTCGGTGAAGTGAAGGTGAAGTGCGCCCACTGTATTGGTTCGCTGTTAGCCAAACGCAGCGCCAATCAGCGTTGGCGCGTTAACTTGAAATGTTCATTTAACAGCGGCTGACATGCAGAACGGGATCGTGATAAGTAGTCTCTTCGATTCACATCACAGGGATAGTGGCAGCGATGAATGTACCAAAAAGCGTCGTGCGGATTGCGAGCGTTATCAGCCTTTGGTTAGTGACTGGGTGCATGGCAGAGGCCGCCTCTGCGCAGCCGCAGCAAGAGCCGTATGCGCTGATCTATAACGGGCCGGTATCTGATGGGGATAGCACCAGAGCGATTGCGGATGTGGTCAGGCTGGTGGGCTTGCCGGTCAGGTATCTCTCCAATATCGAGGCGCTGCCTGCAGCGCTCGATAATGCCAGGGTGTTTATCGTTGGCGGTACTGAGGACGATGTTGAGCCGCTCCTCAATGGGTTTACCCCGCAAGCGCGTTCGGCGTTAAAAACCTATCTACAAAACGGTGGCCGCTACCTCGGGATCTGTGGGGGTGCCTTTGTGGCATCCACCGGCTGGTCTGAAGAAGAGGGCTTTGTGCCGGCGCTGGGCCTTGTTCCTGCGACATCCGATGATTATGACGGCGACTTTAGCGCCAGGATCTTCCCGATCACCTGGCTTGGTGAAGAGCGCCAGATGTATTACCAGGCCGGCCCGCAATTTACGCCGGTGCCAAGCCCAGAGCAGGTCAAGGTTATCGCCCATTTTCAAAACCATCATATAGCCGCGCTGATCAGCTCATACGGCAAAGGCAAGGTGGCCGTTTCCGGGCCACACCCCGAAGCCCCCGAATCATGGAAAGCGAACGCGGTGGACGGCGACAAGATGGAGTCGAATATTCATTTAGCCGTTGGACTCGTCAACGAGTTGCTCTCCGAAGAGCCCGTCATCCATTCGAAGTAGTCGCGTCCCTACGCCCCTGGATTTGACCCCATTGCTCGGCCCGGAAGTCAGGCCAGCCAATCGGCAGCAATCCATAAAAAAACCACCGACCTGCAAAAGGTCGGTGGTTTTTTTATCGGTGGTAGATAACGGGTAGCCGATACGAAGCGTTCGCTACCTCAACTTTCGCCCGGGAGCGAGCACTACTCTTCCTGCTCCTCCGGTTGTCTCTCCTCACCCCGTATCTGTAGCAGCTCCTCGACCCTGGCTTGCCACTTGTCGTGGGCCTGTTTGCGCTCCTGCTGCATAAATGCTTCTCGCATGGTGTCGATTTTCTGGTCAAGTGTTTCCATCAGAGTGTCTCCTTGTATGACCGCGTAAAGACTGGCTGACGGCGCGTTGGCCAACCTGCTCCCCTAATCTGACACCGCTAATGCCGTTACTGTCCAATCAAATAATCGATTGAAAATAGGAAAGCCAATCTAAAAATTCTTTTTCATGTGTGCGCCACCACACCAGCGCAAGGGAAACAGGCCGCTCAGAGCGGAATAATCCGGCACACGGCCAACACATGATTGAGTGCAGTAGTCCCCCTTCTCAGGGGAATGGGGCGCCGTTGCCCAATCCACCCAGTGAGGGGTACCGGAAGATTTCCGGGATGTTGCTGTGCCCATGATCACACAGTCACAACTCTCGCCCTCCTCTCACCGCGCCCCCGCTTTTTATCATCTAGAGTTAGCGGGCAGTCGAAAAGCTGCTGATTTATATACATTCGCCGCCAAGAGGGATCTTTTTTCATGACCGAGCATATCGATCTGCTACCTATCAACACGGATGATGAGCAGGACGCAGGCAACCGTTACCTCTACTACACCGAAGGGGATCTGGCCCGCATTCTTGCCAATCTGGAACAGCTGCGCCACGCGGTGTTTCCGGCCGCCATCGGAGAGAGTGAAACGGGCGCCACCGTGCCCCACAACTTTCCGTCCGTCTGTCTGGTGGGGCTGGGACGCTGCGGCTCCAACATCGCGCAGGATGTCGCCTCGCTGGTCTACAACGCCCGCAGCTTTTATCTCAATGAGTTCAACAGTGAAGAGCAACGCAAGCGGGAGAAGGAGTTTGGTCCGGTAAGCTGGATCCGGCGCAATCTGCGGCTGCCAAACAACGGGGCCCGGCCGGTCTTTCTGATCGAGCCCATGGTGATGCTGGGGGATCTGGACAAGGACATCGATGGCCGCATTCGCCACTCCAATCGCAGCGGCGAAGGTGGCTCCTTGCGTGATTACGCCAAGATGCGGGTGATGGACTTGTCGGAGATCCACGCGGGAGGCGCGGGTAACGCCCCCATCCTTGGCCAGTATCTGGCCAAGATCATCCTCAACAAGAGCCCCCACTACTTCGCCAACTCCGAGTGGCAGGCCATTCATACCTATCTGGTGGACTCCTGCGGCATCAAGGCCAACCAGTCCCGCCTCTATTTCTACATCTTCAGTGCCGGGGGCGGCACCGGCTCCGGCATGGCCTCCGAGTTCGGGCTGGCCCAGCAGTACTCCTACATGAGCAAAACCTTTTCCCCCCCGTCAGAAGAGGAGGAGCACCTCTCCCTCGGGGAGCACTTTATGTTCGATCCCATCTTCACCAGCGGCATCTGCATCCTGCCCAATATCTGTGATCGGGGTATCGAGATCTCGGAAGCGCTGCACATCAACGCGGGGCGCCTGCTGTGCAAATACCTGGCCGAGGAGTGGGACTTCTCCTATCACTTCGACAATGAGCAGGCGTGCGATGCCAGCATGCTCAAGCGGATTAGGCCCTGGAATGCCATGATGCTGATCTCCAACGACATCATGCGCTACGCCGAAGAGAGCGACGATGGCGAGATCCAGCATGTTGATGTCAACACCATGGAGAAGTACGCCAACCAGTACATCTCCCAGCAGATCTTCAACATCCTCACCGCCCAGGCCGTCACCACCGACTACGACGAGAACTACTTTCGCCGGGCGGGCATCGACATCAGCGAGACCATTCGGCTCGATGCCAACGACCTCTTTATGAGTCTGGCGGGGCCGGTGGCGGTGGCGTATGCCGAGTCCATCTCACCCCCCGGCGGCCTGTTTGACAAGGAGGGCGGGCTCAATGTGGACGATCTCTTCACCCGTTCCATCGAGCTGCCCCACTTCAACAAGATGACCCAGGCCATCGAGGGGATCAGTTTGCTGCCCATCGAGGCGGGCAACTATCGGGAGTATCTGGACGACTATGTGAAAAGCGGTCATGACCCGGCCCACCTCAACGAGCTGCACTTCTTCAAGAACTGCTCCTCTGTGGTGTCGATCATCTCCCTGCCCAAGGAGTACAAGCTCTCCTATATGGATCTCAACCGGCTCAAGTCTCACCTCAACGGGCTCTTCCCCAATACCACTCTCAAGCGCTATGCGCTGGTCATCGGGGCGTCGGCCAACATCTCCCTCACCACCCTGATCGTCAAGAGCCCCTGCCTGAGCGATGACTTCCTGACCCTGATCGTGGCCTTTATCAAGCGCTGCTTTGCCAAGGATCACTATCGCTTCGATGAGCATCTGGACAAGGCGGTGATCGAGATGATCAGCAATGAGGAGTGGAACGATGCGCTGCTCGATAGCATGCTCAACGAGTTCGAGAACCCGGCCAAGATCCTCGATACCAACTGGTACGCCATCAAGCCCATGTATGAGAAGAAATATCGGGAGCTTATCCGCGAGAAAGAGAAGTTCGTCTCCATCAACGATATTCGCCTCAGCCGCGAATCGGTGAAAAAGGCGCTGCTCTATCTGAGGGAGATCTATCGCCACCGGGTCAGCAAGACCCGGATCCTCTCTCTCAACCCAAGGCTGGGGGAAGCGAACGCTCGCTAGTACCTTGCCCATAAAGCAAAGCGCCCGCCCCAGATGGGGAGGGCGCTTTTTTACTGGCGCAGCCTGGCTTTATCTCATCAGAGGGAGACAAAGATCCCGGCCAGGGTGGCACTCATCAGGTTGGCGAGGGTCGCCGCCAACACTGCCTTGAAGCCCATATTGGCCACATCGTGACGGCGTTCCGGCGCCATGGTGCCGATGGAGCCGAGCTGCACCGCAATGGAGCCCAGATTGGCGAAACCGCACAGCGCGAAGGTGATGATGATCTGGGTGTGGGCGCTCAGGCCCTCCTTGATGTTGGCAAAGTCCAGATAGGCGACGAACTCGTTCATGATCACCTTCTGACCGATGAGCGAGCCTGCCGCCATCATCTCGCTGGCAGGTATGCCAATCAGCCAGGCCACCGGGGCAAACAGATAACCCAGCAGCTGTTGCAGGGAGAGGTCGGCCCAGCCGAACCACTCGCCGACAGTGGTGAGACCGGCGTTGATCATGGTGATGACGCTGACAAAGGCCAGCAGGATAGTACCGATGGCTACGGCGATCTTCATGCCGCCCATGGCACCGCCAGCCAGCGCGTCAATGGCGTTGCTGTAGTCGCTCTTGTCGAGGGTGATCTCGGTCTGATCGCTCACCTGCTGCTGTTCCGGCACCAGCAGTTTGGCCATCAGCAGGCCACCCGGCGCCGCCATAAAGGAGGCGGCGATGAGGTATTTCAAGTCCACACCCAGACCGGCGTAACCGCCCAGCACCGAGCCCGCCACCGAGGCCATGCCGCAGGTCATCACCGCAAAGAGTTCGGAACGGGTCATACCGGCGAGGAAGGGACGAATAAGCAGCGGCGACTCACCTTGCGACAGGAAGATATTGCCGGTGGCCACCAGGGATTCGGCACGGCTGGTGCCGAGCAGGCGATGAATGGCGCCGCCCAATACCCGGATCACCCACTGCATGATGCCGAAGTGGTAGAGCACGGCGATCAGCGCGCTGATAAAGATCACCAGTGGCAGCACCCGCACGGCGAAGATAAAGCCGTTGCTGGCCAGATCGCCAAACACGAAACGGATGCCGCTGTCGGCAAAGCCGAGCAGGGCGGAGACGCCATTGCTCATGGCACCGAGCATGATTTGTCCGGGAGGGAAATAGAGTACCAGGGCAGCAAAACCGGTTTGCAGGGCGAGCGCACCCAGCACGGTTCGCCAGCGGATGGCTCGGCGGTTTTCACTCGCCAGCCAGGCGATAAACATCAGGGCCAGCATACCGACCAGACTCAATAACAGTGTCATCTTGCACCTATGAAGAGAGGAGTTTCATATGGCAAGTCTGCAGACAGGCGTCGCGGGAGATCCGGCGGGAAAGGTGCCAACCCACGCGACACGCAGACCACAAACCTACAGGTTAGTGGCGGGTCCCATCCTGGGGTCATTCACGTTCCGGGTGACAGCATGTATCGGGTGACGCCAGCGCCGTCGCAGGGGGAGATGCGGCCGGGTGGCAGGTCGGGCGGCGATGGTACAGTGATCATTGTCACAGAAAAAGCGGTAAAACGATTGGCAGCAGTAACTTTTTCAACTTGTTCACACAACGAAACAGGGCCAGCGTGACGCTGGCCCTGTTTCAATCCGTACTTGAGTACTCAGATGATTACTTGAGGCGCTTGCCGCTCGCATCCACCACCTGCTCGCCATCCTCCTTGGCGAAGGCCCCTTTTTGCTGATCGGGCAATATATCGAGCACCACTTCCGACGGACGGCACAGCTTGGTGCCAAGAGGCGTGACCACGATGGGCCGGTTGATGAGGATGGGGTGGGCCAGCATGGCATCGATCAGTTCATCATCGCTGAAACGATCTTCCGCCAGCCCGAGCGCCTCGTAGGGGGGCACGTTCTTGCGCAGCAGATCGCGCACCGGCATGCCCATGGCGGCGATCAGCGCCACCAGCTGGTCGCGGGAGGGGGGCGTCTCCAGATAGTGGATGACTGTGGGCTCGACGCCGCTGTTGCGGATCAGCGCCAGGGTGTTACGGGAGGTACCACATTCCGGGTTGTGATAGATGGTGATTGCACTCATTTGCGTGTCTCTCATTAATCAAGTGAATAGAAAATGGATAGCATCTAGTTCGCGGCCAGCTGTTAGCGGCCATCAGTTAACGGCTCAGCCCCGCTTCGTACCAGGGTTTGCTGGCGTTAACCACCCGCACCACCAGCAGCATGACCGGCACCTCGATCAGTACCCCGACCACGGTGGCGAGCGCCGCGCCGGAGTGAAAGCCGAACAGGCTGATGGCGGCGGCCACCGCCAACTCGAAGAAGTTGGATGCGCCGATCAGGGCGGAAGGACAGGCAACCGAGTGCTTCTCCCCCACCTTGCGGTTGAGCCAGTAGGCCAATCCCGAGTTGAACAGCACCTGGATCAGGATCGGCACCGCCAACAGGGCGATGACCAGCGGCTGCTCGATAATGGCGTTGCCCTGGAAGGCGAACAGCAGCACCAGAGTGAGCAGCAGGGCCGCCACCGACCAGGGCTGGATGCGGGTCATAACGCCGTCAAAATGGGCCTCTCCCTTTTTCAGCAAAGCCTTGCGCAGCAGTTGGGCGATGATGACCGGGATGACGATATAGAGCACCACAGAGGTGAGCAGGGTATCCCACGGCACTATGATGCTGGAGACTCCGAGCAGCAGCGCCACCAGCGGCGCGAAGGCAAACACCATGATGAGGTCATTCACCGCCACCTGCGACAGGGTGAAGTAGGGATCGCCGTTGGTGAGGCGGCTCCAGACAAACACCATGGCGGTGCAGGGGGCCGCCGCCAGCAGGATCAGGCCCGCTACGTAACTGTCGAGTTGATCCGCCGGCAGCCAGTCGGCAAACAGCACGCGGATAAAGAGCCAGCCGAGGAAGGCCATGGAGAAGGGTTTGACCAGCCAGTTGATAAAGAGGGTGACCCCAATCCCCTTCATGTGGCCCTTCACCTGATGCAGGGCGCCAAAGTCGATCTTGAGCAGCATGGGGATGATCATCACCCAGATCAGCAGCCCCACCGGCAGGTTGACCTTGGCCACCTCCATGGCGCCGATCGCCTTGAAGAGATCAGGCAACCCCTGCCCGAGGCCAATCCCCACCAGAATGCAGAGGGCGACCCAGGCGGTCAGATAACGTTCAAAAAAGCCGATGGCAGGCACGGCCTTGGCATCACATGTTGCAGACATCACAGCTCCCGATGCGGCGCAATTTCGCATCTTCTATTGGTTCAAAACACGGGTTTATAACAAGTAACGGCATATTCAAGCCGCCTCGGCAGCAGGCCGGGGCGGCGACTCAATGGTGCTGGCAGAGACGGCGCAGGGCATCGGGCCCCACCGGCTCCTCGGCGAGCAGCGGCACCACGGCGTAGCGGCTGGCATGTTGCTGCTCGACCGCCTCGACATAGGGCTGCTGGCGCTCAGCCCGCAGTTGCAGCAGCGGCGAGCTGACCGCGGCTTGCTGCAAGCTGTGGTTGATGAGCCAACCCCAGGGCTCGATGCCGGCCCGGCGCAGATCGGCCTGCAGATTGGCCGCCTCCTGTACCGGCGTCGGCTCGGGCAACGTCACAATCAACACCTTGGTCTGCTTGGGATCCTGCAACTGCATCATGGGGGTGGTGAAGTGCAGCCCCTTGCTTCCCATCTGGCGAGCGATCTCCCTGTGGTAGGCGCCGGTGGCGTCGAGCAGCAGCAGGGTGTGGCCGGTGGGGGCAGTATCCATCACCACGAAGCACTTGCCCGCCTCGCGAATGATGCGCGAGAAGGCCTGAAACACGGCGATCTCCTCGGTACAGGGGGAGCGCAAGTCCTCCTCCAGCAGTGCCCTCCCCTGCTCGTCCAGCGCCGCCCCCTTGGTGGCCAGCACCTGGGCGCGGTAACGCTCGGTCTCGGCGTGGGGGTCGATGCGGCTCACCTCCAGATGGGGCAAACTAGCTGCCAAGGTCTCACTCAGGTGCGCAGCGGGATCCGAGGTGGTGAGGTGCACCGGCAAACCGCGGCTCGCCAGCTCCACCGCCACGGCGGCAGCCAGGGTAGTTTTGCCCACCCCGCCCTTGCCCATCAGCATGATAAGGCCGTGACCATCGGCGGCAAGCTCGTCCACCAGCGAACTCAACTCGGGCTGGGCTTGCTTGACAGTGGACTGTACTGTCGGGGATTGGGCGGCTGTTCCCTCTGATTGCAGCAGCTGGCGCAAACTGTCGACCCCCACCAGATTGGTGGCCAGCAGCGGGATATGATCCTGCGACAGCCCCTTGATCCCCTGCGGCATCTGGGCGAGAGCCTGTTGCTCACGCTGCCAGAGCGCCATTGCCAGCGGATCTCCGGCAATGGCGCCTTCGGGGAAGAGGCCATTGATCACCAACTGCTGATTCAGCAAGCCGATGGCGGCCAGCTCCTCGTGGGTGCGAGCCACTTCCCGCAGAGTGGATTGCTGGGCCCGCGCCACCAGCACCAACCGGGTGCGGGTGGCATCAGCCAGTGCGGCGACCGCGTCGCTATACTGGCTGCGCTGCTTCTCCAGCCCCGCCAGCGGTCCGAGGCAGGAGGCATCCCCCTTGCCCTGCTCCAAAAATTCGCTCCAGGCGCCCGGCAGTTGCAGCAGCCGGATGGTGTGGCCGGTTGGGGCCGTATCAAAGACGATATGGTCATACTCGGCCAGCAGCGTTTGGTCGGTCAGCAGGGCGGTGAATTCGTCAAAGGCGGCAATCTCGGTGGTGCAGGCGCCGGAGAGCTGCTCCTCGATGCTGCGCACCACGCTCTCGGGCAACTTGCCGCGCACCGGCCCGACGATCCGCTCCCGATAAGCTTTGGCCGCCGCGGGGGGATCTATCTCCAGCGCCGACAAACCGGGCACTGCGGCGATGGTGGTGACGCGATTGCCGATCTCGGTGGCAAACACCTGCCCCACGTTGGAGGCAGGATCTGTGCTCACCAGCAGCACCCGCTTGCCAATATCACAGAGAGCCACCGCACTGGCACAGGCCAGCGAGGTCTTGCCCACCCCGCCCTTGCCGGTGAAAAAGAGAAACGGCGGTGGATTGGTCAGAAAATGGTACATAGCCTCTCCCGAATGGTGCGTCGCGACTCAGCAGCAACCACTGCCGGAGCAGCAGCCGCCCTTGACGATCCCCTTGATGGCCGCTTGCGGCGAAGGCAACCCGGCATAACGGGCCAGCTCGCTGCGGTTCGGGTAACGGCCGGTCAACACCACCTGCCCCTCCACCAGCACCAGCGGCAACCCCTCCTCCCCGGCGTGGGTCAGAAAAGCGCTGACGGCAGGTGTCTCGGCAAATTGCATCGGCTGCTGGGCCAGATTGAAACGCTCGATGGCCACTCCCTGCTCCTTGGCCCAGGCAAGGTCGGCTGCGAAGGTGACCAGTGCCTGATCAACCTCGGTACCGCAGACACCGCTGGAGCAGCAGAGGGCGGGATCAAAAATCTGAATGGAGGGCATGGCATTACTCCTTGTTGCAGCAGGGCTGCGCAGGCAGAACATGGGGGGAGCAGGCTGACTCGGCACGCATCACGCCGCACGCCTCGGGATGGCCGGCGCAGCACTCCTCGGTGAGGTAGGCGATCACATCCAGCATCAGGGGAATATTGGCGCGGTAGCGCAGAAAGCGCCCCTCCTGCTCCACCGACAGCAGACCGGTGTTGAGCATCGCCTTGAGGTGAAACGAGAGGGTATTGGGGGCAATATCGAGCTCACTGGCCAGTTCACCGGCGACTCGCCCCTCCAGCCCGGCCTTCACCAGCAGCCGCCATACATCGAGCCGGATGCCAGATGCCAGCGATTCAAAGACCTTGGTGGCCATCTCTTTGTTCATCTTCACTCCCCTTGGTGTGACCTTTCACTTCAACTATACAAGAATTATTGAAATGATCAAGATACGTACCGAATCGAAGATACGAGGTGCTGGCATCAAAGCGGGCTGACTGGAGAATCGATGAGTGAACAACCGCTGCGGACGACCAAAAAGGGCTCGTCGCAGATAAACAGACGCCCTCCAGAGGGAGGGCGTATCAGAGCGTTTGACCCGCCAGCACAGTCAGCGCTGTCGGGGCAATCAGACAAACGCGTGCCTTATTTGGCAACAGTCACCGCGTTAAAGGTGAGCAGGGCCGCCTTGTTGGCATCGCTCAGAGTCAGCTGGTTGCCGTTGATGGAGTAGGTTGCCACCTTCTCCAGTTTTTGCAGGAACTCGGTCTCTTTGTTCATGGCGTCGCCGATGCACATCATGCGAGTGGAGCCCATGGCGCCCAGCGTCAAGACACCGTCACCCTGCTTGGTGATACCGCCAAAATAGCGGTTGCAGCCGCCCTTGCCCGCCACCTTGCCGTCAACCACTTGCAGGGTGAAGGTATCGCCGGTGGCGCCTTGCAGCTGCCAGCTGGATGCTTGCAGTTGAGCCATGCTGGAACCTGTTGCCATTGCGCAGCCTCCCAGTGCCAGCGCGGCCAGCAGAGTCAGTTTCTTGTTCATGGATTCACCTCTTAATGATTAGAGCCATCAATACGGCAGCCTGTTTATCATGGCTGGCGCCCATGCCAAAGGATTTTATTGTGATCACGCTTCACTTTACTACCAGCTGGCATGTGCCATGCTTAGGCTCAGTTCCGGACCCAGGGAGGGGAAACGAATGGTCAAATCACTCATCATCACACTGCTTGCAACCTGCGCCAGCATGGCCGTACAGGCCGCCGACTGGGCAGTGGTTCAGCCGCAATCCAACCCGTCTCTCTATGTCAAAAGTTACTCGGGTGTGTTGCTCAATGGCCATAGCCATCACAGCGACAGTTTTGATCTCTGGCTGGTCAATAGCGGCTATCAATATCCGGTGGTGGATGATGTGACCCTCTTTATGGAAGCCGGCCCGGCGGTGGCGGATCAGAATCGCACATCCGGTTTCAATATGAGTTCGGGGGTACGCTACCAGCTCTCTCCGGCATTCCATATCGGCAGCCAGATCAAGCATCTCGATCTCAACAAGGCCAGCACCCTGCTGGAGCTCAACTCCAGCCTGCTGCTGACCCCCAGACTCTCCCTCACCGCCAACTACGGCGTCAGCGCCATCACTGCCGATCAGGCACTGAGTCTGGGCGTCGGCTTCAATTTCTGATGATCACAACAGCGGCGTGGCGCTCACCACCACGCCGTTGCGATCCGCATAGACATAATCCCCTTCGTGGATGGTCACCCCGGCAAAGCTGACCACAGCCCCCAGTTCTCCCAATCCCCGCTTCTCGGTCTTGACCGGACAGGCCGCCAGCGCCTTGACCCCGAGCGCCAGTGTCGCCAGGGTGCCCACATCCCGCGCCGCGCCGTGGATCAGGATCCCCTCCCACCCCTGCTCCACCGCCTTGACCGCCAGTTGATCGCCCAGCAGCGCACGGCGCAGCGAGCCACCACCGTCGATCACCATCACCTTGCCGTGACCGGGGCGGGTCACCAGATCCCGCACCAGACTGTTGTCTTCATAACAGGAGAGCGTTACGGCGCGACCATAAAAGAGAGCCTTGCCGCCAAAATCCTGAAACACCGGGTCGGCCACTTGCAGCAAGTCGCCATGTTGATCGCAGAGGTCGGGCAGGAGATCCAGCATGATTTGATTCCTTTCAGATGCATGAAGATGTTTATTCTTTCATCAACAATTGGCTCTGACAATCCAGAAAGCAGCGATATCTCCCAGACAAACTGCTGATTTATCGCTTAATACCGGCACCAGCCAGAGTTGCCCGCCTTCTATCCAGTAGATGGCGTTCTGGCCAAAGCGGGCAGCCAGTGCGCAAGCCTCTGGCAGGGGCAGCGCCACGGCGAGCGAGGACTCGCGCCAGCTTTCGTCCGGTGCGGCTCCCCACACAGGGCCAGCCATATTGACGCCCGGCATGGACTCCAGATGACGCCAAAGTGCCCGCTCGCGACGCCGGTTGCGACGATCTCCGACCCATTGGCTGGCAGGATTCCAGGCTGTAACGATGGCAAATTCAGGCCAGGAAGGCATTCCAAATGGCACTAAAAAGCAAATTTTCTTGTAGTTTTCCCACAAAATCATGTCAATCACATGTTACATTCCATTACATTTTATAGGGGCGAAAACCCGGTTAAGGCCAAGTATGATGCTGTTGTGCCACGGTTTGACCTATATCAAATCAGAGTTAAAAAGTTGCTATCTGACGGCAAAGAGTGTTGTTATGCTCCTGTTAACTGATAAAATGCGGCCACTTTCGTAATGGACGACCTTTCCAGGCTCTGCTCGACCAGACTTGTCGGGAACCTATAAGTGGCACAGGGATACTTGCCGGTACTGATGCCTAATTCGCGATATTCCGACCTGACTCTCATACCCAGGATGACGTAATAAATTTTCAGGATCAGTCAGGAAATCGGTTTGAAACGCCAAAGAGTGTTAAATTTAAGATAATTAACTGATAAGAATCTGGGAATACTCATGCAAACACCACACATTCTGATCGTCGAAGACGAGCTGGTCACACGCAATACCCTGAAAAGCATTTTTGAAGCCGAAGGCTACATCGTGCTCGAAGCCAACAACGGCGACGAAATGCACCAGGCCCTCACTTCCCACACCATCAATCTGGTGATCATGGACATCAACCTGCCGGGCAAGAACGGCCTGCTGCTGGCCCGTGAGCTGCGCGAGAACGACAACATCGCCCTGATGTTCCTGACCGGTCGTGACAACGAAGTAGACAAGATCCTGGGTCTGGAGATCGGCGCCGATGATTACATCACCAAGCCGTTCAACCCGCGCGAGCTGACCATCCGTGCCCGCAACCTGCTGAGCCGCACCATGAACGTGGCTGCCGGTGGCGAAGAGAAGAAGCTGGTTGAGCGCTACCTGTTCAACGGCTGGGCGCTGGATATCAACAGCCGCGCACTGGTCAGCCCGACTGGCGACATGTTCAAGCTGCCGCGCTCCGAGTTCCGCGCCATGCTGCACTTCTGCGAAAACCCGGGCCAGATCCAGACTCGTGCCGAACTGCTGAAGAAGATGACCGGCCGTGAGCTCAAGCCACACGACCGTACCGTTGATGTGACCATCCGTCGCATTCGCAAGCACTTCGAAAGCGTCAACGATACTCCGGAGATCATCGCCACCATCCACGGCGAAGGCTACCGTTTCTGTGGTGAGCTGGAGCAGGAATAAGCTCCCGCTACGCTGTTGATCTGAAAAGGCGCCTCGGGCGCCTTTTCTGTCTCTGCTGTTTGCCTTAAAGCTGAGAAACGGTGAGCGTGACGTCGAACGGCGCACAAGAAAGATGAAAAACAAAAAGCCCACTCGCTGGAGTGGGCTTTTTGTTTTGAAGCTGGAGCGGGCAGCGGGAATCGAACCCGCATCATCAGCTTGGAAGGCTGAGGTAATAGCCATTATACGATGCCCGCCTGGCATCTGAAATTTGGAGCGGGTGATGGGAATCGAACCCACGTATGCAGCTTGGGAAGCTACCGTTCTACCATTGAACTACACCCGCGTCAGGGCTCCTACTATATGCATTTTGCCGCCGAGCGCAATGGCGCCTTTGCCACTTTTTTCAATAAATCAATCTGTTCGGACAAGGATTGAACAGACGGTTGCTTTTTCAATCAAACATTTTCAACACAGATAATTTACAAGGTTGCCAAGGCCAAACGGCAAGGATAGTCTTGCGCCACTCGACGCGAGGATGGTGGTAATGGATAAAAAAACGCAAAAACGTCTCTATGGCTGGTTGCGCAAGCAATCGAGTCACGGTCGCCGCTGGATCACGATATCCATCGCTTTTGGCCTTGGCCAGGGCATTCTGATGGTGGCGCAAGCCTGGCTGCTGGCGACCCTGTTGCACGGCTTTATCATCGAAGGCTCCACGCCTGAGCAATCCATCACGCTCTTTATTACCCTGCTGCTGGTGACGCTTGGCAAGGCGGCACTGGCCTACGGCCGGGAAATGGCCAGTTTCAAGGCGGGCAGCGCGGTGCGCCAGACCATCCGCCAGCTGGTGCTCACTCGCTTGAGTCGCCTCGGCCCTGCCTTTATTCAGCGCCGTCCGGCCGGTAGCTGGGCCAGCCTGTTGCTGGAACAGATTGAAAACATGCAGGATTTCTTCTCCCGCTATCTGCCACAGATGGCCATCGCCGTCTTTATTCCGGTGGTCATTCTGGTGGCTGTATTCCCGGTCAACTGGGCGGCAGGTCTGATCCTGCTGGGCACTGCGCCCCTCATCCCCATCTTTATGATCCTGGTGGGTGTGGGCGCCGCCGATGCCAACCGCCGCAACTTTCAGGCGCTGGCTCGCCTCTCCGGCCACTTCCTCGATCGGCTGAAGGGGCTGCGTACCCTGCAACTCTTTATGCGTACCCAAGCAGAAGGTGACGCCATTAGCGACGCCTCGGAAGATTTTCGCGAGCGCACCATGGAAGTGCTGCGCCTGGCGTTTTTGAGCACCGCCGTGCTGGAGTTCTTCGCCGCCATCTCGGTAGCGCTGGTTGCCGTCTACTTCGGCTTCTCTTATATCGACCATCTGAACTTTGGTAGCTATGGGGTCAAGGTCACCCTCTTTACCGGTCTGTTCGTGCTGTTTCTCGCCCCCGAGTTCTACGCCCCGCTGCGGGAACTGGGTGCCCACTACCACGCCAAGGCGCAGGCCATTGGCGCTGCCGAGCAGTTGCTTGAATTCCTCGAAGCCGAGGTGAGCGAGCCGGCCGCAGGCACGGCGCCATTCCA
This sequence comes from Aeromonas sp. 11P, assembly GCF_051920165.1. Taxonomy (NCBI): domain Bacteria; kingdom Pseudomonadati; phylum Pseudomonadota; class Gammaproteobacteria; order Aeromonadales; family Aeromonadaceae; genus Aeromonas; species Aeromonas sp. 11P. Next base: position 1,513,984 of record NZ_JBQBDJ010000004.1, read on the forward strand.
TGCCGACAGCCCGGTCAAGGTCGAAGCCAAAGGCCTTGAAGTGCTGAGCGCCGAAGGCAAGGTGCTGGTCGGCCCCATCGACTTCACCCTGGAAGCCGGTTCGCGCACCGCCCTCATCGGCGTCAGCGGCGCAGGCAAGAGCTCGCTGGTCAATGCCCTGCTCGGCTTTGCCCCCTATCGCGGTGAACTCAAGGTCAACGGGCAGGAGCTCGCCACCCTCGACATGAGCCAGTGGCGCCTGCAACTGGGCTGGCTCTCGCAAAACCCGCAGCTGTTCCACGCCTCCTTGCGCGACAACCTGCTGCTGGCCAAACCAACGGCCAGCGATGCCGAGCTGGAAGATGCCCTGAAACGGGCGCAGGCGTGGGAATTTGCCATGGAGAAGGGGCTCGACTATCCGGTCGGCGATCAGGCCGGTGGCCTCTCGGTCGGTCAGGCCCAGCGCCTCGCACTGGCGCGAACTCTGCTCAAATCAACCCAGCTGATGGTGCTAGACGAACCGACCGCCAGTCTGGACCGCCACTCCGAACGCGCCATCATGACCACCCTCGAGCAGGCGATGGCTGGCCAGACCCTGCTGATGATCACCCACCGCCTCGACCAGCTTACCAAGATGGACAAGATAATGGTGCTGGCCCGCGGCCAGCTGGTGGAGCAAGGCAGCTTCCAGCAACTTAGTTCTGGGCAGGGGCATTTTGCCCGCCTGCTCTCCCAACGTTCCGGAGGTTCTCTCGATGAGTGATCTGTTGCCGTTTCTGCGCCTCTATCGCCAACACTGGCTCAGCCTCACCATTGGTTTGCTGCTGGCGCTGGTAACCCTGGCCGCCGGCATGGGACTACTCTCCCTCTCCGGCTGGTTCCTCTCCGCCGCCGCCGTGGCAGGGATGACAGTTGCGACGACCCATGCCTTTAACTACATGACCCCTGCGGGCGGGGTGCGCTTCTTCTCCATCGTCCGTACCGCCGGTCGCTGGGGTGAGCGGGTCGTGAGCCACGATGCCACCTTCCGGGTATTGACCCGACTGCGGGTCTGGTTCTGGCAGAAACTCTCGCCGCTCTCCACCGGTACTCTGGCCGGTTTTCGCCAGGCCGATCTGCTCAACCGACTGGTGGCAGACATCGATGCGATGGACCACGTCTATCTGCGGCTGATCACCCCCATAGGCGCGGCCCTGCTCAGCACCGCCGGACTGGTCTTCTTCCTGTCGTTTTTCGACAGTCGCCTCGCCCTCACCCTGGGGGCCATTCTGCTGTTTGGCATGATTGCCCTGCCGCTGGTGTTCTACTTCCTCGGCCGTCGCCCCGGTCAGGCGCTGATTGCCGAAAAATCGACCCTGCGCACCCGGATGGTGGACTATCTGGATGGTCAGGCCGAGCTGCAGATGTTTGCCGCCGCCCCCAAGGCGCTGGTTGAGCTGCAACAAGCCGAACAGGCGCTGCTTGCCGCGCAGGCCCGGATGGCCAAGGTGAGCGGGCTGGCCAACTTCTCGGTGCAACTGCTGAGCGGCTGGACCCTGACCCTGATGCTCTGGCTGGCCGGTCATGGGGTAGCGGGTGCTGCGCCCGACCCCATCACCGCACTGATGGTCTTTGCCACCCTGGCAAGCTTTGAGGCACTGATGCCGCTGGCGGGGGCTTTCCAGCACCTCTCCACCAGCCTCACCTCGGCACGCCGCCTGAACGAGATCCTACAAGAGGCAAAAGCCCCCGTGTGGGGCGACGAACAGACCCATGCCAACGTTGGTTCGCTGCAGATCAATGACCTCTATTTTGGCTACCCCGGCAACCCTCAGCCGGTGCTGCGTGGCTGCACCCTGCAGCTGCACGCCGGTGAGAAGCTGGCGCTGCTGGGCCAGACCGGCTGCGGCAAATCGACCCTGATGGGGCTGCTGACCCGTGAGTGGAGCCCGCAGGCAGGCAAGATCCTGCTGGGTGGCAAGCCGCTCACCGACTACAGCGAAGGGGCGCTGCGCGCCTCCATCTCGGTGGTGAGCCAGCGGGTACATCTGTTTGCCGATACCTTGCGGGGCAACCTCAAACTGGCCGCCCCGACCGCCACTGACGAGCAACTGATTGCGGTGCTGACCCAGGTCGGGCTGGCCAATCTACTGGAAGATGAGGCGGGCCTCGACGCCTGGCTCGGTGACGGCGGCCGCCCCCTCTCCGGTGGCGAGCGTCGCCGTATCGGCATCGCCCGCGCCCTGCTGCACGATGCGCCGCTCTGGCTGCTGGACGAACCGACCGAAGGGCTCGACAGTCAGACCGAGCGGGAGATCATGGATCTGCTGTTCAAGCTTGGAGCAGATCGCACCTTGCTGCTCATCTCCCACCGCCTGCTGGGGATGGAACAGATGGACCGGATTGCCCTGATGGAAGAGGGACAGATCCGCCTCTGCGCCCCTCACAACGAGCTGCTGGCGGATGATTACTACCGCAGCCTCTATCAGCGACTGGCTCCGGTTTGATATCAGGCTGATGGGGGTCACACCCCGACAACAGGGCGCAAAACGGGGCTGGTCGCCGCAGGCGGCTGGCCCCTATAATGTCCCCCTCATTATTCAACAAGATGCCGACATGGAGCGCCTGCGCATTTCTACTGTCCTCATCACCGACACAAGATACGAGACGATGAAACGCCTGATCCTGATGATGCCCCTGATTGCCTCCGGCTGTGCCAACTACGCCTTCAACAGCAATCTGGATAAAGAGAACTTCGACGAATACTTCAAACCCGGTAGCGTGCGCATCTATGAACAGGATGAGCTGGCGGACCTCAACTACCTCTACCTCGGCACCATCGAGGGTGAATCCTGCCAGGCCGACGCCAACCAGCCGGTGCCCAACGCAGGTGAAGCGCGCACCCTGGCCCGCCGTCGCGCCGCCGACATGGGTGGCAACGGCGTCACCATCGACAAATGCGCCGAGTTCAGCGACACCCCGGGCTGCCTGAAACAGGTGATCTGCTACGGGCAGGCGCTGAAAGTGGCCGAAGAGAAGTAACCCGCTGTCATGGCCCTCGCTATCGTTCGCCTTGGCAGCCCGCGCCTGCCCGATGAGGGGCTGCGGATCGGCACGGTGCGCCGCCCGCCCCGCGGCGTACCCAAGAGCGAATTTGCCAGCCAGCATTGGTACGATGTCTGGTTTCCCAACCTCGCCCCCAGCAGCGAGACCATGAAGCTGGGGCAGGCAGCCGAGACACCCGCCCAGTGGGCGGCGTTTGGCAAGCAGTACAAGACCGAGATGGCGCAACCTGCCGCCAGGCACGATCTGGCGCTGCTGGCCGCCCTCTCCCACACCACCAATCTATCGGTGGGTTGTTACTGCGCGCAGGAGTCCCGCTGCCATCGCGCCATCTTGAAAGAGCTGCTGGTAGCCGCTGGGGCCGCAATCCGCTAACTCGGTGAGCGACAGCGATGGGACGGGGAATCGCGTCAGCCTCTATTCGGCAACCATCAGGCATGGATAGACAGAGAGGGCATCCCGCAGGATGCCCTCTCTCGTTATGTTCGCGCTATTGCAGCAATTTTCGACAGCAGCGGCTCGATGCACTCTCTCTTATTACAAACTGGGCTCCAGCAGCTGCTGCCGCAGCAAAGCCTCCTCGGCCTGAGTCATGGCATGTTCCGCTACCCCGGCGGCAGGCTCGATGGCCAGCCAGTGGGCAAGGTCGGCGGCGGTCTCCTCCAGCGGCCGGAAGTTCAACCCGTGGACGATGGCCGCCTCGGCGCTTATAGAGCCGTAACCGGCAAACTCCGCCTGCGCGCAGGGCAGCAGGGTGGGATAGCTCTGCCAGGGCTCGATTCCGGCCGCCAGCATGGTCGGCCAGGGCACCCAATCAGCCTCTATGGGGGAGGCAACTCCCACTCTCGCCGCCAACCGCTCGACCCAATCTGTCAGCGCAATGCCCGGTTTGACCAGATTGAAAACTCCCGTCAACTGCTGCTCGGCCGCGCGCAACACAAACTCGGCGCAGTCGCGCACATCGAGATACTGCAAGCGATCCTCGCCACTGCCCGGCAGCAACCAGGGCCCGCCCTGCTGCACCCGCTTAATCCACCAGGCCATGCGCCCGGTAGGATCATGGGGGCCACACAACACGCCCGGGCGCAGGATGCAAAGCCGCTCGCCCCAGTGGGCGCGATACTCCTGCTCGCACAACACCTTGAGGGGGCCATAGTCAGTGGGCATTTCACCTTCGGGGATAGGGTGCAGCGGCGCCGACTCATTCATCCCGGGCATTGAGAAATCGCGATAGACGCTGATGGTGGAGATAAAGATCAACCGCGCGCAGCACCCTAGCAAGGCCGCCGAGAGGCTTGCCGCCTGCTCGGGGCGATAGCAGCAGGTATCGATGACGAGATCCCACTGCAACCCGGCCCCTTGCAGGGCGCTCAGGCTCTTGTCCCTGTCGCCAGCGAGCTGCACCAGATCGCGCCAGTCCGGATGCTGGTGCAGGCCACGGTTGAACAGGGTCACTTCATGGCCCCAATCCAGTGCCAGCGCGGTAAGGTGGCGCCCCAAAAAGCCGGTGCCACCGATAATCAGCAGTTTCATCCCTCTCCCTCCCCCTTCGGCGCGAGTGCGCACATTGCATCCTGACACGCCAATGCCTCCACCCTACGCAACTTGGCGTGCGGGCACAGCCCCCGACTGGCCGGGATGGGACTGGGATCACGGCAGCGCCGTAGAAATTGGCGTAATGAGGCCAAGCCTGCGTTTTGGGGCCGCCTGTGCTAAATTGCCGGGGTTTTCAGTCAGGATCCGCCATGAAGTTCGAAATCGACACCCTCGGGATCATCCGCTCTCCCTACAAGGAGAAGTTCGCCATCCCCCGCCAGCCCGGTCTGGTCAAATCGGCCCGCGCCCGCCTCGAGCTGCTCCCCCCTTACGATCAGCCGGATGTGCTGCGCGGCATCGAGCAGTTCTCCCATCTGTGGCTCAGCTTCGTGTTTCATCAGACCATGGCGCAGGGCTGGCACCCGACGGTGCGCCCGCCGCGCCTTGGCGGCAACGAACGGGTCGGCGTCTTTGCCACTCGCTCCACCTTCCGCCCCAATCCACTCGGCCTCTCGGTGGTCGAACTGCACGGGGTCGGCCGCGAGCGGGGCAAACTGTGGCTGGAGCTGGGGGCGGTGGATCTGCTCGATGGCACCCCCATCGTCGATATCAAACCCTACATCCCCTATGCCGACAGCCTGCCGGGTGCCCGTGGCGGCTTTGCCCCCGACGCCCCCACCCCGCCACTGGCGGTGAGCTTCAGTGCCGAGGCCGAACAGCAGTTGCAACCCTGGCTTAAGGCCCATCCCGAACTGCGCCAGCTGGTGAGCGAAGTGCTGGCGCAAGATCCGCGCCCCGCCTACAAGAAGGGCAAGCCCGATGAGAAGGAGTACGGAGTGCGACTGTTTGACTGCAACGTCCGTTTTCGCATCAGCGAGCCGGATTGCGTGGTGCTGGCCATCGAGCCCGCCTGAACCTGGGCGGGCCGAAGTCACTGATGCTATTTCACACCTTCTTCACGTCACAAGGGGCTTAATGAGCCTGTAAATTGTGTGGCATTGATCAGACTATCCACCCGGTTGCCAGTGATACCATGCAGACAACAGAGGGCATCTCCTCTCTGACTGAGGTCAGCCGCAGGCTGCCGGTTGATGGCAAGCATGGCAAGCATGGCAGCCCGGCTGTTGCCGCCAATGGATATGGCCTCGCCCCGACACGCTTGAGTGCGGGGATGCAACACGGATGTGACAGCACTTCGAAGGAACAAACCTATGCTGATGAACAGTGAACAACGTTATGGCACCCTGAATATCGGGCTGCACTGGCTGACCCTGTGGGCCATGATCGCCGTCTACGCCCTGATCGAATTTCGCGACATTTTCCCCAAAGGAGACCCGGGTCGGGATCTGATGAAGGAGTGGCACTTCATGCTGGGGCTGCTGATCTTCGCACTGGTCTTTGTCAGACTGGCCCTGCGCTGGATGAGCCCGACGCCCCGTATCGTGCCCGAGCTCTCCCCCCTGATGCACAAGCTGGCCAAGCTGGCCCATATCGCCCTCTACGGCTTCCTCATTCTGACCCCGCTGTGTGGCTGGCTGTTGCTGAGCGCCGCCGGCAAGCCCATCCCCTTCTTCGGGCTTGAGCTGCCTGCCCTGCTTTCCCCAAGTCCGGATCTCAAGGGACTGATCAAGGAGGTGCACGAGACGCTGGGCAATATCGGTTACGCCCTGATCGGCCTGCACACGGTGGCGGCCCTCTATCACCACCATATTCTCAAAGACAACACCCTCACCAATATGCTGCCGCCGCGCCGCAGCTAACGGCTAACGAGGAAATGCAGAGGGGGCCATTGTGGCCCCCTCTCTGTTTTCCTGAACAGCACGCTGGCAAAGAGCATTACGCCTGCTTGGCCAGCTCCTCAGTCGGCTTGCCTTTCGGCTCGTGCGGCAGCTTTTTCACATTGCTCTTGCTCTCCGTCTGCTTGCTCTCGGACGAACTGTTTTCAGACAAGGCTTGCAACACGGGATCGGCCTTGCCGGCCACGGTGGGCTGGGACTGGCCAACAAAGTTGCCGCCTTTGCAGATGGAGAGACTGCCCCCCTTGAAAATCCCCTGCATCTTGCCGCTCTCCAGGATCTCCACCTCGGCGGAGGTACAGGTGCCTTCCAGCAGGGCATTGATGATCACGTGGGGCGCACTCACCTCCCCCTCAACGCTACCGCCCTGCATGATGTGCAGCACACCACCGATGAGCTGGATGGTGCCATTGATCTGACCGCGCACCTCCAGATCCCCCTCCACCTGCAACTCGCCCTTGAAGCGGGCACCGGCTGCAATCACGGTGGCCCCCGCCGACGCAGTAGCCTCACCACCTTTGTTTCTTCCAAACATCCGTACTCTCTCCACCAACCACACAAGCAGAACCAGCGGCATCGGCGCCACTGGCCACAGAAAACAGGGCGACCCCAGCACGTAGAGCAGCAAGGCTGCCCCCCAGCAGAGCCAGACAATATAAAGGAGGTCGCTGCGCTCACGCTGTTGCAGTCGCGCCAGCAGCCTCTCGGCCATCTCTCTCATCACATCAAACCTTTCGCAACATGACTGCCGACCAGCATGCCATCGACAACCCGGACCATGGTTAAACGACCAGTTGGCGCGAACTCTGAAGTCCCGCTGATTCAGTCCCGATACAGCCGGGATGCATTAGGATTCGAATTGACTCGAAGCGACATACACTTTCTAATTGACAGCCTGGATCCCTATGACCGCTCACATCATGAAAATTCTGTTGGTCGAAGACGACAAGCTGCTCAATCACCACCTCTCCTCTCTGCTGACCGAAGCCGACAATCAGGTCTACAGCACCGACCAGGCCGGGATTGCACTGCACTACGCCGCCGACTATCCCATTGATGTGGCCATCATCGACCTCGGTCTGCCCGATATGGACGGCCTGCAACTGATCCGGCAACTGCGCGAACGGCAGATCCCCTTCCCCATCATTGTGCTGACCGCCCGTGGCAACTGGCAGGACAAGGTCGAAGGACTGGAAGCAGGTGCTGATGACTATCTGGTCAAACCGTTCCAGAAAGATGAGCTGCTGGCCCGACTCAATGCGCTGGTGCGCCGCAGCGCCGGTTTTATCTCGCCCAGGGTGAAAGCTGGTGATTACGAGCTGGATCTCTCCCGCAAGGAGCTGACCATCGCCGGTGAAGTGGCGGTGCTCACCAGCTTTGAATACCTGATTCTGGAGTACCTGATGCGCAACGCCCGTCAGGTAGTCTCCAAGCAGCAACTGCTCGACCAGCTCTACGGCGACGGCGAAGGTGATCCCAACACCATCGAGGTGATGGTGAGCCGCCTGCGCAAGAAGCTGGATCCGGAAGGGACGATTCAACCCATCTCCACCATCCGGCGTCAGGGTTACATCTTCAACCTCTCCTGTAACTGATGCAGTTTCATCTGCCGCGCCCCATCAAGATGATCCGCAGCTCACTGCACATCAAACTGCTGCTCAGCTCGCTGCTGGTCATCGCGCTGATCATGGGGTTTGCCGTCTACGCCCTCTACCTCGGCCACGTCGAGGAGCAAACCCAGAAGGCCAGCGCCCGGATGCAGGAGAACCTGGCCAAGCTGTTTTCCTCCACCGAGCCGGATGACAAGGGGTCGAACGTCGAGCTGGGGCGGATATCACGTGGTGCGGGGGATCGCAACCTCGATACCCTGATCTGCCGCGCCGATGGCGATCTGGTCTGGTCGAGCCTCCATATGCCGGAGGTGATCAAGGCCAAACAGACCATCTGCGGCGATCTGATGAAGTATCTGGGGGGGATGGATCTCGACTACTTCTTCAAGAAGCACACCATCAAGAACGGCGAGAGCTACTTCGTCTACAGCTTGCGGTTTATCCGCAATCCCGGCAGCGGCACCACCGCCTACTATGTGGTGATGATCGACTCGGCCAAACGCTATCACGAAGAGTCCCGTACCTACCTCTACCAGACTGCCAAACAGGCGCTGCTCGCCTATATGCTGCTGGCCGGGCTGCTGCTGCTCACCACCTTCTGGAGCCTCAGCTCCCTGCGCACCATCGCCCGCCAGATCGACGATATCCGGGCTGGCAAGCGCGATGCGCTGTCAAACGAATTCGAACGGGAACTGGCACCGCTGACCGACTCGGTCAACCAACTGCTGGAGAACGAACGCCAGCAGACCCAGCGCTACCAGCACGCCCTCAACGATCTCGCCCACAGCCTGAAAACCCGGCTGGCGCTGATCCAGATCACCACTCGCGAAGTGAAGCTGGGGCGGGAGATCCACGACAACATCAACGAGCAGATCCTCACCATGGATCAGATGATCCAGTATCAGCTCAGACGGGCCGTGACCGGCCGCCAGCGCCTTGCCAGCAAGGGCACCGAGCCGGTGCCGCTGATTGAAAAACTGCTGGCCAGCCTGACCAAGGTCTATCGCCACAAGAAGCTGCAAACCCACTTCAAGTTCGACGATGACGCTCTCTTCCACGGCGAACAGGGCGACTTGATGGAGCTGATGGGCAACCTGCTCGACAACGCCTGCAAGTTTGCAATCAGCGAAGTGAAGGTGACGGTGCGCCGCCATCTCGAGCGGCTGCGTATCGAAGTGGAAGATGATGGCCCGGGTATCGACCCGGCCAAATCGGAGCAGATCTTCCAGCGCGGCGTTCGGGCTGACAGCTCGCCGGGTCAGGGCATAGGTCTGGCGGTTGTGACCGAAATCGTCCACAGCTACGGCGGCCAGATCCGGGTCGATGAATCCCCCCTCGGCGGCGCCCGCTTTACCCTGGATCTCCCCTGACAGCACGCCAGTCTGCCCCCTTGAAATCTCTCCGTTGCGGGCCCTTTAGCGGCCCGCAGCCCTTTGCTCATCAGACCACATATTGGTCGCATTCATGTCCCTCGATGTTACAATCCGGTCACAAAAAATCGGGAAAGGTAATGAAAACATGAAGATCCGAATGCTATTGCTGGCCGCCCTGCTCTGCCACGGCGCCGCACAGGCGCAAGAGAAGGCCCCCGATGGCTGGCAAGATGGCCCCATGACCCGTCTCAAGGCACAGGCCCTGCTGCAAACCCTCAACGCCACCTTGCTGAGCAACCCGAGTGCTACCGTCACCCTGCAAAACTGGTGCGCCAACCACAAGATGGCGGGCGAGCCGCGCATTCGCGCCCGGCGTGACCAGACAACACGCAAGCCAGCCGATGCCGCCACCCGTGAGCTGTTCAAGATCGGCGCCGATGAGCCGGTGGGCTATCGCCGGGTGCAGCTAACTTGCGGCGATCATATCTTCTCGGAAGCGGACAACTGGTATGTCAAAAGCCGCCTCACGCCGGAGATGAACCAGCTGCTCGACCGCAGTGACACCCCGTTCGGGCTCGCGGTCAAGGCGCTCAACTTCAGCCGCAAGACACTCTCCTCCACCCTGCTCTGGTCACCCCTGCCGGATGGCTGGGAGATGAAGATGCCCGTCATTGCCACCAGCAAGGCACCGCTGACCATCCCCGATCAGGTATTGCAGCACCGCGCCCTGCTTTCACGGGAGGATGGCACGCCGTTCAGTCTGGTGGTCGAGACCTACCGCCGGGATCTGTTCGCCTTCCCGCTGGATGCGGACAACGGTCAATAACCCGGCACTGATACTGCAAGCGGTTGTCGACATACGGATATGGCAGAATAATGGCCATCGGCAATAAGTAATATCCCTCTCGCAAGCGACCAATAAAAGAGGCCGGACTATCTCATTTCGTCCGGCCGGCTTGCTACACGGGAGAGCTTTCTGTCGGTGTTTACTCAGATAAAAGGGACGGCACCATAGCGATTTGAATAGGGATTGCCGCGCTTTGCCTTGAAAAAAAGCACCATCAGCGGGCCGATAATCGGGATTAATCCCAGCAGCAAAAACCAGCCATTGAGACCAATGTCGTGCAGACGGCGCACGCTCAATGCCCAGCAGGGCACAATAATAAAGAGACCATATACGCCCATCAGTTTGTAGCCATAATCCAGCTGCTTGGTCAGCAGTGAGAGGATGACACAAATAATGGTATTGATAAGAACGAACATCCAATATTCTTTGCGCGAGGCCCGTCCTTTGAAATCAGCAAATTTCTGAAATGCACGAAAATACCAGTTCATAAAAACTCCAGCTTCTGCGTCTATGTTGATTTTGCACGAAGGAGACAGAAATAAGCGATAGCAAAACCATCGGTATTGGTGTTGGTCGCTTGTCATAACCTGCTGCGGCCAGACAAAGATAATTGGACATTGTGATAATCAGCAAGGCAATTTGGATTATAAAATATAAAAGAACATACCCCGTTAATAGTGATTATGACCAATTAGCACCGCCAGCGGTGCCAGCTCTGGCTTTGCGCAGTGTGACAGGCCGCGGGTTTTAAAGATTTTTGATAATTTTTGATAACTTTTCATCGTGTAAACACGCACAATAAGGGCTTTGCAGCGGAGCCATAGGCAGTGCTTACGGCAGATACTGGCCCCGAAAGCCGCAAAGGGAGTTACGGTGACGAATGGCAGCGGAAGAATGGAAGCTGGAAACGGCAGCCAACAGTACGGTAACTGGATAAAAGCTACGTTGGCAGGCAAGGCTCAATAACAGCGCATGGATATCAGGGATGACCAGATGAACAAGACAGCGGCTATATTCTCCATTCTCTTAAGCATGAATCTCCATGCAGGCCAGAACCTTACGACCATTAACAGCGATGCTCATCCGGTTATCGGGGTATGGCGCCTCAATTTTGCCGATACCAGCTGTTATGAAGAGTACGACTTCAGGGCGGATGGTCGTCTCTATACCGCGTCAAATCAACAGCAGATCGAATCATCCTATATTATTGAACGCGAACCATCTGCCTCCGGATTTTACCGACTGGAAGAACATATTCTCAAAGAAAATGGTGGCAAAGACTGCCTGGATATGTCCCAGAATGAGGATACCGACTACGTCTACTATCTGAAATTTTCACCGTCGGAAGATCAGTTTTTAATCTGTCTCGATGAGAGCGATGAAGAGTGCATTGGTTATTTTATTCGCCAGTCCAGTCCGCGCCAACAAAAACTACAGCAGATAGCGGCAACCACCATGTAGCCCCTGTCTTTATGGATTCCTTTTATTTTGTGCTGGCCAGATATTTAAAATATAAAAAGAGGTTGGGTGAGTTCACAGCAAATAAAAACATCCGACCTTGATTCGATAATACATCCAACAATGTTGCCCACCAAAGAGAGAAATATGGTTGTGCTAACCGGTTATATCATTGTTCCCGCCTCCGATTTACCAGCAGTCATCGGGGAACTTGATAACCATATCCAGCTGACTAGACAGGAACATGGCTGCCTGCAGTTCGAGGTGACGCAAAGCAGGCTAAACCCCTGCCGCTTCGAGGTCTGCGAGACCTTTCGCGATCCCGCCGCCTTTGCCACCCATCAAGCCCGGGTCAAAGCCTCCCGCTGGGGGGAGATTACGGTCAATGTCGAGAGACACTATACCGTGACGGGACTTGGCGAATAGCCCTAGCCTCTCGCCTATTTTCCACCTTCGACGATTGAGAGACTTATGATCCGCCCATTATCCGCATCTGATTTCGATGCCGCAGTCGAGCTCTGGTATCAGGCCTCGGTCAAGGCACACGGCTTTATTCCCGCCGACTTCTGGCATGCGCAGCGTGCAGCGATGCGGGATATCTATCTGCCTGCCAGCGAGAGCTGGGTTTATGAGGAGCAGGGGCAGCTGGCCGGATTTATCTCTTGGCATCAGGGCTCGGTTGCCGCCCTCTTTATCACCCCGCGCTGGCAATCACAGGGGCTGGGTCGACAGCTGCTAGACCACCTCAAGTCACGGCATGAGCAACTTGAGCTCACCGTCTACGCCGAAAATGAGCAGGCGCGACGCTTTTACACCCGCAACGGCTTTCACGAGGGGGAGCAGAGAATATGCGAGCATAGCGGCCACGCCGAGATCCTCATGCAGTGGCAGCGGGGCATCTGAAGTCAAAAACAGTGGCTGATTGCTGACATGCTGCGGCAGGGCGGGCAGGCGTTGCCTTGAATGCCATGACGCCATTCTCTACAATGGCCCACTTTATATCCATTTCGGGTCATAGCCATGAGCGATACCAGCACCAAGCCGGCACTGCCGGATCACCTCTCCTGCAATCCCCGCAGCCCCCACTATGTGGCGGCCTGCTTCGAGCATCCGATCGGTATTCGCCTGAACGGCAAAGAGCGCACCGACGTCGAAGAGTACTGCATCAGCGAAGGCTGGGTGAAGATCCCCTCCCCCAAGGCGCTGGATCGCCGCGGCCAGCCCATCCTGATCAAGCTCAAGGGCACCGTCGAAGCCTATTACAGCTAATTGCAGCTGCCCGCTTCGGTTAAAAACAAGGCCACCCTCGCGGTGGCCTTGTTGTTTGCGTCGGTCAGCACGACGACAAGCTGGTCGGGTTTATACCCCCAGCCGATCGCGCAGGGTGTACCAGGCGGCGCCCGCGGCGGTGAAGGGGATGCGGAACAACCGACCACCCGGGAAGGGGTAGTGCGGCAGTTTGGCAAAGGCATCGAAGCGCTCCGCCTGACCGCTCAGCACCTCAGAGAGCAGCTTGCCCGCCAGATGGGTGCAGGTGACACCATGGCCGCTGTAGCCCTGCATGTAGTAGATGTTGGGGCCGATGCGGCCAAACTGCGGCAGGCGCGACAGAGTGAGCAGGAAGTTGCCGGTCCAGGTGTACTCCACCTTGACGTCGGCCAGCTGCGGGAAAGTCTTGAGCATCTTGGGGAGGATCAGCCGCTCGATATCCGCCGGATCCCGCGCGCCATAGACCACGCCACCGCCATAGATCAACCGGTGATCGCCGGAGGTACGGTAGTAGTCGAGCAGGTAGTTGCAATCCTCCAGACAGTAGTTCTGCGGCAAGAGTGAACGGGCCCGCTCCTCTCCCAGCACTTCGGTGGCGATCACCTGGGTGCCGCAAGGCATGCTCTTGCTGGCCAGTTCCGGCACCAGATTGCCGAGGTAGGCGTTGCCGGCCACCACGATAAAGCGTGCCTTCACCGCCCCTTTGGCGGTCTTGACCAACGCCGGCTGACCCGGAGTAATGCTGGTGACGGCGGACTGCTCGAAGATCTGCCCCCCCTGGATGCGGATCGCTTCCGCCTCCCCCAGCGCCAGATTGAGAGGGTGAATATGGCCGCCGCTCTTGTCGAGCAGGGCGCCGACGTAGCGATCGCTCGCCACCACCTCGCGCACCCCCTTGGCATCGAGCAGCTCCAGCTGCTCATTGCCCCACTTCTCCCAGCGCGCCTTCTGCGCCTTGAGCTCGTGGAACTGCTTCTCGGTCTCGGCGGCAAAGACGCCCCCCTCCTGCAGATCGCACTGGATGTTGTAGCGCTTGATCCGCTCGCGGATGATCTGGCCCCCCTCAAACAGCATGGAACCGAGCAGCCTGGCCTGATCCGGCGGGCAGTTCGCTTCTATGGTGTCAATGTCGCGGCTGTAGGAGTTGACGATCTGGCCACCGTTGCGGCCGCTGGCACCAAAGCCGACTCGTGCGGCCTCCAGCACCACCACCTTGTAGCCCTTCTCGACCAGATGCAGGGCGCTGGAGAGGCCGGTATAACCCGCCCCGATGACGCAGACATCGCACTCCAGCTGTTCGGTCAATGTCGGGTAGGGCGCGTGTTTATTGGCACTGGCTGCGTAGTAACTGTTTACATGTTCGGTCATGATCCCTGTTTCCTTACCGGTTCTGTTGCCAAACTACTGTCAGGATTAAAAGCTCGCCGGGGTGTGGGCGCTGACGATGCGGCAGGTCTGCCCCGACGGATTGCTGAAACTGTGGGGCTCGCCGGTGTCGATCACATAGCTGTCGCCCGCTTCGAGTTGATAACTCTGGCCTGCCACCGTCAGGGTTACCGACCCCTCCAGCACAGTGCCGACCTCCTCTCCCTGATGCTTGACCTGCCCGCCGGTGTCAGTGCCGGGGGGATAGGTCTCCAGCATAAAGCCGAGCTGGCGGCGGTTGTTGCCGTTGTGCACCAACTTCATCGAGACCCCCTGACTGCCCAGCTCGATAAGCTGTTCAGCCTTGATCACCACGCTGCAGGGGCGGCTCTCCTCCTCGGCGAAAAAGCGCGACAGCGGCAGGCCATAGACGGTGAGCAGCTTTTGCAACGACGCCACCGAGGGGCTCACCTTGTCCTGCTCTATCATGCAGATGGCGCCGTGGGTCAGGCCGCTCAGCTCCGCCGCCCGCCGCTGGGAGAGCCCCAGCTGGTGGCGCACTGCCGCCAGCCGCTCGCCCATGGTACGGGCACCACTCTGCGGCACCAGCTGCAGGCGAGCCTCGCTCTCACTGCTCTGTGGCCCGCTCATGGCAGGCCCCCTCTCATCTTCTGCCTGCACTCCCGCAACATGGGTCATCTCCCTCTTCCCTCTGGTTAAAATAGCGGACCAGCACCATCCCTGGCTGTTTGCGATGCTACACACTCATCGTTAATTATTTTGCACACCCCAACCATCACACCAAGCCACCGGATCGGGGTAAACTGCGCTACACAGCCCATTTTCTAGCACGCAGCACACCAACAATTCAAATATATTTAACACTTGAAAAACATTTCAGCTCAATTTATGGTCTCCCTGTGCTTATTATTTTATACGGCAGCACCACAGGATGAGCCGCATCATCGCCACCTTGCTGCCAGGTTTCACCATTGAGGCTTGCCATGTCCGCTACCAGCTCCAATCAAAGCTTGATCAAATCCCGCGCCTATATAGATGGTCAGTGGTGCGAGGCCGCCAGCGGCCGCACCTTCGAGGTCACCAATCCGGCTACCGGTGCCGTGATCACTCAGGTGCCCGACATGAATGAAGAGGATACCCGCCGCGCCATCGCGGCCGCCCATGCGGCGCAACCCGCTTGGGCAGCCCTCACCGCCAAGGAGCGCAGCAACAAGCTCTACGCCTGGTTTGCCGCCATCACCACCCACAGCGACGAGCTGGCCCGCATCATGACCTGCGAGCAGGGCAAGCCGCTGGCGGAAGCCAAGGGGGAAGTGACCTACGGCGCCAGCTTTATCCAGTGGTTCGCCGAAGAGGGCAAGCGCGCCTATGGCCGCACCATTCCGGGCTTTAGCGGCGATCGCCGGCTGGCCACCATCAAGCAGCCGGTAGGGGTGGTCGCCGCCATCACCCCGTGGAACTTCCCGATTGCCATGATCACCCGCAAGGCGGGCCCGGCGCTGGCCGCCGGTTGCACCATCGTCATCAAGCCGGCCGCCGAAACCCCGCTCTGCGCACTGGCGCTGGCGGTACTGGCCGAGCAGGCGGGGATCCCCGCCGGGGTCATCAATATCGTCACCAGCCACCAGCCGAGCGCGGTGGGCAACGAGCTGTGCAACAACCCGACTGTGCGCAAGCTCTCCTTCACCGGCTCGACCCGCATCGGCAAGCTGCTGATGCGCCAGTGCGCCGACACCATGAAGCGCCTCTCGCTGGAGCTGGGCGGCAATGCGCCCTTTATCGTCTTTGACGACGCCGATCTCGACGCCGCCGTGGCCGGGGCGCTCGCCTCCAAATACCGCAACGCCGGGCAGACCTGCGTCTGCGCCAACCGCATTCTGGTACAGGCCAGCGTCTATGACGCCTTCGTCGAGAAGCTGACTGCCGCCGTTGCCGCCTTCAAGGTGGGAGATGGCATGGCGGAGGGCACCCAGATCGGCCCGCTCATCAACCCGGCTGCCGCCAGCAAGGTGGCCGAACTGGTGCAGCAATCGGTTGCCGCCGGTGCCGAAGTGCTGCTGGGTGGAGAACCCCACCCTGCCGGCCCCCTCTTCTACCGCCCCACCATTCTCGGCAAGGTCGCCAGGGACAACCCCATCCTGCAGGAGGAGATCTTCGGCCCGGTCGCGCCGCTGGTGCGTTTCGAGAGCGAAGCCGAGGCCATCGCGCTGGCCAACGATACCCCCTATGGTCTGGCCGCCTACTTCTATGGCCGCGACATCGCCCGGGTATGGCGCGTCGCCGAGCAGCTTGAATACGGCATGGTAGGTATCAACGAGGGGATCATCTCAACCGAATTGGCCCCCTTTGGCGGCATCAAGGAGTCGGGTCTGGGTCGGGAGGGGGCAGCCGAGGGGCTGGAGGAGTATCTGGAGACCAAATACCTCTGCTTTGGCGCCATTCGCTAGAGCAATAGCAACAAAAGGCATCGCATTTACAGATGCCTTTTTGCTGCAACCCATCGTTTTGATAGATAGAGGCAGATAGAGCCGAGCAGTCTGATGGGCTGCTCGGCGAGCACGGGCGGTTTGCCGCCCGCCACCAATTCAGTCAGGGAATTTCGGGGCTGCGGCCCCTCAGGGAGGAAAGATGAGTCAATCAGAATCAAACAAGGCGTGGCAAGCGCGCCGCGAAGCGGCCGTGGTCAACGGCGTTGGTACCCTGCTGTCGGTCTTTATCGACCGCGCGCAAAATGCCGAGCTGTGGGATGTGGAGGGCAACCGCTACATCGACTTTGCCTCCGGCATCGCCGTGCTCAACACCGGCCACAACCATCCGAAAGTGGTGGCAGCGGTGCGCGAGCAGCTGGAAAAGTTCAGCCACACCTGTTTTCAGGTCACCCCGTACCCGGGCTATATCGAGCTTGCCGAAAAGCTCAACGCCCTGGTGCCCGGCCCGACTCCGAAACGCACCCTGTTTCTCTCCACCGGCGCCGAGGCGGTCGAGAACGCCATCAAGATTGCCCGCGCCCATACCGGTCGCAGCGGCACCATCGCCTTCAAGGGGGGCTTTCACGGTCGCACCATGATGGGCATGGCGCTCACCGGCAAGGTGGTGCCCTACAAGACCGGCTTTGGCCCCTTCCCGGGGGAGGTCTACCACATCCCCTTCCCCGCCGACTATCTGGGGGTGAGTGAAGAGGATGCCCTGCACGCCCTCGACCTCTGCTTCAGCGCCGACATCGAGCCCTCCCGCGTTGCCGCCATCATCATCGAGCCGGTACAGGGCGAAGGGGGCTTCTACCCCGCCTCCCCGAGCTTTATGCAGAAGCTGCGCAGCATCTGCGATCAGCACGGCATTCTGCTCATCTGCGACGAGATCCAGAGCGGCTTCTGTCGCACCGGCAAGACCTTCGCCACCGAGTATGCCGGCATCGAGCCGGACATCATGACGTTGGCCAAGAGTCTGGCGGGCGGCTTCCCCCTCTCGGCCGTGGTGGGCAAGGCAGAGATCATGAACGCAGCCAAGCCGGGCGGCCTTGGCGGCACCTATGCCGGTTCCCCCATCGCCTGTGCCGCCGCGCTGGCGGTATTGCAGGTGATCGAAGAGGAAAAACTCAACCAGAAAGCGCTGGATCAGGGTGAGCAGATCAAGGCGGGGCTGCAACGCATAGCCGAGCGTTTTGACTGCATAGGTCAAATTCGCGGACCCGGTGCCATGGTTGCCATGGAGCTGGTGAAACAGCGCAATGCCGACCAGCCCGATCCCGACCTCACCAAACGTCTGGTGGCCGAGGCGGGCAAACGGGGTCTGGTCCTGCTCTCATGCGGGGTGCGCGCAAATGTCATCCGTTTTCTCGCCCCGCTGACCGCCCCGGCGGCAGTGATTGACGAAGGGATGCAAATCCTTGAAAAATCACTGGAGGCCGCGCTGGCCTGACCAGCAGGAAAGTAACCGCTAACCTGTGCAAAAAAATGCAGTTTTGCCCCCTTTTTTTCTTGTCAAGGGGGCCCTGCAAATGCACAATGCGCCGCCACTGCAAGGACCGGTATTACCACATCTCGCCGGTCCTTTTTTGTACAGTGAACAAACCCATAAACGAGGCCGGATCACCCCCGGAAAAGATAGCGAGATTGGCAGCAATCTCCCGACACCACATTCAGTGAGGAACAACATGGGGCATCTCAATGCTTTCCGACCGGCTCTGCCCGGTGCGCGCCACCCCGGCGCCCTTGATTCCCGGGCCTCTTTCCCGGTTTCGTTGATGGAGTGTGCCGCCCCGGCACCGCGTGAGGAACAGGCATGATGAACGCCCAACCGGTTGGTCTGAAAAAGACCCTGAAACTGTGGCAGGTCGTGGTCATGGGTCTTGCCTACCTCACCCCCATGGCAGTGTTCGACACCTTCGGCATCGTTACCGAGATCACCGAAGGCCATGTCCCTACCGCCTACCTCTTTGCCCTGATCGGCATGCTGTTCACCGCCCTGAGCTACGGCCATCTGGTGCGCAAGTTCCCGTCGGCAGGCTCCGCCTATACCTATGCCCAGAAGGTGTTCCACCCCTATGTCGGCTTTATGGTGGGCTGGACCTCCCTGCTCGACTATATGTTCATGCCGATGATCAACATGCTGCTAGCCAAGATCTATCTGCAGGCGCTCTTCCCGAACGTAGAGCCCTGGACCTATATCTTCGGTCTGGCGGCGGTGATGACCGCCCTCAACCTGCGCGGCATCAAGCTGGTGGCCAACTTCAACAGCGTCATCGTCATCATGCAGTTCAGCATCATCGCCGTCTTTATCGGCCTGATCGCCTGGGGCGTGCACAATGGCGAGGGGCTGGGCACTGTGGCCAGCAGCCGTCCCTTCTTCTCCGAGCAGATCAACATCTCGCCGCTGCTGATGGGGGCCTCGATCCTCTGTCTGTCGTTCCTCGGCTTTGATGCCATCAGCACCCTGTCGGAAGAGACCCCGGACGCGGATCGGGTTATCCCCCGCGCCATCGTGCTGACGGCACTGATCGGCGGTGTGCTGTTTGTCACCACCTCCTACTTCCTGCAGCTCTTCTTCCCGGACATCTCCCGCTTCCAGCATCCGGATGCGGTGCTGCCGGAGATCGCCCTCTATGTCGGTGGCAAGCTGTTCCAGGCGGTAGTGCTGGTCTGCACCACAGTGGCGGTACTCGCCTCCGGGCTCGCCTCCCACGCCGGCGTATCGCGCCTGCTCTACGTGATGGGGCGGGACCGCGCCCTGCCGAGCCGCTTCTTCTCCTATGTGCATCCGAAGTGGCAGACTCCGGCCTGCAATGTGCTGCTGGTCGGCCTGCTCGCCCTCTCCGCCGTCTCGTTCGATCTGGAGATGGCGCTGGCCCTGATCAACTTCGGCGCCCTGGTGGCCTTCACCTTCGTCAATCTGGCGGTGATTGCCCACTTCTATGTGAAGCTCGGTCGCAACAAGAGTCTCAAGGATCATCTGGTCTATCTGCTGCTGCCGCTCTGTGGCGCCGCCTGCATCGGGGTGCTGTGGCTCAACCTTGAGCCCTCCTCCTTCGAGTTGGGTCTGATCTGGGCTGCGCTCGGTGCCATCTACCTCTTCCTGCGCCTGACGGTGTTCCGCATTCCGCTGCATACCGCAGACAAGGTGGAGATCGCCCAGTAACCGCGGCTCAACCATACCGTCATACAAAACAAGGAGCCTGCGGGCTCCTTGTTGTTTTTGCGGCGCTCTGGTTGCCAGCAGCACGGGTTGCCAGAAATGAGGTTTCTGCAGGAAGTGTGACTGATTTCAAATAACTACCCAGCCGGGCTGCTCGCCGTGCCATGGCTCAAGCCGCATCGCCCCCTATCCCCAGTCATTAATATGAATGGATATGCAATAGATCTTTTTCCACTCCACCCCCTCCCATCCCCCGCCAGCCGATAAGCTCGCTGGACTCGAGCCCGGGGGAGCTCCGCCAAATATGATCAGGATCAATGTTGAGGCGCTATGCACCCTGCAGCCCCGATTTGCCGATTTTTCATACGCCATGACAGGGTTCTCTTCCCCCCGAAAAAGGGGGAGTGGCTCGGGGACGGCTGCAGGGGGCGAGTGACCACTTACCTGCCCCGTGCGTATGCAAAAAAATGCGTGAATTAGCCCTTTTTTGCTTGTCAAGGGGGCTGACCGAATGCACAATACGCCGCCAATAAAGGACCGATGTTCACTGCGACATCGGTTTTTGTATTTTTGAAGTGCAGTACAAACCCACCACAAGAGGCCGGAACGTTTCCGGAAGTGATATTCGAGATTGCCAAACAATCTCCCGACGTTGAGAGGATAACAATGGGGCGTTTTAATGCTTTCCTGCCGGTACAGCCCGGTATGCGCCTCCCCGGCGCCCTTGATGTACAGGCTTGCGAATCCATCGTATCCCTGCGCTCGTTGCAAGCACGTGCTGCGGCACTGATTGAGGAGAAAGCGTAATGGCATCTCAAGGCGCCAAGCTGCTCAAGACCCTTACCCTGACACAAGTGATTGTGATGGGTCTGGCCTATCTGACCCCCATGGCTGTCTTCGACACCTTCGCCATCGTCGGTGACATCACCGATGGCCGGGTCGCCACCGCCTATCTGCTGGCTCTGGGTGGCATCCTGCTCACCGCTTTCAGCTACGGACATCTGGTACGCAAGTTCCCCTCTGCGGGCTCTGCCTATACCTATGCCCAGAAGGTGTTCAACCCCTACGTCGGTTTCATGGTCGGCTGGTCCTCCCTGCTCGACTATATGTTCATGCCGATGATCAACATCCTGCTGGCCAAGATCTACCTGACCGCCATGTTCCCGGGCGTCGAGCCCTGGGTGTTCATCTTCGGTCTGGTGACCGTGATGACCTTCCTGAACCTGCGCGGCATCAACTTGGTCGCCAACTTCAACGGTCTGATCGTGGTGATCCAGCTCGCCATCATCACCCTCTTTATCGGCCTGATGGCGTGGGGCATCTACCACGGCGAAGGAGCTGGCACCCTGATGAGCAGCCGTCCGTTCCACTTCGAGTCAGCACAGCTGGTACCGCTCTTTACCGGTGCCACCATCCTCTGCTTCTCGTTCCTGGGCTTTGATGGTCTGAGCTCCCTCTCCGAAGAGACTCCGAATGCCGGCAAGGTGATCCCCAAGGCGATCGTGCTGACTGCCCTTATCGGCGGCATCATCTTCGTGGTGGTCTCTTACTGCCTGCAGCTCTACTTCCCGAGCCTCGCCCGCTTCCAGCATCCGGATGCGGTACTGCCGGAGATCGCCCTCTACGTTGGCGGCACCTTCTTCCAGTCCGTGGTTCTGGTCTGCACCACGGTGGCGGTGCTGGCCTCCGGCATGGCGGCTCACGCCGGTGTCTCGCGCATCCTCTACGTGATGGGGCGTGATCGCATGATCCCGGAGCGGGTGTTTGGCTACATCCACCCGAAATACCGCACCCCGGCCATCAACGTGCTGATGGTGGGCGGTCTGGCCCTCTCCGCAGTCTCCTTTGATCTGGATACCGCGCTGGCGCTGGTCAACTTCGGCGCACTGGTGGCGTTCAGCTTCGTCAACCTGTCGGTGATCGGTCAGTTCTGGGTACGCGAGAAGCGCAACAAGACCCTCAAGGATCACGTCATCTACCTGTTGATGCCGCTGCTCGGTGCCGCCACCATCGGTGCCCTCTGGATCAACCTGGAGCAGAGCTCGCTGGAGCTGGGCCTGATCTGGGCGGGCCTCGGCGCAACCTATCTGTTCCTGCGTCTGGCGGTGTTCCGTATCCCGTTCCGTCAGTACGAAGAGGCAGCCGACGCCTGATCCTTTGCGGATAACGGATAGACAGAAGGGGAGCCATGGCTCCCCTTTTTGCTGCCGGTCTGTTGCCGGTCACACGGACTTGGACCCGGTCTGCTTACTGCTTATCCAGTACGGCGGTCGCCGCAGCCTTGAGCGGATCGCGAGCGATGGTCTTGGCATCCTGCTCCGCCTTGTGCAGCTGCTGGTTTGCCTTGTCCATCTTCTGCTGCATACCGTTGCCGCTCTCCTTGAGGTCGGCACGCTTCTCGCCCAGCAGGTCGTTGCGGCCTTTTTGCACCTCGGCTTTCACCTTCTCTTTCTCCTGCTTCACCAGCTTGCTGGTATCACAGTTGCCCTTGACTCCCAGAGTGGCATTCACCGCTTCGTTTTTGAGGGCCTTGTCGAGGTTGCAGTCGGTTTTCAACAGGCTGGCCTGTGCCCCTGCCGAGAGCAGCCCCAGCGACAGAGAGAGGATCCATGCACGCATCATCTAGTTTACTCCTGCTTGCCAATAAAGGGGCGCAGTGTAGCGATCACATTCCGGCTGACAAGGCGGCAGTGCTTTCGTCCCCCCTTTTGCCACACCAGAGCCAACCGGCTCGGTCAGCGCCTGTCGCCGCAGTTCGTCGTCATAAAAACATCATCGAAATGTCACGTTGTCATATTTCTGTCATTAACCATTGATTAAATGCGCGGGTCATCAACAACCCAAGACGGAACGACCGTCTCAAGAGGCTTTATGCAACACCATCACTCCTTGTCACAGCCGCCCGCGACCCGCGCCCTGTTCAACTGGATGAGTGTCATCGTACTGGTCTACCTGATCCTGGTTGCCGTGGGCGCCATCTCCCACGGCTTCAAAGATTTCTCCGGCGGCGCCGAGGGCGCAGCCCAGATCTTCGCCTTTGCCAACAACCCCTTTGTCGCCCTGCTGCTGGGTATTCTCGCTACCGCGCTGGTGCAATCCTCCAGCACCGTCACCTCGGTGATCGTCGGTCTGGTGGCTGGCGGCCTGCCCATCAGCATGGCCATCCCCATGGTGATGGGTGCCAACCTCGGTACCACCATCACCAACACCATCGTCTCCATGGGCCATGTGCGGGATCGTGCCGAGTTCCGCCGCGCCTTCGCCGCCGCCACCGTGCACGACTTCTTCAACCTGCTGGCGGTGTTCATCTTCCTGCCGCTGGAGCTGATGTTCGGTCTGCTGCAACACAGCGCCGAGTGGCTGGCCAACCTGCTGGTAGGCTCCGCCAACATGTCGATGAAGGGCATGGACTTCATGAAGCCGCTGACCGCACCGGCCCAGCAGCTGATTGACAGCGCCGTTGTCTTCCTGCCGGGCAAGGGTGCCGCCATCGCGACCATCATCATCGGTATCCTGCTGATCCTCGCCTGCGTCACTTATCTGGGCAAAGTGCTGCAACAGGTACTGGTTGGCCGTGCCAAAGAGGTACTGCACAAGGCGCTGGGCCGTGGCCCGCTGACCGGCATCACCTCCGGTGCGCTGGTGACCATCATGGTGCAGTCCTCCTCCACCACCACCAGCCTGATGATCCCGCTGGCTGGCGGCGGCGTGTTCAGCACCCGTCAGCTCTACCCCTTCACCCTGGGGGCCAATATCGGCACCACCATCACCGCCCTGCTGGCTGCCACCGCCATCAGCGGAGCCGGTGCCCAGCTGGCCATGACCATCGCGCTGGTCCACGTGCTGTTCAACCTCTTTGCCGTGGTGCTCATCTATGGCATCCCCTTCCTGCGTGACCTGCCGGTTCGCGCCGCCGAGGGGCTTGCCCGGGTAGGCAGCGAGAACAAGCTGCTGGCACTGGGTTATGTGGCGGGTCTCTTCTTCGCCCTGCCCGCCCTGATGATGGTGGCAGCCAAGTAAGCGTCACAACCATGACAAGGGGCGAGTCAGCGACTCGCCCCTTTTTGCGTCCAAGTCGCCGAGCTTTGCCTGCCCGCACACATCCTCCTGCCCTGTGGCTCGCCATCAGGGGCGGTGCGCGATAAGATGGCGTCCTCATTGCACTTTTTACATTTCATGGAACAGGAAAAACCGATGAAATTCATACTGATCGCGCTGCTCATCGCCGGTGTGGCCTACTACTTCTACTCCAGCAGCAACAACAAGAAGCTGGCGGCCGACAACGTGCGGATTGGCGCCGAGTTCCTCGCCAGCAACAAGGACAAACCGCTGGTAACCACCACCGCCTCCGGCCTGCAGTACGAAGTGCTGACCCCGGGCACCGGCACCGTTCACCCCACTGCCACCAGCAAGGTGAAGGTGCACTACGAGGGCAAGTTGCTGGACGGTACCGTCTTTGACAGCTCGGTTGCCCGTGGCGAGCCCATCGAATTTGGCCTCAATCAGGTGATCGCCGGCTGGACCGAAGGGGTACAGCTGATGGTGGAAGGTGAGAAGACCCGTTTCTACATCCCCGCCAACCTCGCCTACGGCGACCGCGCCGCGGGCAAAATCCCGCCGGGATCAGTCCTGATCTTTGACGTGGAGCTGTTGGGTATCCAGTAAGCGCTCCGTCACGCTCCATCAACAACAAGGCCAGCATCATGCTGGCCTTGTTGTTGATGGGAACCTCACTCCCCCTTGGCGATCCCTTCCCGGCGCGGATCCGCAGCGCCAAACCAGCCGCCAGCATTGCGCTCAACCCCCTGCAGGCCGGAGGTCTGTTCGTTCAGCACCACCTCATGTCCCCTCGCCTTCAATCCCTCGACCACCGACATGGGGGTGCGCCCCGCTTCCAGCTCGGTGGGGCCGTTGCGGCTGCCAAAGTTGGGCAGGTTGATGGCCTGTTGCAGGTTCAGGCCCCAATCCTGGGTACCGAGCAGGGTCTTGCCCACGTAGTTGATAATGGCGGAGCCCCCCGGCGAGCCCAGCGTCATGGTCAGCTCGCCGCTTGGCTTGTCAAACACCAGCAGGGGTGACATGGAGGAGCGGGGCCGCTTGCCCGGCTCCACCCGATTTGCCACCGGCAGACCGGCGGCATCCACCGAGGTGAAAGAGAAATCGGTGAGCTGGTTGTTGAGCAGGTAACCGTTGACCATCTGACGCGATCCAAAACCATCCTCGATGGAGCTGGTCATGGAGATGGCCATCCCCGCCTTGTCGACGATCGAGACATGGCTGGTAGAGGGGAGTTCCGGGGTCGCATCCTTGCCGCGCGCCAGCGCCAGTGGCGGCGTACCGGGCTTGGCAATCCCCATGGAGTGCTGACCGACAAGCTTGCCCCGCTCGGCCAGATAACCCTTGTCCAGCAACCCCTTCACCGGCACGCTGACAAAATCGCTGTCGGCGACGTACTGGTTGCGATCGGCGAAGGCCAGACGCGCCGCTTCGCTGTAGAGATGGATAGCCTCGCTGGAGGCTGCCAGTCCCCCCTCCTTCGTGGTGATCGGCTTGAGGGCCGCCATATCGCGGCTCTCCAGCATGCCGAAGATCTGGCCGAGTGCCAGGGTACCGGACGAGGGGGTGGGGAAACCGCAGATCTTGCTCTGGCGATAGTCAAAGCAGAGGCCATCCCGCAGTTTGGCCTGATAGTTGGCCAGATCGGTGGCCGCCAAAACCCCGGGGTTGGTGGGATGTTGGCGTACCTTGGCCACCATGGCATCCGCCAGCGGCCCCTGATAGAAGGCGTCCGCACCCTCTGTGGCCAGGGTACGCAGCACCTTGGTCAGCGCCGGGTTGGTCAGCCGGGTACCCGCCGTTTTGGGGCTGCCATCCGCCTGATAGAAGTAGGCTCGCGCCTGCGGATCCCGTGCCAGATAGGGATCCTTGGCCAGCAATGTGGCCAGCCGTGGACTAATCACAAATCCTTGTTCTGCCAGCGTGATGGCAGGCTCGAACAGCGCAGCCCAGGGCAACTTGCCATAACGCTGATGGGCCAGTGCCAGAGCGCGCAGGGTACCGGGAACACCGACCGAGCGGCCTCCCACCACCCCGTCATAAAACGCCAGCGGCTTGCCATCTTGCATAAACAGCTGGTCGGTGGCGGCAGCCGGCGCCGTCTCGCGGCCATCCACCGCGCTCACCTTGCGGCCATCCCACACCAGCAGCAGCGTTCCGCCACCGATCCCGGAAGATTGCGGCTCCACCAGCGTCAGCACCAGCTGCACCGCAATGGCGGCATCGACGGCACTGCCACCGGCCTTGATGATTTGGTAACCCGCATCCACCGCCAGCGGGTTGGCGGCCGCCACCATGAAGTCATGGCCCTGCCAGCCCTGCTTGTCGGTCCAGCCACTGGCGGCTTCGGGTGCGATCAGGGTCTGGGCTGGCGGGGTGTAGTGAAAGCCGTTGTCACTGGCACAACCGGCCAGCAGGGCAAGGGCGATAGCGAGCCCCAGCGGTTTGCGCAACATGACACTCTCCTTGTCTGTTTTATGACCATGAAGAGGGACTATGTCACGATTGGCGCTGGTAGCTCAAGTTATTGAACAAGATCAATATCTTACTTATCTATCAATAATGGCTATCCGTAACAGACATAAAAAAACCGCCCGAAGGCGGCTTTTACGATGGGATGGCAGAGGCCAAACAGGCGCATGTCCGGTTAGATGGACTGCTCTTCGCCACCCAGGGCGGCAAACAGCGCCGGGATAAACTGGGACAGCTCGGCGGTGACCAGCGCGAAATCCGCATCCAGACGGGCGGCCGGATCTTCGCTGGTGACGTCGTCATTCTGCTCACGCAGCTCTTCGCTGAACTTCAGGCGCTTGATGGAGAGATCATCCCCCAGCACGAAGCTAACGGTCTCGCCCCAGTTGAGGGCCAGCTTGGTCACCAGCTTGTCGTTGGCCAGGTGGTTCTTGATTTCATCCGTCATCAGATCCTGCTGCTTGCAGCGGATGATGCCGCCGTGCTCCATGGCACTGCGCAGCTCGGCTTCATCTTCCAGCGTGAAGGAGGCGGGCAGATTGCCCTCGTTCAGCCACTCGGTCATGGTGATCTCCGGCGGGTTCTTGAGGGCCACCGGCACCACCGGCAGGGAGCCGATGGATTTACGCAACAGTGCCAGCAGATCATCCGCCTTCTTGGCAGAACCTGCGTCCACCACCATCAAATTGTCGGCCGGATTGATCCAGGCGAAGGTCTGGCTGGTACGACTGAAGGCACGGGGCAGCAGGGTGTGGAGGATCTCCTCTTTCAACGCCTCCTTCTCTTTCTTCTTGAGGGCGCGTCCCTGTTCGAACTCGATCGCCTCTACCTTCTCGGCCAACATCTCCTTGACCACGGTACCGGGCAGCATCTTCTCCTCCTTGCGGGCGCAGATGAGGATGTGGCCGGAGGCAGAGTGGGTCAGAGTTGAGCCGAATTTGCCAAGGGGCTTGACCCACCCGAAACGGGAGATGTCCTGACTGCCGCAAGGGGTGAAGGCACAGGCTTCCAGCTGGGTTTCCAGCTGATCCACGGTCAGGTCAAAGGGGCGGGTAAAGCGATAAATCTGCAGGTTTTTAAACCACATGGCGTCCTCGGTCTCTAGATTGTCCGGCGGGCATTGTACTAGAGAGGCGCTTTGTGATCAGCCAATCATTCTCGCTAAATAAAGGGCGATCGACCTCACAGGGTCTCATTTATATCACCTGAGCGGTCACCAAGTTCCCCTAGACTGCGAGTTGTGCAAGTTGTTAACAAGGATGAAATTATGTTACGGCCCAGTCGCCCGGAAGACATGGAAGAGATCGTCGAAATCTGGTTGCTGGCCTCCCTGCAGGCTCACGATTTCGTCGATGCCTCCTGCTGGTGGCAGGCACAGGAGGATCTGCGTACCCGCTATCTCGATCGCGCCGCCATCTGGGTGTTTGAGGAGCGCGGCGATCTGCTCGGTTTCATGGCACTGGTGGACAACTATCTCGCCGCCCTGTTCGTGCGCCCCGACCGTCAGGGTCGCGGCGTCGGCCACGCTCTGCTGCAGGAAGCCAAGCGTCAGGGGGCGTCGCTCCACGCCAGGGTCTTCGTCGAGAATGATCAGGCGGTGCGTTTCTATCGCCGCCACGGCTTCGTCATTGAGGCCGAGGAGTCCGATCCCCTTACCGGCCACCCCCAATACCGGATGTGCTGCGAACCGGCCTGAATCGATGCCAGCCCCCTGTTTTACTTGAAAAAAGCACGGGGCATCCTCATCTTGTCCTCATCGGGTGCCACAGGCACCGTCCCTGCAACCGGGCTGCTTTCCAATGAAAATCCTCCATACCGCCGACTGGCACCTTGGCCATCAACTCCATGGTCATGACCGCCGTTTTGAACACGATGCCTTCCTAGATTGGCTGAGCGACACCCTCAAGGTGCGCGAGATCGACGCCCTGCTGGTGGCGGGCGATCTGTTTGATACCGCCAATCCGCCCGCCAGCGCCTGGCAACAACTCTACCGTTTTCTGGCGCGGCTGCGTGCCGAGATGCCCCACCTCAACATGGTGCTGATCGGCGGCAACCACGACTCCCCCTCCAAGCTGGATGCCCCCCACGAGCTGCTGCGTGCCTTTGACCTGCATCTGGTGGGCAGCATCAGCCGCGACAGTGAGGGCAAGCTCGAGACCGACCGTCTGCTGGTTCCGCTGCAAGACCGGGAGGGCAAGATCGCCGCCTGGTGCGCCGCCGTGCCGTTCCTGCGCAGCAGCGATCTGCGGGTAGAACAGCTGGCTGAGGGGCAGGACAGGCTGATCGAAGGGGTTCGACAGGTCTACGCCGAGGTGCTGGCCGAAGGGCGCGCCCGCTGCGGGGAGGCGCTGCCGCTGATCGCCATGGGCCACGCCTATCTGGCGGCGGGCCAGCTCTCGGAGCTGTCGGAGCGGCGGGTGCTCGGCGGCAACCAGCACGCCCTGCCTGCCGAACTCTTTGCCGGTGCCGACTACACGGCGCTCGGTCACCTCCATCTGGCCCAGAGCCCGGCCGACGGGGTGCACTACAGCGGCTCACCGCTGCCGCTTTCGCTCGCCGAAGCCAACTACAACCATCAGGTGCTGGAAGTGACCTTTGCAGAAGGCAAACTGGCCGGGCTGGAGCGGATCCCGGTGCCCCGCGCAGTGGAGATGATCCGCCTGCCCCAGAGCACCCTCGACGACGCGCTGAACGCCATCGCATCGCTCAAGCTGCCTGCTTGTCCACAAGAGGCACAGCCCTTCCTCGAAGTGCGGCTGCTGCTGCCCAAGCCCGAGGCCCGCATCCGCGAGCGCATTCTGGCGGCCATCGCCGACAAGCCAGTGCGGTTGGCCCGCATCAGCACCCAGTATCAGGGCTCGGGGGAAGGGCTGGCCGATGGCCGCGAGCGGCGCAGGCTCGATGAGCTCTCCCCCACCGAGGTGTTTCGCCTCTGCTATCAGCGCCAGTTTGAAGGGGAGCCCGAGGCTGGGTTGGTCGCCTCGTTTGAAGAGATCCTGGAGCAGGTGAAGGAGTCAAACCAATGAAAATCTTGTCTCTGTCAGGTGAGAATCTGGCCAGTCTGACCGGCCCCTTCACCATCGACTTTACCAAGGGGGCGCTCGGCGCCGCCGGTCTGTTTGCCATCACCGGCAATACCGGCGCGGGCAAGAGCACCCTGCTCGATGCCATTTGTCTGGCCTTATACGACGAGATGCCGCGCTTTATTGCCAATCGCAAGAACGTGGCCGAAGTGGGCCGCATGGATGACGAGGAGAAACTCAAGGCCAACGACGTGCGCGGCATTCTCAGTCGCGGCCACGCCAGCGGTTTTGCCGAGGTGCAGTTTCGCGGCTGTGATGGCCGCATCTGGCTGGCCCGCTGGGCGGTGCGCCGGGCGCGAAACCGCTCGGAGGGGCGTTTTCAGGCGCAGGAGCGAACCCTGACCGATGTGGAGTCCGGGCAGGTCTTCTCCGGCAGCAAACGGGAACTGCAGGATCGCATCGACGAGCTGGTGGGTCTCTCCTGGGAGCAGTTCCGCCGCGCGGTGATCCTGCCGCAGGGGGAATTTGCCGCCTTCCTCAAATCGGACGCCAACGAGCGCTCCGCCCTGCTCGAACGGATGACCGGCACCGAGCTCTACTCCGCCATCTCCATCCAGACCTATGAACGGGCGCGGGAAGAGCAGCAGAAGCTGGCCACCATCGCCCAGCGCCTCGGCGACGTGGCGCTGATGGACGAAGCGACCCGCGAGCATTGGGTAAGCCAGCAGGTGAGCCTCTCCACCACCCTCAAACATGAACAACAACAACAGCTGCTGATGCAGGACTTGCGCGATCTCAATAGCCGCATTGCCGCCCAGCTGCAGGGCTGCGCCGAGGGGCAAGCGGCGCTCGATGCCGCCCTGCAGGCCCACGGCGCCGCGGCCCCCGAGCGCGAGGAGTTTGCCCGTGCCGAGCAAGCCCAGGTGGCCCGCGCCGATCACGACGAGCTGACCCGCCTCACTCTTGAGGTGCAGCAGCAGGAGAAGGTGATCGCCGAGCTGGGGCCGGAACTTGCCAAACTTGAGGAGCAGACCCAGCAGAGCGCGCTGACCGAACAGCAGTTGCTGGCAGAGAAGATCGCCGCCGAGCGGGAATGGGGTGCCCTGCAACCCGAACTCAAGCGGGCGCAGGAGCTGGACACCCGCATCCGGGAAAAAGTGCAGCAGTTGCAGAAGATCCAGCAGGAGGGGGCGCAGGAACGAGAAGTGCAGCTCACGCTGGAGCAGGGCTGGCGCGAGCAGAGCCGACAGGTGGAGCTGCTCAAGCAGCAGCACCAGCAGTGGGGGCTCTGGCTCGAAGAGCACAAGGAGCTGGCACCGGTTGCCCGCCAGTGGCAGCCCCTGCTCACCGCCATGCAGGATTGGGCCGAGGATGCCGACAAGCTGCAGCAACTGCTCATCCTGCGGGATCACAAGCTGCGCGCCCTGCAACAGTTGCAGCGCCAGCTGGAGCAAGGCCAGCAAGAGCGCGACTACTGGCAACATGAACAAGCTCGGTTGCAAGAGCAACAGAACGAGTTGCAGGAGCAGCAGTGGGAGAGCCGCCTCGCCAAGGCGCAGGAGCAGTGGCAGCAACAGACCGAACAGCTGGGCCAGCTCCGCCAGCTGCTGGAGCTGGCCGATTATGGCCGCAACCACGGCGAACAACATGGCCGCTTGCAGCAGGAGATTGCCCAGCTGGAGCAGGCGCTGGGCAAGCTCGCCACCCTTGGCGAAGAGCTGGCCCCCGCCCGCGAGCGGCTCGCCCTGCAGCGGGACGAGGCGCGCCATGCGCTGGAGCAGTCCCGTGCCATCGCCAGCTTCGAGCAGTATCGCCATATCCTGAGCGATGGCGAACCTTGCCCGCTGTGCGGTTCCGGGGAGCACCCCTACAGCCAGAGCCAACCACAAGTGGCGGGGATCCTAGGTCAGCTGGCGGAGCGGGTCAGAAGCCTCGAACTCGAATGGGATCGGCTCAATCATCAATACATCCAGTGCGAGAGCGAGCGTCAGGAGCTGGCCCGCCAGCTGGCGGTGCGTCAGCAACATCTGCCGGAGCTGGAAACCCGCGCCGAGCAGTTGACCCAGCGCTGGCAACAGCTGGGGGGCGATACCCTGCTGGGTCATCCGCTGCCGCTGCGCCAAAGCCCCATTGAGTGGAACGAGCTGATGAGCACCCTGCTTGGCCGTGGCCAGGCGCTGGAGCAGGGGCTGGCCCGGAGCCAGCAGCAGCTGCGTCAGGCCCAGCTTGGCCAACAACAGCTGCAAGGGGTGCGTCAACAACTGAGCCAACTGGCTGCCCAGCACCAGCAGTTTGACCAGCAGTGGCAAGAGGCCGACCGCCAGCGCATCGCGCTGGAAGGGGAAGTGAAGGGGATGGGCGAGCAGGAGGCGACCCTGCGCCAGCGCCTCGAGCAAGGCGCCCACCGCCTCGATGAGCAGATGGGCGGCCAACCGTGGCGCCAATGGCTCGGCAGCCAGCAGTGGCACGAGTGGCAGCGGGCCTGCGAAGCCTGGCTGCACGGCCAGAGCGAGTGGGAGCGGCTGGCCAGCGAGATCGCCAGCCTCACCCCTGCCCTGAGCGCCCAGGAGGCTCGCCTGCAGACCCAGCGCGAACTGCTGCACAAACTCGAGCGGGACTACAAGGAGCACGAGCAGCAGCGTCAGGGGCTGCTCACCAGCCGCGCCGCCTGTCTGGGTGGCGAGGAGATCCCGCTGGTCGAGAGCCGCTGGCAACAGCGGCTGCAACAGCTCGCCAGCGAACTGGAGCTGATGCAAAGCAGCGCTCGTGCTCTGCGGGAGCGGCAGACCGAACTCAAAACCCGCCTCACTCATGTGGAGCAGGAAAAGCAGACCAGCAGCCGCCGCAAGCGGGAGGTGCTGGGGCGCTGGGCTGCCCATGCCAGCACCCTCGGCATTGCCGAGTATGACCTTCGCCGCCTGCTCGCCATCAGCCCCGATGAACTCAAGGCTCGCCGCACTGCCCTGCAAGGGCTGGAAGATGCCCTTGGCGAGGCGCGCACCCGCCTTACCGAGCGGCAACGGGCGCTGGCACTGGAGGAGAGCAAGCGGGATCGCTATCGCGAGCATCACCCCGAGCTGGCTGCCCTGCCGGATGCAGAGCTGAGCGATCAGCTGGCGGCACTCGATGCCCGTTGTCGCGCCCTTGAAGAGCAGCTGTTCGAGTGCAAGAGCAAGCTGGCACAGGCCGAAGCAGCTGCCCTCAAGGCGGGCAGCCTGCAACAGGAGCTGGCCGCCCAGCAGGCAGTGGCCGACCACTGGCAGCAGCTGTGCGATCTGATCGGGCAGGCCAACGGCGCCAAGTTCCGCACCTTCGCCCAGAGCCTCACCCTCGAGCGTCTGCTGCTGGAGGCCAACGCCCAGCTCGCCGAGCTGTCGCCGCGCTATCGGCTGGAGCGGGTACCCGGCACCGATCTGGCGCTGCAAGTGGTGGATCTCGACATGGGGGATGAGGTGCGCTCGGTGGACTCCCTCTCCGGTGGCGAGAGTTTTCTGGTGTCGCTGGCGCTGGCGCTGGCCCTCTCCAGCCTCTCGTCACGGCAGACCCAGGTCGAGTCGCTGTTTATTGACGAAGGGTTTGGCACCCTGGATCCGGACAGTCTGGACCTGGCGCTCGCCAGCCTCGACTCCCTGCAGGCCGCCGGTCGCCAGATCGGGGTCATCTCCCACGTCCAGACCCTGGTGGAGCGGATCGGCGTGCAGATCAGGGTCGAAGCCCTCGGCGGCGGCGAGAGCCGGGTAGTGGTTCCCTGAGAGCCTTCGGCTCAATCACCAGTACCATCGGTCCACCACGCTGTAAATAACAAGACCCCGCCAATTGGCGGGGTCTTGCTGAGAGGCTATCAACCGAAGCGGTATGCGCCCATATAGAGGCTGCCACCATCCCAGCTCTCGTGCAGCCGGGTTGGTGCCACACCATCGGCCGCCCCCAACGCCACAAAGAGCGGGCGCAGGTGGTCATCGTGGGGATGGGACTCCACCGCTCCGGGGGCCTGCTGGCGATAGTCGAGCAGCGCCAGCCGATCCTCGTCGGCCATCTTCTGCTCCAGCCAGTCGACAAACTGGCTGGCCCACTCCGGCACTGGCGAGCCTTCCGGCGCCAGCGCCCGCAGGTTGTGGGTGATGGCCCCGGAGGCGAGGATGCCAATCCTCTGACTGCGCAGTGCCCCCAACACCTCGCCCAGTTGCCACAATTGGGCCGGAGTGAAGCTCGCGGGAATGGAGATCTGCACCAGCGGGATCTCGCTGTTTGGGTCGATCAGGGAGAGTGGTGACCAGACCCCGTGATCCAGCTCGCGCCGCACCGGGGTGGCGGTCAGTCCGGCCAGTGCCAGCTGGTCGCTCACCCCTTGTTGCAGCCACTCGGGGCTACTGGCAGGCCAGCGCATCCGGTAGAGGGGCTCTGGAAAGCCGTAAAAGTCGTACATTAGCGCCGGTTTGGGCTCGACGTTGATCTGCAGCTCGCGGCTGAACCAGTGGGCGGAGATGACCACCAGCCCCTTGAGCTCACCCAGACGCAGGGTTCGCAGAAAGCGGGTGGCGGGTTGCTCACGCAGCACCAGATCCGGTGCGCCGTGAGAGATAAACCAGACGGGGGCGAGGGACATAAAGCGGACTCCAACAAAGTATCAGGGGGCGATACCGGAGGGGATATCGCTGTTGGAATCGATTATCCTCCCGCCATGAAAGGTGGACAATCCAGCAAGATAGATAAGAACTATCAACTAATGGTTGATAATTTCACGCCTTCACGACCGGTAAGCAGCAATAAATATCAAGGCTGCGGCGCATCCGGCTGCGGTCGGGCTGCACGAAACGCCATCCGGGTCGCTGCACTGTGATCCTGCCACTCTCGCCACGCCAATCCCTCGGCGGCCGCCTCCCCTTTCACCGGATGGGAGAAGATCGCCAGCAGACCGGCATTATCAGGCCAGTAGCGGGCTGGCAGCGTCTGAACCAGCAGCAAGGCGGCGCCCAGCAAGAGCAGAGCCCATCCGGTTTCATGGCTGTTTTTCATCCCGGCCTCCTTCACCCGTGCGCCAATGAACTAACATTTTTGCGCAAGCCGGTGACAAGACGGTGACAGCGGACGGGTGGTCATTTTACAACATCTGAACCTCAACCCGGCCAAACAACCACAGATGGCAACATTTGTATCCCTTCAGCCCGAACCTGTGACCGTATGCTCTAAAATGTGACTCACAGGAAAACGTTATCCCTGAAAAGAAAACGTTATCTGGTCAAAACGTTGTTTCTGGATCATAAAAAGATTCCAAAAACTGGTGTATATTGCTCGGCGGAAATTCCTTAACCATGAAGATTGACATGAAAAAGACCAAAATTGTCTGCACCATCGGTCCGAAGACCGAATCCAAAGAAATGCTGGCCAAAATGCTGGACGCTGGCATGAACGTCATGCGCCTGAACTTCTCCCACGGTGACTACGCCGAGCACGGCAGCCGCATCAGCAACCTGCGCGCTGTGATGGCCGAGACCGGCAAGCACGCAGCTATCCTGCTGGACACCAAGGGTCCGGAAATCCGTACCATGAAGCTGGAAGGCGGCAACGACGTCGCGCTGGTCGCTGGCCAGACTTTCACCTTCACCACCGACCAGACTGTGGTTGGCAACAAAGACAAAGTGGCCGTGACCTATGCAGGTTTCGCCAACGATCTGCGCGTCGGCAACCGCATCCTGGTTGATGACGGCCTGATCGGTCTGGACGTTATCGAAATCACCGAGCGCGAAGTTATCTGTAAAGTGCTGAACAACGGTGATCTGGGCGAGAACAAAGGCGTTAACCTGCCGGGCGTCTCCATCAAGCTGCCGGCCCTGGCCGAGAAAGATAAGCGCGACCTGATCTTTGGTTGCGAGCAAGGCGTTGATTTCGTTGCTGCTTCTTTCATCCGCAAGAAAGAAGACGTTCTGGAAATCCGTGAGCACCTGAAAGCCCACGGTGGCGAGAACATCCAGATCATCTCCAAGATCGAAAACCAGGAAGGTCTGGACAACTTCGACGAGATCCTGGCTGTTTCCGACGGCATCATGGTTGCTCGTGGCGACATGGGTGTAGAGATCCCGGTTGAAGAAGTTATCTTCGCCCAGAAGATGATCATCGCCAAGTGCAACAAAGCCCGCAAAGTGGTTATCACTGCCACCCAGATGCTGGACTCCATGATCAAGAACCCGCGTCCGACCCGCGCCGAAGCTGGTGACGTGGCCAACGCCATCCTGGACGGTACCGACGCAGTGATGCTGTCCGGTGAATCCGCCAAGGGTAAGTACCCGCTGGAAGCCGTGACCATCATGGCCACCATCTGCGAGCGTACCGATGCCGTGATGCCGTCCAACCTGTCTGCTGCCAACGACAGCAACAAGCTGCGCATCACCGAAGCCGTATGTAAAGGCGCCGTAGAGACCTCCGAGAAGCTGGACGCCCCGCTGATCGTGGTTGCTACCGAAGGCGGCAAATCTGCCAAGGCCATTCGCAAGTACTTCCCGAAAGCCTGGATCCTGGCTATCACCACCAACAAGAAGACTGCTGCACAGCTGGTTCTGACCAAGGGTGTGGTTGCTCACGTGGTTGACAGCATCGCCTCTACCGACGATTTCTATCGCATCGGTAAAGAAGCCGCGCTGGAAATCGGCATGGGTCTGAAAGGTGACGTGGTTGTGATGGTCTCCGGTGCTCTGGTACCGAGCGGCACCACCAACACCGCTTCTGTTCACGTTCTTTAATCAGAGCTGAACGAGTTGAAAACGGCGCCTGCGGGCGCCGTTTTTTTTGTCCCTCCCCCCTGCTTACCTGACAAGCCCGGTGTTAGAATCCACGCGAATTTAATCTATGCGGGAAATCTCCCGAATATCGCGTAATAACCCGGAAGTTATATGCCCTCAATACGTTTTAAAAGAGTCTCGGCCACCCTGTTGCCGCTGCTCTGTCTCCTCGCCAGCCTCTGCGTCCCGCAAGCCATGGCGCAAGATGTCCCCTCTCGCAACGCAGTTCAGCGAGCGCTGGATGGTCTGGGTAAATCAGAGACCCTGACCGTCAGTCAGCAAGCGGATCAGAAGTTGCTGACCGAAACCCTCGCCCTGCTCGACAGCATCGACAAGGAAGAGGCCAAGGCCAAGACCCAGGCCCAGCGGATCCGCAACCTGCCCACCGAACTCAGAGAGATCAGCGCCAAGCTCGATGCCCTGACCAAGGGCAAGAGTGCCGAGCAGATCAAGAGCGAATACGCCAGCATGAGTCTGGCGGAGCTCGACAGCCGTCAGCCGGAAGTGCTGGCCAACATGCAGGCGGCCCAGGAGGCCCTCGGCGCCATCGGCAGCCAGCTCACCAGCTTGCAGACCCTGCCGGAGCGGGCCCAGGCCAGCATGAGCCGTGCCTACCAGCGCAGTCAGGAGATCCGTACCCGCCTCAACGCCGGTGAAAGCGTCTCCAGCGCCGAGAAGATGAAGCTCGGTGCCGAGCTGGCCCTGCTCGACCTGCAACTGGCCCACCTGCAAAAGGAGCTGGATAACCGTACCAGCATGCAGGATCTGGCGATCAAGCAGCGCGACTACCAGAGTGCCCGTCTCGCCAGCGAAGAGCAGAAACTGCAGCTGTTGCAGGATCAGAGCAGCGCCAAGCGCCTCGGCGACACCGAAAAAACCGCCGAGCAGACCGGTGAACTGGTGGCGACCGAAGACAGCCCGCTGGTGCAAAAAGAGCAGGAACTCAACCACCAGCTCAGCCAGCAGCTGATCGGTGCCACCACCAGCCTCAACTCGCTGGTCCAGAAAAACCTGCAAGCCAAGAGCTGGCTGGAGCGCGGCATCCAGACCGAACGCAACCTCAATGAACAGGTGCAGATGCTCAAGGGCAATCTGCTGCTGTCGCGCATCCTCTATCAGCTCTATCAGCAGCTGGAAGCGGCACCCACCATCGCCGTCAAAAACCTGGAAGAGCAGATTGCCGACCTGCATCTGGCCCAGTTTGAACTGAGCCAGCAGCGTGACCAGCTGTTCCAGAAGAACCTCTATCTGGACAATCTGATCGCCGGCAGCAAGGATCCGGTGACCGAGGAGGACAAGGAGAGCCTTGCCAAGCTGCTCGATACCCGCATCAATCTGCTCGATCAGCTCAACCGCCAACTCGACAGCCAGCTCACCAACGCCATCAGCCTGCAGCTGACCCAGCAACAACTGGCGCGGGTCTATGCCTCTATCGAATTTACCCTGCAGCAACACATCTTCTGGGTAAGCAGCAACAAGCCCATCGACAGCAAGTGGTTTATCAGCTGGCCCGCCCAGGCCTATAAACAGGCCTCCGACTGGGTATTGAAACCGGACTGGAAACGCTGGCGCGAAGAGCTGCTGGGGATCTCCCTGCTCGCCTTCCCGCTGCTGCTGATCGGCGGCCTGCTGGTCTGGAAGCGTCCGGCGCTGGTTGAGCGCGAGAAGAAGATCACCAAGGACCTTGGCCGTTTCCGTCAGGACAGCCAGTGGCACACCCCGCGCGCCCTGCTCTATACCGTGCTGCAACGCCTGCCGGGCAGCATGTTCATTCTGGCTGGCGGTCTGCTGCTGACCTACTGCGGTCTGCTCAGTCCCAAGCTGATGTTCCAGATCACCCTGAACCTCGCCCTCGGTTATCTGGTGTTCAGCGTCTATCTGGCCGTGATGCGCCCGGGCGGCATCGCCGAGACCCACTTCCGGATCCCGAAAGCGGAGCTGCAGGCCAAGCGCAACAGCATGCGCTACATCTGGTTGCCACTGCTGCCGCTCATCATGCTCGCGACCAAGGCGGTAGTTGAACCCTCCACCTTGGGCAACGACGTGATCGGCCAGGCCATGACCCTGACCCTGCTGGGGCTGGCCGCCTATCTGGTGTTCCCCATCTCCCGCGCCCGCATCAAGGGCGAGGCGAGCATGCAGAAGTCGCTGATCGCCATCGCTCTGGCGCTGGCGCCGGTGGCGCTGATCGTGCTGGCCGTGCTCGGTTACTACTACACCGCGCTGAAGCTGACCGGTCGCCTGATCGAATCCTTCTACCTCATCATCATCTGGAGCCTGGTCTACCGCACCGCCCTGCGTGGCCTGGAGCTGGCAGCCCGTCGTCTGGCCTACCGCCGTGCGGTGGCCAAGCGTGAGCACAAATCTTCGGAAGATGCGGAAGGTGGCGAGTCCATCGAAGAGCAGCCCATGGATCTGGAGGATGTCAGCCAGCAGTCCCTGCGTCTGACCCGTACCGTGCTGATGCTGATCTTCGGCGTCGCCTTCTACTGGCTCTGGTCCGATCTGGTCGCGGTATTCTCTTACCTCGACAGCATGGTGCTGTGGCACCGCAGTGAAGGCACCGGCGCCAACGCCGTGCTCTTCCCCATCAGCCTGAGTGACGTGCTGATCGGCTTCCTGCTGCTCGGCGGTGCATGGTCACTGGCGCGCAACCTGCCGGGCTTGCTGGAGGTGCTGGTGCTCTCCAAGCTCAACCTGGCTCAGGGTACCGCCTACGCCATCACCACCATGCTCAACTACGTGCTGATCGGCTTTGGCTCCCTGACCGCTCTCTCCATGATGGGCGTGCAGTGGGACAAGCTGCAGTGGGTTGCTGGTGGTCTGTCAGTCGGTATCGGTTTCGGCATGAAGGAGATCCTCTCCAACTTCGTCTCCGGCATCATCATCCTGTTCGAGCGTCCGGTGCGGATCGGTGACACCGTCACCATCGGCTCCTTCTCCGGTACCGTCTCGCGGATCCGCATTCGCGCCACCACCCTGACCGACTTCGACCGCAAAGAGGTGATCATCCCCAACCAGCAACTGATG
The DNA here is from genome assembly GCF_051920165.1 of Aeromonas sp. 11P. Lineage (NCBI taxonomy): Bacteria > Pseudomonadati > Pseudomonadota > Gammaproteobacteria > Aeromonadales > Aeromonadaceae > Aeromonas > Aeromonas sp. 11P. Next base: position 1,553,268 of record NZ_JBQBDJ010000004.1, read on the forward strand.
ACAGAACGGCTCATCAACTGGTCGCTGAGTGACACCGTCACCCGGGTGATCGTACGGGTGGGCGTGGCGTATGGCTCGGATCTGGAACTGACCCGCACCCTGCTCAAACAGGCGGCCGACGAAAACAGTCGGGTACTGAAAGATCCGGCCCCCATCGTCTACTTCCTCACCTTTGGCGCCAGCACCCTGGATCACGAGCTGCGCTTCTTCGTGAGCGAACTGGGGGATCGCAACCCGGCGGTGGACGAGTTGAACCGCAAGATAGACCAGCTGTTCCGCGAGAACGGCATCGAGATCGCCTTCAACCAGATGGATGTCTACATCAAGAACATGCAGGGCGAAGAGCAGAAGGTGGAGTCCAACTCCGCCGCTCTGCCGCCGCCCGCGGAAGATGGCAAGCAGCCAGCCTGATAGCGAACTGCATTAATCTGATAGCAACAGCCGCTCACCCAGGTGAGCGGCTTTTTTATGCCAGTTTATGGCGATAGAGACAGTTCCCCATTGCCAGCATGGCTGGCCGCCGCACAACAGGCAGCCATCACCCTTGATAAAATATAAAGAGAAATAAAACCATAAAAACAATAACTTAAGTCACCAAGCAACTGACTACTTGGATCAACCCCATGCTCTTCTCCCCTCACCACTTACCCCATACCGCGCTCGCTCCGGCTCCCGGACTTTTATAACTTTTTTTAATTTTATTTGAGTGTCCTCTTCATCCTGACCATTGCAAAGTGGCGCCATTCCAGTGCCGGGCCCTGTGACCACCACCCGGCTGACATCGACTTGCTCATTTGATAATTGAAAGGATCCGAGAGATGAAACACTCCTTGATGGTAATGGGAATAGCCGCCTGTCTTGCATTGAGTGGCTGCCAGAATATGGATACCAAGAAAGTCCTGATAGGTGCAGCTGCGCTGGGGGCCATCGGCGCCGCTGGCTATTACGCCGGGAAAAAGCACAGCGATAACAAACACGAGCATGATGGCCAGCATGACGATAGCGATGACCAGCATATGGCCACCAGCAAGATGCCCCGTTACTGCTCGGGGGAAGCAGCCAGCAAATTCCATGTCTCCCCGCGCGATATCACCACCGAGTCGGCAGAAGAGAGTGGCCACAGATACAAGGTCTATGGCCAGTACGAGACCGACGATGATGCTGTCGACTTTACCTGCACCTTCAATCACGACGGTCGCTTCCTCTCGGTCGTTCGCAGCTGATTGGCCAGCGGTTACAGCCAATCACCACAGCCTCCCCATACAGGACACTCACGATGAAACAGCAACGCAGCATGATCGCCAGCCTCATTGCGCTGGCCCAGACACGGATACCGGATGACATGCCTGCGTTCTGCCACGCCTTTGCCATCAAACCGGAAGATACGCTTTATCTGCCACCTTCCGAGCGCGTGAAGATTTGGTGACCACCAGCCCGAAAAGCTCCAGCAGATGGATCTCCTCCACCTGAGCTGAAGATGACCGACACAGGAAGTGTCTGTTTTACCCTGTCTGGTTTTTCCCGACCCACAGGTGCCTGACCATGTGGGCTTTTTTGATCTTATTGCCCCTCCCCCCCCTGCCCAACCAGCTTTCACCCGGCACCGTCGCAGCAAGCCACACCGACTCTTTTTCGCGTTTGCCATTGGCTGAAAAACCGGCGGAGGAACCGCTATAAATCGGTTTACCACCAAACAGGTCTGACCTATGGTAAAGCATGTAAAAGATGCATCGTGGAGCCGCTTTTCCTATGAATGACCGAGAACTGCAACAGATCCTGTTTCGCTCCTTCGATGTGATCCCGCTGCCTATTCTGGTGTCAGAATCCATTGCCCGTCACGATGACTGCTCACCCGACATGATCCCGCAGCGGCGCCACCGCTTCCTGAATAAAGCCTTCATTGAGCAACTGGGCTACAGCCTTGACGATCTGCCGGACATGGCCTCCTGGTTTCAGGTCGCCTACCCGGATGAAGGGTATCGCCGCACCATCATCGACTCCTGGCACTCCCAGGTGGAACAGAGCTTGTCGCAAGGGCTAGAGGTCGCCGAGATGCCTGCGCTGATCCGCTGCAAGAGCGGTCAGTCGCGCTGGTTTATCGTCACTGCCCAGCTGGGAGCCGATGCCATCCCGGATGGCCATATCGTCACCTTTCGCGATATCCACGACCTGCAATGCATGGTGGAGGAGGTGAGCCGCCTATCCTGCACCGATCCGCTAACCGAACTGACCAACCGGCGTGGCGCCCAGCAACAGTTGCAGGCCCTTTGGTTGCAAGGTGAGCCCCTCTCGGTGGTGCTGGGAGATATCGACCATTTCAAACAGGTCAATGACCGCTACGGCCACCCTGCGGGTGATGCCGCGCTCTGCGCCGTCGCCCACGCCATGGCGAGCCTGCTGTTGCCGGGAGAGAGTCTGGCCCGTTGGGGTGGAGAGGAGTTCCTGCTGATCCTGCCTGGTTGCGATATTGAACAGGCGGCACGGCGCGCCGAACAGCTGCGCCAGCATGTCAGTACCACCCGCTTGCCATGGCAGGGGAAGCAGCTATCCCTCACCATCAGTCTGGGGTGTGCCAGCATGAAGGGACAGGAGGGCATCGACTATCTGCTGATGATGGCAGACCGGGCCCTTTATCAGGCCAAGGATCAGGGCCGTAACCGGGTTGTCATCTCGACGGAATAGAGTGGTAACCAGAATGGAAAGCCGACTCGCGGCCATAAAAAAACCGAAGCACAAGGCTTCGGTTTTTTACTGCGCAACTGGCGTGAGCCAGCCGGGCATTACTTCTTGATACGGATAACCGGGGTCTCGCCCACAGTCACGGCACCAGTCATTTTGATCAGCTCTTTGATCTCGTCCATGTTGGAGATGACAACCGGAGTCAGGGTAGACTTGGCTTTCGCTTCCAGAACGGCCAGATCGAACTCGATGATGGTGTCGCCACGCTTGACCTGTTGACCTTCCTGAGCGATACGCTTGAAGCCTTCACCTTTCAGTTCAACGGTGTCGATACCGAAGTGAACGAACAGCTCGATACCGGAGTCGGATTCCAGAGAGAACGCGTGGTTGGTCTCGAAAATCTTGCCGATGGTACCATCGCACGGCGCAACCATCTTGTTGCCAGCCGGCTTGATGGCGATACCGTCACCAACGATCTTCTCGGCGAAGACAACGTCAGGCACATCTTCGATCGGCACGATTTCGCCAGACAGCGGAGCAAAGATTTCGATGCCGCCGGTGTCAGAGCTATCGTCGGAAACCAGTTTCTTCAGTTTATCAAACAGACCCATATAAAGCTCCTAGAGATGATTTGTCGCTGTTTGCAGCCGATCTTAGCAGACTGCTTTCTGCTTAATAAAGTTATCTACGCACGCTTCGATTTCAGCAGCGGTGGCAAAGCTCAGTGCTTGATCAGCCATTGCCTTCACATCTTCGAAGTTGGTGTTGCGGATAAGCTTCTTGATACGCGGTACAGAGATGGCGCTCATGGAGAACTCATCCAGACCCATACCCAGCAGCAGCAGGGTAGCGCGCTCGTCACCAGCCAGTTCACCACACATACCGGTCCACTTGCCTTCGGCGTGGGACGCATCGATAACCATCTTGATCAGGGTCAGGACGGAGGGTGACAGCGGGTTGTACATGGCGGAGATCATCTCGTTACCACGATCGACAGCCAGAGTGTACTGGGTCAGGTCGTTGGTACCGATACTGAAGAAATCCACTTCCTTGGCCAGATGATGAGCCATCACGGCAGCGGCCGGGGTCTCGATCATGATACCCACTTCGATGGATTCATCAAAGGCTTTGCCTTCGGCACGCAGTTCGGCTTTCAGCGTCTCTACGGTAGCTTTCAGGCTACGAAACTCTTCGACAGAGATGATCATCGGGAACATGATGCGCAGTTTGCCGAAGGCAGACGCACGCAGAATGGCCCGCAGCTGAGCGTGCATGATGTCTTCGCGGTCGAAGAAAATACGCACGGCACGCCAGCCCAGGAAGGGGTTCATCTCTTTCGGGAAATTCATGTACGGCAGCTCTTTGTCGCCGCCAATGTCCATGGTACGCACGATGATCGGCTGATCCGGCATCGCTTCGGCCACTTCTTTGTAGGCTTTGAACTGCTCTTCTTCGGTCGGCAGCGCGTCACGGTCCATGAACAGGAACTCGGTACGGTACAGACCCACGCCTTCGGCGCCATTGCGGATGGCACCTTCGGTATCCTTGACGGTACCGATGTTGGCGCACACTTCGACCTGGTGACCATCCAGCGTGATGGCAGGCAGATCTTTCAGCTTGGCCAGCTCATCTTTCTCGGCCTGGAACTGAGCCTGGAACTTCTTGGCTTCGGTCAGCTGTTCAGCAGTCGGATTGATGATGATCTGGTTGTTGATCGCATCCAGCACCAGCATGTCACCATTCTTGACGCGCTCGGTGATGTCGTTGGTGCCTACCACGGCCGGCAGCTCCAGAGAGCGGGCCATGATGGAAGTGTGAGAGGTACGGCCACCGATATCGGTGACAAAACCCAGCACATATTTCAGGTTGATCTGAGCGGTTTCAGACGGGGTCAGGTCTTTGGCGACCAAGATCACCTCTTCGTCGATGGTGCTCAGGTTGACAACGGCGATGCCCAGTACGTTCTTGACCAGACGGGTACCGATGTCACGGAAGTCGGTAGCGCGTTCGCGCAGATAAGGGTCATCCAGCTCGGCCATCATCTTGGCGTACTGTTCGATCACCTCATAGATGGCTTTGTCAGCGGAAGCCTTGTTGTCTTTGATGAAGGATTTGATATCCCCTTCCAGCTCCTCATCTTCGAGCAGCATGATGTGGCCTTCGAAGATGGCCTCTTTTTCCTCACCGAAGGTACGACCGGCCATCTCTTTGATGGCTTCCAGCTGGGCAGCTGACTTGGTACGAGCTTCGAGGAAACGGTTGATCTCGGCATCAATCTGATCAGCAGAGATTTTGCCCTGATTGATAACGATTTCATCTTCTTTAAGAAGAAGCGCCTTACCGAATGCGATACCGGGGGACGCAAGAATGCCAGATATCATAATCCTTCCTATTAAAACGACTGTGGGGGAGGAATCTAAAGCTGGATTACTCCAGCTCGTCCATCAGGGCAACCAGCTTCTCAACAGCTTGCTGAGCATCCGGACCATCAGCCTGGATAGTTACGTTGGTACCCTTGGTCAGGCCCAGGGTCTGCAGCTTGAACAGGCTCTTGGCGCTGGCGGACTTGCCACCGGAGACCACAGTGATCTCGCTTTGGAATTCTTTGGCTTCTTTCACGAACTGAGCTGCCGGACGGGTGTGCAGGCCGTTTTCAGCAGTAATAACAACAGACTTCTCGTACATGGTTTCACCCCATATTATTGATATTTTTTGGTGGATTGGTCGTTTTTGAAGCAACCTGACCCACCGTGTCAGTATGGATATGTTGTAAAGTAACGAAAGCAGACCCGCAATGGTTTAATCCAGGTCAAGTTTCTGTGCAGTAATCGGCGCGCTGGTTGGCAATTTTCAGTTATTGGGCTACAAGCCGCATCAGGACTGGCCTGAAATTATTTTATAACGAAAAATAACACTTTGTTACTTTGTGATACCCAGCCAGCAAACACCGCGTGACGCCGCACAGGATATGAGATTTAGAGCGGAATGTCTGCTTTTTTTCTCACTCCGGAACTTGTTATTTTACCCCAAAAAATAAGGATCAAGTGACACTAACAGGGGTTGAGTCTAGCCCATAAAGAAGCGGCGCTCCTGGGAGCGCCGCTGTTTTGAAAGATTCCGATCAGTTACTGCTGCAGTTCCTGCTCGCTGAACACCCCGGCAAACAGGGCGCTGGAGAGGTAACGCTCCGCCGCGCTCGGCAGGATGACCACAATGGTTTTACCCGCAAATTCCGGCAGATCGGCCAGACGGCTGGCAGCCACCACCGCAGCACCGGAGCTGATACCGGCCAGGATCCCCTCTTCCTCCATCAGAAGGCGGGCCATTTCGATGGCTTCGTCACTGGTCACCTTCTCCACCCGATCGATGAGGGAGAGGTCGAGGTTGCCCGGGATAAAGCCGGCGCCGATCCCCTGGATCTTGTGGGGACCCGGTTTGATCTCTTCCCCGGCCAACTTCTGACTGATGACCGGCGACTCGGCCGGTTCGACCGCGACAGAGACCACCGCCTTGCCTTTAGTCTGCTTCAGATAGCGGGAGACCCCGGTAATGGTGCCGCCGGTACCGACCCCGGCCACGAACACATCCACTTCGCCGTCAGTGGCATCCCAAATCTCGGGGCCTGTGGTCTTTTCGTGGATCTCCGGGTTGGCCGGGTTTTCAAACTGTTGCAGCAACACATACTTGCCCGGCTCGGATTCGAGGATCTCGTTGGCCTTGGCAATGGCCCCCTTCATGCCGAGGGGCCCTTCGGTCAGCACCAGATTGGCACCGAGTGCCTTGAGCAGCTTGCGGCGCTCCAGACTCATGGTGGCTGGCATGGTCAGGGTGATGGGATAGCCGCGAGCTGCCGCGACAAAGGCCAGAGCAATACCCGTGTTGCCGCTGGTGGGCTCGATGATCTCCTTACCCTTGGTCAGGATGCCGCGCTTCTCGGCATCCCAGATCAGGTTGGCACCGATCCGGCACTTGACGCTGAAGCTGGGGTTACGGCTCTCGATCTTGGCCAGCACGCGGCCTTTGGTAACACGGTTGAGACGAACCAGCGGGGTGTGACCGATAGTCTGGCTGTTGTCCTCAAAAATTTTGCTCATGGTGCTATCCCTGTGTTTGTTACGACGATGAAACAAGATTACCCTGTGGTTTCTGAATGAGAAGTGACTATTCGTTATAACCATATGGTATTACAACATATAGAACTTATTCTCTCTGGCCCCTGACTCCGGGCGCCAATCGTCAAAGGAACCGACGTTATGGGATTTTCAGGAAGCAGCCAGTATCTCGCCTCCGATGCATTGAAGATGGCGGTCAATGCCGCCATCACCCTCGAAAAACCGCTGCTGATCAAAGGTGAGCCAGGCACCGGCAAGACGGTACTGGCGGAAGCGGTCGCCGACCATCTCGGCACAGACCTGATTGCCTGGCATATCAAGTCCACCACCAAGGCCCAGCAGGGGCTCTACGAATATGATGCGGTGGCCCGGCTACGCGACTCCCAGCTCGGCGACCCCAGAGTGGCCGATATCAGCCACTACATTCGTAAAGGCAAGTTGTGGCAGGCCTTCAGCGCCGAGCAGCGACCTGTGCTGCTGATCGACGAGATCGACAAAGCCGACATCGAATTCCCCAACGATCTGCTGCTGGAGCTGGATCGGATGGAGTTCGATGTCTACGAGACCGGCGAGCGAGTCAAGGCGCGCCAGCGTCCGGTGGTCATCATCACCTCCAACAACGAAAAAGAGCTGCCGGATGCCTTCCTGCGCCGCTGTTTCTTCCACTACATCCGCTTCCCCGACAAGGCCGAGATGCAGGCCATCGTCAAACTCCACTACCCCGACCTCAAGGAGAGCCTGCTCGGTGAAGCGATGGACCTCTTCTTCGAGCTACGCGAGGTAGAGGGGCTGCGCAAGAAGCCCTCCACCTCGGAACTCTTGGACTGGATCCGCCTGCTCTTGGCCGACGATATCGCCCCCGAGGCGATGCGCGCCCGCGAGCCCGGCAAGCTGGTGCCCGCGCTATATGGCGCCCTGCTCAAGACCGAGCAGGACCTGCATCTCTTCGAGAAGCTCGCCTTTTTGGCCCGGCGCGGCAGCTGACCCATGCTGATCGACTTTTTTACCCACCTGCGCCGCCACAAGCTCCCCTGCAGCCTGCGCGAGCTGCTGGACTTGCACGCCGCACTGGCGGCCCGACTGGTCGCTGTCGATATGGACGAGTTCTACCAGCTCTCCCGCTGTCTGCTGGTAAAAGACGAGGCCCACTACGATCGCTTCGATCGCGCCTTCGCCGAATACTACGAGGGACTGGAAGCCATCCCCCTGCTGCCGGAGAGCCTGCCCGAGGAGTGGCTGCGCAAGGAGTTCGAACGGCTGTTGAGCCCAGAGGAGAAGGCGTTGCTCAAATCCCTCGGCGGACTCGACAAGCTGCTTGAAACCCTTAACCAGCGGCTGAACGAGCAGAAAGAGCGCCACGCCGGCGGCAGAAAATGGGTGGGGACTGGTGGCAGCAGCCCGTTTGGCCACGGCGGTTTTCACCCTGAGGGCGTTCGCATGGGTGGAGAGGGGCAGCACGGCAAGGCGGCCAAGGTGTGGGAAGCCCGTCACTATCGCAACTTCAGCGACGACTCACCGCTCGGCCAGCGCGCCATCCAGCTGGCATTGCGCAAGCTCAGACGCTGGGTGCGCAAAGGTAATCCCGACGAACTGGATCTCGACGACACAATAAAAAGTTCTGCCCGCCAGGGCTGGCTCGATGTGAAGCTGCGGCCCGAGCGCCACAACGGGGTCAAACTATTGGTTTTCTTCGATGTGGGAGGCTCCATGGATGCCCATGTGGCCGAGGTACAGCGCCTCTTCTCGGCTCTACGCCACGAGTTCAAGCATCTGGAGTACTTCTATTTTCACAACTGCCTCTACGACTTCGTCTGGAAAGATAACGCCCGCCGTTTTGAGGAGCGGTTCGATACCCTGCGGCTACTGCGCACCTACGGCAGCGACTACCGGGTGATCCTGGTGGGGGATGCCACCATGGGCCCCTACGAGATCACCTGGCCCGGCGGCAGCGTCGAGCAGTGGAACGAGGAGTCGGGTCAGGTGTGGCTTACCCGCTTACAGCAGCACTTTCCCAAACTGGTGTGGATCAACCCCACCCCGCGGCGGGAGTGGCTCTGGCATCCCTCCATCAAACTGATGAATGACGTGGTTGGTGGACGGATGCATCCGCTGACCCTGGCGGGTCTCGCTGCGGCGATCGACCAGCTGTAACCCTCTCTACCCTATAAACCGACAAGCCGGGAACGCACCCGGCGAGGAGCAAAGATGACCTCTATCGTGATCAGTGGCTCAGGCCTCTATACCCCACCCTTTGCCGTCAGCAATGAAGAGCTGGTGGCCGCCTTCAACCAGTATGTGGATCTCTACAACGAGGAGAACGCCTCCGCCATCGACGCCGGCCAGCTCCCCGCCAAGCAGCACTCCAGCTGCGAGTTCATCGAGAAGGCGTCCGGCATCAAGAGCCGTTATCTGGTGAGCCGCGAAGGGGTGCTCAACCCCGACATCATGCAGCCGCTGCTGGCGGAGCGACCCGACGAGATGCCCTCCATCATGGTGGAGATGGCAGTAGCCGCCGCAGAGCAGGCGCTGATCGCCGCCGGTCGCGAGCCGGGGGAGATCGATTTGGTGATAGTGGCCGCCTCCAACATGCCGCGCCCCTATCCGGCACTGGCCATCGAGCTGCAGCACTATCTGGGGGCGAGCGGCATGGCCTTTGACATGAACGTGGCCTGCTCCTCCGCCACCTTCGGCATCAAGACGGCAGCAGACATGCTGGCGGCAGGCACAGCCAACGTGGCGCTGGTGGTCAATCCGGAGATCTGCTCGGGGCACCTCAATTTTCGCGATCGTGATAGTCACTTTATCTTCGGCGATGCCTGCACCGCAGTGCTGCTGGAGCGGGAGGCCGATTGCAAGGTGGCCAATCCGTGGCAGCTGGTAGCCAGCAAGCTGGTGACCCAATACTCCAACAACATCCGCAACAACTTCGGCTTTCTGAACCGGCTGAGCCCGCGTACCCGCTACAGTGACGACAAGCTGTTTCGCCAGCGGGGGCGCAAGGTGTTCAAGGAGGTGTTGCCGCTGGTGTGCGACCAGATTGCCAACCAGCTCGATGAGCAGGGCTGGCCCGCCGAGAGCCTGAACCGGCTCTGGCTCCATCAGGCCAACCTCACCATGAACCAGTTCATCGGCCGCAAACTGCTCGGCCACGATGCCAGCCAGCAGGAGGCGCCGGTCATTCTTGATAGCTATGGTAATACCAGCTCGGCGGGTTCCATCATCGCGTTTCATCTGTACAATCGCGACCTTCCTGCGGGGGCTCGCGGCGTACTGTGCTCCTTTGGCGCTGGCTACTCCATCGGTAGCCTGCTGCTGCGGCGCCTGTAATGGCGGGCCTCCCGCCGACATAACAATAACCAGCAACATGGGTGGAAATATGCAGAGGATCACGGGGCGCTGCGCCCTGCACTACGGGGTAACCCTGTCACTATTTTGTCTCTATGGCTGGCAGGTTTGCCCGTTTCTCGAGAGTCTCACCCTGCCCCAGTTGCTGGGGCCGACCTTGGTGACGTTCGCCATCATGTTCGCCGTGCGCAACCGGCTGCTCTCAAGGCGGCCCCTGCCGCGCAACGAGCTGAACGGGTTCGGCCTGGAGGTGGGTTTCTACCTGCAGGGGGCGCTGCTGCTCTCGGGCTACAACGCACTGGCCCACGACTTTCCGCTGGAGAGTCACCTCAAGGTGCTCCTGGGGATGACCACCCTCGGCTTTCTGGTGGCGGCCGATCTGACCCTGGAGCGGGATTGGAATCGGGCCAGAGCACGGCAAGCCGAGCAGAGCCTGGCACTGAGCCACCCGCTGGCCATGCCGCTGCCACGCAAGTTTACCCTCTTTACCCTGGCGACCCTCACCCTGCTGGGGGGCGTCTTCTTCTTGCTGTTCAACAAGGATCTGGAGTGGCTGGTGACGGTGGAGCGCAGCCTGCCGAGGGTCGATGCTCAGCACTACATCCTGTGGGAGATCGCCTTCGTGATGACGGTGACCTTCTGTTATCTCGCCCTCATTATTCACGGTTATGGTCGCAATCTCGGCCTATCCCTGCGCCAGCAGACCAGCACCATGGCCAGAGTGCAGTGCGGTGACTTCGACGCCCGGGTGCCGGTCACCCGGGATGACGAGTTTGGCCTTATCGCCGCCAGCACCAATCAGATGATCGGTGAGCTGAAATCCCGCAGCGACGAGCTCAACCTGACCCGCGACGTGGCCATCCTTGGCCTCGCCTCGCTGGCGGAGACCCGGGACAACGAGACTGGCGCCCATATCATTCGCACCCAGCACTACGTCAAGGCGCTGGCGCAATACCTCAGTCGCAGCGATTGGGATCGCTATCCGCTCGATGACGCCACCATCGACCTGCTGTTCAAGTCGGCTCCTCTGCACGATGTGGGCAAGGTGGGCATTCCCGATGCCATCCTGCTCAAACCGGGCAAGCTGACCGACGAGGAGTTCGCCATCATGAAGCGTCATCCGCAGATCGGCGCCGATGCGCTGGCGAGTGCCGAGGCGCAGCTGGGCTCCAACTCCTTCTTGCGGCTGGCACGGGAGATCTCCCTCACCCACCACGAGAAGTGGGATGGCAGCGGCTATCCGGCAGGGCTGGCGGGTGAGGACATTCCTCTCTCCGGGCGCTTGATGGCGGTGGCGGATGTCTACGATGCGCTCATCTCGAAACGGGTCTACAAACCGGCTTTCAGCCATGAGGAAGCGAAGGAGATCATCGTGAAGGGGAGCGGCAGCCATTTTGATCCCGGCATTGTCGCGGCGTTTCTCGCCTGCGAGGCACAGTTCAGGGAGATTGCCGCGCAGTTTCAGGATCACCACTGAGCAAGCACATCCCGACCAGCTTGCCGTGATGGCTGACAGGGCAACCGGCGTCATAAATTGTACACAAACAGGTCTGACCATAGCCGATTCAGCGCCATGCTGACGGCCTTTGCCACGCCGCGCCCATATTGATATTTCCCTTTATTTACAGCTATTTTTTGTCATTTTGTGATCCGGATTCGTGCCAATGACGCAACCGGGATCACAAGATGGCAGGAAAAGGCCGCAATTTGCCCTCCGGCGCCAATGATGGCTTCCAATGAAAGCGAGGTTTGCTATCATCCGGAGACATTTTTCATCTGTCGCCGGCTACAAAAGAATACCCTCATGTACACACAGTTCTTCGGCCTCTCGGAACACCCGTTTTCCATCTCGCCCAATCCCAAGTACCTCTATATGAGCGAGCGCCACGGCGAAGCCCTTGCTCATCTCAACTATGGATTGCAGGATGGCGGCGGCTTTGTGCTGCTGACCGGCGAAGTGGGCACCGGCAAAACCACAGTCTCCCGCTGCCTGCTGCAACAGCTGCCCGCCGAAACCGAGATCGCTTATATCCTCAACCCCTCCCTGACCGAACGGGATTTGCTGGCTGCCATCTGCGACGAGTTTCAACTCCCCTATCCCGAAGATGCCGGGATCAAGCGGCTGTTCGACCTTATTCGCGATCACCTGCTGGCCAACCTGGCGGCAGGCAAGCGCAGCGTGGTACTGGTGGATGAGGCGCAGCACCTGCTACCCGGTGTACTGGAGCAGCTGCGTCTGCTCACCAACCTCGAAACCGACGAACGAAAACTGCTGCAAGTGGTGCTGATCGGCCAGCCCGAGCTGCAACAGATGCTGCGCCAACCCCTGCTGCGTCAGCTGGCCCAGCGCATTACCGCCCGCTATCACCTGCTGCCGCTCTCTCACAGCGATGTGGATGCCTACGTCCGCTTCCGGCTGCAAGTTGCAGGCTGCGTACAACCCATCTTCACCCCTCGCGCCATCAAGACGCTTCATCGCCTGAGTGGCGGCATCCCCCGTTTCATCAACCTCATCTGCGATCGCGCCCTGATCGCCGCTTTCGCCCGTGGTAGCTACAAGATTGTCCACAGCGATATCAGCCAGGCTGCCTTCGAGGTCAATGGCGTTCGGGACGAAGGAAGCTGGGCCTCCGGTCTGATGGTGACGCTGGCGGGCGCCCTGCTGGTGGCCGCAGGCTGGTGGGGTTGGCAATTTTTCGGCGTGTTCCCCACCCGTCCGGTGGTCAAGGTCGAGGTGCCGGTCACCATCGACGAGACCGCCGAGCAGCAGGAGCAGCTGACCGAGGCGATCAATCAGGCCATCGACCCCGACAGCGCCATGCAGAATCTCTATCGGGTCTGGGGTTATGAACCGGAACCGTTCGAGGCAACCTGTGACAATGCCCCCCGTGCCGGTCTGCGCTGTCAGGAGGGAGAGGCAAGCCTCGACGAGCTGCGCGCCCTGCAGTATCCCGCCATGATCACGCTCACTGACCAGACTGGCGGCCTCTACTATGCGACCCTGGTCAATCTGGGGCCGAACAAGGCCAGCCTGATGATCGGTGACCAGAGCTGGCAGGTGGATCGCCAGTGGCTCAGCGACAACTGGGGCGGCAGCTACACCCTGCTCTGGCGCATGCCGAAAGGGGGCGTCAGCCTGATCGCCAGCAATGCCGGTCAGACCCAGATCCAGTGGCTCGACAACGCCTTGAGCCGTGCGCTGCAACAACCCGAGCGCAAGGTGCGCCGTTTCGATGGCGAGCTCAAGAACAAGCTGCAGCAGTTCCAGCGAGATCAGGGGCTCACCCCTGATGGCATCGCGGGCAGCAACACCCTGCTGCGTCTCAACGCCCTCTCCGGTGAACCCATGCCCAGATTGGAGGAGGCCTCCTGATGTCTACCCTGCTCAAGGCGCTGCGCCGTGCGCAGCAACCGCAACTCTCCGCCCATATTCCGGCCATGGGCTTGCCCATGCCCCGGGAAGAGGAGCGCAGCCCACGCCGCATCGGCTGGCTGCTGGCTCCCCTGGCCTTGCTGCTGGGGGCGGGCGCCAACTATGGCTGGCATCTAATCCACCTGCGCCCCATCGAGGAGAAGGTGGAGGTGAAAGAGGTGATCACTCCGCCCTTCGTGCGGGTCGAACCCAAGGCGATGGTGACCCGTCCACTACCGCCCCCCCTGCCGGAGCCGGTGGTACAACCCAGAGCAGTGGCCAAAAACGAGGGGACCAGTCAGGGGAATACCCCCGCGCTGAGTCTGGCCGAGCAGCTGATGAAAGCCCTCAATGAAACCCCATTGCAGGAGACGCCACACGCCACCGGCCAGAACAACGTGCAACCGGCCCAGTTGATGGCGCTGGGCTCGGCACCCCAATCGGTGCGCCAGCAGGTACCGCAATTGAGCTATGGCTCTCATGTATTCTCCTCCAACCCCGCCAAGCGGGCCGTGGTGCTCAATGGCCGGGAATACCGGGAGGGGAGCGAAATCGCCCCGGGAGTCGTGCTCGCTACCATCGACCAGCAATACATAGTGCTGCAGGTCGCCGGACAGAGCGTGACCCTCAAGGCGCTGCAGGATTGGCGAGGGTGAGTACGCACCGAGCCCTGATGTTCGCAGGCAAGCAGGATGCACCTCACCTGAGTGCCACTTTTGTGAGCATTCAAAGGTTTACGGTGTGATGAAATATCCATTTTTACGGTTTGGTGCGCCCGGACCCGTTGTGTCACAGCCACCGGCCGTACACAATACGCAGCCGCCCCAGAGCCTGGAATTTGTTGATTAATATGACGCTACGATTCAGGGATGACATCTTGACCATGCTGCTGGCCCAGTGCCGACGGCTTCCCATGACCAGAGTCACCCAGGTGGCCTTTCTGGCGCTGCTGATCATGCTGGCCCAGCAGAGCGCCGCCCTCACCTGGCGTCTGCTCACCCTGGCAAGCCCGCAAACCAGCCAACCGTGGCAACCCTCCGCCGTGGCGGTCAACGGCCAGAGCAACCCGCGCCTTGAACTGGGCGAGGTGAGCCGACTGGCGCTGTTTGGCAAGGCGATCCCCAAAGCACAGGCCAAAGCCGCCGTGGCTGCCAATGCGCCGCGTACCCAGCTCAATGCCCAGCTCAACGGGGTGCTGGCCAGCTCTGATCCCGCCAAATCCATCGCCATCATCGCCATGTCCGGCATCCAGAACTCCTATGGGGTCGGTGACATGATTGACGGCACCCAGGCACGGATCCGGCAAGTCTATCCGGATCGGGTGATCATCGAGCGGGATGGCCGCGACGAGACCCTGATGCTGGATGGCGAGGAGTATGGCAAACCGCTGCCGCAGACCAACACAGCCCCCCTTGGTTCCCTGCGCAGCGAGCTGATGGCCGATCCGGGCAAGATCACCGATTACCTCAATATTTCACCGGTTCAGGTGGATGGCCGCATGACCGGTTATCGCCTCAATCCGGGCAGCAATCCTGAGTTTTTCAACCAGAGCGGGCTGCAGGCCAATGACCTGGCCATCAGCATCAACGGGCTGGATTTACGGGACAACATGCAAGCCATGCAGGCGATGCAGCAGATGGCTGGCGCAACGGAAATGACAGTGACCGTCGAGCGACAGGGCGAACAGTTCGACATCTATGTGCGCTTGTCAGAATAATGATTTGGAGTCGTACCAATAATGACCACTAAAGGGAAAAGCTGGCGTCTGGCCACTATCGCAGCGGCACTGATGATGGCGGGCTCAGCCTGGGCCACCGAATACTCTGCCAGTTTCAAGAACGCCGACATTGAAGAGTTCATCAATACGGTGGGCAAGAACCTCAATAAAACCATCATCATAGAGCCATCGGTGCGCGGCAAGATCAACGTGCGCAGCTACGACCTGCTCAATGAGGAGCAGTACTACCAGTTCTTCCTGAGCGTGCTCGACGTCTACGGCTTTGCCGTGGTGCCGATGGACAACGGGGTGCTCAAGGTGCTGCGTTCGCGGGATGCCAAGACCTCCGCCATTCCGGTGGTGGATGGTAGCAACCCGGGCATGGGCGACGAGATGGTGACCCGGGTCGTGCCGGTGCGCAACGTCTCGGTCCGTGAACTGGCGCCGCTGCTGCGCCAGCTCAACGACAACGCCGGCGGTGGCAACGTGGTGCACTACGAGCCCTCCAATGTGCTGCTGATCACCGGCCGCGCCGCCGTGGTCAACCGCTTGGTGGAAGTGGTGAACCGGGTCGACCGCGCAGGCGATCAGGATGTGGACATCATCAAGCTCAAGTTTGCCTCGGCGGGTGAAATGGTGCGGCTGGTAACCAATCTCAACAAGGATGGCAACCCCCAGGGCGGCACTGCCTCCCTGCTGCTCTCCCCCAAGGTGGTGGCCGACGAGCGCACCAACTCTGTGGTGGTGAGTGGTGAGCCGAAAGCGCGCGCCCGCATCATCCAGATGGTGCGCCAGCTCGACCGCGATCTGCAAAGCCAGGGTAACACCCGGGTCTTCTACCTCAAATATGGCAAGGCCAAAGACATGGTCGAGGTGCTCAAGGGCGTCAGCTCCAGCATCGAGGCCGACAAGAAGGGCGGCGGCGCAACCACAGGTGGCGCCAGCATCGGCGGTGGCAAGCTGGCCATCTCAGCCGACGAGACCACCAATGCGCTGGTCATCACCGCCCAGCCGGACGTGATGTCCGAACTGGAGCAGGTGGTGGCCAAGCTCGATATCCGCCGCGCCCAGGTGCTGGTGGAGGCGATCATCGTCGAGATGCAGGATGGCGACGGCCTCACCCTTGGCGTCCAGTGGGGCAATGCCAACGGCGGCGGCACCCAGTTCACCAACTCAGGTCTGCCTATCGGTGGCGCGATCGCCGCCGGTAAGGATTACCAAGATGGCAAGACCGACACCGCAGCCAATCTGCTGAAAGAGTTCAACGGCATGGCCGCCGGTTTCTATCACGGCGACTGGGCCATGCTGGCCACGGCGCTGGCCTCCAATACCAAGAACGATATTCTCTCCACCCCGAGTAGTCACCATGGACAACAAGGAGGCCTCCTTCAACGTCGGTCAGGAGGTCCCGGTCCAGAGCGGTTCGCAAAGCTCCACCACCAGCGATCAGGTGTTCAACACCATAGAGCGCAAGACGGTGGGCACCAAGCTGGTGGTCACGCCGCAAATCAACGAAGGGGATTCGGTGCTGCTCAACATTGAGCAGGAGGTCTCCAGTGTCGCCCAGACCCAGGCGACCGGCACTGCCAACCTTGGCCCCACCTTCGACACCCGTACCGTCAAGAACGCGGTACTGGTCAAAAGCGGCGAAACCGTGGTGCTGGGCGGTTTGATGGACGAACAGACCAAGGAGCAGGTCTCCAAGGTGCCCTTGCTTGGCGATATTCCGGTGCTGGGCTATCTGTTCCGCTCCACCTCCAACACCACCTCCAAGCGCAACCTGATGGTCTTTATCCGGCCAACCATCTTGCGTGATGCGGATGTCTATACCGGTGTCTCCAGCAACAAATACAGCCTGTTCCGCGCCGAGCAGCTCAATGCCGCCTCGCAGGAGGGGTATCTCACCTCCCCCGCCCGTCAGGTATTGCCTGCCTATGGCCAGGATGTGATGGTGTCGCCCGAGCTGCAAAAAGAGATCCAGAAGCAGATCAACGAGATGCGGAGCAGACAGCAAAGCACTGTCGAGACCACCACCCCGTTTGTGCAGAGTAAGCCCTGATGAGTGCCTACCATCTGGATGGAAGCGCCGGGCCTGCGCCACTGCCCGAGCTCCCCTTTGTCTTTGCCCGCAATTTCGGGGTGATCCTGATTGAGCGGGAGGGCGCCCCCGTGCTGCAGTGCCGCCCCGGTGTCACCCCGCAGGCCCTGCTGGAGGTGCGGCGGGTCGCGGGTTGCAGCTTCGCGGTGGAGCAGCTCGATAACGAAGCCTTCGAAGAGCTGCTGATGGCCCACTACCAGCGCGACTCCTCCGAGGCGCGCCAGCTGATGGAAGATCTCGGCAACGAGATGGACTTCTTCGCCTTGGCCGAAGAGCTGCCGCAAAGTGAAGATCTGCTGGATGCCGATGACGACGCCCCCATCATTCGCCTCATCAACGCCATGTTGAGCGAGGCGATCAAGGAGGAGGCCTCCGATATCCATATCGAGACCTTCGAGCGGGCGCTGGTGATTCGTTTTCGCATCGACGGGGTACTGCGGGAGATCCTGCGCCCCCATCGCAAGCTGGCATCGCTCCTGGTCTCGCGGATCAAGGTGATGTCACGAATGGATATCGCCGAGAAGCGGGTACCGCAGGATGGCCGTATCTCGTTGCGTATCGGCGGCCGCGCCGTCGACGTGCGGGTCTCCACCATGCCGTCCAGCTACGGCGAGCGGGTGGTACTGCGTCTGCTCGACAAAAACAACGTGCGCCTCGAGCTCAAGCAGCTGGGGATGACCGCGGCCAACCGCACCATCATCAGCGAGCTTATTCGCAAGCCCCACGGCATTATTCTGGTCACCGGCCCGACCGGTTCCGGTAAATCCACCACCCTCTATGCGGCGCTGTCTGAAATCAACTCGCGGGATCGCAACATCCTGACGGTGGAAGACCCTATCGAATATGACCTCGAAGGGGTGGGCCAGACCCAGGTCAACACCAAGGTGGACATGACCTTCGCCCGCGGCCTGCGCGCCATCTTGCGTCAGGATCCGGATGTGGTGATGGTGGGGGAAATTCGAGATCTGGAAACCGCCCAGATTGCGGTGCAGGCGTCGCTGACCGGTCACCTGGTGATGTCGACCCTGCACACCAACACCGCCATCGGCGCCATCACCCGCATGCGGGACATGGGGATCGAGCCCTTCCTGCTCTCCTCGTCGCTCTTGGCGGTACTGGCCCAGCGGCTGGTGCGCACCCTCTGCCCCGATTGCCGCGCCCCGCGTCCCATCACCGAGCAGGAGCGCCTCGCCATGGGCATCGAGCTGGCCCCCGACCAGCAGGTGTGGCGTCCGGTCGGGTGCGAGCTGTGCAACCACACCGGCTACCGTGGCCGGACCGGCATCCACGAGCTGGTGGTGATCGACGAAGCGGTGCGTGAAGCCATTCACAGTGCCAGCGGTGAGCTCGCCATCGAGCGGCTGATCCGCGGCCACACCCCCAGCATCCGCCGTGACGGCATCGACAAGGTCCTCAAGGGGCAAACCAGCCTCGAAGAGGTGCTGCGCGTGACCCGGGAAGATTGAGATGGCGGCATTCGAATACAAGGCCCTCGACAACAAGGGACGCAGCAAGAGCGGCGTAATGGAGGGCGACTCGGCCCGTCAGGTGCGCCAGCTGCTGCGCGAACAGGGGCTCACTCCCCTCGAGGTGAACGAGACCACCGAGAAGGCGAAACGGGAAGCGACCCGCTTCGCCCTGTTTCGTCGTGGTGCCAGCACTGCCGAGCTGGCCCTGATCACTCGCCAGCTGGCCACTCTGGTGGGCGCCGGTCTCACCATCGAAGAGGCACTCAAGGCAGTGGCCGAGCAGTGCGAAAAGGCGCACTTGCGCTCTCTGGTGGCGACCGTGCGCAGCAAAGTGGTGGAAGGCTATTCGCTGGCCGACTCGCTGGGGGCTTTTCCACATGTATTCGACCAGCTGTTTCGCTCCATGGTGGCGGCCGGTGAAAAATCGGGCCATCTGGAGAAGGTGCTCAACCGCCTTGCCGACTACACCGAGCAGCGCCAGCACATGCGCACCAAGCTGCTGCAGGCGATGATCTACCCTATCGTGCTCACCTGCGTCGCCATCGGGGTTATCTCGATCCTGCTTACCGCCGTGGTGCCCAAGGTGGTGGCCCAGTTTGAACACATGGGTCAGCAGTTGCCGGGCACCACCCGTTTTCTCATCGGCACCAGCGAACTGATGCAGGCCTATGGCCTCTGGTTCCTGCTGCTGATCTTCCTTGGCAGCTTTGTCTGGCGCTGGTGGCTCACCGATGAAAAGCGTCGCCGACGCTGGCATCAGGTGCTGCTCGGCCTGCCGGTGATTGGCCGAGTCAGTCGCGGTCTCAACACCGCCCGCTTCGCTCGCACTTTAAGCATCCTCAACGCCAGTGCGGTGCCGCTGCTGGAGGGGATGAAAATCTCCGGCGAAGTGCTCTCCAACGACTTTGCCAGAATGCGCATTCTTGAAGCCGCCGAACGGGTGCGCGAGGGGACCAGTCTGCGCAAGTCGCTGACCGAGACCAAGATTTTCCCGCCCATGATGCTGCACATGATCGCCTCCGGCGAGCAGAGCGGCGAGCTCGACAGTATGCTGGAGCGGGCGGCAGACAACCAGGATCGGGAGTTTGAATCCCAGGTCAATATCGCCCTCGGGGTGTTCGAACCCATGCTGGTGGTCTCCATGGCCGGGGTGGTGCTGTTTATCGTGATGTCGATCCTGCAGCCGATCCTCGAGCTCAACAATATGGTGAATATGTAAGTTTCCGGCGTTCGATAGCCCCGCTGGCGGCCCGTCGAACCCACCCAGTGATCACTCTCTGATGGGCTATCCCATCTCATTCGTTACGGAGCAACTCATGAACAAACGTCGTCAATCCGGTTTTACCCTGCTGGAAGTCATGGTGGTCATCGTGATCTTGGGCATTCTGGCCAGTCTGGTGGTGCCCAACCTGATGGGCAACAAGGAAAAGGCTGACCAGCAGAAAGCGGTCTCCGACATCGTGGCGCTGGAAAATGCCCTCGACATGTACAAGCTGGACAACAACCGCTACCCGACCACCGAACAGGGTCTGGACGCACTGGTGACCAAACCCTCCATCGACCCGGCGCCGCGCAGCTACCGCGATGGCGGCTACATCAAGCGCCTGCCGCAAGACCCCTGGGGCAACCCGTATCAACTGCTGAGCCCGGGCCAGTACGGCAAGATCGACATCTTCTCCATGGGTCTGGATGGCGAAGCCGGTACCGATGACGACATCGGCAACTGGAACCTGAAGGATTTCCAATAAGTGATATGTCGCCACCGCACTCCTTGTGAGCTGACTGCATGAAGCGATCTCTCTCCTTTCATCGCCAATCCGGCTTTACTCTGCTGGAAGTGTTGCTGGTCGCCATGCTGATGGGGCTGGTGGCTACCGCCGTCACCCTCAGCATGGGAGGCGCCAGAGGGGATCGGGAGCTGGACAAGCAGGCGCGCCGCCTGATGGCGACCCTGCAGCTGGCGCAGGAGTATGCGGTGATGGATGGTCGGCTGGTGGGCATTCGTATCGAGGATAACGGCTGGCAGTTTATGCAGCGTCAGGCCAAGGATCGCAAGTGGCTGGCCCTGACTGGCGACAAGCAACTTGGGCCGGTGCAACTGGCCGAGAACATGACGCTGGCGCTGGAGCTGGAAGGCTTTGGCTGGCAGCCGGACTCCGACGAGAAAACCGAACAGAAGCGCGACGAGAAGGAGCGCACGCCGCAGTTGCTCATCTTCCCAGGCGGCGAGCTGAGCCCGTTCGTGCTCACCTTCACCCAGCAGGATGAGGATGCCCGCTACACCCGCATCGTAAGGGGGACGAGTTCGGCCGCCTCACCCTGCTCACCGGCGATGAAGATGAAGAGGTGAGCGAGTGAACGCCCGCGGTATGACGTTATTTGAGAAAGGAGTGATGGTGGCGCCACCTCTGTGCCAACAACATGTGCAACGGGTGGCACGATGAACGCACGGGGCATGACATTACTAGAAGTGATGGTGGCGCTGGCGGTCTTTGCCATCGCGGGTCTGGCGGTAATGAAAACCGCCAGCGAGCACCTCTCTGCCCTCAACTATCTGGAGCAGAAGACACTCGCCACCTGGGTGGTAGAGAACCAGCTGGTGCAACAGAAGCTCGAGAACAAGTGGCCTGGTGACAGCTGGGTGGAAGGGGATGAGCAGATGGCGGGCAGCACCTGGTACTGGCGCTATCGCGGCGTCGCCACCGCCGACAACAACTTCCGGGCGCTCGATATGGAAGTGCGTACCGAGGCCAAGGCCGAGAACCCGGTCGCCATGATGCGGACCTATATCAGCCGATGACCCAGCTATCAGCCCGCACGCCTCGCCCCGTCCGCCATGCCGGTTTTACCCTGCTCGAAATGCTGGTGGCCATCGCCATCTTCGCGACTCTCAGCATGGGCGCCTATCAGGTGCTGCAGGGGGTGCTCACCAGCGACGAGGTGGCCAAGCGCAAGGAGGCCCGCCTCAACGAATTGCAGCTCGCCTTCACCCTGCTGGAGCGAGACATCACCCAGATGGTGCCGCGCAGCGGTCGCATCGAGGGGGAGAACAACAAGGTGCTGCTGGCGGCTTCCCGGTTCGGCCAGCAGAGCGATGACTGGGGCATGGCCTTTATGCGCAGCGGCTGGCTCAACCCGGACGGCATGCTGCCCCGCTCCCATCTGCAACGGGTCGGCTGGCGCCTCAAGGATCAGAAGCTGGAGCGCCTGAGCTATTTATATCCGGATCCGGTGATCGGCACCGAGCCGCGCATCCAGCCGGTGCTGACAGGGGTCACGGCATTTCGCCTCTACTTCTTCGACAAGGGCAACTGGAAAGAGGAGTGGAGCCAGCGCAGCGTGCTGCCCCACGGGCTGGCAGTGGAGCTGGATCTGGAAGATTACGGCACCATTCGCCGTCAATTCCTGATTGGTGCCGGTGGCCAGCGCGCCGAAGAGAATAGCCAGAGCAGCAACCCCGACCAAGGTGGCAACAACAACGGGAACAACGGCGGCAACGGCAATACCAATGGCGGTAATGGTGACAGCCAGAACGGAGGGGACGCCAATGCGGGCTAATCTCGCCGCTCCCGGTCGCCAGCGCGGCATGGCGCTGCTGGTGGTGCTGCTGATCCTCTCGGTAATGGTGATCATCGCCAGCAATATGAGCGGCCGCCTGCAGCTTGAGCTGCGCCGCACCGCCAACATCACCACAGGCAAACAGGCGTGGTGGTATGCCCTCTCGGCAGAAGCGCTGGTAAGCAAGGTGCTGACGCAGGATTTCAAGGACAACCCCGAGGTGGTTAACCTCAGCCAGAACTGGGCTCGCAAGAACACTGTGTTTCCGGTGGATGATGGCCAGCTCAAGGGCGAGGTGACCGACCTGCAATCCTGCTTCAACCTCAACAGCCTGAGCGTGGCCTTCAAGGCGGGGAGCGGCGAGGAGCTGGCGCAGCAGCCCTATCCGGTGCAGGTGTTTCGCGAACTGCTCAAGCAGCTGGCGATGGATGATTACGAGGCGGCCCAGCTCACCGATGCCATCCGTGACTGGACCGACAAGGATACGGTGCTGGTCTCCAGCCTTGGCGCAGAGGATGCCTATTACGAGGGGCTCAAGCCACCCTACCTCACCGCCAACCAGTGGATGCTGGGCAAGGATGAGCTGCGGGCGGTGCGCGGGGTGACGGCCAGGGTCTATGCCAGACTGGCCCCCTACGTCTGCGCCCTGCCCAACGACAAGTTGAAGATCAATATCAATACCCTTGCCCCCCAGCGCCCCGAGCTGCTGGTCGCCCTCTATCTGGGCAAAATAGGGCTGGATGATGCAAAACGGGTATTGAACGAGCGACCGCAGAAAGGGTGGAAAGAGAGCAAGCTGATGACGGACTTGCTCGCCCCGCCCGATACGGTCAAAGGACTGAAAGAGGCGCTGGTTGTGAAAAGCGACTTCTTCGAAGCCCGCATGGTGGCGGAAGTGGGCGATAACCGGGCCTGGCTCGAGACCCTGTTCCAGCGGGGCAAGGACAATAAACTGGTCATGCTGCGCCGCCTCAGTAGCGGCGCCGAATAAACCGCGCACCTGCAGGCCATCGCCTGCGGGTACGAGAGATGTTGGATGCAGCCTGCGGGCTGCGCACCGGTGGCCATGGCGCACAACGCCCTTTGCAAACCGGTATCGCAGGAGAGAGATGCGTGAGCGAAAGTCTGGTCATCCGACTGGGGACCAATAAACAACAACCCGTGGCCTGGCTGGTCTGGTCGAGTCAGGAGCAGGAGATCATCGCCTCTGGCACCCTGCCCTCGGCCGATGCCCTGAGCGAGCTGCAGGAGCGGGCCGGTGGCCGCCCCGTGGTCACGCTAGTGCCGGGCAGCGATCTGATCTTCCGGCGCGTCACCCTGCCGGGTCGCTACAACCGCCAGTCGGCAGCGGCCCTTCCCTACCTGCTGGAGGAGCAGATCGCCTCCGATGTGGACGAGCTCCATCTGGTGGTGCTGGCCCACGAAGGTCAACAGGTCGACCTGATGGCGGTGGATCGGCAGAAGATGGGCGAGTGGCTCGGCTGGCTCGATGCCGCTGGCCTCAAGAGCCTGCAACTGCTGCCCGATGTGCTGGCGTTGCCACAGGCCGCGGATGGCTGGTCTGCCCTGCAACTCGGCAATGAGTGGCTGGTACGCCAGGGCCCCTGTCAGGGGATCGTCGCCGACGAGCCGCTGCTGGATATCTTACTGGCGACTGAAGCCGAGCCAGTCACCATCCACAGCCACACCCCGGTGCCCGCCATTGCCGCCGCCAACTGGCAAGCGGCGGAGCCCGAACTCCCCATGCTGCTGCTGGCCAAAGGGGCCCTCACCTGCCGAGCCAACCTGCTGACCGGCCCCTACCGGCCGCAGACCGAATATGCCCGCTACTGGTTGCAGTGGCGCAAGGTAGCCATTACCGCGGGTCTGTTGCTGCTGGTGGCCCTCGGCCAGCGCGGGGTGCAGCTCTATCAGCTCACCGAGCAGGACAAGGCGCTGAAAGCGGAGATCCGCGCCGTCTATACCCGCATCTTCCCGGGGGAGAGCCGCATCGTGAACGTGCGCAGCCAGATGAACCAGCATCTGCAACAGATGGGACAAGCCCCGCAAAACGGCGTGCTGCTGATGCTCACCGAGCTGGCCCCCACCTTTGCCGAAGTACCCGGCCTCAAGCCGCAGGTGATGCGCTTTGATGCCAGTCGCCGCGAGCTGCGGCTGCAGGTGACCGCCCCCGGCTTCGCCGAGATCGAGCGGTTCCGCGAGCTGGCCGGCAAGCAATTCGAGGTACAGCAAGGCGAGGTGCGCAGCACCGAGGGCAAGGTAGAGGGCGCACTGGTGCTCAAGGGTAAATCATCATGATGGAAAAATTGCAGAGCTGGTGGCACGGCATCACTGCACGGGAACAGCGGCTGGTGGTCGCGGGTGGCGTTCTGCTGCTGGTCGGTCTCTTCTACTGGAGCGTCTGGCAGCCCATCGCCAACCGCATCGCAGAGCGGGAGCGGCAGGTGCAAAACCAGCAGCAGACCCTCGCCTGGCTTAAGGAGAAGGGGGAAGAGGTGCTAGCCATGCAGGGTGGCTCGGGTCGCCAGATCGACACCAGCGGCACCCTGGAAGGGGTGGTCAACCGCACCGCCTTCAACCACAAGATCAAGATTGCCCGGCTGCAACCCCAGGCGCAGGAGCTGCAAGTGTGGATCGACACTGTCCAGTTCGATGACTTGCTGCTCTGGCTCTCCACTCTGGTGGAGCAGCACGGTATTCAGGTTCAAATCATCGAGATCGCCCGCGAGGATCTGGCCCCGGGTCTGGTCAAGGTCAGACGTTTGCAGTTGAGTCGTCCACAATGAAAAAACGCATCCTGATTGCCAGCCTGTTTCTGGCCGCCTATCTGGTCTTCCTGCTGGCCACCCTGCCCGCGGCACTGGTGGCTCGCCATCTGCCGCTGCCTGCCAACATTGCCAACCTGCTGAAACTGGAAGGGGTGAGCGGCACCCTCTGGAGTGGCCAGATTGCCCGACTGCAATATGCCAGCGAATCGGTGAACCAACTGCGCTGGGATCTCAACGGCTGGTCGCTGCTGCGCTTCGCCCCCGAAGTGGCCATACGCTTTGGCGATCGCAACGGGCTGAACGGTCAGGGCGTTGTCGGCTGGAATGGCTCTGCCTTCGGCCGGGACCTGACCCTCAACGCTCCCGCCCCCTGGTTGCTGAGCCGGGTGCCGATGCGCCTGCCGATCCCGATCACCGTCAGCGGCCAGCTGCAGCTCAAAGTGGAGCAATTTGCCCAGGGCAACCCCTGGTGTGACAACCTCTACGGCAACCTCGACTGGTACAACGCCAGCGCCGATACCCCGGCGGGCAAGCTGGATCTGGCCGACCCCGAGCTGAAACTCACCTGCCTCGACTCCAGACTGGTGGCCGAACTCAAGCAGGGCTCGGATGCGGTGCAGACCATGGGTCGCCTCGAGCTGCAAGCCAATGGCCAATACCTGTTCCAGGGCACCCTGAAACCGGGCCCCGAACTGCCGCCACAGATGCAGCAAGGACTCCCCTTCCTCGGCCAGCCCGACAGTCAGGGCCGCTTCCCCCTGCGCTATCAGGGGCGGATCTAACCCCATCCCCCACCGACCCCGGAGACACTCCGGGGTCGGTTCCCCCTCCCCTTTGTGACCTCACCTCTCACTGTACTGACTGCCTCAGCCCTCACTCATTCAGCACTCACTTAG
Source organism: Aeromonas sp. 11P (assembly GCF_051920165.1). Classification (NCBI taxonomy): domain Bacteria; kingdom Pseudomonadati; phylum Pseudomonadota; class Gammaproteobacteria; order Aeromonadales; family Aeromonadaceae; genus Aeromonas; species Aeromonas sp. 11P. Next base: position 1,579,322 of record NZ_JBQBDJ010000004.1, read on the forward strand.
CGCAATAACCTCTGCAAGGCACCTGTTTACCCTCTCCTTCAACCCGCTCTGTGCGGCAAAAGCCCGCCTCCCTCGTCAATCCATTTGCCGTAAATGGTCAATGAGCGCACACCTTGCTCAAAAAGTGGCAACTCGCCACAGCTAAATTAAATATCAATAAGATTGCATCATTTGATAAATGTGAGCTGTCACCCGTTATTGATCTTTTCCAACCACATTACAGCCGCCCACAAAAGCATAAAAATAACTATCTGAAAAATAACGATTAAAAAAGAGAACCATCCTCTTCACGCCCCATTCAATCTCATTTCCTTTGTGCCAATCCATCAGAAATGTGAGCGACGGCAAAACAACAGGTCAACCATAAACTATTGATAAAAACATCGAAATACCAGATGGAACCCAGAGGCCGATACAATGAAGTCAACTGGAGATGATTGATGTGTCTTGATAACACAACAGGCAACCATCTCGACCGATCTGTTCATTTGGTTTTCAAGCGTTGAGGGAAGGGTTATGGAAAAGAAGCGTATCTACCTGTTTTGCTCTGCCGGAATGTCCACTTCACTGCTGGTTTCAAAGATGAAGGCCCAGGCGGAAAAATATGATGTGCCGGTGCTGATCGATGCCTATCCGGAGACCCTGGCTGGCGAGAAGGGACAGGATGCCGATCTGGTGCTGCTGGGCCCGCAAATCGCCTACATGCTGCCGGAGATCCAGCAGCAACTGCCGGGCAAGCCGGTCGAGGTGATCGACACCCTGCTCTACGGCAAGGTCGATGGCCTCGGCGTACTGAAGGCGGCGGTCGCCTCCATCAAGAAGAGCCTCGCGCAGTAAGGAGATCCCTGTGAGCAACATCATCGCATCGTTGGAGAAGGTCATACTGCCCATAGCCGTCAAGCTGGGCAAACAACCTCATGTCAACGCAATCAAGAACGGTTTTATCAAGCTGATGCCCCTGACGCTGGTCGGGGCCATGTTCGTGCTCATCAACAACGTCTTTCTGAGCTTTGGCGAAGGCTCCTTCTTCTACTCCATCGGCGTGCGGATCGATCCCGCCACCATCGCCACCCTGGATGGCCTCAAGAGCATCGGCGGCAACGTCTATAACGGCACCCTGGGGATCATGTCCCTGATGGCCCCCTTCTTTATTGGTCTGGCACTGGCCGAAGAGCGCAAGACCGACCCACTGGCCTCCGGTTTGCTGTCGGTGGCAGCCTTTATGACCGTCACGCCGTTCAGCGTGGGCGACGCCTATGCGGTCGGCGCCAACTGGCTGGGCGGAGCCAACATCATCTCCGGCATGCTGATCGGTATCGCCGTGGCCGAAATGTTCGCCTTTATCGTCCGTCGCAACTGGGTGATCACCCTGCCTGACAGCGTGCCGGCCTCGGTCTCCCGCTCCTTCTCGGCTTTGATCCCGGGCTTTATCATCCTCTCCATCATGGGGGTGCTCTCCTACCTGCTGAACAATGCCGGTACCAACTTCCACCAGCTGATCATGGACAGCATCTCCACCCCGCTGGCCAACATGGGGGGACTGGTGGGCTGGGTCTATGTGATCTTCTCCTCCTTCCTCTGGTTCTTCGGTGTACACGGCATGCTGGCGCTCACTGCGCTGGAGTCTGGCGTACTTTTCCCCTTCGCCCTGGAAAACGTAGCCCTCTACAACCAGTACGGTTCGGTCGAAGCGGCGCTGGAGGCAGGCAAGCAGTTCCACTTCTGGGCCAAGCCGATCACCGACTCCTTCGTCTTCCTCGGCGGCACCGGTGCCACGCTGGGCCTCATCATCGCCATCTTTATGGTCTCCCGTCGCGATGACTACCGTCAGGTCGCCAAGCTGGGTCTGCCCTCCGGCATGTTCCAGATCAACGAGCCCATTCTGTTCGGCTTGCCGGTCATCATGAACCCCATCCTGCTGGTGCCCTTCATCCTGGTGCACCCGGTACTGATGGGGATCACCATGGCCGCCTACTACGCCGGGATCATCCCGCCCATCACCAACATAGCGCCATGGACCATGCCGACCGGCCTGGGGGCCTTCTTCAACACCAACGGCAGCGTGGCTGCCTTCTGTCTGGCGATATTCAACCTTGGCGTCGCGACCATGATGTATATCCCCTTCGTGCTGATTGCCAACAAAGCGCAGAACGTCATCGATGAAGAAGAGGAGAGCGAAGAGGATATCGCTCTGGCTCTGAAGTTCTGATAACAGCCATTCCAATGACAGCAAGGGAGGAGCAAAACTCCTCCCCTAACAGCCTGGAGAAGTAACCCATGCAGTATCGTTTTCCGGATAACTTCTGGTGGGGCAGCGCCAGCTCGGCCCCGCAGATGGAAGGCGCCGCCAACCGCGGTGGCAAATCCGCCAATATCTTTGACTACTGGTTCTCCATCGAGCCACAGCGTTTCCACAACGGGGTCGGCCCGACCGACACCTCCACCTTCTATGACAACTTCGAGAGCGACATCAAGCTGCTCAAGCAGCTGGGGCACAACAGTTTTCGCACCTCCATCTCCTGGTCACGGCTGATCCCGGACGGGGTGGGCGAAATCAACCAGGAGGCGGTCAGCTTCTACAACGCCGTCTTCGATCGGCTGCTGGCCGAGGGGATCACCCCGCTTATCAACCTCTACCACTTCGACATGCCGATGTGCATGCAGGAGCGTGGCGGCTGGGAGAGCCGGGAAGTGGTGGCCGCCTATGTGCGCTACGCCACCCGCTGCTTCGACCTGTTTGGCGGTCGCATCAAGCACTGGTTCACCTTCAACGAGCCAATTGTGCCGGTCGAGTGTGGCTACCTTGGCCACTACCACTACCCCTGCGTGGTCGATTTTGGCCGGGCGGCCACCGTCGCCTACCACACCGCGCTGGCCCATGCCGGTGCCGTGCAGGCCTATCGCGCCTGTCAGCATGATGGCGAGATCGGCATCATCCTCAACCTGAGCCCGACCTATCCCCGCTCACAGGATCCGGCTGATCTCGCCGCCTCCCGCATCGCGGATCTGCTGCTCAACAAGAGCTTCCTCGATCCGGCCCTGAAGGGGAGCTACGACCCCGAGCTGGTTGCCCTGCTGGCGCAGTACGACTTGCTGCCGCAGATCGAAGAGGGTGACAAGGCGCTGCTCGCCGCCGGCAAGGTGGATATCCTCGGCATCAACTACTACCAGCCGCGCCGGGTCAAGGCCAAAGAGGTGGCGTGGCAGGGTGTACCGCGCACGCCGGAAGATCTGTTCGACTACTACGAGATGCCGGGCCGCAAGATGAACCCCCACCGCGGCTGGGAGATTTACGAAAAAGGGGTCTACGACATCCTCACCGACCTGCGAGTCAACTACGGCAACCTGCCCTGCTACATCTCGGAAAACGGCATGGGGGTCGAGGGGGAAGAGCGCTTTATCGGTCCCGAGGGTCGGGTGGAGGATGACTACCGCATCCAGTTCATTCGCGAGCACCTCCAGTGGCTGCATCGCGCACTGGAAGAGGGCAGCGCCTGTCGCGGCTATCACCTGTGGACCTTTATCGACAACTGGTCGTGGCTCAACGCCTACAAGAACCGTTACGGCTTCGTCCGCCTCGATCTGGAGAGCCAGCAGCGCACCATCAAGAAGAGCGGCTACTGGTTTGCCGAGGTCGCGCGCAACCATGGTTTTAATTAACGGCTTCGACTAACGGTTTCAATCAACGCATTTACGTAAGGAACGACACATGTTCGATCTGGACAACATCACTGAAGAGGCCACCACCAGCAACGATCTGGAAGAGGTGGTAATGGGGCTCATCATCAACTCCGGGCAGGCCCGCAGTCTCGCCTACACCGCACTGAAAAAGGCCAAGGAGGGGGATCTGGCCGCCGCTCACCAGCTGATGGCCCAATCCCGCGAGGCGCTCAATGCCGCCCATCTGGTGCAGACCCAGCTGATCGAGGACGATCAGGGGGAAGGCAAGATCCCGGTCACCCTGGTGCTGGTCCATGCCCAAGATCACCTGATGACCTCCATGCTGGCCCGTGAGCTGATCAGCGAGCTGATCGAGCTGCACGAAAAGCTGCAGAACCAATAACCTCCGGACGGGGCGAGAGGCCCCGTCATCGGCCCGCAGATCAGGAAGCGACTCATGAGCGTTAAAACAATCCGGGAAACCGAACTGTTTAACAACAAACCATTCCACATGTTCATCTACAACAAGCAGGTGAGCGGAACCGGTTTGCACCAGCACGACTACTACGAGTTCACCCTGGTACTGACCGGTCGTTACTATCAGGAGGTCAACGGCAAGCGGGTACTGCTGGAGCGGGGGGATGTGGTGTTTATCCCGCTCGGCTCCCGCCACCAGAGCTTCTACGAGTTCGGCACCACCCGCATCTTCAACGTCGGGATCACCCGTACCTATTTTGACGAGCACTTCAAATACCTGCTGCCGGAACACTTCGTCGCCTCACAGGCCTATGCGCTCAAGAGCGAGTTCCTCAGCTACATCGAGTCGGTGCTGGTCTCACCGGGCTTTAGGGAAGAGGCGCTGACCGAATTTCTCGAAGTGGTGACCTACGCGGTGATGAACCGGCTGCGTCACTACAAGGACACCTCCGCCAGCGATGATCTTCCGCTCTGGCTCCACGAAACCGTGGAGCGGATGCACGATCGCCCCCTCTTTGCCGAGGATGCGCTGGCCAACATGGTCTCCCTCTGTGGCAAGAGCCAGGAGTATCTGACCCGGGCCACCCGGCGTTACTACAACAAGACGCCGATGCAGATCATCAACGAGATCCGGATCAACTACGCCAAGATGCAGCTGGAGGTGACCAACAACTCGGTGGCCGATATCGCCTTCGAGACCGGCTACAACGACGTCAGCCTCTTTATCAAAAACTTCAAGAAGCTCACCTCGTTTACCCCGGGCAGTTACCGCAAATATCTCTACCCGAAATTTGAAAGCCCGGCCTGATGCCGGCAGTGAATGCCATGTAAATAGAACAGATTGCAATACCGAGCACCGAACATGACCAGCCCCTGCCACAGGCGGCTGCGGCCCCTCTCACCCTGATGACAGAGCGGCCACCATCAAACCGATAAAGATCGATGAAGAGGGATTTATGAGCGAGAAGATCAAGGTAGTCACCATAGGCGGCGGCAGCAGCTACACCCCCGAGCTGGTCGACGGTTTCATCAAGCGCTATGCCGAGCTGCCCATCAGCGAACTATGGCTGGTGGATATTCCCGCTGGCGAAGAGAAACTGAACATCATTTTCGACCTCTGCCAGCGGATGATCCGTCAGGCAGGCATCCCCATGACCCTGCACAAAACCCTGGATCGCCGCGAGGCACTGGTGGGCGCCCACTTCGTCACCACCCAGCTGCGGGTCGGTCAGTTGCAGGCGCGAGAGAAGGATGAGCGCATCCCGCTCAGTCACGGCATGCTGGGGCAGGAGACCAACGGCGCAGGCGGCCTGTTCAAGGGGCTGCGCACCATTCCGGTCATCTTCGACATCATCCGCGACGTCGAAGAGCTTTGCCCGGATGCCTGGCTGATTAACTTCACCAATCCGGCCGGCATGGTGACCGAAGCGGTGCGCCGTCATACCAATTTCCGCCGCTTTATCGGGGTGTGCAACATTCCGGTCGGCATGCAGATGTTTGTGCGCGATGCCCTCCAGCTCACCGAGCGGGATCACCTCTCGATGGACTTGTTCGGCCTCAACCATCTGGTCTTTATCGGCGATGTGCTGGTCAACGGCGAATCGCGCTTTGACGAACTGCTGGAAGGGGTCGCCGATGGCAGCCTGACCCGCGCCAGCTCGGTCAAAAACATCTTCGATCTGCCGTTCGACCCCGGCTTTATCCGCGGTCTGCGCCTGCTCCCCTGCTCCTACCTGCGTTACTACTTCAAGGAGAAAGAGATGCTGGGGATCGAGATGGGCGAGTTCTACAAGGGCGGCGCCCGGGCTCAAGTCGTGCAGCAGGTCGAGAAGAAGCTGTTCGAGCTCTACCAGAACCCCGCGCTGTGCGAAAAGCCCAAGGAGCTGGAGCTGCGTGGCGGCGCCTATTACTCCGATGCAGCCTGCGAGGTGATCAGCGCCATCTACAACGACAAGCAGAGCGAGCACTACGTCATCGTGCCCCATCAAGGCCATGTCACCAATATCCCGGCCGACTGGACGGTAGAGATGAGCTGCCTGATCGGGCGTGATGGCGCCATTCCCCATCCGCGCCTCACCCGCTTTGACGACAAGGTGAACGGGCTGGTACATCTCATCAAGAGCTTCGAGATCGCCGCCGCCAAGGCCGCCATCAGCGGCGACTTCGATGACCTGCTGCTGGCGATGAACCTCAACCCGCTGATCCACTCCGACAACGATGCCCGCATCGTCGCCCGCGAGCTGTTGCTGGCCCACCGCGAACACCTGCCCAACTTCGCCGCCGCCATCGACGCCCTCGCCTGAGGCCAGCACGCCCCGCCCGAACCGGCGGGGCGCTTAACCGCAAGGGAACCCTCATGAGCAAGAGATTGATCATCAACGCCGACGATTTCGGCCTCTGCCGCGCCCAGAACTACGGCATCATAGAGGCGTTTGAACACGGGGTCGTCAGCTCCACCACTGCGATTGTCACCTCCCCCGCCATCGAACACGCCGCCTGGCTGGCCGGGCGCTTTCCCGAGCTGCCAGTCGGGCTGCACTTTATGCTCAGCTGGGGCAAACCGCTCACGCCGCTCACTTCACTGGTGAACGAGCAGGGCGAGCTCAACAAGGGGATCTGGCACAAGAGCGAGGCGGGAGAGCTGGATCTGGCCGAGATATCCGGCGAGCTGGCGAGTCAGTATCAGCGCTTTGTCGCGATCTTCGGCAGAAAGCCGACCCATATCGACAGCCACCACCATGTTCATATGCTACCGACTATCTACCCGCTGGTGGAGGCTTTCGCCAAGACGCATGGACTGCCCCTGCGCATCGACCGGAGTGAAGTCGCCCGCCACGGCCTGACCGTCACCCACTCGCAAAGCTGCGATCGGTTCGACGACCGCTTCTACGGCGAGCAACTGACCCGGGCCGACCTGCTGCAACTGCTCGATGAAGCCAGTGAAGAAGGTGCCAATTCTCTTGAGATCATGTGCCACCCCTCCTTTATCGATCTGGAGATGCAGGACAGCTCCTACTGCCAGCCCCGCCTCAACGAACTGGCGATCCTGACCGACCAGTCCCTGCCCGCCCTGATCGCGGAGCGCGGCTACCGCCTTACCAGCTATCGGGAGTGGCAACCGTAATAGTGATGACAGGGGAGCCGGTACGGGGCCAGGGAGTGGCCTGTGCTTTTGTGACGGGGCTGGTAAATTCACTGCTGCGTCACATTTGAGTGAGGTATATCCTTGTATATTCTGCATATTTCCTTCACAACCTGCCTGATTGGGCAAACGCCGTGATCCTTCCCCCAGTGACCTTTCAGCATGGAGCATGTCACATGAAAATCACCCCTATCGCCATCGCATTGCTGGCGGCAAGTTCGGCCAATGCCGCAAGCCCCGCCAAACCCACCGCCCAGACCATTTATCTCGGTGGCGATATCGTTACCGTCAATGATGCGGCGCCGACGGCGCAGGCGCTGGCCGTCAAAAATGGCCGCATTCTGGCGCTGGGCAGTGAGGCCGACATTCTCAAGCTGCGTGATGAAGGAACCCGGGTGGTCGACCTGCAGGGCAAGACCCTGATCCCGGGCTTTATCGATGCCCATGGTCACGTATTCAACACCGGGATCCAGGCGCTTTCGGCCAACCTGCTGGCCCCGCCTGATGGCACCGTGACCGGTATCGCGGACCTGCAGCAGGCGCTGCGAAACTGGGTCGCCAAGCCGCAAAACAAGGCGCACGGGATCATCCTGGGTTTCGGTTATGACGACTCCCAGCTCAAGGAAAAACGCCACCCCACTCGTCAGGAGCTGGATGCCGTATCACAAGAGCTCCCGGTGCTCATCATTCACCAGTCGGGTCACCTTGCGACACTCAATAGCAAGGCACTGGCGCTGGCCGGATTCGGCCCGGACAGCAAGGAGCCGGAAGGGGGCAAGATCCGCCGTGAAGAGGACGGCAAGACCCCGAACGGCGTTCTGGAGGAGACCGCCTTCTTCGGCGCCTTGCTGCCGATGTTCGCCAACTTGAACGACAGGGAAAACGAGGCAATTTTCAAGGCAGGCATGACACTCTATGCCAGCTTCGGTTACACCACGGCTCAGGAGGGACGCGCCTCTACCTCCGCCGTCAAGACCATGTACCAGCTGGCCCAAAAAGAGAAGCTGCCCCTCGACGTGGCGGCCTATCCCGACATCCAGATCGCGCGGGACGTTATCGCCCCGCCTTACTACGCCCAGAAGTACATGAACGGTTTTCGGGTCGCCGGGGCCAAGCTCAATCTTGATGGCTCCCCCCAGGGCAAGACTGCCTGGCTGACCCAGCCCTATTTCGTTCCTCCTGCCGGACAAAAGGCCGATTACAAGGGCTATCCCAGCATGAGCGACGAGCAGGCCGCCCACTACATCGAACTGGCCCAGCGCAATGGCTGGCAGCTGCTCACCCACGTCAACGGTGATGCGGCCATCGATCAGCTGATCAAGGGGATTGAGGCCAGCGAGAAGCAACATGGCAAACCGGATCGCGGCTTCGTTGCCATCCATGCCCAGACCGCCCGCAAGGATCAGGTCGCCTCATTCCAGCGACTCGGCATCTTCCCCTCCTTCTTCCCGATGCACACCTTTTACTGGGGGGACTGGCACAGTGATTCCGTGCTCGGCAAGGAGCGGGCGCAGCATATCTCCCCCACCGGATGGGCGCGCGAACTGGGGATGATCTTCACCTCCCACCACGACTCCCCGGTGGCGCTGCCTGATGCCATGCGGGTCTATTATGCGACCGTCAACCGGATCAGCCGTACCGGACGCCCCATCGGGCCGGATCAACGGGTCTCCGCTCTGGATGGACTGAAGGCACAGACCCTGTGGGCGGCGACCCAATACAAGGAGGAACACGACAAGGGTTCTCTGGAGGTCGGCAAGCTGGCAGACCTGGTGGTGCTCTCGGCCAATCCGCTCAAGGTCAAACCCGAGACCTTGGCCGATATCCGGATCGAAGAGACGATAAAGGAGGGGGTCTCCGTCTATCGGCGTGACGGGCAGAGCGCTCAGGAGTCGACAGGCTGTACGGAATCTACACGCTGCAGTGCGGTAGCCACGACAGCCATTGTGGCAGCAGGCCTATTGCATCATCAGCCACACTAGACCCCATGGCCTGACGCCTTCCAGCGTTGGGCCATGCCTTTAGCGCCAAAATGCAGATACAAAAAAGCCCAAGCGGGTGACCGCTTGGGCTTTCTCTTTGAATATGGCGGAGGAGGTGGGATTTGAACCCACGGATGGTCGCCCATCGCCGGTTTTCAAGACCGGTGCATTCAGCCGCTCTGCCACCCCTCCGAACGGCGTGCATACTACGCTAAGCCCTTGTTCATATGCAATACATATTTCCTGTGGGATAGTGTGCGGGAGCAAAATGGCAGGTGGCTTGAAATTGTTCCTCGTCATCCCTATTTGTTCTACATACAATGCGTAAACATGCAGTAACAAACAGCGATCACGAGACGGCTGCTCGCTGTCTCACCCGGACATCAAGAGGACACCCAAGATGGATACCCGTTCTATCTACACTGGCACCCAAAGTGCCGTACGCGATACCAACAAGGTGCTGCGTAACACCTATATGCTGCTCTCCCTCACTCTGGGCTTCTCTGCCGTGGTGGCGGGGGTCGCTACCGTGATGAACATGCCGCCGCTGCACTGGGCCGTGTTCCTGATCGGCGTCTACGGTCTGATGTTCCTGACCGAGAAGAATCGCAACAACGGCATGGGGCTGGTCTTCACCTTCGCCCTGACCGGTCTGCTGGGCTATAGCCTGGGCCCCATCATCAACATGTACATGAACAATGGTGGTGGCGAGATCGTGATGACCGCCCTTGGCGGCACCGCGCTCACCTTCTTCGGTCTGTCGGCCTATGCCCTTACTACCAAGCGTGACCTCTCTTTCATCGGCGGCATGCTGTTCGTCGGTTTCTGGGTACTGCTGGTGGCCATGATTGCCAACATCTTCCTGCAGATGAGCGCCCTGAGCCTGGCTCTGTCCGCCATGTTCATGCTCTTCTCCTCCGGTGCCATCCTGCTGACTACCCAGCAGATCGTGCGCGGCGGCGAGACCAACTACATCTCTGCCACCGTCACCCTGTATGTCTCCATCTACAACATTTTCCTGAGCCTGCTGAGCCTGCTTGGCGGCAACCGCAACTAATCAAAAACCCCGCTTCGGCGGGGTTTTTATTGGCTCCTGTTTCTGTCAGGATAAGTTGCAAATCAAGGATATGATGCGAAGCGGCCCTGATCCAAATCAGGGCCGCTTCTCGCTTGGCGGGGTAACATCCTGCCCTCGTTTCGTTCAAGGGTTGTTCCTGTTTCATGCCGATGGATCTCTCTGGCCTGCTGCGCCGACTGCTGACCGATAGTCACATCTACTTCGCCCTAAAGGTGCTGCTGGCCATTCTCGGTCTGCTCGCCTTCACCCTGGCCACAGGCAATATCCAGCTCACCGTGCTGCTCTCCCTCGGGGTAGTGGCAGGTGCCATCGCCGAAACCGATGACAGCCTGTGGGGACGCCTCAAGAACCTCGCCATGACGCTGATTTGTTTCATGTTTGCGTCCCTGTGCGTGCAGTATCTCTACCCCACCCCCTGGCTGTTTGCCATCGGGCTCGCCAGCTCCACCTTTATCTTCGTGATGGTGGGGGCGCTCGGGGCCCGCTACGCCACCATCAGCTTCGGCTCGCTGCTCATCGCCATTTACACCATGCTGGGGGCCGCCAAGGCGCCGGATCTCTTCTACCAACCGCTGGCCCTCGGCGCTGGCGCCCTCTGGTACGGGCTGGTCTCGTTTATCTGGCTCTGGCTGCTGCCCTACAAAACCCTGCACGAGCAGCTGGCCCAGAGCTACTTCGCCCTTGGCCGCTACCTGCTGGAAAAGTCCCGCTTCTTCCCGGCGGACGAGCACGGCGCTCAGGCCATTCGCCACAATCTGGCCCAGCTCAACATCAATCTGGTGAGCGCGCTGACCCTCACCAAATCGGCCCTCAACGCCCGCCTGAGCCGCCGCCATCCGGCGAGCCCAGAGCTTGCCAGCCTGCTGCGCCTCTATCTGCTGGCGCTGGAAATTCACGAGCGTGCCACCTCCAGTCACTACCCCTACAGCCGGCTGGAAGCGGAGCTCAAACAGGGCATCGTACTGGAAGGATTTCAGGAGGTGTTCCTGCAACTCTCCGAGGCGTGCCAGCGGCTCGGTTACGCCATTCTGGTCCACAAGCCCTACGCCCATAACAAGCGCATCCACTGGACGCTGGAGGCCCTCGGCGATCAGCTGGAGTTCACCAATCTCAAGCAGCACTACCCGAAAACCCTGCTGACGCCGATGAAGTTCCTGCGCCGCAATCTGGCCAGCATCAACCAGCTGCTCGGCAGCGCCGAAGTGCTGCAAAACCCCGAGCAGCCGGAGCAAGAGCTGCCCGCATTGGCGCGCCCACCCCGCCTGCCGCTGCTGACCCAGCTCAAGCAGCACCTCACCTTGCACTCCATGGTGTTTCGCCACGCGCTGCGCCTATCCTTGGGGCTGGTGATTGGCTACGGCATACTGCAAGCCTTTGATCTGGAAAAGGGCTATTGGATTTTGCTGACCGTGCTGTTTGTCTGCCAGCCCAGCTACAGCGCCACCCGCCGCCGACTGGTGCAGCGGATGCTCGGCACCTTCGCGGGTATTCTGGTGGGCATTCCGGTGCTCTGGCTCTTCCCCGAGCTGCACGTCCAGCTGGTGGTGATGGGGCTGGCCGCTTTCCTCTTCTTTACCCAGGTGCGCAACAACTACAGCGCTGCGGTCTGCTTTATCACCCTCTACGTGCTGATGGCGTTCAACCTGCTCGATGGCATCGGCTTTGCGATCCTCGGGCCGCGGCTGCTCGATACCCTGCTCGGCTGCCTCATCTCTTACGGGCTGGTGGCCTGGCTCTGGCCGGACTGGCAGTACAAACGGCTACCAACGCTTATCGCCAATTCGCTCTCGGCCAACGCCCGCTACCTCTCGGCGGTGCTGGCAAGCCTCAAGCAGCAGCGGGACGAGTCCATCGACTATCGGGTGGCGCGCAAAAGCGCCCATCTGGCGGACAGCGAGCTGGCCACCGCCTGGCAGAGCATGCTGGTGGAGCCGCAAAAGCGCCGCCGCTTCCTCGATCTCTGCTTTACCCTCACCTGGCGCAACCACGCCCTGCTCTCCTACATCTCGGCGCTGGGAGCCCATCGCGACAAGCTGGAGGCCATCAGCGGGCTGGATGAGGTACGCCACCACATCTGCCACACCCTGGAGCAGGCCGCCGGTCATCTGGCGGGCAACCCCTCCAGCTCCATCGGTGGTCAGTGTCCCATTCTTTGCACGGACAGCAGTCCCGACAGCAGCGAGGAGCAACTGATGCTGACTCAGCAGCTCAACCTCATTAGCGAGCTGGCGGATCAGCTGCTGCATCTGGCCAACGAGAGCCGGTTGCTCACCGGGGATCAAGGCGCTACCATGCCCGCCCAATCCTGATAGCCCCATTAGCGAGGAGCCCCCATGTCTGCGTCCGAAAAACATCAGCTGGAATTCAACGGCCAACTCATCGAGACCGATGCCAAGGGCTATCTGCTCAACAGCAACGACTGGAGCGAGGAGCTGGCGCTGGTGCTGGCAGCGCAGGAGGGGATCACGCTTGAGGAGCCGCACTGGGAAGTGGTGCGCTTTGTGCGTGCCTTCTATCTGGAGTTCAACACCTCCCCCGCCATCCGCGCGCTGGTCAAGGCGATGGAAAAACAGTACGGCCCCGAGAAGGGCAACAGCCGCTACCTCTACAAGCTGTTCCCGGAAGGGCCCGCCAAGCAGGCGACCAAGATTGGCGGCCTGCCCAAACCGGTGAAGTGCATCTGATCCCATGCATCTCATCCCATAACAACGGGGGGCCGCAACTGCGGCCCCCCGTTGTGTTTGGTGCGCTATCTTCGCGCACCTCCCATTCATATATCTCAGGCTTCCGCCAGCCTTAACTCCGCTTGTCAGCCAGCGCCACCAACTGCTCCGCCAGCCAATGACCGTGCAGGTAGGAGGTAATCAGCTCGCTATCGGCCTTGCCCGATTCAATCTGTTGATACCAGTGCTCCAGCATGGCAGCAAAGCCGCGCTGGGCCAGCACCGGCTGCCAGTCGTTGGGGGCTAGCGCCTGCGCTGTCTTGTCGCGGGCGATGCTGCCGCGGGTGCAGTTCTCAAGGTGCAGGGAGAGATTGTCGCCGTAGGCATCGATGCGCTCCTCGGTGATCCCGGCGCTGCGGTTCATGCTGCCGCTGATGGCGCGATCGCCGCTCTGCCAGCTGACGCTGACCCCGGCCAACAGGCTGTTGTCCTTCATATCCGGTCGCAATACCGCATGGAACTCCCCATCCGGCGTGCCGCCATAGAAGCAGAGGCTGTCGAGCACATGGATAAAGTCGTCGAACATAAAATCCCGCGCCTTGCCCGGCAGGGCGAAGCGGTGCTTTTGCCAGTTCAGCTCGGTGATCGGCCGGGCGCGCGCCTCGGCCATGGCGGGCAGATAGCGGCGGTTAAAGCCGGTAAAGAGGGCGCAATCTTGCGCGATGGCGAGGTTGGCCAGCGCCTCGGCCTCGGCCAGATTGTCGCACAGGGGCTTGTCGACAAAGGTGGGGATCCCTGCGCGCAGACACTGCTCGGCCAGCTCGCGGTGAACGACGGTTGCGGCGTGGATCATCACGGCGTCGGGGCGGCTGGCCAGCATGGCCGCCACATCGGTAAAGCACTCGGCGACCCGATACTGGCGGGCCAGCTTTTCCAGCACAGATGGATTGCGGGTGCAGAGCAGCGGGGTGACCCGCTCGTCGCTCGCCAGCAGCGGCAGATAGGCTTTCTGGGCGATATCCCCCAGACCAATCATGGCAATGCGCATCTCAACTCCTTTTCACTCGATAACGGGACAAGCGGATAACTGCCCGCACCATCTCAGGATTTGTCCCGCAGATCCAGCCTGCCGTTAGCAAACTGGCTGGCGTGTGCAGCTCTCGGCAAACGGTGGCGTTATCTGGGCATAGCAAGATCGCAGACCAACTTGATTACCTCGGCCAGCCACTCGATGGCGAGATTGCCCTGACTTTTGCGGTGTCTGCCGACCACCACCTCGAACGGCTGCGGCGCTCCGGCCAGCTCCAGCACGCGAAAATCGCCGAGGGCGGCGATGGCCGACGGAATGCAGGCCGCCACGTCATTGACCGACATAAAGGCTTGCAGCGAGGTGTAACAGGGGAGCGTCGCCACCGCCGCGCTGGCAACCTGCTGCGGGCTCTTCTGCCCTTCGAAATTGCCGACGCTGTTGGCGAACTGCACAAAGGGGATGGCCGCCATATCCTGCGGAGTCTTGTCCGGAAGATATCGGGAGTCGCGGCGCAGCACGCAACAGTAGTGATCCCGGCGCAGGGTGGCGCGCAGCAACCCCGGGTCGAGATAGGCATCAAAACCAATCACCAGATCGACCTCGCCGCTGGCCAGCGCCTCCAGATGCGCTTCGGCCTGAAAGTCCACCACATCGAGCCGGATGGAGGGCGCCTGAGTGCGCAGGGCGCTCGCCAGCCTTGGGATAATGGCGAGCTGGGCATACTCGTTGGCCATCACCCTGAAGGTGCGCTCGCTGCTGGCGGGATCGAAGGGAGCAGCCACAAAGACCCCGTCGATATCGGCCAGGATCTGCTCGAACCTGGCGGCCAGCTCGCAGGCGTAATCGGTCGGCTGCAATCCGGCGCTCTGGCGGATAAACAGCTCGGCGGGAAAGAGATCGCGCAGCTTTTTCAGATGGCTGCTCACCCCCTGTTGGGAGATCTCCAGCAGCTCGGCCACCCGCGACACACTCTTGTATCTGACCAGCAGCACCAGCACCCTCATCTGCCTGATATCGATCTTCTCCACTCTCACCTCACCAATTTCAGTTGTATCACATACAAATTACCAATGATTTACATTGTATCAGTGGCCCTCTAACCTTGCAGCTCTTCCAGCAAAGCGAGGTTAACGATGAAGACAGTCATTCTGATTGGTGCTCAGGGGAAAATGGGGCAAGCCGCCCTCAGTGGTCTGGGCAAGCACAAAGTGATTACCGCCAGCCGCTCCGGAGAAGGGTGTGATTTTCAGGTGGATATCACCAGCCGAGAGTCCATCGAGCGGCTCTACCAAAACGTGGGCTCCTTCGATGCGGTGGTCAATACCGCAGGATTTTGCGAATACGCCCCCTTTGGCGAGATGAGCGACGAGCAGTGGCAAACCACCATCCAGAGCAAGCTGATGGGGCAGATCAATCTGGTCAATATCGGCCTCAACTACATCAATCAGGGGGGCTCCTTCACCCTGATCTCCGGCATCCTCAATATCAAGCCGATCCCGCTGGCCATTGCCGATGCCACCACCAGCGGCGCCATCGATACCTTTGTCCAGTGCGTGGCCCACGAGCTGCCCCGCGGCATTCGCATCAATGTGGTCAACCCGACCGTACTGGAAGAGGCGTGGGACGTATATGGCGAGATGATGCCGGGCTTCCAGCCGGTGCCGGGCGCTCTGGTCGGCAAGGCGTTTGAGCGCTCCGTCGATGGCTTTATTAGCGGCCAGGTGCTCTATGTCGATGCCTAATCCCATTCAGGCCTGACCCCAATGCTTTGGTAATTCCTTGTCGATGTTTTTCCTCTTCCCCGAAAGCGCCAGCTCTCGGGGCTTTTTGTATGACGGGGACAAAGCCGCACAGAAGATAGAAAAAAAGGAAGGAAGCCGAGACTTCCTTCCTTTTGGCTTGCGCAGCGCGCCTGTGACTCAGTTGATCTTGCCCATTTCAACGGCAAAGCTGGTCGCCAGCTGGGCAAACTTGAGAGCGTGGCCAGCCGAGGGATCCGAGTTTTGCAACGTATCCTGCGCCGTGTGGATCCTGGGGTTGTATTCGCTAAAGCGTGACTCGAACGGCATGGCGGCGGGGTAGCCCTGATTGTGCCAGGAGGCGTGATCCGAGCAACCATAACCACAGCTGTCATAGCCATAGCTGACTTGCGGCAGGTAGGCATCGATCAGCTGGGTGAGGTAGCCGGTCAGCCCCTTGTCGGTGTAGTCGGTCATAAAGACGATGTCGTTCGCCGAGCCCTTGTAGTTGGTCATGTCCAGCTGGAGCGCGGCCAATACTTTGGTGTTGGCCGCCTTGTAGCGGCTGGCGATATCCTTGGAGCCCCGCAAGCCCACCTCCTCCGCCGCATAGCCGATAAATTGCAGGGTGCGCTCCGGCTGGCGGCCCTGTTCGGTGATGACCCGCAGCACCTCGGTCAGGGTGGCGATGCCGGAGGCGTCATCATCGGCGCCGGGGGCCAGTGTCTTGCTGTTGGGGGCCGAGCCGGCGGTGGAATCGAGATGGCCACCGAGCACCACCACTTCGTCCGGATAGCGGCTTCCCTTGAGGGTCAGCACCACCGATTGTTGCGGGTAGCCGCTATGTTTGACACGGCTGACGCTGGCCCATGGCAGGGTGCTGCCGAGGCTCTGCCACTGGCTGGCCACCCAGTCGGCGGATTGCGTGCCGGTAGTGGTGGTGTAGTAGCGGTTGCGCCAGCCGGATAGCTTGCTGATGGTGCTGGCGATATTGCCTTGATCCAGATGGGGCAGCAGCCGGTTGACACTGGCCCCCTGGGTCAACGGCGGTGCGCTGAACAGGTTTTGGCTGAGGGGCTGGGCCATGCTCTGCAGCGCATCGGCCAGGGTCGTGTGCACCACATAGCCACCGCAGCGCTGGTGCCCTTCGTGCATCAGGTGCGAGAGGGAGCCAAGCTCGCTTGCCTCAATCTGGGCCAGCTGGACGGGCGCCCCGCTGGCACTGAACAGGGGGGAGAGCTTGGCATTGACCTGCTTGAGTTCAACCCCGCTATCGGCCCCAATGGTGATCCACACGGGCGCCCCCGCCTGAACGGCAAGGGGAATCAGGGGGAGCAAAAGGGCTGCAGTCATCGCTTTCATGTCGGATCCTTCCGGTTATGGTTAACAGTAAGCAGGCTTAATGGGCCTCATAGGAATACCAACCTAGTCTAGGCACTCACTGCTGTCAAAAAGGTGGATGTCCCGAAAAAAGGGCGCTTATTAGCGGCTAGGTGCTCTATGTCGATGCCTGCTCCCGTTCAGGCCTGACCCAATGCCTTTGTAATGCCTTGTCGATGTTTTTCCTCTTCCCCGACAGTGCCAGCTCTCGGGGCTTTTGCATGGCGGGGGCCAAAGCTGCAACAGAATGGGTTTCGTATTGAGCCCATTTTGGCTAACATGCCGCACTTCACGAAACGACAAGGGCAAGGACGCGATGAGCAACAAGACACTGCAATCTCTCTTTCACTACAAACGCTGGGCCGATGGCGAACTGCTGGATGCGATCGCCACACTCGATGCGCAGCAATATGGCGAGGCACACCACGCCTGCCTCAGGATCTTCAACCATATCCATGTGGTCGATGCCATCTTCCAGGCCAATCTGCTGGGGGAACGCCACGACTTTACCGCCACTAATACGCCGGAGACACCGACCCTCACCGCCCTGCGCAGCGCAGTCACCAAGCTGGATAACTGGCTGGTGGATTACGTCACGTCGCTGAGCCAACAAGAGGGGACAACCCCGCTCTCGTTTCGCTTTGTCGATGGTGACAAGGGGCAGATGAGCCGCGATGAAATGCTGCTCCATCTGGTGACTCATGGCGGCTATCACAGGGGAGCCATCGGGCGGATTCTGGTGCAGTGCGGCATCACGCCGCCGCGCGATACCCTGACCACCTTTTTGCATCGCAGCGAGCCCGGGCGGAGGGGTGATGCGCCTCTGGCAGAGGGCGGGACCCGCCCATGATACGCGCCTGCCTGCGGCTCACACCGCTGCTGCTGATTTGGCTACTAAGCGGCTGTGCTGCCGCCATCGATCACTACGCGGGGCGCTTTCGCAACACCCTTGTATCGGGGGAAACCCGCGCGACCATTCGCGCCGAGCTGGGCGAGCCCCAGCATTGCCAGCAGGCCGCCTTTCTGACCGAGGATAAGGTGCAGGGCTGCGATCGCTTTACCGTGCTCGGCAAGATCCACAAGCGCGCTGACGGCAATGGCCAGGCCACGGCGAGCGCCGTGACATTGGGGCTGGGGGAGCTGATCCTGGTGCCGATGACAGTAGCTGGGGTCGCGGCGGACTATACCCAGCGCCACACCATTACCGTCTATTACGATCGGGACGATCACTACCTGTTTCACACCCTGCAAAACGCCAAGGGGCAGGAGGTAAGACAATAAGGCCCCATCCCAAACGCGCTCACTGACCACTCAGCCGTGACCGGCGCAGTGGTTGGTTGAGCCTCTATTGCCCTCCCTATAACCATCCTCTCTCCCCTCCCCTTGCTTACTGCTTTATCAGAAGTCATCAGCCTGTCATCTGGCTGACATCCCGCGGTCATTTTCAAGTCATAGAGTTTTTCACTTATTTTTCATATGGATAGATAAGGAACATCATGACTTTCCCGCGCTCTTCTTATGTGGCTGTTGCCGTCTCGCTGGTCTTGCTTGGCGGCTGCCAGTCAGAGAACGAATCGTCTGCCGACAGCCAGGGCAAAACTGCCTACCAATACAGCACCAAAGCGGTCTACAGCCCGCAACAGCAGGCGGAGAGCTACGAGCCAGCGCCTCAGGGGTTCAGCCCGGTCTTTACCGAGATGGTGGCGCGCCACGGCTCGCGCTCCCTCTCCAGCCCGAAATATGACGTGCTGACCAAGCTGGTCTGGGAAGAGGCGCAGCGTCAGGGGGCGCTCACCCCCCTCGGGCAGGGGCTGGGAGGCAAGGTCGATCTGGTGACAGCCGCCAACCAGAAGCTGGGCTATGGCCTGCTCTCGGCGCTGGGCAAGGAGGAGCACGCTAATCTCGCCACCCGGCTGGCGGCGCGGCTGCCGACCCTGCTCAACAGCAGCGAGCCCCACTGCATCAAGGTGGTCACCTCGGGCAAGGACAGGGCCAACGAAAGCGCCTTCTACTTTATGGAGAGCCTCAAGCGCAACGTGAGCTATGTCAGCGACTCGGCGCAGTGCTACCTCACGCAAGATGACCCCTCGAAGATCGACAAAAAGCTGGTCAACAAGTTCGAGCTCTACTTCCACAAGACCACGCCCGAGGGGGATTACGCCCGCTACCTGCCCGCCTATGAGAGCTACCAGCGCTTTATCGGCGACGAAGATGCCGCAATCGCCCCGGCCCCCGAGCTGGCCAGGGCGCTGGATCAGCTTAAAAACCTGAGCAAGACCAAAGAGATGGCCCGCAGCATGCTGGAGCGTATCTACAGCAAGGGCTTTGTCGACTATCTGGCGGGCGGCGTCGAGTTTGTCGCCGTCAACCCGGAGGATGGCGGCATGACCTATGTGCGCGACGAAGTGGATGCCGCCCTGATGCTCTACAACCTCTTTATCATCGGCCCCGGCATGATCCGCGAAGCGCAGGCACAGGGCAGCGAGCCCTGGGCGCTGGAGCAGTTCCTCACTCCGGAGGAGTCGGCCTGGTTCTCCTACCTCTCCGATGCGGAAGATTTCTACGAGAAGGGGCCGAGCTTTACCAACCAGAGCGCCCCCTACGCCATTGCCCAGCCGCTGCTCGACGGCCTGTTTGGCGAGGTGCAGCGTCAGGTGGTAGAAGGCGAGCAGAGCCGACGGGCCACCCTGCGCTTTGCCCACGCCGAAGCCATTATCCCCCTCGCCGCCCTGATGAAGCTGGAAGGGAGCCGTCAGGGGGCCAGTGCGGATCAGCTGTTCAGCCAGCAGAACAACGAGTGGCGCGGCGGCTGGGTCTCTCCCTATACCGCCAATATTCAGTGGGATATCTACCAGAACGGGCAGCGGCAGGTGCTGGTCAAGATGCTCTACAACGAAAAGGAGATCGCCTTTAAAACCGGCTGCCAGCCCTACCAGAGCGGCAGCCACTACTACGACTTCGAGGAGCTCAAGCGCTGCTACGGCTATAACGGCTAACCCCTAGCGCACCGGATATGGCAATCACAAGGGGCGACCAGCAGGTCGCCCCAATTCACACCCCTTCCCTGCTTGCCAAAGCGGGATATGGCGATAAAGCCGCCTTCCAGTTCCATTTGCTGATCAAGCGCAAAAAATGATTAATTTCTGACGGTTATATCACTTAAAGGCTCGCCTCGGCAGTTTCGTTTGGCTTACCATGGCCATTCAGAACCTGTTGAACTGCGATGGGTTGCTGCCATCGCTGGTCAAGGGAGCATATTGGAAGCTGTAATCCACGGGCGGTAGCGTATTTTCATTTCGTAGGTTGGCGCAGAGCGCAGCGAAGCCCAACAGGTGAGTATTATTGCGCAACCAAAGTGGGATGAGCATGGAGGCAGCAGTTCGGTAAAGCAAATTCCAGTTACATTTTTCAGTATACTAGTTGGGCTTCACTTCGTTCAGCACAACCTATTTTTTAGCCCAACATGCGGAATAATTGAAATAAATATATTGACCCAAGTGAGGACATTGTTTAAGGTTTACTAGCACGAGCGTATCGCTCTGTATGCTGCACCCGATATAAACGCCAATAGTATCAGCCCTGTTCACAGGGCGCCTGCTTTAGCAGGCTTTTCGCCGGCTCACCCTCCGCCGTCTCCAAAAGAGACTGTAGCCTGCGGTAATTGGCATTGGTTCGAAAAGAGATGGCAGAAGCTATTGGTTTTCGGGGTAGGCATCATCTCTTTTTATCCCCTAGAGCTATGGGGCAACCATGTCAATTTTACAGTATATGAATGAAAATCAACCTATTCAGGCTCCCATAAAGCCGACCCTCAAGACTTCCAAGAAAATATCCTCTCCAGAAAACCTACTAGTTGCATTAGGTTTGAGTGCATCTGAACTCAATTGTGCACTTTATATGACATCTGCAGAACGGTACACAGCTAAAAAAGTTCCAAAGAGCAGTGGAGGAGAAAGAATAGTTCATATACCTCACCCTTTAATAAAAAAAATACAACGCAGAATAAATAATCGTGTCCTTTCAAAAATTGTTGTTTGGCCATATTACTTGTTCGGTTCTGTTCCATCAGACATTGATGTCCTCTATGAAGAGGCTATCCTAAAACGTGACTATATAAGCTGTGCTCAGCAACATTGCAAAGCAAAAAGTATATTGAAATATGATATTGAAAACTTTTTTGATAATATACACTATGATTTAGTCTATGATATTTTCTTTAACTTTTTTAAATTTGATTGTGATACGGCTAGAATACTCAGTGACTTATGCTGCATTGATAGCGAAGATGGTTCTCATATAGTTCAGGGGGCTCCAACATCAAGCTATTTAGCGTGCTTGTGTTTATGGAATATTGAGCATGATATAGTACAGCGCCTAAAAAGAAAGAATTTAATTTATACTAGATTGGTTGATGATATTACGGTCTCATCAAAGATATATGACTATAATTTTGAAAATGCAAAAAAAAGCATTGAGGATATGATTCATGAGAAAGACTTTCCAATAAACAAAGCTAAATCAAAGACTTTGAGTACATCCAGTGAACCACTATTAGTCCATGGTTTAAGAGTTAATTTTCATACCCCACGGCTGCCATCTGATGAGGTAGGAAGAATTAGGGCATCCGTAAAAAATGTAGAGCTAAGAGCTGCAACTAATAATTTTAGAACCAGTAAAGCATACCGAAAAGCATTTGAACGATGTTTGGGAAGAGTGCATAAACTAGCTCGTGTAGGTCACAACGCACACACGAAACTAAGAGACCGGCTACTGAAAATTCAACCTCTCCCATCTCAAAGAGATATTGACCGAGTCAAGCACAATGTGACACGTTTAGAGATATTAGCTGCGAATGGTTGTGATGATCTCAAATATTCACGTTCATATTATATAAGCATGTACATTCTCAACATTATAAACAGAACGGAAAGATATAAACCTTTAGTTTCCGAATTAAGGGCTCGATTACATGCGATAGCTCCAAGCAAGGAAGTTGGAGGGACATACTTTGACTAAAAAAAACCTTAACACGTTTCTTTTAATTATTTTTATTGTTGCTGGACTAGTATTAATTCTTTTTTTGTGTTCAGCTTCCACTATCGTATACCAAGATTTGCGTCATAAAGATTTTTGTTTTTCTTCTGAGTGCTATACTTTTGCTTTTAAAAAAATAGAGCCTGCAACTCAAATACTATTGGCAGGTGGTTGGTTTTTAACTCTTTTTGGTACCTTAGGTGGCGCGCTAATAGCATTAACTAGTTATCTTACTGGTATTAAACATAATGCTTTTAATAACCATCTTAGCCATATTAGATTGTTCTCTGATTTTGTAAATGCTGAGCTAATAAAACATTCAGGCATATCCAAAAACAAAATTGACGTTTTTCACTGGTATGATCTCATATTCCCAAATTCATCAGATGGGAACATGAGTATATCTCAAGGTTATCATAATCAAATTAATGATATTAAGCAGGAAATTGTCACTTCGAACAATATAGTTGCAGAAAAAGCCAATATTTACATGATTGACCATCAAAAAAGAATGCTGCCTAAACTTGAAGGTGTTTTTGGTATAAAATTGGATATTTTGCCAAAAAATGATTATATAAGGGTTGAAGAAGAGATTTTTATATTCATAGACAAAGTAAATAAAACATTTACTAAGAATCCAATTTCATTATCAGGCCAAAAACGTTTATACACTTAGAAATGAAAAGGCGACCATCCGGTCGCCTTTTTTATTTCTATCGCTTTCCAATCAGGGAATATTACCGAGCCGGTCGCTTGGCACCATTCCCTTTGGCCGCTGGCTTGCCGCCTTGAGCTGCGGGTTTGGCACCTGGCTTGGAGGAACCTGCGCGGGTCGGGGTTTTCCCCTTATGGGCGGGTTTTCCGGCAGGTTTGCTTTTACCTGCATTCTGGCCCGCACTCTTGCCTTCGCCCTGTGCGGCCGGTTTGCCGTTAGCCGCGCCTTTGTGCAGCTGGGAGCCCACCGGCTTGCCGCCGGTCGGCTTGTTGCCAGCGCCGTTGCCGCGCTGATGGGCAATGTTACTGTGGCGAGTCAGGGCCGGTTTCAGCCCCTTGCCGCTGGCGGCGCGCTCGTTGCGTCCTTCCGCAGGCACCAGACAGCCGGGGCCACTGCCAATCAGGTGGCCCTTGCCCATGGCGAGCAGGGCTTCGCGGATCATCGGCCAGCCAGCGGGGTCGTGGTAGCGCAGCAGCGCCTTGTGCAGGCGGCGACGGCGCTCGCCCTTGGCAACAAACACATCGCCACCGGTGCGGCTCACCTTGTTTAACGGGTTTTTCTCCGTGTAATACATGGTGGTGGCGTTGGCGAGCGGCGACGGGTAGAAGTTCTGCACCTGATCGAGCTTGAAGCGGTTCTCTTTGACCCAGAGCGCCAGATTGATCATGTCTTCATCCGTGGTGCCCGGGTGGGCAGAGATAAAGTAGGGGATCAGGTACTGCTGCTTGCCCGCCTCTTTGGAGTATTTGTCGAACAGCTCCTTGAACTGGTAGTAGCTGCCCATGCCCGGCTTCATCATCTTGGAGAGTGGCCCCTCCTCGGTGTGTTCCGGCGCAATCTTGAGGTAGCCGCCGACGTGGTACTTGGCCAGCTCCTTGATATAGCGGGGATCTTCCACCGCGATGTCGTATCGCACGCCGGATGCGATGAGGATCTTCTTGATCCCCTTGAGGTCGCGCGCCTTGCGATAGAGGTTGATGGTCGGGCTGTGGTCAGTGTCCATGTGCGGGCAGATGGTGGGCCAGACACAGGAGGCGCGACGGCAGGTCTGCTCGGCCTTGGGGCTCTTGCAGCGCAGCTTGTACATGTTGGCGGTGGGGCCGCCGAGATCCGAAATGACGCCGGTAAAGCCCGGCACCTTGTCGCGGATATCTTCGATCTCTTTGAGGATCGACTCTTCCGAGCGGCTCTGGATAATGCGCCCTTCGTGCTCGGTGATGGAGCAGAAGGAGCAGCCGCCAAAGCAGCCGCGCATGATGTTGACCGAGGTCTTGATCATGTCGAAGGCCGGGATCTTCTCCTTGCCATAGGCCGGGTGCGGCACCCGCTGGTAGGGCAGGCCGAATACGCCGTCCATCTCCTCGGTTTCGAGGGGGAAGGCGGGCGGGTTGACCCAGACGATGCGATCGCCGTGGGCCTGCGACAGGGCGCGGGCACAGCCGGGGTTGGTCTCGTGGTGCAGAATGCGCGAGGCGTGGGCGTAGAGCACCTTGTCCTCTTTGACCCGCTCGAACGCCGGCAGCTTCACATAGGTTTTTTCCCACGGCTTGGGTTTGGCCGGCTGCACCAGCACGGGTTTGGCCTCCTGCGCGGCCGGTGCCGCTTCGGTCGCATCATCCGCGCAGGGCGCCCCTTCCATATAGGGGTTGGGGATGGGATCGATGCGGCCAATCTGGTCGAGCTTGCTCGAATCCACCCCTTTCCAGCCCGGCAGCGGCTCCTTGCGGATAACGGCGGTGCCGCGAATATCCTGCATGGTGTCGATGGTCTCCCCCGCTGCGATGCGGTGGGCCACCTCCACCAGCGGCCGCTCGGCGTTGCCGTAGATGAGGATATCGGCCTTGGCATCGAGCAGGATGGAGCGGCGGATGGTCTCGGACCAGTAGTCGTAGTGGGCGATGCGGCGCAGGGAAGCCTCGATGCCGCCGATGACGACGGGGACCTCCTTGAAGGCCTCCTTGCAGCGCTGGGTATAGACCAGAGTCGCGCGATCCGGTCGCTTGCCACCCACATCCCCCGGGGTGTAGGCGTCGTCGTGGCGCAGCTTTTTGTCGGAGGTGTAGCGGTTGATCATGGAGTCCATGTTGCCCGCGGTGACCCCGAAGAAGAGGTTCGGTTTGCCCAGACGCATAAAGTCATCCTTCGATGACCAGTCCGGCTGGGCGATGATGCCGACCCGAAAGCCCTGCGCCTCCAGCATGCGGCCGATGACCGCCATGCCAAAGCTCGGGTGATCCACGTAGGCATCCCCCGTCACCAGAATGACGTCGCAGCTATCCCAACCGAGCTTGTCCATCTCTTTGCGGGACATGGGCAGGAAGGGCGCCGTGCCGTAGCACTCGGCCCAATAGCGGGGATAGGAGAAAAGGTTGGGTACCGGCTGCATTTTGAACACCTGGAAAAATTCGGGTCGCGCATTATACCGATTGCGGCCAAGGGGAGCGATGGCTTTTTGTCCCTATAGATCCCGCGGAATAGGCCGCCGCCCGCAATAGCAAGGGCGCCCGCAGGCGCCCTTGTGATGATGAGGCTGATAACCGGCCCCCGTCAGGATTGAGGTCAGAGCGCCGGAGGCTGTGACTCCCCTGCCCCCTTGGCGGCCAGCGCTTCGTCTACCTGTTGATCCCGCGCCCCTGTCATGCCGGCGTGACGGGCGATCAGATGGTAGATGGCGGGCACCACCAGCAGGGTAACCAGAGTTGCCAACGACAATCCGAAGAAGACCACGGTCCCCACCGCCATCCGGCTCTCGTAGCCTGCCCCCATGGAGAGCATCAGCGGCACAGCGCCGATAATGGCGGTGAGCGAAGTCATCAGGATGGGGCGCAAGCGGCGCACCGAGCCTGCGATGATCGCCTCCTCGAACCCTTCGCCGCGCTGGCGCAGCTGGTTGATGAACTCGACGATGAGGATGCCGTTCTTGGTCACCATGCCGATCAGCATGATCATCCCGATCTGGCTGTAGATGCTCATCTCCTGCCCCGTCAGCCAGAGGCCTAGCAGACCACCGAAGATGCCGAGTGGCACCGTCACCATCACCACCGCCGGGGTCAGGGTGCTCTCGAACTGGGCCACCAGCACCAGATAGACCACCAGCAGGGCGAGGCCAAAGACCAGCACCATCTCCCCCTGATTGTCACGGTAATCCTTGGAATCACCGGCGTAATCCACCGTCATGCCGGTAGGCAGGTTGGCGTTGGCCCAGCCATCGAGGAAATCGAGGGCCTCCCCCAGGGTGTGGTCGGGGTGCACGTCGGCGGTCAGGGTAATCGCTTTTTGCCGCTGGTAGTGGTTGAGGCGGTTGGCGGTCGCCACCTGCTTGACAGTGGCCAGAGTCGAGAGACTGACCATCTCGCCGTTGGCGGCCTTTAGATAGATGCGACCGAGATCCGAGATGCCGTTGAACTCGGTCTGATTGCCGCGCAGGTAGACGTCATACTCCTCGCCCCTGTCCACATAGGTGGTCTTGCTCGCCCCGCCCAGCAAGGTCTGCAAGCTGTTGGCCACGGTGGAGACCGGAATGCCGAGCTGGCTGGCGCTGTCGCGATTGATGGTCACCTGCAGCTCCGGGGTCTTCTCGGCGTAGTCGAGATCCGGGCTCAGCATCAGGCCGCTGCCCTGCGCCGCCTGTTGCAGCGCCAATCCTTGCTGGTAGAGCTCGGCATAGTCGTTACCCTGCAGCACGAACTGCACCGGCGCGGTGGAGCCACCCCGGAAGCCGGGCTGGAAGGTGCGGATCATCACATCGGGAATGCCGGAGAGCTTGGCACCCAGCGAGCGGGAGAACTCGGTGGCGGTGATGTCGCGCTCGGCCCAGTCGGTGAGCTGGATGATCACCATACCGGTCTGATCGCCGCCACGGCCAAAGGCGGGGGTACTGAAGCTCAGCGCCTGCACCACCCCTTTGCCCAGCATCGGCATGATGGCGGACTCCACCTGCTGCATGTTGCGCTTCATCCGCTCGATGCTGGTCCCCTCTGCCCCCTTGACGAAGACATAGATGACGCCGCGATCCTCGGTCGGGGTAAGGCTGGTCGGCAGTTGGGTAAAGAGGGCACCGATACCGCCCAGACAGAGCAGCAGCACCAGCGGCGTCCAGCGGGAGCGACGCAGCATCCACGCCAGCAGGTGGCGATAGTGCCCCTCCAGCCAGCCCAGCCCGCGGTCGAGCCCGGCGGTGAGCCGGTTCGGTTTATCCAGCGGGCGCATCAGCCAGGAGCCCATGGCCGGAGTCAGGGTCAGCGCCACCAGCGAGGAGCAGAGCACCGCAAGCGAAAGCAGAATCGCAAACTCGGTAAAGAGCCGCCCCACCATGCCATCCATAAAGGCGATGGGGACAAACACCATCACCAGCACGGCGGTGGTGGCGATCACCGCAAAGCCCACCTCGCGGGTGCCGTGCCAAGCGGCCAGCAGCGGCGGTTCACCCCGCTGCAGATGGTGGTGGATGTTCTCCACCACCACGATGGCGTCATCCACTACCAGACCGATGGCGAGAATAAGGGCCAGCAGGGTGATGAGGTTGATGGAAAAACCGAAATACCAGGCGCCGATAAAGGCAGAAATAAGCGACACCGGCACCGTAATGGCCGGAATGAGCGTGGTGCGCCCCTGCCCGAGGAACAGATAGAGCACCGCCACCACCAGCACGGCGCAGATGGCCAGGGTCTCGTACACCTCGTCGATGGCCTGCTTGATAAAGATGGTGGAGTCGTAATCCACCTCGAGCTTGGCCCCCTCCGGCAGGAAGCGCTGCATCTCGCCAAGTTTCTTCTCGATCCCCTGCGCCACCGCCAGCGGGTTGGCGGTGGACTGGGCGACGATACCGATACCCAGACTCTCTTTGCCGTTGCGCTGATAGGCGCTGTCTTCGTTCTTGGCTCCCACCTCCACATCGGCGATATCGGCCAGATAGACGCTCTGGCCGTTGGCGGCGGTGGTGACTTGCAGTTGCTGGAAATCTTCCGCTGTGTGGTAGAGACGGGCGATCTGCACCGCCATGGTCATGGAGTTGTTGCGGATCTCGCCACCCGGCAGCTCGATATTCTCCCGCTTGAGGGCCTCTTCCACATCGCTCACCGTGATGCCTCGGGCCGCCATGTCGGCCGGGCGCAGCCGCACATACATCACCTGGGTGAGATCGCCGGAGAGCGCCACTTCGCTCACGCCATCCACCAGACTCAGGGGGTCAACCAGCACGCGGTTGGCGTAGTCGGTCATGGCGGTGCGATCCATCTGGCTGCTGCTGAAGTTGAGCCAGATCGCCACATCGCCGTTGCCGCTGTCCTTGGTCACCAGCGGCTCGTCCACATCATCGGGCAGCCGGGGCCGAGCGCGGGAGAGGGCATCGCGCACATCGGAGATCCCCTCCACCATGTTCCAGCCGAGCTTGAACTCGACGGTGATCATCGAACGCCCCTTGCGGGTCATGGAGTTGATGTTCTTGATGCCACTGATGCCGGAGAGCTGATCCTCGATGGGCTTGGTGACCTGACTCTCCATCACCGAAGGGGCCGCCCCCTCATAGGTGGTGGTGATGGAGACCGACGGGATCTGCACATCGGGCATCTCCCGCACCGTCAATTTGCTGAAGGCGACCAGACCAAACACGGTGAGCAGGGCGCTGAGCACCACCGCCACCAGCGGGCGGCGAACTGAGATATCGGAGAGCCACATCAGCCGTTCACCTCGGCCAGATCACGCACCTGCACCCCATCACGCAGATTGACCAGCCCCTCGACCACGATGCGATCGCCGACCTTCAGCCCCTCGGTGACCCAGACGGTCTCCCCTTCGGTCTCGCCGAGCACCACAGGCACCCGCTTGACCCGGCCATCGGCCTCGAGACGGTAAACAAAACGCTGCTCACCGGCATACTCCACCGACTGGGCGGGGATCAGGGTGAGCTGCTGGGCAGGCAACGCCAGCTCCACATTGAGCAGCATGCCCGGACGCAACTGGCCGTTGCCATTGGGGATCATCACCCGCGCCTTGATGTTCTGGGTATCGTTGGAGACGCGGCTGTCGAGGGTGGTCAAGGTGCCGCTGAAGTGCTGATCCGGCCAGGCAGTACTGGTGGCGGTGACCGCCATGCCCGGTCGCAGCAGGGAGAGGTAACGCTCCGGCACCGCCAGATCGAGACGCAGTTTGTCGAGTTCATCCAGATGCAGCAGGGTGTCGCCACTGTTGACCAACGCCCCTTCGCTGAGATCAATCAGGCTCACGGTACCGGCAAAGGGCGCCTGCAAGGTACGCAGGGAGAGCTCGTAACGGGCGGCATCGAGGCGTGCCTGCACCTGGGCCACGGTGGCCTCCTGCCCCTCCAGCTCGGATTGGGTCACGGCGCCACGGGCCACCAGCTTGCGCATATCCCCCAGCTTGCGGTTCTCGTCACGCAGACTGGCGCTCTGCTCGGCCAGCTCCGCCTGCTGCTTGCCCGCATCCAGCGCGATCAGGGTATCCCCTTTCGCCACGCTCTGGCCAGATTGCACCGCAATCTTGACGATGCGACCGGTCACTTCGGGGCTGATGATGACGGAACGATTGGCTGCCAACTTGCCCACCAGCTTGAGGGTCGGCTCGGCCAGACTCTGTTTGACGGTTTGAGTGCGGATATTGACCTGTCTGGTCGGTGCTTTGGCGGCGGGTTCGCTGTGACGCAGCGCCCAGACGCCGGCAACCACGATTAGAAGAAGGCCCAAGCCGAGCCAGATACGCATTTTCATCGAACAGTCCATGAAGAGTGAAAGGGTAAATCCAGATTGGGGCCATTTTAGCCCCAGACTATGCCGTGACTATGTATAAATGTGACAAAACGTAACAAGAGCGGGGTAAGCTCACTCTGTTTCAGGTCGCGCCGTTTGTTTTCACGCCACATCGCATACACTAACGACAATTTCCTTCGCAACCCGACTGACTGCCTATGCCCAAAACGTCTGACCCCCGCTTTCTCACACGTCTGACCTGGCTGCTGTTCGCTTTGGTCATCCTGCTGGTTGGTCTGACCTTGCGGCAAAACCTGAAACAGATAGAAAACCTCTACCAGACCGATACCCTCAACAGCGCCATTCACCTGCGGGATCAGTTCAAGCAAACCGAAACCTTTCTCGAAGCGATGCGTGGTCAGGCCGAAGAGCGACTGCGCAGCGATCCCCAGTCGGTACTCACCCGCCAGCTCTATCGCCATCTTCAACAGCTGCCGGGTGTGGGACTGGTGCTCGACCACCTCCCCGCCGACTTGCCTGCAGGGCTGGCAGGCAACCTCACCGGTGACGGGCCGCTGCCATCCCCCGGCAGTGCGCGGGAAGCGCAACTTCATTTGGCGCTGAGCCTCTCCCCCTTGCTGGCCACCGCCAGCCAGCGCCTTGGCAAGGAGATCGCCTGGGTCTACTTCACCGGCGTGGACAACTTTATCTATCTCTATCCCTGGATCCCCTCCAGTCAGTTTCGCTTTACCCGCAGCATCTATGACAAGCACTACTGGCAGGATGCGCTAATGTCGCCCAACCCCAGCCGGGACACCATTATCTCCCGCCCCTACGAAGACTTCGCCGGACTGGGCACCATGGTCACCATGTCACAGCCTCTCTACAAGGACGGCTCACTGGTGGGGATGATCAGCATGGATATCCTGCTCTCCCGCTTGCAGTTGCAACTCGATCGGCTGACGCCAGCGTTGGGGGAGTATCTACTGCTCAATCAGTACCATCAGGTGCTGGCCAGCAGTACCCCGCAGCCAGAGATCCCCCGGGATCTTGCTCCCACAGCACACTACCAGTGGCGAGAGGGGGCATTGCAACTGACTCTTGCAGTCCCCGATACCCCGTTGCGGCTAGTTCACAGTGTCACTCTGCTGCCACTGGCATGGGCCCTTGCCTGCCAGTCCGCACCGACCCTGCTTGCCATTCTCTTTATGCTGCTGGCCGCCCTCTCCAACCTGAGATCCCATCGTCTCAACCAGCGGCTCAATTACCTCTCCTGCCACGACGCCCTCACCGGTGCCTTCAATCGCCACTATCTGGTGCTGCTGGAACAGACGGGCGATCTGGCCCGGCTGCAAGCGGGGATCCTGATGTTCGATGCGGATCACTTCAAACGGGTCAATGACAACTTCGGCCATGCCGTCGGCGATATGGTGCTGATCCGGCTGGTGCAGATCTGCCAGCAGCAGCTTAGGCCCACTGATCGCCTGATCCGCTGGGGAGGCGAAGAGTTTCTGCTGCTGATTGGCCGCAGTAACGCCGCACAGATCGGCGAACTGGCGGAGCGGCTGAGAAAAGCGGTGGCAGATCACGACTGGGCCGCCATCGAACCCGGGCTGGAGGTCACCATCAGCCTCGGCTATCTGCCCCACCAGGAGAACCTTCCCCTGCACGAAGCGGTACGCCGCGCCGATGTGGCGCTCTATCAGGCCAAGGCCAACGGTCGCAACCGCAGCGAAAGATGGCAGGGTGACGCCTCCTGACTCTCGGAGTAAGCTGACCCCTCAACCCCTTTTTGGAGGACTGTCGTGCCACGTAAACCCCGCGTTGGGCTCGCTCTCGGGAGCGGCGCCGCCAGAGGATGGGCCCATATCGGCGTCATCCGCGCCCTTGAACGTCTCGGCATCAAACCGGATTTGATCGCTGGCTGCTCCATCGGCAGCTTTGTCGGTGCCGCCTATGCCGCCGGAGAACTGGATCGGCTGGAAACCTGGGTGCGCGGCTTTACCCGCCTGCAGGTGGTCAGCCTGCTCGACCCGGCCCTCTCCGGCGGGCTGTTTCGCGGCGAAAAGGTATTTGGCCTTGCCGCCAGCCATCTGGGGGATCCCGATCTCGAGAATCTGCCTATCCCCTTCGCCTGCATCGCCACCGAGCTCGATACCGGCCGCGAAATCTGGCTGCAACAGGGCCCGCTGCGCCAGTCGGTGCGCGCCTCCTGCGGCATGCCGGGGATCCTCACCCCGACCCGGGTCAACGACCGCTGGCTGGTCGATGGCGCCGTGGTCAATCCGGTGCCCATCTCGCTGGCCCGCGCCATGGGGGCCGAGGTGGTGATTGCGGTCAACCTCAACACCGATATGCACCAACCTTGGACCGACGAGCCGGATCAACCCGGCAGCGGCGGTCTGCTCAGCCAGTGGCTCAATCGCGGTGAATCCGCGCCAGCCACCCCGGGTCTGTGGAGCGTGATGAGTGGCTCCATCAACATCATGCAGGAGCGCATCACCCGCGCTCGGATGGCCGGTGACCCGCCGGAGATCCAGCTCTGCCCGCGCCTTGGCAGCTTCTCCATCATGGATTTTCATCGCGCCAGCGATGCCATCAACGAGGGGGAAGCCTGCGTCGAGCGCAACCTCGATCAGCTCAAGGATGAACTGGGCCGCCTCGGGTTGCTGGGCAGTTAGTTGTCGACATGCTGCGGTTTACACATGAAAAAAAGCGCCATTCGGCGCTTTTTTTCGACTTCCTTATCCGGTCACTCCTTACGGTAGAAGAGCAACCCGAGCAGAATCACCCCCACAGAGACCAACAGATAGAGCCCCAGACTGGGATTGGTGATACCGCCATACAGAATGATGAGCGCGCCCAGGGTGGCACAGGTCGGGATCACAAACCGCTTTATCCAGCCCAACTCGGTAAAGGTGCGCATGTACCAGACATAGAGGAACAGATAGAGGCCATAAATCAGCACGATCGGCATCTCGTCCAGGGCGATGTAACGACCGAATGTCTCGTTGATGCTGCAGTACCACAGCACCGAGTAGATCACCGACAACAGCGCTGCCGCGAGGGCCGAGTTGATTGGCATGTGGTGATGTGGTTCGATACGGCTCATCCACTTGGGGGCTGGCCCCTGATTGCGGATCGCCAGCGAGTAGGGAATGCGCATGGTCGCCAACACCAGACCATTGAGGGTGCCAAGGCAGGAGATAATCACGAACACGGTCAAAATGGTCGAGGCAGTCCCGCCAAACAGGCTGGTTGTCGCGAGATTTACCGCGTTATCCCCTTGCGCCACTATCTCGTCCGTCGGCAAGACACTGGCGATCCCCAGAAAATAGGTGACGTAGACCACAAAGACTATCAGGGTGCCAATCACCAGCGCTCTGGGCAGATTTTTCTTGGAATCGCGAATTTCGCTGTTGATGGTCACGGCAGCAATCCACCCCTCATAAGCGAAGGCGGTGGCAACCACGGCCGTAGCCAGAGTGCCTCCGGTGCTTCCTATCCCATCCATTGCCTGCACAAAGTTGGTCACGGTGACACCATTGAGCAAGCCTGAAATGGTGCCCACAATGGCCACCAGGATCAGCGGGATCAACTTGATCAGGGTAGAGCCCACTTGCAGCTTGCCCGCCAGGACCGGGGTATAGAAGTTGATCAGATAGGTGACCGTCATATAGACAGCCGCCAGTATCCAGGTCGCACCAGAGTTGGTCGGATTATCACTACCGAGCAAGATCATGGTGTACAGAGCGGCGACCCAGGCAAGGATGGAGGAAAGAGGGGCGTAATAGAGTACGCCTTTGAACCACCCCACCAGATAACCAAACATTTTGCCGTATGCCGCTTCGGCATAATCGACGATACCGTTGGACTTTTCGATCCGCTGGGCAAACTCGGCAAACACCAGCGCGCCGAAGATCATCGAAAATGCCCCCAGCGCCCATGCCAGCAGCGCAATAGCCAGATTACCGCCAGTCAGACGCAGTACATCATCGGCCTTGAAGAAGACACCGGAGCCGATCACCACGCCGACCACCATCGCAATGGCAGTCATCAGGCCATAGCGTTTATCCAACTCATTACTGCTCATACCCATACTCCATACCGATTGCTCATATCATCCTGAATGTAATAGTGTTCGGGTGGCCAGATACCACCAGGGGCCCACTTTTCGGGGCCGCTTATTCTCGTTGGCCTGCATGGATAATTCAAAGCCTGTTAGATCAAAATATCGATCGGCAACCCAAAAAAAATACCGCCCGAAGGCGGCATTTCTATTCACATCGATGATCACGCCTTGGCGAGGTCATCCGGGCCAATCTGGCCGATTTCGGCGACTTTCTTGTCTGCCAGCAGCCAGAGGGTGAACTTGTGCAGATCCGGGTGGTGCGCCAGGGCAACCAGGAAGGCGCCCCCAACTTCACGGTAACCCAGCTCGTAGTTTTTCAGCGTGGTGGGAGGAACGCCCAGCAAATCTGCAAACTTAGGACGGCTCAAACCGACCGCTTCACGGATCTGACGGATCTTCTTGCCAACAGTGACGATATTTGAATTCATAATGTTCCATACTCCGTTTGGCGGATTTACTCCGCCTTTTATTTTTCGCGACGACTCGTAGTCAAGTGTATCAGTTTTGTTCGGACTCGTTATGGTCGAGCCTCTATCTTATGAGCGCCTTTCGGCGACAACCCTTGCCTTCAAGGGGGGATGGTAATCGCTCAGCCGCCTCAGGTAAACAGTCTCGAAAAGAAACCTTTATTGTGGCCCCCCCAATAACTCGTATAATCCGCCGGATACCCATTAAGAGGAATAAGTATGGCGTTTCCCGGCATTATCTCTCGCCTGCACCCCGTATCCAGCACAGAAGAACTGGCACAACAGCGCCTGCAAGGTGAACAATATCGCGCCGAGGCATTCTGGCTTCCGGCCTTGATGTCCAGCCACGCCAGCGAACTGCTGGCAGCCCTGCCGGAGAGTTGCAGCCTGTTTCTTGAACAGTCATGCCCGGAGCTGGCCCTGCGCAGCCACGACGGCACCCTGCATAACAATGAGCAGATCGTCACGGTAAATGGTCAAGCTATTGCGCTGGCAACCACCCAAGGTGATGGTGGTCTGGTGCCCGAATCGGGCATGTGCGAGATGGCTGACTGGCTGGAGGCGGGACATCGCCACTTCATCTGTTCAGCTGCGGTTCAGCCTGTGGCTCGCGCCATCCTCAACATCTGGCCCCTTGACCCCTATCTGGCCCGACATTTCTTGATGACATTTATCCCCCTGCTGCAGAGCGCAACCCAGACAGATTACCTCGCGGTCTTTGCCGCCAGAGCGAATCCTGCCAGCCCGCATAGTGACTGGGTTCAGGCCTATATGAAGCTGGAGAAGAAACTGCACAGGGCCTATCTGGATCATTAATTAATCTGGATAAACAGCCATTTAAGGTCACGACACAATTTGCCACAAGGCTCATTTGTGAGCTTGATCATGTTTTAAAATCGGCATAGAGTGCGCCTCGTCATCGGAATGACATCAGTTGCCTGGCAGTGGTTTCTCACGCATTGCGTGCCATGCCAGCGCACTCGACACACCAGGAGAGTGTGCAACCCGGTTATACCGGGTCATCTGCCAGACTCGACGCCAGCCGTACGGCGGAGCCTGCAGCTTACATAAATTACAAAGTGTGAAGCACGTGAATAACGTGCGATCTCAACGAGGATTTTTTTATGATGAAAATGGCTCCTTCCATGATCGCCATCGCCATGGCTGCTCTGGGTGCTACCGCTGCTCACGCCGCTGACGACATCTACTTCGGTGCCGGTGTCGGTGCTACCCACTTCAACGGTCTGAACAAGCTGGAAAGCACCAATGTCGGCCAGGAAGACGCGGCTGCTGCCAACGCCTTCATGGGTTACAACTTCACCGAAAACTTCGGTACCGAACTGGGCTACCAGTACACCGGTCGTGGCAACACCGACGGCAACCGTTACGAGAGCCAGGGTGCCACCCTGTCCGGTATCGCTCGTCTGCCGGTTGGCAACGACTTCTCCCTGTTCGCTGAAGGCGGCGCCTACTGGGGTCACACCGATGGTCTGGGCACCAGCGACACTAAAGTTTCCCCGCTGGCCGGTGCTGGTGTGACTTACAAGGTAAATGACGCGCTGGATCTGCAAGCTCGCTACCGCTACATGTGGGACGTGGCTGACCTGCACGCCAACGGTGAGCGTTACAAAGCCAACCAGAGCATCGCTACTCTGGAAGCGGTATACCACCCGTTCCGCACTTCCTACGTAGCTCCGGTAGCTGCTCCGGTTGTTGAAGAAGCGCCGGCTCCTGCTCCGCAAGTAGTAGAGAAGAACTTCGCCCTGAACTCAGACGTGCTGTTTGCCTTCGGCAAAGACACCCTGAAGCCGGAAGGCGTTGCAGCCCTGAACGGTCTGTATCAGCAAATCGTTGAGTTCCAGCCGAAAGATGGCAACGCTGTTGTTGTTGGTTACACCGACCGTATCGGTTCCGACGCTTACAACCAGAAGCTGTCTGAAGCCCGTGCCCGTACCGTTGCCAACTTCCTGGTGAGCAAAGGTATGGCTGCCAGCAAAGTTGCCATCGAAGGTCGTGGCGAAGCCAACCCGGTTACCGGCACCAAGTGCAACGGCGTAACTGCTAAAGCTCAACTGATCTCCTGCCTGGCTCCGGATCGTCGCGTAGAAGTTCGCGTATCTGGCGTACAAGAAGTTCAGCAATAATCTTACCTCGTTCAGATAGTGCGAAAAAAAGGGATGCTGAGGCATCCCTTTTTGTTTGTCTCATTCTCGCTTGTATCCCTCAATTCCCCCTCCCTGCGCTTGCCTGCCCCGCCTCGAAAGCATAAAGTAGTTGCGCCTGTAAGGTATTGGATAAGCACTAAAAAGCGCTTTTTGTCCGGTCTGTTGTCCATGACGCCAATGCATCATGAGAGTCCCAAGCCTTCGCTATCCACTTTGCTGGCGTTTTTCGCAGCAATAAAAACAAGTGCATTGCCCGACATGGGCTAACACAACGAGGATAAACCGATGAAACTAAAAATGGCTCCTACCCTGATTGCACTGGCGCTGGCCGCCGCAGGCACCACCGCTCAGGCTGCCGATGACTGGTACACCGGTGTTGGTGCAGGTTGGGCATATGCTCACAACCTTGACGATGTACAAGGTCTGGATACAGACAAAGACGCCACCGCGCTGAGCCTGTTCGGCGGTTACAACTTCAACGACTACTACGCAGCGGAACTGGGCTATCTCTACGCCGGTAAAGCGGGCGTGGACGGTGCCGATTTCAAAACCCAGGGTGCAACCCTCTCCGGTATCGCCCGCCTGCCGCTGGGCGACATCTTCTCGGTGTTTGCCGAAGGTGGTGCCTACTTCAATCACGTCAACGGCAATGGCAACAGCGACAACGGCACTGCACCACTGGCGGGTCTGGGTCTGACTGCCAAGCTCTCCGACCTTATCGATGTGCAAGCCCGCTACCGCTATCTGTGGAATCTGGGTGACGAGCAGAAAACCTGGGAGAGCGACATGAGCGTCGCGACCCTGGAGCTGGTGATGCACCCGAACCGTACCTCTTATGTTGCCCCGGTTGCCGCCCCTGCGCCTGAGCCGGTTCCCGAGCCGGTACTGGTCGACAAGAACTTCGCCCTGAGTTCTGACGTGCTGTTTGCCTTTGGCAAATCCACCCTCAAGCCAGAAGGTGTCGCAGCGCTCAACACCCTGTATCAACAGATCGTTGATGTTCAGCCGAAAGATGGCAGCGCCGTGGTCGTCGGTTACACCGACCGTATCGGTTCTGATGCCTACAACCAGAAACTCTCCGAAGCGCGTGCTCGTACCGTAGCCGACTTCCTGGTTGGCAAAGGTCTGCCGGCTGGCAAAGTTGCCATCGAAGGTCGCGGTGAAGCCAATCCGGTCACCGGCACCCAGTGCAACAGCGTCAAGGGCAAGGCTCAGCTGATCTCCTGCCTGGCACCGGATCGCCGTGTAGAAGTACGCGTCACCGGCGTGCAGCAAGTACAACAGTAATCCTGCAGTCCGACATAACAAGGAGGCCACCTGGCCTCCTTTTTCTTGCCGCTTATTTCACCCACCTTGTAGCCCTCCTTTGCCCCCTTCCTCTTCCCGTCTCGCGTCCATGGTTCACGGCGTGCCCCCATACCTCTTTGGTGGTTAAAAACAGCCCGTCACCTATACATAAGTGTGGGGGTTGACCAGCAGGCAACCTCACTACACCAAACATCGACGAGGATACGCGATGAACATAAGAGTAAAACCTGTGTGGATTGCACTGGCATTGGCGAGCACAGGCGCACAAGCGGAACCGGTTCACGACTGGTATGCAGGGATTGGCGGTGGCTGGGCCATTGCCCACAATCTGAATGATTTCAGTCAGGATGTCGGCAAGGATGCGACTGCGCTCTCCCTGTTTGGCGGCTATAACTTCACGGAAAATCTGGGGGCCGAAATTGGCTATCTCTCCACCGGTGACTGGGATATCAGCGGCCATGACTTCAACAGCAAGGGAGCCACGCTGTCAGTCATTGGCCGCCTGCCGCTCAGCGAGATGTTCTCGCTCTTTGCCGAGGGCGGTGGCTATATCTACCACGTCGAGTCGGTCAATGGCGGGGACGACAACCTGGCGCCGCTGGCGGGTCTGGGAGTGACAGCCCGGCTCCATGACTGGGTCGATCTGCAGGCACGCTACCGCTACATAGTGCGCGTTGGCGATGATCCGGATAACGGCAAAGCCAACAGCGGCACCCAGCGCTGGGTCAGCGACATCAGCACCGCCACGCTGGAACTGGTGATCCACCCGAACCGCAGCCAACCCAAAGAAGCCGCCCCCACGCCCGCCCCGGTCGTGGTTCCCCCGCCACCGGCCGAACCGGAGGTGGTGGATCAGACCTTTAACCTCAGTTCCGATGTGCTGTTCGCCTTTGGCAAAGCGGACCTCAAACAGGAGGGGATGAGTGCGCTGGACAATCTCTACCAGCAGATCGTCGACGTGCAGCCCAAGGATGGCAGTGCGGTGGTGATGGGGTATACCGACCGCATCGGCTCGGATGCCAACAATCAGCGGTTGTCAGAAGCTCGGGCCCAAACCGTTGCCGACTTTCTGATCAGCAAGGGATTGCCTGCCGACAAGGTGAGCATCCAGGGCAATGGCGCGAGCAATCCGGTCACCGGCAACCAGTGTGATGCCATCAAGGCGAAGGCGGCGCTCATCGACTGCCTTGGGCCGGATCGCCGGGTAGAGGTGCGTGTCACCGGCGTACAGGGCGGCAGCGAGTAGTTCATCTTGAGGCGATAACCATGTCAGACGTGCAGTAAAAAGGGATGCCGAGGCATCCCTTTTGCTTTGCATCTTCTCGCAGAAATCAGAACGAGGTGCGGCGGTAGCGGCGATATTCCGGATGCCAGAAGTTGGCGTCGATGGCCTGATCGATCACCTCGTCCGGGGTCTGCACCGCCTTGCCCTGCAGCATGGCGGTCTTGGCCACCATCTTGGCGATGTAGCGGGAGACCTGATGGATATCCGCCAGATCCGGCAGCAGTGAGCCCTCCTCCCCTTTCACCAGCGGCGAGCACTCCGCCAGCGCACGGCTGGCCGACATCAGCATGGCATCGGTCACCCGGGTGGCGCCGGAAGCGATAACACCAAGGCCGATCCCCGGGAAGATGAAGGAGTTGTTGCACTGGGCGATGACGTAGCGCTTGCCCTTGTGCTCCACCGGTGCGAACGGACTGCCGGTGGCCACCAGCGCCTGACCGTCGGTCCAGCGGATAAGGTCAGCCGGCGTCGCCTCGACCCGGGAGGTGGGGTTGGAGAGCGGGAAGATGATGGGACGGGCACAGTGCTTGTGCATGGTCTTGACCACCTCTTCGGTGAACAGCCCCGGCTGACCGGAGACCCCGATCAGGATATCCGGGCGACCATGCTCCATCACCTCCAGCAGGGAGATATTGTCCCCCACCGGCCAGTCGGCGATGCGCTCCACCGGTTGGGAGAGACGGCGCTGGAAGTCGAGCTGGTTGGGGATCTTGTCGGTGATAAGACCGAAGCGGTCCACCATAAAGACACGGCTGCGCGCCTGCGCATCGGTCAGCCCTTCGGCCTTCATCTGCGCCACGATCTGCTCGGCAATGCCGCAACCGGCGCTGCCCGCGCCGAGGAAGGCAACCCGCTTCTCGGAGAGCTTGGCGCCGGAGGCCTTGCAGGCAGCGATCAGGCTGCCCAGCGTCACGGCAGCCGTACCCTGAATGTCGTCGTTGAAGCAGCAGAGCTCGTTCTTGTAGCGGTTGAGCAGCGGCATGGCGTTGTTCTGGGCGAAATCTTCGAACTGCAGCAGGATATCGGGCCAGCGGCGCTTGACCGCCTGAATGAAGGCATCGACAAACTCGGCGTACTCATCCCCCGAGATACGCGGATTGCGCCACCCCATATAGAAGGGGTCGTTGAGCAGTTGCTGGTTGTTGGTGCCCACATCCAGCACCACCGGCAGGCAGTAGGCGGGCGAGATGCCACCACAGGCGGTGTAGAGGGAGAGCTTGCCGATGGGGATACCCATACCACCGATGCCCTGGTCACCCAGACCCAGGATCCGCTCGCCATCGGTCACCACGATCACCTTGACGTTCTGCTTGGTGGCGTTTTGCAGCATGTCATCGATCCTGTCCTTGTCCGGATAGGAGATAAACAGGCCACGGGCGCGGCGATAGATGTTGGAAAACTCTTCGCACGCCTTGCCGACGGTCGGGGTGTAGATGATGGGCAGCATCTCGGTCAGGTGGTTGTGCAGCAGACGGTAGAAGAGCGTCTCGTTGGTATCCTGGATGTTGCGCAGATAGATGTGCTTGTCCATGTCGTTGCCAAACGCCATGAACTGGCGATAGGCGCGCTCGGCCTGCTCTTCGATGGTCTCGATATTCTGGGGCAACAGACCTTCGAGGTTGAAGTTGCTGCGCTCTTCGCTGGTGAAGGCGCTGCCCTTGTTGAGCAAAGGGGTCTCCAGCAGGGCGGGACCGGCGTAGGGAATGTAGAGAGGACGTTTCTGGTTATTATCTTCAAACATGGATCTTGGTACCTAAACGGTTAGCTAGACGCAGGGACCCGCCGATCCTAGGGGCTTGTCTCATTAATTTCAAAGAGTTTGCACATCCGTTGCAAAAGGTTTGCGACCCAGTCGACGAAAGGCGCCGGGGGTCTGACCAGTAAGACGGCGAAAGCGGTTGGCAAAGTTGGCCCCATCGCTGTAACCGACCCGGGCCGCCAGCTCGCCAAGTGGCCAGTTGGTATAGAGCAGCAGCTGGCGCGCCTTGTTCATTCTGAGCTCGGCCACCCTCGCCATCGGCCCCATACCGAACGCTTGCTGACAGAGACGATGTAGATGGGGCACCGAGCAGGCCATCTGTCGGGCCAGCAGGGCCACACTCCAGGGTTCGTCCAGGCGCGCCTCCACCCGGCGAAACAGAGCCTGCAACCTGAGTTCAGGGGTGCCGCGCACCTCCCCTTGCAGGGTGCGCTCCAGCAGCGCCAACAACAGGCTGAGCAGTTGAGGTTGCAGCGGAGAACGAACCCCCTCCCCCTGCATCAAGCTGAGCAGATGGTAGAGCTGATCGCCGCCATCCCCTTGCCAGATACGGTGCCCAAGGCGATGCAGATGCTGCCAGCGCGGCACGTCATCGAGCAAAATCCAGCTGATCTGCCAGCTTTCGCCAATCAGTTTGAGACCGCCGGGGACGGTGGCGGGCAGGAAAATCAACGACCCGGCCGGAATGGCTTGCTCCCCCTCGTCGGTGAGCAGCGCGCCCCCCTCATCGTGACTCACCATCAGGATGTGAAACTCGGGGCGATTGCGACGGATCAGGTAGTGATCCCGCACCCGGGAGAGACCGGTCAGGAAGATCCCCGCCTCGCCGAGCAGGGGCAGCCCTTCACGTCCCAGCATCTGCTCTTCACAGGCTGGCGCTATCTCCAGACACTCGCTGGCAAATGGCATAACACCTCAACAGGATAGTTTTACACAAGAAAACCGAGAGCTACTCACAGTGAGAAGAGCCTCACTAGCCCCTATCATACCCCTGACAAACCTTGCTTTTCTCATACCCGGTTAACAACTATGAATTATTGGCAAGCGATTTTAAAACAAACCACCGATCGCGAGTTCATGACCCGATTGTGGCGGCTGGCCCTGCCTGTCTCGCTGCAATCCATGATGTTCTCCCTGCTCGGCCTCATCGATATCATGATGGTGAGCCAGCTTGGCACCACAGCTGTGGCGGCGGTCGGCTTGGGTAACCGGGTCTTCTTTTTCAATCTGCTGGTGATAGCGGGCCTCGCGGGCGGGGTCTCGGTATTGGCAGCACAATACTTCGGGCGCGGGGAGATGGCCGGGGTACGCCGCTCCCTGGCGCTGGCCATAGTGGGTGCCCTGCTGGTCACCCTGCCCTTTGCCTTCATCTATGTGTTATCACCGGGCAGCGTGCTCGGCTTTGCCAGCCAGGAGCCAGCACTGCGCGAGCTAGCCGATCAGTTTCTGACGATCACCGGCGCCACCATCCTATGTACCGCCATCGTAGTGCCGCTAGAGTCAGCCCTGCGCTCGGTCGGCAATGCCGCCGCACCGACCCGCATCGGCATTATCGCCATCATCGCCAACGTCATCCTCAACTACGCACTCATCTTCGGTCACTTCGGCTTCGAGGCAATGGGGGTTGCCGGTTCGGCCTGGGGCACCACCATTTCACGGCTGCTGCAGACAGCCCTGCTGTTGCTCTACGTAAAGCGTTATGAGGCGCGCCTGATCCCGCGCGCACCAGACTGGCTAGCCGCCTTCAAGCGCAAGGAGGTGGTGCGCTTTACCCTGATCGCCCTGCCGCTGCTGTTCCATGACGGCCTCTGGGCCTTCGGCATGCTGATTTACGGCTTTCTCTACGCCCATCTTGGCACCGATTCGCTGGCCATCATGACCACACTCGGCACCCTGGAGAGCATCCTTATCTCCCTCTTCTTCGGACTGGCGGTGGCCTGCTCCACCCTGCTCGGCCACCGGCTCGGGGCCGAGGAGTACGAGGTCGCCTGGCAGCACTCCCAGCTGTTCCTGCTACTCGCCCCCATCGGCG
The DNA here is from genome assembly GCF_051920165.1 of Aeromonas sp. 11P. NCBI lineage: Bacteria > Pseudomonadati > Pseudomonadota > Gammaproteobacteria > Aeromonadales > Aeromonadaceae > Aeromonas > Aeromonas sp. 11P. Next base: position 1,622,074 of record NZ_JBQBDJ010000004.1, read on the forward strand.
CGCTACTGGTGGGGATCATCGTCTGGCTGCTGCAAGCCAACCTGCTGCAGTGGGTCGGCAACCTGCCCCCCGAGCTGATGACGGAAGCGGGACAGGTGCTCGGCATCATGTGCCTCGGGATGCTGCTCAAGGTGTTCAACATGGTGGGGATCATCGGAGTGCTGCGCTCTGGCGGCGACGTCAACTACAGCATCTTTATCGACATCGTCGGCATGTGGTGCATCGGCATCCCGCTCGCCTGGGTGGCGGTCACGCTGCTCGGCTGGCCCCTCTCCTGGGTGGTGGCGGTGGTCTTGCTGGAGGAGCTCAGCAAGGTGTGCTGGTGCAGCGCCGTATTCGCCAACGCTGCTGGTTGAAGAATCTGGTGATCGGATAAACAGCCACAAATCGGGGTCATATCAATGACAGAAAAACCCTGTTTGCAGTATGCTGGGCGCCTCTTCAATCAGAGGCAGGGACCCACGATTTCCCTGTCCAGTAGTCGTTTAAGGAGACGAGCATGCAACCACAGAAAGAGCTGATCACCGAGACGGCCCTGCTTGAGATGGCCAACAAGATCATCAAAGAGCATGAAGACTTCATCCACGGTATGCGCGCCGATTCGGTGGAGCAGAAGGGGGATATTCTGGTGTTCAAGGGGGAGTATTTCCTGGCCGAAGACGGCACCCCGACCGGCAAGACCATGGCAGTCTTCAACATGTTCAAGCTGCTGGCCCAGCAGCTCTCCGGCAAGTACAAGCTGGCCTGATCTCGTCAGCTCATTGCCAGCTGGATGCCGCCCTCAGGCGGCATCTGTTTTTGCGCGGTTCTGCCCCTCGACCACCACGCAGTTGCGTCCCGCCATCTTGGCCTGATAGAGACACTCGTCAGCACGGTTGATCAGAATATCGATGGTGTCATCACAACGGGCCATAGCAATCCCGATACTCACCGTCACTTCCAGCAATTCGTCCGAGGTGGGACTCTTCACCAGCCGCGCCTCGACGGCAATGCGCAGCCGCTCGGCCATTTTGCTCGCCAGCGCCGGATCGGCGCAATTGTGCATCAGGATGGCAAACTCTTCGCCGCCATAACGCCCCAGCACCATGTCAGGCTCCAGCTGCTCCCCCAGGGTGGTAGCCACCTCTTTGAGCACCGCATCCCCCGCCAGATGGCCGTAGATATCGTTGATCCGCTTGAAGCGATCGAGATCCAGCAGCATCACCGCAAAGGGCTTCTTCTTGAGTTGCAGCCGGATTCTGGCCTGCTCCAGCTGCTTCATCAGCAGGCGGCGGTTCATCATGCCGGTCAGCTCATCGGTGGTCGATTCCCGATATAGCCGCAGCAGCATGTTGAGCTGGCCGCACTGCACCCAGCAACTGGCCATGGTAAACATGCCGAGCACCCACACCTGATTCAGGGTGGCCTGACTCCAGATGCTCTGGCCCACCAGCAGCCAGTGGCCCAGCAGCATGGTCACCAGCACTACGCCTGCCAGTTGCAAGCCGAGGGAGAGGGGGATGGGGAAGATGGCAAACAGGGTGATCAGCAGATAGGGAAAGGCCGCATAGCCCGCCTGCAGCTCCTGTCCGGCGCCAAAGCTGTTCAGGCAGAAGAGGGAGAAGAGCATCATCACGGCCATCAGGTAGCCAAGGGCCAGCTTCATCCGTTCCCGCTTGAAGTGGATGAGGTACGAGAGCGGAATAAGTGGCGAAAGCGCCAGGGTGCAGAAGATCCTGGCCTGGAACAGCTGCTCGAAATGAACGGCGGGCAAGGTCAGCCAATCCACCACGGCCCAGGCGGGCAACCCGAGCATCAGCAAGCAGGTGAGCAGGCGCAAACGCACCGTCATAAACCCCATGCGAGTACGAGTAAAGTCTTCGGAGTGAACCCTCGCACTCCAGAACTCTGACAACTTGAGCATCCAGAGTCTCCACGATGAATACTGAGGGCTCATTCTACACCTACAAAGTGGTAAAAATGTCATTAGCGGGGGGAATAAAAAGGAGAGGTCGATCACACAAACCGACAGATGATAATCGCAGCACGCAAACGTTTCAACCCATCAAAAAATAAACCTTTTTTTGCATAATTAGCGCTGGTCAGCCTCATTTCAATCACTACAATAGCGCCCAATTTTCTCCCCCTCCCCACACAATTCGAGGTACTTATGGAACAGGCTGCTGTCACACGCGCCAATCGAGAGGCACATCCCCCCAGGCGAGCCCATAGCGAACTGGTCTATGGCATAGAGGATGTCCCGCCTCTGCCCCAGACGCTGTTCGCCGCCCTGCAGCATATGCTCGCCATGTTTGTCGCCATCATTACCCCGCCCCTGATTATCGCCAATGCCCTCGGCCTCCCTGCCGCCGACACCCGTTATATCGTCTCCATGTCGCTGGTCATGTCCGGTATCGCCTCCTTCATTCAAACCCGCCGCTTCGGCCCCATCGGTTCCGGCCTGCTCTCGGTACAAGGCACCAGCTTCAACTTCCTCGGCCCCATCATCGCCTCCGGTCTCGCCCTCAAGCAGGCCGCCATGCCCACCGAGGATCTGCTGGGCACATTGTTCGGCACCATGATGGTTGCCGCACTCACTATCATGGTGATGAGCCGCTTCCTCCATCTGGTGAAACGGATCATCACCCCGCTGGTGACCGGCATAGTGGTGCTGCTGATCGGCCTGACCCTGATCAAAGTGGGCCTGATCAGCATGGGCGGCGGTTATGCAGCCCTCTCTGATGGCAGCTTCGCCAGTCACACCAACCTCTTCCTCTCCCTGCTGGTACTCGGCCTTATCGTGTTGCTGCAACGCAGTCGCAACCCCTGGTTGCGCCTCTCCGCCATCATGATCGCCATGCTGGCGGGCTATGCCGTGGCGCTGCTGCTGGGCAAAGTGAGCGCCCCCACCTTCGATGGCCCCCTGGTGATGGTGCCCATTCCGCTTCACTACGGCCTCGGCTTTGACTGGCAGCTGTTCGTGCCGCTCGCCATCATCTTCGTGGTGACGGCGCTCGAAGCGATCGGCGACATGACCGCCACCTCGGACATCTCCGGCGAGCCACTGGAAGGGCCTGTCTATATGGAGCGGATCAAAGGCGGCGTGCTGGCCGATGGTGCCAACTCCATGCTGGCAGCGGTGTTCTCCACCTTCCCCATGTCCACCTTCGCCCAGAATAACGGCGTCATTCAGCTGACCGGCGTCGCCAGCCGTCACGTCGGTCTCTTTATCGCCGCCATGCTGGCCCTGCTTGGCCTGTTCCCGGCGGTCGCCAGCCTGGTACAGCAGATCCCCGAGCCCGTGCTGGGGGGTGCCACTATCGTGATGTTCGGCACCATCGCCGCCGCTGGCGTGCGCATCATTGCCCGCGAGGAGCTGGATCGCCGCGCCCTGATGATCCTGGCGGTGTCGCTGGCCATGGGGCTGGGGGTCGCGCAGGTGCCGGAAGTGCTGCAACACCTGCCGGAGCTGGCCAAGAGCGTACTCTCCTACGGCGTCGCCACCGGTGGCATTACCGCCATCGTGCTCAACCTGCTGCTGCCCAAGCGCGAAGCGCGTCACTCCTGAGACACAGCCTACCGATAGCAAACAGCCCCGCACTGCGGGGCTTTACCTTGCCAGTCGCCACGGGTAGTGTGCTGGGCAGCCTTTTTGAGGATGCCGCCATGCCCTATCGCCTGCTCTCTCCCCTCCCCGATACCGCTTCACCCGCACAGATACTGGCGCAAGAGCAGTGCTGGCTGCGCGACTGTGCCCATGACGGCCAGCCCCGCGCTCACCTCTGGCAGGCGCCCCAATGCCTGATTGTCACCCGCAAGGATACCCGCCTCCCCCGTTACGAAACCGCCTGCAAACAGCTGGCAGACGAAGGCTGGCCGGTGCATGTGCGCGACAGTGGCGGTACCGCCGTGCCCCACGGGGCGGGGATCCTTAACCTATCCCTGCTGCTGCCTCGCACCACCACAGACCTCGCCCACTACTACCGGCTGCTGGGGGCGCCGCTGCTGACCCTGTTGGCGGAGTACGGCCTTGAGGGAAGCTATGACTTCGTGCCCGGCTCCTTTTGCGATGGTCAGTACAATCTGGTGATCGGGGGACGCAAGATCTCCGGCACTGCCCAGCGCTGGCTGGCGCCGGGGCAGGATCACCAGGGCGCCGTGCTGGCACAAGCCATGCTGCTGGTGGCGGGTGATGTGGATGAGGGAACCAGGATGGCGAGCCGCTTCTACGAGCTGGCGGGCGGCGAGCTGCGTTTTATGGCGAGAACCTCCACCACGCTGGCAAGCTGCATCGATTGGCGCGGTAGCGATCAGGCACTGGTAGAGAAAGTGCGAGCACGTCTGGATAGCCTGCTGAGCGAGGGGCTATCCCCCCCATCCTGACCTTATTCCGAAGGGAGAGGGAAAGTACCCATCCATAGACACTGCGCACAAAAAAGCCACGACCGGAGTCGTGGCTTGTTCTTTTCAAGGGGAGCGAGAAACGGGCCGAGGCGTTCAGGCCGTCTGCGGCTCCGGCTCGGCTTCGCTATCCAGATCCCGGCTAAAGTAGGCGCGGGTCTCGGCGATCACCACATGGCGCAGGCCAATCAGGCCGATGAGGTTGGGCACCGCCATCAGGCCGTTAACGATATCGGCCAGCAGCCAAATCATGTCCAGATGGAGGAAAGCACCGCTCGCTACCAGCGCCAGATAGACCAGACGATAGGGCTTGATTGCCTTCACCCCGAACAGGTACTCGGTGCAGCGCTCGCCGTAGTAGTTCCAGCCAAGGATGGTGGTAAAGGCGAAGAACAGCAGGCCAATGCTCACCAGATACTGGCCAACATGGGCATCAAGCCCCTGGGCAAAGGCCAGACTGGTCATGGCCGCGCCGCTTGCATCGCCGCTCCACACGCCGGTCACCACCAGGGTCAGGCCGGTCATGGTGCAGATGATGATGGTGTCGATGAAGGTACCGGTCATGGAGACCAGCCCCTGCTCCACGCACGAATCGGTCTTGGCTGCCGCCGCCGCGATGGGCGCAGAGCCCAGTCCCGATTCGTTGGAGAAGACCCCGCGCGCCACCCCGGACTGAATGGCCAGCATGATGCTGGCACCGACGAAGCCGCCGGTCGCCGCATGGCCGGTGAAGGCACTCTCGATAACCAGCATGACAGCGTCGGGCAGGGCGCTGGCGTTGTTCACCAGCACGCCGAGACAGGCGACGATGTAGAAGATGGCCATGAAGGGCACCACCTTGCTCGACACGCTGGAGATGGATTTGATCCCCCCCAGGGTCACCAGCGCCACGATCAGGGTCAGCACCACGGCGGTCGCTTCACGGGGCACCGAGAAGGAGAGGCTCATGGCGTCGGAGATGGCATTGACCTGCGGGAAGGTACCGATCCCGAAGAAAGCTACGCCGATGCCAAACAGGGCAAACAGCTTGGCCAGCGGCTTGGAGCCGAGCCCCTTCTCCAGATAGTACATGGGGCCACCCGCCATCTGGCCGTTGGCATCCTGCTCGCGGTATTTGACCGCCAGCAGACACTCGGCGTACTTGGTGGCCATGCCGAACAGCGCCGCCATCCACATCCAGAACAGGGCACCGGGGCCCCCCAGCTTGATGGCGGTAGCCACCCCGACGATGTTGCCGGTACCAATGGTGGCAGAGAGGGCGGTACAGAGGGCGCCGAAGCTGGAGACATCCCCCTGCTTGCCCTGCCCCTGATCGCGACCAAAAACCAGCCGCAGAGCGAGCGGCAAACGCACGACCTGAAGCAGACCCAGACGCAGGGTGAGATAGATACCGGTCCCGACCAGCAGGATCAGCAGGGGCGGGCCCCAGATAAAGCTATCGATGGCGGTTAACGCCGATTGAATTGATGACATGCATCCTCCTTAAGAAACAGAAATTAAGGAGGAGAAGGATGATCTTCCCATAGGTGTCGCGATCCCCAGAGGCGATCGGATGCGGGCCAGGAACGTGTTCACACTCTTGCTGCGAGGCCGTGATCAAGGCTCATGCGCTGCTCGGAAGCCTCATGTATTTACATACACTCCGGTTCCTGCGCTGCTCTTTACCTTGCTGACGACTTCTCGTTACAGATCGTGAACAGTTCCAAGCCCAGGTACAACCATCCCATCCCCTCTGTCCTTTTGCCTGAGAGTTTCCGGCGCCAGCCTGCCCTTGCGGGTCGTCATGGTGCCTTGCTCCTTCGGCGCCCGATTTAACGGGTCTCTCCAGAGTATCGTCCAGTAGCAGTCCACACCGGTTGCCCGGTACCTGAAAGATTCACTTCTTCGGTGGATGGTTGCCCATCGCTCTCCTGCTACCTTCATCCGAACTAGTTTGGATTAGGAAGTCGGCATGTTAATCCAAAAAATGTGAGCTGTCTCGCACTTGGCCACCCCCATTTATATTTTTTTAGTGACCGCCAGAACCGCGGCAAGAATGTTAAATGTTAGTTAACTATCAACAAGTTAGGCTCTCACGGATCAAATGTGGCCCAAACGGGAAAAATGGCGGATAGAGAACAGTGATCCCTCTCGTTTCGCCAAGAAAATCTTGCCGACATATCCAATCAAAATGCTTGCACACAGAATCAATAAGCCGATAATCCGCTGCATAACCAAGCACTTTGCTATCAATTTATGCACTGTGTTCGGTTGGTCCCACCGGACCGCTCGCCTGACCCGGCCGTCGCCGGTTCAATCGCATATGGCTTGGGCATATCACGCCCCCTAAGGATGACCAAAAGAGAATGAACGAGACCCTGGTTGCAAAAGATGTGGTCGCACAAGATTACCGTCAACTGGTTGAACAATTCGGCTCCCCCCTGCTGCTGCTCGACAAGGCAGCCGTCCGCAAACAGTATCGGGCCCTGGCCGCCGCTCTGCCCGATGTACGATTGCACTATGCACTCAAACCCCTGCCCCATGAGGCGGTGGTCTCTGTCTTGAAAGAAGAGGGGGCCTGTTTCGATCTGGCCACCAATGGCGAAGTGGATCTGGTGCGCAGTCAGGGGGTTCGCCCGGGACGTTGCATTCATACCCATCCCATCAAGCGCGACAGCGATATCCGTTATGCGCTGGAGTTCGGCTGCACCGTGTTTGTCTACGACAACCCGCTGGAGCTGGAGAAGTTCATTCCCTACAAGGACGAAGTGAAACTGCTGCTGCGGGTCAGCTTCCCCAACCCCGAGACCAAGGTCGATCTCTCCAAGAAGTTTGGCTGCACCCCGGAGCAGGCGCTGCCGCTGCTGCAACTGGCCCACGCCAAGGGGATCAAGGTGATGGGACTGTCGTTCCACGTCGGCTCTCAGGTACCCCACGCCCGTCGCCATGTGCAGGCCATCGATGCCTGCCGCGAGATCATGGAGCAGGCCTGGGCGCTCGGGCTCAAGCCCTGGGTGCTGGATATAGGCGGCGGTTTCCCGGTCGATTATGAGGGGGGCGAGTTCGATATCGACAGCTTCTGCGCGCCGATCCGCGAAGCGCTGGCCAAGCTGCCCGCTACCGTGCAGAAGATTGCCGAACCGGGCCGCTTTATCAGCGCACCGGCCATGACTTCGGTTTCAAGCGTGATGGGCAAGGCCCACCGCGGCGACAAGATCTGGTACTACCTGGATGACGGCCTCTACGGCAGCTACAACGGCCAGCTCTATGACCACGTCACCTATCCGGTGAGCACGCCTTATGCCAGTGGCGAGCAGCACAACTCGGTGCTCTCCGGCCCCACCTGCGACAGCGTGGATGTGATCCGCGATGGCATCATGCTGCCGGACCTGGCTATCGGCGAGTTGGTGGTTGGCAAGGTGATGGGCGCCTACACCTGGGCCTCCGCCTCCACCTTCAACTTCTTCCCCAAGGCGAGCATCCTCATTCTGGACAGCAGCCAGAAAGGGCAGAAGCTGGTGGCAGTAGCCTGAGCAAACCGCTCGCCAACAGGTTCACTGGGCAAAAACAAGAGGGGGAAGCTTGAGCTTCCCCCTCTATCATTTCACCAACCTCTATCAGATAAACTGACTGGTCAGCAGCCAGCCGGTGTAGGCGACGAAGCAGGTGAGCAGCACGCCTCCCTCCAACCGGTTGATACGGCCTTGTCCCTTGCGGCCCAGACACATCACCAGCAGCAGCAGGGTCAGCCCCATCATGATGCTCCAGTCACGGGTGAGCACCTCCGGCGCCACATCGAGCGGGTGGATGCCCGCCGCAATCCCCACCACCGCCAGGGTGTTGAACAGGTTGGAGCCGAGCACGTTGCCAAGGGCCAGATCATGCTCGTTCTTGCGAATGGCGATCAGCGACGAGGCCAGCTCCGGCAGGGAGGTTCCCACCGCGACTATGGTGAGACCAATCACCAGATCGCTGATACCGAGTGCCTGAGCGATGGTCACCGCCCCCCAGACCAGCAGGCGGGAAGCACCGATCAGCAGCACCAGCCCGACCACCAGCCAGAAGATGGCGCTCTTGAGGGACATCCCCTCGCTCTCTATATCCTCGGCGGTCTCGGTATCCAGCGCATCTCCCTTGCCATTCATGCCAGCCCAGATGGACCAGCCCATCAGGGCAACGAAGACAGCCCCCAGAATGACCGCATCCATCCGGCCCAGATGACCATCGATCAGCAGAGCGCCGGAGAGCAGGGTAATACCGAGCAGAATAGGGATCTCCTTGCGCACAACCTGAGAGGCCACCGCGATAGGGCTGATCAGTGCCGTCAGACCCAGGATCAGCGCGATATTGGTGATGTTGGAGCCATAGGCATTACCAAGCGCCAACCCGGGATTGCCCTGGGACGCCGCCAGCGCCGAGACCACCATCTCCGGGGCCGAGGTACCAAAACCGATGATCACCATGCCGATCAGCAGTGGCGGCATCCCCGCATAACGGGCAGTGGCGGCAGCGCCATCGACAAACTTGTCTGCACTCCAGACCAGCAGCGCCAGTCCGGCAATCAGGGCAACAAAAGCCAGGGTCATAGGATCTTCATCTCTTGTTATCTGCAACGAAGCGCCAGCCCAAACGGGCAGGCACCATGGGAAAGTGGCGCCAGTGTAGCTGTGCCGCCTCCCATTTCAAGGGGAAATCAAACCGTGATTAACATTTCACAGTGCAGCCAGCAGGCTCGCGGCATCGGAGACCTCGAACTTGCCCGGCTCCTCCAAAAACAGCTGCTCTACAACAGCATCATTGGCGATCAACGCAAAGCGCTGGGCGCGGATGCCGCCAAAGGCGCCGGTATCCTTGGCCAGACCCAGCGCCCGGGTCCAGCTGCCATCGCCATCCGCCAGCATGGTGATCGCCTCGGCATTCTGGGCCGTCTGCCAGGCCCGCATCACGAAGGCGTCGTTGACCGACAGACAACAGATGGCATCCACCCCTTTGGCCATAAACTGATCGGCCAGCACCACATAGCCGGGCAGATGGGCATTGGAGCAGGTGGGAGTAAAAGCGCCGGGTACCGCAAACAGCACCACTTTTTTACCGGCGAACAGCGTCTTGCTATCCCGCAGCTGCTTGCCCTCGGCGGTGATAAAGGTAAATTCGCCCGCAGGCAGGGGTTGTCCTACAGCAATCATGATTTCTCGTCCTGAGTCGTGATGGGAAGTCGCCAGTTTATCCCAGAGTGACGATGCCTCCTAACAGCGGCTCTGAGCCTGACCATGGGTAGCGGCAGGCATTTTCCCCTTGGGCAGACTACTCTTGAGCTGGTTTCACGGCGCCAGGAGGCCCCATGCAACACTATTACGATGGTCTGGAGATTCGTCCCCCCGCCATGCGCGAACAGCAGCAACTGGACCAGCTCAATCATCAGCTTACCCATGTCAGTCAATATTGCGCCGGTTACTCCAGCGCCTATCGCCAGTGTCGCCTCGAGGATCTGGCAGAGCTGGCCACCCTGCCACTGCTCGACAGCAAAGAGCTCTTTGCCGCCCAGCAAGCTCATCCCCCCTTTGCCGGTCTCACCGGCCGTCCGGCCAGTCAGGCGCTGCGGGTCTTCTCCTGTCCAGGCCAGCTGGCCATCCCCGAGTATGCGGGAGCAGACTGGTGGGGGGCCGCCCGGGCACTGTTTGCCGCCGGTTTCAAGGCGGGGGAAGTGATGCTCAACGGCCACGACTATCATGCTGGCCCCACCGCCTTTATCTTCGATAACGGCGCCCGCCAGCTGGGGGCTCCCGTGGTACCCTGCGGCCCCCACGATACCCTGCGCCAGCTGGAGGCACTGCTGCGCTATCAACCCACCGGCTACGTCGGCCCGCTGGTGACCCTGCTCGACCTGCTGGAAGCGGCCGAAGCGGCGGAGATCCCGAGCGACTCGCTGCGCCGCGCCCTGCTGTGTGAAGCCACTCACCCGGAAACCGCGCCACTGCGCGCCATTCACGGCATTGCGGCCCTCAACTGTCTGGTGTGGCAGGATGTGGGGGTGGTGGCCTACGAGAGTCAGCCCGGTCAGGGCTTTATCGTCAACGAGAGCTGCATCGTCGAAATCATCGATCCCGCCAGCGGCAATCCCGTGAGTGGCGATGAAACAGGCCAGCTTGTGGTGACAAGGCTCGATCTGGAGTATCCGCTGCTGCGGCTAGCCACCGACTGGCAAGGTCACTGGCTCGCCAAACCGAGCGCTTGCGGGCGCACCAACCGGCGCCTCAAGCTGGTGTAGCAGACCAAGTAAATGCACAAAGGCAGACGGGCAGCCATCAGGCTGCCCGTCTTGTCTCTGGAGAAGAGGATATATGAAGTTGGTCAGCGCCTTGCCTGCCAGGTGGCGATGGCGAGCAGGGAGTCGGGGGTAAATTCGCTGGCGCGCTCGGCAATCTCGGCCAGGCTCATCCAGTGCACCGCGCTCACCTCTTCGGCCTGCAACTGCAGCGGCCCCTGATAGCGGCAACTGAAGAGGCCGCCCCAGACCCGGTAGCCCTCCCCTTCCGCATAAAAGCTGCCAAAGCCCTGCAGAGGAACATCCATAATCCCCAGCTCCTCGGCCAGCTCGCGCCGGGCGGAGCGCTCCATCTCCTCACCGGTGGTGACCACGCCACCGGCGCAGGCATCCAGCATGCCGGGGCAGAAATCCTTGCTGAGGGTGCGTCGCTGCACCAGGATCCGATCCGCATCGTCGAGCACCAGAATATAGCTGGCACGATGGCAGAGATTCTCTCGCCGCACCTTGGCTCGCTCGGCCACACCAATCACCCGGTTGTTCCCGTCCACCACATCAACCCATTCCACGCACAGGCCCTTTATTTGTTCCATTCAAGCCCGCAGTATATCGGTGCGGTGGTTTGTCATGGCACAACTTTTTCGATGACGCCCTCAATTTGCCGAACTCACTGGCAAAATAAGGATTCATGCAAATCTTTATAAACCGTCATATCAATGTCATCGACCAACACCATAGTGTGCCCTGTCCAGGCAATCAGGGAACCGTGTGATGAAGGTATTCAAGCAGTTATCCCCACGGCAGATCGCTCGCTACATCAAGAGCTTTCATCGAGGCTATTTTGCCATCGAGTCGCTGGGGACATTTGAATTCAACGCGGGCAGGATCAGCCTCCATGGCCTGACCTGCCACCAGCGGCTAAGACTGGCTCGCCAGATCAATCTGGCGGTCAGACAACTTGGTCACCGCGACCCCTTGCCGGACATGTGAGTCAAAGGGTCTTGCCCTACTGTCTGTTGTGCATCCATGCTTTGCCCGCCGGCTACTGGCCGCGCGGGCCGTTTTCGATATCGGTAATGATGCCGTTGCGCACCGTAACAAAGCGCATGAACTCGTTCTTGCCGAAGTTGTAGGTCCAGCGTTCACCATATTTGACCTGCACCATGTTGCCAAACTGGTTCTCCTCGTTGCGGTTGAGCTCTTCACGCAACATCGGCTCACCGCACTTGAGCAGCATCTCGGCGGTGGTGTCTCCCTCGGTGATCAGGGCGTTCTTGCAGCGCATGGCATCGGCACTGGCCGGAATGCTCAGCAGCAACAGAGCAAGCCCCGCTACTTTCTTCATCTTCTTGCTCATCGGGTTCTCCTTATCCTCTCTAATGAGTCGCAGTATGCCTGTTCCCGTTTCTGAAAAAACCAGTAAAAAGCGCAAAAGTGCCGCCCTTTTCTGCTCTCCAGCCCGCTGGTCGCGACAAATGCTGTCTATCACATAGCCCAAAAACAAACGGCGACCCGAGGGTCGCCGTTTGCATCAAGCCAGCAGGATCACAGGATGTCCAGCAGCTCGACTTCAAATATCAGTGCAGAGTAAGGCGGGATGGAGCCCGCACCACGGGCACCGTAGGCCAGATCGTGGGGGATGTAGAGCTTCCACTTGGAACCAACCGGCATCAGCTGCAGCGCTTCAACCCAGCCTGCAATCACGCCGGTCACCGGGAATTCAGCCGGCTGGCCGCGAGCGACGGAGCTGTCGAATACGCCACCGTGGGTGAAGGTACCGTGGTAGTGCACACGCACGGACTGACCGGCTACCGGAACGGCACCGTTGCCTTCTACCAGCACTTCGTACTGCAGACCGGAGTCGGTCACCTTCACTTCAGCGCGCTTGGCGTTATCAGCCAGGAAGGCTTCGCCGTCAGCAGCGGCGGCCTTGGCGGCGGCTTCCTGCTCTTCTTGCATACGCGCAGTGATCACCTGGAAGGCATCATTGATATCGTCACGGCTGACCGCGAACTCCAGACCATTCAGGGCATCTGCCAGACCTTGTTGCAGGGCCGGGATATCCAGACCGGCGAAGGCTTGCTGCGCCAGCTGATCACCCATGTTGCGGCCGATGCCATAGCTGGCCTTCTGTTCGATAGAGTCGTATTGGGACATTGAGATGTTGCTCCAGATCCATGTAGTAAAGAGGCGGGATAATATCAGACTTTTGGCCGGGGTGCTGCCGGGGGCGCCCCTGATTTCCCCGTCAGTGGGAGGAACTTCACACAAGATGCGGATGAACGCCGCCCAACGGCGGCGATCTGCTTAACCGCGATCCAGCAAGGCTCTGACCGCAGCCACCTTCGCACCATCGGTGATATTGACCCGACCATCATCGGAAGTGCCCATATTCACTCCGTGCGGCACCATGCCGCCGCGCCAGCCCATGCCGGACATATGCACTTCGCTCACTCCGGTGAACTCGATGATGGTACGCACGTTGTCGGCATTGACCCCGGCACCCGGCATCAGGCTGGCACGCCCCGCCAGCGCCTGCTGCATCTCCTGCAGGGTCTCCAGCCCAGCCAGCGCGGTCGGCGCATGGCCCGAGCTCAGAATGCGCTCACAACCGGCAGCGACTATGGTCTCCAGATCGAGGCGCCAATCGGAGGAGAGGTCGATGGCGCGATGGAAGGTGACTCCCAACGGGCCTGCTGCATCCACCAGCTGTTTGAGCTTGGCGGCAGGCACCCGCCCCTCCTCATCCAGCAAACCGACCACCACCCCTTGCAGCCCCGCAGCACGTGCGGCCGCGATATCTTGCAGCATCATCTCGAACTCGCCGTCGTTGAAGCAAAAATCCCCGGCGCGCGGGCGGATCATGGCATAAACCGGCACGGTGGCATGGCAGGCAGCCTGCTGCATAAAGCCGTAGGAGGGGGTCAGGCCGCCCAGACCCAGCGCAGAGCAGAGCTCGATACGATCCGCCCCGGATTGCTGGGCAGTAAACAGGGATTCCAGGTTGTCGATACAGATTTCAAGACGGGTCATGAGGACTCCTTTTTCGGGGAGATCAGACCCCACATCTGATCTCATAGATTGAGCAAGGCTGCGCCGCGCACACCACCGGCGCCGCCGAAGCGGGCCTGGCGGATCTCGGGCAGGGCGACCCCGGGCAGCAAGTGACCGGGCAGACGCAGCGGCAGCTGTTCATAGAGGGCGGGCAGGCCGCTCAGGCCGCCCCCCAACACCACCACTTCGGGATCAATCACCGAAATGGCGGTGGCAAGCCCGGCGGCCATGATCTCCAGCCAGCAGTCGACAGTCTCGACCGCATGGGGTTCATGGGCCTCGAAGCGTCCCACAATCTGGTGACCCGTGGCGCGCTGGCCATGGAAATGGTGATAGAGACGCTCCAGACCGGTGCCGGAGGCATAGGTTTCAAAACAGACCAGACGGCCGCAGCCGCAACGGGGACGGGGCAACTCGGGGTACTTCATCAGCATGGTCGCGGGCAAGGGGTAGTGACCAATCTCGCCAGCCAGCCAGTTGCGCCCCTGAATAAGCTTGCCCGCCAGATAAACAGCGCCGCCGATGCCGGTACCGATGGTGACACCGAGCGCACTGCCGGCGCCGTCGGCTGCCCCTTGATGCACTTCGGACCAGAGGAAGCAGTTGGCATCGTTATCCACCTTGACCGGCCGCTCCAGCAGCTCGGCCAGATCGGCGCCCAGATGGCGACCATTGATGGAGGGCAGATTGGCCGCCACTATGCTGTGATCCTGGCTGTTGATGACACCGGGGAAACCGATGCCGACCGAGCCCCGTGCGCCGAAGCGGGCATCAGCCTGCTCGACCCGGGAGCGGATCAACTGCTGCAACCCCTCGTAATCGTTGCCCGGGGTGCTCATGCGCTCCTCATGGCAGAGGTTCAATGCACCGTCATAGACCGCGAAGGCGATCTTGGTGCCACCGATATCAAAGCCGTAATACATGCCAGCACTCCCTTGTCAGCCCGTGTTTATCCAACTCTGTTTCAAGGGGGACATTGTATTAATTCGCAAAAAAAATAAAGTGACCGAAGGCGAAAAACGGGAGAGTGATCAGAGCAAACGGCTCATTTGTCGCTGCAGGCAGGGCTGCCCGAGGCTTATCAGGGTGCGCTCTTCGCCGTCAAAGACAAAGCCGCGGCGCAGGTAGAACCCCTCGCCGATGTGGTTGCCATCGAGCAGCCACAATTTGACGCTATGGCAACCGGCGCGGCGCATCTGCATCGCCACCGCCTGCCACAGCCGTTTGCCATAGCCTTGTCGCCAGTGGTCGGGATGGAGGTAAAAAGCGCGGATCAGGGCGCTGCTCTGCCCCGCTTCCTGCAGTGGTTGCCAGTAGAGCAGGCCAATCACCACCTCATCGAGACAAAGCAGCATGGGCCTTGGGCCCGGCTCGGCAAGACGGCTCTGCCAAATCTGCAGATGGGCGGTGACGTCCAGCTGCTCCAGCAGGTCAGCACCGAGCACCTGGCCATAGGCAGCGAGCCAGCTGGCTCGCTGCATCACCGTCATGGCGGCGGCATCGTCGCTGCGCGCCATGCGCAGGCTTACGCCTTGCATTGGGGCACCAGACCATTGGCGCGGGCTTGCTCATAGAGCGGCAGCACTTGCGCCTGTTGCGCCTGCAACTCGGCGATCCGGTTCTCGTTGCTCGGGTGGGTGGAGAGCAGTTGCGGCGGGGAGTTGCCACCGGCGGCGGCACTCATGTTTTGCCACAGGGGGATCGCCTCGGCCGGATTGAACCCGGCGCGCGCCATCAGCTCAAGCCCCAGCCGATCCGCTTCGCTCTCCTGAGTGCGGCCGTAGGGCAGCATCACCCCCACCTCGACCCCGAGGCCAAGGGCGGCCATGGTGGCGCCGCGATACTCGCTGGTGCCCATGGCAATGTCCGCAGCCGCCAGACCGATCCCCGCCAGCTGGCTGCGCGAGAGTCGCTCGTTGGAGTGCTGGGCCAGTACGTGAGTCAGCTCGTGACCGATGACGGTCGCCAACTGATCCTGATTCTTGGCCACCTTGAGCAGACCGCTGTAGACACCAATCTTGCCGCCGGGCAGGGCGAAGGCGTTGACCTGTTTGGAGTCAAACACCACCACTTCCCAGTTGGTGATGCCATAGCTGGCCGGCACCTGAGCGGTCACCGCCTTGGCAACACAGGAGACATAGGCGTTGAGTTTGGCATCCTTGCTCACCTTCTCCTGCTTCTTCATCTGCTCGAAGGAGTCGGCGCCCAGCTGGTTCATCTGCTGGGGAGAGTAGAGCAGCATCTGGCTGCGGCCGGTCGGCGACTGGGCGCAGGCGACCAGCAGGGAACTACAGAGGGCTACCATGCCAAACTTGGTGAGGGACGCAATCATGAAGGGATCCTTTGCCATAACGTTGCCCTATTCTCGGAAATGCCGCCCTGCTAAGCAAGGGAGCCAGCCCCCGGCTGGCGGAAAAATATCCATCCTGCGCTATTAACAAAACTTACAGCCGCCAAAAACAAAACGAGCCCGCTTGGGGCTCGTTTTATCAGGGCATGCTGACTGCGGGCAGTTACATGATACCCAGCTTTTTCAGGTCAGCCTGTACCACTTTGGCCGGCACCGGCACGTAGCCATCTTTGGCAACGATGTTCTGGCCTGCTTTGGAGAGCATCATCTTGACGAACTCTTGCTCCATCGGGGAGAGCGGCTTGTTCGGATGCTTGTTCACGTAAACGTACAGGAAGCGTGACAGCGGATACTTGCCGGTGATGGCGTTATCGGAGGTCGCTTCGATGAAGGTCTTGCCATCTTTGGAGAGCGGTACCGCACGCACGCCGGAGGTGACATAACCGATACCGGAGTAGCCGATGCCGTTCAGGGAGGCAGAAACAGACTGCACCACGGAAGCAGAACCCGGCTGCTCGTTCACGCCGCTCTTGAAGTCGCCGTTACACAGGGCGTGCTCCTTGAAGTAACCGTAGGTACCGGATACGGAGTTGCGACCGAACAGTTGCAGATCCTTGCTGGACCAGTTGCCGTCCAGACCCAGATCAGACCACTTGGTGGCAGCCTTGGCTTCGCCGCACTTGAGGGTGCTGGAGAAGATGGCGTCGATCTGCGGCATGGTCAGCCCCTTGATGGGGTTGTCCTTGTTGACGAACACAGCCAGGGCATCGACTGCAACGCGGATGGCAGTCGGCTTGTAACCGTAACGCTTCTCGAATGCTTCCTCTTCACCGGCCTTCATGGCACGGCTCATCGGACCGAACTGGGCAACACCTTCGGTCAGGGCAGTCGGGGCGGTAGAAGAACCGGCGGCCTGGATCTGCACGTTGACGTTGGGGTACAAACGCTTAAATTCTTCGGCCCACAGGGTCATCATGTTGGCCAGGGTGTCAGAGCCGACAGAGGACAGGTTGCCCGAAATGCCGCTGGTCGGTTTGTAATCCGGCAGGTCTTTATCCACACCGGCAGCCAGGGCGCTGACAGAAAACAGGGTTGCTGCGGTGAATCCGATTACACCAGCCAGTTTGTTGAGTTTCATCCAATCTCTCCAAAGTTACAGAAGGTCCGTTCTTAAGACGGCGCCAGTATCTGACCTGGCAGTGACAAATTTATGGATTTAATGTGACACTTTAATGACATGGCGACAGATTTGAACAAATGAAAAGAGGGCCCGTTCAAAGGCCCTCTTTTTGCAGCTAACCCATTGCCATAAAAGACTATTTAATCACCACCAAGCGGCTCGGAATGAGAAAGCTGAAGCGGCTGCCAAGGCCGACCCGGCTCTCGATATCGAGCTGGCAGTCGTGATGACTGAGGGCATGCTTGACGATGGCAAGGCCCAAGCCTGAGCCGCCGGTGTGGCGCGAGCGTGCCTTGTCGACCCGATAGAACCGCTCGGTCAGCCGCGCCAGATGCTCGGGAGCAATCCCCTCCCCTTCATCGCTCACGGCAAACAGCGCCATCGCCCCCTGCTTGCGCCACTCCACAGTAATTTTTCGCCCCGCCGGGGTGTAGTGGATAGCGTTGTAGACCAGGTTGGAGACGGCACTGCGCAGCTGCTCCTGATCCCCGCGCACCAGCAAATTGGGCTGCACTACAAATTCGAGCTGGTGGGCCCGATCGCCCGAGAGCGCTCGCGCCTCCTGCTCCAGCAGCCCCAGCATGGCAGGCATGTCCACCAGATGGGAGAGATCCACGGTCGGGGCCGCCTCGATACGGGAGAGGGTGAGCAGCTGATTGACCAGATTATCCATCCGGATAGTCTGCTCCATCATCACCCGATGCGCCTTGGCCCACATGGCGGGCGGGGGCGGCTCCTCGGTCATCTCCAGATAACCCTTGAGCACGGTCAGCGGAGTGCGCAGTTCATGAGAGACGTTGGAAACGAAGTGCTTGCGGGTCTTCTCGAGACTGCGCAAACGGGTGACATCCCGCACCACCAGCATCGCCTGATCGGAGGCGTAGGGCATGATGCGAAACTCGAGAAACTTCTCCTCGTTGACCGGGGAGTGCATCTCGAGGGGCTCGTCATACACCCCCTTGCCCAGATAGGCGTTAAAGGCAGGATTGCGAATGAGGTTGCCGATATGCTGGCCGGCATCCTCCGGCCAGCGAAAACCGAGCAGTTGCTCCGCCAGCCGGTTGCACCAGAGGATGCTGCCATCGGTGCGAAACACCACGGCGGCATCGGGCAGCGCCTCGGCACCCTCCCGGAAGCGGCGGATCAGCCCCGCCAGCTCGCGGCGACGGGCACGGTGACGCTGCTGCAACTTGTAGATACCGTTGAAGATGTACTCCCAGCTGCCATTGCCGCTGGGGGGCACCAGGCTGCGGTCGTGCCACAACCAGTCAGAGAGCCGCTTCTGGAAGCGATAGTGCCAGCCCAGATGCAACACGGCCGCCACCAACAGGCAGAGGGCAAGATGATCAATCAACCAGCCAACCAATGCGAAGGGGGCGTAAAAAAACGCCATTCGCCACAACTGTCGCCGCCAGGCGTAAGGTTGCAACATAACTGCCTCTAGAGACGAGTTGAGAAGCGGTATCCGGCTCCACGCACCGTCTGGATCAATCTGTCGTGCCCTGTCTCTTCAATCGCCTTGCGCAGGCGACGAATATGCACATCCACGGTTCTGTCCTCGACGTACACATTGGTACCCCAGACATTGTTGAGCAGCTGTTCACGGCTGTAGACCCGCTCGGGGTGAGTCATGAAGAAGTGAAGCAGCTTGAATTCGGTCGGCCCCATGTCGAGCGCCTTCTCTTCGGCACTGACCCGGTGGGAGACAGGATCGAGTTTCAGCCCCTGCACCTCGATCACCTCGTCCACCGAGGTTGGCGACACGCGGCGCATCACCGCATGGAGGCGAGCGGTCAACTCCTTGGGCGAGAACGGCTTGGTAATGTAGTCGTCGGCACCGGCCTCCAGACCACGCACCTTGTCCTCCTCTTCACCGCGAGCGGTGAGCATCACCACCGGGATCTGGCGCGTCACCTCATCCTGCTTGAGCTGCTTGATAAACTGGATGCCACTGCCGCCCGGCATCATCCAGTCGAGCACGATGAGTTCGGGGTAGGGTTCGCGCACCTTCGCCAGTCCATCGGCGTAATCTTCCGCTTCAATCGTCTCATATCCCTTCTGCTCCAACACGAAGCAGAGCATTTCGCGGATCGGTGCTTCGTCCTCGACCACCAGAATTCGCTTAGCCATTCCCTTCTCTCTCCTCTGTGAAGATGGGTGCGCCAATTATTAGAATTTTCTGTGACACTTTTATGACTTTATGACAGGCGGGATGATAAACGTTTTCAGATTCAGTTGGCAGCAGTACGTTGCAACAAGTCCCACCGGTTGCCGCTGATATCCTCAAACACCACCACGGTGCCATAAGGCTCGTCACGGGGCTGTTCACAAAAATGAACACCGTACGCCTGCATGCGCTGGTAATCCCCCCAGAAATCAGTGGTCTCGAGGAACAGAAATACCCGGCCACCGCCCTGCTGACCGATGGCGGCCTGCTGCTGCGCATTGGCCGCTTGTGCCAGCAGCAACGCGGAACCCGGGGCCCCTTTGGGGGCAACCCGCACCCAGCGCTTGCCAGGTTTGCCCGGTTCATCGAGCCGAGTGTCCTCCAGGAGCGCAAAGCCAAGTCCCTCGGTAAAAAAGCGAATGGCCTGATCGTAATCAGCCACCAGCAGGGTCAGCGCCCCTATGTGTTGTGACATGGCAGAAAAACCTCAACAGATGAGTCAACGGGCGCAATGCCCCGGCAAGGGCGCATCATAGCGGCTGGACGGGCAGGGCTCCAGCCGTCATGTGCGTCTTGAAACGACCGATGAGGGGGAGTGAGCACTCAAGGGGCTTCGCGCAGCGTCCGGTAGAGGGTGGTGCGGCTGATCCCCAGCTGGCGCGCGGCTTCGCTCACATTGCCGCCGCATGCCGCCAGCGTTTGCTGCACCTGCCGCCGGGTTTGTTCACGCAAGCTGGTCGCCTCCCCCATCGGCAAGACGCCGGGCTCTGTGGCCACACTGGGCAGATGCAGGTGGGCGGGTTCTATCCAGCCCAACCCCTCTGCCAGCACACAGGCCACTTCCAGTGCCTGCTTGAGCTGGCGCACGTTGCCGGGGAGCGGATGGGCCAGCAGTTGTTGCTCCGCATCGCGGGTCAGACGCAGGGTCGGGTCCATCTCTGCCAACAGTCGCTGGATCAGCTCCAGACGCTCAGTGGCAGGCCAACGGCGCAGCGGCATCAGCTGCTGGCGCCAGCCGCAGATCCGGTAATAGAGGTCTTCGCGAAATGCGCCACTCTGCACCATGGCCGCCAGATCTCGGTGGCTGGCACTGACCAGCCAGAAATCCACCGCCTCCGGCTTGTGACTGCCAACCGGCGTCACGCTGCGCTCCTGCAATACACGCAGCAGTCGGGTTTGAGCCTGCAGCGGCAGTTCGCCAATTTCATCGAGCATCAGCATGCCGCCGTGGGCTGCACGCAGATAACCCTGACTGCCCTGGCTGCGGGCACCGCTGAAGGCCCCGCCCACATACCCAAACAGCTCGGCTTCCACCAGATCTGCTGGTAATGCGCCGCAGTTGACGCACACCAGTGGCTGCTCCCGCCGACTCGACGCTCGGTGCAGGGCCCGCACCAGATGCTCCTTGCCGCTGCCGGTCTCCCCCTCGATAAGCAGCGAAATGCCGCGCTCCAGCATCTTGAGCGGCACCTGCTGCGGATGTGGCACCGGGCTTGAGTGACCCGGAAGCACGGCGCGGGAAGGTGTCGCGTCCGCTTCTGGCACCAGCCGCAAGCCACGCCCCTCGCGCAGCAGTTGCCTGCCATCGAAAGGGTGCTGGCCGAGCCAGAGCCGGCCTGCCCGGTTGGCGCCGAGCAGTTCCCCCTCCTCTCCCAGCAACAGGCGAGCTGACCAGAGGCTCTGGGGATCGAGATCCACCAGCCAGCCCGGCTGACGAACCAATAGTGCGTTTTCGAGGGTCATGGCCAGCAGCCGCACCGTGCCCAGCATGTCGCCATCGTGATGGGCCGCATCGGTGGAGATGTCGAGCACCCCGAGCAATTGCCCATCCGGCCCGAGCAACGGGCAAGCGCTGCAACTGAGGAAGCTGTGCTGGGCGAAGAAGTGCTGATTGCCGAGCACCTGCACTTCGCTCTGCTCGGCCAGCGCAGTACCGATGGCATTGGTGCCCTTGCTCGCCTCACCCCAGCGGGCGCCACTGCGCAAAAAGATACGCTCGGCATGGCGGGCGAACCCCTCATCACCGCTGGCGGCCAGAATGGCCCCCTCACCGTCACACAACAACAGGCGACAGGGGCGGCCCGCCAGCAACTGAACAAACAGCGGCAGCACGAAGCGCTGGAAGCAGGAAATCAGCGCCCTGTGCTGCTCCTGACGGGCCGACAGCTCCCCTTGGGGCAGCAAGTCCAGATCGGCGCTCTGCTGACGGCTCAGCCCCTGGTGCAGGCAACGCTGCCAGGAACGCAGGATCGGACCGGGACCGGGTTGAAGTGACTCACTCATCACGCCTCCTGTTCACAAACAGCACGACCGTCTCGGCCACTGTCCAGAAACGGTACAGTTTTATCGCAATAGCCGTGGTCATTGGTTAACCAAGATACGCTGCCACATCCCATTTGATAACGTTTTTGTAACATCCTGCCTGCTGGTCAGACCCTTTGGCACGCCCCTTGCGATATCAGCTGGCAACCGGTCTGTCAGCCAGTCCGGTCAGGATCACACACATAAAGGATGATGAGATGATTTATACCGCTCCCGGTCAGGCTGGTGCCCTGGTCAGCTTCAAACCCCGTTACGACAACTTCATCGGTGGTGAGTGGGTGGCGCCGCGCGCCGGCCGCTACTTTGAAAACATCTCGCCAGTGGACGGCAAAGTATTCTGCGAGGTCGCCCGCTCCGACGCCGCCGATATCGAGCTGGCGCTGGATGCCGCCCACAAGGCGTTCACCAGCTGGAGCAAAACCAGCGTCACCGAGCGCAGCAACCTGCTGCTGCGCATCGCCGATCGCATCGAGCAGAACATCGAACGGCTCGCCATCGCCGAAACCTGGGAGAACGGCAAGGCGGTGCGTGAAACCCTGGCGGCAGACCTGCCGCTGGTGGTGGATCACTTCCGCTACTTCGCTGGCTGCATTCGCGCTCAGGAGGGCTCGGCCGCCGAGCTGGATCAGAACACCGTCAGCTACCACTTCAAGGAACCCATCGGCGTGGTCGGCCAGATCATCCCATGGAACTTCCCGCTGCTGATGGCCGCCTGGAAGCTGGCCCCTGTGCTGGCGGCGGGTTGCTGCAGCGTGCTCAAGCCCGCCGAGCAGACCCCGGTCACCATCATGCTGATGATGGATCTCATCAAGGACATCCTGCCTGCTGGCGTAGTCAACGTGGTCAACGGCTTCGGCGCCGAGGCGGGTCAGGCGCTCGCCACCAGCAACCGGATCCAGAAACTGGCATTTACCGGTTCGACCGAAGTGGGCGCCCATATCCTGCGCTGCGCAGCCGACAAGCTGATCCCCTCCACCGTGGAGCTGGGCGGCAAGTCCCCCAATATCTACTTCGCCGACGTGATGCAGCACGAGAGCAGCTACATCGACAAGGCGGTAGAAGGGATGCTGATGACCTTCTTCAACCAGGGGGAAGTGTGTACCTGTCCCTCCCGCGCGCTGGTGCAGGCCAGCATCTATGACGACTTCATGGACAGGGTGCTGGCCCGCGCCCGCACCATAGTGCAGGGCAACCCCCTCGATACCGCCACTCAGGTGGGCGCGCAGGCGTCCCGCGAGCAGTTCGACAAGATCCTGGGCTACATGGAGATCGGCCGCGGCGAAGGGGCCAAGATGCTGATCGGCGGCGGCCCGGCCAAGGTGAGCGGACTGGAGGGGGGGTTCTACATCCAGCCCACCATCTTCTCCGGCCAGAACAAGATGAGGGTGTTCCAAGAGGAGATCTTCGGGCCGGCACTCGGGGTCACCACCTTCAAGGACGAGGCGGATGCTCTGGCGATTGCCAACGACACCCAGTACGGGTTGGGGGCAGGCCTGTGGACCCGCGACAGCAATCTAGCCTGGCGCATGGGGCGTGGCATTCAGGCTGGCCGGGTCTGGGTCAACTGCTACCACGCCTACCCGGCACATGCCGCCTTTGGCGGTTACAAAAAGTCGGGGATCGGCCGCGAGACCCACAAGATGATGCTGGACCACTATCAGAACACCAAAAACCTGCTGGTGAGCCACGACATCAACCCGCTCGGCTTCTTCTAGCGCGAGCAGATGTCATCAGAAAGGGCGCCTGCGGGCGCCCTCCTTGTTTTGCTTCATCAGATGACATGTCTGGCGATTTGTTATCGGGCTGACTGTAGGCGATAACGCTGGGGGGAGCAGCCCAGCTCCCGGTTGAACATGGCGATAAAGGCCGAGGTGGAGCCGTAACCAAGTCGCCAGCTGATCTCCTGAATGGGCATGTCCCCCTTGAGCCAGGCCAGCGCCTTGAGCAGCCGCAGCCGTGCCCGCCACTGACCGAAACTCATCCCCAGCTCCCGCAGGCAGCGCCGCGCCAGGGTGCGCTCTGTGGTGTGCAGTTGTCCGGCCCACTGGACCAGTGTACGGGGATCGGCAGGATCGCTGTGTAACGCCGCCAGCATGGGAGCCAACAGCTTGTCCTGACTCATCGGCAGGTAGCTCTCCTGACAGCGGGTGCGCGCCAGTCGCTCCACCAGCAACTCGGCCTGACGCTGATCCCACTCATCCGCCATATGGCTTACCCGCCGTTCGCAAAAGTCGCTCAGCAGGGCGCGGATCAGCGGGGTGAGCAGCAGCAATCTGGGCTCTGGCGGCAGCTTGGCCGCCATCTCGTGGCTGACGTAGATAGAGGTGTAGTCGAGGGTCTGCTCGTTGTAGGAGGTGTGCTCGAGATCCGCCGGCACCCAGATCAGGTAGTCGGCAGGGGCCACCAGTCGCTGCTCCCCCAGCTCTATCTCCATGATCCCCAGGCTGATCATGTTGAGCTGGCCCCAGGGGTGGGAGTGCAGCACGGTCGCGCTGTCGGCCAGCATCTGCTGGTAACTGAAAAAGAGCGGATTGGGAGCGGGCAGAACGACATCTACCGGCTGAAAGTGGTGAGTGGCCATCAGCGTCCCTTGTCAGCGAGAAAGAGGAACAGGCGTGATGCAACGCCCTGTTGGCTCGGTCTCCGGCACAGGCCAAAAGCAGCCATCAGTTGCGAGCAAACGCAGTCCGGGTGGGCCGGAATAAGGTGCATCAGAAAGAGTTGTCTTTTCTGCTGGGTCATCTGTCTGTTTTACGCTACTTGATAATATAAAGACAAGGGTAGACTTGGCCCCCTGTTAATAAGGAGCCTTTGATGCGACTCTTCTCCCCCCTCCTGTTTCCGCTGATGGCGGTGCTGATCTGGGCCACCAATACCGTGGTTTCCAAAGCGGCGGCCAGCGTGCTCGACCCCGCGGCCATCTCCTTCTATCGCTGGGTGATTGCCGCCCTGGCGCTGACCCCCTTCTGTCTGCCCACCCTCTGGCGGCGACGCAGTGAGGTTCGCCCCTGGCTCGGCAAGCTGCTGGTGCTGGCGGCGCTCGGTATGGTGCTCTACCAGTGTCTGGCCTACTACGCCGCCCACAGCACCTCGGCCACCAATATGGGGGTGATCGGCTCCCTCATTCCGCTGCTTACTCTGCTGCAAGGGGCGCTCTTCTTCGGCCAGCGTCCCGGCAAACAGGCACTGCTCGGCATGAGTCTCTCCCTGTTCGGAGTGCTCTGGCTGCTTGGCAAGGGCGAACCGCTCGCCCTGCTCCATAACGGCATCAACCCGGGGGATGGCATGATGCTGCTCGGCTCCGCCAGCTACGCCCTTTACGGCCTCTTGATCCGCCGCTGGCAACTGCCGTTTGGCCCCTGGCTCAACCTCTATATGCAGATCCTGCTGGCCGTGCTACTGCTGGTGCCGCTCGCTCTCAGTGCCGACTCGATGGCGGTGCCAGCCGAAGGGTGGGGGCTGGTGCTCTTCGCCGGGCTCGCCTCCTCCCTGCTGGCGGCCTACTGCTGGATGCGCGGCCTCGCCTGCATGGGGGCAGAGCGCACATCGGTCTTTATGAACCTGATGCCACTCTGTACGGCGCTTATCGCCGTCGTCGGTCTGGGTGAGCCGATCCACGGCTACCACCTGCTGGGCGGTGGCCTCATTCTGGGGGGCGTGATGATCTCCCAGCTGAAAAAGCGTGTCCCACTGCCGGAGCGCAATGCGGCCTGACGGGCAACATGCCAAAAACAGCAAGGGAGCCGCTGGCTCCCTTGTTCATTTCTATCGTGTTCTGGCGACTGTGAACCAACTTCACCCCGCCCGGCGCCAGCGGTAGCGCCGCTCCGGTCGTCCGCGCTGGCCGTAGTTGAGATCCACATCCACCCGATCTTCCGACTCCAGATACTCCAGATAACGGCGTGCCGTGGTGCGACTCAGCGACAACCGCTGCGCCACCGTATCGGTCGAGAAGACGCTCTCGGGCTCGGCAGCAAGCAGGTCGAGCACCTGACGCAGGGTAATGCTGTCGATCCCCTTGGGAGTAGTACGCACCTCCTTGGGTTGGGCACGGCCCTTGCCGAGCAGGCGATCGAGGTCCTCCTGCTCCAGCCGTCCCGGCTCGGAGAGCTTCTGATGAAGTTGCAGGATTTCGTCGAGACTCTGCTGGATGCGAAACAGCCGCAGCGGCTTGATGATGTAGTCATGTACCCCGAGATTGAGCGCCTGCTGGATGGTCTCCACATCGCGCGAGGCGGTCACCATGATCACATAAGCCTCGCGGTTGTGGCTGCGCAGGCGGCTCACCCACTCAAGGCCGGAACCGTCAGGCAGGGAGATATCCACCAGCAACAGCTGCGGCACCACGCCAGCCAGCATGGCATCGGCCTGGGCCAGGGTACCGGCCCGCCCCAGCAGGGAGAAACCGGAGGTGGAGGCCACCAGCTCGGACAAGATGGCACCAATCCGATCGTCATCTTCAATAACAAGGGTGAGTATTGGATCCATGGCTCACATTAATTTGTTTTTATTCAGGTAGATGCCAAACAAGGTGGTCTGCTCGACAGTTCGGCGCCATTCTATCACACCCTCGTAGCGCCCCACGGTTTCCTTGACCAGAAAGAGTCCTACGCCATGATCGCCGCTCTGGCGGCTCACCCCGTAATCGAACAGGTGATCGGCCAGATCCTCGTCCACCCCCTCGCCGCTATCCTCCACCTCGATCACCAACCGGCGCCCCACATCGCACAGCGAAAGCAACACCCGCGGCGGACACTGCTGACGATTGCGCCAGGCCGCCTGCAGACCATTGTCCAGCAGGTTGCCGATGAGGGTGATGAGATCGGCCGAGACGGCGGCCGGATACTCGCCGAGCGCCGAATCGGGATCGAGCTCAAGCGTGACCCCCAGCTCGCGGGCCCGGCTGAACTTGCCGAGGATAAGGCCAGCCACCGGCTTGTTGTCGATAAGTTCCAGCAGCTCCTGCAGCAGGGTCTGGCACGCCTCGTTCTCCTGCTGGATAAGCTCGACCGCCTGATCCACATGGCCCAGTTGCAGCAGGCCGGAGAGACTGCTCAGCTTGTTGGCAAACTCGTGGCTCTGCATCCGCAGCATCTCGGCGTACTGGCGCAGGTGGGTGACCTGTACCCCCAGACTGGTCGCCACTTCGGGACGACTGAAGATCAGGAGGCGCCCGGGCTCCTTGCCATGCACCACCTGCCAGCGACCGACGAACGATTCGCCCTGAATGGTGAAGGCCACCTCGCCCTCCTGCTCGAGTACGGGCGCGAGCGGTGGCACCAGCTCGGCCAGCGCCTGCCCCTGCAGGGCGTGACGACCGGTGGCAGGCAGCCGCAGCTGATAGATGGCGGTGCTGTTGATCATGGCGATGTGGCCGCGGCCATCCAGCGCAATCACCCCTTCGGCGATCTGCTCGAGCACCAGATCCTGCAAGGTGAAGCGGCGGACGATCGCCTCCGGCTCCAGATCAAGCAGGGTCTTGCGCAGCAGATATTGCACCCAGAGCGCCAGCAGCAGGCCACAACCAAAGACGGCGCCGATGGCGCTGATGAGCAGGGCAATTCGCTCCATGTAGATGCCCTCCACCTGCTGCATCAGGTAGCCCACCACCACGGCCCCCATGGCGCGCCCGTCAGCCCCAACCACCGGGGAGAAGCAGCGGATCGCCGGCCCCATGGTCCCCATGTCGCGCGAGCAGTAGCTGCGCCGCTCGTGGATCGCTGGCCAGAGATCCTCACCGCGAAACTGTCCCCCCACCAGAGCGGAGTTGGGGTGGCTGAGGCGACGGCCATGCTCGTCGGTCACCACCATATAGGCGGCATCGGTGCGGCGGCACACCTCCTCCATGTAATCGCGCAGCGCAGGCTCGCTCCCCTGATGCAGCGCCGCCACCACCCGGCTGTCAGCCGCCATGATGCGGGCCAGATCGCCCCCCTTCTCCTCCAGATTGCTCTCCAGCAGGTGGCGGATAAAGAGCGCGAGCAGGCTGCCCAGAATGATGATGAGCAGCAGGGAGAGCCCAAGGGAGAGGGTAACCAGCTGGTGGCGAAGTTTCATGCACGGACCTTGCAACGTCAGGAAGCCACCCAATAGTGCGGATGCCACCAAGTCTGGTCAATCAAAGGTGCCGGATCACCGGCAAAATCGGCCAAACCCTCCTCACGGGCGCAGAGCGCCACCGCTCTGGCGACGGCGCGAGCCACCTCCCCCACCTGTTCGATGGGAGGCAGCAGCCGACCCGCCAACAGCGGATAGGCACCGACCGCCCGCACCGCGGCCAGCAACATGCCATCGCTGATGCGGCTCGCCTTGACGGCGCAGGCTCCGAGACCAATCCCCGGGAAGACATAGACGTTGTTGCACTGGGAGACCACCCGCCGCTCGCCCGCCACCGTCACCGGCGCAAAAGGGCTGCCGGTAGCCAGCAGCGCACGGCCATCTGTGGCGGCCCACACCTGCTCGGGGGTGGCCTCGGCGCTGCGGGTCGGATTGGAGAGCGGCAGGATCACCGGCTGCTCGCACACCTCCCCCATCGCCTGCAATATCTCACGGGTAAAGAGGCCACCCTGACCACTCACGCCAATCAAGACCGCCGGTCGCACTTGGCGGATGGTCTCCAGCAGCGAGCTGTTGGCCTCCTCCACGGCGCGGGCAAACGGCTGCTGGGCGCGGGTCAAGTTGGGACGATCGCAGCAGACCACCCCATCCTGATCAAACAACCAGACGCCGTCGTGACTCCCCGCCAGCTGGGCCAACATGGCGGCAATGCCGCAGCCGGCCGAGCCCGCCCCGACGATCAGCACCGGGGCATCGCACAGGGCAGTGCCCGCCTGTTGCAATCCGGCCAGCACGCAGGCGGAGGCGACCGCCGCCGTTCCCTGAATGTCGTCGTTGAACATGCAAAGCTCGTCCCGATAGCGGGCCAGCAGGTTGGCGGCGTGCTTGCCGGCGAAATCCTCAAACTGCAACACCACCTGCGGCCAGCGCTTGCGAATGGCGGCCACCACCTTGTCCATGAAGTGGTAGTAGCTCTCGCCGTCAATGCGCGGGGATTGCCAGCCAAGGTAGGAGTCATCCTCCAGCAGCTCGGGGTTGTTGGTGCCCACATCGACGCAGAGCGGCAGGGTCCGTGCCGGGTTGATGCCACCCGCGGCGGAGTAGAGCGCCAGCTTGCCGATGCAGATCCCCATGCCGCCGATACCGAGATCGCCGAGCCCCAGCACCCGCTCGCCGTCGGAGATGACGATCACCTCCACCTCCTGTTCCACCGACTCGAGGATGTCGTCAAGATCGTCCCTGTCGTGCCAGGAGAGATAGAGCCCGTGGCTGCGCAAATAGAGGTCACTGTGGCGCTGGCACGCCTCCCCCACCACCGGGGTGTAGATGATTGGCAGCAGCTCCGGCAGGTGGTGGCGTACCAGATCGTAGAAGAGTACAGGGTTGTCCTCCTGCAGCTGGCGCAGCAGCAGATGCTGGTCAAACGGACTCTGCATGGCACTGACCAATCGGTAGATCCGGCGCCGCTGCTGGGAGAGGGACTCCTCCTTATGCGGCATGCGGCCGCGTACACCCTGACGCTTGCGTTCTGCATAGGGCAGGCTGGTGCCCATCATGATGTCGTTCATCTTGTTTGTTCCTCAATCCGGTATCAGGCAAGCAGGGAGATAAGAGCGGTCGCCAAAATCAGCATCACGGCACCGCCGAGACGGGAGGAGATCTGGGCAAAGGGCATCAGCTTCATGCGCTGGGCCGCCGAGAGCACGGCCACATCGCCGGTGCCCCCCATGTTGGCCATACAGAGCCCGCCGGTGATGGCTGCCTCGATGGGATAGAAACCGATCAGCTTGCCGACCAGCGCCGCGCCGAGGGCGCCGCCAATCACGGTGACCATGACCAGCACGAAGTAGCTGATGGAGAAGGCGCTGATCAGCTCCGGAATACTGGTATAGGCGACGCCGATCCCCACCAGCAGGGAGGGGGTGAGGTTGCTCACCACAAACTGATACCAGTCGGCCGCCGCCTGCTCATAACGGCGCGGCAGCACGCCGCTCACCTTGATAAAAGCGACCGCCAAAATCATCAGGGCAAAGGGGTGCATGGGGATAAAGTTGCCAAGCAGGGAGCCCAGCACAAACATGCTGGAGCTGATAAAAAGCCCCATACCCAGACTCTGCAGGGTCGGCGCTTCGGCCTGCTCATCGGCAATGCTCTGGCTACTCTCTTTAACCACAGCTTGCCGTTGCCAGTCAGGGAGGGGTAACGGCGACCGAGCCGCGCCAGCAGGGAGCCCACCAGAATGGCCAGGGTATTGGCGATCACCACCGCCGGTACCATGCGTGACAATAGGTCCGCACTGGACATCTGCATCGGGTCGGAGAGGATCTCCACCAACGGCACCGCACCGGCGCCCATGCCACCGCCCATGATCGGCAGGCCGATCAGCAGCACCGCATTCTTGAAGCCATACCCCATCAGGGAGCCGACCAACCCCACGCTCAGCAGTGCCAGCGCGACGCCACCGAGAATGACCGGCAGGTAGCGCATGGCGGCATTTTTCAGCAAAGCGCCACTCATGCCGAACACGGAGCCAGTCACCAAGCTGGCGATAAAGAAGTTGAGAAGCCTCCCTCCTTCATGAAGTTGGTGATGACCTGCCCCGCCTGCACCGGCAGCAGCTGGTATTCGAACAGGGCGGCGCCGCCAAAGATGGCGAAGATAGTGCCGCCCCCCAGATATTCACGGATCGGCATGATCCGCTCACCCAGCTCGGTCAGCAGGGTGCCAAGCACAAACATCAACGCCAGCGCACCGACCATGCCCAGCGGCAGCGAGCCATTCCAGCCGGAAAAGAGAACGCAGGTTGCCAGCCCCAGAAATATAAAGAGCGGCATACCGGCAATTTGTTGGCCGCCCATCAAGGCGGCCTTTTCTTGTGTGGTTTGTAGGGGAGAGAGGTTTTTCATTGTTATGTACTCTGCGTGTGATTGTGGCCGCTACTTTATTGCTCCCCCTCGCCCCTGTCGGTTAGCCAGACTGCAAAGCCATATAAAAACATTAAAAACTTAAACATCATGGTGCCGCCAACGCGTGCTGCACAATAGAACACCAGATCACCGATGCCCTGCTCGACCAGGAAATTGGACGATAAAACGAGCGAGCCCAATGGCGGATATTTGGGTGATCAGCAGTAATAACGATGCGATGATCTCTCCCCCTTCGGGGAAATAACAGAGCCAGATGACAAGCTCTGCGACCATTTATCGCCACAGCTCCTGTGAGTGATAATCAGCGGGCAATGTCATCGCCATAACGCGAGTGCCACATCAGGGTTTGAGTCGGCGTGCAGGAAGCACGCACGATGAAAAAGGGTGAGGAGAAAGATGCAAAAAGGGGAGATTAAAATAGTGATGAGCCAAGCCAGCGAATACCAGAGCACTGGCTTGAACTCACAAGGATCACACACGGTCAGGTCTATTCTGCCAACAGCAATGGAATATTGGCTGGGTCAAAATCATGACTGATATCGGTACTTCTGATTGCGCCTTCCCGATTCACGCCATGGTGTGACTCTCCACCATATTCCCCATCACTCAACAGCGCTTCAATTGCCAGATACACACATCCACTGTCATATCCATCCACAACCCGTTTCCCCCTTGTTTTATAACCACATCAATATTAGCGGATAAAAAAAGAGCTGCTCACTGAAGCTGAAAATTTCATGAAAATAACTGCCGGATATCCTCCATTCACGGCGCAATATCCGAATCGGCAAGAGAGCCCCGAGTGAATCAGCACTGCAAACAATATCAGGGGCTCGAATGCTGCTCACTCGTGCCAACGAAAGATCCGACCAGAAACATGATCCCCATCACACTATTTACTTAGCCTGCTAAACAAGTAAAATGCTTAGCAGGCTAAGTACATTAAGGGTAAGAAGATGACTGATCTGGAAAGGTTGCGCGAGCTGTCGCTCGCCGAGCAAATAGCGCGGATGCACCGGCTATGGCGTACTACCGCCGATCTGGAGCTGGCTCCCCTTGGCCTCACCCATGCCCGTTGGACCGCGCTATGGAAGCTCTCTCGCATGGGGACCCATGTCAGCCAGAAGACCCTGGCCGAAGCCCTCGAGATCGAGCTCCCCTCCCTGATGCGCACCCTGGGCCAGCTGGAGGAGCAGGGACTGATTGAACGTCACAGCTGCAGTCAGGACAAGCGGGCCCGCATCGTCTGCGTGACCCCCGCAGGCCAAACCCTGCTCGATCAGATAGCCGGTCGCATCATGCGCCTTCGTCAGGAGCTGCTGGTCGGCATCGATGAGCAAAGCCTGCGTCAATTCGAAGCCATCGTGCAGCGTATCTCGGCAAATGCCATCGGCAGGATCGAGTGGCACCACGAGCAGCAGGCAGTCGAGCCATCGGACAATCATGAAGCAGGAGAATAAGATGACCCCGGATCAACAATTTGCCCGCTGGATCAAATGGTCCATGACCGGGTTTATCATTATCTTTTGCTACTTTCTGTTGGCTGATCTGATGCTCCCCCTCACTCCCCAGGCCATGGCGACCCGAGTCGTGACCAAGCTGGCCCCTCAAGTCAGCGGCAAAGTGGTCGACGTTGCCGTTAACAACAACCAGCATGTCAAAAAAGGGGATCTGCTGTTTACCCTGGATCCCGAGCCTTTTGAACTCGCAGTGGAACAGGCCAAGCTCGCCCTGGACCAAGCCGAGCAGCAAAACAACGAGTTGGATGCAGCGTTGGCCGCCGCCGATGCGGATATCAATGCCAAGAAAGCTCTCGCCGATCAAAAGGGACGGGAAGCGGCACGGATCAACGCCCTCTACCAGCGACACATGGTGTCACTGCAGCTAAAAGACGAGGCGGACAGCGCCCTGCGCAACGCCCGGGCCAACCTGGCGGCCAGCAAGGCCAAACTGGATGAGATTAGGGCCAACCGGGGTTCCCGCGGGGAAGATAACCTGCTGCTACGTCAGGCACGCAACAAGCTGGCTCAAGCCGAGCTGGCTCTAGCTTACAGCCAGGTCCATGCAGATCAGGATGGCACCATCACCAACCTGCAGCTTAAACCGGGTAGCATGGCAAATGCGGGCAGTCCGCTACTGGCACTGGTGGCGGATCAGGTTGACGTAATCGCTGATTTTCGCGAGAAGAGTTTGCGCCATGTTGGGGATAAAACCCGGGCGCTGGTCGCCTTCGATGGCTATCCCGGCGAACTCTATCCAGCTCGGGTGAATAGTCTGGATGCTGGGGTCAGCGCCGGTCAGTTTGACGCTAATGGCACACTGGCAGCCCCGGTGGAATCTGACCGCTGGGTGCGGGATGCCCAACGCCTGCGTCTGCGCCTGACCTTGGAGCAACTTCCCGGCCATCTTCCGGCCGGTGCCCGTGCCACGGTACAACTGCTGCCGGACAATAGCCTGACCGCTACATTGGCCCGTGCCCAGATCCATCTGCTCAGCCTGCTGCACTACATCTACTAAGGTGACAACCATGACTCGGTGGCACAGACCCCTGACAGGCAACGAGTTGCGCCAATGCCTGCGCATCGCCTTTGGCTGCACCACGGGCTTTCTGCTCTGCAAAATATTCAACTGGAATTATGGTGTCTTCTACACGGCTATCCCGGTGTTTCTACTGGGGATATTACCTGTGATGAACGGCCATGCGGCACGCCAGCTGATCGCCTCCGCCGTTGTCGGTGGCGTGGAGGTAGGGCTGCTTGGTGGGCTGTTTGGCGGCCACCCTGCGCTGATGACCCTCTTGGCCTTTTTCATGTTTCTCTATCGTTTCGCAGCCATGTCCCGGGGTAGCCTATTCCTGTTCGGTTCCTGCGGTGTGCTGAATCTGAGCATCATGCTGCACTTTGCCAGCTACCCCCAGACCGATCTGAACGACCTCATTTTTAACAATATATGGGCCAGTATACTCTCTGTGCTGACCGCTTATCTGATGACGGCCCTGTTCCCGGATGTGGAGCCACGCCCCAAGGCGGTAGCCGCCCCCAAGGCCCCTCACCGGATGCGTCACGAAGCACTGTTGGGAGCCAGCATCGCCACCCTCTCGTTCTTGGTGTTCCAGACCTTCGATCTACGTGACTCCATGTCGGCTCAGGCGACCACTCTGGTACTGCTGTTTCCCATGCACTGGAACGGCGCCCTCAGCTATGCTCGCAAACGAGCCATAGGCACCCTGCTCGGTGTCAGCTTTGGCATCATTGGCCAGTTGCTGCTCTATGACTGGTCCGGGCAACTGATCCTGGTCGCCCCGCTGCTGTGGCTCGGCGCCATGCTGTTCAGTCATGCCCATCTCAAGGAGGCTAGCGGTTCAGGTGTTGGCTTTGGCGCCCTCACTACGCTGGGGATCCTGTTTGGCCAGTACCTCACCCCGGGCAACGATCTGGTGTTCAGCGCCCTCTACCGGGTCAGCAGCATCCTGTTTGCCATCGTAGCCACCCTGCTGGCCTGCTACCTCATCCACCGATTGCTCAACCGCTTCGAGGCGACCCGCTTCGGTTATTGATAGTCTGTTGTAAGCACTGTTGTCAGCCCATGGATGAGCTCTCTTTCGCCCCGTCGCCTGCCGGGGCGTTTTTTCTCTCCCTCGTGTGCCTCCCTTGTCATCCCCCCCCCCGCCGCCACAGCTCAGCGCAGAAGTGTGGCTATGCTTGTAAGGCTGCTGTTGATGAGGTGCACTTATGGTTCAGTTGTTAAAAAAGTGGCTGGTTTGTCTGGTACTGTTGGCTACCAGCCCGCTCGGGGCCACCCCGCTTGTCATTGGTGCCGAAGATGACTGGGCCCCCTACTGCGAGCGCGACAAGGACAATGAGGATGACCAGCCACGCGGACTGGCGCCTGAGCTGGTCAAGGCGGTGTTCGCCGCCGAAGGGATCGAGATTGTCTTTCGTACCCTCCCCTTCGCCCGCTGCATGCACGATGCGAAAAGCGGCAAACTTGCGGGGTGCTTCAACGCCACCATCACCGAAGAGAACCGCTACCAGTACCACTGGCACGATACCCCCATGTTCGAGGAGGATCTTGCCATCTTCGCCCTCGCCAGCGAGCCGCAACGGGATCTCAAGCTCACCTCGCTGGAGGGCAAGCGGGTGGGCATCACTCTCGGCTACACCTACCCCACCGATTTTATGGAGAACCCCAGGATCACCCGCTTTCAGGCCAAATCCGATGCCCAGATCCTGGAGATGCTGGTGCGCGGCCGGGTCGACTACATCCTGATGAACGGCATGCCGGGCTATCTCAAGATCCAGCAGAAGCAGCTGACCGGCAAGGTGGTCAAGGTTGGCAAGCTTTCCACCGATGGCTTCTGGCTCGCCTTCTCCCGCAACACACCTCAAGGGGAAGCGCTGGCCAAGCAGTTCGAACAGGGGCTGCAGAAGATCAAGAACAACGGCATCTATGAGACGCTGATCCGCCAGTTTGAAACCCAACTTGGCTTGCACTGATCGCTGTTCCTTGCTAACACCGAGCTCCTCTCCTCAACACTCGCGACAGTATGCCGGACAGCCAGCGACGCACCGAATGGCCGTACGGATTGCACAATAACGGCAACCTGTTAGGCTCACGCCCGTATGACACCAATGGAGCTGTAATCATGAATAAGGTACATATGATGGCCGCTGGTGCGCTGGCCCTCGGCCTGCTCGCTGGCTGCAATCAGGGCAATACCCTCTCCGTCACAGGTGGCGAACCGGTCAGTTACCAGTGCGAGCAGGGCAAGAAGGTGCAGGTGCGCTACTTCTCCCTCTCCGACGAGAGCCTCAACTTTATCAAGCTGTCACTGCCGGACGGCAAGGATTACACCCTGCCCCAGGCCGTCTCGGCCTCCGGCGCCCGCTACACGGACGAACATGAGGCCGTCTGGTGGAACAAGGGGGATGAGGGCTTTGTGGAGCTTCGGGATCAGGATGGCGAGTGGCAGACCGCCTACAACGACTGCAAACAACAATAAACGTGACCCCGGCCTGGCCGGGGTCTCTCTTTCTCTGGCATCAGAGTGGTGGGGGATCAGTTGATCTCGATCTCGAAGCGGTTGGTCACCTCGACCGGAATGGCATCCGGGTTGCCCTCTGCCGGGCTGTAGCGGATCCGCGAGAGGGTCGCCAGCGCGCTCTGTTCCAGCTCGCCGGGGGGCTCGGCCGCCACCACTTCCGGTTTGACCGGCGTGCCGCTGGCGTCGATTTGATAGCGTACTTCCACATACCCCTTGACCGGTTTGGCCGGCAAGGCGGGCTCGTCATTGCCAAGCCATGACCACTGCTTCTCCTGAACCCAGTAGCTTGAAAGCTGCTCGAGAGGGATAGCGATCGGAGTGCGCTCGTGCGCCACCTCCTGGCGGGATGAGCACCCCAGCAACAGTGTCACTGCCAGACCTGACCATACTGCGACTTTCCACTTCATGTAACGCTCCTTGTTCTTTGCCGGTGCTTGTTGCCGGACTGCGGGGCGCTCAACGCGGCCCTTTTGGTCAGTCAGCCATCCTAACGAAAAAGTATTCGTATGAACATGAACAAAAGGGCCAACTCCGAGAGGTTGGCCCTTTTATCGTCAATGAGCTCACTAACCAACCGCTGGCATCAGCCGCGCTTGTCGCTCACCACCAGCCAGAGCGCATGCACCATGCCAGGCAGACCGCCCAGCAGGGTCAGCACGATGTTGATTAAAAAGTGCAGGCTAAAGCCCACCTGGATAAACGCGCACACAGGGGGCAGGAAAATGGCCAGCAGGATCTTGAGCAGATTGTTCATCTCGGCTCTCCTCTTCAAAAATGTCGTCAGGATTGGAATGGGCTAACCATAAACATCCCGGACTTCAACTGCAAACCAGACAGGGGATACGCTCACCCGCATCACGCCAGGCTTTGAGGTCGTGGATCTGCTGATTGCTGCTGCCGCGCCAGAGCAGGCCCGGGTCTGCCAACGCCTTTTCAAACTTGCCATCCACCAGCACATCCAGCAAAGCCACCAGCTCACGCTGGGCATCCGAGAGCTCGCCGAGCAGATAGCCGGTCCAGCACCAGATATCCTTGCCCGGACACTCGGCGCGCACCCGTTTCACCAGCGCCAGCACGTGGGGCACGTTGGCCGGGTGGAGCGGATCGCCGCCGGAGAGCGACAGACCTCGCCGTTTGATACGGCTGTCGTTGAGATCCGCAATGATGCGATCGCTCATCGCTTCATCAAACGGCTTGCCGCCGTCAAGGCGCCAGGTGCTCTGGTTGTAGCAACCCTGGCACTGGTGCTCACAACCAGAGACAAACAGGGTGGCGCGGGTGCCGGGGCCGTTGATCACATCGACCGGATAGTATTGGTGGTAATGCATCATCTCTCTCTATTACGGCCCCCTCATCCCCGACCCTTCTCCCGCGAGGGGAGAAGGGAGCAAAGCAGCGCAAACAGTACATCGGCCGATTCCCTCTCCCCTTGGGAGAGGGCTCGGCTTACATATGTTTGACGCGGCGCTTCACCTCTTCCTGCTTGCCCGCATTGAAGGGGCGCGCATCCGGGCTGCCGAGGTAGCCGCAGACACGGCGGGTCACCGACACCTTGGCCGGGTCATGGTTGCCGCAGCGCGGGCAGGTAAAGCCCTTGGAGGTACACTCGAACTCGCCGGTGAAGCCGCAGTCGTAGCACTCGTCGATGGGGGTGTTGGTACCGTAGTAGGGCACCTTGTCATAGCTGTAATCCCAGACGTTTTCGAGCGCTTCCAGATTGTGCTGGATATTGGGGTACTCGCCGTAGCAGATGAAACCGCCACTGGCGATGGGTGGATAGGGCGCCTCGAAGTCCAGCTTGTCGTAGGGGTTGACCTGCTTCTCCACATCGAGGTGGAAGCTGTTGGTGTAGTAACCCTTGTCGGTCACGCCGGATACCACGCCAAACTCCTTGGCGTCGATGCGGCAGAAACGGGTGCAGAGGTTCTCGCTCGGGGTGGAGTAGAGGCTGAAACCGTAGCCGGTCTCCTCTTTCCACTCGTCGATGGCTGCCTTGAGACGGGCGATGATGGCGATGGCTTTCTGTTGCAGCTCGGCGCTGTCAAACAGATGCACCTTGTCACCAAACAGGGCGTTGATGGTCTCGTGTACCCCGATATAACCGAGAGAAATGGAGGCTCGGCCGTTCTTGAAGATCTCGCTGACGTTGTCGTCCGCCTTGAGGCGTACGCCGCAAGCCCCTTCCATATAGAGGATCGGTGCAACCCGTGCTTTCACCCCGTCCAGACGGGTGATGCGGTACATCAGCGCCTTCTTGGCGACCCGCAGAGAGGCATCGAGACGATCCCAGAAGTCCGCTTCGTCACGGGATTTCAGCGCGATGCGCGGCAGGTTGAGGCTCACCACACCCAGATTGTTGCGACCTTCGTGGATCAGCTCGCCATTCTCCTCGTAGGCACCGAGGAAGGAGCGGCAACCCATGGGGGTCTTGAAGGAGCCGGTCACTTTCACGACCTGGTCGTAGTTGAGGATGTCCGGATACATCCGCTTGGAGGCACACTCCAGCGCCAGCTGCTTGATGTCGTAGTTGGGATCGCCCTGCTTATGGTTGAGGCCATCCTTGATGGCGAACACCAGTTTCGGGAACACGGCGGTCTTCTTGTTCTTGCCAAGACCGGCGATGCGGTTGCTGAGGATGGCACGCTGGATCATCCGCGACTCCCAGCTGTCCCCCAGACCAAAGCCGAAGGTGACAAACGGCGTCTGACCGTTGGCGGTGTGCAGGGTGTTGACTTCGTACTCCAGTGACTGGAAGGCGTCGTAACACTCTTTCTCGGTGCGGGCCATGGCGTAGGCTTCTACGTCGGCAATGCCCCACTCTTCGGCCACTTCACGGTGTTTCTGCCAGCTGATGGTCACATAGGGGGCTAGCACTTCGTCGATGCGGTTGATGGTGGTGCCGCCATAGATGTGGCTCGCCACCTGGGCGATGATCTGGGCGGTCACGGCCGTGGCGGTGCTGATGGATTTCGGGGTATCGATCTCCGCATTGCCCATCTTGAAGCCGTGGGTCAGCATTCCTTTCAGATCGATCAACATACAGTTGAACATCGGGAAGAAAGGTGAGTAATCGAGATCGTGGAAGTGCAGATCACCGCTCTCGTGGGCCTGAACCACATCACGGGGCAGCATGTGGCTGGTGGCATAGTGCTTGGCTACAATACCGGCCAGCAGGTCGCGCTGGGTCGGGATCACCTTGGAGTCTTTGTTGGCATTCTCGTTGAGCAGGGCGGCGTTGGTCTGCTCGACCAGACCGCGGATCTCCTGCGCCAGACGGCCGCGCGCCTCGCGAGCCTGATCCCTGTCATGGCGATATTCGATATAGGCGCGGGCGATGGCCTTATCGTCGGAAGCCATCAGGTGGTTTTCGACCCGGTTCTGGATCTCGTGGATATCAACTTCACCACGCCCTTCCAGCTCCTGACTCACCGCATTGGCAATGCGGGAGGCGAGTGCCGGATTGGCCTGATTGACCGCTTCCGCCGCACGGCTGACCGCCTCTGCAATCAGCTGGGCATTGAATGGTGCGCGACATCCGTCACGTTTGATCACAACCGGTTTCATGGATTTTCCCCGTTAAAAGGCCAGGCATTTGCCTCTGGCTCACCCTTGTTGGGCCCCCCTCCCGGCATCTCGTCCTGGACGCAAATAAATTCAGCCGAGGCTTGACAAGCCTGGGCTGAAGATAGGAAGGGAACAGCTTATACACAGCTTAATAACACAACATATAGGGATTAAAAACGAATGCATCCCTATATGTGGTGTCTATTAGGCACCAAAGCGAAGCCTCATTTCTTGATCCAGAACAGGTTTTTCAGCGAGCGGGACAGTTCACGACCAACCAAAAAGAGCCCCATTCAAATCCAACATCAAGCGGGGTGCGGGCTGGCGTCCGATCCGCCCACCCGAAAAAAATCGCCCCCCGCCGCACCGGTTTCGAGATGACAGCGCCAACCAAAACCGCCCATACTGAACAAGAACTCTCTCCCCCTCGACAAGGGACAACCCATGCGCACCTCCCTGCTGTTGCTACTGCTATCAACCCTCTCACTGCCGCTCTGGGCTGCCAACATTCTGGTGATCAGCAGCTACCATCCCGAATACCTGTGGGACCAAAGCTACAACAAAGGGCTGCTCGATGGCTTGCAGGGGGAGCACAAGATCACCCACTTCTATATGGACACCAAACGCCATCCACGGGAGAAGTTCGACGAAATAGCCCAGCAAGCCATCGCCTTTTATCTGAAGAGCAAACCGGATCTGGTAGTACTGGGGGATGACAACGCCATCAACTATCTGGCCAACGAGATAGCCTCGCTGGGTACCCCGGTGGTATTTCTTGGCATGAACGAGAATCCGCGCCTCAAGGGCTTTGTCGGCCACATCAAGATCACCGGCGTGCTGGAGCGCCCCCTGCTCAAGCGCAACATCAGCGAAATAAGCCAGATGATGGGGGGGCTCGACAAGGCACTGGTGCTGTTTGATTCCAGCAATGTGGCCCTCACCGCCATCGAGGATGAATTCAAGACCCAGACCGAGCTGCGGGTCGGTCAGACCCGGATCAACAGCCAGCTGATGGGGGATTACAGCCTCTGGCAGGAGGCGGTGCTCAACGCCAGGAAGAACGGCTATCAGGCAATCTTCCTCGGCCTCTACCACACGCTGGTCGATGACAATGGCAAGCATGTGAGCGAAAAGACTGTGCTGGAGTGGACCAGTGCCAACACGCCGGTGCCGCTCTTCTGTTTCTGGGAATTTACCGTCGGCAAGGGGATGGCCATCGGCGGACTGGTGCTGGACGGCCACGATCAGGGGATACAGGCAGCCAGCCTCATCAACACCATACTGGCGGGCACCCTGCCCCGTACCATCTCCCCGCGCGCGGCCCTGCGCGGCGAATATGTCTTCAGCAAGAGCGAGCTGGCCCGCTGGCAGCTCACCGTGCCCGACAAATGGCGCCACAAGATCCTCTGGCGTGAGTGACCACCCAAACAAAAAAAGAGAACCCGGCCATGCCGGGTTCTCTTTTATCGGGTGTTGCGGTTAGCAGGCTTGGTGAGGGCTATCAGCCCTGCAACGCCTGTTGCAGCTCCTCTTCGGTCCAGATGGTAATGCCGAGCTCCTGCGCCTTGGTCAGCTTGGAACCGGCAGCTTCCCCCGCGACCAGCACATCGGTCTTGGCAGATACCGAACCCGCCACCTTGGCCCCCAGCGTCTGCAATGCCGCCTTGGCGTCGTTGCGCGACAAGGTGGTCAGGGTGCCGGTCAGCACGAAGGTCTTGCCGGCAAAGGGTTGCTCCGCGGCCTCTTTCTTCTCGATGGCCGGCCAGTGGATGCCGGCAGCCAGCAAGGCTTCCAGCACCTCCACGTTGTGCGGCTGACGTAAGAAGTAGTAGACATGCTTGGCCACCACATCGCCCACGTCGGCCACTTCGAGCAGTTGCTCCACCGAAGCTGCGCGCAGGGCATCCAGGGTGAGGAAGTGGTTGGCAAGGTTGAGCGCAGTCGCCTCCCCTACTTCGCGGATCCCCAGAGCAAACAGGAAGCGCGGCAAGGTGGTACTGCGCGCAACATCGATGGCGGCTACCAGATTGAGGGCCGATTTTTGCCCCATCCGCTCAAGACCGGCCAGCTGGATGGCGTTGAGGCTGAAGAGATCAGCGGGAGTCTTCACTAGCTCCTTGTCTACCAGCTGCTCGACAATCTTGTCGCCAAGGCCGTCCACATCCATGGCGCGACGGGCGGCGAAGTGCTTGATCGCCTCCTTGCGCTGCGCCTCGCAGAACAGGCCGCCGGAGCAGCGGGCAACCGCTTCCCCTTCCAGCCGCTCCACCGCAGAACCACAGACAGGACATTCGGTCGGGAAGAGGATCGCGCGGGCATCGCTTGGGCGCTGCGCCTCCACCACGGCGACGATCTGCGGGATCACATCCCCTGCCCGGCGCACGATCACGGTATCGCCAATCATCACGCCGAGGCGCTCAATCTCGTCAGCATTGTGCAAGGTGGCGTTGGAGACGGTCACGCCGCCGACAAACACAGGTTTAAGCTTGGCGACC
Organism: Aeromonas sp. 11P; assembly: GCF_051920165.1. Lineage (NCBI taxonomy): Bacteria > Pseudomonadati > Pseudomonadota > Gammaproteobacteria > Aeromonadales > Aeromonadaceae > Aeromonas > Aeromonas sp. 11P. The sequence goes on from NZ_JBQBDJ010000004.1 coordinate 1,663,858, forward strand.
GGGGTCACGGCGCCGGTGCGGCCGACCTGAAACTCGACGTTCTCAAGCTCTGTCATCTCTTCTTGCGCCGGGAACTTGTGGGCGGTCGCCCAGCGCGGGGCGCGGGCCACAAAGCCCAGCTCTTCCTGCAGGGGGATGGCATCGACCTTGTAGACCACGCCGTCGATCTCATAAGGGAGCTCGCCACGACGGGCCAGAATGTCGTCGTGGAACGCCTGACAACCGGCGGCCCCCTCTTTGAGCTTCACCTCGGGACTAAGCGGCAGCCCCCACTCCTTGAGCTGATTGAGGCGACCAAAGTGAGAGTCACCGAGCAGCTCGCCGCCAACACCGACACCGTAAGCGTAAAAGCTCAGGGGGCGGCTGGCGGTGATGCGTGAATCGAGTTGACGCAGGCTGCCGGCGGCGGCGTTGCGCGGGTTGACGAACACCTTCTCGCCCGCTGCCAGCGCCTTGGCGTTCATCGCCTCAAAACCGGCCTTGGGCATAAAGACTTCGCCACGCACCTCCAGCCGATCGGGCCAGCCAGAGCCCCGCAATGCGAGCGGAATGGCCTTGATGGTACGCACGTTCTCGGTGATCTCCTCACCGGTAGCGCCATCGCCCCGGGTGGCCGCCTGCACCAGCTGACCATTTACATAGAGCAGGCTCACCGCTAAGCCATCGAGCTTGGGCTCGCAGCAGAAGGTGAAACGCACGTCACGCTTGAGGCGATCGCTCATCCGTTGTTCAAACGCCAGCAGCTCGTCACTGCTAAAGACGTTATCCAGACTGAGCATGGGGATCTCATGACGCACCTGACTGAACGCCGTCAGCGGCTGGCCACCGACCCGCACGCTGGGTGACGCCGGGGTTTTCAGCTCGGGATTCTCGGCCTCCAGCGCAATCAGTTCGCGCATCAGGCGATCGTATTCGGCATCCGGCACTGTGGGGTTATCCAGCACATAGTACTGGTGACCATATTCGGTAAGCAGTTCACACAATTGACGGTGGCGGGAGAGGTTGTCGCTCATGAAAAAGTCTCGAAGTGTGATTGAACATACGGCCGGGGTAGAAACAAAAATGCGGTACCAGGGTACCGCATTTTTCTTCACTCGACCCGCATGGCGTATTAGTCGCGGCTGGCCTCGTAGGCAGCCAGCTCGTGACGGTAACGGGCAATGGTCTCGTCGCTCAGCGGGCTGCGATCCATATCTGTCAGCATGGCATCGAGATCGCTGGCCAGCTGATCGGCAGCCTGCAGCATATCCTCGAAGGCAAACGCGGCATTGCTGCGCAGCGGCAGTTGCATGAACAGGGAGACACCCGGCGTGGTGAACTGTTCCATCCGGTACGGGTTGAAAGTGCCTGGCTTGACCATGTTGATCATGGAGAAGAGCACTTCACCCTTGCCATTGGGATCTTCGTGACGGTGGAAAATATCCATCTCGCCAAACTTGAAGCCCAGCGCCATCAGGGACGAGAGCAGGGTTGCACCTTGCAAGTCGTGACCCGGACGGCCCATCAGGTTAATGACATAGACATCCTGCCAGATCTTCTCGACCGGTTGGGGCGCCATGCGCGGCTCTTCAACCACCGGAGCAGGTGCCACATAGACCGGCTCTTCATAAACAGGCTCGGGAGCCACATGACGGGGCTGCGGCTGATAATCCGGCTCGGGTGCACGCACCGGTTCGGCACGAACGGTGTCGGCGGTACGGACTGTCTCGGCACGGGCACCAAAAGTCGGGGCGGTCGCGTAAACGGGCTCGACCAGCGGCTCGTCGTCCAGCGACTGCATCATGGGCTCACGCTGGGGACGGGAACGGTAGACCGGGGTACGACGATTGACCTGAGCTGGTTTGCGCACCGGCGCGGCGGGCGCCTCGTCGATCTCCTCGGGCTGCGGTTCGTCGAACGCTTCCTCCTCTTCATAGACAGGAGGCGGTGGAACCGGGCGGGCAGCAGGCTTGCGCACTACGGGCGGCGGCAGATCGTCCTCGTCATCTTCATCATCAAAGGCGGGGACGGCAGGGCGACGACCGAGTTCCGGCTGGCGGCTCTCTTCACTGCGCAGCTTGGGCTCGGCACGACGGCCACCACTGACCACACGTACCTGGCCGATGCCATCGCTGTCGAAGGCGTCGTTATCACGATCCCGCGACTTGGAGTCCATCCGTCCAATCGGTTTCTCTTTGATCGGTGCCTGACGATTCTTTTTGTTGCTCCACAACCCGTGAATGAGCAATGCCGCAATAGCAATACCGCCCAGGGCAACCAAGATGTAACGCAATTCCTGCATTAGCTGCTTCTCTTTCTAGTTTTGCTCAGCCAAAGCGACGGCTTCACCGATATCGACCGACACAATGCGAGAAACCCCGGGCTCTTGCATCGTGACGCCAACCAGCTGCTCAGCCATCTCCATGGAGACCTTATTATGACTGATGTAAACGAACTGTACTGTGCTCGACATCTCTTTGACAAGAGAACAGAAGCGACCGACGTTCACTTCATCGAGCGGTGCATCCACCTCATCCAGCAGACAAAAAGGTGCTGGGTTGAGTCTGAAGATGGCAAAAACCAGCGCAAGCGCGGTTAACGCCTTCTCCCCCCCGGAAAGCAGGGCAATGGTAGCATTCTTCTTACCCGGAGGTCTCGCCATGATGCTCACTCCGGCCTCCAAAAGATCATCGGAGGTGAGCTCAAGCCAGGCACTGCCCCCACCGAACACTTTTGGAAACAGGGATTTTAAATCTTCGTTGACCTTATCGAAAGTGTCCCGGAACCGTATTTGTGTCTCTTTATCAATTCTTTTAATGGCTTGGCTCAAGGTTTCCAGCGCTTGCTCGAGATCCTGGCACTGATTTTCAAGATAGGTTGCCCGGGTTTTCGCCTCTTCGTACTCCTCCAGCGCCGCCAGGTTGATGGCGCCGAGCGCCTCCACTTGCGCCTCCAGAGTCTGGATCTCCTGCCGCAGCTTGCCGCGATCAGCTGCGATCAACACCGCCTGATCGAGATCCACCAGTCGAACCCCCAGCTCTTCAAACTGCTCATGCAACCCCTGTCGACGGGTGAGGTTGCGTTCGCGCTCAAGACGCAGGGTTGCCAGCTTCTCTTGCAACGTCACCAACTGCTTGTGATCGGCACTTCTGGCCTGCTCCAGCTCACCAAGCTGGCGCTCCAGCTCCGCAAGCCGTTGATGGCAGGCGAGCTGCTGCGCCTCAAGATTGCGCTGCTCGGCCAGCAGGGGCGCCAGATCCGGCACAGCTTCACTATCCGGCCCTTTCAGCCCGGCCAGCTCCAGCCCAAGCCTCGCCAACTCCTCTTCGCCCAAGGTAATGAGTTGGCGCAGATTGCCCAACTCCAGTTGCAAACGCTGGCAGGCCGCTTGTTGCTGCTCACGGCGCACACGGGCCTCGTCGACCGCCCGCTCGCTGCGGGTCAGCTGCTCCTGAGCGAGCTGCAACCCTTGCGTCAGCGGCTCCCCCTGCTCCTGCAACTCGGCAAGGCGTGCCTCATCGAGTTCCAGTTGTTCACGGGTGCTGGCCAGTCGCTCTGCCTCTTCGGCCTGCTCCTGATCGAGCCGGATCAGCTCTTCGCCGAGCTGACCGAGCCGCTGCAACCGCTCCTGCCGCTGACCCTGTTGCAGGCTCCAGGCTTCGCGCAGTTGTTGCCATTTCTGCTCCTGCTCGCGCAAGGTTCGCTGCGACAACTCCTGCGCGCTGGCAAGCTGGGCGCGCCGGGCATCGGCTGCGACAAGTTGCTCGCTCAGCTGTGCCAGCCCCGCGGCCACCTTCTCCTGTTCGGTATGCAACCGCTCACGCTCACCGAGCAGCGCCATGGTGCCGAGCGCCGCGCCCTGCCCCAGATCGGCCCAGTTTGGCCCCAGCCAGTCGCCAGCAGGAGTCAGTACCGACTCACCGGCCGCAAGGCTTGGCTGGCGGGCCAATGCGGCTTCCCGGCTCTCCACCAGCCAGATGGCGTTGAGGAAGGCAGGAATATGCTCACCACCCAGTTGCGCCGCCAGCGTACCGGCAACCGCCGGTTGCGCCGGGCCAATCCAGAGCCCCTCTTGCGCCAGATTGCACTCGTCCGCCGGCGTTGCGGTGAGCCAGCGACCCAGCACCTTGTCGAGTGCCGGTGCCCACTCGGGGGCCACCTGCAACCGGTCGGCCAGAGTCGCCCCCTCCATCTGTTCGCCGAGGATCTGATCCAGGGTCGCCAGCCGCGCCTCCAACTCCCGCTGCAGGCTCAACTGCTGGCCATGCTGCTGCTTGAGTTGTTCATGGGCGTCGACCGCCTGCGCCAGCTGCTCGATCAGCTCGCCATTGGCAGCCCGCGTCAGCTCCAGCTCACCACTCAGGGCATCGAGGGCCGGTTGCAGGTCATCGTTCTCAGCGCCGAGGGGGCCAGCGCGTTCATCTTCCAGCTTGAGGCGGGCCAACCGGGTCTTGGCTTGCAACTCCTGCAAGCCACCCAACCGGGTACGAGTCTGGTTGAGCTGGCCCTGCAACCCGGCCAACTGTTGCTGCCACTGCTGCTGGCGCAAGCGGGCCTGTTCCAGCTGCTCGCTGGCGTGCTGGCGGGCCTCCTGCTGCTCGGTGAGCAACTGCTCACACTGCTCCAGCCGGGCGCTCTCCTGCTCGGCGCGCAATACCCCTTCGGTCAGTTGATCCTGCTGGCTGGCAAGCTGCGCCTTGCGGGTGGCGATCCGTTCGCCCAGCGCCTCTGCACGGGCCTGCCAGTCGCGCCCCAGTTCACTCTGGTGCAGTTGCTGTTGTTCGAGGCGGGCGATAGCCTGCCCACCGAGAAAAATCTGTTGCTGACGGCTCGCCAGCTCGGCTTGCGCCTCTTGTCTGGCGACCGACAGGGTGACGTGGCGCCCCTCATCGGCGGTGCGCTTGGCATCGAGCGCCGCCAGCGCCTGCTCGGCCTGCGCCAGTTCGGTTTTGGCCTCGCCAAGGCGCGTCTCCAGCGCCCACAACTCGGAGCCAATCAGCTCGGCACGAGCAGCGCGCGAACGACTCTTGAGCTGTTTGTAGCGCTCGGCTGTTTCGGCCTGGGCTTTGAGGTGGTCAAGGCGCGAGCCCAGCTCGCCGCGAATATCGCCGAGGCGCTCCAGATTTTCCTGGGTGTGGCGAATGCGCTGCTCGGTCTCGCGGCGCCGCTCCTTGTAGCGGGAAACCCCGGCGGCCTCTTCCATAAAGAGCTTGAGATCGGCCGGACGCGACTCCACCAGTCGGCTGACAGTGCCCTGCTCGATGATGGCGTAGCTGCGAGGGCCAAGACCGGTGCCGAGGAAGAGGTCGGTCACATCCTTGCGGCGGCACTTCTGGCCGTTGATCTGATAGTGGTTGGAGCCGTCGCGCAGCACTTCGCGGCGCACCGAGATCTCGGTAAAGCGGCCGAACTCGCCGGGCACCCGGTTATGGGGATTGTCGAACACCAGCTCGACCGAGGCGCGCCCGTGTGCACTGCGATTGATAGAGCCGTTGAAGATAACATCGGTCATGTTCTCGCCGCGCAGATGGCGGGCTGAGCTCTCCCCCAGCACCCAGCGCACCGCGTCGATGACGTTGGATTTGCCACAGCCGTTGGGGCCCACCACGGCAGTCATGTCTGCCGACAGTTCGATGCGGGTCGGCTCGACGAACGACTTGAAGCCGGCGAGTTTGATCAGTTTCAGACGCATGGCGACCTGTATCAGTGGCTAAATAAAGAGGATGCGGGCAGGTGACTTTACCAAATCCAGACCCGGCTTTGTTTGTAATATGCAGGCATCATCCCCATTCATGCCCGATTTTTGGTCTCCACGGCACGAAATAAGGAATAGTCGGCGACTTTACCAAATCAAAGGCTTGTTTGTAATATGCTGGCAGTTCTCCCATGCATAGATGGAGCTCACATGAGCCAATCACCCCATATGGTCAAAGATTCAATCAGCGGTGCAGACTACTTTCTGCGCGGTTTTTCCCTCATTCGCCAACCGGGCATCCGCACCTTTGTGCTGATCCCCCTGCTGGTCAACTTCGTGCTGTTTGCCGGGGCCTTCTATGCCCTGCTGCTGCAACTGGACGGCCTGTTCGCCTGGCTCCATCAGCAGATCCCCGCCTGGCTCGACTGGCTGGACTATCTGCTGTGGCCCATCGCCCTCATCACCATACTGGTGGTCTTCTCCTTTATCTTCAGCTCGGTTGCCAACTGGGTAGCCGCCCCCTTCAACGGCCTGCTGGCGGAGAAAGTCGAGCAGATCCTCACCGGCCAGCCCGCCAATGACAGCGGCATGCTGGATATCGTCAAGGATGTGCCACGCACCTTCGGCCGCGAATGGACCAAGCTGAAGTATTACCTGCCCAAGGCCATTGGCTGCCTGATCCTGTTTCTGATCCCTGTGGTGGGCCAGACCCTGGCGCCTGTGCTCTGGTTCCTGTTCAGCGCCTGGATGATGGCGATCCAGTATGTGGATTATCCCTTCGACAACCACAAGATCGACTTCATCACCATGCGCGATGCCTTGAAGCAGCGCCGCGGCAAGTGCCTCAGCTTCGGCGCTCTGGTGACCCTCTTCTCCGCCATTCCGGTGGTGAACCTCTTCGTGATGCCAGTAGCCATCTGTGGCGCCACCGCCATGTGGGTCGATCACTACCGGCAGGAGCAGTTGGGGCGCTAACCCTTGAACATTGATTAGAAAAAGGCACCCGAAACGGTGCCTTTTTCGCATTTAGCATGAATTAAATTAATGCATGCATTCGATAGCTTGTCCCATATGACACGAGTTGGTAGGATTCTGGCCTTTCTCGTTCCCTGGGATATCTCATGTTACATGCACTCTTCTTGGTGGGCCTGGTGGCCGAAGGGATGACCGGCGCGCTGGCCGCGGGTCGGCGACGGATGGATCTGTTTGGTGTGGTGATCATCGCCTCGGCGACGGCCATCGGTGGTGGCACCATCCGCGATGTGCTGCTCGGCCACTATCCGCTGCTCTGGATTGAACATCCGGAATATGTACTGCTGGTTGCGGCAGCTGCGATGGCGGGTGTGGTCTCTGCCCCCCTGATGCGCTACCTCGGCAAGCTGTTCATGGCCCTCGATGCCCTGGGACTGGTGGTCTTCTCCATCTTCGGTGCGGCCCGGGCGCTGGATATGGGCCACGGCGCCGGTATTGCCTGCATCATGGCGGTAGTGACCGGGGTCTTTGGCGGGGTGCTGCGGGATCTGTTCTGCCAGCGCATTCCACTGGTATTTCGTCGCGAGCTCTATGCAGCCATTTCGCTGATCACCGCAGCCCTCTACTGTCTGGCGCTGGATCAGGGCTTGCCGACCAACTGGGCCGCGTTCGGTTCCATCGGAATCGGCTTTGTGCTGCGGCTGCTGGCGGTACGCTTCAAGTGGGGTCTGCCCACTTTCAACTACCAGTACGCGACCCATTGAGTACGCCAGCTTCTGGCGAAGCGGGTTAGATTGCGAGCAACAAAAAAGCGCCCGAGTGGCGCTTTTTTCATGGACGTTCTGCGACTCAGTTAATCCCTTCCGAGCTGAAGAAGGTCGCCTTGTCGGCGATAAAACGGATCTTGATGTTCTTCCCTTCCCCGCCCCAGAGGCAGCTGGTAGTGCCCAAGGCATCATCACAACGCTCCGCCTTGCCCAGAATGGTGCTGGCCTCGGCGTAACTCATCCCCATCTTCAACTGGTTGTAATTTTCACGGTTGAGCTTGCTGCAACCGGTCAACAACAGGGCGATCAGGCCGCAAATCACTATCTTTTTCATCGCTATCTCCTCTCTGGTGGGAAGAGCTTGGCAGTTTGCCAACCCCTTTACCAGCTGCGCACCGGGCCGGTATCGAGGTGAACGAAGTTATCACGGGGATAGTAACCAACCCCACCTACCTTGAGCTGGAGCGCCGCCTTGCGCAGATGGGCCAGCTGTACGCCGGGGATCCGCACATCCACCGCCTGCCCCAAGGTGTGGTAGCTGTGCTTGGCCACGCCGCGGCTCTTGTGGCGCTTCTGACGATTGGTCACCGGGGCGCGATAGCCGGAGATCAGCTGGATTTCGCTGCGCCGGCCCAGCTTGTGCTGCAACAGAAACAACTGATCAAACAGCTTCTTGTCGATGTTGAACACTTCATTTCGCCGGTAATCGCGGAAGATGTGGTTGAGCTCGGCCAACCCGTCGCTCAGATAGTGGCCATTCTCCCAATAGCTGGCGCGCACCCGCTCGCCGGTATTGAGATTGAAGAAACTGAGTTCACGCCCGGTGGTACTGCGGCTGGCCAGTGCAGGGAAGGAGATCAGCGAGCTGCCCAGCAGGCAACCGGCTCCCAACAACAGGCGACGTCGACTTATCTCTTGTTCCAGCATAAGGGGTTCGTCCATCGCAGATTCAAGCGAAAATAGTTGAATAAGATCACTGAATGAATGTGATACAGGCGCTTGAAACTACCCTCCGGCGGGGGGCCCTGTCAAACCTCAATCGCCCATAGAAAAGCCCGGCACAGGCCGGGCTTTTCACTCTGTAGCAGGGATCACAGCAGGCGGCTCTGGAAGCTGACCCGATCAAATCCGTAGATGTCGTTACGCAGTTGCTGGCGACCATTTTCGTCGATCCAGCTGCTCCAGTAGACGGTAAAGACCGGGATCGGCGTGGTGAGCGGCAACCATTTGGTCTGGCTCTCCTTGAGGATATTGGCCACCTTGTCCGGCTGATAGCGGGAGTCCGCCAACAACAGCTCGGCCAGATCGTCCGCATGTTCCACCCGGATGCAGCCCGAACTGAAAGCGCGCGCCCCCTGCTCGAACAGCGCCTTGCGCGGGGTGGAGTGCAGATAGATGGCGTCATTGTTGGGCAGGTAGAACTTGTAGCGCCCCAGGGCGTTGTGATCCCCCGGCTTTTGCCGCAGGCGATAGGGGAAACCGGCGGCCAGCGCCTGATGCCACCCCTCTTCGGTGAACTGGACCGGATTGCCCTCGCTGTCGATCACCTCGAACTGCTCGCGACTCAGATAGGCGGGATCGCGACCCAGCTTGGGCAGGATGTCCTTGCTCAGGATGGAGCGCGGCACATGCCAGGAGGGGTTGAGCACGATGGAACGAATTTCGCTGGCCAGAATGGGGGTGGCCCGCTGCTCCTTGCCGACGATGACCCGGCTGGTAAACACCTCGTTGCCGGACTCCACCACGCTCAGGCGGTAGTCGGGAATATTGACCAGCACGTAGCGGCCACCGGCGAGTTGATCCACCAGATCGCGACGCCACAGGTTGCGCAGCAGCAGGCTGGCGCGCACTTGCGGGCCGGTATTGAGCCAGGAGCGGGTCTGACGGCCGATGATGCCGTCCGCGGTGAGACCGTGACGACGCTGGAACTGTTTGATGGCCTGCTCGGTATCACCATCGTAAATCTGATCACCATGGCTCGGGGCGCTGTCGCCCAGCTCGTTGAGCATGGCGCGGATTTGGCCGAGCTCGGCGGAGCTCTCTCCGGCACGCAGGGTCGGCATATCAAGGGTCGGCCACTTGCTGGCCATCGGCATCGCCAGCAGTTTGTGCACTTTGGCCCGCACCGCCTCGTATTCCGCCACCTGAGGGCGCAGGGATTGTACCTGGGTGAGCAGGTCATCATCGCTGGGCTGGGTCACCACAGGGCGGTTCAAATCGAGCTTGAGGGTCTTCATCTGCTCGCGAGAAACCAGATCCATCCCCCGCCAGGCGTGCTGGAAACGGCTCAGCTTGGTAAAAATGTCGTCATAGATGGCGCCACGCTTGTCTGCAGGAGTGGCCTGCAGGCGCTTCCAAAGCGTGAAAAAATCGGGGTGCAGCTGGGCCAGCACAGCCTCTTGCAACTGCAGCTCCAGCTCGACACGGGCCTGTTCGGCCTGACTGCCCTGATACCAGTCGTGTCCGGTTTCACTGGCCGCCACCACGACTTGTGCTTCGGTCGCATGTACCGCGCCAGCGGGCAAACATCCCAGCCACACCAGATTGGCAAGGGCCAGCCAATACTTCATCCCCATGGGTACCTCAAAACGGTTTGTTCACTCTGTCAGGACTGACAAGCAGACCTGATGCTCAGGCCGCTCATGATGCGTGAACGGCCAATACTTTGCTAGCGCCCGGGGGCATAACGCTGCCAGATAATGTCATACGCATCTGTCTCCTTGAACCGCGCCAACGCCTGATTGAATTGTTGCAAAAACTGCGGCGAAAAGCTGCGCTTGCCCAACATAAAGAAGCTCGGCGATTCAGATACCACCATGGGGTGGCTGGTGAACTGACCGCTCATCCCCTCCTTGTTGAGGGCGCTGGGGGTAGCCAGCATGTCACCGAGGAAACCGTCGATCCGCCCGCGGGCCAGCTTCTCATAATTCTGCTGGTCGCTCACCGCACTCACCTGTTTGGCATAGCGAGCGAGCAGCGACATCACTTCATCACCATAGAAGTACTCTTTGGTGACACCGAGGGAGTAACCACTGGCCAGCCAGCTCGCCAAATCCTGCTCGGGGTAGTGGCTGCCCTTGCGGACCCACAGCAAGGTGCGCCCCGGGTTGTAGGAGTCGGAAAACCAGGCATAACGGGCGCGCTCATCATTGATGTTCGCTTCCATCGCCATGTCTATCTCACCATACTCCATTTCGTGAAGTACCCGCTTCCAGGGCAACTCCACATAGTTGACCTTGCAGTGCATGGAAGTGAGCACAGCCGTCAGCACCTCGGCGGCATAACCGCGCACCTGTTGCGGTGAATCGGCTTCGTAATAATGGTAGGGGGGCCAGTTATCGTAACCGACCTGAATAGGCTCGGGACACAGGGCCTTGGCCAATGCCATTGGCGCCCATAATCCAAGCAGCAGAGAGAGGGAGAGCCACTTCATAGGTCATCCTTGACGAATAGGTGAGTCATCATAAATCGCCCCCTGCAAAATGGCGATAGAGGCCAGATGACTATCGCATCCGCTAGAAAATGACGCAGCAAAGCACGTCTATTTGCCCAACGCCCTGCCGGAGCGCCACTGGCAACCTGCGCCCCGCCAGACCTGTTTAACCGGGAAACAGCAACGTTTGGAACAGGGGTAAAAAGGGGTTAATATGTGACCAAATATTTTTTTGTGATCCACTATGCTTTTTTTGCAATTGGATTAGCATATGCGCGACATCGGCCTACCCATTCTGTCAGGCATAGAGAGTGATATGACGTACAAAAAGTTCGGTTTTTTGACTGCCATTCTGGCGTTAAGCGGTTTTTATCTTTACACCCTCTATCTGGCTGCTCACCCCAACGTGAGCCTGGCCTACAAACTCTATTATCTGGAAGGCAAGACCCGCTTCTGGGAACACAACTCCAGCATGACCTATCAGCCGGGTAACGAGCTCAATCTGACCAAGCCGAGCCGCTTCCTCTCCAGCGAAGGCTGGGCCAAGAAGCCGAGCGATGAAGGCACCCTGCTCAGCGGTCAGGGCGGTCTCTACTTTGTGCTGCCCAAGCAGGCGGCCAATCCGGATCAGCTTACCGTACAAGCCCGCATCAACAGCCCGGAAGCCGGTGCCCTGTTGAAAGTGGCACTGGGTCACGACTTCACTACCACGGTGAAACTGGCCAAGGCGGGTATCAACGAAATCCGCCTCAGTCTGCCCGGTGACTCACTCACGGCAGATCCCAAGCGCCCCAATTTTCTGGCACTCTCGGCACCGACCCCCATCAATGTGCAGTCGGTACGTTTGACCGTAGCCCAGTGATCCTTGCCCCGAATACCGTTTTATAAAAACAACTATCCCAAATAAGGACGTTCTTATGTCGCATCCAGATTTTCGACTCTCTCTGGTCGTTCCCGTTTACAACGAGGAAGAGAGCATCGATGCCTTCATCAACGCGATAGACAACGAACTGGCCCCGCTGAAAGACCAGCTTGAAATTGTATTCGTCAACGATGGCAGCCGTGACCGCACCCGTGAAGTGGTCGAGCAGGCCATCGCCCGCGACCCGCGCGTGACCCTGGTCAACCTGGCGCGTAACTTCGGTAAAGAGGCGGCCCTGACCGCCGGTCTGCATCAGGCCAAAGGGGATGCCATCGTGCCGATGGACGTGGATCTGCAAGACCCGCCCGCCCTGATCCTGGAGTTCGTCAAACTGTGGCAGACCGGTGACTATGACACCGTCTACGGCATCCGCGTCGATCGCAGCGCCGATACCCCGATGAAACGCGTGACGGCCGGTGGCTTCTACCGCTTCTTCAACGCCCTCTCCACCAGCACCAAGCTGCCGGAGAACGCCGGTGACTTCCGCCTGATCGACCGTCGCGTGGTCGAGGCGATCAAGCTGCTGCCGGAGCGCAACCGCTTCATGAAGGGTCTGTTTGCCTGGGCCGGTTTCCGTGCCGTTGGCGTCCCCTACGAGCGCCCGGCCCGTCACGCCGGTGAAACCAAGTTCAACTACTGGAAACTGTGGAACTTCGCCCTCGACGGTCTGCTCAGCTTCTCCAGCTGGCCGCTGCGGGTCTGGAGCTATGTGGGTGTCGGCGTCTCCTTCGTCGCCTTCCTCTACATCCTCAAGATCGTGACCCAGGTGGTCTTCTTCGGCATCGATGTGCCCGGTTACGCCTCCCTGATGTCCGTAGTGCTGTTCCTCGGTGGTATCCAGCTGCTGTCGCTCGGCATCATCGGCGAATACATCGGCCGCATGTTCGTGGAAGTGAAACAGCGCCCGGTCTACCTCATTGAAGGGGTCTATGGCCAGTATGCCAAGCAGGATGCGGCCAAACCGCAGAGCGCTGACAACCACCCGCAAGAGCAGCAGGAGCAAGCGCCTCAATGATATCCCGCGAGGAATTCTGGCGGCTGGTACGTTTCGGTTTTGTCGGCGGGGGGGCCACCCTCGTCGACCTTGGCACCTCCATCGCACTGTTTCATACCTGGCCTACCATCTCGGAGCACCTGGTTACCACGCTGGCCTTTGCCATCGCGTTCTGGTTCTCCTTCTTTGGTCACCGCTACATCACCTTCCAGAAGCAGGGAGCCGCCAGCAAGTTTCTGCTGGTCGCCCTCTTCTCGCTGGCGGTGCGTAACCTGATCCTGAGCGGCCTGCTGTTTGCGGGGCTCTCCGGTCTGCTGCCGGTGGTCATCGCCACCCTGACCGTTACCGTCCTCACTTACGTTCTCTCTCGCGTCTGGGTTTTTGCCTGATGAATGATATGACCAATACTGCCCCGCTAACCGGGGCTGCACTCCCCTATCGCCCGTCACTGCGTATCAGCGGCCGTGACTGGCTGATGATCATCGCCGCCTTCATGCTGAGCCGGGTGGCGCTGTATGGCATGGGTTACTTCGGTGTCCAGCTCTACGGCTCCCCCGATATCGGTCCGCTGCAGGCCTATTGTCAGTTCGACTGCGTCTGGTTCCAGCGCATTATCGAGAACGGCTACGACCTCTACCCGCGCTGGCTGAGCAAGGGCAATGCGGCCAACTGGGCCTTTATGCCGCTCTACCCGATGGTCTCCGGTGCCATCTCCAACCTGCTCAATGTGGAGAGCCTGATCGGCCTCATCATTGTGGCCAACGCCTCCTTCTTCGCCAGCCTGCCGCTGATGCTGCTGGTGCTGCGTCAGCTCAAACTGGGTGACGATACCGCCCGCTTCGGCGTATGGCTGCTCGCCTTCTCCCCCTTCTCCGCCTACTTCGTCTCCGGTTATACCGAGTCGACCTTTATGGCACTGATGCTGGGGATGTTCCTGTTCGCCTATCGGGAGCAGTGGCTGATGGTGGCCGTGCTGGGGGTCTGTATCTCCGCCACCCGCAACCTGGGGGTGATGATGGTCTTCCCGGTGCTGATCCTGGCGCTGCAGGCTTACGGCTGGCGTGAATTTTTCCGCTTTACCGAGCGCGCCTTTAAGGTGGTGTTCACTCTCTGGATGATCCCCTTTGGCCTGTTTGCCTACATGGTCTACCTCTATCACCTGACCGGCGATGCCTTTGCCTTCAAGCACATTCAGGTGGCTTGGGGTCGCTATATGGACAGCCCGCTGGACTGGTGGCTAAGCGGTTTCGAGCTGGGCGGCCGCAAGGCTTACCTCTCCATCATGGTGATCTTCGGCTGGTGCCTGAACGGCTACCTGTTCAGCCAGAAGCGCTGGGCTGAAGCGACCCTGATGTTCATCTGCTGCACCATCCCGCTGATGACCGGCCTCAACGCCATGCCGCGCTATATGTTCGGGCTCTACCCGACCCTGCTGGCCATCATTCTGCTGACCCATCGCTGGCCCGCCATCCGCCCAGCAGTGCTCTGTATCAGCGGTATGGTTGCCTCCTTCATCGCGGTGGCCTTCGTCAACTTCAAGTTCTTCACCGTCTGATGTGACGACGATGCCTGATACACCAAATGCCGGTCACCTGACCGGCATTTTTTATAGGCGCCATTTATATCGACAGAGCATCCCACCCACCCTCCATCACACTTTCCTCTGCTTGAAAACGTAACCATTTGAACTGATGTCACAAATCGGCATTTTGCCGATCCAAGGCACTCTTTGCTGCTCCTAGAATGGGCCCTTGTCCGAACTGCCCTGCTCAAGGAATGGCTTATGCGTCGTGCTCATCACTTATCCCCTCTCTGGCTTGCCCTGCTGGCCGCCCCTCTGTTCATCCAACAGGCGATGGCCGCCCCCGAGGTTCGCCTCTATGTGGATGGTCAACCGGTAGCGGCCCCGATCGCGCTGGACAAGGGCACGGTGGAGCTGACCCATCCCCTTGCCAAGGGGAGCCACCAGATCCGCATCAGCGACGCAGACAACAGTTGCGGTACCAGCTTTGGCCCGAGCGAGAGCAAGCCACTCCCCTTCGGCACCGCCCAACCCATGGACAAATGCAGCAAGGATCAGAGCTTTACCCTGCGGGTGATGCTGGCCGGGGAGTATCAGTTCACCTTCAACCCGGATACCCCCAGCCTCAAGGTGTTGCGGGCGACCAAGAAGAGCGAGTTCAAGCGCCAGCCACCACAAGAGCCCTGCATCAGCTGGGATGGCGGCCCGGTCACGGTGTCGCTCAAAGGGGTCTGGCCCGACGGCACCCGACTGAGGGATGCCTACTCAAAACAGGAGGCGGTGGTCAAACAGGGCAAACTGACCCTGACCCCGAGCAAAGAGAGCGGAGGCCTGCTGCTGCTCGAGTCTGTCAACGCAGCCAAGCCAGCACCGTTCAACTGGGATCAGGCGAGCGTCTATTTCCTGCTGACCGACCGCTTCAACAACGGCGACCCCGCCAACGACCACAGCTTCGGCCGCCAGAAGGATGGTCAGGATGAGGTAGCCACTTGGCATGGCGGTGACTTCAAGGGGCTGACCGAGAAGCTCGACTACATCAAGAGCCTCGGCATGAACGCCATCTGGATCACCCCCATGGTGGAGCAGGTTCACGGCTTCATTGGTGGCGGCGAGCAGGGCAACTTCCCCTTCTACGCCTACCACGGCTACTGGGCGCTCGACTTCACCAAGATTGACCCCAACTACGGCGATGAAGAGAGTCTGAAAACCCTGGTGGATGAGGCCCACAAGCGCGGCATGCGGATCATCCTCGACGTGGTGATGAACCACGCCGGTTATGCCACCCTCGCCGATCTGCAAGATCTGGGGCTCACCGAACTGACCCAGAACAGCGGCAAACTGCCGACCGTTTGGAACCAGTGGCGCCCGAGCGGCGGCCTTAACTGGCATGGCTACAACCAGTTCATCGACTATCAATCACCCGCGTGGAACAAGTGGTGGAGTGGTGACTGGGTGCGCGCCGGTCTGCCCGGCTACCCGCAGCCGGGCACCGACGATGTCACCGGCTCGGTGGCGGGGCTGCCGGACTTTCTGACCAAATCGGCCAAACCGGTAGGGCTGCCGCCGTTGCTGGCGGCGAAAAAAGATACCCTCGCCAAGGCGCTACCCGACACTACCGTGAGTGACTATCTCATTGCCTGGCACACCGACTGGGTGCGCCGCTTTGGCATCGACGGCTTCCGCGCTGACACCGTCAAACATCTGGAGCCCGAGGTGTGGGCCAAGCTCAAGCAGGCGGGCACCGCTGCGCTCAAGGAGTGGAAGACCAACAACCCGGGCAAGGCCCTCGACGATCTGCCCTTCTACATGGTGGGCGAGGTGTGGGATCACGGGGTCGCCAAGGATTTCTGGTATCAGAACGGTTTCGATTCCCTGATCAACTTCGACTATCAGCGCGAGTTCGCCCTGCCCCAGGCCCAGTGCATGGCCAGCGCCGAGCCCACCTATGCCAGCTACGCCAGCCGCATCAATCAGGATCCCGAGTTCAATGTGCTGAGCTACATCAGCTCCCACGACACCAAGCTGTTCTTTGGCGACTATCAGGATGTGCCGCTACAGCGCCGGGTCGCCAACAACTTTATGCTGCTGCCAGGCGGCATCCAGCTTTACTACGGCGACGAGTCCGGCCGCGGGCTGGCCAAGGATGGCGGGGTGTTCGATCAAGGCTTGCGCTCGGACATGAACTGGCAGGAGCTGGCCAGCGGAGACAAGGCTGAGCTGGTCAAGCACTGGCAGCAACTGGGCCAGTTCCGCGCCGCCCATCCGGCCATTGCGGCAGGCAGCCACCAGAAACTCTCGGATGCCCCCTACGCCTTCGTGCGGGAGAAGGGGGATGACAAGGTGGTGGTGGTCTTTGCCGGTCGGCAGAAGTAACTCTTGGGCCATATATACCAGCAACAGAGAGGGGAGCCACTGGCTCCCCTCTCTCGTTTATCTATCTGCCAAGGCTCACTGTGACTGGCGCGCCGCCACCGGCCACTGCAGCCGCGCCTTGACCAACATCTCCTGCCACAGAGGCCAAGAGAGCAGCGCCTGCTGATAGACTCCCGCCTGACCGGGCAACAGGATGCCGTAGCTGGCCAGCCGATAGGCCATCACCGCATAGAAGGCATCGACAATGCCCGCCTCGCCAAAGTAGAAGGGGCCCCGCGTCTGCGACCAGATCCCCTGCAAACGGGCCAGCTCACCGACCGCCTCCACCGGGGGATCGATACGGGTTGGCGCCCCAAGAAAGAAGGGGAGCAGGGAACGGATCTGCCGAAATCCCGCGTGCAACTCGGCGCAGAGGCTGCGAGCCAGTGCCCGCTCGGCCAGCGAAACAGGATAGAGCTGGCGGTCGGGACAGAGCTCGTGAACATATTCGGCGATGGCCAGCGAGTCGTGAACCCGCACGCCATCGTGTTCGAGCCAGGGCACCAGACCGGCCGGTGCCAGCCGCTTGAGCCGCGCCAGCGACTTGGCATCCTCCAGATCGAACACCTGCTCCTGCCACGTCAGCCCGCTCATGGCGAGCACCAGTGCCGCCCGCATCGCCCAGGTGGAGCCGGTGCCCACCGCCAATACCAAGGATCCCATCTGTTGCCTCCTGCATGAGTTGCCTGCGACCGGCCGATCTGCCCTGATGGCAAAACATCCGATGGTCGCTTCACATTTGCGCACCCGCGGGTTTGACCCTCTTGGTGAGCGATGCTAGTTTGATTTTTCAAAACAATCAGTTAGCAACAATGTGAGCCATTAACCGAAATATGGACAGCCAATTTACCATCGTCATCGCAGATGACCACCCCCTGTTTCGGGGCGCCCTTTACCAAGCGGTGCACATGGCCATCAACGACGCTCAATTGCTGGAAGCGGACTCCATCGACAGCCTGACCAGCCTGCTCGGCGAACACCCCGAAGTTGACCTGTTGCTGCTCGATCTCAAGATGCCGGGAGCCAATGGCTTCGAGGGGCTGGCCCACCTGCGCGGCCAATATCCCGACCTGCCCATCGTGGTGGTCTCCGCCTCGGAAGATGCGGCCATCATCCAGCAGGTGTTGCGGCTCGGGGCGCTCGGCTTCATTCCCAAATCGGTGCCGATGAAGGAGCTGGTCAATGCCCTCAATACGGTGATCGGGGGGGATAACTGGGTGCCGGAAGGCATCTCGCTCCATCCTGAATCGGAAGATGGCCCCGATTTCGCCAGCAAGCTGGCCAGCCTCACCCCCCAGCAATACAAGGTACTGATCATGCTGCGCGACGGCAGCCTCAACAAGCAGATCGCCTGGGAGCTCAACGTCTCCGAAGCCACCATCAAGGCGCATATCACCGCCATCTTCAGAAAACTGGGCGTCAAGAACCGAACTCAGGCGGTTATCGCCCTGCAACAGCTCGATATCAAGGAGAGCTGACCCCCGCGCGCAGTGACACGCGGGAGACGACATAGCCAGCCATGCTGGCTATTTGTTGCTCGACAATTAGCACGATCGTACTTTATGCTGCCAGCACCAACGAGGAGAGAGTGATGAGCAAGGGGCGCCTGACCCGGGAAAACATTTTGCAGACTGCCTTCGAGCAGGCGAGCCAGCAAGGGCTGGAGAGCCTGACCATTGGCTCGCTGGCCAGCGCCTGCGAGATGTCGAAAAGCGGCCTGTTTGCCCACTTTCAATCCCGAGACAATCTGCAGATCGCCGTGCTGGAGTACGCCGCCGAAGTGTTCCGACTGCGAGTGATCCAGCCGGTACGTCAGCAGGAGCACCATAGCCAGCACGACAAGCTGATCGCCCTGCTGCGCGCCTGGCAGGCGTGGAACCACTGCTTCGCCGGACGCTGCATGTTTCTCGACGCCTGGACCTCGGTGCAGGATGGCCATGAGCAAAAGAGCCAGGTACAACAAGCAGCACGGCAACTGGTGCGCTTCTGGCTTGACTATCTGGCCCGTCAGGTGGTGCAGGGTCAGGCCGCAGGCGAGTGGCGACAGGAGATGGATCCCTGGCGCGCCGTTTATCGCCTCTATGGCCTCTATCTGGCGGATCAGGTGTTCAACGATCTCGAACTGTGTCAGGATCCGGCCCGCCACTTCTGGCCCGAAGTGGACGCTCTGCTGAGCAGCTGGCGCTGATGTTTTGGCATCCGTTCAACACGAATTTTTAAAAACCGACAAAATAGCACGACCGTTCGCACATAAAAACCACAGGATGACCATGAGCAGCAAGATCTACTTCAACACCCGCCGCTTCAGCCCGAGCAAATGGCTGCTGGGGATCGGTACCCGGTTACACCACAGACTCGCCCCCACCCATGCCAAGCGCACCGCCAGCAAGTTGCTGCTCACCCCCCAGCGCAACCAGCGGGATGGCCACGAGCCAGCGGGCCTGGTGAAGCAGGCCGTCCATACCAGCGAAGGGACGCTGATGAGCTATCGGCTCGGTCAGGGGCCACTGTGGCTACTGATGCACGGCTGGTCCGGCAGCGCCAGCCAGTTCTATCCGCTGATGAGCCATATCGCCGCGCAGGGTTTCACCGCCATTGCCTACGATCATCCGGCCCACGGCCAGAGCGCAGGCAACACAGGCCACCTGCCCCGTTTCGTGCGCGCCTTCGACGAGCTGGCAACCAAGCTTGCCAGCGAAGTAGGCCCGCTGCACGGGGTCATCGCCCACAGCATGGGAGGCGCCGTCACCCTCTCCAGCCGTCAGCCGGGTATCGATACCCTGCCGCTGCTGTTGATTTCGCCGGTGCTCGACTATGTGCCCCAGCTCTACGGCATGGTGGCACGCTCCGGCTACTCCATCCGACTGTTCGATGCGGTGGTCAAGGAGATTGAGCAGGAGTACCAGCACCCCTTGAGCACGGTCGATCCGCTGGGTCGCCTCGCCAGTCGCAGCGGCGCGGCGATGATAGTGCACGACGAGGAGGACAGGTTTGCCCCGCACGGCGATTCCTTGCGGGCCAGTCAGGATGGTCATACCCAGCTGGTGAGCACCCGGGGACTGGGCCACGGTCGCATCCTCGCCAGCGCTCCGGTATTCGCCGCCTTTGATCAGCTGGCACGGCCGGAAAATCCTCACCGCGCCCTTTGACATGGGGCCATGAAAAAAACGGGCGAGCGCCCGTTTTTATATTTGATACAGCGCCTTATAGTTAACTTGTCAGTGGGAACATTCTTGTCAGAACACGATAAGGCGCCAGCATATGGCCAGACCCAATACAGCGTTGTTGCTCACCGGTGGCGGTGCTCGCGCCGCCTATCAGGTCGGCGCCCTCAAGGCGATTGCGGAGCTCTACCCGCGCAATCTCGGCATCCCTTTTCCCATCCTGTGTGGCACCTCGGCGGGGGCAATCAATGTCACCGCACTGGCCTGCTACGCCTCCTGCTTCCATCTGGGGGTGCGCAAGCTGGAGTGGGTCTGGCGCCGCTTCGAGACCCACCACATCTTCGATTTTCATCCCGGTCGCCTGCTGTGGCGGCTGATGTACGAGGGGTCGGCAGGGCTGATCAATCCCCACACCAACCACGCCTTTCACCTCTTTGACAACGCGCCGCTGCACCGCCTGCTGGATCAACTCATCGACTATCACCGCATTGATGACAACATCCTCTACGGCAGTCTGGAGGCGCTGGCCATCACGGCGTCAGATTACGATGACGGCCTCTCCACCACCTTCTTTCAGGGGCGGGCCGACCACCATCCTTGGGAGCGGGCCAGACGTCGCGGGGTGCGCACCGTGCTTACATCTGAGCATCTGCTAGCCTCCTCGGCGCTCCCCTTTGTCTTTCCGGCCACCCGGATTGGCGAGAAGTTCTACGGCGACGGTTCCATCCACCAGCTGAGCCCGCTCAGCCCCGCCATCCATCTGGGGGCGGAGCGGATCCTGCTGATCACCCTGGATCCGCCGGCCCACTCGGCGCCGACCCATCACCACGGCCATCTCACCAGCTCCAATATCGCCAGCCATCTGCTCGATACGGTCTTTACCGACACTCTCAACTCCGATCTGGAGCGGCTGTGGCGCATCAACCAGACTCTGGATCTTATCCCTGAGCGGGAGCGCAATCGCCTCAAGCTGAAACGGGTGGAGACCTGCGTGCTGAAACCGAGTCAGGATCTCGATACCATCGCACTGGCCTACCTGCGCAAACTGCCGCTAAAGTTGCGCCGCCTGTTGCGGGTGCTGGGCGTGAAGGGGGATGAGACCAGCAGTCTGGCGAGCTTTCTGATGTTCTATCCGGGTTATTGCCAGCAACTGATCAAGCTGGGCTATCAGGACACTCTGAGGGAACGGGAGAGAGTCGTCGCCTTCCTCGATATCGAAGGGCTACCAAAAGAGCGGGAATAAACGGGGCTGCCGATGAGTGCGAGGGGACTCAGCGTCCCTCCAGCAAACGCTGCTCCGCCTGCTCCATGGCCACCACGGTTCCAAACAGGATCAGCCGATCGCCAGCCGCCAGCACCAGCTCGGGTCTGGGCTCCAGACTCAGATCCCCGCGCTGCACCTCCTTTATCCGCACCTCATCAAGCGGCAACTCGCGCACTTCACGGCCTACCGCCCACGCCTGATCGTGCAGCAAAAGCGGATGGAGACGTTCAAGCAGCTGATCTGCCTCCAGATTACTGGCGCTCTGATCCCCCCAGTAGAAGCCGTGCAAGAAGCGATACTGGCTGCTGCGCTCCAGCTCCATCCGGCGGATCACCCGACCGATGGGGATATCGCAGTTGAGCAGCAGGTGGGAGACCAGCATCAGGGCCCCCTCCTGGGATTCAGGGATCACCTCAAACGCCCCTGCCTGCTTGTACTGCTCCAGAAAGCTGTCATCCCAGGTGCGCACCAGCACCTTGAGATCCCCCGCCAGTTCGCGGATCAGCGCCAGCATCGCCTCCACCCGCTTGCGGTCATCGAAGGTGATGATCACCAGCCGTGCCCGCAGCAGACCGGCGGCCAGTAGAATATCGCGGCGGCTGGCATCGCCGAAGGCCACCTGCTCCCCCGCCAGCTTGGCCTCGCTCACCCGCTCGGGGTCAAGGTCGAGGGCCAGAAAGGGGATCTCCTCTATCTTGAGAAAGCGGGCACAGGTCTGCCCCGCCCGGCCAAACCCGGCAATGATGACGTGCTGGTTTTTGCTCAGGCCCGACTGGGCGACTTCGGAGCGGGTCAGCAGCGCCGGATCGGTCAGGCTGCGAGCCAACGAATGGGCCTGGGCCACCAGCCAGGGGGTCATGGCGATGGAGATGATGCCGATGCCGATCAGCAGGGAGACCAGTTGCTGATCCAGCAAGCCGTGGTGCAGCGCCAGTGCCAGCAACACAAAGCCAAACTCCCCCACCTGACTCAGCATGATACCGGCTGCCATGCTGTCGCGCTTGCGCTCCCCCATCAGCCGCCCGGCCAGCAGCACCAGCAGGGATTTGCACAGCACCAGCAGCACCACGCAGATCAGCACCTGCCACCATGCCCGCGCCACCAGCTCCCACTCCATGGCCATGCCGATGGTGATAAAAAAGAGCCCCATCAGCACGTCGCGAAACGGTTTGATGTCCACTTCCAGCTGATGACGGTAGTGGGACTCCCCCAGCATCATCCCCGCCAGAAACGCCCCCAACGCCATCGATAGCCCGAGCGAATGGGTCATGAACGCGGCGAGCAGCGCCACCAACAGGGCACTCAGCACGAACAATTCATCGGAGCGGGCCCGCGCCACCTCGTGAAACAGCAGCGGCAGAAACCACTTGCCCACCGCCAGCAGAGTGAAGAGAGCAAACAGCCCCTTGAGGGTGGCCCAGGCGATCTCGGCGGCTAGGGCGCTCCCCTGCACTTCCGGCTGGGCGAGGATCGGGATCATCACCAGCAGGGGCACCACCGCCAGATCCTGAAACAGCAGCACGCTCACCCCCAGCTGGGCGCGGCGGGTATGGAGCTGCTTCTGCTCGCCGAGCTGCTTGATCACCACAGCGGTCGAGGAGAGTGCCAACGTCCCCGCCACCACCAGCGACTGGGCCAGACCCAGCCCCCACCACCAGCCGATGGCGAAAAAGAGCAGTGACGTGAGCAGCACCTGCAACATCCCGACCCCCAGCACCAACCGGCGCATCGCCAGCAATTTCGGCAGGGAGAACTCCAGCCCCAGCGAGAACATTAGAAAAACGATCCCCAGCTCGGCAATGGTCTGCATGATCGACTGGCCGGTGATCACCGCCAGCCCGTGGGGGCCGAGCAAGACGCCGGCAATCAGGTAGGCAAGGATGACCGGCAAGCCGAGGCGCCGGAAAGTTGCCACCAGCAGGACGGCGGCGAACAGCAGGATCAACAGATCGGTGTACAAATTTTCCTCTCCTTTTATCGACTTAAGCTTAGTCAGCCGATCTGGCGGGCAGGAAAGATATATTGGGCATGCCAATTGCAGGGAGGAGACAGTAGTCAGGTGTTACAGGTGGAAGACCATGGAAAATACGTCGTCACTTAATGGCTTTAGCCATGGCATCGAGCAGTGGGTTCGCCAGATGGAGCGGCTCACGCCGTTGCCCAGCGTTGAACGCAACCAGTTGCTCGAGCAGTTGTTGGGGCAGAGCGATCTCGGCGGTCTGCTGACAACTTTTGCCGATCGTGCGGCAAGAATTGTCAGGATCCACGGTCTCTACCTCGATTGTGGCCAGCCTCATGTGCTGATCCAGCACCCGCCGCTGGCCACCCTCAACCTGCACAACTATCCGTTCGAGCTGCGCGGTCAGCATGGCCAGCTGCTCGGCCAGCTCCACTACGAGCTGGAACATCCGCTGAGCGGCAGCCAGCAACGGGTACTGATGCAATACCATCAGCTGCTCTGCCTGCTGCTGCCCCTCTATCTCCGGCTGGAAAAACTGGATCAACTGGTCCGGCTCGATCACCTGACCGGCCTTGGCAACCGCTCCTACTTTGACGAGGCCATCGGCCGCGCCATCGAGCAGCACAGCCGAGAGCCCCATGGTCTGGTGCTGGTGCTGCTGGATCTCGATCGCTTCAAGCAGATCAATGACACCTGGGGCCATCCGGTGGGGGATCTGGTGCTGAGCCGCTTCGCCCAGCTGCTCAAGGGGTGCATCCGCAGCACGGATCAAGCCTTCCGGCTCGGGGGAGATGAATTTGCCCTGCTGCTGCAACCGGCCGAACCCGAGGCGTGGCGCCCGGTCTGGCTGCGACTGCAGCATATGTTGATGACCAACAAGGAGCTCAGCACCTTCTCGGTCGGATGCAGCCTTGGCGCCGCCAGCTGGCAATCCGGGGTCGATGTGCCGAGCCTCTACGAGGCGGCCGACAGTCACCTCTACGCCCGCAAGAAAGCAGGCAAGGCCAGCCCTAACGAATAATCCCGAACTCTTCTTTGCTCCGGCACATGCGCGCCATGTGACCGGAGCTTCTTTTTTTGGGGCTAATCCTCCCTCACACCGAGATCACCTCAGGCAAGATCCTGCTCGGGCAGAACCGGGGCGGCACCGCTCCCCTGCCAGTGACACACCAGCCCGGCCCCCTGCGCCATAAAACCGTCGCAGACAAAGAGCCCCACCACCGCCGCCACCTGCTCGCCATAGTAGAGGATGGGGATGCGTCCCCGTTGCCACGAGGGAACACCATACTCTTGCAGCAGCTTCTTCATCCGCCGACTGCCGCTTCGCCCCACAGGTTTGAGGGGGATCCCGGGCGCCACCTGAAAACGCACCGAGAGTGGCTCATCCGCTCGGGGGAGGCGCAGCCGATCCTCGCCGTGCTCCGCCATGCGCACCACCAGCTCGCCCAAACCGTCCGGCAGGGTCAGCGGCTCACCCACGGTCAGCGGCAATACCTGATGACAGGGTTGCAGGTCAGGGCTCACCAGATAGAGCTGCTCCTGATAACGGCGACAGCTCTGGCGCCCCCAGTTGAGCTGGGGATTGGCATCGCCGCGCGCCAGCGCCACCTCCTGCCAGAGCCTGGCAAGTTGCTCACGGGATGGCATCTCCCCCCCTGACGGCGGATCCAGTAGCGCAGCAGGTTGTTGCGCCGGGTGGGTGAGAGGGTGTGCAGCGGGCCGATATGGAGCACCTCCCCCTCGCCCGCCAGCTGCCAGTCACTCTCTGCCAGCTCCTCCAGCAGCGCCTCCTGTTCGGCGCACAGGGCCATGCTGCGCGCCGCAGTCTGGGCCATGGCGGGCCAGCGCGCCTTGAGCTGGGGGATAAGCGTCTGGCGCAAAAAGTTGCGGTCATAGCTCACATCCTGATTGCTCTCATCCTCCACCCAGCCAAAGGGGAGGCTCGCTGCCGCCTCGGCCAGCTCGGCGCGACTCATATCGAGCAGCGGCCGCAACAGCAGACCGCCAGCAAAGGGCTGGCTTGGCAAGATGCCAGCCAGTCCACGCAGACCGGCGCCGCGCTTGAGGGCCAGCAGCAGGGTCTCCAGCTGATCGTCCTGATGGTGGGCGGTGAGCAGCCACTCCCCCTCCCGCATCCGGGCGGTCAGCCGCTGGTAACGGGCGGTGCGCGCCTGCGCCTCCAGACTCTCGCCATTACCGCGGGCCAGAGTCACCCGCTCGACCAGCAGCTCCACCGCCAATTGCTGACACACGGCTTCACAATGAGCGACCCACTCATCGGCATGGGGACTGAGGCCGTGGTGCACGTGCAGGGCGCGAAGCGGCAGGCCGTGCTCGCGGGCATACTGCGCCGCCAGCACCAGCAGCAGGGTGGAGTCGAGGCCGCCACTGAAGGCCACCAGCAGACCGGTGGAACCTTCCGGCGCTGGCATAGTCAGACAAAAGCGAGAATAAAGATGAGAAATCATAGGCTTCCCCAAAACGGACCGGCCGATCTTAGCAGAGTCGGGCTTATCAAGCTGCAACCCTGCTGCTAGAGTGAGGCTCGCCCGCCCTCTCCACCAAGCTGGCCGCAAGGCGGTCGCACAACCGGTTGGAGCAAGGAAGATGGGCAGGGAAGCAAACAACCCGAATTGGAATCAAACAAGATGAACAATAAGAAAAGCTTACTGGCTGGCCTGATTGGACTGGCCCTGCTGGCTGGCTGCAGTCAGGCACCGCAAGACACCCCCAAACACTCCGGGCTGGCGCTGGCCAATATGGACACCCAGGTCAAACCCGGCGATGACTTCTTCCGCTACGTCAATGGCAAGTGGCTCGCCACCGCCAAGATCCCCGACGATCGCCCCGCCGATGGCGCCTTCTACATGCTGCGGGACAAATCCCTCGCCGATGTGCGGGTGCTGGTCGAGGGGCTGGCCAAGCAGGAGGCCGCCACCGGCACGCCGACCCAGCAGATCCGCGATCTCTACGCCAGCTATCTGGATCAGGCAGGCCGTGACGCCAAGGGGCTCACCCCGCTGGCATCGGCGCTGGCCGACATCGATCGGATCGGTGATCAGGCCGCGCTGGCCCGTGCCTTTGCCCAGTCGGGCCGCATGGGCGGCGGCGCGCCGTTTGGCATCTGGATCGACGCCGATGCCAAGTCCCCCGACCGCTATGCGGTTTACCTCTATCAGGGGGGACTGGGGCTGCCGGATCGGGACTACTACCTCAAGCAGGATCCCGAGAGTCAGGCGATGCGCCAGAAGTACCAGCAGCATATCGCCGCCATGCTGAGCCGCCTCGGGGAATCTGACCCGAGCGGCAAGGCCAAACGGATTCTGGCCCTCGAAACCCGGCTCGCCACCATCCAGTGGGACAACGTGGCCCTGCGGGATCGGGAGAAGAACTACAACAAGCGCCCCGCCAGCGAACTGGCACGGCTCGCCCCCCATCTCGACTGGCAGGCTTATCTCAATGCCGCGGGCATTGCTGGTCAGCCGGAGCTCATCATCGGCCAGCCGACCTATCTGAGCGCGCTGGATCAGGTGATGGCCCAGACCCCCATCGCCGACTGGCAGGCCTACCTCAAGTGGCAACTGCTGACCGACTACGCCCCCTATCTCGATAGCGAGACCGACCGCGCCAACTTCGCCTTCTACGGCACCACATTGAGCGGCACGCCCAAGCAGCGCGCCAGCTGGGAGCGGGCGCTCGGGGTGCTGAACGATCATCTGGGTGAAGCGGTCGGCCAGCTCTATGTGGCCCGCTACTTCCCGCCAGCGGCCAAGGAGCGGATGGAGCAGCTGGTGGAGAACCTGCGCACCGCCTACGGCCAGAGCATCAAGGAGCTCGACTGGATGTCGCCCGAGACCAAGGCGCGGGCGCTCGAGAAGCTGGCCAAGTTCCGCCCCAAGATCGGCTACCCCGACAAGTGGAAGGATTACAGCGCCATCGCCATCAAACCGGATGATCTGGTAGGCAACCTGCAACGCTCGCAAGCCTTTGAATACGCAGATAGTCTGGCGCGCCTCGGCAAACCGGTCGACCGGGACGAGTGGCACATGTCGCCGCAAACGGTGAACGCCTACTACAACCCGAGCAACAACGAGATCGTCTTCCCGGCGGCCATCTTGCAGCCCCCCTTCTTCGACATGACGGCGGATGATGCGGTCAACTACGGCGCCATCGGCGGGGTCATTGGTCACGAGATGGGCCACGGTTTTGATGATCAGGGGGCCAAATCCGACGGTGACGGCATGATGCGCGACTGGTGGACGCCGCAGGATCTCAAGGAATTTCGCTTCCGCACCAGCCGTCTGGTGGCCCAGTACAACCGCTTCGAGCCTATCAACGGCCAGTTCGTCAATGGCCAGTTCACCCTGGGGGAGAACATCGGCGATCTGGGTGGCCTCACCATCGCCCACAAGGCCTACGAGCTGTCACTGGATGGCAAGGAGGCGCCGGTGCTGGATGGTTTCACCGGCGAACAGCGCTTCTTCCTCGGCTGGGCGCAGGTGTGGAAAGGGATGTATCGTCCCGAGCTGATGCAGATGTTGTTGCGCTCCGACCCCCACTCGCCCCCCGAGTACCGGGTCAACGGCGTGGTGCCGAACATTCCCGCCTTCTACGAGGCATTCAACATCCAGCCGGGGGACAAGCTCTATCTGCCGCCCCAGAAGCGGGTGAAGATCTGGTAGCAACATCACGGCGGGCTCCCCGGGAGCCCGCACTCAAGAGACAGCAAGAGGTTGCAAGATGAACAGAGCATTGATGATGGCAGGGCTGCTGACCCTGCCGCTGGCGGCACAAGCACAAGCCGAAGAGGGATTTAGCAAGCAACTGACCCTCCCCTCCGGGCAGGTGATCCGGGTGGAGCAGGGGACAGGTGAACCCGCCTCCATCGGCAGCTATGACGTGCGACTCTATTCGGGTCAGAATGCCCAATTTCCACTGGATGAGTTTCAGGATGGCAAGGTGATGGCCCGCAACGGCTTTATCCGGGAGCTGAAACTGGTCGATTTGAATGGCGACAAGCAGCCCGAGCTGGTGGTCATCATCGAGAGCGCCGGCAGCGGCAGCTATCAGGATGCCGATGCCTACACCGTCAGCCCGCAAGGGGAGCTGGAGATCTTCAATCAGGTCAAGGAGCTGGAGCCCAAAGAGGATGTGGTCAAGGCGCTCAAAAGCCCGCAAGACTAAGCCCTCTCCCCGAATCTGAAATATAAAAAGCCCTGATGATCAGGGCTTTGTTGTTTCTGCTGTTGACGCAAATAGCCTAGAGGCGGGTCGCCCGAATGGAGACCTGCGGCAGCGCCATCTCGTGCTGGGCCGCCACCAGTTGCAGCTCGTAGGCCCCCGCCAGCCAGGTGCGAGCCAGCACTGCATCGACGCTGGCGTTGGTACGTTCGAACGCCGCTACCGGGGTGCAACCGGCCAACAGATTGGCCAGCATGGTGGCGCTCAGCAGATCCCCCACCCCGATGGGGTGGCGGGCAAAAGGGTAGAGCGGGCGGGAGAGGTGAAAATTCCCCTCCTCGCACACCAGCAGCATTTCGAAGCGGTCCATGGCAAAGCCGGCCTTGCCCAGATGCTTGACCATCACCAGCTTGACCCCTTGCGCGCGCAGCTGCTGGCACGCCTCGATGGCCTCCGGCACATTGCGGATATCGCGGCCGGTGAGCTGTTCCAGCTCCAGCAGATTGGGGGCCAGCATATCGGCGCAAGCCAGTGCCCGATGTTTCAGAAAATCGGCGACGCCGGGTGCCACTATGCACCCCTTGTCGGGGTGACCCATCACGGGATCACAAAAATAGAGGGTGGCCGGATTGAGTGCCTTGAGCCGGGCCACCGCCGCCAGGATCTCCTCCCCCTGTTCGGCCGAGCCGAGGTAGCCGCTCAAGATCGCATCGCACTGGGCCAGCACACCGATCTCCGCCAGGCCGTTTACCAGCTGACGGATATGACCGCTGGGCATCACCATCCCCTGCCAGCCTTCGCGGTATTGGGTGTGATTGGAGAACTGCACCGTGTTCATCGGCCACACCTCGATCCCGAGGCGACGCATGGGAAAAACGGCGGCGCTGTTGCCGGCACAGCCAAAGACTACGTGGGATTGAATGGAGAGCACTCGCTTCATGATTGGCGACTCACGCAATAAGAACAGGAATTCCGGAGGGAAAAACGGGCCTTGCGGCCCGTTGTTGTCACTTTCGACTGTTGTCACTGTCGATTAACGCAGCACCTTGACGGTGTAGCTGCCATCGGCCTGACGATAGAGGCCGTGGATGTCGGTCTCGAAACCCGGGTAGTGGGCACCGATCTCGCACAGCATCTCGAGGAACTCGAGCACCGGCAGAGAATCCTGGGTCACCATCTCGCCCGGCAGTACCAGCGGAACTCCCGGCGGGTACGGCAGGATCATGTTGGCGCTGATGCGGTCAACCATGTCACGCAACGGCACCTCTTCCAGATTGCCCGCCAGCTCTTGCTGCCATGCAGCGTGCGGGGTCATCTTCATCTCTGGCAGCACGTCGAACGCCTTGAACATCAGCTCCGGCAGACGGTATTTGCAGGTCAGATCGTGGATGCTCTGGGCCAGCTCCTGAATGCGCATCCCTTCGTAGAAGCTCGGATCTTCACGATAGAGGCTCGGCAGGATGTTCTTGATGGTCAGGTTCAGATCGTAACCACGCTTGAACTCGGTCAGGGCGCGCAGCAGCTGCATCGCCTTGGACTGATCGATACCGATGGAGAAGAGGAACAGCATGTTGTAGGGGCCGGTCTTCTCGACCACGATGCCGCGCTCGTCCAGGAACTTGGAGACCAGTGAAGCAGGGATACCCTTCTCCAGCAGCTGGCCATCACGACCCATACCCGGAGTCAGCAGGGTGACCTTGATCGGATCTAGGTACATGTGGTTGTCATCGATGTCCTTGAAGCCGTGCCAGTCATCTTTCGGATCCAGCTTCCAGCACTCGACGGTGTCGATGTTGTCCGGCTGCCATACGTCGAAGAACCAGCCTTCGCTCTGATCACGCAGACGCTTGATCTCCTTGCGGAAGGAGATGGCGCGATCGATGGAGTCCTTGATCAGGCGCTTGCCGGTGTTGCCACGCATCATGGCAGCAGAGATCTCGGTAGAGGCCACGATGCCGTACTGCGGCGAGGTGGAGGTGTGCATCATGAAGGCTTCGTTGAAGGTCTCTTCCTCCACGTCACCCTTGATGTGGATCATCGAGGCCTGGGAGAAGGCCGCCAGCAGCTTGTGGGTGGACTGGGTTTCGTAGAACACCTTGCCCTGCATGGCTTCGCCGCTCATGCCGCACTTGCCTTCATAGATCGGGCTGAAGTTGGTGTAAGGCACCCAGGCACTGTCGAAGTGGATGTAAGGGGTATCCAGACTCTCCTTGATGAAGCCGGTGTTGTAGAGCAGGCCATCATAGGTGGAGTTGGTGACTACGGCGTAACGGGGAGCCTGGGCACCCGGTGTCGCGGCAACCTTGGCTGCGATGGTCTCGCGGCTGAATTCGCTCTGCGGGATACCACCCAGAATGCCGTAGGCGTTGCGGGTCGGACGGAAGTAGATCGGCGTCACGTCGTTCATCATCATCAGGTGAGTGAGCGACTTGTGGCAGTTGCGGTCAACCAGCACGGTGCTGCCGGCCGGCGCGGAGTACATACCGACGATCTTGTTGGCGGTGGAGGTGCCGTTGGTGACGATGTAGGAGCGATCGGCGTTGAAGGTACGGGCGATGTACTCCTCGGCTTCCTTGTGCGGACCGGAGTGATCCAGCAGGGAGCCCAGCTCCGGCATGGAGATGGAGACGTCGGCCTTGAACGCGTTCGGGCCATAGAAGTCATAGAAGATGCTGCCGGCCGGGCTCATCTGGAAGGCGGTACCGCCCATGTGACCCGGCGTACAGAAGGTGTATTTACCCTCTTCCACATACTTGAACAATGCCTTGGTGAACGGCGGCAGGATGGCGTCCTGATACTCCTGAGTGGCCTGACCCATCTTGAGGGCGATGTCATCGGCCATGCCGAGACGGTACTCGAAGAAGTGCACATTCAGACGCAGGTCGGTCAGGTGAATATCCAGGGTGGACTGATCGTTGGCGAAGGCGAAGATCGGCAGCTTCTCGTTGCGATCGTGGATCTCCTTGCACAGACCCAGGGAGTATTTGTCCCAGTCGAAGATGGCGCCGCAAACGCGGGGGTTCTTCTCGATCAGTTTCAGCAGGTCGGCCACATCGACCGGATAAACAACCTCGAAACCCTTGCGCTCGAGGGAGACTTGCAGCTGGCGAATGGGTTCTTCTTTAAAGAAAACACCCAGGTGGTTGAGGATGGCAATGATATTCATCGTAATGCTCCACACGTAAAGGGGCGCTCTCCATCAGGGATGGTGAGTGAAGAGCGCTCGGAAGATAAAAGGGGGAATTAGTTGCTGGGTTGTTCGTTGAGCAGGGCGTCGTGCTGACGCAGACCCTGTTTTTTGGCGTAGAACATCAGGATGATGAGCGACACCACGAAGGTAGCTGTGAGGTTGGAACCCTTGGCGCCCATCAGGGCCACCAGACAGAAGACACAGGCCACTCCGGAGAAGATCATCGCGCCGATGCTGCGGGAGGTCATGCCCTCAAAGCGGATCAGGTTAATGCTGGAGTAGAAGTAAGGCAGCATGGTCAGCAGCACCGCATCTGTGGTCAGCACGTTGAAGAGATCGGCAGCGTGAGCGGACTGGGAAGTGAAGGCGGTCAGGCCAACCATCAGGGCAGTCATCTTGAGGGAGCCCAGGATCAGACCCTTCTTGGCTACGCCGTTCTTGTCCACTTCGCCATAGATTTTCGGGAAGTTGCCGTCGTTGGCGGCACGCTTGCCCGCTTCGCCCACCAGCATCATCCAGGAACCGAGCGAGGTGAAGCAGGCCAGGGCGGTGAAGGCAGAAACAAACGGCGCAGACCAGCTACCGAAGATGGCGGAAGAGGCCATGGCAAACGGGGCGCCGGAGGCAGCCACTTCACCGGCCGGGAACATGCCGCTGATCACCTGGGTAGAGAGGATGTAGATAACACCCGCGATACCGGTACCCAGCATGGTAGCGAGCGGTACGGTACGCTTGGGGTTCTTCACCATGCCGGAAGAGACGGCGGCAGATTCAACACCGACGAAGGACCAGAGGCAGATCAGCACGGCGCTGATGACCGCATGCAGGTCGCTGCCGCTGGTGGTGTTCCAGTTCTGGCTGTAGACGGTGGCATCAAAGTGACCCCAACCCATCACCGCAGTACCGACAACCGGCAGCAGGATCAGCACCAGACCCAGGGTACAGAGTCGGCTCACCCAGCTACCGCCAAGCAGGTTGACGAAGGTGAAGATCCAGACGGCAGCGATAGTGGCTGCGGCGGCCGGAATTGGGCTGTTGAGAATGGGGAAGAAGACCGAGAGGTAGGAGACGCCGGTAATGGCGATGGCCAAGTTACCGATCCAGTTGGCGTGGTAATAAAGCACACCAGTCTGGAAACCGAACACCGGAGAGATCTCGCCAGCGTAAGCAATGGGGCCACCCTCTTGCGGGTTCTTGGTAGCCAGGCGGGCGAAGACAAAGGCGAGGCCCATGGCGCCTACCAGACAGATTGCCCAGCTAAAGATAGAGATGGAGCCGATGGTGGCCAGTGCCGAAGGCAGCAGCGCGATGCCACTCCCCATCATGTTGCCGGCCACCACACCTGTACAGGCGATAAGGCCAATCTTCTTGCTCGTATCTAGGGACATAAGATCTCCGGTTCTATAAAAGGTCGGGTCGTCACATACACATTTGGCGGAACACCCCGCCAAAGAATGGGCACAGACTAGGCCTCTCATCCCCGGAAAACATAAAGACCAGCTAACGGATAAAAATATGAGGCAACTTTTTTCGCCGCCTCGTCACTTTTGATAAAAACCATTTAAAAACAGTAAATTGACATCACATCACACAGCCGTCTTGATAAAACCTTGATATCCTTCCGCCCCATTTCTGCCCCTTGATAACCCCTTTATCTCGCCGTCTTGATATTTTTGGCCAGATAAACCCGGGATAAAGCAGCTCCCATTGCGCCCCCCTGCCCTTGCGGCCATTTGGAAGCCCTGCGGATCATCACCCTGAGTGGCCGCTAACCTCCTGCTTGACCCTCCGCTCGGCTCATCACACTCCAAACTCAGAGGTAAAGCGCAACGGCGATAACCGGTCAGCAATGAGAAATGGGTCGAGACAGACAGCTTATCCCGCCGCCAACAATGAGCAGATGTCACAAGCTGCGTGCGCGGCGTGAAGCCGAACAAACGCGAGTGCAGCGAATGCCGCGGGCAAGACAAAGGCAGATAGTGGGGAACTGCGGGGGGATAAATCGGGCCGCACCAGAGCGACTATCACCGGTGGCAAACAAGCAGGATTGAAACAAGCAGAAACAGCACAGGCCGCCCGAAGGCAGCCTGTGGATGAGGTCGGCAACCGCACCGACCGGGGGAAAACCAACACTGCGGTGTTAGAAGAGCTTCACCTTGCTCTGGCCCAGCGCATTGAACAGGGCCGGGGTGAGGCTCTCCATATTGCTGTAGAAACCGAGCTGCTGGCAGAGCAGATAGGTCTGCTCGGTCGCCTCCATCAGGAAGGCCTGACTGTAGGCATCACCCGCCGCCTCGGGGCGACCATCCAGCTCCGCCAGCTTGCCCTGCAGTATGTAATAGAGCACAGAGCGGCCGCGACTCGCCGCCTTCTCCAGCAGATAGTTGGCCTGCTGTTGCTGGCCGTTGAGGATCGCCTGCAGGGTCAACGCCTCCCACACCCGGGCTGGCAGGGCGCCGCTGTTTTGCACCACGCTGGCGAGATGGGTGCCAATCCCCTGCAGCCGCTCGCTCTCGGATTTGCCCGCTAGGGTGGCCAGCGCCTCGCCCGCCAGATAGCGCTCCGCCAGCAGCAGAGGCTGATCCGGATGGGCAATCAGCGCCTGCTCCAGCAGATCGATGCCGCGCTTGAGGGCGACCGGATCCCGGCTGTTGATGTAGTACTGCGCCTCCATCATCGCCATCAGGGAGGCATCATCGGTCGGCCAGCCCATCCCCGGCTCGGCATCGGGTTGGTCGAGGGCGCGCAGCAGATCCTGGCTGCTCGCCTGCAACACGCCGTGCACACTGTGGCGACTGAGCTGGTACTGATGGCTGAACAGCACCCGGTTGGTGTTGATATTGCGATACTCCAGATCGAGATAGGTGCCGCGCGGCTGGCGGGTGACACGCACACTCAGCTCCTTGCCGGGCATGATGCCCCCCATCAGAGTGGTGGCACCATACTGCACCCGCAGCGGCGTAGCCACCGCCACCTCCCCCATCAGGGCGCGGGTAATGCCATCGGCGAGGCGCACGTTCTCGTTGTTGTCATCCATGCCGGAGTGAAAGCGGAACACCAGCAGATTGGGATCCAGCATGGCATGCACCTGGGGGCTGGTGTGCTGGTAGCTGAGCATGCTGACAATGGCGATCAGCACGATGGCAACGAAGATATCGAAACTCACCATCTTCCAGCGGCTGCGGGCATCCTTGGCATGGGTGGAGATGGCGCGGGTCAGGGGCCCGGCGGGAAAAGGGGCGACATTGGGCTGTGCATCATCATCCTGCTCAGCCGCGGGCGGGCTCAGATCGGAGAGCGTCGGGTTGTCGGAGAGCGCGGTATTGACCGCGGGCGCGGGCTGCTCGTCCGCCATCACCACGGAAACCACCTGCAGCGGCCGCACTGGTGCCACCAGCTTGTAGCCGCGCTTGGGCACGGTGACGATATAGTCGGTCGCATCGGTGCGACCATCTTTGAGGATCTTGCGCAGTTCGAAGATGGACTGGGTCACCACCTGATCGGTTACCTCGGCGCCATCCCACACCTCGTTGATCAGGGCATCGCGGCCAAAGACGGTGCCAGCATTATGGGCCAGAAACCGCAACAGGTTGACCAGCCGGGGTTCGAGGTAGACCTCGCGGTCGGGGCGACACAACATGTTGTCGTCAACGCTCAGGGTCCAGTCATGGATCTCTAAAACCGATTCGCTCATGATTCACTCGCTGCAGATGGTGACAATGCACGATGAGAGAGACGCAAAACCCGGGCTGACTGAACGGAACAAGGCGCTATCACCACAGGTGACAGATAAAAAGAGAACCGAAGCAATCACATCTCTGAGAGTCAGTCTGGCCAGGCCATCCTGTTTACGTCTGAAGGGCATCCTTGCGGGCATTCCGACCACCGGGATCGGAAGGGATCACTTTAAGCAAAACGGGAGCTGGATCCCACTTTTTTTGGCTATAAATCGCCGTTGAGTTGATCCGACACCGCACTTTCGGCAAATAGCGTGCCAGCTAGCATTCATATGAATACCCCACATACCGGAATCAAAAAGCCCTGAACATCAGGGCTTTCTCATTTCTTCGACAACCGAGGAGACGTTACTTCGCCAGCGGGAGCACATCCTGCTGACGACTGCGGCGCAGATGACGCCGCCACAGGGAGAAGCAACCGTAGCCAAGACTCAGCACCACCGCATAGAGCACCTGGGAGGCGAGCGCCACCAGCACCAGAGCGCAGAGCAGCACGCTTATCCCCGCCAGCCCCTTGCCCACCCCGCCGAGCAGGCGCCAGCCCGCCGCCATGCAGAGCAGGTAGACCAGCACGAAGTTGCCGTTGGCGTAGCGGATCAGCTCATCGAGCGGCAGTCGCAGCCAGATGATGAGAGTGATGCAGAGCAGACAGATGGCGAGCACCAGACCTAGCGCCCGCAGCGGTGCGCCGCGCGCGGTGAGCACGGCCAGCGAAGCGGGCAGCTTGCCTTCCCGCGCCATGCTCCAGATCAGCCGGGCAAAGCCCTGAATGTAGATGTTGATGCTGGCAAAACAGGAGAGGTAACCGAGCACCGCCACCAGCCACTTGGCGGTGGGGCCGAACAGCAGCGCCAGCAGGGAGGGGATGGCGGTGGCGTTTTTCGCCTCATCGCCGTAAAGCCCATATTTGAGCACCACCAGCGAGTGGATCCAGTAGATAAGCCCCGCCAGCAGTACCCCGCCAAGCAGGGCGATGGGGTAATCCCGCTCCGGCCGCTTGAACTCCTCCCCCATGTGGGCGAAGGCTTCCAGCCCGACGAAACACCAGAACATCACCGCCAGCGCGGTGGCCATGGCGGGCCACTCGTCCGCGCTCGGCAAGGGCCTAGCCGCATCGCGCCAGCTCACCTCCCCCTTGAACCAGATAAGCAGGGTGAGCCCCAAAATGGCGAGCGCTATCAACAGTTGCAGGTTGCCGGAGGAGCGCGCCCCGCGCAGCCCCAGCAGGAATACCCCGAGCAGGGTCAGCAGCTGGATGGCCCAGAGGGTCCACTCCCCCATCTCGAACAGGGCATGCCAGAAGCCGGCGGCAATCATCAGGGCGGCGGGCAGCCCCACCGGCAGCACCGCCAGAAACAGGAAGGCGGAGAAGCGCTCGGCGCCGTTGCCAAAAGCGAGGCCAATCAGGTGCGGCGCGCCGCCCGCATGGGGATAGCGACGGCCGAGGCGAGCGAAGGTAAAGGCGATGGGCAGCACCAGCGCAATCAGCAGCAACCAGGCCCAGAGCGAGGCCCCACCCGCCAGCGAGGCGGCGGTCGCCGGTACCACGAAGATCCCGGTGCCGAGCAGCGAGGTGGCGAGCAGCCCCATCCCCTGCCAGAGCCCGAGATCCTTTTTCAACCCAGACATATCCTTTTGTCCCGACTAGAAAAACATCCCGCCATGTTAGGCCTGCTCCGCCCCTTTGTTAAGCACGATGGTTAAGCGTGGGGGCGAAAATATGCAGCCTTTTATTCAGGCTCGGACTCAGCTTGCAGGGATTCGGCCAGAAAATCCCCCAGCAGGGTGATCTTGAGCACCTGCCGCCGCGCCGCCGGATAGATGAAGTAGAGGGTCTTGGCCGGGCTCTGATAGTTGCCAAGCAGCGGCAGCAGACGTCCCGCAGCGATATGGTCATGCACCTGTTCGGCAGGCTGCAAGGTGATGCCGGCCCCGGACAGTGCCGCCGTCAGCAGCGCCGGCCAGTGGTTGATGCGCAGGCGCGAGGCGACCCGCACCTCCTCGCTCTGGCCATCGCCCCCGACAAACTGCCAGCGCTCGTGCTCGCCCCAGTTGCCGTGCAGACACTGGTGGCGGGCGAGATCGGCCGGATGACGGGGCACACCGTGACGATTGAGGTAGTCGGGCGCAGCGCAGAGCCGGTAGTGCTGGGTCAGCAGCGGACGGGCGATCAGCGCCTCATCCTGCGGGCGCAGGGTACGGATGGCGGCATCGACCCCCTCCTCCACCAGATCGACCCAGCGGGGGGTGAGCTGCAGATCCATCTCCAGCTTGGGGTAGCGGTCGAGAAAAGCGGGCAGCAGCGGCACCAGCCGGTGGTGGCCAAAGCTAAGGGGAGCGGCGATGCGCAGCCGTCCGGCCGGCTCGGCCAGCAGGTTCTGGGTGAGCGACTCGGTCAGAGCCAGCTCCTCCAGCACCCGCTGGCAACGAGCGAGAAAGAGCTGGCCCAGCTCGGTGAGGGTCTGCTGACGGGTGGTCTTGTGAAACAGCTTGCCCCCCAGCCACTGCTCCAGCCCCAGCACATGCTTACCCACCATCTGGGCGCTGATCCCCTCTTCGCTCGCCACCGCGCTGTAGGAGCCGAGATCCACTACCCGGGTGAAGATACGCATGCTGGTCAATCGGTCCACAACCGCTCCTTTGTTCGTTCCTGAGTAACACGACCCGCTACAGAGCCCTGATTCACAACCAAAAGTTTAGTAAGAAATAGATTTTAGCCAATTTATTCAACTTTTAGTTACCAATACAGTGATGCCATCCCTCCCCTACAGGATAAATTCCCATGAAAAGTACCTATCTGGCCGCATTACTGGTCGGTCTGCTGGCCAGCGGTGTCAGTCAGGCCGCCGAGAGCAGCTTTATCAGCAACCACGATCATACCCCTGCCTCAGCAACTCAGGCCCGGCCCGATATCTTTCGGGTCAGCCTGCTCGGCACCGGCACTCCGGTACCCCAGATCAGTCGGGGCGGTTACAGCACTCTGGTCGAAGCGGGCAACCAGAAGCTGGTGTTCGATTTTGGCCGCAACTCCGCCCCCCGCCTGTGGCAGCTGCATATCCCCATCGGCCGGGTCAACGCCTTCTTCCTCACCCACTTTCACTCAGACCACACCAACGGGCTGGCGGATCTCTGGCTGACCGGCTGGCTGCAACCGGCCTATGGCCAGCGCCACGCGCCGATGGAACTCTACGGCCCCAAAGGCACCACAGCTCTCGCCCGTGGCTTGCAGCAGGCCTACGCCACCGACATTGCCACCCGGGTCAAGGATGAGGGAACGCCGCTGGACGGGGTGGAGATCAACAGCCACGAGGTCACCGTCGGGGTGGTCTACAACCGGGACGGGGTCAAGGTAACCGCCTTTGACAACGACCACGGGGTCAACATCAAGCCGTCATTCGGCTATCGCATCGACTACCACGGCCACAGCGTGGTGCTCTCCGGCGATACCCGCTACAGCCCCGAAGTGGTGAAGCAGGCCAAAGGGGCCGACCTGCTGGTGCACTGCGTCTCCATGACCTCTGCCGAGCAGATGAAGGCCAACCCCGGCTACAAGGCGATCGCCGGTCACCTCGCCTCCCCCGAGCAGGCGGCCCGGGTAATGAACGAAGCCAAACCGGCGCTGACCGTGTTCAGCCATATCGGCCTCAACGGCAAGATCAGGGTCAAAGATCTGGCGCAGGATCTGCGCGCCCGCTACACGGGCCCCTTTGTCATCGGCAACGACCTGATGCAGATTGATCTGCCCACCACGGCCTCCGGCAAGGGCTATGCCCTCTGGCAGTCGGAGAATATCGACAATAAATAGCTGGCACGGATGCCGGTCAGCCATGGCTGGCATCCGCAATCGACACCGGGGGCTATCTTTAAGGGGTGTTTGACCACAAGGAGTTATCTCTATGAGCCTGAAATGGAAGCACCTCGCCCTGGCCACTCTTCCCTTGTTCGGCATGTCGGCCGCTCAGGCGGCGGTGTTGACCAGCCTTGAATGGCCTCCTTACACCAGCGCCAGCCTGCCTGAACAGGGCAAGAGCAGTCAGGTGGTGACCGCAGCCTTTGCCCTAGCTGGCGACCCGCTGACTATCAAGTTCTATCCCTGGCAGCGGGCAGTGGACGAGGCGACCAACAACCCCGAGGTACTGGGTTATTTCCCCGAGTATCTCGACCCCAAAAGCAGCTGCCTCTTCTCCGACCCCATAGGTAACGGCCCCCTCGGCTTTGCCCAGCGATCCGATCAGCCGGTCACCTGGCAGAGCCTTGATGACCTCAAGGGCAAGAAAATTGGTGTCGTCACCGGCTATGTGAATACCACCGAGTTCGACGAAAAAGTGGCCAGCAAGGCACTCTCGGCCGATGCCACCAGCTCGGACAGCCAGAACCTGCTGAAACTGGGCAACGGTCGGCTCGATTTAGCGGTCATCGACCAGAATGTGATGACCTATCTGCTGGAGAGCGATCCCCAACTCAAGGACGTCGCCGCCAACCTCGGCTTCAACGGCAAGATCCTCGAGGACAAATCCCTCCACGTCTGCTTTACCAACTCCGCCAAGGGGAAAGAGGCACGGGACAAATTCAATAAGGCGCTGGCCAGCGACGAGGTGAAGAAGCTGATGAAGTAGCGGTGCCGCATCCGCTCGCCGCCCCAAACAGCCATAAAAAAAGCCGCCTCTTGCGAGGCGGCTTCTTCATTCAACTTGGTAACCGGAGTTATCAGGCAATCAGCTTGTAGATGATACCGGACATGGCGATCAGGCCGATGATGGTCACGAAGCCGTTGCTGATGTTGCCAGCGTATTTGCGCATGGCCGGAACCTTGGTGATGGCGTACATCGGCATCAGGAACAGCAGCATTGCGATGATCGGGCCGCCCAGGTCTTCAATCATGCCGAGGATGCTCGGGTTGATGGTAGCGATGGCCCAGGTGGTCAGGATCATGAACACGGCAGTGATTTTGTTCAGTTGCTTGGTGTCAACGTTCTTGCCCTTCTCGCGCAGCGCCTTGGCCATCAGGCCGTTCATGCCCTCTTGCGCCCCCAGGTAGTGGCCCAGGAAGGATTTGCTGATGGCAACCATGGCGATCAGCGGAGCCACAGTACCGATAACCGGGTTATCGAAGTGGTTGGCCAGGTAGGACAGGATGGAGATGTTCTGTTCTTTGGCAGCAGCCAGGTCAGCCGGGGAGAGGCTCAGTACGCAGCTGAATACGAAGAACATAACGGTCATCACCATCATGACGTGGGCGCCCAGCAGGATGTTGCTGCACTTCTTCTCGGCACCTTCACCGTAACGACCTTTGTTGTCCACCGCGAAGGAGGAGATGATCGGAGAGTGGTTGAAGGAGAACACCATTACCGGGATAGCCAGCCACAGGGTCTTGATGAAGTCACCGTTGAAGGCGTCGGACAGGGCCGGAGCTTCAGTGATGATGGCACCGTTCCAGTGCGGGATCAGGTAGAACGCCAGACCCATCAGGGTGAGTACGAACGGGAATACCAGCACGCTCATCGCTTTGACGATAACCTGGCCGCCCAGACGAACAACCGCCATCAGACCGAGGATCAGGGCCAGTGACAGAACGGCACGGGGAGGTGCAGACATGCCCAGCTGGTGAACAATCACGCTCTCGACGGTGTTGGTGATGGCGACTGAATACATCAGCACGATCGGGTAGATGGCAAAGAAGTAGAGCAGGGTGATGAATTTGCCTGCGGTCTTGCCGAAGTGCTCTTCTACTACTTCAGTGATGTCGCCATCACGGGTAGAGCCGGACAGCACGAAGCGGGTCAGACCACGGTGAGCAAAGAAAGTCAGCGGCAGCGCCAGGATCAACATGGCAACCAGCGGCCACAGGCCACCTACACCGGCGTTGATTGGCAGGAAGAGCACACCGGCACCGATCGCGGTACCGTACAGACCCAGCATCCAGACCACATCGGCCTTGTTGACGCCGCGGGAGGTGTTGCTGGCTAAACGACCATCAGCTGCAATATTCATGTCAGACATACGTTGTTCCTGTCATCTAGGAAAATGGGATTCTTGTTTGGTCGGGCCTTGGCCCGGTTCCATCTCCCTGGAACGCCTGCTGTCCGTCCTTGATAATAACCTCTCGCCCCACGGCAACCTGGCCATCACTCCTTGTGACAACAGGATTGCAACAAACAACAGTGCGAGATTTTGACCCTGAGGGTCGGCGCCCGTCTCACTTAACAACCGATTAACGTGCGCCACTCTTGATGGGCTGACTTTAATTAAATGCCCTTATTAATCACAGCGTTTTTTTGAA
This sequence comes from Aeromonas sp. 11P, assembly GCF_051920165.1. Lineage (NCBI taxonomy): Bacteria > Pseudomonadati > Pseudomonadota > Gammaproteobacteria > Aeromonadales > Aeromonadaceae > Aeromonas > Aeromonas sp. 11P. The sequence continues at coordinate 1,705,330 of NZ_JBQBDJ010000004.1, forward strand.
TTAATCAACCAAAGTTTGATTTTGGTCGCCTTTCGGACGACCAAGATCACACTAAAAGCGCCTTATTGTGGTTTTTTTTAACAATTCAACTTAGTTTCACTGGAATCAATGGCCTGCGAGCAGCTACATATTTGCAACAAGCCACCCATTTAGCGCGGATTGTGTGCAGCACGGCCTTGGCGTACCCTTGTGACTCACGCCTTTTTGTTGATTGATGATGACCATTACCCGTACCGATCTCGCCGAACTGGCGGTATTTGCCGCCGTCGCCCGTCACCGCAGTTTCAGCAAGGCCGCCCTCGAACTCGGGGTCTCCGCCTCCGCCCTCAGCCATAGCCTGAAGGGGCTGGAAGCCCGTCTGGGAGTACGGCTGCTCAACCGCAGCACCCGCGCCGTAGTACCGACCGAAGCGGGCCAGCGGCTGCTCAAGCAGCTGCTCCCCACCCTCAATACTCTTGAAGAGGCGCTTTGCGAGCTGGCCCGCAACAGCGATGAACCGGTGGGGCGACTCAAGCTCTGCGCTCCGCGCGGCGCCATCGACAGCCTGCTAGCACCGGTGCTCATCGACTATCTGGCCCGTTATCCGCGGATGCAGGTGGAGGTAGTGGAGCAGGAGCTGATGCCCCGGCTGATTGAAGATGGCTACGATGCCGCGCTCTTTTATGGCGATCTGCTGCCCAAGGAGATGATCGGCATCCCCCTCGGCCCGCCCCAGCGTTATCTGGTGGTGGGCTCCCCGGCCTATCTGGCGGAGCACGGAACGCCGGAACACCCGAGCGAGCTGAGCCGCCACGCCTGCATCGGCTATCGCCTCACCCCGCACCATCACTATCGCTGGGCCTTTGCCGCCGATGGCACCATGCTGGAGATCGAAGTGACCGGGCCGCTCACCACCAGCACCCCGGCCCTCTATCTGGGCGCCGCCGAGGCGGGGCTGGGGCTCGCCTACTGTCTGGAAGAGGAGGTGAGCCAGAAGGTCGCGGAGGGGAAACTGCTCACCGTGCTGGAGCCCTGGTGCCCCACCTTTGCCGGCTTCTACCTCTTCTATCCCAGTCGGCATCAGCTGGGCAGCGGCCTGCGCATCCTGATCGACATGCTCAAGGCCCACTACCAAAACCCCGGATTAGTGAGTAATACTCAGCAATTCATCAAGTGAAACCCTGATTATCACCAAATAAGTATTAATCTAGACTAGCTGTTCGATAATCGAACTCCCCGAGAGAACAGATATGTCTGCCTATTTAACACTGCGGCAACGGGCCATGACCCGTCGCTTCTGGGCTTACGCCCTCCCCTCCATTCTTGCCATGCTGGTCTCGGGGGCCTACTACCTCATCGACGGCATCTTCGTCGGCCACTATGTCGGCGCCGCTGGCCTCGCCGGGATCAACCTGGTCTATCCGGTCATCATGGTGCTGATCGGTCTGGCCGCCATGATCAGCATGGGGGCCGCCACCGCTATTTCCTTCCAGCAAGGGGCGAAAAACGACACGCTGGCCCGTCAGGCGCTGGTCAACGCCCTCTGGCTGCTGGCCGGACTCGGGGGCGTTGCGCCGGTGCTGCTCTATTACACCCACACCGATATCCTGCTGGGGCTGGGGATTGAACAGGGCACCGAGACCTGGAAACAGGCGAGCGACTACCTCACATGGATTGGCGGCGGTACCCTGCTGCTGGCCAGCAATCTGGCGGTCCCCTATCTGCTGCGCAACGATGGTCGCCCGAAACTGGCCATGGTGCTGGTGAGCAGCGGCGCCGTGCTCAACATCATCCTCAACTACATCATGGTAGGTCGGCTGGGACTGGGACTGATCGGTACTGCGCAAGCCACCCTGATGGCAGAGGGTGCGGTGAGCCTGATCGGCCTTGGCTACTTCTTTACCCCCTGGGCGCGACTGCGCCTCAGCTGGCGGGATCTGGTGCCCAACCTCCCCGCCATGCCGCACCTGCTCTTTACCGGCCTGCCGAGCCTGATTGCCCAGTTCAACCTCGGCCTGCTGCTGATGCTGCACAACAGTCAGCTGATGGTGTATGGCAATGTGAAGGATCTGGCGGGTTTTACCGTGGCCGGTTACACCGAAGCGGTCTTTATCGTCATTCTGCAGGGGCTCGCCTTCGGCATTCAGCCGCTCATCAGCAAGGCGGCGGGGGCCAAGCGCCATCGCAACCTCAAGTACCTGATGGAGATGGGGCTCAAGTTCACCTTTATCTACGGCATGCTGGTGTGGCTCACCATCCAGCTGCTGCCGGGACAGGTCGCCATGCTCTATACCGGCGACAAGGATCCCGAACTGCTGGCCGCTGCCATCAGCAGCCTGACCCTCAACCTCGGCGCCATTCCGCTGGAGGGGATCATCATGTTCGGCATCGTGCTGCTGCAATCCATGGCGCGTACCCGTCAGGCGCTGGTCATCTCCATCGCCAAAACCGTGTTGCTGCTGCCGCTCATCTTCCTGCTGCCACAACTGTGGGGCCGTGATGGGGTGCTGATAGCCCAGCCCGCGACCGTACTGCTGCTCACCCTGCCGCTCTGCTGGCTGCTGTGGCGCGAGTGGCTGCGCCTGAAGATGGCCTGCGCGCCAAAAGCCAAACACCGCCCACAACCGGCCCGCGCACGCGCCGCCGTCCAGCTGGCCCGTTAAGGCCACCCATCCCGCGCAGCAATAAAAAACCGGCATCCATTGATGCCGGTTTTTGCTATATGGGCGGGTCTGCTTGCGCTTACACAACAAGCCAGGCCAACACCGCTGCCCACACTATGCCAATACTTCTGGCCTGAGCTGGGCCATCAGCCCCGGGTTGTCGGAGTAATCCACCGGAATGGCCACCACAGCTGGCCCCTCCACCGCCAGTGCGGCCCGCAGGGTAACGCGCAGCTCATCGGCCGAACGCACCGCGAAACCGGCCGCCCCGAACGATTCGGCATAGCGTTTAAAGTCGATGGGGCCAAAAGAGACGCCGGAGGTGCGGCAATACTTCTGCTGCTCCTGCATCGCCACCATGTTGTAGCCGTTATCGACCCAGATGATGTGAACGATATTGCTCTTGAGCCGTACCGCCGTCTCCAGCTCCATGCTCGACTGCATAAAGCTGCCATCCCCCGATACCGAAATCACCTTCTCACCCGGCCGTACCAGCGCCGCACCGATGGCCCACGGCAGTGCCACCCCCATGGTCTGCTGACCATTGGAGATCAACACCTGACGAGCGCGGAAGCTGTAGAGGTAGCGGGCAATCCAGATATGGAAGCTGCCCATGTCGACGCAGAGGGTCATGTCGTCGCGCACCAGATCCTGCAGCTCACGCACGATACGCAAGGGGTGAACCGGATTGCCGTGCAGATCGTCGGCCCGCATCGCCAGTCGCAACCGCTGCTGGCGAACCCCTTGCAGCAGCCGATCCACCTCGGGGGGACGGATTTTCGGATTGCCCATGATGCGGGTCAGCTGCAACAGGTTGGCGCGGATCGACCCCACCAGCTCGGCGGTCGGGCAGTAGCTGCTGTCGATATCGGCAGGCAGCACGTCGATATGGAGGATGCGCCGCTCCCGGTCGCCATTCCACAGCACGGGGTCGTACTCGATGGGGCTGTAGCCGATGCAGATCACCAGATCGGCCCCTGCCAGCAGCTGATCCCCCGGCTGGTTGTTGAAGAGCCCCACCCGCCCGGCAAAGTCATCGAAGTGGCAGCTGTCCACCACCCCGGCAGCCTGATAGGTACCGGTCACCGGCAGCCGCGCCTTGTCGAGGAAGGCGCGTACCGCTTCGGCATTTTCCGGCCGGCTCGCCATCAGGCCGAGCAGCACCACTGGATTCTGGGCATTGCGCAGCAGGGTCAATGCCTGCTCCATATTCTGCTCATCGGCGCAGCCCGGCTCCGGCACTTCGCGGGGCACCAGCACATTGCCCTGCACCGGCTTGTTGATGATATCCATCGGCAGGCTGACAAACGCTGCCCCCGGCCGCCCCAGCTCGGCAGCGCGAAAGGCGTTGGCCATCACTTCCGAAATCGCTGCCCCGCTGTTGACCTGGGCGCTGAACTTGGTGACCGGACGGCAGAGGTTGACCGTATCCATGCTCTGATGAGTGAGCTTGAGGCCATCGGCACGGCGCACCGCACCGCCCAGCGCCACCATGGGGTCCCCCTCCGAGGTGGCGGTCGCCAGCCCGGTAATGAGGTTGGAGCAACCGGGGCCCGAGGTGACCAGCGCCACCCCCGCCTTGCCGGTGAGGCGCCCCACGGCGGCCGCCATAAAGGCGGCGTTCGCCTCGTGGCGCACCACTATGGTCTCGATGGGGGAGTCCTCCAGCGCATCGAACACCCGGTCAATCTTGGCACCCGGGATCCCGAACACCTGCTTGACCCCTTGCGCCTCCAGATGACGAACCACCAGCTCGGCACCGCACTTCCACTGTCTGTTTTCCATGATATTGCTCCTTGTCTATCAGCCTTCGGCAGCCTGAATGGCGCGATCGAGATCGGCGGGGTTGAGGTCGGCCTGCCGGAAAGCGGGATCCGATGGCAGGGCCAGATTGAGGTGACGCACCACAGAAAGTCGCAGGGTGCCGTGGGCCATGGTGTAGTCGAGCAGATGGCCGCCCCCCTTGCAATCGGCGGTGATCATGTGTTCGTGAAAGCCCGCCACATTGACCCCCTGTACGAACGGCGGGCAGCGAAAGCCCACCAGAGTTCCCGCCACCGCGGCAAAGCGGAACAGCGGCTGCTGTTCGATGGCTTCCAGCATGGGGCGATAGGGGGGCTCCTGACGCGGCACGGTACGGACCTTGGCCATTTCAAACTGGCCGTCGAGGCGCAGGGCGACGAAGACGTTGTCGGAGCCCACCAGCCGATCCACCCACTGGTGGATCTCATCACGGCTCAGGGGGTGATCGAAGCGACGCTCCAGACAGGGGCGAAAATGGGTCATCACCGCAAAGGGGGTCTTCTGATCGGCGCGGGCGGGCCGGGCCGAGCCATCGGAGCGCAACTGGTGGATCTGGCGCTCGAAGGCGATCAGCTCGCCATCGAGGTGGTTGAAGGTGCCGAGGCCAAAGTCGCCGGCGCAGCAGCTCGCTCATGGTGGTCTCCCCTTCGTAGACCCCCGCCAGCAGGGCGCTCATCAGGGAACTCTGGTAGATCTCGCCACCGTCATGCTGCCTGCGCCAGCGGGAAAACTGCTGGCTCACTTCGAGGGCACAGCTGCACCCGGCACTGTCAGATGTTGCAATATGTTCCATTCGGGTTTCACCTCCACCGTGAATCCTGTTAGCGTTCGGATCCAATGGTGACTTGGTTCACATTTCAACACCAATACGCTGATCCCATGACTTTGAGACTCAATCGATATGGAACTTCGTACGCTCCGCTACTTCATGGCCGTTGTTGAAAAGCAGAATTTCACCCGCGCAGCCGAATCACTCAACATGGCCCAGCCGCCCCTGAGCCAGCAGATCCGCAAGCTGGAGGAGACCCTGGGCACCCCGCTGCTGCGCCGTTTGACCCGCAGTGTCGAGCTGACCGAGGCGGGCGAGAGCCTATATCGGGATGCGGCGCAGATCCTGGCGCTGGCCGATGCGGCAAAACTGAAGGTAAAGCGGATTGCCCGGGGCGAGCAGGGGGCGCTGCGGATCGGCTTTGCCGGCTCCACCGTGCTCCACCCCGCAGTGTTGACCCTGCTGCACGACTACCGGGAACGCTACCCCGAGGTAGCCCTCAGCCCGCAGGAGGGCACCATGCCGGCACTGGTGGAGGCGCTGCGCAACGATCGGCTGGATGCCGCCATCTTGCGGCTGCCCTGCCGCGGTAGCGAGGGCTTTGCCCATCACCTTATCGAGCAGGAGCCGCTGCTGATCGCCCTGCCGACCAGCCATCCCAAGGCCAAGCCGGGCCCCTTGCCACTGGCCAGCCTGAAGGACGAGAGTTTTATTCTGTTTCCCCACGCCATCGGGCCCGGGCTCTATGACGGCATCGTGGGCCTCTGTCGGGAGGCGGGGTTCGAACCGATACTGGGGCCCGAATGCCCGCAGGTGATCTCCACCGTCGGCATGGTGCAGGCGGGCTTTGGCGTGACCCTGGTGCCCAGCTCGGTGGCGGCGCTGCGCCCGCTCGGGGTCAGTTATCACCCCATTGAGGGCAACGGCATGATGACCAGCATCAGTCTGGCGACACGGCCGCATCCAAGCAGTGCCGTGCTGCGGCACTTTATCGCCCAGATCCGTGCCGCCCAGATACGACAAGGCCTCCCGAAGGAGGCCCTGTTGAACAAGCTTGAACCGGTTTGATGGCCAGCTTGCCTGATGCGACGGCTTATTTGACGGTACTGCTTATTTGACAGTCACGCGGGCAAACTTGCGCTTGCCGACCTGATAGACGGCGGTACCGGCACCAATGAGTGCCTTGCCATCTTCCAGCTTCTCGCCATCAACCTTGACCGCGCCCTGCTTGATCATCCGCAGCGCTTCGGAGGTGGTGGCTACCAGATCCGCCTCTTTGAGCAGGTTGGCGATGGCCAGACCTTCGCCTTCCAGTGCCAGCTCGATTTCCGGCATCTCGTCCGGAATGGCGTTCTTGGAGAAACGCTGGGTGAAATCTTCGTGGGCCGCTTCGGCCGCCGCTTCGTCGTGATAACGGGCGATGATCTCTTTGGCCAGCCAGATCTTCACGTCGCGCGGGTTGAGAGTACCGGCAGCGATGCCTGCCTTGAACTCTTCGATTTCGGCCAGCGGACGGAAGGAGAGCAGCTCGTAGTAGTTCCACATCAGATCGTCGGTGATGGACATGATCTTGCCGAACATCTCGCCCGGAGCGTCGTGGACGCCGATGTAGTTGCCTGCGGACTTGGACATCTTCTTGACGCCATCCAGACCCACCAGCAGCGGCATCATCAGCACGCACTGGGTCGCCATGCCGGCATCTTTTTGCAGCTCGCGGCCCATCAGCAGGTTGAACTTCTGGTCGGTACCACCCAGCTCGACGTCCGCCTTCAGCGCGACCGAGTCATAGCCTTGCAGCAGCGGATAGAGGAATTCGTGAATCGCGATGGATTGGCCGCCGGTGTAGCGCTTTTTGAAGTCGTCACGCTCCATCATGCGGGCCACGGTCTGCTTGGCCGCCAGCTTGATCATGCCGGTCGCACCCAGCTCGCTCAGCCAGGTCGAGTTGTACTCGATGCGGGTCTTGGCGGGGTCGAGGATCTTGAACGCCTGCTCGGCATAGGTGAGGGCGTTATGCTTGATAGCCTCTTCGGAGAGCGGCGGACGGGTAGCGTTCTTGCCGGAGGGGTCACCCACCATAGCAGTGAAGTCACCGATCAGCAGGATCACTTCATGGCCCAGATCCTGGAAGGTCTTCAGCTTGTTGAGGATCACGGTATGACCCAGGTGAATGTCGGGGGCGGTCGGGTCCATGCCCAACTTGATGCGCAGCGGGCGCCCTTCCTTCAACTTGGCGACAAGTTCTTCTTCAACCAGAATTTCTTCCGCTCCGCGCTTGATCTCGGCTAGCGCCACCTCGAGCTGGGACATTTTTTGACTCTCCATCACGATTCCACAGGGCCAAACATATTACTGGAATGGCGGGCCAATTGGAAAGGCTGTAAAATCCGTCCATTCTGCCCGACTTCATCTGCTTCTCATGGTTATTTGGCACGCCTTCAACGCACTCCCCCACTGGCACCGCAAGATGGTGCTGATCTTGAGCATCATGATCATGATGCTGGCTGCCTGGCCAAGCGAACAGGCGGTGGCAACACGGGTCGATGAAAACGGCAACGAGATTGCCCTGCGGGAACCGGCTAACGACAACGCGCTAAACGACGAGCTGCCGGCCGAAGCCGCCCTGCCCGTTACCCCGCCCAAGCCACGCTATATCACCAAGCAGGTGAAGGTACGCCGTGGCGACAACATGGGAGTGATCTTCCAGCGCATTGGCCTGAGCACCACGGATCTGCACCTGATCGACCAGCTCGAGGGCAGCGATCCCCTGCGCATGCTGCAACCGGGGCAGGAGCTCACCTTCAAGCTCACCGAAGATGGCCAGTTGCACAGCCTCTATTACCCCCACAGCTTGGAGCAGGCGCTCAAGGTGAGCCGCAAGGAGGAGACCTTTGTCGCCCGCAACGTCAAGATCGCCCTCGACACCCGCGAACAGGTGAGCAAAGGCGAGATCCGCTCCAGCTTCTGGGGCGCCGCGGTGGATGCGGGGATGACCGAAGATCAGATCATGGACTTGGCCGCCATCTTCGGCTGGGACATCGACTTTGCCCAGGACTTGCAGCCGGGGGACAGCTTCCGGGTGGTCTATGAAGACAAGTTCCGCGACGACGAGCGGGTCGCCTCCGGCGATATTCTGGCGGCGGAGTTCGTCAACCAGGGCACCGCCTACCGCGCCGTGCTCAATGAAGATGGCAACTACTACACCCCGGAAGGCAAAGCGATGCGCAAGAGCTTCCTGCGTGCGCCGGTCAACTTCAAATACATCAGCTCCAATTTCAACCCGCGCCGCCTCCATCCGGTAACCGGCAAGATCCGCCCCCATAACGGCATCGACTACGTGGCGCCGGTGGGCACTCCCATCATGGCGGCGGGCTCCGGCAGCGTGGTGGCTGCCGGTTACAACCAGTTCAACGGCAACTACGTCTTTATCAAGCATGCCGGCAACTATGTAACCAAGTACCTGCACCTCTCCAAGCGCACCGTCAACAAGGGACAGCGGGTGAAGCAGGGACAGACCATCGGCACTCTGGGTGGCACCGGCCGCGTCACCGGCCCGCACCTGCACTACGAATTTGTGGTGGGCGGCATTCACAAGAACCCGCGCACCCTCACCCTGCCGCAGGCAGAGACCCTGAGCGGACGCGAGCTGGCCAACTTCAAAAAGCTGGCGATGCCGCAACTGGCCAAGCTCGACAACCCCGAACTGCAGCTGGCCCAGAACAAGCGGGATAGTCGCGGCAACTAAACCATCAGGGCTGGCAGGGTGAAGGCCCTGCCAGCCCATTTTATTGAGCTCGTGCCAGGTAACAAGATTGAAATGAGTCCGCCTTCGGACATAAGATGAGATGGATCACCGGGAGCGGCATGTGGCACGGAAGTAAGGGCTTATCTATCCTGTCTCTCTCACTCTTTTTCCGGTCCGCATTGAGGATGCACCATGGTTGAGCGTTATATCGGTCTGATGTCAAAGACCACGCCATGTGGCATGGGATGATAGCCGTTCCCCTCTTCAGCCTCTCTGCACACCGCATTTTCAAGCAGCAATGAAAGGAGACACATGGCTGAACGCTATATCGGTCTGATGTCGGGAACCAGCATGGACGGCATTGATGCCGTGCTGGTGAGGATCGCCGGGGATGAACTGCGGGTCGAAGCGGCGCTTTGTCACCCCTGGCCGCAAGAAACCGCCCGCACGCTGCATGCCCTCTGCACCCCGGGCGACAACGAGATCGATCGCATGGGGGTGGCCGACAATCTGGTAGCACGCGAATTTGCCGCCGCCACTCACGCGCTGCTGGCCAAGGCGCGGCTCGAACCCAAAGATATTCGCGCCATCGGCAGCCACGGCCAAACCATCCGCCACCGTCCCCAGCTCGGCTTTACCCTGCAGATCGGCAATGCCGCCCTGCTGGCCGCCCTGACCGGCATCGACGTCATCGCCGATTTTCGCACCATGGATATGGCCCTCGGCGGTCAGGGGGCGCCGCTGGTGCCCGCCTTCCATCAGGCGCTGTTTGCCAAGCCCGGCGCCCTGCGAGTGGTATTGAACCTCGGCGGCATCGCCAATATCTCGGTGCTGCCGGGCAATCCGGGCGGGGTCTATGGTTTTGATACCGGCCCGGCCAACACCCTGCTCGATGGCTGGTATCGCCGCCATCAGCCCCACGGCGGCAGCTATGACGCCGGTGGCAAATGGGCAGCAAGTGGCAAGCCCATCCCGGCCCTGCTGGAAAAACTGCTGGCTCACCCCTATTTCGCAGCCCCCGCCCCCAAGAGCACCGGACGGGAGATGTTCACCCTCGATTGGCTCGATGGCGAGCTGGCAGGTACTTCATACGCCCCCGTGGATGTGCAGCGCACCCTGCAGGCGCTCACCTGCCACAGCATCGCCCGCCAACTGCCCGCTCGGCCCGAATCAGTCGGTACCAGCCAGCCGAAAGCCGAGCTGTTTGTCTGCGGCGGCGGCGCCCATAACGCCCCCTTGCTGAAGGAGCTGGCCAGCCTGCTGCCTGCATGGCGCATCGCCAGCACTGCCGAGCTGGGCCTTGCCCCCGACTGGGTGGAAGGCGCTGCCTTTGCCTGGCTGGCCATGTGCTTTGTCCACCGCAAGCCGGGCAACCTGCCCGCCGTCACCGGCGCCAGCCGTCCGGCTGTGCTGGGGGCGCTTTATCCCGCCTGAGTGATGACAAGGGGGCTGCGGATCAGTGTGCCCCCTTGAACAGACGTACAACCTGTTGCCGGATCGGTGCAAACAGCGGGGGCTTTGGCGGCTCCAGATTGATATGGCGCCGCCCGGCACGGGTTTCACAGCGAAGCAGATTCTGGATGTAGTGGTGGTGGGAGCGATGGATCAGCTGTGAGGCTTGATACGCCCACAGTCTGGGCACGCCCCACAGGGTGCTGGCAATCGCCCCGACGATGCAGAAGAAAGCGGGCTCCTGAATTCCCATCCGGCTGCCATTCTCCAGCGCCTCCTTGAGCGAATTGGAGTGAGCAATACAGGTCATGATATTGACCATGAAGGCGTCGTAATCATCCTCCCCACCCTTGCCAACGCGCGCCGTCAGGGTCGCCGCGGGCTTATAACCAAACTGATGGCCGATATTTTCCAACACCGTATTCCGCTGGCGGATCACCTTGCCATAAAACATAAGCATCACCATGCAGTCGATCGCCTTGCACAGCGCCTCGTAGTGGGGATGGCTCTTCTTGGGACGCGGCGCCGTGGCAAGGGCCAGCTCTTCAGAGATAGCCAGCAGGCCCACAGGCACGGCGGTGCTGACAAACGAGAGATCAATCGACAGCTCCAGCCCCTCCTCCCCTTCCATGCGGGCCACAATCACATGTTCGCCAAACAGCCGACGCTGGCGCTCGATAAAAGCGCCAAAGACCAGATCACGAAACTGCTTTTGCGGATAAGGGGTGTCGAGCAGGCTCTCGATGGTCATGATGGCTGCGGATACCCGGCCGCGCAGTCGGTAATCGGCAGGAATGGGAAAGCTCTTTTCCAGGCGAGGAGGTAACCGCTGCCCAGATGTTTGACAATACATATCGCCCAGAACGAAACCCAGCATAAATCCTCCACAGTCAGGTAATGATGATCGCGACGCGATCTCGCTTGCCAATCCTGGGCAATGGCCTGCCGGTGCTTCGATGCTCTCCGTCAGGGCTCCTTGATCACCTTATTAATCATACGATTAATAGCGATTGAAAAAAGCGACATGACTCGCAATCACGCCACTAATTAACAGTTTCACCAAGAAACCATAAAAAGCGGTCGATAAATCCATTTTTTGACTAATTTCCCTTTAAAAACAGCATATTGAACTTTATTTCTGCGAAATCACCTGAGCTGTTTCCGAGCCCTGAAAACCATCCCAATCATCACAACCAGCCACAGATAAGAGGGAGATCAGACAAAGCCGCAAAAAGTGGAAAAAGCGACGACGTGGGGCAACACCACCCATCGGGGGATGCAACCGGCGTGAAGAGAAGCGAATTGCCACCACCGCCCCTCATCCAACGCCACCTCTCATCCAATGCCACCGTTCCTGCACACCGTCACGCCAACGCCATGCTTCCCACTCCTGTGCAGCAGGGGCAGATCCGCCGTGCAAATTCATGGCATAGAATTTTATGGCGTTAATAACAGATCCCGGCTGCCAGCAAGGCGTCATCGAGTATGCCCGAATAATCATTAACAGAGAGGAATGCAAAAGCCGTGAATTATATTCCAGAGGTATCTTTAATAATGTTGATATGCATATTCACAGGGATTTTCATAGCCCCTTAAAAAAGCTGAAAACAGATATCCATGCACCATAATATGCATTATTTGCACATCGGCGCATAATGTTAACCCTTTATTCACACGCAATATCCCGAAGAGGGTGAGAGCAAACCCAGTCAGGGCAAGGCTCTTCGCCGGTTCGGCACCATTTGCGCACGAGTTGGCTACGATTTCGGGTGAATTGAATAGCAATATGATTAAATTTGCGCCCATTGAGCCATCTCATAGAAATGCAATCAGCGGTTTGCAACCCCTTATAGCGACTCATAGAATCGCAGCGTCTGAAATATCTACCCTGTCCTCTTCTCCCTTATTCCTCTCAGTAATTGAGTGGATCACAAATAATAACCGGGGATGCCGCCGCTGGCGCAGTGGCCGTGGCGCACAACAAGATGGGGTAAACCTGTACCTGAATGAACAACAAATATTAAAAAGAGGCATATCTATGAGTGGCACCATCATCAAGTCGGCAAGAAATACCCCCCATGCACCCCAGGATCTGGGCCCCTGCACCCAAACGGTGGCGTTTTCTCATTACAACAATATCTCCGCCCAGCTGCCGGTCGATCCCGCCACCGGCAAGATGGTGAGCGGCGATGTCACCGCGCAGGCCAGACAGTGCCTGAGCAACCTCAAGGCAATCATCGAGAGCATCGGCCATGTGATGGACGATATGGTCAAAGCGACCATCTTCCTGAAAGAGATGGCGGATCTGGAAGCGGTCAACGCCGTCTATCGCGAATTCTTCCCGGGCTATCTGCCGACCCGCACCACCCTCGCCGTCGCCGCCCTGCCGCTGGGCGCGCTGGTACAGATCGATGCCATCATCTCCAACGGCGAAGGCACCTTCCCGCAAGCCCCCTGCCCGTTGGTGAAGCTCGCCCGCAATAGCGACAAGGCGCCGCACAACCCGCTCTCCACCCACACCGTGGCCTTCTCCCACTACAACAATATCGGTGCCCAGCTGCCGGTCGAGGCCGCCTCGGGCCAACTGGTCGCCGGTGGCATCAAGGAGCAGGCGGGTCAGTGCCTGCGCAACATCAAGCACGTGCTGGAGAGCATCGACGTGCCGTTTGACGATATCGTCAAGGTCACCGTCTATCTGACCGATCTGGCCGATCTGGAGGCCGTCAACGAGGTCTACACCACCTTCTTCCCCGACTCCGCCATCGCCCGCGCCGTCGCCTATCTGCCCGCCCGCTCGGTGGTCAGTGCCGCCGCCCTGCCCATGGGGGCACGGGTGCAGATGGATGCGGTCATCTCCCACGGTGACGGCACCCCGCCGCAACTGGTGGAAGATCGTCACAATCTGGTGATCCGTGCCCGCAATACCGACAAGGCACCGCGCAGCCCGCTCCATTGCCAGACTGTAGCCTTCTCCCACTACAACCATCTCTCTGCGCAGTTACCGATAGACCCCACCACCGGCAAGATCCTGACTGGCTGTGTCAAAGAGCAGACCGCCCAGTGCCTGAGCAATATCAAGGCGATTGTGGAGAGCATCGGCCATGTGATGGACGATATCGTCAAGGTCAATATCCAGCTCGCCAATATCGCGGATCTGGCCGAGGTGGATGCCATCTATACCAAATACTTCCCGGCCTACCTGCCCGCCCGCACCGTATTTGGAGTCAGCGAACTGCCCGCCGGCGCCCTGGTGCAGATGGATGCGGTGATGTCCAATGCGGAAAGTACCCCGCCGCAGGCATAAGGTTTGTTTTAAATAATAAAAAGAGACCGGCTGATGGCCGGTCTCTTTTTATGTAACATGTGGGGCATTATTTTTATGGCATCGCCTTAAAGAACGCGAACGTCCGATTACGCTTCGCTAATCGAACCTACAAGCTCATGCATATAATTGATGTCACTACAAATACTTGGGGATAGTTAGTGATGAGTAAAATTTCAGAAAGAGTAAGACATGTAAAAATCAGAGATGGATATTGTTTGATTTGTGGAGAATTTGGCACACTCTCGATAGATCATGTTCCTCCGCAGGGTTCAATTACTGTAACTAAAGTTGAACAACGTCATATTATGGAAATGATGGGAGCTGGTGCCAAATCAATAAAAGGCGTACCATCAACCAATGGAAGCAAATTCAGAACGATCTGCAGCAACTGTAACAGTAATATCTTAGGAGGCAATGATGGCGAGGTTGCGGATGCAAATAAAAAGCTGACAAGTAAAATTCGTAATTATTTTCAGAATCCAATCTCCCCATATAATACCGTCTCTATTGACATAAACCCTATCAAATATGCCAGAGCGATGATAGGCCATATTCTATCTGCGACATCAGTTACCGAGTGTAAAGAGCCACCACAAAAATCACCGTACTTTGACCCACTAAAGAAATTTGTGCTAGGGGATGACCATGCCATTACAAAAACCCATGATATATATTATTGGTTTTATCCTTACGATCGTCACTTGAGCGCAAAGTGTGTGAGCTTTTTCAATCAAGGGCATTCTACAGTACTAAGTTTATTGTCATTTTTTCCAATCGCATTTCTCGTAACCCCAAAAGATGAAGGTATATACCCAACGCATGCCGCACGATTTGATTTCAGTTCTAGTAAATTAGTTCTAGATTTATCCAGTTACAACATTCATTTTTCTGATTTTCCTTTTTCAGAACTAAAAGGAAATCAGATGTGTTTACTAAACGATTGTCAGACAATAATAAGTTATCCAATTAAGAACCAAGATATATAGTATATTTCCCGTAACTATTTTTATTACAATAAAAAAGCGCCTCCCGAGGGAGGCGCTTTTCAGTTCAGTACCAAGCAATCAGCGATTACAGGGATTCAGCGGTCGCAACCACATTTTCCACGGTAAAGCCGAATTCCTTGAACAGCAGCTCGGCCGGAGCAGACTCACCGAAGGTGGTCATACCGATGATCTTGCCGCCGAAACCGACGTACTTGTACCAGTAGTCGGCGATGCCGGCTTCGATGGCCACACGCTTGGTGACGGAGGACGGCAGGACGGACTCTTTGTACTCGGCAGACTGGGCGTCGAACACGTCGGTAGACGGCAGAGAGACCACGCGCACGGCACGGCCCTTGGCAGTCAGCTGCTCATAGGCGGCAACGGCCAGTTCCACTTCGGAACCGGTGGCGATCAGGATCAGCTCCGGAGTACCGGCGCAATCCTTCAGCACGTAGCCACCCTTGGCGGTGTCGGCCAGTTGCTGGGCAGTACGGTCCATCTGGGCCAGGTTCTGACGGGAGAAGATCAGGGAAGTCGGACCGTCGGTACGCTCGATGGCGTGCTTCCAGGCGATGGCAGATTCAACCTGGTCACACGGACGCCAGGTGCTCATGTTCGGAGTCAGACGCAGGGAGGCGACCTGCTCAACCGGCTGGTGAGTCGGGCCATCTTCACCCAGACCGATAGAGTCGTGGGTGTAAACGAAGATGGCACGCTGCTTCATCAGGGCGGCCATGCGCAGGGCGTTGCGAGCGTACTCCATAAACATCAGGAAGGTGGCGCCGTAGGGGATGAAACCACCGTGCAGGGCGATACCGTTCATGATGGCGGACATGCCGAACTCGCGTACACCGTAGTGGATGTAGTTGCCGGAGGCATCGTCGTTGGTCAGAGACTTGGAGCCGGACCACATGGTCAGGTTGGACGGAGCCAGGTCAGCAGAGCCGCCCATGAACTCCGGCAGCAGCTTGCCGAACGCTTCCAGAGAGTTCTGGGACGCTTTACGGGTTGCGATCTTGGCCGGGTTGGCTTGCAGGGTTTCGATGATCTTGGCGGATTCAGCAGCCCAGTTGGCCGGCAGTTCGCCAGCGGTACGGCGCTTGAACTCGGCAGCCAGCGTCGGGTGAGCGGCTTCATAGGCAGCGAACTTGGCAGCCCAGTCGGCTTCCAGCGCAGCGCCCTTCTCCTGAGCGTTCCACTCGGCAGCGATATCGGCCGGGATAACGAACGGAGCGTGGTCCCACTTCAGGAAGGCACGAGCAGCGGCGATCTCGTCGTTGCCCAGCGGTGAGCCGTGGCAGTCGTGAGAACCGGATTTGTTCGGGGAGCCGTAACCGATGATGGTGCGGCAGCAAATCAGAGTCGGCTTGCCGGTCTCGGCCTTGGCGGCTTCGATGGCGGCATTGATGGCTTCCGGGCTGTGACCGTCAACAGCCGGGATAACGTGCCAGCCGTAAGCTTCGAAACGCTTGACGGTGTCGTCGGTGAACCAGCCTTCTACGTGACCGTCGATGGAGATACCGTTGTCATCCCAGAACGCGATCAGTTTGCCCAGTTGCAGGGTACCTGCCAGGGAGCACGCTTCGTGGGAGATACCTTCCATCAGGCAGCCGTCGCCCATAAAGGCATAGGTGTAGTGGTCAACGATGTCGTGGCCCGGCTGGTTGAACTGCTCAGCCATGGCTTTTTCGGCGATAGCCATACCAACGGCGTTGGTGATGCCCTGACCCAGCGGGCCAGTGGTGGTTTCAACGCCCGGTGCATAACCGTACTCCGGGTGACCCGGGGTGCGAGAGTGCAGTTGGCGGAAGTTTTTCAGATCGTCGATGGAGAGGTCATAACCGGAGAGGTGCAGCAGGGAGTACAGCAGCATGGAGCCGTGGCCGTTGGAGAGAATGAAACGGTCGCGGTCGGCCCACTTGGGGTTGTTCGGGTTATGTCTGAGGTGGCTACGCCACAGCACTTCGGCGATATCCGCCATTCCCATGGGGGCGCCCGGGTGACCGGAGTTGGCTTTTTGAACGGCATCCATACTCAATGCACGAATGGCATTGGCAAGCTCTTTACGAGAAGGCATCTGAATCTCCTGCGATTGCTTCATTTGATGGCCAAGATTAAGGCGCGTTATTGTCCCAGCAGGGCGCGCGGCGTGCAAATATTATCTGGATGAATAAAGTGGCTTTGGGAGGACAATCGCTTTTCTTGCCCTCTATTGACCAAAGCAACCAGAGAAAAACGTTTGATTTCCATCCCTTTCGGGATAGGAGAGCACCGCTTGTGACCCATTGGACACTGCGCGACAAAATAGTGCTGGCAATCGGGGGGGGCGCTAATTAAAATAGACGTCCAGATGTAGATACCTCTACACCATCCCATTCATCCGGTTATTGCCGTGGCGATAACCCAGACAAGCTGAGACTCTTATCATGGCAAAGCTGTTTACTTCCGAGTCGGTCTCCGAAGGCCATCCCGACAAGATTGCGGACCAGATCTCCGATGCGGTACTGGACGCCATCCTCAAGCAAGATACCAAGGCACGCGTTGCCTGCGAGACCCTGGTCAAGACCGGTATGGTCATGGTGGCTGGCGAAGTAACCACCTCTGCCTGGGTTGATATCGAAGAGATCGTGCGTGATACCGTACGTGAAATCGGCTACACCCACTCCGACATGGGCTTCGATGCTGACTCCTGCGCCGTGCTGAACGCCATCGGCAAGCAGTCCCCGGATATCAACCAGGGCGTTGACCGCAGCGATCCGCTGGAGCAGGGCGCTGGCGACCAGGGCCTGATGTTCGGCTACGCCACAAACGAAACCGACGTGCTGATGCCGGCCCCCATCACCTACTCTCACCTGCTGGTGAAGCGTCAGGCTGAAGTGCGCAAGAACGGCACCCTGCCGTGGCTGCGTCCGGATGCCAAGAGCCAGCTGACCTTCGCCTACGACGACGCAGGCAAGATCATCGGTGTGGATGCCGTGGTGCTGTCTACCCAGCACGCCGAATCCATCAGCCACAAAGATCTGGTTGAAGCGGTACGCGAAGAGATCATCAAGCCGGTGCTGCCAGCCGAGTGGGTCAACAAGGACACCAAATACTTCATCAACCCGACCGGCCGTTTCGTTATCGGCGGCCCGATGGGTGACTGCGGTCTGACCGGTCGCAAGATCATCGTCGACACCTACGGCGGCATGGCCCGTCACGGTGGTGGCGCCTTCTCCGGTAAGGATCCGTCCAAGGTTGACCGCTCCGCTGCCTACGCCGCCCGCTACGTTGCAAAAAACATCGTTGCCGCCGGTCTGGCCGATCGCTGTGAAATCCAGATCTCCTACGCCATCGGCGTGGCCGAGCCGACCTCCATCAGCGTCGAGACCTTCGGTACCGCCAAGGTCGCCGAGGAACTGCTGGTCAAACTGGTGCGCGAGCACTTCGAACTGCGCCCGTATGGCCTGATCGAAATGCTGGATCTGAAGCGCCCGATCTACCAAGCCACTGCCGCCTACGGTCACTTCGGTCGCGACGAGTTCCCGTGGGAGCAGACCGACAAGGCCGAACTGCTGCGTTCTGCCGCTGGCCTGTAAGGCTCGCTGTTGTGATAAAAGGGGAGCCTGGCTCCCCTTTTGCTTATCCGCTATCTGACGAGATGTTGATGTCTGCCACCCCTGCCCAGCTTGTCGCCCTACTGCAACAACGCGTAGAAGCCTGCTTTGTGCAGGCCGAGACGCGCCTTGGCCGCACCTTCCCCCGCCCGCGGATCTACTGCAATATGCGGGGCCGGGCGGCGGGATCGGCGCGGCTGCAAACCTGGGAGCTGCGCTTCAATCCCGCCCTCTATCAGGCCAACCAGCAGGCGTTTCTGGATGAGGTAGTGCCCCACGAGGTGGCCCATCTGCTGGTCTATGCCCTTTGGGGTGAACATAGCGGTGAAGGTCGCGGCAAAAACCGGGTGCTACCCCACGGCCGCCAGTGGCAATCGGTGATGCGGGAGGTATTCGGCCTTGAGCCCAGAACCACCCACAGCTTCGATCTGGCGGTATTGGCGCAGCGCACCGTGCCCTATCGCTGCCTCTGTCAGCAGCATCAACTGTCGATACGCCGCCACAACAAGGTGGTGCGTGGCGAGGCCCGCTATCACTGCCGCCGCTGCAAGCAACCGCTGGAGCGGGAACGGCCGGAGCCAGAGCTGTAAGCCAGCTTGTGTCGCGCCCCTGTGGTAGGGTGCCCGCCATCGTTCGTCAATCACCCTGTTTTGCAAGGAATCCCATGCGTTTCATCTCCTCCCTCGCCCTGACCCTGCTGGCCGGTTTGCCGCTGCTCAGCTCCCCCCTGCACGCCCAGACCTTTCGCGAAGCCAAGCAGGATCTGGTGAAGCTCTATCGCAGCCAGCCTGCGGTCACCACCTTCTACTGCGGCTGCGACATCGACTATCAGGGCAAGAAAATGAGCCCGGATCTCGCCAGCTGCGGCTATGAGCCGCGCAAGCAGGCCAAACGCGCCGCCCGCATCGAGTGGGAACACGTGGTCCCCGCCTGGGAGTTCGGCCACCAGCTGCAGTGCTGGCAGGATGGCGGTCGCAAGAACTGCGAGAAGGTGAGCCCGGAGTTCAACAAGATGGAGGGGGACATGCACAACCTCTTCCCCGCCATTGGCGAGGTGAACGGCGATCGGGCCAACTACCGCTTCTCCGACTGGAACGGCAAGCCGGAGCAGTACGGCCAGTGCCAGATGCTGGTGGATTTCAAGGATCGTCGGGTGCAGCCGCCCAAGGGGCCGGTACGGGGCCAGATTGCCCGCGCCTACCTCTACATGAGCCAGCAGTATGGGCTGCGTCTGGCAGCGCAACAGCGTAAACTGTTTGAAGCTTGGGATCGCCAGTACCCGGCAGAGGGCTGGGAGTGCGAGCGCAATCGCCGCATCGGCACGCTGCAGGGCAATACCAATCCCTTTATTGAAAAGCAGTGCCAATAACCCCATTTGACCAGGGAGGGGGATTGCCCCTCCTATCATGAAGCCCTTCCCCACTGCCGCGTGAGCCTTGCTCGCCGCAGGATATAAAGGGTTTCCAAGCAAGAGACTGACAAGCAGCCATGCGCATTCCACGTATCTATGAACCGGCCACCCTGCAAGTTGGCCAGACCATCGCCCTGTCGGAAGACGGCGCCAACCATATCGGCCGGGTACTGCGCATGCAGCCGGGCCAGCAGCTCGAGCTGTTCAACGGCGATGGCAATCAATATCCCGCCACCATCGCCAGCGTCGGCAAAAAGTCGGTGGAAGTGACCATCGACAGCTGCGACGTCCAATCAGTGGAGTCACCGCTGGCCATCCACTTGGGTCAGGTGATCAGCCGTGGCGACAAGATGGACTTCACCATCCAGAAATCGGTGGAGCTGGGCGTCACCTGCATCACCCCGCTCTTCTCCGAGCGCTGCGGCGTCAAGCTGCCGGCAGACCGGCTGGAGAAGAAGCGCGAGCAGTGGCAAAAGGTGGTGATCAGCGCCTGCGAACAGTGCGGCCGCAACGTGGTGCCAGAGGTGCGCATGCCGATGGAGCTGGACGCCTGGCTGGCAGAAGAGACCAAGGAGCTCAAGCTCAACCTGCACCCGCGCGCCGAGTACAGCATCAACACCCTGCCCGTTCCCGAGCATGGGGTGCGCCTGCTGATTGGCCCGGAAGGGGGATTGTCGAGCGACGAGATCGCCCGTACCGTGCAGGAAGATTTCAAAGAGATGCTGCTGGGGCCGCGGGTGCTGCGCACCGAAACCGCCGCCCTGACTGCGATCACTGCGCTGCAGTGCCGCTTTGGCGATCTGGCCTGAAGCAGGTTTTAAGAATCTCACTCGCAATCGAGCTACCAGAAGGATATTCGGATGACCATTAAACTCGGCATCGTGATGGACCCCATCTCGGCCATCAACATCAAGAAAGATTCCAGCTTTGCCATGCTCGAAGAGGCGCAAAAGCGCGGCTATGAGCTCTTCTATCTGGAGATGAAGGATCTCTACATGGAAGCCGGTCGCGCCTTTGGCACCATGCGCCCGCTCACCGTCAAATATGACTATGCCGACTGGTACACCCTGGGCGAGGTGGTGGATCAGCCCCTCTCCAACCTCGATGTGATCCTGATGCGCAAGGATCCGCCGTTCGACACCGAATTTATCTACGCCACCTACATGCTGGAGCGGGCCGAGGATGAGGGTTGCCTTATCGTCAACAAGCCGCAAAGCCTGCGCGACGCCAACGAGAAGCTCTACACCGCCTGGTTTGCCGAGCACACCCCGACCACGCTGGTGACCCGCCGCGCCGACAAGCTGCGCGCCTTCCACGCGAAGCACAAAGACGTGATCTTGAAGCCCTTGGACGGCATGGGCGGCGCCTCCATCTTCCGCATGAAGGAAGATGACGCCAACGTCGGCGTGATTATCGAGACCCTGACCGCCCACGGCAGCCAGTACTGCATGGCGCAGACCTATCTGCCGGCCATCAAGGATGGCGACAAGCGGGTGCTGGTGGTGGACGGTGAGCCGGTGCCTTACTGCCTGGCGCGCATTCCGGCGCAAGGCGAAACCCGTGGCAATCTGGCGGCCGGTGGCCGTGGTGAGGCACGTCCCCTGAGCGAAGCTGACTGGGCCATCGCCCGTGCAGTTGGCCCGACGTTGAAAGAGAAGGGGCTTATCTTCGTCGGCCTCGACATCATCGGCGATCGGCTGACCGAGATTAACGTCACCAGCCCGACCTGCATTCGCGAGATTGAAGCGGCCTTCGATGTTCACATCACCGGCATGTTGATGGATGCCATCGAGCATCGGCTGGGCAAATAATCGCCAGACAGGCTAAACCGGCCTGTTCAGGGGTAACCCACCCCCGACAAGCCAGGAAACAGAGAGGGTGGCCCGGCGCCACCCTCTCTGTTTCAAGACAATCCGGAAAGGGGCGGGATCTCGCCCAGCCCAAAAAGCGGTTTTTCCCATGGGGATCAACTGCCATAATTGACCTCAAATACCTTTGCACTATTTGGCCTCTATGCAAACACTGCAAAATCACTTCCTGCTTGCCATGCCAAGCCTGACGGATCCCTACTTCGAGCGCTCGCTGGTCTATCTGTGCGAGCACAACGAAGAGGGCGCCATGGGACTGGTCGTCAACATTCCGGTGGAGATGTCGCTGGACACCATGCTGACCCAGCTCCAGCTCAACCCGCCCAACAACCCGGAACTCAAGCAGCCGGTGCTGCAAGGGGGGCCGGTTCATGCCGATCGCGGCTTCGTGCTGCATAGCTTCCGCCCCGGTTTCAACTCCACCCTGCAGGTGGGGGATGAGATGATGGTGACCACCTCCAAGGATATTCTGGAAACCCTGGGTACGAGCGAGGCCCCTGCCCATTGGCTGGTGGCCCTTGGCTATGCCGGCTGGAGCGCCGGGCAGCTGGAGCAGGAGCTGGTGGATGGCGCCTGGCTGGTGATCCCCCCCAATCCGGCTCTGGTGTTCAAGACCCCCATTCACAAACGTTGGCAGCAAGCTGCCGCCAGCATAGGGGTGAACCCGGTTCACCTCTCCAGCGACATCGGCCACAGCTGATCGGCTGGCCCGCTCCGCTCTCTATTTCGAGGATTTATCAGTTATGTCATCACGCAGCATCATGGGCTTTGACTATGGCACCAAGAGCATTGGCGTCGCCATCGGTCAGGAGCTGACTGGCACAGCCCAGCCTCTGCGCGCCCTCAAGGCCAACGACGGCATCCCCAACTGGGACGAGATTGAGAAGCTGCTCAAGGAGTGGCAACCGGACCTGCTGGTGGTCGGCCTGCCGCTGAACATGGATGGTACCGATCAGGAGATCACGGTACGGGCCCGCAAGTTCGGCAACCGGCTGCATGGCCGCTTCGGCAAACCGGTGGAGTTCAAGGATGAGCGACTCACCACCACAGATGCCCGCGCCCGCCTGTTTGAGCGAGGCGGCTATCGCGCGCTGGAAAAAGGCAGCGTGGACGGGGTCTCGGCGCAGTTGATCGTCGAAGCCTGGATGGAAGAGCAGTACAACTAAGCCATCAACAGCAAGGCAAGGGTCGCAGCCCTTGCCTTGTCTCGCACTATCCTCCCCTCATTACGCCTGTGATTGACCCGCCACCAGCCCCTCGGCCTCTGTCGGCGTCGCATTCATCATCCGGTTGAGCCAGGGCACCATCAGCCCCATCACTACCGCAATCAGCAGGGTCGCCATCCCGATCTTGCCAAATACGCCGGTGTAAATGGGCAAAGTTTGCAGCGGATCCGTCACCCCTTGCGGCACGGCGGTAAAGGTCGCCACATAGCCACCCAGCAGGGACGCCATCGCTTGAGTCAGGAACCACATTCCGAGAATGAAGCCCATCAGCCGTTGTGGCACCAGCGCGGCGACCATCGCCAGTCCCAGCGCACTGATCATCAGCTCGCCCAGACTCTGGAACAGGTAGATAAGCACCATAAACCAGGGGGAGGTAAGCCCCTGCTCATCGGCAAACCACCAGCCGGATGCTGCCGCCGTCAGAAAGCCCAGCGAGCAGAAGAACATCCCGAGGGTGAATTTGAGCGGCATGGTGAGATCCCGCCCCTTGCTGCCCATCCGGGTATAGATCATAGCGAGTACCGGGCTACCCACCACCACCCAGAAGGGGTTGAGCGCCTGGAAGCTAATGGGGTTGACGCTCATGCCCAGCATCTCGTGGTGCATGTTGTTGATGGCAAAGAAGTTCAGAGACGTCGGCATCTGGGCATACAGCACGTAGAAGAGCACTGCCTCCAGCATCAGCACGAAGGCCACATACATCTTGTTGCGGCCCACTGTGTCGAGCCTGAATGCCTCGCGAAAGAAGAAGATCACCACGGCGATGGTTACCGTCATCAGCACCATGTTGGCGATCACCACGTGGTGCATCAGCCAGGCGCAGAAGAAGACCATGGCTACCGAACCCAATATAACCAGCAGCAGTTTGCTGTAATCGAGCGGCAGGTGATCCGGCTCGGAGCCAATATCCTTGACCATATTGCGGCAGGCAAAGAAGGTAAGCAGCGCAATAATCAGCCCCACCCCGCACAGGTTATAGGTCACGGTATAGCCGTAATGATCGGCAATCACCGGCGCCAGCGAGAGGGAAATAAGGGAGCCGATATTGATCGACATATAGAACAGGGTAAACGCCCCATCCAGCCGCGGATCTTTTGGCTGGTAGCATTTTGAAAGCAGGCTGGCCGGATTGGCCTTGAACAGACAGTTACCGACTGCAATGGTGCCCAGCGCATAGAAAATCAGGTCGGGATTATAGATAGAGAGGCCGGTCATAAAGTAGCCTATCACCAACACGATAGCCCCGAGCACCATGGTGCGCTTGGTGCCGAGCACATGGTCACCGACATAGCCACCGACCGAGATCAGGCCATATACCAGCGCAGAGAAGGCACCGAAGGTAATAAAGGATTGCTCTTGGGAAAATCCCAGTTGCTGCACAAAGAAAACCGCCAATATCCCCTGCACGCCGTAATAACCGAAGCGCTCCCAGAGTTCGACGAAAAATATCATAAAGAAGGGTTTGGGCTGTTGTAACAACCCTGTGGGTGCTGTTGCTGGACGCATATCAACCTGCCTTTGCTGAGATTTATTTTTATTAATCTGGTGGTGGCTGCCGCACTATTTTCTCTTCCGTCATTGCCATAACTGGGAGCACAGTCAGCCTGCCAATCTGGCTATTTTCGGGTGCACGCGCCCCGTTCGATGAAAGGTGTTTTTTCATCTAGCCGGTTTCAATTAGGTGTTATCGGGGGATGGTGAGTGGCGTCTCCCAGTACAGTTACCGGCTCCGGGTTCGACCTTTGCTGCATCCCTTCACTCAAGCCGGTTTATCAACCTTGATGCTTATTCCCCTCTGCTCCATCACTCATGGCTGGTGGCCATGATATGGCCACAGACGACCTGTGGGGCTGGCTCACGCCGCGCTCTACTGGCTATCACACTACACAGGCGCTATCTAACCCCGCCATTCCAAGGGGTGTCATGCTATATCACTGCAAATACAGGAACTTAATGGTCGATCACACTTCAAAAGTGACCATTAGTGAAGTTTTCTAATGAAACCACATGAATTTTTTTCGTGAAAAGAGCTTCACTCGAGACGTGCAACCAAGGCTAATCTGTGCATGAAGAGAGTTGAATGACACACAGCTGAACCCGAGCTCGGCACTTAAGTCGTGCCAAAGCCCACTCATCCGGGCGATGCGACAACAAACAGCCGGAGCTGATGGCTCCGGCTCATCGATAGGCACCATCACGGCCACATTAGCGTGGCGATTCGTCGTTGTAGAGTCGCCGGATCTCGTTGCGCAGCCACATCACCTTGGCATCCTGATTGTGTCGTTTGTGCCACAACAGGATGAAGGCGATCTCCAGCTGGGCGTAGAGCTTCTCGGGGAGCGGCAGCGGCATGGCGATCAGATTGCCATGATGCCGACTGGCATAACCACCGCAGTAGGAAGGAGCCACCGCAATCAGTTCGTGGCTCGACTGGGAGGCGATATGCAGCGCCTGCTCGAAGCTTGAGACCATGATGGGCACCTCCCGCTTCAATCCCTCATCCTCCAGCAGACTGTCGAGAGCCCAGGTATCGTTCGCTTCCCACACCATGCTGATCTGGGGGCAGGCCAGAAAGTTCTCCAGCGACCACTTCTGCCCGAGCAATGGGTGATCCTTGCGCAGGAACACGACCGGGCGATCGGTGAACAGCACCTCGTGATCGATGTAATAAGGCAAGCGGTTGACCCTGGCCCGAGAGCGGCCATGGGTCTCGCGGGCGCAGAAGCCGAGATCTGCATCGCCATTGACGATGTCGTTGAGGGAGTGGTGATCCCACCCCAGCATCCTGACCACCGAGTTGGGGTACTTCTGGTAGATGGTCATGGGCAGATCGCTCAGGAAGCTGATGTAGAAGGGGGACTCCATCACCAGCGTGAAACGGGCACCATCGGGGATCGCCTCGCTATTGAGCGAGGTGATGCTGTCGGTGAGTTGGAACCAGACCTTCAGCTCCTCCTCCAGGGTCAGGGAGAGGTTGGTCGGCTGCAACCCCTGCCGCACCCGCACAAACAGGGGATCGTCAAACCACTCCCGCAATTTGGCCAGAGACTTGCTCACCGCCGACGGAGTGACACAGAGCTTTTTGGCCGCCCCTGCCACACTGCGCTCCTGCATCAGGTACTTGAAGACCACCAGCAGGTTCAAATCGAGTTCACCCAGATTGCGCATATCCCCTCTCATCTTCCATCAGCCCTGCGAGCGCGCTTCACGAAGCGCGAGCAATGGTAACAGCCCTTTGACAGCCAGGTAACTGAGCAGTGCCAGCAGCAGGGCATAGATCAGCATCTCGGACGGAGTAAAGCCAAGTTGGCCCAGCAGCCAGATATAGAGGCCGGAGAGGCTGATCTGCATGATGCAGAGCACGGCGCTGGCAAAGGCCACATTGTGCTGGCAACCATCGAGCGCCTCCCCCATCGCCACCCCGAAGCCACAGGAGAACCCGACACAGACCAGCGCAAACCCCGGCAGCAAAAGATGGATATCCCCCCCCGCCTGCCAGCTGCCGATCAGTGAGCACGCCGCCAGCAGATAGGAGAGATGAGACACCGCCAGCACTTTCTGTTTGCCCAGCCAGCGCAACAGCAGAGGGGTCAGGAAAGAAGTAGACATACTCACGCCGGCCATCACCATCATCACGATGGAGTACTGCTCGGTAGTGAAGCCAAACTCCTTCATCAGGATCAGCGGCGAGACGCTGACATAGACCAAAATAGAGGTCACGCTGGCACTGGTCAGCAGGGAGAGCAGCATAAAGCGCGGCGAGCGCAGCAGGGCAAAGGGAAGCGCCGCGCCACTCCCCGGTTGACGCACCGGACGGGTCTCCTTGAGCAGCAACAGGTTGACCAGACCGCTAACGGCCGCCACCAGCGCCATCGCCACGAAGATCGCACGCCAGTCAAAATGGGACAGGATGAGGTAACCGAGCACCGGCGCCAGCACCGGGATCACGCAGATCACCCCGTTGATCATCGAGAGCGCCATCGCCAGCCGCTCCTGACTCAGCACATCCCGCAGTACGGTAAAGGTCATGATATAGAGCGCACCGGCCCCGACTCCCTGCCAGAAACGGCCGAAATAGAACTGGCTGATCCCCTCTGCACTGCCTGCCACCAGCGAGGCAAGGACAAAAATCAGCGCGCCACCGAGCACCACCCAGCGCCGCCCGAAGCGATCGGCAATCATTCCCCCCAGCAGCACGGTGGCAGCCATGCCGAACAGATAGATGGAGAAGGCGGTGTGGATCTGCGCTTCGCTCGCCCGCAGGGTATCGGCAATCTTGGGCACGGCGACCAGATAGAGATCGATCCCGACCGGATAGAGGATGATCATCAGAAAAGTGCACAACAGGAAAACAGGCATGGATGCTCCATTACAGATTGGCCCGCCAGCATCAGCCAGATGGCAGCAACAGGCGAAGAGTGGCAGGTCCAAGGTGGTGACAAAGGTAGCAACGCAGCGCGTCGCAATGGGGCAACTATATGGGAGCCCAGCGCCCTCACCTAGTGAAGAGATGGCGATCGATACCTTCCAAAATGGAAATATTGTTTCTGCCGATGTGCGATTAAGGCAACTGGAGGGACAAGTTGCCAGGCAGAAGAGCACCGTGAGCGGAGTAAAAATAAACGCGATAAAAAGTGCGCCGGGCAATCCCGGCGCACTTGCTTGCGGTAAAACGCTGCCCCCGTGATTAGTTGGCCAGCTTGCTCAGAATGGTATAGGCCGCCTTGACCCGGGCATCATTGGGATAGTTGCGGTTGGCCAGCATGACGATGCCAATCCCCTTGGCCGGGACAAAGGCAACATAGGCACCAAAGCCGTTGGTCGATCCCGTCTTGTTGTAGAGCCGCTGCTCCCCCATATCTTTGGGCGCGGCAAAGCGTTCTACCGGATTGGCCTTGTAGCTCACCGCCGGCGAGTTGCCCGCCAGCAGCGCCTGCTCGGTGACGGGATAGGCATAACTCTCCCAACCCAGCCCCTGGGTCATCTCTCCTACAGAGAAGAAACCGGTGTGAGTCATGGCAATGGCCTGCTGCATGGCGGCGTCACCCCGCCTGGTCATGTTGGCCTCGACAAACTTGATGAAATCCGCCGAGCTGGTCTTGATACCATAGGCCTCGTCCGCCAGCACTCCCGGATTGACCCGGATCGGTTTCTCCTCTTTGGCATAGCCGTAGGCGTAATCGCCCATGGCTGCCGCAGGCACCTTGAGGTAGGTGTGGGCAAGGCCGAGCCCCGGCAACAGAGTCTGGCTAATCAGTTGCTCGAAGGGTTGGCCCAGAGAGCTCGCAGCCAGATAGCCGAACAGACCTATGCTGGGGTTGGAGTACTCCCGTTGGGTACCGGCGGCAAAGAGCGGCGTCCACTGGCGGTAGTAGGCTTGCATCTTCTCTGCCGAGTCGACCGCATCGGGGAACTGCAGTGGCAAGCCGCCTGCACCGTAGGTGGCGAGATCAACCATGGTCACGCCATCGAAGGCAGACCCTTTTAGCCAAGCTGCGTGCTGACTCACCTTGTCATCCAGCTTGAAGCCCCCCTTGACCACGGCGTAGGCACCTAGGGTCGCGGTCAGGGTCTTGCTGACAGAGCCGATTTCAAACAGGGTCTGCTCGCTGACGCGCTGACCGCTCTCCATGTTGGCAACGCCATAGTTGAAATAGT
Source organism: Aeromonas sp. 11P (assembly GCF_051920165.1). NCBI lineage: Bacteria > Pseudomonadati > Pseudomonadota > Gammaproteobacteria > Aeromonadales > Aeromonadaceae > Aeromonas > Aeromonas sp. 11P. The sequence goes on from NZ_JBQBDJ010000004.1 coordinate 1,733,811, forward strand.
GGGCCTTGCCATCTTTCAGTACGGCGACTGCCATCCCCGGGATCCGGTACTCCTTGAGCACGGGTTGAATGGCGCCGTCCACGATGGCGGTGAGAGGAGCATCCTGTGCGGCAGAAGCGAATGAAGAGATCAGCAGGGAACCCAGCGTCAGCAGCGAGAGAGTTGTTGGTTGTTTCATGACTTCTGTCTTGTGGTGAGTTGAGAAGTGCATCATAAGGACGCTTGGTGAGCTGAGCGTGAACAACTATGAAGTCGGTGTGAAGTCATTGAAAAACGGGCCATTTCAATGGTTTTACGGCGTACTGAGCCCGCCCTGAGCGACTGGCGTATAAGCTGTAGGTGCCAAAAGAGAGAAGCAAGGTACGGACAAGCCGAAAACGGGAGGAATAGTGAAATCACAGGAACAGATCACGGCGGTGCTAGCGGCGCTGGAGCAGGTCATTCTGGGTAAACCGCTGCAGCTGAAAATCGCGCTGGTGACCCTGCTGGCGCGCGGTCATCTGCTGCTCGAGGATCTGCCCGGCATGGGCAAAACTACTCTGGCCCACTCCCTGGCGCAGGTGCTGGGGCTTGCATGCCGGCGGATGCAGTTCACCGCAGATCTGCTACCCGCCGATTTGCTGGGCCTGCAGATCTTTGACCCCCAGCAGCAAACATTTCGCTTTCACCCCGGCCCCATCTTCACCCAGATTCTACTGGCGGACGAGATCAACCGTGCCAGCCCCAAGGTGCAGAGCGCATTGCTGGAGGCGATGGCCGAGGGCAAGGTGAGCATCGAGGGCCATACCCATCCACTCCCCGATCCGTTTTTCGTCATCGCCACCCAGAATCCGGCGGATCAGGCGGGCACCTATCCACTGCCGGAATCCCAGCTCGACCGCTTCGCCGTGCGACTCTCGCTGGGTTTTCCGCCGCGAGAGGCGGAACGCCAGTTGCTGCGCGGCCACCAGCCGAGCGGCCCATTACCCGCCATGCTGGATGCTGCTGAGCTGGCTGCCCTGCAAGCGGAAGGTGATGCTATCCATGTTTCCGATGCCACCCTCGACTACCTGCTGGCACTGGTGCACCAGAGCCGCTTTGATGGGGATCTGCCACAGCCCCTCTCCCCACGAGCGGCCCAGACCTTGCTGGCGGTGAGCCGGGCCTGGACACTGGTTGCGGGACGGCGCTTTGTCACGGTAGAGGACGTGCAGGCGGTCTTCCCCTATGTGGCCGAACACCGGCTACGGGGCAGCTTCGGCGTACAACAAGGGGACGCCGCCCCACTGAGCCAGCGGTTGCTGGCCCGGGTCGATCCGGACAATCCCTGATGAGCAAATTGTTTGATCGTTGGCAGCAGTGGCGAGCCCGCTGGCAGCGACGCTGGCTCGACCGTCGCATTCCGCCGGCGCGCCAGATAACGCTGGGGCCGCGCAGCCTCTTTATCCTCCCCACCCGCATGGGGTTACTCTATCTGCTGGTGCTGCTCGCCATCTATCTGCTCGGCACCAACTACCAGAACAATCTGGTGCTGCTGGTGGCCTACTGCCTCGGCAGCCTGTTTATGGCCGCCATGTGGCTCACCCACCGCAACCTGTTGGGGTTGGAGCTGCTGGGGGGCCCGCCGGTGCTGGGGGAAGCGGGTAGCCAGCTGCCGATCCGTATCTTGGTGCAGAGCCCGCGCCCGGTGCTGGCACTTCACTTTAGCCTCAACGAAGGCACCCTCTGGCTGGCACAGGCCGACGCTGTGCCCAGCACAGTTATCCTGCCAGTATCGGGCTCTCGCCGCGGGCCACTGCCCCTTGGTCGATTGCGGGTCGAGAGCCGCTACCCCCTCGGTCTGTTTCGCTGCTGGTCCCTGCTGGACTTGCAACTGGAGGGCTGGCTTTCCCCCAAACCCGCGTTTGGGGCGCTAATAGGGGTACATGCGACCCAAAGCGAAGGACATCAGGGCCAGCCCGCTCCAGCGCCCCTCGGTGACTTTGATACCCTGCGGACACATCAGGCCGGTGAACCACTGAGCCGGGTCGCCTGGAAGCAACTTGCCCAGGGGCGCGGCCTGCTGACCAAACAGTTCCATGAGCCACAGCAGGATGACACTCACCTCACCTTGCAGCGGATCGCGGGTGGGGATCTGGAGCAGCGGCTGGCAGTGCTGGCCTGGTGGTGCGCAGATTACGGCAAGCGGGGCATCCCCTTTACCCTGACACTGGCAAACCAGACGCTGGGGCCCGATAGCGGTGCCGCCTTTGTGCAGCGCTGCCTGCTGGCACTGGCCCAATTCGATGCAACACCACCGAAGAGCACGCCAGATGCTGCTCGATAACCGCCGCCTGCTACCACTCATCGCCCTGCAACAGCTGCTGCTGGTCGCGGCGCTCTGGCCCCAGTTGCAGCTCTGGGTAGTGGCAGTAGGCACCACCACCCTCGGCGTCCGGGCCATGATGCTGTGGCGCGGCTGGCCGCCCCTGCCTGCCCGCTGGTTGGCGCTGCTGGCCATCACAACCGTGGTGTTGCTGGGACTACAGTGGCGTGGCTTGGGCACCCTGCCTGCCCTTATCAATCTGCTCTGGCTCGGCTATAGCCTCAAGATGATCGAGGTTCGGCGCGAGCGGGATATCGAGCTGGTGCTTCTGCTCGCCTTCTTTCTTATCGCGCTGGCGCTGGTGCAGCGACAGAGCATCGGCTGGACGGCCGGAATGACAGTAGCGCTCTGGCTGGCAGCGACCGCGCTGGTGGCCGCCATCGCTCCCGAGCAGAAACGGCCTTGGCGCAGTGCGGGCAGTGCCCTGCTGCTGGCGCTTCCCCTGCTCATCACTCTGTTTCTGCTGCTGCCAAGGCTGCCGCCCCTCTGGCAGATGCCCACCACCAGTCGCGCCCTGTCGGGGCTCTCGGAAGAGCTGGCCCCCGGCGATATCAGCGAACTGGTCAACTCCTCCGAACTGGCCTTTCGGGTCACCTTTGCCGATGGCCCGCCCCCTGTCCGTGAGCGCTATTTTCCGGTGATGCGCCAAGAAGTTTTCGATGGTCAGCGCTGGTTGCTGAGCCCCGAGGTCAAAACATGGCAGCAGACAGTGCCGGTGCAGACCGGGCTCACCCTTCTGGCGTCCTCTTCTCAGGCCAACACTCAACTGACAGATACTCTGTTGCCCGCCGGGAGCTACGAGGTGATTGCCGAGCCCCAGCGCCACCGCTGGGCCTTTGCCCTGAGCGAACCGCGCCTGCTGGCGGGACCGGTAATGCTCACGCCTCTCGACACCCTCTATCGGCAGGGGAGCGGCGAGGTGGCGATCCGCTATCGCATTGGCCGCGGCGAAGCGCTGCCCGAGGATGACCACCAAGCCGCCCAGCGCAACCTGCAACTGCCAGCCGGGGGCAACCCGAGAGCGCAAGCTCACGGCCAAGGGCTGGCCGCACGCCATCCGGATCGCAGCACGCTGGTCGCCGCCCTGCTCGAACAGTTTCGCAGCCAATCCTATTACTACACTCTGACCCCGCCACGGCTTGGCCGTGACGGGGTGGATGAGTTCCTGTTCGATACCAAGCGCGGCTTTTGCGGCCACTACGCCATGGCAACCGCTTTCGTACTGCGCACTGCCGGTATTCCGGCACGGCTGGTCACCGGTTATCTCGGCGGTGAGTGGAATCCAAGGGGCAACTATCTGGCGGTACACCAGTTCGATGCTCATGCCTGGGTGGAGTATCTCGATGAAGGAGGAACATGGCGGCGAATCGACCCCACGGCGGCAGTGGCACCGGAGCGTATTGAAGGCGGCGTGAGGGAGGCGCTGAGCGACGAGTTTACCGCTGCCGACCCCCTCGCTTTGCAGCGTTATCGCAACTGGGCTCTGCTCAATCAGCTGCGCTGGTGGGGCAACAATATCGACTACCAGTGGAGTCGCTGGGTAATTGGTTACGATGCGGGTCAGCTCTGGCAACAAATCGGCCTGCGCTGGCCTGCACTGGCGGGGCACACACCCTGGTTGATCCTCGCCAGCCTGATGCTGGTCGCCCTGCTGGTGAGCCTGCCCTTGCTGCTGCCCGCCCGCCTGCCGCCAGAGCGGCGCATCTGGCAGCCCCTGCTCAAACGGGGTAAACGCAGTGGCTACCCACCCCAACGCGCCGAGAGCATGGGGGCATGGTGCGAGCGGCTGGCACGGCTGCGTCCCGACCTTGCCCATCCCCTGCTAAAGAGTGCGTGGCTCTATCGCCGCTGGCGTTATGCCCCCCTCAACGACCGGCAACAAGGGCGCTGCTGGTGCCAGTTACGACGGCGTATCAGACAGCTCGCCCAGCGCTGGGATCAACAGCCAACGAGTGCGCCATAAAAGAAGGGGGAGCCACCGGCTCCCCCTTCAGGTTTTAATCAAGAGGTTTGACTCACCGCTTGTTATTTTTTGGTCGGATTGTCCCAGATCCCCTCTTCCAGCTGGGAGCGGATCTCGGGGTACTTGTTAGCATCGAAGGTGGGCACCTTGCCCAGCCGGAGCTGGTCGTTGTAATCCTTGGCCAGCTTGATGGCGACGCTGGAGAGCAGCAGGATCGCCACCAGGTTGACGATGGCCATCAGTCCCATGGAGACATCCGCCATCGCCCACACGATCGGCAACTCACCCACGGCACCGAACATCACCATGCCCAGCACAAACACCCGGAACAGCATCAGGCCGCCCTTGTGGTTGTGCTCGAGGAACACCAGATTGGTCTCGGCATAGGAGTAGTTCGCCACGATAGAGGTGAAGGCGAAGAAGAAGATGGCCGCCGCAATGAAGATGTTGCCACCGCTGCCAATCTGGGAGGAGAGCGCCCGCTGGGTCAGCTCGACACCGGTCACGCCGGAGCCCGGCTCAAACTGACCTGACATCAGGATGATGGCGGCGGTACAGCTACAGATGACGATGGTATCCATAAAGACCCCCAGCATCTGCACATAACCCTGGGAGGCCGGGTGCGGCGGATAGGGAGTGGCAGTCGCTGCAGCGTTGGGCGCAGAGCCCATGCCCGCTTCGTTGGAGAAGAGACCGCGCTTGATACCGTTGATCATCGCCTGGGAGATGGCATAACCGAGCGCACCTGAGCCTGCCTGCTCAATCCCGAAGGCGGACTTGATGATCAGCATGAAGACATGGGGCAACTCGGTGATGTTCATCGCCACGATCACCAGCGCCAGCAGGATATAAGCCAGTGCCATAAAGGGCACCACCAGCTCGGCAAAACGGGCGATGCCACGAATGCCGCCGAAGATAATCAGGCCGGAGAGCGCCACCAGCGCCAGACCGCTGACCCAGTCAGGAATGCCAAACGCCACCTTCATCGCCAGACTGATGGAGTTGGCCTGCACCGCGTTGAACACCAGACCGAATGCCAGGATCAGGCAGAGCGAAAACACCACCCCCATCCAGCGCATGCCAAGGCCTTTCTCCATGTAGTAGGCCGGGCCACCACGGTAGTTGCCATCCTCATCCTTGACCTTGTAGAGCTGGGCCAGGGTGCTTTCGACGAAGGCGGTCGCCATGCCGATAAAGGCAATCAGCCACATCCAGAAGATGGCGCCGGGGCCACCCAGATAGATGGCGACAGCCACACCAGCCAGGTTGCCGGTGCCGACCCGGGCGGCAAGGCTGGTACAGAGGGCCTGGAAGGAAGAGATGCCTGCGTTGTCCGATTTACGGCTGTTTTTCAGCACGGAAAACATGTGGCCAAAGTGACGGATCTGGATAAAACCCAGGCGGAAGGTGAAAAAGATACCGACCCCGATGAGCAGGTAGATGAGCACGGCTCCCCACATCAGGTCGTTTAGCATCGCAATCAAGGTGTCCATAATTCTCTCGTTGTTATTCACATCCATGGTCAGTCTGCGCTGACCGTTTTCTGTCTGTCGTTTAATTAGCGTTTCGCTAAAGGGGCGGAATCTAGCACAGCGGGAGAGCCCGGAATAGTGATCCCGGTCACGCGAGACACAAAAAACGAACGGTAAAAGCCCATAAAGCTCCATTTAAATCGCAAACTTTCAACAAACTCAATAATTCAATCAGACAGGCCACCATTAAGCCCCATAAGAGAACCATTTTGATATATCCCTGATGAGCTATCCGAAAACGCAAACGCTTGCATGAAATGGCTTTCAAACGGAGACATTTCGCCAAACGTTTTCGCTGTAATTAAATTTCAAGTACGTAGCGAGATAATTTATGTGATCGACGACACAAATATGGATATTGGCTAAAAAAGTTCAGCTGAAAGCAAACCGGAGCGAGGTCGGGATGAAATGTAAAAAACCTTACTAATCATATAGTTTCACGCCATAAAACGGGATGGCTCAACAGCCTGAATGTTTAACAACCAAGCGCCCCTATTGCAGGATGCAGCACATCAGTATTAATTAGGCAGGCAATGACGATGGGCCGCCCCCATCGCGCTTTTCTGAGCCTGAGGCACCAAGATCCTGTAATTTTATTTCAGAACCACCGTCTCAAGCCCGCAACCCAGGGATTACTCCCTCATTAAGAGATGATATTCGCTATGGCCGATAAATTAACCCAGCTGAAAGCCCTGACCACTGTTGTTGCCGACACCGGTGATATCGAAGCCATCAAACGCTATCAGCCCATCGATGCCACCACCAACCCCTCTCTGGTTCTGAAGGCCTCCGAGATCCCCGAGTACGCACCGCTGATCGAAGACGCCATCAAGTGGGCCAAATCCCAGAGCCAGGACAAGGCACAGCAAATCATCGACGCGGGCGACAAGCTGGCAGTCAACATCGGTCTGGAAGTGCTGAAGATCGTTCCGGGCCGTATCTCTACCGAAGTGGATGCCCGTCTCTCCTTCGATACCGAAGCCAGCATCGCCAAGGCCCGCAAGCTGATCCGTCTCTACAACGAAGCGGGTATCTGCAACGACCGCATTCTGATCAAGCTGGCCTCCACCTGGGAAGGGATCCGTGCCGCCGAAGTGCTGGAGAAAGAGGGTATCCAGTGCAACCTGACCCTGCTGTTCTCCTTCGCACAGGCCCGTGCCTGTGCCGAAGCCGGTGCCTTCCTGATCTCCCCGTTCGTGGGTCGCATCCTCGACTGGTACAAAGCCAAAAATGGCCGTGATTACACTGCCAGCGAAGATCCGGGCGTGGTCTCCGTTACCTCCATCTACAACTACTACAAGCAGCACGACTACCCGACCGTGGTCATGGGCGCCAGCTTCCGCAACACCGGCGAGATCCTGGAGTTGGCCGGCTGCGACCGTCTGACCATTGGCCCGGCCCTGCTGGAAGAGTTGAGCAAGGCTGAAGGCGTCGTGGTACGCAAGCTGGACTACACCGGTGAGCGCAAGGCCAAACCGACCCCGATGACCGAGGCCGAATTCCGCTGGGAGCTGAACCAGGACGCCATGGCTCACGAGAAGCTGGGCGAAGGTATCCGCATGTTTGCCATCGACCAGGGCAAGCTGGAAACCATGCTGGCTAGCCGCCTGTAATCAGTTAATTTTTCTACGAAAAACCGGGCTCCCTCAGGGGAGCCCGGTTTTTTTGTACCCGACTTTTAGCACGGTCATAGTGCTGTAACGAAAACGTTTTATTTTCAACCTCGTTATGTTATACGGATGGTGAAAACGATAAAAACCAAGGAGGGAGCCATGGAAATGTTCAACTTCGATTATGACGAGGTAGTTGAACTCGGTTCACGTAGCCGCGGGACAACGGGAAAAAAACGCAAATGGCGCGAGATTGAGGCGTTGAAAGACAAGCAGCGTCTGCAGAAGGAGCTGCAATCCATTGATATCGCCTATGAAGGTCTGACCGACGAGATTGAACTGTAATACCACCAGACACCTGTAAAAGCGCCCCGCACAGCCGGGGCGCTTTTTTGTTGCCTCCGACCAGCGCTCAGAAACACACCTGCCTGCTTGTTAAAGGGCTATAAAACAAAAGCCCCCGTATCGACGGGGGCTTGATGCAGAACAAGTGGACTTAGCAGTAGCCGTAGCCCAGCAGACGCTGGTAACGCTGCTCCAGCAACTGCTCGCTATCGAGCGGACGCAGAGCGTCCAGGTCCTGCTTGATGCGGGCCTTGAGGTTTTTGGCCATCTTCTCTACATCGCGGTGAGCGCCGCCAAGCGGCTCCTCGACGATGGCGTCGATGAGCTTGAGCTCTTTCAGACGCTGGGCTGTGATCCCCATCGCTTCGGCGGCTACAGAGGCCTTGTCGGCGCTCTTCCACAGGATGGAGGCACACCCTTCCGGCGAGATGACGGAGTAGGTGGAGTACTGCAGCATGTTGACGCGATCACCCACACCGATTGCCAGCGCACCGCCTGAACCGCCCTCACCGATCACGGTGCAGACCACCGGCACGGTCAGACCGGCCATCACTTTCAGGTTGCGGGCAATCGCTTCGGACTGGCCACGCTCTTCGGCACCGACGCCAGGGTAAGCACCCGGGGTGTCGATAAAGGTGATGATCGGCATCTTGAAGCGCTCGGCCATCTCCATCAGGCGCAGAGCCTTACGGTACCCTTCCGGACGCGGCATGCCGAAGTTGCGCTTGATCTTCTCTTTGGTCTCGCGACCCTTCTGATGACCAATCACCATCACCGGCTCACCGTCGAGACGGGCGATACCGCCGACGATGGCCTTGTCGTCGGCATAGGCACGATCGCCAGCCAGTTCGTCAAAATCGGTGAAGATATGCTCGATATAGTCAAAGGTGTAGGGGCGCTGGGGATGACGCGCCATCTGGGATACCTGCCAGGCCCCCAGATCACCGAAGATCTTCTTGGTCAGCTCTTCGTTTTTCTTCTCCAGCCGGCGGATCTCGTCTTTCAGATCCACGGCGTGATTGCCTTCACTCACATGTTTGAGTTCATCAATCTGCGCCTGCAACTCGGCAATCGGCTGTTCAAAATCCAGAAAAAGACTCATAGGGCCTTAAAACCTCTAATCAAAAACCAACTCGACCCGCTCTCGCCCAAGCAGGACGCGCAAGTCATCTAACAGTTGATCGGTGGGCGTCACCCGCCACTCGGTACCAAGCGTCAATCGCACCCGGGAACCGGGGCGACAGTAGTTTACCTGAACCGGACAGACTCCGGCACGAGCGGGCTCCAAAATCTCGCACAAACGCGGAAAAAAGCGATCATCGATACGCTGTTCATCGAGGGAGATGCGGATTGCTCTGGCAAAACGCTCCCTCGCATCGTTGATATCCAGTAATTCACGGGCCGACATTTTAAGGCCACCGGAGAAGTCATCAAAGCTGACCTGTCCAGAAACCACCAAAATGCGGTCTTTTTGCATCAATTCTTCATATTTTTCCAGCGCTTCACTGAACAGGGTCACATCGAGACGGCCGGAGCGGTCGTCCAGGGTGAAGATCCCCATCTTGTTGCCACGCTTGGTCACCATGCTGCGGGCGGCAATCACCAGCCCCGCCGCCGTGGTCACGGTATCGCGGGAAGTAGGATGCAGATCGCACAGGCGGCCCGAGGTGTAACGGCGCAATTCGCTGCTGTACTGGTTGATGGGGTGACCGGTGAGATAGAGCCCGAGGGTCTCGCGCTCCCCTTCCAGCCACACCTTGTCAGGCCAGTGCGGCACGTTGGCGAACGCCTTCTTGACGTCGTCGATCTCCTCAGTAAGCACACCGAACATGTCGACCTGCCCCACCGCCTGCGCCTTGGCGTGCTGCTCGGCGGCGCGCATCGCCTCCTCCAGGGTCGCCATCAGGGCGGCACGGTGGGGGCCGAGCCGATCCATGGCGCCGGAGAGAATAAGCTTCTCCATCACCCGCTTGTTGAGCTTCTTGATGTCGACCCGGTTGCAGAAGTCGAACAAATCGCGGAACGGGCCATCCCGATCCCGCGCCTCCAGAATTGCGTCGATGGGGCCTTCCCCCACCCCCTTCACCGCACCGATGCCGTAGACGATATGGCCATCTTCGTTGACGTTGAAGCGATAGCGGCCAGTGTTCACATCCGGCGGGATCACGGTGAGCCCCATCCGCTGGCACTCATCCACCAGGGTCACGATCTTGTCGGTATTGTCCATATCGGCGGTCATCACCGCCGCCATGAACTCAGCCGGAAAGTGGGTCTTGAGCCAGAGAGTCTGGTAGGAGACCAGCGCGTAGGCCGCGGAGTGGGATTTGTTGAAGCCGTAGCCCGCAAACTTTTCCACCAGATCGAAGATCTTCATCGCCAGCTCGCCGTCGACGCCATTCTTGACGGCGCCCTCCTCGAAACCGGCCCGCTGCTTGGCCATCTCCTCGGGTTTTTTCTTACCCATGGCCCGGCGCAACATGTCCGCGCCACCGAGCGTGTAGCCCGCCAGGGTCTGGGCAATCTGCATCACCTGCTCCTGATAGAGGATGATGCCGTAGGTGGGTTCGAGGATGGGCTTGAGGCTCTCGTGCTGCCACTTTTCGTCCGGATAGGAGATGGCTTCATTACCGTGTTTACGGTCGATGAAGTTATCCACCATGCCTGACTGGAGCGGGCCCGGACGGAACAGAGCCACCAGTGCGATCATGTCTTCGAAGCAGTCGGGGCGCAGCCGCTTGATGAGATCCTTCATGCCGCGGGATTCAAGCTGGAATACCGCTGTGGTCTCGTAGCGCTGCAGCAGGTCGAACGACTTCTTGTCATCGATGGGGATGGCGGCGATATCGACCGGCGGCTTGCCCTCTTTGGCAAGACGCGGGTTTATCATGCCGAGCGCCCAGTCGATGATGGTCAGGGTCCGCAGACCGAGGAAGTCGAACTTCACCAGACCGGCGTATTCCACGTCGTTCTTGTCGAACTGGGTGACCGGGTGGTGGCCCTCATCATCGCAGTAGAGCGGCGCAAAATCGGTGATCTTGGTGGGCGCGATCACCACGCCACCGGCATGTTTACCGGCGTTGCGCACCACCCCTTCCAGGCGGCGGGCCATGTCGATGAGGTCTTTGACCTCCTCATCCTGCTCGTAGAGCTCGGGCAGCTTGGGCTCGGCCTCGAATGCCTTGGCAAGCGTCATGCCCGGATCCGGCGGGATCAGCTTGGAGATGCGATCGACAAAGCCGTAGGCGTGGCCCAGCACCCGGCCCACATCCCGCACCACCGCCTTGGCCGCCATGCTGCCGAAGGTGATGATCTGCGACACCGCATCCCGGCCATACATGTCGGAGACGTGCTCAATCACCTCGTCGCGTCGGTCCATGCAGAAGTCGACGTCGAAGTCGGGCATGGATACCCGCTCGGGGTTGAGGAAACGTTCGAACAGCAGGTCAAATTCCAGCGGATCGAGGTCGGTGATCTTGAGGGCGTAGGCCACCAGAGAACCTGCACCCGAGCCACGGCCCGGGCCAACGGGGATGCCGTTGTCCTTGGACCACTGGATAAACTCCATCACGATGAGGAAGTAACCCGGGAAGCCCATCTGGTTGATCACTTTCAGCTCGATGTCGAGACGCTCGTCATACTCGGGACGACGCTCGGCCCGCACCGCCGGATCCGGGAACAGAAACTCGAGACGCTCCTCCAGACCCTCTTTCGACTTGGCCACCAGAAAATCTTCGGTAGTCATGTCGCCGGTCGGGAAGTTGGGCAGGAAATATTCGCCGAGACGCACCGTCACGTTGCAGCGCTTGGCGATCTCCACCGTGTTCTCCAGCGCCTCGGGAATGTCGGCAAACAGTTCCGCCATCTCCTCCTGACTGCGCAGGTACTGCTGGGGGCTGTAGCGACGGGGACGGCGCTTGTCCATCAGGGTATAGCCATCGTGGATGGCGACCCGGATCTCGTGGGCGTCGAAGTCATCGGCGTTGAGGAACACCACCTCGTTGGTGGCGACTACCGGCAGCGCAAACTCGGTGGCAATCGCCACCGCCATGTGCAGATAGACCTCTTCGTCGGGTCGACCGGTGCGCAGCAGTTCGAGGTAGTAAGCATCGGGGAAATGGGTCTGGTAGAAGGCGAGACACTGCTCGGTCATCTGGCGGTTGCCCTTGAGCAGGAACTTGCCCACATCCCCCTCGCGGCCGCCGGAAAGGACGATCACCCCCTTGGCATGCTCGGCAAGCCAGCCCTTGTCGATGACCGGACGCCCCTGCACGTGGCCGCGCTGGTAACCGCGGGAAATAAGCAGGGTGATGTTCTGGTAGCCGTCGTTGTCCATGGCCAGCAGGGTGAGGCGGAACTGCTCGTCGCCGAGCTCATCGCTCTGCACCCAGAAGTCGGCACCGACGATGGGTTTGATCCCCTTGCCGTGGGCCGCGCCATAGAAGCGCACCAGACCGCACATGTTCATCTGATCGGTCAGCGCCAGCGCCGGCATGTTGTTGGCCGCCGCCGCCCCGACGATGGGGTTGATCTTCTGCAGGCCATCGACCATGGAGAAGTCGGAGTGGACTCGCAGGTGGACAAAACGGGGGTCAGCCATCGTCATCTCCTCTCGCTGCTCAAACTAAATGGCATGGTCTACTCGATCCCCAGTGCGCGGCGCACCGGTTTGAAGCTCTTGCGATATTCGGGCAACGGGCCCCGTTCGGCCAGAATGGCGAGGTGCTCCGCAGTCGGATAGCCCTTGTGACGGGCAAAGCCATACTCGGGATGACGGCTGTCCAGCTCGGTCATCTCCGCATCGCGGGTCACCTTGGCGAGGATAGAAGCGGCGCTGATGGCGGCCACCAGGCTATCGCCCTTGACCACGGCACGCGCTTCCATCGGCAATGCAGGGCAACGGTTGCCATCGATAAAGACCAGCTCGGGGGTGACCTTCAACCCCGCCACGGCGCGCTGCATCGCCAGCATGGTGGCATGCAGGATGTTGAGCTCGTCGATCTCCTCCGGAGTGGCGCGACCAATGGCCCAGGCGAGCGCTTTCTCTTTGATCTCGTCAAACAGCGCGAGGCGCTTCTTCTCGGAGAGCTTCTTGGAGTCTGCCAGCCCGACAATGGGATTGGCGGGATCGAGAATGACCGCAGCGGTGACCACGTCACCCACCAGCGGGCCACGGCCCACTTCGTCCACACCGGCAACCAGCTTGTCGTCAGGAATATCGATCATCATCTTGTAGCCTTGAATCAAAACAGGCCCCGTGGGGCCTGACAGGGGGCGACTGGCGCGGCATTACCACTCGAAAACAGATTAACGGATGGCACGGCGCAATCGACGGTCCGAAATAGCGTTATCTGCCGAGCAGATCCACCACCGCGTCGGCGGCCTGCGAGTCGGCATTGCAGCGGATCAGCTGGTGCAGCTCGGTGAAGGTGTTGACCAGCGCGCTGTTGTCGTGCTCGAAGTACTTGCTCACCTCTTCCACCAGATTCTCCGGGGTGCACTCGTGCTGGATGAGTTCCGGCACCAGCATGCGACCGGCCAGCAGGTTGGGCAGGGAGACAAATTCGGTCTTCACCAGTCGCTGTGCCAGCCAGTAGCTGAAGGGCTTGAGCTTGTAGCCCACCACCATCGGCTTTTTGACCAGCATGGCTTCGAGCGCCGCAGTACCGGAGGCCAGCATCACCACGTCAGCGGCGATCATCGCCTCGCGCCCCTGCCCTTCCAGCAGCACCATCTCGAGATCCGGCGCCACTTCGGCCTTGATGGCCATAAACTGCTCGCGCCGTTTCTGGTTGACCAGCGGCACGATAAAACCGAGATCCGGATAGCGCACCGTCAGGTGTTTGCACGCCTCGAGAAACAGGGGGGACATAAAGCCCACTTCCGCCGTGCGGCTGCCCGGCAGTACCGCCAGCCAGCGGCGGTTGGCATCGATACCGAGATTGCGACGCACGGCAGCCTGATCCGGCACCAGCGGAATGTCATCCGCCATGGTGTGGCCGACAAAACGGCAAGGGGCCTCGAAACGGTCGTAGAAAGCTTTCTCGAACGGCAGGAAGGCGAGCACCATATCGGTGGCGGCCTTGATCTTGTGAATCCGGTTCTGGCGCCAGGCCCACACCGAGGGGCTGACATAGTGAACCGTCTTGATACCGGCGCGGCGCAGTTTCAGCTCCACCCCGATATTGAAATCCGGTGCATCCACCCCGATGAAGATATCGGGCGGATTGGCGATAAAGTGGCGCAGCAGTTCGCGACGAACCTTGAGGATACGCGGCAGACGGCCCAGCACCTCGGTGATCCCCATGACGGAGAGCTCTTCCATCTCGAACAGCGCCTTGACGCCCAGAGCCTGCATCCGCGGCCCGGCGATCCCTTCAAACTGCGCGTCCGGGTAGCGCTCTTGCAGCTCGCGCACCAGACCGGCAGCCAGAATGTCGCCGGAGACTTCTCCGGCGACGATACCGATGCGAACCGGATCAGGCACGGATGATCCCGCGCTCGTTGTCTTTGAGGAAGTCCACATAGAGCTGGACTGCCGGCTCGGCTTGCGCCATCTCGATCAGCACCGGCAGCACCTCTTCGATGGTCTTGCCAGAGCGGAAGATCTCTTTGTAGGCACGCTTGACGGCGGAGATCGCCTCAGCGCTGAAACCGCGGCGACGCAGACCTTCGGAGTTGACCCCGAACGGCTTGGCGTAGTTGCCGGCGGCCATCACGTAGGGCGGCACATCCTTGTTCAGGGCGGCGCAGCCACCGACGAAGGCGTGGGAGCCAACGCGGCCAAACTGGTGAATGGCGGAGAGACCACCGAAGATCACGAAGTCACCGATCACCACGTGGCCCGCCAGGGTGGCGTTGTTGGCGAAGATGCAGTTGTCACCGATGATGCAGTCGTGGGCAACGTGAACGTTGACCATAAACAGGTTGCCGCTGCCCACCCTGGTCAGAGATTGATCCTGAATGGTGCCGCGGTGGAAGGTGCAGTTCTCGCGAATGACGTTGTTGTCGCCAATCTCGAGGAAGGTGCGCTCACCGGCGTACTTCTTGTCCTGGCAATCCTCACCAATGGAGGTGTGCTGGAAGATCTTGTTGCCGCGACCAATCTTGGTCGGGCCCTTGATCACCACATGGGAGCCCACCCAGGTGTTGTCGCCGATTTCTACCTCGGCGCCGATGACAGAAAAGGGGCCGATTTCAACCCCTTTACCGATCACGGCAGACTCATGGACGATAGCAGTATCGTGAATGGTGGCAGTCTGATCGATCACGTGTGTTAAACCTCGCGTTTGGCGCACATCAGCTCGGCGGTACAGACCACTTCACCGTCGACGGTAGCGACACCGGTGAACTTGGCAATACCGCGACGCTCTTTCAGGAACTCCACGTCGAGCACCAGTTGATCACCGGGGCCGACCGGGCGCTTGAAGCGAGCGTTGTCGATTGAGGCAAAATAGTAGAGTTCGTTTGGAGACGGCTTGCCCACCATGGTAAAGGCCAGGATACCGGTGGCCTGTGCCATCGCTTCCAGGATCAGTACGCCCGGGAACACCGGCTTGGCCGGGAAGTGCCCCTGGAAGATCGGCTCGTTGAACGAGACGTTCTTGATGGCGCGCAGAGTTTTGCGCTCATCGCTGATCTCGTAGTCGTCTACACGATCCACCATCAGAAACGGATAACGGTGGGGCAGCAGATCCATGATTTCCTGGATACCCAGGCTCTTCTTTTCAGTAGTCAAAACAGTACCCTATACCAATCGTGATTATTCTTGATCCAGCTTCTTCTCAAGCTTGCTTAACCGCTTGTGCATCTCTTCGATACGCATCACCCGGGCGGCGGTCTTGCGCCACTCTTTATTGGTTTGCAGAGGGATGCCGGAAGAGTAGACACCGGGCTCGGTAATGGGTCGCATCACCATGGCCATACCGGTAACGGTGGCCTGGTCGCAGATCTCCATATGCCCGTTAAAGACGGAAGCGCCGCCAATGATACAGTATTTGCCGACCTTGAGACTACCAGCCATCACGGTAGAGCCCGCCACGGCGGTGCCGTAACCGATCTCCACGTTGTGGGCGATCTGGCACTGGTTGTCGATGATGACGTTGTCAGCGATGCGGGTATCTTCCAGCGCACCGCGGTCAATGGTGGTACAGGCACCGATCTCGACCCGGTTGCCAATGGTCACACCGCCGAGCTGGGGGATCTTGATCCACTCGCCACGCTCGTTGGCATAACCGAAACCATCGGCCCCGATCACTGTGCCGGATTGAACCAGACAGTCGGTGCCCATGGTCACATTGTGATAGAGGGTGACGTTGGCCCACAGCCGGGAGCGAGCTCCCAGCCGGGTATTCTTGCCAACGAAACAACCCGGGCCAATGCGGACATCGTCACCCAGCACAACGCCGGATTCGATCACTGCATTGGCACCGATAGCCACTCTCTCGCCCAGCTGGACGTCGGCCGCGATAACGGCACTCGGATGGATATCCGTGGCCGGCTGCGGGGTGGTGTCCAGCAGTTGGGCTACCCGGGCAAAGCCCACATAGGGGTCTTTGAGCACCAGGGCATTGGTGGGACAAAATGGCAGATCCGCTTCGGTAATGAGCACGGCGGTCGCCTTGCTCTGCTCCAGATAGTGCCGGTACTTTTTGTTGGACAGGAAGGTGATATCCCCCTCCCCGGCCTTTTCCAGTGTCGCTACCTTGCGGATTTCCAGGGTTCCGTCGCCATGGACCTGGGCCCCCAGTTGCTGGGCCAGCTGTGCGAGAGTGAATGCCATCAATTAGTTGCTCTTGCTTACCTGAGAAATAACCTGGCCGGAGATGTCCAGCTTGCTGGCGGCATACGGGGCGGCATTGCGCTCCAGCACCAGATCGTAACCATTGCTCTTGGCGATGGAATCGATGGCAGCCTGCACCTTGGTCAGGATCTTGTTGCGCTCTTCGGACTGACGGCGGCCGTTGTCCTGCTCAAAGGCTTGACGCTTCTGGTTGAACTCCATCTGCAGCTTGGCCAGCTTCTCCTGGTTCTGCTTCTTCTGCTCGGCGCTCATGAAGGCTTCATCCTTACGGAACTTCTCGACCAGCTTCTGGCCTTCCTGTTCCAGCTTCTGCAGCTCACGCATACGCGGCTCGAATTCACCTTTCAGCTTGGCTGCAACGGCTTCACGCTGGGGCAGCTTTTGGAAGACTTCGCCCATGTCGACCACGGCGATCTTGGTCTCAGCGAAGGCAGAACCCATGCCGGCAGCCATCAGTGCAAAGCTCAAACCAGCTACTTTCAACGCTTTATTCACACTTACTCCTTGTTCCCTCATGGCGAGGGCTACCTGATTTACCCGATTATGCAAGCGGCGTTAGGACCGTCTTGTTACCTGGTGAGGCACGCATACTGCGCGTCCCATCATTGAAGACCCCCACCGCATGGGTGGGGGCGAAACTCTGCTTAGAAAGTACGACCGATGTTGAAGGAGAAGACTTCGGTGCGATCCCCTTCATATTTTTTGATCGGCTTGGCCAGGGCGAACACCAGCGGGCCCATCGGCGAGAGCCACTGCAGGGAGACACCGGCAGAGACTCGGATATTGCCCGGGTTGGAGTAGTCCTGGCTCAGATAGTTGCAATCAGAACCGGCGGCGCAAGGATATGCTCCGTTGGCAAAGTCAGTGCTCCAGACGGTACCTGCGTCCATAAAGACGGTGGAACGGATCTGCGGACGATAGGTCTCGGAAACGAACGGGGTCGGGAAGACCAGCTCCAGTGAAGCGACGGCCAGAGCGTTACCGCCCACCGAGGTATCGGAACCTTCGTAGTAGCCAGTTTCACACGGCTGAGAACCCGTACAACTGCCAGTACCAGGTTTGTTGTAGGTCTTGTAGATCGCCTTGGGACCAATGGTATTGCTCTTGAAGCCGCGTACCGTATCGAAACCACCGGCATAGTAGTTCTCGAAGAACGGCAGCATGGAGTCGTCGCCATAGCCGTTACCGTAGGAGACACGACCCTTGCCGATCATTACCCAGCTATGATCCGCATCGAGCGGGAAGTAGTGGGCATCTTCGGCAGAGAGCTTGTAGTACTGCAGCTCCATGCCCGGCACGGTCACCTTGGCATTGATACGTTGACGATCACCGGCGGTCGGGAACATCCCCTTGTTCAGGGTAGAGCGGGTCCAGCCAGCGGTGACATCAACGGTCACGAAATCGAGGTTGGAACCATCCTGTGAGTAAGCATTCCAGAACTGATCCATCTGTACCGACTGGCGGTTATCATTCCACTGATCCCAGCAGTAGGTATTGCCATCAGTATCCGGATTGTCCTTCAGACACTCCTGATAGTTCTGGGCATTGAATGACGGACGGCTCAGCTTGGTGCTCTCGATACCGGTACTGAAGTCGAGACGGTTGAACTCGTTGACCGGGAAGCCGCTGGAGAGACGGAAACCGATGGTTTCGTTCTCGTAATCGACAATATCGGCATCATCGGCACGGAACTGGTTGTAGTAGACCCGACCACCCAGGCTGACACCATCCACGGTGAAGTAGGGGTCGTTGTAGCTCAGGTCAACGTTCTTGGAGTAGTCGTTGGTGCTGGCGTTGATGGAGACCTTCTTACCGGTACCCATAAAGTTGTCCTGGGAGATCCCCGCCTGCAGGCTCAGACCCGATTCGGTACCGTAACCGATACCTGCGTTGATGGAGCCTGCTGGCTGCTCCTTGACCTTGAAGTCGAGGTCAACCAGATCATCGTTGCCCGGCACCCGCTTGGTGTCCACTTCGACGCTCTCGAAGTAGCCAAGGCGGTTGAGACGGCTCTTGGACTGCTCGATGTTGTCGGAGGAGAGCCAGGTGCCCTCCATCTGGCGCATCTCGCGACGCAGTACCTGATCTTCGGTGGTGGCGTTACCGCTGAAGTTGATATTGCGCACATAGACACGGGGGCCCGGCTCAACGTTGACGATCAGCTCCACTTCCTTGGTTTTGTCATTGATCTGCGGGAAGGTGACCACTTTGGGATAGGCGTAGCCATAACGGCCGAGGAACTTGGAGAGCACCTCTTCGGTATGAGTCACCTGACTGGCAGAGTAAGTGCTGCCGGCAGCGATCGGGATCAATCCCTTCATCTCACCACCGCGATCGATCAGGTCACCCTTGAGCTGGACACCTGAGACCTTGTACTGATCCCCTTCCTTGATGTTGAGGGTGACGTAGACGCCCTTCTTGTCGGGGGTCATGGAGACCTGGGTAGACTCTTGCTGGAAGCGGATATAGCCGCGGTCCATGTAGTAGGAGCGCAGGGTCTCGATATCACCGGCCAGTTTCTGCTTCTGATAGCGCTGATCGGCGGTGAAGTTCCACCAGGGCACTTCGTCACGCAGGGAGAGCTGGGCAATCAGCTTCTCTTCAGGGAAGACGCTGTTGCCGACGATGTTGATCTGCTGGATCTTGGCCGCTTCACCTTCCACGAAGGTGAACTTGAGGTCGACCCGGTTGCGCGGCAACGGGGTGACGATGGCCTTGACCTTGGCGGAGTATTTACCCACGCCATAGTAGAAATCTTCCAGTCCCTTCTCGAGGGAAGTGAGCACGGTGCGATCCAGCGGATCACCCACACGGATACCGGAGGACTCCAGACTCTGGGTCAGTTGCTCCTCTTTGATATCCTTGTTGCCGGCAAACTCGATGCTGGAGATGGTCGGACGCTCCTTGACCATCACCTGCAGCACCTGGCCGTCACGATAAACCTTCACATCCTCGAAGTTACCCGAGGCATAGAGCTTTTTGATGGCGCTGGCCAGAGCCACGGAATCGACGGTATCACCGACCCGGATCGGCAGGTTCAACAGTGCGGCACCCAGGGTCACCCGTTGCAGACCTTCGACCTGGATATCTTGCACCACAAAAGAGGCAGGGGCCGCCTGGGCCAGGAAACTGGCACCCAGCAGGCAACTCAACACCAATGCTTTTTTAACAGCCATTTTGTTCTTATGTGTCCTTGTTGATGCTCTGGCCTCAGAGGCGAGCGAAATCGTTAAACAGCGCAATGCCCATCAATAACATCAGAATGGCGGCGCCGATCCTGAAACCCACTTCCTGTATTTTCTCTGATACCGGCTTGCCGGTGACCGCTTCGATCAGGAAATAGACCAGATGGCCACCATCGAGCACCGGCAGGGGGAACAGATTGATAATCCCCAGGTTGACGCTGATAAGCGCCAGAAAACTCAAGAAATAGACCAGACCATAGTCGGCACTGCTGCCGGCGCCCTTGGCAATGGAGATGGGGCCGCTCAGGTTGTCCAGCGACACGATGCCACCGATCAACTTGCCAATCATGTCAAAGGTGAGCGTGATCAGGCTCCAGGTCTTGTCCGCGCCATGCCACAGCGCCTGCAAAGGCCCATACTGTAACAGAATTCGATATTCATCCGGTAATGGAACCAGTTGCGGCGAGAGACCGACGAATCCTAACAGCTTGCCCTGCACCTTGCGGCTATCCGGGGTCAGGGTCAGGTTGAGATCACTATTGTTGCGCTCAACCACCACTTGCAGGGGTTCGCCCGGTGCCTGCTGCACCAGCTCGACAAACTGGGCCCACGCGGTAATAGGCTGATCGCCGACCTGTTTGATACGGTCACCGACCTGCAGCCCCGCCTTTTCACTGGCACTCTTGGCCACCACTGCAGCCACGACTGGCAGCACTTTGCCACTCAAGGGGACAATTCCCAAGCTGCCGATGGGCGACTCTTTATCCGGATCGAAAGTCCAGCCGGTCAGCGACAAGGTTTTATCGGTGGCATAGCTGGTATTGGGTGCCTGCACCTTGAGAGTCACAGCATCATCACCCAGATGACTGATAAGGGCGTAAGTGACGCTCTCCCAGTCACCGGTCTGCTCATCGCCGACCCCGACAATCTCCATCCCCGGCACCACACCCGCCTCGGCTACGATGGATGCCGGACGCACTTCACCGATCACCGGCTTGACGCTCGGCACCCCGATGATAAACATCAGCCAGAGTGCAAACAGGGCAAAGACGAAGTTGGCCATAGGACCTGCGGCAACAATCGCCATCCGCGCCCAGACACTCTTGTGGTTGAAGGCATACTGCTCGTCACCGGGCTTGAGTTCATCGACCCGGCCATCGAGCATCTTGACGTAGCCACCGAGGGGGATCAGCGCCAGCACATATTCGGTGCCATCTTTACCCATCCGGCGCCAGATCGCCTTGCCAAAACCGATGGAGAAGCGCTCAACCTTGACGCCACAACGACGGGCCACCCAGAAGTGACCAAACTCGTGCACTGCGACCAGCAGGCCCAGCGCAACAACAAAGGCACCGATATTCCACAACACACCGCCCATCAGCCAAGCTCCTCAATCAAAGTGTGAGCACGGGCTCTTGCCGCACCGTCCAGGGCAAACAGATCATCGAGTGAGCCGACTGCGCTGCTCTCCAGCGCCAGCATCACTGCCTCGTTGATCCGGGCAATATCCATAAAGCCGATGCGCCCGGCCAGGAAGGCGGCAACCGCCTCCTCGTTGGCCGCATTGAGCGCAGTGGTCGCCGCTTGTCCCTTCTGGCAGGCATTGATGGCCAACGCCAGACAGGGGTAGCGATCGTAATCAGGCCGGATAAAGCTGAACTCTCCGACACTGAAGAAATCCAAAGGTTCCACACTGGAGGGGATGCGATTGGGATAAGCCAGCGCATGGGCGATGGGGGTACACATATCCGGATTGCCAAGCTGGGCCAGCACAGAGCCATCCTTGTACTGCACCATGGAGTGGATCACCGACTGCGGGTGGATCACCACCTGGATCTGCTCGGGCGCCGCATTGAACAGCCAGCGCGCCTCGATGTACTCCAGCCCCTTGTTGATCATGGTGGCGGAGTCGACCGAAATCTTGGCCCCCATCGACCAGTTGGGATGAGCGATGGCCTGCGCCGGCGTCACCTTCGCCAGATCGCTGATCTCGGTGTAACGGAACGGACCGCCGGAACCGGTCAGCAAAATCTTGCTGATCCCCGCCGCCGCCAGATCGCAAAAACCGGGCTGGCGCTGCACGGCGGTCGGCAGACACTGGAAGATAGCATTGTGTTCGCTGTCGATGGGCAGCAGCTCGGCGCCATGTTCGCGCACGGCTTCCATGAAGAAAGCACCGGACATCACCAGCGCCTCCTTGTTAGCCAGCAAAATTCGCTTGCCGGCACGTACCGCGGCCATGGTCGGGGCCAGTCCGGCCGCACCGACGATGGCGGCCATCACGCTATGGGTGTCGGGGTGAGCGGCAACCTCGCAGAGGGCTGCTGCACCAGACATGACCCGGGTCGCACTGCCGTGCGCTTTCAGACGGGCAGCCAGTTCACGGGCGGCATCCTCATCGACCATCACGGCAAAACGGGGGAGAATTCGAGGCAGTCCCGCAACATGGCATCCACGTTGCGCGCGGCGGTCAACGCCAATACTTGCCAACTGCCCGGGTTATGGCGCAGCACTTTCAAGGTACTCTGACCGATGGAGCCGGAGGCCCCCAGAATAACCAGTGACTTGTGCATCAAAACTCCTGACTGAGTAGCAGATAACTGAGCAGAAACACCGGCAGGGCGGCGGTCAGGCTGTCGATCCGGTCGAGAATGCCGCCATGACCCGGCAGCAGGGTGCCGGAGTCCTTGATGCCTGCTTCGCGCTTGAACATGCTTTCGGTCAGATCGCCGAGTACGGAAGCAAGCACCGCCAGCAGAGAGCAAAACAGCACGGTGATCATCTTGGCAGGAACAAATCCCATCGACCAGGTAACGCCGATGGCCAGCAGGCTGGCGGTAAAGAGGCCGCCACACATTCCTTCGATGGTTTTGCCCGGACTGACGGCGGGGGCAAGCTTGTGCTTACCGAACGCCTTGCCGAAAAAATACGCGCCAGAATCTGCCGCCCAGACCAGTCCCATCACGAACAACAGGATCCAGGCGCCCATCATGGGGTCATGGTAAAAGTTGTAACCACGGATGGCGACCAGCGACCAGAAGAAGGGAACCAGAGTCACCAGACCAAACAGCGACTTGAGCCAGATAGACTCTTTCCACAGCTTGGCGCTTTGGGGATAGCGCAGCACCAGCAACAGACCCAGCAGCCACCAGCTTACCGCGGTCCAGAGCACGCCCATCACGAGGGGGTGCAGGTGGGGCGTCCAGAGTTGCTCCACCGGCAGCCAAAAGAGGCTGGCACCGAGCAACAGACAAAATACAATGGGCAACCATTGCTGCGGAGCAGCAGAGACAAACCCACTCCATTCGCGACTGGCCAACAAAAACACCAGCGCAGCCAACAGGGCAAAAAATTTCAATGGCAGAAAGAAGAGCGCCCCCAACACCAGGGGGATCAACATCAAAGCAGTAATAATTCGTTGTTTTAGCAAAAGAAACCTCTCTCTTGGGAGCGGGGTTTAGCCGGTCTGCTGCTCGGCGATCAATTCCCGTATCTGTTCACCCGTGCAACCGAAGCGACGCTCGCGGGCAACGAAAGAGGCAACCGCCTCACTGAACTCGGCCTCGTTGAAATCGGGCCACAATACCGGGGTAAAATAGAGCTCGGCATAGGCGAGCTGCCATAACACAAAGTTGCTGATGCGATGATCGCCACCGGTGCGGATCAACAGGTCCACGGGTGGCAGATCGGCCATGCAAACCTCGCGGGTCAACATGGATTCATCAATGTCGTCAGCGGCCAGTTCACCGGCCGCCACTGCTTTAGCCAGCTTGCGGGCCGCCTGGGCGATATCCCACTGGCCGCCATAGTTGGCCGCAATGTTCAGGGTCAACCCCTTGTTATTGGCGGTCAAGGCTTCCGCCTTGGCGATTTTGGCCTGCAACCGCTCACTAAAGCGAGCTGTATCGCCAATCACCTTGAGCCGGATCCCGTTGTTGTGCAGTTTCTGCACCTCACGACCCAGCACTGTGATGAACAGTTCCATCAAGGCACTGACCTCCCCTTCCGGGCGGCGCCAGTTCTCGCTGGAGAATGCAAACAGGGTCAATGCCTCGATCTTGGCACGCGCAGCAAAGGTAACGGCCTCGCGCACTGACTTGACGCCCGCCTTGTGGCCATAAACCCGCATCTTGCCTCGGTTCTGGGCCCAGCGACCGTTACCATCCATGATGATGGCGACGTGACGGGGTAAAGACGAGTTGGCACAATCACCCAACGCAGCCAAAAGCGACATGTAATTCTCCCACAAAGACAAAAGCGCCGTGCAGGGGCACTACACGGCGCTCGTAATATACCTTTCAGACGGTTAGATTTCCATTAGCTCCTTCTCCTTTACGGCAAGGGCCTCATCGACCAGCTTGATGTAGGAGTCGGTCAGTTTCTGGATCTCTTCCTGGGCGCGACGGTCGTCATCCTCGGAGATCTCTTTGTCCTTCAGCAGCGCTTTCAGGTCGGCGTTGGCGTCACGACGGATGTTACGCACGGCAACACGAGCGTTTTCCGCTTCGGCACGAACGATCTTGGTCAGGTCACGACGGCGCTCTTCGGTCAGCGGCGGCAGCGGTACGCGCAGGGTCTGGCCATTGCTGGACGGGTTCAGGCCCAGATCGGAGGTCAGAATCGCCTTCTCTACCGCCTGGATCATGGAGCGGTCAAAAATGGAGATGGAGAGGGTGCGAGCATCTTCTGCCACGACGTTGGCCAACTGTTTCAGCGGAGTGGCAGCACCGTAATACTCAACCTGGATGCCGTCGAGCAGGCTCGGGTGAGCGCGGCCGGTACGGATCTTGGACATTTGAGTCTTGAGCGCTTCTACGCTCTTGCCCATACGGTCCTTGGCGTCGTTTTTAATCTCGTTGATCACAGTGGTTTTCCTTTTGGCGAACGAGCCGCTACACGGCCCGTGTCTATCTTATTTACTGACGTGATGGATAGGATAAGAGCGCCAGGTGGCTCACTTTTATCTTATTTACCAACGTGGTGGATCAGAGTGCCTTCCGGTTCACCCATGACAACCCGGCGCAGGGCACCCGGTTTGTTCATGTTGAACACGCGGATCGGCAGATCATGGTCACGTGCCAGGGTAAAGGCAGCAAGATCCATCACCTTGAGCTCTTTTTCAAGAACTTCATCATAACTCAGTTCATGATACAGCACGGCATCCGGATTCTTGACCGGATCTTCGTTGTATACACCATCAACCTTGGTGGCTTTGAGCACTACGTCAGCTTCGATCTCGATCCCGCGCAGACAAGCCGCAGAATCGGTAGTGAAGAAGGGGTTGCCGGTACCGGCAGAGAAGATAACGACTTTGCCAGCACGCAGCTGGCTGATTGCCTCGGCCCAGCTGTAGGAGTCGCAGACGCCTTGCAGGGAGATGGCAGACATCAGACGGGCATTCACATAAGCACGATGCAGGGCATCACGCATGGCCAGACCGTTCATCACGGTTGCCAGCATACCCATGTGGTCGCCCACCACGCGGTTCATGCCCGCTTTGGCAAGACCGGCACCACGGAACAGGTTGCCGCCACCGATGACCAAACCGACCTGAACACCCAACTCAACCAGTTCTTTGATCTCTTGGGCCATCCGCTCCAGCACCGCCGGATCAATGCCGAAACCCTCGGATCCTTGCAGGGCTTCACCACTCAACTTCAGAAGAACACGTCTGTATGCAGGTTTGGGATTGGTACTCATGTCACTGATTCCTGGTCATATAAAGACCGCGACATAAGTCGCGGTCTGGGGAAACGGAAAAACCGGTTCGATTAGGCCTTTTGAGCGGCCGCGATTTGGGCTGCAACTTCAGCAGCGAAATCGGTCTCTTGCTTCTCGATGCCTTCGCCCACTTCGAAACGGGTGAAGGAGACAACGTCAGCGCCTTCTTTCTTCAGCAGCTCGGCAACGGTCATGGAAGGATCCTTCACGAACGGTTGACCAGTCAGGGAAACCTCACCGGTGAACTTCTTCATGCGGCCTTCAACCATCTTCTCGGCGATCTCTTTCGGCTTGCCGGAGTTGATGGCGATGTCGATCTGGATTTCGCGCTCTTTGGCAACGACTTCAGCAGACACGTCTTCAGGCTTGACGAATTGCGGGCTGTTGGCAGCAACGTGCATGGCCAGATCTTTGGCCAGCTCGGCAGAACCACCGGTCAGCTTGGTGATAACACCAATGCGGGAACCGTGAACGTAGGTACCCAGGTTGTCGCCTTCAACCAGCATCACGCGACGCAGGTTCATGTTCTCACCGATCTTGGCGATCAGGTTGGTGATGGTCAGCTCGACGGATTCGCCGTTACCGAAGTCAGCGGCTTTCAGCGCGTCAACGTCAGCAATTTTCTGGGTCGCAGCGATGTCAGCGATCTTCTGGCCCATTGCCATGAAGCTGGCATCTTTGGCGACGAAGTCGGTTTCGCTGTTCAGCTCGATCATGACGGCAACGTTGCCTTCGGTGCGAGCAAAGATAACGCCTTCAGCGGCGATACGGCCAGCTTTCTTGGCGGCTTTGGCCTGACCGGATTTGCGCATGTTCTCAATTGCCAGCTCGATATCACCAGCAGCTTCTTCCAGTGCTTTTTTGCAATCCATCATGCCAGCGGCAGTGCGCTCGCGCAGTTCTTTTACCAGGGCGGCAGTAACGTTAGCCATGTCCAGTATCCTCGGTCTTGAATTGACAAGAAACAGGGGCCACAAGGGCCCCTGCTAACCAATTACATCAGCTTGGTTAATAAGGGCTTTACAGTCCTTATCAATTACTCAGCTTCAACGAAGCCATCTTGTTCGGCTTGAACAACGATGTCCTGAGCGCGAGCTTCCAGTACGGTGTCAGCAGCAGCATTCAGGTACAGCTGTACGGCACGGATAGCGTCGTCGTTACCCGGGATGACATAGTCAACGCCGTCCGGGTTGGAGTTGGTATCAACGATGGAAACTACCGGGATACCCAGGTTATTGGCTTCTTTGATAGCGATATGCTCGTGGTCGGCATCGACAACGAACAGAACGTCAGGCAGGCCGCCCATGTTCTTGATACCACCCAGGCTCTTCTCCAGCTTTTCCATTTCGCGAGTACGCATCAGCGCCTCTTTCTTGGTCAGCTTGTCGAAGGTACCGTCCTGGCTCTGGGTTTCCAGATCTTTCAGGCGCTTGATAGACTGACGAACGGTTTTCCAGTTGGTCAGCATACCGCCCAGCCAGCGGTGGTTTACATAGAACTGGTCGCAACGCTCAGCGGCTTCTTTTACGGCTTCAGACGCGGCACGCTTGGTACCAACGAACAGTACCTTGCCTTTCTTGGCAGCTACGGAGCTGATGAAGTTCATGGCATCGTCAAACATCGGAACGGTTTTTTCCAAGTTGATGATGTGAACTTTGCTGCGGGCACCGAAGATGTAGGATTTCATTTTCGGGTTCCAGTAACGAGTCTGGTGACCGAAGTGAACGCCGGCTTGCAGCATGTCGCGCATAGAAACTTTAGCCATTTTATACCTCTGTATTGGGGTTAGGCCTCCACACATCCCATATAACCGACCCGTTAAGGCACCCCGGCATATGTGTCGATGTGTGTGTGTTGTTTAAGTAAGGGTGATGAAATCGGGACGCAAGTTCCCCATTCCGGCGCGCTTTATACCATAACTTTGTTCAGGACACCACCGGCCGACACCCTAAACAGGTGTAAATATGGATCCCGCCAGAGGATGCTGCGACGCCGATTTGACGTTGTGATGACAATCACACTGGAAGTACGCGGGGGTTGCGGATAAAATTTTGCCCTGATTGCAAACGCATCTATTTTTCATTACCTGTCCTGTCTGCCCTCGCAGGCCCAGTGGCAGGCCGCAAGAGAGATCCCATGTCCATTAAAATCAAGACACCGGAAGAGATTGAAAAGATGCGCGTTGCCGGCCAATTGGCCGCCGATGTGCTGGTCATGATTGCGCCCCATGTCAAAGCTGGCGTCACCACTGACGAACTGAACACCCTCTGCCACGACTATATTGTCGACGTACAACAGGCGGTTCCAGCTCCGCTCAACTACCACGGCTTCCCCAAATCCATCTGCACCTCGGTGAACGATGTGATCTGCCACGGTATCCCGAATCACAAGAAGCTGCGTGATGGCGACATCATCAACCTGGATATCACCGTCATCAAGGATGGCTACCACGGCGATACCTCGGCCATGTTCATCGTGGGTGAAACCACCCCGCTGCGCCGCCAGCTCTGCAAGGTTGCGCAAGAGAGCCTCTATGCCGCCATCAAGAAGGTGCGCCCGGGTGCCTGCATCACCGAGATCGGCGCTGTTATTCAGCCCATCGTCGAGAAGGCAGGTTTCTCCGTAGTGCGTGACTACTGCGGCCACGGCATCGGTGCCGAGTTCCACGAAGAGCCGCAGATCCTCCACTATCGCAACAGCGGCAAGCTGGAGCTGAAAGCGGGCATGTGCTTCACCATCGAGCCCATGGTCAACAGCAAGAAGTACCACTGCAAAGTCAATCCGAAGGATGGCTGGACCGTCACCACCAAGGATGGCGGCGACTCCGCCCAGTGGGAGCACACCCTGCTGGTGACCGAGGATGGCTGCGAAGTGCTGACCCTCCGCCCCGACGACACTATCGACCGCTTCATCAAACACAGCTAACATCGAACCCCGGCCCTTTAGCGAAAAGCGCCGGGGTTTTTACTGCCCGTTTCAGCCATATGCCTGCCACTTGTGTGTGAGATGCCATGGACGCCAGCCTGCTTTCCCCCCACCTGTTACCCGACGACCAGCTCACCCGCGACAACTGCAAAGAGTACCTGAGCCGCTTTCTCGGCTGGCTGCACGCCCGTTTCGATGCTGGTGACAACATCATCGAGCTGGTCGCCACCCGCTCCGAGTACATGGATCAGTTGCTCTGCCGGTTGTGGCAGAAGTTCGGCTTTGACAAGAGCGATCTGACCCTGATCGCGGTGGGGGGCTATGGCCGCGGCGAGTTGCACCCCCACTCCGATATCGACCTGCTGATCCTCTATGATGGCGACGAGCTGGACGAGGTGTTGGGACTACGCATCGGCGAGTTCATCACCTTGCTGTGGGATCTCAAGCTTGAGGTGGGTCAGGCGGTGCGCAACGTGGCGGAGTGTCTCGAGCAGGGGCGTGCCGATATCACGGTCGCCACCAACCTCATTGAGGCCCGCTACATCACTGGTCGCCAAGAGGGCTTCCGGCAACTGAAAGAGGCCACCGGCCCCCAGCACTTCTGGCCGAGCGAAGCCTTCTTTCGCGCCAAGCGCCAGGAGCAAGCGGAGCGTCATCAGCAGTTTCTCGGCACCGCCTACAAGCTGGAGCCCGATCTCAAGAGCAATCCGGGCGGCCTGCGCGACATTCAAACCCTCGCCTGGGTCGCCCGCCGCCACTTTGGCGCTACCACCTTGTTCGAGATGACCAGCCACGGCTTTCTCAACCGTGCCGAGTACCGCGAACTACTCGACTGCCAGAATTTTCTCTGGAAGGTGCGCTTTGCCCTGCACATGGCCATCAACAAGGGAGATAACCGCCTGCTGTTCGATCGCCAGCGCACCGTGGCCCAGATGCTGGGGTTCGAAGGGGAAGGCAACACTCCGGTCGAGCAGATGATGAAACGCTTCTACCAGACGGTGCGGCGGGTCTCGGAACTCAACGAAATGCTGCTGCAGCTGTTTGACGAAGCGATCCTCGGCAACACCGCCATGGATGTGCGCCGCCTCTCCGACGAGTTCCAGCTCCGTGGCCGCCTCATCGATGCGGTGGATGCGGAGCTGTTTAGCCGTGAACCGGCCGCTATCCTGCGCCTCTTCTATCAGATGGCCCAGCATCCCGAGATTGCGGGCATCCACTCGGCCACCTTGCGCCAACTGCGCGAGGCACGCCGCAAACTCAACTGCTGGTTGCAGGACTTGCCTGACTGCCGTCGCCTGTTTATGGCGCTGCTGCGCCACCCCAACGGCATCGGCCTGCCGCTCACTCTGATGCACAAGTACGGCATCCTCGCCGCCTATCTGCCGCAGTGGAACCTCATCGTCGGCCAGATGCAGTTCGACATGTTCCACGCCTACACGGTGGATGAGCACACCCACCGGCTGCTCAAGAACATTCACCAGTTCCCCAATCCGGCCAGTCGCCAGAGCCACCCGCTCTGCCACGAGGTCTTCACCCGGCTGCGCAAACCGGAGCTGCTCAGCATCGCCGCCCTGTTCCACGATATCGCCAAGGGGCGGCGCGGCGATCACTCGGAGCTCGGCGCTGTCGATGCGCTGGAGTTCTGCCAGCTGCACGGTCTGGATCGCTACGAGAGCCGACTGGTCGCCTGGCTGGTGCGCCACCATCTGCTGATGTCGGTCACAGCCCAGCGCCGCGACATCTATGACCCCGACGTGGTCACCGACTTTGCCCAGAAGGTGCGCGACGAGCAGCATCTCGACCTGCTCTACTGCCTCACCGTGGCCGATATCTGCGCCACCAACGATACCCTGTGGAACGACTGGAAGGGCACCCTGCTGCGGGAACTCTACTTCGCTACCCAGAAGGCGCTGCGCCAGGGGCTGGAGAACCCGCCCGACATGCGACTGCGGATTCGCGAAAACCAGCGTCAGGCCAAGCAACTGCTGGCGCAACGGGATGTATCGGAAGAGGCAATCAACCAGCTCTGGGCCGATTTCAAAGCCGACTATTTCCTGCGCCACAGCCCGGAGCAGATTGCCTGGCACTGCCGCCACATCATCGAGCATGGCGACAATCCGGCACCGCTGGTGATCATCGGCAAACACCCGACCCGCGGCGGCAGCGAGGTGTTTATCTACTGCCGCGATACCCCGAATCTGTTTGCGACCGTGGCCTCGGCACTGGATCAGAAGAACCTCAACATCCACGACGCCCAGATCATGAACTCGCGCAGCAACTATGTACTCGATACCTTCGTGGTGCTGGAGCCGAGCGGCGAACCCATCAGCCCCAACCGCACCGCCACCATCAAGAAGGCGCTGGAGAAGGCGCTGCAGGAGCCGGGCAAGCTGGTGCTGCGCAACAAGCCGCTGTCGCGGCGCCACCGCCAGTTCAGCGTGCCGACCCGGGTGGTCTTCCTGCCCCGCTCTTCGCCCACTAAAGGGGAGAGCCGTCACACCCTGATGGAGCTGACTGCCCTCGATACCCCCGGCCTGCTGGCGCGGATCGGTGCCGTTTTCCAGCAGTGCGGGCTGTCGCTGCACGCAGCCAAAATTGCCACCTTCGGCGAGCGGGTCGAGGACTTTTTCAGCCTGACCAGCCTCGATGGCGAGCCATTGACCGCCGAGCAGCAAAAACAGCTGGAAGAGCGACTGGTACACCAGCTCAATCCCCAGCAGTCGGTACTGGATTAAGCGAAGAGTGATTCGAAAGAGGCTGGTTGTCGGGCGTTTTTTACCATACCAAACAACTGGTTGGCGCACACCGGATGAAGAAATGGCCGCTGGCCGGAAGAATTCCGGTCAACCCCTTAAAAACAGTCGGAAAAGTGTGATACAACAAACAGAATTTTTTAAAGGAAACCTGTCATGACCGAGTTGCAACAGATCATTGAAGCGGCCTTCGAGCGCCGCGACACCATTACTCCGGGCTCCGTGGATAGCGCCACCAAGTCCGCCATCCTGCAAGCCATCGACCTGCTGGACTCCGGCAAGGCACGGGTTGCCGAGAAGATTGCCGGTGAGTGGGTTGTCCATCAGTGGTTGAAGAAAGCGGTACTTCTCTACTTCCGCATCAACGACAACGGCATCATCAAGGGCGATGATGCCCAGTACTACGACAAGGTTCCCCTCAAATTCTCCAACTACACCGCCGAGCAGTTCAAGGAAGCGGGTGTGCGCGTGGTGCCGCCGGCGACCGCCCGCAAAGGCTCCTTTATCGCCCCCAATACCGTGCTGATGCCCTCCTACGTCAACATCGGCGCCTTCGTTGACGAAGGTACCATGGTCGATACCTGGGCCACTGTCGGCTCTTGCGCCCAGATCGGCAAAAATGTCCACCTCTCTGGCGGCGTCGGCATCGGCGGCGTACTGGAGCCACTGCAGGCCAACCCGACCATCATCGAAGACAACTGCTTTATCGGTGCCCGCTCCGAAGTGGTTGAAGGGGTGATCGTTGAGGAAGGTTCCGTCATCTCCATGGGCGTCTTTATCGGCCAGTCCACCCGCATCTATGACCGCGAAACCGGCGAAATTCACTACGGCCGCGTACCGGCTGGCTCCGTGGTCGTCTCCGGCTCCCTGCCCTCCAAATGCGGCAAGTACAGCCTCTACGCGGCGGTGATCGTCAAGAAGGTTGATGCCAAGACTCGCGCCAAAGTCGGCATCAACGCCCTGCTGCGCTCCATCGATGAGTAATCAGCATTGCTGTGATGAAAAGGGCGCCTGATGGCGCCCTTTTGATTTTGGCGCCCCTGTCACAGGCAAGCCATGAGGCATCGGTTAAGATGGATGGGACAGGATCGTTTCAAACCGAGGAAGCCTGATGTACGAGAATCTGAAGAGCCTGGGGATCCAGGATCCCGCCTCCGTCGACAGCTATACCCTGCGCCAGGAGGCCAACCACGACATCCTCAAGATCTACTTCAAGAAGCAGAAAGGCGAGTTCTTCGCCAAGAGTGTCAAATTCAAGTATCCCCGCCAGCGCAAAACCATGCTGGTCGACTCGGGCACCCATGAGTACAAGGATGTCACCGAGATCAACGCCAACCTCAAGTATGTGGTGGATGAGCTGGACAGCCTGACCCAGGGCGTCCATCAGCAAGCCGACCCGGACATCAAGCAGAAGATCCTGCGCGACCTGCGCCATCTGGAAAAAGTGGTACAAAACAAGATCAGCGAAATCGAACGGGATCTGGAAAAACTCTAATCCCCCCGACTCGACAAAAGAGCGCCCTGGTGGCGCTCTTTTTATTGGCTGGCTTTATGGGGCTATGGGGTTATCTGGCAATGCCGTGCGATAAGGTGAGCGGAGCACACCACCTTATGCTGTTGGGCCACCATTGGGCAACCCGTTACATATCGCCCCTTGGGCAACGAGACTCCTGCCGAGCTCGACCTGCTGTGACTCGCACGATCCATAACCAGAAATAGCAAGAGGGAGGCTTTCGCCTCCCTCTTCAAACACGCTGATATTCAGGCAACAGAATTAGTTGCTCTTCATCCAGATGTCCATGTCGGTTTTCAGGTTGTCGGACTTGGTACCGAAGATGGCTTGAACGCCGGAACCAGCCACTACCACACCGGCAGCACCCAGTTTCTTCAGACCAGCCTGGTCAACTTTGGCAACATCTTTCACGCCAACACGCAGACGGGTAATGCAAGCATCCAGAGAAGCGATGTTCTCTTTACCACCGAAGGCGGCAACCAGAGCAGCAGACATCTCGTCTTTGCCTTGGCCAACGCTCTCTTCAGCAGTCTCGTCTTCACGACCCGGGGTTTTCAGGTTCATGGCACGGATAACGAAGCTGAATACGACGTAGTAGATGGCCGCGTAGACCAGACCCAGACCTACCAGCAGCAGCATGTTGTCGGCACGCGGTGATTGCACCACGAAGTCGATGAAGCCGTTGGAGAAGGTGTGGCCGTGTACGATACCCAGGGAGTTGGTCAGCACATAAGCCAGGCCAGCCAGTACAGCGTGGATTGCGTACAGAACCGGAGCGATGAACAGGAAGGAGAATTCAATCGGCTCGGTGATACCGGTCAGGAAAGAGGTCAGAGCTGCAGAGGCCATGATACCCACGATCTTGGCGCGGTTTTCCGGCTTGGCAGCGTGAGCAATGGCGAACGCAGCAGCAGGCAGACCGAACATTTTGAACAAGTAGCCACCAGCCAGCTGACCAAAGCCGTTACCGGCAGCGCGGGACGCGTCATCAGCAGTCAGGAAGCAGGTCATGATACCGTGAACAGTTTCACCGGCACCGTTGACGCAGGTACCAGCCTGATAGAAGAACGGTACGTTCCAGATGTGGTGCAGACCGAACGGGATCAGGGAGCGCTCAACCACGCCGTAGATACCGAAGGCCAGTACCGGGTTCTGGTTGGCAGCCCAGTCAGAGAAGGCACCGATAGCGCCACCCACTGGCGGCCAAATCACGGACAGGATCACACCCAGACCGATGGAGAGGAAACCGGTGATGATGGGTACGGCACGTTTGCCCGCGAAGAAGCCCAGGTACTCTGGCAGCTGGATCTTGTAGAAACGGTTGAACGCCCAGGCAGCGATACCACCGGCCAGGATACCACCCAGCACGCCGGTTTCGATGGTTTCAACACCCATCACAGGTGCCATGACCTTCAGGGTTGCGACCATGATGCCGTAGCCAACGATGGCTGACAGACCGGATACACCGTCGTTATTGGTAAAGCCCAGAGCAACACCCACTGCGAACAGCAGGGCCATCTGGCCAAATACGGAACCACCGGCTTGCTCCATCAACTGGGAGACAATTTCCGGCATCCAGCTGAAGTGGGCAGCACCCACCCCCAGCAGAATACCTGCGACTGGCAAGACTGATACTGGCAGCATCAGCGCCTTACCAACCTTTTGCAGATTAGAGAAAGCATTTTTGAACATTGTGTGCGCTCCTGAATGGATTGTCGTCCCTGAACGATCTATCTGGATGAAATAAGCACTGATTCATTCAGATATCTTCGAGTCGGGCTTGTTTATTTTGACCATCAGAATATAACCCAGCGGGTCATAAATTGCTGCTTTCGAAGGCGGGGGAATATTGAATTTGGAGGGAAGATCACAACTTGTTTATCGGCTAAAAAACGCCTCTAATATAAGTTAATAATCTGCATTATCACTCTATTACAAATAGATATAAATTGCAGTTTCACTTTGTATTTTAATAATGCCATTTATATCAAATGGCAACTCATTGTAACCCAATGTAACGGCGTGATTTTTATTTATTACAGTCTACCGATTAAAAAGGCCTCCAACAAGGGAGGCCTCAACAAATATATCTGACCTGCAAATGGTCGTATTACTCTATTTTTGCGAGCGCTTGACTGCATCAATAAACACGCTTTTTGCCTTGGTTGAACCGGCCCGCTCGGCCTCGTTCACCAGCTTCATCGCCTTGTCGATATCCCCCGCCTTGACAGCTTTTTCGATCTGGCTCTGGTAGAAGGCTTCAGTTTCACTCAACATGGCAGGAGCAGGTTTGGCTGCGACCGCAGCTGTTGCAGTTGTGGTAACCGCTGCGGTAGTCGCTATCGCGGCAACCTGCTGACCCTGGCTCATGGCCACCTTGTCGGCATATTCGGGTTTGAATACCGCTTCAAGGCCACTCCCACGGGCCATATCCTTGACTTTGATCTGCACCAAACCCCAAGGGGAGTGCGGGATCACCGGATCCTTGATATCAGGCTCAACGGTACCATTAGCGCGAGCAAACGCTTTTGATGGATGCAGGATCGTTGTGCTGCCTGAGAGCTTATCCGCGGGCGCATAAACGATCATGTATGTTTCGCTGGCCGGGTTGCCAGGCATGCTGCGGTCAACAAAAACACGCCCTTCAATGCGGTCATTATCGAGTAAGTGAGCAGGCTGATAGCTGAATACTGACTCACCTAGGACCCGAGTCACCTTGAACTCGGCATCCAGCATAATGACTTTGGGCACCATCACGGTTTTGCTCACCTGTGACGCCAGGCTGATCGCCAGATTACCGGTGTTGGCCGGCAGGCGATAAGCCGCAAAGTAACTCATCCCCTCATCAAACTGAAAAGCGGGTTGCTTGCCATCAATGGCCAACAAGGTCTCACCTTCAAGCAAAGGGGCATAACTGAAATCTTTAAACGCCACACAGCAGCTGGAGGCTTTGGCCAACGCTTGCTTGGCTTGGTCTGCATCGCTCAAGATAGAGCCGTGTTCTTGCAGAGGAACAACCATGTTTCCGGCACAACCGGTTAATAGCGCAGTGATTACGGCTGCAATAGACATCTTTACCCGTTTCATTTTTCTTATCTCCATAATCCGGTGGCCGTGATCCGGCGAAACAAAACTGCCCCCATAAGGGGGCAGTCACTAACTTAACTTAAACTTTTGCTTACCACCAAGCTTCTGCTTGAACACCAAACTGGTAGGTGTCTTTGGAGGTATTGCCTTCGAAGACTTTCTTGTCTTCATCGTTAGCCAGGTAGGAGGCGAACACACGGATTTCCGGACGGGCCCAGAAGCTGGAACCGGCAGACCAGGCTTGTGCCAGAGTCAGCTTGTAGCCAGCATCTTTGTCTTCGCTACCATTGGTAGACTTGTTGTTGTCCTTGAAGTAGCCGCCTTCAAAGATGGTCTTGTTGAAGTCATCCCACTTGTACATCGGGCGAACAACAACAGACATGGTTTCCCACTTGTCGTTGCCGTCCCACATTTCGTTGCCTACACCGTAAACCAGCTGGTGACCCATCTCCCAGGAGTTGCCCATCGGAACAACGCCCCAGTTGATGATACGGAAACCATCGGCACCGTCTTTGGCTTCAGCGCCGTACCAGGAACCATCGCCATAGAAGGCCATGGTCTTGGAGTAACCTTCGGTACCGTATTGCAGCACGGTTTTGTTGAAACCACCGAGGATGCCTGCAGTCAGTTCAGCAGTCAGCATGACGCCATCTTGCGGGTCTTTCTTCAGTGCTTTCTGATCATTGGTTTCATTTACCAGAGCGTAATCCACGCCCAGTTCCAGAGAGGCATCAGTCCACAGCGGGATGCCGGCATAACGCAGATCCAGAGTATTGACGTTCAGATCTTCGTTTTTGACGTAGTTTGGAGCTGCACTGGTACCGGTATTGGTGTACTGGCCAAACACATCGGCAGCGCTGCGATCGTTGCGTACCCATGCGAAAGATACTTTACCCGGACCAGCCTGGATGCCTTCGATACCAGCACCAGCACCGGAGATGTTCCAGTAGTAGAAGTCGGAGATGTGGATGTCATGGCGTTGATAGTAACGCTTACCAGCCCACAAGGTTGCTTCTGGAGCAAAGTTCAGCAAGCCTTTGGCTTGTACGTTGAACTGACGCAGAGCGAAGTCGGAATCACCATTGCACTGCTTGGCATCGAAGTTACAAACAGTACCGGTACCTTCCCAGTCGTTTGAACCGTTGGAAGCCATGGCAAACATGGAATCAACATAGAAAGTCTTGCCATCTTTGTTGAATACTTCCTGACCCAGTTGCACTTCACCGTAGGTATCATTTTCGTTACCCAGACGGCCAACTTTATTGACGTTGTATTTAACCATGTCGCCGTCGCCGGAAACACCGACGCCGGAACGGAAGTAACCGTGGAAATCTACGGCAAAGGCGGCTTGGGAAGCCAGGGCGGCAGTAACAGCTGCTGCAATCGGGAGCCACTTCATTTTCATTGTCATATTCCTTATTTCCCGCAGTGAGGAGTGTGATCCTGAATATTCAACTTCTTATCACCATGTAATCCTGTTGGTGATAACCGAGGTTGATTATAGGGAGCGTATTTCACGACAAATATGAAGCGACTCACAAAATGGCGACAAATCGCTCGGCAAACGATCGCCACAACACCAGTCAACAAAAAACCGACCAACCAAGCAATAGTTAACCAATGAAATCACAAAACAAGCAATTACGGTAAACTTGAAAGCGTTACCAGCAATTAATTCGCGACTGAACCAAAGTCATTATTTTACGTTCGAATGACAAAAACATGACTGAGATCGCTTTCAAGATTGAACTTTTATTTGGATGACGGGTCTGCGGTGCGCTTGAAACCATTACGCCGATGGAATGCCAAAAGGGGAAAATATCCCTCCGCCACTATCGACAATAAGAGTGGGAAATATGCTTGCTGAGTGAGATTACATTTGTGCAAATAACAATCCCCTGTCGGTTAAGGATCAGGGGATTGATATGGCTCTATTTCAGAGAATATTCAGGGCTAAATATGCCACTTTTTCAGCCAGCTGAGTGCCACCTGTTCGGGTTCATCGTGCACGGTGGCATCCAGCTCCAGCGGGGGAATCACTCGCGTGGCCCCCAGCTCTTGCAGCAATCCGTCCAGCCGACGGCCTGCGCCACAGAAATGCTCATAGCTGCTGTCGCCCATGGCAATCAGGGCATAACGCAGCCCCTTGAGCCAGGGCGCCTTGTCAGCCAGCTCGCCGGCAAAGGGCTGCAGATTGGGAGGAATGTCCCCCTGCCCGGTGGTGGCACTGACCAGCAATAAAAAACGGCCGGGGTCGATGTCCGCCAGCCGTGCTTCTTCGTGCAAAGAACAGTGATGCCCCTTGCGTTCCAGCTCATCTGCCAAGGTCTCGGCCACCAGCATGGCTGCGCCGTAGACAGTTCCCACCACGATATCGATCTGCGCCATTCTCCTCTCCCTGCTTGAGTCACTCTTTTGAGCAACTCTATCAGCAAGCTGGCGTCAGATGCCACCGGTTCAGGGCTGAGGATCTAGCGCTTAGTAGTCGCTCTCGCTGGCGGGCCAGCCCAGCTCGGCAAACAAGCGCAGCATATCCTGACCGAGCGGCGCCTGGATCCGCATCGGCACCTTGAGCACCGGATGGGTAAAGCTCAGGGTGCGGGCCACCAGCAGCAGCCGTTCGCAACCAAAGTGCTCGCGAAAGAAACGGTTGTGACGACCATCCCCGTGGGTGGTATCCCCGACGATGGGGTGGAACAGGTGATCCATATGGCGGCGCAGCTGATGCTTGCGGCCGGTCTTCGGGAACAGTCTGACCAGACTGTAGCGACTGGTGGGGTGCTTCTTGGAGACCGCGTGGGGCAGCTCGACCTGATGCAGGCGCCGGAAGGTGGTGACGGCATCTTGCGCCGGGCGATCCGGGTTGCTCATGGCATCGGCAATCTTGTCCAGCTGCTCCTTGAGGGGATAGTCGATCACCCCCTGTTCGGGTGCCCAGCCCCGCACCAATGCCAGATACTCCTTGTGTACCTGACGTTGGGTAAAGGCTTCGGTCAGTGCGCGGGCAATCACCGGATCGAGCGCAAACAGCAGCACACCGGAGGTGGGCCGATCGAGGCGATGCACCGGATAGACATGGCGACCACCGATGAGATCACGGGTCATCTGCATGGCAAAACGGGTCTCGCCCTTGTCGAGCCAGCTGCGGTGCACCAGCAGACCGGACGGCTTGTTGACCGCCACCAGCCACTCATCCTGATAGAGCAGGGTCAGCTTCAGGTCACTCTCTTCTTGGGTTTGATCTGGCATCATTGTTCGATCACTTTGCCGGAAAGCAGCAGATCGAAGCGGGCGATCAGGCGCAGCAGCGCTTCTGCCTCGGCCAGATCCTCTTTGTAGACTTCGCTGGCCATGGGATAAAGGGAGACGCTGGTGGGCAACGGCGCCTGCAACATCACCAACTGCTCCATGCGCGGGATCAGCACGAACTGCAGCCACTGATCAAAGCTCAGGGTATCGACACAAAAAGGCAGGGTGCTTGCCAGGGCTTCGTCACCGGGATGGTCAGCTTGCCAGCGCTCAAGGCGCTGCAACTCGGCGGTGAGTTCCCCCAACAGGCCAGCTACCAGCAAATATTGATTCATCTCGCTCTCTTCCTCATAACCACAGATTGATCCGCGGATCCGACAGGGCCAGCCAGGATGCCAGTACATTCGGTCGCGCAGCACCGGCGATTCAGCCAGCTCGTCGACATACACGGCAGCCAGCGCGGCCTGCCGCCGTTAAAAAAGGGCGATACTATACACCTCCCCCCGCATGGCTGCCATGTTGATATCTGCCACAACGCGCGTCTGCTGCCACTGGCTATCCTCGGCAAGGGACTTATAATCGGCCCGCATCACCATTAGCCGGATCTCACCATGTCTGTGACGCCTACTGCCATCAATACCTTGACCGAATTTCTGACTCAGGCTGGCACCCAGTTCCAGCTGTTTGACATGGGCCGCCAGGTGCGGCCACTGGCAAGCGATACCTTTGTGCGTATCGAACAGCAGCAGGAGCCCTATCCCTGGCCGCTGCAACAGCACGCCTGGTTGGGTGTGCACTTCTTCCAGCCGAGCGAGTCTCGCCACTACCTCTGGTTCCTCAAGTTCGCCCTCGATGAGCGCGGCCTGCTGATGTCAAATGGCCCCAAGCTGTTCATGGATCAGGTGGTGGAGACCCTGGGCTACAAGCTCACCGGCGATCTGGACGAGGAAAAAGCCCAGCGCTTGGCCGACAACCCCTACACCTTCCGCCCAGCGGAGGCCAAGATGGCCAGTCTGCACGCCAAGCTGGCGCGCCAGCTGGAACAGGCCCCTTCCGCCTATTACGATGCCCTCTGCCACTATCTGGCCGCCCCCAACGACACCGGTTGGCAGACACTGGGGCTGCAGGGTTTTGCCGATCTGGCCGAACGGCTGCATGATGAGCGCAATCTGGCGCTGATCTGCAAGGCGCTGCCCAAGCTGCCGCAAGAGCCGCTCTACGCCCTCTGCCAGAGCCTTGAAAACTCCCCGCTGCCGCCGGCGGTACAAGGCGCCCTGCTCGAGCGGATCGGCAAGGAGCAGGAGTGCGCCGCCCCCAATCCGGAGACTCTGGCCTATCTCTGCCGCGCTATGGCCTCCTGCCCCGGCAGCACGCTGCGCACCAACAAACTGCTGACCCTGCTGCAAACCCAGCCGAGCCCTGCGCTGCTGCTCGCCATCGCCGGCCGGCTCTGGCCCGATCTGAAAGATGCCAATCTGCTCAGCCACTATCTGGAACAGCTGGCGCTACAACCGACCCAGTTCTTCAATCAGGTTTTTGCCGAGTTGGTCACTTTACCGGCCCTGCGCAATGATATGCTGGCCAGACTGCGTGACCCCGACCGCAGCGATGCGCTGGGCAAGGCCATCGGCCGCCTGTTTGCCTCGGCCTGATCCCTCGCCTCCCCCTCACACCACGAGGCAACACGGCGGGAAATAAAAAAGGAGATCGGGAGTGCCGAGCAGGACTCCCGGTTATCGACATCACGATAAGGAAGCCCGCCTATGGGAGAGATGCTCGGAATTTTGTTGCTGATTGCCGTTGCCGGCCTGTTCTGGCTGCAACGCCAACAGGCAGAAGTGGCCTGGCAATACATGCGCCGCTACTGCCAGCGCCATGATCTGCAACTGCTGTCGCTGGCCCGCAACCGGCGGGAGCTGGCACATAATCCCCTGCGGCTGCTGACCCACTATCAGTTTGAATTTTCCAGCGATGGCGAGAGCCGCTATCAGGGCACCCTCAAGATGCAGGGGCTGCACGTCGTGGGCGTTGATCTGCCCCCCCATCGCATCCCCTCTGCCTGATCCCCAATCTCGTCTCTGCGCCCGGAGGCTATGCCTGTCTATAATCTCAAGGATTAAACAAAGGGAGAGACGAGATGGAACCCCTTGTCCACGATCTGCCAGCCCTGTTTGCCCAGCTCGGGATGGCCAACGACGAGCTGAGCCTGCACCGCTTTGTGCACGACCATCACCTCGACAATGAGACCCTGCTGCCGGAGGCGGGTTTCTGGAGCGCCGCCCAGGCCAGCTTTCTGCGCGATGCTCTGTGGAACGACTCCGACTGGTGCGAGGCAATCGACCAGCTCGATGTGATGTTGCGCCAGCCCCGCTAAACCGCCCGCCCCTTTCCTCCCCTGCTGGCTTTGGTTAAGATCCCGCCCCGAAATCGATCCCTCCTTCTCACCCAGAGCATGCTTATGTCCGCCCACGAGATCATCCGAATTGCCAACGAGCTGGCCGCCAAGGGCCTGACGCCCACCACCGCCATGATCAAGGCCCGCCTCACCCAGCCTGTACCGATGGCCGAGCTGCTGAAAGTGCTGAGCCAGTGGAAGCAACAGCCCATCGCGACCGCCGAGAGCGAGCTCCTGCCAGAGGCCGTGCCCCAGCCAGCACCAACGCTCACCCTGCAGCAACTCGCCGAACAGCTCGCGCGCATCGAACAGAAGGTGGATCGCCTGACCGACCTGCTCATCCAGCAGGAGCAAGGCTGAGCCATGTATATCGTCGAACTCTGCTTTGAGTGC
This sequence comes from Aeromonas sp. 11P, assembly GCF_051920165.1. Lineage (NCBI taxonomy): Bacteria > Pseudomonadati > Pseudomonadota > Gammaproteobacteria > Aeromonadales > Aeromonadaceae > Aeromonas > Aeromonas sp. 11P. The sequence continues at coordinate 1,775,626 of NZ_JBQBDJ010000004.1, forward strand.
TACCGCGATACCTCCCTTGGCGACGCCGAGCGGGCCATTGTCAACTACCTCGACATGCTGCGTTATCAGGGCCAGATCCTCGGGCGGGAGTTCCCCACCAGCATGCATGAGGGCTATTTCGTCAGTCGGGTGGTCTGCCCGGAGCAGGATAGCCTGCACCCCGACAACCAGAGCGATCAGGTCAAGCTGGCCGAACAGCAGCTCAATCAGGCGGGGTTGCTGGCGCCCAAACTCCAGCTGCAGGGGGCGGATCTGCTCTCCGACAGCACAGATCCTTGCGGCCAGCAGGGCGAGCGGCCGAGCTGGATGGTGCTCTACACCAGCTTTTTGCATACCTGCTCGCCGCTGCGCTGTGGCGACCACTTCGCCCCCATTCCGCTCTACCAGCTGCCCGCAGTCGCCAACGGCGATCAGAAGCAGATCATCAAGTGGCAGGAGGATTGGGAGGCGTGCGATCAGTTGCAGATGAACGGCTCCATCGCCGAACATGCGGCGCTGCACGAAATCGGCGAAGTGGGCAGCCGCCTCTACCGGCGCGGCAGCGATCTGGCCAAACGGCTGGAAGTGCTGAGCGGCATCCCCACCTACTACTACCTCTACCGAGTGGGCGGGCTGAGCGCCGCCGAGGAGAAGGCGCGCCCCTGCCCCAGCTGTGGCGGTGAGTGGGCGCTGGCAGAGCCACTACACGAGATCTTCGACTTCAAGTGCGACAGCTGCCGTCTGGTCTCCAACCTCTCCTGGGATTTCAAGGATTAAGCGCGTTCCCTGTACGCGATGCCATAAAAAAGAGCCTTGCCGCATGGCAAGGCTCTTTTCGTTCCGATGAGTAACCTTGGCTCGAACAGGTGCTATTGCGGCAACGTCTCAAGCCGCTCCAGAAACGCCGGCAAGGAGGGAGCCAACGTCAGACGGCGGCCAGAATCGAGCCACTCCAGCCACACCTGACCACTCTCGTTATCCAGCGAGATGAGCGTCATCTCGTTGCGGGTGGTGGCAATAAAGATGGAGGGGGTTCGTTTTAGCTTGCGCAGCATCAGCAAGTGGCCGATGAGGTTCTCCCTGAGCAGGTCGAGATCCGCGTCGTTCCACGGCAGGATCAATTCAAGGCGCAGCCCCTTGAAAAGGCAGGGGATGGGGCGGCTGAACCAGTGCCCGAACAGGGCGATGGCGCTGGGATGAATCGTCAGCTCAAGAGCATCGGCCATAGCCGTAAAATCGGCGGGTTCGGAGCGATGGTGAGGACGCCAGGCAACCCGACCATCGGCAGGCTCACCAAGTTGGCAGGGGGAACGCCAGTCCGCCTCCCACTCGCACAGGGGCAGGCCTCGTCTGGCCTCGCCATCCCGTTGCCAGCGGGCAAAAAAGTGCTCCAGGGCAGACAAAACTTGATCCGACATCGAAAATCCCCACAATTGCTGGCAAAGTCCGCTATTGCACCACCAAACCCGGTAACAGACAAGGTTGCCAGCCGACCTTGCGACCCGGGATACAGAACACGGGATACAGAGAGGCCGACGCCCAAGCCAAACGGCTGCAACCATCCGGCCCTGCAATGGCCCGTTTCATTCCACTCATCATGAGCACATTACGTGAGCAACCCTGTGAGCAAACAAGATAGATACGCCGGAGCCAGCGCCCTGACCGGCCTGAGCCTGGGCCAGCAATCCGATTACATCAGCCAGTACACCCCCTCCCTGCTGCAGCCGGTTCCCCGCAGCCTGAACCGGGATGATCTCAAGCTGGGCGATGATCTGCCCTTTAGCGGTTGCGATGTCTGGACCCTCTATGAGCTCTCCTGGCTCAACGCCAGGGGCAAACCGATGGTGGCGGTGGGTGAAGTGACCATCCCGGCCACCAGTGCGAACCTGATCGAATCCAAATCCTTCAAGCTCTACCTCAACTCCTTCAACCAGACCCGTTGCGACTCTATCGAGGCAGTCGCCGCCATGCTGACCAAGGATCTGAGTGCCTGTGCGGGTGAGACCGTCAAGGTGACCCTGTTCCCCCTCGACAAGGCGCCGCACCAGATTGCCCTGCTGCCCGGCGAGTGCATTGATGAGCAGGATATCGAGGTAGACAATTACGAGTTTGATGCGTCCCTGCTGCAAGGGGCAGCCGGTAGCGAGTTGGTCGAGGAGACCCTTCACAGCCACCTGCTCAAATCCAACTGTCTGGTGACCAGCCAGCCCGACTGGGGCTCTGTGGTGATCCGCTACAAGGGGCCGAAACTCGATCGGGAGAAGCTGCTGCGCTATCTCATCTCGTTTCGCCAGCACAACGAGTTCCACGAGCAGTGCATCGAGCGGATCTTTATCGACCTCAAGCACTATTGCCAGCCTGAGCAGTTGACCGTCTATGCCCGCTATACCCGCCGCGGCGGCCTCGACATCAACCCGTTCCGCTCCGATTTCGAAGCCGTGCCCGCCAACCTGCGTCTGATCCGCCAATAAAGTCGAGCTGCGACAGAGAGGGCAGGTACGCTGCCCTCCATGACTGGCAAAAGGCTTCAATTGATGCTTTACGCAGCAGGGATAAGGGTGCTGGATAATAAAATCCAGACGAAACCCACTTGCCGGCCACCAGCAAACCACAGTAAACGCTGGACTCGCAGGGGGGGGCTTGGATAACATGCCAACACCTCTGCGCCGTCCTTAATCCAATGAATCAACTGTTTTTTCTGGCCATGATGATGTCCTCCCTGTCAGCTCCGAATCTGGATCTGGACAAGGAGCAACTCTCTATCGATCTGCAACAAGCGCAATCGATGGTACTGACCGATCCTGCCAGATGCGTCCAGATCACCACCGCCTTCCTGACGCGCGCAGCCAATAATCCCCAGCAAATCATCAGCAATCGCCAGGAGTTCGGTTATCGCGAGCCCATCCTGAGCTACAGCACGGCGACCCAGACCATAGGTGCCCATCTGCTCAAAGGAGAGTGTCTGCTGCAACTGGGCCAATATCAGGCCACCCAGCAAGCGCTCGACAAGGCGATGGCGCTGGCAGACAAAGAGCGGCAACCGGAACTCAAGGCCCACGGCCTCTATCTCAAGATCCGCAGTCAGGCCCTCAAACCGGATAACCAGAGCACCAGCCGCGCCCTGATGGATCAGCTGGACGAACAGCTGGCCGTCCCCACACTCAAGCAGAGCCAGCTGCAGGTCTATGGCCGCCTGCAACGCACCAGCTACGACATCGAGAACCAGCACTTCGATGATGCCAAGGCCCATCTGGCTGACGCGCGGATCTGGGCCGCCAAGACCCCCAATCCCCTCGCCAGTGCCTGGGTCAGCGCCATCAGCGGCGACCTCTATCGCGCGCTGCAACAGCCACAGCTGGCGCTGGGGGAATATATCGATGCCCAGCAACAGGCCAAAAGCCTCAACGACCCGCTCTTTCTTGGCCTGCTGTCGAACCAGATAGTGAAACTCTACCAGCAGGAGCAGGAGCCCCAGAAAGCGCTGCAGTATGCCAATGAGGCGGCCAACTACTTCCACTCCATCGGCAACCCCTCCCTGCTGTGTGACTCCCTGATGGTGCTGGCGCGACTCAATCGCGAGCAGGGCGACCTCAATATGGCGCTGGTCTACTTCTTCAATGCGCTGGATCTGCTCGATGAGGGGAGCAACCGACCACAAGCCTCCCTGCTCAAATACGAAATCGGCAAAACCTACCTGCAAAGCGGCAACCTCTCGCTGGCCAGCAACTACCTCAATGCGGCCCGTCAGTCCCATGAGCTGAGCGATGCCAAAGAGCCGCTGATCGATACCCTGCTGCTGCTCGGCGAGCTCTATCTGAAGAAACAGGAGGCCGCCATCGCCATCCTGCAGTTGGAGAACGCCCGTGCGCTGGCCAATCAGCTCGGCGATACTCGCCGTCAGTACGAGGTATTCCGCCTGTTGTCGCTTGCCTACGAGCAGAAGGGGTATCTGCGCCAGGCACTCGACAGCTACAAGCGCTTCCACCGTCTTGGCGAGGAGGTACGCCAGCAGGAGCAGGCCATGGAGCAGGCGGCAATCCGCGACAACTATGTTCAGGTCGAGCGGGTGCAACATATCAAGGAACTGGAGCAGCGACTTAACAACAGCCAGCATCAGCAGGAACGCTATCTCTGGTCGAGCATCACCACCAGCCTGCTGCTGGCGCTCTTTATCTACCTCTTCTTCACCCTCTGGCTCAAGCTGCGTACTGCCCGCCTGCAACTGAAACGGACCAATGAGGCCCTGCTGATCGAGCCACGCTCGGGGCTGGCCAACTGGCAGCGGCTGATGAACCGCTGGCCACGGGAGATGGCAAAGCGCCAGCTGAAATCGGATCGCTGGTACCTCAGCGAACAACCCTCCACCGAGTTCGATGACAAGCTGCACTATCTGCTGTTCCGGGTACCCTTCCTGGTCAATACGCTGGAGCGCCACGGCTATCAGGCCAGCAGAGAAATCGAGCAGGCCTTCGGTGCCTATATGGACACCCTGACCCCGCAAGATGGCCGTATCTATGACTTGCGTGAAGGACACATGCTCTATGTGGTGCCACAGCGCCACGTGACCAACCTGCATCAACTGGCGGGAGACCTGCTGACTGCCATCGCCGCCTTCCCTTGCAACTATCCGCTGGATCGCCGGATCAGCCTCGGGATTGTCAGTCACCCCTTCCTGCCGAAGGCGGCAACCGCGCTCGATCACAATGGCCTCTTTGACCTCTGCTATCTCGCCCTGTCGGGAGCCATTCAGCTCAGTGAAAAATGCCAGCAAAACGCCTGGTTGGAGCTGGCTGCGATCGATTGCCAACAAGCGGCATTTTTTAATGGGGATGTGTGGCAATGCGGCCTGATGGCAATTGACAAGGGACTGGTAAAAGTCAATTCTTCTCATGAAAAGCAATGGGTTAATTGGCCCAGCCTTGCAAGGAAGCCGGCAGCCGATAACCACCAGGAAATAATGTAGATAACAGGCGAGGATCGAAACAAAGTTCGACCACTGTTGCTATCCAACACCAAAAACAATAATGACAACAGGGCGACCTGATAATGAATGACATCGCTGCCGTAGCAGGACAATTGGCAAGACTCAGGGAATCCCTTCAGCAGAAACAGCTGGAACTCGACGGCGTGCTGTCGTTTTCCGATGCAGAGCGTGCCCGCGGCATCCAGTTTATCAACAAGTTGATGCTCTCCTGCCGTGGCTTCGACCGCGAGCTGGACAATCGCTTCGCCAAGCTCAAGCAGAAACTGGATAACAATCCCGCATTTACCTCGCTGGACGCCGACCTGCTGGCCATTGAAAAATTGCTGCAGCAGCACAGCAATGCGCTGGAAGAGTCGATCACCCTGACCCAGACCGCCATCGATCTTGGTTCCAAACAGCTGAAAACCATCAAGGGCTTCCCGGAAGAGACCCGCAAGTCCCTCAAGGAATTTCTGGCAAGTCCCGCCGGTTACGGCATTGCCGATCACCAGAAGAAGGTGATCAAGCTGCTGGAGTTCTACCAGCAGGCGATCAAGATCCAGCTGCTGCCAAGTCAGCCCCTGTTGGCACCGTCAGGTGCAACTCAACAAGAAAGCGATACTGCCAGCAACGATGGTCAGCCAGATGTCGACCCGTTTGATCTCAAGGATCACGCTCGCATCGCCGATGAGCTGCAGCGACTTATCACCGAACTCGACTTTGCCGGCGCCATCGGCGAGAGCCTGAGCGATATTCGCCGTCAGCTGCTGATCGGGATCAACCCTGCCCTGCTGGCGGAAACCTGCCTGCAGGTGATCGAGCTCATCATCGAAGGCACCCGTGAGGAGCGCAAAGCCTCCCGCGCCTTCCTCAGCTCCCTCAACGAGAGCCTGTCCGCGGTACATGTCGGGTTTACCGAATCCCTCGATGAGGGGCGCGCGCTGCAAAACGAAACCCGAGAGACCCGCGAGGCGCTGGTCAACGAGTTGCAGGCGATCGATCACTCACTGGCCAGCCATAACTCCATCGATGCGCTCAAGCGCGCCATCTCCGGCCATATGGGCGCCATCAACCTGCTGCTGCAAGAGCGTGACAGCACGGCGGCGCGGGAGCGTCACCTGCTCACCCGCCTCTCCACCATGGAGTCCAAGCTGCGCTTGATGAAGGAGGAGACCGCCGAGTACAAGAAGCGGCTGACCATTCAAAAACACAAGCTGTTCCTCGACAGCCTGACTCAGGTACACAACCGGGCCGCCCTCGATGAACGGCTGGAGCAGGAGTACAAACGTTGGCTTCGTTACCGCACTCCGCTCTGCATGGCGATCATCGACATCGATCACTTCAAGAATATCAATGACAACTACGGCCATATGGCGGGTGACAAGGCGCTGAAAGTAGTCGCCAAGGCGCTGCAGAGTGCGTTGCGTGACACAGATTTCATCGCCCGTTTTGGTGGGGAAGAGTTCGTGGTGTTGCTGCCCAACATCAACCCGGACAAGTTCCAGAAGCCGCTGGAGACCCTGCGCCAGACCATCAAGAGTATCCCGTTCCGTTTTCGCGATGCCAAGGTGGAGATCACCATCTCCATCGGCGCAACCCTGTTCAAGGATGGGGACAACCCGTCAGATGTCTTTGAACGAGCAGACAAGGCGCTCTACCACTCCAAGAACACCGGTCGGGATCAAGTGACACTGGCCTGACAAGCGACTAAAAAAACAGCGAACAGTCGTCGCCCTATTTCCCTCCACCCTCTGTTACCACTACTATCGATCTCAGGGGATGCAACATAGCGTCCCCTTTTCTCCCCAGGGAAAAACACAACGATAACAAGTGAGTAAAGGGGAACCTATGATTACGCACATCAATCCCGTCGGCAGCATGGATTTGCTGTCACAGCTTGAGGTGGATCGCCTCAAGCAGACTGCCTCCAGCGATATCTATCAACTGTTTCGCAACTGCTCGCTGGCAGTGCTCAATTCCGGTAGCCATACCGACAGCTCCAAGGAGATCCTGGAGCGCTTCAAATCGTTCGATATTCATGTGATCCGGCGCGAGCGCGGGGTCAAGCTGGAACTGTTCAATGCCCCCGAGCACGCCTTTGTCGATGGCGAGATCATTCGCGGCATTCAGGAGCACCTCTTCTCGGTGCTGCGCGACATTCTCTATGTCTCCAATCAGCTCGAGTCCAACCGCCAGGTCAATCTGACCAACTCCACTCATATCTCCAACGTGGTGTTCGCCATCCTGCGCAACGCCAAGGTGATCCTGCCCGGCGCCGATCCCAACCTGATCGTCTGCTGGGGTGGCCACTCCATCAACGAGATCGAGTACCAGTACACCCGCGCCGTGGGCAGCGAGCTGGGCTTGCGTGAGCTGAACATCTGTACCGGTTGCGGTCCGGGTGCCATGGAGGGCCCGATGAAGGGGGCCGCCGTCGGCCATGCCAAACAGCGGGTGCGCAACGGGCGCTACATCGGCCTCACAGAGCCTTCCATCATTGCGGCCGAACCGCCCAACCCCATCGTCAACGAGCTGGTGATCCTGCCGGATATCGAGAAACGGCTGGAAGCCTTCGTGCGTCTGGGCCACGGCATCATTATCTTCCCGGGCGGGGTCGGCACCGCCGAAGAGCTGCTCTATCTGCTCGGCATCATGATGCATCCGGCCAACGAGCGGCAGCCGATGCCCATCATCCTGACCGGCCCGAAAGAGAGTGCCGACTACTTCCGTGCCATCGACGACTTCATCAAGGCGACCCTGGGTGAACCGGCGACCAAGCTCTACCGGATCATTGTCGGCGATGCACCGGAAGTGGCCAGAGTGATGAAAGAGGCGATGCCGAAAATCCGCGAATACCGCAAATCGGTCGGCGATGCCTACTCCTTCAACTGGTCCCTCAAGATTGAGCCGGAGTTCCAGCTCCCCTTCGAACCGGATCACGCCAGCATGGCCAGTCTGGATCTGCACCGCAACCAGCCGCCCCAGTTGCTGGCCGCCAACCTGCGTCGTGCCTTCTCCGGCATCGTCGCCGGCAACGTCAAGGAAGGGGGCATTCGCGCCATCGAGAAGAAAGGCCCCTTCAAACTGCACGGTGACAAGGAGCTGATGCACCTGATGGACAAGCTGCTGGAGAGCTTCGTCAAGCAGCAGCGGATGAAGCTGCCGGGCAGCCAGTATGTGCCCTGCTACGAAATCGTCCGCTAGGGTACGACAGCCACATCATCGACAGAGGGGCGCATCGGCGCCCCTCTTTATTGGCGCTATACCTTCCCGACCGCCATCAATCCCCCATAAGGCGAGCGGTTTGTTACAATGGGGCGTCCCGACCGCCAAGAGTGCCCCATGTCAACTATCCGGCCACACCTGCTCATCATCGATGCCCTCAACCTCATTCGCCGTCTGCACGCGGTACAGGCCCAGCAGGCATTGACACCTGCCCAGGCGCTGGTTGCAACCCGCGCCAACCTTATCAATACCTGCCGCAAGCTGCTGGCCAATAGCGAGCCGACCCATGTCATTGCCGTGTTTGATGGCGAGGTGCATAGCTGGCGCAAAGAGGTCTATCCGGCCTACAAGGCGGGGCGAACCCCCATGCCCCCCGAACTGCGTGAGGGGTTGGCAACCCTGCAGGATGCCTTTTGGGAGTGCGGGGTCGATGCCCTGCTCTCCGAGACCGATGAAGCGGATGATCTCATCGCCACCCTCGCCAGCGGCATCGCCAGCCATGGCCATCAGGCGACCATCATCTCCACCGACAAGGGGTTCTGCCAACTGATCTGCCCGCAGATCCGGGTGCGCGACTACTTCAACAAGCGCTGGCTGGATGCCGCCTTCGTCCAGCAGCAATATGGGGTAGCCCCTGCTCAGCTGGTCGACTTCTGGGCCCTGACCGGTATCAGCGGTTCCAATATCAAGGGGGTTCCGGGGATCGGCCCCAAGACCGCCACCCAGCTGTTGCAGCAATATGGCAATCTGGCAGCCATGCTCGAAGCCTGCCAGCAAGAGGACGCCGCCAAGCCATTGCTCAAGCTGCGCCAGCATCAGGATGAGGCCCTGCTGGCCCAGCGGCTGGTGCGCTTGCAGCGGGATATTGTGCTGGGATTCAACCTGCGGGACATCCGCTACCCGCCCCAGCCAGACTAAAGTGCCGAACAAAAATGCAGGCAAGGGCGTGAACCATGACGAGACTCACCCTCGCTGTTGATAAAAGTGAGTAGAATGTAAAGGAATGTGGTTGGTTTGCTGAGTAAATGCTATAAAGCAGCCCCATCCTCCCCTATACCCTGGAAGTGGAACCCTCTCATGTCCAAAAGAAAAATTACCGTGATCCCCGGCGATGGCATCGGCCCCAGCATCATTGAATCAGCCATCCAGATCCTGACCCATGCGGGCTGTGACTTTGAGTACGAATACGCTGATGCGGGTCTGGTTGCCCTCGAGAAGCATGGTGAGCTGCTGCCCCAGGCCACCCTGGATCTGATTGAGAAGAACAAGGTGAGCCTGAAAGGGCCATTGACCACGCCGGTCGGCGGCGGTTTTACCTCCATCAACGTCTCCCTGCGCAAGAAGTTCAACCTCTACGCCAACGTGCGTCCGGTCATCTCCTTCAAGGGCACCAGAAGCCGTTACGACAACATCGACATCATCACTGTGCGTGAAAACACCGAAGGGATGTACTCGGGTGCAGGTCAGAAGCGCAGCGATGACAACAAGAGTGCCGAGGCGATGAGCATCATCACCCGCGAAGGGGCCGAGCGCATCGTCAAGTTCGCCTTCGAGCTGGCTCGTCAGGAAGGGCGCAAGAAGGTCACCATCATCCACAAGGCAAACATCCTCAAGTCGACCTCCGGCCTGTTCCTCGAAGTGGCCCGTGAAATCGCCAGCCACTACCCGGATATCCAGAGCGAAGAGATGATCGTCGATGCCGCCTGCATGAACCTGGTGATGTATCCGGAGCGTTTCGATGTCATGGTCACTACCAACCTGTTCGGCGACATCCTCTCGGATCTCTGCGCCGGTCTGGTCGGCGGGCTGGGCATGGCGCCAGGTGCCAACATCGGCGATGGCGCCGCCATTTTCGAGGCGGTCCATGGCTCTGCGCCCGACATCGCAGGCAAGAACATTGCCAACCCGACCTCGGTAATCCTCGCCTCCATCCAGATGCTGGAGTACCTCGGCATGCAGGATAAGGCCGAGCGGATCCTCGAGGCAGTACGAGCCACCATCGAATCCGGTGATCGGGTCACACGAGATCTGGGCGGCACGGCCTCCACCAGCGAATTCACCCAGGCAATCATCGATCGGCTGTGAGTTAATTCATTGATTTAAAAAGGGAGCTTCGGCTCCCTTTTTTATGTTTCCGAATCCTTTGCCACTCCCCAAACAGCAACTATGTTCAATAGAGAAGAAGAACAGGGAGTGTTTTTCATGAAGGGATACGAGTGCTATCTGGTGTCGGGTCTGCTGCTGGTGTGTGGCACTGCCAGTGCTTTTGAGCAGGATCAACAGACCCAAACCGCCAAGCTGCCGCAGCAGGAAAAACGGACTGCCACCGAGGTATGGCGCTCGAGCCTGGATACCAACGATCTGCTGAAAGCCCCCAAGCCCCTCTCGTTCGGCATAGAGGTCTCCACCGACAACTTCGGCAACCAGAAGATCACCTCCTACCCGCAGCTCAATCTGACCCCGGAAAAGAGCGTCAGTCTGTCGGTTGAACGCTTCAGACCCAAGGTCAAGTTCAAGGCTGGCGGCATGAACACCGCCCTCAGGCTGAGAGGAGACGGGATAAAGATGCAATTCAATCCGGTCGACAAAACCATCCCGCTGCAGATCGAGATCAAGGTGACCGACGACGAATCTTCCCTGCGCCTCGATTACCGTTTCTGATTCTCCAAACCCCCGAATAGCAAAAGGCCGACAGGTTTCCCTGTCGGCCTTGGTATTTATCGTAAGGACAAAACGGCTACATCACGCCTTGGGCTCGAGTTTGGAAACCCAGTACTTGTTGTAAACATGCACGGTGATCTCTTCCCGATCGTGATAGAGCTGCTTGGCCTGGATCACAAACGCGTTGTCGATCTCCTTGAGCATCTCGCGCAATACCTCGATATTGTGCACCGACTCGGCATAACGCTTCTTCATCGGCAGCTTGAGGTTAAACATCGCCTCCTGGCAGTCGCCCTCACGGAACCAGTCTGCAATCATGTGAACGACCCGCGCCGGTTTATCGACCATGTCGCACACCAGCCAGTAGGTGTTCTTCTTGCTCGGACGCCAGACGAAACCGTCATCCCGGATATGCTTGACCTGACCAGTATCCATCAGGGATTGGGCCATCATGCCGTTGTCGACCGCCGTCACCATCATGCCACGGCGCACCAGCTGATAGGTCCAGCCACCCGGGCAAGCCCCCAGATCCACCGCCTTCATGCCGGAGCAGAGACGCACATCCCACTCTTCCCGCGGCACGAACACGTAAAACGCCTCCTCCAGCTTGAGGCTGGAGCGGCTCGGTGCATCGGCCGGGAAGCGCAGGCGCGGGATCCCCATATGGAATCCGGAGTTGTTGAAGGAGTAGGAGTAACCCAGCAACACATGATCATTGGCCATGAAGAAGGCGTGGAACACTGGACGGTTTGGCGTCTCCTTCTTGGTCAGGATCTCGTTACTGCGCAGCGCCTGACGAAGCGGCACGGTGAACTTGCGGCAGAAGGCCGACAGCTCTTTCGCTTCGTTGGTATCCGCTGTTTCGACCCACAGATCGCCGCAAATGGTGTAGTCACTCACCGCCTCGATGATGGGGGAGATCCTGTCCGCGACATCCAGCTCCTTCAGCTCATGGGTCACCACCAACATCTGACGAATGAAGATGAGCTCCCGGAACGGCAGCTTGCGAGCCAGCAGGTCCGCCTGCTCCTCGTCATACAGTTCGAAGATCACATAACCGCTGTCGTCCTTGACCCGGGCGAAACCGTAGCACTGCATGTTACCGGCACGCTCGGTGATCTCTGCAGCCGCTTCTTTCTCAAAACCGGGGCGGCAATAAAGCAGCAGATTATTCATTTTTTCCTCCAAGACGACAGCCGGCCCAGATCAAAGCCGCCCATCCCAACATAAAACAGAGGCCACCGGCCGGGGTAATCAACCCCAGCCCCTTGCTGCCAAGCAGCACCATGGCGTAAATACTGCCGGAGAATCCGATGATCCCCAGCACAAAAGCGGTGCCAGCCAGGTGGATCACCCTGCTGCGCACACCACACCAGCCCAGAACCAGCAGGGCCAATGCGTGAAAAAACTGATATTGCACGGCGGTATTGAACGCCGCCAAACGCTCGGGCGTAATGCCGGTCGCCGCCAATCCATGGGCGCCATAAGCCCCCAGCATGGTGGCCGTTAACCCGAAGAGACCGGCCAGTATCAGCCAATGTCGATGGATCTGCATCCTCACTCTCCCTCTCTCATCACGGCTGGCAATAAAACCAACCCTATAGTGCTATCCGTGCCGAGCCACAAAATGGCTGATGGCCGCCGCTGCATGCTGCATATTCTCCTGCTCACTCACGCCACTGGCTTTACGCGGTTTGAAACCATGATCACCATCGGTCAACCAATGGACCGATACGGCGGGTGAGAAGGGGAAATCGGCCAGTTCGGCGCGACTACCGAAGGTATCGCGCTCCCCCTGCAACAGCAGGGTTGGCACTGCAATATGCTTGAGTACCTCGCCTCGCCAGCTGTCGGGCTTGGCCGGAGGGTGGAAAGGATACCCGAGAATGAGCAATCCTGCAGCATTCATCTCACCCTCGCCTTCACGATACAGTTCCACCGCCATCCGCCCGCCCATCGACTTGCCTGCCAGAAACAGCCGTGGATGGGCAAACTCGCGGATCATGTCACGCCAATGGGCGAGTAGCACAGGCGCCCTGTCCGGCGGGCGTCGCTTGCCATCCTGTGCTCGCCTGGTCATGTAGGGAAAGTTGAAGCGCACCACTTCGATGTCGGGGCCAGCCAACAGGCGTGACAACTCTGCAAGAAAGGCATGATCCATCCCTGCACCCGCTCCGTGGGCCAGCAAAATGCGAACGGGGGCATCAATTGCCCCCTCGCGGATCACCTCAGGCATCGGCGAGCCTTGCCCTGCGACGCGCCTCTTCCTGCTCCACCAGCTCCAGCATCCAGTCACGGAAGGCAACGATCTTGCCCTGATCAGACTGTTGCTCCTGGCACACCAGATAGAAAGCATTTTTGCTCACCAGCACCTGCTCGAACGGGCAGATAAGGCGGCCGGCCTCAATCTCGGGTTGTGCCAGCACGCTGTGGCCAAGCGCCACCCCCTGGCCGTGGATCGCCGCCTGGATCACCATGGTTGAGTGGCTGAAGATGGGCCCCTGATTGACGTTGGGTGCATCGATATCGAGCTGGCGGAACCAGGCCTTCCAGTCGCGGCGGGAGGTATCGTGCAGCAGGGTATGAAGAGTCAAATCTTGCGGCGTACGCAGTGGCTTGGGCCCGGTCAGCAGCAAGGGGGAGCAGACCGGGATCAGGTATTCGGTATGCAGCTTGTCCGAGCGCAGACCCGGCCAGTTGCCGCGCCCGTAGTAGATGGCCACATCTACATCGTCGGTGAGCGACCCTTCATCGAGGTCGACCGCCTTGATCCGCACGTCGATATCGGGGTGGCGCTCGCTGAACTTGACCAGCCGCGGCACCAGCCACTGGATGGCGAAACTCGGCTGCAAACTGACAGTCAACGCCCCCTTGGCACTACGAGCCAGCAGCTTGTCGGTCGCCTCTGAGATGGAGGCAAAGATGTCCTTGATATCCAGGAAATAGCCCTGCCCCTCTTCGGTCAACAACAAGGAGCGGTTTTTGCGGCGGAACAACTTGATGCCAAGATACTCCTCCAGCGCCTTGATCTGGTGACTGATGGCAGCCTGAGTCACAAACAACTCTTCTGCTGCGCGGGTAAAGCTTAAGTGACGAGCCGCTGCTTCAAAGGCCTTGAGGGCATTGAGCGGGGGTAAACGACGAGACATGACACCAGCCGACGATGAGTTTTTCTAATGGGGCGCATTATAATTTGTCGGTTGCGGGTCGACCAGTGAATAAACATAATTCGCCCAGCAATCAGTCGTCATATGGCTCACATTTTCTACTACGTGTTGGTTTACATGTGTTTTTAGTGAGTCTTTCGACTGTGATTGTGGTGTTGTGTTTCTTCCTCTGCGGGAAGAGGGGCTCAAATCTCACCGGTTTGACCCAGTCTGTCATCTGAATGTGTTTGGCGCCTCCAGCTGGATGGCGCCTTTTTTCATCCCTTCTATACCTTGAACTGCCCCACCAGCTGCTGCTGCTTGTCCGCCAGCGCAGAGAGCTCGCGACCATTTTCGGCGGAGGTCGCCGCCTCAGCCCGAATGGTGTGGCTCACATCGCGAATGTTGCTGACGTTGCGGTTTATCTCGTCCGCCACCCGGCTCTGCTCCTGCGCCGCCCGGGCAATCTGCTCGTTCATCTGATGGATGGTGGAGACCGACTGGATAATCTGCTCCAGCACCTGCACGGAGAGATCCACCTTGGCGAGGGTCTCGTCAGCCTGTCCGTGACCATCGCGGATCGCCTTGACCACGGCGCCGGTACCGGATTGCAGTTGGCTGATCAGGGTCTGGATCTCGACGATGGCATTCTGGGTGCGACCGGCCAGATTACGCACCTCATCGGCCACCACGGCAAAGCCACGACCCTGTTCACCGGCCCGCGCAGCCTCGATGGCCGCATTGAGCGCCAGCAAGTTGGTCTGCTCGGCAATTCCCTGAATCACGGTGAGAATATCGTTGATGTTGTCGCTGTTGGCGGAGAGTCGCTCCACCACCGGCTGGGCATCGTTGATGATGGTCATCAGCTTGCGCATCGCCTCCTGGGTGTCGGCAACGACATATTTGCCCTCTTGCGCCGCGGCATCAGTGGTGTTGGCAGCTGCCACCGCCGAGCCGGCATTACCGGAGACCTGCAACGCCGTGGCGCTCAGCTCTTCAAATGCCGTCGCCACCAGATCGATCTCCTGATACTGGGCCTGCATGCCGCTGCTGGTGCGCTCGGCCACCTGCGCGGCCCGCTCGGCACTGTTGCGCGTACCGGAGACGGTATCAATCACCTGACTGATGGTGGATTGCAACTTGTTGAGGAAGCTGTTGAACCACTTGGCCAGCTCGCCGATCTCGTCTTGCCGCTGGATCTCGATACGCTGGGTCAAATCCCCCTCACCACTGGCGATATCCTTGAGACGGGCAACTACAGCGCGGATGGGCGCCACAATCTGGCGCGCCATCAACCAGATAAAACTCAGGGCAACCAGCGAGATCAGCCCCCCGATTGACAGCTGCGAGACCACGCTGCGATTGGCTTCACTGGCCAGCTCATCTTGCAGTTGCTGGGCCGAGGCCAGCACTACGGCCCGTGGCAATTCAATGTAGATGCCCCATTTACGGTCGGTGCCACGCATAGATACCGGGACAAAGGTCTGCAACAGGGCGCCGTCGCTGCTCCAGCGAGTCAGCTCCTGACCCTGACTGAGCCAGCCTTTCAGCTCGCTGGCCAGCCCCTGATACTTCTGATCCAGCCCGCGCCCCATGGTCACATCGAACTCATCGGCTCCCGCCACGCGCCCCTCGTGACTGACCAGCAAGATTCTGCCCTTGCCGTCATAGAGCTCTTTGTCCATGGTACTGACCAGACTCTGCAAAGTGGCCAGCGAGATATCGACCCCGACCATCCCCAGCAAGGTCTCCTGCTCCAGCAGCGGGACCGTCACCGAGGTCATCAATATCTGTTTATCGCCCACATCGTCCAGATAGGGCTCCAGCAGGCAGAGGGCACGGGTGCGAATACTGCAGCGATACCACTCGTTTTCGATGCCACCAGCCTCGGTCGGGCTCTCATCGGCCAGTACATCCTCATTCTGCACTTCCGGCTCTATCTTGCCGTTGTCATAGGCCCAGTAACTGGAAAAACGCCCCTTGTCGTTGGAACCCAGCGCCGTGGAGCCCTGATAGTTGCTGTCTTCCCCATCCAGCTGATCAGGTTCGAACACCGCATAGACACCAAGCAGATTGGTCGATGAGGCAACGGCATCGTGCAGTTGCTGATTGACGGCGCTGCGCAGCGCCTCCGAATGGACAAAGTTCTCGGCCGCATTCTTGCGCTGGAACAACACGCTCTCGGCCAGCAAACTGGCGCGGAAATAGGCTTCATCGAGATAGCTTGTCACCTTGGCCGCCTGCTCCGAACCCATCGCCTTCATCCAGTTCTCGGCTGACTGCTGCGCCTCGTGCATGGTGGCTTGCCGCACCTGCTGTTGCATCTTGTTCGCGTTGTAAATCGAAGAGGCAACCAGAGCGGCGGCTGTCACCAACAGACAGCAACCGGCGATCAGGGTAATCCGACCCTGGACAGAAAGAGCGCTCATACCAATATTCCTACGTCATATAGATATGGATAGATTATCGACTTTATAAACAAAAACTTAACTCTCTCACAGCAAATCCAGCGAGA
This sequence comes from Aeromonas sp. 11P, assembly GCF_051920165.1. NCBI lineage: Bacteria > Pseudomonadati > Pseudomonadota > Gammaproteobacteria > Aeromonadales > Aeromonadaceae > Aeromonas > Aeromonas sp. 11P. The sequence goes on from NZ_JBQBDJ010000004.1 coordinate 1,792,115, forward strand.
GTTGATTAACTTCACCCTCTTTTGGCAAACCCACCACCAAGCCCAGCAGACGAACCGAACGCCCTTGCGCCCGCTGTAGCCCCTCTTTGAGTAGAGGAACGAACAGGGCTGGCTGATAGCCACCCTGACTGCGATAAACGGTGGTCTGGTGGAAGTCGGCAAACTTGAGTTTAATCCCCTGCCCCATCACCTGCTCGGCAGGACACGCCAGCTGAAATCGCCGCTCCAGCTCCGGCAACAGTTGCTGCAATACCGTCAGGCAAGCGGCTTCGTCACAAACATCGTTCGCCAGGGTGGTCTCCACCCCGATGGTTTTGCGGATCCGGTGCGCCTGCACCGGCTGTTCATCCAGCCCCCAGATCCGGGTCGTCAGCATCTCCCCCAGCTTGCCAAAACGGCTGCACAGCTCTTGTGCCGACAAAGCCCGCGCATCCTCACAGGTGTAAAGCCCCTGCGCCTCCAGCCGCTGGGCAGTCTTGCGCCCCACCCCAGGCAGTTTGCCGAGGGGCAACTGGCAAACAAATTCGGCCACTTCGTCGGGACGAATGACAAACAGACCATCAGGCTTGCGCTGCTCCGAGGCGAGCTTGGCGAGAAACTTGTTGGGGGCCACTCCGGCCGAGGCGGTCAATCCCAGTTCGGTGACGATGGCTTGCCGGATCTCTTGTGCCATCAGGGTGGCGCTACCGCCACAACAGCGACTGTGGGTCACATCGAGGTAAGCCTCGTCCAGCGACAGCGGTTCAACCTGATCGGTATAGCGCAGGAAAATGGCCCTGAGCTGACGGGAGATATCCTTGTACACCGCCATTCGCCCCGGGATCAGTACCAACGGCGGGCAGAGTTTTTTCGCCAGTGCGCTCGGCATGGCGGAGCGCACACCGAACCGGCGCGCCACATAGTTGCAGGTCGAGATGACGCCGCGCCGCTCGGAGGCCCCACCGATGGCTAGCGGCACCTCCCGCAACGCAGGATTGTCCCGCATCTCCACCGCGGCAAAAAAGCAGTCCATGTCGATATGGATGATCTTGCGCATACCACTGTATAAATAAACAGACATGGCATCATCTTACCCCAAGGATAACCGCAGCTCTATCTCTCTCGTTGCGGCTAAAATAGTAGACTCCAGGGAGACCTTTACTACCACAATGACAAGGAGCGTTCGGGATGAAATATCTTTGGCTGGGACTCTGTTTGCTGCCGTTGACCGGCATCGGCAAGAACAACCCGACAGCAGAGTGCCGCTGGCTGTACGACCGGATTGAGATACTGGAACAGGCCATCAAGAAAGGGGACAAGCTCGGCACAGAGCAAGAATTGGCACGCTGGAAAACTGAGTACAACAAAAAACAGTGCTCACAGTATGACTACTGAGCCGGACAAGATGGCGTGACCGACAACGGCAGATAACAAACGGGCCCCGATCAAGATGACCGGGGCCCGTTTTTCAAAGTATGGCCAGCTGGATTCAGCAACAGAGTGCGCTCAAGGCAGCACCATAGGGCCAGCGACAGTGGCCGCCACCTCATCCCCACGCAGCATCCGGATCAGTTCAAGCGCAAACTCGATGGCACTGCCCGGCCCCTGACTGGTGATAAGGCGATGAGCCTCATCCCTGACTACCCGCTCACTTGACAGCTGCGATGTCGGTAGTCGGGACTGAAAGCCGGGATGACAGGTGACGATGGCATCACCCAGCAGAGCATGATGTTGCAACACCACCACAGGGGCGGCGCAGATGGCAGCGCGCCAGCGACCAAGAGCGGCCTGCTCTTTGAGCAGATCAATGGCCAGCGGGGTATCGCGGATCACTTCGCTGCCGGGCAGACCACCGGGTACCACGATGGCTTCAAAGTCCCGACGGGTCAGCTCGTCGATATGACAATCGGCCACCAGCTGTACCCCGCGTGACGCTTTTACCTGCCGGGATCCGGCAGGGCAGCAAGAGGCCAGCACCACCTCGATACTTGCGCGCACCAGGGTATCGACAATCGCGACCGTCTCTATCTCTTCCGACCCGGGGGCCACCAGCACCAGTACACTCACGTTCGCCTCCTTGCTGCTTGCTCTGCCATGTAACGGATCAGACGGCCTGACTCTTCTCTTTGATCGCCTGATAGAGACCCTGATTGACCGGTACGGCAATGCCATGCCGAGCAGCCTTGGCCAGCAGGAAACCAGTGATGGCCTCAATCTCGGTCTCGCGTCCCAGCTCCATATCCTGATACATAGAGGAGTAATTGTCAGCGGTCAGTTCCACCACTGTCATCACCCGGCGTTGCAACTCCTCTGCCGTGGTTGCAACTCCTTCGGCGCACATCACATCCGCCACTTCCACGCAGATCTGCTGCAGGGCATCGGCAAAACGGGGGCCTGCCAGTTCGCCATTTTTCAGCTTGTAGAGAGCCGTCAGGGGATTGATGGCACAGTTGATGGCCAGCTTTTGCCACTGGCGCGTCAATACCTGCTCATCCCAGCCAGCCTGCCCCAGTGCCAGCGCCAGCTCGTCCGCGAGCGCGGCATGGGCTTTGGCGGCATCGTTGATCGGACCAAGCCAGGTTTCCCCCTTGCCAGTATGACGGAAGACAAAATGGCCGCACTGCATGGCGCCATGGCTGGTGACACCGGCAATCACCGGATTGTGCGGGAACATCTCGACCACCTGCTCGGCAATGCCCATCCCGTTGTGCAGCAGCACGATCGGCACGCCGGCATCGAGCTTACCCACCAGCGGCGTCAGTGCGGCAATCACCTGACTGGCCTTGGTCATCACCAGCAGACGCTGGATCTTGCCGGGTTTGCTGACAAACCCGCGCTCGATATTGAGCAGCTGGACATGCCCCTCCAGCGAGGTGAAATCGATCCCTGGATGGAGCGTGGACTTATGATGTTCGCGCAACAAGACACGGGTAGATTGACCACTCTGGGTCAGCAGGGAGGCAAAAACGCCGCCGAGGGCGCCACAACCCAACAGTGACCACTTCGGAGTAACGGGTGGAATAACGGGCTGTCGGGAATTTTTTAATCCGCTTGGCATGGTGTGACTCTGTCAGGGTAAGGGTTGCAATCCTCTCAACCTGTTACCGGGGATAAGTGAAGATATCGCTGGTGGACACTAACGGGTCCACCCGTCCTGCGCGCAGGGGATTCTAGCAGAGCAACCCCATCAAAATCAGCAAATTTGCCCGTTTTCTGGTAGATTTGCCCCCCGATAACGCAACATGAGGAGCTCCGGCTATGCCGTCATTCGATATTGTCTCTGAAGTCAAAATGAACGAGGTGTTGAACGCAGTCGACAACGCCAATCGTGAACTGGCCACCCGTTTCGATTTTCGTGGGGTAGAAGCCAGCTTCGAGTTGAACAAGGAAGAGGTAAAACTGGAAGCCGATGCCGATTTCCAGCTCAAGCAGATGGTCGAAATCCTGCGCGGCGCCCTGCTCAAGCGCAACATCGAAAACAGCTCCATGGAAGTGGGTGACTCCGTTCACTCCGGCAAGCGTTTCCACCTGACCGTCAAATTCAAGCAGGGGATCGAGAAAGAGATCGCCAAGAAGCTGGTCAAGCTGATCAAAGACTCCAAGATCAAGGTACAGGTCGCCATCCAGGGTGACGAAGTGCGTGTCACCGGCAAGAAGCGTGATGATCTGCAAGAGACCATGGCACTGGTTCGTGGCGCCGAACTGGGTCAACCGATGCAGTTCCAGAACTTCCGCGACTGATTTATCCACTCAGCCGTGGCGCACTTGATGACTCGCGCCACGCTATCTAAATCGCGGCCATAAAAAAACCGGAGCAGAAGCTCCGGTTTTTTGTACCCCAAGTTTTATTAGAACTTGTAGGTAACAGAGAAGTAGTGGCTGAAGCCGGTGCTCTTCCAAGGAGTACCATCGTATGCAGTGGAACCATCTTTGGTACCATAAGCATCCATAAAGTACTTCAGACCGTAACCAACGGCATAACGATCGGAGTGCCAGTAGATACCATGGAAAGTAGCCAGGTTATCGCTGGTACGGTCAGCACGATCGTGAGTATCCAGATCGAATTGATAATCCAGATAGCCCTGGTAGGAGACAAAGCTGCCATTACCGAAGGTGTAGAAGGGCTTGAACCAGTTCATGGAGAACTGATAACCGTTCCAGTCGCCTTCTTCCTCAGTAAAGAACTGGTTCTCTGTGGAATGACGGGCATACAGGTTCATGCCTACCTTGCCAAACCAGGGAACCATCACATCGGCGCCCAGACCAATCTGGTTTTCCATCTGCTTGTCGCCGACGTTGTTCAGGTTGGCAATGTAGAGCTCTTGCACAGGACCAAAGGAGAGATCTTTACCGGTCAAAGCATCCAGAGACATGCGCGGCGCAAACTTCATGAACAGGTTCTGACCATGGTGTTTGTTGCTGTGGCGGGAGTCGAAAATATCGAATACGTCGACATAGCCGTACAGATCAAACAGGCCAGAGCGACCACCGAATTCCATTTCAAAATAGGTATCGTTGTAGTCCTCTTCACCGGTTGTGAAAGGACGCTGGTCGATGGTGTGCATTACGTTGAACTGCATCCACTTGTAATCATTCTTGTGGATATCACCGCTGTAGTCAGCAGCGAAGGCCGGGGTAGCGGCAGCAGCCAGCAGACCGGCAGCGATCAGAGTCTTGGTAAATTTGGCCATTTTATTGGTCTCTTGTGCGTTAGTTGAGGTTTTCCGTAGCCTGCCCACAAGGAGCGAGAGGGATTCTAATCAAATAAAATTGGGGGTGAAACAACTTCTCGGGAACTTTATCCGGAAGTGTGAATCTAATCACCCCCGATTCTACGCAAACGCTTGCTATTTGTCAGCCGTTGAGAGCAACTCACTCCCTTTTCTGGCGACAAGCACAATCAACAACAACACGGGCAAGCCCAATAAACTGGTTCCGACAAAGAAGGCGCTGTAGCCAATCTGCTCCACAACCTGCCCGGAAAAACCGGCCAGCAACTTGGGTAGCAGCAACATTACCGAGCTGAACAGGGCGTACTGAGTGGCCGAAAATGCCACATTGGTCAGGCTGGAAAGATAGGTCACGAAGGCCGCGGTAGCAATACCGGCACTGAGGTTATCCAGCGAGATAATCAGCGTCAGCAGTTCCAGGTTGTGACCAACCTGATTGAGCAGGGCAAACAGCAGGTTGGTGCTGGCGGTGAGCAGCGCCCCCAAGAACAGGATGCGCAGCGTGCCGAAGCGCATCACCAGCACGCCCCCCAGCGCAGCGCCCACCAGCGTCATGATGACGCCAAACACCTTGGTAATGGTGGCAACCTCGGTCTTGCTGAACTGCATATCCACATAGAAGCTGTTGGACATCACCCCCATCACCACATCGGCAACCCGATAGCAGGCGATCAGAGCCAAGATCAGCAGCGCCGAGCTGCCATAGCGACGAAAGAAGTCGGCAAACGGACACCAGACGGCCTCATAGCCCCAGGCCCCCGCACTCGCCAGCAGAGTAGGCCACCCTTTTTCCAGGAGCTGCGCCTTGCGTTCGGCCTGTTGTTTACCCTGCTCGGCCAGATCGATATCCGGCTCGTGGCAAAACAGCGTGGTGATAACCCCGAGTGACATCAGACCCGCCATCACCAGATAGGTAATCTGCCAGCCACGATAGTCATAGCCGCTGTTGCTGCCAAACCAGGCTGCCAGCGCCAGCGCGCCAGCGCCCGCCATGATCATCGCCAGTCGGTAGCCAGTCATGTAGGAGGCAGCCATCGCCGCCTGTAGCCGCTCGGGGGCGGATTCGATGCGATAGGCGTCGATAACGATATCCTGCGTGGCCGAGGCAAAGGCCACCAGCAGGGCAAACATCGCCAGCTGGGCCAGCTCGGTCTTGGGATCGCAGAACGCCATGCCGACCAGCGCGGCGGCAATCAACAACTGGGAGAAGAACATCCAACTGCGGCGACGCCCCAGCAGCGCGGAGAGCAACGGCAGCGGCATGCGATCCACCAGCGGCGACCACAGCCATTTAAAGCCATAGGCGAGCGCCACCCAGCTCATATAGCCGATATCGGTCAGGCTGACATCGGCCTCGCGCAACCAGAATGAGAGGGTACCGAACACCAGCAGCAGCGGCAGACCCGATGAAAAACCCATGGCAAAGAGAATAAACACCCGAAATTCGAGATAGACGGCGAGGGACTCTCTCCAGCTTGGTTTGCGGATCATGTTCAACTACCTGACGACTTTGGAAAAGTGCGTCATTTTGGCAGGTTGATGGCAGATAGCCAAGGCGAGCAAAGAGATGGGCAAAAGAAGCCCGGATAGAGAAAAGGCCCATCCCGAACGGGATGAGCCTTGTATTGTGACCTGACGAGGCGAGGTGACGAACCGCGTCCGGCGAGAGTTACTTGCCCGCTTTCTTGTCGACTTTCTTGTCTGCCGGAGTTTCAGCCAGCAAGACCACCTTCTTCAGAATGATGGGGCTGGTAGGCACATCGTTGGCACGCAGAATGGGGCTGTAACCGGTCTGTACCTGAGCCAGCTTGTCCAGCACCTCCATCCCCTGAACCACCTGACCAAACACGGTATAACCCGCAGAGCCACCGGCGTTGAGGTTATTGTTGTCGACCAGATTGAAGTAAAACTGGCGAGTAGCGCTGTCGACCGCCTGGGTGCGGGCCATGGCGATGGAGCCACGCTTGTTGGGCAGACCGCCACGCGACTCGTTGACCACAGGTTCATAAGTCGGCAGCTGCTGGAACTGCTGGTTGTAGCCCCCACCCTGCACCACGAAATCCTGGATCACCCGGTGGAAGATACTGCCGTCATAGCTGCCATCAGCCACGTAGCGCAAGAAGTTCTTCACCGTCTGGGGCGCCTGCTTGGACGCCAGCTCCACCACGATATTGCCGTGGTTGGTCTCCATTCTGACTTTCGGGCCCGCGAACGCCAGCGGGGCGATCAGCATGGCCAGCAACCAGAGTTTTTTCATCATCAGACCCCTGCACCGTTCGGTTGACCTTTCAGGTAACCGCGCAGCGCGTCATCCGCCATGATCTGCTGCAGCACGCTACCCAGTTGCAGGTTCAGTGTAGACTCCAGGTCGGCCATGCTTGGCTCGCTCGGGCTCTCCTTGCTGGAGGACATGTTGAACTGCTTGGTCAGACGGTTGCCCTGAAAATCAGCGATCACCTGCAGGCTGACGCGGGATTTGGTGACATAGGTAAAGGTCTTCTCTTCCACATTGACTGCGGCGTTGGAGATCACCAGCGTCAGGTTGGTGGTGCCACTGTTGCCCACTTCGAGACCCTGGCTGCGCAGCCCTTCGGCCAGCCGCTCGGCCATCAGCAGGTTGAGCGGACGCTCGCTGTTGACCAGCACGGGGGCTTTCTCTTTATGTTTGATGGAGAAGACGTAGGCAGCCTCACGCTTGTCTACCCCTTCCATGGTGATGCGATTGCCAGAGTAGTATTGCTGGTTGGCGGGGATCACCTGCGGATTGAGCAGCGCCGTCTCCGGCCAATGAGTGGCACACCCGCCCAGCATCAGGGCGGCCAGCAGCAAGAGTGACTTTTTCATCATGGTTTCCTTTGGCTTTAGCGTTTGATGGCTTTCAAAATAACGAATTTGCTGTTCGACGCAACGACTTGTGCGTTGGCAAACAAGCGCTTGAGTTTGTTGTGATAGTCCAGATGACGGTTGCCTACTATCCAGAGTTCACCCCCTTGAGGCAACACCCGGTGCGCATCGCTGAACATCTGCCAGGCAATATGATCGGTGATCGCCTGTAACTGATGGAAAGGAGGGTTGCAGAGGATCCGATCCGCCGAGCCGACCGCCACCCCGTCGAGACAGTTATTGACCATAAAGCGGGCACGCGGCAGTGCATCAGGCAGATTGTGCTCGACGTTGAGCTGTGCCGAGGCAACCGCCATATAGGATTCATCGATAAAGGTCACCTCCACCTCGCTGTCTTTGGCGAGCAGCGACAGACCCAGCACCCCGTTGCCACAGCCCAGATCGATCACCTTGCGGGCACTGTGGATGGGCAGGTTGTCCAGCATAAAACGGGCACCAATATCGAGACTGGTGCGCGAGAAGACGTTGGCATGGTTGTGGATGAGCATGCCACTCCCCTCCAGCGGCCAGACAGTCGGGAAGGGGTTGGCCAGCGCGGGTTGCCCGGCCTGCGGCTCGCAGTGAATAAGGCGCGCCTTTTTCCAGGCCAGCGAGGTACGGGTAGGCCCCAGATACTTCTCGAACAACTTGAGCGTGGAGGTATGAATATCCTTCGCCTTGCCGGCAGCGATAACGCGGGTTGCCGGTGTCACCACCTCGCGCAGCGCTAGCAGTTGCTGCTCCAGCAGTGCCTGATATTTGGAGACCTTGATCACTACCAGAGCAGGGGCATCGGGCAGCGGCGCCAGCGCATCCTGCAAGCTGATACCACCCGCATCCAGTCCATTTTCGGCCAGATTGGCCAGGGTCGCCCGCTCACTGATGTAGGAGTCGGTGACGCAGCAGGGGGAGTGCGGATGCAGATAGGCGGCCAGTGCGCCAAAGCCATCATTCATGACGATGACGGGGCCCGCCTGCTCGAGGGGGGACTCCGCCAGGGTGTTGATCAGGTATTCGTCAGCCGCATCCCAGGCTTGCAGAGTCTCCTGACTCTGGCGCGGATAGCGGTAGAGCGTGAGCTGGCAATGGGGAGTGTCGAGAAGGGTTTGCATAGGAAGAGTCCAACCTCGGCTTGATTCGTGTATACAGGCGCCAGGGGCGACGCAAAGTGGCGCTATTCTAGCGAGGAGCAGGAATTTCACCAGTTCGATGCGCATCAAGGGGGCAACTGACGGGGGATTTCCCTCTTACGGGGGCTTATTCCATCCCGCGACTGCCGATAGAATGGCCCGACATTCACTCTGGAAGCCGATCCGATGACCATCCAACAACTGATTGAAGCCAAGCTGACCGCCGCCCTCTCCCCCACCGTGCTGGAGGTGATCAACGAGAGCCACATGCACCGTGTGGAACCGGGATCTGAGAGCCACTTCAAGGTGGTGATCGTCAGCGAGCAATTTGCAGGGCAGCGGCTGCTGGCCCGCCATCGTCAGGTCAATGCGGTACTGGCCGATGAGCTGGCCGGTGCCGTTCATGCACTGGCGTTGCATACCTACACAGAGAGCGAGTGGCAGGAAAAAGGCCACGCCCCGCGCACCCCGAGCTGCGTTGGCAAACCGTCGCTCTCCTGAAACCGGTTGTACCACAGGATTTCCCTCGAGAACCTGCCAACAAAAATTAAACAAATTTCCCCCATTGGCCCCGAAAAGGCTACATCCAAGGGGGTATATTTCGGCATCAAGGCTTTTTTGCTCATAGTGGAGGCAACGGCAAATACCCCCATCGAGGTATCGAAATAAAAAAACCTTTAAAACCACTACTTACAAGGTGTCGGGCGCTTATTCATTGCAGGTTAATTTTGTGATGGCACGGGGATTTTGCCCATTTGGCATGGCAGAAAATGCACCTTAAGTGGTAAACTCAAGCGCTTTTGAGTGAGCCTGCATGTTGAATAATTGTTGAGCCTGCCCACCTGGCACAACCACAACATCGACTCATTCAACCACCCGTCGTGATGTATTTCTCGGCGCTAACCAACCTCTCCCGTAACGGTAGTGCAAGTAAGTATGATTACAATCAAAAGAGGACTGGACATCCCCGTGCTGGGTGCGCCAGAGCAAGTAATCTACGATGGCCCCGCCATCACCCGTGTTGCGACACTGGGCGAGGAGTTTGTGGGGATGCGACCTACTATGTTCGTCAAAGTAGGTGATCGCGTCATCAAAGGTCAGGATCTTTTTGAAGACAAGAAGAATCCGGGCGTTAAATTCACAGCTCCTGCCACCGGTGTGGTTTCAGAGATCAACCGTGGTGCCAAACGTGTTCTCCAGTCTGTGGTCATCGACCTGGACGGTTCCGATGAACAGGTGACGTTTGAGCATTTTGCCTCTGCCGAGCTGGCCAAGCTCGAGCGCAGCAAGGTGCAAGAGATCCTGGTCGCATCAGGTCAGTGGACTGCGTTGCGTACCCGTCCGTTCAGCAAAGTCCCCGCGGTAGCGTCTGCCCCGCGCGCCATCTTTGTGACTGCAATGGACACCAACCCGCTGGCAGCTGATGCCGAGCTGATTATCAAGGAACAGCCGCAGGCCTTCCTCGATGGTCTGGCCGTATTGACCCGCCTGACTGACGGCGCCGTCTACGTCTGTAAAGGCGAAGGCAGTCTGCCCCACTCTCCGCTGGCTCAGGTCAAGGAAGAGATCTTCGTTGGTCCGCACCCTGCCGGTCTGCCGGGTACCCATATCCACTTCCTGGATCCGGTCAGCAGCACCAAGGTGCAGTGGCATATCAACTATCAGGATGTGATCGCATTCGGCAAGCTGTTCACCACCGGTCAGATCTTCACTGACAAGGTGATCGCGCTGGCTGGCCCGAACGTGCTCAAGCCGCGTCTGCTGCGTACCCGTCTGGGCGCCTGCATCAGCCAGCTCACCAATAATGAGCTGCGTGCCGACGAAAACCGTATCATCTCCGGTTCTATCCTGAGTGGTGCCAAAGCCGAAGGTGTTCACGACTACCTGGGCCGCTACCACAATCAGGTTTGCGTGCTGGGTGAAGGTCGCGAGAAAGAGTTCCTGGGCTGGATCAACCCCAGCGCCAACAAGTTCTCTATCACCCGTACCACCCTCTCTCATCTGATGAAGGGCAAGCTGATCAACTTCACCACCACTACCAACGGTAGTGACCGTTCCATGGTGCCTATCGGCAACTATGAGCGGGTGATGCCACTCGACATCCTGCCGACCCTGCTGCTGCGGGACATGGTCTCCGGCGATACCGACGGTGCGCAAGCACTGGGCTGCCTGGAGCTGGATGAGGAAGATTTGGCGCTCTGTACCTTTGTCTGCCCCGGCAAGACAGAGTACGGCCCGATCTTGCGTGAGTGCCTGACCAAGATTGAACTGGAAGGTTAAGCGATGAGTTTCAAGCAACTTCTTGAAAATATGGAACACCACTTCGAACCGGGTGGAAAGTACGCCAAGTACTATGCCCTGTTCGAAGCGGCGTACACCCTGTTCTACACCCCGGGTAGCGTTACCCGCAACGCCTCCCACGTTCGTGATGCGCTCGATCTGAAGCGCATGATGATCATGGTGTGGCTGGCCGTGTTCCCGGCCATGTTCTGGGGCATGTACAACGTTGGTAACCAGGCGATTGCCGCCATTGCCCACATGGGCTCGGCTGCTGGTGCCAGCAGCTGGCAATATGCCCTGGCTACCATGCTGGGCGCCTCCCTCGATCCGGCTGTTGCCGGTATCGGCAGCAAGATGCTGATTGGCGCCACCCACTTCTTCCCGATCTACATCACCGTCTTCTTTGTCGGTGGTTTCTGGGAAGTGCTGTTCGCCATGGTGCGCAAACACGAGATCAACGAAGGCTTCTTCGTGACCTCAATCCTGTTTGCCCTGATCGTGCCGCCCGAGCTGCCCCTGTGGCAAGCTGCGCTGGGTATCACCTTCGGTGTGGTGATGGCCAAAGAGGTGTTCGGTGGTACCGGCAAGAACTTCCTGAACCCGGCGCTCGCTGGTCGTGCGTTCCTGTTCTTCGCCTACCCGGGCCAGATCTCCGGTGACGCCGTATGGGTTGCCGTTGACGGCTTCTCCGGCGCAACTGCCCTGAGCCAGTGGGCCCAAGGCGGCCAGATGGCGCTGATCAACGGTGCAACCGGCCAGGCTATCAGCTGGATGGACGCTTTCCTGGGTAACCTGCCGGGTTCCATCGGTGAAGTCTCTACCCTGATGATCCTGCTGGGTGCGGCCATGATCGTCTACATGCGCATCGCCTCCTGGCGCATCATCGCCGGCGTGATGATCGGTATGATCGCCACCTCCCTGCTGTTCAACGTCATCGGTTCCGATACCAACCCCATGTTCAACATGCCGTGGCACTGGCATCTGGTACTGGGTGGCTTCGCCTTCGGTATGGCCTTCATGGCGACCGACCCTGTCTCCGCCGCCTTTACCAACAAAGGCAAGTGGTGGTATGGCGCCCTGATCGGCGTAATGGTCGTGCTGGTTCGCGTGGTCAACCCTGCGTTCCCGGAAGGCATGATGCTGGCCATTCTGTTTGCGAACCTGTTTGCTCCCCTGTTTGACCACTTCGTCGCTCAGGCAAACATCAAGCGGAGGATTGCTCGTGGCGTTTAATAAAGATTCAACCCTCGGCACCGTCAGCGTGGTCACCGGCCTCTGTCTGGCCTGTTCCATCGTGGTATCCGTTGCCGCTGTGGGCCTGCGTTCTACCCAGCAGGAAAACAAGGCGCTGGACAAGCAGAGCAACATTCTCTCCGTAGCCGGTGTGGATGTGAGCGAAGTGGCCAAGCGCGACCTGGCCAAACTGTATGGCGAGAAGATCGAAGCGCGTCTGGTGGATCTGGCGACCGGTGACTTTGTTGACGGCGATGCCGACAACTTCGACACCAAGCAGGCTGCCAAAGATCCGGCCCGCAGCATCCGTCTTGCCGCCGCTGACGACAAGGCCAGCCTGCGTCAGATCTCCAAGCAGATCCCGGTATTCTTCGCCAAGGATGCCGAAGGCAAGATCGACAGCATCATCCTGCCCATCTACGGTCAGGGTCTGTGGTCGACCATGTATGCCTTCGTCGCCGTTGCCGCTGATGGCCAGACCATCAAGGGCATCACTTACTATGACCACGGTGAAACCCCGGGTCTGGGTGGCGAGATCGAAAACCCGGCCTGGCAGGCGCTGTTCAAGGACAAGAAACTGTTCGACCAGAATGGCATGCCGGCGCTGCGCGTCATCAAGGGCCATGCTCCGGCGGGCTCCGAGCACGAGATCGATGGTCTCTCCGGTGCCACTCTGACCGGTAACGGCGTACAGCATACCTTCGACTTCTGGATGGGTCCCAAGGGCTTCGGTCCTTTCCTGGCCAAGGTTCGTGCAGGAGAAATCAACAATGGCTGACAAGAGCGAAATGAAGAAGTTGCTGTTGACGCCTGTGCTGGGCAACAACCCCATCGCCTTGCAGGTGCTGGGTGTCTGTTCTGCACTGGCGGTTACCAGCCAGATGAAAACTGCGTTTGTAATGACCCTCGCGGTCATGGCGGTCACCGCCTTCTCAAACCTGTTCATCTCCCTGATCCGCAACCAGATCCCGAACAGCGTCCGGATTATCGTACAGATGGCGATCATCGCCTCACTGGTTATCGTGGTTGACCAGGTGCTCAAGGCGTACGCCTATGACATCTCCAAGCAACTGTCGGTCTTCGTGGGTCTGATCATCACCAACTGTATCGTAATGGGCCGCGCTGAAGCATACGCCATGAAGAGTGCCCCGCTGCCCTCCTTCCTGGATGGTATCGGCAACGGTCTGGGCTATGGCGCCATTCTGCTGAGTGTCGCGACCGTGCGTGAACTGCTGGGCTCCGGCACCTGGTTCGGCATCGAGCTGCTGCCGCTGGTGAACAACGGTGGCTGGTATGTGCCCAACGGCCTGCTGCTGCTGCCGCCGAGTGCATTCTTCATCATTGGTCTGATCATTTGGGGCGTTCGCACCAAGGATCCCAAGCAGGTGGAGGCGAAGGATTAAGGTATGGAACACTATCTGAGTCTGTTGATTAAATCGATCTTCATCGAAAACCTGGCACTCTCCTTCTTCCTGGGGATGTGTACCTTCCTGGCGGTGTCCAAGAAGGTAAAGACCTCTATGGGTCTGGGTATTGCCGTTATTGTGGTGCAGACCATCGCGGTTCCTGCCAACAACCTGATCTACAACTACGTGCTTAAAGATGGCGCTCTGGTATCCGGTCTGGATCTGAGCTTCCTGAGCTTCATCACCTTCATCGGTGTGATTGCAGCACTGGTACAGATCCTGGAGATGGCGCTGGACAAGTACTTCCCGGCACTCTACAACGCGCTGGGTATCTTCCTGCCGCTCATCACCGTGAACTGCGCCATCTTCGGTGGCGTCTCCTTCATGGTGCAGCGTGACTATAACTTCATGGAGTCTGTGGTCTACGGTGTGGGTTCAGGGGCAGGCTGGATGCTGGCGATCGTTGCGCTGGCAGGTATCCGCGAGAAGATGAAGTACTCCGATGTTCCGGAAGGCCTGCGCGGTCTGGGCATCACCTTCATCACCGCCGGTCTGATGGCGCTGGGCTTCATGTCCTTCTCTGGTATCTCCCTGTAATCGGCTTTCCTGCAATCAGAAAGGAACGATAGATGGAAATTATTTTGGGTGTGGTCATGTTTACCGTGATCCTGCTGGCACTGGTGGCAGTCATTCTGTTCGCCAAGTCCAAGCTGGTGACCGCGGGCGACGTGACAATCAGCATCAATGGTGACCCGGCCAAGGCTGTGACCAGCCCGGCCGGTGGCAAGCTGCTCGGCGTGCTGGCTGGCAGCGGTATCTTCGTCTCCTCCGCCTGTGGCGGCGGTGGCTCCTGTGGCCAGTGCAAGGTACGGGTGAAATCCGGTGGTGGCGACATTCTGCCAACCGAACTGGATCACATCAGCAAGGGCGAAGCCCGTCATGGCGAGCGTCTGGCCTGTCAGGTTACCGTTCGCTCCGACATGGATATCGAACTGCCGGAAGAGATCTTCGGGGTGAAGAAGTGGGAATGTACTGTTATCTCCAACGATAACAAGGCCACCTTCATCAAGGAGCTCAAGCTGCAGATCCCCGATGGCGAGAGCGTACCGTTCCGCGCCGGTGGTTATATCCAGATCGAAGCCCCAGCTCACCACGTGCACTACAAGAACTTCGATATTCCCGAGGAGTATCGCGGTGACTGGGATCGCTTCAAGATCTTTGAGCTGGAGTCCAAGGTCGATGAGCCGATCATCCGTGCCTACTCCATGGCCAACTATCCGGAAGAGTTCGGCATCATCATGCTGAACGTGCGTATCGCGACCCCGCCGCCCAGCAACTGGACTGCCCCTCCGGGACAGATGTCCTCCTACATCTTCAGCCTGAAGGCTGGCGACAAGGTGACTATCTCCGGTCCGTTCGGTGAGTTCTTCGCCAAAGACACCGATGCCGAAATGGTATTCATCGGTGGTGGTGCGGGTATGGCACCGATGCGTTCCCATATCTTCGACCAGTTGCGTCGCCTGAAGTCCAAGCGCAAGATGAGCTTCTGGTACGGTGCCCGTTCCAAGCGCGAAATGTTCTATGTCGAAGACTTTGACATGCTCGCGGCCGAGAACGAAAACTTCACCTGGAACGTCGCCCTGTCCGATCCGCAACCGGAAGACAACTGGGACGGCTACACCGGCTTCATCCACAACGTGCTCTACGAGAACTATCTCAAGAACCACGAAGCGCCGGAAGATTGCGAGTTCTACATGTGTGGACCTCCGGTGATGAACGCTGCCGTCATCAACATGCTCAAAGATTTGGGCGTTGAAGACGAAAACATCCTGTTGGATGACTTTGGTGGTTAATCCATGCACAGTGTTGTAAAGACCTGGCTAGCCTTCGGGCTAGCCTTTTTCTTGACTGGGTGCGGTCAGGAGACGGTCCAATCCAAGCCGGAGATCCATATCACCGGTAGCACCATGGGCACTTACTACTCCATCAAGGTGGCGGACAGCGCCATCAGCGATCCGGCCAAATTACAGGCCGAGGTGGATGTCTTGCTGGAACGGGTCAACGATCAGATGTCGACCTATCGCCCCGATTCCGAACTGTCGCGCTTCAACCAGAGCCGTGACAACAAACCGGTAGTGGTCTCCCGCGATACCGCACGGGTCGTCACAGAGGCCATTCACATTGGCCGTGAGAGCCAGGGGGCGCTGGACGTCACCGTTGGCCCCTTGGTCAATCTGTGGGGCTTTGGCCCGGACAAGAAGCCGACCAAGGTTCCCTCCGACGAGCTGATCACCCAGACTCGCCAGAAAACCGGTCTGGGCAACCTGCACGTCATCACCTCGGTAGATGCCGACACCCTGCAAAAAGACATTCCGGATCTCTACGTCGATCTCTCCGCCATCGCCAAGGGCTTTGGGGTGGACAAGGTAGCCGAGTATCTGGAGTCACTGGGTGCGCGCAACTATCTGGTGGAGATTGGCGGCGAGCTGCGGATCAATGGCGTCAACGGCAAGGGTCACCCCTGGCGCGTGGCCATCGAGAAGCCCACCGCAGGCACCGGCACGGTGCAAGAGGTGATCGTGCCCGGTGACAACGGGGTGGCCACCTCCGGCGATTACCGCAACTACTATGAACTGGATGGTCAGCGCTTCTCCCACACCATAGATCCGCGCAGCGGCAAGCCGATCCAGCACCGCCTGGTATCGGTCACCGTGATCCACCCCTCCTGCATGACCGCAGACGGGTTGGCCACCGTGTTTATGGTGATGGGGACCGAGAAAAGCCTGGCCTATGCCAACGAGCGCGGCCTGGCGATCTTCGTGATCACCAAGACGGACAACGGCTTTGAAGAGGCTTACTCCGATGCCTTCAAGCCCTATCTGGTCAAGAAGTAAGAGGTAGAGATGCAGATTTTTCTGATCACCTTCGGGGTATTCATGCTGGTGATAGCCGCCATGGCTATCGGTTACATCTTCCAGAAGAAGACCATCTCCGGCTCCTGTGGCGGTCTGGGTAGCGTTGGCATCGAGAAAGAGTGCGATTGCCCGGAACCCTGCGACAACCGCAAGAAGAAGATGGCCAAGGAAGAGGCCCGTCGCAAGATGCTGGAAGAGAACCGCATCATCTGATGACTCTGATTGTTCGGTAAACAAAAGCGCGCCATCGGCGCGCTTTTTACTGGCCGTTATCTTGCGTTAACGGTCAGGGCTGACGTTCGATATAGAGGATCACCTCACCAAGATGGATACCGAACTTGCTGATCTCGGCACGATTGATCAGACGATCTTCGTCCAGCAGGTACATCCAGTCATCGAAGCTCACCCGCACCACCCCGCCATCCGGCAGCGCCAGATCGAGCTGATAACGCCAGTTGAGGGCGAACCCTTCGCTTTTACCCACCGCCTCCCCCACCACATCGGAAGCAGTACCGCGCCAGTGACCATCATCGCCCTTGCTCAGATGCCAGGTACGGGTCTGCTGGCGGCCATCATCAAAGTAGAACTGCTCGAACAACTCTCCCTTGCCATCCTTCCAACGACCCACCATCTCGACCCGAAAGCGACTGGTCACTTCGCCGCTGCGGTCGGTCACCAGGCCGTGAGCCACCAGTTTGCCATTGAAGAAACGGGCGAGATCCCAGTTTGGCCCCTGCCCCCGATAGTCATCGAGACTGGCACCACAGCCGCTCAGCAGCAAAAAAGGGAGCAACAGCAACCAGCGGTATGCACGATAGAAAGACATCAGAAACTCCATGTTCAGGGTTGGCCACGCAGGCGGCGGGTCAGGGCGGGATCGCGGCTGTTGTCAGCCAGCCAGATGGCGAGAAAAGCGGCCGAGAATTGCGGATCGGCCAGAGTCCCGAGGGACTTCTCCTGCCACCAGAAGTGGCCTGCCCCGCCCTTGTCGACATAGAAGGTGAGCTTGTCGCCTGCCTGCACATCGGGCCAGAGTGCAGCGAGCTGGCCGAGCCAGCGCTGACGTTCGGCGTTGGAGCCAAGACCGAGTCGCTGCCACTCGGCGGCAGTGGCGCTCAGCAGATCTTCCCGCTCGATGGATCTGGCATAGGTGAGGGTCAGGGCCTGCGGATAGTGACCGGGCTGATAGTGCCCGCTTTCACTGTAGAGGGTGGCATCGTAGAGCTTGAACCATAGCCAGTTCATCTCCCCCTGCCCGACCGGGCGCAACTGCTGCCAGGGGGCGGAAGAAGCCTGCACCGCGGTTGCAGCAAAGAGCGTAAACGCCAGCAGCAGCGGGTTAATTCCACCCCATATGCCAGTGGTTGGGGTCTTCCAGTTCATGCCAGTCCATCTCCTGTTCCTGCAGGGTGTTGATATCCTGCATCACCACCTGCACCAGCTGCCCCTGCGCATCCCGCTGGCAGGCAACCACCAGATAGAAACGATCAGTCAGCTCATGCTGGCTCTCTTTAGTCCATTTGGAAAAAAGCAACGAGTCGGTCGAAAAGGTGTTTGTCATGACTCACCCTCCAGCTTGACCATTACCCACAGGAGTACGGGTAACCACCACATCCAGATCACTGCCAGCAGCGCCGTGCTGATCCAGATGCCCCAGGGTAAGTTTACTGCCCCCATGGCGGCCCCCGCCACATAGGAGGAAGCACCGCCAAATACGCCAAACAGCGCCTGCTGCCAACGAGGCAAGCGCAGCAGCCAGCGCATACCGTGGGCCAGCGTCAGGGCAAAACCGAGCCAGAGCAGTACCAGCCAGAGGGGAAAACCGGACGGGAAACGGAACAGGCCGAGCTGCCAGAGCAGGGCATCCAGCAGACAGCCGGCCACCGCGATGGGGAGCAGCCGCCAGTCACGCAGGCGGCTGGGTGAGAAGAGAAAGTGCAGCAGCAACATTGCCAGCAGCGGGCCCGGCTGCTGCCACTTCACCGCCAGCAACCAGTAGAGGTTGAACCCCAGCAGGTGAGCCCACTGCCACATGGTCAGTGACCGCTTACTGGCACATCACCCGACCAGCCAGCGGGCCCCGGCTTGGCGGCCTCCAGCTGCACCAGACTGATGGTGCGCTCCCAGAATCCCCCTTCGCAATAGGCAAAATAGAAGTGCCACAACCGGATGAAATCCTGGCTGTAACCGAGCTTGGGCAGCTCGGGAGCCAGCGCCAGAAACCGCTCGCACCAGTGAGCCAACGTGCGGGCATAGTGATGGCCGTGATCGTGCAACCGTACCAGTTGCATGTCGGTCTCCCGCGCCAGCAACCCCGCCATTTGGGAGACGCTCGGCAGGCAGCCACCGGGGAAGATGTAGCGCTGGATGAAATCAACCCCGCGCAGATACTGGGCATGGCGCTGATCGGCGATGGTGATGGCCTGAATGAGCAGACGGCCACCGGGTTTGAGCAGCCGCGACAGCTGGCGGAAATAGTCGGGCAGGAAGGCGTGACCCACCGCCTCGATCATCTCGATGGAGACCAGCTTGTCATAGGTGCCCTCCAGCTTGCGATAATCCTCCAGCAGCAAGGTGATGCGATCCCCCAGCCCCTCCCGCGCAATCCACTCCTTGGCATAGTCGTGCTGGGCCCGGGAGATAGTCGTGGTGGTCACCCGGCAGCCATAGTGGCGGGCGGCATAGACGGCAAGGCCGCCCCAGCCGGTGCCGATCTCCAGCAGATGGTCGTCTGGCCCCAGCGCCAGCCGCTCGCAGATGGTGCGCAGTTTGGCTTGCTGACCCTCTTCCAGAGTGGCCTCGGCGCTCGGATAGATGGCGCTCGAGTACTGCATATGGCTGTCGAGAAAACCCTGATAGAGGGTATTGCCGAGATCGTAGTGGGCGGCGATGTTGGAGCGCGAACCGGTCAGAGTATTGCGGTTGAGCCAGTGGCGCACCTTGTTGAACGGGAAACTGAGCCAGCCGAGGCGCCGCTCGAGGGAGTCGAGCAGGGTCAGATTGCGGGCCAGCAGCCGTACCAGCGCCACCGGATCCGGGCTGGTCCAGAGCCCCTCCACCCAGGTTTCTCCGGCGGCGATGCTGCCCCCCAGCAGCAGGCGTCGATAGAAGGCCGGATCCTGCACCACCAGTTCGGCATGCAGATCGGTGCCCGCGACGCCAAAGCTGTAGCGCTCACCGCCATCCCGCAGCAGCAGCTGGCCATGTTCGAGGCGACCCAGCAGATTGAGCAGCAGTTGTCTTGCCCCCTTGTCGATGAAAGAGGCAGAGAGGGTTGATTGAGCAAGTTCCATTAGCGGCTCTCCGGATGGGTAAAAATCGGGGTTCGTTTAATAAATAGACGCAGGGCCTGCCAGTAGATCCCGAGCAGCACCTTCATGGTCATCCAGGGCCAGCGGGCCAGCAGGGCCACCAGCCCCTTGCGCGACAAGGGTTCACGAGTGAGCGCCAGGGTGGCGTCAAACAGCTTGGCTTCACCGGATACGGGATGACTCTCGATATGGATCAGAGTCTCCTGCGCGGGCGGCCTGATGCGCCAGTGATAACGCATCGCCAGCCCCATAAACGGGGAGACGTGAAAATCCTTGTCATGGGGTGCCAACGCCGCCAAATCCAGCAGGTAGTAGTGACGCTCGTTCCAGGGAGTGTTCGACACCTCTGCCAGCAGATAGTGCGCCTCGCCCTGCCGGTAGCAGAAGTAGAAGTTGACCGGGCTGAAGTAGAACCCGAGACAGCGCACATTGCCGAGCAGCAGTACCCGCCCCTCGGGGTCGGCATCGCCACCCAGTTCGCTCACCTTCTGCCACACCGCCTGCTTGAGGCTCCCCTCACTCCCCTTGAGATAGTCATGGCGGTGAAACGAGAGCAGCCCCGAGCGCTCCACACCGAACCAGCGCCCCTGATCGAGCTGCGACAGCTCGTCGAGATCCAGTCCCAGCATAAAAAGGCTGTAGGAGAAGGCGTGAGCCCGCGGTGCAAAACGGCGGTGGCGCACCGAGCCCTGCCAGATGGCGCTGGTGACGCCAGCCAGTTCGTCTGTACGCTCATGTTCGGTGGCCACGGTGGCGCCGTTCATAGCTCGGCTCCGAAGCGCCTGGCGACATCCAGCGCGCTGCGCACCCCATCCTCGTGGAAGCCGTTGTACCAGTAGGCGCCACAGAAGTGGGTGTGCTGTTGGCCGCAGATCTCCGCCCGCCGCTGCTGGGCGGCGATGGAGGCCTGATTGAACACCGGATGGTGATAGACGAAGCGGCGCAGCACCTTGCTCTCATCCACCTTGCCCTTGGGGTTGAGGCTGACGCAGAAAGGCTCCGGCGAGTTCACCCCCTGCAGGATGTTCATGTTGTAGCTCACCAGCGGCCGCGCCTCGTCATTGCCATCGAGCTGATAGTTCCAGCTGGCCCATGCCTTGCGGCGGGTGGGCAGGCAGCTAGCATCGGTGTGGAGCCAGACATCGTTGGCCTGATAGGGCATGTCGCCGAGGATGGCCTGCTCCCGCTCGCCGGGATCCGCCAGCAGCGCCAGCGCCTGATCGCTGTGGCAGGCGAAGATCACCTCGTCAAACCGCTCCTCGCCGTAACCGCTCTGGATCACCACGCCATCCGCGTCCCGCCACACGCTCTGCACCGGACAGGCGAGGCGGATCTGCGACTGCCAACCCGCGGTAAGGGGGTCGATATATTCCCGCGAGCCACCCGGGATCACGTACCACTGGGGGCGATTGGCCACATCCAGCAGGCCGTGGTTGGCAAAAAAGCGCAGGAAGAAGCCAAGGGGGAAGGCACGCATATCGGCCAGGGTCGATGACCAGATCGCAGCTCCCATCGGCAAGATGTAGTGGCGGGCGAAGTAGTCGCTAAACTCCCCCGCCAGCAGAAAGTCCCCCAGCGTCAGCTCGGGGCCAGCCCCCTGATGTTGACCATCCGCCAGCCAGGCCCGCGCCTCCCGGTTAAATCGCAAAATCTCGGCAACGAAGCCGTAGAAACGGGGGCTCAACAGATTGCTGCGCTGGGCAAACAGGGTATCGAGGTTATGGCCGTTATACTCCAGCCCCTCCGGGCTCTTTACCGAGAAGCTCATCTCGGCCGGTTGCCGCGCCATGCCGATCCGTGCCAGCAAATTCAAGAAGTTGGGATAGGTGCGATCATTGAAGACGATAAAGCCGGTGTCGATGGCATAGCTGCGGCCAGCCTGATTCACATCGACAGTGGCGGTGTGCCCCCCCAGAGTCGACGCCGCCTCGAACAGGGTTATGTCATGGAGTTTGTGGAGCAGAAAACCGGCGGTGAGCCCCGAGATCCCTGAACCGACGATGGCGATCTTTTTCTTCATGAATGGCTTCCTTTCGATACGAGTGCGCGGCCAAGGCGCAGCCAGAGCCCCACCGGCAGCGCACCAAGCAGGCGCAACAACCAGATGAAACGGCGGGGAAAGTGGATCTGGTGGCGACCAGCGGTCAGCCCGTCCATGATGGCGCGGGAGGCCTGCTCCACCGTCACCAGACAGGGCATGGGAAAATCATTTTTGGCGGTGAGCGGCGTCTGGACAAAGCCGGGGCGGATCAGGGTCACCCCGATCCCTTTGCTGGCCAAATCGAGGCGCAAGGTATCCGCCAGATAGTCGAGGGCCGCCTTGGAGGCGCCATAGGCCTCGGCTCGCGGCAGCGGCAGCCAGCTCACCGACGAGCTGACGATGGCAAGCCGAGATCCCGCCCCTAGCAATGGCAAGAAGGCGGACAGCGCATGGCCGGTGGCGGTCAGATTGGTTTCAATCACTCGGGCAAACAGCTCGCTGTCAAACCCCTCGCCGACATCCATGTACTCACAGTTGCCTGCGTTGAGGATCAGCAGATCGAGGGATGGCAGCGTAGCGGCTACCCCGCTCATTGCGGCCAGATCCCGGGCATCGAACTGCAGCGGCGTGACGCCATCCAGCCCCAGCGCCTGCAGCCGTTCACCATCGCGACCACAACCCCACACCTGCCAGCCAGCACGCCGGTAATCCAACGCCAGTTGACGACCTATGCCGGAGGTCGCCCCGGTGATGAGCACCCGGCCGCTCATGCGCCAAGCCTCATCTTGATAGTGCGCACCACGGGCCCGAGCAGCGGCAACTGCTCGTAGAGCATGGCGCCCAGGTCAAAATAGTCCCTGTGCTGGCACACCTTGCCCGCCTCGTCGAATTCGAGGCGGGTGGCCCCCTCCACCGTCACCGGCTCACCACCACGCAATCTGGGGTGAGAGAAGGTCATGGTCCAGCCAAGCCAGGCCTGCTGCCCTTGTTGCTGCTGACTGGTGATGACGAAACGACAGTAGGCGAGGCGCTGATAGAGGGCGGCAAAATAGTCGCCAAGGGCAGCCAGCCCCTCGATACGGTGGGCCGGATCGGTAAAGACCACCTGTTCGGCATAGACCTCGGGCAAGCGGTGCAACTGCTGTTTGTCCAGTTGCTGATAGAGGCCAATAAAGCGGGCCAGCGGCTCGTTCATCCTATTTCTCCAGAGCGCGAAACATCTCGATGGCTCTCACCCGGGCAACGGCGTGATCCACCATGGGTGCCGGATAATCCTGTCGCCTCTTGAGCCGCAGCCAGTCGTGGGGCTGATGCACATAAGCGGGGGGAATATCGGCAAGTTCAGTTACCCAGGTACGGATAAACTCCCCTTGTGGATCAAATCGTTGCCCCTGAGTGGTGGGGTTGAACACCCGAAAATAGGGCGCCGCATCGGCACCGGTACCCGCAGCCCACTGCCAGCCGCCGTTGTTGGCCGCCAGCTCCCCATCGATGAGCCGACTCATGAAGTAATCCTCCCCGAGCCGCCAGTGGATATGGAGATCCTTGGTGAGAAAGCTCGCCACTATCATCCGCAGCCGGTTGTGCATCCAGCCGGTGGCGTTGAGGCAACGCATCGCCGCATCGACAATGGGGTAGCCGGTGCGCCCCTCGCACCAGGCGGCAAAGGCATCCGGGTCCCAACTCCACGGCAAGTTTGCCGTCTCGGGCTTGAAAGGACGATTCATCGAGAGGGTCGGGATCAGCACCAGCAGGTGGCGATAGAACTCGCGCCAGATCAGCTCATTGAGCCAGACAAAGCCGGGCTGAGCTTTCGACTGGGGCCGGTAGCCAAGGCGCTGCTGGAGCGCCGCCACACACTGACGCGGGCTGATGATGCCCGCCGCCAGATAGGGGGAGAGCACAGAGGTGCCCGCGATGGCAGGAAAATCCCGGGTCTCACCATAGTCGAGCACTGCCTGCTCCAGAAAATCGTTCAAACGGCGCCGGGCTTCCGCCTCCCCCACTGGCCAGCGGGGATCTGCCGTCAGCTCGCCGAGCGCCTCATCAACCCACGCCCGCTCGGCCAGCGGCTGCCAAGACAAAGGCTCGCCACGGGGCGCAGGAGCGCGATGAATGACGAAGCCATCTTCATCGAGGGCCTTGAGCCAGGCACGGCTGAAAGGTGTGAAGACCTTGAACATCTCCCCCGACCCGGTCAGCACCCGCCCCGGCGGCAATACGCAACAGCCGTTGAGCCAGTGACAGCTCACCGCCTGCTCTGTCAGTGCCGCAATGACAGCGTGGTCGCGACGCTGCTCGTCGATCTCGATGGCCTGATTGGCGTAGAGCTGGGTCACCCCCAGCTCTACGCAGAGGCCTGCCAACGCAGCGGGCACCTCGGCAAAGGTCTCCACTCGCAGCAGATGGAGCGGAATGCCGAGCGCCGCCAGCTCGCGCCCCAACTCATCTACCTGCGCCAACATAAAGCGCTGACGAATCGGGGCCATTTTGTGCTGCCGCCACTGGGTAGGAGAGACGATAAAGATTGCGGCCACCGGCTCATCATCGGCGCAGGCGCTCTTTCCACAACAAGAGCGCAGCGCCGGGTTGTCGGCCAAACGCAAGTCGTTGCGAAACCAGACCAATTTCATGATTTTTTCCTCCCGCGTCCGCTGGCGCCAGCCGCAGCAGGTGCGTCCACCATCAGCTCGGCAAGGCTCGCCTGCCAGCCGTGGCCTTTAAGCCACTCGCTATCGTAGAGGCGCCCCAGCTCGCCAAACAGGCGTGTGCCGGCGGGCCAGCCGGTAGCCAGCTCCTGCTTGCCGAGCCCGGCACCCAGCAGCACCAGCCAGGGGGTAACGGCACGTCCTTCCAGCAGGCTGACATGACGAGGCTCCACCGCCCCCAGCAGTTGCACCTCATAGCCCTGACCGATCAGCTCATAAGCGGCCCACACCAGATCGAGGGGGCCGACCTGTCCCCAGCTCGCCAGCGTGATCGGCACGCCCTTCTCCTGCTCGATCAGGTGGCGGGCGAAGCGGGTATGGAGCCAGCCCAGCCACACCTGTTGTAGCAGCTCGCCATCGGGCCGCTCGCGCCACAACCCCAGCAGACGCTCCACCAGCGGTTGCAGTACCCGGCTGCGCACCAGCTCGAACGGGTAGCTCGCCAGCAGATCGTTGAGTTCAGCCTCCGCCTTGCGCTGGTTGAAGGCGAGCAGCGCCTGACTGAACTGCTCCAGGGTTTGCTGCCAGTGATCGCTCACCGGCTCGGAATGGGGTTCGCTCAAGAGCCCCTTCACCTGCCCGATACTCACTCCCCGCTCCAGCCAGCTCAGGATCTCGCCGATCTGGCGAATATCCTGTTCGCTGTAGAGGCGGTGGCCCTTTTCGGTGCGAGCCGGTTGTACCAACCCGTAGCGGCGCTGCCAGGCGCGCAGGGTCACGGCATTGACGCCGGTGAGACGGGAGACCTCGCGAATGGGGTAGATCCCCTCATCAGCCAGAGGAGCAACTTCTTGCGATAAATCAGACATGACAACGTCCATCAAACAGAGGGGTAAGGCTCCCCGGCGCAAACCATGCGCCGGGACAACAGAACGGATTCAGAGCCCGTAACGCAATTTCAGCGTATCGGGGTGCGGATTGAGATAAACCTGCTCGGCGAGATAGGGATTGGGGTACTCGCGCAGGTAGTGACGGATCAGGGTGAGCGGCACCAGCAAGGGGAAGATACCGGTGCGGTACTTGTCGATGGTATCGGCCAGCTCCTGCTTCTGGGCCGGGGTCAGCACCCGCTTGAAGTAGCCCTGCAGGTGCATCAGCACATTGGTGTGACTGCGGCGGTTGGCTCGCAGGGTCAGCGCCGTCATCAATCCCTTGATGTAGTTGTCGGCCACCTCCTGCAAATTGGTGGACTTGCCCAGATTGCCGAGCAGCTTGCCGAGGATGCGGTAGTGGGTGGTGGCATGGGAGAGCACCAGATACTTGTAACGGGAGTGGAAGCGGATCAGCGCAGAGGCGGTAATGCCGCGGGCGCAGAGTTGCTGCCAGTCGTGGTAGGCAAAGACCCGCAGCACGAAGTTCTCCCGCAGGATGGGGTCGCACAGGCGGCCATCCTCTTCAACCGGCAACAGGGGGTTGGCCTCCATCAACGCCTTGGCAAAGAGGCCGATCCCCTCCTTAGCGCTCCCCTCGTTGTTGGCGCCATAGACCTTGACCCGCTCCATACCGCAGCTGGGTGATTTGGCACAGAGGATATAACCGGAGATGAAGTCGAGCTGGCGTGCCTTCTGCTCGCTGAAGGCAATCAGCTTTTCGGTGACATCGAAGCTACCGTTGCTCGCCTCGGCACGGATCTCGCCGTTGCGCTTGACCAGCCGGATGGCGGCGCGAGGCGCCCCTAGACCAATGGCCATCTCGGGACAGACGGGGTGGTAGTCAAAGTGAGCGCCAAGATCCCGTTCACAGAAGCTGGAGCGCTTGTGGCCCCCATCGAAACGTACCTCTTGTCCCAGCAGGCAGGCACTGATACCGACTTTAATCTTGTACATGATGACACTCCTTGTATAAGCATTGATTCAGTTATAGCAGTTATACAAAAAAATGAAAGTTGTATAACTATTTGCGACTGATACGACACAAGGAGAAAAAGAGGATCACCGGAAAAAGAAAAAACCCATGGCGAACGCCATGGGTAAAAATCAAGACACTACGGACTACGGGAAGGGGGATTAGAAGCTGTACTTCACACCCAGGCTGGAGATGGAACCTTTTTGCAGATCCCAGTTGCGATAGGTGTAATCGGCAGTCAGCGCCCAGTTCTGGTTGAGCTTGTAGGCACCGCCCACCTTGAAGTCGTGCATATCGTCGGTCATGTTGGCGTAGCGATAAGCGGTGGAGAGCTCGACATTGCCGATGTCGTAGCGCAGACCCACTTCACCGTACATGCTGCCGCTATCTTTGCGAGCAACAGCATCCCACCCTTTTTTAGCGATATCGCTGGCAAGTTCACGCTCCAGCATGTAGCCGGTCACACCGGTTTCACCGTAGAGGTTCAGACCCGTGCTCAGCGGAGTAAAGACACCAACACCGATGCTGGAGATCGACATGCTGTCGTTGCCGTTGCTGCGAGAGGTGTATTCAGTGCTGCCGCGACCATAGAAATTGGAGCCGAAGCTCTTGGAGAGATCCAGGCTCAGACCGCCAAAATCACGGGTTCCTTTGCTGTCATTGCTGAAGGTACCGCTGAGATAGTCGGATTTGGTGTGCGCCCAAGTGGCGGAACCCTTGGCGTAGCTGAAGGCATCCTGCGCCATGACGGAAGTAGAGGCAAACCCGGCCAGAACCAGAAGAGAGACAGTTGCTTTTTTCATAATGATAACTCCATGTGATTGGGCCCGTTGCTAGCGAGCTGGTATGGAGTCATTTTGCGATCAGGTTCCCGGCTTGCCGAGCTGCAAGCTGTTGCAGAACCATGTCAGATGTAAGCAGATATTGCAGGGGGTGTCAGCGGCAACAAGTTGCCGGCCCAAACAGTTTGCATGGGCCGGAACAACGCCAAATCAGCGGAAGACCACCTCGTCAATTTCGACCCGCACCAGCGGCTGACCGGTCAATCCGGCAGGACGGGGGATCTCGAGGGCCAGCGAAGGACGGGCTTGCCCCTTGCGCAGATAGGTTTCCGGCAGACGATTCTCGGCAACCCAGAAGCGGGCCTCCTGACGGCTCAGCTGCACCCCGTCAGCACTGAACAGGGTCACCATGCCACGTACCCCGACCACATTGCGGGTGCCGGTATTGCTCACCATAAAGGTCAGCACCAGCGGGTCAGATCCCTCGATCTTGTCCAGCTTGACCACCACACCGTCACGCGCCATCTGGGCAAGCAGTTCCGGATTGGCCTTGGCCTGATCGGTCAGCACCGGAGCAGCGACGGCCACCACGGCCCCGGCCTTCCCATCAGCAGCCACGCCCTGCACGGGGTCGGCCGGTTTGACCACCAGATACTCCCAGGTGAAGTCATCGTTGAGCTGAACATGCCGACCATCGGGCAGCGTCACCTGAGAAAGAGGGGCAGCCTGCGTCAGTACGGGGGAGAGGCACAGGGCAATCAGCAGACGGGAGAAGGGTTTCATAGGGCGAAGCTCGGTAACGGGTGAAAGGGCGACAGTATAAACAGTCCCGTCGCCCCTTGCCTATGACAGCACTCACGTTCTGGCACCCGCATCGCTTGCCCGCAGGCTAGATGGCGAGATCGTGCCGCTCTTTCTGTGCCATATCCAGGGTCACCAGATCGAACTTGCTCCCCTTGAGGGCGGACAAAATATCCGATTGCATGTCAAAAGCTTGCGCACGCTGATGCTCGGGCAGACGCACCCGGGCCAGGGTGGTGGAGCAGTCACACAGGGTATGGAAAAAGACCTGTGCCTCGTCCAGCCCCATGTCGGCCAGCATCTGCTCGGCCTGATCCACCATTCGCAGATAACGCTGCTCAAGCTGCTGTGGATTGGTGAAGCGATTGCTGAGGCAACCGTTGCTCCCCTTGCCCCAGCGACCGAGCTGACGCTTGTTGAAGCCGTAACGATAATCGCGGCGCATCAATCCGTTGTCGGCAAAAAACCAGATTGAGTTGGCAGGCAGAGACCCGAACTGGGCAAGATAATCATCACGCTCCTCCACCGCTGCCGGAACCAGCAACGGCAGATGAGTCCATTCCGGACGAGTCTGCATATACTCACCAATGCGGCGAACCGGGTCGATCAGCCCTTCCATATTTGGCAGGCGATCGCAAAAGACGATCTCGTCACTCTTGATGACCCAGTGATCGATGCCATAACGCTGGCAATAACGGCGGGCACGGGCCACTTCGCTGCGACTGCGGGTCGGATTATCGAGGGTAATTGCGTGGATTTTCACACCGGCAGCGCGGCACAGCTCGATGCTGTAGCAGGATTCCAACCGTCCCGAAAAAGAGACAACCAGCTCGTCAAAACTTGCCAGTCGCTCAATCAGCAGCTGTTCCCTGGCTTGAAAAGAGTGATCATATCCCTGATTCAGTACAACTATATTGGCACCCATTAAACAGCTCCGGATGATGAACAGGTGCAGTATTGTGCGGCAAACAAACTGAATAGACCCTTAAAGAGTCTGGTTAAAATTAAAACTTGATGATTATTTCCTGTGATTCTGCTGCTAAATCTTCATTTTGGGCGTCATAAATTCGTAATCTTGCTTGGTGAACCCGATGGGCTCGCAAGAAACCCTGCGCCTGATCCAGCGAGGTGAAGGTCAGGCGCCCTCCCTCGCTGTCGGTCAGGCAGAGGCACTCCCCTTCCGCCTCGATACAGAGCTGATAACCGCTGCCATCCTTGCAGGCGATGATCAGGGTCGCCTCGGGATAGTGACTGAGCCAATTGCGAAACCGGCCATGCTCCATAGTGCTCCTAGAGGGGCATCACCCCTTGCCGGTGGCGGGCAAACAGCCCAGCTCACCCAGTTGCTGGCGGCAACTCGCCGCGTCGGTAAAGACGATCCCCCTGATACCGAGGGCCTCGGCGGCCGCAATGTTGGCGGGGCTGTCATCGATGAAGATGCGCTCTGCCGGTTTCAGATCGAACGACACCAGCAGATAGCGGTAGATCTCCGGCTCCGGCTTCATCATCCGCACCCGCGCCGAGACCACCTTGCCGCTGAAGAAGCGCCAGAAATCCTGATGCAGCTCCAGCCAGTCGATGCTGGCATGACCCATGTTGGAGAGGGCATACAGGGTGTGCCCCGCCCCGTGCAGCTCGGCTATCAGGGTTAGCATAGCGGGATCTGGCAGCAGGGAGGCGGGAACTGCCTGTAAAATAGCCAGATTCTCCGCCGCCGAGAGGCCAGTGCGCGCTTGCGCTTCTCGGGCCATGGTGTGGAGCGACATGGTGCCTCTGTCTACCTCCAGCCAGTCCGGGTGGTTAAAGAGCTGCTCGGCCAACTGTTCAGCCCCTTGCGGACCACGCACTGAACGCACTATGCCGACCGGATCCCAGCTCACCACCACCCGTCCCAGATCGAAAATAATCGCCATCGTCTTTACCTCCCCCACTGGGTGTCAGTCATCAAAACAGAGTCAATAGAACATCGCTCATACGCCATTTTCTTAACCGGATACCCTGCCCCCATCCCCGCCCGTGGGCAAGTTTTACTTGCATCAGACCGGCAAATCCCTTAATGGTTATGACGTTACTTCAAGGACACACCTATGCACGCACCATTCTTTTTTGCTTTCTCGTTTATCCGGCCCGCTTGAGGGAAGGCCTGTCGTCGTGTGAACAGAAAGCAAAGACGAATCGAGCCTCCCCTAGCGGAGGCTTTTTTTTGCATTAATATCAATCGATTACTTGGATAGGGAACAATCATGGCAACGCTCGACGAGATCAGACAAGACATCACCCGGTTGGATCAGGAGCTGCTTGCCCTGCTGGCGAAACGCAAGACCCTCAGCATCGAGGTGGCCCGTGCCAAGCAAGCCAACCCGCGCCCCATCCGTGACCACCAGCGGGAGCAGGAGCTGCTGGTTGCCCTGATCCAGAAAGGGCGCGTGCTGGGGCTGGATGCCCAGTACATCACCCGTATCTATCACACCATCATCGAAGACTCTGTTCTCTCCCAGCAGGCCTATCTGCAGAGTCTGCTCAATCCAGAGCAGCAGGAGCCGATGACCAGCGTCGCCTATCTTGGGCCGCGCGGTTCCTACTCCAGCCTCGCCGCACGCAAATATCTGGCGCGCTACAAGGATCAGGTGATCGAGGTGAACTGCCAGAACTTCCGCGAAGTGCTGGATGCGGTAGAGTCGGGGCGCGCCGCCTTTGGCGTGCTGCCCATCGAGAACACCAGCTCTGGCTCCATCAACGAAGTCTATGACGTGATGCAACACACCAGCCTCTCCATCGTCGGCGAGCTCACCTACCCCATCGAGCACTGCATTCTCACCGCCGTGCCGACCGAGCTGAGTCGCATCAAGACCTTCTATGCCCACCCGCAGGTGTTTCAGCAGTGCTCCCACTATCTGAGCAAACTGGAAGGAGCCCGTCACGAGATCTGCGACTCCTCCTCCAGCGCCATGATGAAGGTCAAAGAGCTTGCCAGCGCCGAGGCCGCCGCCATCGGCAGCGCCGCCGGGGGCGAGCTCTATGGCCTGGATGTGCTGGCCGAGCAGCTTGCCAACCAGAAAGAAAACTACAGCCGCTTCATCGTGGTGGCGCGCAAGCCCATCGACGTGGCGCCGCAGATCCCGGCCAAGACCACCCTCATCATGTCTACCTCCCAGAAGCCGGGTTCGCTGGTCGAGGCGCTGCTGGTACTGCGCAGCCACGAGATCAACATGACCAAACTGGAGTCCCGTCCGGTGCAGGGCAACCCGTGGGAAGAGATGTTCTATCTGGATGTCTCCGCCAACCTGCAGACCCCGGCGATGCAGGCCGCATTGGTGGAGCTGACCAAGATCACCCGCTATATCAAGGTGCTTGGCTGCTACCCGAGCGAGGATGTGAAACCCACCGCAGTGCCGCCGGTGCTGATGGGGAGCTAAACAGCCCACAACGACAAAAGGCGAGCACCCTGCTCGCCTTTTGTTTTGATGCCTGTGTTGATGCCTGTTTTCAGGTCAGGCAATCAACTCAGAACTGACCCGCCATCAACTGATTGATGTTGTAGAGGGCACGGGTATCGAGCTCCATCTCGGTGGCATAGGTGTTACCGCGCGGATAGGAGGCCACCACCCGGGCACCACGCACCACACCCGCCACAGAGACATCCAGCGAGTTGGAGGTCTGGGTCAGATCGCGGTAGCTGCTCTGACCGCGCACTTGCTGACCATTGAGCTGTTCGGCCAGCTCGCGATAAGCATCCATCTTGGAAGCGCGAATGGCTTGCAGCATCTTCTCCGACTGGGAGGGGCCAGGCTGGATGTCGATCACCGCATACCCCACCGCCTTGAGCACCGGAAAATCATCGGGCTTGCCACCCTGGGTGTAATCCACCACCCGGTTGTAGCTGCAACCGGTGAGCAAGAGTGCCAACAGGCAACCAAGCAACATCTTCATGACTCGCTCCTTATGGCGTCAGGTTAACCAGATGACCGCCCGGCCGGGCCTGACTGTCACGCATCAGATAACCGCGATTGATCGATGCCCGACCAAACGAGTTGTTGGCACCGAACAGATATTTTTGCGGGATCAGGCTCTGGGCCGTGGTCTCCACCATCTTGGTGCGCATGTCGATAACGCGGGCGTTGACCAAGATCCCCTTGCTGTTGCGGCTGAAGGTGCCAACCAGAATGCGGGAGATCGGCAAACGGGAAGAGAGCTCCTTGTAGTTGCGGCTCAGCACGAAGTCCCCCTGCGGCGTCACCTTGATGCTACCGGTCAGCTTGAAGTCCACCACCACCTCGCCGCGACGGTTGAGCTCGTAGATAAAGCTCTCCTCAATCTGCTGCCCCATCCAGTTGGTATCCTGCAGGGTATCGAGATCGACAAAGGAAGCCACTGCTATGGGTTCGGTCAGGGTGGTCAGCGATTTGCGCTCCATCAGCTGATCGGTCATGCGCGCCACCAGCCAGTTGAGTTCCATCCCCTGCGCCGCCTGGCGGGGGTCACCCTGATCCCGATTGATAGGGTCGGAGCCACACCCGGTCAATGCCAGGGCAAGCGCCAACGCCGTGATGAGTTTGTTCATGGATACCTTTCCTGTATCTGCACCTGACTTATTATCGGACGCGCCGGACAAAGCTTGAGCCGGGAATGAGGCATGATTCTTGCTTTTTAATGGACATCGTCAGCGCCAACGTGCGCTGCCACTTGGAACGTGTTGTGATCCATGTCGGCCAGCAAGCGCCATTTCCTCAAAATGGCTCGGCTGCCCGCCAACTCAAGGTATCTGCTATGAAATTACCGCTGCTGTTGACCCTGCTGCTGGCCAGTCTGAGCGCCCGCGCCGAGCTTATCGAAGCGCAGGGCAGCGCCGCCATTCTGGGGGGCGATGAGGTCTATGCCCGCGAGCAGGCGACCCGCGACGCCCTGCGTCAGGCGCTGCTGGCCAGCGGCGCGGCCGTTTCCAGCGTCCAGCGTCTGGAAAATGGCAGCCTGCGCTCCGAGCAGATCCAGATCCGCTCCGGCGGCGATATTCGCCAGTACCGGCTCAAGCGGGAAGAGGTGCGCAACGGTCGCATGTATATCACGCTAGTGGCCGACATTCAGGCCGAGCGCCAGATCTGCCAGACCCAGCACTTCGCCAAGGATTTGACACTGGTGCGGCTGCGGATGCGCTATCCAGATCAGGCAAGCTACGGCGCCATGGACGACATGCCGGAAAACCTCTCGCGACGACTGTTCGAGACTCTCGCCAACGCGCAGCAAGGGGTCGCTGTGCGCCAGTGGCTGGATGAAAACCTGCGCATCGATCCGCTGCATCTGCAACAGGGAGATCGCAGCGCCCTCGAAGAGATCAAGGCGCTCAGCCTGCGTACCGACAGCCAGTATCTGGTGCTCGGCAGCATCGACGATCTCTCCATCGAGCCGCAGGGCAACCAGCTGACCAGCTGGTATGAGGATCCCGTGCGCAACTTTCGCATGCAGCTCTATCTGTTCGATGGCATCAACGGCAGCCTGATCAACCGCAAGGTCTACGAAGGGCGCGCCACCTGGACCTTTGGCAAGCGGGAACAGGTGGGCAGCAGCAGCGGCCAGTTCTGGCAATCGAGCTACGGCCAGGAGGTCAACTACCAGCTGCAGCAGGCCGCTCAGGATCTGGTGTCCCAGCTCACCTGTGCCCCTGTCACCGCCCGGGTGGTCGGCCAGAACGAACGAGGCCCCTACATCAATCTGGGACGACGCAACGGCGTCAAGCTTGGCGATCAGTTCCGCATCCAGCACAACGCCGATTTCATCGACCCTTACGGCAAGTCGCGCATGATGCGCAATCCGGCCGACGGCCTGTTCGAGGTTGTACAGGTATTCGACGATGGCGCCATCATCAGCAGCCAGAACAAATATTCGCCGTTTAACATCCAGAATGGGGATTTGGCAGTATTGGAATAAGAATCAAGGGTTTAAAAGGGAGTTGCTTCTTGTATAATGCCCGCCACACAGCTCCCGTAGCTCAGTAGGATAGAGCGGTCCCCTCCTAAGGGATGTTTATTGCTTAAAAATCTATCTAAATATGCTGTTATAAGATTTTTTAAATATTAGGAATTATAAATATTTCCTTTAAAAACATAGCTTTATAGCTCAAAAAGCATTCATAAAAAACCAAGCTGCTTGTTTTGTGAGCGGCACAATCGATGCCTGTTTTGCGCTATTTAAGAGCTATTCACGCCATTCAACTCTACTTTTGCGCTATTTTGCCGCTATAATGTCTCAATAGAACATTTTTCGGTGGTACCCAATGGCTCCCAAAAATCCGGCTACATCCATACGCAAAGAAGAGTTCGATCTTAAGACGCTGCTCCAGGGTCACCCTGCGGCCATAATTAAAGGGAAATTCTCATTTACCTTTAAAGACCAGTACATAGATAGTCTTCCATTTATTAATGATAAAAATAAATGTGTTGAATTAACGCACTATAGTTCTGACGATGAAAAATATAATGAAAAGAACAAACCAAGATTAAAACTAAGAATCGGAAACAGTGTTAAGACATTCTATATTGTTTACGATAAAAATCGGAGGCAGAAAATTGGCAATTGGACGCCTCGCACTAAAAGTGGACATTACCAAAAAGGTTTTTTTAGCGTTACACAGGCTAAGGAAGAGTTTAAGAGATTAGTTAGTGATGCTGAAAAGATTAATCCAGAAAAGTGGAAATATCAGTCTTTTACATTGAGAACTTATCTTTTAGAGCATTATAAAAACGACCGTGAAAATAAATCAAACAAGAGGAATTCATTAATCCCTGTTACCGACAAAACAATAAGGGAAATCTCATCTGCCTTTGAACCATGGTTAGACCTCAAGCTATCTGAATTTAATGAAGATCACCCAGTAATATTCAAAAAGTATTGGCAGAACAAAGAAACGCCAATAACATCAGAAACAATGAGGAAATACTATTCCTTATTAAACAGCTTGTTTAATATGTGTGTTACGTGCACATATTTACCAAAGAATAAAATTGATAGGCATATTTTTCTGTTCCCAAGAAACCCTAAGAGGCCTGTCACAACATATACTGACCCCACAAATGAAGTCGTGGAATTTATTTTTAATGAAGACACTCCAGGTGGTGGGGATTCCAAGATCATAGTTGCAACCATGTTCCTATGCGGGGCAAGAAACTCTGAAATATATAGAAACACAAGCAACAATTTTAATATTAATGATAGATCCATACGTATTCCTGAGCACATTAGTAAAAACAAGGCTGCACGCATTGTTGCTATTGAGTCTGACTCATACTGGAATTATGTAGCGAAATACAAAATTCTAAAAAGCTTGAGTGATCGAGAGGGTGAGTTAATGTTTCCTTGTTGTCGCGACGCAAAGGCCCCCCATGTAACTTCGAGCCTTTATCAGAAAACTTGGCAGGCAGTTAAAAAAGAGTTTAATTTTCCTAAGATAGGCCGACTATATGATGCCAGACATACTTTTGCCAAAAAAGCACTAGAAAGCGGAGTGCCTATTCAAGATTTATCTAAAATCACTGGACACAGCCTCGAAACGTTGATGAATTACTATATTGACAACAATATCAGCCAAGCTACAAGAGAAAAGTTAAGGAGTGCAACCAATTCTAATGCAGCTATAAAGGTGCAACAGGAAACGAATTTCCCTCCATCTGTTAATAGCTTATATGAAAGCTATGTTAGGAGATGTATAAAGAAGAATATAAAAGATGAACTCTCTACTTTCGTACAAGAAATGAAAGATTTGAGTGACCAAAACCAACTAAATGCAGAGCAAATTTTTTGGCTTAAAGAAATGCTGTAGCTTGAATATAGAGTTATTATTTTCTTGCAATGGATTTGCTGAATGAGGCCATATTTCTAGGTATAGGCCATGAACATGATTCAGTTCGTTCATTCGCTCATGGAGGGGGCGTGTGCCCTCCATAGCAGCAACATCAACAATTATCACCAGTGAGGTAACTGTCAGAAAATCAGAACATGGAGTACGATGATGAGAACAAATCATTGCCAATACGGGAACAGTAAAATATGTCACTTTCAGTATATCAACCCATTACGAAGGCAAGTTCAGCCCCCACCCTTATGACGACTCTCAACATCCCTCAAGATCCACTGAGTGCACATCTCTGGATCATAGCTGGCGTAGCGCCTAGCATCATTCATCAACTTTCCGGACTAGTGATGACTGATGTTGGTGTGATATGCCGCCTTGTTGGCATTAGCCGAGGCACATTGTCCCGTAAGGTCAGGAATGAGACCACCCTATCAATATCACAGGGTGAAAGGGTATACGGCGTTGTACAGGCACTCGAAGCTGTTCTCTCCCTCCACAGAAACAATACCGTCAGAGCAATGTCATGGTTACATCGCCCAGCCTGGGGCCTCGGTGGTAAAAGGCCAGCAGAGGTGCTGTCGACAGCTTTAGGGGCTCAGGCAGTAATAGTACTTGTAGGACGAATCCAACATGGGGTGTGCACCTAGAGCGAGGTAGCTGATAGGCTAACCCCCCTTAAGAACGCTTCAAAAACAACCAACCTCATCTTTTTTCCAACTTTTTTCATTTACCCCACTTGAAAAAATCGAAAAACTGTCCATTTACTATTATTGAGAACAATTAAAAAATTTAAGAATTTCAACATTCCGCTGCTTCGCAGCGAAGATGATCCAGATTTTCATTATCTTCCACCCCCAATCTTTGATAAAAATATATTACACACCGTCAAAAATGCTTGCATACTAAAATAAATAATTAGAAATGTGAGAAACATATATTATATAGAGATATAGATTCAATATAGAAACTCATTATATGCAAGTCATTATTTAAAAAGCACACCACGATTAAAATATGAATAGAAGCTATCTACTAGAATTCATTCAATGTAAAAACACGTTTCTTTAGACGTTCTATTTCTTGATGAATAATAAAACCCACATGACTATCACTAGGGGAGCTAGGTACTACGACGAATAAGCCACAGTTTGGTGGATATAATAGGCCATGCTTTTTCCCTCTTTTAAAAACCCAACGGCTACTTACATATTTCCGAACTATCTTATCCACTTCTTTTGATGTTGAATATCTCATAGAACCCCTATAAAAATAAACATGCAAATTTAAGTAGCATTAAATGATGGTGTATTCATCAAAATGAAGCCTAACGTTTACATCATCAGAAATTGAAGACTCCGATGCCCATTCAGACTGTAGCCGCTTTTTAAGGTCCTTT
The DNA here is from genome assembly GCF_051920165.1 of Aeromonas sp. 11P. Lineage (NCBI taxonomy): Bacteria > Pseudomonadati > Pseudomonadota > Gammaproteobacteria > Aeromonadales > Aeromonadaceae > Aeromonas > Aeromonas sp. 11P. The sequence continues at coordinate 1,829,338 of NZ_JBQBDJ010000004.1, forward strand.
ACTGCTTCATCTATACTATTTTTAGCCCAAGGGGCAGATCGATATTTACCATCTGGCAACTGTTCAACTAAATTAATTATGTAATTTAAATGGCTGAAACCAAGACTCCTACGTTGCTCTGTGGGTATTTTCCAAGTATCAAAGACTAGATTAATTTGTCCATCGTAAGCATCCACCTTCCATGTAGCTTCAGGGAGTGGATTAAGATGGGTACGTAACCCCTCAGCTACCCCTCCAATAAGTCTATTAACTACCCAATTATGAGATTGGCCACTAGCTAAAAACCGATCAAAAGAAGTATTGTTAGAGTCCCTCAACCAACCATCAGAGTATGCAGTCCTACGTTTCTCAAAATCAGTTACTTCAACAATTTTGAATCTAAGATTACGTACATCTGCTGGATACAGCAGTCCATCATTTAAAGTAACGAAGTTAGCCTCACTAAATGCAATATCATCTAATCTAGATAGATTCCACTTATCTGCTTCATTTGGTGACACCCATTTAAGCCCATCCGGCGTTGGTAATGTCCGTGACATGATAATGCTAGACTTATGAAAATCATTGTGCCTTGGATTAGTTATTTCAAAATGGATCCAAGGATATGCATGCTTGATATTTACATGTAAATCATCAGTATAGAAGTGACGTACCTTATTGATGATCTCTCGTATCCTATAAAAGATGTCACCCAGACCATACACTAAACTCGTACTCATTGAGTCCATCATAGTTTCACGAATGAACCAATGACCATGTACATTTGCGGGATTAAGAATTTGCTCGTTACTCCATCCAGTAATTTCTCGTAGTCTGATTAGCTCATCAGTTTGACCAAATAATTGAGCTAGCTCAATTTGAATAGCAATCTCTCTTGCAAAGTCATCAATCCCTTCACTAACTTCAGATCCAATTTTTTTTCTTTCGTTATTCCATGCATATAACTCTTGATTAAGAACTTGGTTATTACCATAGTTCAGCTGTTCCTGTAGTTGTTTGACTAACTTCTCCATATAATGATATGACTCGGGAGTATCCTTGCCTTGCAGTACCTCTACAGTTGTATCAAGAACTTTAGCTAAAGCATCTGCCAAGGCCTTGCTTGTATGACCATTTTTTTCTATGCGCTGGTAATGACCAATTAAAGTTTTAGATGTCGCTTCTGGGGAGCGCCCCAAAATTTCGTAGGCTGTGCTCATCAACTTTTGTTGCGTAAGGCCAGCGCTGACTCGTAACCCCTTTAACCTTACAGGATCGATTACAAATGATGTTCTTCCCATAAAAATGAACTCCTTAATGATGATGTTCATATAATGGCCGCAAATATAAATGTTGTATATACCGCGTAAATACCTCATTTATTTTAATCAAAAGACAGACGACATGATCTATCCATCCAAATCAAGTTACAGGTCTTGCTTTTCGGGTAAGGAAGTTTGGCTGTCCACATCAGCGCTGTTGGCTACCTCAACCCAAACAAATGTCGACCAGCCCTGTGAGTTGTGGAATGAGCCGAATGAGGGCTATTATCGGCTCATATCGCGAGCCGAATGTGGTGTCAATTCGGCTCATTTTTGGCATTGCACTGCTTGCCCGCGACACAAAATCAACGAGATTATCGATGACCGTAGACTGGATCTGGCAACACGAGAACTGGCCTCATTTTTGCTGGCAAGACCGGCAGTTACTGCCAAAGCTACGCCAAGTGCACCGTAATCTGGGGTTGCTCCAGGGCCTTCACTTATCAGCTCACAACACAACACTGGCGCATCAGACACATGCCCTAGATACGCTGCTGGCCAATGTCGTCGCGTCCTCGGCTATCGAGAATCAACAACTGAACTCTCAGTCGTTACGTGCATCTCTGGCATGTCGCCTCGGGATAGTGGAGCAGTCACCCTACCCTACCTCAGTTAGATCCGAGGGACTGGCCGCGATGATTGTGGATGCAATTAGCAGCGATGAGCAGTTGACGCTTGAACGCCTGCTACAATGGCATCGCTGGCTTTTTCCCGCAGATGACCGGAGATCGCATCAGATACGTGTTGGCCAGCTGCGTGGTGATGAGCCGATGCAGGTGATATCCGGAGCACGAGATCGACTGACCGTGCATTTCGAGGCACCACCACGAGAGGGGCTGGAGGAGGCATTGGCGGCATTTGTCGACTGGTTCAGAAGCAGTCTCGATGAGCCCTGCCTAGATCCATTACTGCGAGCCGCCATCTGTCATCTCTGGTTTGTCACGTTACATCCGTTTGATGACGGTAATGGCAGAATCACCCGAGCCCTCACCGATCTTGCACTCTCTCAGGCCGACAACCAGAGCATCAGTCTGTATGCAATGTCGACCGTGATTTTCGAGCGTCGAGCTGATTACTATCGCACTCTGGAGCAGACTCAGAGAGGAGGCTTGGATGTCACAGAGTGGCTGGTTTGGTTTTTGGACACACTCAACGTCACGCTGGAACAGGCCCAACAATCATGCACACATGCGCTTGCTCGAAACCGCTTCTGGCTGCTACACGCTAGTGACCAATTGTGCCCTGAACAGGTGATGATACTGAACCATTTGCTCGACGGTTACACACAGGACGGCCTTCCGTATATTAGTGCCAGCCAGTATCAAAAAATTGCTCAGGTGAGCAAATCTACAGCCACGCGCCACCTTACTGATCTACTAGAAAAAAACTGCCTAGAAAAAGAACCTGGTGGAGGCGGTAGAAATACCCGTTATAGGCTCAAATTGACACATGACAGATCAGACAGCTCAAAATGAGGTGTGGGTGATTACCACCGTCAGATCTTATTGATTGTCTATATTTGATGATTTTTGGATACTAACTCAGAACGGCGAGACTATGTGGTAATTGGACTGAATAACGGGCTACGGTTCAGTTTTTTCTGAATTTTGACGCGCCCCTGGTGGCGGAATCTCGAAGTCAGGCATTACCGCCTACGCGACTTAAGGAACCTTCACCTCGAGTTTTTGAGGCCTCAAAGGTGATAACTAGATCTGTACATACGTTGGCCGGAATGGCGGTTCAACTTCGCCGGAATACACAATAGTAATAACCATAAGCTGATTTTCATCATAGGGGTACTTTCTCAATAGTTATCACCAGTTACGAAGCCCACATACTCTTAAGGGAGAATACGTATTTTACGTACCACGTATATGTTAAGAGGCTAACACATAAGTTAGCCTCTTAACATTAATTTACTCAAACATAACTTTGAATTTCTTTACGAAGCTTACGGATCTCATCAAGTTGAGCATGAGCGGCTTTAGTACTGTTTGACTTGGTTTCAGCTTCCATACGGAATTCACTCAAGGACTGCTCAATCGTATTGATTGGCTGCTCAAAACCTGACTCAATAATAGCAGATAGCTGTTCTTCCATGTTAATACGCACACTGTTACCGCAATCACGAAATGTTTTTCTGATATCCCGCTTTACCTGCAATACCTTTTTGGCATGCTCAGCCTGTTGGTAATCATCATATATCTGCATTCCTACGCCGAACACAGACATGGCTGGACCAAGAAATTTAGCTCCGCTACCTATTTTATCAGCAATCTTAACTGCTTCATATGGTTTGAATTTGTAACCAAAAAACTTACCAAGCTCTTTAACTGCACTATGCAACGTACTCCCTGATACCCTTTTTAGGCCCTCTTTAGTTACATCCCCGACAGCGCTTTTAGAAATAAATGAAAAACCTTTTTCTGCCGTCTTTAACATGCTTTGGCTGAAAATATTATTCAGCTTTAGAGGGTCATCTTTTTCAAATGTTTCCGGATTATAACCCTCCCTTTTCAGCTCCATATTTCTAGCTGAATCCAGAGCGTCTCTAACCTTTATGCTTGCTGGAGTGTTAGCAAGGTCGTTGAGTTCTTTATCAAGATCCATGAAGCACTCTTCAACTGTCATCTGAAAGGCTTCAAAAGCCTTCTCCGTTATTTTTTTGCACTCATAGACAACATGCTCTTGTGTTTTTTCAAACTCTTCTTGTTCTCCACCCAGAGCATCCGCTAGTTGCTCTCCTAATCTGATAATCTCACTATTAACACTATTCATATCAGCCTGAACTTTTTTTACAAGGTCGCGCTGATTTGAATTAAAAACGCGTTTAGTTTGACTCAATACACTGACAACACCTTTCTGCAAAGGATCATTGATTGTTAATTCATCAAGCCTTTTCTCAAGCGAACTATACAAATTCTGCAAAGGGGTTGTCAGTTTAGAATAGAGCCCTCTCTGCACCACAAAATTATCAATTGCTTGAGTAAAACCAGCATGATTGGAAAGCTCTAAAAGCTCCTGCCTTTCCTCTTCATCATCCTCATCTAGCGCATCAAAATATGACTGCGCATCGGTAAACACAATGGGGAAGTCTTCGGGAATGTTAGGCTCAAGCACCTGTGTGATCCCAGAAATCTTGGTTTCCTTACTAGCTGAGTCACTCTCGAATTTATTGATAACAATCATGATCTCTTTGGCACGCCCCTGATTAAAGCACAGGTCACGAAATGCAGCGCCAACTACATCATCAAACAGCTCATTTGTGATGACATAAATCAGCAGGTCAGCCTTATTGATGGCTGCGATTGCCTTCTCATCATGCTGTTCACACTCGCCGGCTTTTATTCCTGGCGTATCCCAAATCTTCAACGACTTATATTTATACTCTGTAACATCTCCAGTGGTTACTCCTGCTCCGATTTTAATATCTTCAATACCAGTTAACATTTTAATTAAAGTGGACTTTCCAGCACTATACTGGCCAGCAAACACAATATTTAAAGGAGCCATATCAGAAACAGTGCCCAGATCGATGTCTCCACCTAATGAGTTCATCAGACGTACTGTTTCTTCTATCAAATCATCAACTTTGCTCTTTAACAGGTTATAGTGCAAATCGCTCATCATTCATCCTTAAACCGGAACCGGGGTGATTTCACAAGAGCACAATGCCGCAGCCATTTTTATTCTCCGGTGCTCTTTACCTATAATCTTGCTGATATTTTCTTTTCTTGCATAGATCATAACCTTATTACCTTCAGCAACTTCAATACGCTCATAAAGACCTTTGAAAAGATGTAAGATCTTACCCTCTAGCTCCATATCATAAACTGAAACCAAGGTTTCACGCATTGACTTGCTCAATTCACGCAACAAAGATCCATTACGAAAATAATCTGATATAAGAAAGTAACATGCGTAGCCTGGCACTCTCACTATCTTTTTAAAACGTGGAAAATTGAAATGCTTACCAGTAACAACATAAGCCAGCCTATTCAACAAGCGGTTATTAATTTCATGCTTAAGATTATATAATTTACTTTCGCTGGCGCTCAACTGACTAATAAACAAACTCATAGAGGCGCACAATAGAGAAAGGTTATTTATAGCTGGCATCATCAGTTTTCTGGAAAGATTTTCATCAAACCAGTCATTTAAACTATCCTGTACTTTTCTCTTACTTTTTTCAATATCATCCAGCAATGCCTGGCGCTGCTTTGCTTTTGCCTCCTTCAACTTCTTAGCCTTTGAATCTGAAAAAAGACCAAAAACAGTGAACAATACACCAATCCCCACGGCAACCCAACCGATAGGATTCCAAGCATTAAAGAATGCGATTGCACTCACCACACTTGAAATGGCAGAGCCCCAGCCGTTTATGCGCCTAAAGTCAGTCTCATTGAAGCTACTGCCATTATGCTTAACCTCAAATGATAGAGAGATATCCAGGCCTTCCTTTAACTCTCGATTGAAGTCTTCAAGTTCATCAACAATCTGGTCTGAAAAATAACTGGCTGCCTGCTCTATTCGTTTTGATATATTAAAGCTTTTATAATGCTGATCCCATGCTTTACTAACATTACTGTCTTCAATATGGTCATCAACAAAATCGGCGACTGAGTCAATCAGTGGTTTAAAAGCTGCATCGACCTCTTTTGCCAGCATACGAGGAGCATCTCGTAGTGTTTTATCTTTCCATGCAGCTATGCGCGTTAAACCACTCTCATATTGTGGTAACAAGCATTCCAAGCGTTCCTTTTGAGCAAGGAGCAGCAGGCTTTGTGCATCTATGTGATGCAAGCAGGAATCCAGAAATGTTTGTATTCTGCGAATAGGGCCATTACTTTCAACTTCTTTCTGAAGTGCATTCAGCAGCTCATCAATCCGGCTTAATTCATGCAACAGCTTGCCCTCTTCCTGCTCCTCTTTAGTTGCCAAAAACGCAGCCTGGGCATGTATGGGGATCACCCTAACTGTAGCCGGGTTGATCCCTGCCCGTGCCGCAAGTTTTTTCAGCCGCTCATCATGTTGCTGAATATCCTCTTCCTTGAACACATACTTCTCAGGATTTTTGAGTGCTCGCCGCTTGTTACCCGGATTTTCCAGGTCTTTTTTCATATTCAGCACAAAAATAAGGGGCTTATTCAGTTTGTATACATGCTCAAGCTCGGTGAAAGTAGACTCCTGTATGCTGTCGCTGTTGAGCAGGAACAAGACAACATCGGATTGTTCCAAAATCTCGCGAGCTATCTCTGTATCTTCTTTGCCGTTATAGGCACCAAAACCCGGCGTGTCGATAATCCTAAGGTTGTTCCACTCGTACTCTTTTACGTCACGGGTAGTCCGTTGTGCTCCTTTACCTATGGTCTGGCCATCCCCCCCGGTAATAGCTTCTCGAATGGTGCTTTTACCCGCCATGGTCCGGCCAAACAACATCACATTAAAGTGTTCGAGACTGCGCTTTTGCTTGGTCAAATTAGCCGAACGTTTGGCAAGCAAGGCAGCATAATCCCTTTCAAGATCATTTTGAATATTGGTAAGACCATCTTCCAGCGCCTTGGTATGTGACAAAGCCTGGCTGGATTGCTTAACGACCGTTTTCAGTTCTTTACGAAGGTCATCAATAATGAGGTCGCACTGGGCAAAATGTTGCTCTACAACCGTGTATTCATCTTTGGCGATATCCCGGCAGCTTGCCAGCGAAGACAGATACTGATTTTGTGCAGTCATGGAATTAGTCCACCTTATTTCCTTAACATGATGGTGCTCGACATGTGCCAGGTAGTCCGGGGATTGCTGCAAGTAGAATACGCAATTTAACATGCTCCCGGTGGAATACTTGGCTAGATAGATAACTGGATCACATGCGCCACGCCAGTGGTGCAACATAGATAATTGCTATCGAGCTATCCTGTCTGCTTGGGAGAGCTGCCTCTACAGATCTATGAACAATCCTCGCTACACGAGAATGATATAGCCACATCGTTATCTTTGACATGAGAGGGAAGCGCTTTATCTATATATAAAAACAATCCCACTCAGTTGCGCAACTCAGTTACCCTGCTGGCCCCCTGAGTTGCTCTCGAGCTTGGGCGCCTGGCTGCCCATGCTTGGGGATGACGTCGGCAATCATACCAGAGTCATCAAACCAACCATCCAGGGACTCACCTACAGGTGCGATTATACGAGTACAACCAACCAAGATAATCTGAACATGCGTGACTGTAGTGGTCAAGTGAAACTGCCACGGTTTTATTAGCAGCCCAATACTGCCGCTCAGATTCAATTATTGTCAAAGCACCGTTGCAGTGATGGGGACGAATGTTCCTGCAATAGCTCCGTTGTTACCCTAAACGATGCAGCTAGAGGGGAAGCTAGGTGTATGGAAATGGTATTCACCTGACAGTTGCCCACAAAAGGGAGTGGTCATACGGCTTCAAACCGGTATCCCTACCGTGTTATCTGGAGTCACCATATGACCACCAACGAGAAAGTAGCACGTCATAAACTCAGCCTGCCAGAGCTCGCCAAAGAGCTCAATAACGTCAGCAAAGCCAGCAAGTGCCTCAGCTATAGCCGCCAACAGTTCTACGAAATCAGCTGCAATCATCAGACCTACGCAACCAATTGTTAGCTAGATTGGGTACTTGGTTGCACGATAAGTCCCTCCCAGGCGAGCTCATTGGAGGATGTGCTGGAGCGGGCTAGTAATCAGGTAGGGTGATAGATGCAGCATGGTGAAAGGGTCTGAAATTGATACCAAAGGAAGGGCGCACGAAATTAGCGTAAACAAGACACCGGTTTGAGGCCGGTGTCAGGTGATAACTAGATCTGTACAAAAAATTTGCTAACCGTTTTGTAACGACAATTTCAACTTTACTGTAGAAGTAAGCAAATTACAGTGCATTTTCATCCACTCGATAATTTCATTTTTAGTCAAACAAACGATATTTTCTATACCTCTACCTTGATAAGAATCTGGATGTGTTGAGAATAAAAAAACCTTGTTGTTTCCACGCAGATACTCTTCATAATCAGCAGGGTTAAGCGTAGATGGCCACCTCCCCGACTTCACTTGAACTAAGCCTGTTTCTCCATCACTATTTGTCATGGAAAATTCGAAGTGAGGTTTTGAGCGAAAGCAAGTAGATTTTATCAAAATCCAACCTTCCGTCTGAAGTTTTGAGGCAATAATGTCCTCGACATCATCAGGAGATAGCAATCCAAACAATGAATCTTGATCTATTGTATCCAAAACACTACGAATTGCCGCTATATCAATCCTTGGAAGGCGAGATAAGTCCTTACATAGATGAGTTAATAGATATCGATTAAGTCTTACCTCCGCTTCGGATAGGTTAATTCTTTGAACCATTCTCCGAGCAATAGTTCCCCTTTGTACTGATCCGCAAACTAAATCATCAGGGACCTCGATCCATTTTGCCTCGATAGCGTGACCTAGATCGTAATGATAAAAATCCTCACATATTTCCCTTGCAATGTATTTTTTATCCCCGGCAATGCAAAGATAGTAGTGACCGTTTCTTTGCATCCAAAGGTGATCTCCAGGTTTAATTTCATCAAACAGTATTTGAATTGGTCTAGGGATATCCGTGATATTCCACGTATCTTTTATTAACAGTTGTGCTTCATCAAAGTTCTTAGGCTGCTCATTTTCGTAACCATGAGACCATCCTATTCCGACCATGCCAAGTTCTTTGCACTTAATAAAAGGATCATACCCTTCATCGCTTTCAGGTTTGATGCTGAACTTCCACGTCTGCATTAGGCCTCCTTTTGCAGATAAATCTGTCAACAAATCCATATTTAAATTTACTGCTAAGCACAAAAACGTAGCGATAGGGTCGTTTAGCTCACCCAAGAGTGTCGTAGCTAATTTTCATAGAGACTTAAGCGTCAGATGAATCATATCAAACACCTATCTTAGGCAGAAGTCTTGAACTTTAATTAAGGTGGTTGTGAGCACAGGTCAGCTCGACGTCTAGGATGGGGAGTAATTCGGAGGGACGCGATTATCCCATCCGCTGTGCCAGTCGGCAGGTCATCGATTTGAAACTGTGAGCGACCAACAGATTACGCATGTGAGCCAACTATGAGTCCTTGGCACGCAAGGAAATACGCGCCTCTGCGGGGTATCCTACGTGTTTTGATGCATGGGGAAGCAGGGATGTGATTCCCGGTCGGGATTGACTCGCGCATCCTTGGCGCTCACCGAGCGCGCCGCCTGAATGGAGACGTGATTAGATCACAGACGGTCGGCCTATTCGAATTTCCTTAACAAAGTGCGATCCCGCCCTTTTCATGGCCGGTGCCTGATGACAAAATTAGCTTCACATGATTATTAACTCGTTGCAATAAACTAAAAATTAAATTAAGAATTTTCCCAAAATCTGTTTTGAAGGGAGGGGATCTCCATTTGAAGATCATCTTTAAAAATAAATGTCTCCTCACCATTATCATCAAAATCTATTTGACTTCCATATGAACGCAGCCACAGCTTTCTATTATCAGCTGATAGTACATAGCCCATTTTTCTCTCATTACCCCTTAATCGATCCGGATACGCCCATCCTTTCCGCTCAAGCTTAGTAATGGTTACAATTATATGCGCCAATAGGGGTTGCTCTGGTGATACATACTCATGAAACCACGGCCAGAAATCTTTGTCACCATCCGATGCACGCCACCCCTTAATTTCATTCACAGTATCTAAATCTGCATATGGATGAGAATGAAATGTGCCAACCAGCTCTATATTAGGCCAGTATTTCGTAAAAAACTCCTTTTTTGCTATTATCGAATTAAGGTCTGGCCGTACCCAGTCTTGATGCCTCAATGCAGACGTTTCAACAGTAGCCATTGTAGATACAATTCGAGCGGGATTTTCACCCTTCTGAGGAATTGAATATCCCCACAAAAGGCCAAATGTTTCAAGGTTAATAGCCCCCTTTCCTTTTAGGTGCGCTCTGTGCTCAAACTCGTAAGCCTCAATTGCAGTAGTGAAAAGCTGAGGTACAACATGATCTTCAACAACAATATATTTCATACTTATATCCTGCAAGGTATCCCCAATATCTGTTACATACAGATATTCAAGCAGCATCATTATCATTAATTCAGAATTTTGAATGTTAACCAGATCACGATTCCAGCCAAGTTGATATGAATGACACTAATATCTAACAAATAGACTGGATAAGCGTACAAAACACCGGCTTAAGACCGGTATTTTTGATAGTAACAGCAATACCAATAGCGATCGATTTTAGTAACGGCTCAAAATTTTAGTAACCCACTCTCTAATATCATTTGACAGACGCGCTGTTTTAACAGTTCGTTTTGAACGCCCCGCCCCTGCTCCATCACGATAGTAATTTTTTTCCTGACTCATATACGTTTCATAGCCAAAGTTATTATTAAGGAATGACTCTAAAAACTTAATTGGAATTTTCCTGTTAGATGGAATTATAAAATAGTCCTTATTAAAGAATTTTTTTACTGCAATGAGTTCATGACCAAACTCAAATTTTCCATTCTCAATCCACGCTAGGAATTTACCAGCTTCATCACTACTGTAGCAATAATTGTCACTGAGTTTTAACTTATTGGCGAGCGATCTTATCATTGCAAATGTTATGGATTCTTGACTGTTAGAATAGTCAGCCCCCCTACATAATGAAATGTTATTCGTAATTATTCTGCGAGTATTTCCTCTATCATCAAACCTTATCAATTCCTCACTTAACTTCTCACCGTAAAAATGCTCTATATCATGAGCCTCGCGAGCATAAAATGGCTCTCTATTTAATAACCCGTAAATTCGATCTTCCTCAGTTTTCAGCTCAGCCAACTCAAGCATTTTTTTATCTGAATTTTTCAGCTCAGGTGAAAGATAGCTAATTTTATAACCCTGTTGTTCAAGCATTGTCAGTAGGGTGAAGTTATAATCCAAACACAATTTATGTCGAATAAACAATCGGTTAACCATATGAATTAATGTGGGATTTTGGCAATACTCATGCAAACGCTCAATAGAATAATCACACCCCAACGCTGACATCACCAGCTCTGTAATGATATGATCGCTATTTTTATACACTCTATTTTTGCCACCAAGGAGCGCTAAAAATGCATTATTAGCATTCCTCGCTCGGTGGACAAACTGCATAATATCATTAGGCTGAACGAGCCCATTTGAAATAATTGCAGTAAATGTTAGGTCCCTATCTGTGAAACTAAATCCATTTTTCACTACTGGTGTAAAAATTGATACCAGTTTACTGCTAACACATTTATTTATAGCACCATTAGGGAATTTACGAGCAGTTTCAGCATCGATTAATATTTTTTTGGTTGTATTTATTGCATTTACCAAAACGTTAACATTTGATTTTTTTGCATTGTGTGCCTCGTCGCTAAATACAATACATTTTTTGCCACTTGATGCACGCTCATTGATCTTGTTTATAATATCTGGTTTAGTTGTTAAAAAGATTTCTGGCATATTCTTAGGTTTGGATGATCTATACACGAAAACTTTATTATTACTGAATTCAGCCAAGCCAACTATAAAATCAAATGAATCCTGACTTAAAAACGCATCGGCAATAACAACCGTGCTGGCATCAGCAATAATTTTTTTGAAATTATCCATCCTTTCAATGTATTCATCAACTGAGACTCTCATGCCCAATTCTGAGTGCATTAAATTAAAAACATCCTCAAACTCATCTATAATCAAAATTTGGCACTGATCCCGGATATGCTTATATTTTTTACTATATAAAATGCTCAGACTAACACCATAGACACCGGTTTCATTTTTTGTGATATCTGTATGATAGTGTCGTTCATCCTGATCAGGATACAGTGAATTCGTGAACGCTCGAGATGGATTTAAAAAAATAGGATGCATACCATTATTCCCAGCCTCGTCAAATGTGGGTATTAGGCAATTAGTTGTTTTACCAGTCCCTGGCGGAGTAACAACTATGTGAATCCCAGGGAAACGATCTAGACACAATCTTTCGTGACAAAGATCGATATTAGTTTCAGTAATATTATCATTCTTAGTATAGAAATTGTGCGCCAAAGATACCGCGCTCTTTTTAGCAAACAAGTGTTTGTTTATAGCCTCGGCGATTCTAGTATGGAATTGATTACTAGTTTGAGACCTAACATAATCAATTAGAGACACCTCGGACATTCTCTCTGGGCACAAATGATGAGAACTGGTCACCACTAAATCAATTGCTTCTTTCTCCTCCACCTCATTTTTAGCAAATGGGAGTAGCGTCACCCCCAGATTGAACCTGTTCGAACCTGGCTTAAACTCATGCCCATCCAGCACGACTGTGATCTTATAATCGAATGCAATTTTCACTGCATCAAATCCCGATTTATTGTCACTGATTAATCTAATTGAATTCCTAGATTCACCATCGCCAATAATTTCTACGATTTTATCCCTCAGCGCGTTAGATTTATCAATCCCAAATTTCAAATGGCAGTTATCGCCATAACTCAACACAAACATATCCACCTCATTTAGTTTTTATAATAATATGGTGGCGTTTTCCAACGCTACACTTTTATTATAGTTATTAAATATTTAAATACTTCTCAAGCATTCACGCCCAAAATTTGGCGTAGGCATTCCCCTTAGAGATTTTTTAATCTCTCGGAAGAGGTTATAAATATAAATTATGTGTCTACATACACTGACTGGTATGTACGAAGAGAACGATATGCTTATTCCAATGCGTTTGCAATAGGGCAAATAAAAATATCTTGACTTTTCTCTAAAATTATTAGTTAAACATTATAATTGAGCCATGAAATGGCAAAGCCATTTATAAACTCTAATAATTTCGAGGGGGTAAGAGCGCTATCTCAACAGCCAATGCGATACAAAACCAGTTGGCCACGACACTGCGATGTAGTATGAGGAGCTAGTGACAAGAACGATCTTTGAGGCGATTTATTGTAACTGGTGTGGATGCATCACAGTGGTGCAAAACTCAAAAATTATAGCTCGATTCGCGATTGAGTCATAGGTAGGCAATATGTCGGAGCATTCCTCGCTCTGCGAGAAGGTGGCCATTTTTAAACTTAAGGGTGAGAAGGTACGCTAGAGTGGGTCGTACCTTCCCAAGAAAGGTAATTCTAACTCCTTATGCAGATTGACTCATTTCAACCACCGCATTGGCATTCACCTTACGAATCACCCCAAATAACTCGACCACTTTGCCTTCATCAAAAAAGCCGTAGGCGCTTTCGCCGTGGTTGTCGGTAAACGGTGGCTCGAAGATTTGCGCCATGTCTAGCACGCCGTTGTGCACAAGGTAATCAATCACTTGATCAACAAAGTTGATTTGTTCGGCGTTGTAAGCGCCCTCATCAAGAAAGGCGCTAAAAGCCTCTTTGGCTGCGTTCAGGTCAAGGCCCACCAATTCTCGAATAAAGGTGCCTAATGGCTTGTCTTGCAAGATCTGCTCACGGTATGTCGCCACATCACTCATGCCACTGGCATCGAGCAACAACCCTTCTAGCACGTCCAAATCGGCTTGAGTGATGGGTTTGTTTCTTTTCAGTTTTTGAATGGTGAGTTGGTCTTGGTGATCTTGAATATACAACTCAATCTTTTTACGGTATTGGACCAAGTCGACTGCCGGGCTGGTATACACTGTCGTCACATCGTGTACCCCTTGAATCTCATCTTCAAAGTTGGTGTACACCCTCTCTTTTTGCTCTTTGTCTAAGGCGAACATCAAATTCCGTAAACGCTGGCGAATGTCTTCAAGTGTAACCAAATGAATGTGCTGCCAAAACTCAACGGTTTGCAGGTCTTGCAACAACAGCAACTGCGCTTGTATCGCCGGAATAACCGACTTCCCTTCCAATTGCTGGGCGATTTCCATCACGCGAATCCGACTTGGCTCAGGCACTATGCCCTTTTCCAGCAAAGCTAACTGCATTGTCAACAGTAAGTTATCAAAGCGGTTGGCCAAGTTATTCACTTGCTCCACAGGGTTGAAGGGCTCAGCCTCTGTAGGCAGAGCTGCAATATGGCTTTCTAGCTCAGTGTGCTTGGTGTCGTCGATGCAGTCCCAGTGCTCGCGAACTAGAAATGGTTCAACAGCTTGGCGTTTCGGACGGACAATAAAGTTATCTAAGTTCATCCCTGTGACTTGATGATGTAGCATGTCTAACTGGTAATGCTTTAATTCCCGTAACCGCTCCGCATCTTCAGGGTGTTGCTTGATATAGCCTTCATCAGCCAAGCGTTTACTGAGCAAGATGCTTAAATTAACCCTTTTTTCAAATACCTGTTGCATCAATGGTTTAGCAATGCCAACAGGTAAACCTTCTGGATTAGCATCGAAGTACTCAAAATTTTGGCAATAATCAAACACCTTAAAGGTTGTCTTATGCTGTCCAGGGCCAAATAAATCATCACACAGACGCGTGCCGCGACCGATCATTTGTGTAAATTTCACTTTAGATCTGATCACTTTAAAAAATACCAAGTTCACCACTTCAGGCACGTCGATACCGGTATCGAGCATGTCTACCGAGATCGCAATACGGCAGGTGGGGTTGTTCGGGTCGAAGTCTTTGCGCTCGTTTTCATCCCCCCCAAATTCATCAATCAGGCTTTGAGCGTAGGTTTCTTTAAAAGTGATCACTCGCGCTAACTTGCCTGCCCATTTAGGGTAGTTTTTGTTAAACATTTTTTCGAGGAATACAGCATGGTCGTTGTTAGCGGCAAAGATTATTGTTTTTCCAATCACATCACCGCCTTCTACATGAATTCCCCCCAGCTCAGTTTTACTCATTAATTGGGCAAACATCTTCTCGGCGGTGTCTTCATTGAATAAGAATTTATTCACCTCAGAAGGTAACACCTCCTCGCGATCGGTCAGCTCAGCCTTGTTTTCCCACTCTTGTTTTTCTTCATCAGACAACTCTTGATACTTGATTCCTTCACGAATGAACTTAGTAGCAACTGATATTTTTGTTGGCGGCACCAAATATTTTTCTGCATAGGCACTGGCGTCTTCATAAGCATAAGTAGGCATGCCTTTTTGCAAATCGAAAATGCTGTAGGTATCTTTTTCTACTTCGTCTTTTGGAGTGGCTGTGAGCCCCAGAAGGTAACCATCAAAATACTCAAAAATCTGCCGATACTTCGAATACACCGAGCGGTGTGCTTCATCTACCACGATTATATCGAAATGCCCCACCCCAAACGGGCGCTCGTCAGCCCCCCGGTCCAGCAAGTTTTTCATGGTCGGGTAAGTCGAAAAATACAAGCGGCTGTCGATACTGTCTTTGCTTTGTCCTGAGCTCAATAGTGAGCAACTCACCCGAGGCAATAACTTAACAAAATGCTTTTTTGCTTGAGTTAACAGGGCATTGCGGTCAGCCAAAAATAACACGTTTTTCACCCAGTTATTTTTGACCAGCAAATCGACCAAACTTATCACGGTTCGGGTTTTACCTGTGCCGGTGGCCATCACTAGCAGAGCTTTTCGCTGATGGTCTAACTCAAAATGCTGTAAAATATGGGTAATGGCGGCTTTTTGATAATGGCGATTAGTAATGTTTTCATCAATTTGAGCGGTGAGCTTGTTAGCTTCCCCAGAATCACAGTTAAAAAACGATATCCTGTCGTGGCGCCGACTTATCATTAGTGCCAGTTCATCTTTGGTATAAAAGCCTTGTACGGTACGAGGCGGGTAGAAGGCATCATCCCACAGGCGAGTTTCGTAACCGTTAGTGTAAAAAATAATGGGCCGCACACCGCATTGCTTTTCTAGACAATCGGCATAGAGTTTGGCTTGCTGTTGGCCATCTTCTGGGCGGCGACTGGTGCGTTTCGCTTCCACTACCGCCAGCGCTGTGCCGTCATCTCCCCACAGCACATAATCGACCAAGCCATTGCCCTGCGGGTTTGCCGGTGAAATCGGCATGTTGGTTACAGGGTATTCGCGATCCCGCTTATCCTTAAGTGGCCAACCCGCTTCATTGAGCAGCGCATCGATAAGGTAATTACGAGTTTCGGTTTCGTTATAGTCGTGGCTATCTTGCGAGCTATCGGACGCTTGCTTGGCTTTTGCAATTTGCTCAAGCAAGGCTTCGTTCTCTGCCTTTAGCGCCGCATTTTCATTGAGCTGTTGCTGATATGCTTCACGCTTGATGCCGTCGCTCTCGGCCAGCTGTTTTTCAAGCTCTTGTACCCGCTTGATGCTGCTGATAGCTTTGGTCACTAGACCAGCATCAATGGCGAGCTTTTGCGGAACTAACGCTTCATCAAAGGGCTCGACGCTAAAGTGGTTTTTATCAAGTTGCGGAGTATAAGTACGGATAAACCAATAGAGCACATGGTGCAACTCTTTCACCGCTTGCAGTGCATCGCGCTCTGGGAGCGCACTCTTGCCATGTACGGCCTCGTTACCAATCTTGATAACGAGTTTCAGCTTGGGAAACAGGTTACTGGCCAGATTCTCTTTAAAGCCTTTATCGTGGATCAGCGACATCAAGGTCACATCATGACGTGGCCGCGTCAGCCAGTTGTCGATGTCAAAGACGGTTTCAACCATCAGCTCCAAGGCATTGCGGGCATAAAACCCCGCAATCCTCGGGTCGCTTTTAATATTGGCCTCAGCGCTTTGGGCGCGAGCCAGTATCTCGGTGCAGCGCAAGCTAAACTGATTGTCCGCACCGCCTTGTCCAGCAAGTGTGGCGCGGATAAAGGTAAAGTTGCTGCTACTGAGCGCCACGCTTGATGTGCTAGCTGTTGCTAGCTTTGTGACCGTATCTGACATGTAACTTCCTTTTACATCTGATTGTTTTTTAACGTATTAAGGTCATGTTCGCCGTTAAAGGTTTTTTGCATGAGAGCATTAAACATCAGTTCAGTTTCAAATACTTGCTGTTCTTGCTCTTTTACTATTTTTTGTAACTTGCAATAAATGTCAGAAAACTCACACTGCTTTATATAGTTAGGAAATGGTAATCGAATCGCCTCAAGCTTACTTTTACTTATCATTCCTTTCATGGAGTTAGTTGAGGCTGCTTGAATAATTTTCTTCCCAACCTTCAAAAGAACATATAAAAATTCGGTGTTTAGAATATTTTTTTTGGGGACCAACGCATTGATTTGCTGATTAAATGCAACATTACGATCTGTAATCGCTATATTCCCTATACATTCAGGACTACCTGCAATGCAAGTCATCAAGACTGAACCTGCACCAACAGTTCTTCCAACAGCCTTCCCTTTTTCTGATAAGTACTCTTCTGCCATAGTAAGGTAATCTGAAGGCGTATTAATATTCCCAGATTTAATCCATTCTATATCAGAACCATAATATTCAGATTTAGCTCGTGATGGCGTATTACCAGTAATGACATTTGCCACATCAGAAATACATTTTAACTCCAACCCTTTTGGATTGGTAATAGGATCGCCAAACATCTCAATAAACACTGATTGGGCGAGACTGTTAAGATCTTGCTTCATTTGCAGGCAGTCTTTGCGAAGTTGGTCAGCTTTCTCTAATACCGCAGCTATTTTCTTTTGGGTTTCGAGTTGTGGTAGTGGTATTTGAATGGACTCTATAACCTTTTTATTTATCTGAGGAAAAGTAGAGCCTGTAGAGTTAAGATACAATTCATTTTCTATTGAACGAATGAAGTACCATAAATATTTAGCATCAAGTTTCTCATCATGAGCTCTCAATCCAGCAACACCTCGACCTAAACAATACGTTTTGTCAGCCCAATTCAAGTCCCCTATTGTGGCACGGACACATAATATAATATCGCCTTTTTCACATAACTTTGTGGGCTCTAAAGTTGATTTTTTAGGTTGTGGAAATACCTCACCATAATCCGCAGCCCCTGCAATTAATGGCACACCTTCACCAAGCTCAACATATGTTGAGCCTTTTGGTGCTGACCCCATATCAATGTTGCAAACGGTTGATAGCTTGACTACATTCCAACTCATTTCAGTAACCCTTCTAGCTCACTTACACCCTTTGTCATCTTCTCTTGCAGGGTTTTAATTCGCGCTAAAATTATTTTTGGCGAGTCGTACTGCACGTCTTCGTACACCACTTTTTTATATTTATTGAGACTTAAATCGTACTGACTGGCAATAATATCGGCAACAGGCACCATAAAGCTTTGGTCGGTCCGGCTGCGCTTGTATTCCGGGCTGCCGAGGTAAGGGGCCCCATCGGGGTGGGTCAAGCTGGTAAAGCGGGTAATGATATCGGCAATGTTACTTTGTTCATGAGTTGGTTGTTCACCCGCTTTTGCCAACCGGGTTCGCTTATCATCAAGGGAAAAACCATCGGCCTGCATGTCGTAATACCACACCTTGTCCGTGCCACCGGAGTTGGTTTTGGTAAAGATTAAAATCGCAGTGCTAACGCCAGCGTAAGGTTTAAAGACCCCGGATGGCAGAGAAATAACGGCCTCTAGCTTTTGCTCATTAACGATTTTTTCGCGAATACTTTTATGGGACTTGGTTGAGCCAAACAATACTCCGTCTGGCACGATCACAGCGGCGCGGCCACCGACTTTGAGCATGCGTAAAATCAACGCTAAAAACAGCAGTTCAGACTTTTCGGTAGGCCCTTTGGTTTTCACTTCAACCTGGATCTCATTACCATTTTCATCGATTTCGGTTTTATACTTTGGCGCAACTTTTTTGGCAGCAGGGTTTTTACCCAAGGCACGCAATAGATCGGGGGCTACGATGTCGAAGTCCACCGAGCCTTTAAACGGTGGGTTGGCCAAGATCAGGCTGTAGGCCTCGCGAATATTGGCATCGCCTTGGTCTTGTAAGCTATCACGATAGAAGACACTAGGGTTTTCAATACCATGTAACAACATGTTCATCGCGCCTATGCGCAGCATACTTTTGTCAAAGTCAAAACCGGTGAACATTGCATTATTAAAATGTTTGCGGTTTTCGGGCTTGTTGACTTCTTGCTTATAGTGCTTTTCAACGTATTCTAGCGCTGCCATCAAAAATCCGCATGTACCTGACGCTGGATCACAGATGGTATCCCCCAGTTTTGGTTCCATAAGCTCAACTATCATTTGAATAATGTGGCGTGGCGTTCGGAACTGGCCGTTGACACCCGACTGCTGCAATTTGCTAAGCAGATATTCGTACAAGTCACCCTTGGTATCTTTGTCGTCCATGTTGATGGCGTTGAGCAAATCGACCACTTGTGACAGCAACTTGGCGGAAGGGATAATGAAGATGGCGTCTTTCATGTGTTCTGCAAAGCTGCCTTCATGGTGCAAGGTTTTGATTTTGGGAAACACCTTGTCACGCACGATTTCCATCATCACGTCGGGGTCTTTATCTTTAAAATTACTCCAGCGCAGCGCTTGCTCATGAGCGCCAAAGGTTGGGTTAGCCACAGCAATGCCGGTGGCTTGTGCGCGACGCTCGGCAGTGCGTTGCAGCTCGTCTAAGCGGCGAATAAACAGCAGATAAGAGATTTGCTCAATGACCGAGATGGGATTGGTAACCCCGCCAGTCCAGAACATGGTCCACACTTGGTCGATTTGATTGCGTATTTTGCCTGTTAACATGAAAAAATCTCTTTGTACCAAAAGGATAGAGAGCAAACTCTCACAATGGAGCCACTTTACCATGGGGGATGTTACTGCTCAAACGGATGTGGCTCGTATAGAGCCCTATCTTCTTCAAATCAGTATCATGGTTACAACCCGTCACACTAAGGTGTTAACGGGTTTCTGATTAACTGTCTTTCTATCACCTTCTAAGTTGATACCGCTGTGATGCCCCCTGTTCTCACATTGCTATCATTGGCCTCTGGCAGCTCTACACCGGCCAGACCCTTTACAGCTTCATGTTGCTCATGGGTAATTTCTCATCAGGTGCTGCAAACAACCAAGGAACCATTCGCCCCCCTGGTTATTAATGGGCACCTGAGAATGGCGCCCTTTTACTTTGATATCAAATATTACATCGCGAATTTAATTAGCGATGTGATATAAATAACCTACAGCATCACTAACTTCATTTTCGAAACTTGTAGGCAAACACAGCACATCATCCAAGATAGGAGCTATAACATTTTTATTGATATCTTCACGAATACCACTTCTTGCATTTTCAGAGTATCCATTAATAAGAGCTAGCAAACTACACTCACCAGGATCGCTTACCCCTCTCCCCATAATGGAGATTAACATATGAACCCCATCTTCATACTTCTCATTATCATTCAAATACATTTTTGCAAGTTTATATGTTGCACCTAAATGAACACCATTACGAGAAGCCAACTCAAACGATTTAATTGCATCGTCCTTGTTCTTATCATGATGTAGTGCGATATAACCACGTCGATAGTTTATATCATCATCATAAAGACTTGGGAATTGACTAATGTAGGAATCCATAATTTCTTTACATTTATGTATATCTGCATTTACTCCATCACCAATGTGATAGATATATGCTAGACGACATAGGATTTCTGTATCTCCAGAACCAATACATTGGTTATACCAAAATTCAGCTTTTTCAAGATCCTGAGAAACTATGCTCCCTTTTGCATAGTGAGTCCCCAGTACAAATTGAGCCTTGCTATCACCTGATTTAGCAAGCGAAATAAGCTCATCTAGAGATATGTCATCTAAATAAGTGCAATAAGGAACTTCTGTGTACTTCAATAAATTATAGTCGCTAACCCAAGAATACAGCAGGCTAGATATCTCACAAAGTTCAATGTCTATTTTACCAGCCCGGTAGCAACTCCAATACAATTTTGCCAATTGCAGATTGGCATTTTTTATTCCATGTTTAGACGCATAATCAAGCTGACTTCTTATATCTTCAATATCATTGAAAAATCTATCTTTATACAATTCAAAATCTTCATGGTCATTCAGCAATGGCCAAAGATCACAAATCTCTTTCACAGACAGTAAATATTTAGCGGCAGGATAGTTTCCATATGCAGCAGACGCTAGCATCTCTAATCCATCGCTACAGCTCGCATCTTTATTTAACAGTATGATGCCGGCCTTATATTTAGCTTCCATGTTGTCTTTTTTTTCTGCTTCGAGATAATGCTCCCAACCGGGCCCTATTTCATATTCACGCCCACCAATCATAATCTTTTCACACTGAGTATTATCAAGGTCGTATCCTAGCCAACAGTACATGTCTCCAATTTTTACTTGCGCCTGGATATGTCCGGCATCTTTTGCTTTATTTAAAAACTCAAATGCCATATTGATGTCATGCTCAACATTATTTTTTTTGTAGCTTTTTAGATGCATTAACCCTAATTGATATAACGCATCAATATTCCCCTGTTCGGCTGAGAGTGTAAATAGCTGATTTGCATGTACATCAACCTCTGGCCCTTCATTTTTATTGACTAAATGAATGCCCGTTTTCAATTGGGCCAGTGGATGGCCATTTTTCACTGCCAACTCAAGCCATTCAATTGACTTTTTTTCATAGCTTTTCTTGGCCGTTTTTTCACTTATTTTCAAACACAGCTGAGATAAATTATACTGTGCATTGCTATTGCCATTTTCAGCTGATTTTGTATACCAGTATTCGGCTTTATCATCATCCTTAGATATTAAAATCCCTTCATCATAAATCCATCCTAGTGTAAAGCAGGACAGGGCACACCCACTCTCCCCTGCTTTCCTAAAATTCTTAATTGCTTTATTTATATTTTGAGTCACTCCACACCCATGAAAATAGCACATACCAAGTTTTAAATTTGATTGAGGATGGCCGCGTGACGCCGCGATCTCATATATTTCAATCGCTTTTAGAAAGTCAGCATCTACGCCGATCCCAAATTCGTAAGAAACTGCCTCTTGATATTTCTGCTTCATGAACTGTTCTTTATTTATCATATCATGTGCAGCATCATCGCCAGTGTATTCACTATATGTCATGACAACCTCCACGTATCCATTTAGTCAACTTGATCTCAATCTATCATCTTCAGAATTTTGTTTAATTACATTTAAGCATAAGTATGAGCTCTGTAACACTTATCGTAGATTTATACCAGATCATCCACGCAACACATGCTTAATGAACCTGGCAAGGCAGGGTTTCGCATCAAAGCCTTGCGCACATACTCATCACTATCAAAAAATAACTCGTTCATCTGTTCAGGTTTTAGTAGCGGATTACTCGCCGCTGACATACGGATTAAAGGACGGTCATCAGAAACAAATTGAATCAACATCCTTGATGGCAAGGCTCGATTACCGGCTGCCGCAACCAAAACTCTTATATCATCGTGGTTTGTCCGCTCAAGCAATTGTATCAATAACGCTTGAGAAACCTTCGGATTACCAGCAATACCGACACGGACATCTTCTGCTTCATCCAGAGATAACACGTTTAATAAGGATAAGGGGGTTGTGGGATTACGAGCCACATTTGCACGGACATGTCTATCCGCATCTGTAGATAATGAAATGAGCACTATTGTGGGGGTTAACGGATTTCTAGCTACGGCAGCTCTCTGTACAACATTAGTATGATTCGATAATTCGCTGAGAGTGCTAGGTTGAATGACAGCACTGCTGATAGCTAATTCACTCACATCCTCGTCATCATCGTGAGCTAGTCGAGTAATTGCTTCAATAGGAGTTGCAGGATTTCCAGCGACATAGTAACGAACACATGAATCATCGTCCATGGATAGCTTGTTTAACTGCTCCGGCGTAGTCAATGGATCTCGAGCTGCCCCTATCCGCTCTTCATCTGTTAGTGGTTCCATTTCTAATGAATCATTTTTGAGGTATACATTCATATCAACTATTCCATAGTTGTATTATTGTTTTCAGAAAAATCATCCTGATAGACCTCTACCAACTCATGTTTACTAATAGCAGGGACTTGCATATTACTAAATACGATTTCTCCTGAGTCAGCATCGCGTATGAATTTCCAATCGTTAAACCCTATTGTTGAGTCATCAATATAATATGGCCATTGTTCACCGATATTATCACCAAGCCAGATTAGTGCTGATACCCGATCAGCCATACTTTCTAATGAGAACCCCAACATACACATAGTTCTCTGAATTAACGAATGCAGTGAAATTCTTTCCATTGTTACTTCCATGCTACAGATAGGTCTTTGTTGTGGAGCTACGGCTATAAGACCTTATGAAATGGAAACGAATGAAGCTAGTACAGTTTTCGTCAGCCAGTGTTGAGGTTGTTCCTATGCAGGTGCGCACAGCCATGATAGTGCTCGACATGTGCCAGGTAGTCCGGGGATTACAACAAGTGGAATACCCCATTTGACAAGTTCCTGGTGGAATACTTGGCCAGATAACTAACTGGATGAGATGCACCACGCCAGTGGTGCAACATAGAAAATTGCTATCGAGCTATCCTGTCTACCAGGGAGAGCAAGCGCCGACAGCTCTATGGACAATCCTCGCTATGCGAGAATGATGTAGCCACATCGTTACCTGTTAGGTGAGAGGGGTGCGCTTTATCTATATATATAAAAACAATCCCTCTCAGCTGTGCACCTCAGCTCTAGTGCCACCAAAACACCTTCAACGAATGGTCCAATGGAAACCACGGGTAGATAACTGGATCACATGCACCACGACCAGTGGTGCAACCTAGAAAAAATGGCTACTGAGCTATCCTGCCTGGGGGGCGAGTCCGACAGATCTATGAACAATCCTCGCTACGCGAGAATGATAGCCATAGCTATTCACCTTTTCAGGTGAGAGGGATACGCTTTATCTATATATATAAAAACAATCCCTCTCAGCTACGCAACTCAGTTACCCTGCTGGACCTCAGAGTTTCTCTCGCTCCTGAGCGGTTGGCTGCTCACGTTCGGCCATGAAGTCGGTGCTCATACAAGGCTCATCAAACCACCTATCCCAGGACTCACCTACAGGTGTGATTATGCGAGTACGACCAACCACGACGATCTCAACATGCGTGACCTCATCTGGCAGGGCCACTGCCTCGGGCAGGTAAACCCCCTGGCCACGGCCACACTTAAAAACTGTTGATTCCATCACGCGTCCTATGAACCCAAATAACATGTGAACCGAACATAGCTAATGGGGCCGGTATGTCAACTGACACCGGATGCACACGTTATGCAATACGGCTATACTGTATATAAAAACAGTAGCCAGTGAGCCACCATGTTCGCCATCCCACATCCAACCCCGGACGCTCTAGAGCTGCCGCTTTTTCTGTCCCCTGTGATTTGCGGCTTTCCTAGCCCAGCACAGGACTATATTGAGCAAACCATAGATCTGAACCAGATCTGTATTGAGCATCCCGCTGCCACCTTCTATGTCAGGGCCAGTGGCCACAGCATGGTGGAAAAGGGCATCAATGACGGGGATCTTTTGATCGTAGATAGGGCGCTCAAGGCCCGCCACGGCGCTATCGTTCTAGCCTGCCTTGATGGAGAATTCACTGTCAAACAGCTGCAAGAACGCCCGTTCCCTGCCCTGCTACCCGCCAATCCGGATTTCCAAACCATCCATCTATTGGACGGGCAGGAACTAGAAATTTTTGGCGTCGTAACCTATGTGCTCCACAAGACCAAACTGGGGTAAACCATGCCCAACGCCATTGCCCTCGTCGATGTGAACAACTTCTATGCGTCCTGCGAGCGCCTGTTTAGGCCAGACCTCAAGGGGCGCCCGATCGTGGTGCTATCGAACAACGATGGCTGCGTTGTGGCTCGCTCGGCAGAAGCCAAGGCGCTTGGCATCAAGATGGGTGTTCCCTACTTCCAGATCCGTCAGTTCTTCGAGGCCGTAGGCGGTGTTTGGTTCTCGAGCAACTACGCCCTCTATGGTGATATGTCACAGCGCGTAATGACCACGCTGGAAGGCATGGTGCCGACTGTCGAGGTGTACAGTGTTGATGAGGCGTTTATTGAACTGAACGAATCATGGGCGGGAGACCTGACAGCATATGGTCGTCAGATCCGTGAACGAATACAGCAATGGACTGGACTCACAGTCGGCGTCGGGATCGGGCCAACCAAAACACTCGCCAAGCTGGCAAACTACGCCGCGAAGAAGTGGCCTGCTACTGGTGGAGTGGTTGATTTGCGTGATGAGGCACGTCGAGCGCGTTTGATGGCTATAACTCCGGTCGGGGAAATATGGGGAATAGGTAGAAAACTGACCGCCAGGCTCGAAGCGCAAGGGATCAATAGTGTGGCGGACCTAGTCTCTGTCGATGGTAAAAACCTACGGCATCGTTATGGGGTCGTTGTTGAGCGAACCGTGCTAGAGCTACGCGGCTACCCATGCGCCAGCCTGGAGCAGGACACACAAGCCAAACAGCAGATCATCTGCTCCCGATCATTCGGTGAACGGATCACACACATGAATTCCATGCATCAAGCACTCGCAGGATATATGGAACGTGCAGCTGAAAAACTCCGGGCAGAGGGAATGTGCTGTCGCCATGTCACCCTATTCATTCGTACCAGCCCCTTCAATGACAAAGAGCCCTACTACGGCAACCAAGTGAGCACCACGCTGGCTGTGCCTACAAACGATACCAAGGAGCTGCTGGGAGTGATCCACTCACTGCTCTCTCGTATCTGGCGGGATGGGCGCCGCTACCAAAAAGGGGGCGTGATGCTAGCCGACTTCACTCCTATCGGCAGCCAGCAGGGAGATTTGTTCGACCATCATCAACATAAGCCCCGCAGCCAGGACCTAATGCAGATGATCGACCGAATCAACCAGGGACGATTAGGAAAAATTCATTTTGGATCTTGTGGGAGAGACAACAGTGATTGGATGATGAAGCGTGAAAAACTCAGTCCCCGCTATACAACCGCATTGGATGAATTACCCATTGCAAAGTGACAACCCGGATTTGCACTCAGCAAGGCGCTCTTGCGCCAACATCAATTCGCAACCGGTGATTCGGTCAACGCCTTTCACATCACGCATTGGTGGTTTAATCTCATGTCCGTTGAGCATTCCAGTTAGCATCCACTGCCGCAGTTGGCCCAATGAGAGCCCCAATTGCCTGGCAGCATCCAGCATTCGCCATGACAGCTTAAATTGCAGATCGTCGGACACAGGGTCAAAGTTTCCAGCCTGCAATTTTAACAAAGCCCGGTGAGCAAGGGTCTCTGCCATTGCTCCAAACCGCGCTTCGCTATAGGTGACTTTCTGCCCTAAGTAGCTTGCCTGCCACAGGCCACGAGATGGTTGAACTGTAACGCTGCCGGAACCAAATGGTTTACTCATTACACACTCTATCCTCTATAAAGGCCCAGTATGAGGCGGGGATTACCTCAAAATACAACCCGAGTCGCTCAGTATATACATTCCAAATCCTGCATAATACACACGCTAGTGCATGAAAAATTCTGTGTACCCACTGAGCTTCCACTACTCAAACATTATTTCAAGGCTTCTAAACCTTCCTTACACGAGTGTGCTTTGCGCTAAATAATGTGTGAGTAAGCAATCATGATTTCCACAAGAAAAGTCCTGCAAATCCATCGTTTCGTCAGTCGTGCCATTGATCAAACACCCTCGATGACCACCCAGGGTATGGTTCAAATCTTGGACTGGACCATCATGCGCGTGCAGCAAAACCAAATCAGGGAGGAGGCCTATCCCTGTATCTTTGCCAGAGGGGCTGAACTGTTTTATCTGATTAGTTCAATCCGACCGTTTAGGCGATACAACCAGTTAACCGCTTTGTGTGTTGTCGACTGGTGTGTCCAACAACATGGCTTTGGCCTCAAAGATCTGCATCTGGATGAACAGCGGGTCATAACAGAGCGCATAAGACGCGATTACCGGGAACCGGTTTTGCAGGCAAGTGACCATTTTGCTCAGGAGTACCGCTACTGGTTTTTCATGCATAGCGAGCCCATCAGTAAACAAAGTGCCAGGTCTGCTAGTGCAATTACATCCATTAGTCGCAGCTTGTTTGATCTCAACTGGTAACTGCCGCTCCTCCTCATTCTTACCTCGATGAGGTGAGCAGAAACATAGCAATGAGGTGTGACCCCAACCCCCCAGGTTCAGAAACAAATCAATCGGGTGGGCCGGTCGTGCCATAACGAAAGGTGGTCGTATGCGACCAATATCTTCCAGAGCACGTAGACATCAGCGCCGTCATAGAGAAAAACGAGCACAAGCCGCGATAACGGGCCAGCCCTACCATCCCACAATCCTCTTCTTTACCGAGGCGGGCTTGTCAGCGGAAAGCGGTGTGCCCACGTTTAGAAGTGAGGGCATTTGGAGTAATCATGAGAACTGGTGCTATTCCCACGCTAATAGCATGAGTACGGATCTGGCTGGCTTCTTGGCCTTTCACAACAAACGGCGTCAAACCATGTTAGAAGCCGCCCCCTCACAGGCGCATTATCTGATAGCCCTGCTACAACAGAAATGTACTGTTAGGGTCATCACCCAAAATATTGATGACTTACATGAGAGAGCAGGTAGCCGTGAACTCCTTCATCTGCATGGTTCAATCCAGTTTTTGGTCCCCATAGGTTTTCGTAGCAAAAAATATCGGCAGCCTTGGCATGAGGATGTGGCGATCGGTGATCGCTGCCCATCCACTGGCTCACAATTGCGTCCAGATATCGTGCTGTTTGGCGAAAAAGTTTATGAGTATCAACAAGCTCGTCGCTGGCTCTGCGAGGCTGATATCGTAGTAGTTGTCGGCACCAGTTTGCTTGTTGAGCCTGCGAGCTCTCTGTTAAAAAACATCAACCCTGGCGCATGTGTCTACTACATCGATCCCGATCTTGGTTTGTCATCCAGACTACCGTTTCCCGGTGAGCTGATTGTGGATGGGGCCAATCGCGGGATTGCTCACGTATTGGAACTGAACCTGGAAAAAATGGTATGAAATTGTATCTGGACGATGAAAGAAAAACTCCGGTAGGGTGGATTCGTGTCTTTTGGCCGGACGAGGCGATTGCATGGCTAAAAACAGAGATGGTGACTGAAATTAGTCTTGATCATGACCTCGGTGATGATGATAGAGGAACCGGATACGACGTGATTCTCTGGATAGAAAATGAGGTAATGACAAATCACTTCATCCCTCCCAAAATTCATATTCATTCAGCAAATGTCTCCGCAAGAATAAAAATGGAACTGGGCATTATGGCCATAAATAACTTTTTAGCGAAGGCAACATGACAAGTCCAAGGCTGTGACTAAACTCCAGAGATAGTAAATCATGTCACTATGTATAAAGCCCTCTGGGGCTTGGGAAATAATTGATATCTGCAATGAACTTTCAACAGTTAAAAGTCACCCCCTGAAAATAAAAAGGCTTCTAAAATCGACAAGTACGAGTAATGAAGTTTTCCTTTTTAAAAATAAATGGTAAAAACGCTATCTTGTTGACTTTCATTTAATTCAGAATAACAATCTAACTTCTACTTTGACGATGTAATGGACAATGTATGAGTACGGATATCAATTTCTTGTGTAAAGAGAGTCTGTTTGCGTTCATCCAAAACAAATATGATAACTTAAAGAATGATATGGGGTGGGACCTGCTTTTCTGTAGGTATGAGAACATGCTATCCCCTCAGTATCCTGTCGCATTCTTTGGTATAAATCCAGGTGGTGGACCATGTGATACCAATGCAATTTCAGTAGAGTCAGAATGCGCATATTACAACGAACGATGGAAGGGCTGTAAGAAAGGAAACGCTCCACTACAACAGCAGATGAAACACTTATATACAATGATTGGTGATGAACTGGGTGTATCATACAAACAGCTCATGGATGGCTCTCTGATGACAAACTATATTCCCGCCCGCTCACGAAATTGGCATACATTAAAAGGAAAGGATGAGTGGCTTGAACATGCTCGTGAAATATGGAATGAGCGTATAAAGCAGGTTCACTGTAAACTCTATATCGCGATTTCGAAAATCGTATTTGATGAACTGGATAGCCATTTAACCAAGCAGGGTTTCCAGATGGTTGAAAAAATCAATGAACAGATTGGCTGGGGGAAAGTCAGATACCAAATTCAGCGTTACGAAAGGGGGGATCAAGTTTCCTTGCTTGTACGCCTCCCTCATTTGTCAACATACAAAATATTTAGTCGTCCAGCATGTCAACCTGCAATGGATATAATTAAGCGTGAGATCTCTAAAGCTCTTATATGACGACTTGCTTCATTAGAGAATCGAAGCCAAAAATGACACCGGTCAAACCGGTGTCATATCTATACTTCCTTTTTTCGTACATGGAAGTTTTTTAGCTCGTGTAAAATTTTTATATTTATCTTTAGCTTTATTTCGAGAGGCACTTTCTAACTCACTCTGTTTCATATCCATCCCTTCAGTGCAAAAGTAAAAAAGAACTCTCTCAGCACAATATAGGTCACATTTCTCATTTTCTGAGAAAGGTACTTTTTCATTGCTTCTTTTCAGGGCATATAATAGCAGATCAAGTATCTCAGATAGACATCCTTTCTTACGAAAACGATCCACTTTCTCATACTCTCTTTCATACTCATCCTTCTCTACGCTACATTCCTCAACCATAGGAATAGCATCAATAATCACACCAATAAACTCACCGACTTTCCGACCCGGTATAAAACCATAGCAATCACTATACTGCTCATCATCGCCTTTACTACGCTTAATCACAGGAGAACCACCAAGGAACCCACGCCTCATATTTTCCATATAAGCATGCTGGACAAGACGTTGCTGCTCCTGAACCCATAGCTTTGCATTTTTTGCGTCAGCCTCGGTTAACTCTTTTATAAGAGAAAAATCAGAGTTTACATCAACAGTGCCCAGGTGAACGTTTACAGCCTTATACCTACGCACAGATATACCAGAACTGAGCTCCAGTTCTTCCTGTACACTCACGGTTTTACTAAATGACACTGTTCTAAGATTTGCATTCAACCTCATATTAGCCATGCCACACCTCTCATTATTATTGTTATTTTATGTTTTTTTCTTTGGTTTGTTCGTGTGATATGGGGTCCCCATACCAATCAGCAATCCATTCATTGTTCGTCAAAATTTCATTCTTAAGCTTGTCTCTGTCTAAGAAAAACATGTTTGGCTTATCAATAGTATCTTTTTCTGAGTTAATATCTTGGATATATCCATCAGGAACCAATGCGTTTGATCCTGCATGAACGCTATCCAGCCCTTTCCTAAAAATTGTAGCCAAAACGGCTTTCAACAGTGCTAATGCATTTGATATAAAACTGTCTGTCGGTTCCTCGACTGATAGCAAAACAAAATCCAATCTTAGAAGCCGGAAAGAGAATGACGATGTGCCATATGTTTTTTTATCCACAAATGACGGCACTGAATTTTTAAATTTGGAATATTGTTTTTTAGTACAACGAATCAATGCAGTAAACGGTATCACTCTAAGATCGCTTAATTCATTTAATTCATTTGAAACACCCAAGTTAAGACTGTAATCATCTCGTCTAGGTGAATATTCAATACCTTGCTCGATCAGCTTAAACCAAGTAGCCCGTGACTTTTTAACTTTCGTCCCTGATATCCATCGCTGACCATCTATACTGTAACAAATCCCCTGTGGCTCACGATTATCAGCTCTCCACGGCTTGACCATTACATTATGCTCACGCAACCCAATTACAAATTCAGTCATGTTGTTCGGCTGGTTTTTAAAAACCTCGTCCATTGCATCCCTGATAATACAAGCGGAATCATGCATAGCATGAAAGCTCCCTCTACCACGGCCATTTTTAATATTGACTATGCTATACTCATGACCGAAATTCGCCTCAGGACTTTTACAGTTCGCCAATCCCAATTCAATTTCTATTTTTCGAGCAGCGTCAACTCCCCGAGCGTAGTCATTACTATCATCAACTAAGGTTCTGTCAAGTTTTACTCTACATGCCACAACATGTACATGTAGAGAGCTTGTATCGCGGTGTATAACAGATGTCCATCGAGTATCGCTACCATATCCCAATTCACTCATTAGCAGCCTAGCTGCAACTAGACATTGATATGGCGTTAATGATTCATCAGGGCTCAATGATAGTGAATAATGTGCACATAGTTGGTTTCCTGTGCCTGCATACAATGATGCCTGCATATTCAACTCCATGAGTAGTGGCCCGATGTCATAATCAGAGACCTCACCTCTTTCATTCAATGTAATATTTGGTCTATTAATTACACCACCACCGAGATGATAAACCTGTGATGGCATGGATTTTCGTTTCCTACCAATATGTATAGCTCGGTAAATATAAGACAGTCTGTACTGGAAGTTTGGGCCGAACCTGTGTTTTTCAAAATTCATTTCAACTTCACTCCAATCAGAGCTTTTTCAATTCCTATAAACAGAGAATTTATAGATGATAAAGCCTGCATCACTGGAGAGTTATCACTACTGTCAGTAATAAATTTATAAACGTCACTACCGACTTCAGCTTGTCTAATCAACAACATGATTTGATTTAAATTCGATGATATATTGTATAACCCCTCGAGCAATCTCACACGATCATCATATGAAAAATCTGGTGAGATATTACTGTCTGGTTCCCGGAGAGCCAAAAAACGAATCAGGCTAGACTTTTTGGGAATACCATAGGTTTTACTATGCTTAGTTAAAATACGTTGCTCAGCTGCATTAAATGAGATTCGGAGCATTAAACTGCGTTTTTCATCAGCTGATTTTTTGGGTCTACCAGATCGTGGTTTTCTGTTCAATTGCGTGCACCTTTATAATAATTATTAGTAGTGTTATGCATTTTTTTCAAACCAACCAATTTAATAGACATTAAAACATAGCTGGTTTAGAGTTTTTTTCAAAAAAATATACAATAGATTTATACGAAGTCACATTAAGAAATGAGCTAAATTATTCGGTGATATTTAATGCTCACTCTAATTATAGTATTGCAAACACTAAATATAATATCAACAATTTTTTGAGCTAAATTATTAATTTAACGACTAACGTTATCAATGGCATTGGCGAAAGTTAATATTTAAAATATGAAATTAACTAGACTTACATGGTGAATTTAATTTTCTTCCGTGAAATTAAAACTATGACATAGGCTGATTAAAGTTATATAAAAAGGCATGCTCTCATCCTATGACAGACATACCTTTTCTAGATCTGGTCGAACCAATGATGTCATATAAGCTCAAGGCTATGAGATAAAAGCTTCCCAAATGATTGATCGTCAACATAATCCGCATGATCATTTATACGCATATTTTTTATCTGACTCAGCACAGTAAAAAAGCACTCCTCACATAGATGTACCTCATATGCCGTACCATCATGTTTCGAACCATAACCCCATTTTGCAGTCAGGGCTCCAAACTGAGGATTATACAAATTTGGGTTCATATTTTGAGTTGTACTTTTATGGCATACGTCACACTGAATATCAGCTATAACCTCAACCTCTTTTGTGGTCATTATTTTCATTGAACACTCTCTATACATGTAGAGTAATGGATGGATAGCATGAACAAAATGGTTCATGCCGCCATAAGCAAAATGTATTATAGTAGAATGAATAAAAAAAGCAGCCTTGCGGCTGCTTTCAATACCACGATAATTGTGGATTAGATCAGATAATCCTCTAAGGACTTTCCGCTAGCAACGCCCTCAGCGATGGCTTTCGGCATACGGCCCTGACCAGTCCAGGTTTTTTCCTGGCCATCTTCGTGATACTTGTACTTTGCGGGACGCGGCGCACGCTTGGCCTTTTCCTTTCCTTCAGCTTTCGACGGAGCTGCACTACCAACCAGTTCGCTGGGGTCAATCCCTGCGTTTTTCAGCATCTCGCTGAATTCCTCGAGCTTACGCAGACGCTCGGCATTTTCCTCCTGATATCGGAGCTCAGCAGCCTCACGCTCTGTAAACACCTCATCAAATTTGGCCTTAATCTCGACCAACTGTTCGAATGGCAGTTCACGCAGAGCGGCCCGGAGACTACGAATGTTCAACAGTGTTTTGATAAAATCGTTCATGGATATAACGCCTAAATAGTTATTTGTTTATCGCCTAGCATTATCACCTAGCTGTAGTTTGGTGCCAATATTTATCATCAAAATAATTGATATTTATATAGCCACATAGTGAGGTTATGCGTAACCGCTCAACGCCGATCCAAACTTGAGCTCAGACCCCACAGGTTTCATTAGTTACTGCTAGACTGGTTTATTCATACTGACAGCAGAGATCTTGTGATGACTCAACTCATTCTACTAATCGTTGCCCTCAGTACTCATGGGAGATCCCATGAGATTGCATATGAGGTTTGTGACGCATTTATTGAGGATGCAGTTCGGTATTCAGAAATGGACACTATGCATCTAACAGCACTGCGCTCACAGGTTATGGCTGCAAAAGATCTAGCTTTTTTTGAACGGTTGTTTTCAACGACATCAGACAAATTGCTCCGCGCCTATTCTGCCCATAGCATCGAACAGGCTCGTGAAATGGCTTTTCGCGATACACGGCAGTGGGAGCTGTTGTTACTGGATATCGGTATTAAAATGCATGGACGACCCGCTAGCGAGTTGTGGAGCACGTATTATCTGGCTTGCCGAGAGACACTGCTGTAACACCAAGTTTGATCTCAACTCCATTATCCGTAGTGTACAAATGGACAAAGCACCCCACCACTACTGGGCAACTGCTGGCGGCAGAGCCGCTGCAAACACGGGAAAAGAGCTCCATAAGAAACCCAACCTAAACGATTCTGCACGTACTGGTTATATTGGTCATAAATGTAGCAGTCAAAGCAGAGTATGAGATGAATCAACATAACGATGGAGGGTGCGCGGTAAAAACTGGAAGTTGAGCCAACTTCTGCCTGAAAATGTGACATGTGAATTTATACACCCATTCAAGTTGTCATGGTTTAACTGTATATTGGCTCCACTAGAATCTTGCTTCCAGATTAACAATAAGTAGTTGACTTGAGGTAGGCCCCTGGTGAACCAGAGTAGTTGGGTTTATGCATCTATCGTCGATGGTCCAGTTCGAACAGAAACAAACTGCATTTAATCAAGCGAACAATAAACGAGCTGTTTTTGGCGTGAGTGCACGCTGCAACTGTTGCTCGCTTTAAAATGTCTTATTGAGAGCGCTTTAACTCACATGAATGAATCACCCACTCAGCACAGTCAATCCCCGGCATCATTATTCCAAATCCGTAAGCCACGACTGACCCTTGATAAGGATGTGATTTTGACATCCCTGACAAGACGTAAGTTAGATGAAGCGATTGGTGCAATGAAGTTTCACACAACCATCTACCATGACTGGGGGTTCGGTGCCGTTGACCCGATGGGGCGAAACATGGTGCTCAACCTTTATGGTCCCCCAGGGACAGGCAAGACACTTGCCGCAGAGGCGCTGGCTGGAACGCTAGGACGTGAATTCATACATATTGGCATTGCAGAGCTAGAAAGCAAATACGTTGGAGACACGGCAAAGAACATCGCCGCTGCTTTTGAGACTGCTCGTACCGAATCAGCAGTACTCTTCTTTGATGAGGCTGATACCTTGTTAGGTGCTCGTCTTTCTTCAGTAACCCAAGGCATCGACAACGAAATTAATGCCATGCGTTCTACTCTACTGATGGAGTTGGAGCGTTTCGATGGTGTGACCATTTTTGCCACCAATTTCGCCAAAAACTATGACCATGCATTTGTCAGTCGTATTCGCTATCACATTGAATTCCAACTCCCAGACCTCGATTGCCGTAGACAACTGTGGCAGCGATTGCTGGTACCGGGTGTTCCGTTAGCAGAAGACCGAGATACCCTTGTCAAACGTTGTGCCGAAGAATCCCAGGGTCTCTCAGGGCGCGAAATCCGAAATGTTTTGCGTACGGCGTTTCCTAAAGCACTGATGAGCGGCGATGCCGAACCCAAAGTGTTATGGGAGCATTTAGCGTCCGCCATCCAGGAGGTCCATGTTGCAAAGCTGAATGTTGGAAAACATCAGCAGCATGAGACGCAGTATGGATCCGAAGAGTCAGTAAAGGCTGGCGTCAAGATGCTTGGACTAGCCAATTAACACACTAAACACTAAAGAGTAACGAAGGAAGCGATATGGGATTTTTTAGTTTTTGCCGCTCTGTCGGAAGTGCGATTTCTCGTGGTGCCAGCGCATTGTATAACAAAGCTAAAGAAGTAGCGGGAGAAGCAATAGGCTGGATGGCAGAAAAAGCAGAAGGATTTGTCCAATCGACTAAAGCGGCATGGCAAGTCGTTAAGCCTTATGTGCAGAAAGCCCAAGAATTCATACGGGCAGCCGCAGCTGTAGCCCCCCTTCCCTGGCTTAAATCTGCCCTGTTAGCGTTGGACCGAGGGATCACAGCCCTCTTTGCATTTGAAAACTCACCAATTGCTAAAAAAATTGATTCTGCCATCAAATGGGCCATTGAACTTGCCAAACGTTGGCAAGCTTCTCGGCAAAAGGCTCAGTCAGCACAACAGCATAGTGCTGAGCAGGAAGATGAGTTGACGGATGAAGAATTAGCTATCGCCCAAAAACATCAAGCGACCTTCCGGAGTATCGAGATTGAATTAGACGACGCTCAAGCGCGAGAGACCTGCGAGTTGGCGGCATCTATCAACGACTTTAAAATCGCCAAAACCCTCTTAGCTAAAGCTCTAGAGGGGGATCCTGCTGATTTTGAACATTACCTTCGGCTTCGCGCGACACAAAAACTGCTGAAAATGGCAGATACGACCTTCCAAAATGCGAAGACTATCGATGATATAGGCACGGACGTTCTTTTCTTGGTGAGGACAGCATCCAACTTGGTAAAGGTTAATCCTGAACTAAGCATGGCTGCGGCCAAAAAGCTTGATGTTGTCCTTAAAGAGCAATTTGGGACAACCCTAGCTCCCTTTGTGTTTGAGGAAATGGTGGGCTCTTGGGGAGCAATGGCAAAAGATCTAAATGCTCAATGGACTGAGAGCAATAAAAAGCTTGCCCAGATGAATGTGGCATTTAAAAGCCTCACGCTGAACAAGCAGTTGCAGGGTCAGCTCGCACCTGAAGAAGAGGCTGAGTTGGCAAGGCTACAAGGTGAGATCCCCCTGGCTAAAGACAAATTGCACCATCTGGACACCCAACGGTCGGATATAGCTCGTTATGTGGGGGCAATTGAAGGGTTCCTGCAACTACTAGAAAAATCGCAAGAGGAGATTGAAGCCAATGGCCATAGCTATCTGTTTAAGGATGGGGCTAAAGTCGGCATGATCCTGATGCGTTGCGCACAAGATGGGCTTGTATTTAAGGACTTGGAGCTTGAAGAACAAGACTTGATAACTGACTACGCCAATATCTTCAGTGCCGACGCAGATGTACGAATGGAGAGAGTATTGGAGGTCGTAGCATGATCGCCAAGGAAATCACCGACTTCCTTTTGCCAGACATTGCCGACCCAATTCAGGTCACCTTTATGTGCATTTTGCTGCTGATGATCTTCTCGACCATCATCAGCACCCTGTTAGTGGCAAAGCCATCATCATGGGAAAAGAAATGGCGTCAGGGAACCCCAGATGATGACAGCGACGACCTGGATATCGAGCATGGTTCCGTAACCGACCTGTGGCATGCGGTGGCGACTACCCCGGAGAAAGTTGCCGAAATCATGCCAAGTATGTTGTTGGTTGTCGGTCTTCTGGGAACTTTCCTCGGGCTTGGTTTAGCCCTGAATCATGCATCCAACATCTTGGGACAGCCGGATGCAATGAGTGCCAGCGGTGCAGCTAATAGCATGCATGATCTGCTTGGTCTACTTCAGGGCTTGGGGACCAAGTTCAAAACCTCTACGTGGGGCATTTGTGGTTTCGTGCTCCTCAAAATCACATCAGAGTTTACCCGTCTTGATGAGAAACGACTTACTTGGGTTATTCAACGAGTAAAAGTGCAGCTTAATCAGCGTAAGCAACATTGTGTCGACAACGAGCGATACAAGCAGCAACAGCTCTTTGACCAGATGCAAAACATTACCAATGGAGTAGTAGATGGTCTTACCAAGAATGTGGCACTGCTGCTCGAACAAAGCAAAAACCAACATATTCTGTATGAAAAGGAATTCCAATCATTTAACACCCATATAATGGAGCTGAATAGCAGCAATCAGGAGATTGGGGCATCGCTCAATCGAGCCATTAATGCGCAGTCCCTGACTCTCGGCAAGAATCTGCAAGACATTCACAATGGCGTGAAGGGGCATCAAGATATCCTACAACAGACCCTGCAAGCACAGACATCCACGCTTAGCGAATACTTACAGAGTATTCAAACCAGTACGAACGATACGATGGATGCTATGAAGCACTTTACTAAAGGCACTGAAGTCATAGTAAATAACATGGCGAGTACCGCGGACAAGATGGCAACGGGAGCAGATCGGGTTGGCGGCGCAGCTGTGGAGTTAGTAGATGCAGTTGGTCTCTTTAAGACTCAGTTTACCGATGTCTTGAATAATGTGCGCCATGACTTGGGGGCTGCTATTACAAATATGAGTGCCCAGGCGTCTAATACCTTGGAAAGAGGTAGTCAACAACTTGGTGACGCTACAAGGGAAATCTCTTCGGCCCTAGCTCAGTTGTCGGACGATGTGAAAGGAACGATGGATGCGGTCCAAGACTCGATCACCAAGGCTTTGGAGATTCAGCAAAAATCACAGGCGGCCTTCACCGTTTCAACAATGACCTTAACCGAAAAAATTGATGCCTCGACAGGTGTTGTACAAGCCATGGCTACGCCCATCGAAGCAGGTCTGCGAGCAATTTCTGCCTCTAACCGGCATTTGACCACTGTCGGTGAGACAATTGATGAATCAAATAGCAACCTAAAAAGTGTGATTGAAGCGCTCATGGAATTGCCTGACAGCTTTGCACCACTGAAAAAAATTGCTGATGGCTTAAGTAAGATTGAAAACGCCACTGTGTTGCTGAAACACATAGAGGAAAATGTGGGACAATTGCCGCACAACCTCAAACCTATCAAACAGCTCGATTCTGTGTTACCTCAATTCAAGGCTATCTTGTCCTCATTGAACGATCTTCGTACTGACCTTGAGCCCATACATTTGTTGGCTGACAACACAGGTAAAGCTGCATCTAACACGCAAATCATTGCAACTGTGTCAGATAACACTAATGCCATGCTGCATGTACTGAAAGAACTGCGGAACGATATCCATGTCGCGACTCGTCATGAGGCAGCCCCAGAGATGGCCAACTAACGAGAAGGCACGACCATGAAGGATAAACCAAGTGAATGGATCGCTATCTCTGACTTGATGGCAGGCGTCACTGCTGTCGTGATGTTGCTACTGGTGGTCGCCGTTCTGCAAAAGAGTGTCAGTGAACTGCATTACCAGGAGTTGGCGAAAGCGGCAGAACTGGAGCGCAGTCAAAGGAAGGATCCGACGGCGCAGCTCAAGCAAGCCCTCAAGGCAATGATGAACGATGAAAGCACATCAAGCCTGATGGTGCTGGATTCTAAGTCTAATCGTCTAACCCTAGCGGACAGTGTGTTTGAGCGAGGGAGTGCATGTTTGCATGATGAGGTAAAAACCGCTGTCGGCTCGGTGCAGGCAAAGTTGGTGAGTTTTTTGAAGGAAAACCCCAAAGCTCAGATCTTTGTGGAGGGGTACACCGATAATCTCCCCGTCAACCGGCCCGTGACAGACTTCCAGCGATTTTGCACCGTCTATGACGACAATTTTACGTTGTCAGCGGCAAGAGCCAGGGAGGTGAGGAAAGCCATTATTGGTGAGCTTGATGATACCTCGGCTAAGCGGATTGTTGTGGCCGGTTACGGCGACTCAAGACCCCTCAGCAACATCGACCCTGCGGACCCGAGAAATCGCAGAGTGGAAGTGAGGTTTCTGGTCGAAACCTTAGATGATAAGAACAGCCCCTCCATCTAATTAGCCTAGTCATTTGTTCAATATCAGCGGCATATACATGCCAAGTGATCTGTTCGCACCTTCTGTAGAGAAGGTGCGAATATATAAGCCCGACGATACCCCCTCAGAAGGCTTACAGCTCTGTACCTTGAAACAGCACTGTTCGACGCTCAACCCAACTTGACATCATAAATCGCCCCAAGTTTGCCACTGAACTTGCAGCTCGCGAAGCTGAGTTGGTTCACAATTATACCGAGCCTAGCGTGGAGCTTCGATACAGGTGTTTTGCACATGTAGTATTTTCAGCCGAATGTAGATATTGCAGAAAGTCTGTGATCGATGCTGCGCCCATCAATATCGAACCATGATAGGCTAAGCCAAAAGGGACCTTTTTGGGAAACATCATGCCTGTACCACCACATCCATTTACCTTTCATTGCCCCCACTGCGGCTGGCACAAGACAGTTGCTCCCAAGAGCGACGTTATGGTGCGTGGCCACACCTGGTTTGAGGCCTGTCCCGAGTGCAACCATGCCCCACTGGAAAAATCGTCGGCCACCATGGTGGAGCTGACCATCGCTAAGCTGAAGGATGTCATCCGAAAGTAAGCGTAGTTATTACCCCTTGCTAATCCAGCCAGTTCGTCACAAACCTGTTGAGATCGTAGTAATACTGTGTGCAGTGGTCCTGGTTACAGAAGCTGGCTATTCATCTGATTGAGAAGGAGATCGTCGTTGAATTTTGAACAGTTGAAAAACCGTCACCGGACGCTGCGTGAACACTCTCCCAGCAACCTCAACCTACGAGTTCATCGTGCATTAAGCTGGCTGCAACGCGCCGAAATGGCCGAGGATGAAGATGGCCGCTTTATCTTTCTTTGGATTGCGTTCAATGCGGCCTATGCCACTGAAATCGATGACGATCGTCGCCTCTCGGAACAGGAGACCTTCAAAGGCTTTCTGGAGAAACTGTGTGACCTAGATGAGCATAAGCAGATCGAGCAACTCGTCTGGCAAGAATTCTCTGGCAGTATCCGCATGCTGCTGGACACCCCATTTGTGCTGCAAGGCTTCTGGGATTATCAGAGCGGCAAGATCAGCGAAGCTCAGTGGAAGGAGCGGCTGGCACAAGGCAAGAAGATGGCAACCCAGGCCCTCGCCAGCAGCAACACCCCACAGTTGCTGGGCGTGGTGTTTAACCGCCTCTATACCCTGCGCAACCAGTTAATTCATGGCGGTGCGACCTGGAACAGCTCGGTCAATCGCAAACAACTGAAGGATTGCGCCAACCTGCTCGGCAAACTGGTGCCGGTGATCATCGAGTTGATGATGACCCATCCCGATACCCTGTGGGGAGATGCCTGTTATCCGGTGGTTGAGCTGGCTGGTTAATCAGTCGCAAGATGGCGCGCTGCGATGGCCCAGCGGCTTCAATCCGTCCGATCTGACAGATAGAAAGCCCCGGTTAACAGACCATAGACCAACCGCACCCGCTCATCCCTGCCCAGCAGCACACCGAGTAGCACTTCGCCGCTTGCCAAATCGTCACCATGCCAGAAGCACCAGAGGGCTGCCTCCACTACATCCAGCCAGCTGGCATGGCCCAGCTGATTGCGTGACTTGCGCCGCCAGCTGCCGCGCACCACGGCGCCGCTATTCGGAGATGTGGCTGCCAGCGCCCGCTGCTCCATGACGCTTACCGTTAGTCCATCCAGCTTGGCCTGGCGACTGCCACGCACTCCTCGCAGCAATTTGTCGAGTAGCAGCGCCAACAGACGAAACGCATCCTGATCTTCAAAGCAGGCATCCTCCCCCAGCAAATCAGCAGCACCGACCATCAGTTGCTCACGCCCCAGATAGATGGGCTGTGACGTGCAATCCAGCCTATGTTGTTCGACATGGATAGCCAATGCCACCACCACCGCCAGTGGTGAAGTCTCACCCTCTTGGTGACACGTGCCTTTGGCAAGCAGAACGGTCAGCTCCCTAGCTCGCTCGGCTGGCAGTAGGCAATATATCCCCTTGATCAGGGGCATGGCCGCCTGACCTGATAACAGACTTGAGTTCATAGCGCCTCAGTGACGATCGCGTTTGAAGTGGGTGGTTTTATGACCGACGGTGACAATCTCACCGCCTTGCAGTACCAGATAGTGAACGCGCAGCCGCTGGCAGCATTCCGCTGGCACTCCGTACTCGGCTTGCAGCATCGTCACGCCTTTGCGATCGAGATAAACCAGTTCGCGTCCCTGGTGATAAGAAGAACGTCCGATGCTCAGCAGCAGCTCTACCAGCTCGGGAGCAATACCGCGCTGCTGCATCCGGCACGCGGCGTGATGGCTGTACGCACTATCCAGCTTCCCGTTCATGGCATTCCCCTTTGGCGCTCATTTCGATGGACTCATTATATGTAGCCTGTATACTCATGCCGATACTGGTTACATAAACATGTCGCATTTTGGAGCACGTATGGCACCCAAAGAGCTCACTTGGGATCAAACCCTTCGTTTTCGTCTGCTGGAGATCGTCTTGCAGTGGGAGGGACGGCTGACCACCAACCATCTGATGACCGCCTTCAATATCGGCCGCCAACAGGCGTCGCGGGATATCAACCACTACCTGACCCACTACTCACCGGAAGGGCTGGTCTATGACAGAAGCCTGAAGGGATACAAACCCACAGAGCACTTTGTCCCGCGCTTTAGTGAGGGAAAAGTGGATGAGTACCTGATGCTGCTACACCGTGAAAAGCAGCACCAGCGCCAACATGAAGCGGGCCTGTTGACACTGCCGCTGATGGATCTGCGCTACGGCCACATCGAGATCCTGGATGTGCCAAACCGCCATATCGACCCGAAAATCGTGCGTGGCTTGGTGCAAGCGGCGCGCGGCCAACTGCGGGTCGATGTCGATTACGTATCCCTCAGTTCAGAGGAGCAGAGTGGCCGCAATATCGTGCCTCACACTTTGGTCTATGACGGGATCCGCTGGCACGTACGTGCCTACTGCGAGAAGAAAGGGGAATATCTGGACTTTGTGATGAGTCGTTTTCGGGGCGAACCGGATCTGCTGGATGCCTCCCCTCACGGCCGGGATCAAGATCTGGAGTGGAACACCCAAGTGACCGCTGTAGTCGTTCCGAATCCAGGCCTCAGCGAGGGACAGCAGGCCATCATTGCCAGAGACTATGCCATGACCGGGAACCAGCTATTGCTCAGCCAACGGATCCCCTTAGTACATTACGCATTGGAACGGATGCAGGTGAGCTATAACGGTGAACACCAACAACATCCCTTGCTCTACCCGCTGGTACTGGCCAACCGGGAGGAACTCATCGAGCAAGGCTGTACCTTCAAGCTCAAGAGTGCAGATTTGTTTAATGTCGTGGTCAACTAAAATCGCAACCAAGTTCTAGGACAAGGTGGAGTTTCCACTGTCTATGTCGTTAACAAAGAAAAGAGCTATACGATAACCTAATGTCAGTCAGCTCAGCTTGGCTGACATTGTTTTACTGACTGTTTTCACCGCCCCACTTCTGTGATCCAACCGTAACAATTCATCGATAGCTTCAAGATTCAACAGCAATACCTGATTCCGCGACCATACACCTATCACCACATCAATCTCACTCCATTATCGGTAGTGAGAAATGGAACAACGCAGCTCTCCTACAACTGGTACAGCTGCTGGCGGCATAGCCGCAGCAAACACAAAAAAGCTCCATTGGAGCCCGTGCATAGACACCTCAGCCCACACAGGTGATACTGATCATATTTATATTGCTCGGAACTTAGCCACTTACGTTCAGCGCAAAATGACTTTGTCAGGACCCAGTCCATCGAGTGTTCTTTTGAGGTAGCCATGGCACGCACGCTTGACGAAATATTGACCACAGAAATGCCCGACGTTGTCACTCAGGCCAGGGAAAAAGCAGAGCAAATGCGACTAGAGATTCATATAAATCAACTCCGTGAAGTACTGACCCAGTCTGGCACCGAACCCATGATTTGCGATCAAGATCCATCAATTCAGGACATTACACTGATGGAGCTTAAACGCTGGGTCGAGGCTGCTGGGGGAAAACTACAGCTCAATGTTGAAATGCCAAACGGATCTCAGATCTCGTTTGCCGTTTAACTAGAAATCCATCTCTGCACACCGTAGCAATTGTCAGCTGACAACGGAGCGATCTGCACCTCAGTGGCCGCTGGCAACCGCATTATCGGTATCGTGAAATGGAAATCTCACTGCTGACTGGCTGCGATTGTCGGCTGACAACGGGGGATCTGCGCCTCAGTAGCCGCTGGAAATCGCATTATCGGTATCGTGAAATAGAACTCTGCTCATCCAGTGACAGCGATTGTCAGCTGACAACGGGGTGATCTGCACCTCAGTGGCCGCTGGCAACCGCATTATCGGTATCGTGAAATGGAAATCTCGCTGCTGACTGGCAGCGATTGTCAGCTGACAACGGGGGATCTGCGCCTCAGTGGCCGCTGGCAACCGCATTATCGGTATCGTGAAATGGAAATCTCGCTGCTGACTGGCAGCGATTGTCAGCTGACAACGGAGCGATCTGCACCTCAGTGGCCGCTGGCAACCGCATTATCGGTATCGTGAAATGGAAATCTCGCTGCTGACTGGCAGCGATTGTCAGCTGACAACGGGGGATCTGCGCCTCAGTGGCCGCTGGCAACCGCATTATCGGTATCGTGAAATGGAAATCTCGCTGCTGACTGGCAGCGATTGTCAGCTGACAACGGAGCGACCTGCACCTCAGTGGCCGCTGGCAACCGCATTATCTGTATCGTGAAATGGAAATCTCGCTGCTGATTCACTGTGATTGTCGGCTGACAACGGGGGATCTGCGCCTCAGTAGCCGCTGGCAATCGC
The DNA here is from genome assembly GCF_051920165.1 of Aeromonas sp. 11P. Taxonomy (NCBI): domain Bacteria; kingdom Pseudomonadati; phylum Pseudomonadota; class Gammaproteobacteria; order Aeromonadales; family Aeromonadaceae; genus Aeromonas; species Aeromonas sp. 11P. The sequence continues at coordinate 1,873,550 of NZ_JBQBDJ010000004.1, forward strand.
ATTATCGGTATCGTGAAATGGAAATCTCGCTGCTGACTGGCAGCGATTGTCAGCTGACAACGAGTCGATCTTCACCTCAGTGGCAGCAAGGGATCAGATTATCGGTATTGTGAAATAGAACTCTGACCCTGGCCAACTGCGACTACGTTGGCGGGTGCCGAAAACCTATACGCTAAACGGGCTAAATGTTGACTAGTGGCTTAAACTTGCCCTAGAATCAAGGGATAGGGAGAGTCGCTACCCTGAGTGCGAAGTTGAAATAATACAATGCTGAAACCCTGCCTCGTTGCGGGGTTTTTGCTTTCTGGAAACATGGATGTGTAGTGGGCTAATCATCCCGGACACCATTTTGGGTGGTACAGTTGCCACCATAACCTGAGGTGTTCAATGACAAGATTACGTCGCTCATTTACTGCCCAATTCAAACTCGACGCAGTCACATTATCGGTATCGTGAAATGGAACCCTCGCTGCTGACTGGCGGCGATTGTCAGCTGACAACGGAGTGATTTGCACCTCAGCCCCGCTGGCAACCACATTATCGGTATCGTGAAATGGAATTTTGACCCAGGCAAACATCGATTGTCGGCTGACAACGGGCCGACCAGCACCTGATTACCCGTTGGCCCACATTGCTACAGGTATCGTGAAATGGAATTTTGCCTCTGGCAGGCACCTATTGTCGGATGACAACGAGCCTATCCGCACCGAAGTCTTCAATGGCCTGATCTGCTACAGGTATCGTGAAATGGAATTCTGACACAGACAGGCAGCGATTGTCGGCTGACAACGAGCTGATCTACTCATCAGTGGCCACTGGCGATCCCATTATCGATATTGTGAAATGGATACCCTGCTCATCAGTAAGTGCGATTGTCGGCTGAAAATGGGACGAACTGCACTTCAGTGGTCGCTGGCGATGACATTAGCTGTTTATTTTTATTAGTATTTTTATATAATGCGCGCACGTCCCAGTGGCACAGCTGGATAGCGCGCGCCCCTCCTAAGGGCGAGGTCGCAGGTTCGAATCCTGCCTGGGACGCCATCTCGTAACCTCATTTCACCACCCAATAATGCATTTGCGCATGCGTTGCAAGCATTATTTTGCGCTATTTCAGCGCTATTCAAATCCAAAAATGCACTTAACCCATTGTTTTTTAACGATATTTTTTATTTAAAAGCTCTTATAACCATCCCCTCCTAAGGGACAGGCCACTGGTTCAACTCCAGTCGGGAGCGCCATATAAAACAAGGGGTTAGCATCTTCATGGTGCTAACCCCTTGGTCGTTTTTGGCCTGGGGTACCACACGGGGTACCACAGCGCGCATTCCATAGCTATAAACCAGAGAGGCAAATAAGTCTCATTTCAATTAATTTCAGATATATATTATCTCCATGAACCTACCCAAGGGACTGCTCTGTGCAGTCCCTTTTTCATTGGAGATTTCTCATGGCTCACCTGATCGATACGATGGCCTACACCGGTCAAACACCCTGGCATGGCCTTGGCAATATTTTGCCCCCGCAACAATCTCTCGATATCTGGCTACAGGCAGCCGGGATGGATTGGACCATCGAGCAGAGCGACGTGATGTTTAACGTCGCCTCCGATGCACTACATATCCGCCCCTACAGCGACAGCAAGGTACTTTATCGCTCCGATACCCTTGCCCCCCTGTCGGTGGTCTCAAGCCGCTACAACGTGGTACAGCCTCACGAGGTGCTGCACTTCTATCAAGATCTGGTGGAAGCCGGTGGCTTTGAGCTGGAGACCGCAGGCTCACTCAAAGGCGGCCGCAAACTGTGGGCACTGGCTAAAACCGGCCAGGATCTAAAACTCAAAGGCAATGACTTGGTAAAGTCCTATCTACTGCTGGCGACAAGTTGCGACGGCACGCTCTGCACCACGGCGCAGTTCACCTCTTTGCGGGTGGTTTGCAACAACACCCTGCAGATGGCACTGCGCGGCGCTACTGGTGCCATCAAGGTGCCCCACTCCACTCAGTTCGATGCGGCGACCGTCAAAGAGTCGCTCGGGCTGGGGCTCTCCCATTGGGATGAGTTCAAGGCACAGACCAAGGCACTGGCACAACGACCCGTCGCCCCCGAAGAGGCGCTGCGCTTTTTCAGCGACTTGCTGGCGCAACCACTCGATGAGGAGAACATCATTCTCACCAAGCCGGTACAACGGCTGCAAGAGCTCTATCAGGGCGCAGGCATGGGCTCAGAGCTTGCCAGTTCCCGTAATACCGCCTGGGGGCTGGTCAATGCGGTCACAGAATACGTGGATCACCACCGCCGTGCTCGCAGCCAGGAGCACCGGCTCAATTCCGCCTGGTTTGGTCAGGGCGCCCAGCTCAAATCCCAAGCCCTGAATCAGGCACTCACTCTGCTGCAGTAATTCCGCTTCCCCATTCAAACCGCATAACGAGCTCACCCGGACTGGCACAAGCCAATCCGGGCGCCGCCATTTATGCCGTCAACAAGGAGTCGTCATGAAAGCAAAAGCCAAATATGGCCAAGCCCTGCGGCTGGCCTCTACTACCCAGTTAACCCGCGAGCAATGGCTCGCTATCCGCAAGCTTGGCATTGGCTCCTCCGATGCCGCCGTGGCAGTGGGGCTATCCCCCTACAAATGCCCGCTCAGCCTTTGGCTGGAGAAGACCGATCGCAAGGAGCCGGAGGATATCTCCCACAAGGAGGCGGTGCTGTGGGGCATTGAGCTGGAACCTGTGCTGGCGCAGGTCTATGCCAAACGCACCGGCTATAAGGTGCGCCGGGTCAATGCTGTGCTGCAACACCCCGAGCAACCCTTCATGCTCGCCAACCTCGACCGAGAGGTGGTCGGCCATCCCGATGGGCCGGGCATTCTGGAGATCAAGACCGCCAGCTATCACAGCGCCCCCCAGTGGGAGGAAGGGGTGCCGGTGGCTTACCAGTGTCAGGTACTCCATCAACTGGCCGTCACCGGCCATGCCTGGGCCGAAGTGGCTGTGCTGATCGGTGGCCAGGATTTTCGGATTTACCGCATCGAGCGCGATGAGGAGAAGATCCAAGATCTCACCGAGCGGGAAGCGCAATTCTGGCAGATGGTGCAACAAGACCAGCAGCCCGAGCCTGACGGCTCCAGTGATGCTGCCAATGCCCTGAGCTGGCTCTTCCCCCGTGACGATGGCCAGACGCTGGATCTCTCCGATTCTCCCGAGTTCAACCAGCTGTTTGGGGAGCTACTGCGATTGCGTCAGCAAAAGGAAGCCGTCGAGCAGCAGGAGTCACAACTCAAACAGCGGTTGCAAGCCACTTTGGGTGAAGCGACAGCCGGGCTGTTTGCCGATGGCAAGATCACTTGGAAGCGCAGTAAAGACCGGATGGCACCGGACCTGGATAAGCTCGGTCAGGATCATCCCGACCTGCTCACCCGTTATGTCAAACCGGTGCCCGGCGTGCGCCGTTTCACCATTCAACCATTGAGGCAAACACCATGATCAAAGGACTGGCGATTACCCCGCCCGTGATCGGGCGGATCTGCATCGGCAAGCTGGTGCAAAAACAAGATAAGTGGGTGCCGGAGAAGGACGACAGTTTCACCCTCACCACCCAGATACAGCAAAAGGGGGGATGGTTGCTCCATCCCCTGCATCAACACTACTCATCGCAAAAGAGTAGCCAAGGGCAGGAGCAGACCAAGATCCGCGCCATTCCGGTGCGAGTGCTGTTCAACGACAGCGACTTGAATCTGCGGGCGGAATACAGCGCGTTTGACCGGCAAACCGGCAGGCCACTCTGTGTCGGGAATGGGGAGGTGGCAAGACGTGTGGGGGCACAAGGCATGGAGGAGGTCAGCTGCCCTGGACCAGAGCGCTGCGCCTTTGCCGGGCAACAGGGCTGCAAGCTGTGCGGGCGACTGAACCTGTTTGTGGAGGGGCAAGGGGATGAGCTGGGCAGTTTTATCTTCCGCACCACCGGCTACAACTCGGTACGCACCCTGGCGGCGCGACTGAAGTACCTGGAGGCAGTAAGCGGGGGCCATACCCGCTATCTGCCGCTCACCCTGCGGTTGCGGGCCAAGAGCACTACCCAGTCCTACCGCACACCGATCTATTACGTGGATTTAACCTTACGGGAAGAAACCAACCTGACTGAGGCAGTCAGGCAAGCACAGGAGGCGGCACAGCGTGACCAAGGAGCGGGGCTCGCCATCGACCAGATGGAGCAGGCCGCTCGTGACTTGCTGCGTAATGGCCAGTTTGAGGATATCGATGAAGAGGTGCCGATGCTGCTGGAGGAGTTCTATCCCGAAGCCAACAGCGACGCGACGGCGAACGGTAACGCAGAAGCAGTGGCGACTACCTCGCTTAACGCACCGCAAAGCCAAGCAACCAGAACGCCGCAGAGGCCGCAACCAAGAAGGAGCCCGCTCACCAATAAATTGGGGAAAGGGAACCCGTCCCCTCCCCAGTGAATAGCGGATGATCAGCGGGGACGTGCCAACCGCTCCACCAACCGCTCTACCGTTTCCAGCAACAAGGTTCGGTCGGCATCATCAAGCCGAGCCAGTTGCTGGCTCAGCACAATGCCCTGTTCGGTCGGGCGGTTACTGGTCTCGCGCAGAAAGTCCGCCAGCTCACAACCAAACAATTGAGCGAGCTCCGCCAACCGCACCACAGTCGGCACCACTATTCCCCGCTCCATCCGGGAGACAGCTTCCATCCCGATATTGAGGTGTTCAGCCACCTGCTCCTGGGTAAACCCGGCCTGGTTACGCTGACGCCCAATCGCTTTACCCACACTCTTGGCTAACTGCTCAAAGTTGATATCTGTCATAAGTCCTCCAATCAACTTACATGGTTGGGTATAGACCTGTTGACATGAAGAACTCTGAAAGGCGAGGATCAACCAAATAGGTTGACAGTAGTGCTTTGGCGTGGAATTTCAGAGCGAAAGGAAATCCATCACCCAATACTCAACACCCCTCATTTCCCGCTGTTCAACCGCCGCATGGCCACGGGAAATGAAAAGTCATTTTTTATCCATAAGGAGACATCATGAAACGTTACTTTGTTATCGCTGGCCTGCTTTTTCTGGCTCTGACCATTAACATTGCCTGGACCGGCAAAGCTCCTTGGCTCGGCTTCTGGGGGCTGACCGCCACCTTCGTGTTCGGCACGCTTTTTACCGGGGTTGGCATGTGTATCGGGGAGTGGTTTCGCCGTTTTACTCACCCGGACTGGATCTCGACCAGCGGTGCAGTCGAGACCTTCAAAGCCAAGATATTTTGGCTGATGGGGCCGCAGGCCATCGGGGCACTGATCGGCTTTTTCGCCTTTCAAGGCTTTATGAACAATATCCTCGGCTATGCCGTGTAAGGAGTGTGGGATGCATCAATGGATAATAGCCCTTCTGGGCTTGCTACTGACGCCTGCCGTGCTGGCATTCGGTGATCATGGCCGCTGGAACGATGGCTGGGGCCAGGGGGTAACGGAGTATTCGGCAACGGTTGATGATGAGACCTATCTCTATCTCTCGTGCCAGATGGGCCAGCTTAATGGCATCACGCTCAATCAGGCGGGACAAGCAGCTACGAACAACGTCAGTTTGCGCATCAATGGTCATACCTACCCCCCGCTACCGAGCATGGTGGCAGGGAATGACAGCAAGGCGTTCTATGACATGTGGGCCGCGCTGCGCACAGCCAAGTCGCTGCAAGCCATCACCCAGGATGACCGAACTGTTGAGCTGCCGGTAGCGGGTGTACAAGAGGTCCTGCCCGCTGCGACAGACGCTGCCTTTGGCTGCGCCTTTCCAGCTCCGGAGCCTGAGCCAGCCGCCGCCCCCTTGAACTTTGAACTTCGCGCACAACAGGGCGTACTGCAGGTTGTGTCTCGTAATGACCCCGTAACGATTAAAGACATCACCATCAACCGTGGCCAGTGTCAGTTGGTTCGGGAAGTGCCGAGTGATGATTGTGTCAGCGGTCGTGTGAAATGGAGCACCTGTCTCGCCAGTAAAGACCGGTTAAAACCAGAGTACATCAAGCAGGTGTTCCCTGTTGCGATGAACTTTGGAGTGCAAGCTCGGTTCACCCTCAAGTCAACACCGCTGTGCCGAGTACTGGAGGTAGTTATTCATACCGACCGAGGGGATGCCGGTTACACCTTCGAGTGAGCCACGCCCCACCTTGTTACGCCCGGTCTTGTACCGGGCTTTTTGTTTTCTAAAAGGAGCAGACATGCAACCTGGTGACCATCTGGTCGTAAGCCGATGGGGCTATGACCATCACGGCCTCTACGCAGGCAATAACCAAGTCATTCACTATACCGGCCCTTTCTCGAGTGAAGGCCCGGTGACGGGACGGATTATTGTTTCATCGTTGGAGATATTTACAGGCAATGGCGACTGCTACCTGCGTGAATACAGCCACCGTTACTACAGCCCCAGCGAAAGTCTGGCGCGAGCGCATCAACGGCTGGGAGAGCGGGCCTACAACCTGCAGTTCAACAACTGCGAGCACTTCGTGACCAGGTGTATCCAGGGTGTGCACCACAGTGAGCAGGTAGACCAGGCGTGGAGTACCGTCTTGCTAGCCATCACGCTTGCACAAACGCCCCTGCCGCCGATCCGCACCACCGAGCCTACGTTCCCCGCACTACTAACACCGCTGACGAACAAGCTACCAACCTGGCGACTTCCCTGGCGACTGCGCTAGTCCCAACCCTTTATTCGGAGAACTCCATGACCATTCCCTTTTTCCGGGACGGCTTTGCCCTGCCCGTAGCCCAAGCATTGCTGGTTCTGCTCGACCAGGAAGTCGCTAAAACCGAGCTCAATATCGAGCGCTTAACCCAACTGACCTTCAACTTTCGTAACCCCGGTTATAGCGCCGAGCAAGGCGGCGTGCACCCAGTCGAGATCCGTCTGATACGTGGTCTCGATGGCTGGCTGTTCGATTACGTCACCGACTTCATCTACCAGGGGCTGGGCCAAGATGCTGAGCTCTGCAAGGAGCTCGATTTCAACTTCCTCGATGGGGAACACACCATGTTGGGCTGGGGACCGCAGCGGCTGGCTGAGGCGCGAGAGTTGTTCGGCATCTGGCAGAGCAACTTCATTGCCTATTGCTGGTTGGAATGCTTCAGCGTCACGGTCGCAGGAGATTAGGAGGTAACGATGAGCCAAGAATTAGCGCTCTCCCACTACACACGTCAGTGGCTGGGGCGAGTCGCCACCAGCGCCAAGCTAACCCCCACCCACAGTGGTCAGCGTTGGCTGCTTCACCTGACACCGGATAGCCCATACTTCCGCACAGTCACCCTGCAAGTCCGTTGGTCCGGGTCGCAGTGGCAACTGCTCTCCCTCACCAATGCTGAGGACTGGCACACCATGAGTCAGCCGAGAGATGAGATCTGCATCGACCCCAAGCGCAATTGCTTCTGGCATTGCCAAGCAGGGCCGGTGCCGCTCACCGAGCAGCCTTGTGTACTGGCAAGCTTTTTGACCGACCTGCAACGCATCTGCATTCATCGCGGCTATGCCGTGGCGAGTGACCCCATCCCCGACAAGGAGACCGAAGATGATTAACGCCATGATCGCCATCGAGCTGGAGGCTTACCTTGAGCACAATGGTCAGATTGAAGTGGTCCATGACCAAGGCCAGCCGGTGGCCGGTTACGCCGTCTACCTACGCTATGAAAACGAACGGGGTGACAGACTGGCGCAATGGCTGTGCGATCATCCGGATCACCGCTGGCTAACCCAGTTAGGCACCATGCTCGCCACCAGTTACCACATTCCGCTACACGACTACACCCCGCACACCTTGGCGGCCTGAACACAGCCAGCCAAGCCTGCGGTCACACCCCATTCAGTAACCCATTAACCAACTACTTCGCCTAGCCTGCCGCGTCCAATGCGGTGGGGCGATGGCGTATGGAGCCTAATCATGTTGCATCAAAAACTCACCGCCGGGGAGCAACCCGGCACCTACCGGGTGACTGACCTTGTCACCGACGATGACCTGCTCACCATCGCCCAAGCTGTTGCCCGGCAGAAACTGGCCAAGGGAGAAGCTATTACCGATAAACACGTGGCCCATCAAGCCCTGCAAGGGCTGCTGCAAACACGGGATCGCGAAGTTTTTGCGGCACTGTTCCTCGATAACCAACACCGGATCCTGGCCTACGAGGAGCTGTTCCTTGGTACCCTGTCCGCTGCGACTGTCTACCCCCGCGATGTCGTCAAGCGGGCACTGCACCACAATACCACCGCCCTGATGCTGGTGCATAACCACCCATCGGGATACCCGGAACCCAGCCGGGCTGATATCGAGATCACCCTGCGCTTACAGGATGCCCTGGCACTGGCGGATATCCGGATTTTGGATCATCTGGTCGTCGGTACTGAGGGAGTGGTGTCGCTGGCAGAACGAGGGAGTTTGTAACTACCACGCTGGTCAGGGGGGCCCGTTCATGGAGGAAGAAGGTATGGCCAGCAGTGAGCTCGACAACGACTTACCATCATTAGGAGTACACAGAAAATGGGAACCATAGGGAGTTGGGGATTACACACCCAAGTTCAACCACGTTTTGGCGCACGTGCTATTGTTGAACGAAGCAGGGTTTCCCTGCTTTGGGATCGCTGCGGCGTCTATGGCGATGCTGACGAGCAATGGCTCACCGACATTGATACCGTTATACCGAGTTTTATTGAGCGCCTTAGCAAGCTCTTTCAACAAGGAGAACTACTGAGTGACCAAGATAAATTGGTGACGTTGCAGCAAGGGGAATGGGTGTGTCTGGCTAATCCCAAAGCCAGCTACGGATATCTCTATCTGGATGTCTACCGGCAGGAATGCAGTAGAGTTCAAACCACGAAAATATGAATCTGAGGCAGAGGGTGAGCATGTAGCTCACCCTACCTGATACTTCTTTTTTTGGCTGACTACTGAACCCCTAATGCCTTGTAGACGGCATCCACCGGATCAGCATAAAAGCTGATTTGAAACTTGGAGAAGATCTCCGCCGGTACGGTTGGAATATCCGAGGCAGACGCCATCGGCAGCAATACACGTTTTCCGCCGCTGTCCATCGCCAGTTGCAGACTACCGGCCAAATCCTCAACCGGATTGACCACACCTCCTAGCGTCATGTCACCCAGTACCACCATCTGCTCTTGTACCGGCTTGCCCATCAGAATGGAACAAAACGCCACCAGCGCAGCCAGACTGGTTTTGGTGCTGGGGCCGGAGTTATGTAGCTCGAGCACATGCAAATGGTACTCATGCTCGGAGAACTTGGCCGTTGCGCTGACCCGATTCAGATTGCCTTTGAAGTAATCGAAACCGACCCGTATCGCCTCCTTCGCTGGCGTATTGGAACCCAACCAAGAGGTCGAATGCCTGCCGTTATCTGGCGCCATCCGTGCCCACAAACGATACGCTGTCACTGATATTAACCTTTGGCGTCGATTAGGCCAAGGCTGGAAATCACTGAGCTGTGCACCCAGAACATATTACAACTGTAATGCGTATAGGAATAAGTCTGAGGAGTAGGGAATATACGATATTAGCATGGTGTATCACGATGAATTAGAAGAACGTCATCTGCTATTGCATAATGTGCTGAACTATTTGCTCAAATTTGATGAAATGCTACTGACTGTGATGTATGGGCTCTTCAGAAGTATAGGTAAAATGGAAGTGCCCCGCAGAAGAGGGAAAGGTGGTAAACCACGTATTCTGCCGTGATATCAAGGCGGTAAGATAGCGCATATTTATAACATATGCGTACCCCCTCTTGAAATACAGAACCCGCGATATGGTGCATCACGGGTTCTGAGTAGTTAGAAGTTAGCTAAGAATGTTTAAGTCTAGTATGGGACTTAAAAGAATCGACTCCCGCTCAGAGTATATGCACGGAGGCGGTGTTAGTTGTGCCGCTCGGTACCAGAGCACCGGAGACCATCACAACCACGTCACCTTTCAGACCCATGCCGATTTCCAGCGCGGCTTCTTTACCGATGCGATAGAAATCGTCGGTAGAGGCGATGCTGTCAACCACGTGAGCAACCACACCCTTGGTCAGAACCAGCTGGGCAGCAGTTTTCTTGTTGGTGGTGATAGCCAGGATCCAAGCTTTCGGGAAGTACTTGCGAATGGCCTTGGCAGACTTGCCGCCTTCGGTAGCAACCACGATCAGCGGGGCGTCCAGCTTCTCGGAGGTCTCTACGGCGCCTTTACATACAGCTTCGGTGATGCGCAGCTTGTTGCTGTCGTTGGCAGCAGACAGGTTGGACGGCATCACGGCATCGGTACGCTCGCAGATGGTGGCCATGATGGTCACGGCTTCCAGCGGGTACTTACCCTTGGCGGATTCACCGGACAGCATCACTGCGTCGGTACCGTCCAGGATGGCGTTGGCCACGTCACCAGCTTCGGCGCGGGTCGGACGCGGGTTCTTGATCATGGAGTCCAGCATCTGGGTGGCAGTGATAACCACTTTGCGGGCTTTGTTGCACTTGGCGATGATCATCTTCTGGGCGAAGATAACTTCTTCAACCGGGATCTCTACACCCATGTCGCCACGAGCAACCATGATGCCGTCGGAAACAGCCAGGATCTCGTCGAAGTTGTCCAGACCTTCCTGGTTTTCGATCTTGGAGATGATCTGGATGTTCTCGCCACCGTGGGCTTTCAGGTGCTCACGGATTTCCAGAACGTCTTCTTTCTTACGGATGAAAGAAGCAGCAACGAAATCAACGCCTTGCTCGCAACCGAAGATCAGGTCGCGCTTGTCTTTCTCGGCCAGGGCCGGCAGCTTGATGGAGACGCCCGGCAGGTTAACGCCTTTGTTCTCGCCCAAATCACCGTTGTTCAGCACTTTACAGATAACTTCGCGCTCGGTGATTTCGATAACGTCCAGACCGATCAGGCCGTCATCAACCAGGATGCGGTTGCCGACGCGCAGATCGTTGGCGAAACCTGCATAGGTCACGGCCACTTTGTCTTTGTTGCCAACCACGGTCTGGTCGGTGGTGAAGGTGAAAGTCTGGCCAGCGACCAGCGCGACGTCGTTGCCGCCTTCCAGCTTCATGGTACGGATTTCCGGACCCTTGGTGTCCAGCAGGATGGCTGCGTGCTTGCCGGTCTCGGCCATCACAGCGCGCAGGTTGCTGATGCGGCTGCCGTGCTCGGCGTAGTCACCGTGGGAGAAGTTCAGGCGCATGACGTTCATGCCAGCATCCAGCATTTTAGCCAGCATTTCTTTGGATTCGGTCTTCGGACCGATGGTGCAGACGATTTTGGTCTTTTTCATGTCAGTCTTCATGGTGCTGTTGTCATCTCTTCAATGTGAAATAGTCAGCGGGTCTGGGCGAAGGCGGCCAACGCCGGCAGTCCTCTGCCCTCCCGATCAAACAGGGCCTGGTTCTCCCAGCCATTGCCGAGGGGCTCATCTATCCCGAGGAACGCCATGCCGGCGCGACTGGCCCAACTGTCGCCGGGGACCCGGATCCAGCCCGGTTCCCAATAGACAAACCCGAGCCCGAGCTGATCCGGCACTGCGGCAATAGCAGCGCGCAGTGCATCGAGAAACGCTAGTTGCCCCTCGGGCGTCGCAGCAAACCCGCCGCGTACGGCCTCCTGCTCACCGAAGGCATTACGAACCTCGTCCAGGTTGACGGTGTCATGCCCATAGGCGGTCTCAACGACCAGCAGCGGACGCCTGATTTGGGTGGCAAGGCTGTTCATGGTGCGCGAGAGGTCGCCCAGAGATCCGTGCCAATATGGGTAGAAGGAGATACCCACCAGATCGAACGGCACATCACGTACCTGCATCGCCTTGAACCAGCGTAGGCACTGAGCCTCATCCCCTCCTTCAGCAAGATGCAGCATCAGTCGTGGGGTGATCCCCCCCTCGCTGCCAGCACGGATCCCGGCGATGGCCGCCTTGAGCAACTGGGCTAATCGATCGAACCCCTCCTCTTCTTCTTGCCGGTGTAGTTGCCCCTGCGGCCACAGCATGCCGTTATTGAGTTCGTTGCCGACCTGCACCATTTGCGGTGGCACCCCGGCCTCGCGCAGGCGTTGTATCACGGCGGCGCTGTAATCGTGCAGCATTGCCGCCAGCTCTGCATCCGACTTGCCTCGCCAGGTCCGTGGCGTGTGCTGCTTTCCAGGGTCGGCCCAGAAGTCGCTGTAATGAAGATCGAGCAACCAGGGCAGGTTTAGGGACCGGCTTCGCTGCGCCAGTGCAATCACCTTTTCCAAGTCATTGTTGCCACCACCAAAGGGTTCCCCCTTGGCCGAACGGGGATCGACCCACAGCCGCAGGCGTACCAGGTTGAGGCCACGCTTGCGCATCAGGGTTAGCAAATCCCCCTGTCGCATTTCGTCCTGATAGTGAACGCCCAGGTGCTCGAGTTCGGCTAGGGTGGAGACATCCGCCCCTCGGATGACCAGGTTATGAGGAGCGGCACCAACCCCTGCACTGATGGCTCCCAGCATGACCAACAGTGGCCAGCTCAGCGGGGGGGACATGCTAGTGTTGCTCCGGCTCGTGCAACTCGAACCACTGACCGAGCTCGCGGCGCAGGTTGTCCGAGCGCTTGCCGAAAATGGCCTGCACCTCGTCACCGATGATGATGACGCCGATGGCACCGAGACCTTGCAGCGCCTCGCTGTCGACCAGCTGCAAGGCATTGACCCTGACCCGCAGCCGGGTCAGGCAGGCGTCAAAGCCCACTATGTTGTCGCGCCCCCCAAAGGCAGCGATGAGCGCGGTGATGGCCGCCTCGTCCAGCCCGGAAAGCGGCGTCTCGGTCGATTTTTCCTCCTTGTGGCCGAGGGCAGCGGCGAACAGCCGCTTGAAGTCCTGCATCTTGACCATTTGAACCTCCTAAACGTGAAAAAAGAGGGCGAAGCCACAGGCTCCGCCCCGCAATCAACGGGCGCGACGCAGCACCCGGCAGCCGAATGGAGGCAGCACCAGCGAATCGCTCAGCGCCTCACCGCTCACCATGTCACTGTGACCACCCGGCAGAGTGACTAGGCGCTCGGCGTTGGCGAAGTTTTGCACGAACACGAACGCCTGCTCACCATCGCTGCGGCACTGGGCTGTGACCCCCTCCGGCAAGGCTGGCAAGGCACGCGGCAGGGCCAGGGTCTCGATGAGATGGCCAAAGAAATCGCGTTGGAACGCCAGATCATTTCGCGAGGCGACATAATAGGCGCGACCTGTCCCGTGCTCGTTGACCGTCACCGCCGGACGTCCGGCATAAAAGTCACCGTCATAGCTGGCCAGGGCCCTCGCGCCTTCCAGGTGGATGAGATCGCAAAGGTGAGTGACTTCGTAAGGGCCGCAGAGTCCGGCTTCATTGCCAGCAAGACCCGAGACGGCGTTACGCTCTTCGTCATAGAGACCGTCTATCTCCTCTGCCCAGATCCCGAGGACCGGGCGCAGCGGCCCAGGGAAGCCCCCCAGGTGACAGAGATCGGTCTCGTTGACGATGCCGCTCCAGTAAGTGGTAACGAACTGCCCGCCTCGTTTGACAAAGGCGTCGACCCGTTCGGCAAAGCCATTGCGCACCATGTAGAGCATCGGGGCGATAACTAGGTCATAGCCATCAAGCACGCAGTCGGCATTGATGACATCCACCGCCACCCCTGCCTCCCAGAAGGGGCGGTAGTGCTCGGCTACCGTCTTCTCGTAGAAGAGGCCAGCATTGCGCGGTCCTTGGGCATTATCCATGGCCCAACGGCTCTCCCAGTCGAAAATGATGGCCACTTTGGCCTCGACGCGGCTGCCCGCGACCTCTGGCAACTTGGCTAGGATCTCGCCTAGCGCCTGCACCTCGCGGCCCACCCGGGTATCAATGTGACCGACGTGATCGACCACGGCACCGTGGAACTTCTCGACCGAACCACGGCTCTTGCGCCACTGGAAGTACTGCACCGAGTCGGAGCCGTGGGCTACCGCCTGCAAGGAGGAGAGGATATGCATTCCCGGCTTCTTGAGCTTGCTGATGGGCTGCCAGTTGGTCAGGCTCGGGGTCGACTCCATCAGGAAGAAGGGCTGGCCTCCCTTGAGAGTGCGCATTAGGTCGTGATACATGGCGGTGTAAGCTGCCAGGGTCGAGTCATCGCCACTGTTGTGCCAGAGGGGGTAGCTATCCCAGGAGATAAAATCGATCTCCTTTGCCAACTGCCAGTAGTCATAGTCGTAGAAGTACTCCATGAAGTTGGTGGTGGCCGGTAGGCTCGGGTTGGCCGCCTTCAAGGGCTTGATCTCCTCGGCACAGAAATCGCTCACCTGGGCGGTATTGAAACGCTTCCAGTCGAGGTTGAGGCCGTGGATCGAACTCTCGCCGATGGGAGACGGGGATTCGATCTGTGACCAGTCGGTGTAGGTATGGCTCCAGAAGCTACTCCACCAGGCGTGATTGAGCGCTTCTATGCTGTCATAACGAGCCTTGAGCCAGTCGCGAAAGCGCTCCTGACAAAGCTCGCAGTGGCACTCGCCACCGTACTCGTTGGAGATGTGCCAGGCGATGACACCGGGATGACGGCCATAGCGTTCGGCCAGGGCTCCATTGATAGCTCGCACCTTGTCACGATAGACAGGCGAACTCATGCAGTGATTGTGACGGCCACCGTGCAGTGCCTTGACCCGTTCCTTGCTGACCCGCAGAACCTCGGGATAACGTTGGGAAAGCCAAGCCGGACGCGCACCGCTCGGGGTGGCGAGGAAGACCGACACGCCGTTTTCGTGTAAGCGATCAAGCACCGTATCGAGCCAGCCGAACTCATAGCGCCCCTCTTGTGGCTCCAGGGAAGACCAACTGAAGATGCCGACCGACATCACGTTGCAGCGGGTCTGCTTCATCATCTCGAGATCGCGCTCGAACACCTCAGGATCATCCAGCCACTGATCCGGGTTGTAATCAGCACCATGCAGCAGGGCGGGCACCCGTTCACTGAGCGGGGGAAACTTGAACATCACACATCTCCTAAAACGAGGGGCGCCGGCCATGGCCGGTCGCCCTATCGGTTGAAACCGGATCAGTTGAATACCTTGATCGAGGGGAGCACATGGCCGGAGCAGTCAAACAGCGCCTGGTTCTCCCGGGCATTACCCTCTTTCCAGTCGTCGTTGTTGTACTTCATCCCAGCCTTGGTAGCCCAGGTGGCACCAGGGGTTGGCAGCCACGCGGGCTCCCAGTAGAAGACGCCCTTGCCACGCCCGTCCGGTACCGCCACCACGCTCTTGATCAGATCGCGCAGGAAGTCGGCCTGCCCCTGTACGCTGGCCGGGTAACCACCGTCGCTCGCCTCCTTAGCGGTGAAGTTGTTCTCGGCGTTGTCGCAGTTCTCCGTGGTGTAGCCGTAGGCGGCCTCAACCACGATCACATCCTTGCCATAGCGCTTGCTGATGTCATCCATGTTGGCCTTGAGGGCACTGATGGGGCCATTCCAGTAGGTGTAGAAGGAGAGCCCGATGATATCGAAGGGCACCTCGCGCTTGGCGATTTCGTCAAACCACCAGACGAAGGTGTCGTTTTTGGTACCCTCAGCTAGGTGCAGCATCACCTTGATATCTTTGCCGTGCTCTTTGACCGCGCGCACGCCAGCCTTGAGCAGGGTGGCCAAGCGGTCAAACTCGCCACCGTTCTGGCCCCAGCTCTTGCCCTCTGGCCATAACATGCCACCGTTGATCTCGTTGCCAACCTGCACCATGTCAGGCATCACACCGGCCTTGGCCAGGGCGTCCATGCTCTCCTTGGTATGGGCGTAAACGGCATCCGCCAACTGCTCGACTGACATCGTACGCCACGCCTTGGGCTTGTTCTGACGACCCGGATCGGTCCAGAAGTCGCTGTAGTGGAAATCGAGCAGGAACTTCATGCCATGCGCCTTGGCACGTTTGGCAAGTTCTATCGTTGCAGCCAGATCGTTGTTACCGCCGCCGTAAGGCTTACCGTCTGCATCCTTGGGATCCACCCACAGGCGCAGGCGAATGTAGTTAAAACCGTTCTCCTTGAGGATGGCCATGGCGTCCTGTTGCTTGCCGCTGGCATCGAAGAACTTGCCGCCAAACTTCTCCACCTCGGCCAGCATGGATACATCGGCCCCCTTGATGAAGGCTTGCGGTACCGCCACTGGTTGCACCACTGCACTCTCGGCGGCCATGACTTGGGTCTGCATGCCCAACATGCCGGTGGCGAGCAGCGCCGCCATCACCAGCGTTTTCTTGATTTTCATGTCGAACGTCCTGTTTAACGGATTAACCTTTGGTCCCACCTGCGGTAAGACCTGAAACGAAGTACTTCTGCAAGGAGAGGTACAAGATGGCCACCGGCACCGCGATGAGCACAGCTCCCGCCGCATAGGTGGTGTAGCTGGCCCCCATCTTCTGGGCGACCAGGTTGTAGAGACCGATAGGCAGGGTGAACTGATCCGGGGTGCGCAATATGGTGCTGGCCAGAATGAAGTCGCCAAGCGGGCCGGTGAATGAGAACAGTGCAACCACCGCAATGATGGGCTTGGAGAGCGGCATGATGATCTCGATGAAGATTCGGAAGTTGCCCGCTCCGTCCATACGCGCCGACTCGTCAAGATCCTTGGGGATGGCGTCGAGGTAACCCTTCATCAGATAGGTGTTCATCGGGATCATACCGCCCACATAGACCAGCACCAGCGCCAGGTGGCTGTTGACCAGACCCAGCATCTGGGCCAGCACGAAGATGGCGATGAGGGCCGAGAACTGGGGCACCATCTGCAATAACAGGAACAACATCAGGCCGTTTTGCCGCCCACGGAAACGAAAGCGCGAGAAGGCATAAGCGGTGAAACTGACACTGATGAGGGTCAGCACCATAGTCAGGAAGCTGATCTTCATCGAGTTCCAGTACCAGGCGGCATAGTCGATGCGCCCGTCAAACAGTTCCTGATAGTGAATAAAGGAGAAGTTTTCCGGGATGATAGAGGTGTTAAGCAGGCTGCTGCCCGGGTTGAGGGATGCCCCCACCGTCCAGATGAGGGGGTAGATAATGACCACCGCAACCATAGCCAGCAGCAAATAGCTGAGGGTCAGGCGGATGGCATTACTCTTTTTCAGACTGTGTTTGGCACTCATGGCTGGATCTCCTTACACCATGTCGTCTTGCTTGAACGAATTGGTCGCACGGAACTGCCATAGGGCAATGCCGACCACGAAGAGGGAGAGCAGAATGGTGATGCTCGCCGCAATCGCATACTGGGATGACGACATGGTCAGCTTGTAGATCCAGGAGACCAGGATGTCGGTGCCGCCGGCATTGGAACCGGCCACCGCAGGTCCCCCGTTGTTGAACAGGTAAATAATGTTGAAGTTGTTGAAGTTGAAGGTGTACTGGGTGATGAGGATCGGAGCGATCGAATACAGCACCAAGGGCAGCGTAATGGTGGTCAACTTGTGCCATGTGCTGGCACCGTCGATGGTGGCCGCCTCGTAGAGATCATCCGGGATAGCCTGCAACACCCCAGTGGTCATGGCGAAGACGAACGGGAAGCCAAGCCAGGTCTGCATCAGGATGAGGGCTGTCTTGGTCCAGAAGGGATCAGTCATCCATGCCTTGGGGTCGATACCCAGAGAAGCCAGAATACCGTTGTTGATGACGCCAAAGGTCTCGTTGAACATGCCGGCGAACACCAGAATGGTGACAAAACCGGGCACTGCCCACGGCAGGATCAGGATGGTGCGGATGAGCGGCTTGAAGCGCAGATCCTTCTGATTGACCAGGATCGCCAGCAGCACCCCGACCGAGCATTGCAACGTGGTGGCGATCAGCGTCCAGATCACGGTCCACTGCAGCACGTCGAGCAAGGTCGAGCGCCATAGATCGAGCTTGAAGATGTTGATGAAGTTCTTCATCCCCACCCAGTCCACCAACTTGGCCGGCGGGGTGTGGTATAGATCGTAGTTGGTGAAGGCGATGGAGAAGCCGAAGATGATGGGGAACACCACCACGAACACCAGCAGGATGAAGCCCGGGGTGATCATCAGGTACGGGAACCCTTCGCTCAGCAGCAACTGGTATTGCTTGCGCACACTGGTCAGGGCCACGCCACGATCGCGGCGATCACCGTTGATATAGGCGTCGCGGATACTCCAGTAGTAGAAAGCACAACCAAAGATAGCCACCAGTACGCTGATGACCCCCTTGGCCAGAAGGAAGACGGAGTTGTCCCGCGGTAACTCGATACCGAGGGTGAACAGGCCCCAGAAGCCCTGCGACAGGAAGTCATGGAATACGCCGAAGAAGCAAACCATGACGATAAAAAACAGGGTGCCCTTGACCCATTGCCGGTTATACCACTGTCCGAGTCCCGGTATCAGCGAGAGCAGCGCGGCAACCTTGGCATGATGGGTTCTTGTACCAATCTGGGTGAACGATTCGGAATCGACAACCACAATTTACCTCCTTTCCATTAAGAGCCCGGGCGACCACTGATGCCGCCCGGCCCGAATCGAGCCGGAGCTCGACTGTTGTTATTGCTGTGCGTGATTGACTTCGATCTGCATGTTGATGTTCTTGACCGCGCCGTCCAAAGCCGCCTTGACATCCTGCTTGCCGGTCACACCGAGCTGCAGTGCGCTGTTGGCCGGGGTCCACACCTCCTGCATCTCGGGCACACTTGGCATCGGGATGGCGAAGCCAGCCTGAATGGCCACGGCCCGGGATTTCTCGTCGTCCTTGATGAGCGGATCGTCGATCAATGCCTTGAGCGGCGGGATCTCACCGGTCTTCTGGAAGCGGACCTTGGCGTACTCAGGCTGATTGATGAACTCGATGAACTGCTGTGCCAGCTCTTTCTGCTTGGAATAGGTTGAAATGCTGTACCCCTTCACGCCGAGGAAGGAGCGCATGTGTTCGCCATTGGGCAGTGTCGGCAGTGGGGCGACGCCATAATTCACACCGGCATCCTTGTAAGGTTGGAACGACCAAGGTCCCGTGATAACAGCCGCCGCCTTCTTCTCGGTAAACAAAGAGTCGATGGCGTTTGCGCCGGTCTCACCGACGATACCGGCTGGGAAAAGCCCTTCGCTATAGAAACGCTTGAGGAAGCTGACCGCGTCGACCGCCCCCTGGTTGGCCAAGCCCACGTCCTTGACGTTGAGCGAACCGTTGGGGTTCTGGCCGAAGATGTAGCCCCCCATGGCGGCCACTACGCCGTAGGAGTAATAGATCTCGTCAAACTTGGCGAGCAGGCCGTATTTGTTCTCCCCACGCAGGGTCTGGGAGGTCTTGATCAGCTCGTCGAAGCTCTCCGGCGCCTTGGGCAGCAGGTCTTTGTTGTAGACCATGACGATGGTCTCGACCGCCTTGGGCAGGCCATAGAGCTTGCCTTCATAAGTCTGGGCATCCACCGCCGGCTTGGTGAAGCCGGCCAGATAGTCGGCACCCGGCTTGATCTCGCTGATGAGCCCCTGCACCACGGCGGTGCCCACCTGATCATGGGGCAATACCAACACATCCGGGCCTATGCCGGCAGGGCCGTCCAGGCGCAGCTTCTCGATCTGCTGGGCATAGGGGGTTTCGAGGATCTTAACCTTGACGCTGTGTTTGGCTTCGAACGCCTTGACGGCCTCCTCTATGCCATTTGATTTCTTGATGTCTTCCCACACCAGCAGTTCACCGTCGGCAGCCCGGGCTACCTGCCCCAACCCCACCACGCCAAAAGAAAACAACATTGCAGCGGTCAATTTATTGATTTTCATATGATTTCCTTGTCCCTAACTCAGGTAAAAACAGGCCTTCGCCGACCACGTCGGTTAGGTGGGTGTTACGATGCCATCCAGCCGGTGTAACTTATGACGCTTGTTACCGATTAGTGTGTAAAGCAGAGCACAACCACATTGCACACTGTACTGGTCTGGCCTCTATGACGCGCACTCACCATCACCTAATATAATGATAAATAACCGGTTTAATCCTATACATCAGATCCGGAGCAACTCGCTCTCTCTCTTAATTTCTTGCCGCCTACGCCCTTCACTATGCTTTCATGCGGCAAAAAAGGTAACGATTACACCGAATGGCTCTACGGTAAGCGGTGCCTGCCCAGCCTGCCAGTAGCACGTACCAAGGCTGTGATCTCATGCACAAAAGAAACAGCATTTTGTGCAACCGCTTACACCTGACTGATATAGTCCCCCCAAAGCCACAGAGTGAAACGGTGTGAAACGCCTTCTCCCTCCCAGGGCAAAGAAGCCGCAGCAGGGGTATGGCCACCTCGGAGTTCTGCAGCTAATGCATTTATTATCAAGGAGTTAAAGCTCATGGCGAGTATCAGATTGAACAATGTGGTCAAGCGTTTTGGCAGCAACGTGACCTTGCATAACGTCAACCTGGACGTGGAAGACGGCGAGTTCACCGTCTTCGTCGGTCCTTCCGGTTGTGGCAAGTCCACCCTGCTGCGGATGATCGCCGGTCTAGAAGAGATATCGGAAGGCCAGATTGCCATCGATGAGCAGGTGGTCAACGATGTCGCACCGGCTCATCGCGGCGTGGCCATGGTGTTCCAGTCCTATGCCCTCTATCCACACATGACGGTGGCCGAGAACATGGGCTATGGCCTGCGGGTCAATGGCGTGCCGAAAGAGGAGATAACCCACCAGGTCAGCATGGTGGCCAAGACGCTGCAGCTCTCCCACCTGCTCGATCGCAAGCCCAAGCAGCTCTCCGGCGGCCAGCGCCAGCGGGTAGCCATCGGCCGTGCCATCGTGCGCAATCCCAAGGTGTTCCTGTTTGACGAGCCGCTCTCCAACCTCGATGCCGAGCTGCGTGTCGAGATGCGCTTGCACATCGCCAAGCTGCATCAGGAGCTCAAGACCACCATGATCTACGTGACCCACGATCAGGTAGAGGCCATGACCCTGGCCGACAAGATAGTGGTGATGAACTATGGCAAGGTGGAACAGGTCGGCTCGCCGATGGAGCTCTACTACAAACCCTGCAACCGCTTCGTGGCCGGTTTCATCGGCTCACCCAAGATGAACTTCCTACCGGCCCGCGTACTGGCCTGGAGCCCGGAGCAGATCCGGGTCAAGGTAGCCGGCCAGCAGGAGCTCACCCTGCCCATCCTCACCGAGCGACTCGAGCAGGGCAGCGAGATCTCCCTTGGCCTGCGTCCCGAGCATGTGGTGCCGGGCGCAGAGGGGATCCACCTCGCCTTTACCTGCGAGGTGGTGGAACGTCTTGGCAACAGCACCTACCTGTTCGGTCAGTGCTGCGGCACCGACGGCTTCAAGCTGCTGCTGGCAGGGGATGGGGAGTTTCATCCGTACCAGAAGATGGATGTCTTCTTTGCCCCGCAAAATTGCCTTGTGTTCAATGCCGAAGGGCTCAGGATCAGCCGCTGAACGCGGCTACTGCATGCCCCGATCTATTTTGCCCCCGCCGGTCGGGGGCTTTTTTTTATCCCCGGCTCGGGACACAAAATGAGAGCGGGCTCGCAACCCTGGACAAATCCCATACAAGGGTGCCGAGAAAGAGTGTAAAAGATCCACAAAATAATGAAAACGTTACACCAAAAATCAGATTCAGGGACCCTCCCTTATCGTGACCTTATCTTTTAAAAAGATAAGACACTGATAAAAGATGACTTATTACTTGTGCCATTAGGCTGGGTTGACTCAACACTACATGTAATCGATACCATGAGCTTGCGTACTCGTCACCTTTCCATCATCCAGCGCCTGGCGCTGGGCTTTGCCGTTATCCTGTTGCTGCTGCTGCTCTCGGTGACCCTCTCCCTCTACGCCGGCCAACGGCTGGCCGACCAAGTGGGGCTGCTCGCCAGCCATACCGCGCCGACTCTGGTGCAGAGCCGTGCCGTGGTCCGTGATCTCTTTACCCTCGACCGACATCTGGGCAACGCATTACTGCAGACCGGAGAGGAGGAACTGGGCTCCGCCCGCGAGCAGATGCAGCAATGGCAGGCCCGCTTCGACCAGGATCTGGCCACCCTAGCTCGACAGATAGCGGGGGAGCCGCAACAGAGTGCGCGCGTCGAGAGCCTGCGCGAGCAACAGGCCGCCTACTGGCAACTGGCCCAACGTCTGGTCGATGACTATGCCCACAACCGCCTCGAACAGAGCAAGCTGGCTGCCGACACCCGCCTCGGCAGCACGGCGCGCCAATTTGCCAGTGCCCTCGATGTTCTGCTTGCCCCTCTGGGTAGCCATCCTGCCGCATTGCTCAAGAATCGTCTGCTGGCAAACCTGGAACAGCAAGTCAGTACTACTCAGGAGATCCTCAAGCAGCAAGACCCGGCTCCTATTGCGGCACGCTTAGCGATCAATGAACGGGCCAATAAGCAGATGACAGAACTGCGCAAGGAGCTGGAGCGCCAGCTTGCAGGCCAAGAAGATGCTTTCGGCGCGCCCCTAAGCCTGGAACGTAGCACAGGGGCACGGCTCGATACCCTCGCAACCCTGCTAAGTGGTCCAGACAGCTTGCTGGCCCGCCACCTGTCACTGGTCGAGCAAAGCATCATGCTTCGCAACCAAAGCGCACAAGCCAGCCGTTTCATCGACAGTCTGCTCGGCGAGCTGAGCGAACTTGACGGAGCAATCGACGAGCAGCTTCACCAGAGCACCGCCGGCAGCGGCGCAATTCTGCTCTGGCTACGCCTCGGGCTGTGCGCCGGCCTGTTGCTCTCTCTCAGTCTCGGCGCCCTGGTGCTGTGGCACCTGGTGCACGCCATCCGCCAGCCGCTGCACCATATCCTCACCACCCTCAAGGCACTGAGCCAGGGAGACATGCGCCAACGCGTACCGCTGCTGCGCCACGACGAGTTTGGCCAGCTTGCCATCGGCATCAATGCTCTGGCCGACGAGATGAGCGGCATGCTCGGTCAGATAGTTCATGCGGCCGACGCGCTCGGCCGTATGGCCGGCCAGAACCAGCAAGCCCAGCATCACGCCCAGCTTGCCATCGGCGAACAGCGCAACGAGACCACAGGGGTCTGTAGCGCCATGGAGGAGATGGACTACTCGGTTCGCGAGGTTGCCGGCAGTATTGGCCAGACCGAACAGACACTCGGCAACATAGCAGCGGCAGCCCACGCCGCCAGCCTGCGTGGGGCTGCGACCGGCAAACGGCTGCAGCAACTGGCTGACGAGTTGGCGCAATCACGCCGCAGTGTGGAGCAGGTGCAGACATTGAGCGTCAGCATCGGTGACATCCTTGCCCTGATCGGGCGCATCACGGAGCAGACCAATCTGCTGGCCCTCAACGCCGCCATCGAGGCGGCCCGCGCCGGCGAGCAGGGGCGTGGCTTTGCCGTGGTGGCCGACGAGGTACGTCAGCTGGCACACCACACCGCAGACTCCACCACTCGTATCCAGGGGATCATCGACGATCTGCAGCAGAGCACCCGCGGCGCGGTCGCCACCATGCTGCGCTGCCACGACGCCATGGCCCAGAGCCGCACCGACAGCGATGCAGGTTGCGCCACCCTGGCCGAGCTATCCCAGGCGCTGCAGCAGGTGGCCGAGCAGAGCAGCCGTATCGCCAGCGCGACCCTGCAGCAACAGCAGACCAGCGCCGAGATCGCCCGCAACATTACCAACATCGCCCGGATTGCCGACGACAACCAAGTCGCCCTGGTCAAGGTGGCACAGACCAGCGACCAGTTGCAGCAGTTGTCGCAGCAGCAACTGTCGCTGACCCGCCGCTTCACCCTGCAGAGCGCCTGACCACACACCATAGAGAGGACTACCCATGTTCAAGAAGACACTGTTGCTGACTACCCTGATCGCCTGTCTCCAGCCCGCGCTGGCCAATGAAGAGAACCCCCTGGCACGCCCGCTGTTCCTGCGTGGCGAGATGAACAACTGGGAGGCACCGGCAGACCAGCAACTGGTGACCCAGCAAGGAGACTTTCTGTCGGTACAGGTGGCGTTGCAGGCCAGTCACGGCGCCTACAAGTTCAAGATTGCCGACGAGAAGTGGAAGGCCGACACCAGCTATGGTCAGTTCGACCCCGCCGTCAAGGTCGAGGCGGACAAACCGGTGGTAGTCAAGGCCGGCTGGCAGTGGAGCGACATGAAGTTCACCCCGCCCCGCGACGGCCAGTATCGCATCACCCTGGATCGCCGCGATCCCCAACACATCCAGGTCACCGTCTCCCCCGCCGGGTGATCCCAGGGCCGCCGCAAGGTGGCCCCAGCCTCAGCCGGGATGGCGTCGCACGGCGACGCCATCCCGGCGCGGGACTGAATCCCTGTCGCCACCCTACACACATCCAGACAGGAGATAACAACAATGAAGAGACATCTACTTACCACCCTACTGCTTGGCAGCGCCCTGCTGTTTCATGGCCAGGGAGAAGCCATGGTCAAGGGGGCTGACGTCAGTTGGTTGACCCAGATGGAGAACTCCGGATACAAGTTCTATAACGACGCTGGCCAGCAGCAGGATCTGTTCAAAACCCTGAAAGAGCAC
Source organism: Aeromonas sp. 11P (assembly GCF_051920165.1). Classification (NCBI taxonomy): domain Bacteria; kingdom Pseudomonadati; phylum Pseudomonadota; class Gammaproteobacteria; order Aeromonadales; family Aeromonadaceae; genus Aeromonas; species Aeromonas sp. 11P. The sequence goes on from NZ_JBQBDJ010000004.1 coordinate 1,898,033, forward strand.
GGTATGAACACCATCCGACTCAGGGTATGGGTCAATCCTGCCGATGGCTGGAACAACATTAGTGACGTCATCACCAAGGCCAAGCGGGCCAAGGCAGCCGGTTTCGATCTGCTGATTGACTTCCACTACAGCGACAGTTGGGCCGACCCTGGCAAACAGACCAAGCCGGCAGCCTGGCAGAGCTACACCTTTGATCAGCTGATGTCGAACGTATGGTGGCACACCTACAACTCCCTGGTAGCCCTGAAAAACGCAGGCATCACACCCAAGTGGGTACAGGTGGGCAACGAGACCAACAATGGCATGCTCTGGGAAGAGGGGCGCGCCTCGGTCAACATGAAGAACTTTGCCTGGCTCATCAACAGCGGTTATGACGCCGTCAAGGCGGTCAACAGTAGCACCAAGGTCATCGTCCACCTGGCTAACTGCGAGAACAACAGCCTCTATCGTTGGATGTTTGATGGCCTAAAGAACAACGGTGCCAAGTGGGATGTCATTGGTGCCTCCATCTACCCAACCCAGAGTGGCAACGGCGACTGGTTCACCCTCAACAACCTCTGCTATGACAACCTCTCCGATATGGTGACCCGCTATGGCAAGGAGGTGATGATTGTCGAGGTGGGCATGCCATGGGATGACCCAAAGAACAGTTACGACACCATTGCTGATCTACTCAACAAGATGACGTGGATCCCCGATAGCAAGGGGCTCGGAGTGCTCTACTGGGAACCACAAAGCTACAAGAACTGGCAGGGTTACAGCCTGGGGCTGATGGACAACAGCGGCAAACCCACTTATGCGCTGGATGCCTTCCTGTTGCATTAAATATGTAACGTTACACAGAGGCGCAGTAGGTAGTGCGCCTCTTCAGGCTGCCACCTGGACATGACTTCACCCGTCTCTTCGCCCTTTCTCACCAACGCATATCATCCCACCACTTGCCTGCGCGTAATGACTCTGGATGCGGATGGCAGCTCCACTGAGCCGAGTCGCGCGGGGGCCTCCGCCACCATCACCGAAAACACGACCATCCTCTCCCCGAGACAAACAGACTCGCCGACTGCAGCCTCCTTCGCCGGGACTCGCAACATCGGTTTTCCTAGGACGACGTCAGCACGACATGGCGAGTCCTCAATGCAAAATAAAAAAGGGAGCCCAGCGGGCTCCCTGCGATGTAACGAGTCGGGATTTACCACCAGGCTTCGGCCTGCACGCCGAAGTTCCAGGTATTATCATCCTCACCGCCGTTGAAGGATTTGCCTTCGCCATCTTTCAGATAGCTGGCAAAAACACGGATCTCCGGGCGGGCAAACATGCTGGGACCAGCTGACCAAGCTTGAGCCAAGGTATATTTTTGACCACTCGATTTTTCTTCAGAGCCGCTTGTCCAAGTCTTGGTGCTCTCATAAGTACCGGCTTCAACCAGCGTCTTCATGATGTCAGTCCACGCATAACCGCCTCGCGCGACAGCGCTAAACAGTTCGGTGTTGTCATGCCATGCTTCAAGTTTCTCACCCTTACCGTAAGTGAATACATGGTTCACACTGAATTTCTCTCCCATGGGAATGTCACCAGTTAGAATCACCCGGTATCCCTTGGCATCATCGGTCAGATGCCAAACATCATACCAACCGCCCCCTTGGGAGATCATGTTCTGGGCCAGCCCTTTGTCAGCATATTGCAGCACCAACTTCTCGTAGATGCGGCTATCGGCAAAGTATTGACTCATTTCTGCGGTCAGCATGACACCATTTTGGGGATCATAGAGATTACCGACCTTCTCCTGCTCATCGGTCGGATTGGGCATGGCATAGCTGACACCCGCTTCAGTCCAGGCCCCTTCCCAGGGAGCCCAGCCGGCATAGCGCAGGTCCAGGAAGTTAACGTTGAGGTCATTGTTGACAATCGAGTTATCGATATCGTTACCATCAGACCGGATCCACGCCAGTGAGAAGGCGCCTGGACCTGCCTTGAGGTTCTCAATACCGGCACCGGCTCCCGAGATATTCCAGTATTTGGTATCGATGATGTGAAGGTCGTGACGCTGATAGAAGCGCTTGCCAGCCCAAACCACGGCATCGGGCGCAGCGGAAATCAGCCCCTTGGCCTTAACATTGAATTGGCGCAGAGCAAATGTTGCATCGTCCTTGCACTCCTTTTGATCGAAGTTACACACAGTGGTGGTACTTTCATAGTCATTGGAGCCATCGCTCTGCATGCTGAACATGCTGTCTACATAGAAAGTCATGCCATCCTTGTTGTAAACCTCCTGACCAATACCAATTTCGGTATAGGTATCGCTTTCGTTGCCCAGACGGCCGACAAAGTTCTGTCGACCGGTTTGCATATCACCGTCTTGGGACACACCTACGCCAGAGCGGAAATAGCCTGTAAAATCAACAGCATTAGCATTCAATGCAGTCATTGACAGAGCGAGGGCAACGGATGTCGTCAGTAGTTTCACTTTCATAGTTATTCCTTTATTCCACTGTTGCATTGTTATCTTGATGAACCGCTTACCAATCCATAGGGAAAGCGCTTTCACTGTCCGGTGGGGATTATAGGAATATCCGTGCCATCACTGACATGACGAAACTCACAAAACTGTAATTATTACATAAGTATTGCTATGGAAACACTTGATAAAAACATCACTAGCAACTTAAGTTGTTGAAATTAAAGGACTCCAAAACAATAAATTTCGTGTTATCGATTACACTTTTAATGGTGATGTCTACACCTGAGATAACCATGGCTCGACCAGACTCATCGCAGCAGACATGACCTCCTCGTGCAGGGCATAGGAAGGCACCGTGAGACCTTCCCGACCCCACAGGGGTGAGCGACAAAAGAGAGAGGAAGAAGATGAGGCACTAAAAAGGCAAGGCCCCTAACGGGTAACCTTGCCTGATGGCCGATGAATTCAGGTTGCCAGAATGTCGATCAATCGATACTGCGGACTGAATGACGGCGAACCAGAGTCGGGCTGAACATATGTGTCGTCTGGGGCAAGGGCCCACCTTTTGCCAGAGCAATGGCCAGCTCGGCGGCCTGGGTCGCCATGGCGATGATGGGATAACGCACCGTAGTCAGACGAGGGCGCAAGTAGCGGGATATCAGTACATCATCAAACCCCACCAGAGATAGCTCCTGGGGAACCTCGATCCCGTTGTCGCTAAGCACGGACAAAGCTCCTGCCGCCATCGAATCGTTATAACAGACGACCGCCGTCATCTGTTGCCCCCGGCTCAACAACTCAGTCATCGCGGCTTCACCTCCCAGCTCATCCGGACTGCCACGGGAGATCAGGCGCTCATCGACCGGGATATTGTGCTCTTGCAGCGCATCCAGATACCCCTGCATGCGATCCTGAGAGTCAGAGATCTGATGATTTGAACACAGAAACCCTATCTTCTTGTGCCCTTCCTGGATCAGGTGACGAGTTGCAAGCCAGGAACCATAGCGATCGTCCAGCGCCACACAACGGGACTCGAACCCTGGAACGATACGGTTGATTAGCACCATGCCGGGAACATAGCTCATCATCTGGATCAGCTCTTCATCTGGCAACATTTTGGCATGAACCACCAAGCCAGAGCAGCGATGCCCTATCAACTGCTCTATTACGTGCTTCTCTTTGGCTGCGTCGTGGTAGCCATTTCCGATGAGCAGAAAATTCCCCGTAGCCTGCGCCACCTGCTCAACTGCCTTAACCATGGTGCCAAAGAAGGGGTCAGACACATCAGCAACAATCAACCCCAGCGTTTCGTTGTTCTGATGGGCCAGGGCTCTCGCGTTCGCGTTGGGGTGGTAGTTGAGTTCATGCATCGCCTTGAAGACGGCATCGCGTGACGCCTGACTTGCCTTTGGCGAATTATTGATGACACGTGAGACTGTGGCGACGGATACGCCTGACAGGATTGCTACATCTTTGATGGTTGCCATGAATTAGCTTTTCCGGTGAACGGTATAAATAAAAACCTGTGCTTTACAGGGTAAGGATACTACCGATATTTCCAATGCCTGACACGGCTTTCATACCAAAAGCGGGAGCATTCTATCAATACGAGCGCCTCGCCGTGTAATCATCTTACATACACCATTCTTCATTATCATGCTAATCGCGGATAAAAACGTGACAAAAGTCACACAAAACAGAGGTGCATCTTCCCGGCCTGCTTTCACAAGCGCAGAATAAGGGTAAGCGGTTACACTAAGCAAAGCCTAATTAAAACGAGCACCAAGGAGAGATTCATGTTGAAGATACTCGTCACAGGTGGAACTGGTTACATAGGTAGTCATACCTGCTTGCAGCTTATCGCTGCCGGGATGACCCCCATCTTGTTGGACAATTTGGTTAACAGTAAAGAAAGTGTACTAGAACGTATCCACACCCTCAGCGGGCAGCGTCCCCTGCACTATCACGGTGATGTGCGGGATGCCGACCTGCTGGATCGTGTGTTTGCAGACCAACCGATAGATGCAGTGATCCACTTCGCAGGCCTCAAGGCCGTAGGAGAATCGGTAGAAAAGCCTCTCGAGTACTATGACAACAATGTCAGCGGCACCCTGGTGTTGCTGCAGTCAATGCGACGCGCCGGGGTCAAGACCTTACTATTCAGCTCATCTGCCACCGTTTATGGTGAGCCAGAGAGCATGCCCATCACCGAGGAAACGCCAACCTTGAGCGCCACCAACCCTTACGGTCAGAGCAAGCTGATGGTGGAGCGTCTCATCAAAGACTTTGCACGATCAGCTCCCGATTGGTCATTGACCCTGTTGCGCTATTTCAATCCGGTGGGAGCCCATCCCAGCGGTCTAATGGGCGAAGATCCCCAGGGCATTCCTAATAACCTGATGCCTTATATTGCCCAGGTGGCAGTGGGCCGCCGTGCCAAACTCGCCATCTTTGGTGATGACTACCCGACACCGGATGGTACCGGTGTGCGGGATTACATTCATGTCATGGATCTAGCCGATGGCCATGTTGCAGCCTTGAAACATACTCTTGGGCAAGCTGGCGTCCATGTGTACAACCTGGGCACTGGGCATGGCTACAGCGTCCTAGACATTCATGCCGCCTTCTCCAAGGCCTGTGGTCGCGAGCTGCCTTATGAGATCGTGCCCCGCCGTGCCGGGGACATAGCGCAGTGTTGGGCCGATCCAACACGGGCTTACAACGAGCTGGGGTGGAAGGCTAATCGCACTCTTGATGAGATGACGGCCGATACTTGGCGCTGGCAATCCCAAAATCCGAACGGTTACCCCCTTCCATGAATGTACAGAACGAGACAGGCCTTCCTATGCAATTTGAACCAACCGATCACCCCCACCGTCGTTACAACCCATTGATCCAGCAGTGGGTTCTAGTTTCTCCCCACAGGGCGAAGCGCCCTTGGCAGGGGCAGCAGGATGAACCTGATCGCACCCAGCGATCCATTCACGATCCGGATTGCTTCCTCTGCGCCGGCAACACTCGCGTCACTGGTGACAAGAATCCAGATTATAAGTCGACCTTCGTCTTTACTAACGACTTTGCAGCCCTGATGGTTGATACCCCGATGGCCCCAGCCAGCGAGGATCCCCTATTCCAGCTAGAGAGTGCACGCGGCACCAGCAGGGTAATCTGCTTCTCACCAGATCACAGCAAGACCTTGCCCGAGTTGTCCGTCCCCTCCCTCACAGCCGTGGTCAACACTTGGTGCGAGCAAACTGCAGAGCTGGGGCGCGACTACCCCTGGATCCAAGTATTCGAAAACAAGGGGACCATGATGGGGTGCTCCAATCCCCACCCCCACGGGCAGATCTGGGCCAACGACTTCTTGCCCAACGAAGCCCTGCGGGAAGATGATGCCCAATGGGAGTATTTTTCCAAACATGGTCGTGCCATGTTGCTCGATTATGCCGAGCGCGAACAGGCTGACGGCCGTCGTACCGTAGTGGAAACGGAGCTCTGGCTGGCAGTGGTACCATATTGGGCAGCCTGGCCCTTTGAAACCCTGTTGCTTCCAAAGTTTGCGGTAACACGTCTACCTGCCCTGACAGCACAACAGCGTGAAGACCTCGCGCTTGCGCTCAAGAAACTGACCAGCCGCTATGACAACCTGTTTCAGTGCTCCTTCCCCTATTCGATGGGATGGCATGGTGCGCCTTTCAATGGCGAGGAGAATGACCACTGGCAGTTGCATGCCCACTTCTACCCGCCACTGCTGCGCTCTGCGAGCGTACGCAAATTTATGGTGGGATATGAAATGTTGGCGGAAACACAGCGTGACCTGACGGCAGAACAGGCGGCCGAACGCCTGCGTTCCGTCAGTGATATCCATTTTCGTGAACAGGTTTGAGGTTGAGATATGAGTATTGAATCCCCACGCAGCGTGACTGAACGCACTTTTTACACCAAGTATGGTTATCACCCTACCCTCGCTATTCAGGCACCTGGGCGTGTCAACCTCATCGGGGAACACACGGACTACAATGATGGCTTCGTGCTCCCCTGCGCCATTGACTATCAGACAGTGATCAGTGCGGCCCCCCGACAAGACAGCCTGATCAGGGTGATTGCTGCCGACTATCACAACCAGCTGGATGAATTTGACTTACGCCACCCCATAGAGCCGCGCCCGGAATACCTATGGGCTAATTATGTGCGAGGAGTTGTCAAATATTTGCTATTACGAGGCTGTCAACTGACCGGGGCTGACCTGGTGCTCAGTGGCAATGTTCCGCAGGGAGCCGGTCTGAGCTCTTCCGCCTCTCTGGAAGTGGCAGTAGGACAGCTTTTCAAAGAGATGAATCACCTTGAGATCAGCCAGGCAGATCTCGCCCTGAACGGACAACTGGCAGAAAACAGATTCGTCGGTTGCAACTGCGGCATCATGGATCAGTTCATCTCCGCCCTGGGTCAGCAGGATCATGCCCTGCTGATCGATTGCCGCAGCCTAGAAACCCGTCCAGTGAGCATGCCGGCCGACATCGATGTGGTTATCATCAACTCGAACGTACGCCGGGGCCTGGTGGATAGCGAATACAATACCCGCAGGGCACAGTGTGAAGAGGCCGCACGGCATTTTGGAGTCAAAGCACTGCGCGACCTGACGATGACCCAGTTCACCGAGCGAGCCAAAGAATTGGATCCTGTCGTCGCTAGCCGTGCACGCCACGTTATATCCGAAAATGAACGAACGCTTGCAGCGGCCGATGCGCTTGCCAATCAAGACATGGTCATGATGGCCGAATTAATGGCGCTGTCCCATGCCTCCATGCGTGATGATTTTGCCATCACAGTACCCGCCATTGATGCCTTGGTCGAGATCATCAAAGAGATCATCGGCAGTCATGGTGGTGTGAGGATGACTGGTGGTGGGTTTGGGGGTTGTGTGGTTGCATTGATTCCACAGTCACTGACTGCAGCAGTGTGCGAACAGGTTAATACTCGTTATCCCCAAGTAAGCGGTCTGGCCCCGAGCATCTATATCTGTAAGCCCTCAGCCGGAGCCGGCCCACTCTGATATGTTCGCTGACGCCTCAATATTGTAGTGGTCACGTATTTCCAGACTGGTCATGGTATAGCCGCCCTGCTAGACGGTGAACGCTCGACTTAGTTGAGTTAAACAACGCTCTCTGTGAGCAGCTGTGGTTAACATGTAGATAATACAATTGAACCAAATTTCAGACATGTGTTATCGCAATGAGCCTAACTCAGGGATTGCTTCGGCAGTCCCCTTTTCCTTTGCTGTAAATGTTCGCTTCATTCAACAATCCTCCGCAACTGCATGTTTTTACATGGCTGCCGCGTTACTCCATTGAATCCACAACTCCCTCCTTTAAGATGTTGCGCTCCCCTCGGTTAATTGACCCAGATCGGTTTTCAAGCAGTGTATCTCGGCTTGCAGACTCTTCGTGTTGCTACTCTGCAGGCTTGCCGTATTATCCTACCAGTAGTCCGATTAGGTATGCCTTAGTCCGATAATGAATCGCCCCCAGTTCCCTAGACACCTCACAGCCTTAAAATGAGGCAACTATTGGAGGTGTTATGACCCGTCAGCGTTATCCAGAAACATTCAAAATCGAAGCCGTTAAACAAATCACCGAGCGCGGACGGCCGGTGGCTGACGTTGCACGCGCCCTTGGGGTATCCAGCCACAGTCTGTATGCCTGGCTCAGGCAGTACGCTAAGCCCGCTGACCAGCAGTTCGAAGAGTCTGCCTTGCAAGCCGAGATCCGCCGCCTGAAAGCCGAACTGCGCCAGGTCACCGAGGAGCGCAATATTCTAAAGGAGGCCGCCGCGTACTTTGCCAGCGAGTCAAGGAAAGGTACGCGTTCATAACCTCCCGACTCGACCGGTATAGTGTCGTTACCCTGTGCCAAACCTTGGGGGTTCACCGAAGTGGCTTCTACGCGTGGCTGAAACAGCCCGTATCGCCACGACAGCGGGAGGACGAACGGCTGATCGGATTGGTCAAACAATCCTGGCTGGAAAGTGGTGCTGTCTACGGCTATCGCAAGATCTATCGCGACCTTCGTGACGCAGGGGAAGCCTGCGGCAAGCACCGTGTGGCCAAATTAATGAGGCGGGAGGGGCTGCGTTCGCAAACAGGCTATCAACGCCGCAAGGGGCGTTATGGGGGTGAAAGCATGCAGGCGGCCCCAAACACGCTGGCACGTCAGTTTAAGGTGCCAGCCCCCAACCTCTCCTGGGTGACTGACATTACCTACATCCGCACTCAAGAAGGGTGGCTGTACCTGGCGGTGGTGCTCGACCTGTTCTCTCGCCAGATCGTCGGCTGGGCGATGAAATCACGCATGACGGCAGACTTGGCGGTGGATGCGTTATTGATGGCCGTCTGGCGGCGCAAGCCCAAGCAGCCGGTACTGGTGCATTCGGATCAGGGCAGCCAGTTTACCGGTGGGGAATGGCAGGACTTTCTGAAGGCTCACAACCTGAGTTGCAGCATGAGCCGACGGGGCAACTGTCACGACAACGCTGTCGCCGAGAGCTTCTTCCAGTTGCTCAAACGGGAGCGGATCAAGCGCAGGATTTACGCGACAAGAGATGAAGCCCGCAGCGACGTATTTGATTATATCGAAATGTTTTACAACCCAATCAGGCGTCATGGTTCCAATGATGGGCTGTCGCCGGTAGAGTTTGAAAGGCAGTTTTTTTTCAGCAACAGAGTGTCTAGAAAACCCGGGGCGATTCATTCAGCTCCAACTACGCGCTCTATGGAGATATGTCTGGCAGGGTGATGAGCACGTTGGAGACCATGGCCCCCGAGCTGGAGGTCTACTCCATCGATGAAGCATTCCTGTCACTGTCGGAGTCGTTTGCCGGGGACCTGACAGCCTATGGACAACAGATCCGGCAGCGAGTGTGGCAGTGGACCGGACTAACGGTAGGGGTTGGGATCGGCCCCACCAAGACCCTCGCCAAGCTGGCCAACTATGCAGCCAAGAAGTGGCCTGCCACGGGCGGCGTCGTGGACTTGCGTGACGAGCTGCGCCGTGCCCGGCTGATGGCTATCACCCCGGTGGATGAGGTGTGAGATAGCGCTACCTGCTGCACCAGCGGCAAACTTGCCGCCGGTGATTTCAGCGATCGCGCCGCTAGTGACGCTGTAAGCGATAGTCTTGCCCACCTCGCCTAGAGGTCAGCAGGATAGCCTCAAATGCATCAGAAAAGTGGATGGTGCCATTGAAGGCATTACGCTTAGCTAATCGAGCGTACGGGCCTAAATCTGACAGCATTTAAGATTTGTTAAAAATCTCATACACCCATTGAGCCAATACTTCCGGTGATGTTGTTTCTTTCCTTAGGCATTCTTCGCCACGATCCTTTGCCACAATGGCCAACTTCCCAGATTCAGAAATTTCAATATATGGAGCACCAAACTCATCAACCTCAATTCCTAAGGGGAATTTCTCATAAGGATTTCCATGTTCTTTTGCGTATTTGAAAAAGTAGTCTGCTAATTGCTCAAGTGTCATCACTACCACCTTTGACTTATTTTATTGGCTTGATGAAGCCTTCCTTAAGCAACTCATCAATACTCATAGGCAATTGATACTGAGTCCCTTTGCCAGGCTTTCCAAACCAAGGTGCCGCGTTTCCGGCATTGACCCCAGGGATCGGTTTTATAACTTCATACTTTTGATATGGTGATTTCAAACTCGAGTCAGGCAAAGCTCGTTGTTCAAATGGCACGTCTTCCGGCGCAACAAATTTACCTTGATCAGTAAAATTACCTTTCTCATCAAAGCGGCCACCATATCGATCAAACGTCTGGCCAGGCTGAAGTTCAGTAACCTTCGGCGGCCCATCAAAACCCCCATCAAAACCATTATTTGCTTTCGTTGGCCAATCAGGACTTCCATCAGCTTTGACCCATCTAGGATCAACACCTAACTTCTCAGCTGTAGCCAACTGAGCTGGGGTCGGATTGACTACTGCTGCACGGACTTTTGAACCTGCAGTTACAGCCTCAGCAACCCCCTCCTTTACTAACTTGGCCGTGATCTTCTCAGTCAGCAGCGCCCCGCCTTTGATTGCGCCTACACCCCCAGCGACCAGCGAAGCCCCCTCGGCCAGCAGTTTGCCATACTCCACACCCGCATTGAACGAGCCGCTGGCTCCTGCCTTCTGGTATTGGGCCTCTGCTGCCTCAATCCGAGCCAAATAACTCTGCTTTACCGCCTCCGTTGCATTACCAAGGATTTCGCCACTGTTGATTAATTCCTTCAACGCACCCAACGTCTGAACAGGATTCAGTCCCAGTTGCACCAACCCTTGTACGCTATCCACCATACCAGCGGGAACACCTGCCAACAGTCCGGCACCATAGCTGGTTTCTTGCAAGAGATTGATGGCGTCCCACTTTGCGCCATGTTGGGCGATACAGAGCAACTCTCCCTGACACGAGGCAAAATCCTGTTCACGGGTCGCTTTCTGTTGGTGGCTTAAGTAGTTATACCGATGCACCGTCTCAGCCCGGTCAGCGCCGGTATCAAAGTCAGCAGCATCTCCTGTAACCGCCGCGGCAGCAAGGCCACCCAGTACCTTGTTAAGGGCAACTTGATACTCTTCGTTGTCTTTAAATGCCCCCAGGCTCCAGTTGCTGGCCAGCTCTGACATGGCGCCACCTGCTGCGCCAGCCTCAAACTTGCCACCGGTGATTTCAGCAATGGCGCCACTTGTGACACCGTGTGCGATGGTCTTGCCTGCCTCACCCAATGCATCGGCTTTATCGCCGATAACCCCAGCCACTGACTTGCCCACTTGCCCCTGAATATTGGCCAGCAGGCTGTCTTTAAACGCATCCCCAAAGCTGCCGCCATTGATGGTGCTGTTGATACCCGCACCAATGGTGGCGTGGCCGGTTACCCGGTTGAAGGTGTCCCAGCTCATCAAGTCCGCCGCACCCGGCTGGGCAAACGGGTTGTTGGCTTGTTTGGCCGCGCTGTCGAGCCCAGCCCACTGGTCAAATCCGGTCAATGCACCAGCGGTCGCTACCGAGGCGGCAAGCTGCTTGATATTGGCGCTGCTGCCAAGGTCTTTGAGTACCGCAGAGAGGTCACCACCGTGCAACACCATGGACTGGGCTGCCTGAGTCGCCAGCGTGGCAAAAGCGGTGTTGGCCATGGCTGTGGTCGCGGCCGTCTGTGTACCCAGCAAGGCAGCACCAGTACCACCCGAAGCGGCCGCCACCGCAATCGCAATCACTGCGGCCACGATGGGATTGAGGCTCTGCTGCTTGTAATCCCACTGCTCATAAGCCTCTTGTACCGCCTCCATCTTCACGCCCGGCATCTGGCTGACCTGATTGACCCAGGCCATGCCCGGTTCGCTTGCCAGCGCCGTGAGATTGGCTTGCAGGGTTTCCCCTTCACGCTGGCCCACTTGCAACAACACGCCCTGGCCTGCATTGATGGTGATGTCAGCACCTTCGAGCTGGTTTTGCCGCTCGGTGGTGGAGCTGGTGCCATTGCCCTGAGCGGTGACGGTGAAGCCCTTCTTCTGCTCGTCTTTGCGGTAGAAGTGCTCGTCGGTCGCGGTTAACAGGTTGAGCTGACCAGCGGTGTCAATAGCAAGGCTATCTATGGCCTTGATATCGCTGCCCTTGAGGGTCATGTCCCCTTGGCTGGACAGGTTCACATTGCCACCGGCGGTGATGGTGGTGCCCTGCGCCGTGACATCTCGCTGCTCTATCTCGGTAGTTTTGGACTTGAAGGTGCCACTGCTCTTGCTCTTCTCGTAGTGGTACTCCTCGTTATCGGCCGTGGTCAGTTGCAGCTCGCCACCGGCTTGCAAGCTGGCATTGCCTTGCGCCTCGATGGTGCTGGCCTGGGCCAGCAGGTTGTTGCCTGCGCTCAGGCTCACGTTATCACCAGAGACAGTGGCGCCAACCTGTGTGGTAGTGCGGTCGATGGTGTGCTTGTTGCCCTGGTGCACATCATCGCTGCTCTGGTTCGCTTCGCTGGCCAGTACCAGGTTATTGCCTGCACTCAGGCTCACATCGCCCTTGGCGTCAGCCGTTGAGGCCACCAGACTCAGGTCATTGCCTGCGTTGAGGGAGAGATTGCCAGCGGCATTGAGCTCGCTCATCAGCTGGTCGATGCGCGAGAAGCGGTTTTGTCCCTCCTCCCAGGTGTGGCGATTTTCAAGGCTGCCGATGGTGATATCGTTACCCGCCTGCAAGGACATATTGCCCCCCGCCAGCAGCTCGGCGGCGGAGAGGTTGATATCCTTGCCCGCTTGCAACAACAGATTGCCTGCAGAGGTAATGCTGGCAGTGTCACCGATGTCGGTGCGGCTAAAACGGGTCTGGTCGCTCAACACATCGGAGAGGATGCCGTTGACATCCACATGACGCTGCGCAGTCTGGGTCTGGTTGGTGATGCTGCCGTTAGCACTGGCAAGGGTCACGTTCTGGCCGGATATCTTTCCCTGATTGAGGATGTCATCCATCGCCAGCAAGGTGAGGTCGCCACCGGCTTGCAGAACGCCTTGGTTGGTCAGGGTACTGCCGCTTTTAAGGGACAGGGCGCCATCGGCCAACAGGGTACCGCTGTTGTTGATGCCACCGGCTTTGAGGTTGATATTGCCTGCTGTGATGACGCTACCCGAGAGGTGGCGCTGGTCAGCCTCGGTCAGATAGAGCTTGGGTGCGAGCACAATCTGGCCGTTGAACCAGACCGGCTCCCACCACACCATGCTGCGGCCAAGCTGCGCCACTTGGGCGGCCGTCAAGGCGACGCCCGGCGTCAATCCCAACTCGCGTTGGTTTTGCGCGGCGTTATCAATCAGCCAACGCATCTGGGCCAAGTCCGAGCCCATCTCGCCATTGATAAAGCGGCGACCCGTTTGCGCCAGTACCGCATCGCGGATAACGCGGGTATCGAAGGCGGCATCCCCCAACAGCTTGATATCGCGCTCCGGGTTATAGCCAAGCTGCGCAAAGAAGTAGTTGGAGCCCAGGAACTTGCCCAGGTCTGTCCAGGTCGGGTTTTGCTCGACAGAGGGCGCGAGCGTCAGTGCGGCGCTATTAGGCAAAGCGCCGGGCTGCGCAGTGTTAATGGTCTGCCAGCTATCCCATTGACCACTGGCCTGCGCGGCGACAGCCAGCGCCTGGTCGATATTGGAGAGGGCCGCATTACCTGCCGAGCCCAACTCGCTAATGAGTGGGTTAACGGCTATCAGGTATTGGCTATCGGGCTTGTCGGTGACCACAAACAGACCATTGCCGCCGCCCGGCACTGGATAATCCGGCAACGGCACCCCGTTGGGTTCGCCCACCGGAGTGAAGATGACCTGCTGAGCATTGGTGCCTGCCTGCCAGGTCGGGCCATTTGGACCATCAACCGCAACATTGGCAAGCTCGGGGCGGGGAGTGGTACTGGAAACCGGCCCCGCATTGGCTTTGATGGTGACGTTGTCAATCATCCCGGCTACAGTGCCGGTCAGATTGCCGCCTGCGGAAATAAGGGCGTTGATGCTACCGCTCTCAGTCTGCTCTTGATGTGTGCCGGTTAACTTGTAGTAGAGCTCTATATCACGCAAGCGCCAGGATTCGGGCTCCCCACCAGAAGTGGTGACATAACCAAAGTTGTTAAGATACTGGTACTCATAATCCGCATACTCAATGTGACTGCCAAGGGCATATGACTTGTTTAGGATCGTGCTTGCCTGCACATTTATATCCCTTCCCGCACTAATCGTGCTTGCATCATTGATGAGTGCGCCAGCCTGAATAGTGAGGTTACCACCAGAAAGAATTGTACTAGCGTTACTGCTTTCTCTTACCTCCTGCGTCTGCTTAGAAAGCTGAAGCTTGAAATTTTCCTCAGATGAGAAACGTACAACAGCATACCAATCATGACTGTTACTTGGACGAAACCCAGCGTAGGCCCACCCAAGCTGATGCTCTGGCAGTCGTTCGTCCCCCGACTTTAAATACAAGTCCAGCGGCAATGGCTGACTTGATGATTCTTGGGTGGTCACAACATCAAACACGGCTCGCTTATTGATAATATCTTGAGCGGACAACCACAGATCACCACTCCCCGCATCAATGGTGCCTGATGCATTAATAAGCTGGCCGCTATTGACCTTGAGTGATGCTCCCCGCTCGGCAAGCAAGGTGCCGTACTGGTTGGTCAGATTGTTGTTGGCGGTTAGCGACAAATTGCCGCCGCTGTAGAAGGTGCCTTCGTTATAAAGCGTATCGCCCGCCCAACCTTGGCCTCCCAAGCTGGCTATCATGCCGGTGTTGCGCAGCGCACCACTGGTATCAAGGCGTAGCGTACTGCCCGCCTGCAGGCTGCCGCTGTTATCAAGACTGCTCGCACCCACTTGCATGGCGCCATTACTGATAAGCTTGCCACGGTTATCGAGCGTACCTGTGGCGGTGACGCGCAGGCCGCTGCCTGCCACCCACTGCCCCTGGTTTTGCCAGTCACCCTGCACGTCCAGCTCAAGCAGGTTCTTGGCGCTGATGCTCCCCTGGCTGACCAGACTGCTGCCGACCTTGAGGGCCAGGTCGCCACCGGAAAGCCATTGACCTACCTGGGTTACGCGTCCGGTGTCGATGCCTAACTTGCTGCCCGCCAGTAACTGGCCACTGCCATCGAGGGTGGCACTGGTGACCAGCAGTTGGCGCAAGCCAAACAGGATGCCAGCACTGCTCAGGTTGCTATTGGCTTGCAGGCTTAACGTGTCGGCACTGATAAGGCCGCTGGTTTGGTTGCTCAGGGTATTGCCGCTGATGTGCAGGGCGCCTTGAGCCACCAGTTGGCCTGCGTTATCAAGTTGCTGCGCGTTGATAATGCCATTGGTCTGGCTGCGCAGTTGCGCCCCTTGGCCGTTGGCGAGGTTATTGAGGGTCAGGGTTTGCGCCCCGGCTTGCCACAGCCCCAGGTTGTCCAGTCGTGTCCCGGTGAGGGTCAGCTGGTTTTGCGCCAGCACGCTGCCACGGTTGCTGGTTTGGTCGGCGTGTAGAGTGATATCGGTGGCCTGCAGTTGACCGCTGTTATCAAGCTGCTGACCCTGATAGCTAAATTGCCCGCCGCTGAGCCACTTGCCTTGTTGGTTGAGGGTGCGAGCAGTGACCTGGCTGTTACCTGCAATGACTTCGCCTTGCTGGTCCAGTTGGTCGGCACCGAGGGTGAGACTCTGCTGCCCCATCAGCGTGCCCAGTTGCTGCAACATGCCTTGTACGGTCAGCGCCACATTGCCTTGCCCCAGCAGCTCACCACGATTGGACAGCGTGTTGGCGGTGATGCGGATATCGCTGTTACTGCTGACACGGCCACCCAACTCGCCATGACCCGTGAGCGTTGCATCGATGGTGCCCGCAGCTTGGGTAACGCCCTGCGCCTGCCAGTTATCTGCGTTGAGCTGCAGCTTGCCGCCTGCCACTAGGTCACCTGGTTGAGTGAATTGGCCAGTGATGACAGTGGCATCAGAGCCTGCTTGCCAGCGCCCCGCTAACTGCAGGGTGGGCGCGGTTACCGCAAGCTGAGTGCCTGCGATGACCTTGGCACTGTCGCTGCCACTCACGGAGGAGGTGGCGTTCAAGGTCAACCCGGCCAGCGCAGCCAGGGTGCCGCCCAGTTGCAGGCTGTCGCCGGTGAGGCTTGCGCTCTCTTTGGCAAGCCAGGTGCCGCCTTGCGCAAGTTGGTTCGCGCTCACATTGAGCGCTTTCTCGGCGTAGAGGTCGCCACTGCCATCGACTCTCTTGGCACTGACCGCAATCTGGTTGGCGTTAAGGCGGCCGTTGTGGTGCAAAGCGCCACTCAACTGCAGGGTGGCATCTTGCCCACTGGTGAGGGAGCCACTGAGAGTGGCATCACTGGCGCGAAGTGTGAGGCCCCCCTTGCTGTAGCCAGTGCCAGCCAGGGTCAGTTGGTTGGCATCAAGGGTCAGGGCATCATCGCTGTGCAGTTGCCCATTGATATTGAGGGTGGCAGCCTTGAGCGTCAGCGGGCCATTTGCTGAATACGTACCTTGCCCGGTCAGGGAGGTGGCATCAATGGTGAGGGCGCTGTTACTGGCGGTGATGCCGGTTTGTCCCTGCGTGACGGTGCCAGCTTTGACACGCAAGACATCCGCGGCCACCCACTTGCCATGGTTGGTCAGTGTAGTGCCCTGCAGGGCAAGGGTAGAGCCTGCTGCTGTCGTGCCGCTGTTGGTGAAGGTGCCGGTGGTAATAGCCAGCGCCAAGCCGCTGATAAGCTGATTGCTATTGAGCAGTTCTGTGGTGTTGAGGGTGAGGTTACCGTCTGCCTGCAGGCGCCCCTGGTTGTCCAGGGTGTGGCTGGTTATCTGCCCTGCTTGAGCGGCCAGCAGCAAGCCGCTGCTGCGCAGTTGCTGCGCCTGAACATCCAGCGATTGGGTTGAGACAGTGCCGCTATTGACCAGGGTGTTGCCCTGATAGCGCAATGCTGCATCGCTGGCCAGGGTGCCACGGTTGAGCAGGGTAGCGATATCAAGCCCCATCTCCCCTTTGGCGGCCCAGGTTCCCTCTTGCACAGCCTCGCGTGCAGTGACCTTGAGAGTGGTTTGGGAAAGTAATTGACCGAGCTTGCCACTGGCTATCTGGTCCGCCTCAAGGGCGACGCCATCCCCTTGCAAGGAGCCATCAAGCGCCAATTGGTTGACCTTGATAGCAACCTCTTGCCCTTTGGTGATGCCACTTAATAACAGCAACTGGCTGCCAATGGTGAGGACACCATCGCTCACCAGCTGTCCAGCTGAAGAGAGCTCTCGCCCGGTGAGCACAATGCCATCACGCCCAAGCAACATGCCACGGCTGTCCAGCCGGTCAGTACCCAGGGTCAGCCGGGCTCCCCCCAGGGTGCCGGTATTGAGCAAAGCCCCTTTATTGGTGAGCGCCAAGGCGCCTTCGCTAACCACCTTGCCCTGGTTGGTCAGGGTATCGCTGGTGATAGTCAACGGGCCCTTGGTCAGTAGTTGCCCAGTTTGCCCATTGCTCAGCTCAGCAAGCACCAGCTCGCCGCTACCATCGGCCGAGAGGGTGCCCTGGTTATCAAGTTGCTCGCCGCGCCAGTCCAGGTGCCCCTGGCTGTGCATGACACCTTGCTGGGTCGCACGCTGCGCATTCACGGCTAACGTTTGTCCCGCAGTGACACTGGCGTCGCTGGTGAGGGTCTTGGTATTGAGCGCAATCTGCTGGCCCTGCATCCTGCCAGACAGAGTGACCTCATCAGCCTCGACCTCGACCCGCCCCTGGCTTTCAAGGGTAGATGCCTTGCCTTGCACCCAGCGGTTACCACTTTTGATGGTCACCGGACCTGCTGCCGCCAGCGTGCCTTGCAGGCTTGCACCGTCACTGGCGGTGATGGTTACCCCGCCACCGCTTTGCTGGCGACCGGCAAGGGCGACTGTTTTGCCTGACAGTGTCAGCTGCTCGGCAGCGCTCACCTCACCTTGCTGGTTCAGAGTCTCTTTGGCTGCCAGCGTAACCGTGCGCGCATCCACCCGACTGTCCGAGAGGGTGACCTGCTTGCCCGCAAGCTGGACAGTGTCAGCAGCCAGCTGACTTTGCGAGAGGGTAACATCACCCGTGGCATTGGCGGTCAGCGCCCCTTGCGCTGCCAACTTGCCACCCAACTCGGCATTGCCCTGCGCATTAACCGTTAATTGCCCCTGCGCTGCACTGTCACGCAGCCGCACGCGGCCATTGGCATCAAGGGTCAAATCTCCTTGTTTGGCCACCACGTTGGCCAGATTGACCCCCACCCCTTGTTCGGTCGAGACCAGCCGGATTTTGCCCGCGTACATCCCGCCCAGCGCGGCTGTGTCGATGGCCACTTCCGGAGCCGGGCCATTGCCAGCCTGAGCAACGATTTCCCCAGTCTGGCGGTCAACCTTGTTGGCACCCGCCACCACATTGACGGTCTGGCCATGCAGTGCGCCATTAAGCTGGACGGCGCGCGCCACCAAGTCGACCGATGCCTGTCTGGTCGCATCCAGTCCCTTGCCACCTACGGTCAGGGTGCCCTGTTTAACATCGAGTGCCTGCAACTGGCCTTGTGCATCCAGTACCGGCTTGCCGGTCGAGAGCGTCACATTGGGGGTATTGATGAAACCGCAGCCATCACAGGTGAGGCCATTGGGGTTGGCCACCACCACACCAGCCTGCTGGCCAGCGACTTCCAGATAGCCTTGCAACTGCGACGGGTTGGCACCCACCACTTCGTTGATGATGAGATTGGCCGCTTGGCCATTGAGGTGGGGGTTGTTTTGAATAAGCCCACCCAGCTGGGTTTGGGTCAGCTGTCCGGTGGCATTATTGAGGATGACGCCCGCCTGGCCAACATTGAAATCCTGATAGAGGTTGTGCGATAACCCGGCGCCGTTGGGGGTGGCAATGTCGACGATGGGCACTCCGTTACCGGCCTGATTGAGGGTGGTATTACCGGTCGCCACCGCAATGCCTTCAGCAAATGCCGGGTGGGCCGGTTGCAGTGCCAACAATGCACATAGCTGATACACCACGGCCCGACATACCAGAGAAAACCGCGGTTCACCTTGCTTCTTCATTGCGCTTGCATCCATCTCAACCATCTTCAATCGTCCATTCACGTCTTGATTGCCATCTCGCGACGCTCGATGCATCGCCATCCTATTGCTAGAACGCCACACTCGCCCGGTAGTAGAGCACCCAGGGATCTGCATTGAGCCAGGCGGGGGCGCTTAACGGAAAGCCCATGCTGACGTTGCCGGTAAAGTGGCGATAGCGTTGCTCCCACCCCACGGCGGTGCCCACCATGCCACGCCACTCATCCCCCTGATTGCCCATGTCCACTTGCCCCATATCCAGCGCCAGCCAGGTACGCCATTGACCGAGCCCGGTCGGGGTAGTTCCTTGCCAACTCAGCTCGTTTCGAAGGTATCCGCCCACATCCCCGCTGATACTCTGCTCTTTGAACCCGCGCACCGATGCCTCGCCGCCCAGCGACAAACGCTCCACGCTATAGAGCCGGTCAGGCGTCCATTGGGCATTGAAGGTCGAGAGCCATCCCCACTGACCACCCGCCGTGCTGTAGCTGCCAAACAGCCCCCATTTCTCAAACTGGGCCTGCGGCCACAAAGCCGAGCGGCCACGGTCGCGGTCCGCTCCGAACCAGTCGGTACCGAGCGTCAAGGCGGGGTTCAAGGTGAAAAAGTGACGCTCTACGCGCGTCGCGAAATTAAGTCCCAGCCGCAGGGAAGAGAGCTGGTAGCTGCTGGTCTCGAGCAGTTTGTCCATGATGAAGTTGCGGCTCTGACGATGAGTCACGCCCAGCACACCGGATATCTTGCTCTGCCCATCGCGATAGAGGGTTCCTGTGGCAGTGCCTGTCGTGGTACGGGTATCACCACGACTTTCATAGACATAGCCGCGAGAGTCGATATCGTTGCGGTAATCGCTAAATTGATAACCGGCATCAAACAACCAGTAGCCATAGGGCAAACTGAAACCGGCCTGCCAGTTGGTGGCGTTGTGGCTGGCTCGCCCATCAGTGCTACTGCCAGCCACCAAGGTCCATTGCTCGGCCAGTGATAGCAGGTTGTCGGCAGTCAACGAAATTCTCCCCTGCTCCTCCCCTGTGCTCTGCTGACCACTGTTGTCGAACTCCAACGCACCTTGTAGCGGTCCCCCCTTGGAGCCCTTCAAATTGACGATGGATTGACCAGGCGCTCGACCTGGCTGGATATCAAGCTGATAAGAGAGCGAACGCAGGCGAGATAGGTGGTCTACACCTTGCTCCAGATCACGCAGATTGAGCACCTGCCCGACCAGGCCAGGGAAGAGGGTACGAGTGATGGGGTCCGGCTCGCCATTAAGCACAATGGCTTCGATGCGCCCTTCAAGCACTGCAATGGTAAGCGTTCCTTTAGCTAAATCTTGCTCTGGCAGGAAGGCTCGGCTGGTGACAAAACCGGCCGCCAGATACCACTGACTGACATCGCGAATAAGGGCATTGATGTGAGAGAGCCCCATGCAGCTATTGAGGTAAGGTGACGCCAACCGGGTTTGCTGGCTGGCAGACAGCTGCGACGCCCCCTCAAAGTGAATGTTGCTCACTTGGAAACAGGGGCCTTGGGCTTGTGGCACTTGTTCGGAAGGTTCACTTGGCAGTGACAGCGGTCGGGCGACCTCCTCGCGTTGGCGAGCCGCCTCCTCCAACAAAGCGCGCTGGCGCTGTTCAATCTCTTGTTGCTCGGCAGGAGATGCTGCAAGCGCGAGTGCACTATGCAGTGCGGATAACGCGAATAACAAAACGGCGCGCCAAACCGACGCCGAGCGCAAAGAAGAGAGAGGACGCATTTATATTAACAACCCACCGACATTATTATTTTTGATGCTTTGCTGGTTACCTACACATGACACACCGTATCCCATAGTCATGTAGCGATAACCCAGCTAACCTGAACGCTTATTTTTAGGCGATTAAATACACCTTGAGCTCAAAAAACAACTTGAAAAAACTGGCGAGGTTCACAAACGTGGAAAATTCAGATGAATCTGACAGAGCAGTCAATATAAGAGATCGTTATCAATAAATAAGTTATTAGCGTAATGGAGGCGTATTAGTAATTGATAGATATGAGGTTATGGTTACGTAAAGTCATTTCGTGACATGAGTTAGCTTAAGGGGATTATTGGGATGGGGGGGCTGGTAAATGACAATGCAACTGTGCCAAAAGTTGACGCATCAATAGCGCGCATTATTTTGATGTATTGGTTAGCAAAGCTTGAGCTTCGTCGCGTATCGCACAATATCGCTGCGTGAGGAGGGAGCGCTTTTCAACTCGCCAACCGCCATATTTTGTTAACCAGCGCCTGGGGCGACGAGGGTCCCAGTTATCGATAGCTTCACGTAATCGCGCATCCAGATCGGCACGCACTGCGTCTATGTCTTTTATGGTTGGCATCGGGAGCGGCTATGAGGAATTCGGTGATAATTGTGGTGCTGGCTACCGGAATCGAACTGGTGACCTACTGATTACAAGTCAGTTGCTCTACCTACTGAGCTAAGCCAGCATCATGAGTATGCTAAAGGATGCTTTGAGTAATGTCATTAGGGCAGACCTCGGTCATTCGACAGAATATTCCGAACGTTCATAATCCATAGCGACGAGATCTGGCATTAATTGAGCCACGAAGCGTGCAAACAGAAAGGCCACACCGTGAGGGCATGGCCTTGTCTATTTAGATGAGGAAGTCATCCAGCTGACGACCTTGCTCGAGTTGCTCAGCCAGGAACTTGGGTGTACGGCCCTGACCGGTCCAGGTTTTCTCTACGCCATTTTCAACATAACGGTATTTCGGTGGACGAGGTGCTCGTTTAGCTTTAGCTGTGGTCGCTGCTGGGACACTGCCTACCAACTCAGTCGGGTCAATCCCTGCGTCAGCCAACATGGCCTGGAACTCAGCCAGCTTTTGCAAACGCTCGGCATTAGCCGCTTGCTCTTTCTCAGCAACCTCCAATCGCTCCAGATAAATCGCTTCAATTTTCTCGTGGACTTCTTTGACTTGCTCCAGAGACAACTCGCGCAGCGCTGCCCGCAGACTGCGCACATTCAACAACACTTTCAGAAATTCACTCATCAACATTCCTCTCAATAGATGGATAACCAAAATAGCCAATTTTATTATACCGGCAATATATATCAACGGACCGGAGACTGTCTTTTTTAATTGATATAGTGCATCAAACGATACCAAACGAGACATTGATGGTGTAAATCGCAGTTAAGATCGAGGCTACGCCCGAGTATTTCACCCCTGGTTTTCTAAATAGTTGCTCCGAATAAAGATCACTGGAGGAAGGGAATTCAGTCCAGTTTGTGCGTTCTCATTAGTCGCCAAACAAAACAAGCCACACCCAAAGGATGGTGTGGTGAAAGCCTCTGCATCAACCCAGAAGGTGAGGGAACCACGGTTAATCAAAGACGTGTTGTATTGAGACCTGGTGGTGATTGGGTGAAGCAACGTGCCTATGATGCAAACTTGAAGGGGTGCTGATCAGATCACTGAGTCATCAAGTTTTCCTGCAAGCTACATCTATTTGGACAACGCCAATTAACGGCCCACTGCGTGAATTAGGACACAATTCCATCACATATCTACAGGGGAGGTCGATGCCTCCCCAGCAACAAGGACCTAAAAATAACCCGCCTCCTGCTTTTTGATGTGACGACCGCAGAAATACTCCGCCTGTGCAGCGTTATCACCGTAAAGCCGGTGGCCACTCATTAGCCATTCGAATACGGTTAGCGCAGTCTCCTCTTGGTCTATACAGTGGTATGCCACACGCCCCAAACCTGGTTCCATTGGAAGTCGCTCAACTTCTTTACAGAAACGAAAGCGCCGCAAGATGCACTCACGCCAGTATTCTGCCACTCGATAGGCAAACCACTCAGGCCTTGCCGCATGTTTACAGTTACTGAATAAGAAGACCATACGCACCAACGTCATGTCGTGAGAGCGACTCACACGACAGACAACACACTCCAACTCTTCAAATAAAGCTCGAGTCTCGGTACTCGATGCCAGCGAGGTTGCTAGCCACTCTGTCGCAATACAAACATCATTAAAATGCCGGGCACCGAAATAGATTTCCAAGCTAACCGCATAACGCGCCGATACTGGGTCAGTCGCCCCCCACCACAATTGCCTTAGAAGCTCCTTCGTCAGAACAGGCTTTAGATCATAATGCGCTAAACCGCCGCATACAGTAGGCATATGCATATACTGCTCAAACTCTGGTTGTGCATTTTCGCCTACTACTTCACTCTTGTTCATTTCCGTCATCTTACTCTCCTGATTTTCCAAAAAGTTGACTACTACCAAAATTACGCTGACCGGGAACCTTTGTTCTGGTCTTCGCTAAATAAGCAGCTCGCAATAAAAACTCGCGAAACACAGGGGAATGTACCGTCGCAGCACGGCGGTCAAATACGTACGCAGGGTTCTTCGGAAAATGCACTAAAGACGCATAGTCCGGATAGGTAAGCCCAAGGGCACTACACCAAGAACGCTGTATCCTAATAGACATATTGTCGTCCTTAGCGTTACGGTAATCTCCCAAGAACGCATAGATGTCTTTATTAAAGAGCAGTACCACGTGGTAATGCTGGCTCTCACTCGTGTCCTGCTCACGTACCCAGATATATGCAGGGAAGGCTGACTGCCCTCGCCTTCCCTTACGGGTATGGTCCGCCAGTAATTGGCTTTTCAGTGATGCAAAGAAACGTGAAATGACCGCTGAGTCCGGCCGAGGAAAGCACAGTGGTATATCAGGCTCCCCCGGCCAATTAGTTTGTGGAAAACGTAAATCAACACGCACGGCAAACACACGTGGATATATATCAAAGCAGCCGGTAATGACCTGTGACAACTTGGTTAAGTAATAGGGTGAAACACTCCCATAACGCTGCTCAGCTGCTGCAAGCAGGTTATTAAGCTCCTCTGGGCTAAGCTGATAGCCCAACGATGAATTCATCTCGCCTCCTTTTCGGCAGGCATGGTTAACCCCATGCCGATTTACATGTAGATTTTGTGGATGAGTCAGGAGTGGCCGTGCAAGTCCACTCATCCATTAAGTGGATGATGTAATTTATTACAGTAGGACGTCAGTGCAGAGGGTATGTAGCCCTAGCGGACATCCCCATTGAGTCAGGACTGAGCAATGCTGCGTAGGCTTTACAGGTCAATAGCCACTTAGTGTGGCTGATATTCCCGTGTAGGGCTGCTGGTATAGAAGAACGTGTTGGTAGACATGTAACGCAAGGTATATTGTTGATAGGTATATTACATATACCGAATAGGTAGAGGTTCAAAACTCTCGACATCCTCAGCACTTTTAACTTAAATGCTACGTAAATACCTTCTTTCATAGACGACAACATACTCTTGAGTTATTACATCTACATTCAGTCACTCAAGGTCTTTAGCTCAATCCAGGTAACTACATCACTTAACCGCCACGCCACAGCTCTTGGCCCCAAAGAAATTTGACGAGGGAATGCACCTTGCTTTATCAAGCGATAAATTGTGGCTTTGGATAACGTGGTCATTTCGGTAACGTCTTTCAGTTTAATGAGTTTCATGGCTTGCTCTCCCGCTATTGGTTCATAGCTGGAGCAGGTCCGTAATAGTTTACGTATGGAACAGGGTTACACCTCATATGGCCTGTTCACAGTCTTGGCTGTTCATCACCTCTAACGCAATCTACTCATACCAAGCCTGCAGAGGGCTGTGCTCGCGATAATGGCTGGAATCAAGAGGGATTGCTCTACTTAAAAAACTCGTGAAAACCATCACAAAAACCAACAATAAAACACACATCAAAAACTACATTGTAGTACTTTGGATTTTTATATTCTGAGGTAATGGCATGGCTGTAAATGGTATAAGGCACAATATCATCCCCAGAGATGATGTATTCATTGATTATCTTTGGTATAGAACCTGTCAGGTTAACAACCACCCGATAACCAAGACACCTGAAAGAGATGAATTAAACAAAAAAACTTCAACACCTAGCCTTTACAGATCTTGCTAAGAAACACATGCAAGAAACTGATGTAAGGAATAAATCAGATTTAAATATTCAGCGATGGATTGATACAATCACTATCGAATTTAAACGAAACTGCTTTCAGCGAAATGACTTCCAATGGCTTGAGGATAATAAAAGACAAACTTGCTATATATGGCGACTACTAAGCCATCTAACTTGGGAGGAATATAGGAGTGGTAATTCAAACGAACATACTCTTAACCATTCTATCCCAATCAATTTTGATGAAAGGAGTGTAAAATGTCATATTGGCATGCAGCATATTGACAACCACACTGTATCAAAGCTAGATATCATCCATTTCATCAACAGACTTAACAGCGACAAAAGCGAGAAGAACATATTTGTTGAATATATCAGAAGCACATCCAATGAGGCATTAAAAAATAAAGAGATGACAAGTTGGTTTGCCAATAATAAAAAACTAAAAACGGAGTGGCTCAGTGAATATCTAACGTCGAATCAATCTGGCTATACCCAGTTAACAATGCCTAGTTCTGTTAGCAGAATGAACGACCTAATATCATTCTTCGATATGTTGTACATACTCAATGAGGACAGATATAAGTGGATGATAATTAATATTAGAAAGGCATGGAATCAGAGAACGTACAGGGAGAGAAATAAAACTAAAAAACAATACAGCATCAATATGAGCCATGATATCGGCTATATTCTTGATCAACTTAGCTTGGCTAGCGATGAAAATAAGAATGCGATTGTTGAAGCACTTATCAGAGCTGAGTATAAAAAACTACCAAGGTGATATATATTACTTGGTAGCATCGCTTAATGCAGCTAGGCTATATTTAATCCTAGCTGCATATAAACCCGAGAGTATATATGGTTACTTTCGACCAAATTTCATTTTTATCACATTGTGAGATACCATATCTGACTCTGGGTCTTGCATAACCTCATCTGCCACTAGCCTCCCCCACTGAATCCATACAAGGCGGGTTTTCTCAGTATGGCGTGAACGATGATAAGTTCTAATCAGTTTATTAATAGGTGTGTGATTCAAGCAAAGTTCAATCACTCTTTCCTCAATATCTAGTCTTTCCGCCCAGTTAGTAGCCGCACTACGCCGTAAATCATGGACAGTAAATGGTTCCATATCAGCTAAACATCTGGCAATGAATCGTCTTAGCGCTCGTGTAATTGAGTCGACTAAAATTGGCTCTATTTCATCATTTTTGGGACGATCAGATTCGAATACGAAATCACCATTGACATACTGCCCCTGTTCCTCAATTACTGATCTCGCTTGAGGAGAAATAAAGACAGTATGAGCTCTACCATTTTTGGTTTCAGGTATGGTCCATATATCATCCTTGATCTGTGAAAAACGCATATTAGCGACTTCACCTCTACGACATCCAGTTAGTATCAATAACTTAATCGCATTCGCGGCAGGTAAAGAAATCGTTGCATGTCGAGAAACGCCACGCCCTCCAGCCGCCAAGCTACCACCACTCCCAAGATCCTCATCAATCGCCTTCCATAGCCTGCGCAATTCGGGGACTGTCAACCATCTCTCTCTTGGCGAACCGGCACTGGCACCAAAATCCTTGGGTCGCAACAGTCTCGCAGGGTTGGCCTCGATCAGGCAGTGAACCACCGCATAATCCAACATCTGGTTCAGCGTGCCCAACCCCTTACGCGTTTCGTCTTTTGTTGCACGCCGAGTGATCTCTAACGCTTGCGCCAAGTGGGCACGAGTCAGATCGATTAAACGAATGTTGCCCAGAGTTTTCTTGAGATGACGATTCCAACGCTCCTGATGACATTGGAGGGTTTTGGGTTTGACGACCTGAGCAATACGCTGTGCATCCAGCCATCGTCCAAGCAACTCATCCATCGTCAGGGCGGTTTCATTTTTAGCCTTTTCACTAGCAACATGCTTGCGTGGATCAATCCCTTTCTTTACCAAGGCAGCCAGTTCTGCATGCTCAAGCCTGGCTCGCGCCAATGACAGCGCCGGGTAATTACCCAGAACAACTGTCGCCTGAGTACCAGCAATCCGATAACGATAGACAAATCGCTTGCTCTTCCCAGCCCTAACTTCAATGGCTAATCCACCGCCATGAGGAGATTTCACCGCATAGCGGGTAATCGAGGCCTCCCCTTGCAAAATCAATGAGGGGATCTCTCGATCCTGAGTTACCGGTTTTCTTGCCATAGCATTCTCTCCCCCCTGTTTGGGGTACCACTTGGGGTACCACAGCAAACATGATATAGGGTGAGACTTCATGAAACTAGCTGAAACCCACAACGATAAAAATAAACATTAAAAACAATGCATTACAATCATTTCATCAACCTTATAAAACCTTCTGAAACACTGCCGACCTTGGCTCCTAAGGGACAGGCCACTGGTTCGACTCCAGTCGGGAGCGCCATATAAAACAAGGGGTTGGCATCATCACGATGCCAACCCCTTGGTCGTTTTTGGCGACAATGAATCCGACCATCCAACCGTAATGACCCTCTCTTTTCTGCGTTCAGAGCATGCGCTCTCTGATAGACTGCTTCTCTTCGGCTTGTCTTTGAGGCCAAGCCCTGTTTCATCTTGCAAAGGAGTGTTGGATGTCCGGATGTTCCTGGTGGGATAGATCCACCGGTTTTGCCTTGCTGACCATTGTGCTGTGGGCTTCACTGGCGGCGCTGACGTCACGGGTCACCAGCGTGTCACCACTGGTGCTGGTCGGGCTGGTGCTGTTTTTCTGCGGGGTCGGGGCCTTGCCGTTCTGGCGCCAGTGGCGAGCCAGCCCGCTCACCTGGCTGATTACCATCACAGCCCTGCTCTTTTATCATTTGCTGCTTTTTATGAGCTTTCGCCATGCCCCGGTGCTGGAGGCCAACCTCATCAACTACCTCTGGCCGCTCTGCATCATTCTGTTCACCCCGCTGTTGTTGCCCGGCCATCCACTCCATGCCCGTCATCTGCTGGCTGGCGCCTTTGGTCTGGCGGGCTCCATGCTGGTGATGGTCAATGGCGAGCTGCAACTGCAGCAGGCCTATCTGCCGGGATACCTGTTGGCGCTAAGTGCAGCTGTCGTCTGGGGAGCCTACTCGGTATTATCACGCCGTCTGCCGCCAGCCCCCGCCGTGGTCACTGCGGCAGCCTGTCTGCCCGCAGGTTTGCTGGCGCTGCTGCTTGCCCGTCTGCTGGAGGGGCCCCTGCCGCTCGCGCAGATCCCCACCAGCGACTGGAGCCTCATCATCGGGCTGGCGCTGGGCCCGATGGGGGCGGCCTTTGTGACCTGGTATCTGGCACTGCGAGATGGCGATCCACGCCGGATCGGTGCCCTTGCCTACCTGACACCTCTGCTGAGCACCTTGCTGCTGGTGTTGCTCAATGGAGAAACGCTGACCTCGCGCCATCTGCTGGCCGGTGCACTTATCATGGGAGGCGCCCTGCTCGGTATGCTGGGCCAACGCAACAGAGCACTGGCATCCCCAGCCAGTTAAGTCGGTAAAATAGGGCCACCTGACCATGCTGTCATAAAAACGCCATCATCCCTGTTTAGGCTCGGGCCACGCTCCCCCATGGTCTGTGCTGACAGGAATTACCCCGTGAAAATCGCCCATTACGCCACCCTATCCTCCCTTGTTTTGCTACTGGTTGCGGGAGGACAGGCGCTGGCCCTCTACCACGGCTGGCAGCAGCTCGCCCATACCAATCAGGCCCAGCATCAGCACGAGACGCTGCAGCAACTGGTAACCGTGACCCTGCAAAACAGCCTGCGTGACTACCTCAACAGCGGCGATCCGCAACAACTGACAGCAGCGGAGAAGATCCGTCAGCAAGCGCTCTCCTCGCTGGCTGCGAGGGATGATGCCGTGGCGGCCCCGCTCAGGCAGCAACTCGAACAGATGGCGCAGCGCATCGCACACGACTATCAGGCCGCAGGCAAGCTCTCGGGCAACAGCCAGCTGCTGCTGCAAAATGCGGAGAGTGAGCTGGGCAGCCAAGCCATGGCGCTGATCCGCTATGGGGAGCAAGGCGCCAGCACAGAACAATCTGCCGCAGCACAGCAATATCGCCGCGGTGCGGCCGAGATCCTGGCGGGCCTGCCGCGCCTCGCCCATTTGCGCCAAAGCTATATGGAGCAGGGCAATGAAAAGCTGCTCGAAGGGATCCGCTTCGAGCTGGAGGCACTGCAAAAACAGGCGCAAGCGCTGCAAGCTCTGCCACTGCTCGGCCTGTATGAAGAGGCGCCCGCCGATGAGTTCACGCTGGGGGAGCCGGTGCGCAAGGAGCTGGGAGAGCAACCACGCAGCGAATTACGCTCGCTGCTGGGCCGCTATCCACAGGAGCTGGCCAACAGCCGCACGGCGCTGCAACAGCAACAGGCTGGCCGCCAGACCGTGCAGCAAGACATCATGGCCATGTTGCAAGCGACCAGACAGATGGGGGAACAACTTGCCCGCGAACGGCAAGCCGTCAATCAGGAGCTGGCCACCATCCTCGGCACGCTGGCGCTCTGTCTGGTGATAGTCGCCCTGCTGTTTGCGCTGGTGCAACGACGCTGGCTGCTCACCCCCTTGTTGCGACTGCGCGGAGCCTTTATGCAGCTCGATCAGACGGGGCAGGCCGAGCCGTTGCCTGACGGGCGCGATCGCAACGAGCTGGCCGATATCGTTGCCAGCTACAATCGGCTGATCGATCGCCTGCAATTGGACCAGCAACAGAAAGAGGGGCAGCTGTCAGCGGTATCCCTCAGTCTGCAAGGGATGGTCAGCCAGGTTGACGAGATCCACCACAGCACCCGCACCACCGAACAGGTGGTCGACGAGAGCGGCCAGATGATGGATGAGCTGAACCAGCTGGCCGGAGAGGTCCATCAGGTCGCCGCCGACATCGCCCAGCATGCCCACCATAACGAACAGGCGATGAGCCAGAGCGAAGATCTGGTGGGGAGCATGCTGTACGCCACTCATCAGACCGGACTGGCGATTGACGAGAGCGATGAAGCGCTGCAAGCCCTTACCCGCTCGGTTGCCGATGTGACGGCCATTGTCGATGTGATCGGTCATATCGCTCAGCAGACCAACTTGCTGGCCCTCAACGCCGCCATCGAAGCGGCCCGCGCAGGGGAACAGGGACGCGGTTTTGCCGTGGTTGCCGATGAAGTGCGCCACCTCTCGGCCAATACCCAGCAATCCCTCAACCAGATCACCGATATTCTGGGGCGCCTGACTCAATCCGGCGAACAACTTGGCACTGTACTGAACCGGATCACCAGCGAATCAAGCCGCCAGCGGGCGCAGGCGGAACAACTGCGCCAGACTACCCAGGCAGTGAGGGAGATCGCCCGCAACACCGCAGTGATTGCACTGCAGGGCGCCGACAACGCCAAGAGTCAGGAACACAAACTGGCCAGTTTTGCCGATCTGATCGCCCGTATCCATCAGCATGCCCGTCAGGTGAGTCAGCTCTCGGTGCAGGTCTCGTCCCATATCCACCATCAGGCGCAGCAGATCCCCCGCATCCTCGGCCAGCAAGGCTGAACCCTATTCGCCCCAAATCTTTGCCAGCTCACTTTCCCTCGACCAGAGGGAAAGTTTTTTTGTAGCACAAAATTATCTGTTATCGGCAGGTTAACTGACACCTCTTCCCCCGTACCGGATGAAAAACCGCACTGGCGCTGGCTGCGGCCTCAAGAAAACGCTCTCATCACCGCGATACCTGCCATGAGGCTGTTTACGACCTTGCCCATGATTATTTGCACTCGGTCATACTTTTGAAACGTTGAGGGAACTTTTCATTGATATTTCGCACCGCGAACGTACTCTTGGGGTTGTCCGATAGCCAAGAATCGGAACATAAAAAAACAACATGTGATGATCAGGACTGCCAACTACAGATGTGCCAAGACATCCGGGTTTGCAGGTAACCAAGACAAGATTTTTTGCCCTTCGGGGTTTTGATTGCAATGCCAATACCGAGCGGTAGGCCCGATGCCAACTGCCGGAAAAAAAGCTAAGTCCATAAAATCAGGAGCAATAAAAATGGAAAAAGTGATCTTCAAGCGCGCCGCTTTGAGTGCCGCTGTGGTAGCCGCTCTGGTCGCCCCCGGTATGGCGTTGGCAGCTCAGGACATGATGAGCCCGGAATACGGCCAGTCCTATGAAACCTTCGTTAAAGACTCCAAACTGACCGGCGGTCTGTTCTACTTCCAGCGTGATCGTCAGCGCATCGATGGTGACCCGACTGCAGCCAAGAAAGAAGGCAAATACCAGTCCAACCTGAGCCATTCCACCGTTCAAGCCGCTCTTAACTTCAACTCCGGTTATGCCTGGGACACAGTAGGTCTGGATCTGGGCGGCTTCGGAGCCTATGACCTGGCCGTTACCGAAAATCACCCGGTCAACCAGGAAAACGAATTCTCCTTCGCTGGCCGCACTTGGGGCAACAACGCCAAAGATGGCTCTCCTGAAGGTGGTTTCAGCCTCTCCAACGCAGCGATGAAGCTGAAATTCCTGGACGGCGGCATCACTGCCAAGGGTGGTTATACCCAGCTGTATGTCCCTGGCCAAATCGGTGTTAACTGGTCTTATCAGCCGGGTACCTATCGTGGTGGTCAAGTCGAAGGTAACTTCGGTGGCCTCTACCTGACCTACGCCATCGCTGACGAGTACAAGGCCCCCTGGTACAAAGAAACTCAGGTCTTCTCCCGTGCCAAAGCGTGGATGGATCCGTTCGCTGATGAAAACGTCATCGACTACATCCACGGTATCGCAGCCCGTTACACCTTCGAAAATGGCACTGCAGTGACTGGTTCTTTCGGTCAGTCCGAAGGCTACATGGATAGCTACCACTTCAAACTGGCTCACAAGTTTGACGTACTGGGCGGCCTCTCCACCAGCTACCAGTTCTACGGTTCCGAGACCGAGACCTACACCAAGGGCGCTTCCCAGATCGAGACTTATGATGGTCTGGCATGGCAACAAGCTCTGACAGCTGCCTGGGGCATGGGCCCGTACGGCTTCCGTCTGGAAGGTCTGTGGACCAAGGCTGAAGGTGCGGAAGGCAACTACCTGCCCCGTCTGACCCGTGGCTACGCCAACTCCCAAGGTGCCAACGAAATTTGGTGGGACTCCCGCTCTGACTGGAACGCAAACAACGAGAAAGCACTGTTCTTCGGCGTGACCCGTTCTCTGGATGACCTGGTTGGTGCTCCTGGCTGGTCCGTCGGTGTATCCGGTGCTTACGGTTGGGATATCGAAACCGGTCAAGGCAAGAAAGCAGCCAACGGTGAAGATACCGAATGGGCAGCCAACTTCGATGTCACCTATACCGTGCAGGATGGCAAGCTGAAAGGCACCCTGTTCAAACTGCACTACACCGACTACAACAACGACATCAGCCAGGGCGGCGGTTGGACCGATTACCCCAACATCTTCGCCTCCGAGCACGACGTCAAGTTCCACATCATCATGCCGCTTACCTTCATGTAATCAGGCAATACGATGTCAGCAAACCGGGCCACTTGGCCCGGTTTTCTTTTTGCCGGTTGGCAGGCTAACATGCGAGCCGGATAAGGATTTTATCCGCTCACCAGCCCACACGCTTTTATCAGCAGTCACAAGGACGCCATCATGCCCCGTTTTGTTCTGATCACCGGTTGTTCCAGCGGTATTGGCCTCGCCGCCGCACAGGCGCTGGGGCAGCACGGTTTTACCGTGATCGCCTCGGCGCGCAAGGCGGAAGATGTGACCCGTCTGCAGCAACAGGGATTGCTGGCGGTACAGCTGGATCTGGCGGACCCTGCTTCCATCGAGCTGGGTGCCAGTGCGGCGCTCCATCTGGCAGGCGGGCGCCTCTATGGCCTGTTCAACAATGGCGCTTATGGCCAACCCGGGGCGCTGGAAGATCTGCCCACCGAAGCGCTCAGGGAGCAGTTCAATACCAACCTGTTTGGCTGGCACCATCTGATCCGTCAGGTGCTGCCGCCGATGCTGGAGGCCAAAGAGGGGCGGATAGTGCAGAACAGCTCGGTGCTGGGACTGGTTGCCATGAAGTATCGCGGCGCCTACAACGCCAGCAAATTTGCGCTGGAAGGCTATAGCGATACCCTGCGCCTCGAACTGGCGGGTAGCGGGGTACATATCAGCCTGATTGAACCGGGCCCCATCGATACCCGTTTTCGTGCCAATGCCCGCAGCGCCTTCTTGCGCCACATCGATCCGGCCCAGAGCCGTCATCAGTCGGCCTACCGCCAGACCCTGACGCGGCTGGAAAAAGAGGGGGCCACCAGCGGCTTTACCCTCCCAAGCGAAGCCTGCATCCCGCCGCTGCTCCATGCGCTGACCCACGCCCATCCCAAGGCACGCTATCCGGTGACCACTCCGACCCGGCTGTTTGCCTTCCTGCGACGGGTATTGCCCACTCGCTGGCTCGACAAACTGCTGGCCAAATCAGCCTGATCCCGTGATGGACGGCAAACATCCTGCCGCCCGGATTGGGTTAGCTGTATAGCGGCGTAATCCAATCTGCCAACCTAGTTTGTCCCTCTCTTCAATAGTGCTCGCCATTGCTGTAGTAGGCACTCTTGACCAAAGGGATCACCTGCACCACCACATAGATCTGCTCCCCCAGCACCCGTTTCAAATGGCGCGTGATAAGGCGCGCGGCGGCGTCCTGCATCTCTTGTGGCCGCTCGAACCAGTGCAGCTCGACAAACGGAAAACCCGTCTCTGGCTCACCGTTGCGTATCCAGCAACTCTCCACCCGCTCCATGGTGACAAACTCCGGCTTGCCACCGGTCAGCTCGCAAAGCTCGGCCAGCAGCGGGCCACTCACCTGTTGCAGGGTATCGAGCGTCACGGCGCGAAAACGAAGATGGGGCATGGCAAACCTCTTGGTTATCTGAAATGAGGACTTATCATAGGGGTTATTGTCAGCAAGAGAAGTCACCCGGCGCACATTAAGGATCCCCATGAGATTTCATCGCACCTTCTTTGCCTTTCTGCTCTGCCTGCTGCTACCGCTGCACGCCTTTGCCGATCCCGCCTTCTATCGGGTGAGCAAGGGCAACCAGCAACACTGGTTGCTGGGCTCCATCCATGCGGGCAAGCCTTCCCTCTATCCTCTGCCCGAGCCGGTGGAGCGTGCCTGGCTGCAGAGTCGCGCATTGGTGATGGAGGTGGACATGAACAGCATCACGCCGGATCAGTGGCAACAGACCGGCTCCCTCACCCGACTGGTGGATGGCAAGCCGCTCAAGGATCATCTGCCTGCCGAGCTCTATCAACGCACCCTGATGGCAGGTGCCCGCTATGGCATCGACGAGGCGACCCTCGCCACCCTGCGCCCCTGGTTTGCCGCCATTACCCTGACCCAGACCGCCATGGCCCGCTCCGACTTCAACAGTGAACTCGGGATAGACCAGCACTTTGCCACCCGGGCCGCCAAAGAGGGCAAACCGGTGGTGGGCTTTGAAACCCTGCTGGAGCAGCTCGGTTATCTGGCCAGCGTGGGTGACAACCAGACCCTGATGCTCGCCAGCACCCTGGATGAGCTGCCGATGCTGGAGACAGGTTTCGCCGCCGTAATGAAGGCGTGGCAGCAGGGAGATGAGGCGACGCTGATCAATCTGCTCAAGGAGGAGATGGCCCCGCCCGCGCTACAGAGCTGGATGGAGCAGACCCTGCTGGCCGAGCGCAACCACAACTGGCTGAAAAAATGGTCCACCCTGTCCAACGAGAGCTTTATCGTGGTAGGCGCCCTGCACCTTTACGGCGAACAGGGGTTGCTGGCGTTGCTGGAGCAACAAGGGTGGCGCATTACCCCGCTCACCACACCGGGCCCTGTGCAGGCTCGGTAGCAAGGAGTCCAGTGAGAACGATCACAGATCGCGCTGGTTATTAAACAACCTGCAAGGGAGTTGATCGGGATCATCCCGGACGGGGCAAAGAGGTATTTATCATGCCTGTCATCAACCGGGTGACAGGAGCAATAAAATGGACTTTTGGCTGGACCTGATGTTTGGCAACAGCGTGGGATTGATGTCGATGCTGGTGATTATCGGCACCTTCTTGCTCATCAGCTCTTACGCGGCCTACTTCATCTACAAGGTGATGCACTCGCAACCGCCTCATTCACAGCAACCCCATTCTCAACAGCCCAAAGAGGGCAAGTAATCCTCTGACCACAGGCGGCAGTTCACACTGACCGCCTGTGCTGTTTTATGGTTCGCGGCGGTGATTCCCGGGCCAGACTGCTGCAGTGTCCATGCCGGGTGCCCCTTATCCCCTGACCCTTCCCCCGTTTTCTGTGCCGGTTGCGGCCGTTATAATGG
Source organism: Aeromonas sp. 11P (assembly GCF_051920165.1). NCBI lineage: Bacteria > Pseudomonadati > Pseudomonadota > Gammaproteobacteria > Aeromonadales > Aeromonadaceae > Aeromonas > Aeromonas sp. 11P. The sequence continues at coordinate 1,933,435 of NZ_JBQBDJ010000004.1, forward strand.
CCCCCACTTTTTCTTATGGGGAGCCTGCCGTGTCTCATAACGACGAACTCTCGCTATTTATGAATGAAGTGGCCGACGTGCGGCCCATTCGCAGCGACAACATCCATCCCCATGCGGCCAAATCCGCCCCGACCGAGGCGCAGCTCGCTCGCCGCCAGGCTGCCACCGCGCAGCAACTGGCCCTCGACCACCTCACCATGGAGGCCATCGAGATGCGCGATCCGCACGAAATCGTCGGCTTCAAGCGTGATGGGGTGCAGGAGGGGGTCTACAAGAAGCTGCGGCTCGGCAAATACGAGCTGCAGGCCAGCCTGGACTTGCACCAGAAAACCCTCAACGAAGCGCGCCAGACGCTGGTGCAGTTCATTGCGGATTGTGAAGCCCGGGATATCCGCTGCCTGCTGATCCTGCACGGCAAGGGGGAGCGCAGCACCCCGCGCGCCCTGCTGAAAAGCTATGTCAGCGCCTGGTTGCCACAACTGCCCGCCGTCATGGCGATCCACAGCGCCGAGCGTCGCCACGGCGGGAGTGGTGCCCTCTATGTGCTGCTGCGTAAAAGCGAACGCAAAAAAGCGGAAAACCGCGAACGGCACCAGAAGCGGCTCGGCTAATCCGCGTTTCGCCCCCACGCCTTTGACCCGCCTGCGTGAAGGTGGTCAACGATGCAGCGGCGGTGTTAGCATCGAACGGCCCCGATCATGCCAGGTACGGGGCGGCATACCATCAGGGACGATAACAAGGACAATCCCATGTCATATCAAAAGCTTGAACAACATCAGCAGCAGATCCACCGCTTTAGCCACCTCGCCGCCATCTGCGGCTGGGATCAGGCGGCCATGATGCCGGAAGGGGGCAACGATGCCCGCGCCGAAGCGATGGCAGAACTCGGTCTGCTGATCCACCAAAAGCGCACCGCTCCCGAGCTGGGCGACTGGATTGCCAAGGCCGAGAGCGAACCGCTCGATGAAGTGCAACGGGCCAATCTCGGCGAAATCAAGCGCCAGTGGCAAGATGCCAGCCTGCTGCCCGGTGAGCTGGTCGAAGCGCTGTCGCTCGCTGGCAGCAAGTGCGAGCACGCCTGGCGCAGCCAGCGCAAGAACAACGACTGGGCCGGTTTTGCTCCCAATCTCGAGGAGGTGGTGAAACTCTCCCGTGACGTGGCGCAACTGCGGGCCGATGCGCTTGGCGTGCGCCCCTACGACGCCATGCTGGCGCTCTATGAACCGGGCATGACCAGCGCACGGCTCGATCAGATCTTCGGCGATTTGGCCAGCTGGCTGCCGGCTCTTATCCAGACCGTGAGTGAACAGCAGAAGGGCGATGCCCTGCTGCTGCCGCAAGGCCCCTTCCCCATCCCGACCCAGCAGGCGCTCGGTCAGGAGGTGATGGGACAGCTCGGCTTTGATTTCGCCCACGGTCGCCTCGATGTGAGCAGTCACCCCTTCTGTGGCGGCGTGCCGACCGACGTGCGGATCACTACCCGCTACAACGAGCAGGAGTTTGTCTCCAGCCTGATGGGCATAGTGCACGAGACCGGTCACGCCCGTTACGAGCAGGGGCTGCCTCGTCATCTGCTGGGTCAGCCGGTGGCCGAGGCCCGTTCCATGGCGATCCACGAGAGCCAGAGCCTGTTTTGTGAGATGCAGCTGGGCCATCATCCGGCCTTCCTCACACTGCTGGCGCCACGCATTCGTCACCACTTCGGCGAGCAGGCGGCATTTGCACCGGACAATCTGGCCAAGCTCTACAGCCGGGTCGAGCCGGGCTTTATCCGGGTCGATGCGGACGAGGTGACCTATCCGGCCCACGTTATTCTGCGCTACGAGCTGGAGCGCGATCTGGTGGAAGGGAAGATCGAGGTGGCCGACATCCCCGAGCTGTGGGATGCCAAGATGCAGCAGTGGCTGGGGCTCTCCACCACGGGCAACTACCGCAATGGCTGCATGCAGGATATTCACTGGACCGACGGCTCGTTCGGCTACTTCCCGAGCTACACCCTGGGCGCCATGTATGCCGCCCAGCTGCGTTTTGCCCTCGAGAAAGAGCTGGGCAGCATGGGGGAGGTGATCGCAGCGGGCCGCTTGCCGGAGATCTTCGGCTGGCTCGGGCGCAACATCTGGTCACAGGGGAGCCTGCACAGCACCGACGAGCTGGTGCGCCGCGCCACTGGTGAAGCGCTCAACCCGCACTGGCTGCGCCAGCATCTGGAACAGCGTTACCTGAAGTAATGAGCGCAGTAAGCTAACAGCAGAACGGGGCCCTTTTTAGTTAACCACTACAGGGCCCCGTTTTTATGGCGGTGCATGGCACAGCACGCCGTCACGGCAATGCTGTAAAAAGAGAGGGTTCAGAGGGGGTCCGGGGAACCCAGCAACTCGCGCAGTTGCAGGATATTGCCCTCAGGGTCGAAGGCATTGCGCACCACAAAGCCGGGCCCCGTCCACTGCTGTGGCAGCAGGCCGCCGCCGAGATCCGCCGCCTTCGCTTCTGCCCAGGCGAGGCTGGAGACGGTGAAGAACAGCTTGATAGCCCCCTCTTCCCGCAGCGCTGGCGGACTCTTGATAACGACTTGCCCGGCATAAGGCTCGGGAATGGCGTGGATCAGCAGCTGGATATCGCTGTTTTCCAGCACTACCAACTGCTCATCCTGACTGCAGACCACCATCTGCAGCAGGGTACGATAAAAGTGGGTCAGCAGGCCCGGATCCTTGGCATAGATCAGGGCACCGGCGCGAGCGGGGCCAGGCATGGAGCACTCCTCAACAGTGAACGACTGGGTGGACAGATCTCCACCATCTCACAGTTGCGCGCCCCATTCGATCCTTTTTAGCGTCTCGCCAGCCTCACTGCACAAAGTGCCATTGCCGCAGTGCCAGTGTCGGAGGCGGCCCCTGATCGTCCCCCAGATCTGCCATGCCCAGCGCCTCGTCATAGTGCACCCCGCCCGCACCGCTCTCGGTCAGGTGCTTGGCACGCACCGCCCCGTACAAACCGCCACTTCCGCTGATCTTCATCTCGGTCAGCGGGGCATAGAGGGCGGCATAGAGCGGGGTATTGCCCGACAGCTTGATCCCATCCTTGCCGCTATACGCGGAATAGATGGAGATAGCGGGCGTACCGCCAGCGGTCAGCCCCTGTTTGGCTGCCGTCACCTCGGCACCGGCCCCGAGATCGACCTTGCCGCTGACGATCAGGGTCAGACAGCTCCCCTCGCTCACCGTCAACTTGTTGCTGCCAGTCATGGTGAAATCCTTGTCGATCAGCAGCACCACATCCCCCTTGATGGTGAGACTGGCATCGGCTCCCATATTGAGGCTGTCGAGCTTGTAAACGGTCTGCTCCTTGCCAAACAGCTCCCCCTTGCCGGGTAGCGGCAGCCCGGGCTTATGCTGGTTGCTGCTGGTGACCGAGCCGGTGGAGGGATCCGTGGTCAGCACCATCTGCTGGGTGGCCCCAAGCGTCAACGGGCCATTCAGCGGCAGATTGGCCAGCTTGGGAGAGTTCGGCAACGCGGTCACATTGAGCGGGTCGCACACCTGCCCGGCAACAGGCGGTAGCTTGGGATGAGTGCGGTATTGGGGATCCAGATACTTCTGGTTCGCCTGATCGTTAAAACTGCCCGCACCGCCATAACTGAGTTTGCCGCTGTCGATGCTGGTACCCCAATCCATGGAGACATTGCCATTGACCGCCACCTGACCACCGATGCGCCCCCCTTTCAGGGTCAAACTACCGCCACCTTTCACATTGCCGGAGACCCGGACAATCTTGTCAGAAGAGGGGGAGATAATGACGTCGCTCCCGGCATTCACGTTGCCGGAGATGGGAGAAGATCCGTTCAGGGTCACGGAGCCGGTCGCCCGTACATCGCCCCAAATTGGCGAATTGCCGTCGAGCACTACATTGGCCTTGTCACTGACGGTCGCCACCTTGGCATTCTGGTTAATGTTGGTGCCGCCATATTTGCCCTTGCGCGAGTCGTAGCTGTCGATAAAACCGCTACCGGAGAGGCTCAACCCTTCACACGCCACCACCGAATCCTGAAAGATGAGATTGCCGGGCTCACGCTTGAGGGCAAACAGGGCATTAAGGCTGGCATTTCCCTCCAGATAGCGGCCATGGCTCTGCAACGCCAGCTTGCTCCCGGCGGAGGCATCCAGCTGATCTATGCTGAAGCGGCTGCCCGCCATGGCCCCTTCGCCCTTGCTTGGCACCTTCTGCACCAGTTGAGCCCACTCTATCCGTGGTTCAGCGCCAAGGGCCTGATGCAGGGCTCGATAACTCTCGTTCATCCCCTGTTCGGCACTGAGCTGTGCATTGATCTTCTTGTGAAAATTGCCGCTCAGGCGAGTCTGCAACTGGTTCTCCTGAATGCTGGTAAACACCAGCAGACTCGACAGCAGGCTCACCACCAGCACCACCAGCAGTACGGCTCCCCGCTGCCCCTGTAATCCCTTGTTCATCCCGCTCCCCCTGCTGTGGCGTTGGCACCGGATGTGGCCAACGCTGCCGCCCAGACCGCCTTGCGGCGGGCCACCTGCACCTCTACTCCCGGTGCCAGATAGCTCGGCAGCCCTTCGGGCAAGATGCGGATATTGACCAGTGCACCCTGCTGGCCGAATTCAAGATCCTGAAGATGGGCAAGCAACAGGCGCGGGCCATCTCCGTCATCGCAACTGAGTACCGGCGGCGTGAAGCGGTACTGCTCGGTAAAATCGGCGGTTTTCTGGTTGCCAAGGCAGGAGAGCACCTGATTGCCCCCCTCTACCTTGAAGGCCAGCGTCAGGCGATCAGGGGTCACGGCTATCAGCTGATCCGCCTGCTTGATGCTGTTGGTAAAAGTGAGGGTGGCAAAGCGCAGCACTTCGTTCGCCTGCTCCAGTGCCTTACTCTGTTCGACCGTGCTCTTGATCGGGGCATAACCGGCAAAAATCGCCAGCATCAGCATCAGACCGAGCACCATGGAGATCATCAGCTCGACGAGACTGACGCCTCGTTGCCGTGAGAGGACGCTCAGCATAAAGGCGGAAATCCTGCGTTCAGCTCCACCCGCTTGGCGCCGGAGACCCGCTCATCCTGCCACTCGATAGCGACCACAAAGTTGTCGCTATAACGGTTCGGTAGCACCAGCCGGTGGCCCTCGTGCAGGGTGAAGCGGGCAAGAAAATCGGCCTGGGTGAACCGCTCAGGCTTGCGCTGCACTTCGCACAGCGAACTCCAGATCTGCTCCACGCTGTTGCTCGCCTCGATCGTGGCCAGCGTGCTCTGCAAGCTGTAATGCGCCTGCTGCAACGAGACCACCTGCCCCTTGGCGAGACCGAGAAACACCATCACCGCCAATACCATGGAGACCATGATCTCCACCAGATTGAAGCCCTGCTGGCGGGCAAGTGCGGCGTGTCTCATGAGCAGCGCCCTTGCAGCAGCTGGCCGCTCGGGGCCACGCAGAGCACCCGCTGCTCACCGAGGCGATTGGCCAGAATGATCTCGGCGTAGCTGCTGCTGCCGGTTGGCGCGATCCGGATCGGGTCAAACGGCTTGATCACCACTCCGCCAGCAGGTGCTGCCGCCTGACGCAGCAACTTGCTGTCAGCCATCACCTCCCAGCCACCGTTCTCGGTGCCCTGCAGCACCACCGGCAGGGTCAGCTTGACCGCTTCGCTGCGGGCAAAGCGGTAGGCTGAAGCGAGTTCGGTCGCACTGCGATCGAGCCGTTCGGCCGCGAGGCGCTGGCTCATGGAGGGCAACCCGACCAATAGCAAGATGGCAGCGATGCCGACCGTGATCATCAACTCAATCAGGGTAAATCCGCGCACATTCATCTTATGATCCCCAGCAGTCATGGCGATTGGCCGCGCGATAACCGGTCTGATCGAGGGTCAGGGTGCCGCACTCATCCTGTTGTCGCGTCGTTGGAATGGCTTTGAGCAGGTAATCGCCAGCATCTTGCTGGCTGTAGCTGAACTGGTAGAAATCCGTGTTGGAAGGGGTGGCAAACGTGTCGGGATAACGGCCCTGTTGGGTATAGATACGTTCGAGGGCGAGCGCCTGCTCCAGCAATTGCTGCTGTGCTTCGTAACGACGTCCCTGTTGCAGATAACCCTGATACGCTGGCAACGCGATGGCCGCGAGAATGCTGACAACCGTCATGGCGATCAACAACTCGATCAGACTAAACCCCCGGCAATGGGGCCATGCCTTACAGTCGTTCACTTATCATCCTTGGCAAGTGTTGTTATTGGTCGGCCCTGGGCCGCAGATCCGATGACTTAATAATCACCAAAAATTAACTGACTCAATTGAACAACACAAAATCGCCACACTCAATGTAAAAAAGATAGTTATGTGATCTGTTATTAATTTTTAAGCAGTTTTCGTCGCCACTAATCTCGCTAAGCAAATAAAGCTAAGCCAATCGTGCCTCCGACCCGTCCGTTATGCCCCCTTCTGCCGAGCCGCGATACATGGACAACAACGGAGCGAAGAGTGAAACCCGGCCGTGCAATGAAAGAGTAAAAAAACTTCGGCCAATTTTTGCTATCCCTGTCCGTTTCTGGCTAGTCACAGCCCCTGAGCCCCCTTACTCTCTTACCATCTATTCCAGCAAAGCCGCCAACACCATGAATGCAAAGCCCAGCCCTGAGTCGTCACCGGATGAGGTGATCAACACCCTCAGCCGCGAACAGTGTCACGCCGCACGGCTCGCCCGCGACGCTCGCTTTGATGGCCGCTTCTTTACCGGCGTGCTCTCGACCGGCATCTACTGCCGGCCAGTCTGCCCGGCACGGCCACCGCACGAGCATAATGTGCGCTACTTCCAAAGCGCAGCGGCCGCCGAACAGTATGGGCTGCGACCCTGCCTGCGCTGCCGCCCCGAGCTGGCCCCCGCCGCCCTTGGCGATCTGCCGGTTGAACTGGCACGTCTGCTGGCACGCATCGATCGCGGCGAGCTGGCTGACGGCACGCTCTCTGAATTGGCCGAAGAGGCCGGGATAAGTGAACGCACCCTGCGCCGCCAGTTCGAGCAGCACCTCGGCGCCTCGCCAAAACAGGTGGAGCAGACACGCCGCCTGCTGCTTGCAAAAAGGCTGCTGACCGAAACCGGGCTGCCCATTACCGACATCGCGTTTGCCGCCGGCTTTGCCAGCATCCGCCGCTTCAATGACGCCTGGCTCAACGCCTACGGACTGGCCCCGCGCACCCTGCGCCAACAGGAGCAGCACGATGACGCGCCAGAGCACATGAGCACGCAGCCCCGCGGCGCAACCCTGACGCTGCAACTGCCCTATCGCCCCCCGTATGACGTGGCGGCCATGCTGGCATTCTACCGGCTGCGGGCGATCCCCGGGCTGGAGCGGGTAGATGGCGAGGTGTATGAGCGGCGCTACCGGGTCGGCGATCAGGTCGCGCTGGTGCGCATCGCGCAGGGCAAGGGGCATAGCCTGCAGCTTACCGTCCATGATCTGCCGCTCGCAGCACTGCCCGATCTGCTCTATCGGGTGCGCCGGATGTGGGATCTCGATGCCGATATGCAGCGGATCGGCGATCTGCTCGGTCAGGATCCGCTGCTCGCCAGCTTGCAGGCGCGCTGGCCCGGCGTACGGCTGCCAGGTGGCTGGGACGAATACGAGGTGATGCTGCGCACCATCGTCGGCCAGCAGGTCTCGGTCAAGGGGGCCATCACCATACTCGGGCGACTGGTAGCCCGTACCGAGGCGCAATTCGGGGTGGCGCAATTGCCGACCCCCGCCCAGCTGTGCGAACTCGATCTCGACGGTATCGGCATGCCCGGCAGCCGCATTCGCACCCTGCGGGGAGTGGCACAAGCACTGGCCAGCGGTGAGCTGACCCTCACTACGGCCAGTGACGAGCAGTTGCTGGCGCTACCGGGTATAGGCCCCTGGACGGTCTCGTACTGGCGGCTGCGCTGCGGGCTGGACACCGATGCCTTCCCCGCCTCCGATCTGGTGCTGCAAAAAGCGCTGGGGGGTGGCACCAAGCTGCCGGTGAAGGAGGTGTTGGCGCAAAGCGCCGCCTGGCAGCCGTGGCGCAGCTATGCGGCCAGCTGGCTGTGGCACGCCATGAGTGAAGCGCCCGATTTGCTACTCCGTGCCACTGGCAACGAAAACCAGCCAGATAACCCACAACAGGAGATAACCCCATGATCCGCTACGATATCCTGCCGACCCGCTGTGGCGATCTGCTGGTCGCCATCAATGAATCTGGTCTGGTACACGTGGACTTTGTGGCGGGCCTGCGGGCACTGCCCGATATGAGTGGCTGGCAGCAAGATCACGGGGCACTGGCCCCCTTCCTCGCCGAATTTGACGCCTATTTTGCCGGTCGCTTGCAGCGCTTCTCCCTGCCCCTTGCCGCCCGTGGTACCGCCTTTCAGCAGGCGGTGTGGCAAGCGTTGTGCGACATCCCCTATGGCGAAACCCGCAGCTACAGCGATATTGCCCGTGCCATCGGCAAGCCCGAGGCGGTTCGGGCTGTGGGCGCAGCAAATGGCCGCAATCCGCTCTCGATCATCGTCCCCTGCCATCGGGTGATCGGCCAAAACGGCAGCCTGACCGGCTATGCGGGGGGATTGGAGATTAAAAAGGTGCTGCTGGCGCTGGAGAGGGGCAATTAAAGGAGGGTAGGCAGAGAACCTGCGATAAAAAATTGCCCCTTTTCCAGATGGAGAAAGGGGCTGTTTGATCAGCGTTTCAGGCTGCCCATCACATGCATTTCGCAGCGGTTACAGTCAAAACGCAGGCGGAAGGTGTCCTTACCCATCTTGAGTTCCAGCGGCTCGGCCTTGAGACCTGGCACCTCGTTCGGGCAGAGGTTCTGGCTATAGCGGATGCAATGCTTGGTGATCATCAGCACCACTTCCCGCTCCTCCTTGTTCGCCTCATAGGCAGGGGCAATGCGCTCCACCCCGTGTTCGCGGAAGAACTGCTCGGCCGCGCTGTTCAGCACATTGCCAAGGTAGGAGAGACGGTGCTGGGGATAGTTGATATCCCGCAGGGCAATGCGTCGCTCGGGGCGCTGGTAGCTCGCCACGCGTGCCGCCTCCAGCGCAGCGATGCCATCCCGGCGCAAACCGTTGAGCTGTGATGCGGCGATAAATAGCGGGTGAGTGAATGCCAACTCAATCTTGCGCGCCACAAACAGGGTATTGCCGAGTTTGCCAAGCTGATCCCGCGCCTGTTGCAGCGCCCGCTCCGGGTTGTCGGCAGGTTGTTTGTCACAGGGAAGCGTCACCGCGGCACTGATGCCCTGCTCGTCGGTGAGCGTGAGGATCACGCCCTCATCGCACTCAGCCAGCACCATATCGACCCGGATGCGGCGATCCGCGCTCGCCTTCTCCAGCATCTTGCTGAACGCCTGATCGTGGTTGCGGTAGATTTCAGTCCCCACCTTTAGCCCAGGCATGCGTTCTGACAGGAGTAACTGCTTACCTTCGACCTTGTTGAGGCGCATCCCCACCAGCTCGTTGTTCGGCTTGAAGAAGCCCAAACCGTCGCCGTTGTTGAGGGTGACCTGTTTGCCGTCGATCTCGATACCGTCACGGGTCACCTTGGTGACCCGTCCCAGCGGTTCACCCACATATTTCGGGCTTTTGGTGGAGTCGATCCCCTGCTGGCGGCCATGGAGGAAATAGTCGGTGCTGCCACGGTTGAAGCTCTTCTTGGGGTCAGGCGTGAAGCTGTAGCTGCAACGACCCGCCGAGGCGGCGACCAGATCGGAGCGACTATCGAGAATGGCGTCCAGCTTCTGGCGATACCAGGCGGTGACGTTTTTGACGTAGTCGAGTCCTTTGAGGCGCCCTTCAATCTTGAAGGAGCGGATCCCAGCCTCGATCAAGACCTCCAGGTTGTCTGTCTGATCCATATCCTTGAGCGACAGCAGATGGCTGTCGGCCACCAGCACTTCACCGTCCGGCTTTTGCAGTGAGCAGGGCAGACGGCAGAGCTGGGCACACTCGCCACGGTTGGCGCTGCGGCCGGTACGGGCATGGCTGATATTGCACTGGCCACTATAGGAGACGCAGAGCGCGCCGTGGATAAAAAACTCCAGCTGCACATTGGTGGCGGCACTGATCTCGCGGATCTGCGCAAGAGACAGTTCGCGCGCCAGCACCACCTGAGAGAAGCCCACATCCTGCAGAAACTTCACCTTCTCCGGCGTGCGGTTGTCAGTCTGGGTACTGGCATGAAGCGCGATGGGTGGCAGATCGAGCGCCAGCAGCCCCATATCCTGGACGATGAGCGCATCGGCACCAGCTTCGTAAATTTGGTGGGTCAGGCGCCGGGCCTGCTCCAGCTCGTGATCGTGCAGCAGGGTGTTGAAGGCGACAAAGACCTGGGCTCCGAAGCGATGGGCGTGGCGCGCCAACGCTTCGATATCCTCGATGGAGTTGCCCGCCGCACTGCGGGCGCCAAAGGCAGGGCCGCCCATATAGACGGCATCGGCACCATGGTTGATGGCCTCGATGCCGTAGGCGAGGTTCTTGGCCGGAGCCAGCAGCTCCAACCGGTTGTTGTGGCTTAACGGATGCTTGTTCTGGTGCATGGTCTCGGGATCAGGGCGGACAGCAAATGGGCGCTACTCTAGCCCATTCACCACCCGCGTGCCTTGATCCCGCTTAAGGTATCCAAAAAATGCAGGATTAGAGAACCACCTTGATTGCCAGCAACAGATCGCCCACGAGAGGACTAAAGCACCACCTTCAAGGCCAACCCAAGCAGCACCAAGCCGCTCACCTTGTCGATCACAAAGGATTTTGCTTTAAGCCAAGCCAGTACAGGCCCACGCGAGAGCACCAGCGCCACCAACACGTACCAGACTGCGTCGATCCCGCCCGCGGTGAGCATCATGATGCCCCCTTCGCTCCAGCCGGTATCGGCCCGCACAAACTGGCTGAACAGAGCGATGAAGAAAACTGCCAGCTGGGGGTTAAGGAAGGCAACCATAAAACCTTCAAAGGCCCCCTGCCGACCGCGCAGCTGGTGAACCTCTTCACTCGCGTCACCACTGGCTGGTTTTGCCAGCAGGGCTTTCACCCCAAGCCAGGCAAGAAACGCAGCACCGCCGTAGCGGATCAGATCAAACAGGATAGGGGTCTGGGTGATCAGAATGGAGAGGCCAAGTGCGGTGACCAGCGCATAGATACCAACCCCGAGGCCGTGTCCGAGCGCGGTGGCGACGCCGTGCCCTTGCCCGCCCTGCACCGTGTTGCGGATGATCAGCGCCAGACTCGGCCCCGGGCTGATGGCGCCCATCACGCAGATTGCGGCCAGTGCCAGCCAACTCGTCAGTTCCATGCATTTCCTCTTTATATGCTCGATATGATGACCTGCATTCAGGGTACGGGCTGAGCCATTATGCCAGTAGTGAAAGTTATGAATAGATTCCATAACCAATGGCTATGGCACCACACAACTGACTGGGGCTAATCGCCCGAGATCGAGCAGCTTTCGACTCTCGCCAACGGTACGTTGCAGGTGATCCCGCAGGAAGGGGTAGGCCAGCTCGCGAAACCAGCGGTGGGCCGGATCCTGATGGTGGCGCTGATGCCACAGCAGATGATACTGCTGGTCGCGGGTAGCAAATGGCAGATCGACAAAGGTGAGCTCATGGCCGCAGGAGAGCTGCCAGGCGATATGAGCCGGAGTGGTCATCAGGCAATCGGTGCGCAGCAACACCTCTACCGCCGCCTGAAAGAAGGGGACTCGGGCAAACCAGCGCCGACTCAGTCCCTGCGGCGCCAACACCTGTTCCACCGGGCTGTCCTTGTCACCACCGCCACTCACCTGCAGGTGAGGCCAGGCGAGATAGTCATCGAGACTCAGCGCCTTGCCTGCCAGCGGATGGTGACGTCCCATCAGCACCGCCAGCCGATCTTCCCCCTGATGCAGACCACGGATCTGCTCCGGTACCTGCTCGGTGATGGTAGAGACCAGATCCAGCTCGGACTGCCACAGCTGCGGCAGCTGACGTTTGTCCCACAGGCTGTACTCCAGCGCCGCCAACGGCGCCTCTTTGGCGAGCGCGGCACAGATATCGGGCAGGATATGCTGGGCCACATAATCGGAGGAGGCGAGCCGAAATACCCGCTCGCAGCGGCTCGGGTCAAACCCGGGGGCCTCGTAGAGCCGCTCCAGCGCACCGAGAGAATCCGCCAGCTGGGCGGCCAGCGCTTCGGCTCGCGGCGTCAGCAGCCAGCGTTGCCCCTCCCGCACCAGCAACTCGTCATCAAACTCGCTGCGCAACTGGGCAAGCTGCTTGCTGATAGAGGGCTGACTCAGGTGCAACAGCTCGGCGGCGCGGCTGATATTGCGGGTCTCCAGCAGCACCTTGAGGGTCGGCAACAAGTTGAGATTGGCTCTGAGCAAGGAGATACCCTCATCGGTGGCGAAACGCCTATCTTAGGGCAGAGGAGTCCCGCGTTTTAAGCAAAATTTCCTGCCATGTTCAGCGCGTTGCAGCCCTTTGCGACCAGATGGCACAGCAGATCCCCCCGCACATAACCATGACCACAAGATGACAGTGGTTGTCTCGTACGGCATAATTGCACGATTTTCCGCCCGCGGGCGATCCACTTTAAGAAACGGTAACAAGATGAAATACGCCAATATCACCGGCTGGGGCAAATGCCTGCCTCCCTCCGTGCTGACCAACGATGACCTCAGCACCATCATGGATACGTCAGACGAGTGGATCTATCCGCGCACCGGCATCAAGGCCCGCCGGATCTCCCATGTCAGCACCTCGGATCTCGCCACCCTGGCCGGTCGCCGCGCGCTGGCCTGCGCCGGTCTGGAAGCGAGCGATCTCGATGGCATCATCCTGGCGACCGCAACCCCGGACAACCTGCTGCCAAGTGCCGCCTCTGCGGTGCAGAAGAAACTGGGCGCCGTCAACGCCGCCGTGTTTGACCTCAACGCCGCCTGCACCGGTTTCGTCTACTCCCTCTCCGTCGCCACCTCGCTGGTGCAGACCGGCATGATGAAGAAGGTGCTGGTGATCGGCGCCGAGCGCCTCACCTACCTGCTGGACTGGGCGCGCCGCGATACCGCCGTGCTATTTGGCGATGGTGCCGGGGCCGTAGTGATCGAGGCAAGCGAGCAGGAGTGTGGCCTGATCGCCAACAAGCTGGGCTGCGACAGCGAAGCGCGGGAGATCCTGCACGTACCGAACTTCGGTACCGATCGGGTGCGTTTTGCCGATATCGATGGGCTATTCACCTTCAACTTCGAAGGGCCGGAGATCTTCAAACGCGCCGTGCGCGGCATGGGTGAGGCCACCAGCACTGTGCTGGCGCAGGCCGGTATTGCGCCGGAGCAGGTCGACCTGATCGTGCCGCACCAGGCCAATATCCGCATCATCGAGACCCTCGCCAAGCGGATGAATGCGCCGATGGAGAAGGTGATGGTCAACATCGAAAACTACGGCAACACCTCCGCAGCTACCGTGCCCATCGCCCTTTGCGAAGCGCTGGAGCAGGGCCGCGTCAAGCCGAACTCCTATCTGCTGACCGCCGCTTTCGGTGCCGGCCTGACCTGGGGTGCCGCCATCATCAAGTGGGGCGATCGTGTTACCCCTATCAGTAAGTGCGATGCCGAGCTGCCACCGTGCGACCAGAGCGCACTGGAACTGATTGCTCACGCCGTCGAAGGGTGCCAGAAGGCTCACGCCAACGAGGCTTGATCCTCATCAGGAGCCTGAATCCTCAGGCTCCTTCTCTCCTTTTCATCCCCACCTGGCTCTGCCCCCACCTCGCAAGCCGCTTGATACGGTAATCGCTGATACAAACAACTCCGATTTGCAGCCAATTAATTTTTTTCCGCTAACCTTATTGTGCCAACTATAAATAAAGAAAAGAGCGTCAAGGGGCACCATGACTGTTTCGGTCCCGCGCCTTCACCTCTTACCAAATAATTGCACAGGGATAAGCTACGTATGGCACAACACAAAAGTGGCGTGAACACACCGCTTTGGGAACCGGTTTGCTGGATTTGCTGCATCGGGCTTGCTCTGCTGAGCTGCCTGTTGCTGCAGCTCGCCGATGCGCTGTCACCTCTCTACCTGCTGCTCAATGTGCTGGTTGCTATTGCTGCCGCGCTCTGGACATCGAGTCACTTCCACCAGCACACACTCCGACATCGTGCAGGAGAGGAACAAACCGTCGCAACCGATCCTCTCGCCCACTCCATCATCGGGCTCGAACAGGTGTGCGAGAAGGCACTCCCCATCTGGTCCCAGCAAATTGAAAGCTCTCGTCAACAAACCGAAGCCGCGATGATTGACCTGACTCAACGCTTCAGCGGCTTGGCCAACAAGCTGGAAGAAGCTGTCAATGCTTCTCATCTGGCAGCGGGAGAACTGGGTGATGCCAATTCCCGTGGCATGGCTGGAGTCTTAAGCGAAAGCCAGCAGCAGCTCAATGAAGTGGTTGCCATCCTGCACTCCGCCCAGGCCAATCGGGACGCCATGCTGGGTGAGATAAAAAGCCTGACCACCTACACCATAGAGCTCAACACCATGGCCATGGATGTGGCCAAAATCGCCTCCCAGACCAACCTGCTGGCCCTCAACGCCGCCATTGAAGCGGCTCGTGCAGGGGAAGCAGGCCGTGGCTTTGCTGTGGTCGCTGATGAAGTGCGTAACCTCTCCCGCCTCTCCAGCGAAACCGCCCAGAAGATGACCGACAAGGTGGATACCATCAATACTGCTATCGGTCGCGCCTTCCAGATTGCCGAAAATGCTGCCGCACGGGATCACGCCTCGGCGCTCAATTCGGAGCAGACAATCGAACAGGTGCTGGCCCGTTTTCGCCATGCCACTGACAGCCTGGCGGAATCCGCCTCCCTGCTGCAAAACGAGAGCACCGATATCCATCGCGAAATCTCCAGCGTCATTGTCTCGCTGCAATTTCAAGACAGGGTCAGCCAGATCCTCAGCCACGTCAGACAAAACATGGAGAGCCTCTCCAGCCATCTGGTTGCTTCGGAGCAGAGCAGCAATGCGACAGGGCCAATCCAGATCGATGCCAATCGCTGGCTGGCAGAGATGGAACTCTCATACGCCACCGACGAACAGCGCAATATTCACCATGGTCGCACCACCCGTTCTGTCAACGCGCAACCAAGCAGCGCCGACATCACATTTTTCTAGGAGAGATATATGGGCAAAACGATCCTGATCGTGGATGACTCGGCAACTATTCGCCAAGTCGTGGGCATGACCCTCAAGGGAGCCGGTTATGAGGTCATGGAAGCCTCTGACGGCAAAGATGCGCTCAACAAACTAGATGGCAAGAAGATCAACCTGATCATCAGTGACGTCAACATGCCGAACATGGATGGCATCACCTTCGTCAAAGAGGCCAAAAAGCTGGCCAACTACAAATTTACCCCTGTCATCATGCTGACCACCGAGTCTCAGGACAGCAAGAAGCAGGAGGGACAAGCCGCGGGGGCCAAAGCCTGGGTGGTCAAACCCTTCCAGCCCGAACAGATGCTGGCCGCAGTCGCCAAGCTCATCATGCCGTGATCCGGAGCACATCATGCAACTACAGAGTGAGCTACTCGACAACAAGGTAGTGGTGACCATGCCGGACGAGATCACCATTTATGCAGTCAGCGAGCTGAAAGATGCTCTCTCGCCCTTATTGCATCAGGGGAACGAACTGGAGCTGAATCTGGCGGCGGTATCCGAGATAGACAGCGCTGGGCTGCAATTGCTGCTGGCCGCGAAGAAAACCGCTCTGCAGCAAGGCTCCTCCCTGGCGCTGGTCTGGCACAGCCATGTTGTGCTTGAACTGCTGGAGCTCTGCCAGCTCTCGGCCTTTTTTGGCGACCCCACCCTCATCACCCATGGCGAACGGCCCTGAGCCACCATGACAAGGAGTCACCGTGAGCATCGATCTTGATCAGGCTTTACAAACCTATATCGCCGAGGCACGCGAGTTGCTTGAAGAGATGGAGTCAGCCCTTTTATCACTGGAATCTGACCCTGACAATAGCGAGCTGATTGGTGCCATCTTCCGTGCTGCTCATACCATCAAGGGGTCGGCTGGCCTGTTTGGTCTGCAACCAATCGTCGGGTTTACCCATATCGTCGAGGATCTGCTCGACCAGATCCGCAATCAGCAGCTCACCGTCACTTCTCCTCTGATCAAGGATCTGCTGGAGAGCTGTGACCATATCCAGACGCTCATCAGTGTCGTTGCAGAACAGGGCTGCACGTTAAGCGATGGCGATGCCAACCAGGATGAACGGCTGAGGCTCACCCTCACCCGTCATCAGTGCGTCCCCCATGCCACGCTGCCAGATACTGTACATACGCCGGAACCCAAGATCGAAAAAGAGGGAGGGATTACCAGCTCCGCCTCCCTGTGGCATATCTCCCTGCGTTTTGGCCCCGATGTGCTGCGCAATGGCATGGATCCGGCCGCATTTCTGCGCTATCTCGGCACACTAGGAACCATATGCTCGGTGGAGACCATCCATCAGGCGCTACCGGATTGGGAACAATTCGATCCGGAGAATTGCTACCTCGGCTACGAGATAGACTTCGACTCTCAGGCAGACAAGGCGGCCATCAGCGATGTCTTTGAATTTGTTAGAGATGACTGCCAGATCACCATCTTGCCACCCCACAGCAAGATCGCCGAGTTCATCAACCTGATCGAGTCGCTGCCGGAAGATAACGCCATGCTGGGGCAGTTGCTGGTCAACACCGGCGCCCTGACCGCAGAGGAGTTAGCAAGCGGTCTACAGACACAACAAGCGACCCCGGCAGAACAAGCGCCCAAACTCGGAGAAATCCTGATTGCGCAGGGTGCCGTCAACGAAGCCGTCGTCGATGCCGCCCTGAAAAAACAGAACCAGACCAAGGAGAGCAAGAGCAAAGAGGGCCGTTACGTCAGGGTGCATGCCGACAAGCTGGACGATCTGATCAATCTGGTCGGGGAATTGGTAGTCGCCAGTTCAGGAGCCAATCTGCTGGCCCAACGCACCCGTGAAAGCCAACTGCAGGAAGCCACCTCGGTCATTGCCATGCTGGTGGAAGAGATCCGCGACAGTGCACTGCGCCTGCGCATGGTGCCTATCGGCGATACCTTCAACCGCTTCCAGCGGGTGGTGCGCGATGTCAGTCAGGAACTGAACAAGGATATCACTCTGGTGATCTCCGGAGCCGAGACTGAACTGGACAAATCGGTGGTAGAGAAGATCGGCGATCCGCTGATGCATCTGGTCAGAAACTCGATGGATCACGGCATCGAATCGGCAGAGCAACGGCTGCTGGCAGGCAAATCCCCCCGTGGCACCCTGAATCTTAATGCCTATCACGACTCCAACAGTATCGTCATCGAAATTCGGGATGATGGAGCTGGTCTCAACAAAGCCAGGATCCAGCAAAAAGCCATCGAGCGCGGTCTGATCAGCCCAACCACCACGCTGACGGATCAGGAGATATACAACCTGATCTTCGAGCCGGGATTCTCTACCGCCGAGGCGATAACCAACCTCTCCGGTCGCGGGGTGGGCATGGATGTCGTCAAACGCAACATCACTGCCCTGCGCGGCACAGTCGATCTGGACAGCATCCCGGGAAAAGGAACCCGTGTGCAGATCCGCCTGCCACTTACCCTTGCCATCATCGACGGCTTCCTGGTGAGAGTCTGCGACACCCACTATGTCATTCCCCTCGATATGGTGATCGAGTGCGTTGAATTGACCCAGAGTGCACTGTCCGATACCCAGGGTCGCAATTACATCAATTTGCGTGGCGAGGTGCTGCCCTTTATCCGCCTGCAACACTACTTCGATACCAATGGCAGCAAGGGGCGGCGCGAGAACATTGTCGTGGTCAGCCATGCAGGCAAAAAATCCGGACTGGTGGTGGATGAACTGCTGGGAGAATTCCAGACCGTCATCAAACCGTTGGGGAAATTGTTCCAGCGCCTGCAGGGCATCAGTGGCTCAACCATTCTGGGGGGGGGAGAGGTCGCCCTTATCCTCGACATTCCTTCGCTGATCCAGCACGCAATCACTCAGGAATCCTGTCAGCTCAACAGGTTGACAGTGTCGCGCAACCTGCCTCAATCCAGCATCAACTGAGGGGACCATCATGTTAAAAAATTCCACCATCAAATTGCGTCTTATCGTACTGCTCTGCATGCTCTGCCTGCTGCTGCTGGCCGTTGGCAGCCTCGGGTTATACAACATGCAGAGCAGCAATACCGGGTTGCAGCGCGTTTACAACGACAGGGTGGTTCCTCTCAAGCAGCTGAAGACCATTTCCGACAGCTATGCCGTCTCGATCATCGACAACCTCAATAAGGCCAATGCGGGGCTGATCCCGGCAGAAGAGGCTTTAAAGCAGATACAACAGGCCCAGCAGACAATCAAAAACGAGTGGCATCACTACCAGTCCACCACCCTCACACCGGAAGAACAGCGCTTGTCAGCCGAGGCGACGACCCTGTTCAACGCGGCCGATACCGATATTGGCAAGCTGGAGAAATACCTCGCCACCCAGCACGGCATGATTACTGGCATGCTGAACAATTTTGATGGTTCTCTCTATGGCTCCATCGACCCGATAGGCAACAAAATCACCGAGCTGGTGAACCTGCAGCTCAATGTGGCCAAGTCGGAATATACCGCAGCGCAATCCTGGTATGACGTGATGCTGATAACCATGGCGGTAGTTATCGCGGTCGGCATTGCACTCGCCGCCTGGTTTGGCACCCTGCTGATCAAAAGCATCATCACCCCCATCGAACAGGCTCTGCGCGTGGCCAATAGTCTGGCCGATGGCAATCTGGATGTATCGATCCAGATAGACTCCAACGATGAAGCGGGTCAGCTCTTGATGGCGATGGATAACATGGTCAAGAAACTGGGGGCCTTGATCACGGATATCGAGACGCTGGTCACTGCCGCCGTCGAGCAGGGCGACTTCAGCCACAAGATTGCACTGGAGGATCGTCAGGGATATATCAAGCGGGTATCCGAGCTGTTGAATCGCCTCTCCCATGTGACAGATACCAGTCTGGAAGATGTGATGCGCATCGCCACCGCACTCTCCAAGGGGGATCTGACCCAGCGGATCGATGAACCCTACCCCGGTATTTTTGGCCAGACCAAAGATGGCCTCAACCAGACCATCACAGCGCTGACCAATATCATCGAAGAGGTACGCAACGCCGCCGACAACCTGACCAATGCCTCCAATCAGGTGAGCAATACAGCGCAGGCATTGAGTCAGGCTACCAGCGAGCAAGCAGCCAGCGTTGAAGAGACCAGTGCCTCTATCGAACAGATGAGCGCAAGCATCAATCAGAACACCGAGAACGCCAAGATCACCGACAGCATGGCCAGCAACTCGGTGCTGGAGGCCACAGATGGGGGGCAATCCGTTCAGCAGACGGTGACCGCCATGCAGCAAATCGCCAAGAAAGTCAGCATCATCGATGATATCGCCTACCAGACCAACCTGCTTGCCCTCAACGCCGCCATAGAGGCGGCTCGCGCCGGAGAGCATGGCAAAGGCTTCGCGGTGGTTGCCGCCGAGGTGAGGAAACTGGCAGAGAGAAGCCAGATCGCAGCGCAGGAGATTGGCGAGCTCTCTTCCGACAGCGTCAGCAAGGCAGAGCGGGCTGGCAACCTGCTGGAGAGGATCGTCCCCTCCATTCGCAAGACCTCTGACTTGGTACAAGAGATCAATGCCGCCTCAGGTGAACAGGCCAGCGCAGCCAACCAGATCAGTCTGGCCATGAGCCAGCTTAATCAGGTGACACAACAGAATGCGGCCAGTAGCGAGGAGTTGGCAGCCACGGCCGAAGAGATGAGCTCACAAGCCAGCGAACTGCAGCAAACCATGGCCTTTTTTGCTCTGGAAAAAAGTGCGCAACTCAACACCAGGCCCCATGAAACCGGCCACAAGGGCATGCCTCCCAGAGGCAGTTTCATCGCCCCCCCACAACGGGCCAGCCAGCCCAATCAACCATCATCCCATTCCATTGATGACGCGGATTTTGTCCGCTTTTAACCGGAGGCGACCATGTATACATCCACCGACATCACGGTGCCATCAGCGGCCGCTGACGAGAGCAGTGGCGATGCCCAGTACCTGACATTTCTGATCAACAACGAGATGTTCGCCATCAATATTCTGGGGGTCAAAGAGATCATCGAATACGGCAATATCACTCCGGTTCCGATGATGCCGGGTTTTATTCGTGGCGTAATCAACCTCAGAGGAGCGGTAGTGTCGGTCGTAGACTTGAATGCCCGCTTTGGCAATGCACCTTCGGTCATCACTCGCCGCAGTTGCATCGTCATTATTGAGGGGATGGCCCCGCAGGGCGATGAACCTGTAGGTCAGGATATTGGCGTTGTGGTGGATTCCGTATCGGAAGTACTGGGTATCCCACAAGCAGATATCGAGCCCCCACCCAGTTTTGGTGCCCGCATCCGGGCCGATTTCATCAGCGGCATGGGCAAGGTCAACGGCAAATTCGTCATCCTCATCGATACCGGGAAAGTGTTGTCACTCGATGAGATGGCTCAACTCAACGAACTGGCCCAGCCACAGGCAAGGTTGCCACAAGGCAACCTGCAACCCTCCTGAAAAGGCCTCCATACTCCACAACATGCAGCATAAGGAAACGCTCATGACCCAATCACTCTTAGGAAAACTCTTCGGAGACAATGCCACCGAAGTGAGGCAGCGGACCCAGTTACTCGACGCAATCGGCCAGCTGCAACACGCAGTTCTGGCAGAGCAGGTTCCAGCACCACTCGATCTTTCCGGTATGGATAGCCCCTTGCGTGAAGTAGGACATGCCATCAACGAGGTGGTCACCTTGCTCAGTGACAAGCTGGAGCAGAGCCGCAACGACATTAAAAAGAACCAGGTGCTGCTCCATGAGAACCAATTGGTTCGCAAAGCTCTCGACTGCGCCAGTACCAACGTGATGATTGCCGATACCAACCTCGACATTATCTATATGAATGAGGCTGTGACCGGCATGCTCAATCAGGCTGAAACTGACATCAAGAAAGAGCTATACAGCTTCAACGCCAATCAGCTGATGGGCGCCAACATCGACAGCTTTCATAAAAATCCCGGCCATCAGCGCGCTATGCTGGCCAAACTCAACAGCACCTACCGCACCCAGATCCAGCTGGGGGGACGCACTTTCTCCCTGATCGCCAATCCGGTCTTCAACGATACCGGTGAACGGTTGGGGTCCGTGGTCGAATGGGCCGACAGAACCAAGGAAGTGATGATAGAGAAAGAGATGTCCGACATCGTGCAGGCCGTGATTAATGGCGAGCTGCACCGCAGGATGGAACTTGCTGGCAAGAGCGGCTTCTTTCAGGCGATGGGAGAAGGGATCAACCAGATTGCCGAAGTGATCGACAGCACCCTCAACGACGTCATCCGGGTCGTGCAATGTCTGGCAAAAGGTGACCTGACCCAACAGATTGAGGCGGACTACCCCGGCGTCTTTGGCACCACCAAGGATGCGCTCAACAAGACCATCGCTTCGCTCACCAACATCGTCACCGAAGTGCGCGGCGCCTCTGACAACCTCTCCAGTGCCGCCGAGCAGGTAAGCGCGACCGCCCAGTCGATCAGCCAATCCAGTAGTGAACAGGCCTCCAGCATGGAGGAGACCAGCGCCTCCATCGAACAGATGAGCGCCAGCATCAACCAGAATACCGACAATGCCCAGGTCACCGATGGCATGGCCAGCAAGGCAGCCAAAGAGGCCGTAGAGGGAGGAGAAGCGGTCAAACTGACTGTGGATGCCATGAAGCAGATCGCCAGACGGATTGGCATCATCGATGACATCGCCTACCAGACCAATCTGCTGGCACTCAACGCAGCTATCGAAGCGGCGCGGGCTGGCGATCACGGCAAAGGCTTTGCCGTAGTGGCGGCGGAGGTACGCAAACTGGCCGAACGCAGCCAGGTTGCAGCACAGGAGATTGGCGAGCTGGCCTCCAGCAGTGTCGAGATGGCGGAAAAAGCAGGTCGCCTGCTCGATCAGATGGTTCCTTCCATCAACAAGACCTCGGATCTGGTACAGGAGATCAGTGCCGCTTCGGTTGAGCAATCCACTGGTGTCAGCCAGATCAATCAGGCCATGAACCAGCTGAGTCAGGTTACCCAGCAGAACGCCTCTTGCAGCGAAGAGCTGGCTGCCACAGCAGAAGAGATGAGCAGCCAGGCTGAACAGCTGCAGCTGGCCATGGAGTTCTTTACCCTGGAGGTCCACGCCAAAGAAGGTAAAGCAGCCACCTCGCATCTTCACCCCAATACCCGAGGACGCTTCATGAACGAGAGCAATGCCAACAGTCGGGAACGAGCCGCCACAGTCCAACGCCCCATCGGCGATGGCGATTTTGTCCGGTTCTAGTCACGGGAGAGGCGTTGCCTCTCCCATCTCCGACAACACAGGTAGAGGGACAGTTTTTTGTATCAAACCCAGCTGCATGATGATGAGTTCTCCCGTTTCCAACGCTGGCTTCATCAAACGGCGGGGATAGAGCTGTCTCCGGCCAAGAAGGCGCTGGTAGCCAGCCGCTTGGCGAAGCGACTCTGCCACTATGAGCTGGATAGTTATGACGACTACTTCCAGCTCATCATGAACGATCGCAGCAGCGAACTGCAGCTGGCGCTCGATCTCCTTACCACCAACGAAACCTACTTTTTCAGGGAGCCCAAACACTTCGAGTTTCTGACGCGGGAGATAGTCTCAGCGCTCCCGCCCGAGCAATCGCTGCGGGTCTGGAGCGCTGCCAGCTCATCCGGCGAGGAGCCCTACAGTCTGGCCATGACCCTCGCGGAAAAACGCAGCACCTTCAACTGGGAGATCCTGGCCTCCGATATCTCGTCCCGGGTGCTGGAACAGGCGATGAGCGGTCGCTACCCCATCGAGCGGGCGCAAAATATTCCACTGCCCTTTTTGATGAAATATTGCCTCAAGGGTGTGGGCCTGCAGGAGGGCATCTTCATCATCGATCGCAAGTTGCGGGACAAGGTGCAGTTCATGCAGATCAACCTCAATCAGGATCTGCCGGACATCGGCATGTTTGACGTCATCTTCATCAGAAACGTGATGATCTACTTCAACAAGGAGACCAAAGGGCAAGTTTTGCAGCGGCTGGTCCCCAGACTCAAACCCGGTGGCTACCTGCTGGTGAGCCACGCCGAGAGCCTGCATGGCCTGCACCACGGCCTGCAGCTTGTCTCTCCTTCCATCTATCAGAAGAGATAAGTCATGACTCGGGAGGTGATCCTGCAACCGGGAGAGCTCTTTTTTGGCAAGGAGGATGTGGTGGTCAGAACCGTACTGGGCTCCTGTATTGCTATCACCTTGTGGCATCCGGAGCAGAAACAGGGAGGAATGTGTCACTACATGCTGCCAAGTCGGCGCAATCCCTCTGCCAAGCTGGATGGGCGCTATGCCGATGAGGCCCTCGCCTTGCTGCTGCAAGCGGCCAGTCACTATCCCGCCCCCATCCATGAATATGAGGCCAAGCTGTTCGGGGGTGGCAACATGTTTACCGAGCCTCAATACGCACAGAGCGACAACAATGTCGCCACCAAAAATATTCAGGCAGCCTGGCAGCTGACCCGACACCTTGGCCTTGATATCAAGGCTCATCATCTTGGCCATAGCGGCCACCGAAGCTTGCTCTTTGAGCTCAGCAACGGCAGTGTCTGGCTCCGTCATCATCGTCTGCCACATCAACGGGAGTCGCGAGAATGAAGCAGATCAGGGTCATGCTGGTGGATGATTCCGCCGTGGTCAGACAGGTATTGCAAGCGGTGCTGGAGCAGGAGCCTGATATCCGGGTGATCGCCACAGCATCAGATCCCCTGTTTGCCCAGGAAAAACTGAAGAAAGAGTGGCCTGACGTCATCGTGCTCGATGTGGAGATGCCCCGTATGGATGGCATCACTTTTCTCACCAAGATCATGGCAGAGCATCCAACCCCGGTGGTGATCTGCTCCTCCCTCACCGAAAAAGGGGCCGAGACAACCTTGCAGGCAATGGCTGCCGGCGCGGTGGACATCATCACCAAACCGACCATGGGGATAAAAAGCTTTCTGCAAGAATCTGCCCACGACCTAGCCATGGCGGTACGTGCTGCGGCCCAGGCCAATCTCAAGCGCGTGGGCAAGCCCTCCTCTGTAGCAGTCAGCACCAAGCTCAACGCGGATGCCATGCTGGCGCCCAACCAGCACGCCATGGCACAAACCACCGAGCGGCTCATCGCCATCGGCACCTCGACCGGCGGCACCCAGGCACTGGAAGCCGTGCTGACTGCCTTGCCCCGGGTCAGCCCCGGCATTGTCATCGTGCAGCACATGCCGGAGAAATTTACCGCCATGTTTGCCGAGCGGTTGAACGGGGTCTGCCAGATAGAAGTGCGGGAGGCGAGGAACAATGACCGAGTGATCCCGGGGCTGGCACTGATTGCCCCTGGAGGCAAGCATATGCTGCTCAAACGCAGCGGTGCCTACTATCATGTCGAGGTAGTCGACGGGCCGCTTATCAACCGCCATCGCCCCTCGGTGGATGTGCTGTTTCGCTCCGTCGCCAAATATGCCGGCAAGAATGCCACCGGCATCATCATGACCGGCATGGGGGATGATGGTGCCCGGGGATTGCGCGAGATGCTGGATGCGGGTGCCAACACCTATGCCCAGGATGAGGCCTCCTGCGTGGTCTTCGGCATGCCCAAAGAGGCGATCAAGCTGGGAGCCGCCCGCCATGTGCTCCCCTTGCAAGAGATGCAGTACGCCATCCTCGGCAAGTAATCCCTTATCGAGCGTTTTGACCATAAAAAAGTCCGGCTCCCCAAGGGGTGCCGGACTTTTTACATCAACCGGAACCAATCCGGTATCAGGCGAGCAGATTACTCTGCAGCAGGCGCTTCTTCAGCGGCCGGAGCGGCGTCAGCAGCAGGTGCAGCCGCTTCGGTCGGGGCGTTCGCTTCCTTGATGGAGAGACGTACGCGGCCCTGACGGTCCACTTCCAGTACCTTCACCTTGACCACGTCACCGATGGTCAGGTGGTCAGCCACGTTCTGCACGCGAGCGTCGGTGATCTGGGAGATGTGTACCAGACCATCTTTGCCCGGCAGAATGTTGACGAATGCACCGAAATCGGCCAGACGAACAACTTTACCTTCATAGATGCGGTTCACTTCGATCTCGGCGGTGATGGCCTCGATGCGACGGATCGCTTCCATGGCGGCTTCGTTGGCCACGGCGGATATACGTACAGTACCGTCATCATCCAGCTCGATGTTGGTGCCGGTCTCTTCGGTCAGCGCACGGATCACGGAACCACCCTTACCGATCACGTCCTTGATCTTCTCAGGATTGATCTTGATGGTGTGGATACGCGGTGCGAAATCGGAGATCTGGGCACGGGGAGCCTGGATAGCTTCATCCATCACTTTCAGGATGTGCAGACGAGCGCCACGAGCTTGCTTCAGAGCAATCTCCATGATCTCTTTGGTGATGCCTTCGATCTTGATGTCCATCTGCAGCGCGGTCACACCTTCGGTGGTACCGGCTACTTTGAAGTCCATGTCGCCCAGGTGATCTTCGTCACCCAAGATGTCGGACAGCACGACGAAACCTTCTTCTTCCTTCACCAGACCCATGGCGATACCGGCAACGGAGGCCTTGATCGGCACACCGGCATCCATCAGCGCCAGAGAGGAACCACAGACAGACGCCATGGAGGAGGAACCGTTGGATTCGGTGATTTCAGAGACCACTCGCACCACGTACGGGAACTCGGCAGCGCTCGGCATCACGGCAGCAACGCCACGCTTGGCCAGACGGCCGTGACCGATTTCACGACGCTTCGGGCTACCCATCATGCCGGTCTCACCGACACAGTATGGCGGGAAGTTGTAGTGCAGCATGAAGCGATCGGCACGGTTGCCGGTCAGCTCATCGATGTTCTGGGCGTCACGCTCGGTACCCAGAGTGGCCACCACGATGGCCTGAGTTTCACCACGGGTGAACAGGGCAGAACCGTGGGCACGGGGCAGAATGCCGGTACCTACGCTCAGGGCGCGGATCATTTCCGGATCGCGACCATCGATACGCGGCTCACCACGTACGACGCGACCACGAACGATGCGGCTTTCCAGGCTGTGGAACTCTTCGCCGATCTTCTTGGCATCTTCTTCCACACCGGAAGCGATAACTTGCTCAACCACACGCCCCTTGATGGCCGCGATGGTTTCGTAACGAACAGCCTTCTCGGTGATGCGGTAGGCTTCACCCAGTTCGGCGCTCGCCAGCTCGGCAACCTTGGCTTTCAGCGCTTCGTTGACGGCAGGCGGAGTCCAGTCCCACGGCTTGGTGCCGACGGCAGCGGCAAACTCGTTGATCGCATTGATCACGGTCTGCATCTGCTCGTGACCGTATACCACGGCGCCCAGCATGACTTCTTCGGTGAGGATGGCCGCTTCGGACTCTACCATCAGCACGGCGTTGGCAGTACCGGCAACTACCAGATCCAGGTCGCTCTGCGGCAGTTCGGTGGTGGTTGGGTTCAGCACATACTGACCGTTCATGTAACCCACGCGAGCAGCACCGATCGGGCCGCCAAACGGGATACCGGAGATGGCCAGTGCAGCAGAGGCACCGATCATGGCAACGATGTCGGGGGATACGGCCGGATTCACGGACATGACGGTCGCAACGACCTGAACCTCATTGAGGAAGCCTTCCGGGAACAGCGGACGAATAGGACGGTCGATCAAACGTGAGATGAGGGTCTCACCTTCGCTCGGACGGCCTTCACGACGGAAGAAACCACCCGGGATACGACCAGCAGCATAGGTACGCTCCTGGTAGTTGACGGTCAGCGGGAAGAAATCACGGCCGTGATCGGCCTCTTTCTTGCCGACTACGGTCACAAATACGCAGGTATCGTCCATGCTGACCATAACGGCCGCAGTGGCTTGACGGGCCATCACACCGGTTTCCAGAGTGACGGTGTGTTGACCGTACTGGAATGACTTTACAATAGGATTCACGTGAATTTCCTTTTTACAATTTGGCTCTTTAAATTCGCGCACAAGTATACTTGATTCGATGCAAAAGGTAAGCGGCGACGCGAATTCTGTGAGGCAAGCAACGGCTTGAAGAGCAATAAAAAAGGGGAACCTGACGGTTCCCCTTTTTCGCGAAATCTGATGGTCGATTAACGACGCAGACCCAGCTTGGCGATCAGAGCAGCATAACGCTCGGAATCTTTACGCTTCAGGTAGTCCAGCAGCTTACGACGCTGGGAAACCATGCGCAGCAGACCGCGACGACCGTGGTGGTCCTTGGAGTGCTCTTTGAAGTGACCTTGCAGATGGTTGATCTGGGCAGTCAGCAGGGCAACTTGCACTTCGGGGGAACCGGTGTCGTTGGCGCAACGAGCGTTGTCAGCAACGATTTGAGCTTTGATCTCAGCATTTAGAGACATGGTAATACTCCAGTAGAGTGTTTAAAGGTTCACAGCCAATCTCTAATTCAGCCGTGAAATGAGGGCGGTATCATAATCTTCCCCGCCCCTTTTCGCAACGATAAAGAGGCGAAACGGGAAAGACGCGCTGATACCGCCTGAGGATCACTCCTCGTCGTGATAACGCACCAGTCGCTTGGGAGCGACGCGGCCATCATCATCAATCTCGCCAACCCCGATGAACTCGCGCTCCGGGCCGACCGTCATGCGAACCTGACCGCTTTGCGGCGCACCTGCCACCTGCACGGCCTGGCCCTGATTCACATAGGCAGCCACAACAGCCAGCATGTTCACCTCGGGCAAGCTTGCTACGGCGGTGTCCATCGGCAGCAACAGCGGATCCAGCTGCTCGCGCGGCGGGATACTCTCGGCCTTGGCCTGCTCGAAGATGCACTCGAGCTGCTCCAGGGTCAGCATCCGCTCGTACGGATAGCTGGCAACCTGGGTACGGCGCAACTGGGTCACGTGGGCGCCACAGCCCAGCACTTCACCCAGATCATCCACCAGAGAGCGGATGTAGGTGCCTTTGCTGCAGTGCACTTCAAGGCGCACTTCATCACCTTCAAAGCTCAGCAGTTTGAGCTCGAATACGGTGATGGGACGGGCTTCACGCTCGATCTCGATGCCTTCGCGGGCATATTCGTAGAGCGGACGGCCGTTGTGCTTGAGCGCGGAGTACATGGACGGCACCTGCATGATGGGGCCGCGGAACTGGTCCAGCGCCTCGATCAGGGTACCGACAGCCACGTTCACCGGACGGGTGGAGACCACCTCACCATCGGAGTCGCTGGTGTTGGTGCGCTCGCCCAGTTTGGCGGTCACCTCATAGCGTTTGTCCGCTTCCAGCAGATACTGGGAGAACTTGGTGGCCTCACCGAGGCAGATCGGCAGCATGCCGGTCGCCAGCGGATCCAGTGCGCCGGTGTGACCGGCCTTGGCAGCGTTGTAGATGCGCTTGACCTTCTGCAACACATCGTTGGAGGTCAGGCCGGTCGGCTTGTCCAGTAGCAGAATGCCGTGCACATCACGGCCCTTGAAACGACGTCTTCGGGTCATCTCAGGCTTTATCCTCAGTCGTGTCATCCGGTGCGGATTCAGCTTCTTCGTCACGGCCGGATTCGGCCATGCGACGCTTGTCTTCACGCACAGTGTTGGTCACCAGGTTGGAGAGACGCATCCCCTCGACCAGGGTCTGGTCGTAGTAGAAACGCAGCTCGGGCACCACGCGCAGACGCATGGCACTGCCCAGCAGACTACGGATATATCCGGCTGCTTCGGTCAGACCCTGCAAGCCTTCCTTGATGCGCTCGGCATCATTTTCCAGCTGCAAGAAGGTGACGTAAATCTTGGCATAGTTGAGGTCACGGGACACTTCCACATCGGAAACGGTCACCATGCCGATGCGCGGGTCTTTCACCTCGCGCTGCAGGATCAGCGCGATTTCACGCTGGATCTGCTGTCCGACCCGACGGGTCCGGCTGAATTCTCTGGCCATATTCTATCCTGCGATAAAAGGGGGCCGCGGCCCCCTATTTTGTCTAACTCTCGGCTTACAGAGTCCGTTGGATTTCAACAGTCTCGTAAACTTCGATCTGGTCGCCTTCGCGCACGTCGTTGTAGTTCTTGACCGCGATACCACACTCGTAGCCGTTGCGAACTTCGTTGACGTCATCCTTGAAGCGGCGCAGGGATTCCAGCTCGCCTTCATAGATAACCACGTTGTCACGCAGGACGCGGATACGGTTGGAACGCTTGACCACACCTTCGGTAACCATACAGCCGGCAACGGCGCCGAACTTCGGAGACTTGAAGACGCTACGCACTTCAGCCAGACCGATGATCTCCTGACGATACTCAGGGGCCAGCTTGCCGCTCATGGCCTGCTTCACTTCGTCGATCAGGTCATAGATGACGGAGTAGTAACGCAGATCCAGGCTCTCGGATTCGATGACCTTGCGCGCAGATGCGTCGGCACGGACGTTGAAACCAACCAGGATGGCGCTGGAAGCAGCAGCCAGGGTCGCGTCGGTTTCGGTGATACCACCTACGCCGGAACCCACGATCTTCACCTTCACTTCGTCGGTGGAGAGTTTGACCAGCGCATCGCAGATCGCTTCCACAGAACCTTGTACGTCGGCCTTGATCACCACGTTCACTTCGGACACTTCGCCCTCGGTCATGTTGGCGAACATGTTTTCCAGCTTGGCCTTCTGCTGGCGAGCCAGCTTGACTTCGCGGAACTTGCCCTGACGATAAAGCGCCACTTCACGGGCTTTCTTCTCGTCACGGACAACGGTGGCTTCGTCACCGGCAGAGGGAACGCCGGACAGACCCAGGATTTCCACCGGCAGGGACGGACCCGCTTCCTTGATCTCGCGACCCAGTTCGTCACGCATGGCGCGAACACGGCCGTACTCGAGACCACACAGAACGATGTCGCCCTGACGCAGAGTACCTTCTTGAACCAGTACGGTAGCAACCGGACCACGACCTTTATCCAGGAAGGATTCGATCACGACGCCGTTGGCCATGCCATCAACCACCGCTTTCAGCTCCAGTACTTCGGCCTGGATCAGGATGGCTTCCAGCAGGTCGTCGATGCCTTCACCGGACTTGGCGGACACGTGCACGAACTGGCAGTCTCCACCCCAATCTTCGGACATGACGTTGTAACGGGCCAGTTCGGTCTTGACGCGATCCGGATCCGCTTCTGGCTTGTCGATCTTGTTGACCGCAACAACCAGCGGCACACCGGCAGCCTTGGCGTGCTGGATAGCTTCGATGGTTTGCGGCATCACGCCGTCGTCCGCTGCAACAACCAGAACAACGATATCGGTCGCCTTGGCACCACGAGCACGCATGGAGGTAAACGCCGCGTGACCCGGAGTATCCAGGAAGGTGATCATGCCACTGTCGGTCTGGACGTGGTAAGCACCGATATGCTGGGTAATACCACCGGCTTCGCCAGCAGCAACCTTGGCTTTACGAATGTAGTCGAGCAGCGAGGTCTTACCGTGGTCAACGTGACCCATGATGGTCACGACCGGTGCGCGCGGCTTGGCTTCGGAGGTCTCGTCACGATCGGACAGTACCGCCTCTTCCAGCTCGTTCTCACGACGCAGCACAACCTTGTGACCCATCTCCTCGGCGACCAGCTGAGCGGTCTCCTGGT
The DNA here is from genome assembly GCF_051920165.1 of Aeromonas sp. 11P. Taxonomy (NCBI): domain Bacteria; kingdom Pseudomonadati; phylum Pseudomonadota; class Gammaproteobacteria; order Aeromonadales; family Aeromonadaceae; genus Aeromonas; species Aeromonas sp. 11P. The sequence goes on from NZ_JBQBDJ010000004.1 coordinate 1,964,175, forward strand.
CGATCACCTGGTTGATGGTGGCCATGGCCCCCATCTTCATCATCACCTTGATGACTTCAACGCCCTTGACAGCCATCTTGTTGGCCAACTCGGCCACGGTGATGGTCTCGCCGATAACGACGTCGCGGTTCACCACGGCAGCCGGCTTGTTGAAGCCGTGCTTCATGGCGTTCGGCATGGCGACCTTGCCGCGCTTGCCTTTACGGGCTCGCGGGTTGCGAGAGTCGCGATCATCTTCACGACGACCGGCTTTCTTCGGTGCCTTGGCAGCAGCGGCAGTACGGCGGCTGGTCTCTTCCTTCCGATCCAACTCGTCTTCTGCGGCTTGCGCATGCTTGTTGGTGGTCAGATGGTAGTCGCTGCTCTCTTTGGCGCGAGCGGCCTCTTCTTCAGCCCAGCGGGCTGCGTTCTGTTCCGCCATGAGACGAGCCTCTTCGGCTTTCTTCGCGGCGAGTTCTTCAGCTTTTTTCAAAGCTGTTTGTTCCTGTTGGCGCTTCAGTTCTTCTGCTTCGCGCTTGGCCATCTTTTCTGCCTCTTGCTGAGCTGTGCTACTGGCTGCTTTGGCGGGCTGTGAAGCCTGTCGAGCCTTTGATTGTGCCTCGATCCGCGCCTTTTCCTCAGCTTCACGACGAGCTTGCTCAGCCTCACGGCGAACCTTCTCTTCAGCTTCGAGGCGAGCCTTCTCTTCGGCCTCGCGACGAGCTTTTTCTTCTGCTTCCAAACGCGCTGTTTCCTCGGCTTCCGCCTGACGCTGTTCATCTTCCAGCGCCGAGCGTCTTACATAGGTGCGAGACTTGCGCACTTCTACCTGCACTTCCTTGTTCTTGCCGCCAGTCCCCTGAACACTGATGGTGCTCTTGGTCTTGCGCTGCAAGGTCATGCGGGCAGGAGCGGCGACCTCGTCACCTCCATGCTGTTTCTTCAGGTGTGCCAGCAGAGCCTGTTTCTCAGACTCGCTGACCATGTCGTCGGCCTTGCTCTTGCTGATACCGGCATCGACAAACTGCTGGAGAAGACGATCAACCGGTGTGTCGATGTCAGTGGCAAGTTGTTTGACTGATACTTCTGCCATTCATTTTCCTCCGTTTGATCTTACTCGGACTGCTCTTCTCCGAACCAACAGATATTGCGAGCAGCCATAATGAGCTCACCTGCCTTCTCGGCAGTCAGCCCTTCAATATCAGCAAGGTCATCGATACCTTGCTCAGCCAAATCTTCCAGGGTGCCCACGCCACGGCCCGCCAGAGCGTAAGCCAGTTCGCGGCTCAGACCGTTCAGATTGAGCAACTCTTCGGACGGCTCAACGCCATCGAAAGATTCTTCTTTGGCCAGTGCCTTGGTAGTCAGGGCATCTTTGGCGCGCTTGCGCAGCTCTTCGACCATGTCTTCATCCAGACCGTCGATAGCCAGCAGCTCGTTGACCGGTACAAAGGCGATCTCTTCCAGGGTAGAGAAGCCCTCTTCCATCAGCAGACCGGCGAAATCGTCGTCGATATCCAGAGTGCTGGTGAACAGGTTCATGATGCGGTCGTTTTCGGCCTGGTGCTTGGCACGCATGTCCTCAACGGTCATCACGTTCAGCTCCCAACCGGTCAGCTGGGAGGCCAGACGCACGTTCTGACCATTGCGACCGATGGCCTGAGCCAGGTTGGCAGCTTCCACGGCGATATCCATGGTGTGGTTATCTTCATCAACGATGATGGAGGCCACATCGGCAGGAGCCATGGCATTGATCACGTACTGGGCCGGGTTGTCATCGTACAGCACGATGTCTGCACGCTCACCACTCAGCTCGGCGGAGACAGCTTGCACACGGGCACCACGCATACCGATACAGGCACCGATCGGGTCGATACGACGATCGTTGGTCTTCACCGCGATCTTGGCGCGGGAACCCGGATCACGGGCAGCGCCCATGATTTCGATCATCTCTTCACCGATCTCCGGTACTTCAATACGGAACAGCTCTTTCAGGAAGTCCGGGCTGGAACGGCTGACAAACAGCTGGGAACCACGGGCTTCCGGGCGTACTGCGTAGAGCAGGCCACGGACACGGTCGCCCGGGCGGAAGGTTTCACGCGGCAGCATGTCATCACGGAAGATCACGGCTTCAGCATTGCTGCCCAGATCCAGAATGACGTTGTCGCGGTTGCTCTTCTTGACCACACCACTGATGATGGTGCCTTCTTTATCTTTAAACTGATCAACTACTTGTGAACGCTCGGCTTCGCGCACTTTCTGCACGATAACCTGCTTGGCGGTCTGGGTAGTGATACGGTCGAAGGTCACAGAGTCGATCTGGTCTTCAACATACTCACCGATCTGGATTTCCGGCTGATCAATCTGCGCCGCTTCCAGGGTGATTTCAGCATAGGGGTTCTCCATCGCGGCTTGATCCGCAATGACTACCCAGCGGCGATAAGTATCGTAGTCACCGGTCTTGCGATCGATTTCGACCCGAACCTCAATCTCGCCTTCATATTTCTTCTTGGTCGCAGTCGCCAGCGCGGTTTCCAGAGCCTGGAAGATCTTCTCGCGGGGTACCGCTTTCTCGTTGGATACTGCGTCAACGACCAGCAAAATCTCTTTATTCATATCCGATAGCCTCGTTAACCAAAGTTCGGCACTATGTTCGCTTTTTGGATATTGGTGAAAGCCAACACGTCGTCCTTACCATCTACTGTCAGGGTGATCATGTCGCCTTGCACAGCTTTGATTACGCCTTTGAACTTGCGGCGGTTGTTTGTTGCCATCCGAAGCGTTACCGCCGCCTCTTGGCCAACGTATTTTTCGAAATGGGCAACCTTGAACAGCGGACGATCCAGGCCTGGAGAGGACACCTCGAGGTAGTACTCCTCGGTGATGGGATCTTCGACGTCCATGATGGCGCCAACCTGATGGCTGACCTCTGCACAGTTCTCGACAGTCACACCCTGCTCGCCGTCGATATAGACACGCAAGGTGGAGTGTTTACCCGCGCGGATAAACTCAATACCCCAAAGTTCAAAACCCAAGGCAACGACCGGAGCCTCGAGCAGATCGGTCAAACGTTGTTCCAACGTAGCCAAAGTCACCCTCCGAAAAACAAAAAAAGGGCATAAAGCCCAGATAGATATCGATTCAGAGTAAATTGCACATAACAAAAAGCCCCGATGTCAAATCGGGGCTTGGCGCTTTACCCTGATTGTCGCCTCGCAGCGACCGCCTTCCTGAGCGTAGGAAATGCGTGAAATTTGGTTGCGGGGGCCGGATTTGAACCGACGACCTTCGGGTTATGAGCCCGACGAGCTACCATGCTGCTCCACCCCGCGTCCGAAATCGTGCGAGATTATAGCCACTTCACTCTCTCGATACAAGACTGATTGGCTATAATACACTCGGTTTCCCGAGCTCACTGCTTAATTGGTGCCGTGGGCGGGACTCGAACCCGCACACCCTAGAGCACTACCCCCTCAAGATAGCGTGTCTACCAATTCCACCACCACGGCAAAACTCTTACTCGGGAACGTCAGTATCTTTCTTCACTGGCGCTTTGCTCTGCTCAACCTGTTGGGTTTGTTGCAGATTTTCCCACTCACTACCCTGCTTGACCTTGTTGCTGGACATAGATCCGAGCACCAGGCTGATAACGAAGAACAGAGTAGCCAAAATTGCTGTTGTTCGGGTCAGGAAACTGCCTGAACCACCGGAGCCGAATACTGTGTTCGATGCCCCTGCGCCGAAGGAGGCGCCCATATCAGCCCCTTTACCTTGCTGAATCATCACCAGACCAATCAGAGCCAGTGAAACCAGCAGATAAACGACTAAAAGAATCTCGTACATTTAACTTGCACCCTTTGCCGCTTCAACAATTCCTAAAAACGCATCGCTATCGAGGCTTGCTCCGCCAATCAGTCCGCCATCAATGTCGGGCTGTGCAAACAAATCTCTCGCGTTGCTCGGCGTTACGCTCCCACCATAGATGATTCTAACTTTCTCACCTATTACCGGAGTATCCTCCGCCAAGCGACCACGTATAAAGGAATGAACCTCTTGTGCCTGCTCGGGTGTGGCGCATTTACCTGTACCTACAGCCCAAATCGGCTCGTAGGCGATGATAGCATTATCGAAAGCCATCGCGCCATTTTTCTCTATGACGATATCCAGCTCTTCAGCGATCACCTCGAAGGCTCTTCTCGCCTGCCTAGCCGCACCTGATTCACCTAAACAGAGGATGGGAATCAAGCCTGCCGCTCTGGCTGCCGCAAACTTCTCTGCGACGATAAAACTGGTCTCACCAAAGAGACGCCTACGCTCGGAGTGCCCTACCAATACGTAACGACACCCTGCCTCAACCAGCATCCGACACGAGATTTCTCCAGTGTAAGCGCCAGTAGCGTGCTGACTCACATTCTGAGCCCCCAACTTTATTACCTTCTGCTCATTGAGCAGTGAAGCACTAAAGTCGAGATGCACATGGGAAGGACATAGAACCACATCTACTTTTCCGTCAACGCCGTCTAGGCACTGACTCGTAAACTGCTCTAACTGCGACCTACTACCGTGCAACTTCCAGTTGGCTGCTACAAACGGCTTGCGATGTCCCATCGGCAACTCCCTTGCGAAAGCGGGGCTGATAATATCCAGAGGATGCTCAGCTGACAAGTGCTATTTTTAAATTTTTGAATCGTTTGAACAAGATACAACCAGGGCAGCTAAAAAGCCGCCCTGGTTGTTCATTAAAACGCCGATTCAACCTGCTTGGCGATGCGCTGAGCCATGTCACGCACCTGCTGTTCATGCTCCCCTTCGACCATGACCCGGATCAGCGGTTCGGTACCTGATTTGCGCAACAGTACGCGACCACGGCCAGCCAACTCCTGTTCTACCTTGGCAACCTCAGCCATGACAGCATCAGCGGCCAGCGGATCCTTGCCTTCGGCAAAGCGAACATTCACCAGCACCTGCGGGAACTTGCTCATGCCGGAGCGCAGCTTGGCCAGCGGCATCTCGGCACTGCGCATGGCGGTAAGCACCTGCAAGGCGGCTACGATGCCATCACCCGTAGTGGTTTGATCCAGACAGATTATGTGGCCGGAGTTCTCGCCACCGATGCGCCAGCCCTTCTCTTCCATCATCTCCAGCACATAGCGGTCGCCCACCTTGGCACGGGCAAACGGAATGCCCAGAGTTTGCAGCGCCAGCTCCAGACCCATGTTGGCCATCAGGGTGCCGACGACACCGCCTTTGAGGCGACCATTGCGCAGAGCATCGCGTGCGATGATATAGAGCACTTCATCACCGTCGATGAGATAGCCGGTATGGTCAACCATGATCAGACGGTCACCATCACCATCAAAGGCAACCCCCAGATCAGCCTTGCACTCCAGTACCTTGGCAACCAGAGCGTCAGGCGCAGTCGAACCGACACCATCGTTGATGTTGAGACCATCCGGGGCACAGCCCATGGTGATCACTTCAGCACCCAGCTCGCGGAAAACCGACGGCGCAATGTGGTAAGTGGCGCCGTGGCCACAGTCGACCACCATTTTCACCCCATCCAGATTCATGTGGGAGGGGAAGGTGCTCTTGCAAAATTCGATATAGCGACCGGCGGCATCATCAATGCGGACCGCTTTGCCAAGCTCAGCAGATTCGACACACTTGAGCTCGTGATCCAGCTCGGCTTCGATAGCCAGCTCGACATCATCGGGCAGCTTGGTGCCATCGGCGGAGAAGAACTTGATGCCGTTGTCATAGAAGGGGTTGTGTGAGGCGCTGATGACGATGCCAGCTTCGGCACGGAAAGTGCGAGTCAGGTAGGCAACCGCCGGCGTGGGCATCGGCCCCATCAGAATGGCCTTGAGGCCTGCCGCAGAGAGCCCCGCTTCAAGCGCGGATTCCAGCATATAGCCAGAGATGCGGGTATCTTTGCCAATCAGCACCTTTTTGGTGCCCTTCTTGGAGAGCACTTTGCCGGCAGCCCAACCCAATTTCATCACGAAATCAGGGGTGATCGGGTATTCGCCAACCTTGCCGCGCACACCATCGGTACCGAAATACTTTCTTGCCATTGTCTGTTCTCTTTATTATCTGGAAATAAAATCTTGTCCCGTCATTGCCAGCCAACCGACGCGCAATGCGTCCATGGTCTCCCGTACATCGTGTACCCTGATGATGCGGGCTCCATGCTGCATGCCGATAAGGGCGCATGCCAGACTGCCCGCCAGACGCTCATCCACCGGACGGCCCAGCAGGTTGCCTATCATAGACTTTCGCGACATCCCCACCAATAGCGGCAAGCCATATTCAAGCAGTTCCTTTTGAGCCGCCAATAGCTGATAGTTGTGTGCAAGGGTCTTGCCAAAGCCATATCCCGGATCCAGCAACAGCTCATCACGACGGATCCCGGCGGCCAGACAAGCCGCAATGCGCTCATCAAAAAAGGCGCGTACCTCTCCGATCAGATCGTCATAGTGGGGCTCGACCTGCATGGTTCGCGGCTGCCCCTGCATATGCATCAGACAGACTGGAACAGCAGCCTCGGCCGCTGCCTGCAGTGCTCCCGGCTCTTGCAGCGCCCGCACATCGTTGATCAGATGGGCACCCGCCTGGCAACCCTCCCGCATCACCGCCGCTTTGGAAGTATCGAGAGAGATCATCACATCCAGCTCACGGACCATCTGTTCCACGACAGGAATGACCCTGTCCAGCTCCTCCTGCTCGCTCACATCGGGCGCACCAGGGCGGGTAGACTCGCCACCGATGTCGATGAGGGTCGCACCGTCAGAGACCATCTGCCGCGCATGGGCCATGGCCCGTTCAAACTGGTTGAAATTGCCACCATCGGAGAAGGAGTCGGGCGTCACATTGAGGATCCCCATCACATGGGGACGATCGAGAGAGAGGCTAAGCCCCTTGCTGGTTAACTGCATTTTCACGTCCATCTGATAAAGAAAAACCCCGGGCAAGCCCGGGGTTTGGAGAGTCACGATTATTTGGCCGGAGCGTCGTTGGCTTTGTCGATAGTGACATCCGCCACCGGTGCAGCCTCATCGGCCGGCTTGGCCTCGGCAGCCACAGTGGAACCGCCTTGCGGGGTATCACCGTGCTCGTCATGCCAGTTGCTCGGAGCACGAACCTCGCGACGCGCCATCAGATCATCGATCTGTTTGGCGTCGATGGTCTCGTACTTCATCAGCGCATCTTTCATGCTGTGCAACACGTCCATGTTATCCAGCAGGATCTGCTTGGAACGGGCGTAGTTGCGGTCGATGACCTGCTTGACCTCGGCATCGATGACGCGAGCGGTATCGTCGGACATGTGCTTGGCCTTGGCCATGCTGCGACCGAGGAACACCTCTCCATCTTCTTCCGCATAGAGCATTGGGCCGAGACGCTCGGACATACCCCACTGGGTCACCATCTTGCGTGCAATCTCGGTCGCTCGCTCGATGTCGTTGGACGCGCCAGTCGATACCTTCTCGGCACCGTAGATCAGCTCTTCTGCCAGACGACCGCCATACAGACTGGAGATCATTGACTCCAGATGCTGCTTGGAGTGGCTCCAGCGATCCTGCTCCGGCAGATACATGGTCACACCCAGCGCACGACCGCGCGGAATGATGGAGACCTTGTAAACCGGGTCATGATCCGGAACCAGACGACCAATGATGGCGTGACCGGCTTCATGATACGCAGTCATCTCTTTTTCGGACTCTTTCATCACCATGGAGCGGCGTTCCGCACCCATCATGATCTTGTCCTTGGCCTTCTCGAACTCGGCCATGGAGACCACTCGGCGGCTCTCACGAGCAGAGAAGAGGGCTGCCTCGTTGACCAGGTTGGCCAAATCCGCACCGGAGAAACCGGGAGTACCACGGGCAATCAGTGCCGGATTGACGTCATCCGCCAGCGGAACTTTGCGCATGTGCACTTTCAGGATCTGCTCGCGACCACGGACATCCGGCAGACCGACCACAACCTGACGGTCGAAACGGCCCGGACGCAGCAGTGCCGGATCCAGTACGTCAGGACGGTTGGTGGCTGCGATGACGATGATGCCTTCATTGCCTTCAAAACCATCCATCTCGACCAACATCTGGTTAAGGGTCTGCTCACGTTCATCGTGACCACCACCCAGACCGGCGCCACGCTGGCGACCGACCGCATCAATTTCATCGATGAAGATGATGCAGGGGGAGGATTTCTTGGCCTGTTCGAACATGTCACGCACCCGGGAGGCACCGACACCGACGAACATCTCCACGAAATCGGAACCGGAGATGGTGAAGAACGGCACCTTGGCCTCGCCCGCAATGGCCTTGGCCAGCAAGGTCTTACCGGTACCGGGAGGACCGACCAGCAACACACCGGTCGGGATCTTGCCACCCAGTTTCTGGAATTTGCTCGGGTCGCGCAAATAGTCGACCAGCTCCTTCACCTCTTCCTTGGCTTCATCGCAACCTGCAACATCAGCAAAGGTGGTCTTGATCTGATCTTCGCTCATCAGGCGAGCCTTGCTCTTGCCGAACGACATGGCACCTTTGCCACCGCCGCCCTGCATCTGACGCATGAAGAAGACCCAGACACCGATCAGCAGCAGCATCGGGAACCAGGAGATGAAGATAGAGGTCAACAGAGACGGCTCTTCCGGCTTCTCGCCCATCACTTTGACATTGTGATTGAGCATGTCGTTGAGCAGCTGGGGATCCGGCGCAGGTATGATGGTGGTGAATCGTTCACCAGTACGCTTGACGCCATTAATGACCTTACCGTCCATCCGCACTTCACGGATCTGCTCTTGGGTCACCTCTTTAACGAAGCTGGAATAGTCCAGCTGGCGACTGGTGGTATCGCTGGGGCTGAAGCTATTGAACACCGACATCAAAACGACGGCGATGACCAGCCACAGGATTAAGTTTTTCGCCATGTCACTCAAATCAGTAACCTCGCAGACTGACAGTTAACGATGAAGGTTAGGGTACTACAGTTTAAAACCGGTAGCCACAATGTAGACTTCCCGTGATCTGGCGCGGGATGAGTCTGGTTTACGAATTTTGACAGCGGAGAAAAGCTTACGAATTTCATTGAGATAGGCATCAAAGCCTTCTCCCTGAAACACCTTCACTACGAAACTGCCGTCACTACGCAATACCTGATTGCACATGTCCAGCGCCAGCTCGACCAGATACATGGCGCGAGCCTGATCCACCTGCTGGGTACCGCTCATGTTGGGCGCCATATCAGACATCACGAGATCGACCTTGTCGGGACCCACTCGTTCCAGCAAGGCGCCGAGTACAGTTTCCTCCCGAAAGTCCCCTTGCAGGAAATCGACACCAGCAATGGGATCCATCGGCAAAATGTCACATGCGATGACGCGACCCGAATCACCAACCTGTTCAACCGCGAACTGGGACCAACCACCGGGGGCTGCTCCCAAATCCACTACGGTCATGCCATGTTTCAGCAAGCGATCCTTGCCCTGGATCTCGTCAATCTTGAAAACAGCACGAGAACGCAGGCCCATTTTCTGGGCTTTTTTGACGTATTGATCGTCGAAATGTTCTTTTAACCAGCGAGTTGAACTGGGGGAACGTTTTTTCTGGGTCATGATAATCGACTTTAAAAAACCACAAGGGTTATTAGTATTAAGGGCTAAGTGGGGGTAGAATACGCCCCTTTCAACCCTGACTTATGAAGAAATTGCGATGATTCTCAACAATAAACAGAAACAGTACCTCAAGGGCCTTGCCCATAGCCTCAAGCCTGTCGTCCTGCTGGGTCAGCATGGTCTGACCGAAGGTGTACTGGCCGAGATCGATCTGGCACTGAACCATCACGAGCTGATCAAGGTTAAGGTTGCCTCTGAAGATCGCGAAATGAAACAACTGGTTATGGATGCTATCGTCCGTGAAACCGGTTCAATCAAGGTGCAAAGCATGGGTCATGTGCTGACCATTTATCGTCAAGCCAACGAACCCAAAATCCAGCTGCCCCGCAAGTAAAAGGAAAGAGCATCGCTCTTTCCTTATTCCACTTCTTCCCGAGTCGCTTGCCAAAGTAGTCGCAAAGCCCTTAACCTGCGATGAATACTTCCGGACACGCATTATGGCTCACCATCCTATTCTGACCGACGATGAGCTGGCCATGCTGCGGGACTTGGGGAGCAATCAGGACACCCATGTTCTGAGTGGTCACCTCGATGCCCCCATGCTTGGCTTGCTGCAAAAAGCCGAACACCTTGTACTCGAAGCCCGCTTCGCAGGCCATCAGCTGCGTTTTCCCCTGAGCTTTACCCAAGGGGAAGATGGCTTCGTCGAGCCCCGCTTATCTGCACCGGTCATCAGGGAGCTGGGGTTTGCCCAACCGCGCGCCTGGCGTCTCACCCAAAAAGCCAAGCTATGCAGCGAACTGGGCCTGTTTCAGGTACTCAGCCTCTCCCTCAACGGCCTCATCGTGGAAAATTTGCCAACCGACATGGTGGCCGATACCCCCATCAACGGCGAGCTCTGCATCGAGCAAGAGGCCCCTCTTCCACTGCAGGGACGACTGGTAAGGCGCATCAAAGCCAATGCCGACCATGCCACCTGGGCGCTGAGCTTTCAAATGAGCGAGAGCAACATCGAACGGCTGCGCCACTGGTTGTTTCAGCGTCATCAGGACGCCTTTACCGAGGCGTATCTGTCCTGATTTTTATCAATAATCATATAGATAAAGACAAACAGGGGAGCACCAGCCCCCCTGTTTCATCGTCTGTAGCATTCGCTTAGATATAAGCGACTTCCAGCACTTCGTATTCCACATCACCGCCCGGGGTCTTGACGATTGCGACATCGTCCACTTCCTTGCCAATCAGGGCGCGGGCAATGGGGGAGTTGACAGAGATGAGGTTCTGTTTGATATCAGCCTCATCGTCACCCACGATGCGGTAGACCACCTCTTCCTCTGTCTCGCTCTTGAGCAGAGTCACAGTCGCGCCAAAAATAACGCGGCCGTTGTTGGTCATCTTGGTGACATCGATCACCTGCGCATTGGAGAGCTTGGCTTCAATCTCCTGAATGCGACCTTCACAGAACCCCTGCTGCTCGCGAGCGGCATGGTATTCGGCGTTTTCCTTCAGATCGCCGTGCTCACGGGCATCGGCAATCGCTTCGATAATCTGGGGACGAAGCTCGGTCTTGAGATAATCGAGCTCTTCGCGCAGCTTCTCAGCGCCGCGAACAGTCATCGGAGTATGATTCATAGTCGAAACCTGGGTTGCTTGAAAATAGAAACTGCGGCCATCTGCAAGGAGGCCGCAGCAATCGGTTCGGATGAGGCATCTTAATATGAAGCCAACACAAAATCCACGTCAGCCCCCTGATGCAGATCCCACTTGCGTCATCGACATTCCCCTCGCTTACTTCCCTTCCGGTACGGAAATGGGGGACGAAACGGTCGGTTTGCCCTGCATGATGGCGATCTCCACCCGCCGGTTCATCCGACGATTTTCCGGGGTGGTATTGGGCACCAATGGTTGGGAGTCCGCCATCCCCTGCACCACCAGTCGCCCCTGATCAAAACCGGGGACCTTCAGCATCTGGTGCGCCACCGCCACCGCCCGTTGCGACGACAACTCCCAGTTGGACTGGAACAGCTCATCTTCGGTCGCCACGTTGTCGGTGTGACCGGAGATGGTGATTTCACCCGGCACATCCTTGAGCAGGGTCGCGACCTTGCGAATGACCGGCCAAAACTGGGGCTGCAGAAATGCCGAACCGGCCGGGAAAGATGCTTTTTCCCTGATCCGGATGATGATCTGCTGGCCCAACGCTTCAATTTCGATGGCACCATCCTGGATCTGATCTTTCATTTGCTCGGCGAGTGCTTTGGCCAGGGTATTGGACTGTTCTTGCGCCTTCTTCGCATCCTGCGCGGTATCGCCCCCCGTCTGCTTGCCATCACTCTTGTCCTGACCACCGGCCTGATCCGACTCGCCGGGCAGAAACTCCAGTTCTGTCTGGGTCAAATCGATGGTTTGCTGCATCACAGTATCAATTGGCGTGGGTTCCGGGCGACCGGGCCTAAACTCCTGGGCAATCACCGAGGTTCCCTTGGGAATATCTTTCACCTCAAGGATGTTCTGTACCCCGAATGCCTTGTCCATGGAACCGGCTATCTGTTTGAACTTCTGCACATCCATCTCGGCAAAGGAGAGCAACAGCACGAAGAAGCACATCAACAGCGACATCAGGTCGGCAAAGGTTCCCATGTAACCAGGGAGACCTGGTGGCGGGCACTTGCAATCAGACATAGCGCCCCCTATTCGGTGCCAGTATTACGTTTGGACTGGTTCAGATAGTTTTGCAGCATGGACTGGATCACCCGCGGGTTCTGGCCATCCTGAATCCCCATAATGGCATCAAGGATCAGGGTACGACTGAGCTTCTCCTCCCCGCTGCGCAGCTCCAGCTTGTCGGCAATCGGGATCGCCAACATATTGGCCTCTATCGCACCGTACAGGGTGGTAAGCAAGGCCACCGCCATCGCCGGCCCGATCGACTTGGGGTCACTCATGTTGGCCAGCATGGCCACCAGACCCACCAACGTACCTATCATCCCCATGGCAGGGCCCAGATCCCCAAGGGTACGGAAGACCTTGATGGCAATGACATGGCGCTCGGCTGTCAGGTCGATATCCTTTTCCATCACGGCACGCACCACTTCGGCATCGTGACCATCCACCAGCATGTCGATCCCTTTTTTCATAAATGGATTGGGGATCTCTGCGGCCTCCAGCGCCAGAAAGCCACCTTTGCGAGCCGCGTCAGCCAGTTCAACGGCTTTGGTAATCAGGTCTTCAAGCTTGTCGCCCTTGTACATAAAGGCTTTACCCGCCACCTTGAATGCCATCAGGAACTGGCCAAGGTTGAACTTCATCATGGCGATGAAGATTGATCCCAATACAGTGATGTAGACCGATGGCATATCAACATACATGCTCATGGGGCCACCCAGCAGCATGCCGTACACCACCACCCCGAAACCCAGCACTATCCCTATAAGACTGCCTAGATCCACGTCCCTACTCCTGTCACCGGTTCTTATGCCTAATTATAGTTTGTTGAATTTTCTGCTATTGCGACCCTAGCGGCAAGCATGCATCCACTGAGAATGATGGCTCATTATCGGCCAGTTTAGCGAGAGTTTGAGGGGGCGATGCTTTTCTGCCTCCCCCCTGTGGACGGTCGATGTTAATATAAGCCGTTTTTTTCAATCCCCGAGGATGGACATGGCCAGTAAAAAAATCGACCGTCTGAGTTTTGATGCCACTCTGGAAGAGCTGGAAACCATCGTTCATCAGCTGGAACAAGGTTCCCTACCCCTGGAAGAGGCACTCAAGCAGTTCGAGCAGGGAGTTCATCTGGTTCGGGCCGGTCAGCAGAAGCTGGAACTGGCCGAACAGAAGATCCAGATCCTGCTCAGCCAAGCCGATGGCAGTGACCAGCTCGCCCCCTTCCAGCCAGAACAAGGAGAGGAGTGAGTGGCGCTGGACCATTTTTCCCGTCTGCATCGTCAGCGTATTGACGACTGTCTGTCAGCACAACTTGAATCCTTGCCCGCCATGGCGCCGCGCCTGCGCGATGCCATGAGTTATGGCCTGCTGCTGGGCGGCAAGCGGGTTCGCCCGTTTCTGGTCTACGCGGTCGGCGAGATGCTGGGCGTCAAGAGCGAACTGCTGGATGGCCCTGCGGCTGCCGTGGAGTGCATCCACGCCTACTCCCTGCTGCACGATGACCTGCCCGCCATGGATAACGACGACCTGCGTCGTGGTCAGCCAACCGTTCACAAGGCGTTTGACGAAGGAACCGCCATTCTGGCCGGTGATGCGCTGCAGACCCTGGCGTTCTCCATTCTCGCCGATCACCCCATGCCCGATACCTTGATGGCCAACCGGGTGCGGATGCTGAGTACCCTCGCCCGCGCCTCCGGCTATCTCGGTATGTGTGGCGGTCAGGCACTGGATCTGCAGGCCGAAGGGCGCCAGATCTCGCTCGCAGAGCTGGAGCAGGTACACCGCCACAAGACCGGTGCGCTGATTGAGTGCGCCGTGGCGCTCGGCGCCCTGTGCAAAGCCGATGTCGATGACGCCACGCTGGCGGCCCTGCAAACCTACGCCGCCGCGATTGGCCTCGCCTTCCAGGTGCAGGATGACATCCTCGACATCACAGGTGATACCGCCACCTTGGGCAAGCCGCAAGGTTCTGACCTGGCGCTGGAAAAAAGTACCTATCCGGCCCTGCTCGGACTCGAAAATGCCCGTGAGCTGGCTCGCGAACTGCATGGGAAAGCCTTAACAGCCCTGCAATCCTTGCCCTACAATACCGACATTCTGGAAGCGTTTGCCGATTACATCATCGAGCGAACCCACTAAACGCTGGATAACAGTAACAATATGAGCGTTGATATTAGCAATTTCCCCAACCTGGCCCTCGCGGACACTCCGGTCGAGCTGCGTTCCTTGCCCAAAGATCGGCTGCCGGTGCTGTGCAACGAGCTGCGCGAATATCTGCTGCGCTCAGTCAGCCGCTCCAGCGGACACTTTGCCTCCGGTCTCGGCACGGTCGAACTGACTGTGGCCCTGCACTACGTCTACAACACTCCGTTCGATCGGCTCATATGGGATGTGGGCCATCAGGCCTATCCCCACAAGATCCTGACCGGGCGCCGTGACCAGATCCACACCATCCGGCAGAAGGATGGTCTGCACCCCTTCCCCTGGCGCGGCGAGAGCGAGTACGACGTGCTCTCCGTCGGCCACTCCAGCACTTCCATCGGTGCGGCGCTCGGTATGGCGGTCGCCGCCGAGAGTGAAGGGCTGGGTCGCAAGGTGGTAGCGGTGATTGGTGATGGTGCCATTACCGCAGGGATGGCCTTTGAAGCGCTCAACCACGCCGGCGATGTTCACAAGGACATGTTGGTGATCCTCAACGACAACGAGATGTCCATCTCCGAGAATGTCGGCGCACTCAACAACCATCTGGCCCGGGTCATGTCCGGCAAGCTCTACACCACCATCCGCGAAGGCGGCAAGAAGGTGCTGGCGGGTCTGCCGCCGGTCAAGGAGCTGGCCAAGCGGGCCGAAGAGCACCTCAAGGGAATGGTGGTGCCCGGCACCCTGTTCGAGGAGTTCGGCTTCAACTATATCGGCCCCATCGACGGTCACGATATCGAGGCGCTGGTCGAGACCCTGCGCAACATGCGCAACCTCAAGGGCCCGCAGCTGCTGCACGTCAAGACCAAGAAGGGCAAGGGTTACGAGCCGGCGGAGAAAGACCCCATCGGTTATCACGCCGTGCCCAAGTTCAATCCTGACGATTGCTCCCTGCCCAAGGCGAGCGGTGCCAAACCCACCTTCTCCGCCATCTTTGGCCAGTGGCTGTGCGACATGGCTGCCAAAGACGAAAAGCTGGTCGGCATCACCCCCGCCATGCGCGAAGGCTCCGGGCTGGTGAAATTCAGCCAGCAATATCCGGATCGCTACTTCGATGTGGCCATTGCAGAGCAGCATGCAGTCACTTTCGCCGCGGGTCTTGCCATCGCCGACAAGAAGCCGGTGGTGGCCATCTATTCGAGCTTCCTGCAGCGCGCCTACGATCAGGTGATCCACGACGTGGCGCTGCAAGATCTGCCGGTGCTGTTCGCCATCGACCGGGCCGGTCTGGTGGGCGCCGATGGCCCAACCCATCAGGGAGCGTTCGACATCAGTTTCCTGCGCACCGTGCCCAACATGGTGATCATGACCCCCTCCGACGAGAACGAGTGCCGCCAGATGCTCTATACCGGCTATCTCCATCAGGGCCCTGCCGCAGTGCGCTATCCGCGCGGCAGCAGCCTGAGCGAGGCCCCCATCTCGTCAGAAATGCAGGCACTGGAGCTCGGCAAGGGACGAATCCTGCGAGAGGGCAAGGGCACTGCCATTCTGGCGTTTGGCACCTTGCTGCACCACGCGAGAGCGGCGGCCGAAGCGCTGGATGCCACTCTGGTGGACATGCGCTTCGTCAAACCGATGGATGAGGCACTGGTGCTGTCGCTGGCAGCCAGCCACGATCAGTTTGTCACTCTGGAAGACAACGCCATCATGGGCGGCGCCGGTTCGGCGGTGAACGAGCTGCTGATGCGCAGCAAACAGTGCAAGCCGGTGCTCAACCTCGGCCTGCCGGATCGCTTCGTTGAACAGGGCACCCAACAGGAGATCTATGCCCTGCTCGGTCTGGACGATGCAGGTATCCAGCGCAGTATCGAAAGCTGGCTGCAAGCCTGATAACGCTTAAAGTTATTAAGCAAAAGAAGGGCGCCTCATTGGCGCCCTTCTTATTTTGCGTTTCTGATCCTGATTAACCTTTGTAGATCTTGGGGTTAAACACATCCCGCAGCCAGTCACCCAGCAGATTGATGACCAGCACCAGCACCACCAGACAGATACCCGGGAAGGCGGTGATCCACCAGGAGCCGGAGAAGATGTAGTTGAAGCCGACGCTAATCAGCGAACCGAGCGAGGGCTGATCAACCGGCATCCCCAGACCGAGGAAGGAGAGCGCCGCTTCACTCATGATGGCGTTGGCCACCTGCACGGTGGAGATAACCAGAATGGGAGACAAACAGTTGGGCAGAATGTGGCGGAACATGATGCGCGGGGCGCGGAACCCCATCACCTTGGCCGCTTCCACATACTCCTTCTTCTTCTCCGCCAGCACAGAGGCGCGCACAGTACGGGCGTACTGCGGCCACTCGGCGATACCGATGATCACCACCAGCATCATGATGGCAAACTTCGAGTAAAACTCGGAGCCAAAGGTTGCCTGAAAGATAGCGGAGATGATGATCGCCACCATCATGGTGGAGAACGAAAGCTGCACATCGGCAAAGCGCATCAGCAGGTTGTCGATGCGGCCACCGAAATAACCGGCAATCAGACCAATGACGATACCGAGCACCAGTTGCAGCGCCACCGCAAACAGGCCGATGGTGAGGGAGATACGGGCGCCATAGAGAATGGTACTCCAGATATCCCGCCCCTGGTTGTCGGTACCGAGCCAGAAGCGCTCCTCGCCACCTTCGAGCCAGGAGGGGGGCAACTCGGCATCCATCAGATCAAAACTGGTCTGGTCATAGACGTTGTGCGGTGCCAGCCAGGGCGCCAGCAGCGCCGCCAGCACGAACACAACAAACACCGCAAAGCTGAACATGGCTACCTTGTCCCGCAGGAAGTAGTAGACGATGTCGGAATTCTTGAAACGTGCCCAACGGCTTGGGCTTGCAGTTACAGCGTTACTCATGCTTACCCCTTGGCAGTCAGGTTAACGGTCGGGTTGATCAACCCGTAGAGCAGGTCGACCAGGGTATTGGTCACCACGAAGATCAGTCCCACGAAGATGACGTAGGCGGTGATGAGGGGCGTATCGACCCGGTGGATCGCCTCGAGGAACAGGAAGCCGGTGCCCGGCCACTGGAACACGCTCTCGGTCAGGATGGTGTAGGCCACCATGGTGCCGATCTGCACCCCACCGACGGTAATGACCGGCAGCATGGTGTTCTTCAGGGCGTGCTGATAGTAGACCTTGTTGTTGTCCAACCCTTTGGCGCGGGCGAATTTGACGTACTCGGAGGAGAGCTGCTCCAGCATCTCGGAGCGCACCAGCCGGATAAACAGCGGCAGCATGATGGAAGAGAGCGACACCGCGGGCAGGATCAGGTGCTTGATGCCATCCCAGGTGAAGAAGCCCGACTCCCAACCCAGCAGGTTGCGGGTTTCGCCGCGGCCATAGGCCGGCAGCCAGCCCAGCTGGATGGAGAAGAGGTACATCAGCATGATGGCGGTCAGGAAAACCGGGATCGAGATACCGATACTGCTCCCCGCCATGATGATCTTGGTGGGAATGCTGCGCGGGCGGATCGCCGAATAGACACCGAGTGGAATGGAGACCACCACGATGATGAGCGCGGCAGCAAACACCAGCTCAAGGGTAGCCACCAGCTTGTCGAGGATCACCTCGAGAGCGGGTCGCTTGAAGAAATAGGAGGTGCCCAAATCCCCATGCACCGCATTTTTCAAAAAGCGGCTGTATTTGATGAGGAAGGGATCGTTAAGGCCCATCTTCTCGCGCAACTCGTGACGCTGGGCTTCGGAGACGGATTGTCCCACCAGCTCGCGCAACGGGTCACCCAGGTTGTCCTGGATGGAGAAGGCGACCAGGCTGATGACGAACATCACTATCACGGCCTGATAGAACCGTTTCAGCAGGAATGTAAACATGCTTGTCCTTCTACGTGGCCTGTGTCGTGGCACAGGCTTCTGTTAGTGGGCGGAGTGGCCAGCTGACCACCCCGCCCCGTCCTTCCTTGCGACGTTCTCTTACTTGCTGACCACCAGGTCACCCAGGTAAGGGAAGTTCATCACGTTGACCACCGGCTTGATATCGACGTTCTTCTTGGCGCCATAGGCCAGATCTTCCCAGTGCAACGGCACGTAGGCAGCATCTTCGATCAGCATGGCTTCGACCTTCTTCAGCATCTCGGCACGCTTGGCCGGATCGGTCTCTGCGTTGGCATCCATCACCAGCTTGTCAGCTTCGGCGTTGGCATAACCGGCGCAGTTGTACTGACCCATACCGGTCTTGGCATCCTTGGTGAAGGTCAGGAACTCGAAGAAGTTCGCGGTATCTTCGGTGTCGGAGTGCCAGCCGATCAGCTGCATGTCCGCGGCGCACTTGTCAAACTCAGGCCAGTACTGGGCCACCGGCATGGTTTTCAGATCTACCTTGATGTTGATCTTGGCCAGCATGGCGGAGACAGCCTGGGCAATCTTGACGTCGTTGACGTAGCGGGCAGCCGGGGAGATGAAGGTCATCTTGAAGCCTTTCTCGTAACCGGCCTCTTTCATCAGCTCCTTGGCCTTGGCCAGATCATACTGGGGCACCAGCGCCTCGTTGTGACCGGCATAGCCTTTCGGGCTCAGCTGACCAGCAGGGGTACCGAAGCCCTTGTTGATCTTCTCGACGATACCCACCTGGTTGATGGCGTAGTTGATCGCCTGACGCACGCGCTTGTCTTTCAGCGCCGGATTGGTGTTCTGGTTCAGCTCGATGATGATGGCACGGGTACCGGACAGGGTAACCAGCTGGGAGTCCTTGCCATTCTTCACCCGCTCCAGATCGTTCGGCGCAACCGGATAGATCATGTCCACGTCGCCACCCAGCAGGGCTGCAACACGAGTCGCATCTTCCTTGATGGGCACCACGGTCAGGTTCTCGACGTTACCCTTGGAGGCTTTGTCCCAGTAGTTGGCGTTGCGGGCATAATCCAGCTTCACACCCTGCTCGCGGAACTTGACGGTGAACGGGCCAGTACCGGAGACGTGGGTAGAGGCATAGGAGTCGCCGTTTTTGACGATCTCGGCCTTGTCTTTGCCCGCTTCGGTCTTGCCGGTGTAGAACTTGGAGTCCATCGGGAAGATGTAGGTGACGGTCTGCAGCACCAGCGGGAAGGGCTTCGCGGTAATCAGATCGACGGTGTAGTCATCGACCTTCTTCACTTCGCTGATGGGATCGAAGATCGCCTTGAAGTCGACGGAGGATTTCAGGCGGTTGACGGTCCACACCACGTCGTCTGCGGTGAAGTCGTTGCCGGAGTGGAACTTGACCCCTCTGCGCAGGTGGAAGCGGACAGTCTTGTCATCGACACGCTCGAACTTCTCGGCCAGACGGGGCTCGAACTGCAGGTCCTGGGTGTAACGCATCAGGGGATCGAATACCAGGTGCGACATCTCCAGGGTCTGACCGGAGAGCTGCTCCTGCGGATCCAGCGAAGTGGCGTCAGAAGCGACACCCACCTTGATATCAGCGGCTGAGACACTGAAGGCGAAACCGGCGGCAAACAGCGCCAGGGCAATCTTGGACAATCCTTTCTTCATCTTGTTCTCCATGCTTTTGGCTTTCTTATGACACTTTTTTGACAAGCAGACCGGCGCACCGGCGCTCTCCTAGCTTGCGATTTCCAGCCCCTCGCGGGACATTCCCTTGAACTCCGGCATGAGGGAGATCAGCTTGCGGCTGTACTCATGCTCGGCATTGGTAAAGAGTTTCTCGGTCTCGGCCACTTCCACCAGATGACCGTGCTGCATCACCCCGATGCGGTCGCACATCTGGCGGATCACCGGCAGATCGTGGCTGATAAACAGCATGGTGAGCTTGAGCTCCTGCTGCAGATCCTTGAGCAGGTTGAGGATCTGGGCCTGCACCGACACATCCAGCGCCGAGGTCGGCTCGTCGCAGATAAGGAAGCGCGGGCGAGTGGCCAGGGCGCGGGCAATGGAGATACGCTGGCGCTGACCGCCGGAGAACTCGTGGGGATACTTGACCCCGGCACCACGACCGAGACCCACGTGATCCAGCAGATCGCCGACAATCCCCTCAATCTGGCTCTCGCTGCTCGCCAGCTGATGGAAGCGGATCGGCTCGGCAATGATGTCGCGCACCTTCATCCGCGGGTTCATCGACGAATAGGGGTTCTGAAACACCATCTGCATCTGGCGACGCAACGGGCGACGCTCGCGCTCGCTCTTGAGAGCGGTCAGATCGATCCCCTCGAAGAAAATCTTGCCGGTATCAGGCGGATAGAGACCGGTGATGGCGCGGGCAATGGTCGATTTGCCGGAGCCCGACTCCCCCACCAGACCGAAGGTTTCACCCTCGAAGATCTCGAAGCTGATGTTGTTGCAGGCGCGTACATACTGGCGGCGGCTCGGGAAGATGGAGTCCTTGGTGACGAACTTCAGATCGACATTCTCCACCCGCAGCAGCGCCCCTTCATAGGCACGCTCGTCCTGACTCTGGCCGAGCCAGTGGGTTTTGAGGTCGATATTGGTATCCGGCGCACTGGCATCCTCGATATAGGAGACCAGCGGGAAACGCACCAGCTTCACGTCGGAGCGGGGTACCGCCGAGATGAGGCTGCGGGTATAGGGGTGATTGGGGCTGCCCAGTACCTGTTCGGTCAGGCCGAACTCCACCAGATCGCCGCGATACATCACCGCCACCTTGTCGGTGACGTTGGAGACCACCCCCATGTCGTGGGTCACCAGCATGCAGCCCACCTGACGCTCTTTGCAGAGGGCGCGGATAAGCTGGAGGATCTGATCCTGAATGGAGACGTCGAGCGCAGTGGTCGGCTCGTCGGCGATGATCAGCTCCGGATCGCAGGAGAGCGCGATGGCGATAACCACCCGCTGACGCATGCCACCGGAGAACTGGTGCGGATACTGTTTGATGCGCAGCTCCGGCTGCGGAATACCCACCGCCCCCATCAGCTCCAATGCCTTGGCAAAAGCGGCTTCGCGAGAGAGGTCGGTATTGGCCAGAATGGTCTCCACCAGCTGATGCTCAACGGTGAACAACGGGTTGAGGGAGGTCATGGGGTCCTGGAAGATGAACCCGATACGGGAGCCACGGATGGCCCGCATCTCGTTCTGGCTCTTGCCGGAGATGAGCTCGCCATTGAGATAGATATCGCCACGGGCGATGCGACCCGGCGGGCTCAGCAGATCGATAACGGCGTTGCCGATGGTGGACTTGCCGGCGCCGGATTCACCGACCACCCCGACAATCTCACCCTTTTCGATAGAGAAAGAGAGATCCTTCACCGCGGCCAGCACCCCGTAGCGGGAGGGGTACTCGATCCGCAAGTTCTTTACTTCGAGCAAGGACATGTTTACCTCTGCGGGGGACATCCGTCCCAAATAATTCGTCCGTAAATCAGCCGCAGATGCCGGTTGTTACCTTGGGCAATATTTGCTCAATCCATGAGGCAGCGAAACCAGCGATCCGGGCGGGTTTTTTGCATTTTTTTGGAATAACCCGCGAGTAACTTAGACGGTTTGACCACGGGTGTAAATGATTGAGTTATACAATTCCGCAATGTTTTGTGCAGATAACCACCAATTCGGCAGAGATAAATGATGATTTTCGTCACACAAATGGCCGGTGCGTCCGTACATCTATTGGTATCATTACTTTAATTTCAACAACAACGCAACAAGCAGCATTTATCACTATTTCCAAAACAATCACCAGCCCCGAATGAGTAGTGAATATTTATGTGAAAGGGATGATAAACGGCAGCATATGCCGATGAATGAAAATTAAGCAGATATAAATCGGGGGATGCCAGAATGGTCATCCCCCGGAAGATGGCTCTCAACCGAGCCAGAATGCCAGTAATTGCATACAAATGAGGGCGAACAGAGCGGCGATCAGATCGTCCAGCATGATGCCCAGGCCACCGTGGATCCGGCGATCAAACCAGGAGATGGGCCAGGGCTTGAGCACATCAAACAACCGGAACAGCGCGAAGCCCGCCACCACCCACTCCCAACCGGCTGGCGCGGCGATCATGGTGACGCCAAAGCCGATCACCTCGTCCCAGACGATGGCGCCGTGATCCGGCATGCCGATGGCATCGGTGGCGCTCTGGCAGATACGAATACCGACCACAAACCCAACCGCCAGCAAGGCGATAAACCAATAGGTCGGCAGACCGCTCACCAGCAGATAGAGCGGAATCGCCGCCAGGGTGCCCATGGTGCCCGGCGCCTTGGGGCTGAGACCGGAACCAAACCCCACCGCCAAAAAATGAAGCGGATTTTTCAGATCCAGTCGTGTCAGCTCGGGCTTTATCCTGAACAAACTCATGCGAAGTGATCCCACCCTTTCAGTTGCAGCTCGACCGCTTGGTCGCCACGCTGGTAGTCGATGCCCGGCTCGCCCGCCACGATGCGGCCGATGCGGCTGAACTTGACCCCGCTGTGGGCCAGCGCGGTATCGAGCGCACCGTGATGCTCCTGCGGCACGGTGAAGCAGAGCTCGTAGTCATCGCCACCGGCCAGCGCCAGTTGCCACGCCTCCTGCTCGCTCACCGCATCCTGCAGCACCGGCGAGAGCGGCAGCAGATCGAGATCGATCTGGGCCCGCACGCCGGAGGCCTTGAGGATATGGCCGAGATCCGATGCCAGACCGTCGGAGAGATCCAGCGCACTGCCCGCCAGCCCGCGCAGGGCCTGACCGGCCAGAATGCGGGGATGGGGGTGGTCGAGCCGTGGCAGCACGGCCGCCAGCTGGTTCTCGTTGAGGGTGCGTTTGCCCAGCAGGTGGGAAAGCGCCAGCGCGGCATCTCCCAGAGTGCCGGTCACATAGATGCCGTCACCCGCTTTGGCACCGCTGCGCATGAGGGCGCGCCCGGCAGGCACCGACCCCTTCACCGAGATGGTGATGGAGAGCGGCCCGCGGGTCATGTCTCCGCCCACCAGCGCCACATTGTAATACTCGGCCAGCTCCAGAAACCCTTCGGCAAAACCGGCGACCCAGCCTTCGTTGATGGCAGGCAGGGTCAGCGCCAGCGACACCCAGCGCGGCTCAGCCCCCATGGCGGCGAGATCGGAGAGATTGACCGCCAGCGCCTTGTAGCCGAGATCCACCGGATCCATGTCGGGAAAGAAGTGTACGCCGCTCACCAGAGTGTCGGTGCTCACCGCCAGCTGGGTATCGGGGGGCAGGGTCAGCAGGGCACAGTCATCTCCAGGGCCCATCACCACGTCCTTGCGGGCGTGGGGAACCTTGAAGTACTTATCAATCAGCTCAAATTCACCCATACAGTAAAAAGCCAGCAATAAGCTGGCTCCTCTCTTAGATGCTGACGGACAGCAGGATCAACGCTTGTTCAGCGACTTGATCACCTTGTCCAGTACACCGTTGACAAACTTGTGGCTGTCATCGGCAGCAAAAGCTTTGGCCAGCTCGATCGCTTCGTTGATGACCACGCGCGGCGGTACATCATCACGACGGGTCAGCTCGTAGGTCGCCAGACGCAGGATCGCCTTGTCCACCATGTCCACTTCTTCCAGCGGACGGGAGAGAAAAGGTGCAAACACCTTGTCCAGCTCGCTGCAGTGGAGGGCTACCCCGAACAGCAGATCGCGGAAATAGTTCAGGTCTACACCCTTGGTGTCCTGATCGATCTTGAACTGCTCTTCGATGTCACCCACGTTAGCCTTGGTCATCTGCCACTGGTAGATGGCCTGGGTGGCGCAATGGCGGGCTTTACGGCGCTCAGACGGTTTCAATGTACTTCTCCTCGTTACACGTCCAGTTCTTTCAGGACGTTGATCATTTCGAGCGCTGCCAGTGCAGCCTCTGCACCCTTGTTACCCGCCTTGGTACCTGCACGCTCGATGGCTTGTTCAATGTTTTCAGTGGTCAGCACACCGAAGGCAACGGGAATTTCATATTCCATCATTACCTGGGCCATGCCCTTGCTGTTCTCGTTTGCCACCAGGTCGAAGTGGTAGGTGCCGCCACGGATGACAGTACCGACCGCCACGATGGCATCGTATTGACCACTCTTGGCCAGCTTCTTGATGACCAATGGCATTTCAACCGCGCCCGGCACTTTTACCAGTGTCAGGTTGCTGTCCTGCACTTGACCTTGACGCTTCAGTACGTCCACCGCGCCGTTCACCAGACTGTCGTTGATGAAGCTGTTGAAACGGGCAACAACAATAGCAACGCGCGCCTCAGGAGCGGCGATATTTCCTTCGATAACCTTCATTGGAAATCCTGTATCTGTGCAATCAAAAGGGCCGGAGTCAAAAGTGCGCACATTCTAGCACAACAGACCCACGACAAAAACCATGGCCGCAATAGACGGCCATGATCGCGATGTAACCAGTCCGGCGCACTTGCTCGCCGGTAAATTCCACGACTTCCAGACCGAAACCACCCGGAAGGGGATGGTACTTCTCTGGTGGAACTTTATTCGCCTACGTACTCAACCACTTCCAGACCGAAACCACCCGGAAGAGGATGGTACTTCTCTGGTGGAACTTTACTCGCCGACGTACTCAACCACTTCCAGACCAAAACCACCGAGGGCATGGTACTTCTTCGGCGAGCTCAGCAGGCGCATCTTGCTCACGCCGAGCGCCTTGAGGATCTGGGAGCCCACGCCAACCCGGCGTGAGGTGCCCTGCCACTTGGCTCCTTCCGGTGCCAACCCCTTGTCGGCGGCTTCAAAACCCTTGACCCTAGCCAGCAGCTCGGCGCCATGGGATTCCGCCCCCAAAATCACCAGCACGCCGCCCTCGTCGGCGATGCGGGCCATGGATTTGGGCAGCGGCCAGCTGCGGGCGGCATGGCGGTCGGTCAACAGCAGATCGCTCAGCACATCGTGCAGATGGACGCGCACCAGCGTCGGCTGGTCGGCCTGTACCTCACCCTTTTTCAGGGCGAAGTGCACCTGATTGTCGATGGTGTCACGGAAGGTGATGAGGTCGAACTCGCCAAATTCGGTGGGCAGCTTGCATTCGGCCACCTTCTCGACCGTGGTCTCGTGCTGGTTGCGGTACTCGATGAGGTCGGCGATGGTGCCAAGCTTGATGCCGTGCTCCTCGGCGAACAGCTCCAGATCAGGGCGGCGCGCCATGGTGCCATCTTCATTGAGGATCTCGACGATGACGGCGGCAGGCTCGAAACCGGCCAGACGGGCCAGATCGCAACCCGCTTCGGTGTGACCGGCACGGGTCAGCACGCCGCCATCCTGAGCCATCAGCGGGAAGATGTGGCCCGGCTGCACCAGATCGGCCGCCTTGGCATTGGGCGCCACAGCGGCCTGCACGGTCACCGCACGATCGGCGGCTGAGATACCTGTGGTCACCCCTTCTGCCGCCTCGATGGAGACGGTAAAGGCGGTGGAGAACTGGGCATTGTTGCGATCCACCATCAGCGGCAGCGCCAATTGCTTGCAGCGATCCCGGGTCAATGTCAGGCAGATGAGGCCACGGCCGTAGCGGGCCATGAAGTTGATATCCTCCGGACGGACGCAGGAGGCGGCCATGATGAGGTCCCCTTCGTTCTCCCTGTCTTCGTCATCCATCAGGATCACCATCTTGCCAGCCTTGATATCGGCAATGATTTCCTGGGTTGTGCTCAGCGCCATGGGCTACTCCATCAGTGTGCTTGGGGGTTGAGCCCGCAGGCTCAACGCAAATGCGAGTGTATGTTGCTCTAGATTGGGGCTAGCGGCTCCATTTCAATCAGAGCGGGATCACAGAAAATCGTTTTGGTGGCCAGATTCAGCGCACACCATCAGAGAAAACCGGCCTTGGCCAGTGTCTCCATGGTCAGGGTCGAGGCGCTGCTCTCCTGACGTTTACCCATCATCAGTCGCTCCAGATAACGGGCGATCTGATCCACCTCGAGGTTGACCTTGTGACCCGGTTTCCAGCTGGCGATGGTGGTCTCCTGCGCGGTGTGGGGCACGATAGTCAGGCGGAAAAGGTCCCCCTGCACCGCGTTGACGGTGAGGCTGATGCCATCCACCGCAATGGAGCCTTTCTCGGCGATGTAGCGGGAGAGTTCCCCCGGCGCCTTGATCCAGTACTCGATGGCGCGGCCGCTGCTGGAGACGCTTTTCACTTCCCCTACCCCGTCTACGTGGCCGGAGACCAGATGGCCGCCGAGACGGGAAGTGGGCATCAGCGCCTTCTCGAGGTTGACCCGATCGCCCACTCTGGCGGCGGCAAAACCGGTACGGGAGAGGGTTTCCAGCGACACGTCGGCGGTATAACTCTTGTCGCCCAGCGCCACCACGGTGAGGCAGACGCCGTTGGTGGCGATGGAGTCGCCCAGTTTGACGTCGCTAAAATCCAGGCCCGGGGCGTGGACGGTGATGGCCATATCGTCGCCCTGACGGCGCAGTTCGGCCAAGGTTCCCACCGCTTCGATAATTCCGGTAAACATGCAGATCACCTTGCTGATGACGGGGGCTGATTATGCCCCCTTGAACATTGATAAATCAGGCTATTTTGGCGGTAATGCGAATATCCGGCCCCACCATGCGCACATCCTTGATGGCGAGCTTGGGGGCCTGGAACAGCCGGGTCAGGCCCGGCAGATGGAACAGGCCGCGCCCCTCGTCGCCCATCAGTTTGGGCGCCTGATAGAGCACCAGCTCATCCACCAGCCCTTTTTCCAGCAGAGCGCCGCAGAGCCGCGGGCCCGCCTCGATGAGTACCGAGTTGACATTCTGCTTGGCCAGCAGCATGAAGAGGCTGACCAGATCCAGCTTGCCATCCAGCAGCGGCAGCTCCAACTGCTGCACCCACTCGGGCCACTCGCCGGACGCCTTGTGGCGAGCCAGCAGCACCGGGCTCTCGCTCTGGAACAGCGGCAAGTCGGGTGTGAGGCGGTTTTGCGAATCGACGATGACCCGCAGCGGCTGGCGCAGGGTCTCTTTGGGGTAGCTCGCCTTGACCGAGGGGGGCAGCTCGTCCCAGCGCACGGTCAGGGAAGCGCCATCGGCCAGCACGGTTTCGGCGCTGGAGAGCACCGCATCGTGGCGGGCCCGCAGTCGCTGCACGTCGCGACGCGCATCGGGGGAGGTGATCCACTGGCTCTCGCCGCTCGCCATGGCGGTGCGGCCATCGAGGCTGGCTCCCAGCTTGACGGTCAACCGCGGGAAGGCGGTACGCATCCGCTTGAAAAAGCCCGGGTTGAGCGCTTCGGCTTCGCTCGCCAGCAGGCCGAAATCTGTCTTGATCCCCGCTTCGGAGAGCATCCGCAGGCCACGCCCACCCACCTGGGGATTGGGGTCAACCATGGCCGCCACCACCCGGGCCACTCCGGCGTTGATCAGCGCCTCGGCGCAAGGGGGAGTACGACCGTGGTGGGAGCAGGGTTCGAGGGTTACATAGGCGGTGGCGCCACGGGCGTTGTCACCGGCGGCGCGCAGGGCGTAGACCTCGGCATGGGGCTCACCCGCCTTCTGATGCCACCCTTCGCCAACCACCACGCCATCTTTGACCAGCACGGCGCCGACGCAGGGGTTGGGGGCCGTGGTGTAGCGGCCGCGGCGGGCCAGTTCGAGGGCCCGACTCATCCATTGGTAATCATCTTGACTAAACATTCGGGCTCCTTTGACAACACATCTCGACTTTACGCAGTATCGTAGGTTCGATTAGCGCAGCGTAATCGGACGCGGCAACATGGGTGAGAATGGCGGTTTACTTCTCCAGCTTGGCAATCTCTTCGCCGAACTCGCGAATATCTGCGTGTCCTGAGGTAGAGAGGGGCGAAGCGGATATCCACTTGCCCGTCCGATACCATCATTTCTCCAATTTGGCGATCTCTTCGCCAAACTCGCGAATATCTTCGAAGCTGCGATAGACGGAGGCAAAGCGGATATAGGCCACCTTGTCCAGACTCTTAAGCTCATCCATCACCAGATTGCCCACCAGCTCGGAGGCGACTTCGCGCTCGCCGGTGGCACGCAGGCGGGATTTGATATGGTTGACCGCTTTTTCGATGGCCTCCATGCTCACCGGCCGCTTCTCCAGCGCCCGCAGGATGCCGGCACGCAGCTTGTCTTCATTGAACGGCTCGCGGGAACCGTTGGACTTGATGACGCGGGGCATCACCAGCTCGGCCATCTCGAAGGTGGTAAAACGCTCGTGACAGAGCAGACACTCACGACGGCGGCGCACCTGATGGCCTTCTGCCACCAGACGGGAATCGATCACCTTGGTATCAACCGCACTACAGAATGGGCAATGCATCGGACCTCCGGCGTTAATGGAACAGGGACCGGCCTGACGGGCCAGGATCTAGGTCGGCCAGTGTAGCACGGCCATCCAAAACCGGTAAAAGCCATAAAAAACAATGCCACCCGAGGGTGGCATTGGTCTCAAACCGAACGGTCTGACTTATCAGCCATAAACCGGGAAGCGGCGGCAGATATCCAGCACCTTCTCGCGTACGGTGGCCAGCACGGCATCGTTGTCGTGGTTGTCCAGTACGTCGCAGATCCAGTGGGTCAGCTCGATGGACTCGGCTTCCTTGAAACCGCGGCGGGTGATGGCCGGGGTACCGATCCGCACACCGGAGGTGACGAACGGGGAGCGCGGGTCGTTGGGCACGGAGTTCTTGTTGACGGTGATGTTGGCTTTGCCCAGCGCAGCGTCAGCATCCTTACCGGTCAGCTCGCGGCCGATCAGGTCAACCAGCATCAGGTGGTTGTCGGTGCCGCCGGAGACGATCTTGTAACCGCGCTCGATGAAGGTGGCAGCCATCGCCTTGGCGTTTTTCACGACCTGAGCCTGATAAGTCTTGAACTCCGGCTCCAGCGCCTCCTTGAAGGCAACGGCTTTACCGGCGATGACGTGCATCAGCGGGCCACCCTGACCACCCGGGAAGACGGCAGAGTTGAGCTTCTTGTAGAGCTCCTCGTCGTCAGCGGCGGAGAGGATCAGACCACCGCGCGGACCGGCCAGGGTCTTGTGGGTGGTGGAGGTGACCACGTGAGCGTGGGGCACCGGGTTCGGGTAGACGCCAGCGGCAATCAGACCAGCCACGTGGGCCATGTCGACGAACAGGTAGGCACCGACCTTGTCGGCGATTTCGCGCATGCGGGCCCAGTCAACGATGCCGGAGTAGGCAGAGAAGCCACCGATCATCATCTTCGGCTTGTGCTCGACAGCCTGACGTTCCATGTCGTCGTAGTCGATCTTGCCGGACTCATCGATACCGTAAGGCACGATGTTGTAGAGCTTGCCGGAGAAGTTGACCGGAGAGCCGTGGGTCAGGTGACCGCCGTGGGCCAGGTTCATGCCCAGTACGGTGTCGCCCGGCTGCAGCAGAGCCATGTAAACGGCGCTGTTGGCCTGGGAGCCGGAGTGCGGCTGCACGTTGGCGTAGGTGGCACCGAACAGCTCTTTGGCGCGTTCGATAGCCAGGGTTTCGACCACATCCACATACTCGCAACCACCGTAGTAACGCTTGGAGGGGTAACCTTCGGCGTACTTGTTGGTCAGCTGGGAGCCCTGGGCTTCCATGACTCGGGGGCTGGTGTAGTTCTCAGACGCAATCAGCTCGATGTGCTCTTCCTGACGACGGGTTTCGTCTGTGATGGCCTGCCACAATTGCGGATCATAATTGGCGATGGTCATGTCACGTTTCAACATCCGTTTCTCTCCTGAAAATCGTTTGCGCGTTAGGTGAAGTGGGCGCGGGCATTGTAACGTGAGCTGGATCAAAGAGACAGTCCAACCACCTAAAAAAATGTTGAATTTATGTTGTAAAAAACAAGATTCCCTCCCCGTTCAATACCCTGGCCGCTCCGCCAAACGGCACATTTTTCATCCCGCTGCGGGCGGGCAAAACCCGAAGGGGATCACAACGCCCTCTTTATCCATCCTGTAACATATTCATTCGAAACAAATTTAATGATGATGGAGCTGATTGCAGCCATGCATCCGAGGGGCTGCACCTAACCGGAGGAGTTCAAGATGGACCATCTGCTGACATTCGTGATCCTGGCTGTCTTTTTTCTGTTCTACTGGGTCTACTACACCAGCCAACGCAAGCATGTCCCCACCACCTCGTGGGATCAACTCCCCACCAAAGCCGACTATCTGGCGGCCCACCCTGAATCAGTCGATGGCGATATCATCTTCTGTTATCACTGCGGCCACCACGAGTTGCTGGAGGTAGGAATGGTGCACCTGACCGATTTTCGCCGGGAATGGGTCTGTGCCAAGTGCAAGCAGGTGCTGTTTCGGGAGATCGAATAACAGCGCAGGGGCTGGCCTCCTCTGAACGTTGTGCATCGCCAGCAGGGATCAGAACGGCGAATCCCTGTTGGCCACCAGCCACTGCTGCAACCCGCTCACCGCCGCGTCAAATTGCGCCCCGATTGCCGCAGGCTCACCACCTCCCGCCTCAAGGGCTGCGCAATGGCTAGCAAATTCGGTCAACCCCAGCGCCAGCGCACTCCCCTTTAGCTTGTGCGCCAGCTGACGTTGCTCACTTCCCTCACCCTGAACCAACTTATCCACCAACACCCGCCCTTGCGACTCAAACAGCGCGACCAGCTGGCGGATCCGCGCCATGCCGAGCAGGGGCAGATCGGCGTCCAGCACCGGATTGGCCCACTCGAGCTGGTTAGTCGAGGGCGCGGCAGCTAGCTGCACAGGCGGCTCGATAGCGGCGCCTTCTTGCCGAAACAGCTGATCGATGGCGTTCGCCAGCACCGCCAGCCGTACCGGCTTGCCGACAAAATCGACAAACCCGGCGGCAAGGCAGTGGCGGATATCCTCCGGATACATCTGGGCCGAGATGGCGATGGCGGGCAGCTGCCGTTCATGCATCTCCTCACTGATGGCGGCCAGATCCTCGCGCAGGGTCATGCCGTCCATATCTGGCAGATTGATATCGAGCAGCGCCAGCTCGAAGGGGCGCTCGGTCACCAGCGCCAGTGCACTGCGACCATCCTCCGCCAGGGTGACGCGATGGCCAAGGCGGGTCAGCATGCCGTGCGCCACCAGCCGGTTGATCTCGTTATCCTCCACCAGCAGGATGTCCCGGGACTGGCCAAGATGCAGCGGCTGCGCCTCGGCGGGCAGTTGGGCGCTCGAGCGCTGCAACGGCAAACTGAAGCTGAATTCACACCCCTTGCCCGGTTCGCTGGCAAGGATAAGCTCTCCCCCCATGGCGGCCACCAGCTTGCGGCTGATCGCCAGTCCCAGCCCGGTGCCGCCCTGATGGCCTATATCACGCTTGCGCTGGCGAAACGCCTCGAATACCGCCTCCTGCTCATCGGCCGGAATGCCGGGGCCGGTATCGCGCACCACGAAGCGGATGCAGGGCTCGGCACAAGGGCCCTTACAGACAAGGGGTGCCACCGTCAGGGTAATCTGGCCACGGGCGGTAAACTTGACCGCATTGCCAAGTAAATTGCCGAGCACCTGGCGCAGCTTGCCCAGATCCCCCTCGACCACAGGCGCCAGCCCGGGGGCATATTCCAGCGCCAAGGTGACCCCCTTGGCCGTCGCCTTTGGCCGAAACAGCGCGCTGAGCTCATCCACCAGCTGGAACAGGGGGAAGGGCTCGCGGCGCGCCTCTACATGGCCCGCCTCGATCTTGGAGTAGTCGAGAATGTCGTTGAGGATCTCCAGCAGGGATTCGCCACTGTGCTCGATGGCGGCCAGATAGCGCTGCTGGGTATCGCTGAGGTGGGTATCTTCCAGCAGCGTCAGACCGCCCAGGATGCCGTTCATGGGGGTGCGGATCTCGTGGCTCATGGTGGCGAGAAACACCGACTTGGCCCGGTTGGCCTGCTCTGCCTCGGCGCGGGCCTGCCGCTGCTTCTCCACCTCCTCATTGAGCCGCTCGTTGGCGTGGCTGAGCTGGCCGGTGCGCTCCTCGACCCGCGACTCCAGCTCGCGCTGATATCGGCCCAGCTCCACCGCATTGTCACGAAACACCTGCAGGGCCCGCCCCAACTCCGCCAGCTCATCGCGCCCGGTACTGGCGATCGGCTCAAGGAGAGCCAGATCCCCGCGCGCCAACCGGCTCATCCCCGCCACCGCCCGTTGCAGCGGCCAGACGATCCGGCCGTAGACCATGCGCCACATCAACAGCATCAGTAGTAGCAGGGTGAGCAGGCCAATGGCCATCAGCGCCTGCTCCAGCAGCCTGAGGCGCTGACTTAGCGCCTGCTGGCTCTGCCCCAGCGAATCGCGGGCACGGCTGACCAGCTCTCCGACCTGCTGGTTGAGACTACTCATCAAGGCTTCGTTGGCATTGGCCAGCACCCGCAGCGCCTCTCCCTTGCCGAGCCAGTCGCTGCGCAGTTGCACCAGCTTGTCGCTCTGCGCCAGCACGGTCAGCGCCTGCTCCACCGCCTGCCGGCGGGCCGGATCAGTCACCGCCCCGGCCCGCAGTTGCAAGATGGCCAGCTCCCGTTGCCCATCGTGCAGCAGTGTTTGCAGTTGCTCCTGCCGTTCGCTGCGCCACATCTCCTCGATACGCTGCTGCTGCATCAAAGTGCGATGACGCAGCTCGGTCATCTGCTCCAGCCAGTCGAGATCCTGCTCCAGCAAACGATCCAGCGTCCGGGCCGCCTGCGCACCTTGCTGTTGGTAGAGGGAACCCAATCCCGCCACCATCACGGTTTCGGCGTTCTCCATCTGGCTGCGCGCCAGCTCGGCGATCTGTCCGGCCGCCGCCACCAGACGGGCCCGCTGCGCCTCGCCCTGTACCATCAGGGTCAGTCGCTCTCCCACCAGCCAGCCCTGCTGACCCAGATTGCCGATGATGCTCTGGCTGAGCTGATCGAGGCTTGTGGAACCCTGGCCACGGCCAAGTTGTGCCAGCACCTGCTGCAGCTGTTGCCCCTGCAGGGTGAGCAAGCGTCCCTGATGCTCCCGCTCCTGCTCGCTGGTTGCGGTGGCCAGCAGCCGCGACGCGCTCTGGATCTCGCCGCTGAGGCGAGAGAGCGTGCGGGCCAGCTCCTGATCGGCCAAGGTCTGCTGCACCCCTTGCTCCAACTGGCGCAGATGGCTAAGCCCCACCCAACCCAGCAGGGAGGCACTCAGTGTGAGTAATGCCATCAAGGAGAAGGCCAGCAGCAACTTGCCACCCAGGCCGGAAAAGATTCTCACGGGAAGTCCCTTGGTTGTGGTCGGCTTTGACCGGATAATATGGCCCAACACTTTAACAAAACCCCTGGCCATGCGAAGCGTCTATCTCTCCCCGTTGTTGCTCATGTGGTTGCTCACGCTTCCCCGCGCCGCCCTCGCCTTTGCGGTCGATATCTGGCCCGGCGGCGAATTCAGCGGCCAGCCGCTGCGCCAGCAGTGGCCGGAACCCGCCGCCGCAACCAAACCGCTGACCCTCTGTGCCCTCTACCCCCACCTGCGCGACGCCTACTGGCTTTCGGTCAATCAGGGCATGGTGGACGAGGCGAAGCGGCTGGGAGTCAAGTTGCAGATCCACGAAGCGGGGGGTTACGGTGCCCTCGCCGAGCAGCGCCAGCAGTTGCAGCGCTGCGTGCAGGAAGGGAGCGACGCCATCTTGCTCGGCGCGGTGAGCTATCAGGGCTTGAGCGAGGCGCTCAAGGCAACGCCGCTGCCGCTCTTTGGGCTGGTCAACGATCTGCCCAGCGGTCTGGTGCAGGCCAAGGTGGGTGTCTCCTGGTACCAGATGGGCTGGCAGATTGGCCACTGGCTGGCGCAGCGCCACCCCGCCAGCAGCAAGCCGGTCTCGGTCGCCCTCTTCCCCGGCCCGCAGGCAAGCGGTGGCAACAACTTTGTCGAACCTGGCTTTGCCGATGCCATCAAGGGGAGCGCCATCAAGCTGGTCACCACCGAACGCGGCGACAACAGCCGGGAAATCCAGCGCACGCTGGTGCAGCAGACGCTGGCCCGCTATCCCGACCTCGACTATCTGGTGGGGGGCGCCATCGCCGCCGAAGTGGCGGTAAACGAGCTGGCGCAGCGCCATCTCGACAGGCCTCAGGTGCTGAGCACCTACTTCAGCCACGGGGTACAGCGGGGCCTGCGCCGGGGCAAGATCCTCGCCGCCAACAGCGATCAGATGCGGCTGCAGGGACGCCTTGCGGTCGCTCAGGCGGTCTGCCTGCTGCAACACCCTGATGCCAGTGCCGAGCAGTGTCCGCGGGTGATGGGGCCACCCATTCTGACGCTTTCTGCACCGCTGGCCGACCCCGCAGATTCCCTCTCGGAGGGCGCTTTTCGCCCCGTCTATCGGGTCGAATAGCCGTTCCAAATCCGATCAGCACACTCAAGGAGAAGAGATGAAAGAGTTACATGCCAGCAGCCTGTGCGGCGCCGTCGCCCTAACCCTGCCGGATCAGTTCGACTATATGGGGAACTGTCACTGCAGCGAATGCCGCAAGTTTTCAGGGGGAGATTACGCCTCGGTCGGCGGACTGGATGGCAACAAGGTCACCATCGTAAAGGGGGAAGAGGCCATCGGCCGCTACCGGAAATCGGCAGAGACCACCCTGGCCTTCTGTGGTCACTGCGGCTCCAGCCTGTTCAGCCAGAAGAGCAGCAGCGGCAAGATCAACCTGCGCCTTGGGGTACTGGACGATGTGCCGAGCCAGCGGCCCGCGTTTCACATCTTTGTCGGCTCCAAGGCGCCCTGGCACCAGATTGGCGACGACTGCCCGCAATTTGATACCCGCCCGCCGGTCTGATACCCGGTCAAACAGGTCAAGGCCGCCGCAACGGGGTCAGGAGGCTATCTCGCCGGCAAACAGATAGCCTTCACCATGGACGGTGACAAATAGCTGGGGATCCCGCGGATCCGCTTCCATCTTGCCGCGCAGCCGCCGGATCAACACGTCTATAGTGCGATCGCTCGGGCCATCGCCGCGATGGCTGATGAGGGTCAGGATCCGCTCCCGACTGAGCACCCGACCGGCATGGGCGACAAAGGCCACCAGCACTTCATATTCGGCCTTGGTCAGGCGCACCGGCACCCCGTCCTTGCTGAGCTGGCGGCGGGGAATGTCAAAACGCCAGGGGCCGAAGCGCACCGCATCGTCAGCGACCGCAGGCTCGCTCGGCGCGGCGGCCGCCAGCGAGATCCGCCACAGCAGATTCTTGACCCGCACCAGCAGTTCCCTGAGCTCGAACGGCTTGGTGACATAGTCATCGGCCCCCATCTCGAGGCCCACTATTCGGTCCACCGCATCGCTGCGGCCGGTGACCAGAATGATCCCCACCGTGCTGCGCGCCCGCAGTTCACGAGTCAGCAGCAGACCATCTTCCCCCGGCAGGTTGATATCCAGCATCACCAGATCGACCGTTTGTTCAGCCAGCACGGTGCGCATCTCCTGGCCGTTTTCGACCGCCGTCACCCGATAGCCCTCCCGCTCGAAATAGCCGGTCAGCTTCTCGCGGGTAACCGCATCATCTTCAACAACCAGAATGTGGTAGCTCATGGGCAGGGTTCACGATGGTCGACAAGGGAGGATTATTCTATTCACATTTTGTCATAAATACCCCTATTTCATTAATTTGTGGCGGCAGCCCTGTTCACAACGCCTCCCTATCATGGCTCCCATCAAAAAAGTGATGTGAGAGAGCATGATGAAAAAACTGTGGCACTTCCTGCGCACCCCCAGCCGTCGCTGGTCGGTACTGGCGCTGCTTCTGGTGGGCGTCGGCGTTACCCTCGCGGGCACCGTCGGCCTGCACTATGGCTTTGAGAAAACTAGTACTCTCGAATTCTGTATCTCCTGCCACTCCATGAAAGACACCGTCTATCCGGAGTACAAGGAGTCCATCCACTTCAAGAATGCCTCAGGGGTACAGGCGGTCTGTACCGACTGTCATCAGCCGAAGGATTTCGTCGGCAAGGTGGCCCGCAAGATGGAGGCAGCCAACGACCTCTATCAGGAGTACATAGGCCACAGCATCGACACCCAGGAGAAGTTCGAGGACCGGCGCCTGCATCTGGCCGAGAAGGTGTGGGCACGGATGAGCAGCCAGAACTCCAAGACCTGTAAGTCCTGCCACAGCTACGACAACATGGATCACGCCAAGCAGTCCCCGGCGGCTGCGCTGGCGATGAAAGATGCGGCGGCGAAGAACATGAACTGCATCGAGTGCCACAAGGGCATCGCCCACGAACTGCCCAACATGGCGGGCGGCTTCCGGGCCACTTACGCCACCCTGGTTAACGACGCGCAAGAGGCGCCAGCCGCCGAGACCCTCTACAACCTGGGTGAAAAAGATCTCTATGCCAGCGAACAGAGCACCGACCCGGTCGGCAAACTGCTGCCCGCCTCCCGTATCGACGTAGTGGACCGCAGCGGCGATCGCCTCAAGGTGACCATCGAAGGGTGGCGCGAGAGCGACGGCAAGGGCCGGGTGCTGAGCGAATACATGGGCAAGCGGGTCTTCGTCGCTACCATCCGTGATGAACTGAAAGCGAGCGAGAAAGTGCTCAAGCAGGAGACCGACAACGCCACCCATATCAAGTGGGAGCAGGTTCAGGTGCAGGCCTGGGTCGATGGCAAGGGCTTTGAGTCCTCGCTCAAACCGATCTGGGATTACGCTGGCGAGATGTACAAATCCACCTGCAACTCCTGCCACGGCGCGCCGGATCCCGCTCACTTCACTGCCAACGGCTGGATCTCGGGGCTCAAGGCGATGTCTGCCTACTATCGCCTGAGCAAGGAAGAGGAGCGCACCCTGCTCAAATACCTGCAAAACCATGCCGCCGATACCGGTGGTCAGGGTAGCCACTAAGTCCGGATTCGAAAGAGGAATAACAAGATGATCAATATTTCCCGTCGTGGTTTTCTGGGTGGCTTGCTGGCCAGCGGTGCCTCTGCCCTGATCGGCCCCTCCCTGCTCGGTCGCGCCGTGATGGCCGCCGAGTCTGGCGACAAGCTGGTGCAGTCCGGCTCCCACTGGGGCGCCTTCCGTGCCCGGGTGGTCGATGGCCGCTGGGTCGAGACCCTGCCGTTCGAGCACGACAAGCACCCCACCGACATGCTCAAGGCCTTGAGTGAAGTGGTCTACAACCCCTCCCGCATCCGCTACCCCATGGTGCGGCTGGACTGGCTGCGCAAGGGCCACCAGTCCGACACCAGCGAACGCGGCCAGAACCGCTTCGTGCGGGTCACCTGGTCCCAGGCGCTGGACTTCTTCTATCACGAGCTGGAGCGGGTGCAGAAGACCTATGGCCCGAGCGCCCTCTATGCCGGCCACTCCGGCTGGCAGTCGGTGGGCAAGTTGCACTCCGCTGGCGCCATGCTGGGGCGCGCCATAAATCTGCACGGCACCTATCTGGCCAAGGCCGGTGACTACTCCACCGGTGCCGCCCAGGTGATCCTGCCCCACGTGGCGGGCGCCATGGAGGTGTATGAACAGCAGACTTCCTGGCCGCTGGTGCTGGAGCACAGCAAAACCATAGTTATCTGGGGCTCCGATCCCATCAAGAACCTGCAGGTGGGCTGGCTGGTGCCGGATCACAGCGTCTACGACTACTGGGCGCAGCTCAAAGAGAAGGTGGCCAAGGGCGAGATCCGGGTGATCAGTGTCGATCCGGTCAAATCCAAGACCCAGAAGTACCTCAATTGCGATCAGGTGACCCTGAATCCGCAGACCGACGTGCCGCTGATGCTGGGCATCGCCCACACCCTCTACAGCGAGAAGCGCCACGACGAGAAGTTCCTGAAAGACTACACCACCGGCTTTGACAAGTTCCTGCCCTATCTGCTGGGCACCAGCGATGGTCAGGTGAAGGATGCGGAGTGGGCTGCCGCCATCTGCGGCGTACCAGCTGAGACCATCCGCGAATTGGCCCGCACCATGAGCAGCGGCCGTACCCAGCTTATCGGCGGCTGGTGTGTGCAGCGTATGCACCACGGCGAACAGTACGCCTGGATGCTGGTGGTACTGGCCTCGATGATTGGTCAGATCGGCCTGCCGGGGGGCGGTTACGGCTTTGGCTGGCACTACAACGGCGCGGGCACCATCACCTCCAGCGGCCCCATCATGTCCGGTTTCAGCTCGGTCATTCCCGGGGTCAAGCCGCTCCATGACGGCGACTGGAAGGGCTACTCCAAATACATTCCGGTGGCCCGTTTCGTCGACTGCATCCTCAATCCGGGCAAGCAGATCGCCTTCAACGGCCAGACCATCACCTACCCCCACATGAAGATGGCGGTGTTCTGCGGCAACAACCCGTTCCACCACCAGCAGGATCGCAACAAGATGGTCGCGGCCTGGCGCAAGCTGGAAACCGTGGTCAGCATCGATCACCAGTGGACCGCCAGCTGCCGCTTCGCCGATATCGTGCTGCCCGCCACCACCACTTATGAGCGGGATGACATCGAGCAGTGGGGTTCTCATTCCAATGCGGGCATTCTGGCCATGTACAAGGTGGTGGAGCCGCTGTTCGAGGCGCGGGATGACTACGATATCTTCGCCGATCTCTGCCGTCGCTTCGGTCGCGAAGCCGAGTTCACCGGCGGCAAGAGCAAGCTGGAGTGGATCCAGAGCATCTATGACGACGCCCGCCTGCAGGGCCGCGGCATCGGCATTCGTCTGCCTCGTTTCAGCCAGTTCTGGCACGGCGAAGGCTTCGTCACCTTCCCGGCGGGCCAACCCTGGGTGCGTCACGAGTCGTTCCGTCAGGAGCCGGATCTGGAACCGCTCGGTACCCCGTCCGGCCTTATCGAGATCTACTCCAAGACCATCGCCGACTACGGCTATGGGGATTGCCCGGGCCACCCGGTCTGGATCGAGCCCTACGAGCGCTCCCACGGCGGGCCGGGCAGCAAGCAGTACCCGCTGCACCTGCAATCCTGCCACCCCGACAAGCGGCTGCACAGCCAGCTCTGCTCCTCCGACAACTACCGCGCCACCTACACGGTGCAGGGGCGCGAGCCTGTCTACATGAATCCGCAGGATGCCAAATCCCGCGGCCTCAAAGACGGCGATCTGGTGCGGGTGTTCAACGGCCGCGGTCAGGTATTGGCCGGTCTGGTGGTAAGCGATGACTACGCCCCCGGCGTAGTCCGGATACAGGAAGGTGCCTGGTATGGCCCGCAAGAGGGTGGCAAGGTGGGGACTCTCTGTACCTACGGCGATCCCAACGTGCTGACCGCCGACATCGGCTCCTCCAGCCTGGCGCAGGCCACCACGGCCCATACCGCGCTGGTGGAGATCGAGAAGTTCCGCGGACAGGTGCCTGCCGTCACTGCCTTCGGCGCGCCGGAATCGGCTAAGGGCATCGACCCCATGTTCCCGGCTCTCTGACCCCGGGGGGACGAAAGCGCCCCCTTGAGTTTCCTTTATTTTTAAAGTCGTTAGAATCGGGAGCCATCAAGGCTCCCGATTGCCATCCACGGAGGAAAAATGCAGGAATTTATGGCTACCAGCGAACGCCGGGCCGAACTCTACTGGTGGTTCTCCACCCTGTTCGCCGCCGAACTCAGTGATGAGCAGATCGCCGAATATGACACCTATGATGTGCGAAGCTTCCTGAAAAGCCTCTCCACCCTGGATCCGATGCGCGAAGCCGTGGCCGAGCTCAACGATGCCATCGCCCGCCTGCTGGTGCGCCCGGATCGCCAACTGGAACTCGCCGCCGACTTCGCCGGTCTGTTTCTGGTGGATCCCAAGCAGGGCGCCCTGCCCTACGAATCGCTCTACCGTGGCGAAGCCAAGCTACTGATGCAGGCCCCGATGGCCGAGATGCAGGCCCGCCTCGATCGCCTCGGCATCAATGTCAGCGATAAATACAAAGAGCCTGCCGACCATCTGGCCATCGAGCTGGATCTGATGGGCAATCTCATCATCCGTGCGGCGGAAGCCAAGAGCGCGGCCGAGCGGGAACGCTGGCTCGACGAGCAGGAAGCGCTGCTGCACGGCCATCTGCTGGGCTGGTTCGACAAGTTCGAACGCGCCTGTCGCGCCGCCGACCGGTTTGGCTTCTACGGCGCCAGTGCCCGTCTGCTGGGGGTCTTCCTCAAGATGGATGCCAACTACCTCTCTCTGGTCAAACCGGCACCGTCCGCCGACTGAGGCCGCGATGAAAACAGCCCTGCTTCTGATTGCATGCTGGCTGCTGGCCCTGATCCCGCTGGATCAGGGCATTACTCCCCTGATCGCGCTGCTGTTCAACCCGGATCGCGAGCTCTACGGCACCGCCCAGCTCACCGGCTTTGCCGGCATCCTGCTCACCCTCTACCTTGCCAATCTCGGCGTCGAGGTGGTGTTGCGCCGCCGCTTCCAGATCGCCGGCATGCTGGCGCTACTGGCCGCCTGGATCGACTTCATCAACAGCAGTGGCAGCGAGTCGCACTTCTTGCTGCTCTATCTGCTGGCTCTCCCCTTCCACCTGATCGGCTGGCTGGTATTTGTGCGTGGTATTCAGGCGTTTGGTCGCCAGAAGGGATAACCACTCGCCCCCTTTTTCCATCCTTTTATCAGGTTTTTCTGCCAATTCTTGGCGTCAAAACAACCAGATAACTCCGCTTGACTCCCGGCCAAACAGTTCGTGCCATACTGACAACTGATGCAAGTGATAAAACAATCAATGCCGAGGTCATCATGGATGGGAAGCTTTTCAACGCCGACACCGAGGCAATGTTGACCCAGCTGTCAGATCACACCGTCCTGGAACAGCTGATGGATAATGCTCCTCTGGGCATCGGCGTCTTTGACTGCGAATTTCGCTACCGTAAAGTCAATCAGGTGCTGGCCGACATCAATGGCAAGAGCATCGAGGAGCATCAGGGCAAGCACCTCAGAGAGGTGGTTCCCAAGCTGGCACCGACCCTGGAGCCCATGTTTCAGCAGATCATGCGAAGCGGCATGCCCTACGTGGATATCGCCATCACGGGCCAAACCGCGGCGTACGACAGCAGCTCCCGCCGCTTTCAGGCCACCTACAGCCCGATGCGTGATGAGAAAGGGGAGCTGAACGGCATCCTCGCCATTGTGCGGGATATCACCGAGCAGTACGAAACCGAACAACGGCTGCAACTGGCAATGCGAGCGGCCCAAATCGGGGTGTGGGAGTGGCACGTGGCGGAGGACAGATTACTGTTCGACGGCCAAATTGAGCCGCTGCTGGGTATCGAGGCCAACCAGTTCCACGGCGGGCTGCAAGCGTTCGTCGACTGTTTTGAACCGGAATCCGGCAGCCAGCTCAAGACCGCCCTGCAAAGTCATGACCCCATCCATCTCACCCTGAGCTACCTTACCGCACTCAACGAGCGCCACTGGGTCGATATTCATGCCGACCATGTCCCCGCCACCGAGTCGGTCGGCCACCGGGTCATGGGGGTCATTCACAATGCCACCGCCCGCCGCCGTCAGGAGGAGCGACTTCATCAGGCCAACGTGGTATTCGATACCACGGCCGAGGGGATCATCATCCTCGACAGCGAGCACCATATTCTGTCGGTCAACCCGGCCTTCACCATGCTGACCCAATACAATGCCGAGGAGGTGATAGGCCACACCCCGGATATCATCATGCATCCCAGGCGCTACACCGACCTCGACTATCCCTGGTATCACCTGCGCCCCGGCAACAACGCCTGGCATGGCGAGATGGTTTGTCTGCGCAAGGATGGCAGCTACTTCTCCTCCTGGCAGCAGATCAGCGCTGTCTATGACAACTTCAACAACACCACTCACTATGTGATCGCCCTCTCCGACATCAGCGCCATTCGCAAGGTGGAGGCCGAGCTGAATCACCTTGCCTATCACGATCCCCTGACCGAGCTGGGCAATCGTCATCTGTTGCAGGAGCGGCTGGCCCTTGAGCTGAAAACCGCGCAGCTCAATAGCAAACGGTTGGGGCTGCTCTTTATCGATCTGGATGGCTTCAAGCTGATCAACGACAGCCTGGGCCACGGAGTTGGCGATGAGCTGCTCAAGCGGCTGGCAGAGCGGATCCGCGGCTGCCTGCAGCACAACGATCTGGCGACCCGCCTCGGGGGAGACGAGTTTCTGGTGCTGATCCCCTATCTGGAGGAGCCTGACGAGCTGGCAATCCTCGCCAATACCCTGCTGACCGTGTTGCGTGAACCGGTTGAGCTGGCCCATGAGCTGGTGGCAATTTCGGCAAGTATCGGTATCGCCATCTATCCGGATCATGCTGACAGCCCGGAAACCCTGGTCAGTGCCGCCGACAGCGCCATGTACGAGGCGAAAAGTCAGGGGCGCAACGGCTTCCAGTTCTATACCCCCTGCATGGCGGCTCGAGCCCGCGAGCGGATGCAGATTGAGCAGGGTCTGCTCAAGGCCCTGGAGCTCGAACAGCTCTGCATTTTCTATCAACCCATGACCAATCTGGCCAACGGCCATCTGAGTGGACTGGAAGCCCTGCTGCGCTGGCAGCATCCCAATGAGGGGATGATAGCGCCGACCCGCTTTATTCCGGTGGCAGAGGAGTGCGGCCTGATCGAGAAAATTGGCGAGTGGGTGATGCGCAACGCCTGCGAGCAGGGACAAAACTGGCTGGCCGCCGGACTGCCGGTGCCCCGCTTGTCGGTCAATGTGTCGGTGCGGGAGATGCGCTCCCCGGGCTACGTTGAACGGGTCGCCGCTATTCTGGCCGAGACCGGATTTCCGCCAGAGCGGCTCGAGATCGAGGTGACGGAGAGCATCATCCAGCGGGTCGAACAGAGTCTGGATCTCTTTACCCGCCTGAAAAGTCTCGGCGTGCAGATTGCCATTGATGACTTTGGTACCGGCTTTTCGTCACTGAGTCTGCTCAAGACCCTGCCGATCGATCGCATCAAGATCGACCGGGCGTTTGTGCAGGCATTACCGGAAGACAAGAACAGTAGGGAGCTCTGTCGCACCATCATCAATCTGGCCGACAGTCTGGATATGGAGGTCACCGCCGAAGGTATTGAAACCAAGGCACAACACGCCTTCTTGCAATCACTCAACTGCGGCGAAGGACAGGGTTATCTGTTCAGCAAACCACTGCATGTCGAACATATGGGAGATCGCCTGCATCAACGCTACGTCTCATAGCGGCAGGCATCATCATCACCAGCCGGGAGGCATCCGCCTCCTGGCTGCCGACCGGATTACCACTCAATCTGCAAGCGGGATTCCCAACCATCATCACGATCATTGAGCATACGCGTCAACGGTGATTCGCCAGCATAACGGGGAGCTGGCTCGCTGAAGGTGAATCTGGTACCGGGCTCCTTGGCCTGCCATGCATGACCAAGCTGATCGGCCACCCGATCCCGCAGCGCAGGTGAAGCCTCCTGATGGGTAATCGCAAACTCTTTCGGAGGTTCGCCAGCGGGCACTGGCGCATCAAACTGCCAGAGGGATGCACAGAGCAACAGAGAAAACATCATGACCTCCAATTAATCGACACGTCCCCTTTTACCCACTCACCGATTAATTGTCACTCTTTGTCCTGTAACCAACTGTTGCCGCCTATCCAAAAGTCTAATTGCCCCCCGCCACCAAAGGTATAAGTTGTTAAGAAACCATTAAAAGATCTATTCAAAGGAGTGACAGATGAGCGAGAGCAAGGTCTACCCGGTCAAACCCCACATCAGCAGCAATGCACTGCTGGACAAGGGCGACTACGCCGCCATGTATCAGGCCTCCGTCGAGGATCCCGATACCTTCTGGGGAGAGCAGGGAAAAATTCTCGACTGGATGAAACCCTATACCAAGGTCAAGAACACCTCCTACGATCCGGGCCATGTCTCCATCAAATGGTTTGAAGATGGCCAGCTCAACGTCTCGGCCAACTGTCTCGATCGCCATCTCGCCGAACGGGGTGACAAGATCGCCATCATCTGGGAAGGGGAC
Organism: Aeromonas sp. 11P; assembly: GCF_051920165.1. Taxonomy (NCBI): domain Bacteria; kingdom Pseudomonadati; phylum Pseudomonadota; class Gammaproteobacteria; order Aeromonadales; family Aeromonadaceae; genus Aeromonas; species Aeromonas sp. 11P. Next base: position 2,008,372 of record NZ_JBQBDJ010000004.1, read on the forward strand.
AACCCCGCCGAAGATCGCAAACTCACCTACCGCGAACTGCACAGCGAAGTGTGCAAGTTTGCCAACGTCTTGAAAGCACAAGGGGTTCACCGCGGCGACGTGGTCTGCCTCTATATGCCCATGGTGCCGGAAGCCGCCATCGCCATGCTGGCCTGTACCCGCATCGGCGCGGTACACAGCATCGTCTTCGGCGGCTTCTCGCCGGAAGCTCTGGCCGGCCGCATCATCGACTCGGGCTCGCGCATCGTCATCACCGCCGACGAAGGGCTGCGTGGTGGCCGTCCGGTGCCGCTCAAGAAAAATGTGGATGAAGCGCTCACCAACCCGGATACCCAGGTCAACAAGGTGATCGTGCTCAAGCGCACCGGCGGCAATGTCGCCTGGCACAACCACCGCGACATCTGGTGGCATGAAGCGACCGCCGCCGTCAGCAGCGACTGCCCGCCCGAGGCGATGAACGCCGAAGATCCGCTCTTTATCCTCTATACCTCCGGCTCCACCGGCAAACCCAAGGGGGTGCTGCACACCACCGGCGGCTATCTGGTTTATGCCACCCTCACCTTCAAATATGTGTTCGACTACCACGAACAGGACATCTACTGGTGTACCGCCGACGTGGGCTGGGTCACCGGTCACTCCTATCTGGTCTACGGACCGCTCGCCAATGGCGCCACCACCATCATGTTCGAAGGGGTGCCCAACTACCCGGCGACCAACCGCATGAGCCAGGTAGTGGACAAGCACAAGGTCACCATTCTCTATACCGCCCCCACCGCCATCCGCGCCCTGATGGCCAAGGGTAACGAAGCGGTCACCGGCACCTCGCGCCAGAGCCTGCGCATCATGGGCTCGGTGGGTGAGCCCATCAACCCGGAAGCCTGGGAGTGGTACTACCGCACCATTGGTGACGAGCGCTGTCCCATCGTCGATACCTGGTGGCAGACTGAAACCGGCGGCATCCTGATCAGCCCGCTGCCCGGCGTTACCGATCTGAAACCCGGCTCTGCCACCAAACCCTTCTTCGGGGTGCAACCGGCGCTGGTGGACAACATGGGTGAACCGCTGGAGGGGGCCACCGAGGGCAATCTGGTGATCACCGACTCCTGGCCGGGCCAGATGCGCACCGTATTCGGCGATCACGAGCGCTTCGAGCAGACCTACTTCTCCACCTTCCCGGGCCGCTACTTCACCGGCGACGGTGCCCGTCGCGACGAGGACGGCTACTACTGGATCACCGGTCGGGTGGATGATGTACTGAACGTCTCCGGCCACCGCATGGGTACAGCCGAAATTGAATCGGCGCTGGTGGCCCATCCCAAGATCGCCGAAGCGGCGGTGGTGGGGGTTCCTCACGAGATCAAGGGTCAGGGTATCTATGCCTATGTCACCCTGATCGCCGGGGAAGAGCCGAGCCGCGAGCTGCACAAAGAGGTTAAGGAGTGGGTGCGCAAGGAGATTGGTGCCATTGCTACGCCGGACGTGATCCACTGGGCAGAGGGGCTGCCCAAGACCCGTTCCGGCAAGATCATGCGTCGCATCTTGCGCAAGATCGCCACCGGCGAGACCGACAGTCTGGGGGATATCTCCACCCTGGCGGATCCGGGCGTAGTAGACAAACTCATTCGCGAGAAGTCGGAAGCAGCCTGATCCCGCTTCGTTTGTTGCTCAATAAAGCCGGCCTTGTGCCGGCTTTGTCGTTTCTCATCCGCCAGCAAACAGCAAGGTGGCAACCACGGTGCCTTGTCGACCGAAGCGAGCAATAAATAGCCAGATGTAGAGATTAGACCAGTAAAATGCTGCTAATTTTCACGAAATCAATATAATTGCGAAATCTGTGTGCCAGGGCACACCGATTTGCGCAGAAAATGGCTAGATTTCTGGTAGTCCACAAGATAGCTGATAGATAGCAGCATTATCATCGAGGATGCACTCAATATGTCGCAAAATCACCGAATTCTCCTGCTCAACGGACCAAACCTGAATCTGCTGGGCAAACGGGAACCAGGTATCTACGGCAGCAAGACGCTTGATGAGATCGTCGCCGATCTGAAGCTTAACGCCAGCGAACTCGGTGTCACTCTGGAACATCTGCAATCCAACGCCGAACATGAGTTGGTCGGCCGCATCCATCAGGCCATGGGCCAGGTGGATTTTATCATCATCAATCCAGCCGCCTTCACCCACACCAGCGTCGCCATTCGCGATGCGCTGCTGGGAGTTGCCATCCCTTTTATCGAGGTTCACCTGTCAAACGTCCATGCCAGGGAGCCGTTCCGTCATCACTCCTATCTGTCTGATGTCGCAAAAGGGGTCATTTGTGGTCTGGGAGCCGATGGCTACCAATTCGCTTTAACCGCGGCCGTGCACCATCTGCGCGCGGCTTGATAATCACTGATCAGATAAAGAAGAAAGAGAATGCTAATGGATATCCGCAAAATCAAGAAGCTGATTGAACTGGTTGAAGAGTCCGGCATCGCCGAACTGGAGATCTCCGAAGGTGAAGAGTCCGTTCGCATCAGCCGCAACTTCTCCGGTCAGGTGACCACCGCCATGCCGCAGATGATGATGCAGCAAGCCGCTCCAGTTGCCGCACCTGCCGCTGCCGCCCCGGTTGCCGCTGCACCGGCCGCAGATGCCGCCCCGAGCGGTCACCTGATGCGCTCCCCGATGGTTGGCTCCTTCTACCGCTCCTCCAGCCCGGATGCCAAGCCGTTCGCGGAAGTGGGCCAACAAGTCAATGTCGGCGACACCCTGTGCATCGTCGAAGCCATGAAAATGATGAACCAAATCGAGTCTGACAAGGCCGGTGTGATCAAAGCGATCCTGGTTGAAAATGGTCAGGCCGTCGAATTTGACGAGCCGCTGTTCATCATCGAATAAGGGAAATCGCCACCCATGTTGGACAAAGTAGTCATCGCCAACCGCGGTGAAATTGCCCTGCGGATCCTGCGCGCCTGTAAAGAGCTCGGGATCAAGACAGTGGCCGTTCACTCCACCGCCGACCGGGAGCTCAAACATGTGCTGCTGGCCGACGAATCCATCTGTATCGGCAGACCGGCCAGTACTGAATCCTACCTCAACGTCCCGGCCATCATCGCCGCCGCCGAGGTAACCGGTGCCGTGGCCATCCACCCGGGTTACGGCTTCCTCTCCGAGAACGCCGATTTCGCCGAAGTGGTCGAAAAATCCGGCTTCATCTTCATCGGCCCGCGCGCCGAGACCATTCGCCTGATGGGTGACAAGGTCTCTGCCATCGAAGCGATGAAGAAAGCGGGCGTACCGTGTGTACCGGGCTCTGACGGCCCCGTCGATAACGACGCCAAGCACAACGCCGCCATTGCCAAGCGCATCGGCTATCCGGTGATCATCAAGGCCGCCGGTGGCGGTGGTGGTCGCGGTATGCGCGTGGTGCGCAATGAAGCGGAACTGGCGGGCGCCATTGCCCTGACCAAATCCGAAGCAGGCCAGTTCTTCAAGAACGACATGGTCTACATGGAGAAGTACCTGGAAAACCCGCGCCACATCGAAATTCAGGTGTTGGCAGACGGCCAGGGCAACGCCCTCTATCTGGGCGAGCGTGACTGCTCCATGCAGCGTCGCCACCAGAAAGTGGTGGAAGAAGCGCCGGCACCGGGCATCACCGCCGAAATGCGCAAGTTCATCGGCGAGCGCTGTGTGCGCGCCTGTATCGAGATCGGCTACCGCGGTGCGGGTACTTTCGAGTTCCTGTACGAGAACGGCGAGTTCTATTTCATCGAAATGAACACCCGTATCCAGGTGGAACATCCGGTCACCGAGATGGTCACCGGTATCGATCTGATCAAGGAGCAGCTGCGCATCGCCGCCGGTCAGCCCCTGTCGATCACCCAGCAGGATATCCGCATCCGTGGCCACGCCATCGAGTGCCGGATCAACGCCGAAGATCCAGCCACCTTCATGCCCTCTCCGGGTCTGGTGCAGCGCTTCCACGCGCCGGGTGGTCTGGGTGTGCGTTGGGACTCCCACATCTATGCCGGTTACAAGGTACCGCCCCACTACGATTCGATGATCGGCAAGCTGATCTGCTACGGCGAGAATCGTGACATTGCCATCGCCCGCATGCGTCATGCGCTGGACGAGCTGGTGGTGGAAGGGATCAAGACCAACGTACCGCTGCAAAAAGAGATCATGAAAGACGAAAACTTCCAGCACGGTGGCACCAATATCCACTATCTGCACAAGAAGTTGGGTCTGTAAGGATCGCTTGATAGAGACCTGATGATATTGCACGGTGGCAGTACCAACGCCCACTACCTGCACAAGAAGTTGGGTCTGTAAGGATCGCTGAAGAGACCGGACTTCCGATGGAAGTCTGCTCCGCAAGGAGCCTCTGCTGAAAAAGGGCCATGGCGACATGGCCCTTTTTTGTTATCCTTGCGCCCCTCAAATTTGTCGGAGGCCAAGGTGAACCGTTTCGCTCTCGCCCGCCGGGAAGCAGCTTTCTGCCTGCTGCTGACCCTGTTCTACTTCTTTGCCTGGTATGGCACCGCCTATTTTATCCCGCTCCAGCTGGAGTTGTGGGGGCTGCCACTGTGGTTCCTGCTCAGCTGCATGATGATGCCACTGCTGTTCATTCTGCTCTGCGCGCTGATGGTGAACCGGCTGTTTGTGGAGATCCCCCTCGATACCCACTCCCCTTCCGGCAAGGAGTCATCCCATGAATCTTGAGTTGATGCTGCCGCTCGTCATCTATCTGGTGCTGGTGCTGGGGGTGGGTTTCTGGGCCAGCCGTCATCGGGCGCAAGGCAACTTCGTGCAGGAGTACTTCATCGGCAACCGCAGCATGGGCGGGCTGGTGCTGGCGATGACGCTAGTGGCCACCTACACCTCGGCCTCCTCCTTTATCGGTGGGCCGGGCGCGGCCTACAAGATCGGTCTGGGCTGGGTGTTGCTGGCGATGATCCAGCTGCCCACCGTCTGGCTCACTCTGGGAGTACTGGGCAAGAAGTTCGCCATCATCGCCCGCCGGGTCAATGCGGTGACCATCAACGACATGCTGTGGGCCCGCTACCAGAGCAAGGCAGTGGTGATCCTCGGCTCCGTTACTATCATCCTCGCCTTTATCGCGACTATGGTAGTGCAGTTTATCGGCGGCGCTCGCCTGCTGGAGACCGCCACCGGCCTCTCCTACCAGCAGGGGTTGATGCTGTTTGCCAGCTGCGTGCTGCTCTACACCATCATCGGCGGCTTTCGCGCCGTGGTGATGACCGATGCCCTGCAGGGGATCATCATGCTGATCGGCACCGGCGCCCTGCTAACGGGGATTCTGGTCGCCGGTGACGGCCTGCCAAATCTTATCCACCAGCTCAGGGAGATCGATCCCAAGCTGGTGAGCCCGCAAGGAGCCGGCGACATGCTGACCCAGCCCTTCATGCTGAGCTTCTGGATCCTGGTCTGTGTCGGAGTGGTGGGGCTGCCCCACTCGGCGCTGCGCTGTTTTGGCTATCGCGACAGCAAGGCGCTCCATCGCGGCATCCTGATCGGCACTGTGGTAAGCGCCCTGCTGATGTTCGGCATGCATCTGGCCGGCGCTCTGGGGCGCGCCATCCTGCCCGGCATGGACAGCCCGGACAAGATCATGCCCTCCCTGATGATGGAAGTGCTGCCCCCCTGGCTGGCCGGGGTTTTCCTGGCGGCTCCGATGGCGGCCATCATGTCCACCATCGACTCCCAGCTGATCCAGGCTTCCGCCACTCTGGTCAAGGATCTCTACCTCAACTATCTCAATCCGAAGCAGGAGAAGCTTGAGGTACGCATCCCGCGCCTCTCTCTGCTCTGTACCCTGATCCTCGGCACTCTGGTGCTGCTGGCAGCATTGCAACCCCCCGAGATGATCATCTGGCTCAACCTGCTCGCCTTTGGCGGTCTGCAGGCGGTGTTCCTCTGGCCGCTGGTGCTCGGCCTCTACTGGTCGCGGGCCAACGGCCCGGGCGCACTGGCCAGCATGGTCAGCGGCATCGTCAGCTATGGGGTACTCAGTCAGTGGGGGATCAAGCTGGCTGGCCTGCATGCCATCGTACCGAGCCTCACGCTGGCGCTGGTGGTTTTTATCACCGTGAGCCTGCTGACCACGCCGCCCTCGCGGGAAGTGCGGGCGCTTTTCGAGCAGAAATAATAAAAAGATAAATTAGGGGTTTCAAAACTATCCCAAAATAGGTGTTTCTCAGTTAAACTGTGCGCCAAGTCACAGAACGTAGCCGCTGTATGCCCGTTAAAGTCACTCGACAAGTCGTTACTCAAGCCCTGCAGCGGCTCGGTTATGCCCTGCTGCTGCCCGTCTCCATCCTGCCGATGGCGGCGTTGATCTACCGGCTTGGGCAACCCGACGTGCTCAATTTGGCTGTGCTCTCCCTCACCGGTCAGGCGATCTTCAGCCAAATGCCGCTCATCTATGCGGTAGCGATCGCCTTTGGCCTGAGTCGGCAGGAGCTGGGGGGGCAGACGCTGGCGGGTGCGGTCAACTTTCTGCTGCTCAGCACGGCGTTCAACACCCTGGCCCCCAACCTGCACGCCGACATGATCTGCGGCCTGCTGGCGGGGCTCACCACCGCCATCATCTATCCTTGGGTGCATCAGCAAACACGGTATCGCTGGCTGCAGATCGCCAAGGGGGAGTTTCCCAGCCTGCTGGTGTCGGCCTTGGCCTGCCTGCTGATCGCCATCCCCCTTTCTCTGCTGTGGCCACCGCTGGAGCGCGGGCTAACCCTGCTCACCTCGGATCTGCTCACCACGCCATTTGGCGCCTTCTGTTTTGGCACCCTCAACCGCCTGCTCATTCCGCTCGGCCTGCATCAGGTGCTTGGCAGCGTGGTGGGCCTTGGCGAGAGCAACCTGCAGGCGCTGGCCGCTGCCCAACCCCTTCATGAAGGGTATGTGGCCGGTCTCTACCCCATCATCATGTTCGGCCTGCCGGGCGCCTGTTTTGCCATCTGGCTGCACCGCCAGCGGATGCAACGGCTGCCACAGGGCGGGCTGCTGCTCACTCTGGCGCTCACCTCAGCACTGGTGGGTATCACCGAGCCCATCGAGTTTCTGTTCGCCTTTACCGCTCCCTGGCTGTTTCTGGCCCACGCCCTGATGACGGGGATCTCGCTGGCGGTCTGTAGCGGGCTGGGGATCAAGGTGGGCAGTTACTTCTCCGCCGGTCTGCTGGATCTGGTGCTGAGCTATCAATCCGGTGAGCACAGCTTCTGGCTCATTCCGGTCGGTATTCTGTTCTTCGTCGCTTACACCCTGCTCTTTTACCAACTGCTGGAGCGCGCTCCTCTCAGCATGCCGAGCAAGCCTATCGCGGTGGAGCATCCGCGCCTTGCCAGCGTCGCCCCCTCCGATCCACAGATGCTGGCGATCCAATTTCTCAAGGTGCTGGGCGGCATGGACAATCTGGTGGCGATGAGCGTCTGCCTCACCCGCCTCAGCCTGCGGGTACGCGATATTTCGCTGGTGGATCAATCCCGTCTGCTGAGCCTGGGTTGTCTCTCCTGGGTCCAGCTCAACGACCACCAACTGGTGTTAGTGCTGGGCCCCAGTGCCAACCTGATTGAAGGGCAGATCCGCATGCTGGCAGAGCGCCAGTCGGTGCCCCTTGGCCTCAAACCCAATCAGGAATCGGCCAGCCAGAGCTGTTGGTAACTCAGGCGAACGGCAGCCGCTCGGCCACGAAATCCATCAAGGTGCGCAGGGCGGGAGCCAGATGCTCCCGACTCGGATAGATAAGGTAAAACGGGTTGGCCGGAATGGGCTGATCCGGTAACAACTTATGCAGCCGCCCCGCCACCAAATCCCCTTCACAAACATGGTGGGGCAACAGGGCAATCCCCCCTTCGTTGATCGCCAACTCCCGCAGCGCCAACAGGCTGTTGCTAATGCAAGCCCCCTGCGGCCGCCAGCCCCCCTCCTGCAATGGCCATACCGGCATGGCCGAGTGCACCAGACAAGCATAACGGCCCAGCTCGCTCAGCTGTTGCGGCATGCCGTGGGCCGCCAGATAGCCGGGCGCCGCCACCAGATAACGCGCCACCTGACCGATGCGCCGGCAGATCAGGCTGGAGTCTTTCAGCGGCGCCGCCCGCAGCGCCAGATCGTAACCTTCCCCCACCAGATCGAGCTGCTCGTCACTCAGGGTCAACTCCAGTACCACCTCGGGGTAAAGCGCACGAAACTCGGCGAGGATCCGGCCAAGCAGCAGGGTACCGGTCGCCTCGGGGGCGGTGATCCGCACCCGACCTGCCGGGGCCGAGCGCAACCTTGCCATCGCCAGATTGGCGCTGCGGGCCAGCGTCAGCAGCCCCTGACAATGCTCCACATAGACCTCCCCCTGCGGGGTCAGGCTCAACCTGCGGGTGGTGCGCTGCAGCAACCGCACGCCGAGCTGAGCTTCGAGTCGCGAGATCTTCTGGCTCACCGATGACTTGGGCATACCAAGCAGCTCGGCGGCCCGGGTAAAGCTCCCCTGCTCCACCACGGTGGCAAACAGTCCCATCAACTCCAGATCGACATTGTTCATATATTCAAACAGTATTTACCGATTACCCATCTTAATCTTGATAATCAACCAGACTAGAGTGAGTGGCAATCCCGAACACAGCGATTTGAAAGGAAAAACCATGAAAGCCATTGCTCTGACTCACTATCTGCCAAGCGACCACCCCGACTGCTTTATCGCCGCCAACCTGCCCGATCCGGTTCCGGGTCCGCGGGATCTGCTGGTGCGGGTCACCGCCACCTCCGTCAATCCGGTAGATACCAAGGTGCGTTCCCCCAAGGCCAAAATTGAAAGCTCGCCCCGGGTACTGGGCTGGGATGCGGTGGGGGAAGTGATCGCCACCGGCAGCGAAGTCACCCTGTTCAAGGCGGGCGACCGGGTCTGGTATGCCGGCGATATCAGCCGTCCGGGCAGCAACAGCGCCCTGCAACTGGTGGATGAGCGCATCGCCGCCATCGCCCCCACCAGCTTGAGCGATGTGGAGGCCGCCGCCCTGCCGCTCACCGCCATCACCGCCTGGGAGACCCTGTTCGAGCGCTTCGCTCTTACCCGCGAGAGCCGTGGCAAACTGCTGATCATCGGCGGCGCCGGTGGCGTGGGTTCCATCGCCATCCAGCTGGCCCGCCAGCTCACCGGCATGGAGGTGATTGCTACCGCCTCCCGCCCCGAGAGCCGCGAGTGGTGCCTCGAGATGGGGGCCCATCAGGTCGTAAACCACCATAAGTTGCAGGAGGAGCTGACCGCCCTTGGCATCACTCAGGTCGATGCCATCTTCTGCACCAACGCCACCGCCGAGCACTGGGCCACCATGGCAGGGCTGATCCGCCCGTTTGGCCATATCTGCACCATCGCCGAATCGAGCGAGCCGTGGGATCTCTCCCTGCTCAAGAGCAAGAGCGTCACCTTCAGCCAGGAGTTCATGTTCACCCGCTCTCTGTTCCAGACGCCGGACATGATCGAACAGCACCGCCTGCTCGGCCGGGTGGCGGCACTGGTCGATGAAGGGGTATTGCAGACCACCCTGACCAAAACCATCCCGTCACTGACCCCGGTCACGCTGGCTCAGGCCCATGCCGAGGTGGAGGCGGGCCGTATGGTAGGCAAGCTGGTGATCGACATGAGCGACTTTGCCAACTAAGCCCTCAAACGCACCATGATGGGATAAGTTCACCAAGGAGATGCCCCAAACGGGCACAACCAGCGGCACTCATGACTGCCTGTGGCAGGCCAACGTCCGACAATCAGCCAAAAAAGAGGCCATTTCGCGAGAAATGGCCTGAATACCTGAACATTGGGGTAACAATCACACACATATCCTTATGCAGGACATATTCGTCTTTGCATCTGGCATGCCAACAGCAGCATGAATGCGCCAAAACGGCGTCAGCCCGTCCTTGAGCAAGGTGCCAACCTTGCTCTTTTTTTATCTGGCAGACTGTTTACCAGGCAAACAAGTGCAGATAAAAAAATGCCACCCGAGGGTGGCAGTGAAAGATGACGGAACTTGAGCAAAGCGTTCAGCGAAAACCGGTCGTCTTCGCCTGCATAGAGCAATACAGGAACCGTGCCAATCCGGCAAAAGCCCCCGTATCCCTCCACGTCATGGGCAAACCACGACAGCACTGCCCCATGATGGTAGAATCTCGCGGTTTCACATTTATGAAGAGTCGACGCCATGCCCTGGATACAAATTCGAATCAACGCCACTGCCAAGACCGCAGACAAGGTGAGCAACATGCTGCTGGGGCGTGGAGCCCAGGCGGTGACCTTTATGGATGCCAAGGATGTGCCCGTCTACGAACCCATGCCCGGTGAAACCCCGCTCTGGGGCGAGACCGAAGTGATGGGTCTGTTCGATGCCGAAACCGATCCGGCCCCCACCATCGCCTTCTTCCAGCAGATCTTCGGCGAAAACGTCGGCTACAAGGTCGAGCAGCTGGAGGACAAGGACTGGGTGCGCGAGTGGATGGATCACTTCCACCCCATGCAGTTTGGCGAGCGCCTCTGGATCTGCCCGAGCTGGCGCGATGTGCCGAACCCCGATGCAGTCAACGTCATGCTGGATCCGGGTCTGGCCTTCGGTACCGGTACCCACCCCACCACCGCCCTCTGCCTGCAGTGGCTGGACGGGCTGGATCTAACCGGTAAAACCGTGGTCGATTTTGGCTGTGGCTCCGGCATTCTCGGCATCGCCGCCCTGAAACTGGGTGCCGCCCGCGTTATCGGTATCGACATCGACCCGCAGGCCATTCAGGCCAGCCGCGACAACGCCGCACGCAACTGCGTCGCCGACCAGATTGAGCTCTATCTGCCAGCCGACCAGCCGCAAGATGTCGAAGCTGACGTAGTGGTCGCCAACATCCTGGCCGGCCCGCTGCGCGAACTGGCTCCGCTGATCGCCGGCCACGGCAAAGCGGGCAGCCTGATGGCCCTCTCCGGCGTGCTGGAGAGCCAGGCCCCGGAGCTGGAAACTATCTACGGCCAGTGGTTCGAGATGGACCCGACCGCCGTCAAGGAAGAGTGGTGCCGCCTCTCCGGCCGCAAGCACGGCTAAGCGTGGGCAACATAGACGCCAACCTCATGCCATCAGGGCTCCCATTCGGGGGCCCTGATAGTTTTGGCCTGCCGGGCTCTTCCCGGTCCGTGGACATGGGCTTGATCGTCCTCCCTTCTGATTGTGTTCGTTTGAAAACAACAGACACCTTTTATTCCGGTAAGATAGCGGTCCGAGCCAACGCAACCGAGAAGGATTTCTTATGCGGATTGCCATTCTGGATGACTATCAGGATCAGGTGCGCCACCTCCCCTGCTTTGCCCTGCTGGCGGGTCATGACGTCACCATCCTCAACCAGAGCGAACCCGATACAACGCGCCTTGCCGCCCTGCTGGAAGGAATGGAAGCACTGGTGCTGACTCGCGAGCGTACCCGTATCGACGAACAGCTGCTGATACAGCTTCCCACCCTTAAACTCATCAGCCAGACCGGCAAAGTCAGCCAGCATATCGACCCGGCACTATGCCAACAGTACGACGTTGCCGTGGCAGAAGGAATCGGCAGCCCTATTGCTCCCGCCGAGCTCTGCTGGGCGCTCATCATGGCAGCCTCCCGCCATATACCTGCTTACAGCCAGGCGTTAAGCCAAGGCCAATGGCAGCAATCTGGTGACCTCGGTTTGGGACGCACACTGCATGGGCTGACGCTCGGCATCTGGGGCTACGGCAAGATAGGCCAGCGGATCGCCCGCTATGGCAAGGCATTTGGCATGTCGGTACTGATATGGGGCAGTGAGGCTTCGCGCAGGCAGGCCGAGCTGGATGGCTATGCCTGCGCCTCCAGCAAGGAGGCTCTCTTCAGTCAAGCCGATATCCTCACGCTGCATCTGCGCCTGAGCGAGACAACCCGCGGCGCTGTTACCCGCGCAGATCTGGCCCGCATGAAAGTTGACTCTCTGCTGGTCAATACCAGCCGTGCCGAACTTATCGAGCCGGGCGCCCTCTATGCAGAGCTCAGTAACCATCCTGGGAAACGGGCCGCGCTCGATGTATTTGACATCGAGCCGGCGACACAGGAAAGCGAACCCCTGCTGCGCCTGCCCAACGTCTTGGCGACGCCTCATCTCGGCTATGTGGAGCAAAACAGCTACGAACTCTACTTTCGCGTGGCGTTCGAGAATGTGCTGGCCTTTGCCGAAGGCAAACCTGCCAACCTGGTTCTGCCCATATCGGGTGGGTGATCACGTTACTTCTGCAGTATTGGCGCCAATATCCAAATCCCTGGCAGATAAAGGAAAGCAACCTTCATGAGCGAAAACCAGAAGATGATTAGCTGCCAACCTTACAACTGCATGGCACCCGAGTTGGCCCAGTTGCGCCGGGAGGCGGCACGGCGCTATCGCCATTTCAATCAGGCGGAAGAGGAGACAGAGCAGCGGGCACTACTGGCGGAGCTGATTGGCGAACTGGCAGAGAATGCCTTTATCTGCCCACCCCTCTACTGCACCTATGGCCGCCACATCCACCTAGGCAAGGACTCCTACATCAATATGGGGGCGACCCTGCTGGACAATGCCCCCATTCGCATCGGCGCCCATGTGATGATTGGGCCAAACGTGCAGATCTATACCGCAGCCCATGCGCTGGAGGCCGACGAACGGATTCAGGGCACTGAGACGGCGCTGCCGGTCACCATTGAAGACAAGGTCTGGATTGGGGGCGGCGCCATCTTGCTGCCCGGCGTAACCATAGGACGGGAGGCGATCGTCGGCGCAGGTGCTATCGTGACCAGAGATGTTCCGGCCGGAGCTCGGGTAGTCGGCAACCCGGCCCGGATCCTGCCAGCCAAAAACAGGGCATAAGGCTGCCAGCCGGGCTGCATGATGATGCCGCCATCGGCGCACCGCCGCCCCGACACCCCATAAAAAATAAAGCCCAATGTCACGAAGACGTTGGGCTGTTAAAAGGTGCTACGGAATTGCGACTCTCATCGCAGAAAAATTAGAAGGAGTGCCCTTCTAAACTGGCAGGGAGATATTAGCGAATGCGCAAACGTTTTACATAGTAAAATACAACTGGATTGCGAGGTACATCGCACTATTTAAATAATTACCTGCTATGGCGCGCGAAGCCTCTTTGAGCCATTTATTTTCCCCAATTTCTCTGGTTACTATTCACGGTTAAACAGAAAAGCCCCGATTTCTCGAGGCTTTGCTGCTCTCAACCGCAACGTGGCCGAAAAGTCAGAAACGGCGGACAAACTCATCGAGCGGCAGCTCGCGCAGTTTGCGTGCTTCCAGCATGGGAGTACCGAGATAGAGGAAACCCACCAGCTGATCCTCTGCCGCCAGTCCCAATCCCTTGTTGATCTGCTCATCGAAGATAAACCAGCCGGAGCGCCAGATACCGTTGAAGCCCTGTGCCTGCGCCGCCATCTGCATCGCCATCAGGGCACAACCGGCAGAGAGCTCCTGCTCCAGTTTCGGCACCTTGGGGTGATCCTGATAACGGGTTGCCACGGCGACGACCAAGGGCGCCCGCAGCGGCGCTTCGCTGCACTTCTTGATGCTCTCTTCATCTTCGCCACGAGCACGGGCCACCTCGGCCAGCAGCTTGCCCAGCCGCTCGCGCCCCTCTCCTTCAAACAGAATGAACTGCCAAGGGGTCAGGGTGCCGTGATCCGGCGCGCGCAGGCCCGCCTTGAGGATATTGTCGAGCACCTCACCGCTCGGGGCGGGATCGGCGAGACGGCCACAGGAGTGGCGATTGAGCAACAGGGTGAGGGCATCCATGGGCAATTCCTTCTCTGGGGCAATGATGGCGCTACCTTAGCACAGCACAGAATGAAGAAAACCCCTGAGGCTCAGGGGTTTATCGCACTAAAAAGGGCAAAAGGACACAGTTGGCTAGATGACCGCAGCCAGCTCGGCCCCTTGCCGAATGGCGCGTTTGGCATCCAGCTCGGCAGCCACGTCGGCTCCGCCGATGATATGCACCGGCTTGCCTGCCGCCTGCAACCCGGCCTGCAGCTCCTTGAGGGGCTCCTGCCCGGCGCAGACTATCACCTGATCCACCGGCAGACACTGCTTGGTCTCGCCCACCTGAATGTGCAAGCCCTCGTCATCGATCCCCAGATATTGCACCCCGGAGAGCATCTGCACCTTGCGGTTCTTGAGCACGGTACGGTGGATCCAGCCGGTGGTCTTGCCAAGTCCGTCACCCACCTTGCTCTCCTTGCGCTGGAGCAGCCAGATCTGGCGCTCGGGGGCGTCGATTTCAGGAGCCGTGAGGCCACCGCGCTCGCCAAGCTGTTTGTCGATGCCCCACTCCTTGAGCCAGTGATCACGGTGCCCATCGGCATCCATCTCCACTTTCTTCTCTACCAGATACTCAGCTACATCGAAGCCGATGCCGCCGGCACCGATCACCGCCACCTTCTGGCCGACCGGTTTGTGATCCCGCAATACATCGAGATAACTCATCACCTTGGGATGTTCAATGCCCGGAATATTGGGGGTGCGCGGACGAATACCGGTAGCGAGGATCACCTCGTCAAAACCGCCGCCGAGCAGGCTCTCGGCACTCTGGCGCTGGCCGAGATAGAGCTCGACGCCGCACTTCTCCAGCCGTTTGGCGAAATAGCGCAGGGTTTCGTGAAACTCCTCCTTGCCCGGGATCTGCTTGGCGAAGTTGAACTGGCCGCCGATTTCGCTGGCCTGATCGAACAGGCTCACCTGATGACCGCGCTCGGCAGCGTAACAGGCGAACGCCAGGCCAGCCGGGCCCGCCCCCACCACCGCCAGCTTTTTGGGCTGGGGCACGCGGCCAAAAGTCAGCTCGGTCTCGAAACAGGCGCGAGGATTGACCAGACAGGAGGCTCGCTTCTGCTTGAACACATGGTCAAGGCAGGCTTGATTGCAGGCGATGCAGGTGTTGATCTCGTCCGCCCGGTTCTCGGCCGCCTTGATGACAAATTCGGGATCAGCCAGGAAGGGGCGCGCCATGGAGACCATATCCGCCTCGCCACCCGCCAGAATCCGCTCGGCCACCTCGGGGGTGTTAATCCGGTTGGTAGTGATAAGCGGCACCTTGAGATGTTTTTTCAGCTCGGCAGTGACCCAGCTGAAGGCGCCGCGCGGCACACTGGTGGCGATGGTGGGAATACGCGCTTCGTGCCAACCGATACCGGTGTTGATCAGGGTCACCCCCACAGCTTCCAGCGCTTTGCCAAGGGCGATTACCTCTTCCAGGGTTGAGCCCTGCTCCACCAGATCCAGCATGGAGAGGCGGAAGATAATGATGAAATCGGTGCCGACCCGCTCGCGGATGGCGCGGACAATCTCCACCGGAAAGCGCATCCGGTTTTCGCTGCTGCCGCCCCAGCCATCGGTACGTTTGTTGGTACGCTCGCAGATGAACTGGTTGATGAGATAGCCTTCCGAGCCCATCACCTCGACGCCGTCATAACCGGCCGCCTTGGCCAACGCTGCTGTAGCCGCGAAGTCGCGAATGGTGCCGCGGATCTGCCGCTCGCTCATGGCGCGCGGTTTGAACGGGGAGATGGGGGCCTTGAGGGCGCTCGGGGCCAGACTGAAGGGATGATAGGCGTAACGACCGGCATGGAGGATCTGCAGCGCAATCTTGCCCCCCTCCTGGTGCACGGCGCTGGTCACCTTCTTGTGCTTGCTCACCTGCCAGGGGAAGCTCAGCTGGGATCCGTGAGGTACCAGCCGACCGCGCAGATTGGGGGCAATGCCGCCGGTGACGATAAGGCCAACGCCACCGCGGGCGCGCTCGGCATAAAAGGCGGCCAGCTTGTCAAAACCGCCCTTCTCCTCTTCGAGGCCGGTATGCATGGAGCCCATCAACACGCGATTGCGCAGCTGGGTAAAACCAAGGTCGAGCGGGGTCAGCAGGGTCGGATAGCGGCTCACGATGCCTCCAGTTAATTTTTTGTTATCAAACTGAGGCTAGAGTAAAGAATCGAAAATTCTTTTTCAAACAAATGTTTGGACAATTTTTCAGCGAACAGCCGTGCCCTGAACGAAGATAGGCGGGATCCGCCAGTAGGAAATGGCAATTTCGCCCGTAACTGGTTAATAATGGCTCTTCTCTACCCATTAACAGGGCGATAACGCGACTATGTCTATTTTCAAAGGTCTGGGTTGGTTGTTCCGCAGCCTGTGGCGCCTGCTCAATTTCACCCGGCTGATGCTGGTCAATCTGCTGTTTCTCATCGTAGTGCTGGTCATCGTCTTCAGCGTCAGCCAGAAAGAGGCCCCCAAGGCGCCCATCGAAGGGGCGCTGACCCTCAATCTCAACGGCGTGCTGGTGGAGCAACGCTCCCAGACAGATCCCACCGTACAACTGCTGCGCCAGATGGACAGCAGCGACGAGCAGCCGAGCGAGATCGTCCTCTCCGACCTGCTGTGGGCCATCAAGAGTGCCAAGGATGACGAGCGCATCAAGGCGCTGGTGATCAAGCCACAAGGGCTGCAGGGAGCCAACTTCACCAAACTGCAGGAGGTGGCGAGCGCCATCGACTCCTTCCGGGAGAGCGGCAAACCGGTGATCGCCATGGCCGACTTCTACACTCAGGGGCAATACCTGCTGGCGGCCCACGCCGATCACGTGCTGCTCAACCAGAGCGGCGCCGTGGTGATCGAGGGGCTTGGGGTCTACCAGACCTACTTCAAATCGGCGCTGGAGAAGCTCAACATCACCCCGCATGTATTCAAGGTCGGCACCTACAAATCCTTCGTCGAACCCTATACCCGCGACGAGATGTCCCCCGAGAGCAAAGAGGCGAATCAGCGCTGGCTGGATCAGCTGTGGCAATCCTATGTGGCCGATGTCGCCGAGCAGCGGGAGATCGAACCCGATGCGGTCGCGCCGGGCAAGGATCGCTTCCTCGAGCTGCTGCGCAAGGCCGGTGGCAATGCCGCCAACTACGCCCTCGACAACGGTCTGGTGGATCAGCTGGCCACCCGCGACGAGATGACCCAGGCGGTCATTAAAGAGGTGGGTGAAGCGGACGATCACGGCTGGAAAGGGGTCGGCCTGAAAGAGTATCTGGCTGCCATTCCGGAACAATATCCCCAGAGTGGCAAGGATGAGGTGGGTCTGGTGGTCGCCAGCGGCGCCATCATGGATGGCGTCCAGCCTGCCGGAACCATAGGCGGTGATAGCCTCTCCGACCTGCTGGCCGATGCCCGCCGCGATGACAAGGTCAAAGCCGTGGTCCTGCGGGTCGACAGCCCGGGCGGCAGCGCCTTCGCCGCCGAGCAGATCCGCGCCGAGCTGCTGGCCCTGAAACAGGCTGGCAAACCGGTAGTGGTCTCCATGGGCAGCTATGCCGCCTCCGGTGGCTACTGGATCTCCGCCGATGCGGACAAGATCTTCGCCTCCCCCACCACCCTCACCGGCTCCATCGGGGTGTTCGGCATGTTCGCCACCATCGACAAGGCATTGGCCCAGTTTGGCGTGCATACCGACGGGGTCGGCACCACCGATTACGTCGGCGTAGGCCCGACCCGCGCCCTGCCGGATCACGTCGGTCAGGCTATCCAGCTGAGCGTGGAAGATACCTACCAGCGCTTCATAGGTCTGGTCAGCAAGGGCCGCGGCCTGAGCCCGGAAGAGGCCGAGAAGGCGGCCGAAGGTCGGGTCTGGACCGGCGAAGATGCCAAGGCCCTAGGTCTGGTGGACGAGTTCGGCAATCTGGATGACGCCATCAAGGCAGCAGCCGAGCTGGCCAACCTCAAGGAGTGGCAGGTAACCCCCATCGAGCAGGAGGAGTCCACCAAGGACAAGTTCCTGCGCCAGCTGTTTGACAGCAGTGCCCAAGTGCTGGCCCCCCAGTTGCAAAGCTGGCTGCCGGCTGGATTTGGCAAGGCATTGGTGGAAGTGAACCGCAGTCTCGACCCGCTTACCCGCTTCAACGATCCGCAAGGCACCTACGCCTTCTGCCCGGTCTGCGTGCAGTAAGCAAGCTGCGAATGCCCCATCAAAAACGGCGACCAGATGGTCGCCGTTTTCTTTATTCAGCCAGTGCGCGCGGCACCGCCAACTTGCTCAATCAGGGATTGAGGCGGGTCGGCATACCGGTACGCTGTTCCAGCACCTGCTTGACCACGTTGGAATCAGACTCGGCGTGAGCGATGAAACGGGTGATAGCCGGAGTCATCGGGAGCGGCACGGAGGCGGTGGAGTTGAACTCCTCCTCGGTGCGCGACAGCGGCTCGTGCACTTCCATGTAGCGACCGCCATCCGGCTCGACCGTGGTCTTGACCGGCTGGTTGACGAACTGGACGCGGGTGCCGACCGGCACGTTGTCGAACAGATACTTGATGTCGTCAGCGCGCAGACGCACGCAGCCGCTGCTCACCCGCAGACCAATACCGAAGGTGGCATTGGTACCGTGGATGGCATAGAGGTTGCCAATGTAGAGGGCGTGCAGACCCATGGGGTTATCCGGACCGGCTGGCCAGACTGCCGGCAGAGTCTTGCCCTGGGCGGCATAGCGACGACGGATGTTCTCGGTCGGGGTCCAGGTCGGGTTAGCGCGCTTGCGCTCTACCTTGGTGATCCAGTTTTCCGGGGTGTTTACCCCCAGCTGACCGATGCCGATGGGCAGCACTTCCACCACGTTCTTCCCTTTCGGGTAGTAGTAGAGACGCATCTCGGCAACGTTGATGACGATCCCTTCGCGGGGCGCGTTGGGCAGGATCAGCTGGTGGGGGATGATCAGGGTGCTACCCGCTTTCGGCAGATAGGGATCAACGCCCGGGTTGGCTTCCATGATGTTGGTCAGACCCAGCTGGAAGTCAGCAGCGATCTGCTCCAGCGGACGGTTGTCCGCAGGCACCACGTATTCCTGATTTTCACCGATCAGGCGGCTGTTGGCCGCAGGCAGACGGTACTCGACGGCGGCAGCCTGCTGGCTGACCAGCGCAAAAGTGCATAAAAGGGCCGAAGCGGCAGTGCGAAGGGGATTCATAAAATTCCTGTGTGGTTTCCTGTACCAAATGGGCCGGGGGCCGTCTCATCCTCGGTCTGCCGGTGGCGGGTCAACCTGCCCCACGACGCCAATAACCGAGCGCGCATTCTTTCCTGAGTCGGCCAAAATTTCAACTTCCATATGTTGCTTTTCTTGTTAAAAGTAGCCGTTTTCGGTGTGACGCTTATCAACAAGGCAAAAGCCACACTGGCAAGTCGCAGCAAAGAGAAAGATGAATAGCACTGCCCGCCTGTCAGCGGGCCACCCGAGCTCCCGTCAACCACTGCGCAGCGCCCCCTTGCTTCACGGTTGCAGCCCTAGCTAAAACGTTTGTCTCAGTCGGGGGGATAGACCAATGTCGACGGAGGCTCTTTATTGGCATGAAGAGGGATAAAACCGCGCATCGGCCACCAGCCAGTACCGGTTTCAGCTATAAAAAAACCGCTCCGAAGAGCGGTTAATGGAGCCACCAGGCAACCATAAAAGGGACTACAGGTAGTTGTCATTGGAATTACTGGACGGCTGCCTCTCCGGTGCCACTCTGCTCTTTGAGGAAGCTGATCCAGGGGGATGCCCGACCGCTTACGTTGCCATTCTGAGCCGCCTGGGTGAAGGCGTTGAGGGCCTCCTTCGGCTTTTGTTGCTCAAAATAGGCGACCCCGGTCAGGAACTTGAGATCCGCCCGCTGTTCACCGCTGGCGCCCGGAGCCGGCTTGGCGGCCAGCGCCACCAGATCCTGATAGCGTTTGCTCTGGATCATCATGCGCGCCATTTTCAGCTGCAATTCGGCGCTCGGGGCCAGCTGGTAGGACTTGGCCAGGGTGTCGATGGCCGGATCCAGCTCCTTGGCCTGATGCCAGTAGTTGGCCAGGGTCTTGTAGTTGCCAGCGCTCTGCTCAATCACCCCATCCTTCATCCCCTTCTCCATCACCCGTGCGGCGCGATGGGGAATGCCGGTGAAGGCGAGGTAGTTGGCGAGGCGCTGCAGCTCGGCGGCCTCGGTCAACATGCCGAGGTTGTAGGCCGACTCCAGCGCCGCCAGCGCCTTGGCATCGTTGCCTGCCTGCATATGCATGGCCGACAGCTGGGTCCAGTACTTCTTCTTCTCCGGGAACATATTGACCAGAGAGGTCAGCACCTCGGTCGCCGGTTTGTACTGTTTCAGCTCGTAGTGAGCGCCCATCTTCAGCAGATACCAGGACTCCGGCGCTTTACCTGCCGACAGCTTGATCGCCTGATCCACTGCCGGGATCGCGTCACGGTACTGCTTGAGCTGCACGTGTGCGTTGGCTAGCGTGATATAGGCATGGGAGTTGGGCTTGTCATCCTTGCCCTGGTTGGCAAACCACTCCTTCATGGTCTTGATCGAGCCCTGATAATTACCCTCAGCCATATAGAGCTGGGCCAGGTTGTAACGCACCTGCTGGGCCACCGGTGGCGGCAGGCCGCCTGTCGCGATGGCCTCGGCAAAGTACTTGGTCGCCTGACCGTATTTCTCCTGCTGGGCGGCTACGAAACCGAGAGTCTGCAATATGACCCCCTTGTCGTAGACCCGCTCGCCCGCACCGGAGAGCGCGTCTTGCAGCTTGGCATTGGCCTCGCCGTATTTCTTCTCGGTGATCAGCTCCTGCGCCTTGTTGACCGCCCGATAGGCCCGATCCGACAGGGCCGGCTGCTCGGCGGCCCAACTGGCGGTGCTGAGCAGCACCGCCATGGCGACCGGGGCGAGGATCATCTTCTGTAACTTGTTCATCGCCACCTTCCTTAGTTGACCGCAAACTCGATCTCTTGCTGCATCCGGCTCGCCTGCGGCTTGCCATCCACCATGGCCGGTTTGAACGTCCACTTGGCGATGGTTTTGCGCGCTTCTTTGCCGAGGTCATAGCTGCGCGGCTCTTCCTTGACGATCCGCACGTTGCTGACGGTGCCGCGCTCGGTGACGGTGAACTCCACCAGCACCTTGCCGGAGGCCAGCCCCGCCAGCGCCGCCTTGCGGGGCATCATGGGCTCGAAGGTTGCCAGCGGAATGGCACCATTGTTGCCACCGACGCCGCCACCACCGCCGCCGGTGCTATAAGCACCCAGCGCGTTGCCACCACCGATGTTGACCGGGATGTCGAGCTTGGGCATGTCCATCGGCGCGCTCTCCATCTTCGGCCGATCCGTGCTGGCCACCTCCATCTCGGGAGGCGGTGGCGGACGCTTGGGCGGCGGCGGTTTGGGCAGCTCCCGCTGTTTCTCTTGCAGGGTCTCCTGGGGCTTGAGGCGGATGAAATCGGTCATGGTGACGTCATCCTTCTCCACCAGCTCCCGGTGATCCGGTGTGATCAGCTTGTTCATTCCCAGAAACAGAAAGAACACCACCACACAGGAGACCGCCAACGATATCAGGTATCTCATAGGTCTCTCTCCGGCATCAGCTGCTCTTGTCTGCCGCGATGGAGATGTTCTGGACACCGGCCATGCGGATCTGATCCATGACCTGCACCACCAGACCGGAACGGGATTCGTTATCGGCCTGGATCACCACGGCGCTCTCCGGGTTTTCGGCCCGCAGCCGCTCGATGTTGGCGCGCACCGCCCCCACCTCGACCACCCGCTTGTCGACCCAGACCTGACCGTTTTCGCGCACCGCGACCATGATATTGCCCTTCTTCACCGTCTCGGCCGTGCTGGCACTGGGACGGTTGATCTCGACACCGGACTCCTTGACGAAGGAGGTGGTGACGATGAAGAAGATCAGCATGATGAACACTATGTCCAGCATGGGGGTCAAATCGATAGCCGCCTCGTCAGCACCGCTGTCGCTGTAACGTTTTCTCATAGCAGAAACTCCTTGCTTGTTCTGTGCCCCCGGCAGGCCATGCCTCGCCGGGGGTATGCATCCTGCATCAACCGTGTTTCAGGTTGTCTTCCAGCTTTTGCACCGCCAGTTTGGCCTTGTGATCGAGCTGGTTGACAAAAAACAGGCCGGAAAGGGCGGCAATCATGCCCGCCATGGTCGGTACCGTTGCTTTGGAGATCCCCGATGCCATCGCCCGCGGCGAACCGGTGCCGGTGATGGCCAGGGTATCAAACACCTGCACCATCCCCACCACGGTACCGAGCAGCCCCATCAACGGGCAGAGAGCGATCAGCACCTTGATGACCGGCATCCCCTTGTCCACCGCCATGGCAACCCGTGAGACCAGCTCGCGCCGGATCTGCTTGGCAGACCAGGAGAGATGATCGGTGCGGGCCAGCCAGGTGGCCTTGGTCTGCTTAACCTGCTTGGGGTAAACCGCCATGAAGTAGAACCAGCGCTCCAGCAACAGGGCCCACATCATCAGGGTCAGGAAGAACAGGGCGACCAGTACATCGCCCCCCAATCCCAAAAACCGGCGGACCGACTCGACTTCTTCAATCAACCAGAACCACATGGGTGACTCCTTACGCTGCGGCTTTGGATGCGTGCAGACGTTCCTGATAACGGGCGACGAAACCGGCGCTCTGCTCTTCCAGCACCTGGATCAGACGACGGCTCTGGGTCTGCACAATGGTGTAGAGGAACAGCATGGGCACCGCGACGACCAGACCCTGCATGGTGGTCACCAGCGCCTCGGAGATACCGCCCGCCATCAGCTTGGGATCGCCAGTACCGAACAATGTGATGGCCTGGAAGGTGGCGATCATCCCCACTACGGTGCCGAGCAGCCCCAGCAGCGGCGCGACGGAAGCGATCAGCTTGATGATGCTGATACCCTTCTCGAACTTGGGCACGTTGCGCAGGATGATCTCGTCGAGCTTGGACTCCAGATCCTCGATGTTGTCACCGCGATGGCTCTGGTAGGCCCCCAGCATGTCACCAATGGGGTTGCCCTTGATGATCTGATCGGATTTCAGCTGCTTGCGCATGGACGAGCCGATCAGCGACAGCCGGATACCGCAGAAGATGGCCAGCAGGGTACCGAGCACGCCGAGCACCATGATGACGTAACCCACTTCACCACCCTGATCGATCCGCTCCTTGAGAGTCGGTGACTGCACCAGCAGGGAGAGGATCACGCCGCGAGACGGGTCGATAAAGATGGGTTTGACCCCGTCACCGCCCTGTTCAAACTCGGCGATCGGTTCCAGCACGCTCTTCTCCGGTTGACGGGAGAGCTGCTCGAATTTACCGGTCTCCGGCACGAAGGTGAGGTACTTGCCTTCGGAGACAGTGTTGAACTCGCCGATCTGGGTGACGGTCTTCTCGGCCTGGTTGCCCTCACCGTAGACCACGGTCGCCGGGATCTGGCTCACCTTGCCACCGTCCACCATGCGGCTGAGGGTGGTGGTCCAGAACGCTTCCAGATCATCGCTGGAGGGGAGCTCTTTACTCTCGGCCAGACGGGTCAACAGGGCGGATTGCTCCGGATGCTCGACCCGACGAGCAGAGGCGTTGAAGATCCCCTTGAACTCACCGGCGAACTGACGCAGCACACCAAACATCTCGCCCATGTTGCCAGAACGCTGGCGCAGGGTTTCGGTCAGTTCGGTCAACTGCTTGTCGTTGGCATCAAAGGTCGCCTTGAGCTGCTCGCCCTTGGCGGTTTCGGCTGCCAGCTCGGCCTTGGCCTTGGCCAGCAGCGCCCCCTGCTCGTTCTTGTCAGCCAGGAAGCGGGCTTCCCGCTCCTTGTTGAGTTGGGATTCGCTCAGGCTGGAGGCCTTGACCTGGTTCAGCAGCGCATTGAGATCCACCGGTTTTTCGGCGGCGGTCACCGGCAGGGTGACCAGGGTTGCTCCCGCAATCAGGGAGGCAATAGCAAGTTTGATTCCTTTCATGATGCTTTCTCCGCAGTTTGAACCGGCAGCTTGATCAGCGCAGGAGGCGCCTGCTTCTTGGCGATGCGAAGGCCCTGTTCAACCGCACTGCGATACTCCTGGGGCAACTCTTCCCACTGACGGGTCTTCTTGTTCCACATGCCGGTCTCATTGCCATCCGGGGACTGGTAAAGCAACGCGATACGGCCAACCCGCAGGAACTCGTAGGTCTTCTCGCTGCCATCCTTGTCCAGGCTCGCCTTGTAGGATTCGATGGTGCGGCTGAAGCCCTCCTCGATCTGGTAAGCCTCCAGGATCTTGCGGTATTTCTCGGAGATGGTGACATCGGCCCGGTTCATCAGGTCGGTCAGGGCCGCCATGCGGTCCTCGCGCTCGACCTTCTGGAACGGCAGATCCAGCGCCACAAACTGCTCGAGGGAGTCGATCATCTTGAGCATCAGGGGCACCACTTCGGTGCTGGTCTGGTCGATCTGGGCGATCTGCTTTTGCATCGACGCCAGCTCGGCGCTCTGGGACTCGACCATCTTGCTCACCTGCTCGTTGTAGGTGCGCAGACTGTCAACCTGACGCAGGGCAGCCTTGTACTGAGCCAGTGCGGATTCGGCAGATTCGGCATAGCTGTCGATCTTCTGCTGGGAAACTTTGGATGCGTTGTCGGTGGCGGCTTGAGCGTCCACGGCCTGACCGGCAGTGGCGGCACTCAGATTGAAGCTGGTCAACAAGGCGGCCGAAACCAGGCTGCCAAGGAGCGCTTTCTTCATTGTAATGGTCCTTGTCTTCATAGGATTACCCTATCTCCGTAACTTCCTTGGACGTTGGGCACAGCCGGCCCGACCGGGCCGGCTGAGGTTGTATATCAACGGGGTTGATTAGAACTTCTGGGTGTAGTCGATGTAGTAGACGCGACCGTCGATGCCGTAGAGGTATTCATCGTAAGTGAAACCATCGTTGGACAGAGAAGGCCCGCGGTTGAACATGTTCTTCACACCGGTCTGGATCTTGGCATTCCAGCTGGTATCAACCGCCACGTTCAGGTTCCAGATGGTGTTGGAAGCGATATGGCCCTCTTCCTTGTCATCCACATAGTCCTGACTCTGGGAGTCGATATAGTTGGTGCTCAGGTAGGTATCCAGATTCCACAGCTGCGGGAAGTTGGCACCGATCCCGGAGTTGAAGCGGAAGTCGGGTTTGCCATTCCAGCCCTTCTTGTCGACCATTGGGCCACCAGCAAACAGACCTTCCTCATATTTCAGGATGTAGCTGCTGCCAAAGTCGTAACGCAGGGTGAAGGAGTTGAAGTCGTACTTGTAGTCCGCCTTGAAGTCGATACCACTGGTCTTGAGCTGCCCCAGGTTGACCATGCCGGCATAGACCTTCTCGACATCGCCGTTGGCATCACGGATGACGTTCGGGTTGCTGCCGGTGTTGAGCTCCTGATAGAACTGGGTCTGGGTGGTAGCCAGCTGGATCACGTCATCAATCTTGATGTAGTAGTAATCGAGCGACAGGTTCAGGTTGTCCAGCGGGTTGTAAGCAGCACCGATGGTAAAGGTGTCAGCCGTCTCTTCCTTCAGGTTCTTGTTGGATTGACGTGTTGTCTCGTACTGCGCTTCGGAACAGTTGGCAATGCCATTGGCCTGGCAGTAGACATAGTCCTTGGCAAAGTCCGCTGACTGGGCATCAGCCGCGTAGAGATCGTTCAGACCCGGCGCGCGGAAAGACTGGGACCAGGAGGTACGGAACATCAGCTGGTCGAGCGGTTGATAACGCAGACTCGCTTTGGGCGAGAAGGCGCTGCCAAAATCGCTGTACTTGTCATAACGACCCGCCAGGTTCAGTTCGATCTGCTCGGTGATGGGGATCAGGCTCTCGATGTAGGTGGCAAACACATCGCGCACACCACCACCGGAGTTACCGGATGAACCCAGTACGTTACCCGCTTCGGACTGGCTGTCATAGGTATCGGAGTAAACCCAATCGTTATACTCGGCCCCAAGATACCAGCTGACCGGGCCAGCGGGCAGTTCGCCCATATCCCAACCTACACCACCGTACCACTGGAAGAAGTCCATCTTGGAATTGCGGCTGGTGGTATAGGAGAGATCCTTGGTCGCCGCATCAGAGAAGCTGCCATTAACAAACTTGCCGGTATTGACCTGAGTTTCCACGGCAGGTGCCAAGACATAACCATTGCCGGTGCTCTGGTTATCTGTTTTGGAATACATGTAACCGGCGTTCCACTCCAGATCGCCTACTGCTTCGGTCGGCACCACCCCTTCAAAACCCAGGTTCAGGGTACCGGTCAAGTCAGTCACATCGTTGTCACGGGGGCCGACGTTGTTGAAGCGGTAGTAAACAGTCGCGGCCTTGGCGGTGCTGAAGTTGTTGGCAGACAGGACTGCTGCGCTGTCGGGGGTAGAACCATCCACGGTGAAGGCACCAGCGGCTGGCGCGAAACGACCAAAACTGGTGACGCGAGAACCAATCATCTGTGGTACGAAGTCCACATTGTCGTTGATA
This sequence comes from Aeromonas sp. 11P, assembly GCF_051920165.1. NCBI lineage: Bacteria > Pseudomonadati > Pseudomonadota > Gammaproteobacteria > Aeromonadales > Aeromonadaceae > Aeromonas > Aeromonas sp. 11P. Next base: position 2,034,711 of record NZ_JBQBDJ010000004.1, read on the forward strand.
TGGTAGCGCCCGTTCAGATAGACGGTATCGCGGGTACGAGAGGCAGTCTTGGCAGCGACTTGAGCAAAGTCGAAGCGGCAAGCCGTGCCCTTGGTGACGAAACCGGCGCCAGTACCTTCACAGTCAACTCCATTCAGGGTACGGGTAACGGTCTTGCCGGTCGTGGCATCCACTCCCTTGATATTGCGGCCATAGAGACTCGGTGCAGTTGCCCCCTCTTTCGCCAGATAGTCGCGATCCTTGTAATAGATCTCGTCTTTCACATCGTGCTCGTAGACCATCATCAAGGAGCCTTTCTCACCCGAGATGCCGCTAACGATGGAACCACTCTGCTCGTCACCACCCTCTTCGGTCGGTGAACCAACGCGCCCCTGGAATGACAAACCTTCAAAACCCTCTTTGAGGATCACGTTGATAACGCCGCCGATGGCATCAGAGCCATAGAGTGCGGAGCCACCATCCAGGTTCACTTCCACCCGCTCAACCGCCGCCATGGGGATAGTGTTGAGGTTGATGGCGGTGCCGCCCATAGAGGGAGAACCGGCGATACGCTTGCCATTAAGCAGCACCAGCGTGCGATCTTCACCAAGGCCACGCAGCCCTACTGTGGCTTGTGACTGGGCAGAACTACCGGAGGATGGGGAGAAACCACCGAAGGAGTTGTAGGAGGCCTGTTTCAGATAATCGGCCACAGTCTGCTGACCAGACTGTTCAATTTGAGCCTTGCTGACAGAGACAACCGGAGTTGCCCCCTCAACATCAACACGGGAGATACGGGAGCCAGTGACTTTGATTTTCTGCAGTTTTTCGACGTTCTGCCCTTCTTCGGCAGATACGGATGGGGCCGCCGCAAGGCTCGCCAAGGCGAACGCAATCGCAGCAGAGATTCTGCTCTTCCTAAGCATCGCTTATATCCTTCCTGGTTGTTTATTGTTTGCTTCCTGATACCGCCCTCTTTGGAGCGATGTGTAAGGCTTATCAATCTTTGACTAGCGGCGTCAATGGAGCAGGGGGGCGGCGAGGTCGAACGCAGAATAAGCGAAGTGTATTAATTTTGACCGGCACAATTAGTGAATAATTCCGTAAAAAACAACCAGAGCGATGTAAAAATATTGTTAAATGGCGTAAATGGCGCTGAATTAAAATTTGATGAACTTATTAGTTAGTGTGCTGTCTTTTTATATCTTATTTCGATTTATCGACCTTAATAAGAATAAAACACTAACTTCATCACTGGTGAACCGCACCTTTTTGGTAGTGGGGATAGATATAGGTGCCGAGATGATATCGTTTTCCTTCAGCTTTACCAGCCAAGCAAAAATCACAAAAATCAATATGTTAAAATTAAATCAAGCCTGGATAAACAGCTGTTTATGTTTTTTAAAATTATGTTGAACGGTAGCGTTTTGTTTTGATTTTCACTTTTCAGATAAAAAACATCATTTTTCGGCGTTTTTGGTTTCAGCGGGTCATTTGTCCCAGTTTTCCATTTCCTTGTACTTGATTTTTGTTGCAGAGCTTTTACAGTGGCCAAGCGGATTGTCTGCTGTTTGGCAACCAATCCAGCGCGTAATGCCAGGAAGGACAGGCCTGTCACCGGATTTGACTGGTCGCAAAAAAAGAACAACAAGGACGAGGTTCTACCATGCTGTCGTATTTCCTACGCCGGATGCTGTTGATCATCCCGACGTTTCTCGGTATCACCCTGCTCGTCTTCACCATCACCCGTTTCGTGCCGGGCGGCCCGGTCGAACGCATGCTGCTGCAAGCCCAGGTGTCCCAGAATGAATCTGGCCGCTCCAGCGGCAGCAAGGGGGCGCAGGCCCTCTCCGATGAACAGATCGAGGAGCTCAAGGCCTTCTATGGCCTCGACAAGCCGATGCTGGTCGCCTACTGGGAGTGGCTGCAGAAGCTGGCGGTGCTGGATCTCGGTGAATCAACCCGCTACTACGAGCCGGTGTGGGATCTTATCAAGGAGCGGCTGCCCGTCACCGCCTTCTTCGGACTGGCGACCTTTCTGCTGAGCTATGCGGTCTCCATCCCGCTCGGGGTGGCCAAGGCGCTCAGGCACAACAGCCGCTTCGACTCGTTAAGCTCCATGCTTATCTACATGGCCTATGCCCTGCCCGCCTACGTGGTGGGGATCTTCCTCATCACCGTGTTCGCCTTCCATCTGGAGTGGCTGCCAATGGGCGGTTTTCCGGGGGACGATTTTGAGTACATGGAGAGCAGTTGGGATCAGATCCGCACCGTCTTTGCCCATGCCCTGCTGCCGCTTATCGCCTACGCCATCGGCGATTTCGCCATCCTCACCATGACCATGAAAAACAGCCTGATGGAGAACCTGTCGGCCGATTATGTGCGTACCGCCGTGGCCAAGGGGTTGCCGTTTCGCAAGGCGGTCACCGACCACGCCATGCGCAACAGCCTGATCCCCATCGCCAGTCACCTGGGGTCCGTGCTCACCGTTTTCTTTGGCGGCTCCTTCCTCATCGAGACCATCTTCAACATCGACGGCATCGGCCTGCTCGGTTACGAGGCGATCGTCGAGCGGGATTACCCCACCGTGATGGGCATTCTGGCCATCACCTCCATGCTGATGCTGATAGGCAATATCGTCTCCGATATCTGCGTTGCCCTGGTAGATCCGCGCGTGCGGTTTGGAGATTGAACATGAACCAGACCTCTATTGCCATGCCGATGCTGATATCACGCCATATCGTCTCCGATATCTGCGTGGCCCTGGTAGATCCGCGAGTACGGTTTGGAGATTGAACATGAACCCTGTCACCTTAAAAAAACTCAAGCGCTTCAAGTCGATCAAGCGCGGCTACTACTCCTTCATCATCTTCACCACCCTGGTACTGCTCTCCCTGCTGGCAGAGCTGCTGGTCAACAGCCGGGCACTGATGGTGAGCTATCAGGGCCAGCTGCATTTCCCCACCTATGGCGATGTGATCCCCGGTCAGCAGTTCGGGCTCGATTACCAGTACGAGACCAACTACCGCCAGCTCAAGGCCAAATTTGCGGCAGAGGGCCAGGGCGACTGGGTGCTGCTGCCGCCGGTACCCTGGAACCCCTACGAGCAGGATTTCAAGGAGGATGCCTACCCGCCCTACGCCCCCAGCGCTGCTGAGCGCCACTTCCTCGGCACCGACACCAGCGGACGCGACGTGCTGGCGCGGCTGGTCTACGGCTTTCGCATTGCCATCGGCTTTGCCTTTATCGCACTGGCGGCCAGTTATGCCATCGGAGTCACCATCGGCTGCCTGATGGGTTTTCTCGGTGGCCGCTTTGACCTAATCCTGCAACGCTTTATCGAGATCTGGTCCCAGGTGCCGTTTCTCTACGTCATCATGATCCTGGTGTCGCTGGCCAAGCCCAACTTCGGCCTGTTTGTCGCCATCAACGTGCTGTTCGGCTGGATGGGGATCACCTGGTATATGCGCACCCTCACCTACAAGGAGCGGGCTCGGGACTATGTGATGGCGGCGCGGGCACAAGGGGCGACCACCGGGCGGATCATCTTCAACCACATCCTGCCTAACACCCTGATGATGATCGTCACCCTGGCGCCGTTTGCCGTGGTGGGCAATATCTCCACCCTGACGGCGCTCGACTATCTGGGCTTCGGGCTGGCTCCGCCAACCCCGAGCTGGGGAGAGCTACTCTCCCAGGGCATCAACAATCTGGATGCCATCTGGATCGTCAGCTCAGTGGTGGCTGCGGTGAGTCTGGTGCTGATCATGGTCTCCTTTATCGGTGAGGCGATCCGCGAGGCGTTCGATCCACGCAAATTTACCCGTTACCAATAAGCCAGCCGATGCCAGCGCATCGGCAGGCGTCGGGTAACGAACAGTGATTAATGAAGGACGGGCCGCCGCCATCGGCGGTCCCGGGAGCAAGGGATAATCCCGTTATCAATCAAGACCCCCAGTGCAGGGGCCAGACCTGGAAGTCAAACATGAAAAATAAAATCAAATGGATAGGTGCTCTCTTTGTGCTGGTAAACGGATCCTGGGTCTGGGCGGCCAGCCTGCCCGCGGATCTCAAATGGGAGACCAACGACACGGATCCGGTGTTCGCCTCCCCCAAGGCGCTGTCGGGCGGCAGCCTCAATATGTTTGTGGAGAGCTTTCCGCTGACGTTCCGCACCGTGGGGCCTGACTCCAACGGATCGTTCCGCTCCTTCATTCTCGATAACCAGTTGCGACTCATCAGCTTCCACCCCAATACCGGCAACCCCATCCCCTCGCTGGCGACCCACTGGGCCATCGCGCCAGACAGCCAGACCGTCTACTTCAAGCTGGATCCCCGCGCCAAATGGTCGGATGGCAAGCCGGTCAATGCCGATGACTACACCTTCGGCTACGAGATGATGCGCTCCAAGCACATCAAGGGGCCCTGGTTCAACAACTACTACACCACTGAAGTGGTCGCGGTAGAGAAGATCGATGATCACACCATTATGGTCAAAGCGGGCAACCGCAAGGCCAAGATGGACCTGCTCAACACCACCGAGCTGTGGCCCCAGCCCAAGCACTACTACAAGCTGACCCCCAACTGGGTGAAGCAGTACAACTGGGCCGTGGTGCCCATCACAGGTCCCTACGTGATCAGCGACGTCAAGAAGGGCAAGTCGGTCACCTTCAGCAAGCAGAAGGATTGGTGGGCAAAGGATGATCGCTACAACCAGCACAGATTCAACATCGACACCATCAAGGTGCAGGTGATCCGCGACCACAACATCGCCTTCCGCCACTTCCTGAAAGGGGAGATCGATACCTTCGAGATGATCCTGCCCAACTGGTGGCATGAAAAAGCGGTCACCCCGGAGTACAAAAAAGGCTACGTGCAGAAGGTGATGGCCATGACCGACACCAAACAGGGCGGTCAGGGGGTGCACCTCAATGTGGCCAACCCCAAGCTGGCGGACGTGAACGTGCGCCTCGGCATCCAGCACGCCTTCAACATCGACAAGATGATCGAGACCGTGCTGCGCGGCGACTATGACAGAGCCACCACCTTTGACTCGGGTTTTGGCGAGTTCACTGACATCACGTTGCCTGAGCGGGCTTATGACATCGGCAAGGCGCGGGAGTACTTTGCCAAGGGCGGCTACAACAAGCCGGGGCCGGACGGCATCCTGCAAAATGAGAAGGGAGAGCGGCTGACGCTGGCGCTCACTTACACCAGTCAGGAGCACTCCAAGCGACTGACCGTGCTGAAAGAGGAGGCCAAGAAGGCGGGTCTGGATCTGGAGCTCAATCTGGTGGATGGCGCCACCGGCTTCAAGGTGATGCTGGAGAAGAAACACGAAGCGGCCTGGCTCGGTTGGGGCGGCGGCGGTCTCTATCCGCAATATTGGGAGTTTTTCCACTCCGCCAACGCCAACAAACCGCAGACCAACAACCTGTTCAACGTGGCTGACAAGGAGCTGGACGCGCTGATCGATGCCTACAACGTCGAATTCGACATGGCCAAACGGGCCAAGCTCTCCCAGCAGATCCAGCAGCGCATCTATGACCTCGCCATCTTCGTGCCCGGGGTGCAGCTCAACTATGTGCGGGCCAGCAGCTGGCGTTATGTGATGCTGCCGGAAGTGCCTGCCACCAAGAACACGCCGGATCTGCTCTACTGGCCGATGGATGGTTATCCTCACAGTAGTGGCGGTCTGCTCTGGCTAGATCCCAAGGTGAAGGAAGAGACCCGCAACGCCAAGGAGGCAGGGGAGGCTCTGGCGCCCATCAACCTGCTCGACAAGACCTATGCACGTCATTGATATTCAGGCCATTGCGAAGGGAGCAGCCGTTATGCCCAACACCCAGGCCCCCATTCTTGACGTACCGGATAACGGGGGGGAGTTCGCCGCTGATCACGGCCAGCACCAGGCCCCAATCCTCGAAGTACGCGATCTTGAGGTGGAGTTCGCCGTCGATGACGGCAAGATCAAGGTGCTCGACGGGGTCAGCTTCAAGGTGGCACCGGGTCAGACGCTGGGGATCGTCGGCGAGTCCGGCTGTGGCAAGAGTGTCACTTCACTCGCCATCATGGGGCTGCTGCCCAAGCCCCACGGTCAGGTAGTCGCCGGTTCCATCCGCTTTCAGGGGGAGGAGCTGCTGTCACTTGCGCCGGATCAGATGTACAAGGTGCGCGGCAACCGCATCTCGATGATCTTTCAGGAGCCGATGACTGCCCTCAACCCGGTGCAGACGGTGGGGGAGCAGCTGATGGAGGTGTTTCGCCTCCATCGCCCCGAGTATGACAAGGCCCAGCGTAAAGCCGCGGCCATCGCCATGCTGCAGAAGGTGGGGATCCCAGAACCGGCCCAGCGCTTTGCGGTCTATCCCCACAACCTCTCCGGCGGCATGCGCCAGCGAGTGATGATCGCCATGGCGCTCTCCTGCGAGCCAGACCTGCTTATCTGTGACGAGCCGACCACGGCGCTGGATGTCACCATTCAGGCCCAGATCCTCGAATTGATGAAAGAGCTGCAGGCCCAGACCGGGATGGCCATCATCTTTATTACCCACGATCTGGGGGTAGTGGCGGAGCTGTGCGACGAGGTGGTGGTGATGTACGCCGGGCGGGCAGTAGAGCAGGCCGACGTGTTCGAGCTGTTTGACCACCCCCGTCACCCCTATACCCACGGCCTGATGAGCTCGATCCCGCGCCTTGAGGATGAGCCCAAGAGCCTGCTCAAGACCATCAAGGGACAGGTGCCAGCCCTGCACGAGATGCCCGCTGGCTGCCGCTTCTCCAACCGCTGCCCCAATGCGACCGATCTCTGCATCAGCGCCACTCCGGCGGTGGAGCAACTCAATCCGCGCCACCATGTCGCCTGTCACTACTGGAAGGAGTTGACCGTATGAGCACTCTGTTATCGGTCAGGGATCTGAAACAGCATTTCCGGCTGGGAGGCGGGTTCCTGCGCAAGCAATATACGGTTCACGCGGTGGATGGCATCAGCTTCGACCTGAAACAGGGGGAGACGCTGGGGCTGGTGGGTGAGTCGGGCTGCGGCAAGTCCACCCTCGGACGCAGCCTGCTCAAGCTGTTCGAGCCGACCGCGGGCACCATCACCTTCGAGGGGCGCGATATCACCGCCCTCAGCCCGAAGGAGATGCGCTCCCTGCGTCAGGAGATGCAGATGGTGTTTCAGGATCCTGCAGAATCTCTCAACAGCCGTCACACCGTGGGCCAAATTTTGGAGGAGCCCTTTATCATCCACGGTAAAGGCAACACCGAGCAGCGGCGCGGGTGGGTGCAAGAGCTGCTGGCAAAAGTGGGCCTGCCGGGAAGTGCGGTGGATCGCTACCCCCACGAGTTTTCCGGCGGTCAGCGCCAGCGCATCGGCATCGCCCGCGCCATCGCCCTCAAGCCCAAGCTGCTGGTGTGCGACGAGGCGGTCTCGGCCCTCGATGTCTCGGTGCAGTCCCAGATCGTCAACCTGCTGCTCAGCCTGCAGCGGGAGATGAACCTCTCCATCATCTTCATCGCCCACGATCTGTCGGTGGTCAAACACATCTCGGATCGCATCGCGGTGATGTATCTGGGACGGATCGTCGAACTGGCGGATGCCCAGTCGCTCTATCTGGCGCCGCGCCACCCTTACACCCAGGCGCTGATCTCTGCCATTCCGGTACCGGATCCACGCAGGCGCAGCCAGCGCATCCTGCTGACCGGCGATGTGCCCTCCCCCATCTCGCCGCCAAGCGGCTGCCACTTCCACCAGCGCTGTCCCCATGCGACCGAGCTGTGCAAAAGCAAGGCGCCAAGGCTTGAGGCGTGTGATGAGGCCCATCATCAGGTGGCCTGCCACACCCCGCTCGCCGTCGGTAGTCACGCCATCAGCGGCAGTTCCATCAGCAGCAACGCTACGAGCGGTGACAGCAGGCTGGAACAGGCGAGCTAGGCGCAGCGAACAAACGCCAGGGTAGAAACAGACGAGGCGGCCATCAGGCCGCCTCGTGCTATCGGGTCAATCTGCCAACCGTCAGGCGATCTGGTAGCGCCCCGGCTTGTGGTTGAGTGTCAACACCAGATTACAGATAACCGCCGCCACGATGGAGAGGGCCAGAATCCAGGGTTGCACCACGAAGAACGAGGCGATGACGATGGCGCAATCGAGCCCCATCTGCAGCTTGCCCGCCCTAATGCCAAAGCGATCCTGAATAAAGAGCGCCAGAATATTGAAGCCCCCCAGACTCGACTTGTGGCGAAACATGATAAGCAGCCCCATACCGATCAGGGTGCCGCCGATCAGCGCCGCATAGAGGGGCTCTATCTTGCCGATCTGCAACACCCCGTTGAGGTGATCGGTCATGTAGGAGACCGCCGCCACCGAGACGAAGGTGTTGAAGGTAAAACGTGGCCCCATCCGCAGCCATGCCAGCGCATAGAAGGGCAGGTTGATGCCGAAAAACAGCAGGCCGAAGCTGATTCCGGTCACCTTTTGCAGCAGCAGCGCCAGCCCGGCAGTCCCGCCGGTGAGCAGGCCAACCTGATGAAACAGAAAGATGCCGAGGGAAACAAAGCCGGCCGCCGTCAGCAGGGCCAGCACATCCTCATAAATAGGATGGGCAGTGCGAATCGAGGTGTTGTCCATAACCTGTATCCAAGCGAAGTAAAGAGAGAGTGTCTGTCGCCTGCCGTTGCGGGCGGGCTGCGAGCCCTGTCCACAGGGCTTCGTTATGGGGTCCAGTCTATTTTTTGTGAAAAGGATCACAACAGTCAGGCTGAACGCCCCATTCTGGTGCCTGTCATCTAGCATTGACACTCGCTGCACCAAGATGCAGCATGCCGCGGTTTAAGCGCGCCATCCCCCATTCACAGCACGAGGCACTTTTCATGAAGGTCACCATTTTTGGCACAGGCTATGTCGGGCTGGTGCAGGCCGCCGTTCTGGCCGAGGTGGGCCATCAGGTCTGCTGCGTGGATGTGGATGACGAGCGGATCGCCGCCCTCAGGCAGGGGCAGATCCCCTTCTATGAGCCGGGGCTGGCCCCGCTGGTCGAGAGCCATCTGGCCAGCGGCCGCTTGAGCTTCACGGTCGATCCCGCCATTGGCGTGGCACACGCCGACCTACTGCTGATCGCCGTGGGTACCCCGGCTGACGAGGATGGCTCGGCCGACCTGCAACATGTGCTGGCGGTGGCCGACACAATAGGCCGACTGATGAGCAGCCCCAAGCTGGTGGTGACCAAGAGCACTGTGCCGGTCGGCACGGCGCAGCAAGTAAGAGAACACATTGAGCTACAGTTGGCCGAACGTGGGCTAACCCTCACCTGCGAGGTGGCGGCCAACCCCGAGTTTCTCAAGGAGGGAGCGGCGGTCAACGACTGCATGCGGCCGGATCGCATCATCATCGGCTGTGACAGTGAGCGGGCACTTGAGCAGTTGCGCGCCCTCTACGCCCCCTTCAACCGCAATCACGACCGGATCGTGGTGATGGATCTGCGCAGCGCCGAGCTCACCAAATACGCCGCCAACGCCATGCTGGCCACCAAGATCTCCTTTATGAACGAGATGGCGGCCCTCGCCGAGCAGCTGGGGGCAGATATCGAGGCGGTGCGCCAGGGGATGGGGGCCGATCCCCGCATCGGTTACCACTTTATCTACCCGGGCTGCGGCTATGGCGGTTCCTGCTTCCCCAAGGATATCAAGTCGTTGCGCCATACCGCGGCGAGTGTCGGCTGCGACGCCCCGCTGCTGGCAGCGGTCGAGCAGGTCAACCAGCGCCAGCAACAGAAGATGGCGCAAACCCTGCTGACCCGCTTTGGCCCGGACCTGCGCGGCCGCCCCTTCGCCCTGTGGGGGCTGGCGTTCAAACCCGGCACCGACGATATGCGCGATGCGCCGAGCCGCCCGCTACTGGCCGCCATCTGGGCTGCCGGTGGCCGGGTACAGGCCTTTGATCCCAAGGCGATGGCTCGCGCCCGTGAACTTTACGGCGAGCGACCGGATCTGCTGCTCTGCCCGACTCAGGAATCTGCATTGGAGGGGGCCGATGCCCTGCTCATCTGTACCGAGTGGCAGGCGTTTCGCGCCCCCGATTTCCAACAGCTAAAGGCCCTGCTCAACAAGCCCGTCATCATCGATGGCCGCAACCTCTATGACCCGCGCCAGCTCAGCGAGCTCGGGTTTGACTATCACGCCATCGGGCGGCCACATCTTCCCGCCAAAAAGCAGCCTGCCAACACCAGCTGCAACCCGGAGACTCAACCATGATCTATCTGGTCACCGGCGTCGCCGGCTTTATCGGTTTTCACGTGGCCAGCCAGTTATGCGCCGCAGGTCATCAGGTGGTGGGCATCGACAACCTCAACGACTACTACGAGGTGAGTCTGAAAGAGGCGCGGCTGGCAAAGCTGGCCAGTTTCCTCAATTTTCACTTCGAGCGGCTGGATCTGGCGGATCGCGAGGCGATGGCGACCCTGTTTGCCAGCCACGGTTTCGAGAGGGTGATCCATCTGGGGGCGCAAGCGGGGGTGCGTTACTCCATCGATAATCCGTTCGCCTATGCCGACAGCAACCTTACCGGCATGCTGACGGTGTTGGAGGGGTGTCGTCACCACGGGATTCAGCACCTCATCTACGCCTCCTCCAGCTCGGTCTATGGCATGGGGGATCAGATGCCCTACTCCACCGCGCAGAAGGTGGATCACCCCGTCTCCCTCTACGCCGCCACCAAGAAGAGCGGTGAGTTGATGGCCCACGCCTATTCGGCGCTCTATGGCCTGCCCACCACAGGGCTGCGCTTCTTTACCGTCTACGGCCCTTGGGGTCGCCCCGACATGGCCATCATCAAGTTCACCCGCGCCATCCTCGCGGGCGAGCCAATCGACGTCTATAACCACGGCGATCTAAGCCGTGACTTCACCTTTATCGACGACATAGTCGCGGGGATCCTCGCCGTGGCAGACCAGCTGCCCCGCCCCAATCCCGATTGGCACGCCAGCGAGCAGAGCCCGGCCGAGAGCGCAGCTCCCTACCGCATCCTCAATATCGGCAACGGCCAGCCGGTGCGGCTGCTCGACTTTATCGAGGCACTGGAAGAGGCTATCGGCAAACCCGCCATCAAGCGGATGTTGCCGATGCAAGCAGGCGACATGCACGCCACCTGGGCCGACAGCGAACCGCTACACACCCTCACTGGTCTGCGCCCCGCTACGCCCCTCAAGCAAGGTGTTGCCGAGTTCGTCCGCTGGTATCTCGACTACTACCGGCCCGACCGCTGACCTGCTTCAGGCGCGACGTGCCTGCCGAACAGGCACCAGTACCATGACTGCCATGGTCAGCAGCACGCCGAACACACCCCAGCCCACCTGCCGCCAGATAACCACCTCCCCGCTCAGCATGCCGGTCAACAACACCAGTACCGGGATCAGGTAGGTGTAGGCCGAGACCTGCTCCGGCTGCAGCACCACACTCCCCTGCTGAAACAAAAAGAAGCTGAGCGCCGTGGCAAACAACGCCAAATAGGCAAGACCAAGCCAGAGCGTCAGTGACACCTGCTGCCAGTCGGTCGCCAGCAGCCGCGGCGCTGCCACCAGAGTGAGCAACAGGGTGGCGCAGATCAGAGTCCAGCAGGTGAGATGGGCAAACGACTCCCCCCGGTAATAGCGCTTCACCACTATGGGGTTGAGGGCCATCCCCACACAGCCAAGTAGATAGATGCGATTGCTGGGGGTGAGGCTCAGACTCGCCAGCTGGCTCAACTCACCGCGAAAGATGATGAGAGCAGCCGCCACCATTCCCCCCAGCAATGCAAACGCCATCGACCAACCGATGCGGCGTTGTAACATAAGCATGCTGGCCAGCGCGCTAATGAGGGGAACCGTGGTGTAGAGCGCGCTGGCATCGAGGGCGCTGGTCTCCTGCAGCGCCACGAACATGGCGACGAAGTAGCAGAGGGCCGGCAGCGAGATGAGGGTATAACGCCCCAGATCCCGCAGCGAAGGCAGCACCAGACGACGTTGGCAAGCCAGCAGAGTCACGAAGGTAAGCGCCGCCAGCAAGTAGCGCGCCCAAGTGACCACCAGAGGGTCCAGCACCGCGGTGAGGGCACTACCGATGGGAAAGGAGAGACTGATGAGCAGGGTGAACAACAACACCTTGCCGTGAGCCTGCACGAAATGAAAACGGGGATGGGACATGGCATGCACCTGTGAAAAGGGGCGCCCCGCCGGGCGCCGCACTGGATTGGAATGATTCAATAACTACCGTCGGCAGCAACCGGCGTCTTGCCCTCGATAGTGGCCAGCAACTGGCCAAGCAGGCTGGAGGCACCGAAGCGAAAGCGCTCGGCAACCAGCCACTGATCGCCAAAGAGTGCGGCCGCCATGGCCAGATACTCCGCCGCCTCCTGCGCGCTTTTCACCCCGCCTGCCGCCTTGAAGCCCACCCGGTTCTGCGCACCGCGCTCGGCGATGGCTGCCAGCATGGTGCGGCACGCCGCAGGGGTGGCATTGACCGGCACCTTGCCGGTGGAGGTCTTGATGAAATCGGCCCCCTCCTCGATGGCAAGCAGGGAGGCGGCGCGGATAAGCGCGGGCTCCTGCAGCTCGCCGGATTCGATGATCACCTTGAGCAACCGCGTTCCGCATAATGCCTTGCAGCCGCGCACCAGCGCCCGGGCGGGTGCCTCGTCCCCCGCCTTGAGCGCACGCCAGGGGATCACCAGATCGATTTCGTCGGCGCCATCGAGGAGGGCTGCGCGGGTCTCGGCCAGCACGCTGGCCAGCTCATCGTCACCATGGGGGAAGTTGACCACGGTGGCGACCTTGATTGCGGGAGTGCCCTGCGCCGCCAGGGTGAGCCTGGCCAGCCCCACGAAACGCGGATAGATGCAGACCGCAGCGGTGTTGCCGACGGGGGTCTGCGCCTGGTGGCAGAGGGCGATGATGCGCGCGTCGTGGTCATCGTCATTGAGGCTGGTGAGATCCATCAAGCGGATGGCCCGGCTGGCGGCCTCGGTGGCGGCGCAGGCAGGTGCAAAAGCAGTAGCTGGAATCATGGAAGGCTCCTGTCGGGATAAGAAAGGGGCGCCGCAGCGCCCCGGGATAAAGGATGGGACGCTCAGGCCAGGGAGAAGAAGATCCCGGCGATGGCGGCGCTCATCAGGTTGGAACAGGTGGCAGCCAGCACGGTACGCAGGCCGTAGCGGGCGATGAAGTCGGTGCGGGAGGGGCAGAGGGTGCCCAGGCCACCGATCAGGATCCCCATGGAGGCCAGGTTGGCAAAGCCGCACAGGGCGAAGCTGATGATCACCTTGGACTTCTCCTCCAGCACCTGCAGGCCGGCGGCGGTCACAGTGCTGGCGTCTTTCAGGTAGGGGGAGAGGTCGCTGTAGGCCACGAACTCGTTCACCACCAGCTTCTTGCCGATCATGGCGCCAGCGATGCCGATGTCCGCCAGCGGCACCCCGAGCAGGAAGGCGAGCGGCGAGAAGATCCAGCCCAGGATGAGCTCGAGTGAGAGCGGCATGCCCACCATCTCCCCCACCCCGCCCAGCAGGGTGTTGACCAGGGTCACCAGCCCTATCATGGCGATCAGCATGGCGCCGATGGCCGCCGCCAGCTTGAGGCCGCTGCTGGCCCCCTCGCCTGCCGCCGCCAGCACGTTCTCCGGCTTCTTGCCGTCAAACTGGATGCTGTTGTCGAACACATAGTCCGGCTGGCTGGTTTCGGGGATGATCAGCTTGGCGAACAGGATCCCGCCCGGCGCCGCCATGAAGGAGGCGGCCAGCAGGTACTGCATGTCCACCCCCATCATGGCGTAGCCCGCCAGCACGGTGCCGGAAACCGAGGCCATGCCGCCGCACATGACGGCGAAGAACTCCGAATCGCTCATCTTGGGCATGTAGGGTTTGACCACCAGCGGTGCCTCGCTCTGACCGACGAAGACGTTGGCCACCGCCGACATGGATTCGGTCTGGGAGGTGCCGAGCAGGCGGGCCATGGCGCCGCCGATGAAGCGGATCACCAGCTGCATGATGCCGAGGTAGTAGAGCACGGCGATCAGCGCCGAGAAGAACACCACCAGCGGCAGCACGTTGAGGGCAAACACGAAGCCGATGCCGTCCACCGAGAAGTTGACCAGGTTGCCAAACAGGAAGTGGATGCCCGCCTTGCCGCTTGCCAGCACGGCGTCGACCCCGTGGGCCATTCCCTCCAGCGCCCGGCGCCCCAGCGGTACATAGAGCACCAGGGCACCGATGGCGACCTGCAAGGCTAGCGCCAACCCCACGGTGCGCAGGCGAATGGCCCTGCGGTTGGTCGATGCGAGCACGGCGATGAGGATCAGCGCCGCCATACCGAGAAATCCTGCTGCAAACATAACTGACCTCCTGGTCGTTCCCTGCTTACTGGAAGTGGTGCTTGATAAAGGCGTTGATGAGGCGGATGAAGTCCGTTTCCGCCAGCTTGGCGCACTTGAGGGTCTGCTCATGGGAGAGCTGCACGTCGCCAAGCCCCTCCGCCATGTTGGTGATGGCGCAGATGGCCAGCACCGGCAGCGCACAGTGGGCGGCGCTGACCACTTCCGGTACCACCGACATTCCCACCACGTCGCCACCAATGATCTGCATCATGCGGATCTCGGCCGCGGTCTCGAAACAGGGGCCGCTGTAGGAGACGAACACCCCCTGATTGACGGCGATCCCCTCCCGCTCGGCCAGCGCCAGCGCCTCGCTGCGCAATCCCTTGTCATAGGCATTGGCCAGGCTGAAGAAGCGCGGGCCGTAGGCCTCGTCATTGGCGCCCGTCATGGGAGTGCCCGGCATGGTGTTGATGTGATCGTTGAAGATGACCAGGGAGCCGACCCCGATCCGCTCCGGGCGCAGCGAGCCGGCCGCATTGGTCACCAGCAGCAGCTCGCAGCCCAGCTGCTTGAAGGTGCGCACCGGGGTAGTCATCACCTTCATGGTTTCGTGTTCGTAGTAGTGGCCGCGCCCCTTCATGCAGACCACATCCACCCCGTGCAGCTTGCCGAGCACCAGCTCGCCGCTGTGGCCGGCCACCGTACTGACCGGGAAGCCATCCAGCTCCTCGTAGGGAATGGTGGCCTTCTCCTCCAGCGCATCGGCCAGCACACCGAGGCCGGAGCCCAGGATCATGGCGGCACGGGGGGCGAAACCCGGCTTGCGGGCGAGAATGGTGGCGACGGCGTTGAGTACCGGATTTGTTGCATGAGCTGCACCTCTTGAGGCTGTAAATGGGACATGGCGCTCACTTTAGGAGAGGTATTGGGCGATAAAAATCTCTAAAATCGGCCTGACTATCCTGATTTTCAGCACAATTTCCTGTCGGGAAATGGCTGCAAACCGCAGGAATCGGCATGAATGGCGCTGATTGGCCCCGTTTTGCCGCCAACCAGCCCCGGCACGATCAAAACGGGCCGGCAAAGGTGTGAGCCGGATCGACCATCCGCCGCGCAGCGGCGCTGCTGCTATCCGCTCGGACAGTGAAAACTTTGACGGGGATCGCCCCCCCGGCTCTCTATCAGCAACCGAAGGAGGTCACTTGGCCCTCGACTGTCACTGGCGCGATCGCGTCACCCTCAAGATGCTGCGTTACTTCCATGCTGTGGCCAGTCATGGTCACTTCAGCCGGGCTGCCCAGCAGCTCAATGTCTCCAAGTCACCGCTCAGCGCCCAGATAAAGGAACTCGAATCCCTGCTGGGGCTGGCACTGTTCGAGCGCCATACCCGCCAGGTGAGCCTCACCGCCACCGGCCGTCTGCTGCAAGCCGAGTGCACTTTGCTGTTTGACGTGCTGGAAAGTGGCCTTAACCGGGTGGTTCAGGCGGGGCGCATGGAGCACAACCAGATCCGCATCGGACTGGTCAGCTCCATCTTCTGGGCCGGCTTTGGCGAGGTGATCCGCCAGTGCCACCAGCGCTACCCCGAGTTCGAAATCACCTTCACCGAGCTCTCCCCCGAGCTGCAGAAACAGGCGCTCACGCGCAAGGAGATAGATCTCGGCCTCGCCCGCTTCGCCGACACCGTCAACATCCACCCACTGCTGGCCGAGACTGTCTATCGCGAATCCATGGTGCTGGTAGTATCGGACGAGCATCCGCTGCGAGATCGCAAACTGGTCTCCTTGCCCGAGCTTGCCGGGGAGCAGTTCGTGCTGATGAGCCGCACCAACTCCTCCTCTACCGACCTCATCATCAACGCCTGCCTGGTAGAGGGTTTCTACCCCCACCTCAATCAGGAAGTGGTTGAACCCAACACCCTGATGGCGGTGGTGGCCACCAGCCAGCAGGTGGCGTTGGTGCCTGCCAGCTACGCGCGCCAGAAGTGGCCCCACGTCCGCTTCATCCGCCTCGAACAGGCGATCCCCGCCGATCTCTGTGTGCTCTGTGCCCCGCCCGGTGACGGGCAATCAGCGGCGATCCGCCACTTCATCGACACCATGAGCGAACAGATGAATCTGCCTTCCGGTCATTGATGAGTTAATCCGGTACCACTGGCTTGCCACGCGCTTTAGGATGGCTGAACGCACTGTCTGCGCACCATAGCGAGGATTTGAGATGCAATCACAGGAACAGGGTCTGATCGATGGACTGTTCGACCGCCTCAAGCAAGCGCAAGCCAGGGATAGCAAGCGAGACCCACAAGCGGATCTGCTGATCCGCCAGCATCTGGCAGAACTGCCCGATGCCCCCTACTACATGACCCAGGCGCTGCTAATTCAGCAGGCTGCCCTTACTCGCCTCAACGAGCGGGTCAAGGAGCTGGAAGCTAGCCAGAGCGCCCCAAATGGTGGCAGTTTTCTCTCCGGCCTGTTTGGTAGTGAAAGCAGCCCTCCTCCGCGCTTTACGCCGCCACCGGCATCCGCTCCTGCCCAGCTAGCACCCCGTGCCAGCTCCTTTTTGGGCGGCGCCCTGCAAACCGCTGCCGGGGTTGCCGGCGGCGTCATGCTGGCCGATATGATCGGCGGACTGTTTCACAACAACCGCCCCGAGGAGATCATCGGCATCATAGAGCCAGCGCCCATCGCCAATCCGGTCGATGCGGAACCGGTACGCTGGGATGGCTGGGATTCACCTCCCGATGCTGGCAGCAATTTTCTCGACGACGATAGCCAGAGTGGCGGCTGGGCCGACAGTGACGATAACAACGGCGGTTTCTTCTGACCGTCAAACCATTACTGGCCCCGCATCTGGCGGGGCCCAACTCGATACGAAACCCATGACTATGGAAAGTGTGATGACACCACGGATCGGCAGCGGCATGACGCGATATACTCAGCCCGCTTCGTGCCACCCGGGAACAACTCCCGACCCCAGGCGCTCTGTCCGTGGCCACGCCCCCCCCCCATGACGACAAGGAGCCACCTGATGATCCGAACCCTGCTTTTGACCGGTGCCGCCATTGCGGCCTATGCCCTGACCCAGAGCCACTCTCTGCTTCCCCTGCTCAGCCTGCTGGCCCTGCTTTCGCTCTGGGTTGTCAGCGAAATTGGCAGCTTCTATCGCGCGCTTCCTCCCGCCATGCTGGATGAGCAGGAGTATCACCACGACTTTTAACCGGATGAAAAATGGTGTGAAACTGTCGAGATGCCGTTAGTTCCATACCGTTTTGCTCTCTGAAATCCCCCCGCTATAACAACAGGATCCACTGGGTTCGTGGCGATGGCAGCCATGTTCCTCTATATCTTCTGTACTCAAACAGGAGATAACCCATGAGGCACATCAGCGAAAACGGACTGTTTTTGCTGCTTTTTTTGTCGTTGTTGCTGGCAGGTACGCCGCGGGCGATGGCACAAGGCAGGGATTTCAGACAGGCCCCCAAGGCACTGACGGCGATCAAGCAGGGCCAAGTTGCCCAGCAACACGGTCATCTGCAAAAAGCCATCGCCCTCTACTGTGTCGCCGCCAGCACCGGCAACCCGGAAGGATATTTCCGGATCGGCCGCCTGCTCGCCACCGGCCCCGCCTCGGTACGCAGCGCGAAAATGGCCAACAGCTATCTCGCCATGGCGATGCGCCTTGGCAACCAGCAGGCCAGCCGCTACTACAACCCGCGGGTCGGCAATGCCCCCATGGGCGATCAGTGCGGTGTCGGCATGCGCGGCGGACAAGGGAGTTATTTCGCCCTGCCCAGCACACCGTTCAATGTCGAGGCCTATCTGGCACGCCAGCCCCCCGCCAAGCAAAAGCTGGTCACCATGCTCCGTCACGCCGCCAAACACCATAAGGTGGATGCCCGGCTGGTGCTGGCCATCGCCATCGCCGAATCCAATCTCAACAGCCGCGCCGTTTCACCCAAAAATGCTCAGGGGCTGATGCAGCTGATCCCCGAAACCCAGCAGCGTTTTGGTGTCACTCAACCCTTTGATCCTGCTCAGAACATCAAGGGTGGCGTCAGTTATCTCAAGTGGCTGGATCGCCGTTTCGATGGCGACTGGGTTCTGATCTCGGCAGCCTACAACGCTGGTGAAAAGGCGGTTGAGCGCTATGGCGGTATACCGCCATATGACGAGACCCGAGAGTATGTCAAACGGGTGCTCTACTTCGCTGGCCACAAGCAGCCCTGAACCTGTTCGACCAGCTGCACGCTATTGACAAAAAACGTACCAACATTGCGCAATCGTTTTCCTTTCGGTAGGATCCGGCGCTTTATTGCCAGACCAACAGGTATCCCATGAATTTCATCAAACGTTGCTCGCGCCTGCTCACGCTGTTTGCACTCTTTTCCTCCTCCATCATGGCGGCCACTCCGGCGCCAGCCCCCATCCTGATCCAGGGGGCAATGGACGTCGAAGTCGAGACGCTGGTGGCCGCCCTCAAGGACAAGCAGGAGCTGACCGTAGGCGCCTGGACCTACTGGCAGGGCACCATCTCGGGTTATCCGGTAGTTGTCTCTCGTACCGAAGTGGGGCTGGCCAATGCAGCTGCTGCCACCACTCTCGCCATGGAGCGCTTCCATCCGCGCCTCGTCATCAATCAGGGCACGGCTGGCGGCCATGACCCGGCGCTGCACCGGGGCGATATCGTTATCGGTACCAAAAGCTTCAATATGGGGGCCTATCGCAGTGACCTGACGTCGGCCGAGCAGGGTGTCGACCCGAGCAAATGGCACAACTTCGATGTCACCATGCGCCTGCGCGACAACGGCAAGCTGGTGGAGCACTCCTCCTTTGCCGGCGATCCCGAGCTGGTTGGCCGCGCCCTTGGCATGGCCGACAGTTATCGCCACGGCCGCGTAGTTGCCGGCATCATAGGCACTGCCGATGAGTGGAACCGGCAGGTGGCCCGCATCAACTGGCTGCATCAGACCTACAACACGGCCGCAGAAGAGATGGAGACCTCCTCCGCCGCGCTGGTAGCCGAGGCCTACAAGGTGCCATTTGTCGGGATCCGGGTGCTCTCCAACACCGATCTGCATGGCGAGGAGTTCGATCCGAAGACCGCCATCCACTGCCAGCAGTTCGTCATTGATTACGCAAAAGCACTCATCAACAGCTTCAACAAAGCCTGATGAGCCAGAGAGGCCGCCACTATGGTGGCCTCTCTGCTTTCGGGGCTTGCCCCACGCTCTCTTCCTCAGCCGATATCAACTCTCCGGACATGCCCTGCGCCCATAGTGGCGGTAGTAACCCACCAGATTGCTGACCAGAAACAGCCCCTCCATCAGCGCGGCCACCGGAGAGCCCACCAGCAGGTTGTTGACCAGCCAGCAGAGGGTGCCGAGCAGCATCCAGCGCCGCAGTTGGCGATCATCCGGGCAAAACGCGGCCCTGGTTTGCAGCAGGCTCGCCAGCAGCCCGATCAATGAGAGTACGCCCTGATAGGTCGCCAGCGCCGCCGCCCAGGCCAACCCCATGAAAAACCACATCAAGATGCGGCGAACCAGCCAGATGCTCACCAGAAAGCGCATACTGGCCAGCAGCAACAGGCTGGCGGCCGACCACTGCCCGAGCAGGGCAAAGTGACCGGCATTGAGGGCGCAGGAGAGGGCCAGACAGGCCAGGATCCTGCGGCGATCCCGCAACTGAAACGACAACAGATCGAGCAACAAGGCCAGGCTAACCACCAGTTGCGACCACAGAAACAGCGACATCATCCACACCTCATCCGTCATTTGGATGGCGCAGCATGAGGGGATGGTCGGAGAGCGGCATTAACCCGTGTTAATGCGCCTGCGGATCCGTGACAGAGTGACCGGAGTGATACCGATATAGTTGGCGAGCTGCACCTGAGTGAGCCGCGCAGGCCAGTGAGGGAAGGTGTGGCAGAGCTCCCGATAACGCTCCTCGGGAGAGTGGAGCAGCAAAAACGCCTCCTTGCGCTCCTTGTAACCGAGCTGCTGGCGCAGCAGGGCCATGCAGACCGGCTGCCAGGCGGGCTCATCCAGCAGGGTGAGCGGTACCCGCACCACCTGCAGCTCCGTCAGCGCCTCCAGCTGGTAGCGGGCGGGCGACCCCGTGAGCCAGCTGTCATAGAGCAGGCAGAGCTCCCCTTCGAAGTAGAACTCCTTGCAGCGCTCCTGTCCGTCCCGGGTGTAGTGGCAGGCGCGAGCGATGCCCGCTTCGATATAGAAGGCAGCTTCCTGCTCCGCCCCTTGCGCCAACAGTGCCTGACCGGCGCGCAGCGTCTGCCGTGGCAAGCGCAGGCTGATGGCTTCGCTCAGCGCGACGTCTAATCCCATTGTGCAGAGAAAGGCGGCCAGCGAGGGGGCTTGAGGAGATGGGTTCATGACGGCTCCGGAACAAAACGGCAGCCCACATCATGCCCAAATTGCACGGCTGATGCAGCAAGGCGTGACCGCTGCGGCAAAGGGGGGGCATAGCCGGGTGCCACCTTTGCCCCCCCTCGTCCGTTGGTTTACAATCGACGGGTTTTTTGGAACCCGGTTGACCTGTGTCGACCTGGCCCCACCACGACATCAGTCTGTTAATGCCAAGACATTAACCTGCTGAAAAGGAAGAGAATTAGCCAATGGCTCAATTTATTTACACCATGAACAGGGTCGGCAAGGTAGTGCCGCCCAAGCGTCATATTCTCAAGAACATCTCCTTGAGCTTCTTCCCGGGCGCCAAGATCGGCGTGCTGGGTCTGAACGGCGCCGGTAAATCGACCCTGCTGCGCATCATGGCAGGCATCGACACCGAGATCGAAGGGGAAGCCCGTCCGCAGCCCGGCATCAAGATCGGCTACCTGCCGCAGGAGCCGAAGCTGGAGCCGGAGCAGACCGTACGCGAAGCGGTCGAAGAGGCCGTTGGCGAAGTGAAGCGCGCCATGGCCCGTCTGGACGAGGTCTATGCGGCCTACGCCGACCCTGATGCCGACTTTGACAAGCTGGCCCGCGAACAGGGCGAGCTGGAAGCCATCATCCAGGCCCAGGGTGGCCACAACATGGAGAACCAGCTGGAGCGTGCGGCCGATGCCCTGCGCCTGCCGGCCTGGGATGCCAAGATCAAGCACCTCTCCGGTGGTGAGCGCCGTCGGGTGGCACTCTGCCGTCTGCTGCTGGAAAAGCCGGACATGCTGCTGCTGGACGAACCGACCAACCACCTGGATGCGGAATCCGTGGCCTGGCTGGAGCGCTTCCTGCACGACTACGAAGGCACTGTTGTGGCCATCACCCACGACCGTTACTTCCTCGACAACGTGGCAGGCTGGATCCTGGAACTGGACCGCGGCGAAGGTATCCCGTGGGAAGGCAACTACTCCTCCTGGCTGGAGCAGAAGGACGCCCGTCTGGCACAGGAAGCAAGTTCCGAAGCTGCCCGTCGCAAGTCCATCGAGAAAGAGCTGGAGTGGGTTCGTCAAAACCCGAAAGGGCGTCAGGCCAAGTCCAAGGCACGTATGGCTCGCTTCGAAGAGCTCAACACCAACGACTACCAGAAGCGCAACGAGACCAACGAGCTGTTCATTCCGCCCGGACCGCGCCTCGGCGACAAGGTGGTGGAAGTGGCCAACCTGCGCAAATCCTATGGTGATCGGGTGCTGATCGACGATCTGTCGTTTGCCATTCCGAAGGGTGCCATCGTCGGCATCATCGGCCCGAACGGTGCCGGTAAGTCGACCCTGTTCCGCATGATGTCGGGTCAGGAGCAGCCGGATTCCGGCGCCATCACCCTGGGTGAAACCGTGGTGCTGGCCTCTGTCGATCAGTTCCGCGACAGCATGGATGACAAGAAGACGGTATTCGAGGAAGTCGCTGACGGTCAGGATATCCTGCGCATCGGCAACTACGAGTTCCCGAGCCGCGCCTATATCGGCCGCTTCAACTTCAAGGGTTCCGACCAGCAGAAACGGGTTGGCGAGCTCTCCGGTGGTGAGCGCGGTCGTCTGCACCTGGCCAAGCTGTTGCAGACCGGCGGCAACGTGCTGCTGCTGGATGAACCGACCAACGATCTGGATATCGAAACCCTGCGCGCCCTCGAGAACGCCCTGCTGGAGTTCCCGGGTTGTGCCATGGTCATCTCCCACGACCGCTGGTTCCTCGACCGTATCGCCACTCACATCCTCGACTATCAGGATGAGGGCAAGATCGAGTTCTTCGAAGGTAACTTTACCGAATACGAAGAGTGGAAGAAGAAGACCTACGGCGCCGAGGCGATCCAGCCGCACCGCGCTAAATACAAGCGCATCGCCAAGTAAGGCTGACTGCGTGTTGAGGGGAGCTTCGGCTCCCCTTTCTCTTGCCTTTTGATTTACAATCCTAGACGGATGCCTTTGCATGGATGTAGCACGATGACGACCCCCATAGAGAAAAAACTCACCATCCAGATCCGGGTTGAACCGGGTTGCCTCGGGCCGGATGGCAAGGCGCACATCGAGACCTTCTGTGCCGCTGCCGCCAAGATTTTTGCCGCCGTGGAGCCCGAACTGGTGAGCTGGGAGCTGATCCCCCGCTACGACAAACAGTTGCCGGAGCAGGAGTTCTTTATCGAGGGGCGCAAACTGACCGAAGAGCAGGCCAGCCTCTTTCTGCGCCGCTTCGGCCGCGAGCTGGGTGAAGTGCAAGACCGGCTCGACTCGGTGCTGGCCCAGCTGGTCGAGCGCTACTTCAAAACCCTTTAAGCCCCCAATTTTCGATAAAAGGTTCTCCGCTGAGAACCTTTTTTCATGCTCAAAAAGCAAACGTTTGAATTTTTGCTCTATTCATTGATCTGCTTCGCAGATCCGGGGTTTGTAAACGGCGCCGCCTGTGTAAAAATGTGCGCGCTGTCACGGTATCAGGACGAGTCTGGTTACTTAACCACCAGAAACAGGGCAATTTACCCCGCATGGATGGGATAGCCCGTTCCCCTGCTGCTTATTTCACGTCACCTATTGGAATCCAACATGAATCAACAACACCAAGCTGCCAATCAGGCCGCCGGGCAAGGATTGCTTGAGCGCCTGTTTGCCCTGCAAGGCCATGGCACTACCGCACGCACCGAAGTGATCGCCGGTATCACCACCTTCCTGACCATGGTCTACATCGTGTTCGTCAACCCGCAGATCCTCTCTGCTGCGGGCATGGACACCCAGGCCGTGTTCGTCACCACCTGCCTCATCGCCGGTATCGGCAGCATCCTGATGGGCCTGTTGGCCAACCTGCCGATCGCGCTGGCCCCCGCCATGGGCCTCAACGCCTTCTTCGCCTTCGTGGTGGTCGCGGGCATGGGTTACTCCTGGCAAGTGGGCATGGGCACCATCTTCTGGGGCGCCATGGGTCTGTTGATCCTCACCCTGCTGCGGGTGCGTTATTGGCTGATCGGCAACATCCCGCTCACCCTGCGGGTCGGCATCACCGCCGGTATCGGTCTGCTGATCGCCCTGCTCGGCCTGCACAACGCAGGGATCGTCGTGGCCAGCCCCGCGACTATGGTGACCGTGGGCAATCTCACCTCCCTGCCCTGCCTGCTGGGTCTGCTCGGTTTCTTCCTGATCTGCATCTTCTCCGCCCGCGGCGTCCACTCCGCCGTGCTGATCGCCATCGTGGTCACCACGGGTCTGGGCTGGCTGTTTGGCGATGTCACCTTCAAGGGCTTTGTCTCCATACCCCCCAGCATCGAGCCGGTGTTCGGCCAACTGGATCTGATGGGATCGCTCGATATCAGCCTCGCCGGGATCATCTTCTCCTTTATGCTGGTCAACCTGTTCGACTCTTCCGGCACCCTGATCGGTGTCACCAACCGCGCCAAGCTGGCCGATGACAAGGGCCACTTCCCACGCATGAAACAGGCGCTGATGGTCGATAGCGTGAGCTCAGTCGGCGGCGCCTTCATGGGCACCTCCTCGGTTACCGCCTTTATCGAGAGCAGCTCCGGCGTCGCCGTCGGCGGCCGTACCGGTCTGACCGCCATTGTGGTCGGCCTGCTGTTCCTGCTGGCGATCTTCTTCTCTCCGGTCGCCGCCATGGTGCCGGCCTACGCCGCCGCTGGCGCCCTTATCTATGTGGGCGTGCTGATGTGCTCCGAGCTGACTCGGGTCAAGTGGGAAGATCTGACCGAAGCGGTACCGGCCTTTATGACCGCGGTGATGATGCCGTTCAGCTTCTCCATCACCGAGGGGATCGCCGTGGGCTTCATCTCCTACTGCGTGATGAAGGCAGGTACCGGCCGCTGGCGCGAGATCAACCCTTGCGTGCTGGTGGTTGCCCTGCTGTTCGTGCTCAAGTTCGTCTGGGTCGACAGCCACTGATAATGACCAGCGCAATCCGATGGGCTCCCGACAGGGAGCCCATTTTTATTTGCCGGATCATGCTTCTCGCCCCTGCGCTGTGACGCGGGGGCCTGACAGTGCTAGATTGGCAGCCAGCTTTTTATCCGGCAGTTTCGTTAACCACAAGGACGGCAACCGTGGCCCAGCACTCCCCCTCTTTCTCCGCCCTCTCCCCCCTGCTGCAAGAACAGGCCGAGCGCCAATGGCAGCGTCTGGTCGAGCTGACCCCCGACTATGGCGCGCAACCCGAGCCGGTTCGCCAGACCCTGCTGACCCTGCTCGGCCTCTCCGATTTTGTCGCCGACTCCCTCTTCAAACAGCCGGCGTTGCTGACCGAGCTGCTCGCCTCCGGTGATCTCGAACGAACCGAACGCTGGCCCGCTTACCAGCGCGATCTGACCGCCCTGCTCGCCGAGGTAAGCGATGAAGAGGCGCTCAAGCGCATCCTGCGCCAGTTCCGCCGCAGCCGCATGCTGGTGATCGCCTGGCGCGAACTGCTGGGCCACTCTGAAGTGGAAGAGAGCTTTATCCATCTCACCAAACTGGCAGATGCCCTCATCTGCTCCGCTCGCGACTGGCTCTACGCCAAACAGTGCAGCGAGCTGGGCACCCCGATGGATGGCAACGGTAATCCGCAACCGCTACTGATCCTCGGCATGGGCAAGCTCGGGGGCGGCGAGCTGAACTTCTCCTCGGATATCGACCTTATCTTCACCTTCCCCGAAAACGGCTACACGGTTGGCGGGCGGCGCGAGCTGGCCAACCAGCAGTTCTTCATCAAGCTCGGTCAGCGCATCATCAACGCCCTCCACCAGCCCACCCAGGATGGTCAGGTGTTCCGGGTCGATATGCGACTGCGCCCCTTTGGCGATGCGGGGCCGCTCGCCATCTCCTTCGCCGCCATGGAGGATTACTACCAGCACCACGGTCGCAACTGGGAGCGCTACGCCATGGTCAAGGCGCGGGTACTGGGGCCCCAGTGCGAGCACGCTGTGGAGCTGGCCGAAATGTTGCGCCCCTTCGTGTTTCGCCGCTATATCGACTTTGGCGTTATCGACGGCCTGCGCCAGATGAAGGCGATGATCGCCGCCGAGGTGCGCCGCAAGGGGCTGGAGGGCAACATCAAGCTGGGGGCTGGCGGCATCCGTGAAGTGGAGTTTATCGCCCAGGCGCTGCAGCTTATTCGCGGCGGGCGCGAACCGGCACTGCGGGTGCGCCACCTGCCTGAAGCGCTGGCCGCCATCGCCCAATGTGGCGCCCTCGAATCTGCCCATTGCGATCGCTTGCTGGATGCCTATCGATTCCTGCGCCGGGTCGAGAACATCTTGCAGGAGATCGGCGATCAGCAGACCCAGACCCTGCCCACCGAGGAGCGGGATCGCCAGCGGCTCGTCGCCGCCCTCGGCTTTACCGACTGGGCTGCCTTTATGACTCATCTTGATGAGGAGATGGCCGCCGTCCATCAGGAGTTCGCCGCCGTGGTGGGGGAAGAGAAAGAGGCACCCGCCCATCTGGAGCAGCTCTGGCTCGATCTCTGGCGCACCGAGCTCGACGCCGCCGAGCTGGAAAAATTGCTGACCGCGCAGGGAGTGGCCGAGCCCGCCCCGCTCTGCGCCGCGCTACTGCGTTTCAAGGAGGAGTACAAGCGCCGTCAGGTCGGCCCGCAGGGGCGCATCGCGCTGGACTGGCTGATGCCGGAGCTGCTGCGGCTGGTGGTCGCCAGCGAGCAACCTGCCCGCCTGTTCGAGCGGGTGTGCGAGCTGCTGACCCGCATCTTCACCCGCAGCGCCTATCTGCAGCTGCTGGCGGAAAACCCGGGTGCCCTGCGCCAGCTGGTGCGGCTGTGCGACGCCAGCCATCTGGTGAGTGAACAGCTGGCCCGCTACCCTATCCTGCTGGATGAGCTGCTCGATCCCCAGCACCTCTACCACCCCACCCCGCTCGATCAGTACAAGCCCCAACTGCGCCAGTTCCTGCTGCGCATCCCCGAAGAGGACGTGGAGCAGCAGATGGAGGCGCTGCGCCAGTTCAAGCAGGTGCAGCTGCTGCGCATCGTGGCGGCCGATATCGCCGGCGCCCTGCCGCTGATGAAGGTGAGCGACCACCTCACCTGGCTGGCGGAGGCGATCACCGAAGAGGTGGTCAATCAGGCCTGGGCCCAGATGAGCGAGCGCTACGGGGTGCCACCCGAGGTGGCGGTGAGCGATCAGCGCGGCTTTGCGGTGGTGGCCTACGGCAAGCTGGGCGGCATCGAGCTCGGTTACGGCTCGGATCTCGATCTGGTGTTCCTGCACGGCGGCGACCCCAACAGCTACACAGATGGCCGCAAGCCCATCGACAGCCGCCAGTTCTATCTGCGTCTGGCCCAGCGGATCCTGCACCTGTTCAGCACCCGAACCCCCTCCGGGATCCTCTACGAGATCGATATGCGGCTGCGTCCCTCCGGCGACTCCGGCCTGCTGGTCTCGTCCCTCTCGGCCTATGAGCAGTATCAGCAAAACGAGGCGTGGACCTGGGAACATCAAGCGCTGGTGCGGGCCCGCCCCATCTATGGCGATGATGCCATCGTTGCCGAGTTTGCCCGTATCCGCCGCGATGTGCTGGCCAAGGAGCGGGAGCTGCCGAGCCTGGCCCGCGAGGTGCGCGAGATGCGCCACAAGATGCGGGATCACCTGCTGAAAGCGGGGGCTGGCGAGTTCGACCTCAAGCAGTCCCCCGGCGGCATGGTGGATATCGAGTTTATCGCCCAGTATCTGGTGCTGGCCCACGCCTGCGGCGAGCCCGATGCCCTCACCCGCTGGTCCGATAACGTGCGCATCTTCGACGAGTGCGTGATGGCGGGGGTGCTGACGCTGGAGCAGGCGGAGGGGCTGAAGCAGGCCTATCTGGAGATCCGCAACCTCGGCCATCGCCTCAACCTCTCGGAGATCTCCCGCAAGGTAAGCGACGCTCAGCTGCAGAGTGAGCGCAGCCATGTCCTCGCCGTCTGGCAAACCCTGCTGGGGGAGTAATTCCCGCCAGTGGCAATGAGAAAGGGCCCGCCTGAATTGCTTCAGGCGGGCCCATATCGTCTCTATCGCTGTCGATTAGTGCACAGCCACTCAATCGTGCAGCGAGACAAACTGCAACTGCCTGCCATCGGGTAGCAGCGCCAACACGCTTTGAGCGGCCAGTTTGATCCCTGCCAGCTCGGTGGCCGGGCCGAAATTGGCTATCAGTCGAGTGCCATCGGCAAACTGGCTCTGCTGCACCACACCTCTTTTATCGAGCCAGCGAAAACCGGTTAGCGGCTGGTTGTAGAGCCGCTCATGCAGCGGACGGAAGAAGGCATCGAGCCCCTTGAGGTAAGGAATGCGCACGCTGGCGCTATCCAGACTGAGATTGAGCAGCGGCGGCACGTTGTAGAGCTGCTGCAACAGCTCGGTCACCTGGCGGCTCTCCTTGAACTTGAGGCTGTCCATCGTCCAGTGATGGGTAGTCACTATGCTGTCGTGAAAGACACTCTGGAACAGCGGTAGCCGCAGCACCGGATCGAAGTAGAGCCCCTGATACTCAGGTTTTAGGTGGCTCTGGCGAAAGAAGTAATCGGGCTGATAGTCGGGATGCCAGGCCCCCAGATAGTAGGGGGATCGCTTGTTGCGGCGCATATCGGGATCCTGCCAGCCAAAGCCGCTGGTCTGGGGGCCGTGGGCAAAGGCAGCGGTGCGATTGGCTACCGCCCCGCCCTCCTCGGAGCCCACCAGCACACCCTGACTCTTGGCAATCCACGCCATCCCCGCCATCCGGTTCTGCGCATCCTGCGCCTGAGTGGTCGGCTTGGCCGGATCGAAGTCGTCAAACACCATGCCGGTCGCCGCCACATCGAGGAACCAGCTGTTGTAGTGGCTCGCCTGCTGCACCCAGGGCACGCGCTGCTCCATCACCGGGCGCACGCAAGCCTGATTGGTGTAGACGCCGCTGTTTTGAAAGCCGCTCTTGCGCCGTCCGTTCTCCTGCATGATGCCGCAGCGCAGGTAGATATCCTGCCCCATCTGGGCGGTGAGCCAGCTCTGCTGGCGATTCCCCTCCGGCAACGCGGTATCGTAGGAGTCGTAGGGTGCAATGAGATAACCCGCCTGTTTGGCAAGTTTAATCCCCTCTGGCGCGGCAAAGCCGGCGGTCCACTGGGGCAGCCCCAGCCAGAGTCTGGGCAAGCCAGCCTGCGTGAGAGCGGCGATCATCTTGGCCGAGCTGCCATCACCCCAGCTTTGCGGATCGTTGAGCGCAGCGCCCAGTTGCCTTGCTGCCAGTGCGCGCCGGGCGCTGAAATCGACCGGTTGCTGACCCGGATGGCGCAGCGCGAGCGCCTGCTCTACCCCGGCCAGCACCAGATTTTGCAGGTAGCGGTTGCGGGCCAGATCGGGCGCTTGCAGCGCACTCTTGCTCTCACCCTTGAGCCAGTCGGCGGGGATCAGGCGGCGCAGAGCGGGCCAGCTCTTCACATCCTGTGGCACCAGCAGTCGCTCGCCCCAAAGGTAGAGGTGAGAGGCACCGATCAGCCGTTTGCCATCCGGCACCGCCGCCAGCTTGCTCTCGAGCGAGACCAGCTCGCCCCGCTCCTGCAACCAGCTGCGATAGGCCTTGGCCGCCGCCAGCCAGTCGTTGCCTGGCTGCAGCGATACCTCCACCTCATAGGGGTCAGCCTGATTAAGGCGATTGACGCTGTGGGTCGCCGTGAGGGCAATGCCATCTTGCTTCGGAGCAAAGGTGAGCCGGTTGTTGAAAGGGTTGGCAAAGAGGATCGCCAACTGCTGATCGCCGTGATCCAGCCCAACCACCGGCAGGGTCAGATTATCCGTGGTGTTGATCCCCTGATACTCCTGCGCCAGCGCCTTGCGCCACGCAGTGTGCGTAGCCGGAATGCGGAATCCCTCGTGGATCGGCAGCATCAGCGCCTGTGCCCCTGCCGGAACCCGCGGCCATACCAGCTCGCCAGTGGTCGCGCGGCTCAGGGTGAGGATCAGGCGGTTGCCCTCAAGGCGAGCCAACGCCCGCACCTCGCCATCGGCACGGGTCAGCCAGCTGGCGCGCTCCCCCTCCTGCTGCAAGGCGGTGACCGGCTGGCGCGGGCCGGGGGAAGAGATGGCCAAGTGCTGGCCCGATGGCAGCACAGCCTCGGCTGCCAGAGTGGCGGGATCCAGCTCGATACGCCACTGCTCGTTGGCCAGGGTCAGCGCCTCGGCAGGCAGGGAGAACAGCGGCGCCAACAGCAGCAGCGGGCGGATCCGGCTCGTTAGCACGGGAAGAAGAGTCATGGTCTGTGATTCCTGATAAGACAAGGGAATCGCCATTTCAGCAGATCGGCCGCCTGCGATTGTCAGGCCAATGTCAGGATTGCGGGCACCTGCCTATCACGATGCGCATTAATCCACTGGCCCCGCCTGACTGTGGCTCAGCTGCAACACCAGCTGGCCACGCTGACTGGTCTGCACCAGCGAAAGGGTACGCCAGCTGTCGGGCGTGGCAGCAGGCCAACCCACCTTGCCATCGAGAGGCAGACGGTTCCACCACAGCAGGGAATATTGCGGGCGGGCCAGCACCGCCTGATCGAGCCAGAGCTGCGTACAGGAAACGGGATTGGCGGGGGGATTAGCCACCGCCAGCGGCGAGCGGGAGAGCCAGTCCAGATCCTGCACCGCAGGCAGCGGCAGCGCCACCTGCCACTCCTTGCCCGCCACCGCCAGCCGCAGCTGATAGAGTCCGGCTGGCAAAGGCGTCGGTAGATCGGCTCCCACGACCCTGACCCCTTTATTCTCTTCCGCCTCCCACTGGGCGCCTGCCAGTCGGTCACGGCCAGCGGGATCGACAAGTTCAGCGGCGGTGATGGACCCCTCCCCGGTCAACTGCACCCGATAATCCCGCAGCAGCGGCGCATCGCGCTGGATCAGCTCAAGGCGCAGCTCGCTCACCCCATCAGGCAGAGTCAGCGGGAAATCCTTGCCGCAGTGCTGGGCACTCAGCGCGGCCAGCATCCCCTGCCAGCTACGGCGCTCGGCATCGCTGTTGAGCGCAGGCCAAGCCTGCTGCAAAGATTGCCAGGCGTGCCGGTTATCCCCCTGCAACAGCGCCAAGGTAGCCGGTTGCAGCGGGTCGGCGCGTTCGGTGTCCAGGAGGCGTTCGGTTGCCATCACGCAGCTTGCGTTTAGCAAGCCGACGCTCAGAGCCAACAGCGGTCCAGCCAGCGTTGCACGCTTCACGCTGGCACCTCCAGCCGGTAGCCGATGCCGCGCACCGTCTCGATGGCCAACCCGGGCAGCTTCTGGCGCAGTTGCAGAATATGGGTATCGACGGTGCGGGTGGAGGGGAACGCCTGATAGCCCCACACCCGGTTGAGGATCTCCTCCCGGCTCAGTACCCGCCCCGCCATTCGCACCAGCAGGGTGAGCAAGGCAAACTCGGTGGGGGTGAAGCTCACCTCCGCATCCTGCCAGCTCGCCTGCATCCGGGCGGGATGCAGCTGCAAGCCGCCCACCGCCTGAGTGCCATCCCCCAGCTGACGCAGCTGAGCCCGGATCCGCGCCAGCAGCTCATCGTGGGAGAAGGGCTTGGTCAGGTAGTCGCGCGCCCCTGCATCGAGCCCAGCCACCCGATCGCTCACCTCCACCCTGGCGGTCAGCACGATCACCGGCAGCGCCTTGCGCGCCAGCCACAGGGGTAGCCAGTCGAGGGCATCCCCCTCCGGCATGGTGCGATCCAGCAGCACCAGATCCGCCGCCAGCCACTGCTGCTCCGCCGCTGTCAGGGTGTCGCACCAGAGGCAGCGATACCCTTCGCGGGTCAGATAGCGTTGCAGGTTCTCCGCCAGCAGCGCCTCGTCTTCGACAAGCAGAATGGTCTTCATGATTCGGGGTCGCTCCAGAGTTGGCAGGGCAGCGTCAGGGTGAAGGTGGTGGGCGGGCCGGATAGGGCGAGGCGCCCGCCAAGACGGCGCAGCAGATGGCGCACGATGGCAAGCCCCAGCCCCAAACCCTCGGCACGGGCACCGCGGCGCAGCAGGGTGGCGAGCCGGTAACCCAGCAGCTCGCCGCCATCGCTGACCGCGAGGATCAAACGCCCCGCCTGCCAGCTGGCACAGATCCGAACCGGCGCGCGGCCATGCTGGCTGGCGTTACGCAGCAGGTTGTCGAGGGCGAGATCGAGCCAGTAGAAGGGGAGCGCCAGAGTCATCTCCCGCTCAAGGCAGAAGGTGGCGTCATGCCGCTCGCAAGCCAGGGTGAGCCACTCGGCCAGACTGACCGCCACCCGCTCATCTTCCAGAGTCTCAGCCGCCAGATAGTGGCGACTGGCCTGCGCCAGCTGATGCAGGCGGGCGACACTGCCCAGCAGCTGCCCCACGCTCTGTTGGGCGGAAGGGGGCAGCCGGTCGAAATCGTGGCGCAGCTCCTCGCTGATGCCGGAGAGCGCCATGATGGGGGTCCGCAGCTCGTGGGTCAGCATCTGCAATGCGACACGCCGCTCCCGCAGCAGGAGCCAGCGCTGCCAGCTGGCCCACCCCAGCAGCAGGATGAAACCAAGAGAGCTGGCCAGCGCCAGCCACTGCCAATGCAACGTGGGGCGAGTATTGAAGCAGATCGCTCCGACTCGCTCTTCACAAGTACCAGCGGTACGACTATCCAGCGTCATGCCAAGCCGCTCGGCCAGCGGCTGCCACTGCCCGGCGCCGTAACGACGCCACTGCCCATCGGCAAGCAGCCAGAGCTGACCCGATTGCAGCAGCCAGCGCCCCCCCCGCAGCAGGGCATCGAGGTTGTCATCGCCGAGCTCCCCAAGCAGCCCCAGCTGATCACGCCGCTCCCGCACATGGAGCAGAGCGTCGAGCCCGGCCGCCGGATGACCAGCCTGCCAGCGCGCCGCACTGGAGCCGCCCAGCGGATAGACGGGGTGTGCGGCAAACCAGCGGGTCGAGGGCGTAGTCCCTTGGCCACAAAGCGCCCGCAGCAGTGGCAGCCACTCGGCGGGCAAGTCTTTCTCTGTCCCGCACTCCTGCTGATAGCGATAGATGGCCTGCAACTGGCGCAGCGGATAACGCTGCCAGGCGGGATGAAGGGAGTCGGGAGCAATCAGGCGCCGGTCGAGCCGCTGCACCTCGTCAAGAGGCAGCGCCTGTTCGGGAGCCAGTCTGGCCAGCTCATCCGCCAGGCTATCTGCCAGCGGCCCGGCCAGCACGGGAGATGCCATGCCGTAGCAGATCAGGGAGCAGAGCAGCAGGATCAGGCGCATGGGTTCAACTCGAGATGACTCCGGATCAAGGCACAGCAGATCACTGCGCCATAAAAAATGTCAGCGCCATTTTTCAATGGCGCTGACATCCGGTCAACCGCTAACAGCATTGGCGCGGCTTCCGCCAGCCCATATGAACCATCACCTATTTGAACAGTCCCTTGAGCAGCTGGTCAGCCACCCCTTTGACGGCATCGTTGTCGGCCTTGTCACCCAGCAGCTTCTTGAGGCCGCGCTCAGCCTCCTTGCGAGCCTTATCCTCCAGCAGCTTGTTGTTGCTGAGCAGTGCCTTCACATCGAGCTGGTAGCTGGGCGCCTGCCAGTGACCGCCGATCCGCACCGGAATGGTGATCTCCTTCAGCTCGTCCACATCCTTGCCCCCCTGCCCCTTGCTGCTCTCGACGATGGAGGTGAGGAACAGGAAGTCGAGGCTCTCCGGCACCAGCGCCGTCTGCCCCTCGCCCTTGACCCGCAGGGCTGGGGCAAAGAGCTGGATGTCGTTGCTGCGAGCAATGCCATCGGCAATCTGGAAGCTGGCGGTCAGGGCGCTGAAGTCGGTCTTGCGCGCCTCCTTCACCTGCTCGGCTCCCTTGCCGGTGAGGGTGGCCCGCGCCTCGCGGATCATCTCCGGCAGGTTGATGCCGTGCAGGGCGCCGTCACTCAGCTTCAAGGTAACCTTGCCCTGCATCCCGTTGCGCAGCGCCAACTCAGAGAGACCACGTCCTTGCACCTGCACATCGAGATCGCCTTTGCCCTCCAGCAGCTCACTCTGAGCCAGAGTCTGCAACAAGGGACGAATGTTCACTCCGGCCACCTGTTTGTGCACCTTGTAGGTGGCGGGTTGCTGGCGCGCGTCGAGTACCCCGTTCGCGTTTACCTGACCACCTGCCACGGTCGCGCTGAACTGTTTGAGCGTCAGCAGCCCTTTGGCCAGAGCCACCTGAAGATCGACAGCACCGAGATCCAGCCCTTTCAGACGCAGGCTGCCGAGTTGCAGCCGACCATCCAGATCCACCCCTTTGAGAGCGCCCAGATCCGGTTCGACCGCGGAGAGGGCTTCGCTCTTGCCGGTTGCCGCTTTATTGCCACTTACCGCGGTATTGGCAACACCGGCCGCCGGTTTCTCCTCTTTCGCCTGCGCAGGTGTGGTCGGTGCCGATTTGGCGAGCCATTTGTCGAGATCCAGCTTCTCCCCCTTGAGATCGAAGCTGATTGCGGGAACAGCGCCAAGCTGCACGGTTCCATCACCACTCAGTAGCGCCTCATCAGCACTCATCACCAGCTTGCTCAGGGTAATCAACTGCTTGTCGAGCTCGGCACGGGCAAACCCGGCCAGTTTCAGCTTCATCTGCGGGCGTGGCAGCGCATCACCTTCCAGCGCTGCCGTCAGCAGCACATCGGAGAGCTCGGCCAGCTTCATCTCTTTATCGAGCCGTCCCTTGAGCGTTCCTTCCAGCGAGCCAGCCAGTGAAGCTTGCTGCCCCTCTACCTTGGCTCCTTTCAGCGCTAACGTGAGGTTGCTCCACTCACCAAGGGCCAGTCGGTCTCCCTTGATGGAGAAACTGTCGAGTCGCAGGGACGGGTCACTCAGGCTGCCACTGAGGCTCAGATCTTTCAGTTCACTTTCCATCACCTCCTGCGCCAGCTTGATCTGGGTCTGCCCTTTAACGTCGAAAGCGAGCTTGTCGGCACTCCCCTTGGCGGCCAGCGTCACGGGTACCCACTGACCGGTGGCCAGCTGCCCCATATCGAGATCGAGGCGATCCAGTCGCAGCGAGGTGCCGCTGCGATCATCCTGTACCAGCGCACTGGCCTGGGAGAGCGCGACACCCTGCAAGCTGATCTGCCAGGGCTTGCTATCAGCGGTTGGCGCTGGGGTTGCGGGGACGACCGGTTCGCTTGCATCAGCAGTGGCATCTTTGATCAGTCCGCTCAGATTGGAGCTGCCATCCGCCTTGGTCTGGATAAAGAGATGGGCGCCACTCAAGGTCACCTTGCCGATCTCCAGACGATGGGAGAGCAGCGGCAACAGGGCCACCGAGGCCTCGCCCTGTTCGAAACGAACCAGATCAGGCTCGGCAAAACCGGCCGGATTGCGCAAAGCAACCTTCTCCAGCGAGAGGCCAAGACTCGGCCAGAAACGCCAGTCAATCTCCCCTGCCATCACCAGCTCCCGACCCGTGCTCTTGCGCACCTGTTCAGCCAGTTGGGGCTTGAATTGATTGGGGTCGATAAGGCTTATCAGCGTCACTATGGCCAGCAAGGCCGCCACGGCGATGCCGAGCAAGATGAGAACTATCTTCTTCACGATATGCTCCTTGAATCCGGATCCACTGCAGACTATACCACTCACCGTCTGACGAATGGCGTCTGCGGGACAAAAGCGGACAAGGATGAGACAGGGATGGTCGCAGCCAATCCCCATCGTCATCAGCAGGGATCAGGCTTGCAAAGGGGATTGCTGCAACCGCGCCATCGCTGTGCGCGTCGATTCGAAAGCAAAGCGGGACAAGGGGATATCGCTGATCTTCAACCACTGACAGGCGGCCACATCGTCAGCTGGCTGGATGACCGGTTTTTCACTCAGCCTGATGGTGAAAAAGGTGTCACAGGTGTGATAGGTGATGCCATCGTAGGGGTAGATATTGGGGAAGGAACCGAGATAGGTAAAGGTTGAGCGCTGACATCGAACCCCAGCTCCTCCTGCAACTCGCGCACCAGCGCCCCCTCCAGCGACTCGCCGGGATCGACAAATCCGCCTGGCAGATCCAGCAACCCCTTGCCCGGATTGCGGGCGCGCACCGCAACCAGCACCTCATCCTGCCAGCAAAGCGCCACCATCACAGCCGTCGCCACATTCTGGAAAAAATGAAAACCGCAGCCACAGCGAAACTCTTTGGGGCTGACGCTCTGCAAGGTTTGACCGCCGCATTTTGGACAAAACATGGGCTATCTCCGACGAAATAAAGCGCCATTTTAAGCTGTTGCGACCGTTTTTTATGAGTGAAACCGACTGGGAAGACGAGGAATTCAAAGGGAGAGGAATAAAACGGAGCAATTATCAGGCGATTTGCTGGATTGCAGCCAATAAAAAACCCCGCTCGATGAGCGGGGTTTCTTGTATTGGGTGCCTGGCAGTGTCCTACTCTCGCATGGCGAATGCCACACTACCATCGGCGCTACCGCGTTTCACTTCTGAGTTCGGCATGGGATCAGGTGGTTCCACGGCGCTATGGCCGCCAGGCAAATTCTTCAATCTGTGAAAGCTGATGTAAGTAGTTTCGTATTCGTTACAAGGCTCGAAACACTTCTTGGGTGTTGTATGGTTAAGCCTCACGGGTAATTAGTATGGGTTAGCTCAACACATCACTGCGCTTACACACCCCACCTATCAACGTTGTGGTCTCCAACGGCCCTTTAGGACCCTCAAGGGGTCAGGGATGACTCATCTCAGGGCTCGCTTCCCGCTTAGATGCTTTCAGCGGTTATCGATTCCGAACTTAGCTACCGGGCAGTGCCACTGGCGTGACAACCCGAACACCAGAGGTTCGTTCACTCCGGTCCTCTCGTACTAGGAGCAACTCCCTTCAATCATCCAACGCCCACGGCAGATAGGGACCGAACTGTCTCACGACGTTCTGAACCCAGCTCGCGTACCACTTTAAATGGCGAACAGCCATACCCTTGGGACCGACTTCAGCCCCAGGATGTGATGAGCCGACATCGAGGTGCCAAACACCGCCGTCGATATGAACTCTTGGGCGGTATCAGCCTGTTATCCCCGGAGTACCTTTTATCCGTTGAGCGATGGCCCTTCCATTCAGAACCACCGGATCACTATGACCTACTTTCGTACCTGCTCGACCTGTCCGTCTCGCAGTTAAGCTGGCTTATGCCATTGCACTAACCTCCTGATGTCCGACCAGGATTAGCCAACCTTCGTGCTCCTCCGTTACTCTTTGGGAGGAGACCGCCCCAGTCAAACTACCCACCAGGCACTGTCCGCGAGCCCGATTCAGGGCCCTGCGTTAGAACATCAAACATACAAGGGTGGTATTTCAAGGACGGCTCCAGCGCAACTGGCGTCACGCCTTCAAAGCCTCCCACCTATCCTACACATGTAGGTTCAATGTTCAGTGCCAAGCTGTAGTAAAGGTTCACGGGGTCTTTCCGTCTAGCCGCGGGTACACCGCATCTTCACGGCGAATTCGATTTCACTGAGTCTCGGGTGGAGACAGCATGGCCATGGTTACACCATTCGTGCAGGTCGGAACTTACCCGACAAGGAATTTCGCTACCTTAGGACCGTTATAGTTACGGCCGCCGTTTACCGGGGCTTCGATCAAGAGCTTCGCTTGCGCTAACCCCATCAATTAACCTTCCGGCACCGGGCAGGTGTCACACCCTATACGTCCACTTTCGTGTTTGCAGAGTGCTGTGTTTTTGATAAACAGTCCCAGCCATCTGGTCACTGCGACTCCCAACTGCTCCATCCGCAAGGGACTTCACTGTCAAGAGCGAACCTTCTCCCGAAGTTACGGTTCTATTTTGCCTAGTTCCTTCACCCGAGTTCTCTCAAGCGCCTTGGTATTCTCTACCCGACCACCTGTGTCGGTTTGGGGTACGATGACTTGTAATCTGAAGCTTAGAGGCTTTTCCTGGAAGCAGGGCATCAATGGCTTCCACACCGTAGTGTGTTCGTCTCGTGTCTCAGTGTTGTGTCTGCGGATTTGCCTACAAACACCACCTACGCACTTTCACCAGGACAACCGTCGCCTGGCCCACCTAGCCTTCTCCGTCCCCCCATCGCAATTACAAGTCGTGCAGGAATATTAACCTGCTTCCCATCGACTACGCCT
>NZ_JBQBDJ010000004.1:2077500-2400000 GCF_051920165.1 Aeromonas sp. 11P
AGCATCCGTCGCCAGATGGGCGCGGGCCAGCGCGATGGCGCCATCGATGGCGCTTCGCGCCTGCGGGCTGTTCTGCCAACAGGTCGAGCCCAGCATGCTGGCCACCAACTGGACGATACGGGTGGTATCGGCCTCGGCCAATCCAGCCAGGGTATGGTAGCCAAGCTGTTCGAGCCGCCCGATAACGGTTGGCCCTATCCCTTTCACTCCGAGCAGCATTGCCCGCTCTGTCGGGCCAAACCTGTTGTTGCCATCCATCTGTCAGACTCCTTTCCGATAGCAGTGGTTGCACATCAGGCCCGCAAGGGGCCTGATGAAGAGAGTGGAGGCTTAACGCACGCTGCGCAGCAGGAAGTCCGGCTGACCGCAGGAGCGGCGCTCGCGCTTTTGCATCTCGGCGGAGCAGGTGACCGCATCCGTCCCCTCTTTATTGACGCAGATGTAGATCTCCCGCAGGAAGCGGCCACCATCGGCGCACGCTACCGTGATGTTGTCGGGAGCCAGCCACTCGTTGGCGCTCGCCAGATCGGCCTTAAGCTGGAAGCTGGTTTTGCGCAGCGGCTCTTCCGGGGGTTGGTAAGCCGCCGGGATCTTCACCTTCTGGCGCAGATCGCTTGCCAGCTGATGGAAGTCCTGCTGGCTCAAACCGGAGCAGGTACCGTGCTTCTCCCACTCATGGCGATAGAGGAAACGGCTGGGGTAAAGGTCGGCAAACTCGCTCTCCATATCGGGATCGAGCCGTTCGCGGGTGCAGTTGCTGGGGTAACCGCGATCGTACTGGGGCCAGAGACCGTGCAGCACAAAGCCCAGCTTGCGGGAACACTGGTCCCGATCCGCCGGTTTGACGGCACAATGCTCGGGCGACCAGGAGAGCGCCATGGCGTAATAGTCAAACTCCCCCGCCTCCCCTTTGGCCTGCACGGCCGAGGAGAGCAACAAACCACCCGCCAACAGAGCAATCATCTTCTTCATCTTTATATGTCCACCTTACGCGACTCGGGATGACAGCCATGCTCCCATATTCTGGCGGCGGGAAACAGCCATGCCGAGACGCCGCGCGACAAGGGTCAGACCAGTCAGGGGTTTCACCAGAGGGCGAGCAGGGGTAAGCTGACCGACCGGTAGGCTCCTCGTCCACCACCAGATAATCCCTCTTGGCAACCACAGGATGTAACATGATCCGCAAGAATCCCTCCGGCCATCTGCCTGTCATCGACGAATCCGCCTATATCGACAAGACCGCCATCATCTGCGGCAAGGTGATCATCAAAGAGAATGTCTTTGTCGGCCCCTATGCGGTGATCCGTGCCGACGAAGTGGATGCCAACGGCGAGATGGAACCCATCGTCATCGGCGCCAACTCCAATATTCAGGATGGCGTGGTGATCCACTCCAAATCCGGCGCCGCCGTCACTATCGGCGAGTACACCTCCATCGCCCACCGCTCCATCGTCCACGGGCCGTGCGAAGTGGGGAATCGGGTCTTTATCGGCTTCAACAGCGTGCTGTTCAACTGCCATATCGGCGATGGTGCCGTGGTGCGTCACAACTCGGTGATCGATGGCTGCGATCTGCCGCCGGAGTTCTACGTTCCCTCCACCACCCGCATCAACCAGCAGAGCGATCTGACCCATATCCCGCGGGTTTCGGTGGATGCCGCCGAGTTCTCCGAGGACGTGGCCCACACCAATATCGATCTGGTCAAAGGGTACAAGGCGCTCTCCAACGAGTTCTGATCCCTTTCTTTATTACCAGAGAACAAAACGGGCGCCGAGGCGCCCGTTTTTCATCTGACTATCTATGAAGGCTAGATGGCCCTGACGCAGGTGGCGGCATGAGCCTCGTCCGCCAGATCCCACAGCGGATCACCAGTGCTCAGGTCGAGCAGCGGCAACTCACCATCGTCATTGGCAGTCGCATCGCTGCTCCAGTAGCGGTTGTAGAGCGGCCAACCCTGCTGCTGGAGCAACTGATCCGTCGTTCCATCCTTGTTGTAGGAGGCAAACAGCACCTCCAACTCGGCCCGGGTCGGCAGACGCCAGTCATCATGACCGAGCGCCACCAGCTGCTGGCAGTAATCCCGCGCCCGCGCCTGACCCATGGTCACATACTCCAGCGGGAAGGGATTGTAGTCACCATCGCTGTCACTGCTCACACCGTCATAGGAGATGGACAGACGCTCCGCCTCGTCCCTGGTCAGCTGGCAGACAAAGGCCAGCTTGCCTGCCACCAGCTCGGGTTGACGGCAGCCCCGGGCAAAATCGGGCTGGGCATCGACCACCTGCACCGTCACGGTCAACGTGTGACGAGCCGTGGTCGCCACCAATCGTGCCGTACCGACCGCCACACCACGCACCTCGCCCTGCAGACTCACGGTGGCGAACTCCGGCTGTTCGCTGCGCCACGCCACTGGCGCATCGAGCGGACCGAGAGAGCCATCACTCAGTTGCCACTGCAGTTGCAGAGGAAGCGTCCGCCCCACTTCCAGCTGAGGCTGGGCAGGCAGCACCGCCAATCCGGTGATCACCGCCCCCACCGGAGCCGGGTCATCAGCCTCACTCACCCTCAGCTCAGCAATCGTGGCTGGGGTGCGGCGCGGCTCGGCCGAGGCACTGCGCAAAAACTCGCCGATGGCATCCAGCTCGTCGTTGCTGAGGCCAAGGGCATGCAGGTGATCGGAGGCTTTGGGGAAGAAGGGATCATATTGATCCGCACCAGTCGGGAAGCCGACCCCGCTGCTCCACTTGGTCACGCCAAAGTTGTACATGGCCACCACCCCCTGCACCGAACCACCGATACGCTGGGCCAGGATCGGGAAGATGCCGTTGTGCATATAGGGGCCGGTGTAGGCAACATCCCGCAGACTGGGGGTCTTGAAGCGACCGATGTCCACCTTGTTGCGGGTCTGCAGGAAGCGCCCGCGATCTTCCAGCTTGCCACGACCGTAATAGGTGAGCCCCACACTCTCGAACCCGTGCTGACTCAGCAGCGGACCGGAGTGGCAGTTCATGCAGCGGCCATCGGTTCGGTAGAGGTGCATCCCCCACAGCGCCTTGTCACTGAGAGCCTGACTATCCCCTTTGACGAAGCGCTCAAAATCGCTGTCGCGGCTGATGATGGTGCGCTCGAAGGTGGCGATCGCCTTGGCGATCCGCTCCAGCGTGATCCCCTGATCGCCAAAGGCGGTGGCAAAAGCTGCCTGATAGTCGGGGCTGGCCTGCAAGCGAGCCAGCAGCTCGTCATGACTCAGCGCCATTTCGATGGGGTTCTGGATCGGGTGAAGCGACTGATCCTCCAGCGTGGCGACCCGCCCGTCCCAAAACTGGGTCGAGCTGAAGGCGCTGTTGAGGATGGAGGGGGCGTTGCGATTGCCCTTCTGGCCCAGATGACCGACCGATACGCTCAGGCCGTCGCTCCACCCCTTTTGCGGATCGTGGCAACTGGCACAGCTGATGTCCCGCCCCTTGGAGAGCTGTTTGTCGAAAAAGAGCTGCTGACCCAGCACCACCTTGGCCCGGCTATAGGGGTTGTCGGCCGGGAAGGGAACCGTCGGCAGCGGCCCCAGCTCCTGCCATTCCACCCCTTCATCCACCCGGGCGGCAGGCCATTGGGCCGATGAACCGCTGTATTGGGCGCGCAGGGCCGCCATGTCCGGCTTGCTGCTGTCGCGCACCACGGAGGGGCGCACCGGATAGGGTGCCAGCGCATACCAGAGCAGACTGCCCTCTCCCTCATCCAGCCAGGTTCGGGTCGCCAGTTGATAGAGACGGGGTTGACCCGCACCATCCTGCAGCCAGATCTGGGCGGGCAGGCCAAAAGCAAAGGTATTGGGATAGCGCCATGCCGACTTGTCACTGCTCAGCAGCCGTTCGAACTCGGTGAGGGTCGGCAGGCGCCAGTCGCTGCGGCCGCAAGCGGTCAGCCCCGCAGCCAGTTGTGGCTGGCTGGCAATCTTCAACGCACTGGTGTCACTGCCATAAAGCCAGTACTGGCTGCCCTTGACCCCGCTGACCGTGCGCACATCGTGCAGGCACTGCCAGGGGCCACGCACCACCAGCAGCCCCTGCTCATCGAGGCGCAGCAGATCCGCCGTCTCCGGCTCGTCCGGCTGGCTGGGATTGGCGGGATAGAGCTGGGTACGGGCGGACTGGATCTGGGCGCTGTTGCTGCGCTGATACCAGCTGCGCGCCTGCTTGTCATCGCGCAGGGCCAACAGCATCTGCCAGCTGTCGGCATAGTCGAGCACGGCACCCGGCTGGCGTTGGGCCAACAGGAAAGCGGCGTAATCCTGAATAACAGCCTGTTGTTGCAGGCGGATCTCCTCTGCCCTGCCCCACTCGGCCTGGCTGAGGGAACCATCTCCGCTCTGATCCGCCAGCAGGAAGAGCGCCGTCTCCTCCTCGTTCAATCCCAACCGCGGCACGCTGTTGCGGCGCGCCAGCGTGATCCCGGCCGAGAGATCCGCCACCCGCACCGATACCGCGCGCAGCAGATAGCCCTCGTCGCTACCGAACAGCTCCAGCGGCTGATCCAGTTGCAGATCTGCTGGCAAGGTGATGCTGACAGGTTGGCCCGGTTCGATGGCCTGCTGCACGCGGATCCCGGTGGCGACCTGTCTCACCTCGAGCTGTGCCCCCGCCCCCAGCCGATCGGCCACATTGACCTCAATGGTCAGAGGAACCCGGGTATGAGTTTCCGGCGGCACTGTTGGTGGCGTGATGGGCGGTTCGGTCGGCTTGACGACCGGCGGGGTCACATCGGGTGAGGGGGTCACCGACGTATTGCTGTGATTGTCATTGCATGCGGTCAGAGCCAGCAGGCTGAGCAGTAAAAGGCTGGTTTTCATTCGTTATGGTTAGGTGGTCAGACAAGTGCGCGATTATCCAACCAAATACTAATCATTATCAATTGCATTCAATTAATATGCTTTTTGACAACAACTCCTTATCAGCAACGCCTTACCACCCAATGAGAGAGGGCAGCCTCCTTGGCTGCCCTCGCTTGCTTCAAACCCGCTTGTCGAAAACCCGACAATCTTCAGGAGCACTTCTTCAGGCTGATATGCCAGTTGGCACCGGATTGCACCTGATGCTTGGCGGCGAAGCTGTCCATGTTCAGCGCCACCGACACCTGCAGCAGGCTGTTGAGGTAGACCAGCGGCTGACCTTCCGGCACATCACCGAAGCTGCTGACGTAAGGCGCCTTGCCGTCATATTTGACCACATCCCCTTCGCGGATCTTGATGCAGGCGTTATCCCCCTTGTTGATACCCGCCTTGGTCAGCAGCGCATCGTCGATATTGGTCCAGACGTTGCCGTACTGCACATCGAGGATCGGGATGGTGCCCTTGAGGGTGCCATCTTTCTCGGCGACCGCAGGCTGATAGGGGATCTTCACCACTTCGGCGGGCAGTAGCGGGCCGACCTGCTCGTAGCTGATGGCACCGGAGGCGAGCCGTGCGCCGGTATAGGCGTACACATCGCGGCCGTGGAAGGTGTAGGACTTCTCAGAGCCCTTGAGGCGATTGAGTTTCTCGTCAATCTGGCGCACCGCCTCGATGCCGAAGTGCTCGGCCACCAGGGTCAGGGTGCCGTTGTCCGGGGTGACGATGTAGTGGCCGCTCTTGGTCTTGAGCACCACCGACTTACGCTCGGTGCCGACACCGGGATCCACCACGCTGACAAACACTGTGCCCTTGGGCCAATACTGCAGGGTCTGGTAGAGGCGGTAGGAGGCTTCCCAGATGTTGTAGGCCGGGATCTCGTGGGTCAGATCATAGAGCGGCAGGGTGCGATCCACCCCGAAGGCAACCCCCTTCATGGCCGACACGGCGCCATCTTTGAGGCCGAAATCGGTCTGGATCACCAGCGCTTCGTTGGCGGCGGCGATGCCGCTGGTCAGCATGAGAGCGAGCGCGATGGCGCGGGGAGCGGTGCGAATATCCATATCTGAACTCCTGAATCATCTGAGGATAACGAAACGGCAGCAGCCATTTAGACATCCAGACTGCCACCAATGAATTTTTTTGCAAGGGGTTTGCAACAAAGTAAGGGGCGACTCGCAGAAATTGTGCTCGCCAAACGTCGGCGTCGGGGGTATCAAAGGCAGAATGGGAAAACGTTTACAATACAGGAGCTCAGCACCATGACACAACCCGTACCGGAGATGATGACCCTGCTGCTGGAGATTGGTGAACAGAGCAGTCAGCTCTGGCTGAGCCAGCCCGGGCCGTTTCGCCACACGCCACCCACCCCGCTCGAACTGGAGCAGGCCATCATGGTGGTGGAAGATGAGCTGATGCGCATCGCCCCGCAGATCCCGCCCGGCTTGCAGCTGACTCTGCGCAGCCAGCCATCGCTGGCCGAAGTGCTGGGGGACAACCAGCTCGACCGGGATCTGGTGGAGCAAGCTTTTGGCCAGCTGGCCGCCATGGCGGAAGGGGATCCCCTCGCCGCCAGCTTGCTGCCCCGCGACGAGCACTTTGCCGCCGTGCTGCTGATCGTCAGGGAGTGGCTGCACCATCTGGCCAGCGAGAGCGTGCTGATCGTGGAGTAGGGATAAATAAGTGGTGAGGGCTTCAGCTTCTGGCAAGGTTTGTCGGTGGATCCTGTCGGGATTTCCTTCGCGTATACTTTGCCCATATGGCGCTCACGCCCCTATCGGTACCGCACCCAGACTCCTATGACCTTATTTTCAGGTAAATCCCCAACTCTTCACTGGCCATCGGCGTCTGCTCGCCAGTTCATCGTCAAAATGCTCGGACTGACCCTGCTCGCCCTCACCGGATTGGGCTGCGTCTTCTATTACACCTATCAGAGCCTGCGGCACGATATGGAGCTCATCACAGCCAAGCAGAAGAACGTGTTCGAGGTCTTCTACCAGCGGGCCAAAATCCTCGAGGTGGAGAACATCACCAGCTATCTTGCCTACCAGCGGTCGCTGGAGACCCCCACCGACCTAGTAAACAACAAAGCGAACACCAACTACCTCTATGGCTACGACCTGAGAAGCAAGGACCGCTTTGCCGATGTGCCCCTGCAATATCCGGCCGCCAATATCCTCAACACCTTCCGCTATGCCCTCTCCTATCCGGAGGTGATCAATATCTACACCATCTGGAACGACTACCGGC
This sequence comes from Aeromonas sp. 11P, assembly GCF_051920165.1. Lineage (NCBI taxonomy): Bacteria > Pseudomonadati > Pseudomonadota > Gammaproteobacteria > Aeromonadales > Aeromonadaceae > Aeromonas > Aeromonas sp. 11P. The sequence continues at coordinate 2,084,633 of NZ_JBQBDJ010000004.1, forward strand.
TGATCGGCATGGTGGCCGACAACAAGCTGCTGCCCGCCAGACTGGCGTCGATCAAGATGGATTTGATGACCCTGCCTGCCTGGTATCACTACTTCGGTTGCGCCAGCTTTGCACCCGGCCGCCCCTTCTGCAGCGCCGATGAGGCCTTTGTCTCCGATATCGGTATCGACCCCTTCAGCATGCGCAAAACCATAGTAATGAGCTTCCCCTTCATTCATCAGTCGGGGCGTGGCGGCTACAAATACGGGTTGCTCAGCATCGACATCGCCGTCGATGAGGCGTTTAGCGATGTGCTGCAACCCTTCGACACTGTTAACCCGACCCGCACCGATATCTCGTTTGAGGCTGCCGAGCCCTGCCGTTCCTGGCACTTCTGCCTGAGCAAACCCTTTATGCGCACCAAGGCGGGGGAAGATCTCTATCTGAAGTGGTCCTACTGCTGGCTCGATTTCATCAAACTGGCCTTTCACAGTGCAGCGTTCAAGGTCTATCTCATCGTGCTGTTGCTGAGCATGATTGTCTGGAAGCAGCTCTACCAGCGACTGCGAACACTGGCGCACACCGACCACCTGACTCGACTGCCACGCAGGGATGTGCTCAGTCAGAGCCTGCTCCATGAGCACGACTACCTGATGATCCTCGATATCGACAACTTCAAGTCCATCAACGACACCTATGGCCATGGCATCGGTGATCTGGCACTGGTCGCCTTTGCCCGCCACCTCAGAAGCAATATCCGCAAGGTGGACAGCGCCATCCGCTGGGGCGGCGAGGAGTTTATCGTGCTGTTCAAGGGGATGGAGGATGACGAGATGATGATCCACTCAGCTGGTCGCCTGCTGGATCGCCCATTGGGGATCCCCGAGCTGCCCCCCCCCATCACCTTCTCCGCCGGAGTGATCCGCATTCGCGACTACCTCACCGTCACCGAGGCGGTGCATCTCGCCGATGAACTGCTCTACCACGTCAAACAGCACGGCAAGCACAACATCGCCTGCTACGAGGGCAAAAAGATTCGGCTGATCCGTCCGTTGCCGGACGATGCAGAGGCATAGCCGCCTTCTGCCGCGCCCCCTGCTTCTGCTACCATCGCGGCCACGATCACTTATTGCATCGTGGCCGCAGGCCGCGATAACCCCGACTGGTGCCCCTATGTCCACAGCCTCCTTTGCCGAACTGGCCCTCTCCCCCCGCTTGCAGCAGACCCTGACCGAGCTCGGCTATGCCGCGCCGACTCCGGTGCAGGCCAGCGCCATCCCCGTCATTCTGGCGGGGCGCGATCTGATGGCGGGCGCCCAGACCGGCACCGGCAAGACCGCCGCCTTTGTGCTGCCGCTGCTGGAGCAACTGATGCAACACCCGGCGAGCGATGCATCCCGCCCGATCCGTGCGCTGGTGCTGGTGCCGACCCGCGAGCTGGCGGTGCAGGTCGCCGAGAGTGTGGCGCGCTACGGGCTGGGTACCGGTCTCACCAGCACGCTGGTCTACGGCGGGGTGAGTATCGCGGCGCAGGTCGCGGCGCTTCAAGCCGGGGTGGATATCCTGATCGCCACCCCGGGCCGCCTGCTCGACCATCTGCGTCAGGGGGCATTGAGCCTTGAACACCTCAGCCATCTGGTGTTTGACGAGGCGGATCGCATGCTCGACATGGGCTTTATGGACGAGATCAAGGCACTGCTCAAACAGATCCCTGTGGATCGCCAGACCCTGCTCTTCTCCGCCACCTGCGACGACAACCTGTTTGCCCTCTGCAAGGTGCTGCTGCGCGACCCCGAGCTGATTGAAGTGGCGCCGCGCAACACCACGGCGGCCGAGGTGGAGCAACGGGTTTATACGGTGGACAGCGATCGCAAGCTGGCGCTGGTCGAACACATGCTGAAAGTGAAAGGGTGGGCACCGGCGCTTATCTTCAGCCGCACCCGCCAAGGTGCTGACAAGCTGGCCCAGCAGCTTGGCAAGGCGGGCATCAATGCGCTGGCCTTCCACGGCGATCTGTCGCAAAGCGCGCGGGAGAAGGTGCTGCTGGAGTTTCGCGCCGGCACCCTGCAGGCACTGGTCGCCACCGACGTGGCGGCCCGCGGCCTCGATATCACGGATCTCAACTATGTGATTAACCTCGAGTTCCCGTTTGTGGCCGAGGATTACGTCCACCGTATCGGGCGCACCGGCCGTGCCGGCAACAAGGGGCTCGCCATTACCCTGTTCAGCCCGGAAGATGCACCGCTGCTGGAAAAAGTGGAAGCGGTGCTCGACACTCGCCTGCCCCAACAGTGGTTCCCGGGCTTTGAGCCGGACCTCACCCGCTTCGAGCCCGAGCCGCGCCGCAACAGCAAGGCGGCCCAGAAGCAGCGCGCCAGAAAGCAGGCGCTCGCTGGCAACAAGGGTGGTAAGGGCAAGCGTTAAGCCGCCCCTGAGCAGCCAACAAAAAAACGCCCGCATGGGCGTTTTTTGTTATCTAACAGGAGCCTGCTCTTGGCGAGTAACCCCCTAACGGGTCGCCAGCACCAGTGGCAGGGATCGCAAGATCTGCCGCTCCGCCATAGTCGAGAGGATAAACATCACCATATAGCCAAGCCCCTGCGCCACGATAATCGCCACCACGTTGGCGGTGAACTCGGCCACCAGATAGTAGGCGGCGACCAGCGCCACTATGCCCGCCAGCCGGATCAGCAAGCTCTGGGTAAAGTGACCGTGAGCCTTGATATAGGCGAGCTGATAGCCGTTGAGCATCATAAAGATAAAGAAGATGGAGAAGTGGAACAGCACAGGCACCGCCCCCACGTAGTCGGCGGGGAAGAACAGCAGCACCAGCGGTTTGCCCGCCAGCAGCATCAGGCCAAAGAACACCAGACTGACGATGGCGGAGAGACGGAAGATCCAGCGGCGAATAAGCCTTATCTGGCGGTGATCGCCATTGCGCAGATTGACCGCCAGCTCAGGCAGCACAAAGCGGTAGATGGGGAAGACGAACAAGGTGGTCATATAGGTGAAGATGGGGCGCACCACCACCTGAAAATCCCCCAGCTCGTCGATGCTGAAGTGGCGGATGGTAAGCAGCACAGTGATATAGATCATCAGGATGCTGGCCCCCGCCTCCAGCGAGGCGGTAAAGCTCTTCTTCACATAGCTCACCATCTCGGGGCCGAGCGCCACCTTGGCCAGCGGCTTGGTAGCGATGGCCCGGCGGCGCGAAACATACATATAACCGGCGATGGCGAGCGAGGAGAAGGTCAGCCCGTAGAAGAGCGAGGCAAGCGCATCCATCCCCAGCCCGAAGTAACAGGCCATAAACAGCAGACCGTTGGCCAGCGGCTCCAGCCAGGTGACCCGGTTGGAGAGCGCATACATCCGGTACATGGCCACCAGATTGGTGAAGTAGACCTTGAGCCCCAACCCGAAGATGACCCCCACCAGTTGCAGATACTCCACCCGGATATGGAGCCCGTGCTTGATATAGGGGATCACCGCCCCCCAGGTGAGCAGCACAATGCCGATGAGGAAGTAGCGAAAGATATTGATGATGTCCCGATCGTTTTTGGTCTGGGAGTAACTCACCACCATGGAAGAGCGAAAACCTGTCATCAGGATAAAGGAGAGGGAGATCAAATCGACCACGCTGTTGAACAGCGCCAGCTCCCCCTTGGCGACCCACTGCGCCAACCACACCTTGAAGGCGAAGCCGATAACGATGCTGACCAGCGAGGCCCACATCCCGGTGATAAAGGCCTGCTTGAGGCGCACGAGAGAGGCGTATTGCATAACGAAAATGGATAACTTTCAGGGAAAAGAGAGAGGGCCATCTTATGAAAGCCTCCCTCCCTTGAACAGCGTTAATGCCACGCACTCACAGCCACCAAAAAAACCGCAACAGCAAAACCCCCGCTTATTTCCTGAAAGCGGGCGTTTTGTGGTGTGCCGTTATGGCTGCTGATTGCAGCGATTGCACGGCTTGCTGCCAGTCTGTCGCGCAACCCTTATGACTGCGGCGCCGCCTTGATCAACTCTTCATAGTGATCAATCAGCTCAGGCCCGTGCAGCGGCGAGTCGTGCCCGCCGATCACCGTCTTGATCGGCAGCTTCATCGCTTTCAGTCGCTCGATGGTCTGCGGATACTCCTTCACATTGGCAAAGCTCAGGTTGCCCAGCTTCTCCTTGAGGATGCAGTTGCCATAGAGCACCTGCTCGTCGGGGAAGTAGACAAAGATGCCGTCCGGCGTGTGGGCCGGGCCCGCGTAGAAGGCGCGCACCTTGCCCTCTTGCAGCTTGAAATCGCCATCGTGCACCACGTTCGGCAGCACCAGCGGCAGATCCGGGTACTCCGGCAGCCCCTTGCGGGTAAAGGCGACAATCTCGGCCCAGTCGCTCTTCATCAGATCCCGGGTCTGGCGCGTCGCCACCACCTTGGCCCCGATGGACTTCCAGTAGGCGTTACCGCCCGCCCGATCGGTGTGGTAGTTGGTGTTGATCACCTCCAGCACCGGCTTGCTGCTGACCCGTTTGATCAGCTTGTGCAGCTCGCGGGCGGTATCCGGCGTCCAGGTCGCCCCCACCACCGTCACCCCCTTGGCCCCGAAATAGACCATGGAGTTCTCTTTGACGTAGTAGTTGTCCTCCACCACATAGACAGGGCCACTCACCTGCTTGAGGGAGATCCCTGCCGCCCGCACGCTGCCGCCCCAGAAACTCACCATCAGCACCACAGCCCCGGCCAATCCACACTTCATCCAACCTTTCATCATCTTGCTCCCTCGAACCAACCGCCCCCTCGCCACCCCTGTGGCAAGCCGGGCCTTTTAAGCAGTGAGCAGAAGATACGGGGGATTTGTGAGGGGAAAATGAGGTTGAGTGAAGTCTGGGTGAAGTCAGGTGGAAGTCAGAAAAATCAGGGGGGGTCGGCAGCGAGCCACGACCAATATGGCGATCGACGGTGCGGGAAGTGGAGAGAGGTAAAGGCTCAAAACGAAACGACAACACAGATAGCAGCCCCTCACCCTAGCCCTCTCCCGAGGGAGAGGGGATGGCCAATGCCAATTCCAAGCCCGGTTGCCAGACCACATCAGAGGCGCATATTTGCCCCCTTCTCCCCTTGCGGGAGAAGGGCTGGGGATGAGGGGGGGGGTAAATGGCAATACGAAAGCTCAATACTCGAGATAATTTATTGATCTATGTCGAATTTGATCGGGAAGTAACTTCCCTAAAAAATATTTCTAGCTATGATGCTCATTTGATGACAAAAAACATGTTGAAACTATTTCCCGGGAAAGCACTGTGAAAACAGAACTATCTATAAAGCTGGACTATTTAAAAGACAGGAGCAATCCTGCCGAAGTATTCGAAGCAATGGCATCATATATCAATGCCTATCAAGACCTTGGTCAGTTGCTTAGTAGTTCTATTGGACTAGATACAGATTTCAGTTTTCAATTAAATGACATAGAAAAAGGTTCAATTCTAAGCAAGCTATCTGTAATATCAGATAAAATAGATAGCCTCCTTGAGGCTGCTTTCTATAACTCAGGGAATGAGTTATTTAAAGAACTTATCGATGAAGAGTCAACTGAGAGTGAAGAGCAAGTTGAACAATTAGCAGCCAAATTAGAGTCATCTCTAGCACAAAACATTCCGCCACAAATGATAGACCCCTACATAGATAGACAAAACCTATCTTTTGTTTTAAGCAAATTCTCAAATGCCAATCAAAAAATAAGAAACGGTGAGTCTGTAACATTTAAAAATGGAGAAAGTAATCGTTCCGAGTGCCAAATTAATACAAATTGGCGCTTCTTAGGTAATCCTAGAGAAATGTTCCAAGGTGATACAAAGTCTCATGAAACCGATGATAGATTGTATGTCAAAATTTCTGTCAATGAAGGCAACTCAGTTTGGTCATTCCGTAGTACATTATTAAATCGTTCTTTCCCCGCTAGAATATTGCAAAAAGAATGGTTAGAACGATACCAAGCAGGACTAATCCCTGCCATTGGCCCCAAAGATATTATTAAAGCTAGAATTAAATATGATGTTTACACCCCAACTAAAGGACATGGCCATCCAGAAATAAGGAATGCAAAGATAATTACTATAGACAATATAGAAAGATACAGTGGACATCAATATGAAATTGACGCTTGATATTAAAGAGCGAAAAGCCACATACGCTGAATTAAAAACAGAATATCTGTATATTTTAATTCCTTTCATGCTGCTTGTTTCAGTAAAGCTATATCTATCCTCTTGGCAAGAAATAATAATATCCCCCGACTGGTCTTTAGCATCATGTCTTATCTTTGGTCAAATTACATCAAAAGTATCTAAAGCGATAGCTCGAACAAAATGCAATACCAGTGAGGAGCATTTTGGTTGGTATACGGCAAAGAGATTTCTTCTTGTATTAGTATCTGCTGCCTCTTATTTTGGTATGTTATCTAAACCCACGTTCGAATTGGGTGTATTTCAGCTATTCATTTTTTTACTTGCAAGTTATTTTCATTTCAAAGATGGTTTTACAACAAAGCTATTGCAGAAAAATTCAAAGTGATTTTTTCAAAAGCAAACCCATCCGCATTACGGATGGGTTTGCTTTTCTTATTGCCGGTAAACCCCAAGAAAATTAACTCACAACAGCACTCACGCCAACGGCGGTGTCCGTGGCGGCACCATACGCTTGCTGCCGGTGGACTCGAAGGCCGAGGCGAAGCGCAGCAGGTTGTTGTCGTCATAGGCGCGACCGGCGAAGGTCAGCCCCACCGGCATACCGATATCGGCCATCACCCCCATGGGGACGGTGACAGTCGGCACACCGAGGTGGCGAATTGCGAGGTTGCCGTTGGCAACCCAGATGCCGTTGCTCCAGGCGATATCGGCGGAGGCCGGATTCACATCCGCATCAGCCGGGGCGACGTCGGCAACGGTGGGGAACAGCACGGCGTCGAGCTTGAGCCCGTCCATCCAGTCTTCCAGATCCAGCTTGCGAGTCTTCTCCAGAGCGCGCAGGCCGTCCGGCACTGTGGGGATCTCGTCAAAGCGCTTGATGCCGCGCTTGGCCATATTGACGTACTCGTCCATGCCCGCCGCCAGATCGCCCTCGCGGTTCGGCAGGGTGCCCGGATCGTGGGGGAAGATCTTCGGCCCATCGACATCGGCCAGCTTGTTCAACTTGGGATCGCCGTTGGCGCGCAGGAAGTCGTCGAACGCCCAGCCGGAGAGCTCCCACAGCTCGTCATTGAGAAACTCCGGGCTCACAATGCCGCGATTGAACACGGTCGGCGCGCCGGGTCGGTCCCCTTCGCAGTTGGAGACCAGCGGGAAGTCCACTTCGATAACTTCGGCGCCAGCGGCTTCCAGCGCCTTGCGCGCATCTTCCCAGAGGGCGATCACGGACTCGCGGGTATGAATACGCTGACCGGTCGGGCCACCGATGCCGGGGTTGTCGCTGGTGCCGGCCAGTTCATCCTTGTTGATAAACATGCGCGGCACGCCGAGGCGCTTGCCCTTGAGGGCATCGGCCTTGGCAGCCAGATCCAGATAGGAAGCCGGACGCACCTCGGAGGCCTTGGGCAGTTGCACCCAGGGCTGCATGCGCCACAGATCGCCACGGGTGTCGGCATCGTCGGCGACCACTACGTCGAGCACTTCCAGCAGATCATTCATGGTGCGGGCATAAGGCACCACCACATCCATGGTCGGGGTCAGCGGCCAGTTGCCGCGCACCGAGATGACGCCACGGGACGGGGTGTAGGCACACAGACCGTTGTTGGAAGCCGGGCCACGGCCGCTCGACCAGGTCTCTTCCGCCAGACCAAAGGCGGAGAAGCTGGCGGCGGTGGCGGTACCGGCGCCGTTGGAGGAGCCGGAGGCAAACGGCGCGGTCAGGTAGTCGGCGTTGTAGGGGCTCTCGGCACGGCCATAGACGCCGCGCTGCATGCCGCCATTGGCCATCGGCGGCATATTGGTTTTGCCAAGGCAGATGGCACCGGCGGCACGCAGGCGCTCAACGGTAAAGGCATCGCGCTGGGCCACCAGATCCTTGAAGGCCGGGCTGCCGGAGGCGGCGGTCAACCCCTTGACCAGATAGCTGTCTTTGGCGGTGTAGGGGATGCCGTCGAGCGGGCCCAGAGTCTCGCCACGAGCGCGGCGGGCATCGGAAGCCTCGGCTTCTTTCAGCGCATCGGGATTGGCGACCACCACGGCGTTGAGTTTGGTGGCAGTCTCGGGGCCGTTGTAAGCCTCGATCCGGGCCAGATAGGCCTTGACCAGTTCGACCGCTGTGGTGCGGCCTGATTCGAGCGCGGCACGCAGCTCGGCAATGGAAACCTCGGTCACTTCGATCATTTAGGATCTCCTGTAAAAGGGTGACTGTTTGTCATGATGATCGCCGCATCAGCGCCTGCGACCATCACACCATCAAGAGATAAAACCCCACGGCGTGGGGTTTTGAATACCAGCTGGAACCGGTTTACGACCCGTCGCGAGAGGCCGTCAGCAAGGTGAAGAGCAGCGCAGGAACCGGAGTGTATGTGAATACATGAGCCGTTTGTTCCACATAAGCGAGCAGCACATGAGCCTTGATCACGGCTTCGCAGCAGGATCGTCATCCGGTTCTTATTTGCCGGAAGGGATCTGCTGGGTAATGCAGTGAATATTGCCACCGCCCAGCAGGATCTCGCGGGCCGGCACGCCGACCACGGTGTGATCCGGGAAGATCTCTTCCAGAATGCGCTGGGCTTCGCCATCGGTGGCGGCATCCAGCAGCGGATAGACAATGCGATCATTGGTGATGAGGAAGTTCACGTAGGAACCGGCCAGACGGCCTTCTGCCTCACGCGGCACACCGGTACCGCTCTCGACGCCGGCTGACTCCTCTTCGGTGCAGAACAGCGGGCCCGGCTGGGGCAGCTTCCACACCTTCAGCTTGCGACCCTTGGCATCGACCGCCGCTTCCAGCACCTTGAGGGCGGCCACGGAGCGGGCGTACTGGGGATCGTTCTGGTCGTCAGTCCAGTGCAGGGCCACTTCACCCGGACGCACGAAGCAGCACATGTTGTCGATGTGGCCGTCGGTTTCGTCCATGTAGACGCCTTCGTCCAGCCAGATAAAGCTGGTGACGCCCAGATAGTCGCGTAAGTAAGCTTCGATCTGCTCTTTGGTCAGGTGCGGGTTGCGGTTTTCGTTGAGCAGACACTCGGAGGTGGTCAGGCAGGTGCCTTCACCATCGACGTGGATGGAGCCACCTTCCAGAATGAGCGGCGCATCGTAGCGAGCCATCTCGTGTTGGGTCAGCATCTGGGCTGCCACTTCCTCATCCTGATTCCACGGGTAGTAGAGACCGCCCTTGTGACCACCCCAGGCGTTGAAGCCCCAATCCACCCCACGGCACTCGCCGGCAGCGTTGGTAACGATGGTCGGGCCGGTATCGCGGGCCCAGCAGTCATCGCTGTCCATTTCGACCAGGGTGACATGGGCGGGCATGATGGCGCGGGCCTGCTCCATAAACTGGGCCGGTACCCCCATAAAGACCGGGGTGGCACCGCCGATGGCATCCGCCACCTTGGCGAAGGTCTCTTGCGCGAAGCGACCGGCTACGCGCCAGTTGTCCGGGCGAAACGGCCAGATCATCCAGACGGCCTGCTGGTGCGCCCACTCGGCGGGCATGGTGAAGCCGTCGGCGGCCGGCGTGGAGTTAATGGTCTTGATGCTCATCGCAAGGCTCCTTGCATGGATTGAGGCCCCCGTTTACGCCAGATGCGGCGCGGGAACCCGGAAAAAAAGATTGGGTCGCAGATTAAGACGTTGCGCCCCCATCCATCAAATGAATAGGATGGATTGTCCCATAAACACGGCGAATAATCCCCCCCATGAAACTGCACCAGCTCGACCTCAATCTGCTGCTCGCTTTTGACGCCCTGATGACGCAGGGCAGCGTCACCCGCGCCGCCGAAGCGCTCTTTATCAGCCAGCCCGCCATGAGCCACTCCCTTAACCGGCTGCGCACCTTTCTTGGCGACCCGCTTTTGGTGCGCACCCCGCAGGGGATGCTGCCGACCCCGCGCGCCCAGCGGCTGCACCTCGGGGTGCAGCAGGCGCTGCGGCTGCTGGAGCAGCAGCTCACCGAGGAAGAAGAGTTCGAGCCGAGCCAGTCGAAGCGGCGCTTCGTGCTCTGCACCACAGATTACGTGGAATGTGTGCTAATCCCGCCGCTTATTCAGCGGCTCAGACGGCTGGCGCCGGGGGTCACCATCGAGATCCGCATCCTGCGCGACACCCTGCCCGAAGCCGAGCTGGCGAGCGGCGAGATCGATCTGGTGCTGGGCTTTGACGAGTACATGCAGGTGCCGGGGTATCTGGGCAAGGAGACCTGGCTCACCGAGCCGCTGGCCGGACTGGTGCGCGCCGATCTGCCGATTGCAAAATCGGCCCCCGCCGGGGCCGAGGATGATCCCTCCCAGTGGCAGGAGCGCATCACCCTGCAGCAGCTTATCGCCATGCCCCATGTGTTCCACTCGCCCCTTGGCACCTCGGAGGCGAGCCTCGACCGCTATCTGAAGAGTCAGGGCTTTAGCCGCACCATCTCGGTCAACAGCCAGAGCTATATGTCCGCCGCCGCCATCGTCAGCCAGAGCGATCACCTGCTGGTGCTGCCCAGCATGGTAGCCGAGCTGCTCGCCACCCACTGGCCGCTGAAAAGCCTGCCGCTACCCGAGGACGTGCCCGACTACCACCTCAACTGCGTCTGGCATCCCGTGCACGCCCAGCAACCTGCGCTGGTGTGGCTGAAGGATTTGATGAAGGAGCTGGTGGGGCCGAGGTAAGACCGCGGCGTCTGGCATACCCCATAGGCGCATACGCAACAACCGGCGCAGTTGTGGCTCAAGGATTTGATGAAGGAGCTTGTTGACCGACCACGATGCCCGCACAGAACCTCGATCAGTTCCCTCTCCCTCCGGGAGAGGGTTAGGGTGAGGGCTGCTCCTGCTCCCTCCCCCTCATCCCCACCCCTTCTCCCACAAGGGGAGAAGGGAGCTGTTCCAGTAAAATCGGCAACATCACGGGTAACCAACTAGCAGGGCAATGCTCATCAACTCAGCAGTTCGTCAGCTCGTCAGCTCGTCAGCTCGTCAGCTCGTCAGCTCGTCAGCTCGTCAGCTCGTCAGCTCGTCAGCTCGTCAGCTCGTCAGCTCGTCAGCTCGTCAGCTCGTCATTACCAAAAACAACGATAGCCCGGTTGTGGTCAACAAAATCCTGACAGCACCTCGATCAGTTCCCTCTCCCTATGGGAGAGGGTTAGGGTGAGGGCAGCTCCTGCACCCTCCCCCTCATCCCCAACCTTTCTCCCACAAGGGGAGAAGGGAGCCGTTACGCTACAACTAACAGCATCGCAGTCAGCCAGTCAGCCAGTCAGCCAGTCAGCCAGTCAGGCGATTCCCAATAAATTCGAAAAGTTATCGCCATTTGCTTATCACCCAATCCAGCTGCCCCAGCTCGAATCTGGTAATAAACCAGTGGTGATCAGCCCAATCCCAACAGCACCTCGATCTGTTCCCTCTCCCATTGGGAGAGGGCTAGGGTGAGGGGCGCAATATCCAACCGGTAACCAGATGGGAAGCTGGCTATATCTATAAGGCGATACAGAGTGGGAGCAATTAATGGAGAGCAACCGTGTTGCCAAGCGACTGAGACGAGATGCCACACAGGCAGAGCAGAAACTGTGGCAACAGTTGCGCAATCGCCGTCTGGCGGGGCTGAAATTTCGCCGCCAAATGCCCATCGGCCCCTATGTGGTGGACTTCATCTGCCTTGAACAGGGATTGGTCATCGAAGTGGATGGTTCGCAACATGGAACACAAGCGAACCAGATGCATGACGAGGCTCGGACAGCCTATCTCAATCAGCAGGGATTTCGGGTGATACGAGTGTGGAATAACGATGTGCTGAGTCGGATGGAGGTCGTACTGGCCCATATTTGGCTCTCATTGCGCTGAGCAGAGCCCTCCCCCTCATCCCCAACCCTTCTCCCGCAAGGGGAGAAGGGAGCAAACAACCCGGCGCGTGTGGCATCCCCGGAAACAACCATGGCTCCCGCAGGAGCCATGGTTGTTTCCGGGCGCGCGTTACGCCCGCAGGGCCCGCATCAGTTGAGCGACTACGTCGTCGAGCAAAACACGATCGGGGCGACACTGGGCGAAGGTGACCAGCCCTTGCAGGTTGATCAGCAGCAGGGCGGTGAGGGTGTGGATATTGCTATCCGGGGCCAGCTCGCCCTTGGCCTGCGCCTGTGTCAGCAACTCTGCCAGATCCTGCTCCAGCTCGCCATAGATCCCCTTGACCCGCTGGGTCAGCTCCTCATCCTGCTCGCTCAGCTCCATCATGGTGCGGGTCACCAGACAGGAGCCGCAAAGTGCCTCCCCCACAATCCGGTCGAGATAGGCAGCGAGGCCCGCCAGCGGGCTCGGGTTGTCGAGCAGGGAGCGGCGCAGGGTGCGTTTGCCCTCGACATAGTGATCCACCGCCGCCAGCAGCAGGCCGCGCTTATTGCCAAAGGCGCCGTAGATGCTGCCCGGGTGCAGGCCGGTGGCAGCCACCAGCTCCTGCATGGTGGTCTTGGCGTACCCCTTGGCGCGAAACGCTTCCATGGCATTTCGCAGTACCTCGTCCCGATCAAACTCGGCTATGCGCATGGTTCCTCCCGTGGGAAATGGTTCACCGGCAAGGGACAACAGGGCCCGCCGATAAAGAGTGGCTGGAAAGGGCGGCAAGTTTACCCCAGCCGCCCGCTCGGGCCAACCTTCTTGAACGCGCATTCAAAAAAAGCTTGCGCCCGACGCAAAAAACGTCTTGAATGCACGTTCAAGAATAACCCGTTCAGGACAACCTATCATGAATACCCTGTTTCAGCCGTATCGACTCAATGACACTCTGACCCTGGCCAACCGTTTCATGATGGCCCCGCTCACCCGCTGCATGGCAGGCCCAGGTCTGGTGCCGACCGAGCAAATGGCTGCCTATTACGGCCGCCGCGCCGACATCGGCCTGATTGTTTCAGAGGCCGTCATCATCCGCCCCGACGCGCAGGGTTACCCCAATACCCCGGGCCTCTTCACCCAGGCGCAGATCGATGGCTGGAAGAAAGTGACCAGCGCCGTGCATGCCAAAGGCGGCAAGATCTTCGCCCAGCTGTGGCACGTCGGCCGCCTCTCCCACCCCTTCTTCCATCAGGCTGAAGTGCTGGCGCCCTCTGCCGTGGCGCACGAGGGCACAGTGCCCCGCATGCGCGAGCTGACCTATCAGGTGCCGCGCGCCCTGACCGAGGCCGAAATCGCCCAGCTGGTGCGGGATTACGCCCAAGCCGCAGCCAACGCCATCGAGGCGGGCTTTGACGGGGTGGAGATCCACGGCGCCAACGGCTACCTGATCGACCAGTTCCTGCACCACTCCACCAACCTGCGCACCGACAACTACGGCGGCAGCCCGGAAAAGATGAGCCGCTTCGCGCTGGAAGTGGTCGATGCCATCAGCGCCCGCATCGGCGGTGATCGGGTTGGTATTCGCCTCTCCCCGGGTGCCTATGTCCATCTGGCGGGCAGCCCGGAAGATCGCGCCGTGTTCGACTATCTGCTGGGCAAGCTCAACGATCGCCCGCTGGCCTATATCCACCTCGGCATCTTCGATGACAACCTCACCTTCGATTATCTGGGTGGCCGCGCCTCCGACTATCTGCGCGCCCACTACAAGGGCAATCTGGTCGGGGTAGGCAACTACGACGCCGAGCGCGCCGCTGCGGCCATCGAGGCCAACCGCTTCGATCTGGTGGCCATCGGCCGCCCCCTTATCGCCAACCCGGACTATCTCGCCAAGGTGAAGAAGGGTGAAGCGCTGGTGCCCTACGCCGACACCATGCTGGCCGAGCTGGTATAACAGCCAGCTATCGCCAGACGACAGGCAATAAAAAACGAGGGGAGCTGTTGCTCCCCTCGTGCTATCTGGCTGATGCGCTGATCCGTTGGTGCGGGCTTAATTGGTGCGGATGCTTAATTGGTACGAAATAGCGCCTCGATGGAGAGCCCCTGACTCAGCAGGATCTCTCTCAGACGGCGCAGCCCCTCGACCTGGATCTGGCGCACCCGCTCGCGGGTCAGGCCAATCTCGGCCCCCACATCCTCGAGGGTGGCCGGCTCATAACCCAGCAGACCGAAACGACGGGCCAGCACTTCCCGCTGCTTGGGATTGAGCTCCTCAAGCCAGTGGACAATGCTGCTGCGCATATCATCTTCCTGTGACTCCAGCTCAGGCCCCATGCCGCGCTCGTCGGAGAGCACATCCAGCAATGCCTTGTCGCGATCGCCACCGATGGGGGTATCCACCGAGGTGATCTTCTCGTTGAGCTTGAGCATGCGATTCACATCATCTACCGAACGATCCAGCGCGAAGGCGATATCCTCGGCGGTCGGTTCATGATCGAGACGGTGAGAGAGTTCGCGGGCGGTGCGCAGGTAAACGTTTAACTCTTTGACCACATGAATGGGCAAACGGATAGTGCGGGTCTGGTTCATGATAGCCCGCTCTATGGTCTGGCGGATCCACCAGGTGGCATAGGTAGAGAAACGGAAGCCGCGCTCGGGGTCGAACTTCTCGACCGCGCGGATAAGACCGAGGTTGCCCTCTTCGATGAGATCCAGCAGCACCAGGCCACGGTTGTTGTAACGGCGGGCGATTTTCACCACCAGTCGCAGGTTGGACTCGATCATGCGCTTGCGGGCGGCTTTGTCACCTCGCAAGGCACGACGGGCGTAGTAGACTTCCTCTTCGGCAGTGAGCAGCGGGGAGAAACCTATCTCCCCCAGATAGAGTTGCGTGGCATCCATCACCTTGTTCAGCTCAGGTGCCAGCAACTCATCGGAGATAATATCTTCCGCCTCGGCAGCTACCTCCTGCAACTCTTCTACTTCATGAGATTCGGGTTCAGCGTCAAACTCTAACTCTGCATCCTGCATTGCCAGTTGTTCTTGGCTCATGGTGTGTCTCCCTGACGTTACCAGAGTAAGACGGTCTCTCTGGGGTTAACGCTTTGGCAAATAGCTCATCGGATTGATCGACTTGCCTCTGTACCGGATCTCGAAATGCAATCGCACATCCGGCGCGTCCGTGCTACCCATGTTGGCAATGACCGAGCCCCCCTTGACGCTGTCCCCTTCCTTCACCCGCAACTCGTCGTTGTGTGCGTAAGCGGAGAGATAGTCATCATCATGCTTGAGGATAATCAGCTTGCCGTACCCCCTTAAAGCACTGCCAGCGTATACCACTTTACCGCTGCTGGCGGCGTAGACGGGTTGCCCCTTCTGGCCGGCTATGTCGATCCCCTTGTTACCCTGTTCTGCAACAGAGAACCCCTCGACAATCCGGCCTTTTGCGGGCCAGTGCCAAGCAAGTCTCGACTGGGAGTTGTTTATTTTTTGTTCTTTGGACTGAGCGTATTCCTTCGGTGCTGCCGGAGCAACGGATTTCTGAGAGATGAACGGCGTGGTCTGACCAGAACCATTCGGCTCGGCCAACGGACGCGGACCGCTGCTCGGACGGCTCACGGCCAACGGTGTCACGGTTGCCGGACGAGTCGCAGCCACCATTTGGGTCGAACCGCCGCCAGCAGTCTGGACATTGAGCACCTGACCCGGTTGCAGCGCATAGGGGGCGCTCAGGTTGTTGCTCTGGGCCAGCGCCTGCGCACTCATGCCGAACTGGCGGCCGATGCTGCTCAGGGTATCGCCGCGGCGCACCTCATAGGTACCGGCACTACGGCTGCTGCTCATGCTGGCACTGGAGCCATCGAGTCGCAGTCGCTGCCCCGGATAGATGTTGTAGGGCGGGCTGATGTTGTTGAGGCTGGCCAGCGACGGCACATCGTTGCCGGAGTTGAAGGCGATGGAGTAGAGGGTATCGCCCCGCTTCACCACATAGCTGCCGCCCTGAATGGGGGCACTGACCTGGGCACCGCTTTGGCGAGCCGGAATGGTCGAGACAAACTGCCCCTCATCAACACCATCTACCGGAGCTGCATTTTTGCTGGAGGAGCAGGCAAGCAGCAGCCATGACAACACCACGACACTGCTTCCTTGCCAAATACGCGAACGCATAATGGATCCTTAACGACTAAACCAGAAATAGGCCACCACGGCCAGACCAATACAGAGCCAACCGAGCACATCTACGTAGTGCATCAGTTTGCGTTCCATCTTCTCGCCACCCCAGCGCATCAGGCCCGCAACCAGGAAAAAGCGCATGCCACGACCGATGAGGGAGGTGATGATGAAGGGCAGCAGAGCCATTTGCAACAACCCTGCCGTCACGGTAAACACCTTGTAGGGGAT
Source organism: Aeromonas sp. 11P (assembly GCF_051920165.1). NCBI lineage: Bacteria > Pseudomonadati > Pseudomonadota > Gammaproteobacteria > Aeromonadales > Aeromonadaceae > Aeromonas > Aeromonas sp. 11P. The sequence continues at coordinate 2,100,991 of NZ_JBQBDJ010000004.1, forward strand.
AGGGGTGAAGCTGGCAATGAAAATGACCCAGATCCCCCACTGCTCAAACCAGTGGCGAGCAATCTCGATCTTGCTCTGATAACCCACAGACTCCACCAGTGGCAGCACGACCGGATCCCACAGGGCATAGCCAAGGGCATAGCCAAACAGGGCACCTAGCACAGAGAAGACGGTAGCCAGCGTGGCGTAGTGCCACGCCTTGTGGGGTTTGGCGAGCGCCATCGGCGCCAGCATCACATCCACCGGGATCGGCCAGAATACCGACTCGATAAAAGCGGTGATGGAGAGATACCAGGGGGCATGCTTGTGGCGGGCCCACTGCATCACCAGTACGTACAAACGGGAAAACAACTTCACTCAACATCTCCGTCAATCAGGGGAACAAAACGTACCGGCTCCAGAATACGGCTGGTCAGCTGGGATCCGGATCGTTCGATCAGCTGCAGGGTCTGCTGGCTGTCACCCACGGGCAACACCAGTCGCCCCCCTTCGGCCAGCTGATCGGTCAGTGCCGTGGGGATCTCGCTCGCCGCGGCCGTCACCAGAATGGCATCATAAGGCCCCTTGTTGGGCCACCCCAGCCAGCCGTTGCCGTGCTTGGCCGAGACATTGTGCAGATCGAGCTGGCGCAGTCGGCGTCGGGCCTGGAACTGCAGCGACTTGATCCGCTCCACGGTATACACATGCTCCACCAGATGGGCGAGGATCGCCGTCTGGTAGCCCGAGCCAGTGCCAATCTCCAGCACATGGGCCGGATTGTTTTGCATCAGCAACTCGGTCATTCGCGCCACCATATAGGGCTGCGAAATGGTCTGGCCGTGGCCAATGGGCAGGGCGGTGTTGTCCCACGCCTTGTGCGCCATGGCCTCGTCTACAAACAGCTGGCGCGGCACTTTCGCGATGGTCGCCAGCACGCGAAAATCGCGAATATCCTGCGCAATGAGCTGATTTAACAGGCGCTGTACTATCACACCACCCTCATCCCTGCAGATCTAACCAGGCCCCCAGACCGGCGAGACTGTCATAGGCAGTCATATCGATGGTCAGGGGGGTAATCGAGACATAGCCCTGCTCGATGGCAGCAAAATCGGTACCGTCACCGGCATCCTGCTGGCTACCAGGGGGGCCGATCCAGTAGATGGGCTGGCCACGGGGATCCTCGGTGCAGATCACCGACTCCGCCCGGTGGCGATTGCCAAGGCGGGTGGTCTTGATCCCCTTGATCTGCTCGAGGGGCAAGTCCGGCACGTTGACGTTGAGGATCTGATCGGCAGGCAGGGGGTGTTTCATCAGCCCCTTCACCAGCAGGGCCGCATAGTGGGCCGCCGTGGCGAAGTGGGTCTTGCCCACCAGCGAGATGGCGATGGAGGGGTAGCCAAGATGGCGCCCCTCGGTGGCCGCGGCGACCGTGCCCGAGTAGATGACATCATCCCCCAGGTTGGCGCCGTGGTTGATGCCGGCCACTACCATGTCGGGTTCAGGACGCACCAGCTCGTTGACCGCCAGATGCACGCAGTCGGTCGGCGTGCCCTTCACCGCATAGCTCTCGCACCCATTAAAGCCGTTTTCTGCGATGCGGGTAACCCGCAGCGGTACTTCCAGCGTCAGGGAGTGACTCGCGCCGCTGCGGTTGCGATCCGGCGCCACCACAATGACCTCGCCGCAGGCGCGCAGCGCCTCGCTGAGGGCACGAATGCCCTCGGCATGCACACCATCATCATTACTGACCAGAATTCGCATCGGTCTGATTCCTGAAACCGTGATCGGCCTCTTCGGCCTGCATTAACTCGCGCACCACGCTGGTGGCAAACGCGCCCGCCGGCAGGAAGAAGGAGAGGGTCAGCGCCTCGCCGTCCAGCTGCCAGCTCATCTGCTCCGGCTTGAGCAGCAGGGGGCGGCGATCCTGATCCAGCCCGGCTTTCTCCAGCCCGCCACACCAATCGCTGTAAGGGGCCAGCACGCCCTGTTCGAACTCGGCAGCGGCGCCCTGACTGGCCAAACGGCCACGGCCCCACTGGGGCGCGGTAAGTTGCACGTCGCCGGAGGCAAGACGCGCTTCCAGCTCGGGGGTCACGCTCTCTTCGCTGAAGATGGAGTGGCTGCCCTTGAGCATCACGCAATCACCGGCCAGCAGCTGATGGGCCAGCCCCTGTTCGATACGGGCGCTGACGATGGCGTTGAACAGCATGCTGCGGGCGGCAGAGAGGTAGAGGGAGCGCTTGTTGCGATCCTTGATCCTCTTGCCGGCAAACATCGCCTTGGCCGCTTCCAGGTTGTTGCCATCGCGGCCAAAACGCTGCTCACCATAGTAATTGGGCACGCCCTTAGTGGCGATGGCCTGCAGGCGCGCTTCCAGCCCGTCGGCTTGTTCCAGACCGGTGAGACGCAGGGTGAAGTGGTTGCCCTTGAGGTAGCCGACCCGCAATTTGCGGTTGTGACGCCTGGCTTGCAGGATCTGGATGCTGTCGCTCTCGATAACCGACAAGTCCGGTTCGGCCTTGCCCGGCAGGTGAATGCCGAACCACTGCTCGGTCACCGCGTGGCGATCTTTCAGGCCCGCCCAGGTCACCGCATTGCGGTTGACCCCGGCCGCATCGGCCAGCAGACCCGCTACCCAGGCGGTGTTTTCGCCGGTTTTGCGCACCCGGACGAAGATGTGCTCACCCTCACCGCAAGGCTCAAACCCGAGATCTTCATTGACCACGAAGTCGGCTGCCTCGGCTTTGAGGATACCGCGGGCGGTGGGCGCCCCGTGCAGATAGGCAAGTTGTTCCAGCATTATTGTTTCACCAGTAGGACGACGGCTTCGGTGGCGATCCCTTCCTTGCGCCCCGTAAACCCAAGCTGTTCGGTGGTGGTCGCCTTGACATTCACCCGGTTCAAATCACATTGCAGATCGGCGGCCAGCACGGCGCACATGGCGTCGATATGGGGGGCCATTTTGGGGGCCTGGGCGATGATAGTCACATCCAGGTTGCCGATGGCATACCCCGCCTGCTGTACCCGAGCAAAGACATCCCGCAGCAGAATGCGACTGTCGATCCCCTTGAACTCGGCAGCGGTATCGGGGAAGTGGCGACCGATGTCACCAGCACCGATAGCCCCCAGCAGGGCATCGCTTACCGCGTGCAGCACCACATCGCCGTCGGAGTGGGCAACCAGCCCCTGCTCGTAGGGAACCGGCACGCCACCCAGCATGCAGGGACCAACACCACCAAATTTATGAACATCAAAACCATGACCAATGCGCATCATCAGCGGCAACCTCCCAACATGCTGAAACCAACCCCATCAATTTTGTGTACGTCCACACCATGTCCAATCCGGATCATGCTAACTCCTTGTTCGGGCCTGTTTGTTCGAGACACTCTGCTCTGAACGGTCTGTTCTGACTGAGGGGCTTATGCCTGCTGGCTTAAAAACAGCCCCGCCAGCGACAAGTCTTCCGGCCGGGTCACTTTGATATTGTCGGCGCGCCCCTCCACCATCCGCACCGTGAATCCGGCCCGCTCCATGGCGGAGGCCTCGTCGGTGATGGTGGCGCCCAGCATCAGTCCCTCTTCCAGCGCCCGCTTCAGGGCACGGGTCGGGAACATCTGCGGCGTCAGGGCATGCCAGAGCTGCTCGCGCTCGACGGTGGCGATGATATTGCCCTCCCCATCGGAGCGCTTCATGGTATCGCGCACCCGACTGCCGAGAATGGCGCCGCCGCAACCCATGGCCGTGGCAATCAGCGCATCGAGATCGCCGTGAGTCAGGCAGGGGCGGGCCGCATCGTGCACCAGCACCCACTCCCCTTGCGCCACATAGAGGCCATTGAGGACGGAAAAGGCGCGCTCGGCGCCTCCCTCTACCCGCACAATCCGCGGGTCGGCCGCCACGGGCAGGGCCTCGAACCAGCGGTCATGGGGCGCCAGCGCCACGATCACCTGGGCGATGGCCGGATGGGAGAGCAGCCGCTCCAGGGTATGTTCGAGAATGGTTTTACCCGCCAGTTGCAGGTACTGCTTGGGGCAATCGGCCCCCATCCGGCTGCCGATACCGGCGGCAGGGACGATCGCCGTCAGGCCGGATACCCGGCTGGCATCAGTCATCGTAGGGCTCATCGTCCGGCGCTGTCTCTTTGTCTTTCTCTTTGGGGATGATCCGGTAGAAGGTCTCCCCCTGCTTGATGTAACCCAGATCGTTGCGCGACAACTCCTCGATGGCCTCGAGGCCAGAGGTGAGATCATCTATCTCGCGGTAAATGAGGTCGTTACGATCCTTGAGAGTCTGGTTGTCCCGCTGTTGCTGCGAGATGGCCTCCGACAGGTTCTGATAATCGGATAGCCCGTTCTTCCCCAGCCAGAGGTCATATTGCAGTCCCCCCAGCAGGAGGATCAGGATCAGGGTGAATAGCCGCATGCACTAGGTCTCCTTCAGGCGGCCTAGTGTCCCATATTCGGTGCCAAGACAAAAGAAAGCGAGCACCCGGGAGCCACCGGCCGAACATAAAAAAGTGCCCAAGAGTGAATCAGATAGCACAAAGCCCCGCCAAACCGGTGCAAGGATGGCCAACCAGGGCGCTCCTTGTCCGGGGGCGGGGCTCTCAATCAGAAAGCGGTAAGGGGGATCAGTTCACCACGACCGGCTCTCCCGCGCTCTCGGCCGAGGTGTGGTACTCCTCCTCGGCATCACGGAAACGCTCCAGCATCGCTTTAGAGGGCGCTTCGCCCAGCAGACTGCCCACTACGATGGCCAGCAGTGCGAACAGGAAGCCCGGGATGATCTCATACAGCCCCAGCCAGCCGAACTGCTTCCAGACGATGACGGTGATGGCACCGACCAGCATGCCCGCCAGCGCACCGTTGCGGGTCATTCGCGGCCACAGCACCGATAGCAGCACCACGGGACCAAAGGCGGCACCGAAACCGGCCCAGGCGTAGCTCACCAGCCCCAGCACCCGGTTTTCCGGATTCATGGCGACGGCGATGGCAATCACCGCGATCAGCAGCACCATCAGGCGACCCACCCACACCAGCTCACGCTGGGAGGCGTTCTTGCGCAGGAACGGCTTGTAGAGATCCTCGGTAATGGCGCTGGAGCAGACCAGCAGCTGGCAGCTTAGAGTGCTCATCACCGCCGCCAGAATGGCGGAGAGCAGCACACCGGCGATCCAGGGGTTGAACAGGATCTTGGAAAGCTCGATAAAGACCCGCTCCGGGTTGCCGGTCACTCCAGCCGCCACTTCCGGGAAGCGGGCAAAATAGGCTAGCCCGAAGAAACCGATGGCCACCGCGCCTGCGAGGCAGAACACCATCCAGGTCATGCTGATACGGCGGGCATTGGCCATGGAGTGGTGGGAGTCCGCCGCCATGAAGCGGGCCAGAATGTGGGGCTGACCGAAGTAGCCAAGGCCCCAGGCCATCAGCGAGACAATGGCGATCACATCCAGATTCTTGAACATGTCGAGGTTGGTGGCGCTCTTGGCGGCCACCTCGATCATGGCGCTATCCACCCCGCCGACGGCGATGATGACGAAGACCGGGGTCAGGATCAGGGCAAAGATCATCAGGGTCGCCTGCACCGTGTCGGTCCAGCTCACCGCGAGGAAGCCGCCGAAGAAGGTGTAGGTGATAGTGGCGGCGGCACCGACCCAGAGGGCGGTGTTGTAATCCATGCCGAAGGTGCTCTCGAACAGGCGGGCACCGGCCACCACGCCGGAGGCGCAATAGATGGTGAAGAACAGCAGGATCACCAGCGCCGAGAGGATGCGCAGCACCTTGCTGTGATCTTCAAAGCGATAGGTGAAATAGTCCGGCAGGGTCAGGGCGTTGCGGTTCTTCTCGGTATGTACCCGCAGGCGACCCGCTACCCAGCGCCAGTTGAGGTAGGCGCCGATGACCAGACCGATGGCGATCCAGCTCTCGGAGATGCCGCTGACGAAGACGGCGCCGGGCAGCCCCATCAGCAGCCAGCCGCTCATGTCGGAGGCACCGGCAGAGAGAGCTGTCACCCAGCTCCCCATCCGGCGGCCGCCCAGAATGTAGTCATCAAAGTTGCGGGTGGCGCGATAGGCGACGAAGCCGATCAACACCATTCCGAGGATATACACCAGGAAGGTGATTAACATGGGTGTGCTAGCTGTCATGCAAAACTCCGTTTTGTGTCATTTTCTGCCCGCTCTGGTGACGGGCTCATCCCTAAAAAACCGGCCTAGCTTAATCAGCCGTTCGCGCCAGCTCAACCACTTTTAACAAACACAAAACACAATAAAAACCTTTGCGCATCAAATCATCTGCCACATCAAGAGGATGGTGCCAGATTTCCTGCCGTGGCCGTGGCTGCCATATCGCCGCAACGGCGGCTATTGAGCGTTATATTTTCACATTTTGTTACTATCCATTTTTTTACAAGCCAGCGCCCCGCTCCTACACTCCCCGCCCTGTCTCATCACACCAGTCAGAGGTCGGCACCATGTCATCTCATCTGTCACACCTGCGAACCCTCGCCCGCCGCCTTCATCCGGTGGAGGAGTCGGGTCATCTCATCCGACGGGCCAAGTATGTGGGGCGTCTCTGGCTCAATCCCGGCGCCCGCGCCCTCTATCGCCAGCAGCAGGAGCAACCGCTGCTGGCGCAGGCGATCAGCCGCTTCCCCGATATTCTGGAAAAGCCGATCCACCCCTATCGCCACAAGGGGCTCCGCAAGCGCCTGCGAGCCGGGCTTATCAGCGGCCACTACCAGCAGCTGGCACGTCAGCTGCCCAAGGCGCAACAACTGGCAATCTACAGCGGGCGCGGCCTGCTGCTGGCCCAGTGGCAGAGCGACAAGCTGACGGCTCCGCTGACCCTGCAACTGGATTACCAAACCCACATGGGCAAAGAGGGGGAGATGAGCCTGACCCTCAAGCTGGGTGACGCGGCGCTCTATTACATGGCCCTCAATCTGCGCCCCGCGCCGAACCCGACCCTCGAGATCTGTTCGCTGCAGGGCGGCAAGGGGCAGAGCGAGGAGATCAAGCTGGTCACCAAGGCGTGCGGCGGGCTGCGCCCCATGTCCCTGCTGGTCTATATGGCCGCCGAGCTGGCCCAAGGGTTGGCATGCAAGCGCCTGCTCGGGATCCGCACCCAAAGCCACATCTATCAGAGCAGCAAGCGCACCGCCGATCGGGTCAAGTTCGATCTCGACGGCTTGTGGCAGGAGCATCAGTGCAGCGTGCAGGATGAACTCTGGATGAGCCTGCCGCTGGAGGTGCCCCGCAAGACACTGGAGGAGATCCCCTCCCGCAAGCGGGCCAGCTACAAGGCGCGCTATCAGCTGCTCGATCAGCTCGGCAGCGAGCTGCAGGCAAATCTGCTGCGAAGCTGAGTCAACCTAGCAGAAACAAAAAGGGCGAACAGCATGCTGTTCGCCCTTTGTCATGACGGGGATTTACCGTTAGCGGTTGATCGCCATCGGCATGCCGTTGCGCTGCTCCAGCGCCTGCTTCACCAGTTGGGAGTCGCTGTCGGCGTGGGCAATGAAGCGGGTCACCGCCGGGGTCATCGGCAGCGGTGCCGGCAGCTTGGAGTTGAACTCCTCTTCGCTGCGCGACAGCGGCTGGTGCACTTCCAGATAGCGAACGCCGTTAGGTTCGAGAGAGGCCTTGATCGGCTGGTTGACGAACTGGACGCGAGTACCGACCGGTACCTGCTTGAACAGATAGGCGATGTCATCGTTGCGCAGGCGCACACAGCCGTGGCTCACCCTCAGGCCGATGCCGAAGTTGGCGTTGGTACCGTGGATGGCGTACATCTTGCCGATGTAGAGGGCAAACAGACCCATGGGGTTGTCCGGGCCGGCCGGCCAGACCGCAGGCAGGCTCTCGCCACGGGCGGCATATTCGGCATGCATCTTGGCGGTCGGGGTCCAGGTCGGGCCCGCTTTCTTGCGCTGCACGCTGGTCACCCAGTTTTCCGGGGTGTCGGTGCCGAGCTGGCCGATGCCGATGGGCAGCACTTCCACCACTTTTTTACCCTTGGGGTAGTAGTAGAGGCGCATCTCGGCCACGTTCAGCACGATCCCTTCACGGGGTGCATCCGGCAGGATCAGTTGCTGGGGGATCACCAGCTTCTCGCCGGTCTGTACCAGCAGGGGATCTGCATCGGGGTTGGCTTCGGTCATGTTGGTCAGCCCCAGCTGGAATTTGGCCGCAATGGCCTCCAGCGGCTGGCCGTTCTCTTCGGCCGGAACCACGTATTCCAGATTTTCCCCTACCAGACGGCTGTTGGCCGCAGGCAGAGCATATTCAACAGCGAAAACCGGCGCAGCGGTCAGCAGCAGGCTGTAGCAGAGTGTTGCCACACTATTGCGAAGGAGCTTCATAACTTTCCCATGATGATGACTTGAAGTGACGTCTCTGGGCTGGCAGCTGATCAAGAGGGGATCAGGGGCGCGAAGAGAAGGCCGCCATTTTTCTCCTCTGCACGGCAAATTTCAACTGACAAGTGGCGACGGGTCGATGATTAATATACGGTTTTTTCCGCGTCCTCGACCCGCCCCATTTCCCTGTTTATCCCCGTTGCCAGGCACGCATATCGTAACCTGTGGGAGATTGGTGCAACCGCAGATGAAATTGCTCAATGATGGCAAAGATATGGTCGAAAATATCGGCCTGAATCCCTTCGTAATCGGCCCATGCGGTAGTCGCGGTAAAGCAGTAAATTTCCAGCGGCAGACCGTCTGACGTGGGTGCCAGCTGGCGCACCATCAGGGTCATGTCCTTGCGAATGCCGGGGTGGGCGCGCAGGTAGGCATCCAGATAGGCGCGCAGGGTGCCGAGGTTGGTGAGGTGACGACCGTTGATGGGGCAGCTCAGGGCATCGCTCAGCTGCTGGTTGTAAGCGCTCAGCTCCTGCTCCTTGCGACTGAGATAGGGGGCCAGCAGCTGCGCCTGCTTGAGCTGCAACTGCTCCTCGGCCGTCAGAAAACGCACGCTGGTCATGTCGATATTGACGCTGCGCTTGATACGGCGGCCACCCGACTCGGTCATCCCCTGCCAGTTCTTGAAAGAGTCGGAGATCAGGGCATAGGTGGGAATGGTGGTGATGGTCTTGTCCCAGTTCGACACCTTGACCGTGGTAAGCCCGATGTCGGTCACCTCGCCATCGGCGCCGTACTTGTCCATCTGCAGCCAGTCACCGACACTCAGCATCCGGTTGGCGGAGAGCTGGATCCCCGCCACCAGCCCGAGGATGGGGTCCTTGAACACCAGCATCAGCACTGCGGTCATGGCACCCAGACCGCTGAACAGGAACAGCGGCGACTTGCCGAGCAGCAGGGCGATCATCAGGATGCCCACCAGAATGCTGCCTACCAGCTTGGCCCCCTGGAAGATGCCGCGCAGGGGCAAATCCCGGCCAAGGCGGGTGTAACGGCTCACCGACAACAGGCAGTCAAGCAGAGCGAAGAAGGCCAGCAGCAGGAACAGCAAAATCCAGAGCTGGGCCACCATCTCGATAAGCTTGAGGCTATCCGATTGGCGGGGCAGCCAGATCTCCGCCTGACCGAGCAGCACGGCCCCCTGCAACACGAAAGCGAGCCGGTTGAAGAGGCGCTGTTGCAGCTGGGGCGGCAGCCACACCTGCTTGGCCTTGCCGAGGATCCCCACCAGCCGGACCAGCAGCACCCGGTGCAGCGCCATGTGCAACAGCAACGAGGTGATGACGATAAAGCCCAGCGCGATCACCAGCGCCATCATGCTGGTCACTTCCACCCCAAGGCCCGACAACCAGTTAAAAAACGCCTCTTTCATTGCTCTCTCCCGAACCTGGCAGCCCGCTGGCTGCAAAAACAGTGGTGGTCAGGGTACCGCTCCCCTCCCCCATGTCAAATCGGTGAACGCCAGAAATGACAACGCCCGGCACTGGCCGGGCGTTGTTTCAAAGCGAGGCTGACTTAGCAGACCAGGCTCAGGGCATCGCGGGCGATGACCAGCTCTTCGTTGGTCGGGATCACCATGGCGCAACGGCTGTCGGCGGTGGTGATGCGGCCTTCGCCACCCAGTACGGCAGCGTTGTTGGCCTCTTTGTCCACCTTGAAGCCGAACAGAGCCAGGCGGTTCAGCACCATCTCACGCACCATGGCGGCGTTCTCACCGATACCACCGGTAAAGACTACGGCGTCCAGACGACCGTCCATCGCAGCGGCATAGGCGCCGACATACTTGGCCACACGGTAGGTGAAGACATCCAGCGCACGCTTGGCACCGGCGTCGGTAGCGTAGTTGGTGGTGACGTAGCGGCAGTCGCTGCTCGCTTCGGTCATCCCCAGCAGACCGGACTCTCGGGTCAGGGTGTGGTTGATCTGCTCCACGCTGTAACCGAGCTGGTCGTGCATGAAGAAGACTACGGCCGGATCGATATCGCCGGAGCGGGTACCCATCGCCAGACCTTCCAGCGGAGTCAGACCCATGGAGGTGTCAACGGATTCGCCGTTCTTGATGGCGCAGACAGAGGCACCATTACCCAGGTGGCAGTTGATGATGTTCAGTTCATTCAACGGCTTGCCCAGCTCTTTCGCGGCTTCTTCCGCGATGTAGCGGTGAGAAGTACCGTGAGCACCGTAACGACGGATGCCGTGTTCGCGGTAGAGCTTGTGCGGCAGCGCATAGAGGTAGGCCTCTTGCGGCAGGGTCTGGTGGAAGGCTGTGTCGAACACGGCCACGTTCTTGTCAGCCAGCTGCGGGAACACTTTCAGCGCGGCGCGAATACCGATCAGGTGCGCCGGGTTGTGCAGCGGGGCGAACGGAATGGCGGCTTCGATACCGGCGATCACGCCGTCATCGATACGCACGGAGCGGGAGAACTGCTCGCCACCGTGTACGATTCGGTGACCGATGGCCACCAGTTGCTCGGCAAGAGTCGGATCCTGCGGCAGGATGTGACCCACGATATGGTCTAGGGCCTCCTGGTGAGCGGCACCCGCTCCCAGCATGGCTTCGCCCTTGACCCCGTGGAGTTTCCATTTGATACGTGCATCATCCAGATTGAAGCATTCGGCCAGGCCGGACAGCATGTCCTCACCTGTTTCGGCGTCCATTACGGCAAATTTCAGGGAAGAGCTACCGCAGTTAAGGATCAATACCAACTTGCTCATTTTCTACATCTTCCTGTGCTTCGGCTTTATGCCGACAGTGTCGTGTCATCCAAAAGAGGATGGGATTCCCCTGCCGGGGGCTTATGGTCGCAGGAGGGTGCGTCCAATTTTTCAATTCTTGCTCTTGAAAGAGTCATCGCAACTTGTGGTGCGTATCACTGGTTTCAATGCTTGCGAGTCTCAACGCATCAGCTGCGCAGGGCTCGCCTCAATGGGAATGCTCAGGCGATAGCCAGCAGATCCTTGTGTACCTTGACCACCAGCTTCTTCACCTTGGCGGGCTGATTGAAGGTACAGAGCGGGCGGTGCAGCTCGCCCGGCCAGAAGATGGCGAAATCGCCCGGTTGCAGCGCCAGGTAGCTGGTCTGCTCGTCATCGACAAACCAGAGGTCGGGATGGGGATGGTCGGCGCCGTCGCTCACGTAGTCGTGGGGGCCCACACCTATCCACTCTTCACCGCGCAGCAGCAACTGGATATCGAGATACTGCTGATGGAATTCGCCACGGCGATCCGCGGCTGGCTCGGTCAGATCTTCGCTCACCAGACAGAACAGATTGAGGCCATCGATCTCGGTCTTGCCGAGCGGAGCGTCACCCCAGTGCGCCACGCTCTTCACCACCTCAGCCATAATGCGGGCCAGCGGGGCGGGCAGCGGCGTCCGCTGCAGGGTGTTCAGGCTACCGGTGATCATGGCGTCTGTTTCCTGTTAGGTATATCTGGGCGGCATCTTTGCCAGCCAATGAAAAAGGACCTGTGACAGGTCCTTCAATAATGCCGTCTGCAATCCGTGCAAACCGGTTTAGAGCTTTTGCTCATGTTCAGCTGTATGGGCACTGTTACACACTCGTCAGCACCTTGCCAAGAGACATAATCCCATTTTCATAGTGATCGTACCAGCTGAAACCATATTATTCACCACCCTTTCCCCCTCGACTTTGACCAGACGCAAAAACGGGCGCATCAGCGCCCGTTTTTTTCGCAAAACCGTTTAGCTACCGGTTTCATTCAAGCCTTTTGGGCGTTTTCCACCGGTTTGGCGTACATGGCACGCCAGATCGCCTTGTGCTCTTCCGGCACCTCTGACTGACGGGTCAGGAAGGCCGCCTGCTCGATGGTGTTGGCCTTGCCGGAGACATCGGCCGCCAGATAGTTGCTGGGGAAGAGGTGGTAGCTGCTCCAGATCGCCTTGTCGATCAGCGCGGCCAGTTCGTCCGGATCGCTGAAGCCCTCGGTAATGGGGGTGCCGAAAGAGACGTGTACCCGCCCCTTCATGCCGACGATACCGGCGACGATACTCTCGATATCCTCGAACTCGCCCTTCTCGTAGCTGCCGTTGACCGACTTCTCGTAGAGCTCGCGCGCCTTCGCCTTGTCGGTCGGGTCCAGCTCGTAGCTGATGCTGACCGGCACGATATTGAGGCTGCGCATGTAGTCGACGAAGTCGATCTTCTGCTTCTTGCCGTCGACGTAGAACATCTTGAGGATGGCCGGATCTGTCTTGTCATCGCCATTCTTGGCGCGCCCTTCCTTCTGGGCGATCCAGATGGAGTGACCTTCATGGACCGAGTTGCCAATATAGGCAGACAACTCGCCGAGCGCCTTCATCATCTCCCGCGGCCCCTTGGCGGAGCGTTTGACGATAAAGCTCTTGTTGAGCTTCATCAGCTCGGTAGCGCAGGGTTTGCGTAGCAGGTTGTCACCGATGGCGATGCGCACGGTATCGAAACCGTGGGTGTGCAGCCCCCAGTTGACGAACGCAGGATCCATGGCGATGTCTCTGTGGTTGGAGACAAACAGATAGCCCTGCTCTTTCTTCAGATGCTCGATCCCGGAGAAGGTCACCCCCTTGGTGGAGGTAGCGATCATGCGAGACATGTACCGGGTGACCCCCATCTGAACCTGATGCACAGTGGTCACTTTTGACCATTTGCGGCGCAGGAACAGGCGGATCATCGGGCGGATGGCCCAACCCAGCCAGCTCATCAGGGAACCGAAACGATACTTGGCGATGGCGCCGATAAATTCATCATCCTGGATCAGCCGTTCGATGGCTGCCGGCACTTCTTCATCGCGGTAGGGGCGAATATCCGCGAATCTATCTACTTCAGTCACAATGTCAGCCTTGCATGCTAGGAAACCGCAGCCAACCCGCGTTGGCCGGGGAAAATTCAGGGCGCAATTTTACACGCTTTTATGGCAAGGGGTATGAGACAAGCATGAATAGTGAGATCTGACCAGTTTATTAATCAGCTGCCAGTGCCAGCGCGACCGCCGCTTCGGCATGGATGGCAGTGGTGTCGTAGAGCGGCACCGCAGCCCGGGCATCCCCCACCAGCAGGGCAATCTCGGTGCAGCCGAGGATCACCGCCTCGGCACCCGCGGCCGCCAGCGCCTCGATAATCGCCAGATACTCGGCCCGCGACGATTCGCGGATCTCCCCCAGACAGAGCTCGTCATAGATGATCCTGTGTACCCGCTCCCGCCCGGCCTCATCGGGTACCAGCACCGCCAACCCGAAGCGATCCTGCAAGCGCCCCTTGTAAAAATCCTGCTCCATGGTGAAGCGTGTGCCGAGCAGGCCGACCCGGGTTATCCCATCCGTCTGCAATTTGGCTGCGGTGGCATCGGCTATATGGAGCAGCGGGATATCGATGGCCGCCTCAATCTCGGGGGCGACCTTGTGCATGGTGTTGGTGCCGATCAGCAAGAAATCGGCGCCGCCATCCTGCAACTTGCGCGCCTCCGCCGCCAGCAGACGGGCGGTAGCGGGCCAGTCACCGGCATGCTGCAACCGCTCGATAGCGGCAAAATCGACGCTGTTGAGCAGCACCCGCGCCGAATGCAAACCGCCAAGCTGTGCCCGCACCCCACGGTTGAGCGCCTGATAGTAACTGACGGTGGACTCCCAGCTCATGCCACCCAGCAGACCGATACATTTCATAACAGTTCCTTTCATCCCAAGGTAAGGCGGTGCCACGCCACCTTGCAGGCAAGGTCACGGGGCGAGATAAAAAAGGCCCCGCAGGGCCAACAAGACAGCCGGTAAAGGCCCGGGCCAACCCCGGGCTAAATCCAGATCATCCCGACACAGGCGGCCGTCGCCAGCCCCATGCCCAGATTGAAACGCCGCCAACCCCGGGCGGTGCGAATGATTTGCCGCACCTGGGCACCAAAAAGCACCCAGAACGCCCCGGTGTAGAGGCCGGTAATAAAGAAGATCACCAACACCCAGAGCGCGGAGGGCCAGTAAGCCTCCCCCGCCAGAGTGAAACCGCTGATGGCGGAGAGCGCCATCATCCACGCCTTGGGGTTGAGCAGTTGCAGCATGGCCCCCTGATGGGCGGGAATGAGTGGCCGGTTGCCCTCGGCCGGGCCGCTGGCGGTCGCCACCTTCCACGCCAGCCAGAGCAGATACGCCGAGCCGATAAGCTTGAGGCCATCGTGCAGCAGCGGCACCTTCTCGAACACCACGCCAAGCCCCAGCGCGGTGGCGAGGATCATCAGATTGATCCCCCCCACCACTCCCACCAGCAGCGGCAGCGTGCGGCGAAATCCCTGCGCCGCCCCGGCGCTGGTGAGCAGCATATTGTTGGGCCCCGGCGTGCCGCAGGTAACCAGGGCAAACCCCGCCAGGGGCAGTAACCAGTTCAGATCCATCTCAACCTCTTGTCGATACAACGCGCCCGTTATGGGGAAAGCCTTCTAATATGCAGAGCCAGCCCCGTGGCGACAAGTCAGAAATGTCTCTTTCCAGGCCACCTCCCCCATCAGCGCAGCACGGCTCAATACCAGAGCATGACTACGCAGAGTGCCGTCAGCAGGCCGAGGGATCCGTTGAGTCGCCGCCAGCCCCGATCCGAACTGATCCAGTTGCTCAGCTGATGGCCGAACAGTACCCAGACAAAGCAGACCGACAGGGCCACCAATACAAACATGACCATCACCGCCAGCTGACTCGGCCAGTAACTGGTGCCGGGCAGGCTGAACAGACTGATGGCGGAGATCCCCATCATCCACGCCTTGGGGTTGAGAAACTGAAAGCCCAGCCCCTCCAGCATGGTCAGCGGACGGGCACGTCGGGCCGGATCCCCCGGCGCCCCGGCCACCGCGATACGCCACGCCAACCACAGCAGATAGAGGCTGCCGAAGATCTGCAAACCGAGGCGTAATAAGGGCCAGCGCTCGAACAGCGGATAGAGCCCCAGCGCCAGCACCAGTTGCAACACCGGCTGCCCCAGCCCCACCCCGAGCAGATGTGGCAGGGTGCGGCGCACCCCGAAGTTGGCGCCGGAGGCCGTCAGCATCAGGTTGTTGGGCCCCGGCGTACCGCAGGTGAGTACGGCAAAACCGAACAGGGTGACATACCACTCCATCGTCATATTGTGACTCCTTATCCGCCACATTGTATCGATACAATGTGTGCTATTTGATTGTTATCAGGTTGAAATTTACGCTATATTGACAACAAATTTGGATCAATGGATTTATTGTCACCATGACAATCTGGACACCCAACCTTGCAGCCTTCGATGGCCCCCTCTACCTCAAGCTGGTCAAAGCGATCGAACAGGGGATCGCGAATGGCGAGCTGCCACCGCAGACTCGATTGCCTACCCACAGATCCCTGGCGGATCGTCTGGGTGTCACCGTCGGCACCGTCACCCGCGCCTACAGCGAGGCGGAGCGGCGCGGCCTGCTGGCCGCCCGGGTGGGCCACGGCACCTGGGTCAAGGGAGCGAACACGGATCCCGCCAATGAGTGGGTGATCCGTCAGGAGGAGGGGCACCGCATCGAGCTGTGGCAGAACCTGCCGGTGCAGCTGGATCGGGCGGCCATCATTCGCCCCATGTTGGGGGAAGTGGCGGATGGGGATCTCAACGCCCTGCTCGGCTACGACAAGGAGGCGGGACGACCGGATCAGCGCCAGCAGTTCGTCGACTGGCTGGCGGAGCAAGGGGTGGCCTGCAGTGAGGATCGCCTGCTGTTCAGCCACGGCGCCCAGCACGGCATCATGCTGGCGCTGCTGGCGACCGGCTGCGTGGGGGAGACCATCCTGTGCGAGGGGCTGAGCTACCCCGGTATGCTGGGTAACGCTCGCCAGCTGAAGAATCAGGTGGTGGGACTGGCGATGGATGAGGAGGGGCTGCTGCCCGAGGCGCTGGACGCCGCCTGCCGTACCCGCCGGGCCAAGCTGCTCTACCTCACCCCGACCCTGCAAAACCCCACCACCGCCATCATGAGTCTGGCGCGGCGAGAGGCCATCGTCGCCATCGCCCGTCGCCACGATCTGCTGATCATCGAGGATGACGTCAACGGCCTGCTGCCCCAGCAACCGGTGATCCCTCTGGTCAATCTGGCGCCGGAGCGGGTCATCTATCTGGGCAGTCTGGCCAAGATCGCATGCGGCGGCCTGCGGGTGGGCTTCGTGCTGACGCCCCCTGCCCTGCGCAGCGCCTTCGCCCAGACCATGCGGCTGTCGAGCTGGATGGTGAGCCCGCTGCTAATCGAGCTCGCCTGCAAAATGGTCAGTCAGCGCCAGATCATGCCGCTGGTCGAGCAGCAGCGGGAGATCCTCAAACGCCGTGGCGAACTGCTGCGCCACCTGCTGCCCGCCGCCCGCTGGCAGCCGGGCAGCATGCACGCCTGGCTACCGCTGCCTGAACCCTGGCGCAGCCAGCAGTTTGCCGCTGCCGCCGACGCCCTTGACGTTGGCGTGGCGAGCGGGGAACACTTCGCCGCCGGTCAGTTTGCCGCTCCGCAGGGGGTGCGCCTGAGCCTGAGCCAACCCGCCACCGACGCCCGGGTCGGCGAGGGGCTGGCCCGTCTGGCCCAACTGCTGCAGGGAACGCCCCCCAGCAATCCCCTGCTATAGTCAGGGCCAGCCGACCTGACCTTCACGCTTCATCGTCATAGCCAAGGAGATGCCGTGCCCCCCATCAGAGCCACCATGCTGCTTGCCACCCTGTTGTTGGGTGGCTGCGCCTCGTCAACGACCCACCAGCAGCTGGGGGCCGCGCTCAATGGACTGGAAGGGGAGTTGCAACGACTGGAAGAGGAGCTGGCGGCCATGAACGGCCTGCACTATCAAAAGGCGATCGATGCCCCGCTCAGTTTGCGCCGTGCGCTCGGGGCGCCGCTGCCCACCCCAGAGGGGCTGGTGCCGGTGGCCAGCAAGCTGGAAGATGGGCCACTCCTTCGCTATCAATACCGACTGCCAGCGGGGATGGCAAGCCTGCCTCAGGACAACCTCTGCCAGCGCTACGAGTTCGAGCTGCGCCATCTGGGCCGCCTCGGCAAGCTGGAATTAAGCTGGCTGGGGGAACAGGGCAAGGGGTCGCGGCTGATCCGCCAGAGCGACTGCCCCTTCGGGACGCAGATCCGCCCTCGGCAATAACAGGTTACCGCCCTGAGAGGTGGCATAACCGATTGAAATAACAGCCCATAGTGCGCCCTCCAGCACCCTGCTGGCTACTGTCAGCTTTTCACTCAGCGAGTGCTGTGCCTATGTTCCTCTTGGGTCTACCATAATCAACCTAATGGTTTGCTCACAGGAAGTACCTGCATGACGATACTGCTGCTCGAAGAGGATCCCCTGCTCCGTAGCGCCATCACCCGGGAACTGACCGAACAGGGGGTGCCCGCCGACCGGATCCACTACCACAGCTATCCAAACCACGAGCGCAGCGGCCTGCTGGCCCTGCTGCAACAACACGCCTTCGACGCCATCATCTGTCAGCAGGACAAGCAGCAGGATCTTGACGGAGCCCGGCTGCTGCACGAAGCGCACTATCTCGGCCTGCTGCAACCTGGTTGCGTCTTGCTGCTGCTCGATGCCGATCAGAGCGAGCAGGAGTTTCTCCCCTCGGATCTCTACTTCTCCCTCTATCTGGCTCTCCCCTTCATGACCCAGCAGCTCAGCGCGGTGCTCGGCCAGCTGGTGAAGTTAAGCAACCTGACCCGTACGCTGGCCGCCCCCATTCTGCTGCGGGAGTGGCAACTGGCTACCGCCCTCTGTGAAGACCTGCTGTTTCAACGGGAGAATCGCTCGCTGACCCCCTGGCTGGATCGGCTAAAGGGCTACCTGCTGCTGCAATCAGCCGAGCGGGTCACCGCCGCCCAGCACTATGCCCTCTGTGCCAACGAGTATCAGGCGAGCTGGCCAAGGGCCGGGCTCTTCTACGCCATGCTGGGGCTCGGCAAGTTGCAGAGCGCCCAGACCGACTTGCAGTGCCATCAGGCCAGCGTCTCGATAGCCACCCGGCTGGAGCTGCAACTCGCCAGCCAGCTGCACCAGCATCACTGGCTGGCGGCCTGGGAGACCATGGGAGAGCTGCTGCAGATCCGCCCCCATCAGCCGCGCTGGCATCAGCTGGCGATGTTGCTCGGGCTGGTGCTGCAAGATGAGGAGAAAGTGCTGGAGCAGGCCAACAGCCTGACCCTGCGCCACTTCAGCGAGCAGCGCGTCCGGCTCGCCATCGACAGCTTCATGCTCAATGCCAGTCTGGCGGTGCTGTGGCACGCCCCCTCCAGCAACCGGATCCGCTCCCTGCAACAGGAGTGGGTGCACCTCAAGCGCACCGTCCACCTGCAACCCCACGAATATGAGCTGCTGCAGGCGCTGATGCTGGGGCTGGATTACCGCTTCGACGAGGCGCTGATCCTGATTGCCCACCACCAGCCGGATGAGGGGAGCGACAACCACCTCACCCTGCTGCTCGGCTTTGCGGTCAGCCAGTTCTGCGGTTTGCCCCACCACGCCCAGCGCTACCTGACCCAGCTGACCCAATATCGCGTCAGGGTGGCGCCCCACCCGCTCACTCGCCAGCTGTTCCACCATCTGGTGGCCGAGCTGGGCCAGCGCCTGACGGCGAGAGAACAACGGCTGAGCGAACTGCGCCAGCTACGCCACAAGGCGATGCAGGCCAGCCAGTATCAGACCGCCCTGCAAGCGGGCTTGCAGCTGCTGGAGGAGTTCCCCGCCCTGCCGGGCGATGCCTGGCAACTGCTGGAACTGCTGCAACACTGCTGGCCAGCGGGTATGGCCGCCCCCAGGGTGGCGCTGCTGGTTGATACCCTGGAGCGGCGCCTCAAGCACAGCCCCGCGTTTCTCGATCAACATGCCCGGCAGTACCAGCGCACCCTGCAGGAGATCCGCACCCATCTTCAGCCGCACCTCTCCGGCAGCGGCCCCTCCTGTCTTGTCGCAGGGCAGCCCGAGCCATGATGATGCTGACAGCGTGCAAACCGGCATTATCGGCAAAGCCAATAGAGAGAGGGGAGCCAAGGCTCCCCTCTCTCTATATTGGTTCTCTATCAGCTAGTGGCGATAAGCGTTGGCTCAAACCAGCGCGTCACTCTCCAGCGCCGCCTTGAGAAAATCTTTCCAGCTGATAATGCCGACCAGGGCGCCATTCTCCAGCACCGGCAGGCAGGATACCCCCTTCTCCAGCATCAGCTTGACGCCGTCGCGCACGGTGAGATGGGGAGCGATGGTGACGAGCTGACGACTCATGATCTGGTGGGCCCGCTTGTTGAGGGTTTCGGTATCGCGGCTCATCTCGGCTTCGGAGTCGAGATAGGGGCTGATGGCGCGGAACAGATCCCGATCCGAGATGACCCCCACCAGCTCCTCCTCTTCCAGCACCAGCAGGTGGCGAAAGTGTGCCTGCTCGAAGATATCCCTGATGACTCGGAGTCGATCATCCATCGACACGGTGGCGACACGGGTCGTCATAATATCCCTGATATGCATGCTAACCTCCCGTAACCAAACTGGTTTCTCTGTTATGGCATGTTTTTGCAGCGCCAGCCAGTGGCCAGCCCTTCGCTACAGTGCAAATCAGCGTCATTTCACGTAAGATCCGCGCCAGTTTTTCTCCTCCATTTTGAGCAAGCAGATCCCACCCATGATAGTTGCCAGTCAAATCGAACTGATCCGCGGCGGCCGCAAGCTGCTGGACAACGCCTCCGCCACCATTCACCCCGGCCACAAAGTGGGTCTGGTGGGCAAAAACGGCTGTGGCAAGTCCACCTTTTTTGCACTGGTACGGGGCGAGCTGGCCATCGACAGCGGCACCTTCAGCCTGCCCGCTGGCTGGCAGATTGCAGACGTCGCGCAGGAGACCCCGGCGCTCGACTGCTCCGCGCTCGAGTATGTGATCGATGGCGACAAGGAGTTCCGCTCGCTGGAAGCCCAGCTGGTACAGGCCGAACAGGATGACAATGGTCTGCTGGTGGCCGAGCTGCACGGTCGCCTCGATACCATCGGCGCCTACAGCATTCGCGCCCGCGCCGCTGAACTGTTGCACGGCCTCGGTTTCAGCGATGAGCAGTTGAGCTCGCCGGTGCGCAGCTTCTCCGGTGGCTGGCGCATGCGTCTGAACCTCGCTCAGGCGCTGCTCTGCCGCTCCGATCTGCTGCTGCTCGATGAACCGACCAACCACCTGGATCTCGATGCGGTGATCTGGCTGGAGAAGTGGCTCAAGGGCTATCAGGGCACGCTGGTGCTCATCTCTCACGACCGCGATTTCCTCGATTCGGTCATCAGCCGCATCATCCATATCGAGAATGGCAAGCTCAACGAATACACCGGCGGCTACTCCGACTTCGAACTGCAGCGCGCCGAACATCTGGCCCAGCAGCAGTCCATGTACGAGAAGCAGCAGCGGGAGATGTCCCACATGCAGGCGTATGTGGACCGCTTCCGCTACAAGGCCTCCAAGGCCCGTCAGGCACAGAGCCGCCTGAAAGCCATGGAGCGGATGGAGAAGATCCTGCCCGCCCACGCCGACTCCGAGTTCAGCTTCGAGTTTCGCGAGCCCTCGGCCCTGCCGACCCCGCTCATCGCCATGGAGAACCTCTCCGCCGGTTACGGCGACAAGGTGATCCTCGAGAAGATCAAACTCAATCTGGTACCGGGTTCGCGCATCGGTCTGCTCGGTCGCAACGGCGCCGGTAAATCGACCTTTATCAAGATGCTGGCGGGCTCCAACCCGCCGCTCTCCGGCAAGCTCGAGGTGAGCGCCGGGGTGAGCATCGGCTACTTCGCCCAGCATCAGCTGGAGACCCTGCGTCTCGACGATTCCCCGCTCGATCATCTGGCCCGCCTCGCGCCGGACAAGACCGAGCAGGAGCTGCGCAACTATCTGGGCAGCTTCGGTTTTCACGGTGACAAGGCGCTCGACAAAGTAGCCCCCTTCTCCGGTGGTGAAAAAGCGCGGCTGGTGCTGGCGCTGATCACCTGGCAAAAGCCGAACCTCCTGCTGCTGGATGAACCGACCAACCACCTGGATCTGGAGATGCGCCACGCCCTCACCATGGCGCTGCAAGGCTTCGAAGGGGCCATGGTGGTGGTCTCCCACGACCGTCACCTGCTGCGTACCACCACAGATGACTTCTATCTGGTGCACGGTGGCCGGGTCGAACCGTTCGACGGCGATCTGGACGACTACCACAAGTGGCTCGGCGAGCAGGAGAAAGAGGCCAACGCCAAACCGGCCGATGGCCCCGTCTCTGCCAACTCGGCAGTGGCGCGCAAGGATCAGAAGCGGCGCGAGGCGGAGTTCCGCCAGCAAACCCGTCCGCTGCGCCAAAAGCTGGAAAAGCTCGAAGCAAGCATGGAGAAGCTGCAAGGCAAGCTTGGCGACATCGAGAGCCAGCTGGCCGACCCCGCCATCTACGAAGAGAGCGCTAAAACCAAGCTCTCCGAACTGCTCAAATCCCAGGGCCCCCTCAAGGAGCAGCTGGAAGAAGTTGAGCTGGAGTGGATGAGCCTCTCCGAAGAGCTGGAAACCATGGAGCAGGCCTTCTTTGCGTGACGAACAGCTGATGGCCAGCGAGCGGGTCGCGGTCCACGAATTGCCAACGCCGATCGGCTTCTGGCACTGGAGCGGCAAGGTCTATGGTGAGCGCAGCCAGGATTGGCTCACCGTGCAGGAGCAGGGGGGCAACGTCAATCTGGCTCTCCTGCTGCACCGGCTCGATCAACTCGGCATCGTGGTCGATCTCACCGACCTGCAACCGGCGCTGGTGCAGACCGAGGCGGTGCTGACCCCGTGGCGCGCCCTGCGTTCGAGCGCCAAGACGCGACTCGACGAGCAGCAGTATCAGTCGATGCTGGCCCACGAACTGGAGCTGGAGCGGCTGCAACAGGGCGTCTTGTTGCAGACCCTGCGCAGCCTCTCCCTGTTTCGCGGCAACAGCCGCAATTTGTTGAACTATCTATCGTTACTGGGTGCCCAGCAGGGCCCCCTCAGAGATCTAATATGCTGAGCTACCGCCACGCCTTTCACGCCGGCAACCATGCCGACGTGCTGAAACACGCCGTTCAGGCCCTGATCATCGAGTCCCTCAAGAAGAAGGAGAAACCCTTCATCGTGCTGGACACCCATGCTGGTGGCGGTCTCTACGACCTGCGCGGCGACTGGTCCCAGAAGAAGGCCGAGTATGCCGACGGCATCGGCCGCCTGTGGGACGAGCGGGCCCAGTGGTCTGCCATGGCCCCCTATCTCGGCGTCATCGAAGAGATGAACAGCGATGGCCAGCTGCACTACTACCCCGGCTCGCCGGAGCTCTCCCGCCGCCTCACCCGCGAGCAGGACAAGCTGGCGCTGATGGAGCTGCACAACAACGAGGTCGAAGACCTGCGCGCCAACATGGGCTATGACCCGCGCGTGGCCGTGCACCACCGTGACGGCTTCGAGGGGCTGATCGCCCTGCTGCCGCCGACTCCGCGCCGCGGGCTGGTGCTGATCGACCCGCCCTATGAGCTCAAGGAAGATTACTTCGCCGTGGTCGACACCCTGAAAAAGGCGCAGAAACGCTGGGCGACCGGCATCTACGCCCTCTGGTATCCGATCCTCGGGCAAGAGGCGGACAAATCCCGCGACATGCTGCGCGCCATCAAGCGGGAGAACTTTGGCAACGTGCTGGTGGCCGAGCTGGAAGTGGCCGGTCAGACTGCCGACTGGGGTATGAACGGCTCAGGCATGCTGATCATCAGCCCGCCCTGGATGCTGGACGAGCAGATTGAAGCCTTCCTCAAACCGCTGTGCGCCAAGCTGGCGCAGGGTGCCGGCGCCCAGTACAAGGTGGAGTGGCTCAACAAGGTCGAGGATTAATCCCCCGCCCCTACGGCGCTCACCGAGTTCAATAGCAAAAGCCCCATCACGGGGCTTTTGCTATTGGTGCAGCCGGTGTGTGCGGCAGCCTGAACCTGCGCGCCCTATGAGCGGGCGGGCAGATCCTGTTTCAGCGCAACCAGCAACAGGGCCAGCAGGCCAAAAGGCGGAAACAGACAGAGCAGGGAGCAGATAAGGGTGATCAGCGCCGGATGCTCGCTCTTGCGGCGCGCCAGTCGCCAAGCGATGAGGCCGACGATGACCATTAGCAACGCAATGAACTGGCCAAGCAGGGTGGCATTGATATTCATGAAAGATCCTTTTTCATGGGCAAGTGTGAAGAACCTGTACTTTATCGCCTTGGCTGCGATTGGCAACCTCTTAACCGCACCAACAACTCGCCCGTTGATAGGTTCTCTCTATTTCGGCAATAGATGAGAATAGTTTTCATTTAATCTCATTTCGGCGGATACTCTCATCATCAACAGAGGGAGCGCCATCATGAAAAAGACCATCAGCTTTGCCATCCTGCACTTCGGTGTTGCCTTTACCGTGGCCTACCTGCTGACCGGTGAGCTGCTGACCGCCAGCCTGATCGCCCTGATCGAGCCCGCCGTCAACACGGTCGCTTTCTACTTTCATGACCTTGGCTGGCACAAGCTCAAACCAAATCACAGCCTGCAGGCCAAGACCAGCAGCTTCGCGGTAGTCCACTTCTCGGTGGCCTTCGGGGTTGCCTTCCTGCTGAGCGGCGAGCTGCTCACCGGCGGCGTGATGGCGATGATCGAACCGGCCATCAACACCGTGGTGTTCTTCTTCCACGAGCGGCTGTGGCGTGCCCGCAGTCAGCAACTGGCGCTGGCCTGATCGAACGGGCAACCCGCCTCCCCCCTTTATCGCGGCCACAAAAAACCCGACATTCCGGCCAGGAGTGTCGGGTTTTTCACATCAGCAAAGATCTCTGTCTGGATGCATCATCCGATGCCCCATCAATACCGATCAGGCTTTCTTGCAAATGGGGTCAACGATAAAGGCATTCTGATCAAACTTCTGCCAGGCGCCGGTGCCGACCCCATCGACCACCAGAATGGAGACCACGCCGAAATCGACAAAGATCCCGAGCAGGGTGGTGGCATCGAACGACTTTGAGACCGGCACCGTCACCGAGTAGCAATCAGCACGATTGACCGTGATGGTGTACTCCTCTTTCTTCTTGAACGAGGTGATCACATTGCCGTGGCCCAGCAGCATATCGTTGACGTAGATCTCCGCATCGGGATCCTGACTGCGAATGGAAACCTGCTGACTTGTGCCGTTAAACATGGCCGCACAACCTGACAGCATGATGGCCAGCAAGGCCCCCGTCATCAACCTGAACATAGCTAACCTTCTTGTTATTAAGAAAAGGCGGCAAATCTAGCACGCCTCTCGAACAGGAGTGAAAGTGCAATGCTCAAAGCCTGTCTGAATGCTCAAAATAGCGACCACCCCTGACCATTTTTCAAACAAGCTGGCCTCATCCAGCAACAGTTCCCTTCCCCACTGGAGTAGCGCGGCAAAACCGGTCGCCAGCACACGCAGCTGCGCAAAATGCGCTCGCCCCCACAGCTGCATTGCCCTGTAGAGTGTGCTGTAGTAGGCCAAAACACCCTCCTAATTGCTGGAATCTATCGATGAACAAGACCTTGCTTGCCACCCTGCTGTTTGCCCCTCTGCTAGCCAGCGCTGCAACCCCTTCCTTTGACTGCACCAAAGCCTCCGGGTCGGTCGAAACCCTGATCTGCAAGGATGCCGGACTGGCCGCCCTTGATAACGAACTGGCGGCCCTCTACCCCAAGGCGATTGCCGCGCTCTCTCCCGAACAGCTCAAAACAGAGCGCGCCATGCAGCGCGGCTGGATCAAGGGGCGTAACGACTGCTGGAAGGGGCAGGATCTGCGCCAGTGTGTGGAGGATAACTACCTGCTGCGGATCACCGAACTGCAGATCAGCGGCGGCCAGCTGATGGTGCCGGCACCGGTCAACTACCAGTGTGGCAAGAGCGTCACTCTCTCTACCTACTTCTATAACGATGCCAAGCTGCCCGCCGCGGTGATCAACCTGAGCGAGGGCGACAAGCAGCAACAAGTGCTCGCCTATGAAGCCCCCAGCGCCAGCGGCGCCCGTTATGAAGGGCAAAACCTCACCTTCTTCACCAAAGGGGAAGACGCCACGCTGGAGCGCTACGGCCAGCCAACCCTCACCTGCATGGAAAATCCGACCAAGGGCTGAGGCTGACAGGGGCGGCTCGTCTTGCCGCCCCACCTTGACTAGATGGCGATATCCAGCGGTTTTCCTTCCCGCACAATCCGCAACTTGAGCGACCCCGGTTTGCCGGTGCTGAGCAGCTCACGCACCTTGTCGATCTCGAGAGGACGATAAGACACCCCGTTGATCTGTTCCAGAATGTCGCCGTTGGCCAGACCATAGGGGGCAAGATCCCGTTCGTCGCTGTAGTAGACCTGCAGATGCTTGCCATCAAAGCGCACCCCGATATTGCGCAGGGTTGGCGGCACTTTGCGCGCCAGGCTGTCGGCGTCGTAGCAGAACATCATCCGCCCGGGCATGATCGCAAAGCGATTGAAGCGGTTAACAAAATCCAGCCCCAGACCATACTGCTCATTGCTGTTTTCCGACACGCGCAGCTCACCGAGCTGGCGCTCATCAAAGTGCAGGCCGGTGAGGATATGTTCACGCCCCTCAACCATACCGCTGGCATCCACCCCTTTGCGTGGCATCGCATCTTCGCCAGAGATCGCCTTCTGGCTGGCCATAAAGTCGATAAAGGCATGGTCGGCATAGCTCTGATCGGCCCCGGTATCCAGATACATGCGCACGCTGCTCTCGCCGTGGGTCAGATACACTGCCGGGGAGCGGTTGTAGCTATCTTCATAGCCGATGCAACGCTCGAACGTGGCTGCCGACGGTGCCGTCAACGAGGCAGTGAGCTGATGCTTGTCGCGCTCAAACACCCAGTTGAAACGGCGGATGGTGTCAATCCCGAGGATGCCATCGATACGGCTGCCGAGAGACTGGGAGAAGAGATCGAAATCAACGGTTGCCCACAGATCGCTGTCATCAATGGTGACCGACCCCAGCGAGAAGGGCTGCGGCTCAACAAAGCCCAGCTGCTCGCTGCCCAGTTGGCTCGAAACGCTGCTCACAGTGGCAAAATCAGCCTGATAGCCCCTGGGCAATTCGCTTAAGGTCAGCGCCTTGAAACGGCTGGCCAGACGACGATCGATAAAGGTGATACTGGCCCCGGTATCCAGCAAAAACTGGTACTGCTCACCGGCGATGATAACGGGGATCAGGGGGGCACTTTCGTAATGCACTGTCAGCACCGGGCCGGGTGCATTGCGCTTGGTGGATGAATCCGGGGCTGTGCAGCCTTGGACGACGAACAGGGCCAACATGGCCAGCGCCACTTTGAACTGCGACTTCATAACTCTCCTTCCCGATAGCAGATGCCCCCGCGACGCCACCGCATAATGCTATCTTGTTGATTTATAGATAAATAAGCTGTTTCAGCGGGGATCGCGGACAATAACAAAGAGTTTTATGCTGGTTCAAGCCAGATATGACCATGAATATTCTATGGGAATTGATAAAGAATGGCTGTTCACGCTATATCGGCGCGTCATCAATCGTGGGTGACATTTGATTAATTTATTGATCTTGCACAGAAAATCTCAATATTGAGCTTTCTCTCCACAGCGCCATGGTTAATATTGCCATTTGGCAACACTTGCCTCGTCGGAGTCTCCCATGAGCCATGCCAACCCCATCCCGTTGGTGAAACGCAGCAGACTGGAAGCTGAAATTCAGGGGCGGTAGCTTTACTCAACAAGCTCAGCAAGAACGCTTCATAATAGAATCCTGTGACCAAAGCAGTCCCATGGAGTCAAAAACAACAGCGCTAGGAAAACTCAATCATTACTTCAGCTATTACATCACTATTATCTTCTATCCGGATAGCAATAATGTGATCTATTACTGAATATAAAAGCGAATTCCTGATGCGGTGGCACATTCCTTCTGTTAAGAATCATTAACACCATTCATTTGCTTTTTTAAAAAAATAAATCATCGCAAAAATTAAAAACCATAACAATCCAGAAGAGTTACAGATATCATGCCTAATAATTTAAATATAGAAAACAATGAGCTTGTCAATTTACGCAATCAGCTTAACATACTTAATGAAAAATTAAATGCTGCTCTTTCAATATGTGACGAGATGGTTTTGTTACGAAATGAAATATCAACATTCATTGAGTCTACGCTCATAAAAACACCCTCACTTTCAGATTATGATGGAAAAAATAAATATCATACCAATCATAGTCCCTCCCATTGTTCATTGATTTTTCACAATGAGAAAACAGAAACAGAAACAGAAACAGAAACAGAAACAGAAACAGAAACAGAAACAGAAACAGAAACAGAAACAGAAACAGAAACAGAAACAGAAACAGAAACAGAAACAGAAACAGAAACAGAAACAGAAACAGAATACATACATCCCATTCTTTTTTCTGAATTTGTTTTTCAGAAAGAGTTTATATCACTTCAAAGCTTTTTATTAAAACAATATGGTGACAAACTTACCTGTAAAGAATTCGTTAACTTAACAGATGAACAGCTGTTGAATTTACCTTATTTTGGCACAAGCAAATTAGAACTATATCACCAAATGAAAAACTATATTTCAGCTATGGATAGCTATGATAACAACACTTCTATTGGTATTGATGGTTCATCAAGTTGGCCAGACAGAGATGAACTTTCTGAATGGGCAATAAACTATGTGCTACTGAGTGAACCGCAGCAGAAGTTGATGGATAAGATCAGTAACAAATTAGACATCTCAGTAAATCAACTAAATTTGGCTAATCTCGTCCATGATGTTGATCTGTCATTAATGAAAACAACAGTCTCTGGAAATAGATTTGATGTCGTGTATAAAGAACTTCTAGGAACACTGAGAAATGAGTTTCAATTTGTTTATGGAAAATCGATTGATGAAATCAAAAAAATTATAAGTGGGCGAATGCTAGGATATATTGGGACACTAAATTTCACGTCCTTTGAACTCTCTTTAATCATCAGCAATGATCTTGATGTATTTTTAAAAAATGAAGATGAACGATTAGCATGTATAATCAAGTCTAGATTTGGTATTGATGGGTATAATAGGCAGACATTAAATAACACTGCATCAATATTATCAGAAAAATTTGGACAGGAACAATTAACTAGAGAGAGAGTTAGACAACTACAAAGCATTGCAGAACAAAGATTACGATGCTCACTAAGCATCCAACCATCCAACATATGGGTAAACGTGAGAAATAATGCAAAACCAAATATGATGATAAATTACCCAGATCTCGCAAACAGATTTTCTGATGAAAAAAACTTTATTCTCTTTATGGAAATGCTTAGTGAATCAAATAAAAATGAGTTAGATAATATCCTTTACCCTGATTGCTCTGTGCAGTTTATCAATGAAATGGCTAAAACTAGCAAAGCTCCTTTTTCCCTAAATGATGTTATTGAAAATATAAAAGAGCAGTATGGTTACACTGAACAACAAGCCATTAATGGTTTACATGAGCTACAGAAAAATGGTCGCTTATTAATAAACGGGAACGATATTTACCCTAAATCTCTAAATAAGCAAGAAGCATTCTCACAGTCCTCACTATTTTTCCCATCAGGAGCCTCCTTTAAAGATATTCATATCTTGGCAAATGAGCAGCGATACTGCAAAAGCCCATTTCCATTAGATCGTCAAGATCATGGAGTATCTCTAGCGGTTGATGAAGGCTTTGTATATTTATCGGCACATGGAACTTATCGACACACCTCATATCTTGAATATACCAAAGAAGATAAAAACAGAATATTAACATCTGTACTTAATATATTAAAAACATCATCTCTCAAAGGTGTTGATACGTTAAATTTGCGCGTTGATGTTTATGAAAAAGCTTGCCTGAAAGAGGACTATTTCTTTGTTCGTTATATTGTACGTGAATACGGATTTGAATTAAGCATATTTTTCTCTGGAAAATCAGGCGCGGATACTGTAAGTCTTGATCCAGACTTTAGTCTCAAAGGACAAAAAGAAGCAATTGTCGAAATGTTTGAAAAAAATCCAAAACCAAGGACAAGACATGATATTGTTAATGTAATACGCTCTCGTTCATTTGGACATGCAGGGTTTTATATAAGTGAACTATTGTCAGAAGGACGCTTAGTTCGCATTGACGCAGAACACTATGACTTACCACATATTGCATTTGCTGACAAACCTGTAACTTTAATTATTGATAGAGCATCAGTTATTCTTCATCAAGCAAAGCGGCCTGTTGAAGCAGGGATAATAGCAGATGAATGCAATGCTAGATTTCATTTGGAGCACCCCAAAGCATGGTATATTTCACTCCTTCGTTATTTTGCCGAAAAATATAATAAGAACTGGTACTTTTATCACAATGTAATTTCATTGAAGCCTGTAAACGGAATAAGTTTGCACTCTAGAGCAAAATTCTGGATAGCTGAAAACAATGACGATGATATCTTGATTGAAAATATATATAAAGAAATAATGGCTGACAAAAACCACATTCGACAAGCTATTCACAACACTAGAAACTCTCTAAGAGCTGGGTAATATTAGCAGCAATAAATGCTACTGCTTTTATTTGTTAAATATGCTAGCCCGTAAATTCGATTAGCGAAACGTAATCTGACGTTCGCAATACTAATATCTCGTGATAGCACCAATTGCCTTTAGAGACCGACTTTCACGCAGTCTCGTTTTTCACCTTAGCTTTGCTGGCGTAACACCTACCAAGGAGATAAATGAAGCCTGACTTAACCGGCACTCGGGTTGTACTGCGCACCATTGGCCCGCAGGATGCCGCCGATCTGTTCGAGATTTATGGCAATCCACTGACCATGGAGTTTGCCTCCGATCCCTGCTTTACCTCACCCGCCATGGTGGCGCAGATGATGGCGAGCGTGGTGCGGCTGGAACAAACCGGTGAGTCGCTGGAGTGGGCGATTGTCGAGCGGGAGGGCAACAAGGTGATCGGCACCTGTGGCCTGCACAGTTTCAGCGAGGCGGGTCGCTGCTGCAAGGTCGGTTGCCTGCTCAATGCGGCCTATTGGCACAGAGGGTTTATGTCGGAAGCGCTGGGAGTGCTGTTCGCCCACGCCACCACACTAGGGGTCACCAGCCTCACCGCAGATATCGATGCAGATAACGTCCGCTCTATCGCCCTGTTTGAAAAGCTGGGCTTCAAGGCGCATGCAGGGCGCTATCAGCGCACGCTCCCCTTTGTCTGACCCGAGACCAGAGCCACAACGCCTGCGCCTCTCAGGCCGTTGTGGCAAGGATCAGGCATAAAAAAACCGGAACCCTTGGGTTCCGGTTTTTTTCATTCCAGCCGAGGCTGGCAAACCAGCAAATTAAGCCTGGTTTTTAACTTCTTTCAGACCGCGGAAAGGAGCTTTGGCACCCAGAGCTTCTTCGATACGGATCAGCTGGTTGTACTTGGCAACACGGTCAGAACGGCTCATGGAACCGGTCTTGATCTGGCCAGCAGCGGTACCAACAGCCAGGTCGGCGATGGTCGCGTCTTCGGTCTCACCGGAGCGGTGGGAGATGACGGCAGTGTAGCCAGCGTCTTTGGCCATCTTGATGGCAGCCAGAGTTTCGGTCAGGGAACCGATCTGGTTGAACTTGATCAGGATGGAGTTGGCGATGCCGTTGTCGATACCGCGCTTCAGGATCTTGGTGTTGGTTACGAACAGGTCGTCACCAACGATCTGGATTTTCTTGCCCAGTTCAGCAGTCTGGTAGGCAAAACCTTCCCAGTCAGATTCGTCCAGGCCATCTTCGATGGAGACGATCGGGAACTTGGTGGTCAGGTCAGCCAGGAAGTCGGAGAAACCGTTGGAGGTGAAGACACGACCTTCGCCTTTCAGGTTGTACTCTTTCTTCTCTGCGTCGTAGAACTCGGAAGCAGCGCAGTCCATAGCCAGGGTGATGTCGGTGCCCAGTTTGTAACCGGCAGCGGCAACGGCTTCAGCGATAACTTCCAGCGCTTCGGCGTTGGATTTCAGGTTCGGAGCGAAACCACCTTCGTCACCAACTGCAGTGTTGTAGCCCTTGGACTTCAGCACTTTGGCCAGGTTGTGGAACACTTCTGCGCCCATGCGAACGGCTTCTTTCAGGGTCTTGGCGCCAACCGGCTGGATCATGAACTCCTGGATGTCGACGTTGTTGTCGGCGTGCTCACCACCGTTGATGATGTTCATCATCGGCAGCGGCATGGAGTAAACACCCGGGGTGCCGTTCAGCTCGGCGATGTGGGCGTACAGCGGCATGCCTTTGGCAGCAGCGGCAGCTTTGGCGTTAGCCAGGGAAACAGCCAGGATGGCGTT
The DNA here is from genome assembly GCF_051920165.1 of Aeromonas sp. 11P. Lineage (NCBI taxonomy): Bacteria > Pseudomonadati > Pseudomonadota > Gammaproteobacteria > Aeromonadales > Aeromonadaceae > Aeromonas > Aeromonas sp. 11P. The sequence continues at coordinate 2,132,727 of NZ_JBQBDJ010000004.1, forward strand.
GGCGCCGAACTTGGATTTGTTCTCGGTACCGTCGAGGTCGATCATGATCTGGTCGACAGTGGCTTGGTCCTTGGCATCTTTACCCAGCAGAGCTTGAGCGATCGGGCCGTTTACGGCTTCGATGGCTTTCAGCACGCCTTTACCCAGGAAACGGCTCTTGTCGCCGTCACGCAGTTCCAGCGCTTCGCGGGAACCGGTGGACGCGCCAGACGGAGCGGCTGCCATACCAACAAAACCACCTTCCAGGTGAACTTCGGCCTCAACGGTCGGGTTACCACGGGAGTCGATGATTTCACGACCGATCACTTTAACGATCTTGGACATGTGTATTTCCTCAGGTTTCGTAAAAAAACAACAAAAATATGCCAAAAAAAGCGGCTGTGGCACAGTGCCCCAACCGCATTTATTTTCAATTACTTCAAATTACGCTTCTGATACTCGCCTGCCGCCTTCACAAAACCGGCGAACAGAGCGTGGCCATCACGAGGAGTAGAGGTGAACTCCGGGTGGAACTGCGCAGCCACGAACCAGGGGTGATCCGGGATCTCGATGATTTCCACCAACTTCTTGTCGGCGGAGAGACCGGTCACTTTCAGACCTGCCGCTTCAATCTGCGGCAGCAGCTTGTTGTTTACTTCGTAACGGTGACGGTGACGCTCGTAAATGGTCGGGCTGCCGTACATCTGACGCACCTTGGAATCTTCGACCAGGTGGCAGAGCTGGGAACCCAGACGCATGGTACCGCCCAGATCAGACTTCTCGGTACGGGTCTCGACGTTGCCCTCTTCATCCACCCACTCGGTGATGAGGCCGACGACCGGGTACGCGCAATCTTTCTTGAATTCGGAGGAGTGAGCCCCTTCCATGCCCGCTACGTTGCGAGCGAATTCGATCATGGCAACCTGCATGCCGAGGCAGATACCCAGGTAGGGGATCTTGTTCTCGCGGGCATATTGGGCAGCCAGAATTTTGCCTTCCACACCGCGCTCACCGAAGCCACCCGGCACCAGGATCGCGTCCAGACCTTCCAGCAGCTCGGAGCCACGGGTCTCGATATCCTGAGAGTCGATGTACTTGATGTTGACGGAGTGACGGGTCTTGAGACCACCGTGCTTGAGCGCCTCGTTGACGGACTTGTAAGCGTCCGGCAGGGAGACGTACTTGCCGACCATACCGATGGTCACTTCACCAGTCGGGTTGGCCTCTTCGTAGATAACCTGTTCCCACTCGGACAAATCAGCCTCTTTGCACTCCAGACCGAAACGCTCGGTGAAGTAGGAGTCCAGGTTCTGGGACTTGAGCAGTGCCGGGATCTTGTAGATGGAGTCGACGTCTTTCATGGAGATGACGGCGCGCTCCGGCACATTGCAGAACAGGGCGATCTTGGCGCGCTCGTTGGCCGGAATGGCACGGTCGGAGCGGCAGATCAGCACATCCGGCTGGATACCGATGGAGAGCAGCTCTTTAACGGAGTGCTGGGTCGGCTTGGTCTTCACTTCACCGGCAGCAGCCAGGTAAGGAACCAGCGTCAGGTGCATGAACATGGCGTTGTTGCGGCCCACTTCGGCAGCCAGCTGACGAATGGCTTCGAGGAACGGCAGGGACTCGATGTCACCTACGGTACCACCCACTTCGACGATGGCAACCTGATGGCCTTCGGCACCGGCAATCACCCGCTCTTTGATGGCGTTGGTGATGTGCGGGATAACCTGAATGGTGGCGCCCAGATAGTCACCACGACGCTCTTTACGCAGTACGTCGGCGTAGATACGGCCGGTGGTAAAGTTGTTGCGACGGGTCATCTTGGTGCGGATGAAACGCTCGTAGTGGCCCAAATCCAGATCGGTTTCGGCCCCGTCCTCGGTTACGAACACTTCACCATGCTGGGTCGGGCTCATGGTGCCCGGATCCACGTTGATGTACGGGTCCAGTTTCATGATGGTCACATCCAGACCACGGGCTTCCAGAATGGCTGCCAGAGAAGCTGCGGCAATGCCTTTGCCGAGGGATGAAACAACGCCACCAGTAACAAAAATATATTTGGTCGTCATGCTGAACCTGAAAGAAGTTTAGGGAATTTTAAGGGGTGCTTCGGGGATGAAGCAGGACGGGGAAACAGTATACCAAAAACCCCTCTCCCAAACAATGAGCAAAAATCTATCAGGCTCACCGCCCCCCCATCTTGCGCCAAATCAACTTTGCTCGGTTTCCTTCGCCTTATCCCAGGCGGCATCGAGCTTTTCGAGGGTGCAATCGGTCATTTTCAAGCCTTCTGCGGCGATTATCTGCTCAACCTGACGAAAACGACGCTCGAACTTGGCGTTGGCACCGCGCAGTACCTGCTCCGGATCCTTGCCCAGATGACGCACCAGATTGACGGTGGCAAACAACAGGTCGCCGAGCTCGTCGCTCACCCGCGCCTCGTCCACATCGGCCATCAATGCCTCTTCCATCACCTCGTCGATCTCTTCGTGGATCTTGTCCACCACAGGCCCCAGCGTCTTCCAGTCAAAACCAACGGTGGCGCAGCGTTTCTGAATTTTGGCGGCACGGGTCAGGGCCGGCAGCGCCTGTGGGATATCGTCCAGCACGCTCTCTTTGTCGAGGGCTGCTCGCTCCTTGGCTTTTTCCGCCTCCCAGTTCGCTTTTACTGCCTGCTCGTTGGAGAGATCTACATCGGAAAACACGTGGGGATGACGGCGAATGAGCTTTTCACTCACCGTATCGACGATATCGGCGAAGTCGAACAAGCCGCGCTCTTTACCCAGCTGGGCATAGAACACCACCTGAAACAGCAGGTCGCCCAACTCCCCTTTCAGCCCCTGCCAATCCTCGGTCTCGATGGCATCGGCCACTTCGTAGGCCTCTTCCAAGGTGTGCGGCACTATGGTCTGGAAGTTCTGTTTCAGATCCCAGGGGCAGCCGTTTTGCGGATCGCGCAGACGAGCCATGATATCGAGCAGTTGGGGCAGATCGTAACGTTGGGACATGGGATATTCGCTTTCGATTTGTTCAAAAAGGGTCGTAAATGCAGACCGGCCACTGGGGCCGGTCGGTTCGATATCAAAGCCGCTTGGCGCTGATCACGTCGTTAAGCTGACTGAGCTTGGCCAACGCCCGGTTGAAGGCGTTGATGTTGTAAATCTCCAGCTCCATGTCGATCTCGGCGGTCTGCTCGCGCACGTTGGAGCGTGAGCGCACCCCCATCACATTGATCTTCTCGTTAGCCAGTACGGTAGTGATATCGCGCAGCAGGCCGGAGCGATCGTTGGAGATGATCCGGATGGTGAGGCCGTAGCCGCCGGAGTAGTTCTCCCCCCACACCGCATCGATCAGCCGCTCCGGATTGCGCCGTGACAGCTCCTTGAGCTGCTCACAATCTTCCCGGTGGATGGATACGCCGCGCCCCATGGTGATAAAGCCCTGAATGGAGTCCCCCGGAATCGGCTGGCAGCAGCGGGCAATATGGGTCATCAGGTTGCCGACCCCTTCCACCACTATGTGATCCTTGGGCTTGTGGCGCATCGGCGCATTGGCCTTCTGCTCCAGCTTCTCCAACAGGCGGCGATCTTCCTCTTCCGCCGTCGGCTTGTTGTAGCAGGTGTCGAGATAGTTGAGCACCTGGTTGATGCGGATATCGCCGCTGCCGATACCAGCCAGCAGATCGTCGGTGCTCTCCAGATTGAATCGCCGCAGCATGTTGCCCTTGTCGATCTTGGACATGCTGAGGTTGTGGCGATCCAGCTCCTTCTCGAACAGCTCGCGACCGGCCACGATATTCTTGTCCCGATCCAGTTTTCTGAACCAGGTCGCCACCTTGGCCCGCGCCCGGCTGGAGCGCAGGAAGCCTGCGTTGGGGTTCATCCAGTCGCGGCTCGGGTTCGGCTCTTTCTGGGTGATCACCTCCACCTGATCGCCGGTCTGCAGCGCATAGGTGAACGGCACGATGCGACCATCAATCTTGGCACCAATGCAGCGGTGACCGATCATGCTGTGAACGTGATAGGCAAAATCGAGCGGGGTGGCGCCAGCCGGCAGATCGATGACATCCCCTTTCGGGGTGAAAACGTAGACTCTGTCCTCGAACACCTGACTGCGCAGATCTTCCAGCAGGGAGCCGCTCTCGGAGAGATCCTCCTGCCAGGCGAGCAGCTTGCGCAGCCACTCGATCTTGTCTTCGAAGGTGTTGGCCTTGCCGCCAGCCTGCGCCCCTTCCTTGTAGCGCCAGTGCGCCGCAACGCCGAGCTCGGCATCCTGATGCATCTGGTCGGTACGGATCTGGATCTCGACCGTCTTGCCCTCCGGCCCCACCACTACGGTGTGGATCGACTGATAGCCGTTCGGTTTGGGGTTGGCGACATAGTCGTCAAACTCGCGGGGAATGTGGTGGAACTGGGTGTGCACGATACCGAGCGCCGCATAGCAATCCTGCAGCCGCTTGGTCACTACCCGCACCGCGCGCACGTCGAACAACTCGTTGAATTCGAGGTGCTTCTTCTGCATCTTGCGCCAGATGCTGTAGATATGTTTCGGCCGACCGTACACCTCGGCGTCAACTCCCGCCTCTTTCAGGCCATTACGCAGGGATTGCACAAACTCGCGGATGTAGCGCTCGCGGTCGAGCCGCTTCTCGTCGAGCTGCTTGGCGATCTGTTTGTAGGTATCCGGGTGCAGGTAACGGAAGGCGAGATCTTCCAGCTCCCACTTGAGCTGGCCGATGCCCAGACGGTTGGCGAGCGGTGCATAGATGTTGGTGATCTCCTGGGCCATCAGCACCCGGGTCTCTTCATCTGCCGTCTTCGCTTCCCGCAGGCAGGCGATCCGCTCCGCCAGCTTGATCACCACGGCGCGCACATCCTCGACCATGGCAAGCAACATGCGACGCACGTTGTCGACCTGCTCCGGCGAGGTTTCACTGCGATGGAGGGTCTGCAGGGAGCGGATGGCCTCCATCTCCAGCACCCCTTCCACCAGCTTGGCAATCTTGGAGCCGAAGTCCTCGTCCATCCGCTCCTGGCTGATGAGGCCGGCTTCGACGAAGGGGTAGATGATAGCCGCTTTGAGAGTGCCGATATCCATGCTGAGCATCTGCAGGATGCCCACCATTTCGATGCCGCGCACCAGCAGCTTGCTGGTCAGCGCCTCGTCACCGAGCGTCAGACAATACTGGTAGACGGTTCGCAGCTGATCCTTTTCACTGTCACTCAAGGAGAGCGAGCTGACCCACTCTTCCAGGGTGAAGTTGTCTTTCAAATGAATATCGCGAACCGCAACCATGGTATCAATCCTTTAAATTATCGGGCCGAAAGCTGTCACTTTCTCCCCTCATGAGATTGCCTCAAATGGGGATATCCAGCGCACTTTTCAAGGCATATTGTCCAGAAAGACAATAGAGTGCGCCAACAGGCCCTGCCGAACGACAAGGGTCTAGATTACCCCAATCACATCAGCTCAAACAGACGCAGACATGCCAGATTACATATCCGCATCGCCGTACTGATGAGTCATTTACTCCCGTTCAAACAGCGCCATGGACTCCAGATGACCGGTGTGAGGGAACATGTCGAGCATGCCGAGGCGCACCAGACGATAACCCCCTTTCACCAGCACCTGACTGTCCCGCGCCAGGGTGACCGGGTTACAGGAGACGTAGACCACCCGCTTGGGTGAAAGTTTCACGACGTGTCCCATCACTTCCAGCGCGCCGGGACGAGCCGGATCCAGCAGCACCAGATCAAACCCTTCCCGCGCCCAGGACATGCCGACTATGTCATCGCTCAGGTCGGCCTTGTAGAAACGGGCATTGCTGATGCCGTTGCGACGGGCGTTCTCTTCGGCCCGCTGCACCATGGCCAGTTCACCTTCCACACCCACCACTTCGCGAGCCTGACGGGCCAGCGGCAGGGTGAAGTTGCCGATGCCGCAGAAGAGATCGAGCACCTTGTCATCCTTGCTCGCCCCGAGCCATGTCAGCGCCTGCTCAACCATGCTCTGGTTGATGGGGCCGTTGACCTGAATGAAATCACCGGGAGCAAATGCAAGAGACAGGCCATCCAGCGAGTAGGATGGGGAAAAATGTTGCTGCAGCGCTTCGATGCGATCATCGGCCGCCTGCAGATAGAGGTCGCTCCCCTGCGCTTTTGCAAACTCCACCAGCAGGGCGCGATCCGCCTCATTGGGGCGACCAGTATGGCGCAGCAGCATCATGATCCCCTGCTCGGCCTGGATAAGCTCCGCATGGCCCAGCTCGCGCTGGCTCTTGAGGCGATTGAGGCACTCACGCAGCGGGGCAATCAGTGCAGAGAGCGGCTCGGCCAGCACAGGGCACCCTTCGATCTCCACCAGATCGTTGCTGTTGCGACGGCGGAAACCAACCCGGGTGCAGCGACCATTCTTGTCAAATTTGATGGCCAGACGACAGACCCGGCGATAGGCGCGATCTTCACCGGTCAGTACCGGCTCCAGTGCAGGCGCCTTGATGTTGCCCAACCGCTCGAACAGGCTGACCAGTCCCGCCGCCTTGGCGGCTTGCTGATCGGCAACCGACATGTGCTGGGCACTGCAACCGCCGCACTCGCGATAGTGACTGCAAAAGGGAGCGATACGATTGGCCGCCGGGGTCACCACCTGTTGCAAGGCGGCATGACCATACTGCTTTTTCTCTTCGGTGATGCGGGCCTTGACGGTCTCGCCGGGCAGCGCCCCTTCGACGAAGATCGCCTTGCCCTGATGGCGACCGATACCGACGCAGTGGTGATCGAGGGTGTCTATCGTAAATTCAATGCGTTGGAGCTGGGTGGACTTCTTTTGGGGCTTGAAAAACTGGGCCATAAAACTTGGTGCCTATAGGTGGCTATGTCATGATTGTGGAATCTGCTGCCGGGTATTGTCCCACAAGAATAATAGTATGACCAAATACGGCCACAGAGCCCGTGTATTGCCATCAACCCTATCGCCAACCCTGTTCACTGGTGGCCTGTTCGTATGACCAAATATGGCCTGAGAGCACGCGTTCTCGCCTTCACCATCCTGCCGACCCTGATCATCGGTGGCCTGATGGCTGGTTACTTCACCTTCCACCGCTACCAGCAGCTGGAAAACAACCTCATTGATCAGGGGATCAACATCATAGAACCGCTGGCGATCGCCAGTGAATACGGGATGACCCAGCATAGTCGCGAATCCCTCAAGCGGCTGATTGGCCTGACCCATCGCAAGAACTCCCCCTTCATCAAGTCCATCGCTGTTTTCACCCAGGACAACCAGCTGTTCGTCACCTCGAACTATCACCGGGATTTCACCCGGCTCAGGCTGCCCGATGGCGAGCCCATTCCGGATCTGACCAGCGTGACGTTTCAGGGGGACGACATCATTTTGCGCACCCCGATCCAGGCTGAAACCAGTCTGGATGGCTTCCCGCTACCCAGCGATGTAGAGCCGCCGATGATCGGCTACATCTCGATGCAGATGGCGACCGACAGGGCCATGCTGCTGCAATACCGCGACACCTTCTTTGCGGTGATCATGGTGCTCATCGGGGTCGCCTTCAGTACCCTGTTTGGCTTCCGTCTGGTCAAGAGCGTGACCCAGCCCATCACCAACATGGTGCAGGCAGTGCACAAAATCAGGGAGGGGCGACTCGATACCCGGGTCAGCGGCCAGCTCACCGGCGAGCTGGATATGCTGAAAAATGGCATCAACGCCATGGCCAAGGCGCTCTCCGAATATCACGAAGAGATGCAGCAGAATATCGATCAGGCCACCTCTGACCTACGCGAAACTCTGGAGCAGATCGAGATCCAGAACGTCGAGCTCGACATGGCCAAGAAGCGGGCGCAAGAGGCGGCTCGGGTCAAGTCGGAGTTTCTGGCCAACATGTCTCACGAATTGCGTACCCCGCTCAATGGGGTCATCGGTTTTACCCGCCAGCTGCTGAAAACCAGCCTGACCCCGAGCCAGACCGACTACATGCAGACCATCGAGAAGTCGGCGCGCAACCTGCTTGGCATCATCAACGACATCCTCGACTTCTCGAAGCTGGAAGCGGGCAAGCTGCAGCTGGAGCATATTCCGTTCAGCCTGCGCGACACCCTCAACGAGACCATGCACCTGCTCGGCCCCAGCGCCCACGACAAGCAGCTTGAACTCTCCCTGCGGGTGGATGCCGATGTGCCGGACTACCTCACCGGCGACCCCATGCGTCTGCAACAGGTGCTGACCAACCTCACCGGCAACGCCATCAAGTTCACCGAACAGGGCAACGTGGATGTGCATATCGAGCAGACCGGCAGCGGCAACCACAAGGTGAGGCTCAACGTCCAGATCCGCGATACCGGCATCGGTATCTCCCAAGAGCAGCAACATCAGCTGTTCCAGGCCTTCAATCAGGCTGACTCCTCCATCTCCCGCCGTTATGGCGGCACAGGCCTGGGCCTCGTCATTACCCAGAAGCTGGTGCAGCAGATGGGCGGCCAGATCCGCTTCGAATCGGAGCTCGGCAAGGGCTCCATCTTCTCGTTCAGTCTGGATGTGGAGGTTTCCCCCCTGCCCCAGACCGATCAACTGCCGCTGGATCGGATCCGTGGCAAACGGCTCTGGCTGCTGGAGCCGGATCCCTTCGCGCAAGCCTCCCTACTCGCCCTGCTGGCGGAGTGGCACCTCGACGTGCACCCACTGACCAGCGATGATCCCTGGCCCGAGATGAGCGAGCAGGAGATGGTGATCATCGGCAGCAGCACCCTGCATACGCCGCAGCAGGTGCTCGGCCGTCTCGACAAACTGAACGGCCAGCAGCAGAACACCATAGTGCTGCTCAGCAGCCACGAGCCGGCGCTCCATGAAGCTATGCTGGCCCATGGCGCCCAGCACTGTCTCTCCAAACCGGTCAACCATCGCAAGCTGCTGCACGCCCTGCTCTCGCCGGAATCGAGCCGCCAGAAGTTGCCTGCGCAACCTGCGCCGCGCCAGTTGCAGCCCATCAAGGTGCTGGCGGTGGATGACAACGCCGCCAACCTCAAGCTGATCGCCGCCATGCTCAAGGAGATGGTGAGTCAGGTGGTGGTGTGCAAAAACGGCAAGGAGGCTGTCAAACAGGCCCAGAGCCAACCGTTCGACATCATCTTCATGGATATCCAGATGCCGATCATGGATGGCATCAGCGCCACCCAAGCGATCCGCAACCAGTCACTCAACACCACCACCCCGATCGTGGCGGTGACCGCCCACGCCATCCCCGGCGAGCGAGAGCGGCTGATCCGGCAGGGGATGGACGACTATCTGGCCAAGCCCATCGACGAGAGCATGCTGGCCCAGCTCATCACCGACTTTGCCCATCGCCGTCACCAGAATAATGGTGCCCAACAGATCGACTGGGCACTGGCGGTGCGGCAAGCGGCGGGGAAAGAGCATCTCGCCAGAGAGATGCTGACCATGCTGCTGGCCAGTTTCGAGGAGGTGGAACCTGTGCTGGATAGCGCGCTGGCGGGCGAAATTGAAGATAGCGAGGTGCTGGCCCAGCTCCATCGCCTCAACGGCGGCTGTGCCTATTCCGGGGTGCCGGGGCTGCAACGGCTGCTCTCCCAGCTGGAGCAACAGCTGCGTGACGGCGTGCCGGTGAGCGAGCTGGAACCAGAGCTGCTGGAGCTGCAAGATGCGCTGGAACTGGTGCGCCAGGAGGCGCCCCGCTATCTCGGCAAGGCTTGATGAGCTTGACCTGAACTGTATCGGCCCCCGCTTTTTCTGACGCGAGGGCCGCCAGATGGTAAAGTTGCGCCGTTTACACAGGAGTCAGCATGACCAACAACGATATTCTGCGCCGTCTGCGCTACGCCCTCACCATCAGCAACGACCAGATGGTCGAGATGTTTGCCAAGGGCAACCTGACGGTCACTCACGCCCAGTTGCACAGCTGGTTGATGAAAGAGGCGGCGGAAGGTGAAGAGCAAGAGGCAGGCTATGTTGCCTGTCCCGACTCGGCCCTGAGCCAGTTCCTCGACGGTTTCATCATCGCCCGCCGCGGCGTGCGCGAAGATGCACCGGCCCAGGTGATCCCGAACCGGATCAACAACAACATGATCCTGCGCAAGCTGCGCATCGGTCTCAACTTCAAGGAAGAGGATATGCTCGGCACCCTCAAGCTCGCCGACTTCAACCTCTCCAAGTCCGAGCTCAGTGCCCTGTTCCGCTCCAAGGATCACAAGCACTATCAGGATTGCGGGGATCAGATCCTGCGTAACTTCCTGATCGGTCTCACGGCCAAATACCGCGGCTAACCAGCCGCGCGACTGAACAGACAGGGCCTTCGACATGTGCCAGCGACTCACTCCTCCCACGTTCAGCAGACTGGCTGTGGCAGGGGGATGGCGCTGGCGCTGTCTTCTTCCCCTCTTCTTTCTGCCACTGGTTCTGCTGCTGGGCGCCTGCACACCATCCGAGTACCAGCTATCTACCCGCTATCAGAGCGCCAACCAGAACGAGCGGATCGCCTTTCTGATCCTCCACTACACCGATGAAGACGATGCCAACTCCTTGCGCCTGCTGACCGAGCCGGAGCACAAGGTGAGCGCCCACTACCTGATCCCCCGCGACAGCCACGAGACCCCGCTACCGGTCCATCAGCTGGTGCCGGACAGCGCGCGCGCCTGGCATGCAGGGCGCAGCCGCTGGCACCAATATGCCGGGCTCAATGCCAGCTCCCTTGGCATCGAGATCGTCAACCTCGGCTATCCAGCAGAAGATGAGCCACTGGCACCCCATGCCCGCCGCTGGCAACCCTATACCCCGCAGCAGATTGCTGCCGTCGGCGCCCTCAGCCGGGAGCTTGTCACCCGCTACCAGATTCCACCGACACAGGTACTGGCCCACAGCGATGTCGCCCCCGAGCGCAAGCAGGATCCCGGCCCCCACTTCCCCTGGCGCCAGCTCTATCTGACGTACGGAGTCGGCGCCTGGCCAGATGAAGGTCGGGTGGCCGAGTTGCTGGCCAGCCCCTTGCCCGACTGGGATGCAGCCATGTGGCAGCAGCAGTTGGCCCGCTATGGCTACGGCCTATCCCAAACCGGCCAGTGGGATGAGCAGAGCCGCGCCATCATGGGCGCCTTTCAACTCCACTTTCGCGCCAGCAAGGTCGATAGCAAACCGGACCGCGAGTGTCAGGCCATCCTGATGGCGCTACTCGAAAAATACTTCCCCTAATCCTCATCCATTGCCCCTGTTGCTGCGTACTGTTTGATAGCCGTTAGCTATCAAACAGTTAGGCACAAGCAATTGTCCCTGCATTTTGCAAGGCGTTACTCTGACTGCGTTCCGAAAGAGAATTTCAAACCGATTTCCAAATCTGGAGGTGAATGATGAAAAGCCCGATTGGTCTTGATACTGCTCAATCACAAGCCCTGGCAGCCGAGTTGAACAAATTGCTGGCCAGCTACCAGATCCTCTACATGAACGTGCGCGGCTTCCACTGGAATATCCGTGGCAAACAGTTCTTCGAACTGCACCTGAAATTTGAAGAGATTTACAACGACCTGCTGCTGAAAGTCGATGCGCTGGCCGAGCGGATACTGACCCTGGATGGCGTGCCCATGCACAGCTTCAGCGACTACCTGAAAGTCTCTGCCATCCCCGAGCAGAAAGGGCTGCACGATGGCCGCGCCTGTGTCGAATCCCTGCTGGATAGCTTCCGCGAACTGCTGGTCGCCCAGCGCCGTATTCTGGGCCAGGCCGCCGAAGCTGGTGATGAGGGCACGGCCTCCATCCTCTCCGACTATGTGCAACAGCAGGAAAAACTGGTCTGGATGCTGCGAGCTTATCTGGCCTGATAGTGAACCAAGCCGACTACAGCGTACGTACGCTGGCTTGAGTAAGTACCGGGCCGAGGTTCCTGACCACGGCCCAATCCGTCTGATTGTTATGTTCTATTGCAAACCTGAGTTGTCTCTCCTTTTATCCACCCGCTTGCCGCCCTGTTTGGGCGGCTTTTTTTGTTTTTGATCTGCATCAAGGGAAACTTAATTGGCAAATTGAATGCCTATTAAGTTTTTCGCGAGAGGAATAGAATCGCCACAAAACAGACAACTGAAATGTCCAATTAGGAGAGACATGATGTTTTGTGTGCAATGTGAACAGACAATTCGTACCCCGGCTGGCAACGGCTGTGCCTACGCACAAGGTATGTGCGGCAAGACGGCGGAAACCTCGGATCTGCAAGATGTGCTGATCTATACCCTGCAGGGGCTCAGCGCCTGGGTGCTGGCCGCCCGCGAGCAGGGCATCATAGATCGCGAGATCGATGCCTTCGTGCCCAAGGCCTTCTTCGCCACCCTCACCAACGTCAACTTCGACTCGAATCGCATCGTGGCCTACGTCAATCAGGCCCTCGCCTATCGCCAGCAGCTGGCCGATCGTCTGGCCGCCATGGCGGTGCAGGTCAACGACTTGCCACAGTCAGCTTACTTCGAACCCGGTGCCGAACTGCTGGAACAACTTGCCCATGCCGCACCAGTCGCCCCCAATCGGGGCAAGAGCGAGGTGAACGAAGACATCATGGGGCTGCGTCTGCTCTGTCTTTACGGCCTCAAGGGCGCCGCCGCCTATATGGAGCACGCCCGGGTGCTGGATCAGCAGAGTGACGAGGTGGCCGCCGAATTCCACCGCATCATGAGCTGGCTCAGCACAGATCCGAGCGAAATGGGTCGGCTGTTCAACTGCGCCATGGAGATCGGTCAACTCAACTTCAAAATCATGGAGATGCTGGATCTCGGTGAAACCAGCGCCTTCGGCCATCCGGAACCCACCCAGGTACGCGTCACCCCCATCCCCGGCAAGTGCATTCTGGTCTCCGGCCACGACATGATGGATCTCAAACTCATTCTGGAGCAGACCAAAGGGACCGGCATTCATGTCTACACCCACGGCGAGATGCTGCCCGCACTGGCCTATCCCTTCTTCAAGCAGTACCCCCATCTGGTGGGCAACTACGGCTCCGCCTGGCAGAACCAGCAGAAGGAGTTTGCCAACTTCCCGGGCGCCGTAGTGATGACCTCCAACTGCATCATCGACCCGAATGTAGGCAACTACTCGGATCGCATCTTCACCCGCTCCATCGTCGGTTGGCCGGGCGTAACCCATCTGGAGGGAGATGATTTCTCCGCCGTAATTGCCAAGGCCCAAGCGCTGGAAGGCTTCAAACACACAGAGCTCGAGCACTTCATCACCATTGGCTTTGCCCGCAACGCCCTGATGCAGGCCGCGCCCGCAGTGATTGAGAAGGTCAAAGCCGGGGAGATCAGCCACTTCTTCCTGGTGGGTGGCTGTGACGGCGACAAGGCCGAGCGCGCCTACTTTACCGAGTTTGCCAAAGCGGCGCCGCGCGACAGCCTGCTGCTCACCCTAGGCTGCGGCAAATACAAGTTCAACAAGCTCGACTTTGGCGACATCGGCGGCATTCCGCGTCTGCTGGACGTGGGTCAGTGCAATGATGCCTACTCCGCCATTCAGCTGGCGCTGGCGCTCTCCGAAGCGTTCGAGTGCGGGGTCAACGATCTGCCGCTGACGCTGGTGCTCTCCTGGTTCGAGCAGAAAGCCATCGTCATTCTGCTCACCCTGCTCTCCCTCGGGGTGAAAGACATTCGTACCGGCCCGACCGCCCCCGCCTTCCTCACCCCGGCTCTGCTCAAGGTGCTGGAGGAGCAGTTTGGCCTGAAAGGGACCACCACCGCCGAGGCTGACTTGGCCGAGATCCTGGCGGCCTGATCGGCACCTCATGTTGTAAGCGTTTGGCGAGCCGCCCGGCTCGCCTTTTTTCTGGACCCGGCTTTTTCACCAGACGTTTTTCGAACCGTTTCAAACCTAAGGAACCTTGTGATGACCTCTCTCACGCTCACCTGCATTGGCCGCCAACAGAACACCCACGACGTCGTGAGCTGGCAGCTGGCGCCGCTTTCCGGCAGCCTCCCTCCCGTACTGGCTGGCCAGTGCATCACCCTGCACACCGAGATCGACGGCCACCCCCACTGCCGTGCCTATACCCTCTCCTCCAGCCCGCAGGATGCCTGCTGGCAGGTCACCATCAAGGATGTGGGACAGGTCTCCCGCCATCTGCACCAGACCCTGCAAGTGGGCGACGAGATCCGGGTGGATGGCCCCTTTGGCGACTTCAACCTGACCGCCTTGCCCTGCGAACGGCCACTGCTGCTCAGTGCCGGTTCCGGCATTACCCCCATGTGGGCCATGCTGCGGGACGAGCTGGCCAAACGGCCGGATGCCGATATCCGCTTTATTCACAGCGCCCGCTCGCCGGAGGATGTGATCTTCGCAGACAAGCTGGTGCAACTGGCCGAGGCCCATACCGGTGTACGACACGCCCTGATTCTGGAACAAGCCCCTGCAGATCACCCCTGGATTGGCCGACTCACCCCCGCCATGCTGGCCGAACTGTCCCCAGATCTGCGCGAACGCCATGTCTATCTCTGCGGCCCGGCCCTCTATATGGCGGCGGTCAAAACCATGCTGACGGAGCTGGGATTGCCGCCGGAGCAACTGCACCAGGAGTCCTTCGGTCTTCCTCCCGCAGAGCCCATCAAGACCACCAGCGACCACTTCTGGCTGACCCTGAACAAGAGCGGTAAAAAGGTGAAAATCCTGCCGGGTCAGACCCTGCTGGCGGCGCTGGAAGCGGCGGGCGAAACCATGATGGCAGCTTGTCGCGCCGGGGTATGTGGCAGCTGTCGTTGCACCACCACAGGTGACATCGAGCGCCAGAGCGTGATGACCTTGAGTGCTCAGGATCTGGAGAGCGGCGTTGCTCTGGCCTGCTCCTGCACTGCGAAAGGGGATATCAGTCTCGATTATTGAGATACCCAAAGGGCTTCATTGGTATCTCAACCTTTTCCCGAGCGGGCAGGACGGGTAGACTCTGCCCCAGTTTCACCAGAACACGGGATAAAAAATGACAATACTGGTCACAGGGGGCGCCGGCTATATCGGCTCCCACACCTTGGTTGAGCTGCTCGGCGCGGGGCAACAGGTCGTGGTACTCGACAACCTCTCCAACTCCTCACCGGAGTCACTCAAGCGGGTCGAGCAGATCACCGGCAAGCCGGTCACCTTCGTCGAAGGGGATGTGCTGGACAGAGCCTGCCTGCAGCAGCTGTTCGCCAACCACCAGATCGAATCGGTCATCCACTTCGCCGGCCTCAAGGCGGTCGGGGAGTCGAGCCAGATCCCGCTCACCTACTACCAGAACAACATCAGCGGCACTCTGGTGCTGTGCGAAGAGATGGCCAAGGCCGGGGTTTTCCGGCTGGTATTCAGCTCCTCGGCCACTGTCTATGGCGATCCCGCCTCGGTACCGCTGCGGGAAGATTTCCCCACCAGCGCCACCAACCCCTATGGTCGCTCCAAGCTGATGGTGGAGGAGATCCTGCGTGATCTCGCCAAATCCGATCCCCGCTGGGCTATCGTACTGCTGCGTTACTTCAACCCGGTCGGCGCCCACGAGAGCGGCCTGATTGGTGAAGATCCCAACGGCATCCCCAACAACCTGCTGCCCTATATCAGTCAGGTCGGCGTGGGCAAGCTCAAGGAGCTGGGGGTATTTGGCAACGACTACCCGACCCCGGATGGCACCGGCGTGCGTGACTACATCCATGTGGTGGATCTGGCCATCGGCCACCTGAAAGCACTGGCGCGCATCAAGAGCGACACCGGCGTCTTCACCTACAACCTGGGCACAGGTCAGGGCTACTCGGTACTGGAGATGGTCAAGGCGTTTGAAGCGGCCAGCGGCCGACCCATTCCCTACCAGATCAAACCCCGTCGCCCGGGCGACATCGCCGAGTGCTGGGCAGAGCCGACGCTGGCCCGTGCCGAGCTGGGCTGGCAGGCAGAGCGCGGTCTGGAGCAGATGATGGTCGATACCTGGCGCTGGCAAAGCAACAACCCGAACGGCTATCAAGGCTGATCTCTCGCGGGTGGATAACAAAACGCCCCGACATTTTCATGTCGGGGCGTTTTATTTTGTGACGTTCAATCAGTAGGTCTGACTGCGCAGCAGCGGCACACGGGCCAATCGGGGGGCGATGCGGTCTATCAGCCGATCCGCCAGCGGCGTCAGCAGCAGCCAAGGCAGGCAGAGGGTCGCCAGCCCCAGAGCGCCGACGTAGACATCGGTAAACCAGTGGGCGCCCGCCAGAATGCGCGGCGCGGAAAAGATCGGCACCATCAGCAATGCGGTGACTCCCGCCCAGCGCGGCAGATAGCGCAGGGTAAAACCGGCGAAGATCATCAGGAACAGGGCGTGATCTCCGGGGAAACTATCACCGGAAGAGTCCTTGGTCGGAATACCGCTGATCTGGGTCACCCGCAGCGCATCGGCCACCATCAGGGTCGGGCTGGGTCGCTCCACCGGTAATCGGTGACCAAGCTGGTTGATCACCAGAGCACTCAGCAGCATCACTATGCCCATCGCCACCAGTTGGCGACGACCCGCCAAATCCCGGGCGAAGAAGCAGCGGGCCAGGATCAGCCCCATACAGGCCAACACCGCCAGATCGAACAGCCGGTTATTGGTGATGGCCACCAGATCGGCCCACAGAGCCGACTGCCCGAGCCAGCCGTTAACGGTGTGAAAAATCGTGAGGTCCCACTGATCCCAGGGACCATGAGCGGGCAGCGCAGCCCAACTGATGGCCACCAGACCACCGACCAGATAGCAAAGCAGGAACTTGCCCATGGGGACTCTCCTTTGGAAAAGGGCGATATCGTAAAACTGTAGCGTGCGTCACAAAACCGAAGAATTGTAAGAAAGTGCGACACAATATCAAGTCTCAAATAAAGCCCGCTAGCCCCTTCCAATCTCGCATATCCCAACAGCGCCAAGATTTCTGCCTCCGGTGCTGCATCTGTGGGCTTCTCACCATGAGTGCGGCTTGTGCCACCACCGCAACACCCCCTAGAATGCGCACTTCCCTTTACTGCGAAAGGAAGCGGTATGCATATTCACATTCTCGGGATCTGCGGCACCTTTATGGGTGGTCTGGCGGTGTTGGCAAAACAGCTTGGTTACCGGGTGACCGGTTCGGATGCCAACGTCTATCCCCCCATGAGCACCCAGCTCGAGCAACAGGGCATCGAACTGACCGAAGGCTATGACCCCTCCCAACTCGATCCGGCGCCGGATCTGGTGGTGATCGGCAACGCCATGAGCCGCGGCAACCCCTGTGTTGAATATGTGCTGGACCGCAATTTGCCCTACATCTCCGGCCCCCAGTGGCTGCTGGAGCACGTGCTGCAGGATCGCTGGGTGCTGGCCGTTGCCGGCACCCACGGCAAGACCACCACCGCCAGCATGCTGGCCTGGGTGCTGGAGTACGCCAAACTGGAGCCCGGTTTCCTGATCGGCGGCGTGCCGGGCAACTTCCCGGTCTCCGCCCGTCTCGGCTCCGCCCCCTTCTTCGTCATCGAAGCAGACGAGTATGACTGCGCCTTCTTCGACAAGCGCTCCAAGTTCGTCCACTACCATCCGCGCACCCTGGTGATGAACAATCTGGAGTTCGACCACGCGGACATCTTCCCGGATCTCGCCGCCATCCAGCGCCAATTCCACCACCTGATGCGCACCGTGCCGAGCAACGGCCGGGTGCTGTTCCCGCAAGCCGATGACAACCTCACCGCCGTACGCAAGATGGGCTGCTGGAGCGAAGTGGAGCTGGTAGGTCAGGACGACGCCAAGTGGAAGGCGGTCAAGCTGGCCGATGACGGCTCCGCCTTCGAAGTGTGGCTGGATGGCGAAAAACAGGGTGAGGTGCACTGGGAGTGCATCGGCGAGCACAACGTCAACAACGGCCTGATGGCCATTGCCGCCGCCCGTCATGCCGGCGTGATGGTGGAGCACGGCATCGCCGCCCTCTGCCAGTTCAAATCCCCCAAGCGGCGGATGGAGCTCAAGGGTGAGGTAGCGGGCATCAGCGTCTATGACGACTTCGCCCACCACCCCACCGCCATCGAGACTACCCTCGGCGGCCTGCGCGCCAAAGTGGGCGAGGCCCGCATTCTGGCGGTGCTGGAGCCACGCTCCAACACCATGAAGCTGGGGGTTCACAAGGAGGAGCTGGCTGGCTGCTTCGATGGCGCCGATGAAGTGTTCTTCTTCCAGCCGCCCAACATCGGCTGGGATCTCGGCGAGGTGACGGCCCATATGACCCGTCCGGCCAAGGTATTCAACGATCTGGAGACCCTGATCAATCGGATGGTGGCCGAGAGCCGCGATGGCGACCATATTCTGATCATGAGCAACGGCGGCTTCGGTGGCATTCATGACAAGCTGATCGCCCGCCTCAAGGATTACCACGGCGAACTATGAACAAAGCGATCACCCTGGCGCTGACCGGCGCCTCCGGCGCACCCTACGCCCTGCGCCTGCTCCAGTGTCTGGTGCAGGCGGACTATCGGGTCTACCTGCTCGCCTCCTCGGCGGCTCGTGTGGTACTCAAGACCGAGCAGCAGCAGGATTGGCCCGGCTCACCGAAAGAGCTCTCTGCCTATCTTTGTCGCCAATATGGCGCCAAGGAGGGGCAGATTGTCGCCTGCGGCAAGGAGGAGTGGTTCTCACCGGTTGCTTCGGGCTCGGCAGCGCCCAAGCAGATGGTGGTCTGCCCCTGCTCCATGGGCACCGTCTCGGCCATTGCCAACGGCACCTCGGACAACCTGCTGGAACGGGCAGCGGACGTGGTGATCAAGGAGCGCGGCCAGCTGATCCTGGTGCCCCGCGAAACCCCCTTCTCGGCGATCCATCTGGAGAACATGCTGAAACTTGCGCGGCTCGGGGTGACCATCATGCCTGCCGCGCCCGGTTTCTATCATGAGCCGAAAAGCATCGCCGATCTGGTGGACTTTATGGTCGCCCGCATCCTCGATCATTTCGGTGTCGAGCATGAGCTGACCCACCGCTGGGGCTATGGCCAGCATTGAGGTGACTGCCACATCCGGCTATAAAAAAACGGCGCAACTCAATGAGTGACGCCGTTTTTTCGTTAAGCCGTGTTAGCGAGCCTGAATTGGCGCCGTCACGTACTTGAACAGGAAATCAGTCACCTCTTGGCGCGCCGGGCGCTGAGGTTGATTGATCATCTGCATCATCACATAGCCAAAACCGGTCAAAGAGCGGGCCAGATCCTGTGCTGACAGCACGCTGGTGATCTCCCCTGCATCCATGGCGGTTTGCAGCTCGCTGGCGATCAGCTCAAGGCACTGATCGAGCAGCCGGGTATAGCGGGGCCATACCTCTTCCCGAACCGATGAGCTCCACTCCAGCCAGATACCGGCATAATCCGGTTGATCGTAGGCGGCATCGACAGAGAGGCGTACATGACGCTGGATCTTGTCGAAAATGGAGCCCTGGTCACCGTATGCCTGCGACAGCATTTGGTTCACAAAGCGTTCGATCTCGGCCAGCACCTCATCTACCAACTCCTCGCGGGTGTTGAAATAGTTGAAGACGGTAGCCACAGAGACCTTGGCCTGTTCGGCTATCTCGGCGTGACCTGCACGGCCAATGCCGCGACGGGAGAACACCTCGATGGCACATTCCATCAATTGGGAGCGACGAGCTTCCGGCGACAGCCGGGTACGACGTCTTATTTCTGCGCGTGGTTCCATAGTTTTTATCATCTAATAGTTATTGATTATGGTGTTTATAGTATTTTAACTAATCATGCCTGAGTGCCTGCTAACTCTATCAATTAAAATAAGCCGATAAAAGCACCACGTATCTCTAGCACCCTTCAACATGAGTGGTAGAATCATCGGTTTTGATATTCATGAACGGCCAAATCCCCTTTGGCCTTATGGGAGTAAGTGATGAAACACACCGTCGAGGTGATGATCTCCGAGGCTGAAGTAGCCGCCCGGATCGCCAAATTGGGTGAAGAGATCACCGCCCGCTATCAGGGTTCTGACGAAGTCGTGATGATTGCGCTGCTGCGCGGTTCCTGTATCTTCCTGGCCGACCTCTGCCGCCAGTGCCAGCTGCCCATCACCCTGGACTTCATGACCGCCTCCAGCTACGGCTCCGGCATGCACAGCACCCGTGACGTCCGCATCCTCAAAGACCTGGACGACGACATCAAGGGCAAGGATGTGGTGATCGTGGAAGACATCATCGACACCGGTTACACCCTCAACAAGGTGCGCGAGATCCTCTCCCTGCGCGAGCCGAAATCCCTCGCCATCTGCACCCTGCTGGACAAACCCTCCCGCCGCGAAGTGCAGGTGCCGGTCGACTGGATTGGCTTCGCCATCCCGGACGAATTCGTGGTCGGCTGCGGCATCGACTACGCCCAGAAGTACCGCAACCTGCCGTTTATCGGCAAAGTGGTACCTCAGGAGTAAGCCAGGTTCAGGAATATCACGGGTGAAGCGGCCTTGCGCCCTTTACTCTGTGCAGGCGGCCTTGGCCGCCTTTTCTGTATCGAGCCGGATTCAACCATCACAGAGGTTGCAATGAACGCACTGGAAATCAGCGGCCTGAAAAAGACCTATCAGGGGGGCGTCGAAGCCCTTAAAGGCATCGATCTTACCGTCAGGCAGGGGGATTTCTTCGCCCTGCTCGGCCCGAACGGCGCGGGCAAGTCCACCACCATCGGCGTCATCAGCTCGCTGGTGAACAAGAGCGCCGGCAAGGTGAAGGTGTTTGGCTACGACATCGACAGCGATCTCGAACAGGCCAAGGCTCAGCTCGGACTGGTGCCGCAGGAGTTCAACTTCAGCCAGTTCGAGAAGGTGATCCAGATTGTCACCCATCAGGCCGGTTTCTACGGCGTGCCCAAGGCGGAAGCCAAGATCCGCGCCGAGAAGTACCTGCGCCAGCTCGATCTGTGGGAGAAGCGCGACATGCCTGCCCGCACCCTCTCCGGCGGCATGAAGCGTCGCCTGATGATCGCCCGCGCCCTGATGCACGAGCCCAAGCTGCTGATCCTCGACGAACCGACCGCCGGGGTCGATATCGAGATCCGCCGCTCCATGTGGACCTTCCTCAAGGATCTCAACGAGCAGGGCGTCACCATCATCCTCACCACCCACTATCTGGAAGAGGCCGAGATGCTCTGCCGCAACATCGGCATCATCGACAAGGGTCGCCTGATCGAGAACACCAGCATGAAGAATCTGCTGGGCAAGCTGGGTCGCGAGACCTTCCTGCTCGACCTTGCGCCAGGTTCTGCCGTACCTGAGGTGCCAGAGTTCAACGGCCGCATGCCGGATGAGCGTACCCTTGAGGTGGATCTCGACAAGAGCCAGTCACTCAACAGCCTGTTCGAGCAGCTGTCGAACCAGCAGGTTCAGGTTGTGAGCATGCGCAACAAGGCAAACCGGCTGGAAGAGCTGTTCGTCAATCTGGTCGAAGAGGGGAGAAAAGCATGAATCTGGCCATCTACTACATCGCCTTCAAGAGCATTCTGGCCAAAGAGGTGAGCCGCTTTACCCGCATCTGGATCCAGACCCTGGTGCCACCGGCCATCACCATGAGCCTCTACTTCGTCATCTTCGGCAACCTGATCGGTTCACGCATCGGTGACATGGGCGGCTTCAGCTACATGGAGTTCATCGTGCCCGGCCTCATCATGATGTCGGTGATCACCAACTCCTACTCCAACGTTGCCTCCTCCTTCTTCAGCGCCAAGTTCCAGCGCAATATCGAGGAGATGCTGGTCGCGCCGGTACCCAACTACGTCATCATCGCCGGCTACGTGGGCGGTGGCGTGGCGCGCGGCCTCTGTGTCGGCCTCATCGTCACCCTGGTGTCGCTGTTCTTCGTGCCGCTGCAGATCCACCATCTGTTCAGCGTCTGCTTCACCGTGCTGCTCACCGCTATCCTCTTCTCGTTGGGTGGCCTTATCAACGCGGTGTTTGCCAAGACCTTCGACGACATCAGCATCATCCCCACCTTCGTGCTGACACCCCTCACCTATCTGGGCGGAGTGTTCTACTCCATCAGCCTGCTGCCCCCCTTCTGGCAGGGGGTCTCCCAGGTGAATCCCATCATCTACATGGTGAACGCGTTCCGTTACGGCTTCCTCGGCATCTCCGACGTTCCGCTCGTCACCGCCTACCTCATCATCATCGGCTTTATCGTGGCCCTCTACGGTATCGCCTGGTGGCTCATCTCCCGCGGCACAGGCCTGCGCCACTGATTGCCAAAACGGGCACCTCGCGGTGCCCGTTTTTTATTCCCCCTGTAGCCCCTTCAACCTGCCAGCACCCTTCTCAATAACCTGCCTGTCATTAAGGATTTACCTGACACCTTGTGATCCACCGCAATTTTCAGATTACCCCCAAAGGTATAATTCCCGCGGTTGGAAGGTCTGCACAATGGAGGCCCTCCGTCTCTTCTTTTTCTCATCAGGGCAGGATCGCCTATGTCACTTATCACCGAGTTGCCAGCCATATTCGATAGTTTTTCAGATGCCCGTCGTCAGGGCTTTCTGGCTGTAATGACACTCAAGGAGCGACAGATCCCCCTGGTTGGCACCTACTGCACCTTTATGCCGCAGGAGGTGGCGATGGCCGCCGGCGCGGTGGTGGTATCGCTCTGCTCCACCAGCGATGAGACCATCGAGGAGGCCGAGAAAGACCTGCCCCGCAACCTCTGCCCGCTGATCAAGAGCAGCTATGGTTTCGGCAAGACCGACAAGTGCCCCTACTTCTACTTCTCCGATCTGGTGGTGGGGGAAACCACCTGCGACGGCAAGAAGAAGATGTACGAGTACATGGCCGAGTTCAAACCGGTGCACGTGATGCAGTTGCCCAACCGCGCCGATGACGAAGCCTCCCGCACCCTGTGGCGCAGCGAAATCGTCCGCATTAAGGAGTTGTTGGAGCAGCAGTTCGGCAAGCCCATCAGCGAGCAGGCGCTGCGAGAGGCCATCGTGCTGAAAAACCGCGAGCGCCGCGCGCTGGCCGATTTCTACCGGCTGGGTCAGCTCAACCCGCCGGCGCTGAGCGGCACCGACATCCTCAAGGTGGTCTATGGTGCCACCTTCCGCTTCGACAAGGAGCAGCTCATCAGCGAGCTGCAGGAGATGACCCGCCGCATCAAGGCCGAGTATGCCGAGGGCAAGCGGCTCGATGCCCGCCCGCGCATCCTCATCACCGGCTGCCCCATCGGCGGCGCGGCCGACAAGGTAGTGCGCCTCATCGAGGAGCACGGTGGTTGGGTGGTGGGTTACGAGAACTGCACGGGCGCCAAAGCGACCGAGCAGTGCGTCAGCGAAGAGGGCGACCCGTTCGATGCGCTGACCGACAAGTATCTGGCCATCGGCTGCTCCTGCATCTCCCCCAACCACCAACGCATGAATCTGCTGAGCCAGATGGTGGAGGAGTATCAGGCGGACGGAGTGATCGATGTGATCCTGCAGGCTTGCCACACCTATGCGGTGGAGTCGCTCGCCATCAAGCGCCATGTGCGCGAACTCCACGGTATCCCCTACATGGCAGTCGAGACCGACTACTCCAGCGCCGACAAGGGACAACTGGCCACCCGGCTGGCCGCCTTTATCGAAATGCTGTGAGGAGGCGCAGTGTCACTATCCATCGGGATTGACTCGGGCTCCACCGCGACCAAGGGGATCCTGTTCGACCACAAGGATGGCGGGCGTATCGTCCGCCGTTTTCTGGTGCCGACCCCCTTTCGTCCGCTGGCTGCCATCGAGCAAGGCTGGGAGGAGCTCTCGGCCGATTTGCCAGAGCGCCCCCACCTGACCCTGACCGGCTATGGCCGCGATCTGGCGTCGTTCGCCGATCGCCGGGTTACCGAGATCTCCTGCCACGGGCTGGGGGCTCGTCTGCTCTGCCCGTCGGTACACACCGTCATCGACATCGGCGGGCAGGACAGCAAGGTGATCCAGCTCGATAGCGAGGGGAACCTCACCGACTTTCTGATGAACGACAAGTGCGCCGCCGGTACCGGCCGCTTTCTCGAGGTGATCACCCGCACTCTGGGAGCTCGGGTCGAGCAGCTTGACGAACTGCTGCAAGAGGCCGAGCCCCACGACATCAGCAGCATGTGTACCGTGTTTGCCGAATCGGAGGCGATCAGCCTGCGCTCGGCGGGCATTCCGGCCGAGTCAATCCTGGCCGGTATCGTCCGCTCCATGGCCCGGCGCAGTGCCAACTTTATCGGCCGCCTCGGCGCCCGACCGAGCGTACTCTTTACCGGTGGCGTCAGCCACTGCGCCACCTTCCGCCACTATCTAGCCGAAGGGTTGGGCTGCGAAGTGTCCACTCACCCGGACGCCCAGTTTGCCGGTGCGCTGGGGGCCGCCCTGTTCGGCGCGCGCGCCAGCACGGGAGGCAAATCATGAATCAGGAGTTTCTCTACCTGTTCCACTCCACCCTCGGCACGGTCAGGATGCGCAAGCGGCTGGAGCAGCACGACCAGTCGTTTCGGGTCTGCGACGTGCCGCGCCTGCTCAGCGCCGGCTGTGGCCTCGCCATTCGCCTCCACTGCCCGCCAGATGAGTGGCAGCAGTGGTGCCAGCGCGGCGAAACCGCTGCCGTCTTTCGCTGCGAAGCGGACGGCGACTATCAGAAACTGGCCCACTATCCGGCCGATAGCCCGGACATGGCGAAGCAAACTCCAGTAGTTGGCAGTCGGAGTCATGGATGATAAAGAGCTATCCCATGGCTGTTTATCTGCGCATGCTGGCCAGGCTGGCGCTGGGGGGATTTTTCGTCGCCTCGGCCGGGTTCAAGCTGGTCTCCCCCGCCCTGTTTGTCGAACAGATCGCGGCCTTCGGGCTGATCTGGCCGCCGCTGATCCCGTTCACCGCCTGGGGGCTGATCGCCCTTGAGCTCTGCGCCGGGCTCGCGGTCATCGCCAACCGGCGCTGGGGATTGTGGCTGGTGATCGGGCTGCTCGCCCTGTTTATTCCGGTGTTGGGCTATGGCGTTGCCATCGGGCTCGACATCTCTTGCGGCTGTCTTGGCAAGGCTGATCTCAGTTCGCTGCCAGAGGCCATCCTGCGGGATCTGCTGCTACTGACGCTTGCGGGCGTCCTACTGCGAACTTCCCGTCCCGTTTTTCCCGTTCTAAAGGAGTAGTGACATGATGACATTGCGATCCCGCACCCTGCTGGCCTCGCTGATCGCCGCCAGCTTTGCCCTCGGTGGCTGTGGCGATAACCAGTTCGAGCAGGAGGTGAAGCTGGAGCAGTCGGCGGTGCAACTGGCACAAGAGACACAGCAAGGAGGCTATCAGCTGCTGACCGTGGCCGAGCTGAAGACCCGGATGGACAAGGGCGAGGAGCTGGTGATCATCGACACCATGCCCTATGAGGACTCCTACAAGAAGGAGCACATCCCGGGCGCCAAGAACTTTGTCTTTGTGAAAGAGGCCAAGTTCGGCGACAACTGGAGCGAGATTGTCGAGGGGAACGGGACGCCGGAGCAGTTCCAGGCGCTCTTGGGTGAAGACAAAGCTCGCCCGGTGGTGATCTACTGCGGTTTCGTCAAGTGCGGCCGCAGCCACAACGCCGCCGCCTGGGCGGTCAATCAGGGCTATCAACAGGTCTATCGGGTGCCGGGCGGCATCTTCGCCTGGAAAGGAGCCGGTTACCCCGTCTCTGCCGAGTAATCCCTGCTCACAAGGCAACACAGCCGACATAAAGAAGCCCGCAACTGCGGGCTTCTTTCATATTGGGCAACACTTGGAGTTAACTGGCTGCCTGCGTCTGCACCGTCTCCACGTTGGCCAGCTGCTTGCCCAGCAACCGTTTGGTGATCATCGCCGCCATGATGGAGCCGTTGACGTTGAGGGTGGTACGACCCATGTCCACCAGTGGCTCGATGGCGATCATCACCCCCACCAGCGCGATGGGGAAGTTGAGGGTGGAGAGCACAATCAGCGCGGCGAAAGTGCCTCCGCCGCCAACGCCAGCCACCCCGATGGAGCCGAGCGCAATGACCGGCAGCAGAGTCAGCAGAAACAGGGGATCAAACGGGTTGATGCCGAGCATGGGGGCGATCATCGCCACCATCATGGCCGGGTAGATGCCGGCGCAGCCGTTCTGACCCAGATTGGCACCGAATGAGGCGGCGAAGTTGGCGATGCTGGCGGGCACGCCAAGACGTTGCTGGGTCTCGATGCTGAGCGGGATGGAGGCGGCGCTGCTGCGGGAGATAAAGGCGAAGGTGAGCACGCCCCACACCTCCCGCAGATAGTGCAGCGGGTTCTGGCCGATCAGCAGCAGGATCACCATGTGTACCGCAAACATCGCCAGAATGGCGACGTAGCAGACCAGAATAAAGCCGAGCAGGCTGAGGATCTCGCTCAACGGATAGTGGGCCACCACCCGGGCGATCAGCGCCATCACGCCATAGGGGGTGAGCGCAATCACCACCCGCACCATCTTCATCACCCACAGTTGCAGAGTGTCGATGGCCACGGCGGCGCGAGCCCCCGCCTGCGGATGCTCCGCCTTCATCTGCAGCAGGGCAACCCCGGCCAGCACGGTGAAGATCACCACCCCGATCACCGAGAGGCCGCGACTACCCGCCATATCAGCAGCAAAGTTGGTGGGCACCAGCGAGAGCAGCAGAGCCGGCAGGGTCTGGGCACTGTCGATGGTGCTCATGCTCTGTTGCAGGGCTGCCGCGTCGCTGCCGTGGCTCAACAGCCCGGTGGCAGTAAGGCCGCTCAGGTGGGTAATGCTCATCCCTACCACACCGGCGATCATCACCAAGGTCAGCATGGAGCCGATCAGCACGGCGCTGATCTTGCCGAGGGACTGGGCCTGCTCCAGCTTGTTGATGGCGGAGAGGATCGAGGTGAACACCAGCGGCATCATCACCACCTTGAGCAGGCTGACATAGCCACCGCCGACGATATTGACCCACTCCAGGGTCTGCTGAACGCCGGCATCATCGGCGCCCCAACCCAGTTGCAGCGCCAGCCCGAACAGGGCGCCAAGCAGCAGACCTGCAAGTACCTTGCGCGAGAGCGGCAAACCGGTGGGCAACCGGGTGAGAACAAAACAGAGCAGACAGAAAACAAGCGATGCAATCAGGACAAACATCATGAATACCTGTAGTGGCCATCAGGGCCGATTGTGGAGAGAGAAAACAGCGGGTGCGAGCAGAGTCGCGAGGGAAAACGCCAAATGGCAGGCGTGAAAAAGCAGCGGACGCCCGGGAAGGCGTCCGCTGACAATCGGGGGAATTACTTCTTTACGGTGACGACGCGGTTGTCGATAAGACGGGCCTTGCCGAGATAAGCAGCCATCAGGATCACCAGCTGCTCGCTCTGGTTGGTAGCAGCTTCGAGGTTGGCGGCATCGACGATGTCGATGGCATCGGTACGAAAACCGGCGTTGTCGAGACGCTGGCTGGCCTGCGCCACCAAGGAGGGCAGGTGGTGATCACCCGCTTCAATCTGCTCGGCGATCCAGTTCATGGTGCGCGCCAGCTCGGGTGCAATGGCCCGCTCGGCGGCTGTCAGGTAGCCGTTGCGCGAGGAGAGCGCCAGCCCGTCTTCGGCCCGCACGGTGGGCACGCCGACGATCTCGATGGGCATCGCCATGTCGGCCACCATCTTGCGAATAAGCGCCAGCTGCTGGTAATCCTTCTGGCCAAAACAGGCCACATCCGGCTGTACCAGATTGAACAGCTTGGTAACGACAGTGCTGACCCCGCGGAAGTGACCCGGGCGCAGTGCCCCCTCCAGCAGATTGGAGAGACCCGGCACCTCGACGAAGGTCTGGCTGGCCAGCCCCTGCGGATACATGATCTCCGGGGTCGGGGTGAACACCATATCGACACCGGCCGCCTCCAGCGCGGCGCAATCTTGCTCCAGAGTGCGCGGATAGTTGGCAAGATCCTCGGCCTTGTCGAACTGCATCGGGTTGACGAAGATGCTGACCACCACCTTCTCGGCGTGGGCGTGCGCCTCCTTCACCAGCGTCAGGTGCCCCTGATGCAGATTGCCCATGGTGGGCACGAATGCGATGGCACGCCCTTCACGGCGCCATTGGCTGATCTGCTCACGCAGAACGACGGGATTATTTACGACCAACATCAGCAGTTCACCTTCCGATAAATCAAAAAGAGAGACGGGTTGCATCCACAGATAGCGCTCGGGCGGGATGGGGCACGAACATGGCTATCAGCAGTTCACCTTTAGATGAATCAATAAGATACGCATTAGCTATACAGATTAACTGTGCGAGGCTGACAAGCAGAGACGGGGGCCGCAGCCCCCATCATGCAACCGCCAGGATCAGTTGAAGCAGTGCTCCGGGCCGGGGAAGCTCCCCTCGCTCACCTGCTGGACATAGAGGCGGATGGCGGCACGCACATCGCCGGTCTCGGCCAGGAAGTTCTTGGTGAACTTGGGCACATAGCCGGAGGTGACGCCAAAGGCATCGTGCATCACCAAAATCTGACCATCGGTCGCGGGGCCGGCACCAATGCCGATCACCGGGATGCGCAGCGCCCTGGTGATGCGCTCGGCCAGCGCAGTGGGCACACACTCGAGCACCAGCAGCTGGATACCGGCCGCTTGCAGTTCGAGGGCCTGGCGGTAGATCTCTTGTGCCTGAAACTCGTCACGCCCCTGCACCTTGAAGCCACCAAAGACATGAACGGATTGCGGAGTGAGGCCGAGGTGACCGCACACCGGCCCCCGTTGCGGGTGAGGTGGCGGATGGAGTCACACAGCCAGTCGCCCCCTTCCATCTTCACCATGCGGGCACCCGCCGCCATCAGGCGGGCGGCATTCTGGTAAGTCTGCTCGGGGGTGGCGTAGCTCATGAACGGCATGTCGGCGACCACCAGTGCCTTGCTGGCACCGCGCGCCACACAGCGGGTGTGATAGACCATCTCATCCATGTTGACCGCCAGAGTATCCTGACCCCCTTGCAGCACCATGCCCAGCGAATCGCCGATGAGCAGCACGTGGGCCCCCTCGTCGTCGAACAGCTTGGCAAAGGTGGCATCATAGGCGGTGATGGCGGTGAACTTTTGACCTTCCTGCTTCATCTTCAACAGGCTGGCGGTGGTGATCTTGCTCATAGAGGCTCCTGTACGTCTGCACGCGGGGCAATGATGGCCAAATCATTGTGCGGGCAGCGGGCAACCAGTCGG
Source organism: Aeromonas sp. 11P (assembly GCF_051920165.1). NCBI lineage: Bacteria > Pseudomonadati > Pseudomonadota > Gammaproteobacteria > Aeromonadales > Aeromonadaceae > Aeromonas > Aeromonas sp. 11P. The sequence goes on from NZ_JBQBDJ010000004.1 coordinate 2,161,857, forward strand.
GCGAGCGGGGTGCCGCAGGGCAGCACCAGAGCAGGCGCAATTTCGGCAAGGGGCAGCAGCACGAACTCCCGCTCCTTCATGCCGTAGTGGGGTACGATCAGGCGCTCATGGTTGATCACCTGATCCCCATAGAGCAGCAGATCGAGATCCAGGGTTCTCGGCCCCCACCGCTCATCTTTGCGCACACGTCCCTGTTCCAGCTCGATTTTTTGTAATTGATCCAGCAGCGCAAGGGGCGCGAGCCGGGTATTGAGCCGGGCCACGGCATTAACGTAGTCCGGTTGGTCAGCAGGCCCCATGGGGCGGCTGCTGTAAAACGACGAGGCCTCCACCAGCACAGATTCCGGCAACCTTGCCAACGCGGCAACGGCGCGACGAGCCTGACCCAGCGGATCAGACAGGTTGGAACCAATGGCGATGAAGACCTCGGTCATCACGTCTGTTGTCACTCGGCCACTTTCGGTTTGCGGCGACGGGGGCGACGACGGTTGCGGCTGTTGCTGCTGCGCTTCTCACCATCGTGGCTACGAGCCTCGCCGCGTTCACCGCTGGCCGGGCGACGGGTCGCTTCACGCTGCAGTTGCGGGCGCACATCCGGATTGGAGGCAACATAGCGCTCCCACCAGCTGGCCAGCTCGCCGAGACCGCGTTCGACCCGGTTGCGCAGCAACAGGAAGTCGAACGCCGCGCGGAACTTGGGATGCTCCATGGCGCGCTCGGGGTGCTTGCCCTGACGACGGGTCAGACGCTGTTGCAGTGCCCAGATGTCGCGGACATCTGTGGTGAAACGGCGGGGAACGGCGATGATCCGCACCTGATTGTCCAGCACCTCGTTGATCGCCAGCATGAAGGCGTCATACCAGGGCAGGCCGCTCTCGTTTTCCAGCACCCGACCACGGGCCTCAACGCAGCCCCACAGCAGGGTGGCGTAGAGGAAGGCGGGAGTGACGCGCTTATCTTCACGAACGCGGGTGTCGGTATCGATCAGCGCCAGCTCGATAAACTGCTCGTAGGGCGAGTTACCGTGCGGGGTAAACAACGCCGCTACTTGCGGGAAGAGCTGTTGGAACAGGCCATACTCGCGCAGCAGTTTGTAAGTCGCCAGACCGTCGCCAGCCAAGAACAGCTTGAGGGTCTCCTCAAACAGGCGGGCTGCAGGGATGTCTTGCAGCAGTGGCGCCAGCTCCTTGATGGGGGCAGCGGTACGCGGACTGATAGTCATATCCAGCTTGGCGGCGAAGCGCACGGCGCGCAGCATCCGCACCGGATCTTCACGATAACGGGTCTCGGGATCGCCGATCAGCTCAAGCTTGCGCTCGGCCAGATCTTCCAGACCCCCTTCGAAATCGTGCAGGGTGAAATCTTTGGCGCTGTAGTAGAGGGCGTTGACGGTAAAGTCGCGGCGCTCGGCATCCTCTTCGATGGTGCCGTAGACGTTGTCGCGCAGCAGCATGCCTTCATCAGACTGAGCCGACACATGTTTGCTGGTATTGACCTGATGGTGGTGACCCCGGAAGGTGGCCACTTCGATCACGTCACGACCAAAGACAATGTGGGCCAGGCGGAAACGACGGCCAATCAGGCGGCAGTTGCTGAACAGCGCCTTGATCTGCTCCGGCGTCGCATCGGTTGCGATGTCGAAATCCTTGGGCGTCTTCCCGAGCAGCAGATCCCGGACTCCGCCGCCGACCAGGTAGGCCTCATAGCCCCCTTTGTTCAGGCGATAGAGCACCTTGAGTGCATTCTCGCTGATCTCTTTGCGCGAAATAGGGTGCTGATCACGGCTTAAGGTACGACGTTGACCGGCGACACGGGCTGGAATGGGGGATTCCACCGACTGCTCGCAGTCTTCCTTGCCGAGCACCTTGCGGCAAAAGTTTGCGATCTGGGAAAAAATGGTACACCTCTTCATGACTTCTAAATTGACGGGAGGCCAAAAAATAGCGGCCTATCATAGCTCACGCCTGCACAAATGAAAAACCGTGCTGACAATTGATCCCGTTTGAAACGGATCATCCCGGTAAAATCACAATCAACAGCGGCAATTTACGCTCAATCAAACAAAAATCACCTGGTCGACTCAGCAATCCGCTAGCGGGATCTTCTCGCTGGCTGGCACCCGTTCGAGCTGCCAGTTGGCGATGCCCCATTCGATGATCTCGTCGATCCGGCTTGCCATCAGCTCGAGCGGCGGGCACTGGCCAAGGAAGTGCAGCGCCTGCCACAGGGCCGGTCGCACCTCATCGAGCGCCAGGGCCGGCGCATGGTTCTGCTTGGAGAGCTTGTTGCCATCTGCCAGCACCGCCAGCGGCAGATGCACCCAGTCGGGCACCGGCGCCCCCAGCGTCTGATAAAGGGCAATCTGACGCACTGTCGGCTCCAGCAGATCGGCGCCGCGCACTATCTCGGTGATGCCGCTGTCCATATCATCCACCACCACCGCCAGGTTGTAGGCGTAGAGCCCATCGCGGCGACGGATGATGAAATCCTCCTCGGCGAGCGCCGCTGGTACCGCGATATGGCCCTGCAAGCGATCGTCGAAGTGGTAGACCGGATGGTGCTGGCGCAGCCGGGCGGCGCAACCTTCGGCCGCAAGCCCGAGGGTGCGGCAGTGGCCGCTGTAGAAACCGCCCGCGGCCATAATTTCGCGCCGGGTACAGCGACACCAGTAGAGATCCCCCGCCCGATAGAGCTGGTCGATGATCTCGTCATAACGGCCATGGCGCGCGCTCTGGAACATCACCTCCCCATCCCACTCGAGACCGTATGCCTCAAGGGTTTTGAGAATAAGGTCGGCAGCCCCCGCCATCTCCCGCGGCGGATCGATATCTTCGATGCGTACCAACCAGCGTCCCTGCTGCGCTCTGGCCTGCAAAAAGCTGCCAAGGGCGGCGATCAGCGAACCGAAATGAAGCGGGCCTGAGGGTGAGGGGGCAAAGCGGCCGACATAGGGGCGCACAAGGGGTGAAGACGGGGAATTCACTGGCATGACTGTTCGGGTAAGCGATTCATTGAGGCTGCATTCTGGGGCGCGACCGCCAAAAGCTCAATAAAAAAGGGAGCTCGCGAGCTCCCTTTTTCATATACCAGAGGGTCGGGATCAACCGGCCATCTGTTTTTCCTTGATCTCGGCCAGCGTCTTGCAATCGACACAGAGGTCGGCAGTCGGACGGGCTTCCAGACGACGGATACCGATCTCGATACCGCAGTGTTCGCAGTAACCGAAATCATCGTCTTCAAGCAGCTGCAAGGTCTTCTCGATCTTCTTGATCAGCTTGCGTTCACGGTCGCGGGTACGCAGTTCAAGAGCGAACTCTTCTTCTTGCGCGGCACGATCCACGGGATCCGGGAAGTTGGCAGCCTCGTCTTTCATATGGTCGACGGTACGATCAACTTCCTGCATCAGTTGGTTGCGCCAGGCACCCAGGATCTTGCGAAAATGCGCCTTTTGTTGGTCATTCATGTACTCCTCACCCGGCTTTTCCTGGTAAGGCGCGACACCCGCAATGGCCAGGGGGCCCAGAGATTTCCTGTTTTCGCCTGTTGGCATGCCCTGTCTCCTAATTCAGCACGCTACCCGTGCCATCCATAAATTGAGGGCGACATCTATAGCAGAAGGGTAACGGGTAAGCAAACAAGCCGTACCAATAATGTTACCCACTCCAATATTTATGCACTCCCCTCGGGTAACAGGTGACCAGATTCAAACGGGATAAACCCTTGAGCCACCATGCCTTGCACCCCAACATGGGGCCGATAGCATAAAATTTCAACCCCCGCCGCGATTGCCTGCTCAATTAGCAGACTATAGTGCGGATCTATATGGGTTGCAGGGCGCATCCGACTTATTCCGGAGTGCAGCACCATAAAGAGCAACACGGCCCTGTGGCCCGCCGCTTTCATCGCCATCAACTCGCGCAAATGCTTGGCTCCACGGGCGGTGACCGCATCGGGGAAATAGCCCATGCCAGCCTCCTCCCGCTCGTCGAGCAGGGTGACCGATTTTACCTCGATGTAACAATTGCCCTTCTCGTCATCTTCCAGCAACAGATCGATGCGACTGTTCTCTTCGCCATACTTCACCTCGGTGCGCAACCGGCTGTAACCCGCCAGCGGGGCGATGGCCTCCTGCTCGATCAACTCCCGGGCGATCTGGTTGGCGCGCGCCGTGTTGACGCAGATAAAGTGGCCCGCCGGGCTCTCGGCGATCTCCCAGCTGTTGGGCAGCTTGCGCTTGGGGTTATCGGAGGTGGAGTACCAGACCCGGGTGCCCGGATCGGCACAACCGGTCATGGCACCGGTATTGGCGCAGTGGATAGTGATGACCTCACCGTTATCGAGTTGCACATCGGTCAGAAAGCGCTTGTAGCGGGCCACCAGCTGGCCCGATTGAAGGGGGGGATCAAAGATCACGGGTTAGCCTCCGCACGTCTTCTTTTACCCGGGCACGCAGCGGCCAGCAGGCAAGCGGCTCGTAGCGTACCCCGTCCGGGGTCGAGATGGATTGATAGAGGCAGAACTCATCGGCCTGCAGCAGAAAATTGGGAGCAAGCTGGATGGCCGGTGCCTCAACCGCCTTGCGTGACAGGGTGACATGGGGGCGATAACCCTGCTCGCCATTGCCAAGACGCAGCTTCTCGCCGTGGCGGCGCAGCGCTTTTGCCAGCACGGTCAGCTCGTTGGGCCACTCTTTCGGGCCAATCCAGGCTGCCTTGGCCCGGCTGAACCAGCCGGTCTCATCCAGCCTGATGGAGAGCGGCGGACAGTGCTGACGCTCTACGGCGGCGATCAGGCGGCGGGTAGTCAACTCGTCCGCCTCACCCAGAAATGCCAGGGTCAGGTGGAGGTTGGCTTGCGGCACCGGCTGACCGAGCCAGGGAAGCTGATCGCGCCAGGCGATGAGCTCGGAGGCGAGCTCCTTGACGGGCAGGGCAAAAAAGAGTTTGGCCATGTGGTGATAATGCCTTTTTCACGCTCATTGGATGGGCCCATTCTATGGCAGCCATTCGGCCATGTCTTGCCACCTCCCGCCCGAGTAGCCATCTGCGCACATCCACTCACGGTGGCGCGGGTGGCTGTGGCAGAATAGGCGCCGTTTTACCGGTTGCTACAGAAGGTGCTCATCGCTTTGTCCCAGCTCCCCATCGTTTCGGTATTGCCCGAACTCTTTGCCGCCCTCGACAGCCACACTAGCGTGATCCTGCAGGCGCCCCCAGGCGCAGGCAAATCGACCCTGCTGCCGCTGGAGCTGGTGCGTCAGAACCGGCTGCCCGGCCGCATCATCATGCTGGAACCAAGGCGGCTGGCTGCGCGCAATATCGCTACTTTTCTGGCGCGCCAGCTGGGGGAGAAGGTGGGCGAACGCATCGGCCTGCGGGTACGTGGCGAGAGCCGCACCAGCTCAGCGACCCGGCTCGAGATCGTCACCGAAGGCGTACTGACCCGGATGTTGCAGCAGGATCCCGAGCTTACTGGCGTTTCGCTGGTCATCTTCGATGAGTTCCATGAACGCAGTCTGCACGCCGATACCGCGCTGGCCTTCGCCATCGAGAGCCAGCAGGGATTACGCGATGACCTCAAGCTACTGGTGATGTCCGCAACCCTGGATGGCATGGCACTCGAGACCTTGTTGCCGGATGCCCCTGTGGTTCGCTCCGAAGGGCGCGGTTTCCCCATCGACTACCACTACCGCCCCGCCAATCGCCAGCAGTGGCTGGAGCCGCAGGTCGGCGCCGTGGTACTCGAAGCGCTGGCCGCTCAAGATGGCAGCCTGCTGGTCTTTCTGCCCGGACAGGGTGAGATCGAGCGGCTGGCCCAATGGTTGGCAGACAAACTGCCGGACGACGTGACCCTCGCCCCCCTCTACGGCCGCCTCGACATGGCGGCGCAGCAAGCGGCCATCGAGCCGGCACCTGCTGGCCGCCGTAAGCTGGTGCTCACCACCAATGTGGCGGAGACCTCCCTCACCATCGAGGGGATTTCGGTGGTGATCGATAGCGGGCTGGAACGACGGGCTTCCTTTGATCTGAAAAGCGGCGTCACCCGACTGGAGACCCGCCAGATAGCCAAATCCTCCGCCACCCAGCGGGCAGGCCGCGCCGGTCGTCTCGGCCCCGGCGTCTGCTACCGGCTCTGGAGCAGCGAGGTGCAGGAGCGGCTCGCCGAGCAGAGCCCACCCGACATCCTCACTCAGGAGCTGACCGGCCTGCTGTTGGACGCCGCCCAGTGGGGGGCAAAGGTGGAGGATCTGCCACTGCTGGACATGCCTCCTGCCGCTGCGGTGGCCAGCGCCCAGCGGCTGCTGGTGGCCCTTGGCGCCATGAAGCCGGAGGGTGAGCAACAACTTACTGCCGCTGGCCGCGCCATGGCCGCCTTCGGTACCCACCCTCGCCTCGCCCGCATGCTGCTGCGCGCCCGCGAGCTGGAGTCCGAGGGTCTGACAGGGATTGTCGCCGATGCCGCATATCTGGTGGCGCTGCAGGAAGAAGATCTGCGAGGATCGGAGCGCCTCTCTGTGCTGTTCCACCGCCGTCAAAGCGCCCTCCGCCAGAACGCTGCCCGCTGGTTTGAACGGCTTGGCGTGCGCCCAGCCAATGCGCAGGGTCCGTGGCTGGGGCTACTCTGCGCCCTCGCCTGGCCGGATCGCATCGGTAAACTGCGTAGCGGCAGTCGTTATCAACTCAGTGGTGGGGTGAGCTGCGATCTGGTAGAAGGTCATCCCTGTCAGGGACAAGCCGCCCTTATCGCCATCGAGATGGGGCAGAACGATCGCGGCAGCCGCATCTTTATCGCCGAACCGGTCGAGCTGGACGAGCTGGCGCGTCTGCTGCCGGAGCTGGTGAGCGAGCGCCAGTGGTTCGACTGGGACGAGCGCGAGGAGCGGGTGCGCGCCGAACGCCAGCAGGTGATCGGCGAGCTGGTGCTGAGCCAGCGGCCGCTGACCGAACTCTCTGACGAGCAGAAAGGGCGCTGCCTGCTGCAAGGCATTCGCCGCAAGGGGCTGCATGTGCTGCCGTGGGACGAGAGCAGCGAAGGGCTGCTGGCCCGTCTGCGCTGCGCCCGCGACTGGCTGCCCGATGAGGGGTGGCCAGCCATGGATGACGAGAGCCTGCTGGCCACGCTGGAACAGTGGCTGCTGCCAGCGGTGAGCGGTATGACCCGGCTGGAGCAGCTGAAGAAGCTCAATATGAGCGACATCCTGCGCCAATCCCTGCCCTGGCCGTTGCCCAAACGGCTGGACGAGGCGCTGCCGAGCCACTTTGCAGCGCCCACCGGCAGCCGGGTGCGGATCCGCTATCAGCCAGGGCAGGCACCGGTGATCCCGGTACGCATTCAGGAGATGTTCGGGCAAGGCTCGACCCCTTGCGTGGCCGATGGCCGGGTGCCGCTGGTAGTGGAGCTGCTCTCCCCCGCCCAGCGACCGCTGCAGATCACCGCCGATCTGGCCGCCTTCTGGGCAGGCTCTTACGAGCAGGTGAAAAAAGAGATGAAGGGGCGCTATCCCCGCCACTACTGGCCGGATAATCCGCTGGAGGCGATGCCGACCAGAGTCACCAAGAAGAAGATGGGCATCTAGGTTCGACGGGTTAATCCCGCTCGAACGTTCGCGAATGCGACATAACAAGTAGAAAGGAAAGCAAAGAGGATTTATGGCAACCCAACGACGCAAGCGTGCCCCCAAGAAGGCAGCGCCCAAACGCACCATCTGGCGCAAGCTGTTCTGGCTTGGCTTCAAGCTCTCCCTGGTGGTGGCGGCCTTTATGGTGGTGTTTGGCATCTACCTCGATACCAAGGTGCGCGAGCGCTTCGATGGCGAGAAGTGGCAGCTGCCGGTGATGGTCTACAGCCGTCCGCTGGAGCTCTACCCCAGCCAGCGCCTGTCGCGGGACCAGATGCTGCGCGAGCTCAACATGCTGAGCTACAAGCAGGTGCGCCAGCCTCACACGCCGGGTGAATACACCATCAATGGCAATCGCATCGAGCTGATTCGCCGTCCGTTCGAGTTCTATGATGGCGCCGATGGAGCCCGCGGCCTGCGCCTCACCTTCAACGGCCCGCGCCTTGAGGGGATCCAGTCGCTGGAGAACCAGCGCCAGCTCGGTTACGCCCAGATGGACCCGGTGCTGCTCGATCGCCTCAATACCGAAGATCGGGAAGATCGCCTGCTGGTGCGTATCGCCGAAGTGCCCGACAGCCTGCTGGTGACCCTGCTCACCACCGAAGATCGCGACTTCTACCAGCATGGCGGCGTCTCGCCAGTGGCCATCATGCGCGCCATGTTCGCCAACCTGATCGCGGGTCGCACCGTGCAGGGGGGCAGTACCCTGACCCAGCAGCTGGCCAAAAACTTCTTCCTGACCCGTGAACGCAGCCTGTGGCGAAAGCTGCAGGAAGCCTATATGGCGGTGCTGATCGACTATCGCTATAGCAAGGACGAGATCCTGGAGTCCTACCTCAACGAAGTCTATCTGGGGCAGAACTTCTCGCAAGGGGTCTACGGTTTTGGCCTCGCTTCCTACTTCTACTTCGGTATTCCGGTCAACGAGCTGGATATCGATCAGGTCGCCCTGCTGGTCGGTCTGGTGAAAGGCCCCTCCTATTACGACCCATGGCGCTTCCCGGAGCGTGCCAAGACCCGCCGTGATCTGGTGCTGAAGCTGCTGATGGATCACGGCAGCCTGACTCAGGCCGAATATGAGCTGGCCAGCCGCCAGCCCCTCGGCATCATCGCCCGCGGCCAGATGAGTTATGGCCGCACCCCGGCCTTTATGGGGCTGCTCAAGCGAGAGATCCAGAGCCGCTTCGGCGCCGATCTGCTCAAGCAGTCTGGCCTGAAGATCTTCACCAGTCTCGACCCCATCGCCCAGCACGCGGCCGAGCGGGCGGTCGAATCGGGCCTCGCCGATATCGAGAAACTGCGCGGCAAGAAAAAGCTGGAGGCGGCCATGGTGGTCTCCGACTGGCACAAGGGCGAAGTGGTAGCACTGGTCGGTGGCCGGGATCCCCGCTACGCTGGGTTCAACCGAGCGCTGGATGCCCGCCGCCAGATCGGCTCGCTGGTGAAACCGGCAGTCTACCTCACCGGCCTCTCCAACGGCCTGACCCTGGCAACCCCGCTCAAAGATCAGCCGATCCGCATTCGCGGTCAGGATGGTCAGGTCTGGACGCCGCAGAACTACGATCGCAAGTTCCGCCAGAGCGTGCCGCTGATGGATGCGTTGGCCAGCTCCCTCAACGTGCCGACCGTCAATCTGGGTCTGCAGGTGGGGCTGGAGAAGGTAGTCGACACCCTGCACAAGCTGGGAGTCCAGCAGGAGATCCAGCCCTACCCATCGCTGGTGCTGGGGGCGGTGGCCCTCTCCCCGCTGGAGGTGAACCAGATGTATCTGCCCATCGCCAATCAGGGGCTCACCCAGCCGTTGTCGGCCATTCGCGCCGTAGTCAACGGGGATGGCAGCCTGCTCTATCAGCATGATCAGACCGCCAAGCGGGTCACCGACCAGCAGGCAAGCTGGCTGACCCTGTTCGCCATGACCAAGACGGTGAGTCAGGGCACGGCCCGCGCGCTCAGTGCCAAGTTCCCCGGCGCCACCATGGCGGCCAAGACAGGCACCACCAACGAGCTGCGCGACTCCTGGTTTGCCGGGATGGACAACAACGAACTGGTCAGTATCTGGGTCGGTCGCGACGACAACACCCCGGCGGGCTTGACCGGTGCCAGCGGTGCTCTGCAACTCTTTAGCGGCTACATGAGCCAACGCGGCGTCAACAGTCTGGGATTGAAGATGCCGGAAGGGGTCACCTGGGCCAACTTCTCCCGCGCCAGCGGCACCCGCGTCACCAGCGACTGCCCGGGCAGCCTGCAGGTGCCGGCCAAAGCCTCCACCATGGGCTCCCCGGCCGGTTGCGCTAGCAGTGCGACACCACGCAGTGCGCTGGATGACTGGTTCGGCGGTTTCTTTAACTAGATCAACGACACGGGCAGCGCAGGCTGCCCGTTCACTATGCTGCTGAGAAGGAAACACCATGACCTTTCCGCTGTTTGACGCCATCCACCATGTGGCCATTATCGCCAGCGATTACCCACGCTCGCGCCACTTCTACCACGAGGTGCTGGGGCTGCCCATCATCGCCGAGACCCTGCGCGAGGCGCGCCAGTCGTGGAAACTGGATCTGGCCCTGCCGGACGGCAGCCAGCTGGAGCTGTTCAGCTTCCCCTCGCCACCCGAGCGCCCCTCCAAGCCCGAGGCGTGCGGCCTGCGCCATCTCGCCTTTCGGGTCAGCGATCTTGACCTGGTCATCGCCCACCTGCTGGCCCATCGGGTCGAGGTAGAGCCGGTACGGGTGGACGAGCTGACCGGCAAGCGCTTTACCTTCTTCGCCGACCCCGACGGCCTGCCACTGGAGCTCTACGAAGCGCCGCGCTGAGCCTGCATCGACCAAGCAATCAGCCAAACAAAAGCCGCCCGGTTGCTACCGGGCGGCTTTTCTTATTGCTTCAGCTTATCAGGCGGTAGTCAGCATAACGACAGCCAGCGCCATCACCATCATGCCAGCCCAGCCGATGGGCTTGAGCCGCTCACCAAAGAAGAGCAAACCGCCCAGCGCCGTACCGACGATGCCGATAGCCCCCCAGGTGGCGTAGGCAACAGCCAGGTCAATCTGGCCGCCACTTACCGCTTCCGAGAGCAGGGTAAAGGCGCCGAGTACCAGCATGATCCCCAGGAAGCCCCACCCCTTGTAACGAAAACCCTTGGAGCGGTTGATGGCCATGTTGGCGCCGATATCGATCAGTGCGGCACCCAGTACAATCACAAACGGACTCATGCTGTGGCCTCCGCGTCTACTGACTTGTCTGCGGGCTCATCATGGGTCTCCCCCATGGTCACCATAACAATCCCCACTATCGCGAGAGCCAGGCCAATCAGCTCCTGAACGGTCACATCGTAACCAAGGAACATGACCGACACTATGGTGATCAAGGTGATCCCGAGCCCCTCCCAGAGCGCAAACGCAATACCAATGGAGATTGTTTTGGCGGCTTTCGCCAGCAACCAGTACGAGAAACCGATCAACAGCCACATCGGGATGTAATTCATCCAACCAGCCCCCTGCTCGGGGATCATGGCCATGCTGGAGGTACCGGCGACCTCGGTCACGATGGCGCCGGTCAAAAACAGCCGGGCCAGAAACATACGACTTAATAACATATAAGATGCCTTTGTTGCTTCGACGGGAGAGATGGTAAACGGGGAGAAGCAACTCGCGACAATCGCTCAGCGTCGATTATTCCGACGCCACAGGTTTGCCTTGCCTTGGTTTGGCACGCTAAGGTGATGGTGAAAAACTCCGCCACAGCCTGTAAAACATGAAGCTATATCAGATAGAACTCTTTGTAGAGTCAGCCAATAGCGGCTCTATTGCCAATAGCGGCTCTATTGCCAATACCGCCCGTCGCCTCGGCAAAAGCCGCAGCGCAGTCAGCACCTCCATCGCGGCGCTGGAAGTTGAGCTTGGCGTCGAACTTTTTGAACGAGGTGCCAATCAGAGTCGGCTGACCGAGATCGGTGAGCTGGTGCTGGATGATTGCACCCGCCTGCTACAGGCAGCCAACAGCCTGCAGCAGAAGTGCAAACATTACGCCTCGGGGGCCGAAGTGGCGCTGCGGGTCGCCCGCGATGACGCGATTCCCGAACCGGTGTGGCGCGAGATGCTGGCCAGCCTGCACAATCAGTTTCCCGGCACCAGTATCTCGCTGGTGCTCGCCTCCCCACCCGAACTGCCGGCGCTGGTGGAAGAGGGGTTCGTCGATGCCGCGTTTGGCCTTATTACCGAAGATCAGGAGCGCAGCGGCCTCAATATCGATGTGCTCAACCCGATCCGCACCCTGATGGTGGTGGCACCCAGCCATCCGCTGGCCGGACTGAAGCGGGTCAAACAGCAGGATCTGACCGATCACACCCAGGTCACTCTCTCGTATGTAGATGAATTTTCTGTAAAAAGCCTGCTACCTGTGGGAGGCCAGCATATCGGCCTCTCCAGCTTCGAGTTGATGCGCAATGCGGTGCTGGACGGGCTGGGCTGGGCAGTGCTCCCCTCGCCACTGATCCAGAGCCAGCTGCGACAAGGCTCCCTGCTGACTCTGAAACACAAGTTCAGCCTGCAGTGGCGGGATTACGGGGTCTATCTGGCGGAAAACGCCTATCACGGCAAGGTGTTGGCCTGGTTGAAGAAGTCGATCCAGGGGTATCTGGAACCTTTCGAGTAGCGATAAAGAGGCGGAGCCAGCTCACGATATCTACTTATCCTGATGATCCTAGCGGATGTGATCGTGCATACTGTTCACATACTCATTGAGCGCCGGAGGCGTAACCGATATGAGCAGTGCCCAAGACAAGGACGATATCTTGCTGGACGACGACATCATCGAACTCGATGATGAGGAGGTCGTGGTCCCCAAGGCACTCAACCCATGGCAAGTGCTGATCGTGGATGATGAGCCGGATATCCATCATGCCACCCGCCTGGCCCTCTCCAACATTCACTACAAATCCCGTCCGCTGGAGCTGCTCAATGCCTACAGCGGCGCCGAAGCTGGCCGCATGCTGGAGGCCAATCCCAGGATTGCGCTGATCCTGCTCGATGTGGTGATGGAGACCGAAGACGCTGGTCTGCGGCTGGTGCACCGGATCCGCAACGAAATGCACAACTCGCTGGTGCGGATCGTGCTGCGTACCGGCCAACCCGGCCAAGCACCCGAGCAGCGGGTGATCCTCGATTACGACATCAATGACTACAAGACCAAGACCGAGCTGACGGTACAAAAGCTCTACACCACCGTCATCGCATCCCTGCGTTCATACGAAACTCTCAGCGCCATCGACAAAAGCCGTCAGGGGCTCGGCAAAATTCTGGAAGGGGCGGGCGATCTCTACCATCTTCATTCGCTCAAGGAGTTTGCCTCCGGCGTGCTGAAACAGATCAGCGCCATTCTCGATGTGGGCACCGAAGGGGCTATCTGCGCCGAGCGCCGTCCCGGCGAACAGGGGCTGGAGATCCTCGCCGCTACCGGCGACTACGAGACTATGCTGGATGATGGCAAGATCACCGACTTTCCCACCCTCAATGACTCGGTCATGAAGGCACTGGCGGCGCGCTGCAACCGCTTTGAACACCCGCAGGATTCCCTCTATATCGCCGCCCAGAATGGTCGCGAGTTCGTGTTGAGCTTCACCCCGACCCAGCCTTTGGATCCTCTCGAGTGCGATCTGCTCGATGTCTTCTGTCAGCGCATCTCGGCGGCCTACGACAACCTCTATCTCTACAATCAGTTGCTGCGCGCCCAGGAAGCCACCGTGGTGGCGCTGGCGGCGCTGGCAGAGTTTCGTGATTCCGATACCGGCGAGCATGTCTTGCGGGTGCAGAAACTCTCGGATGCCATCGTGGCCGAATTGAAGCAGATGGCGGTCTATCCCGAGCAGCTGACCCCGGAGTTTGTCGAGATGATCGGCATGGCCTCCATCCTGCACGATGTAGGCAAGGTGGGCACCCCGGATCATATCCTGCACAAGCCCGGACGTTTCGACCCGGAAGAGCGGGCCATCATGGAGCAGCACGCCGGTATCGGCGCCAATATCCTGCACAAGGCGGGCGAAATGGTGGAGGGAACCAGTTACCTCTCGCTGGGGGCAGAGATCGCCCGGGGCCACCACGAGCACTTCGATGGCAAGGGCTACCCGCAGCAGCTGGCTGGTCAGCAGATCCCGCTGTCGGCGCGGATTGTGGCGGTGGTCGATGTATTCGATGCCCTGCTCAGCAAGCGCCCCTACAAGGAGCCCTGGACGCTGGCGCAGACCATGGAGTATATCCAGTCCCGCTCCGGTACCCAGTTTGACCCCCATGTAGTGACAGCCCTGTCGCGACTGGTCAACGAATCGAGACTCCCCTACTCTCTCTGACCCCCTTTGCTCGCAACTCCACATGCCCTGCTGGTGACCAAGGTCAGCGGCAGGGCATCAAAACAGCAGTTTTGTTGCATCCCGCACACATCAAAACGCCGCAAACCGGAAACATCCCCCTTCTTTGTTAGCGATAGCCGCTGAAATATGGTCATTTAACATCACATCGCTATAATATCGGCCTGCAAACCTGATACTAACAACGAAGGAATTATCATGAGCCTGAACCTGGTACCGGCCGGCAAGAGCCTGCCCGACGATATCTATGTCATCATCGAAATCCCGCAGAATGCCGACCCGATCAAATACGAAGTCGACAAGGACAGCGGTGCTATTTTCGTCGATCGCTTCATGTCTACCCCGATGTTCTATCCGTGCAACTACGGCTACGTGAACGCGACTCTCTCTCTGGATGGTGACCCCGTCGACGTACTGGTTCCGACCCCCTACCCGCTGCTGGCCGGTTCCGTCATTCGCTGCCGCCCGGTTGGCGTGCTGAAGATGACCGACGAATCTGGCGAAGATGCCAAGATCGTTGCTGTACCGCACTCCAAGCTGACCAAGCAGTACGACCACATCCAGGATGTGAACGATCTGCCGGAACTGCTGAAAGCCCAGATCCAGCACTTCTTCGAGCGCTACAAAGAGCTGGAAGCGGGCAAATGGGTCAAGGTGGAAGGTTGGGGCGACAAGGCTGCTGCCGAAGCCGAGATCAAGACCTCTGCCGAGCGTTACGCTGCCAAGTAAGCATCACTCGGCTTGTAAAAAAAAGGCGCCTTATGGCGCCTTTTTTGTCGGTGTTTGCGGCAGCTGACCGGTCGCATCTCCAGCAGGATTACCCTGAATGTATATTTCACGACCATCTTTCTGGTAGGGACGATAGTAATCACCGCCACAGCGATAGCCGCCGCCCGGCTGGCTCATCAGCTCGCAGTTGACCGGCAATACCTCCAACCACTTGATGGCCTGCTGGTAGCGCAGCCACTCCTGCCATTCGTGTTCGCGCGCCAACTGATCGCGCAGGGCAAAGGTATCCGCAACGGACATCCCCTTGTTAACGATCACCTGACCCGCCATGGCTGGCAGGCTGAGCAACCCAGACAGCACTATGATCCAAGGCTTCATAACCCCTCCAGAGTGACTTAATTTCACAATTAAATTAAAAGTCACATCAATCTGTTATCCAGATCACAAAACGAAACATCACCAAAGTGGTGCCGGCTCACCTAGTTGTTAATTATCGTCCACGGCAGGAAGCACCACCATGAAGCTGACCCCCGCGCTGTTGCTCAGCCTCACTCTCTGCACCCCCCTTGGTGCTACAAGCAACGCCAGCGAAATCAACATGAGCTGGCAGTGGCAATCCACCGATGGCCAGCGCAAGCACTTCCAGCTGACCACCGACGATCAGGTGATGGCCGCCAGTCGCCACGAGATGAGCCTGCTGAAGGCCTCTCTCACCAATCCGCTGGAGACCCTTTACGCCTACATCAGCCCGCGGCTCTACAACAGCATCAACCTGATAAATCAGAGCAGCCCCGAGACAGCTACCAAATTTCGCAATCTGGAGCAGGCC
Organism: Aeromonas sp. 11P; assembly: GCF_051920165.1. NCBI lineage: Bacteria > Pseudomonadati > Pseudomonadota > Gammaproteobacteria > Aeromonadales > Aeromonadaceae > Aeromonas > Aeromonas sp. 11P. The sequence continues at coordinate 2,177,391 of NZ_JBQBDJ010000004.1, forward strand.
TTCACCCTGCGGGACGACAGCATGGAGTCGATGCTGTTCTGGCAAGCCTACCAGCAGTATCAGGAGGATGCCTTCTACCAGATGAGGGTGATCCCCTGCGTCCATCCGGCCAATCGCAAACTGCCTTGCGTGCGACCCGATTACTCCCAGCTCTTCTACCACTTCAAGGGGCATCTCAAGCCGCTGGCGCAGCAGTTTGCCGCCAAGGATCTCGCCACCAGCGTCAGCCTGCTGCAGGAGTGGCTGAACGCCATCCCCACCCAGCCGGAGCAGCTGGATCACTTCGCGCCGCCACTACAAGCGTTGCAGGATAACAAGGCCGACAGCGACGAGAAGGCGCTGTTGATGGCCAGCCTGCTGGCAGAGCTGGCCCCGCAATATGTGCTCAGCATCATCTATCCGGATATCAGCATCGGCAGCGTCTCCCCTGCCTGGTTGGCCATTACGGCAGACAGTGGCGTACCCGGTGATGTGGTGGTGATCAACAATCAGCGCCATGTGCTGCTGACCGGCTCGTCACTGCTGGCCCAGCAGATGACCATGGCCAAGATCCCTCTCATCAGCGAGTCGCTCTACTGACGCAGACAGCTCAGACCAGCAGCCAATTCATTGATTTTTATCGATGTCATGCCATCCTAGCCGCCCTTGCCAGCCAACCTCCTGACTGGCGGGACGCCGACGCTTCTGAATTGCGATCTTATTTAACACTTTTTAAACAGATCCGATCAGTTTAGGATGAAGCTCGCCCATTCCCTCAATCCGAAACTCGTTATAACATAACAAATGGAGTGTCATCAGGATGAAACATCTCGTACTTACTTTGGCGCTGCTGCCATCTCTGGTCTTTGCTCACAACTTCAAGGATGGCAACCCGGTGCCGCTGGTCAATGTCAGCGACAAGGGTGAGCTGGTACTGAACGGCAAGGATATCGGTTACCAGCCGTGGCAGAGCACCTCGCTCACCGGCAAGGTGTTCCTGATCCAGCATATTGCCGGTCGCTCCAGTGCCAAGGAGCTGAACGCCCCGATGATCGAGGCAATCAAGGCCGCCAAGCTGCCGCAAGACAAGTACCAGACCGTTACCGTCATCAACAGCAATGACGCCATCTGGGGCACCTCCGGCTTCGTGAAGAGCAGTGCCGAGGACAGCAAGAAAGAGTTCCCCTGGTCCGCCATGGTGCTGGATGCCAAGGGGATGGCGCGCAACGCCTGGGATCTGACGCCGGAAAGCTCGGCGATCATCCTGCTGGATAAAGAGGGCAAGGTGCTGTTTGCCAAAGATGGCCAGCTCGATGCCAACAACATTGCTACCGTGATGGGGCTCATCAAGTCCCATCTCTAAGTCAGAGAGATAAGGGCGCTGATGGCGCCCTTTCCATAAGGGTCTATGGGTCGTATCAAACTGAAAATCTGGATCTTGCTGCTAGGCTGGTTATGGCTGCAGCCTGCCCTTGCCCGGCACCAGTTTGAATCTGCCCTGCCCGGCCACGATGACCATCACTGCCTGGTCTGCGCCCTCCATTTGGATGGCAAGCAGGTCATCACCGCCACACCCTATTGTTTCCCCGGTTCGACCTCTGTTCTGCCCGCAGTTGCAACCATGCAACGCTCGGCAGATACCGCCACACTTCACAGCTATGCCATCCGTGCGCCGCCCGCCTCTGCTTTTCTCTATCCCTTTGTTTAATTTCGCTATTTGTTTTGAAAAAGGATTAAAGATGAAAGCAGTTACTCTGTTGCTGGCCGCAGCGGCCTTTGGCGCACACGCAAATCACGATGAACACGAGAGCCACAGCCACGGCGCCCACGAGCATGGCCACGGCCACCTCAATCTGGTGGTCGATGGCAACCAGCTGATGATCGAACTGCAAGCCCCTGCTGCCGATCTGGTCGGCTTCGAGCACGCGGCCAAGAGCGATGAAGAGAAGGCGCAGTATGCCAAAGCGGTCGCCCGCCTCCAGCAACCTGATGCCCTGTTCCGCTTCGACCCGGCCGCTGGCTGCAAACTGACCCAGCAAGAGCTGCAAGCCGCCAAAGAAGAGCATGATCACGACCATGACCATGACCATGACAAGGCTGCCAGCGACGAGCATGAACACCACCATGATCATGACGAAGCAGGTCACGCCGATATGGGCGCCATGTACACCTACACCTGCGCCACGCCAGCCAAACTGACCGGCCTTGAGGCGATCCTGTTCAGCGTCTATCCGAGCCTTGAGAAGCTGAGCGTGCAAGGGATTCTGCCTACCGGCCAGACCGCCGGCGAGCTGACCCCGTCCGCCAACAAGCTGAGCTGGTAACGCCATGAAAAAAGCCGTGGTTGAGATCCGCGATCTGGCCTTTGCCTGGCCAGGTGGCGACGCTGTACTCGATCTGCCCGCCCTCACTATCCGCGAGGGTGAGCGGGTCTTTATCAAGGGTCCGTCGGGCTCCGGCAAGTCGACCCTGCTCGGGTTGCTGGCCGGGATCCAGACCGCCAACCACGGCACCCTGGAGGTGCTGGGCCAACCATTGGCCCGGCTCTCTGGCCGTGCCCGTGACCACTTCCGGGCGGCCAATCTGGGTTATATCTTCCAGCAGTTCAATCTGCTGCCCTTTCTCTCGGTGCAGGACAACGTGACCGCTGCCCTCACCTTTTCGCCCGCCAAACGGGCCCGCCTGCAAGGGAGTCCGGAGCAGGAGGCGCGCCGTCTGCTGGCGGAACTGCAACTGCCGGATGAGGCGCTGCATCGACCCGTCCACGCCCTCAGCATCGGCCAGCAGCAGCGGGTTGCTGCCGCACGGGCGCTGATCGGCTCGCCGCCACTGGTGATCGCCGACGAACCTACTTCGGCCCTCGACACCGACAATCGGGCCGCCTTTATCAAGCTGTTGTTCGAGGAGTGCGACAAGCAGGGCTCGACCCTGATCTTCGTCAGTCACGACCCTTATCTCGAACCCCTGTTCCCGCGGGTCGAAAACCTGCAACAGCTCAACCGGAGGGCATCATGCTGAGTACCGTTCAACACTGCATCTCCCTGATGAATGCCATGCGTACCCACGCGGTACGACAACAAAACCGGAGGGTCACGTGCTAAAACTCGCCCTGCAAAGTCTCTGGGCCCGCCGACTCACCGCCGGGCTCACCCTGCTGGCCGTCGCCATCAGCGTCACCCTGCTGCTCGGTGTGGAACGGGTGCGCACCCAGGCCCGCGAAAGTTTCTCCAACACCGTCTCGGGGACCGATCTCATCGTTGGCGCCCGCTCCGGTCAGGTGAACCTGCTGCTCTACTCGGTGTTTCGCATCGGCAACCCCACCAACAACGTGGGGTGGGACTCCTATCAGGCCATCAAGCAGAAACCGGGCGTCGCCTGGACTATCCCGCTCTCCCTTGGGGACTCCCACAAGGGATTTCGGGTGCTCGGCACCAATGGGGACTACTTCACTCACCTGAAGTACGGTCAGCAACAGTCGCTGCAACTGCGCGAGGGGCGGCCGTTCGAGACGCCGTTTGAAGCTGTGCTCGGCGCTCAGGTGGCCGAGAAGCTCGGCTATCATCTCGACCAATCCATCGTCATCGCCCACGGCGCTGGCAACACCTCGTTCAGCCAGCACGACAACCTGCCGTTCAAGGTGGTGGGTATTCTGGCACCGACCGGTACGCCCATCGATCGCACCATCCATGTGCCGCTGGCGGGGATAGAGGCGATCCATCTGGGCTGGGATACCGGCCGCCACAGCAAGAACGTAACACCTGAGCAGGCGCTGGCGCAGGATCTCACCCCGAAAACCATCACCGCCTTTATGGTGGGGCTGAGCAACCGGATCCTGGCGTTCCAGCTGCAGCGCAGCGTCAACACCTATCCCAAGGAGCCGCTGATGGCGATCCTGCCGGGCGCCGCCCTACAGGAGCTGTGGAGCCTGATGAGCGTGGCGGAAACCGCCCTTTCGGTCATCGCCGGTTTCGTGGTGGTAGCGGGCCTGATCGGCATGCTGACTACCCTGCTGGCTGGGCTTAACGAGCGACGCCGGGAGCTCGCCATTTTGCGCTCCCTCGGTGCGGGCCCTGCCCACCTGTTCCTGCTGCTGGCGCTGGAGGCGATGGCGCTGACCACGGTCGGTATCGCCCTCGGGGTCGCAGTGCTCTATCTGGGGCAGGGGCTTGCCTCGCCCTGGCTGCTCAACCACTATGGCCTGCAACTGAGTCTGGGGCTGCCGAGCACCTACGAGTGGCAGTTGCTGGGGGTAGTGTGGCTGGCAGGCATGGTGATCGGCCTGCTCCCTGCTGCCCGCGCTTACCGCTACAGCCTGAGCGATGGCATGAGCATTCGCGTCTAGCGAGACGCCCAAAATAGAAACAGAAGGACAGATGATGAAGTGGAAAATTGTGGCGCTGCTCGCCAGCCTGCTGGTGCTGCCCGCCCTGGCCGCCGATTACAAGACCATCGACTGGGATGTACTGATCCCGGAAGGGGAAAAACTGCTGCCACCGCCCCAGGTCAATCACGAAGATCCCATGTCGGTGCCGCAACCGGTGGGCGGGGTGAACAAGAAGCTGGACAACCAGGATGTGCGCATTCCGGGCTTCGTGGTGCCATTGGAGGGGGATGCCAAGAAGATCACCGCCTTCCTGCTGGTGCCCTACTTCGGCGCCTGCATCCACGTGCCGCCGCCCCCCACCAATCAGGTGATCTATGTGAGCTACCCCAAGGGTGCGCCGGTGGATGATCTGTGGGATGCCATCTGGGTGAAGGGCAAGATGCGCACGGTCAGCTCCAGCCACGAGATGGCCACCGCCTCCTATTCGATGGAGGCGGTCGAGGTGAGCGTCTACGAGGAGTAATCCTCCCGTTGCAAAAAAAGCGGCCTCCACGGAGGCCGCTTTGTTATCTTGGCATCCCGGTTGGAGTAACATTCAGCTCCAGAACCTGTGCGAATGGAGTCAGCATGGCAGACCTCCCCCCCCCCAAGAAAGAGAGTTCGATCCTGAGCAGCCAGGAGCAGACCCTGCGTCTGGCCCGCAGTCGCGGCATCGACGGCATGCTCATCCGCAATACCGACAGCACCTTCGAACAGCGCGCCACCTTTCGCCATCTGGCGGATCAGGCCGCTCGCCAGCGCAATCTGGAAGCCATCATGGTGATGGCCTCCCGCCACTGCGAAGAGACGGCCGCCGGCGGCGAGATGGACAGCGACTGGCTGACCCGCTTCCTGCAACTGGCGGAAGATATCAGCATGGTGCCGATGCAGCAGCTGTGGGGGCGGATCTTCGCGCTGGAAGTCGCCACCCCGGGCCGCTTCTCCATTCGGGCGCTCGCCACCCTCAAAGAGATGACCCAGCGCGAGGCCCAGCTGTTCCAGCGCATCTGCTCCCTCACCTGCCACTACACCGGCAGCGACGAGCAGCGACTGCTGCTGGGGCTGCACAAGGGGGCCACCCTGCTGAGTCGCGCCAAGGCAACCCGCCTTGGCCTTGGCAAATACCGACTGCCCTACAACGCCCTGCTGCAACTGTTCGAGCTCGGGCTGCTGCATCGCGCGGAGCTGGAGTCCGGCCCGCTGCCCGCCGATGGGGTCGAGCTGGAGTTCGGCAACCAGCGCTGGCGGCTGCAGTGCAAGCAGAACAACATCACCCTGCTCTACTACCGCCTCACCCCGGTGGGCAACGAGCTTGCCCAGCTGCTGCAAGAGTCGCCGCTGGAGGAGTACCTGCAGGATCTGAAAACCGTGCTGGTGCAGGGGATCCAGATTGAAGTGATGCAGCTCGTCAGCCCCCCCCCCTCACCCGCTCCCGACCCTCTCCCCTGATCTCTGGCGGGGCAGCGGATGCCCCGTCGGTTCGTGGTTCCTTCGCATCCAGCTGCCGGCTCCAAGCTTATGGGCTTGACCAGAATAGGTTGCAAATTGCAGATGCCGCGGACGCACATCCAGTCAGATCCGTTGCATATTGCAAACAACAGCGATCTTTTCTGCCAAAACAGCACTAATAACACATCAATCATTAGCTTTTGCCAGCTGGCCCACCCCTTGCAGATGTCTTGATGTAGATCAAAATCTAACCATCACAGCTCGGGAGTAAGGCCATGAGAATCAATCAACCGGTTACCCAAAGAGAACGTCTCTATCCAGACCACCAGAGCCTCATCTCCACCACGGATCTGGAGAGCCGCATCACCTACGCCAACGATGAGTTCTGCGAGATAGCAGGCTTCTCGCTCGACGAGCTGGTGGGGGAACACCACAATCTGGTGCGCCATCCTGATATGCCGAAACAGGCGTTTGCCGATCTGTGGAACCATATTCGCGAAGGCAAGAGCTGGATGGGGCCGGTGATAAATCGCTGCAAGAGTGGCGATCACTACTGGGTCAGCGCCTTTGTCACCCCCATCAAGGATGCCAGTGGCCGGGTGGTGGAGTATCAGTCGGTGCGCACCGCACCGAGCGAGGAGATCAAACAGCGGGCCGAGAAGGTCTATGCCGACCTTCGCAACAACAAGCTGCCGCTGGCGCTCAAACTGCCCACCTTCTCCCATGCTCTGACAATCAACCTATGCCTGCTGCTGAGCCTGCTCGCCATGTTTGCGCTGGGCTACAACCAGGATATGAACTGGCAACTGGCGCTGGCCGCCCTGCCGCTGACGATAGCGGCCATCACCCTGAATGCCCTCTCCCGTCGCCTCGGCAAGCTCAACAAAATGGCCCGCAGCCGCTTTGACAACCCGCTGATGCAACTGCTCTACACCAACAAGGTGGACAACATCGCCGCCATCGAACTCTCGATGGTGATGAATCAGGCCGAGTTCAACGCCGTGCTGGCCCGTACCCAGCAGACTTGCAGCAAGATCCTGCAGGCCGCCGAAGGGGATCTGCGCAACGCCGAATCCATCACCGACAACCTGCAACAGCAGCAGGCCGAAACCAATCAGGTGGCGACTGCCGTGACCGAGATGTCGGAATCCATTCGCGAGGTGTCACAAAGCTCGACTGACTCCTCCAGCCTGCTGGATGAAACGGCCGTGCTGTTCAAGAGCGGCAACAGTAGCGTGGCCGAAACCGTGGCTGCCGTGGCGGGCATGAACAGCGAACTGACCACCTCAAAAACGGTTATCAGCGCGCTGGTCGGTCACTGCCGCGATATCGACGGCATCCTCGATGTGATCAACAACATCGCCAACCAGACCAACCTGTTGGCCCTCAATGCCGCCATCGAAGCCGCTCGGGCCGGTGAAGCGGGCCGTGGCTTCTCGGTGGTTGCCGACGAGATCCGCTCGCTCGCCATCAAGACCCAATCCTCTACCAGCGAAATTCAGAAGATGATCACCGAACTGCAAAACAGCTCCGGCGAAGCAGAGCAGGCGATGGAGAAGGGTTGCCTGCTGGCGGACAGCTGCCAGCAGAAGGCATCGGCCACCGGCGCCATCCTGCAGCAAATCAACAGCATGCTGCAGCAGGTTGCCTCCGGCAGCAGCCAGATTGCCCACGCAGTACAAGAGCAATCCCACGTCACTGCCGAGATCAACCGCAACGTGCTCAGCATCAAGACCCTGGCCGATGACTCCAGCGTCGGCAGCCAGCACGCCGTCCACGGCATCACCCAGCTGGTGACCCAGCTGAGCGACCTCAACCGTCTGGTACGCCAGTTCCAGAAAGGGGCTCCGGCAACCCAGAGCCGTTACGAGATGCCAGCCGCCCGCGTGGTGCCGGTTCGCTAAACCAGATAAAAACAAACAATCACCGCAGAAAAACCACATGGGCCCTTGGGTCCATGTGGTTTTTTAATGCCCGCCAACATAAGGGCGGCACCCTTCCAATTTCCCCCTGCGCTGATGGGCGGCGGTTCTGGTACGAATACATCGCCACCCGTTATTGATTAATTTGTTGATCTTGCTCAGGAAATGGCCCGCTTGCGCTTTTCAGCCAAGCCCCGTTCGGTAACATAGCCGCTTGGCAACCTCTCGTTGGAGTCAGCCATGAGCCAGGCCAGTACCAAATCTCAGGTAAAAGCAGCAAGCTGGAGGCTGACATTCAGGGGCAGTAACGTGGTTTTTGCAGGTTGGTGCAGAGCGTAGCGAAGCCCAACAGACGAGCATGAACATCTCAACCAGAGTGGAATAAACACGGGTTGGAGCATTCGGTAAAACAGATGTGCAGATACGTTTCGCGGTAAACGTTGGGCTTCACTGCGTTCAGCACCAACCTGCGATTTTTAGCCCAACATACGAGAGCAGCTACTGCATCCGCCCAGATTTAAGATTTGGCTGTCCTAGATTTTCATTCCGTACGAAAAAGTTAAGTATCTCATCGAGACTGGAGTTAAAAATGAGCGACGAGAAGACAATAGAAGACGCTGCATATGAGCAAAGACTTCGCCGACGGCTAAAAGTGCTTCAAGAACAATTCCAAGCGGGAAAAATAAGAATTGCCGAAGGTCTTGATGTTGAAAAAAGCCTTCTTGCCGTTCGCATAGGTCCTGATGGTGAGATAGATCTAGACACTGTAGATGGTCTTGTCAGGTCTATGGCTCTAGCTGTTACTGCAATGCATGATCGTGAAGAACTAAAAAAAGAAGCATCATTGAGTGAAATACAGCATATGTATTTCAAATTCATAGACGATAATTTTGGTCATTTTTATAAAATGATGACTCAAAGAGGGATGAAACCGCATGATGCGGGAATGGCAGCAAAAAGTAGCGAAGGCTCCATTAAAGAAATAACAGATAACCTTGATAAATTTCTTGAAGTAATAGACCAGTTTTGGGAAGGGCTCGGTGAAGTCGCACACATCCATGTAGAAGATATGCGCCACAATGTTAAAGGAATTTTTGGTGGTGATCTTTTTCCATCACATGATGAAAACATTGCATCTAAGTGTGGTTTATATACTGATACAATTGTACTTCCAGATCCATTTTTAAGATCGAAAGTTATCTTTGAGCATTCCAGTCTGGCAGATAAAGCCTATTACCTCATGAAGCATGCGATGAATATTTTGCAATACAAGGAGCTGGCATGCGCAGAAATTGATGAACCTATTGTTGTTATTTTACCAGACTTAGCTGTTTTACAAGATGGAGAACGCGAGTTTTTCCAGCGACTAGGGAGGGAAGATTCTCTAGTGCATTCAGGTAAATTATTTGGACGAGATTTCGAGTCATTCGAAGAATTAATTGAATTTTGTAGCTCATTGGATTCCATTGAGAGAACTGTTGCCGAAATATCTGATAAAAATCGAGTTTTAATTGATGCCAATTGGAGTGAAGATATAGGCACCCAAATAGAAAAAGCAATGAAAAGCGATTATATTAAGCCATTTGGAAATATTACACCTGGAGTAGCTCTGGCAAGTTTAGCTCTTGGTCGCATGTCTGTTAGTAATGAAATGCTTATTAAGGCACGACGTTTAAATGGCACGCCAATAATAGATGCCCCAACTTCTTGGCAGTACCTAGTCTGGAAAATGGAATACGATGCAGAAAGAGCTGAATCAACATTAAAATCGAAAGACCTACATGTTATAAAAGGATTAAGTGACCTTTCAACAGGTGATATGCAGTGGATTGGTAATATTCCTCCAAGAGCATTAATAGAAATAAGAAAAAATGGGGCAATGGATGAAATCAGAAATATTCTAGGAAAAGGAATAAATGATTTGATAGAAATTAACCCTGATAATTTCCACCGAAGCCGAGACCAGATATTCGATAATATCCACTCAGCATTTGGCCAACATCAAAAAAATCTTGATACCTTGAGCCATAAGAAATGGAAGTTTGCAGGAAAGGATGTTGGTTCTTGGCTAGTTGTGGGATCTCTGGAAGTGGCTGCAGCAGTTACTGGTACACCAGTCTGGGGCTTAGCCACCATAGCTGCAAATCAAATACTTGATGTTCCAAAATTAAAAGACATTCCAAAATCAATAAGAGAATTAGCGGAAGAGAATAAAAAAATCAAGAAATCCCCTGTCGGCCTTCTTTTTAAAATACGTAAAGAGAATGCTTAACAACACATAACTACAGCCCTTAGGTTCGAATAGCGCAGCGTATTCGGACAATCGCGAATAACCCCGCCGCGATATAAGCAAGGATCGGAAGATCCTCTTGCGGGGTTGCTATCGACCGCTTTGGAGTGGTTCAAGGTTCGTCGGTACCACTATAAGCTGGATTTATGGGTTTTCCGATAATGACCCAACTTTTACTTATAGTGGCAGCCACCAGTCCAGCAGCGCCTGTGATGGCCAACTTAACGGCTGACGGGCGCTTGTTATAGGTTCTTCCGATCCAACTACAGGTAGTTCCCCTGCCGCAGGGCGGTCAGCAACTCATCCACCAGCGCAGCGACCGGTTTACCGGCATTCAGCAGATGGATCTCCGGCTGCTCGGGGGCCTCGTAGGCGGAGTCGATACCGGTAAAGTTGCGAATTTCCCCCGCCCGCGCTTTTTTATAGAGCCCCTTGGGGTCGCGCTCTTCGCAGACGGCGAGCGGCGCATCGACAAACACCTCGACAAACTCCCCTTCGCCCAAGAGACTGCGCACCAGCGCCCGCTCGGCACGAAACGGTGAGATAAAGGCGGTAAGCACGATAAGACCCGCATCCACCATCAGCTTTGCCATTTCGCCGACCCGGCGGATATTCTCCTGCCGCGCGGCATCGTCGAAACCGAGATCGCCGCACAGACCGTGGCGCACATTGTCGCCATCGAGCAGATAGGTGTGCTTGCCTTGTGCCGCCAGCGCCTGCTCCAGCGCCCCCGCCAGAGTCGATTTGCCCGCCCCCGACAGCCCGGTAAACCAGATCACCAGCGGTCGCTGCCCCTTGGCCTCGGCCCGGCTGGCCTTGTTCACCGCATGCGGGTGCCACACAACGTTATTCATCCTGACTCCTTCTTTTCGGCGCAATCCTGCCCCTCACCCAAAGGGAGAGGGAACTCCCTGCCCCCCTCTTTTCCTCGGCGGGAGCAGGCCCCTCACCCTAACCCTCTCCCAGAGGGAGAGGGAATATTTGCCTCTCCCTTGGGAGAGGGAATATTTGCCTCTCCCTTGGGAGAGGCACCAGGCGCTATGACTTGTCGCTGTCGTTGCCGATGGCCAGCGCCTGCCAGTGGGGGAAGTGCTTGCGCACCAGCGCATTGAGCTCGATTTCAAACTCGCTGTAGTGACCTTTGGCGACTTTGGCGGCCAAGCCTTCCACTATCATGCCGGCGCCGACGGTGACGTTGCTCAGCCGGTCGATCAGGATAAAGCTGCCGGTATCACGGATCTCCTGATACGGGTCGAACGCCACCGGGTCGGTGAGGCTCAGCTCGCACAGGCCGATCTCGTTGAGCTTGAGCTCGCTTGCGGGCAGCTCGTCGAGCTTGTTGATATCGATGCGGTGGCGGATGGCCTCCACCTGACCGCGACTCTTCTTGGTGGCCAGCTTGACGTCGTAGACCCGGCCCGGTTGCAGGGACTCCTCTCCCATCCAGACGATATGGGCCAGCAGGTTCTGGGTCACTTGCGGACGGTTGGCGGCATCCACCAGCAGGTCGCCGCGGCTGATGTCGATCTCGTCGGCAAAGGTGACCGTGATGGCCTGACCCGGCAGGGCGTACTCCAGATCGCCGTCGAAGGTGACGATGCGGGTCACCGTGCTCTCTTTGCCGGACGGCAGCACCGCCAGTTTGTCGCCCACCCGCAGGATGCCGGAGGCCAGCGTCCCCGCGAAGCCGCGAAAATCGAGGTTGGGGCGGTTCACATACTGCACCGGCAGGCGCACCGGGTGACGCTCCAGCTCGCGCTCCACCTCGGCAGACTCCAGCAGGGCAAGCAGGGTTTCCCCCTGATACCAGGCCAGCTTGTCGCTCTGGTTGACCACGTTGTCGCCGTCCAGCGCCGAGACCGGCACGATATGGATGGTGTCGACGCTGAGCTTCTTGGCGAACTCACGGTAGTCGGCACTGATGCGCTCGAACACCTCCTGACTGAACTCCACCAGATCCATCTTGTTGACCGCCACCACGAACTGCTTGATGCCGAGCAGGCTCGCAATAAAGCTGTGGCGGCGGGTCTGATCCAGCACGCCTTTGCGGGCGTCGATCAATATGATGGCCAGATCGCAGGTGGAGGCGCCGGTCGCCATGTTGCGGGTGTACTGCTCGTGGCCCGGGGTATCCGAGATGATAAATTTGCGCTTGGCGGTGGAGAAGTAGCGGTAGGCCACGTCGATGGTGATGCCCTGCTCGCGCTCCGCCTGCAGGCCGTCTACCAGCAGGGCCAGGTCCAGCTTCTCGCCGGTGGTGCCAAGCTTCTGGCTGTCAGACTCCAGCGCTTTGAGCTGATCTTCATAAATCTGCTGGGAGTCGTGCAGCAAGCGACCGATAAGGGTACTCTTGCCGTCATCCACGCTGCCGCAGGTGAGAAAACGCAGCAGACTCTTGTGCTGCTGGGCGTGCAGGTAGGCTTCGATGCCCTGTTCGGTGATGGCGGTCTGAATATGGCTGTTCATGCTGACGACTCCTTAGAAATATCCCTGACGCTTCTTCTGCTCCATGGAGCCGGCCTGATCGTGGTCAATCAGCCGCCCTTGCCGCTCGCTCGAGGTGGTGAGCAGCATCTCTTCGATGATTTCCGGCAAGGTGGTGGCAGCGGATTCGATGGCCCCGGTCAGCGGGTAGCAACCGAGGGTGCGGAAGCGCACCAGCTCCTGCTTCACCTCATCCTCGGCGGTGAGCGGCATGCGATCGTCATCCACCATGATCTTGATGCCGTTGCGCTCCACCACCGGGCGATGGGCCGCGAAGTAGAGCGGCACTATGTCGATCTTTTCCAGATAGATGTATTGCCAGATATCCAGCTCGGTCCAGTTGGAGAGCGGGAACACCCGGATGCTCTCCCCCTTGTTGACCTGGCTGTTGTAGACCCGCCACAGCTCGGGACGCTGGTTCTTCGGATCCCAGCGGTGGGACTTGTCACGGAAGGAGTAGACCCGCTCCTTGGCGCGGGACTTCTCCTCGTCGCGGCGCGCGCCACCGAAGGCGGCATCGAAGCCGTATTTGTTGAGCGCCTGCTTGAGCCCCTCGGTCTTCATGATGTCGGTGTGCTTGCCGCTGCCGTGGACGAAGGGGTTGATGCCCATGGCGAGCCCCTCCGGGTTCTTGTGGACGATGAGATCCAGCCCGTACTTCTTGGCGGTCTCGTCGCGGAATTTGATCATCTCCTTGAACTTCCAGTCGGTGTCGACGTGGAGCAAGGGGAACGGGATCTTGCCCGGATAGAAGGCCTTGCGGGCCAGATGCAGCATGACGGAGGAGTCCTTGCCGATGGAGTACATCATCACCGGGTTTTCAAATTCGGCAGCCACCTCGCGGATGATATGGATGCTCTCGGCTTCCAGCTGCTGCAAGTGCGTCAATCTTTCACGGTCCATGTTGGTCCTCTGGTCATTACTAACGCGCATGGTCAGGGCGCGGGGTGGTTCAGTGCGCGGCCGCACCGGCAGCCACATCAAATAGCTCTTTGCCCTCAGGCCAGCTGCACCAGCTTGAGGTCGCAGCCATCGAGATCCGGGTTAGCGCGCAGCTGCTCGCCACTCTGCTCCCCAAACCAGGCGAGCCGCTCGCGCAGGGCAACCACTTCGCCGATGACGATAAGCGACGGGCTCACCGCCTGTTTGGCCAGCTCCGCCAAATCAGCCAGCGTACCGGTCAACACCCGCTGGCGGGATGTGGTGCCGCGCTCGATGATGGCGATGGGGGTGGCTTGGCTTCTGCCGTGATCCACCAGCTGCTGCTGAATATGCTCGGAGCGCATCAGCCCCATGTAGATGACCAGGGTCTGACTGGTGGCGGCGAGCTGCTGCCAGTCGGGCTCCTTGCCCTCTTTCTGGCCATTTTGCTTGCAATGCCCAGTGATAAAGACGGCGCTCTGGGCGTAATCACGGTGAGTGAGCGGAATACCGGCATAGGCGGTGGCACCGGCGGCGGCCGTGATGCCGGGCACCACCGAGAAGGGGATTCCTTCGTCGGCCAGCACTTCCAACTCCTCGCCACCCCGGCCAAACATAAAGGGATCGCCCCCTTTCAGCCGCACCACCCGGTTGCCCGCCTTGGCGTATTCCACCAGCAGGCGATTGGTCTCCTCCTGCGGCACGCTGTGGGCGCCCGCCTTCTTGCCGACCGACACCAGGGTGGCGTCACGACGCACCAGATCGAGGATCTCAGGCGAGACCAGCTGGTCGTAGAGCACCACTTCAGCCTGTTGAATCTGTTGCAGCGCCTTGAGGGTCAACAGGCCCGGATCGCCGGGGCCCGCGCCGACCAGCACCACTTCTCCTACTTCGCTTTTCGCCTGGTCGAGGCCATCGCTCAGCCACTGCTCGGCACCTTGCCAATCCTCTTTTTCAATCAGGCTGGCGAGGGTGTTGGAGGCAAAGGCGCGCTCCCAGAAGCGGCGGCGATCGGAAATCGAGGAGAGCACCCGCTTGGCCTTGTCTCGGACCCGGCCGGAGAGCTCGGTCAGCCCGCCAAGATGGCGCGGCAGCAGGCTCTCCAGCCGTTCGCGCAGCAGGCGTACCAGCACCGGCGCCTTGCCGCCGCTGGAGACCGCCACCATCAGCGGCGAGCGATCGATGATCGAGGGGAAGATAAAGCTGGAGCGTTTGGGGTCATCCACCACGTTGACGAACAGGCCCAGCTGGTTGGCACTTTGATAAACCAGTGCGTTGACTTCGAGATTGTCTGTAGCGGCAACGACCAGGATCTGACCAGACAGATGGGCCGGGGTGAAGCGCTCGGCCAGATGGGTGAAACGACCGGTGAATTCCGCAAATTCCGGTTCAAGCTCCGGGGAGACCAGGGTCAGCCGGGCACCAGCCGCCAGCAGCAGGCGCGCCTTGCGCAGGGCAACCTCGCCCCCGCCCACCAGCAGTACCGGGCGGCCTTCCAACTTGGCAAACATAGGTAAATAATCCATTTCGGCCCATCCCTCGGAACACGACTAATATGGGGCGACTATAGGCAGGGCAGCTTATCCCTCAAAATAATAAAAAATGCTTTTTAATGCGTTTTGGTAATTAGCAAACCCAATTCATGACAAAGGCGTACAAAGTCACTTGTGGTACCTGACGCCAGACCATAGGCTAGGGACTGTGTTTCATAAGGAGCTAAATGATGAATGAATCATTGATTGTGCTAGGGATTTTCGTGTTCCTGGTGCTCGCTACCCTGAGCGCGGGCATCAAGATAGTGCCCCAGGGCTACAACTGGACGGTGGAGCGCTTCGGCCGCTACACCCGCACCCTGACCCCGGGTCTCAACCTGTTGATCCCCTACGTGGATCGGGTCGGCCACAAGATCATCATGATGGAGCAGGTGCTGGACATCCCGGCACAAGAGGTGATCTCTCGCGACAACGCCAACGTCACCATCGACGCCATCAGCTTTATGCAAGTGGTGGATGCCCGCAAAGCGGGTTACGAGGTCAACGATCTCACCAGCGCCATCCGCAATCTCACCATGACCAATATGCGCACCGTGCTCGGCGCCATGGAGCTGGACGAGATGCTCTCCCAGCGGGATACCATCAACGAGAAGTTGCTGCGCACCATGGATGCCGCCACAGCCCCCTGGGGTATCAAGGTGACCCGCATCGAGATTAAAGATGTGCGCCCGCCGCTGGCACTGGTCGAGGCGATGAACGCCCAGATGAAGGCCGAGCGCCAGAAACGGGCCGAGGTGCTGGAAGCCGAAGGGGTGCGCCAGTCCAAGATCCTGAAAGCGGAAGGCGAGAAGCAGTCCCAGATCCTCAAAGCCGAAGGTGAGCGTCAGGCCGCCTTCCTCGCCGCCGAAGCGCGGGAACGGGCAGCCGAAGCGGAAGCCAAGGCGACCCACATGGTCTCTAAAGCCATCGCCGAGGGGGATCTGCAGGCCATCAACTACTTCGTGGCCCAGAAGTACACCGAGGCACTGGCCCGCATCGGTGAAGGCCCCAACAGCAAGATCATCATGATGCCGCTGGAAGCGGGCAGCCTGATTGGCTCGGTGGCTGGCATGGCCGAGCTGTTCAACAAAGATGGCAAGGGCAGCAAGTCATGACAGCCCTGTTAGAGGGGCTGACCCACTGGCACTGGCTGGGGCTCGGCTTCATTCTGCTGGCCATCGAGGTACTCGGCTCGGTGGGCTTTTTGCTCTGGACCGGCATCGCCGCGCTGGAAGTGGGCCTGCTGCTGCTGATCTGGCCCTTTGGCTGGCAGGCGCAGTTGCTGCTGTTTGCGGTGCAATCCCTGCTCACCACCTGGGCCTGGTGGCGCTGGCAGCACCAGCACGACAACTCGGGTCAGGATGCCGCCAGCACCATCAACGAGCGGATGCAGAGCTATATGGGCCGCGAGCTGACCCTGCTGGATGATGTCACCCAAGGCACCAGTCGGGTGCATCTGGACGACACGGTCTGGACGGTGCGCTGTGACGAGTCGCTGCCTGCGGGCAGCAAGGTCAGGGTGGTCGGGGCCGACTCCCACATCCTGCTGGTTGAGCCCCGCCACTGACGCAACTCTGCCGTCGAGTCATAAAAAAGCCCGCGATCGCTCGCGGGCTTTTGTCTCTCTGGCTGCCACTCAGGTACGTAACCGATCGAGCTGACTGGCGAGCGCCGTGGCCGCTTGCTCCAGCGCCTCGCTCAGTTGATGGCTGGAGCTGGCCTCCTGCCCGATCACGTTGGCGGTATCACCGATCCGCATCAAATTCTTGTTGATATCGTCACTGACGGCGCTCTGCTGCTCGGCCGCGGTAGCCACCTGACTGATGTGGTCGTGGATCTGCTGGATCTGTGCCACCACCCGATTGAGCGCCTCGAACGCCTGCTCGGTGCCCTGCACCGTGGTGGTGGAGCGCTCGATGCCGGTATTCATCAGACGTTGACTGCTGCTCACCTCTGTTTGCAGGCTACCAATCAGCTGGCCAATCTCGTCGGTCGATTCACGGGTCTTGGTCGCCAGCGCCCGCACCTCGTCCGCCACCACCGCAAAGCCGCGGCCCATGTCCCCTGCCCGCGCGGCCTCGATGGCGGCATTGAGGGCCAGCAGATTGGTCTGCTCGGCAATGGCGCGGATCACATCGAGGATCCGGCTGATATTGGTGCTGCGCTGGGCCACCAGCGCCACCGCCTTGTCCGCCTCATGCATATCGCCGACCAGAGTATGGATCTCGTTGCGGGCATTGCTGAGGGTCTGCTGGGCGGTATTGATATGGTGGGTCGCTGCTTCCGACTCCTGCGCCGCCTGCTCGGCATAACCCGCCACGCTGACTGCCGTGGTGCTCATCTGATGCATGGCGCTCACCACGCTCTCCAGCTCCAGATTCTGCTCATCCAGACTGTTGCGCATGGTGTCAGCGGTATGTTTCATCTCCCGCGCCTGCTGGTAGACCTGCTGGCCAATCCCCTTGCTCATTTGCACCATGCCCCGCAGCTTGCCGAGGAAGGCATTGAGCTGGGAGCCAAGATCGATCAGCTCCTGATGGGTATCGATCTCCATCTGCTGGGCAGGTCCCCCTCGTTGCTGGAGAGATGGCCCACATGGCGGCTGATAAGGGAAAGCGGCGCTGTGATGGTCTGGATAAACCAGACCAGCAGCCCCAGCACCAACAGGGTGATACCGCCCATGGCGATGATCTGCTGCCGCTGGCCATCCACCAGCAGGGTGCCCAGTTCATTGCTTATGGCGTGCGCCTTGCTCAGAGCCAGAGCCTTGGGCACCTTGATCATCAACCACCACTGGGTATTGGCTGCCTCAACCCGAATGGGCTGATGAAGAATAAAGTCACTGTCGCTGCTGACCGGCTGACCGTCAGGCAGGGTCAGGCCCACCTCCTTGAGTGGACGGCCCAGCTTGTCGGCATAGCGGTTGCTGCCTACTATCAGCCCCATCTTGCTGACCAGGGTCACATCCGCCTTGTTGTCATAGAGGCTCTTGCCAAGGTTTTCAGCCAGTTGCTGGAAGATGGGCAGGTTCATATCCACCCCGGCCAGCCCGACAAACTTGCCGTCACGCAGCACGGGTACCGTCAGACTGGTCATCAGCATCTTGTTGCCCGGGCTGATTTCGTAGAGGTAGGGCTCCATCAGGCAGGGCTGGCGGGTATCGCGACCACAGAGATACCACTCGCTGTTGCGAATGCCGAACTCGTTGAGGGAGGTATCAAACTTGGCCTCGCTGGCGGCGGCATCCACCGGCTGCTGGGCCACGGTGCCCCCCTGATCCTTGGTAAAGTAGATCTCCATGCTCCCCTTGCCCGCCACCGAGTGACTGGCTCCGCCCAGCCAGTTGCCATCCTCGCCGTCATAACCATCCGGTTCAAACTGGGCGTAGATGGAGCTGATCCCGCTCGCCTGCTGCAAGCTGCTGTCGAGCAGAAACTCGACTTGGGGCCGCGACAACCGCAGCGCTGGCTTGCCCATCCCTGCTTCAATCTGGGCAGTCACGGTCAGGGGGATCTGATAGGAGTTCTGCATCAGCGAAGCAATCTGGATGGCATAGCGCTCCGCCTGATACTGCAGGCTGTGGGAGACCTCTTGTTCCAGCGCATCGCTGGTCTGGGTCATCACCATGCCACGGAGGGTACTGAAAGAGGCTGACTGCAACAGGGTCATGGCCAGCCCGGTCAGCAGAAACAGTCCCATGGTCAGGCACAACAATTTGAACTTGAGGGAACGTTGCTTCATGCGACAACTCCTTATGGCAGCGTGACAACGAATTAATTGAGTATATTCGTCCACTTGCAGCTCACCGGATTTGTGATGGGTTTGTCGTCGGCTTCTGGTTATAATTTTGGCCTTCCCGAGCGTTGATGGAACAGTCGCAATGAGCAATGCACTGAGCAGTGTCCCGCCGGTAGTCGCGATGGACTACCCCTTTCCGGCCAAACCTCTTCCCCTGAGTGCCGAGCAGAGAACGACCTTGACCACAGAAATCAAGGCGCTGCTCAAGGAGCGCAAGGCGGTACTGGTTGCCCACTACTACACGGATCCCGAGATCCAGGCGCTGGCCGAAGCCACCGGTGGTTTCGTTGGCGACTCGCTGGAGATGGCCCGCTTTGGCCGCGATCACGAGGCGCAGACCCTGATCGTTGCCGGGGTGCGCTTCATGGGCGAAACCTCCAAGATCCTGAGCCCCCACAAACGGGTGCTGATGCCGACGCTGGAGGCCGAATGTTCCCTCGATCTGGGCTGCCCCATCGAGCAGTTCTCTGCCTTCTGCGATGCCAACCCGGATCATACCGTGGTGGTCTATGCCAATACCTCGGCGGCGGTCAAGGCGCGGGCTGACTGGGTGGTGACCTCCAGCATCGCGCTGGAGATCGTCGAGCACCTCGACAGTCTGGGGCACAAGATCATCTGGGGCCCGGATCGCCATCTGGGTGCCTATATCGAGAAGAAGACCGGGGCGCAAATGCTGCGCTGGCAGGGCCACTGCATCGTCCACGACGAGTTCAAGGCCCGCGCCCTGCGCGAGCTGAAAGAGCAGAATCCGGACGCCGCCGTGCTGGTTCATCCGGAATCCCCCGCCTCGGTGATCGAGCTGGCCGATGCGGTGGGCTCCACCAGCCAGCTGATCAAGGCGGCCAAGGAGCTACCCCAGCAGAAGCTGATCGTGGCGACCGATCGGGGCATCTTCTACAAGATGCAGCAGGCCTGTCCGGAGAAAGAGATGGTGGAAGCCCCGACCGGTGGCGATGGCGCTACCTGCCGCAGCTGCGCCCACTGCCCCTGGATGGCGATGAACGGTCTGGTAGCGATCAAGGAGGCCCTCACCGATGGTGCCGAGCGCCACGAGATCCATGTCGACGAAGATCTGCGGGTCAAAGCCTTGATCCCCCTCGACCGGATGCTCAATTTCGCCGCCGAACTTAAGCTCAAGACCCAGGGCAACGCCTGATTGCCGCCGTCACGAGATGCAAAGAGGGCTCCCGCGGGAGCCCTCTTTATTTATCTGAACCTAATCCAACTCAGATGATTACGGTGGAGAGGCTGTACTCTTCATCCGGTGCGACGGTCACCCCAGCGTCGCCGGCGATGGCCGCTTCGACGCAGAGCATGGTGCGATAGCCATCGTCGCTCATGTCGGCCATGGCGGTGGCCCCTTCCAGCCAGGGAGTCCAGACCACTACGCTGTCGTGGTTGCCGCTCACTACCCGAGTCTCGCGCTCACCATCCTGCACGCTCACCAGTGCCTCTGGCTGCCAGTAGACCCGATCCAGCGGCCCGTTCAGGGTCAATGCACCCTGCTGTTTGGCATCCTGTCCGGTCAGCTTGTCGGCATAGGGCTCACCCAGACCGCTCACGCTCACCGCTTCCGGCGCACTGATGGTCAGATAGGTGTGCAGCGCACCGCTGTAAGTCAGCGGCTGGGCACCTGTGTTGCGAGTGGTCAGCACCAGCGAGAGCTCTTTGCCCACCAGCACATCCAGCTCCAGCTCGAAGGCGTGATCCCACAGGGCACGGGTCGCATCGCTGTCGCTCAGGGAGAGATGAACGAGCGTGCCATCGGCGTGATCTGAGACTCCGTCCAGCATCCAGAGGGTGGTACGGGCAAAACCGTGGGAGGGCTTGCCGCTACCGACGCGGGCAGGCGCCGGGCCAAACCAGGGCCAGCAGATCGGGATACCACCGCGAACAGGCTTGCTGCCATCCAGCACCGCCTTGTCACTCAGCCAGATGGAGGCCGGCTCGCCATGACGCTGATAGCTCAGCACATGGGCGCCAAACAGGCTGATCTCGGCCTTGGCATAGTCGTTGTTGATGGTGAGAACCGGCAGACCGGCCGCATTGTTGGCAAGCTTGCAATTGGCTGTCAGGGGACGAATGGATTGCATGTGGACTCCTGTCATCAGGGGAAACCGAAAAACAAAAAGGCGGCCAATGGCCGCCTTTTTCAAGCTACGCGATTGCGCATCCCAAATTACTTGGAGATGTGAGCGATCAGGTCCAGAACTTTGCTGGAGTAGCCCATTTCGTTGTCGTACCAGGATACAACTTTAACGAATTTGTCGTTCAGCTGGATACCAGCCTTGGCATCGAATACGGAGGTCTGACGCTCACCCAGGAAGTCGGTAGATACAACTTCGTCTTCGGTGTAGCCCAGAACGCCTTTCATAGCGCCTTCGGAAGCAGCTTTCATCGCTTCGCAGATTTCTGCGTAGGTGGCAGCTTTCTTCAGGTTAACGGTCAGGTCAACAACAGACACGTCCGGAGTCGGAACACGGAAAGCCATACCAGTCAGCAGGCCTTTCAGTTCCGGGATAACTACGCCAACAGCTTTGGCAGCACCGGTAGAGGACGGGATGATGTTCTGAGCCGCACCGCGGCCACCGCGCCAGTCTTTGGCAGACGGACCATCAACGGTCTTCTGGGTAGCAGTGGTAGCGTGAACGGTGGTCATCAGGCCAGACTCGATACCGAAGGTATCGTTCAGAACCTTGGCGATCGGTGCCAGGCAGTTGGTGGTGCAGGAAGCGTTGGAAACGATGTCCTGGCCAGCGTAGGTAGAGTCGTTAACACCCATTACGAACATCGGGGTAGCGTCTTTGGACGGGCCAGTCAGAACAACTTTCTTGGCACCAGCAGCGATGTGCTTACGAGCAGTCTCGTCGGTCAGGAACAGACCGGTAGCTTCAGCAACAACGTCAACACCGATTTCGCCCCACTTCAGGTTGGCCGGGTCACGCTCAGCGGTAACACGTACGGTTTTGCCGTTTACAACCAGGTTGCCGTCTTTAACTTCAACGGTACCGTTGAAACGACCGTGAGTTGAATCGTACTTCAGCATGTAAGCCATGTAGTCAACATCGATCAGGTCGTTGATACCAACAACTTCGATGTCTGCACGCTCGCAAGCCAGACGGAATACGAAACGACCGATACGGCCAAAACCGTTAATACCTACTTTGATAGTCATATTTAGTTACCTAACTGTTCAGTAGTCAAAGAAAATTCCGCTTGTAAATTTACTAGAACTCTCCGGTGAGTCAACCAACATTCTGTCTGAAATTGCGCTATATCATGAAAAACTGTGAAATTAATTTTCTGTTTATGTAACTGATTACCACGTTTTGACGAAAAAAGTGCCAGATCGTGGCATCGCGCAGATATCAACAATAGTGCCTACTCGGTCACACAACCATTCACAGAGATATGTAAAAATGTGCGCGGTTTAGCATGGCCAAAGAGCCACTGTTCAAGTACCACCCCATAAAAATCAAACAAAATAGTATAGATAGAATCCACAGCGGGAATTCTCAAACTATGACCACCCTGATTGAACAGCTGGCTGCCGCAAAAGGTATCGCCAGCGAGTATGTCGATGCCTGGGGCCACCCGGCC
Organism: Aeromonas sp. 11P; assembly: GCF_051920165.1. Taxonomy (NCBI): domain Bacteria; kingdom Pseudomonadati; phylum Pseudomonadota; class Gammaproteobacteria; order Aeromonadales; family Aeromonadaceae; genus Aeromonas; species Aeromonas sp. 11P. The sequence goes on from NZ_JBQBDJ010000004.1 coordinate 2,199,729, forward strand.
CAGGTATCAGAAGAGAGCAAGGCCGCCATGCTGGGCGCCATGGGCTACCGCGTCGATGACGAGGCCGCACTGGTGCAGCAGCTGGAAGAGGAGCATCGCCAGCACTGGCTGCGGGCGCTGGATCCTGTGATGGTGGTTCGCACCGGCGACGCCGTTACCCTTGAGGTTCGCCTCCCCATCGAATTCGTCAACGACGCCCTCACCTGGCAGCTCCAGCAGGAGCAGGGTGCTGTGCTGTCCGGTCAATTCACCCCCATCGAGGGTGAGCTGGTCGGCGTGGCCGAGTTCGAGGAGATGGAGTGCCAGGCCTATCGCGTCACGCTGGATATGGCCCCTGAGCTGGGTTATCACCAGCTGGTGCTGCTGGAAGAGGGCAATGACGAGCCGCTGGCCACCATGCGCCTCATCGTCGCCCCCAAGGCCTGCTACAAACAGGCGCCGATTGCCAATGGCCGCAAGGTATGGGGCCCGAGCGTGCAGCTCTACTGCCTGCGCAGCCGCCACAACTGGGGTATCGGTGATTTCAGCGATCTGGGCCAGCTGGTCGAGAAAGCCGCAGCCTGGGGTGCCCACTTCGTCGGCCTTAACCCTATCCATGCCCTCTATCCGGCCAATCCGGAGAGCGCCAGTCCCTACAGCCCCTCTTCCCGTCGCTGGCTCAACGTGGCCTATATCAATGTGGAAGCGGTGCCCGAATTCCAGCAGAGCGCTCGCCTGAAAGCAGAAGTGGCAAGCCCTGCCTTCCAGCAACATCTGGCCGACCTGCGCGCCAAAGAGAACGTCGATTACACCGGCGTGATCCAGACCAAACTCGGCATGCTGCGTCAGGTGTTCGACGAAGCGAGCCTTGGCGCCGAGCGTCAGGCCGCCTTTGATGCCTTCGTGGCCGCCGGTGGCGACAGCCTGCAACAGCAGGCAGCATTTGATGCCCTGCAGGCCTACTTCTATGCCAAAGGAGAAAATGCCTGGGGCTGGCCGGTATGGCCGCAGGAGCTGCGCGATTACCACAACCCTGCCGTTGCCGCCTGGATGGCCGAGCACCCGCAAGATGTCAACTTCTATCTCTATCTGCAGTTCCTGGCTGATGAGCAATTGGCGCAAGCCGATGCCCGTGCCAAGGCTGCCGGCATGGTGATGGGTATCTACCGGGATCTGGCAGTGGGCGTCTCGGAAGGTTCCACCGAGATCTGGGCCAACCAGGATCTCTACTGCCCGAAAGCCTCGGTCGGTGCGCCGCCCGATATCCTCGGCCCGCTCGGTCAGAACTGGGGCCTGCCCCCGATGAACCCGAACAAGCTGTTTGAAGCGGCCTACCAGCCGATGGTGGACTTGTTCCGTGCCAACATGCGCTCCTGTGGCGCTCTGCGCATCGACCACGTAATGGCCTTGCTGCGCCTGTGGTGGGTACCGCCCGGAGAGTCCGCCGCCAAGGGCGCCTACATCTACTATCCGGTCAACGATCTGCTGGGTATTCTGGCCCTCGAATCCCACCGCAATCAGTGCCTGCTGATCGGCGAGGATCTGGGTACCGTGCCGGAGGGGATCGACGTGACCCTGAAAGAGAATGGCGTTCACTCCTACAAGGTGTTCTTCTTCGAACGCTCCAAGGAAGATGGCGGCTTTATCTCCCCGGCGCACTACACCGAGCAGGCGATGTCGGCCCTGACCACCCACGACATGCCGACCCTCAAGGGCTTCTGGCACTGCGATGATCTGGCGCTCGGCCGTCAACTGGGTCTGTATCCGGATGAAGATGTATTGAAGACTCTGTATGCTGATCGTCACCAGGCCAAACAGCGGATCCTCGACAGCTTGCATGCCCACAAGGTCATCTCTGACAACATCAGTCATGACGTGAACTGGGTCGGCATGAACACCGAACTCAACCACGGTCTGCAGATCCATATGTCCCGCGGCAGCTGCGCCCTGTTCAGTACCCAGCTGGAAGACTGGCTGGAGATGGACAAGCCGGTCAACGTACCGGGCACCAGTTACGAATACCCCAACTGGCGCCGCAAGCTCTCCGCTGATCTGGAAGATATTTTTGCCAATGAGGCACTCAAGGCACTGGCTGGCAAGATGAGCCAAGCCCGTGATGAGGCCAGTCGTTGAGACGCTGTCTCCCACAGCGCTCTCACCTAAATCCACTCCGGCTTCGGCCGGAGTGGATGCTCTGTCATGAAAGGAAATCTCGATGCTCGTTGAACGTTTGGTTGCTGCCCGCTGTTCCGATCCCTTCTCTCACTTAGGCCTGCAGGCCAATCCGGATGGGCCCGGCCTCAAACTGACCGCCTGGTTGCCTGATGCCCTCGAAGTCCGCGTCAAGGATCTCAAGTCGGGCAAAGTCGTTGCCACCCTGGCGCCCACCGATGAATCGGGTCTTTTTGAAACTGTTTTCACCCGCCGCAAAAACTCCTTCCCCTATCAGCTGCTCGCCAGCTACCAAGATGCCACCACCGAGGTCATCGACCCCTATCAGTTTCAGGATGCCGCCTGGGCAGGCTTGGCCGAACTGACCGCCCAGCCGGAAAACCTCTACCACACCCTTGGCGCCCAGCTGCGCACCGTGGAGCATCTTGGCCAGCAGGTGGAAGGGGTACGTTTTGCGGTCTATGCGCCGAGCGCCACCGCCGTGAGCCTCATCGGCGATTTCAACTTCTGGGATGGCCGCCGCCATCCGATGCAGCGAAGCCTCTGCGGTCACTGGGTGCTGTTTGTGCCGGGCCTCAAGGCCGGGGATCGCTACAAGTTCGAGCTCAAGGATCCCATGGGCAACCGGTTGCCCCACAAGAGCGATCCGGTCGGCTTTTACTGCGAGCAGTATCCGTCGTTCGCCTCCGTGGTCTATGACCACACCCAGTACCAGTGGCAGGATGCCGAGTGGATTGCCAGCCAGCACAACGACAAGCGTGAGCAGCCGCTCTCCATCTATGAGCTGCATGTCGGCTCCTGGAAGCGCCACCCCAACGGCGACAGCCTGAGCTGGCGCGAGCTGGCAATGGAGCTGGTCGCCTACGTCAAGGAGATGGAGTACACCCACATCGAGCTGCTGCCGGTCTCCGAGCACCCTTTCAGCGGCTCCTGGGGCTACCAGCCGGTGGGTATGTTCTCCCCCACCAGCCGCTACGGCACCGCTGATGATTTCAAATACTTCGTCGACCAGTGCCACCAGGCCGGGATCGGCATCATTCTGGACTGGGTGCCCGCCCACTTCCCGTCCGATGCCCACGGCCTGGCCCGTTTCGATGGCACCCCGCTCTACGAGTACGAGGATCCGCGCCGTGGCTGGCACCCGGACTGGAACTCCTACATCTACGACTTTGGCCGCGACACAGTACGCCAGTTCCTGGTGGCGAGCGCCCTGTTCTGGCTCGACAAGTTCCACATCGACGGACTGCGGGTGGATGCGGTCGCCTCCATGCTCTATCTGGATTACTCCCGCAACGCCGGTGAATGGGTACCGAACGTCGATGGCGGCAACCACAACTACGAGGCGATCAGCCTCTTGAAGTGGACCAACGAGGAGGTCTACGGCAAGTTTCCCCACGCCATGACCATAGCCGAAGAGTCCACCGCCTTTGCCGGCGTCTCCCGCCCCACCTTCCTCGGCGGCCTCGGCTTTGGCTTCAAGTGGAATATGGGCTGGATGCACGACACCCTCACCTATATGCAGAAAGAGCCGATCCACCGCCGCTACCACCACAACGACATGACCTTCTCCATGGTTTACCACTATGACGAGAACTTCATCCTGTCGCTCTCCCACGACGAGGTGGTACACGGCAAGCACTCCATGCTCTACAAGATGCCGGGCGACGAGTGGCAGCAGGCAGCCAACCTGCGGGCCTATATGGGCTTCATGTACGCCCACCCGGGCAAGAAGCTCAACTTCATGGGCACCGAGATCGCCCAAAGCAACGAGTGGAACCACGACGCCCAGCTGCCGTGGCACCTGCTGCAATATCCCAAGCATGCCGGTCAGCAGCGGCTGATCCACGATCTCAACCACCTCTACCGTCATGAGCCTGCCTTGTATCAGGCCGATTATGAGCAGACCGGCTTCCGCTGGCTGGATCACAACGATGCCGACAACAGCATCTTTGCCTGGCTGCGGGCGGACAAAGAGGGCAAGCAGGCTATTGTGGTGGCTTGCAACTTCACCCCGGTGCCCCGTATCGAATATCGGATCGGCGTCCCTGCGGCGGGCCACTATCGGGTGGTGCTCAACACCGACAGCGAGTATTACTGGGGCAGTAACTATGATGTAGGTCTGGTGTTCGCTGCCGAGCCGACCCCCTGGCAGGGGATGGCACACAGCATAGTGCTGGATCTGCCGCCGCTGGCGACCTTGTTTATCAAACAGGAGTCTTGATGCTTGTAATGGAAAAAGGGGTGGGCCACCCGCTGGGGGCCCGCCTTGACGAGAACGGTTGCCACTTCTGCGTCTGGGCCCCCCAGTCGGACAAGGTGGAGATCTGCCTGTACGACGAGCAGGAGCAGGAGCTGATGCGGCTGGAGTTGCCCGGCCGCCGTGGCCAGTATCGCTTTGGCTACGTGCGCGGTGTAAAGGCCGGTCAGCGCTACGGCTATCGGGTCTATGGCACCCCGCAGGAGGGGATGCTGTTCGATCCGCAAAAACTTCTGATTGACCCCTACGCCAGGGCGCTCAGTCGTCCCACCTACTGGGATGAAGCCCTCTATCAGGGGGACAGCGCCGGGATGATTGCCAAGTCGGTGGTAGTGGATGACAGCTTTGACTGGCAAGGGGTTGGCAAACCCGGGATCAGCCCAGCCCGCACCATTATCTATGAAACCCATGTCAAGGGCTTTACCAAGCAGCACCCGGGGATCCCCAAAGCGCTGCAGGGCACCTACCTTGGCATCAGTCACCCGCTGGTCATCGAACATATGAAGAGCCTCGGCATCACCTCGGTGCAGCTGATGCCGGTGGCCGCCTTCATGTCGGAACCGCGACTGGAGCAGTTGGGACTGACCAACTACTGGGGCTACAACCCCATCGCCTTCTTCGCCCCGGAGCCACGCTACAGCACCAGGGCCGACGAGGCGGTGACCGAGTTCAAGACCATGGTGCGCGAGCTGCACCGGGCCGGGCTCGAGGTGATCCTGGATGTGGTCTACAACCACACTGCCGCCTCTGGCTTCGACGGCCCCACCCTCTCGTTCAAGGGCTTTGACAACGCCGGTTACTACGCCTTCGAAGCGGGCCCCCACGGCCCGGACTACACCCGTCACGCCAACGTGACCGGTTGTGGCAACAGCGTCAATCTGGATCACCCCAACACCCTGCGGCTGGTGCTCGATGCTCTGCGTTACTGGGTCACCGAGATGCAGGTGGATGGCTTCCGTTTCGATCTGGCGGTGACGCTGGCGCGGGAAGCGGGGGAGTTCGAGCCCATGGGCGCCTTCTTCAAGGCCGTGATGGCCGACCCTGTGCTGTCACAGGTCAAACTCATCGCCGAACCCTGGGACATCGGTCCCTTCGGCTACCGGCTGGGTCAATTCCCGAGCCAGTGGCAGGAGATCAACGACCGCTACCGCGACACGGTGCGCGCCTTCTGGCGCGGTGATGCGGGCAAGATGGGGGACTTTGCCACCCGCTTGGTAGGTTCGCGGGATATCTTCCCGAAGAACTGGCGCTCCCCCCACACCAGCGTCAACTACCTCTGCTATCACGACGGTTTCACCCTGGAAGATCTGGTCTCCTACAACCAGCGCCACAATCAGGCCAACGGTGAAGACAATCGGGACGGTCACGGCAACAACCTCTCCTATAACCACGGGGTAGAGGGGCCGACCCTGGATCCGCGGGTCAACAGCCTGCGCCAGCAGCAGAAGCGCAATCTGATTGCCACCCTGCTGCTCTCCCAAGGCACTCCCCACTTCCTCGCCGGCGACGAGATGGGACGCAGCCAGCTTGGCAATAACAACGCCTACTGTCAGGACAACCAGATCAGCTGGGTCAACTGGCAGTGGCGGCCGGAGGATGAGCGGCTGTTCGCCTTCACCCAGCAGATGATGGCACTGCGGGCAGAGTCCTGCGTCTTCTCCAACCTGCAGCTGAGCGACGACAGCTGGAATGGCGCACCGTCCAGCTGCCATCAGGTCAACTGGTATCACCCGGACGGCCACCAGCTCACCGATCAGGATTGGCACGCCCCTATGGGGCAGGCGTTCGCCATGGATATCGGCATGATCAACTGTGTCGGCGAGCGCTGGTACGTGCTGTTCAACGCCAGCGATTATGACATCCAGTTCCGCCTGCCACCGCCGGGGGAAGGGCTGGAGTGGATCCAGACCATCGACACCGCCACCAACGATGGGCTGCCCTTCCTGCCCGATGACATCAAACGGCAGGTGGCGGTCGGCCGGGCCCACTCCCTCAAACTGCTGGAGCGGGTGGCGCTGGCCAGCACGGCGGAGGATGCCCAGCCACCGCAGCAGGAAATTCTCCCTGCATCCGGTGAGGAGATGGTTGCCACCTCGATCACAGATACAGGCAAAGCATAAGAGGCATGCTGGAGTCAGCTTTACGGAGCCGCTATGCTGGGCTCCGGTATGGATGGCAAGGAGTCGGTATGAGCAGTAACAATCCGGAACAGTGGCGCAGCAAACTGACCGCCGAGCAGTTTCACGTCTGCTGGGAGAAGGGCACCGAGCGCCCCTACAGCGGCGCCCTGCTCCACAATCGCAAGAGCGGCGACTACCTCTGTGTCTGCTGCAAGAGCGTGCTGTTTCACTCAGGAGCCAAGTTTGATTCCGGCTGCGGCTGGCCCTCGTTCGACAAGGCCATCGAGGGGACGGTGGAGTACACCGAGGACAACAGCCACGGCATGAAGCGAGTGGAGATCACCTGCCGCCAGTGCGGCTCTCACCTCGGTCACGTCTTCCCCGATGGGCCGACCGAGACAGGCCAGCGCTACTGCGTCAACAGCCTGAGTCTGGATTTCGATCCCGACGCTTAAGCGGCTGACCCATTGCAATAAAAACGGCGCCTCCATCACGGAGGCGCCGTTTTTTATCGGGATTTCACCGCATTCACGCCAGCAGGATAGCAGCCATCACCAACAGGGCCGCGATGGCCGGTATCGGCAGCTTCACCACCCGCAGCAGATAAAAGCCGATGGCCGCCAGCGCCAGATCGGTCGGCGCCAGCACGGCGCTCTGCCATACCGGCTGATAGAGGGCCGCCAGCAACAAGCCCACTACGGCGGCGTTGATACCAGTGACGGCCCCCGCCAGACGGGGCTGAGCCAGCCACTGTTGCCAGCAGGGGCCCACCGCCCAGAGCAGCAGAAAGCCGGGAACAAAGAGCGCCAGGGTCGCCAACAGGGCCGCGATCATCGGCATTTCTGGCTGCAACTGGGCGCCAAGATAGGTGGCAAGGGTAAACATGGGGCCCGGCACCAACTGGGCCAGGCTGTAACCGGTCAGAAACTGCTGCTCGTTGAGAGTGTGGCCCACGCTCTCTTGCAGCAGCGGCAGCACCACATGGCCACCACCAAACACCAGACTACCGGCGCGATAGAAGTCGGCAACCAGTTGACCAAGCGGACTACCGAGCAGCGGCAGACCGATAAAAAGGACGCCAAACAGCAACAGGGTCGGCCAATGAGGCTGACTGCTGGCGGCAGCAGGCAGCTCAGCGGTGGCTGGCACACTGCCCGCCCCGCGCTGGCTGCGGGCGCAGATCAGCGCCGCTCCCACCAGCATCAACAGTTGAGTCAGCAGACCGGGCTGCCACCAGAGTGCGGCTGCGGTCACCACCATGATCCCTTGGGTCATTCCCGTGGCACAGAACTGACGACTCATGGTGAGCACCGCATCGGCCACCACGATGAGCGCCAGCAGCTTGAGGCCATGCAGCGCCGCATCGAGCCACAAATTGCTGCCCAGCTGGCCGATGCCGATCGCGGCCGCCAGTAGCAGAAGAAATGAGGGCAGCGTGAAGCCAAGAAAAGCTGAGAGCGCCCCGCCCAGACCGGCGCGATGACGACCGATGGCGAAACCAAGCTGGCTGGAGGCGGGCCCCGGCAGCAGTTGGCACAGCGCCAGCAAGCGGGCAAATTCGGCCTGTGTCAGCCAGCCGAGCCGCTGGACGAAGGTACGCTGGAAATAGCCGATATGAGCGGCCGGACCACCAAAGCTGATGCATCCCAGCCATAAAAACTGAATAAATACCTGCCCCACGATCTTCCCCCTCATCCCTCTTCTCCCGATGGAGAGGAGATATTATGACAGCGCGATGATCGTTTTATGACAATCAGACTGATTAGGCCGACACCATGGGCACATCACCCGGCAGATAGCAGCGTCCCGCCAGCCAGCAGGCGATGGACTGACGGCTGGCATCGAAGTGGGGCTCGGGCAACTCGCGCGGATCGCACCAGACCCAGCCTTCGCACTTCTCCGGCTCCAGCAGCTGCGGCTCACCATCGGCCCGGGCGTGCAACGTCACCGAGATATAGTGCAGCCCGCTCTCGCGCCAGGTCTCCAGATTGTTGGTCACCGCCACCACCTCGGGCCCGTGGATCTCCAGTCCCGTCTCCTCGGCCACTTCGCGGATCGCCGCCGACTCGAAGCTCTCCCCCAACTCCAGATGACCACCCGGGATCGACCAGTAGGGGGCATGGCTCCCTTTGCGTTTGCCAAGCAGCACCAGGCCTTGGGCGTTGGTCAGGATGACGCCGACCCCGACGCGGGGATAGAGAGTGGACATGAAAACGCTCCTTCAATCAGGCAATAAAACGGCCCCACCTTAGGCCCAAGGAGGGCACAGGGCAAGCCCCGGCTGCACGGCACCTGCACCTGTCGGTGGCTCCTCCCCTTGCCCCTTAACCTGTTATCACTGATGCTGGGGAGTGAAGCCCAGATGGAGAGGCCATTCCAATCCTCTCAGTCCCCCATCACCCCGAGGAGTCCGCCATGAAAAAATTGCTCCCCCTGTGCGCTCTGCTGCTCACGGCTTGCCAAACCACGCCGTCCCCCAACTCGCTAGCCATCGATGATGCCGACGCCTGGCAGGCCATTTGCAAAGATGGCACCCGGGTTCGCGCCGTGGTGGCAGAGGGGATCTGTGGGGATCATCGCGGGGTAGCCATGTGGACGAATAAGCCAAGAGCTGAACGGATGGCAGAAGAAGCCGCCAAATAGTGTGATCCAGGCACCATAAAATGACACTGCCGGCCAATTGGCCGGATTTTTTTCGCGATCTCGCCAGCACTTTGCCACCTTGTTCATGGTGCGCTCAGTTTTCTGTTCCCATACTGGCCCTACAGTTCCAAAAGAGGAGAGACAAGATGCAAACATCCATCGTCGGGCTCTCCATTCTGTGGGGGCTAGCCAGTTTTGGTGTTCAGGGGGATTTCATCGAGAGCCGTGATTCCGTTGCGCCATCCTGGCAAGCCGAGTCCAGAGTGGAGATGGAAGGTTATCTGATTGAGTCGCTTGGCGAAGATCGCTGGCTGTTCGATAACGGCAGCGAGAGCCTGCTGGTCTCCCTGCCCGAGGGGCAATGGGTGCCGACCGGCGAGCGGCTGCGAGTCAGCGGCGAACCGCAGCAGGAGCAGAGCGGCTGGCTGCTGCAGGTGGAAGACATCAGCCAGGTCAGCGTCTGACAGCGGCAGTCGCCCCGTCACCGCGACAGCGAATCCAGACCCGATAACCACTACCGAACAACCAAGAGCGAATAGCAAAAGAGGAGGCCAGTGGCCTCCTCTTTCTGTTTATATGAGCGGTTTGTGCGGGCTCACCCCAGATGGTTGAGCGGCAGCGCCGTCTTGTGCTTGATGCGGCGCAGCACGAAGCTGGAGCGCACTCCGGTCACCCCCGGAATATGGGTCAGCTTGTCCAGCAGGAAGTGCTGATAGTGCTCCATGTCGCGCACCACCACCTTGAGCTGGTAGTCGGCATCATTACCGGTGATGAGATCACACTCCAGCACTTCGGGCAGTTCGCTGATGGCGCGATCGAAGTTTTCGAACCGCTCGGGCGTGTGTCTGTCCATGGAAATGTGAATGTAGGCGGTGAGGGTGAGGCCAAGCTGGCGGGCATTGAGCAGAGTAACGTGGGTGTCGATGAGACCGGCATCCTCCAGCGCCTTGACCCGGCGGGAGCAGGGGGACGGCGAGAGCCCTACCAGCTCGGCCAGTTCCAGATTGCTGATGCGGCCATTCTCCTGCATCAGCTCGAGAATATGTCTGTCTATGCGATCAAGTTTCAGCATCTACCCTTCCTCGTTGCAATGACTAATCCACTTTTCCTAGATTAAGGGTGAACTATTGCAAAAACAACCGAAAAAAAGTGGTTACTTTGCAACCACTCACCGGCACGGGAGGGATACTATGGTTACATCTTCCGGTGGCAAAGCAGATACCTGACCGGGTCTCTGCGGTGAAGGACCTTACCGGGTCAAGAGCCCCATCAGCCGTCTTACCTTATCGGGAAACGACGGGCTGGAACGAGAGAACCCCCTCCCCGAAGGCAACAAAGCAGGCATCCCGGCGCCTGCTTTGTTGTTTTTGGGCGTTTGACGAAATCAGAGCGCGGGCGGCGTGATGCGATAGAGGCAGCGATGCGCCCCCTCCAGCAGATATTGCTCCCGCTCCACCGTTGCTGGCGCCAGCAGCTGGCGAAACAGCGCCAGTTCGCTGCGACAGAAACCGCGGCAGGTACGCGCTGCCGCACAGATGGGGCAGTGGCTCTCCCACAGCAGCCAGCTGCCATCCTCTTCGCGGCGGATCTCCGCCATGTAGCCCTCGCGAGTACGCAGCTCCTTGAGCGCCGCCAGCCGGCCAGAGAGGCCATGGGACCCCAGCGCCTCCTGATAGCGAGCAAGCATCTGCTGCTCTCGCTGCTGGATCAGCCGTTCCATCCCCTCCTCGCCAAACAGCTCGCGCACGTTGTCGATCAACTGCACGGTCAGGTCGCTATGGCTATCGGGGAAGCGCTGCCAGGCCTGCTCGGTGAGCTGCCACAGCCGCACGGGACGACCGCGCCCGCGCGCCTCGTCGTTGAATGTGACCCACCCCTCCTGCTCGAGCGTGAGCAGGTGCTGGCGGGCGCCCATGGAGGTCATCTGCAACTGCTCCCCCAGCGCGGCGGCGCTCTGCGGGCCATGGCTCTTGAGCAGAAACAGGATCTTGTCGGTGCTTGCGTTCATGATCTCATTATGGGGAGCGCCCTTTATTAAATCAACAATTCACTTTACTTAATCCCGTCTATGAACCAGCATAAATAAACCAATAACTTTACTTAATGGGTGCAGCATGGAGAAACACGGGCACAAAAATCCCCTCTGGGTGCTGGTCATGACGGTCACGCTGGCAGTTGCAGGCTTCAGTCTCCCCTCCCCGGTATTGGCACCTTTGCTGCTGGATCCGGCGCAGGGGATGCTGACGCCGGAAGCCTCCGACTGGAGCCGCAAGGTGTGGCTGGGGGTCATCATGGGGCTCTATCCCCTGTTCCAGCTGGTGGGCAGCCCCTGGCTAGGTCGCCTCTCCGACCGCTATGGCCGCAAGCCACTGCTGTTGCTCTCGCTGGCGGGGGTACTGGCAGGCTATGCCCTGATGGCACTCGGTATCGCCTGGCGCTCCCTCCCCCTGCTGCTGCTCAGCCGGGTGGTGGAGGGGCTGTGCAACGGCAACATCGCCATCGTGCAGGCGATGGCGGCGGATCTCGCCGGCAAGGAGCACAAGGCGCGCAGCTTCGCCTGGATCAATATCGGCATGAATCTGGGCTGGGTAGTAGGGCCGGTGATTGGGGGCTACGCCGCGGTGATCTCGGGGGATTACAGTCTGGCGGCCTGGCTGGCCGTCGCGATGACCCTGCTCAACCTGCTGCTGGTGCTCTGGCTGGTGCCTCATCGCCCGCCGGTGGCGGCCGCCCGGCAGGCCCCGACTCTCTCCAGCCGCCAGCTGTTGCTGCAACCGGCCCTGCTCCCCTACTTCGCCCTCACTCTGGTCAGCTATGGCGCGGTGCAGCTCTACTTCACCTACTTCAATATCTGGCTGGTGGAGCGGCTGGCCTGGGATCCGGCCCAGCTGGCGCAGGCGGCGGTGCTGGTGAGCCTGCCGATGATGGCGGGCTCCTGGCTCGGCTCCCGCATCGCCCGCCACTGGCGCGGCAGCTCTCTCGGCATCGTCGGCCATCTGGTGATGGCGACCGGCATGCTGCTCTTTATCCTGCCGAGCCACTGGTGGGGACTGGCGCTCACCTTCATTCCGGCCGGCATCGGCATGAGTCTGGGGGAGCTGGCCACCTCGGTGGCGGTTTCCAACCGCAGCCATGCCGAGCAGCAGGGACAGGCGATGGGGCTCTACCGCGCCCTCGCCGTGGGCAGCGAGATCCTGGCGGTGCTGCTCGGCAGTCTGGTGCTGCTGGCCGGTACCGAGTGGCCCTTCTATCTCGCCACCCTCTGCTCCCTTGCCAGTGCCGCCGGTTTCTATCTGCTGCGCCGCCGTGCCGACCGTCGTCAACAGCTGGCCAACTGCACCTGAGCCACGAAGGGATCACAGTTCGGCGCTTCGGCCGCGGGCAAGACTTGCATCGGGGCGCCGGGTCTGGGACGGTAAGACTCTTTGCGGATTTGTTCGATGCTGGAGGAGCTATGAGTGAGTACAAGGCCATCGCGCTCGATATGGATGGCACCCTGCTGACCCGGGATCACAAGATCTCGTCGGCCACCCGGGCAGCCCTGGCGCAGGCCCGCGCCCACGGCATCAAGGTGCTGCTGGTCACGGGGCGTCACTACATGACGGCACGCCCCTTCCACCACGAGCTGGCCCTCGATACCCCCCTCATCTGTAGCAACGGCGCCTATCTCTATGATCCGGTGCAAAACCGGATCATCAGCGGCGACCCGCTGGCGGCTGCCCCGCTTACCGAGCTGCTGGCCGCGGTCGAGGCACAGCAGATGGGCGCCCTGTTCCACCTGAGCGAGGGCATTGGCTACATCGGCTGTGAAGAGCATGTCACCCGCATCCGCCACTGGTCGGCCAATCAGCCGGACCACCTCAAGATCGCCCTCCACCCGGTCGAGGAGCTGGCAGGCTGGCTCGATAAACCGGTCTGGAAGCTGGAGCTGTTCAATCAGGATCCGGCACGCCTGCACACCTTTATGGGCGAGGTGGTCGAGCAGATGCCCTTTACCCGCGACTGGGCGGCCCCCTATGCAGTGGAACTGGTTCAGCCCGGTTGCAGCAAGGGCAACCGGCTTGCCCAGTGGGCCGCCAGCGAAGGGATTGCGATGGAGCAGGTGGTGGCGTTTGGGGACAACAACAACGACATCAGCATGTTCGAGCAGGTAGGGCTGGCGGTGGCCATGGGCAATGCGGCCCCGCAGATCCAGAGCCATGCCCACCGGATCACGGCTGACCACAACGAAGATGGTATCGCACTGGCACTGCAGCGCTGGGTGCTGCCCTGACCTGACAAGGTGCAACATGGCCAGCACGCGGGCTGGCCATGAAGAGAGGGATTAACCGCCGAAGGAGAACTGGATCACCCGATCCGGATAACGCAGACGGTTGTACTCCCGGCGCAGGGATTCGTAGTGGCGAATGGCCCGATCGCGCTTGGCGCGGTAGTAGTCGCGCTGTTCCGTGTTGGTTTCGTTGCGGATGCTGCGCTCCAGCGTATCGATATCACGCTCGGTACGCTCCAGCTCGTCGCTGATCTCCCGCAGGCGGGCAGCCAGTTTGTACTCTTCGTAGCCACGCTGATACTGCTTGAGGAAGCTGGCATCATTGGGGCATACCCCCAGATAGGCCTGCCCCTCCTTGCCCTTGCTGTAAGCCAGCTCGGGAATGCAGTAGAGCTCCAGCCCCTTGTCGTAGCCCCGTTTCCACTCGGCTTCATCCACTTTGAGGCCATATTCGCTGCAAGACGAAACGTAATCGCGGGTCGCCTGACGGGTTTTGCCTTCCGATCCATCCTGATAACCCAGGTTGTACCAGCTCATGGTGCGGCACTCATCTTCTGACAGGGCACTGCATCCCGCCAGCAATACCGGCAGGGTCAGCAACAGGATTTTGGGGGACATGAACAGACTCCGGAAAAGATAGTGACCGGCATTCTAGAGAGGATAAAAGGCCATAACAAGGGATGCGCTCCCGTGCGGTCTGGCGCGGTTTATTTGATGTTTTTGTCACTATTCAACGCCGTGCCAGACGGGCGGCCAACCCGCTTTCCTTGTTATCAGACGCAAGGTAAACTGCGCCATCCTTTAACTGGTGCGCAACAAAAACAATGAAAGTCCTGACCGTCGATTACCGCTCACCCGATGCGGCCCAACGCTTCACCGAATCCCTGCGAACCACCGGCTTTGGCGTGCTGACCAACCACCCCATTCCGAAAGAGCTGGTGCAGTCCATCTACGACAACTGGTATCGCTTCTTCATGAGCGAGCAGAAGCAGGATTTCCTGTTCAACCGCGAGACTCAGGATGGCTACTTCCCACCGTCGGTCTCCGAAGTGGCCAAGGGCCATAGCCAGAAAGACCTCAAGGAGTACTTCCACCTCTACCCCTGGGGCCAGATGCCGGAAGAGCTGAAAGAGCAGGCGATGGAGTACTACCGCCTCGCCAACGGTCTGGCCGCCGAGCTGCTGGGCTGGGTCGAGCAGTACACCCCAGCCGATATCGCAGCTCACTACAGCTGCCCCCTCTCCTCGATGATCGACGATAGCCAGAAAACCCTGCTGCGAGTGCTGCACTACCCGCCGTTCGATGGCACCGAGCAGCCGGGTGCCATTCGCGCCGCCGCCCACGAAGATATCAACCTGCTCACCATTCTGCCCGCTGCCAACGAGCCGGGGCTGCAGGTGAAGGGTTCCGATGGCGAGTGGATGGATGTGCCGTGCGACTTTGGTACCCTCATCATCAACATCGGCGACATGCTGCAGGAGGCCTCTCGCGGCTACTACCCCTCTACCACCCACCGCGTCATCAACCCGACCGGGGGCAGTGCCAGCAAATCGCGCATTTCCCTACCGCTGTTCCTCCATCCGCGCCCGGATGTGGTGCTCTCCGAGCGCCATACCGCCCACAGCTACCTGATGGAGCGGCTGCGGGAGCTGGGAGTGATCTAGTCAGCAGACGGGCAGTTGTCAGAGGCCAAACCGGAGCAATCTCGCTCCGGTTTTTATTTGGTGGCAGGATTGGGCAAAAAACAGAATTAAATTAGCCAATCATGCCAACAAATCGCATATATGCCTGATAACCGTCGTAGTGATTGCGCAGCGACCTCCGTAACATGAGCGCCATTCTGCCCCCGACAAGGGGCGCTCGATTGGAGTTCTTATGAAGCAGTCCCAATGGTCATCCCGACTCGGCTACATCCTCGCCGCTGCGGGTTCCGCAGTCGGTATCGGCGCAATCTGGAAATTCCCCTATGTCACCGCCGTCAACGGCGGCGGCGCCTTCCTGCTGGTCTTTCTGCTGTTCAGCTTCACCCTGGGGGTGGCGGTACTGATGGGGGAGACCCTGCTCGGCAGCATGAGCCGCCGCGGGGTAGTGGGTGCCTTCTCCGAACTGCTCGGCAAACAGTGGCGCTGGGTTGGGGTAATGGGGGTGATCTCTACCCTGCTCATCTACTGCTTCTACAGCGTGGTGGGCGGCTGGACGCTCGGTTATACCGGCATGGCCATCTCCGGCGATCTCAACCATGGTGATGCGGCGGCCCTCACCGCCCGCTTCAATGACTATGTCAGCGGGGATGTCTGGCCCATCCTCACCCACCTGCTGTTTGCCGCCCTCACCTGGATGGTGGTGCAAGGGGGCATTCAGAAAGGGGTGGAGCGCACCTTGCGCTGGATGATGCCCGCCCTGTTCCTGATGATCCTGATGCTGGTCGCCTTTGGCCTTACCCTACCCAATGCGATGGAGGGGGTGCGTCACTTCCTGATGCCCGATTTCAGCAAGCTGGGGATGTCCGGCGTGCTCGACGCCATGGGGCTGGCCTTCTTCTCCCTCTCCATCGGTCTTGGCATTCACACCACCTACGGTGCCTATCTGCCGACCAGCGAAGGGGTCGGTCGCTCCAGTCTCTGGGTGGTGCTGCTGGCCAGCATGGTGGCGGTACTGGCGGGCCTGATGATCTTCCCGGTACTGGCCTCGACCGGTATCGACCCGGCTGCCGGACCCGGCCTCACCTTTATGACCATGCCGGCAGTATTTCAGCTGCTGCCCTTCGGTCAGGTGCTTGAGGTGATCTTCTTCGCCCTGCTGGTCTTTGCGGCGCTCTCCTCGGCCATCTCCCTGCTGGAGCATTTGCAGTGCTTCCTGTGCGAAACCTGGGGCTGGTCACGCCGCACGGCCTGCAGCGCCATCACTGGATTCGTCATGGTTAGCGGTGTTCCGGTCAGCCTGTCGTTTGGCCCGTTGCAACACGCCACCCTGTTTGGCAAAACCATTTTCGAGCTGCTGGACTTTGTTACCTCCAACCTGATGATGCCGCTGTTCGGCCTGATGCTGACGCTGCTGCTGGGCTGGAAGCTGGGGCGCAAGGCGCTGCCGCAGGGGATTGCCAGCCACTGGCATCACTTGCTGATGAACTGCTGGCGCTGGATTGCCCCCTTGCTGATCGGCGGGATCTTGATTCGCGGTCTGGTGTGACGGTTACTCTTCGCGGGTGGGCTCATCGGCCCGCCCCTGGGCGGCTCTGACGGCCTCCAGGGCATGCTGCCAGCGGGTGATCTCGGCATCATCCGTTCCCTTAGAGAAGACGATATAGAGACCGGCCTGATGGAGCAGTACCCCGCTGCTGACGATGCTGCGCCGGGATAACCCCATCTTGTCGAGGGTGGCCTCCATGACCAGCTCCGCCATCGGCAAGGCATCGATCTTGCCCAGCATCAGCCGCTCTATCGCCTCCCCGACTGTCTTGTAGCGCACAAGATTGGTGTAGCCCTCATGGGTCAGCCGCACATCATCGGCGTTACCCAGCACTACCCCCACTCTGGGCAGATCCCGCAGCTGCGCCAGCGAGGTCAGCGGGTGGCGACTATCCGGCGCCTGATAGATAAAGACCCGATTGATAAAGAGCGGGCCAACCCATTTGAAATGGGACTCCCGCTCCGGGAGCCGCTGTACCACGAACAGTCCATAGCCGGGCTCGACCCGTGCCAGCGCCAGCGCACGCTTGAGCGGGTAAATCCGTACCGGATAGCGAGTGCCAAGCTCCTCCTGCACCTCATCAATCAGGCGAATGGCAAATCCGTCGAGCTTGCCGTCGCGGTATTCGGTAAAGGGGGGTAAGTCGTGACTCAGCAGGGTTAATCCGGGCTGCGCCGACACACTCAGGCTGATCAGTAACCAGGGCAGCACCATCCATCTCATACGACATCCTGTCTCATCGTTATTCTCGTCAGTGCCATGTAGCGGTCACTAGTTCCAGAAGAAGCTACGTCGATTATCGCCCAGTAAATAGCCACAAGGTAGAAAAGATGCGGCCCGGTAACGCGCTCGCCGATTGAGTTGTACGTACAGTCAGAGTGATGACAGCGGCACACATAAAAAATTTTTGATTTTATGTGTCAATTATTCTTTCCATGGTTTAGGCTGTTTCCTCATTCATAAGTCAGGTTGTCACCTCATGTCTGCCATCCTCGTGCTGTTTGGTCGATTTTTTAGCTCGCAAGAGAGGTGACCTTGCACGCACAGTTTTTCTGAATGTTCATTGCAAAGGTCGCCTCAGGCGGCCTTTTTTATGGTCTGTCGTTTATTGCTACTCAGGAGTATTGCTTCGATGTCGTGTTACCCGGAGGTTGTATGAGCCAGGTTCAGTGGTCTTCCCGTCTCGGTCATGTGCTGGCCGCAGCAGGCACAGCGATTGGCCTTGGTGCCATCTGGAAATTTCCCTATGTGACAGCCACCAATGGTGGTGGCGCCTTCCTGCTGGTGTTTCTGCTGTTCAGCTTCACCCTGGGGGTAGCGGTACAGGTCGGCGAAACCCTGCTCGGCAGCCATAGCCAGCGCGGGGTGCTCGGCGCGTTTCGCAAACTGGTGGGGCCGAACTGGCGCTGGATGGGGTATATGGGGATCGCCTGCGGCTTCTTTATCTACAGCTTCTACAGCGTGGTGGGCGGCTGGACCGTGGGTTACGCCGCGCTGGCGATGGCTGGCAAGCTCAACCTGAGCGAGGGGAGCGCCCTCACCGCCCTGTTCAACGGCTATGTCAGCAACCCCTGGTGGCCTGTGCTAACCCATCTGATCTTCGCGGGCCTGACCTGGTGGTTCGTGCAGGGGGGTATTCAGAAAGGGGTGGAGCGGGCACTGCGCTGGATGATGCCCGCGCTCTTCATCATGATGTTGTTGCTGGTGGGGGTCGGTCTCTCCATGCCCGGCTCCATGGCGGGTGTGCGCCAGCTGCTGCTGCCGGACTTCTCCATGCTGACCGGCCAGAGCGTGCTGGATGCGCTGGGGCTGGCCTTCTTCTCCCTCTCCATCGGGCTCGGGGTACACACCACCTATGGCGCCTACCTGCCCAATAGCGAAGGGGTGCTGCGCTCCGGGGTCTGGGTGGTCACCCTAGCAAGCATTATCTCGGTGCTGGCGGGCTTGATGATCTTTCCGGCGCTGGCCTCCACCGGCATCGACCCGACTGCCGGGCCCGGACTCACCTTTATGACCATGCCGGCCGTGTTCAGTCATCTGCCGTTCGGTCAGGGGCTGGGGGTGGTCTTCTTCCTGCTGTTGCTGGTCGCCGCGCTCTCCTCCTCCATCTCCATGCTGGAGCATCTGGTGCGCTTCACCACCGAGGAGTGGGGCTGGTCGCGTCGTGGCGCCTGCCGGGTACTGACTCTGCTCATCATGGCCTCCGGCATTCCGGTGAGCCTGTCGTTCGGCCCATGGAGTGACCTGACCCTGTTTGGCAAGACCATCTTCGAGCTGCTCGACTATCTGACCTCCAATCTGATGATGCCGCTTTTTGGTCTGGTACTGACCCTGCTGCTGGGCTGGCGATTGGGTGATGCCATATTGCCTGCGGGCCTGTCACCCGCCCTGCGTCTGGCGCTGCTCTGGTGCTGGCGCGTGGTGGCGCCGCTGCTGATCAGCGGGATCCTGATCCGCGGGATCATGTAACACCTTGCGCATCCGTGCGGGCAGGCCTTGGCCTGCCCTTTTTATTGCTGGCGTTTGCTTTAACAGGCGTTCATATGAGCAGCATCACGATGGACAGGAGTGAAGTCAGTGGACGTCGAACAATCTCGGAAGAGCAGGATCGAAGAAGGATCGGAGTGGCAGAGTGGCACAATAAGAGGTGGTGCTTGGCTCGCCACAACGGCAACAGAAGAAGCTGGAGTACTGAATTTCAGGCAAAAAAAATCCCCATCTGAATGGGGACTTTCTCTGCAACTGAAGCTGATATCTCAGCCTCACTTGCGAATATGGTGGTCGTTACTGGGATCGAACCAGTGACCCCCTCCTTGTAAGGGAGGTGCTCTCCCAGCTGAGCTAAACGACCTGGGATTCTGAAATGATGGTGGGTCGTGCTGGATTCGAACCAGCGACCAATTGATTAAAAGTCAACTGCTCTACCGACTGAGCTAACGACCCATCTAAATCATTTTTCTACAAACTGGTGGTCGTTACTGGGATCGAACCAGTGACCCCCTCCTTGTAAGGGAGGTGCTCTCCCAGCTGAGCTAAACGACCTGGGATTCTTGAAATGATGGTGGGTCGTGCTGGATTCGAACCAGCGACCAATTGATTAAAAGTCAACTGCTCTACCGACTGAGCTAACGACCCATCTAAATCATTTTTCTACAAAATGGTGGTCGTTACTGGGATCGAACCAGTGACCCCCTCCTTGTAAGGGAGGTGCTCTCCCAGCTGAGCTAAACGACCTGGGATTCTTGAAATGATGGTGGGTCGTGCTGGATTCGAACCAGCGACCAATTGATTAAAAGTCAACTGCTCTACCGACTGAGCTAACGACCCATCTAAATCATTTTTTTTACAAACTGGTGGTCGTTACTGGGATCGAACCAGTGACCCCCTCCTTGTAAGGGAGGTGCTCTCCCAGCTGAGCTAAACGACCTGGGATTCTTGAAATGATGGTGGGTCGTGCTGGATTCGAACCAGCGACCAATTGATTAAAAGTCAACTGCTCTACCGACTGAGCTAACGACCCATCTAAATCATTTTTTTAAACTTTTTACTGCAAATATGGTGGTCGTTACTGGGATCGAACCAGTGACCCCCTCCTTGTAAGGGAGGTGCTCTCCCAGCTGAGCTAAACGACCTGGGATTCTTGAAATGATGGTGGGTCGTGCTGGATTCGAACCAGCGACCAATTGATTAAAAGTCAACTGCTCTACCGACTGAGCTAACGACCCATCTAAATCATTTTTTCTACAAACTGGTGGTCGTTACTGGGATCGAACCAGTGACCCCCTCCTTGTAAGGGAGGTGCTCTCCCAGCTGAGCTAAACGACCTGGGAATTCTGTCTCCACCGAGTGGAGAAAATGGTGGGTCGTGCTGGATTCGAACCAGCGACCAATTGATTAAAAGTCAACTGCTCTACCGACTGAGCTAACGACCCTCACCACGACCAGTTCCGACTGCATTACTGCTTCGGCTCTGACGGCGGCCTATATTACGGATTTAAATTTCCGGTGCAACAGAAAATTCGTAATTTAAATCCGTTTGCTCACTGTGCGTACAAATGCAGGCTGTTTTTACAGTAGCGTTACGAAAACAGTGACATACAGCAATGTTACAGCTTGGCCAGACTCTGTTTGGCCAACTGGGCCGGCGAGGTGTTGGGATAGCCCTTGATCACCTGCTCATAGAAGGATTTGGCTTCCGCCTTCTTGCCATCCAGCTGCGCCAGCATACCCAGCTTCAGCAGCGCATCGGCTCGCTTGGGGGATTTGCTGTATTTGTTGGCCACGGTCGAAAACTGGGCCGAGGCACCGGCTCTGTCACCCTTGTTGAACAGCAACTGGCCGAGCCAGTAGTGTGCATTAGGTACATAGCCCGAATTGGGGTACTGCTTGATGAAGCCCTGGAAAGCCGGAATGGCTTTGTCGTAGTTCTTCTCTTTGAGCACCATATTGACCGCTGCGTCGTAGGCCTGATTCTCATCCTGATTGGTTGAGTAATTGGCGGCAGCAGCCGGTGTGGCAGCAGCAGGGGCCGGGGCGGCTGGAGCAGCTTGCTGGCTGCTGGCAACCTTGTCGAGCTCCTGGTAGAGCTGACGCTGGCGCTCTTGCGACTGTTCCATCTGGTAAGTCTGCTGCTCCAGCTGACCACGCAGCTCGGAGACCTCCCCTTGCAGGGAGTCGACCTGTTGCTGCAATTCAGCTTGCAGTCGCAGACGGGCATTGAGGGTGCGCTCCAGCAGGGCAACCCGATCTTCCAGGCTACCGGTGGGCACGATGGCACCGTTGTTGCCACTAAGGACAACGCCACCACCCGAGTCACCGCCCAGATCGCTGACCGGGGCCGCAGCTTGCGCATTCAGAGCAACCATTACGGCCAGCGCAACGACAGCTTGCTTGTACACAGATTTCATTCGGATCAAACCTTAGCGTTTAGTACAGATAAAACGGCCAGCGCCATCGTCGCTCGCTTATACAGATTTCATTCGGATCAAACCTTGACGTTTAGTGCAAATAAAACGGCCATCGAAATGGCCGCTTGCATATAAACGAACTTCGTTCGGTTCAAACCTTAGTAAACCAGAACCGCGCGGCGGTTTTTGGCAAAGGCATCCTCGGTGTGGGACATGTCCAGCGGCTTCTCTTCGCCATAGCTGACGATGGAGAGCTGCTCGGCCTGCACACCCAGGGTTTGCAGATACTTGGCAACAGCCTTGGCACGACGCTCGCCCAGGGCGATGTTGTACTCCGGAGTACCGCGCTCATCGGCGTGACCTTCGATCAGGACTTTCACGCTCGGGCGCTCGCGCAGGTAGCTGGCGTGGGCATCCAGCAGATCAGCGTACTGACCCTGGATATCGTAACCGTCGAACGGGAAGTAGATCACGTTGTCACGCTGCAGTGCTTCGAACTTCTGACGCATCTGCTCTTCCGGGGACAACATGCCGTTGGCGCCGCCGGTTTGTACACCGCCCATGCCGTCGGTCATACCTGATTCAGCGCCAGCGGCGTCGGAATCAGAAGAAGAACTACAAGCGGCCAGGGTGAACAGTGGCAGTGCGATGGCCAAACCCTTGAGCAGTTTATTGAGTTGCATGCTATTTCCTTAAACCTTTATAACAAAACAAAAAACAATTGGATTTTTATCAATTCAAGAAGGGCGACCAAGCTGGTGCACGAATTTCACCGCTACTGGTCGGAAGCACAGCCTTGAAGCGACCATCAGTCGACACCAACGCGAGACTCTTACGACCCTGATAGATGGTGGCATAAATGATCATGCTGCCATTGGGAGCCACACTTGGCGACTCATCCAGAGCGCTCTGGGTAAGAACCAACAGGGCATTGTTTTCCATGTCCTGACGGGCAATACGATACTGTCCCTGAACACGGGTCACCATCACCATGATTTTGCCATCAGGAGTGATGGATGCACCCTGGTTGGATTCACCTTCCCAAGTCATCCGGCGAGTCATACCAGTCGCCAAATTTACGCTATAAATCTGGGGTTTGCCACCACGTTCAGAGGTGAACAACAAATTTTGCCCATCCGGCATCCAGGAGGGTTCAGTGTCGATCACACGGCTGGTTGTGACGCGGGTCAGCTGCTTGCTAGCGACATCAACCACATAGAGGTTCGGTGAACCATCTTTGGAGAGAACGATAGCCAGACGACGACCATCCGGAGACCACTCCGGCGCCCCGTTGATACCGCGGAAACTGGTGATCAGGCTGCGCTGCTGGGTGTAGATATCCTGCACGTAGATTTCGGACTTCTGGTTCTCGAAGCTCACGTAAGCCAGCTTGCTGCCATCCGGCGACCAGGCTGGAGACATCAACGGCTCGCGGGAGCGCAGCAGGGTCTTCTCGTTGTAACCGTCGTAATCAGAAATACGCAGCTGGTACGGGAACTGGGTGCCCTGCTGGACGGATACATAAGCCAGACGGGTCAGGAAAGCGCCGCGCTCGCCAGTCAGGCGCTCATAGACGATGTCAGAGATGCGGTGGGCAAACTGGCGCATCTGGGCACCCGGGATGGTCGCCATACGGCTATCCAGGATGTAACCGTTCGCCTCGCCGCCTTGTGCCTTGGCCAGCTGACCCTTCAGCACATCGACCAGCTCGAAGTTCACCTTGTAGGTGCCGTCACCGACTGCCGAAATGGAACCGACCACCACGGCTTCAACCCCTTGGGAGGCCCAGGGGGCGAAGTTGATCTCGCTGCTGCTGCTCGGGGTCTGCGGCATCTGGCCACGGGCCAGCGGCTTGAACTTTCCGCTGCGCATCAGGTCGTTGGAGACCACTTCCGCGATGTCCTGCGGCAACTGCCCGTTACCTTCCCACTTGAAGGGGGCGACAGCGATGGGGCGTGCGCTATCAATACCGCCGGTGATGACGATGTCCAGGGCCGCCTGGGCACTCTGGCCCAGCAACAAACAGCCAACCAAAGCAAAAAATACTTTTCTGATCATGGCTTAAATACTCGGTTCCAATATAGATGAGAGGTTAAATTCCTTTCTCGGCGAGAGGTTGCCAACCGGAGGCAAGCAACCTCGTTTTATCACGCTTAGATACTCGGTTCTAACTTCAGGTTAAATTCCTTCAACATCTCGAATGCCGCAGGATCCTTGGGCACTGGCAGTTGATTGGCTTTCAGAACAGCCGCCTTACCGGAACGACAGACCGCCGGGTCACCCTGGCCGTTATCTACCGATATGACAAAGCCACTGCTCGCAAGACGTACGCCGATAGTACATGTTTTGCCCCGCATGGTGGGATCCAAAATCATATACCGCTCAACAGTGGCCTTGATGAGCGCCGCATATTTGTCGACTTCACCCTGGGCTGCTGCCGATGCCGCCTGACTGCGAGCATTGGCCTCAGCCGACAGCTGCTGCTGCATCATCTCTTCCATCTCTTTTTGCAGCTTGGCCTGCTCGGCCGCTTTACGCTTGCGCTCAGCCGCGATCTTGGCCTGCTTTTCGGCCTCTGCCTTGGCTTTCTTCTCTGCGTCAGCTTTTGCCTTTTTCTCAGCCTCTTCCTTGGCCTTCTTCTCGGCCTCGGCTTTGGCTTTTTTCTCTGCTTCTGCCTTGGCTTTCTTCTCGGCTTCGGCTTTGGCCTTCTTGTCAGCTTCCGCTTTCTTGGCCTTGGCTTCTGCCGCCTTTGCCTTCTCTTCGGCCTCTTTCTTCTCTTGTTCCTTTTTCTTCTTCAGCGCCAACGCCTTGCTTTCGGCTTCCGCCGCTTTACGCTCGGCTTCGGCCTTCTTGGCCTTCTGCTCTTCCAGCTTGCGGGCTTCCTCGGCTTTTTGGGCCTTCTCTTCCGCCTGCTTCTGCTCGGCAACCTTCTTCTGCTTTTCGGCCTCGGCCTTGCGAGTCGCCTCTTCGGCCTGCTTGCGCTTGGTCTCGGCGATGCGAAGCTGCTCCTGTTTCTGAGCCAGCTCGCGCTTGGCGAGATCCGTGTCTTCCTTATCCTTCTCTTTCTCTACCTTTTGAGGCTTGGGCTGAGATTTCTGCTGCTGGATCTGCTTGGCCTGTTCGTTGAGGAAGTTCTCATCGAGCATGACGGCATTGACGATCTGACCCTTCGATTCGGGTCGCTTCGGCTTGCTGAAATCGAGCCCGACAAACAGGATGATGCCGATGATCAGGTGCAGCAGAAACGACGCGATGAGATAACCGGAAATACCACGCTTCACATCCATCTCCGTTAGTTCACCGGATCTGTCATCAGGCCAACCTGAGGCACACCCGCATTCTTGAGGGCCACCATCAGCAGGATCACCTCTTCGTAGCGCACGGCCTTGTCACCCGCGACCACCACGGGGGCATTCTGGTTGATCGCCAGATAGCCCATGGCTTTTTCGGTGATGTATTGCTGCATCGCCTCTGGCGTGCCGCTTGGCACCGGCTCGTCATCGGCTTCGCCAGCCTTGATGACATACTCGCCTTCGGTATTGACGCTGACGATGAAGGGCGGCTTGGCATCTTCCGGCAACTGCTCGGACTCAGCCTGTGGCAGATCCACCTTGACCCCTTGCGTGATCACCGGCGTGACCGCCATAAAGATGATAAGCAGCACCAGCATGACGTCGATATAGGGAACCACGTTGATCTCGGCCACCTTCTTGCGCCGGATCCGCTGATAGGTTTGCATTACTGATCACCCTGCTGCTGTGCAATTTGACGGTTCAGAATGGTGGTGAACTCGTCCATGAAGTTGGCGTAGGCGTTCTCCAGCCGCTCGACCTTGTTGGAGAAGCGGTTGTAGAAGATAACCGCCGGGATAGCGGCAAACAGACCCATGGCGGTAGCGATCAGCGCTTCCGCGATACCCGGTGCCACCATCTGCAGGGTGGCCTGTTGCACCTGACCCAGGGCGATAAAGGCGTTCATGATCCCCCATACGGTACCAAACAGACCGATATAGGGGCTGATGGAACCGATGGTCGCCAGCACCGGCAGGTTGGATTCCAGATCGTCCACCGCGCGGGAGAGGGAGACGCGCATGGCGCGGTAGGTACCATCCATCACCGCATCCTGACCACGGGCACCGGCCTTGAGCAAGCGGGCATACTCCTTGAAGCCGGAGTAGAAGATATCTTCCATGCCTTCGATATCATCGCGGCGGGAAGAGGACTCCTGATAGAGGCGATTGAGATCGACCCCTGACCAGAAGCGATCTTCAAACTGTTCCGATGCGAGATTGGCCGCCTTGATCGCCTTTGAACGCTGGATAATCAGCGCCCACGAGACAATAGACATGCTCATCAGGGTCATCATGACCAGTTTTACCAACAGGCTGGCTTGCCAAAACAGGCCAATAAACGAAATTTCAGCGTGCACTTAACAGCACTCCCTTGATTTTTTCAGGTATAGCTACAGGTTTCATTTGCGGATGACTGACACAGGCTATCTGTACCATGGCCTGGGTGATCAGTCGTCCATCAGCCGCCAGGATCTGCTGCGAAAAGCGCAGGGATGCGCGTTTCACTTCAATCACTTGCGTTAATACATTCAATAGTTCATTAAAACGGGCCGCCGAGCGGAAATCGATCTCAGTTCGGCTCACCACGAAGGCATATCCCTCCTGCAGCCAGACGTCCTGTTCGACCCCTTTGGCACGAAGAAACTCGGTGCGAGCACGTTCCATAAACTTGAGATAATTGGCGTTGTAGACGATGCCCCCGGCGTCGGTGTCTTCGTAGTAGACACGCACCGGAAACTCAAAGACTTCCCCCATAACAATCTGTGATCCATTCGACAGTCAGATGGGGGGCTATCATAGCGCAGGGCTGAATAGGAAAGAAGCAGGGGGAGACAGGGAAATCCTGCCTCCCCCCGTTTTTTATGAAAGGAAATATGAATGTGTCAGCCAGAGGCCATACAACAAACTGGGCCAGGCGAGCCAGGGGTTGAACAGCACACGTCCGGGCAGGCTTTTCAGATGAAAGCCAAGCCCGTTAAGTACGCCACAACAGACGGCCCACATCAGCCAGGGAGCAAGCCAGAGACCATGCTCGCTGGTGTTGGCCGCGATCAGATTGGGGGCCTGTAAAATAGCGACGGCCAACAAGGCCGCCGCGAGTAACATCAACCCCTGCCACGGCTGCCGCTCCAGTGGAGCGGCGAGCCTGGCGAGTCGATCACTTGTTTTCATCGATCTGACGATCCATGTTCTCGGTGTGTTCCAGCCACAGCGCATTGATGATGCCAAATGCACAAGCCAGCAACAGCCCTAGGATCCAGGTGAAATACCACATTGTCAGCGCACCTCTTAATAGAGAGATTGTTGGTTATCTTCGATGTGCTTGTTGGTTACCCGGCCAAACATCTTGATGTAAGTCCAGATGGTGTAACCCAGCACAATCGGTACGAAGATCGCTGCAGCCACAGTCATCACCTGCAAGGTGTTGAAAGAGGCGGTAGCATCCCACATGGTCAGGCTCAGTGACGGCTCAAGGCTTGAGGGCATCACGAACGGGAACATGGAGAAACCGGCAGTGAGGATGACCCCGGCAATCGCCAGCGAGGAGCTGGTAAACGCCAGCCAGCCGATGTTCATGCGGGCAAACAGCGCAGTCAGCAGGCTCATGGCCAGACCCAGTACAGGGGCGGCCACCATCCACGGATAGAGGGTGTAGTTGTTCATCCAGGCACCAGCCTGCAGGACAACTTCCTTGTTCATCGGGTTGGATACCGCGTCAGTCGCAGCAGCCTTGACGATGACATACCCTTCCATACCGCTTACCCACCAACCCGCGGCAGCAAACAGCACCAGAGTCAGCAGTGAGCAGATCATGGCGGCAGTGCGGGAACGCGCCAGCACTTCACCGTCGGTCTTCATCATCAACCAGGTTGCGCCCTGGGTGAGCAGCATGAACAGACTCACCAGACCAGCCAGAATGCCGAACGGGTTAAGCAGGCCAAAGAAGTTGCCGTGATAGGTCAGCATCATGAACTGGTTAAACTCGAACGGAACGCCTTGCAGCAGGTTGCCAAAGGCCACACCAAAGACGATGGGCGGTACGGCGCTACCGGCGAACAAGGCCCAGTCCCAGTTGCTGCGCCATTTTGCATCAGCACGCAGGGAGCGGTACTTGAAACCGACCGGACGCAGGAACAGCGCCATCAAGGTCAGGATCATGGCGATGTAGAAGCCGGAGAAGGTCGCGGCATACACCATCGGCCAGGCGGCGAACAAGGCACCACCGGCAGTGACCAGCCAAACCTGGTTACCTTCCCAGTGCGGCCCCATGGTGTTGAGCATCACGCGGCGCTCGACATCTTTCTTGCCGACGAACGGGAGCAGTGCGCCTACCCCCATGTCGAAGCCGTCAGTGATGGCAAAACCGATCAGCAGTACGCCGACCAGAGCCCACCAGATGACACGCAGAGTTTCGTAATCAAACATGGTCGCTCTCCTTATGCCTTGATCTGTTCAAAGTGATACTTGCCAGTCTTCAGGCTGCTGGGGCCAAGACGGGCATACTTGAACATCAGGTACATCTCGATAACCAGAAGTACGGTATAGAACAGGCAGATACCGATCAGAGAGAACCAGATCTCGGCTGCAGGCAGGTTGGATGCAGAGAGGGAAGTCGGCAACACCTCTGCAATGGTCCACGGTTGGCGACCATATTCAGCAACAAACCAGCCAGCTTCAATGGCGATCCACGGCAGCGGGATACCCCACAGCAGCCCCTTGAGCAGCCACTTGCGCTTGCCGATCTGGTGACGGGCACTGTCATAGAAGGCCATACCAATCAGTACCAGCATCAGCATGCCAACGGCAACCATGATGCGGAAGGCGAAGAACAGCGGCAGAACCTGCGGGATGGAGTCATCCACGGCGGCCTTAATCTGCTCGTCGGTAGCATCGGTCACGTTGCTGGTGTAGCGCTTGAGCAGCAGACCGTAGCCCAGATCCTGTTTCACTTCGTCGAAGCGAGCGCGGGTCTCGTCAGACTTGTCACCGGATTGCAGCTTGGTCAGCAGATCGTAAGCGGTCATACCGTTGCGGACGCGCAGTTCGTGCTCGCTCTTCAGATCCTTCAGACCGGTTACCTGACCGTCCAGAGAACGGGTCGCAATAATGCCCAGCGCATAGGGGATCTTGATGGCGTAGTCGGTGCGCATCTCTTCCTGATTCGGAATACCGAACAGGGTAAAGGCGGCCGGAGCAGGTTCAGTTTCCCACTCGGCTTCGATAGCGGCCAGTTTCACCTTCTGCACTTCACCGGTCTCGTAACCGGATTCGTCACCGAGGATCAGCACGGACACGATGGAAGCCATACCGAACGCAGCGGCAATGGCGAAGGAGCGACGGGCGAACGCCACATCACGATTCTTCAGCAGGTAGTAGGAGGAGATACCCAGCACAAACATGGCGCCACAGGTATAACCAGCCGCCACAGTGTGGACGAACTTGACCTGAGCAACCGGGTTGAGCACCACGTCAGCGAAGCTCATCATCTCCATCCGCATGGATTCGAAGTTGAACTCGGCACCGACCGGGTTCTGCATCCAGCCGTTGGCGACCAGGATCCAGAGGGCGGAGAGGTTGGTACCCAGCGCCATCAACCAGGTGGCAGCCAGATGCTGATGCTTGCTCAGACGATCCCAACCAAAGAAGAACATACCGACGAAGGTGGACTCCAGGAAGAAGGCCATCAGCCCTTCGATAGCCAGCGGGGCCCCGAAGATATCGCCGACATAATGGGAGTAGTAAGCCCAGTTCGTCCCGAACTGGAACTCCATGGCCAGACCTGTGGTGACCCCCAAGGCAAAGTTGATACCAAACAACTTACCCCAGAATTTGGTCATGTCCCGGTAGATGGTGTTGTTGGTCATCACATAGACGGATTCCATGATCGCCAGGAGAAAGGCCATTCCCAGCGTCAGGGGTACAAACAAAAAGTGATAAAGGGCCGTCGCAGCGAACTGGAACCGCGATAGGTCTACCACATGCTCAGCAATCATGATGTTTCCTCACCGATTATTGGCACGGCTATTTTAAGTTTTAAGCACAAAGCTTCCGTTGGAGGTTATCGAATGAGCCTTATTGGGACGTGTCACAACAAAACGCGTTCAGTAACCACTGGCATTAACAACAAGGCAATACGAGAACACAAATAAAGCTAATGTTTAACAATTCCAAAACAATCAGCCTAAATTTATTCTCTCCCATGATGACCGGGTTTTTATATCACCTTTATTTGATTGAAATCAATGTAAAAGGACCCGCCATACATGGCTTTGAAAGGCATTTTTAATCTATTTCACGATTATTGACGCGAGCCAGATCACAAAACACGATAAAGCGTAAAACATTGATTTAAATCAATTTAAGAATTTAACATCCCGCCACTCGGTTTAATTTGAAAAGCGTGAATGACGCGCCTTTTTCCATGTTATCCGAGTCAGGCAATCTGATTCGAAAACTCAATTTAAAATTGCAAAGAATGCATACTCATGCGAACCAATTTCATCAATAAAGACATTAGATAAACTAATTTGAAGAGTGCAATTTTTCTTGTTTGCCGGGGTCGATTCGAACTCCTACAATGCGCCTCGCAGTGAGGGCATACCCTTGGATACAGGCCGGTCAATCCGGGTTCACGGTACGTATTCGACGATCAATTTGAACCTGTCTATTGGAATCGAAGATGAAAAAGTTTGTTGCTAAAACCATCCGTTACTACAAGCTTTCCTTTGTTCAGCTCTATCAACTGAACCGACTCTGAGAGCTCGCGACGGCTCACCTGTTTATTTTCCGGTCTGTGTCCAGACGCACTCACTGTCTGTGAACATCCATCCTGAATTGTCTTTGCCCACCGCATCCGCCGTGGGCTTTTTTTTTGCTCGGATAATAAAAAACCGCCTTTGACGGCGGTTTCATGTTCAAACGACTGTTTTTACTTCTCATCTGGTCGCTGAAGACCGAAATGAGCGTAGGCTCGTGTGGTCGCAATCCGTCCTCTGGGTGTACGTTGCAGATACCCTTGCTGGATCAGATAAGGCTCCAACACATCTTCGATAGTATCTTTCTCTTCCCCGATCGCGGCGGCCAGATTATCGAGACCCACCGGGCCCCCCATAAACTTGTCTATCACAGCCAACAATAACTTGCGGTCCATGAAGTCAAAACCTTCGTTATCGACATCCAGCATGTCCATGGCACGGGCAGCAATGGGGCCGTCGATCCGGCCATCGGATTTCACCTGGGCAAAGTCGCGCACCCGCCTTAACAAACGGTTAGCAATCCGCGGCGTGCCGCGAGAGCGACGGGCGACCTCAATGGCACCATCTTCCGTCATGTCGAGCCCCAGACAACGGGCACTGCGGGAGACGATATCGGTCAGGTCCTTGACGTTGTAGAACTCCAGCCGCTGGACGATACCGAAGCGATCCCGCAGCGGGCTGGTGAGTGAACCAGCCCGGGTGGTGGCGCCAATCAGGGTAAAGGGAGGCAGATCCAGTTTGATGGAGCGAGCCGCTGGCCCCTCCCCGATCATAATGTCGAGCTGGTAATCCTCCATCGCCGGATAGAGCACCTCCTCCACCACAGGGCTGAGGCGGTGGATCTCATCGATGAAAAGCACATCGTTCGGTTCGAGGTTGGTGAGCAGCGCGGCCAGATCCCCTGCTTTCTCCAGTACCGGGCCGGAGGTGGTCTTGATATTGACCCCCATCTCGTTGGCGACGATGTTGGCGAGGGTAGTCTTGCCCAGACCCGGCGGGCCGAAGATCAGCAGGTGATCGAGCGCTTCACCCCGCTGACGGGCCGCTTCGATAAAGATCTCCATCTGTTCGCAGACGGTATCCTGACCGGTGTAGTCAGCCAGCTTCTTGGGGCGGATAGCCCGGTCAATAATGTCATCCTCACGGGCGGCACTGGCCGAAATGAGGCGGTCTGCTTCAATCATCAACTACCTCATACCAGGCTACGCAGGGATTCACGGATGATATCTTCCACCGACATCCCCTCTTTGGCGATCTTGCTGACAATCTGACTCGCCTGCTGTGACTTGTAACCGAGGGCCACCAGCGCACTGGCCGCTTCCTCGGTCACATCAGGTGCCCGCAATTCTGGCTCACTGGCTGGCAAGGTGACCATGGCCGGGGAGAAGAGGTCGTGACTGACCCACCCCTTGAGGCGATCCTTCATCTCCACCACCAGACGCTCGGCGGTCTTCTTGCCGACTCCTGGCAGTTTGACCAAAGAGCTTATCTCTTCACGTTCGACACTCAGCACAAACTGGGTAGCTGTCATGCCGGAGAGAATAGCCAGCGCTAGCTTGGGGCCGACCCCGTTGGTCTTGATCAGCTCGCGGAACAGCGCCCGCTCCTGTTTGTGGTTGAAACCATAGAGCAGCTGGGCATCTTCCCGCACCACGAAGTGAGTATGGATGGTCGCTTCCTTGCCGATCTCCGGCAAATCATAGAAGCAGCTCATCGGCATCTGTACCTCATAGCCAACCCCGCCCACTTCCAGCAGGACCTCGGGGGGCTGCTTTTCAATGACAATGCCTCTCAAGCGACCAATCACGGCTCTCTCCTCACCAATACAACTATTCGTAAATTGGCTCATAGCATAAAGAATAACTGGATAAGTATCCAGCATAGGGCAGCAACACCCTTGTGGTCAGAGAGGCTTTTTATCCCATTTTCCACCATGCTTGATCGGGTGCAGCCAGTGCATGGGATGTTTCAGCGCCGCACCGGCCCCCGAGCGAGGGGATAAACCACTACACTAAACCCGTTCGGAACCGAAACTGGTGCCAATGTCGATACCAAGGAAGGCCATCACATGAAAATTGTTACCACCTCCAATCTGGGTCTTGCCATATTGCTCGGCTGTACGCTGGGCATGGGGGTCGTTGGCTGGTATGGCAGCCAGCGGCTAGCCAATCTGCTCTCCTACGTACTAGGCGCCGCCTGGCAGACCGCCGATGGCGCCATGGAGGGCTCCATAGAGCTGGGCAACCAACAGCTACAGATTCAGAAGATGCAAAACGGTACCCCGCTCAATCGCGCCGAACTCGATGCAGCCAAGGCGGCGACCGATGACGCGCTGGCCCGGGTCAACCAGGGGCAGCTCATTGATGGTGCAGCCCTTGCCACCATGGAACAGCACAAGCAGGACTATCAACAACAACAAGAGAAGCTGCTGGCGCTCTATCACGCCTATACCGAGGTGGATCAAGCCCTGCATCACAACGCCGATCTGATGGCTCGCCTCTCGACCCAGCTGGAGGTGATCGGCGACGGCGCGGTCGAGGCGCTGACCCAATCCCCCGACCAGACCATCAGCTGGAACAGCGGCCTCTCCACTCGCTGGGAAGCGGCCGATGGGGGGATGGAGTCCAACATCGGCTTTTTGCGCCAGCTCTATGCGCTGGAGAAGATGCGCAGACAAGGAGTCACAGAGGCGATCAAGGCCGAGTTGAAAGAGGCGACCGATTTCTACCACGAAGCGATCGACAGCATGCTCGGCACCGGGCTGTTCGATATCGAGGGAACCGGCGAATTTGCCGGCAAGACACTGTCTGCAGAGTATCGCGCCCTCTTGGCCCGGCATCAGCAACTGATGGGACAGTGGGTCGATGCACTCGGCAGCTATCAGGCCCAACAGGCCATCTATGAAGCCAGTGCCGATGAGCTGCGACAACAGCTGGTTGCCATCGAGGAGAGCGGCGATGCCACCGTCGAGGATCAGGTGGCGCAGCTCAACGGCATCATTAGCCAGACCCGCACCCTGCTGTTGGGTGGCCTGCTGCTGAGCTTGGTCATGGTCACCCTCTGCGGCTTCTGGCTGACCCGCAAACTGGTAACCCCACTGCTGCAAGTAGACAAACGAATGCAGGATATCGCCGCCGGCGAGGGAGATCTCAACGCCCGCATCAACCTGCAACGGGATGACGAGATAGGCTCGCTGGCCAACAGCGTGGATCGTTTCATCGAGAAATTGCAGAAGATGATCAGCTCCACCATGGACAACAACCAGCACATCAGCGAACACGTTCACACCTCGGTCAACCGGGTGGAGGCAATCAGCCAGAGCAGCCGCCAGACCGCCGAACATGCGCTGGCCCTGCACCACGACAGTGAACAGATGGTGCAAGTCGCCACCGGTATCTCGGACAACTGCAGCATGGCGGCTCACAATGCCAACGAGGTGCGCCAGCTGACCACCGAGAGTAGTCAGTATGTCGCCTCCGCCAGCGCGGGCATGCAACGGGTGGTACAAGAGGTGAGCGAGTGTGCCATCGCCATTAACTCCCTCAAGGAGCAGGCGGGTCAGATTGGCCAGATCATCTCCACCATCAGCGGTATCTCGGAGCAGACCAACCTGCTGGCCCTCAATGCGGCCATCGAAGCGGCCCGCGCTGGGGAGATGGGGCGTGGCTTTGCTGTGGTTGCGGACGAGGTGCGCACCCTGGCTAATCGCACCGCAACATCAAGCGCCGAGATCAGCCAGGTGATCAGCAGCATCCAGCAGCAGACCGAAACCGCCTATCTGATGATGCAACGCAACCTCAAGACGGTAGAGTCCGGCATGCAGGACTCCGAGAACACCAAGCAAATCCTGTTCAAGGTGGAAGGCGCCATCGACCAGCTGGCCGACATGGTGCAGCAGGTGGCCGTAGCCACAGGGCAACTGTCACACACCCTGAGCCACTCCTCTGACAAGGTCTCCGGCATCAGTCTGCAAGCCAGAACCGGCGAACAGGAGGCACAGGAGTGCCTGCAGCTCGCCTCCTCGCTCCATCAAGCCAGCCTGCTGCAACAGCGCCTGCTCTCCCAGTTCAGAGTCTGAGCCCCTCCAATAGTAAAGATGCCACTCATATGAGTGGCATCTTTTTGTTACCGGTCGCTCATTCCTGCCGCCTTAACTTCCTCAACGTCCTATGGCCAGCTGAACAGCCAGGCTCAACATGATGATGCCGACCAGCAGATCGATCCCCTGCTGCACCCGGCCGCGGGCCAACCAGGGCGCCAGCGCTGCCGCCCCCAGCGCCAGCGAGTAGAACCACACCAGCGAGGCCAGCATGGCCCCCGCAGCAAAGGCCGGACGCAGGGACTCGCTCACCTGACTGCCAAGGGAGCCGAGCAGCATCAATGTATCGAGATAGACGTGAGGATTGAGCAGCGTAACTCCCAGCGTCATCGCCAGCACGCTTTTGGCCCCCATCTGCTGAGCAGAATCGGCAAGCCCCTCCCCTTTACCGCGCCAGGCACTGAACAGGGAACGGCCACCAAACCAGCCGAGAAACAGCACGCCCCCCCAGGTGAGCAGTGCCATGCCGAGGGGGCTGGCGGCCAGCACATTGGCTCCGCCAAATACACCGATGGCAATCAGGGTGAGATCGCAGAAACTGCAGAGCGTGGCCGTCAGCAGATGGTGATTGCGATGGATGCCCCGACTCAGCACAAAGGCATTCTGGGCGCCGATGGGAATGATCATGGCCAGACCGATGGTGAAGCCTTGCAGTGTCGTTGCGAGCATCATGGAGAGTACCGTTCGAAATGATGAATGAGCGGCACTATAGCGATGGTAGCTCCTTCTTAGAAATTCATTGATTTACTGATTGATTCATTTTGCTAATAAAAACCGGTATACCCAGCCGCTGTTCCAGCCCTTGTCAATTACCGGATCTGACAATTGTGACCCTCAGAGTGCGGCAGGAGAATCTGTTGCGCCTACGGGCTCAGCCTACTGCAGCAATCTGGGGAAGTTGGTAACCACAACTTGCTCCAGATTGGGTAGCAACAGCCCCGTACTAACCCCTTTGGCAATGGCCTGATAGCGGTTCATGGAGCCGGTTTTACGGGTGACCTGATTGAGATGGTAATTGACCGTGCGCTCCGTGATCCCGAGGATGCAGGCGATCTCGCTAGAGGTCTTCCCTTCGCTGGCCCAGAACAGGCACTCGGTCTCGCGCTCGGTCAAGGGGTCTTTCCCCGCACTGTCCATCATGCTGAAACGCACCACCCGAATAGCCGCCTCGAAGATGTAATTGGACATCCAGGAGAGGATCGGCGAGGACTCCAGCAACAGGTCGCTCGAGGCACGCTCGGAGGTGATGAAGGAGAGAATACCGTTCTCCCCGGCTGCACCGTGCAGAGGGAAGGAGATGCCGTTACGCAACCCGAATTCGGCTGCCAACCCCATCACGTCCATGGTTCCCTCCTGCAGAAAACTGGCCCGCTCATCGAGGCGGTTCCAGTAAATGGGCAGCGTCTGCTTGCGTGCCAGCCGGATCACCGGATCGCACGCCAGCATGTTGTTTTCGGTATAGGCCTGCACCCAGGAATCGGGGCACTGGTTGAACAGCACCACCTTGGGCCTTTGCATAGACATCGGCAGGATCAGGGCGAAGCGATAGTAGTCATAGCCCATCCCGAGCGTAAAGCGACCGATCAGTTCGGCCAGACGATTGCCGTCCGTCACCGAAGTGAAATGTTCGAGGTACTCAAGCAGTTGGTCTCTGTTCATATGAAAGCCCCCTTGGCCAGACATGTGATTATAACGGCGAATAGCAAGATAGAGGGTCCATAATGTTGGTTTTTAAAGGAAAATTGAGAGAACATCCACGAAACGAGGTGGAGAATGAACTCTATCGCTTTCGAAATCGCGTCTTTTCCGACCGGTTAGGCTGGGATGTCGAGTCTCATCGGGGCCTGGAACGTGACAGCTTCGACACGCCAGACACCCATTGGGTGCTGATCGAGGACGAACAAGGGCTGTGTGGCTGTATTCGTCTGCTCAACTGTGCCGATGCCTATATGCTGCCCACCATCTTCCCCACCGCCCTTGCCGGTGAAAGCGCGCCACGCACCCCCGATGTCTGGGAACTCACCCGTCTGGCTATCGATGCCCAACGCGCACCGCGCATGAGCAATGGCGTCAGCGAACTCACTTGCGTCATCTTCCGCGAGGTCTATGCCTTCGCTCATGCCCACGGGATCCGGGAGCTGGTCGCCGTCGTCAGCCTGCCGGTGGAGCGCATCTTCCGCCGACTTGGCCTGCCCATCGAGCGGCTCGGTCATCGTCAGGCGGTCGATCTGGGGGCGGTAAGGGGCGTTGGCATCCGCTTCCATCTGGATGAGCGCTTCGCGCAGGCGGTCTCCCAACCTCTGCTGGGCCATTATCAAACCAGCCATTATCCACTGCAGCAACCATCACCGGTGCTGGCAGTTCACTCATAAAAAATCCCGGGAAAACAGACCCGGGATAAACGTATCGCTGTATCGCTATGACCCCGCAGGGCTACCCCATGCGGCACCAGAGAGTATCCTCCCTCAATGGCCTGACCACTACTGTCAAAAATCACAGCGCAACGCCCCTTCCGCCGCCCATTGTTGTCCCCTGCCGAGTGACGTAGAGTCAGCCCTTGGGCAACGGAAGAGAGAGAAGATGAAAGAGCTGGACTACAAACTGCTGCGGGCGCTGGATGCGGTACTGCAGGAGCAGAACTTCGATAGAGCGGCCAAGTCGCTCCATATCACCCAGTCGGCCATCTCCCAGCGGATCAAGCAGCTGGAGCAGCAGTTTGCCGAGCCGCTACTCATTCGCAGCCAGCCGCTACAGGCCACGCCACTCGGCCAGAAGCTGCTTGCCCACTATCGGCAGGTACATCAGCTCGAACTCGAACTGGCGGGGGAGCTGACCCCCGACCAACCGCAGGGGCCAATCCGGATCAGTATCGCAGTGAACGCCGACAGCCTGGCCACCTGGTTTTTGCCCGCCATTGCCCCCTTGTTGAAGCAGCACCCCATCGAACTAAACTTGCTGGTCGATGACGAGAGCCGCACCCTCGACAAGGTCCGCGAGGGTCAGGCCTTTGGTGCGGTCAGCCTGCATCCCCAGCCGCTGGCGGGTTGCTGCGTTGATGAGCTCGGTGAGATGAACTATCTGCTTACCGCCAGCCCCGCCTTCGTAGCCTGCCACTTCCCTCACGGTCTGACCCGGGAGGCGCTGGCCAAGGCACCAGCGGTGGCGTTCGATCAGCGCGATGACATGCATGTGAGCTTTATGAGAGAACACTTCGGGCTGGAGCCCGGCGGTTATCCCTGCCATACGGTCCACTCGTCAGAGGCCTTCGTCGCCATGGCCGAACAGGGGTTGGCCTACTGCCTCATTCCCGAATTGCAGATAAGAGGCCAGCTGGCTGACGGGTCACTACTCAACCTCAGTCCCGACCACGTCCTGACGGAACGCCTCTACTGGCACCGCTGGGTACTGGAAAAAGGGGTTCACAAGCAGCTCTCCCAACGCCTTATCGACCATGCCAGATCGCAGTTGAAACCACGCTGAGCAGGCCATTCACCTTGGCTTTGCAGGGCTAAAAACGTATAGTGCTGGGCGATCCTTCATCAGGTCTCCACCCAGGTTTTCACTTCAGGTTCCTCACTTATGTTCCAAGACAATCCGCTGCTGGCCCAGCTCAAGCAACAAATCCGCGAAAACATCCCGAAGAAAGAGGGTGTGATCCGCGCCTCGGACCGGGGCTTCGGCTTTCTGGAAGTCGATGAGAAGACCAGCTATTTCGTGCCGCCTCCCTACATGAAGAAGGTGATGCACGGTGACCGGGTGACCGCCCTGATCCGTACCGAAAAAGAGAAGGAAGTGGCAGAGCCGGATACCCTGCTGGAGCAGTCCGTCACCCGCTTCGTGGCCCGGGTCAAGATGTTCCGTGACCGCCTCAACGTGGTTGCCGACCATCCGCTGATCAAGGATGCCATCAAGGCCCGCGTCAAGAAGGGTCTGGATGAGAAAGAGTTCAAGGAAGGTGACTGGGTGGTGGCGACCCTCAAGCGCCATGCGCTGGTCGACGGCAACTTCTCTGCCGAGATCATCCAGAAGATCGCCGCCCAGGAAGATCACAACGTGCCCTGGTGGGTAGTGCTGGCGCGCCACAATCTGGCCCAGGTCGAGCCGGCTGACTTGCCGGAGTGGAAGGTGATCGAAGAGGAAGAGCTGCCCCGTCGCGATCTGACCGCAGTCCCCTTCTTCACCATCGACGGTGCCAAGACCAAGGACATGGACGATGCGCTGGCCATCACCAAGCTGGACAACGGCTGGGAGCTGCTGGTCGCCATCGCTGACCCGACCGCCTATGTGGCCGAAGGGAGCGAGCTGGACAAAGAGGCGGCCCAGCGCGCCTTCACCGTCTACATGCCGGGCCGCAACGTGCCGATGATCCCGCGCACCCTCTCC
Organism: Aeromonas sp. 11P; assembly: GCF_051920165.1. Lineage (NCBI taxonomy): Bacteria > Pseudomonadati > Pseudomonadota > Gammaproteobacteria > Aeromonadales > Aeromonadaceae > Aeromonas > Aeromonas sp. 11P. The sequence goes on from NZ_JBQBDJ010000004.1 coordinate 2,238,574, forward strand.
GACGAACTCTGCTCCCTGAAAGAGGGTGAGGAGCGCAACACTCTGTGCGCCCGTCTGCTCATCGCCGAAGATGGTCTGCTGCTGGAGGAGACCGAGTTCTTCGCCGCCCGCATCTGTTCCCACGCCCGTCTCAACTATGACGACGTCTCCGACTGGGCCGAACACGGCAAAGAGCTGTCTATCGACGCAGGCGTGCTGGCCCAGCTGCCGCTGATGAAGGCGATGACCGAAGCGCGCATCAAGTGGCGCACCGAACATGCGCTGGTATTCCCGGATCGTCCCGACTACGACTTCGAGCTGGGCGAGAATGGCGAAGTGCTGGCTATCCACGTCGAGCCGCGCCGCATCGCCAACCGCATGGTGGAAGAGTCGATGATCGCCGCCAACATCTGCGCCGGTCGCGTGCTGGGCAAGAGCGTCGGTTACGGCATCTTCAACGTTCACACCGGCTTTGACGAAGAGTCCCTCGACGGCGCCATCGACCTGCTGAAGAGTGCCGAAGCCCCGTTCGAGCGCGACGAGATCGCCAGCCTCTCCGGCTTCTGCGCCCTGCGTCGCTGGATCGACAACCTCGACACCCGCTGGCTGGACGGCAAGATCCGCCGCTTCCAGAGCTATGCGCTGATGTCCTCCGAACCCGGCGCCCACTACGGCCTGGGTCTGGATGCCTACGCCACCTGGACCTCCCCGATCCGTAAATACGGCGACATGGTCAACCATCGTCTGCTCAAAGCCGTCATCGCCGGCAAGACCCCGGGCGAGCGCCCGAGCACCGAGCTCACCGAGCATCTGACCGCCTGCCGCCGTCTGCACCGCATGGTGGAGCGCGACATCGGCGACTGGCTCTATGTTCGCTACCTCAAGGCCGATGCTGGCACCGACAAGGTGTTCAACGCCGAGATCATCGACGTGATGCGTGCCGGTCTCAAGCTGCGTCTGCAGGAGAACGGCGCCGTGGTCTTCCTGCCTGCCCGCCATATTCTCGACAACAAGGATCGACTGGAGTGCAACTGGGACAACGGCCGCGTCTATCTGGACAAGACCGAGGTGGTCTACGAGCTCGGCCAGATCATCGAGGTGAAGCTGACCGAAGCGGTGGAAGAGACCCGCTCCCTTATCGCCAAGCCGGCGGTGGAGTTGGTGCCGGGCCCGGCACCGGAAGCCCCGGCGGCCGAGAGTGCGCCAGCCGATAGCAGTGAAACGCCCGCTGAGGCTGCCCCCAAGGCAGAATAAGCCACGCAGAATCATCTGATCTGTCAGAGAGCCCGCCATCGTGCGGGCTCTTTTTTGCCCGGCATCCCGCCCTACAAGCTGCCATATCTACCGTTATGGCACACAGTTCTATCCACAATTGGCAGAGAACGCAGTGAATGTCTCCACCAGCAGGGCTGAAAGCAACCGTTATGTGCGCTGCTTCTCCTTTCTGACATATTAATCAAGGAGAAATATGTCTATACTCGCTTGGGTACAATCCAAGGGATATTGGTATGCAGGAATGGGACCCGGAACACTTCACCAACTTCGCTCAGTTATGCGAAGTGAGCCTCGCCACCATCCGTGAAAAAACCGATGCCGAACGCCTCTACCTCTGGCTGAAAGCCCCCGAACCGCAGCTCTACAGCTTTCAGCTCGATCAGGGGCTGACCACGCTTGATCTCGCCCATCTCGGTCAACTGACCCTGCCCCACCACCTGATCGACAAGGCGATGGAGAAGGGACAACTGGTGATCGAACAACTCCAGCCACCGCCGGATCCCGGCGAAAATGTGGAGCCCGCTCAGCCGCAGTTACGCGCCTGTTTCCCTCTCAAGCGTCACTTGAAGCTGGAAGGGGTCATCTATCTGGAGACCCGCCGCCGCATCGACCGCCTCTCCTCCCACCAGCGTCAGGGCATCCAGCTCCTTATCCACTATCTGACTGCCGAGCTCAGCAATCACCTACTCTCCAGCCAGGTCAATCAGGAGCGTGACCAGCGGCTCCATACCCAGACCGATCTGGTACAGAGTCAGGCACTGCAGGGCTCCTTCCTCACCATGTTGCAGGCGCTGCACATGGTCAGCGTCACCCTCTCCCGCAGTCGGAGCGAGAACGATCTGCTGCGGGATGCCGTGCTGCTGGCCCGCAAGGAGCTGCAGTTCGATCGGGTCGCCATCTTCCTGATCGAACCCGATGGCAAGACCATGCGCGGCACCTGGGGCACCAGCGAAGAGGGCGAGCTGATGGATGAACACAACTTCATCAGCCCCATTCCGGATCACCCCACGGTGCAAGAGGCGCTCAGGCGCAAGGACTACGTACTGGTGATGGAAGATACCCCCCTCTACTACGAGAAGCAGCAGGTGGGCCGTGGCTGGAACGCCATGGTATCGCTATGGGATGGCACCACTCCCATCGGCTGGATCGCCGCCGACAACCTGCTCTGGCACCGGCCGCTCAAGGCCTATCAGAGCGAGATCTTCAAACAGTACGCCGCCATCCTGTCACAACTGCTGATCCGCCAGCGCACTCAGGAGCAGCTGGAAACCCTCAACCGCCAGCTGGAGGCCCGGGTCGCCGAGCGCACCATGCAGTTGGCCGAGACCAACCGGGCGCTGGAGGAGGCCAATCACCGCCTCTCCCTGCTGTCGCTGGAAGATCCCCTCACCGGCATCGCCAACCGGCGCCAGTGGGACATCACCATGCAGCGGGAGTGGGAGTGGGCACGACGCACCCAGAACCTGCTGGCGGTATTGATGATCGACGTCGACGAGTTCAAGGCCTACAACGACCACTTCGGCCATGCCAAGGGGGATCTCTGCCTGCAACAGGTGGCCCATGTGCTGCGGGATGCAGAGCGGCGCTGCACCAATCTGGTCGCCCGTTATGGCGGGGAGGAGTTCGTCATTCTGCTCTGCGCCCCCCAACCCGGTGAGGCCGAACAGCTGGCCGGACGGATCCACGATGGTCTTGCCCGCTTGAAAATGCCCCATCCCGCCTCGCGGGTTGCTGATTTCATTACGGTTAGCATAGGCTTTAGCTATCTGGTTCCCTCCCTGGACGGAGCATGGCAGACCCTGACCGAACAGGCTGACCAGGCGCTCTACCACGCCAAGTCACAAGGGAGGGCCCGCACTCTGGCCTATCGGTGATCCCATGCTGTTGCGTCGCTACCCCATCTTCAATCGTCGCCTGGCTCTGGTGGCCTACGGCATCGACTATCAGCTCAGCTCACCGGCCGAATGGCCTTCACTGGCGCAACATTGCCGCCTGCTGGCGCAGGGGCGTCAATATCTGGTGCCCTTCACCCACGAACAGCTCGATGAACAGCGTCCCCTGCTGCTGGATCAGGACGCGATCCCGCTGGTTGAAGCCTCCAGTGAACGCCAGCCCAACTCGTTCCCGGTGCTGGAGCTGTGGCGCGACAGTCGGCGCAGACTGGCGGTACATGGCGCCAACCGGGATCCACGCTGGCTCGGCGCAAGCCGCTTGCTGGTGTACTGGATGGGAGAAGAGGGGATCTGCCAGCCCACCGAACACAAGCGGATGGCGCTGAACATCGAAACCTGGGCGGATTTTCTCCCGCTGCGGGAGGCGGGGGTCGACTTCTTTGCCGGCGGCTTTCTCGCCCGTCCGGAGCTGGTCAATCAGCGGGCCAACCAGCCCGACATGGCGCTGGTACAGCAGATCCTCCAGCTTATCTGCCACGAAGAGTTCTCCTTCGCCCAGGTGGCCCGCCTGCTGGAGCAGGATGCCTGGCTGCCCGGCCTGCTGCTCACCTACGTCAACGCCCCCGGCTTCGATCATGCCGCCCCCATCACCTCGGTACCCCGCGCCCTCTCCTATCTGGGGGAGCAGGAGATCCGCAAGTTCGTGCTGATCAACGGTCTGGCCCGGGTGAGTCAGCACATGCCGGAGGCCTGTACCCGCATGGCCATCGCCCGCGGCCGCTTCTGCGAGTTGATTGCCCTCACCGCCCTCGGTAAAGCAGAGGCAAGCTGGGCCTTTCTGGTGGGACTGGTGCTCGATGGCTCCCTGCTGTCGGAGCCGCTGATGGCTCACCTGCCCAAGAGCGTGCAGCGCGCCATCGAACTGCATGAAGGGCCACTCTTTCATCTGTTTCAGCTGGTCAGCACCTATGAACAGGGCAACTGGGCCCTGCTGGAGCAGCTTGCCCCCAAATATCAACTCGATCCGGCCCAGCTCACCCCCGTCTATTTTCAGTCACAAATGTGGGGGCAAGCGTTTCTCACCAGCTAGGTGATGGCGAGACGGGGAGCCACTGGCTAGAATGGGCTCCCTTTTTTCAGAGACTGACCCGCACCATGACGCTTTCCGGATTCCAAGGCCTGGTCTTTGACCTTGATGGCACCCTGGTCGACTCCATGCCGCTGCACCTCGCGGCCTGGGAACATACCGCCCGCGAGTTTGGCTTTCACTTCGATGCCGACTGGTTCTATGAACTGGGCGGCATGCCGAGCCGCAAGATTGCCCTGCTGGTGGCACAGGAACAGCAGATCCCCCTCGACCCCGTCGAAGTGACCCGCTGCAAGACCGCCCACTATGTGGCCAACCTGCACAAGGCGACCGTCTTTCCGGCCATGCTGGCGCTGGTCGAGCGCTATCATGGCGTCATCCCGATGGGGATTGGCACCGGCTCGCCTCGCGTCAATGCCGAAGCGGTGCTGCGCAACACCGGGCTGGATCGCTACTTCTCAGTGGTGGTCACCGCAGACGATGTGGAGCTGCACAAGCCCAATCCGGACACCTTCCTGCTGGTCGCCAGCAAGCTGGGGGTCGAGCCGTCAGGCTGTCTGGTGTTTGAAGATACCGGGATCGGGGTACAGGCCGGAGAAGCGGCGGGTATGCAGACCTGTCTGGTCAAAGAGGGCAAACCGGTCGGCATAACGGCGTAGTGCGGAAAAAAATATCGCCCTGCAAGGGGCGATAACCGGAACCGGCTCTCATACGGGACATGAATGAAAATGAGAGCAGGTTCCGTCAGCCGCTGACGCAGGGCGCGTCAACGGGGAGTGCGGGGCAGACGATTACTCGTTGTTGCCGCCGCCCTGATTGTCGTCATAACGACCCGGCGCACCGTGGGGGCGCGGCGCCATGGAGACACGCGGCTTGCGAGCACGCTGGATGTTCACCTGCGGACGGCCGGTGTGCATGGCGATGGTGGAGATCTTGGCCTTGTAGACCAGCTGCTGGTTACCATGAGCATCGGTCAGCAGCACACTGTACTGGTCGAACCCGCTGATGGTGCCTTCCAGCTTGATGCCGCTCACCAGAAAAATAGCGACCTGACTGCGGTTCTTGCGCAACCAGTTGAGGGCAGAATCTTGCCCGTTCCCGAGGGAGAAGGCTTGCTCAATCGTGGAGTAGCTGGGGGATTCAGTTGTCATAAATTATTGTCCCGCGGAAAAAAAGTGGCGTTTGATTGTGCTAAATGGGCACTGGCTTGTCAAAGTCATTCTCACTCCCGCCAGCAATAGCGGCCTCCGGGGGCTGGTCGCTGACCGGTACAACTGCGATAATCGCCAGCTCTGGCTCCACCACGGGCCTTATCTGGGGTTTTATCTTGCATCCGGTTTCACACCAACACCACAACACCTATGTCCATGATGACACTGCCTGCGAAGAGTGTGACCTGCTGATACCGGCCACACCGCTCGAGGTGGGGCAGGCCAGCTGCTGCCCCCGCTGTGGACACACCTTGAGTCGCCACCTGCCACAGCAGGAGTTGCGGCCCATCTCCTACGGGTTCGCAGCGCTCATTATGTTCGTGCTCGCCAATGCCTTTACCTTTATGTCCTTCTCGGCCAAAGGGGTGAGCCAGGAGATGACCTTTCTGCAGAGCATCACCACCCTGGTGGATGAGGGCTATCTGTTTCTCGGTGCAGTGCTGAGCCTGACCCTGATCGGCCTGCCACTGGTCTACATGAGCTCCATCATGCTGGTGCTGTGGCGAGTCGATAAAGACCTGCACAGCAATGCCCTGCGCTCCCTCGGCCGTCTGCTCTGCCGGATCAAACCCTGGCTGATGGTGGATGTCTTTCTGGTGGGGGTGCTCATCTCGCTGGTCAAGCTGATGGGGATGGCCGACATCCAGATGGGGCTGTCGTTTTGGGCCTTCGTCGGCTACACGGTGCTGCTCATCAAGATGATCTCCTCGCTGGATCAGATGTGGCTATGGCAGCGGCTGCTCGGCCCCACTGAACGGCGGGAGCTCGACCCGGAAGCGAGCGCACTGGAATCCGGTCTGGTGGGCTGCCACATCTGTGGCGCCCTGAGCGAAATGGGCAGCCACAACTGCTCCCGCTGCGGTGGTCACCTCCATGCACGCAAGCCGGGTGGACTGAACCGTACCTGGGCGCTGCTGTTTACCTCCGCCATTCTCTATGTGCCCGCCAACCTCTATCCCATCATGGACACGGTGTTTCTCGGCGATAACAGCCCCTCCACCATCCTCGGCGGCGTGGTGCTGCTTTGGGCCATGGGCTCCTACCCCATCGCCGCGGTGATCTTTTTCGCCAGTGTGGTGGTACCGCTGGTGAAAATCGTGGCGCTATTCTGGCTCTGCTACGCAGTGCAGAATGGCCAGGCGGCCTCGCCACTGCGCAAGCTCAAGCTCTATCGAATGACTGAATTTGTAGGACGCTGGTCGATGATCGACGTCTTCGTGGTGGCCATTCTGGCTGGCCTGATCCGGCTCGACAATCTGATGACCATCTACCCCGGCCCCGCGGCCGTCGCATTTGCAGGTGTGGTGTTGATCACCATGGTTGCCGCCATGAGTTTCGACTCCCGCCTGATCTGGGATTTACAACAAGGAGAACGCGAACGTGAGTGAGCGTAAAAAAAGGTGGAAACCGGGCTCTGATTTTCTGAGCTCTGCCGCCGCAATCTGGATGGTGCCCCTGCTGGCGCTGTGTATCGGTCTCTGGATGCTGTTCCAGCACTGGTACTCCCAGGGCCCGAGCTTCACCCTGACCGTTGCCACTGCAGAGGGCATAGTCGCTGGCAAGACAGTGATCCGTTCCCGAGAAGTGGACGTCGGCCGCATCGAAGCTGTCGAACTGAGCGAAGACTACAGCCATGCCGTGCTGAAGGGTCGGTTGAGCAATGCCGCCTCCGGCATGTTGCGCGGTGACAGCCAGTTCTGGGTGGTCAAGCCCAGAGTAGGCCGTGAAGGGGTATCGGGTCTCAGTACCCTGCTCTCCGGCGCCTATATCGAACTCGCCCCCGGCAAGAAAGGACGGGCGCGGGACGCATACGCCATGCTGGACAAACCACCGCTCTCCTCGCTGGATGCCAAGGGGCTGCGCCTCACCCTCAGCAGCCGCGACACCCGCGCGCTGGGGGAAGGCTCCCCCATCAACTATCAGGGCTTCACCATAGGTCAGGTGGAAGAGGCGAAGTTCCTGCCAGAAAAGAGCGAGATGCAGTATCAGATCTTCATCAACGCCCCCTATGACATTCTGGTGAGCAGCAACTCCCGCTTCTGGCTGACCCCGGGTTTCGAGCTATCCATGAGCAGCGAGGGGATGAAGGTGAAGATGGATTCACTGGAGAGCTTGATCGACGGCGGCATCACCATGGGGCTGCCACCCGGCTGGACACCCGGCGAGCCGGTCAAACAGATGGAGGAATTCACCCTGTTCCAGGATGAGGCGAGCGTGCTGGCCGGTAGCCTGGACCAGTTCATCGACTACATCTTCCTGTTTAAAGACAACGTGGGGGGCCTGCACCCGGGCGCTGCTGTGGAGTACCGAGGTATCCGGGTCGGTACCGTGATATCGACCCCCTTTCCACTCGATGACAAGGCGGTGCAGATGTTCCAGAAGCACCAGATCCCGGTACTGGCCCGCATCGAGGTACAACGGATTTCCCATCGTTATGCCAATGCGGAAAAGGAACAATGGCGTGCCCTGTTCGGCAGACAGTTCAAGGAGGGGTTGCGTGCCAGCCTCAAGACCTCGAGCCTGCTGACCGGCGGCAAGATCATCGATCTCAACTTCTATCCGGACGCACCGCGCGTCGAGCAGGCCAAGCTGGCCGGTTATCAGGTCTTCCCCACCGTGCAGGGCGGGCTGGATCAGATCGAGCGCAAGGTGAACCTCATTCTCGACAAGTTTGTCGACATGGATATGGCCACCACCCTGGCCAAGGTCAACGGATCACTCACCACCCTGGATGGCACCCTGAAAAACATCAGTGCGGTCAGCGCCAACCTGAACAAGCTCACCGCCAAAGATGCGACCCAGCAACTGCCGGCCTCGCTCAACGAGAGCCTCAAGCAGTTGCAGAAGACCCTGCAGGCCTATGATGCCCAGTCGCAGACCAATCAGGACCTGCGCCAATCGGTGCAGACCCTCAATCAGTTGATGCGCGAACTGCAGCCGCTGGTGCACTCCCTCAACGAGCAGCCCAGCTCGCTGATCTTCGATCGCGCGCATCCATCGGACCCTGAGCCCAAGCGAGGCAAACAATGAAAAAAGAGATCCTGACGCTGGCCCTGCTGGGCCTGCTGGCGGGTTGCAGCAGCCAGCCACGCCTGCACTACTACTCGCTCGATGCCGACAACCAGCAACCCGTAACGGCCCCGGCCCAACCGCAGCACCAGCTGGTGCTGCGCCCGGTGGCGCTGGCCAGCCAGCTCGACCGGATCAGTCTGGTCTATCAGCTGGAAGGGCAAGAGCTCCACTTCACCGAGTACCATCGCTGGGCCGGTGCGCTGGACGATCAACTCAACCAGCTCACCCTCAATGGCCTCTCCACCCGCCTGCCGGGCTGGGTGGTACGGCAGGATGGCGCTCGCAAGGGGCCGGTGCTGACCATTCTGGTGGAGCGCTTTCAGGGCCGTCATGACGGCAGCGCCGTGCTGAGCGGCCGCTGGCGCCTGCTGGCGGAAGATGGCACCGTGCTGCGCGATGCCCCCTTCCGTCAGGAGCGGGTGCTGCCGGCCGATGGCTATAACGCGCTGGTGAACGAGCTGGGTCAGGGCTGGCAACAGCTGCTCGACCAGATCGCCGCCGAGGTGCGCCAGAGCGCCAGCTAACTGGCCATCCCCCGATTGCAGAGATAAAAAACGACGCCAGCTGGCGTCGTTTTTTTATGGGCAAGAATCAGGGGCGACTTATGCCTTGGCGGGCAGGCTCAGGCGAGCTACCGCTTCCACATGCATGGAGTGCGGGAACATATCGACCGGTTGCACCTCGTCCAGCACGAAGCCCTGCTTGACCAGCCAGGCAAGGTCGCGGGCCAGGGTCTGCGGGTTGCAGGAGACATAGACCAGACGACGGGGCGCCATGGCGACCAGGGTCTGCAGCACCGCTTTGTCACAGCCTTTGCGGGGCGGATCCATCACCACCACGTCAGCGGTCACACCCTGGGCGTGCAGCTCAGGCATCAGCTGCTCGGCCTTGCCGACGTGGAATTCGGTGTGCTCGATGCCGTTGAGGGCAGCGTTGCGGCGGGCATCGCTGATGGCGCTCTCCACCGACTCGATCCCGACGACCTTGGCGGCCTTGCCAGCCAGGAACAGGGAGATGGTACCGATACCGCAATAGATGTCGAACACCGTCTCGTTGCCGGTCAGCTCGGCATACTCGAGGGCACTGGAGTAGAGCACATCGGTCTGGGTCGGGTTGTTCTGGAAAAAGGAGAGCGGCGAGATCTCGAACTCGAGCTCATGGATCTTGTCGCGGATCACCCCTTCGCCGAGCAGCACCCGGTTGGTCGCGCCCAGAATGCGGTTGGTGCGCTCATCGTTGATGTTCTGCACCAGAGTAGTAACCGGCAGATCGCTTAAGCTCGCCAGCAGCTCGGCTTCGAACGGCAGCTCCTCGCCCAGGGTCACCAGCACCACCATCAGCTCGCCGCTCTTGAAGCCCTTGCGGGTCATCAGGTTGCGCACGCAGCCACTGTGGTTCACTTCGTCATAGGCGGCGATGTCATGCGCGCGCATCCAGTTGCGCACCCGGGCGTTGAGCTCCACGTGCAGCGGATCCTGCACCGCACAGTCATCGGCGGTGATGAGATCGTGGGAGTGCTTGCGATAAAAACCGATCTCGGCACCGGCGTCACAGCCACGCACCGCATATTGCGCCTTGTTGCGATAGGCGAACGGGCTTTCCATGCCAAGGATATCCTTGACCGGGGTGTCACCCAGCCCGGCCTGCTCCAGTGCGCTCTGCACCAAGGCCTGCTTGAGCTTGAGCTGAGCCGGATAGGCCAGCGGACGTACCTGACAGCCACCGCACTCGGTGTTGGGGCAGAAATCGGCAACCCGATCGGCAGAGGGCTGGAGCAGCTCGGCAACCTTGCCGTGCAGATAGTTCGGCTTGACCTCGGTCAGCTCCACCAGCGCCTGCTCACCGGGCAGCAGACCTTCGACAAACAGGGGGCGATCGAACAGGCGTCCTTTGCCATCTCCTTTGTCGGTCAGTTCCAGGATCTCGATCTGGTGTTGATGTCCCACTAACGGCATGAGCGGCTCCAAAAGTACTAAAAATGGGGGGTGATGAACGCGGCAGAGCCATGCCCATCGAGAAAAGGTGGCAGAGTTTAGCGGAGATCCGGCCAAATTGCAGGCATAAAAAGCCAGCTTGTTGCAATGGTCATTGCCCCTGGCCATCTGCCGGGCGTGGCCACCTTTCGGGTTGCGGCAAATTTAGCCCTTGGGCCATAACGCCCAGCCTGTTAAAATTCCGCCCTTGAAATTATCCTGGGCCCCGCGCCCGTTCTAGCTAAGGTCTACCGCGATGCGTACCAGCCAATATCTGCTTTCCACTCTCAAGGAAACCCCCTCCGACGCTGAAGTTGTCAGCCACCAGCTGATGCTGCGCGCCGGGATGATCCGTAAACTGGCCTCCGGCATGTATGCCTGGTTGCCAACCGGTCTGCGGGTACTGAAGAAAATCGAGAACATTGTTCGCGAAGAGATGAACAATGCTGGTGCCGTCGAAGTCTCCATGCCGGTGGTTCAGCCTGCCGAGCTGTGGCAGGAGTCCGGCCGCTGGGATGACTACGGTCCCGAGCTGTGCCGTCTGACCGACCGCCACAACCGTCCCTTCGTGCTGGGCCCGACCCACGAAGAGGTGATCACTGCGCTGGTGCGTTACGAAGTGAACAGCTACAAGCAGCTGCCGCTCAACCTCTACCAGATCCAGACCAAGTTCCGCGACGAAGTGCGCCCCCGTTTCGGCGTGATGCGCGGCCGCGAATTCCTGATGAAGGATGCCTACTCCTTCCACATCGACAAGGAATCTCTGGTCGATACCTACGAGAAGATGCACGCAGCCTACTGCAAGGCGTTCACCCGCATGGGCCTGAACTTCCGTCCGGTGCAGGCCGATACCGGCTCCATCGGTGGTACCGGTTCCCACGAATTCCAGGTACTGGCCGAGAGCGGTGAAGACTTGATCGCCTTCTCCGACAGCTCAGATTACGCCGCCAACATCGAGATGGCCGAAGCGCTGGCACCGGCTGGTGAGCGCGCAGCCGCCACCGCAGCCCTGACCAAGGTTGCCACCCCGGCCGTCCACACTATCGACGAAGTGGCGGCCTTCCTGAACGTGGCTCCGACTGCCATCGCCAAGACCCTGCTGGTACTGGCAGAGGAAGATGAGCACGGCAAGCAGGCAGTCATCGCGCTGGTACTGCGTGGCGACCACGAATTGAACGAAATCAAGGCAGAGAAACTGGCTGGCGTGGCCAACCCGCTGACCTTCGCCAACGACGAGCAGATTAAAGCTGCAGCCGGTTGCGATGCAGGCTCCATCGGCCCGGTCGGCTTTGCCGGTCGCATCATCGTCGATCGCAGCGCCGCCCATCTGGCGGACTTCGTCTGCGGCGCCAACGAGACCGGATTCCACCTGACCGGTGCCAACTGGGATCGCGACATCGCTTCTTACGAAGTTGCCGACCTGCGCAACGTGGTGGAAGGCGACCCGAGCCCGTGCGGCCAGGGCAAGCTGCTGCTCAAGCGCGGTATCGAAGTGGGCCACATCTTCCAGCTAGGTACCAAGTACTCCGAAGCGATGAAGGCGAGCGTGCTGAACGAAGCTGGCAAGTCCGTCACCATGGAGATGGGTTGCTACGGTATCGGGGTTTCCCGCCTGGTAGCCGCCGCCATCGAGCAAAACAACGACCAGTACGGCATCATCTGGCCGGACGCCATCGCTCCGTTCATCGTTGCCATCGTGCCGATGAATATGCACAAATCCGAGCGCGTGGCCGAGCAGGCACAGCAGTTCTACGCCGAGCTGAAAGCCGCTGGTGTGGACGTGCTGTTCGACGACCGTAAAGAGCGCCCGGGCGTAATGTTCGCCGACATGGAGCTGCTGGGCATCCCGCACGCCATCGTCATCGGCGATCGCGGTCTGGACAACGGCGTGGTGGAGTACAAGTGCCGCCGCACCGGCGAGAAGCAGGAAGTGGCCATCAGCGACATCATCACCATGCTCAAGGCCAAACTGGGCCGTTAATTCCGCCCCCTTACCTGAATAGAAAAGCGCGCCGTTTGGCGCGCTTTTTGTTTCTGTATGTTCTGACGACGGCAACCGGGTGGCGGGCTTCGCCTCAGGGATTGCGACCGATAAAGAGGTCGGTCACGTGGCAGCTGCTTCTGGCTTCCAGCGCGTCGAGCATATAGGCCGCCGCATCTTCCGGGGTCATGAAGCCACTCGGGTCCACGTGATCCGAGTTATCCCAGAATTCGCTGCGGATCCCGCTCGGATAGAGGTTGACCAGCCGCAGCGGCGAGCCTTTCAGCTCGGCGCGCAACGACTCGAGAAAGCCGCGCATCCCCCATTTGGAGGCGCAGTAGAGGCTCTCGTTGGCCTTGCCCACCTGAGCGGCGGAGGAGAGCACATTGGCCAGCACTCCGCCCTTGTCGCCGATAAGCCGCACCGTCTGCTGGGCCACCAGAATGGTGGAGATAAGGTTACTCTCCACCACCCGGCGGATCTGCTCGGCAGTGTAGACACCGACCGGGCCAAACTCACCCACCCCGGCGCAGTGGATCACCATGTCGGGCAGGCCGCCCCACTCCACCGCAGCGGCGAAGGCAACGTCAACCTCTTCATGGTGCGCCAGATCGGCCGCGATGCCGATCACCGCGCTGCCGAGCAGTTGTTCCTGCTCCTGCAGTCGCTGATAACGGCGCCCCATCATGGAGACCTGATGGCCCCGCTCAACCAGACCTATGGTCAGCGCCCGGCCGAGACCAGAACCGGCACCTGTCACTATGATGTGGCCCATTATCGCTCCTCGTCGTCAGTTGACGGTCAGATTAGAAAGTGAATTCGCCGCCCATGAACCAGCCGTCTACAGACTGGTCGATATTGGCGAAGTCGACCTTGGCTTCACGCCAGCCGGCACGCAGCTTGATCGGCATGGAGGAGAACTTGTATGCGCCACCCAGACGGTAGTCATAGTTGTCTGCATCGTGGGTACGCAGGTCGCCGAAGAAGGAGATACCGGTGCCCGGGATCTTCACTTCGCTGCCGGCATAGGCCATCAGGGTATCTTCGTCATAACCCTTGCGACCGAAGTAGACCTGCTCGCCATCGTAGTGACGGCCGGTCATACCCAGATCGATCTTGAACAGATCGTTGTTGAACAGACGGTAGTAAAGGCTCAGATCGTAGGCAGTCAGATCATTCTTGAAGTTGCCGCCGGAGGTGCTGAAATCGGAGACTTCAAACTTGGCGTTCGGCAAGAAGATGATGCCGTGTTCCAGTTGCAGATAGCCGTTCCAGTTGTAGCTGTCGTCATAGCTGCCATCAGCACTGGTGCCATAGGCCTGACCACTGCCCTTGGCGGCCCATACGTCGGCACCGGCGGCAAAACGCCAGTCGTCAGCGGCCATGGCACTCTGGCTGCACAGAGCCAGCACAAAACCGGCAATCAGCGTCTTTTTCATTACGTCACTTCCTCTTGCATACATGGAAAAGAGCACTATTTTACTCGGTGCAGCCAAAATACCCAGCGTCAATCCTGAACAAACGACGACAAATGTCAGTGCTTCATATGCTTCATCTCTGCCATCGGCTCAATCGGCTTCACCGGCAGTGACAGATCCAGCTTTTGACCATCGTCCATGGTGAGGGTGAGCGGGAAAGGGGTCTGCTCGGAGAGCGTACCCACCTCGAACAGCATGATGTGCAGGCTGCCCGGCTTGAGCACCGCTTCGCCCTTGGCCGGGATCTCGATGCTCTCGACCTGACGCATCTTCATCACGCCATTTTCGTGCAGGTGAGTGTGCAGCTCGGCACGCCCGGCCGCAGCAGAAGCCGCCGCCACCAGCTTGACCGGCTGGTCGGCGTCATTCTTGAGCACCATAAAGGCGGCTGTGTTGGGGGAGCCAGGCGGCAACAGGCGCACATAACCGTCGACAGCCTCGACCTTGGCCAGTGCAGGCGCAGTCATACCCAGAACCAGCAGAGAATAAAACGCACGTTTAAACATGGTTGAAATCCTTTTATGATGTTGTTAAACGGCGCCAAGGTTACCCCAGCAGCAACCTTTTTTGCACCTTTCAATAACAAGGATTTAGACATGGCCCCCATTCTCATTGCCGAGCAGCAGGATGGCTTGCTCACCCTGACCCTCAACCGCCCCGACAAGCGCAACGCTCTCAATACCGAGCTCTATAAGCAACTGGTGGCAGCGCTGCGAGAGGCGGCAGCCGATGAGGAGGTGCATGTCCTGCTGTTGCAGGGGCAGCAAGATTGCTTTACCGCGGGCAATGACCTGGCCGACTTTATGGGCAAGAGCTCGCTGGAGCCCGACGATCCCATCCTGCAGTTCCTCCATACCCTGGCCGATTTCCCCAAACCCGTGATCGCCGCTGTTGCAGGCCCGACGGTGGGGATTGGCACCACCATTTTGCTGCACTGCGATCTGGTCTATCTGGGGGATAATGCCCGCTTGCAGCTTCCTTTCGTCGAGTTGGGACTGGTACCGGAGTTCGCCTCCAGCCTGCTGCTGCCGCGTCTGGTGGGACACCTCAAGGCGGCCGAGCTGTTGCTGCTGGCCGAGGCGATTGATGCCGAAGAGGCGCTGCGGCTCGGGCTGGCCAACAAGGTGGTGGCGGCCAATGGAGTGCTCTCCCTTGCCCGCGAGCAGGGACTGAAGCTGGCGGCCAAACCGCCCAGAGCGCTGCAAAAGAGCAAGGCGCTGCTGAAACAGGAGCTTAAACAGGCGGTGCACTTCGTCATTGATCTGGAAGCGCGCGCCTTCGCCCAGGCACTGCAAGGGGAAGAGGCGCAGCAACGGATCGCCCAGAAACTCAAGCGACGGGGCTGAGCCGCGCCCAAACCCGTTCAGTTGAGGCGAAAACGGCCGATCAGCTCACAACCCTGTACCTTGTCCTGCAACTGGATCAGCCGGGCAATTTCCGGATTGGGGTGGCGCTTGAGAAAGGCGAGCAGGGCACCGCGACAGCAACCCAGCTCGCTGATCAGCGCCTCGCACTCCCGGTTCGGGCATTGTGGCACCAGCGCAGTCACCAGCTCGGAGGCAAGCTTCAGGTAGCGCAGCTCGTAAGTCGGCTCATCCATCGCCCGCCAGAAGTCGGCCAGCCGGTGACAGGTGGCGGCTCGCATAGTGGCTAGTTCGGTCAACTCGACCTGGGTCATCTCGTAAACATCCCCCAGCGCCTGCTGATAAAAGCAGATCGCCGCCCCCAGCGAACCGGCCTGCCAGGCACGCTCCGCCTCCAGCATGTATCGTTGCCAACTTTGCGGTGTCATCTCGCTCTCCCGAGTCCGTCATGGTGGGAGTGTTATCATGGCTAATTGAGAATAAATATCAACCAGAGGGTTAGTGCAGGATCTCTGCGCAACCTTGGCAAACCCGGCGCCCGACCTTATGATCGCGCCCTTCCCTCTTCTTTGGAGCACACCACAATGCGACCACGCCTCCCGCAGATGCTGGGCTGCTCCCTGCTCTGCGTGCCCCGCATGCTGGTCTGGATCTATTAGCTTCGCTCACGCGAACGCAACCCATCCGATCCATTCAGCAAAGGAGTACCAGCATGAACACCTGCCAACACTGGTCGCAGGTCGAATACCTGCACCTGACAGTGACCAACCCCAATATCTGCCTCAAGGGGCAGCACAGCTACTACTCTGGTGCCTGGGATGGCCCCTTCGAAGAGGTGGCGGTGCGCTACCTCCATGGCGATCCCTTCAGCCGCAGCCCGGAAACCGGCTGGGAGCCGCTCTGGCATATCGACCGTCTCCATATCGGCGACTATGTGCAGATTGCCGCCGGGGTAAAGATCATCATGGGGGGCAACCACACCCACAACACGGCCTTCATCAGCACCTATCCGTTCGCCGATCTGGCGGCGCTCCAGCGCAGCTACCGCCCCGCAGGCGATACCCGCATCGGTAACGATGTCTGGATCGGCATGGAGGCGATGATCATGCCCGGCGTCACCATCGGCGACGGTGCCATCATCGCCGCCCGCTCGCTGGTCAATCAGGATGTGCCGCCCTATGCCATGGTGGCGGGCACCCCGGCCAGGGTGGTGCGAATGCGCTTTGGCGAGGAGGAGATTGCCCGGCTACAGGCCCTCGCCTGGTGGGATTGGCCGGATCAACAGGTCAACGATCTGCTACCGCTGATCCAGCAAGGCGAAGTCGCCCTGCTTGAGCAGGCGGCTGCCCGCTGGGCGGAGCGCCATGAGTGACCACCGCTAACCAGTAGCTGACAGCATAAGGGCGACCCCGGGGTCGCCCTCTTTTATCTCCGGCATACTCTGGATGCCGGCATCACACATCAACTCACTGCGCGCTTTTGGACTGGTTGAGGCTGCACTGCTTGCCGGGATAACCGGGTAGATCCTTGGCATCGCTGCCGCAGGCGAGCCGTTTGGCCTGTTGCAGTCGAGCCGCCAGATTGGCGCTGTCCACCGGCATCCACTGCATCTGCTTGCCAAGCCAGCTAGCCCAGGCAAACTCGACGAAATAGACCTGTTTATCCTTGCGAAAGTAGCCCGCATTCTGCAGCAGCCCGGCGAGGGTGCGATAGGGGTAATCAGGCAGCTTGTCGATACTGGTCGGCAACTGCTCCGGGGTCAGCGGCTGCCCCTTCTCATCCTTGAGCCAGGCCCAATGGTTGTTCTGCATCTGGCTCCAGAAGTTGGCCTTGTCCTGCAGGCGGCCAATCACCTTGACCCGGGCATCCTTGACGCCCTGCTGCCACAGCGCCTTGGTGAGATGGTGCCTGTCCACCAGCCAGTAGCTGCCATCCGGCGCAATCACCACGGGGATCTCTTTCTTTTTCATCAACTTGTCGAGCTGCTTTGCGCTCATGCCGGCCAATGTGGCCTGGGTCTCATCAACCTGGATCTGGCCGACGCCCCCCTGGGTCGGGTGCAAGGCATCGATGCCGATCTCGCACCAGTTGCCCACCGCCGTGTCGCTCTGGCACGGGGCCAACGCCCAGGCACTCTGGCTCAACACACAGGCCAGCACTAACCATGCTTTCATCGTTTGACACTCCTCACCACATTGAACTGCACAGACGCCGGGAACGCTCTGCTACCCCGATTGGGAGTGAGAGTCGAATGCTGGCGGTCAGACCAGCAAACGGGATATCATGATTTCCCATCTGTCGGCGATATTTTCTCGCCGAGTTTTCTCCCCGCTTCACACTATTTGAAGGATCCGACCCATGAAAGGATGGACCCCCTTGCTGGCCCTGCTGGGCTGTGCTGCTGTCCAGGCTGCCGATATTCCCGCCGGAACACAACTCGCCGCCGAGCAGATTGTCGTTCGCCACCTCAAGGATGAACCTGCGAGCCTGAGCCCGCTCAAGCTGGTCGGCCTGCCAGAGTTGCAGGTACTGCGGGATCTGTTCGAGGGGCTGCTGACCCAGGGGCCGGATGGCAAACCGGTTGCCGGGGTGGCGGCCAGCTGGGAGAACAAGGGCAACCAGTTCTTTACCTTCCATCTGCGCCCGGATGCGCGCTGGTCCAACGGCGATCCGGTCAAGGCCGGTGACTTCGTCTACGGCTGGCGCAAGCTGGTCGACCCGAAAGAGGCGGCCACCTTCGCCTGGTTTGCCCAACTGGCCCGTTTCGACAAGGTGGACGAAATAGTCGCTGGCAAATTGCCTGCCAGCGAGCTGGGGGTCAAGGCCCTTGATGACAACAC
Source organism: Aeromonas sp. 11P (assembly GCF_051920165.1). Classification (NCBI taxonomy): domain Bacteria; kingdom Pseudomonadati; phylum Pseudomonadota; class Gammaproteobacteria; order Aeromonadales; family Aeromonadaceae; genus Aeromonas; species Aeromonas sp. 11P. Next base: position 2,256,726 of record NZ_JBQBDJ010000004.1, read on the forward strand.
CCTGCAGGTGACCCTCTCCCAACCGGTGCCCTACTTCCTGAACCTGCTAAGCCACCCCAGCCTGTCGCCGCTCCATCAGGCCAGCATCGAGCAGTACGGCAACCTGTGGACCCAACCCGGCAAACTGGTGGGCAACGGTGCCTTTGTGTTGAACAACCGGGTGGTCAACGAGAAGCTGGAGCTGACCCCCAACCCTTATTACTGGGATCGGGCCCATACCGTATTGACCAAGGTGATCTTCATGCCGATCAATCAGGAGAGCGCGGCGACCAACCGCTATCTGGCGGGCAATCTGCATATCACCGAATCCTTCCCCAAAGAGCAGTACGACAAGCTGAAGCAGCAGATCCCGAATGAGGTCTACACCCCGGATCAGCTCGGCACCTACTACTACGCCTTCAATACCCGTCAGGCACCACTGAACGATGTGCGGGTGCGCAAGGCGCTCTCCTACACCATCGACCGCGCCCTGATCGCCGACAAGGTGCTCGGTACCGGCGAGAAACCGGCTTATCACTTCACTCCGGATGTGACCGCCAGCTTCACCCCAACCGCCAACCTGCTCTCCACCAGCAGCCAGCCGGCGCTGGACAGCAAGGCCAAGGCCCTGCTCAAGGAGGCCGGTTACGGCCCGGACAAGCCGCTCAAGCTGACCCTGCTCTACAACACCGCGGAAATTCACAAGAAGATGGCACTGGCGATTGCCAGCATGTGGAAGCAGAAGCTGGGCGCCGAGGTCGAGCTGACCAATCAGGAGTGGAAAACCTATCTCGACAGCCGCCAGAGCGGTCAGTTCGAGGTGATCCGCTCCTCCTGGGTCGCAGATTACAACGACCCATCAGCGTTCCTCGGCCTGTGGGGCTCTCGTCACAGTGGCAATATGGCAGGCTTTGCCAATGCCCGTTATGACCAGCTGCTGGCAGAGGCGGCCAGCACTCAGGATGCAGCCAGCCGCAGCAAGCTGTTTGGCGAGGCGGAGGCGATCCTGCTGGATCAAGCCCCCATCGCCCCCATCTACCAGTACACCAATGCCCGACTCATCAAGCCATGGCTCAAGGGCTACCCCATCAACAACCCGGAAGATGTGGCCTACAGCCGCCAGCTGTACCTCGTCAAACACTGACACCGGCCACAACGATGCGAGGCCCCGCTGGGCCTCGCTATTGATACTGTTCACATCCCGATTTCCAGCCTAAAATGCCGCCCCTCCTGTTCAATTAATCTCCAATATCCAGTCAGACATGCGTTATTTGATACTGCTCTCGTTGTTGTGGATCCTGCCTGCACAGGCCAACAGCGAATCCCAATGCCAGCAAGAGTTTGTCGGCTGGATGCTGCATCAGCAGCAACAGTTCAGCGATCGCAAGTCTGACAAGATGGAACGGCGCCGGGCCGAGCGGGCCATCGAGTTGGCTCGTCAGGAGTACGACAAACAAGCCAGCTTCTGCAAAACCATGCAGCTTGTACATGAGTACAAAGATGATGATCCTCGCCTCGCCCCAAGAAAGGGTGAAGTTCACGATTTCACACCGGCCAGCTGACCCTCACTTCATCAATTCATTGTGTTGATTAATTGACCCAAGCCAAGTTCGGGTCACTGAAGAGCCTTAGAATGATTAACTGAGAACGACAATAAAAAAACATAGTTATCAGTTATTTGGCTTTTTCAGGAACGACACATGACCAGACTCAATCAGGAGGGGGAGATACACTTCCCCGACAACATCGCACTCATCTCGACCACGGATCCCGCCAGTCATATTACCTACGCCAACCAGCACTTCTGTGATGTGGCCGGGTATGGTGCAGCCGAAATGGAAGGCGTACCCCACAATCTGGTACGTCACCCCGACATGCCCAAGGCGGCCTTCGCCGACATGTGGCAGCGGTTGCGACAGGGCAAAAGCTGGATGGGGCTGGTCAAGAACCGCGCCAAAAGCGGTCAGTTCTATTGGGTAAACGCTTACGTCACCCCGATCCTCAATGCGCAGAAGGAGATCGTCGAGTTCCAGTCGGTGCGCACCAAACCCGCCGCCAGCGATGTGGCCTGGGCCGAGCAGCTCTATGGCCTGCTGCGAAGCGGCAAGGCGCTTCCCTGGCTGAGCCGCTTTCACATTGAACCGGGTCGGCTGACCCTCTGGCTCTCCGTTTCTGCCTTGCTCACCACCCTTGCTACCTTTGCCACCGGCAACCTATTATGGCTGCTGCCCACCGCCTTGTTGCTGTTGGCACAGGCAATCCACGGCTGGCGATTGCAGCAACGGCTGGCTCATCTGCTCACCCTTGCCGATCAAGACAAGGGAACCCGCCTCTGTCAGGTGCTCTACACCCGACGGCGCGACACCCTGGCGGCCGTCGAACTGGCCCTGCGGATGAAGCAGGCCGAGCTCAAGGCCGTGGTCGGGCGCAGCGCCGACACTAACCAGCAGATCCTGCAGGCAGCCGAAGATGACCGGGGCAATATCCAGACCATTGATACTCATCTGCAGCAGCAGCGCGCCCACAGCGAGCAGCTGGCGACCGCCATCACCGAGCTGAGCCACTCCATTCGGGATGTGGCCCACAGTGCCCATGAGGCGAGCAATCTGGTCATAGAGGTACAGCAGGTCTCCGACGAGGGGCTGCAAGCATTGGCGACCACCCGATCTGCCGTCAACCAACTCCATCAGGAGCTGGATGCCAACCATGCCGTGCTGGCCCAGCTCACCAGCGACAGCCAGAAGATCAGCGGTATTCTGGAGGTGATCAGTCAAATCGCCGACCAGACCAACCTGCTCGCCCTCAATGCGGCCATCGAGGCCGCCCGGGCGGGCGAACAGGGGCGCGGTTTTGCCGTGGTGGCGGATGAAGTGAGGGCGCTGGCCCAGAAGACCCGTGCCTCGACCAGCGAGATCCACGAGATGATCCTGGCGCTACAACAGACTACACGACAGCTGTCGGACGGGATGACGCAAGGGGCGCAGACCTCGGTGCGCTGCCAGCAGCACGCGGGCACCACCGCCGACGTGCTCACCCAGATAAACCAAATGTTGGGGCAGGTAACCCGCACCAGTGACGAGATCGCCCAGGCGGTAAGTCAGCAGGCCGACGTCACGGCGACCCTCGATGAAGGGGTACACCAGATCCACCAGCTGGCCAGCCACACCGCCGACAACAGCAGGCAGGCCCTCGATGGCATCACCCTGCTGGTAGAGCGGCTGCAGGACCTCTCGCGGCTGATCAACCAGTTCAGATATTGAAGCGACAGCGATCAAAAAAGCGCGTCAACTGACGCGCTTTTTGTTGCTCTTGCCTTGGCACAACTGGCTTATTCGGCCGTCTCGCTGGCGGCAAACTCCGGCACCTTGGCCATGGCATCCAGCACCACCTGAATACCGGCGCCCGGTTTGCAGGCGTTCTCGCTCAGGTGACGGCGCCAGGCGCGGGCACCCTGCATGTTCTGGAACAGCCCCAGCATGTGGCGAGTCATGTGGGAAAGGTAGTTGCCCTTGGCCAGCTCCTGCTCGATATAGGGCAGCATCATCCGCACCACCTCGTGGCGGCTCGGCACGGCGTTGTTCTGACCGAACACCAGATTGTCAACCTGCGCCAGAATGTAGGGGTTCTGATAGGCTTCACGCCCCATCATGACGCCATCGACGTGTTGCAGGTGCTCGAGAGTCTGCTCCATGGAGGTGACGCCACCGTTGAGGGCGATGGTGAGCTCCGGGTAATCCTGCTTGACCCGATAGACACGGGGATAATCGAGGGGCGGGATCTCGCGGTTCTCCTTGGGGCTCAGGCCGCTCAGCCACGCCTTGCGGGCATGGACGATGAAGGTGTCGCAACCGGCATCGCGCACCTGTTCGATAAAGGCCTGCAGAAATTCGTAGGAGTCCTGATCGTCGATACCGATACGGGTCTTCACCGTCACCGGAATATCGACCACATCGCGCATCGCCTTGACGCAGTCAGCCACCAGCGCCGGTTCACCCATCAGGCAGGCGCCAAAGCGACCGTTTTGCACCCGATCGGAGGGGCAGCCGACGTTGATGTTCACCTCGTCATAGCCGCGCTCCTCGGCCAGCTTGGCACAGCGCGCCAGATCGGCCGGATTGCTGCCCCCCAGCTGCAGGGAGATGGGGTGCTCCTGCTCGCTGTAACCCAGATAATCCCCCTTGCCGTGGATGATGGCGCCGGTGGTCACCATTTCGGTATAGAGCAAGGTCTGGCGGCTCATCAGTCGATGAAAGTAACGGCAATGCCGATCAGTCCAGTCCAGCATGGGGGCGATGGAAAAACGCTGCGCCTGCATAAAAATCATCCGGGTTGGCTAAAGAAAGGGGCGGATTTTATCACAACGTGAAGCAGCCCCAGAAAATGAATTTTGTCGCCGCGCCATGCGAGGCCCTGTGATAGTATCCGGCTAATAGAAAGGGTATCTGCGCGATCATGAATCAAGACCAACTTTTACAACGAGCCGAGCGACTCTGTATACAGCGAGGGATCCGCTTCACCCCGACCCGACGTCAGGTATTTCGCCTGCTGGCGGCACACGGCAACGCCATCAGCGCCTATGATTTGTTGGCCCAGCTGCAACAAACCGAAGCCAATGCCAAGCCGCCAACCGTCTATCGGGCACTCGATTTTTTGCTCGAACAGGGCTTTGCTCACAAGGTGGAATCTCTCAACGCGTTTATCTTCTGCTGCCACTTCGATCACGCTCACCCGATGCAGTTGTTGATCTGCGACGAGTGCGGGGATGTGGTCGAGCTTCACGATACGGCGATCGATAGCGCGTTTTCCGAGCAGGCCCACTTGCATGGTTTTACTATTACCAATAAGACGATAGAGGCACATGGCCAATGTGCCCGTTGTACGCCCACTGTAGGAAGTCATCATGAAGGCTGATTTTGTAAATCCGTTCCTGCTATCCCTGCTCAATGTGCTCTCGACCATGGCACAGCTGGAACTCAAACCGGGCAAACCGAAACGCAAGATGGATGAGTTGGCGCGCGGTGACGTCTCCGGCCTGATCGGCATGGTCGGCCCGCAGACCCGTGGCTCCCTCTCAATCAGCTTCGAGAAGGGGCTGGCACTGGAGATCATGCGCCGAATGCTGGGGGAAGCTCCCGCCAACATCAACGAAGAGGTGACCGACATGGTCGGTGAAATCACCAACATGGTGACCGGCGGTGCCAAGCGGATGCTGGGCGAGAAGGGCTACGAGTTTGACATGGCGACCCCCATCATCGTCTCCGGCCCCAACCACACCATTACCCACCGTGCCGATGGCACCAAGATCATGATGCCGTTCGAATCGGATTTCGGTCGCGCCACTATCGAAATCTGCTTCGAGTAACCTTATGTGGAAAGCATTGAAATGGATTTTCATCTGCTGGGCCCTGCTGTTGATCCTGTCGGACATTCAGATCAGCACCTCCCTCTACAAGTACGAAGATAACCGGGTGCTCATCAACTTCCCGCGCTGGGAAGCCAAGCAGCCCTGGGGCACCTTCGAGTGGCATGCCGGACGGGTAGAAACCCACTGGTATGGTCTGGATGGCAAACCCAAGCCGTCAGGCCCGCAAATCTGATCCGGTAACGGATCCGGCAGAAACAGAAGAGGCCAGCAGTTGCTGGCCTCTTTGCTATCTCGTTGTTTCTGAATCAAGCCGCTTCGGCCGCCAACTTCCCGCTTGGTCGCACCAGGATGCCGACGATGCAGGCCAGCAGAGTCGGCAGCAGCCAGGCAAGCCCCTTGTCGAACAGCGGCAGGAAGGCAAAGCCCTCCATCGCCATCCCGGCAGCCCCCAGCCCATCGAGGCAACCAAATAGAAAGGCGACCGTCAGCACGCCGCGAAACGCCAGCCGTGGCTGGGCAAACCATTCCTTGAGGAAGGTCACCAGCACCAGCGCGATGGCAACCGGATAGATGGCCACCAGCACCGGAATCGAGAGGCCGATCAGCTCGCTCAGCCCCACATTGGCCACCACTGCACAGAGCGCCCCCAGCAGCATCACCCAGTTGCGATAGGCCCAACCTGTAAGGCCATGGAAGTAGTCGGCACCGGCACAGAGCAGGCCGACAGCACTGGTAAAACAGGCCAGGGTGATGATGGCAGCCAGAATAAACTGACCCGGTTGACCAAACAGACTCAGGACGTAAGCATTGACGATGGCGCCGCCGTTGCTGATATCGCTTGCGACCCCACCGGCGCTGTTGCCCAGCTGAAAGAGCGAGACATACACCGCCGACAGCCCGACTGCCGAGATCAAGCCTGCGATGGTCAGATATTTGAACTGGCTGCGATAATCCTCGATCCCCTTCTGGCGCAACAAACCGATGATCAGGGCGCCAAACATCAGGGAGGCCAGGGTATCCATGGTGTTGTACCCCTCCAGCATCCCCTTGGTCAGGGCTGCATCTATGTATTCACCGCTGGCATCAGGCATGGTGCCCTGCGGCGTCATAAAGACCCCGACCGCCAGAATAAGCAGCATTGCCATCAGGGCTGGGGTCAGATACTTGCCGACCGCATCGAGCAGTTTGCCGCGATCGAGCGCCACCATGATCACCAGCGCAAAGAAACTCAGGGTGTAGATCAGCAGTCCCACATGACCGGTATCGCCAAGCCAGGGCTTGAGCCCCATCTCGTAGGCGACCAGACCGGTGCGGGGAATGGCAAAGGCGGGTCCCATGATGATATAGATGGCGATGGCCAGCGCAGTCGCCGCCCCGGCGGGCAGATAGCGGGTCATTCCGGTCCAGCCACTCGCGCCGCCCCCCGAACTCCCCTTAGCCACCGCAATCAGGGTGATCAGCGGCAAGCCCACTGCCGTTAGCAAAAAGCCGCACATGGCGGCCAGCAGATGCTCACCAGCCATAAAACCGGCCAGCGGCGGAAAAATGATATTGCCAGCCCCCAGATAGAAGGCAAATGTCATAAACCCCAATCCGAATACGTCGGACAACTTCAATGATTTCGTCAAACTCAACCTCATCTGCCTTATCAGCTTGTTATTGATTGCACCCACTGCCTGGCAGATAACCGGTAACAATACCTCTCGTCCCCACACGGCCCGCGGACCGGATGAGGCGCACCATCTTTAGCATAAAGAAGAGAAGTTCGATCTCAATCACCAATTAATATCTTGAAACAATTTACCGCTGCGGAATTAATCACCGAACAACTTCGCGCTCCATAAAGAGGTGTCACACGTGGCGTATAGGAGGCAAGAAGAGGGAAACCGGTTATAGCGGCAAAATACGGCTGCTCAGGTGCTATCTGCGTACAGTGACAATTACGGCAGCAAAGCGAGGCGAGGCGAGGCGAGAAGCGAGGCTCACAAAAACACAAAAGAGCCTGCACGGGGCAGGCTCTTGGCAATATCACATCAGGCGTGATCAGGCAGCTTCGGCAGCCATCTCGGTCGGACGCACCATCACGCCAACTAGGCAGGCCAGCAGGGTCGGCATCAGCCAGGCGAGGCCCTTGTCGAACAGCGGCAGGAAGGCAAACGCATCCATCTTCATACCGGCAGCACCCAGACCATCCAGGCAACCGAACAGGAAGGCAACCATCAACACGCCACGGAACACCAGACGGGGACGGCCGAAATAACCCTTCAGGAAGGTGACCAGTACCAGCGCCACGGCAACCGGATAGATGGCAACCAGCACCGGAATGGAGAGGCTGATCAACTGGCTCAGACCCACGTTGGCGACCACGGCACAGATAACGCCCAGCAACACCACCAGCTTCTTGTAAGCCATGCCGGTCAGATTGTGGAAGAAATCGGAACAGGCGGAGATCAGGCCCACGGCAGTGGTGAAGCACGCCAGAGTGATGATGGCCGCCAGAATGAACTGACCCGGCTGACCAAACAGGCTCAGTACGTAGGCGTTGACGATAGCGCCACCGTTGCTGACATCGGTCGCCACACCGGCCGCAGTGTTGCCCAGCTGGAACAGGGAGACGTACACCACGCTCAGACCAACGGCAGATATGAGGCCGGCAATGGCCAGATACTTGAACTGGCTCTTGTAATCGTTGATGCCTTTCTGGCGCAGCAGATCGACGATCAGGGCGCCAAACATCAGGGACGCCAGGGTGTCCATGGTGTTGTAGCCTTCCAGGATCCCTTTGACGAAGGGGCTGTTCTGATAGTCACCGGACGCATCAGGCATGGAGCCTTGCGGTGCTACGAATACACCGATCGCCAGAGTCAGCAGCAGCAGCATCAGTACCGGAGTCAGGTATTTGCCGATGGCGTCCATCAGCTTGCCCTGGTTCATGGAGACCAGAATGGCCACACCAAAGAAGATCACGGTATAGGCCGCCAGACCCGCCTGCCCCATATCGCCGATGAACGGCTTGAGGCCCATTTCATAGGCAACCAGACCGGTACGGGGCGCGGCAAAAGCCGGGCCTATGATGATATAGATGGCAACGGCCAGCGCAGTCGCGACACCGGCAGGCAGCAGTTTGGTCATGCCAGTCCAACCGTTACCGGCTTTCGCCACGGCCAGGATGGTCACCAGAGGCAGGCCCACGGCAGTGACCAGAAAGCCAAACATCGCCAGGGAGAGGTGCTCACCAGCCATGTAACCGGCCAACGGTGGGAAAATGATGTTACCGGCGCCCAAGTAGAAGGCGAAGGTCATAAACCCTAATCCGAGTACATCGGACAATGTGAGTGATTTCGTCAAGTTCAACCTCGTCTGTCTTGTAAATTATTGCTTGTTATAGTTTTTATCGGTCGCTGACCGGGTGTGTTCAGGGGGTATAAAAAAAGAGCCCCGCATGTTTTTTCATCGCAACCAGTGGTTTTAGCTGGTCTGGAGCGGGCGCTCGATCTGGAACCAGCATAATGGCGTGAAAAAATAGTTCAAGACGAAATTTACATCTTCAAATAGAAGGGGCTGGTCAGTTGGATATATCTGTCGGAATAGGCCCCATCAGCAGAATGGATCACAATTTCACCCCTCTCATACCTGTTTAATCCTCTGCCAAGTAGCAATAAAACACGATTTGCCTCTTTACCCTCTCTGGTGATAACAGCTGTATAACAAATGCCATGCAGATCATAATTCGCCGAAGTGCATAAAATTTCATCGGCCATCGCCGTCGGCAGCACCAGCGCCACCTGCCCGTTCGGGCTCAGAAAACGATTGCATGCCGCCAGTAATGCGGGGCTGTCTAGGGCGCCGGTATGGCGGGCCAACGCCCTCGCCGGATCGCTAAATGACTGGCCTGCAACGAAATAGGGAGGGTTGGAGACGACAAGATCGTAAGGGTCAGCCTGATAATCCTGAATGGCACTCTCTATGACGGTCACCCGATCGGCCCAGGGAGAAGCAGCCGCATTCTCCCGCGCCTGGCTGGCCGCATTAATATCCAGCTCGACCGCATCAAGACGGCAGTCAGCTCTGCTGCGCTGGGCCAGCATCAGGGCGATCAGGCCGCTGCCGGTGCCGATATCGAGCACTCGACGCGCCTGTTCGACCGGCGCCCAGGCACCGAGCAAAATGCCATCGGTGCCTACCTTCATGGCGCAGCGATCGTGATTGATGTGGAACTGTTTGAAGGTAAATCCGCGACTACGTCCCATCTGGCCCCCGTCATCTGCAAAAATGGTGGGCGATTATAGCGGCTAAGACACACTCACCAATAGGAGCCGACGAGATAATCGCCTATAATCTGCCGTTTCCTTAATGACCGAGTATTGCCATGAGCCAGTCCTTTGATGATTTCGACCTGCACCCAGCCCTCAACCGGGCCTTGGCCGAGATGGGATTCACCCGCCCCACCACCATCCAGCAGATGGTGCTGGAGCCAGCCCTGGACGGCCGCGATATTCTGGCATCCGCCCCGACCGGTACCGGCAAGACTGCCTCCTTCCTGCTGCCGGCCCTCCAGCACCTGCTGGACTTCCCGCGCCGCAAGCCGGGCCCCTGCCGCATGCTGATCCTGACCCCGACCCGCGAGCTGGCGCTGCAGGTGACCGCCCACGCCAAGGCGCTGGCGGCTCACACCAACCTCAGCATCGAGACCATCATCGGCGGCGTCAGCCATGAAGAGCAGCTGCCTGCTCTGACCAAGACCACCGACATCGTGGTCGCCACCCCGGGCCGTCTGCTCGAGTACATCGAGAAAGAGGAGTTCGAGAGCCACGACATCGAAGTGCTGGTGCTGGATGAAGCGGACCGCATGCTGGACATGGGCTTTATCAAGGATGTGAACCGCATCGTGGAAGAGGCGCGCTACCGCAAGCACACCATGCTCTTCTCCGCCACCCTGGAAGGGGCCGGCCTTGAGAAGTTCGCCAACGAGATCCTCAAGGATCCGGTGGAGCTGCACGCCGAGCCGCCCCGCAGCGAGCGTCGCCCCATCACCCAGTGGATCCATCTGGCCGATGACGCCGCCCACAAGCTGGCGCTGCTGACCCATATCCTGAAAGATCCGGAAACCCAGAAGGCGATCATCTTCGTCAAGACTCGCGAGCGTCTGGCGGAGCTCTCCGGCCAGCTGCAGGCCGCGGGTATCTCCTGCGCCTGGATCCGTGGCGAGATGGAGCAGAGCAAGCGTATCGAATCGATCCGCAAGTTCCACGAAGGGGAAGTACCCTTCCTGATCGCCACCGACGTCGCCGCCCGCGGCATCGACCTGCCGAACGTCAGCCACGTCATCAACTACGACATGCCCTACGGCGCCGACGTTTACGTCCACCGGATCGGCCGTACCGGCCGCGCCGGCAACCGTGGCTGCGCCATCAGCCTGGTGGAAGCCCACGACATGGCGATGGTCGCCAAGATCGAGCGCTACACCGAAGAGCGCCTCAAGCGCCGGGTGATCGACGAGCTGCGCCCGAAACACAAGGAAGCGCGGGTACCGGTGAAGAAGAAAAAGCCGGTCGACAAGAAGAAGTCCGCCAAGAAGAAAAAGAAGAAGTGATCGCCTGGCGATAAAGAGAAGGGCCATCCCGCGGGATGGCCCTTCTGCATTCTGAATCACTCTGACGAGTGGTTATGCCACCACTCTGCGCATCCCCATATGGGGGATATCATCTTCGAGATAGCCTTCCCCTTCCGCCACAAAACCATGTTGGCCGTAGAAGCCCTGCAGATGAGCCTGAGCACCAAGCCAGATGCTGTGGGTCGGCCAACGTGCCTCGCACGCCTTGACCGCCTCGCTGATCAGCTGGTGACCGAGACCGCCGCCACGCGCCTTGGGTGAGGTCACCACCCGACCGATGGCGGCACCGCTCTCATCGCCGATGCCGGGCGCCATGATCCGCGCATAGGCGGCCAGCAGATCGCCCTGATAACCGAGCAGGTGCCAGACCCCTTCGCGGCGATCGAGCCCGTCCAGATCCTGAAAGGGGCAGGTCTGCTCCACCACGAACACCTCGGCACGCAGCGCCAGCAACTCATACAACTCGTCAGTGGTCAGTGCAGACCAGGGTTTCAGGATCCAGTTCATCGGCAACTCCTTATCAGTTCGGCCTGCCAGCATAATCGTGGCGCCAGCGCCCTGCATTAACCTTTGTTAAGTTCTTTCAGCCGTTTGCGAATGCGGCTCAGACTAATGGGAGTGATACCGAGATAGGCGGCAATCTGGTGGTCTGGCACTCTGGCATCGAGTGCGGGAAAGCTGTCGAGAAAGTGCTGATAGCGCGCCTGCGGGCTGCCGGTCAGCAGCAACTGCTCCTTCTCCTCCTTGATGCGCAACTGCACCTCCAGCAGGTGCTGGTACCAGCGTGGCCAGCCGGGCAGCTGGCGCAGGTCAGCCAGACTGAACAGCTGCAGATGGCAGGGCTCCAGCGCCTCCACGCTATAGCGGGCCGGCTCGCCACTGAGCTGGTGGTGAAAGTCGAGAAACTCGTCCCCCTCCCAGTAGAACTCCTTGATGTACTCGCGCCCATCCTCCAGCACCAGCTTGGCCCGCAGCAGCCCCTTCTCCACCCTGACCAGCAGATCCGGGCTGTCGCCGGCGTGCCAGAGACAGCTTTTCGGGCTGAGGGTCAGCGGGCGGGCAAAAGAGAGGAGGCGCGCGGCCTCCTCTTTATCTGCGACCTGCGCCCAATCGAAGGGGGGTCTGTCAGTCAGCATGATCAAGCACGGCGCTGACGCACGGCTTCAAACAGGCAGACGCCGGTTGCCACCGAGACGTTGAGGCTGGATACCGCCCCCGCCATCGGGATGCTTACCAGCTCGTCGCAGTGCTCGCGGGTCAGGCGGCGCATGCCCTTGCCTTCAGCCCCCATCACGAGCGCCATCGGGCCGGTCAGCTTGGCCTGATAGAGGTCGTGATCGGCCTCGCCAGCAGTGCCGACAATCCAGACGCCACGCTCCTGCAGCTCGCGCAGGGTGCGGGCCAGGTTGGTGACCTGAATAAGCGGCACCACTTCGGCGGCGCCACAGGCAACCTTACGCACGATCGGGGTCAGGCCGGTGGCCTTGTCGCGCGGCACGATCACCGCGTGCACCCCGGCGGCATCGGCGCTGCGCAGGCAGGCGCCGAGGTTGTGCGGATCGGTCACGCCATCCAACACCAGCAGGAAGGGCTGGCTCTGTTGTGCCGCCAGCTCATCCAGCAAGCTGGCCAGATCGTGCTCAGCGAGCTTGGGCGCCTCTTTCACCCGAGCCATGATGCCCTGGTGATTGTTGCCTTCCGCTTTGTCATCGAGAGTCTTGCGGTTCACGCTCTGCACCTTGAGGCCGAGGGATTCCAGCTCGGCCAGCAGGGGTTGCAGCCGGTCGTCATCCCGCCCCTTGAGGGCCCACACTTCGATGAAGCGCTCGGGAGTGCGCTCCAGCAGCGCGGTGACAGCGTGAATGCCGTAGATCAGTTCAGTACTCATTTAGTGCTCTTGGCCTTATCGCGAGCCTTTTTGCTCGGTCGTCTGTTGCTCGGTTTGGCGCGGCCACCCTTGTCGGATTTGCCGTGATCCTTGCCCTCTTTACGTTTTTCGTGGCGTTGGGCGCTCTTGGCCTTCTCTTTCTTGATCTCGGCCTGCTTGCGCGCCATCTCTTTGGCGTTCTTGCCGGTGGCCTTGAGCGGCTCTTCCACCATCACGAAGTCGATCTTGCGATCATCCAGGTTCACGCCCATCACCTTGACCCGCACCTTGTCGCCCAGACGGTAGCGACGGCGGAAGTTCTCGCCGATCAGCTGCATGTGCAGGGGATCAAACTGGTAGTAGTCGTTGGTGAGGGTACTGACGTGCACCAGACCGTCGATATGGATCTCTGCCAGACGGACAAAGAAACCAAAGCCGGTGACGCTGGCGATAACGCCGTCAAACTCGTCACCCACGTGATCCAGCATGTACTCGCACTTGAGCCAGTCGGCCACGTCGCGAGTGGCATCGTCGGCACGGCGCTCAGTCATGGAGCAGTGCTCGCCCATAGGGTCCACTTCTTCCAGCTGGTAGTGGTAACCACCGCTCGGGGTCCACTTGTGGCGCAGGTTGGCCTGCTGCTCCTTGGCGGTCTGATACTTGATCGCACGGTGCAGGATCAGGTCTGGGTAACGACGGATCGGCGAGGTGAAGTGCGCGTAGGACTTCAACGCCAGACCGAAGTGACCGATGTTGTCAGCCTGATAGATGGCCTGACGCATGGAGCGCAGCAGCATGGTGGAGAGCAGCTCCGCATCCGGGCGCCCTTCAAACTTGGCAGCCAGCTCGGCGAAATCTTTCGGCTCGGGCTCGAGACCGCCCTTGAGCTCCAGACCCAGTTCGGCCAGGAAGTCACGGAAACCGGTCAGACGCTCTTCGCCAGGACGATCGTGTACCCGGAACAGGGCAGCAGCTTCGTTCTTCTCGATATAACGAGCAGCAGCCACGTTCGCCTGGATCATGCACTCTTCGATGATCTTGTGGGCATCGTTGCGCACCAGCGGCACGATGCGGTCGATCTTGCGCTGGGCGTTGAAGATGAAGCGGGTCTCCTCGCTCTCGAACTCCACCGCGCCACGCTGATGGCGGGCATGCTTGAGCGCCTTGTAGAGGTTGTTGAGCTCCTCGATATGGCCCACCAGCGGATCATACTGCTGACGCAGCTTGGGATCGCCATCGAGGATCGCGGCAACCTTGGTGTAGGTCAGACGGGCGTGAGAGTTCATTACCGCTTCGTAGAACTTGTAGCCGGACATGCGACCAGCGGCGGAGATGGTCATCTCGCACACCATGCAGAGGCGGTCTACTTGCGGGTTCAGGGAACACAAGCCGTTGGAGAGCACCTCCGGCAGCATGGGCACCACGAACTCGGGGAAGTAGACGGAGTTGCCGCGCTGATAGGCTTCGGCATCCAGCGCCGTGCCGGGCTTCACGTAAGCGGAGACGTCAGCAATGGCCACCCACAGGCGCCAGCCGCCACCACGCTTGGCTTCACAGAAGACGGCGTCATCGAAGTCACGGGCATCTTCCCCGTCGATGGTCACCAGTGGCAGAGCGCGCAGATCGATGCGGCCCTCTTTGGCTTTCTCCGGCACCTGTTCGCCGAGACCGGCAACCTCTTTGATCACCTCTTCCGGCCAGGTGTGCGGGATACCGTGGGTACGCAGGGCAATTTCGATCTCCATGCCCGGCGCCATATTCTCGCCCAGCACTTCCAGTACGGTGCCGACGGCATTGATGCGGGAGGTGGCGCGCTGGTTAATGCGCACAACCACGACCTGGCTCTGGCGAGCCCCTTTGTTTTCCCCTTCCGGGATGATGATGTCCTGGCCGATACGGCTGTCATCCGGCACCACGAAACCAACGCCATTCTCGACGAAGTAACGGCCGACAATGTCTGCCTCACGGGACTTGAGCAGGCGCACCAGACGCGCTTCCTGACGACCCTTGCGGTCAATCTCGGTCGGCTGAACCAGCACGTAATCGCCATGCATCAGGCGTTGCATCTCTCGGTTGTTCAGATACAGATCCGGACCACCACCTTCCGGACGCAGAAAACCGAAGCCATCCTTGTGGCCGATTACATAACCTTTGACCAGATTCAGGCGATCCGGCAGGGCATAACATTGGTTGCGAGTGAATACCAGTTGTCCATCACGCTCCATGGCGCGCAGACGACGACGCAAGGCTTCCAACGGCTCTTCATCTTTCAGCTTGAGGACCTTGGCCAACTCTTCACGAGACATGGGCTTTTCATGGCCCTTGATGAGTTCCAGGATCAACTCGCGACTGGCGATGGGGTTATCGTATTTTTCGGCCTCGCGTTCGAGGAAAGGATCTTTTTGAGACATAAGCAGGCCTTAGGGTAGGTGGTAACGGTGCCATTATATCGGAGGGGGGGGCGAATGGCATCCATCGGCTGCCTTTTGGCCAATCTCTCTGTCATACTATCTTCAGTTCGCTGGCATGATGAGACACAGAACTCATGAGTAAGGACACATTTGCCCAATCCGCCGCCTATCTCAAACAGGCGGTTCCCTTGATGATCAAGTACCAGATCCCCACGACGCCGGACAATTACCACCTGTGGTACAACTATGTCTCGGCCAGCATGCCCGAGCTCAACCAGGCGATTGATCAGGCTGTCAAAATGCAGGGAACCTGCTCACTCACCACCTGCGAGCGGCTCTATCACCAGTATCTGGCCGCTCAGGACGAGAAGCAGATGGAGGCGATGAAACTGAGCCTCGCCGCCATGGCCAACGAGCTCGGCCACTCCATGCAGGATGCCATCTCCGATACCGGCATGTTTCAGGAGATGCTCGACAAGAGTTTTGACAAGCTCAGCCGCATTGATGACGAGGGCTTCAGCCTGGAAGACACCATGGGGATCCTGCGGGAGCTGGTGCGCGAATCGCGGGATGTGCGCATGTCCACCATGCACTTTCGCAACCAGCTCAGCAATGCGGAGAAAGAGATCAAGGAGCTGCGGGCCGCGCTCAACGAGACACGCAAACTGGCAAACGAGGATGCCCTCACCAACCTGCTCAACCGCCGCGCCTTCGATCTGGAGCTGGAGGGGTTGATCCGCAGCCAGCACCCCTTCTCGCTGATCCTCGCCGATATCGATCGCTTCAAGAACTTCAACGACGAATATGGGCATCTGCTCGGCGATCAGGTGCTGCGCGCCTTCAGCAAACGGCTGCGCGATGCCTGCAAGGAGGGGGTCACCGCCTATCGGCTGGGTGGGGAGGAGTTCGCCATGCTGGTCCCCCATCGCTCGCTGGCCCTGGCCAGACAGATGGCGGAGAGCATGCGCCGCGCCATCGAGCGGATGTCGATTCTGGATCGCAAATCGGGCCGCCGCATCGACCACATCACAGCCTCGTTTGGCGTGGGTGAGTTCAACGGTCAGGAGAGCGCAGACTGTCTGGTCGAACGTACCGACAAGCTGCTCTACAAGGCCAAGGAGCTGGGGCGCAACCGGGTAATGCCACTCCCTTCCTGATTTGCCCCCTGCCCGACCGCAATGCCAATGTAAAAAGCCAGTCAGCTCAACTGACTGGCTTTTTGGTCTCTCTTGCTCCGACAGGGGCTGTTCATTCCAGCCCCATTGGAACTCTGCTCAGTGTGAAGGATTACTCCTGCACCTCGCTGACACCTTCGACTTTCACATCAACACGACGATCCGGAGCCAGGCAGACGATCAGCTCACGCTTGGACTTGCTGACGCAGCTGTCGCCAGTAACCGGTGAGGATTTACCACGCCCTTCCACATTGATCTTGGCGGCCGGAATCCCTTTACCAACCAGATAGTTGGCAACGGTCTGGGCACGCTGTTCGGAGAGCTTCTGGTTGTAGGCATCGGAACCGATACGGTCGGTATGACCAATTACGGTTGCTACGCCATCTTTGGGTCGTGCCTCTTCAATCTGGCTATAGAGGCTATCCAGTGCCTGACTGGCCTCTGGCTTCAGGGTCGCCTTGTTGAAGTCAAACAGCACGTCGGAACTCAGGGTGAACTGCTTCTCAACCATTACAGGTGCAGGAGCAGGTTCCGGAGCCGGGGCGGGCGCCACTGGGGCAACCTGACCAAAGCGATAAACCGCTGCCAGTGACAGCAGACCATTATCCATTCTCACGCCAGTGTCATCACGGTCGCCATACGGGGTGGTGTACTGATACTCAAGACGGGCGGCCCAGTCGAGGTTGAACGCATACTCGGCACCCAGTGCACCGACCATGACAAAGCGGCTGTCATCTTTGTAGACATCGCTCTTGGTATCAGCCCAGCCATAACCGCCACCGACACGACCATACAGATCCAGATTATCGGTAACCGGGAAGCCCAGTTTCAGGGTCAGTTGAGCCAGTTGTACTTTCACTTCATCACTGAAAGCGCCGGCCACTGTAGTCGCATCGTATTTGTAATTGCCCAAGTAGTCGTAACCCAGCTCGAGCCCAAGATTTTTGTTAATCTGATAACCGCCAAACACGCCAGCACCCAGGGCATCGTTGGTCTCATTGCCAAGGGTCAGGGCATTGCTTTCATCAATGCCGTAGAAGTTGGACCAACCCAGTTTGGCACCGCCATACCAGGTGTTGTCCTGACCGGCAGCCTGGGCATTGGCCGCCAGCAAGCCGGTAACCAGCAAGGTAATCAATGATTTTTTCATATCTGAGCCTCTGCAACTTTATGTAGGAGGAGGTTGATTGATATCAACTCGTCTTCTAGGCGTAATCGGCCAAAGCCGATCACTGCAGATAAACGTTAGCCTATTTTCAAGTCACTGATATCAATTAACAAAAAACACTGTAACTCAATTTTGTTACAAAAACAGTAACAAGCGTCCGTTATTTAAGCTACGTATGTCGCAAAATAATCGTTAAGCCCGGATTAGATATGAGAAAAGGCCAGCTTCCGCTGGCCTCGGAAAGTATCAATAACGAACAAACTCGTAGTGCTGATCGATAAAGTCAGCAACACGCTGGCTCAGTACCTTGTGCACCGTCCTGGTCGGATGCACCTGATCCCAGAACATATGCTCATCGCAGTTGAGAGTCGCTGCTCGCCCTTTTGCCTGCCCGCTCACCACCGCCTGCGCCAGGATCGGGTTACCGGCAATAGCCACTCTTTCGGAGACACTCAAATCCGGGGTCGCAGCCACCTCGGCGGCGCTGCCGGAGAACGGCTTCCACGTATAGCCGCCACCGTAGCAGGCGTGCTCTGTGTCACTCAGCCCGAACTGCTGAGGATCGCGCATCATCTCGTCAAACTGCTTGTCCACTTCGAACAGCTTCACAATGCCAAGGGGAGCCAGCTCTCGAGTGAGGTTCTGCAATTTCTGGTTGTGGTAACTGGCCACATGGCGCACCTTCTCCACCACCTTCATGCTGCGGGCTGACGGGGTCTGCCCCAGATCAGGAATGTTGAACAGCAGGATCTGCTGCGCGCCGTTGAGCACCAACCGATTAGATGCCAGCCGGATGGTATCGATCACCCGATCCGCATCCCGCTCGGTGTTCCAGCCATAGGCCAGATAGTCGTTGGCACCGACCCAGATCACCACCAGATCATCGGGACGGAACTTGTCCTTTTTCAGGAACTGATCGATCTCGTAATCGAGGTTGTTGATCACCTGATATTTGGGATCCCAGGACCAGAAACCGAGCCAGCCGTTCAAGGCACCCAGATGGTTATAGGCCACCGCGGTTGCACCGCCTTCCGCCTCGTTGGCCACGACCAGACCGGGGAAACGCTCGTCACCCAACTGCTCCAGCCACACCGGGCCGTTGCTGAAGCGCCCGTTGAAGTAGGGTGGGCTGGAGGGGAGATACCCCCGCATCTTTTTGTACATCTTGCCGGTGTCGGAGAGGCTGTCACCAAACATCACAACCCGGGAAAAAGGTTGGCGTCCCTCTGCCGCTTGCGCGGTCAATGCCATTAACCCCAATAAACAAACAAGCCATTTTTTCATATTGTTATGCTCTTCGATTAAGCAGGTGAGACCTGCGGACTTCTCCTCGAGTGGCGACAGGCATGGGAAGAGTCTGCTGCCACTGACTTCTGGTGAAGGCGACAGATTACAGTTCCAGATGAAATCACACATGTTCCGCCACCGATGAAATCGCTTGCGCTCACAAAACAGACAATCACACCAGCCTATTTCTTTCACGCTTGTTTCACGCCTCCCCCGGCACAATGCCCCCATACCAACGACAGGAGTATGAAATGAACAAGGCAAGCGCAAGCGTAATCGGACTGTTGACCCTGATGTCTGTCTCCTCTTTTGCCATGGCGGCCTATACCGGCCCGCAGGAGCAGAACAAGGTTTCCGTTGCTCAACTGAAAGATCTGGCCGATGACAGCTGGGCCACCCTGGAAGGGAAACTGGTCAAGCACCTGGGCGGCGAGAACTATCTGTTCCGCGACGCCAGCGGTGAGGTGGAGGTCGAAGTGGATCAGGATGTGTGGCGTGGCACCGAAGTGGGCCCGGATGATCAGATCCGCATCCGTGGTGAAGTGGACCACAGCTGGAACAAGACCGAAGTGGAAGTGAAAACCCTGGAGAAAGTGGGCGCGGCCCCGCAGACCAAGGGCGGCTTTATCGCCAAATAAGGCCACTTCAACGACGAACTGGCCAGACGTTAAAAGGGCGCTTGATATCAAGCGCCCTTTTGCATGGTTAACCCAGCGTCACCGCTTAACCGGCCCGGCTGGCAAAGGCTCTCTTGAACCCCTTCTCGGCCTGATTGACCTTGTAGAGGTAACGGCGCGCCTCCTCTTTGGGATGTTGCTCGGTCAACACCTGATAGACCGCCTCGGGGGAGAGCCGGTTGATCCGGCCCGGCGCCGCCTTGCGATCGCTGGAGAAGGTATTGAGTACCCCGCCCGCACCACCGTTATAGGCGGAGATCACCGCATAACGACGGGAACGCGGATCCTGAATATCCGCCAGATAGACGGTCTGCAACAGGTGCAGATAGGCGGTACCGACATCGATGTTGTAGGCCGGGTTGAACAGCTCCTCCCGGGTCGGCTGGCCGTTCTTGCCCTTGACCCGAACATAGACGTCACGACCGGCGGTAGCCGGGATCACCTGCATCAGGCCATAAGCGTTGGCATGACTCACCGCATAGGGGTTGAAGCTGCTCTCGGTCTTGATCACCGCATAGATCAGGCTCTCCGGCACGCCGTATTTGCGCGACGCTTCCCGGATGATCCCCGCATACTTGTAGCCCCGTCGATCTTCATGGTTGGCCACCATGGGTATATCGACGAAGAAGATGGTGCGAATACCCAGAGTGCGCTTCTTCATCGCAGTGTTGAGCAGGTAATCGGCATAACGCTCGGCGCGCCAGGAGGCGCGGATTGGCTGGCGCTGATTGTCCAGCACCTGACCGTAGAGGAAGGGCTCGCCGCCGGTCAGAATTTCCCGGTCGGAGTAAAGATCCACTTCGGCCGGATCGTCCGGGGTCAGCAGGGTCTCGATGATGGCGCGACGCAGGTGAGCGCGGGGATCGATGCCCGAGACCGTCTCCACCATGATGTGGCCGCTGGAGAAGTCGATGTGGGCCCGGCTTTTGTACTGATCCGTGTATTTGACGTAGTCAAACTTGCCCGCAAACAGCGCCTCCCGCCCCCATATCTCGTTCACGTTATGGGAGAGCGCGCTGATCATGTGTTCAAAACCGCGGATGTCCTTGCCGTTGACCAGATCGTCATCCTCACTCCCGCTGGGCTTGGGGGAGGATGAGCAGGCAGAGAGAAACAGCAGGGTGCACAGCAGCCAAAAAATTCGGCCCATAGGATCCTCAAACCGGGCAGCAGAGCTGCCCATCATTCATTTGCTGCGACTTCAGGAGCGGTCACGCCAGTGTGGCGCCATTACCGCACCTGTTCACACGTACAACAGCCGGAGAGCTTACTGGGCAGGCGGGGTGTAACCTTCGATCTGCACTTCACCTGCATCAAACAGGTAGCTGACCATCTCTTTTTCCAGCAGTTGGCGATGCTCAAGATTCATCATGTTGAGCTTTTTCTCGTTGATCAGCATCACCTGCTTCTTCTGCCACTCGGCCCAGGCTTCCTTGCTGATGTTGTCAAAAATCCGCTTGCCGAGCTCACCGGGATAGAGTTGGAAATCCAGACCCGGGCCCTCTTTTTTCAGGCGTTGGCAAAATACAGTACGGCTCATGTTGACCTCTATGGTTGTAACTCTGGATAGGCGAGCAGACGGGCCGTGGCGGCCGCCAGCCCCACCTCGGCAGGATGGCGTAAGTTATACCAGAGTCGGTTATCTGCTTCCATGAGCCGCAGCGGCTGCGCCTCATCAATGTCAATCAGCAGCGGCTGAATATCGAGATGGAAGTGGCTGAAGGTATGGCGAAAACCGGCCAGTTCCCGATAACCGTGATGGCTCAGGCCAAGGGACGCAAGCAGACCATCCACCTCCGCCAGCGAGGCCACTTGCGGGAAGCAGTAGAGCCCGCCCCAGATCCCCTGTGGCGGCCGCTTCTCCAGCAGCAGCTCATCACCGTGACGGATCAGCAGCATGATGCCATCGCGGGCCGGAATGCTCTTCTTGGGCTTGCTGTTGGGATAAGCGGTAGGCTTGCCTTGCGACAGCCCCTGGCAATCGGCCCGCACCGGACAGCGATCACAGGCAGGCTTGCTGCGGGTGCAGATCGTCGCCCCGATATCCATCATTGCCTGATTGTATTGCGCCACTCCCAGCTTGGGAGTGAGCCGGATGGCGATCTCCCACAGTTCGTTCTCCACCTGTTTCTGGCCGGGCCAGCCCGGCAGCGCCAGCCAGCGGGTGAGTACCCGCTTCACGTTGCCATCAAGGATGGCGTGGGGCTGACCCAGAGAGAGCGACAACACTGCCCCGGCGGTTGAGCGACCAATGCCCGGCAGCGCCATCACCTCGTCAAAGCGCTCGGGAAAGAGGCCGTGGTGATGATCGCGGATCTGCTGAGCAGCCTTGTGCAGGTTGCGGGCCCGGGCGTAGTAGCCAAGCCCGGTCCAGTGGTGCAGCACCTCGTCGACAGGGGCATCGGCCAGCGCCACCACATCGGGGAAGCGCGCCATAAAACGCTGGTAGTAGGGGATGACTGTGGCGACCTGAGTCTGCTGCAGCATGATCTCCGAGACCCAGACCCGGTAAGGGGTCTTCTCCTGCTGCCAGGGCAGGGTTTTGCGGCCATGAAGCTCGTACCACTCCAGAACCCGGCTTGCGAAGGTTGATTGATTCACGTTGTTCTCATGTCGTTGATATAAGGGGAACTCTGCGGTTCCTTCGGCTCATCTGGCCTGCGCGGGCATAAAGTCATCCCGCAACACAGCGCCAACTGTCTGGTGCGGCAGCGTAAGGCCTCGTCACGCCCAAGTCAAAGCCGCGCTGACTGGCGCTGCAGGCAGGTGGTGGTCAGGCAGCAAAGCGGTAACAAAGACGATATACTCGGCCCCACGATTGATGACGGGAGAGACGGTTTGCAGACTTATCTGGTTGGGGGCGCAGTGCGGGATCGCCTGCTGGGATTGCCGCAGGGCGACAGGGATCATCTGGTGGTCGGCGCCACCGTGGAGCAGATGCTGGCACTGGGATTTACCCAGGTCGGTCGCGACTTTCCCGTGTTTCTTCACCCCAAAACCCAGCAGGAGTATGCCCTCGCCCGTACCGAGCGCAAACAGGGTCAGGGCTACACCGGTTTTGTCTGCCACGCCGCCCCCGATGTGACGCTGGAACAGGATCTGCTGCGCCGAGATCTCACCATCAACGCCATCGCCGAAGATGATCAGGGCCAGCTCCACGATCCCTACGGCGGCATCAAGGATTTGGAGAAACGGCTGCTGCGCCACGTTTCCCCTGCCTTTGCCGAAGATCCGCTGCGCATCTTGCGGGTCGCCCGCTTCGCCGCCCGCTTCCACGCTCAGGGCTTTACCATAGCGCCGGAGACCCTCGCCCTGATGAGCGAGATGACGGCCGCTGGCGAGCTGGCCCACCTCACGCCGGAGCGGGTTTGGAAGGAGCTGGAGAAGGTGCTGCTGGGGCCGACCCCGCAGATCTTTATCGAGGTGCTGCGCCAGTGCGGCGCCCTGAAGGCGCTGTTCCCAGAGATTGATGCGCTGTTTGGCGTCCCCGCCCCGGCCAAGTGGCACCCTGAGATCGACACCGGCATCCACACCCTGATGGTGCTGGAGCAGGCGTGCCGGATCTCCCCCGAGCTGACGGTACGCTTTGCTGCCCTCTGCCATGACCTTGGCAAGGGAGTGACCCCCAAGGAGTTCTGGCCAAGCCATCACGGTCATGGCCAGAAGGGGCTGCCGCTTATTCGCGCCCTGTGCGAGCGGTTCCGGGTTCCCAACGAGTGCCGGGATCTGGCGCTGCTGGTGAGCGATCTGCACACCCACATCCATATCGCCTTTGAGCTCAAGCCCGCCACCCTGCTCAAGGTGTTCGACAAGGCAGATGCCTGGCGTCGTCCCGAGCGCTTTGCCCAGTTGCTGGACGCCTGCCGCGCCGACTTCCATGGCCGTACCGGTTTCGAGGAGCGGGTCTACGCCGAGCCGGACTATGTGGCCGAAGCGCTGGCTGCCGCCCAAGCGGTGCCGGTGCAAGAAATAGTGGCTGCCGGTTTCAAAGGGGAAGAGATCAAGGAGCAGCTCGCCAAAAAGCGCACCGATGCCATCAGCCGCATCAAGGATGAGTGGACCTTTATCGAAGAGTAACCTCGGCCCCATAACAGACGGCCGCCCTGATGATGAGCTCCACAAGGAGAGCATCGCCAGAGCGGCCGTTTTGCAGCCAGATTGATATGTGAGGGGGTGCTAACCCCTGCTGGTGCCGTTATGCCGGACCAATTCGCTCCATCAGGCTCATATGGGATGAGCCATCGTGGCGCTTGAGGTTCTGACGATACTCAAACTGGCGCTGGCTCTCTTGCTTGAGCCCCAGCATCAGCGAATAGCACATCGCCAGCATGATCACCGAGAACGGTAGCGCCGCTATGATGCTGGCCGCCTGCAAGGCTGCCAGGCCGCCGGAGACCAGCAGGATGGCCGCAACCAGCCCCTGCCCCAGACCCCATACGGCGCGGTGCAGTACCGGCGGCTCCTGATCACCGATGGAGAGCAGGGTGGTGATGACCAGCGTGCCCGAGTCACTGGAAGTGATGAAGTAGGTGCAGATGAGCAGGGTCAGTACAGCTTTGGCAATCCAGCCGAAGGTATCCCAGTGCAGCAGCTCGACCGTCTTGTAGAGCGCCAGCGTCACATCCTGATTGACCGCAGCGACCACGCCACCACCACCGAATAGCTCCAGATTCATCGCCGTACCGCCAAACACGGTGAGCCAGAACATGCCGAGCAGCGAGGGTACCAGCAGCACACCGAGCACAAACTCGCGGATAGTGCGCCCCTTGGAGATACGGGCGATAAACATGCCGACAAACGGCGCCCAGGCAATCCACCAACCCCAGTAAAACGCCGTCCAGCTCGACTGCCAGGCCGAGGTGCCGTTGGCCTCGGTGTTGGTCCAGAAGCTCAGTTTGACGATGTTCTGCAGGTAATCACCGATGTTCTGTACATAGGCGTTGAGGATATAAGTGGTCGGCCCCAGCACCAGAAAGAGTGCGAGCACGAAGACGCTCAGCCAGATATTGAGCTCGGAGAGGATCTTCACTCCGCGCCCGACCCCGGAAACCGCCGACAGAGTGGCGATCAGGCTGATACCGCCAATCAGCCAGAGCTGGTTGGACTGCGACACCGCCATACCGAACATCTGGTTGAGGCCGGTATTCATCTGGGAGACCCCCAGACCAAGGGAGGTCGCCACCCCGAACACGGTACCGAACACCGCCAGCACATCGGCCGCATGGCCCCAGAAACCGTAAATCCGCTCGCCGAGGATGGGATAAAGCACGGAGCGGATCGCCAGCGGCAACTTGCGACGATAACTGAAGAAGGCCAGCGACAGGCCGACGATCACATAGATGGCCCAGGGGTGCAGACCCCAATGGAAAAAGGTGAGGCGCATGGCGATCTGGGCCGCTTCCGGGGTCATCCCTTCGGTAATGAACGGATTGCCCTGCAGATGGTTCATCGGCTCAGCGATGCTCCAGAACACCAGACCGATCCCCATGCCCGCGCTAAAGAGCATGGAGAACCAGGCGAAGTAGCCGAACTCCGGTACCTGGTCGTCGTCACCCAGCCGGATGCTGCCAAAACGGCTGAACATCAGGTAGACAGCGAAGAACAGGAACAGGGCGACCACCAGAATGTAGTACCACTTGAACCCGGCAATAATCTGATCCTTGGCACCGACAAACCAGGCGGCCGCGGTATCGGGAACAAATACGCCAAACAGCAAAAACAGGGTGATCACGGTGAGGGCCGTCATGGCCATGGTCGGGTTGAGGCCTTTCAATAGCCCTTTGCTTGCTCGCATCCAGCCTCCTTAGTCGTTGTTGAAAAAGTCTTCGCCCACATGATCACCGGCGCCGCCGATGGCGCGATAGACCAGTTTGCCAGCCGCCTGTTCGCGGTGATCCACCAGCGAAACCGAGGGCTGGCCATTCACGGCGTGACGCTTGCCAAGGAAGATGGCCATGGGAACCCCCAGATTGGAGACACCGCTGGTGATCCAGAGGCGGTTGAAGTCGTAAGAGCCACCGATGAACTCCAGCTGGGCCAGGCCGGTATCGAGGCCGGTCAGATAGAAGTTCATGGCACTTTCGTCAGGAAAGAGGTGCACCAGCACATAGGCGTAGCGCAATTCATTCACCAACTCCTTTAGGTTAAAAGTACCTGTCTCACTACAAGAGAGGGGTAACTCACCATCATAGTGGTGCACCTTGAGGTTGTTCGGGTCTTCATCATAGGCAGGCTGATAGCGCACAAAAGCCGAGGTATCCGGCAGTTCATAGCGCACTCTGACCACACGTAACTCGGCCACCAGAGACTTGATATCCAGCTCGTCATTCATCATTTCGCTCCTCAAATGTCAGGGTGAATTCCGTGAAATGCCCGTCAACCTAACACAAAATTAATTAGAGCAGAAATTATTACAGCAAAAACCATATTGACCTTGTGACGAATTAGGCGGAAAATTTTGCGCCTCTCCATAGCCCTCCAATGACGCACACCCCATGGAAAAACATGATGAAGTGCTGGTCGCCCTGCGCCAGATTATTCGTGCCATCGACATGCACTCCAGGCGCTTGATCAAAGAAGCCGGGCTCACCTCCCCGCAACTCTTGCTGCTCAAAGGGATCGACGAGCTGGGACAGATCTCCATGCGCCAGCTGGCCGATCACACCAACATGAGCCAGGCCACCGCCACCACCATCATGGACCGATTGGAGAGCCGTCAACTGGTGCAGCGCGTTCGCAGCAATACCGACAAGCGCAAGGTTCACGCGACACTGACTGACGCAGGCCGCGCCCTGCTGGCTCAAGCCCCGACCCCGCTGCAAGAGCGCTTCATCCAGCGTTTTCAGGCGCTGGAGGCGTGGGAGCAAACCCTGCTGCTCTCCTCTCTGCAACGCATCTCCTCCATGATGAATGCAGACGAAATCGATGCCGCCCCGGTGCTCAGCGTCAGACCCCTCACCGAAGAGCAGGCATAAGCTGCTGAACAATTTCAGGCATAAAAAAAGCTCCCGAACGGGAGCTTTTTTCGATCAGGGGCCGCAGAGGATTACTCTTCCAGGCTGATCCCAATATTGGAGACGCCATCCTGAGAGGCGAATGCTCTGATGGCCAGGATACGATCGCTATCGCGTTCATGGGCAACCCGCTTGAGCAGTTCGACCTGAAACTCCAGCTCAGCTTCCATGTACTCGTGCTCGTAGAGCTCCTCTTCGGTCAGATCCCGCTCTTCCAGCAGCTCGATAAAGCCGGCCACGGTACCGACTGACGCGTGGCTGGCATCGTTGGCCTCTTCGCCGACCCGGCAGATCACTGAGTTGTAGGCGCAGCCCAGCGCAACACAGGCATCCAGCGCAGGATAGGCACCGTAGGATTCAAACTTGCGGGGATCCGGAATGTGAGACTCGAACTCTTCGAGAATGGCCCCCAGATTGACACGGGATCCCTTGACGGTGAGGTAGACCCACATCTGATCCAGCGCATGCCGGAAAGCGCCTGCATTGCCAAAGCCGGAAGCCTGACAGAACAGGGCATAGTTGGGGTACATGCGCTCTGCCAGCGCCAGGGTGTAGACGGTCTGTTGCCAAGGCTGTAGCTCGGCCAGTCGCTTATAAAACTTGTCACCAAACACTGGAGTCGGATCCTTTGCAAAATGTGGGGCAGATTGTAGCCCACGAGGGGCGCGGCGAAAACGAAAAAGCGCCCTGGTCGGCTATGTTGCGATATGAAGTCAGGTAAGATGGGTCGAGAGCGGCATCTTGTTGCGCCGCAAATTCTGATAAGGAACAAGAGTATGAGCCAACGTACCCTTCTTTTGCTCAGCCAGGATAATGCTCACTACGAACGGCTGCTCAAGGCCGCCAACCTCCCCCATCTGCGCATTCTGCGGGCCGATAACCAGAGCGATGCCGAAAAACTGATTGGCGAAGCCCATATTCTGATGGCCGAACCGGCCCGTGCCAAACCGCTACTGCCCAAAGCCAACAAGCTGAGCTGGTTCCAGTCCACCTATGCGGGAGTCGATGTGCTGCTCGACCCTGACAGTCGCCGTGATTATCAGCTCACCAATGTGCGCGGCATCTTCGGCCCACTGATGAGCGAGTATGTCTTTGGTCATCTGCTCAGCCTGATGCGCCAAATCCCCCTTTATCGGGAGCAGCAGAAACAGCGGCTGTGGCAAAGCCACCCCTATCAGGGCCTCAAGGGGCGCACCATGCTGATCCTGGGGACCGGCAGCATTGGCCAGCATATCGCTCATACCGGCAAACATTTTGGCATGAAGGTGCTGGGCATCAGCCGCAGCGGTCGGGAGCGGGCCGGGTTTGATCAGGTTTATCAGCTACCTGCGCTCAACAAGATGCTAGCGCAGGCCGATGTCATCGTCAGCGTGCTGCCAGCCACCCGCGATACCCGTCATCTGTTCAACGCCGCCCGCTTCGAACACTGCAAACCGGGCGCCATCCTGTTCAACGTCGGTCGCGGCAGCGCCGTGCACTCGGGCGATTTGCTCACCGCACTGCGTACCGGCAAGCTGGCGATGGCAGTGCTGGATGTGTTCGAGCAGGAGCCGCTGCCTGCCGACAGTCCACTGTGGGGCCAACCCAACCTCATCGTCACCCCCCACAACAGCGCCTACAGCTTCCCGGATGATGTGGCACAGATCTTTGTGCGCAACTACATCCGCTTTATCGATGGCCAGCCACTGGATGGCAAAATTGACTTCGACAAGGGTTATTGACCCTCACTGCGCATGTAAAAAGGCCCCGCCAATCTGGCGGGGCCTTTCATTTCAGGCGGTGACAACAGGTATCAACCCGCGGCAAGCTCCTTGCGGTAGCTCTTCACCTTGGCAAGGAATAGACGACGCTCCTTGCCGCTCAGGGGTTCAGCCATAGGCAGCTTGGCGGTCATGGCATTGACCGGGCGGTTGTTGATCCGCAGCTCGTAGTGCAGGTGAGCACCGGTCGAGCGACCTGTGTTGCCGGAGAGGCCGATCTTGTCGCCCATCTTCACTCGCTGACCGGTTTTGACCAGCAGCTTGCTCAGGTGCAGATAACGGGTAGAGAGAGTACGGCCATGCTTGATGACGATATAGGTACCCGCCAGCGGGTGGCTGGTTGCCTTCTGGACGATACCATCACCGGTCGCCAGCACTGGCGTGCCCACCGGCACTGCGAAGTCGGTGCCCTCGTGAGGACGCACCATACCGGTTACCGGATGTTTGCGCGCCGGGTTGAAATTGGAGCTGATCCGATAGCGGCTATGGGTCGGGTAGCGGCGGAATCCGCGCTCCAGACTGTTGCCCTGACCGTCGTAATAGTTGCCGTCATCGGAGAGCCAGGCCGACACCGTCTTGCCCTGGCTGGTCACTTCCACACCCAGCAGCTGGCTGTTGCCAGTGCTCTTGCCTTCCACCGTCTCCTGGCGTACCAGCACTTTGAACTTGTCGCCCTTCTGCAGATCCTTGGCGAAATTCATTCGCCACTGGAACAGGTTGGCAATTTTCTGGATATGGTTGGCCGGAATCCCCGCATTGCGGGCACTGACATAGAAGCTGCCGTTGATCACGCCGTTGTAACGCTGCGGTTGCCACTCGACCTTCTCATTGATCATGGAGGCGGTATAGGCATCGTCGCTGCGCGCCATCACCAGCGTCTGCTTGATGTTCAGGCGGATTTTGAGTTGCTGCAGGATGTTGTCCTGATCGATCAGCAGCTCGATATTCTGGCCCGGCTTGAGGCGCGCCAGATAATTCTTGTTATCCGCGTCCAGCACCTTGTAGAGGGTGGTGGTGGAGAGACCGAGATTGTTAAAAATGGCGGTCAGGTTTTCTCCGTTGCGGACCCGGTAATCCTGCCACTGGGGGGTGGTGTCAACCGGGATGTCGTCATCCGGCGCACTCTGATCAACCAGTTCGTGATCGGGGATTTCGTTAAAGTCGGTGTTGTTTTCGTTGGTTGCCGTACCGGCGGTATCAATGGGCAACTCAAGACGCAGCGGCCGCTCGAGGATGTCACCCGGAGCTGGCAATAATGCCACTGCTGACAGGGTCATGGCCGTCAGCATCAGCATGGCGTAAAAATGTTTGCGGGGAACCGGTGGTTCCCAATTGGCAGCCTGTACTACCAAGGGACGGAGACGTTTCATCCGCTATCCTGTATTTAGATCTAAAGAGTGTGAGTTGCGATGTCAGTTGTGACAAAACCGTATAAAACTGTTTGTTAGACAAAAATAGTTACAAATAGTTCATCACAATCTGCATGAACCTCACATTTTATGCATAACCCGCCCTGATGGGCAGAAATGATCGTCTTTTTTAACCATTTTTTCCTATTTTTAAGAACCGGGTCGGATTCGATACTGAATAGAAACCCGAAATGTTGCGATAACTTTTCCATGGAGTGGACATGTCGTTAGCAAAACTGTTAATCAGAATAATTGTCGTCCTGTTCCTGATCGGTGCAGCGCTGCTGTTTGCGCTGGAAGTCACGACGGTCCGCCAATCCATCCTCGACCAGATGTCAGCCAACCTGGAAACCGCCATCACCGCTCTCGGGCTGGTGCTGCAAGGAACCCTGCTCAATGACGACAATGTGCTGGCCGAGACCATCGTCAATGCCATGTTCGATGGCGGCTTCGTCAGCTCGGTCACCCTGATCGATCCCGATGGCCAGCTGCTGTTTCAGAAGGTCTTCCACTCTACCCAGCAAAATGTCCCCGGTTGGCTTCCCTCGGTTATCGGCATGCCGCCCGTCAAGATTGAGCAAGAGTTGACCGATGGCTGGCGCATGCTGGGCACTCTGACCCTTGAGGGGCATAGCGGCTACGCCTATCAGCATCTGTGGAATGCCATCAGCCGCACCGGTCTGGCGCTGCTGGCGGGCCTCATCGTATTTACCCTGATCATCTCCCTGGTGTGCAAACGCCTGCTGCAGCCCCTGGAACAGATCAACCTGCAGCTGATCCGCATCCGTAAACACCAGTTCAACAGCACCCTGCCCACCCCCTGGTTGCAAGACCTTAAAGAGGTGGCACTTTCCATCAACCAATTGGTTTCCGAACGCAAACGGGATCTGCTGCAACAACGACTCAAAATCACCCAACTGGGAAAACAGCTGCCACTGACGACCCCACAGCCGCTGCAAGGGCTAAGCCCGTTACCGGAAGGCGGGCAACTGCAAAAATTTGTCTCCACACAAGGGGAGATCACACTCTATCAGCGTTTCTTGCCCAGTCAGCCCCTCGGTGCAGACAGCGATCTCGCGACCGTCCAGAGCGCCCTGCAACAGTGGCGGCACTCTCATATAGAAGGGATCTTGCTGCCCCTCTCCCTACTCAATCATCCGCAATGGTCAGAAATCGCCCCTCTGCTAAGCCAGGGTCGAGGCAAAACTCTGGATTGGCGCTGGGATGTGGCCACATTCCCCGCCCACGGCCAAGCCACATTGGCTGCGTTGCAGGAACAGGGGTGTGAGCTCGCCTTCAGCGCCATTCCCCTCAATGCGGATACCTTCAATCAACTTGACCCGCTCAATCCCATTTTTATCAGCTGTCAGCTGACCGATGCGCCGCTCTACTGGAATCTGCTCTCCCAAACCATGCATGCTGCTGGCTATACCCTACTGGCAGAATCGGGAGAGTGTCACGACATCGACAAACTGCGGACCTGGGGTATCGATGGTTATGCCAAGGAGGCGCAATCATGAAGAAGCTCGCCATGCTGTTGCCCCTGCTGTGGCAACCCGGCCTGATGGCTGAAACCATCACTATCACCACCGGGGGTGAGCAGGGGATTTATCACCAGATAACCAAAGAGTTTTGCCGTCTGGCTCATGAGATCGACGAGCAACTTGCGTGCACACTGCAGAGCTCATCGGGTTCAATAGAAAACCTGCAGCGGCTAAAGAGTGGCGAGTCCTCCTATGCCATGGTGCAGTCAGACTGGCTATATCAGGCAAGCCAGGGCTTGGGCCCTTTTGCCACGCAGCCGCAACCCGAGCTGCGCGCCCTGTTTGCCACCCATGCAGAGCCCTTCACCATAGTGATCCGTGCCGATGGCGATATCACGTCACTGGAACAACTCAAGCTCGCCCCCATCGACATGGGGTTGAAGAGCTCGGGAACACGCCAGACAGCGCTGACCCTGTTCAACATCTTGGGAGCGAAAGAGCAGGATCTCGATCTGAAAAGCATGGCCAACCTGCCGGATGCGCTCTGCAGCAAGCAGATCGACGCATTTGCACTGGTGATGGGACACCCTAACCGGATTGTGCTCGACACCGCCAAACGCTGCGCGGTCAGTTTCCTCCCCGTCGATGGGGCCACCCGGGATCAGCTACTCAGAGGGGTCAAATATTACCAACGTAGTCAGGTGCCCGCTCGTATCTACCCCGGCAATCTGAAGGCAACTCCCACCTTTGCCATTGCCGCCACCCTGGTTACCAATGCCAGCATGCCGGAAGAGTCTGTCTATCATCTGACCAAGGCCATGCTGACCCAGCAGACCAAGTTCAATGAGCAGACTTATGGCTACGCCAATATGTTTCACCGGGCACGCAATAAAACCGGCCCGGTGCTGAGTATTGAACAGCATCCGGGCGCGGCGAAATATTTCGATGAGTTGAAGGCGGCGGGCAAGCTATAACTGACGGCGGGGAGAGCGCAACTGCTCGCTGGAGAAACGGGTCTTCATCGATGTCCACTGCGCCAGCCGATCGGCACTCCCCGCCAGCGTCCCTTCCCGCCGTGACTTCATGATCCAGATGCTTTTGGCATCAAAGCTGTAAACGGGAATGAGATCGGTACGCTTGCTGCCAGGCAGGATCCGGCTGTTGATGTTATCTAGCACCAGTGGATCAGCCTTGGGCGTCGGAAAATAGAGAGTCACCATGTGGAACTGGTTGTAACGCACAGCCTTGACGTAGGCCAGCCGCAGCTTCTTCTCATCCACCCCCAGCTCCATCAGGGTGTAATACTTGGAGATGCTGTAATCCTCGCAATCCCCACCCCGGGCGCCGATGAACTCCAGCGGATTGGCCCAGTAATCCTCATCCCCCCACAGCTTGGGATCCTCGCTATAGGTCAGATTGTTGAAGTAGTTGTTCACCAGCTCGACCTTTTGCTGGTCGGTTGTACCCGCTCTGGGGGTGAGCAGGCGAGAGAATGCCTCGGCCCGCTGAATGGCGCGGCCACCATACACTTCCTGCAGTTTGGCCCGCAGATCCGGACTGGCAATGTATTCGGAAAGACGCGAAGCCTGCACGCTAGCGCAACATAGCGCCAGAGTGCAGGCCGGGATCAACAACCATTTCATACCGGACACTCCATGTCAGATGCTGGAGGTCAGTATAGTCCCTCCGGATGACAGGCTCAGCCGGTGATCAGCGACACTGGGTGAATGCGTCTGCCAGTTGCTGCATAAATTGGGGATAACCATCCGGGCCGAGCGGCACCTGTTCACCCACCTCATCCAGTAACAGCACCTTGGCGCCGGTATTGCGCGCCACCGATTCGATCACAGCCGGTGAGAATTGCGGCTCGGCATAAATGCAGCTCGCCTGCTTCTCTTCCAGTGCCTTGCGGATATCCACCAGGGTCTTGGCGCCCGGGCGACGCTCCGGACTCACGGTAAAGTGACCTTTTGAACTCATGCCGTAATGGCGCTCCCAATAGCCATACGCCTCGTGGAAGACAAAGTACCCCTTCTGGTTCACCGCCTTCATCTGCCCAGCAATCACCTTGTCCTTGGCATTCACCTTGGCGTCAAATACTGCGAGGTTGGCCTCATAGCGAGCCTGATTGGCCGGATCCAGCTTGCCCAATTCACTTGCGATCGCCTTGGCAATCACCTTGGCCTGCGTCGGGCCAAGCCAGATATGGGGATCGACCCCTTCGTGATGATGTCCCTCATGCCCTTCATCATGGTCACCGTGCTCGTGGGCGGCATGATCGTGATCATCATGGTCATGGGAGTCGTGACTATCCAGAGTCGCGTAGTTGAACAGCGGCATCCCCTCAACCTGAGTCAGGGCCAGAGCATGGGGATGATTAGCCAGCGGCTTGGCCATAAAACCTTCCAGCTCGGGGCCAACCCACACCACCAGCCCAGCACTGTTGATGTTGCGAATATCGGAAGGGCGCAGGGAGAAATCGTGGGGAGAGGCGCCGGTCGGCAACAATACCTTGGGCTCACTCACGCCGTCAGTGATCGCCGCAGCGATGAAGCCAAGGGGCTTGATGGAGGTCAGTACCTCAATGGCACGAACAGGCAAACTCACCGCCAGCAGGGCAGTGAAAAGCGCAATAATTCTCATTGGTGAATCTCGTCAGGGGGTGAGTATGTGATAATATAACAGCCTCTTTTTGTTATATTATAACTCTCACTGGCTGTAAACCCCGGAGTTGTCATGAGCCAACTGGTAGAGCTAAAAGAGGTCTCTCTCTCGTTTGATGGACGCTCTGTGCTCGACAAGGTCTCCTTTACCCTCAATAAAGGCAAAATCACCACGCTAGTCGGCCCCAACGGGGCGGGCAAGAGCACCCTGAGCAAGCTGGTGCTGGGTCTGCTCACACCGGATTCGGGCAAGATCACCCGCAGCCGCGACCTGAGAGTCGGCTATGTGCCCCAGCGCCTCTATCTGGATCCCACCTTGCCGCTGACGGTGCGTCGCTTCCTGCAACTGGGCAAGAATAGCCGCCTCTCCATCGAGGAAGCACTGGCCCGGGTGGGCGCAGAGGGATTGCTGGAAAACCGGATGCAGAAGCTCTCCGGTGGCGAGATGCAGCGGGTACTGCTGGCTCGCGCCCTGCTGGTCAAGCCCGAGCTGCTGGTGCTGGATGAGCCGGTGCAGGGTGTGGATATCACCGGCCAGATCGAGCTCTACGCCCTCATCGGCCAGCTCGCCGCCGAGTTCAATTGCGCCGTGCTGATGGTCTCCCACGACCTGCATCTGGTGATGGCCAGCACCCACGAGGTGATCTGCCTCAATCGCCACGTCTGCTGTCATGGCGAGCCGGAAAGCGTGGCCCGCCACCCCGAATTTGCCCGTCTGTTCGGGCGACCGGAGCAGGAGGTGCTGGCGGTCTATACCCACCATCACCACTGCGACGGCGAACACCACCATCATGAACCGCAGGCTCCCGTCATCCGCCTGCCTTCTCGCAACAACGCTCACAGCAAATAGCCCAAGCAACAGGACATTCAAGTGGACAGCTTTCTGTTATACGCCCTCGCGGCCGGTCTCGGCATCGCCCTGCTGGCCGGCCCCCTCGGCAGCTTCGTGGTATGGCGCAAGATGGCCTATTTTGGCGATACCCTCTCCCATGCCTGTCTGTTCGGTATCGCGCTGGGCATCCTGCTACAGGTCGATCTCACCCTGGCGGTAGTGGTCTGCTGCCTCGCCATGGCGATGCTGCTGGTGATCATGAGTCGCAACCAGCAGGTAGCAACAGATACCCTGCTCGGCATTCTGGCCCACAGCGCCCTGTCGCTCGGTCTGGTTACCTTGAGTTTTATGGATAACGTGCGGGTGGATCTGATGGCCTACCTGTTCGGCGACCTGCTCTCGGTACAACCGATGGATCTGCTCTGGATCTACGGCGGTGGCACGCTGGTACTGCTTACCCTGTGGCGACTGTGGGATCCCCTGCTCTCCATGACCATCTCGGAAGAGCTGGCACGGGTAGAAGGGATCCGGGTCGATGTGCTGCGCTGTGTATTGATGCTGCTGATCGGGCTGGTGATCGCCGTGGCGATGAAGTTTGTCGGCGCGCTGATCATCACCTCCCTGCTGATCATCCCCGCCGCCACCGCCCGCCGCTTCAGCCAGACGCCGGAGCAGATGGCCGGCTTTGCCGCGCTGATTGGCTGTCTCGCCGTGCTGGGTGGATTGACCCTCTCCTGGTATCAGGACACCCCGGCAGGCCCTTCGGTCGTCGTCTGTGCCACCAGCCTGTTTGTACTGAGCCAGTTCAAGAGAGCGTAACGGTGCAGGCTAGAGCGGCATGCTCTGGCGTGTCTCCATCATCAGCCACTGGCGCAACCGGCTGATAGCGGGCTCATGGGCCCGCGATCGCTTGCAGGTAAAGTAGAAGGCATCCCCCGTCTCCAGCTGGTGTACCGGCAAGGCCACCAGCTGGGGATCATCGGGCCGCAGCATGTAGTCATTCACGAACGCCACCCCCTGATCCCAGGCCGCCGCCTCCATCGCCAGCAGCACATGGCTGAAATGGTGCATCCGCGCCTCGTCCGGGATCACCAGCCCGCCCGCCTTGGCCCAGCGCTGCCAATCCTCGCCCCGCGCCTTGTAAATGGACTGCACCGAGAGCAGCGGCAGCTGCCAGATGGCCTCAGGCCACTCCCCGCAGACCTGCTGCAACAAGCGGCGGCTGCAGACCGGAAAGAGCCGCTCCTGATAGATAAGATCGTGGCAGTAGCCCCGCCCGTTGGGTGAGACTGTGATAAAGCAATCCGCCACCCGATCAGATAGCTCAGGATCTTCCGCCACCATCTCCAGACTCAAATCCAGCTCGGGGTAGAGCTGGCGCAATCCAGCCAACCGCGGGATCAGCCACTTCACCGCAAACGAGCTGTAGACCGCGAGCCGGACTCGCATCTCGCCGCCCCCGCGCAACTGTTCGCTGCTTTGGGCTATCTGGCTGAGCCCGGCGGCAATCCCTTCGAAGTAGCTCTCCCCCTGCGGCGTCAGCGAGAGCAGGCGCCCCTGACGCAGCAGCAAGCGCTCACCCAGAAAATCCTCCAGCAGGCGGATCTGGTGGCTGACCGCACTCTGGCTGACGTTCAGTTCAAGGGCGGCACGGGAGAAGCTGAGCAGCCGGGCCACTACCTCGAAATATTGCACCGCACGCAGAGGAGGAAGCTTCATTATCTAAATATCTCATGGGTGGTCATTTTTTATCATTTTACTGGATATCAACCGGCACGCTACCCTCCCCTCATCTGAAGTGGGAGGTGGTATGAATGCAGTAGGGGTCGGCATCCTTTATCTGGTGCTGGGCAATATGGTGGCGGTCTTTTCCGATGCGCTGGTCAAGGTGCTGGAACCGGATCAGCCCATCTTCCAGTTTGTCTTTTTCCGCCAGCTCTCGGCCGCCATTCTGCTGATGCCCTGGCTGCTCTGGTCATGGCGCCGCAACCCACCGGTGGCCATCAAGTGGCACCTGCTGCGGGCCCATATTTGGGCGGTCGGCGTCTGCCTGATGGTGGTGGCCCTCACCCGCTTGCCGCTCGCCACCGCCAATGCCTTGTTCTATGCCGCGCCGCTGATGATGGTGCCGCTGGCGGTGTGGATGGCAGGAGAAGTGATCTCGCGCCAGAAGGTGCTGACCGCAGTCATCGGATTTATCGGGGTACTGATCGTGCTGCGCCCGACCGAGGTGAACTGGGCCGCACTGGCGGCGCTCGGGGTGGCGCTGTCGATGGCGCTCAACAACCTGCTGATCAAGCGGATCCCGCTCAAGCAGCCCATCGCCCAGACCCTGTTTTTCACCAACGTGCTGAGCATGCCCTTTATCCTGGCGCTGGCATTGTGGGAAGGGGGCGACTGGCAGTGGCAGATGTGGTGGCCCGCCTTCGGCTCCTCGGCGCTGATCATGGTCTATGCGGGATTGTGCGTGGTGGCCTATCGCAAGGCGGAGGCGAGCAAGATCGCCTCGGCGGAGTACACAGGTCTGCTGATGGCGGTGGCCATCGGGGTGTGGCTGTTTGACGAGCAGCCCGGTCTGCCGCTGCTGCTGGGCTGTATCTGCATCGTACTGCCGCTCATCGCCATGGCCCGCAGCAAACCCAAACCGCTGGCCGAACCGGCTGTTTAAGCGCTCAGGGTCGCTCGAGCAAAGGGGCGACCCTTTGCTGCAGATGAGGGACGATCTCCTGCTCGAACCAGGGATTCTTCCTGAGCCAGAGGGTATTGCGCGGCGAAGGGTGCGGCAACGGCAGCCAGCCGGGGCCATAGTCAGCCCAGCTGCGCACCGTCTCGGTCAGCGATCCCCTGGCCGCCTTGCCCAGATAGCGATGCTGGGCATATTGACCGATTAGCAGGGTCAACTCGATATTGGGCAGCAGCATCAGCACCTTGTCGTGCCAAGTGGGCGCACACTCGGGTCTGGGTGGCAGGTCGCCCGACTTGCCCTTGCCGGGATAACAGAGCCCCATCGGCATAATCGCAATGCGTGATTCGTCGTAGAAGGTGGGTTTATCGACCCCGAGCCAGTGGCGCAAGCGATCGCCAGAGAGGTCATCCCACGGGATACCGCTGGCATGCACCCGAGTGCCGGGGGCCTGACCGATGATCAGCAGGCGGGCACTCTCGGCCCCGCGGATCACCGGCCGCGGCCCGAGCGGCAGATGCGCCTCGCACAGGCGGCAGGCGCGGATCTCTTCAAACAGGCTATCCAGTCGACTCATGAGCGCGATAGTAACAGAGTTTTCCACCAGATCTCGCTTGTGAAAGGGGTGGCCTCTATTTATTATTCACCGATAGATGTTTAATTTAATAAACAGGTAGAGATGAAAAACTGGCTAGGCACGGGCACGGCGACCCTCTCCTTCATCCTCTGGGGGATGCTGCCGCTCTATTATCAGTTCATGCCCGAGGTCAACATGTGGGAGCTCATCTCCCACCGCGTGCTCTGGTCGGTTGTCCTGCTTGGCGGCCTGTTTCTGCTGCTTGGCCACAAGGTGCCCTGGACACAGCTGCGCAGCGAGCCGCGCCAGCTGGGCCTCATCCTGCTGGCCGGCCCGGTCATGTCGATCAGCTGGTGCATGTTCACCTGGTGCCTCACCACAGGGCAGGTACTGACCACCAGTCTCGCCTTCTTCATGACGCCGCTGTTCAATATCGTATTCGCAGTCATCTTCCTGAAAGAGCGGCTCACCCCGCAAAAACATCTGGCTGTCGCCCTGGCACTGGCGGGTCTAGCCTACATGCTCTTCTGCTACGGCCAACTCCCCTGGTTCTCCCTCATCATGGGGGCCAACTTCGCCTGCTACGGCCTTATCAAGAAGAAGATCCACTACGACACCGGCACCAGCCTCTATCTGGAAGCCATGGTGCAACTGCCCGTCGCGCTGATCATCATCGGCACGCTGGCGTGGCACGGGGAAGGGGCATTCGTGAACGGGGATCTGGCCGACAAACTGCTGCTGATGGGCAGTGCGCCCGCCACCCTGTTGCCGGTGGGGCTCTTCTGCTACGCGGTGGCGAGAACCCGGATGAGCACGGTGGGCCTACTGCAATATATCGAGCCCAGCCTCGCCTTCCTGCTCGCCATCTACTGGTTTGGTGAGGCGCCGGACCCCATCAAGGCGGTCGGTTTCGCCTTCGTCTGGGCTGGTCTGCTGGTGAGCCTGTTACCGCTGCACCGGCTCAAGCGCCGCCCTCAGGGCGTACCGCGATAGGACTCCAACACCTTGTGCCAGCGGGGATCCCTGTCCATCTGCTCGGCGATGTCGTTGAGGGTGGCATGCAGCTCTGGGCGAGATTTTGGCAGCAGGATATGGCGGGTATAGCTGGATTGGGGGAAGGGTGAGATAAACAGCTTGCCCTGATAGTGCTGTGCGTCGATGAAAAAGCCCAGCGATGAACCACTCACCAGCGTCACATCGATGCGCCCGCGCACCAGCAGCTCGAGGTTGGTCTTCACCTTTTTGGCATCCTGACGTACCAGCTCGCCGCGGCCAGCTGCATCATCGATCCCCTGATAGCGGTAGCCCTCCACCCCGCCAAACACCAACCCCTTGAGGGAGTCAGGCCCGCGATAGGTGATCGGCTTGTCGATGTTCGAGACCAGCTCGTTGGTGTCGCGCATCACCGGAAAGGTCCAGAGATAGCGCTCACGATGGGGATCCCCCACCCAGGCGGGATTGACCCAGACCACCAGACCATCAAAGTCGGGATCCGCCATCTCCAGCGCCAGTCGGGCGCGATTGACCAGCCAGAGCTCGATTCTGGGTTCACCCCCCAGCTTTTCATTGAGATACTTGACCAGCTCGCGGCTCAGCCCTGCATCCACTCCGGTGTTGAAGGGGGGATGCTGATGGTAATCGTAGAGACGGATCGTCTCCCCCAGAGCCGGGACCGACAACAATAACCACAACCAAAACCAGACTCTCATCGCACCTCCTTGAGCTGCCTCTGAGTTTGGCACAGAGAATTTGAATGAGAGAACCCGCGACCACCACACCGGCACAGCAACCATCTGCCCCTTCCCGCTGGTCTGTCTATATGGTGCGTACCGCCACCGGCCTGCTCTATACCGGGATCAGCACGGATCCGCTGCGCCGCCTGCGCCAGCACCAGAGTGGCAAGGGCGCTCGCGCCCTGCGCGGCAAGGGGCCACTGACGCTGGCGTGGCAACAGGAGGTCGGCGAGAAAGGGGCGGCCCTGCGCATCGAATATCGCCTCAAACAGCAGCCAAAATCCTTCAAGGAACAGCTGATAAAAAGCCCGGCACTCTGGCAGAGCTGGAGCGAGCAGTGGTTAACCGAAACGCCCCGACCTTAAGGGATGCAGGCAAAAAAGGCCACTCGATGAGTGGCCGGAAAGGGGAAATCAGGGAGCATCACACAACGTCTTGCACAACCTCAGGCGGGTTAGAGGTAGGTATTGGAACGCTTGCTGCGGTTACTGATCAGCCAGCAAACTGCCAGCACCAGCAACAACCAGGGGGCCAGCTTGATGATCAGAGCAAGCATGCCGCCCAGTGCCCCAAGCAGCACGAACAGGCCGCTCACCAGCAACATGGCTACCAGGGTAAAACCGGTCAGTGCCATGACCAGCAGCACCACCAGCAATATGAAAAATTCCAGCATAACTTGCTCCTTATCAGTACCTTGTCTGCCGGCTGATCAACCCTTCGGTCAATCCAGCCAGCGCTTCAATTCATAACGGGGCGGCATCACCAGCACCGCCAGCAGATAGGCGGCCAGTGCCAGCGGCGGCATCAGGATCAGGGCGAGCAGTGCCACCACCCGCACCGTGACTCTGGAGACCCCCAACCGCCTGGCAATACCGGCGCAGACCCCGGTTAGCTTGCGATGCACCAGATCCTTGGGCCAGGGGCTCATGATTACACCTCCGCCTTCTGGCCTTTGAGGCGAGCTAGCTCGCGCTCGATCTCGTCATTGAGCTCCAGCTCGCGGAACTGGGCCTCCAGCGAGGGATTCTGCCCCAGGGTGGCCGCCTCCAGCTGGGCTTCCAGCTGATCGACCCGGCCCTGAAAACCATCAAAGCGCGCCATCAGCTCATGCATCCGCTGGTTGTCCACCTGAGCGCGGGCACGAATGCGGCTGTGGGCAGTCTGCTCGCGCAGGGTCAGCAGTTTCTGCTTCTCGCGCGCCTCGGTCAGCTTGGCAGCCAGCCGTTCGCTATCGGCGGTAAGCTGGGCCAGCACCTCGGCGACCCGAGTCTTGTCCTGCTCCAGCTGTTCACATTTTTTGACCTCCGCCAGCTTCTCGGTGAGGGCGGCGCGGGCCAGATCCTCACGTCCCTTCTGGATGGCGAGCTCGGCCTTGGCCGACCACTCCAGGATCTGCGCCTGCAACGCCTGCTGGTGACGCTCCAGCTGTTTCTGTTCGGCAATCACGCGGGCGGCCTGGGTACGCATCTCGACCTGCACCTGCTCCATCTCTTCGATCATCAGGCGCAGCATCTTCTCTGGCTCTTCACTCTTGTCGAGCAGGCTGTGCAGGTTGGCATTAATCACGTCGGTCAGGCGGCTGAATACACTCATGGTCTGGCTCCTTGTTGATGGGATGGCTATCTCTTCCCATTGCATTACAAGAGCCGTGCCAATAAAAATTATTGTTGCTTTACATATAGATGGGAATTTACTGAAGAAACTCAAGAAGGGATTGTTGGTGAGAATAGCCAACCAGGTGGTGATTTTTACCAACAAAAAAGGGAGCCTGTGGCTCCCTTGTCGATGCGTCTCCGATATCCGTCAGGCGGCGTGGCTGTGGCCCAGCTTGCTGTCCAGTTCAGTCAGTTTGGCCTCCATCCGGGCGCGGCAGGTATCGGAGAGATCGCGAATGCCGCTGGCACCGTGCTCCTTGCTACAGACCGGCGCCATCACTTCCACCAGCACTTCGCCGTTGTCCCAGCGATTGAGATCGACCTGACCGAAGTAGCTGGAGCAGACGATGGGCACCACGGGAACTTCAGCCTGTACCGCAGTGTGG
Source organism: Aeromonas sp. 11P (assembly GCF_051920165.1). NCBI lineage: Bacteria > Pseudomonadati > Pseudomonadota > Gammaproteobacteria > Aeromonadales > Aeromonadaceae > Aeromonas > Aeromonas sp. 11P. The sequence continues at coordinate 2,298,464 of NZ_JBQBDJ010000004.1, forward strand.
AAAGCGCCCGCCTTGAACGGCAGCAGGCCACGTCCCTGGGAGCGGGTCCCTTCCGGGAACATCCAGATGGAGGTGCCACGGTTCTTGATGCGATCCACCACCTGACCTATGGTGCCGATGGCACGGGAGCGGTTGGAGCGGTCGATCAGCACGTTGCCGGAGAGCCAGAAGATAAGGCCAAACAGCGGCAGCCAAAGCAGGCTCTTCTTGCCCACCGCCACCACGCCGGGCTGCACCGCACCGGTCACGGTGAAGATGTCGAAGTTGCTCTGGTGGTTGCAGACGTAGACCGCCGGGCCGACCGATTTGACCTCGTCGGCCACCGTCACCTTGACTCGCAGCCCGATCAGCGGGCAGACCGCGTGATACATGCGGGCGAAGACATAGACGTTGTTGGGATGGCGCGGACGAACCAGACAGAGCAGCAGGCCGAACAGGAACCAGAAAATGAGCAGCAGACCAAGCAGCAGCACACGGGCAATTTTGAGCATCGAACACCTCGAGTTTTAACTCGGCGCAGTATACTGATCCCCCTTTTAGCGAACAAGCGTTCGCCAAACAGAACCGACCACCCTCTCCGTCGCCCCCCCACAGTGCAGCTCATCAATACGCCGCCGACTTGCCCCACCCGCCATTGGTCGTTAGGATGGCCCCATCTTGATGGACGGGGCGAACATGATGTTGCAACAACGGGTAGCGAAACATCTCCTGCTGCTGGTCTGCCTGCTGGTGCTCAATTGTGCGGCCCAGCCGCTGGCCCGGCTTGCCCTGCTCGATCACGCCCTCAGCTGTCAGGCACTGCCCGTTCCAGGCTCGGCAACGGATCAAGAGGATGCCAAACCGGCCAGCCCGCAGCCCACCAGCTGCCAGCTCAACGGCAAGTGGCTGAGCGCCGCCACCCTGCTCTGCGTCGAACAGCTCTTCTTTGCCGTGGCCGTGCTGCTCGCCCTGCTGGCCCCCCTTTGGCGCTACACACCGCCACTGCCCCCTCCCAGAGTCATCTCACCGCCCGAGCGACGTCTGCATCTCACCCTCTGCGTCTGGCGGGAATGAGTTTGGCAGCGTTCTTTCGTTAGCTGTCACTCATTTTTGCGAGACCAAAAAGATGTCGAATCTCTTCAAGACGGCCCTGCTACTGGGCAGTCTGCTGTGGCAATCCATGGGATTGGCCAGCGACACGGGCTGGCTCACCAGCCCACAGAATGATCACGCCCGGGTACGGCTGCAGGCCGACCGCGGCACGGCAGATCAGACCCGCATCCTGCTCGATGTCGAGCTGGAGTCGGGCTGGAAAACCTACTGGCACAGCCCGGGAGAAGGGGGCATTGCTCCCCAGATCCTGTGGGACGAGCCGGTCGGAGACTTTCAGTGGCGCTGGCCGGTGCCACGCCACTTCGAGGTAGCCGGGCTCAGCACCCAGGGTTATCAGGGGGAGGTGACCTTCCCTCTGAGCCTCAATTACCCAACCGGGCAACCGCTCAAGGGGACTCTGCGCCTCTCGACCTGCAGCAACGTCTGCATCCTGACCGACTTCCCCTTCACCCTCGCGCTGGATGGCGCAGCCCCAGCCGACTTCGATTTTGCCTGGGCGAAGGCGATGAGTACCCTGCCCCAGCAATTGCCTGCCGAAACCCGGGTCGAGCTGGGTTATCAGCACAACCAGCTGCAACTGCGCGCCGAGCGGGCGGAGGGCTGGCAATCACCAGCGCTCTTCATCGACGCTCTGGAGGGGGCCGAATTTGGCAAACCGGCGCTTAAGGTCGAGGGCAACACCCTGATCGCCCGGGTGCCGGTGAGCGATGGCTGGCAGGGGGATGCGCCGGATCTGCGTGGCCAATCCCTCGGCCTGCTGCTCACCAGTGGCGAACAGGCGTGGCAGGGCAAGGGGACGATCGGCGCGCCGCTCGCACTGCCCAACCAGAGTCATTCGCTGTTCTGGCTGCTAGGGGCGGCGCTGCTCGGCGGCCTGATCCTCAACCTGATGCCCTGCGTGCTGCCGGTGCTGGCGCTCAAGCTGGGAACAGTGTTGCAACATCAGAAGCGTGAACAGGGAACGGTGCGCAAGCAGTTCCTCGCCGCCAGCACCGGGATCATCGCCTCCTTCTGGGTGCTGGCGGCCATGAGCAGCCTGCTACGCGCCACGCAAGGGGCCGTCGGCTGGGGCATCCAGTTCCAGAGCGCCGGTTTTATCGGCTTGATGGTGCTGGTGACCCTGCTGTTTTGCGCCAACCTGCTGGGGCTGTTCGAGATCCGCCTGCCCAGCGCCCTCAGCACCCGCCTCGCCACCAGCGGCGGCAACGGCCTCGGCGGTCACTTCCTGCAGGGGAGCTTCGCCACTCTGCTGGCGACCCCCTGCTCGGCCCCCTTCCTCGGCACCGCGGTGGCCTTTGCGCTGGCAGCCCCCCTTGGTCAGCTCTGGCTGATCTTCACGGCATTGGGGATTGGCATGAGCCTGCCCTGGCTGCTGGTGGCAGCCCTACCACGGCTCGCCCTTTGGTTGCCGAAACCAGGGCGCTGGATGAACCATCTGCGCATCCTGCTTGGCCTGATGATGCTGGGCTCCAGCCTCTGGCTCACCAGCCTGCTCGACAACCATCTCGGCAGCTATGCCACCGGCTGGCTGATGGTTGCCATGCTGCTGGCACTGCTGATTGGCATCATATGGCGTTACGGCATGCGCGGCTTCACGCTGGCGATCGCCCTCGCAGCCCTGATTGGCAGCCCCCTGTTGCTGAGCGGTGCCTTTAGCGCGCAGGGATCGGCCAACGTTGACAAGGTGGTCTGGCAGCCGCTCTCTGAACGCGCCATCACAGATGCGCTGGCCCAGAACAAACGGGTCTTTATCGATGTCACCGCCGACTGGTGCGTTACCTGCAAGGCCAACAAATACAACGTGTTGCTGCGCGATGAGGTACAACAGGCCCTCTCGGCCCCCGATGTGGTGGCCCTGCGCGGCGACTGGAGCAAACCAAGCGACACCATCGCCGCCTTCCTGCGTAAGCGGGGTGCGGCAGCCGTCCCCTTCAACCAGATTTACGGCCCGGAGTTGCCGCAGGGGGTCACGCTGTCACCCCTGCTCGACAAGGACGATCTGCTGACCACATTGCACAAGGCTGGCCTGCTTCAGGCTGGCACCACCCGATTTTAAGGAGTAATCATGAAACCGACTCTGAGCGCCCTGACCCTGCTGGCCTCCCTTTCCGCAGCCCTGCTGGCCCCGGCCCTGCACGCCGCCCCTTTCACCCCGGAGCAGGAGGCGCGCATCAAGGAGCTGATCCGCGAGACCCTGATCGCCAACCCCAAGATCCTTGACGAGGCGGCCGAATCCTGGGAGAAGCAGAACGCGGCAGCCCAGGAGGCGCAGCTTGGCAACTTCATCAAGGGCAACAAGGATGTGCTGTTCAACAGCGCCACCAGCCCGCGTCTCGGCGCCAAGAACCCCAAGCTGACGCTGGTGCTGTTCACCGACTACAACTGCCCCTACTGCAAGCAGTTCGATCCCCAGCTGACCAAGCTGCTCAAGGCCTATCCGGACGATCTGGGGCTGGTGATCAAGCTGCTGCCGTTCAAGGGGCAGACCTCCGCCAAGGCGGCCCAATACAGCCTGACCCTGTGGCAGCAAGATCCCGCCCGCTTCCTCACCCTGCACGACAAGCTGATGAGCAAGCAGGGGATGCTGACCGAGGCGGACATCAACAAGGCGCTGGCCGCCACCGGCAACACCGCGCTCAAACCGGCCGCCAAGGCGACCGAAGAGCTGCGCAACAGCCTGCGCATCGGCACCATTCTGGGGGTACAGGGCACACCGGCGACGCTTATCGGCAACCAGCTGGTGCCGGGTGCCGTTCCCTATGAGGAGCTGGAGCAGCTGGTAAAGGCCGAACTGGCCAAGCAGGGGTAAGGGATGACTACCAACCCTCAACCCCGCTGGCGACGCTGGAGCAAGGAGGCGCTCTGGCTGCTGTTGCTGGTACTGGTCATCTCGACCCTGCTCGATCTGTGGCGTAGCCCGACCCTGCCAGAGGGGGCGATGAATGCCCCCGTCACCCTGCAGGATGGCACCAACACGGATCTCGCTACCTTAAGTCAGAACAAGCCGCTGCTGGTCTACTACTGGGCCAGCTGGTGCGGGGTGTGCCGTTTCACCACCCCGGCCGTGCAGCAGCTCTGGCAGGAGGGGGAAAACGTGCTGACGGTGGCGCTGCGCTCCGGCAATGCAGAGCAGCTTGGCAAGGGGATGAGCAAGAAGGGGCTCACCTTTGCGACCCACAACGACGAGTCGGGGGAGCTGGCCGCCCAGTGGCAGGTAGGGGTCACCCCGACGTTCCTCGTTATCAAGGATGGGACGCTTGTAAGCAGCACCACCGGCTGGAGCTCGAAGTGGGGCTTGCAGCTGCGACTCTGGTGGGCGTTGCTCTAGCCACGCAGCATCGTTGCCTGCAACAGGGCCATCCCACCGGATGGCCCTTTTTTATTCCGACATCAGGCGGGGAGCTGCATCCCGCGTACCTGCTCCAGCAAGGCAGTCACCGCTATCGAGCGCAACGCATCGGGGGCGTAGCAGAGCCCCACCCGCCGCTTGAAGGAAGAGGCCGCCAGCTCGACGACCGCACAACCGGGCGGACAAAGCGAACGGGGCAACCAGGCGATCCCCGCCCCGGCGGCCACCATAGTCGCCGCCAGTCGCAGCGACCCCGCCCGCCGTGGATAGAGCGGCGCCTGATTGCCGAGAATGGCGATCAGCCGCAGGTGGGAGTCGTGGCGCGGACAGGTGACCCAGGGCTCGTCCGCCAACGCTGCCGGGGTGAGCGCCCCCTTGCCTGCCAGCGGGTGATCCGGCGGTAGCACCAGCACGAACTCCTCCTCCAGCAGGGGGATAAAGAGCTCGTCACCACAGCGCAGGGATTCACAGCCCAGCCGCACATCGCCACAGCAGCCTTCTTCCAGAGTCAGCAGGATCTCCTCGTGAGCAAGCGCCCCTTGCACCAGCGCCCCCACCACGCCATCACCCAGATCCGCCTCAATCCCCACCGTCAGCTCAAGACAGGGGGAGGTTTCACGAAACTCGCGGGCGAGGGAGTCGGTGTCGGCGATCAGCCGCTTGGCGCGGGGATAGAGCCGGTGCGCCGCTTCGGTCCCCTCCACCCCGCGCGCCTGCCGCACAAACAGGGTCACCCCCAGCTCATCCTCCAGCGTCTTGATGGTGGTGGAGAGGGTGGGTTGGGTAATGAAGAGGCGGGTGGCGGCCGCCGTGATGTTGCGCTCCTCGAAGACAGCCACAAACGCACGCAGGGTTCGCACATCCATAGAATTCACCTATACCAGACAGTCATAAAAGCCATTTTTCACGGCGACACGGGGCAAATATAGTGGCTTACCTGCCACAAGGCATCCCAATTTTCTATATCAGCGTCTATCAACACAGCCAGGAGCCATCATGCGCCAGCTCTCTGTCATCGGCCTCGGGGCCATGGGCTCCGCCCTCGCCACCACCTTGCTCAAGGCGGGCCATCCGGTCACCGTCTGGAATCGCAGCGCCGCCATCAGCCGCCTCGCAGGTCACGCCACTGATGCCGGGATCGACAACCGCTTCCCGCGCTTTGCCACCGATCTGTTTGAGGAAGGGGTGGCGCAAGGGTTTGGCCAGCAGGAGGTGTCGGCCCTCATCAAGGTGCTGCGGGCGCGCAATGGAGCGGCACAATGAACGAGCAGACCAACCAGCCCCAAATTGCACTGATCACCGGCGCCGCTGGCGGGATTGGCCGCCAGCTCTGCATCGGGCTGGCCGAGGCGGGTTATCGGGTGATCGCCACCGATCTGGCTCCTCACGCTTTTGACCATCCCGAGATCCACTTTCATCCGCTCGATCTGCGGGACGAGCAGGCCATCGTACGGCTCTTCGCCGAGGTGCGCGCGCAGCATGGCGGCATCCATCTGCTGATTAACAATGGCGCCATCAGCAAGTTCCACACCCGCTTCGAGGAGCTGAGCGCAGCCCAGTTCGATCAGGTGATGACGGTCAATGTGCGCGGCGCCATGCTCTGCGCCCGCGCCTTTGTGCAGGCCAACCGCGGGTTGCCCTATGGCCGCATCATCAATATCGCCTCCACCCGCTGGCAGCAGAACGAACCGGGTTGGGATGCCTATGGCGCCTCCAAGGGGGCGCTGGTCGCTCTCACCCAGTCCCTCGCCAACTCGCTGGCCGACTACCCCGTCACGGTCAATGCCATCAGTCCGGGCTGGATCCAGGCGGAGGATTACCACACCCTGACCGAGGCGGATCATCGCCAGCACCCGAGTGGCCGGGTCGGTCGCCCCGACGACATCACCCGCGCCTGCCTCTTTCTGGCGGATCCTCGCAACGACTTTATCAACGGCGCCAATCTGGTGGTCGATGGCGGGATGAGTAAGAAGATGATCTACCACACCTCCGCCTCCTTCTGGGAGGAGTAACCCCTGCGGCGGCAGCCTCGCCCCGGCCTGCCGCCCGCCCCTTTCCTGCCCGTTTTTTCATCGCTTTTGCCCCGCCGCCCTTGCACTGGCCAGACCGACTGGCAACAATAGGCACTCAACTGACCCCTCTTCATTTCGCCCGTTAATTGATCGCCCAACTCATCGCGTTGGCGGGCTGTTTCCGTTAAAATGACGGGTTTTTGCCGTGCCTGGTTTGCCAATCCCCACCATCAGGCACTCGCAGCGTGAATCCTATGATGCCAGTGATGCAGGATCTGCCATGAACAACTACTTTCGGGTGCTGGGCGTCAAGTCCAACGCCAGCGAAAACGACATCAAGAAAGCCTATCGTCGGCTGTCGAACCAGTACCACCCCGACAAGCTGCACGGGGCCAGTGAAGAAGAGAAAGAGCAGGCAGCCATCAAGCTGCACCAGGTAAAGCAGGCCTATGAAGTGCTGTCCGATCCGAAACAGCGGGCCGCCTTTATCAAGGATTTCAACAACGTCATCGTGACCGACCCCGCCTCCGCCATGCAGGAGATGTGGGATCAGTTCTACCCCTGAAACAGCAGGCAGAAAGAGCAACTATGCAAAAGAGATGGGACCAGGCGCGGCTCAAGTCGCTGCAAAGCGATGCCAGCGAAAACATCGAATCCTACCGGGATCAGGACGACCCCAAGGGGCTGGAACAGTTCACCGACCAGATGAAGAGCCTGCTGCTGGCCGATATGAGCATGCTGGAGTTTATGCCCGAGTATCTGCCGCTGGCCCTCTATGGCCGGGTGCAGTTCCCGGCCAAGGCCAAGTCGCAGTGGAACAAGTGGCTCACCTGCGGCGAGCAGCCGGGCTGGGACGAGTTCAAGGTGAGCGTCGGCTTCAACAACGCCGCCCTGCCGCTGGTCAAGGCTGTGCGGGCCCAGAGCGAAGATCAGCTGATGGAAGCCTGCGCCGTGCTGTTCCTGCTCGACAACCCGCTGCCGCGCGGCAGCCACCGCGGTGATGACGACTATGAGCTGCGCGACGAAGAAGAGGAAGACGGGGAAGATGCCGACGCCGACTACCATGGTGGCAGTGACCGCTATGGTGATGACGACGGCGATCAGGATATGTACGACGAAGTCCGTTTCTAATTGGGGCAAGGCATGAGCAACAGTCTGATAGAAATTACCGCCATCGAGATCAAAGAGCTGGCCGTTATCGAGCCGAAGCAGGCCAGCGAGAAGTTCGAGCTGATCGCCAAGACCATGTCTGACGACCAGCTGGCAGAAGTGATTGAAAACATTGATATCGTTACCCTGACCCAGATTAACGGCCAGCACGATATCTCCTTCCCCTCCATCATCTCCGAGCTGATGACCCCGGAGCGGATCCGCGACATCGTCTGCCAGCAGCCGCTCTATTGGGAAGAGGCGATCAAGAACAACGCCGACGAGCTGCAACAGCACACCTTCGACTTCCTCAACTACCTGATCCGCACCCAGGATAGCGAAGCCAAGCAGCGCGAGATCCTCGAGTGCGTGGCCGAAGATCCGGCCGGTCTCTTCTACCTCGCCATCCCCTTTATCGAGTTCTATCGCGGCGATCGCTATGAAGAGGACGAAGGCTATCGCGACGTGCTGCACGCCGAAGAGGAAGATCTCGAAGAGTCCCTGCGCTACAGCGAGCGCCAGCAGAGCGAGGATGTCCACGACTACGCGCTGGATGACCCGAGAAGCCTCCTGATGCTCATTCGCGAGCTGGCCCCCGAGGTGGAGAAAGCCATCAAGGCGCTGCTGCGCAACGAGCACTCCACTTGGGACGGCATCATCAACAAGTTTGCCGCCGAGCTGGTGATGCAGGCCAAAGAGAAGAACAAGGTCGAGGAAGACGAGTACGGCGACGTCGACGACATGTTCAGCTTTCTGGATTAAGGAGCCCATTCATGCAGTTAGTCATTCGCGATGCCAACCAGGGCCCCTTTCTGACCCAGGTGCTGCGCTTTGGCCGCGACAACGAACTCTTGAGTCAGCAGCAGCTGGCCGCCATCAAGGGCAAGGCGGTGCTGATGAGCCTCAAATTCGCCGACAAGTACTACAACAAGTACAAGATGCACCTGCTGGAGCAGGCCGCCCACGACGTCATCGGCGTGGTGAGCCTCGGCCTGCAGGAGCTCTCGGCACGTGATCCGGCCAAGGCGCTGGCGCTGCTGCAGGCGCCGGAAGGCCCCATCAAGCCGTTCCAGAAGGGCTGGTCGATGCTCATTACCGTCAGCCCCAAGCAGGCTGGCAACAGCCTCTACGGTGACGTGGATGCCCGCCTGCTGGACAAGATCTCGAGCCCGCCCGATGTGGAGGAGTGGCAAGGGTGGCAGGAGTACGAGAAGGCGCTGACCGAGCACAACAAGAGCCGCCTGATGGAGCTCATCGACCAGCACTTCTTCGCCTGCGAGAGCGACCACCCCACCATGGAGGACAAGCTGGCCGAAGCGCTGCTCTACCGCATCCTCTGTGGCAAGGGTAGTGGCGCCGCCCCGCTCAAGGTGAAGCAGGATCTCAAGCGCAAACTGGCGCGGGAGATTGAGCTCGACGAGAGCTGGTATGACACCGACTACCTCGCCGCCCAGCTCGCCCTGATGCTGAACGCGCTGCCTGCCGACATGGCCGCCGCCCTGCGTCAGGAGCTGAGCACGGGCTTTGTGCCCAACCTGCTGCACACCCTCGGCTTTGTGCGCCAGTACCAGCTGCTGCAAAAAGAGAACGCCTCGCCGGAGAAGCTCGACAACATGGAGATGCGCGCCGGTCTCAAGCACCCGCTGCTCGGCTGGCCGCTCTACCACGACTTCTAAGGCCGCTTTCGCCGCCCATCAGTCGCACCACAACGCCCGGCCTGCCGGGCGTTGTTCTATCCTCCCCTCACCCTCTCGACAGCAAAGAGAGAACACACGCAAGTCACCCTGAGGCTGCCCCCTCTCTTCCCGATATTTATTCACCCAATGCCCAGGGATGAATAAACAACCTGCGATACAACAACTTGGCGACAGCTGCGTTTCGGGACAAAAAAGCGGGACGCGGATCCCGCTACAGGGCCATAATCGGCACCAAATAGCCGACTGGATCACATCAACCGTGCCACAACCGCGTGGTAAGTCGAGCTAAAACCACGGCTCAATCACGCATAAAAAGGCGGAATAGATCAATAAAAAGCAATTAATCGCGCCGGATTAAATTTCAGGTATGGCTATTTGCACCGCTTGGCCGCTAAATGACAGACCGGCCTTCAGACCAGCATGGAAGCGCACAAGGCTAGCCGGCAGCAGACCGGTACGCTCTCAGGACGAGTAATGACTTTCTTCTCTCACAGGAGACAGACCGTGAGCGCTTCGAATCAACACCCCACCATTCCCCCCGGCTCCGGGGCGCTGTTCTTTATCCAGACCTTCTCGACCCTGGGGTTTGCCGTGCTCTACTCCACGCTGGTGCTCTACGCCACCAAGCGGCTCGGCTTTAGCGAATCCCAGGCCAACGCCATGATGGGGGTCTTCGGGGCCTTCAACTATGGCCTGCACCTGTTTGGCGGTTATCTCGGCGGGCGCTACCTCAGCAACCGCAACCTGTTCGTGATGGGGATGGTGCTGCAGGTGATCGGCTGCTACTTCATCGCCGAGATGGGGATCACCGGCCTCTACTGGGGGCTTGCCATGTTCCTCACCGGCAGCGGCCTCAACGTCACCTGCCTCAACATGATGCTGACCCAGCGCTTCACCCCGGATGATCACCGCCGCGAGAGCGCCTTCCTGTGGAACTACGCCGGGATGAATCTGGGCTTCTTTATCGGCTTCACGGTGGCGGGCTACTTCCAGCTCACCGAGGATTACCGCACCCTGTTCCTGTTTGCGACGCTGGGCAACATCATCGCCATCATCGCCACCTTCGCCTGCTGGCCCATTCTGGCGGATATCAGCACCCCGCTGCGCCATATCAAGGGGCGCCGTTTCTATCTGCGAATGCTCGGTGGCCTCGCCATTCTGGCCATGCTGGTGCCCGCCCTGCGCCTGCTGCTGACCCACGCCAGCTTCAGCGGCAGCTTTGTGCTGATCCTGGGGGCCGTGGTGCTGGTACTGCTCTGCGTGATGACCGCCCGCCACCCGGACGCCGCCGAGCGCAGTCGCATGGTGGCCTACCTGATCCTCGCCCTCGGCTCACTCATCTTCTGGTCGCTCTACCAGCTGGCGCCCATGGGACTGATGCTCTTCTCCGAGCATAACATCAACCTCAACGTGTTCGGGCTGCGGGTCGCCCCCCAGTGGATCCAGAACATCAACACCATTGTCATCGTCATCGGTGGCCCCCTGATGGCGCTGCTGTTCAAGCGACTGCGCGAACAGGGGTGGAATATCGACATCCCCTCCCAGTTTGCCGCCTCCCTGTTCTGCATGGGGCTCGGCATGCTGGTGCTGCCGATCGGCATCAATCTGGCGGGGGCCGACGGGCTGGTCGCCTTCAAGTGGATCGCCATCAGCTATGTGCTGCAAAGCTTTGGCGAGCTGCTTATCTCCCCCATCGGTTACGCCATGATTGGCAAGCTGGCCCCCGCCAGCCTGCAAGGCTTGATGATGGGCTGCTGGATGATGGTGACCGGCGTTGCCTCGGTGCTGGCGGGCTATGTCTCCGGCGCCATGCCGCAAAATATCGGCAGCACCCCGGTTGCCACCAACCCGGGCTACAGCTCGGTGTTCAATATGCTGGGCTGGGGCTCGCTGGCGGGCGGCGTGGTGTTGCTCCTGCTGGTGCCCCGCCTGCGCCAGTTGATCGCCTCCAAGATCACCCCGCCACCGGCGGCAACCGCCATTCCTGTCTGATCGGGCTCGGGGGCCAGCCATTTGCCAGCGCGAACGGTTGAATCAGCGGCACTGCTGTTAATGCAAGGGGCCCCGCCATCATGGATGGCGGGGCCCTCTCTTTTGACGGGATGGATGGCTTTTTCAGGCGGGCAGAGTGGCGCCCATGATGATTTTTGCATCAAATCGGCCAATCCATTTTTGGCTGTCGCATCAATGAAACAATCCAGTATCTGGGACAAGCGGCGCAACCCATGGCCGCGGCAACCTCGCGGGGCACAACCTTGGTGTACGATTGTCTGCACCACACCCGAATACATATCGAGATACACCATGAGTGAAGATCAATCTGCCGCCATGCCGGTATTGAAGGACAAGGATTGCTATGGTTTCGAGCGTAAAAATGCCGGGGATTTTCCCTTTTATCGCGAGGGGCCCCATGCATTATCTGCCCGCCACTGGGTAGTGCTCCTGCTGGGTGCGGCGCTGGGTTTCTCGATGCTGACGGTGCCGATCGCATTTTTTAAAACCACCATGGGCGGCTTTGTTCCCGCCATCCTGTTTCCACTAATCCCGCTGGCCGTGCTCGCCATCATGGTGGGTAAAGGGTGGCGCGCCCTTTTTCGCACGCCGACATGGCGGGATGTTCTGTTGATGGTCGCCATTGCTGGCGCCAATATTCTGGTCTCCTTTACCGTGGCATTGTTGCTGCAGCTTGTTTTCAAGATGAATGCAAACCCGGCCAACGCCCTGCTGGCAGAGGCCTCCGATACGGCACTCATCCTCTTTTATTTAAAAACGGCGCCGCAGCTGTTCGGTGAGGAGGTGGTCTCCATATTGCCGTTTCTGGCTGTGCTCTGGTTTTGTCACCAAAGACTCGCCATGACGCGCAGGCGTGCCATTATCACCGCCTGGCTCTGTACTGCGCTTATCTTCGGAGCGTTGCATCTGCCCACTTATGAGTGGAATTTCGTGCAATGTTTTCTGGTTATCGGAACGGCCCGCATTGTGCTGCTCAGTGGCTACATCATTACCAAAAATATTTGGGTATCAACCGGCGCGCACATTATCAATGACTGGCTGCTATTTACCATCATGGCGGCATTTCTGGGGAGTCAGGCTGCCGGATAGCGGCAATTCATGCAATCCATTGCACCAGCAACCTCGCGGATTCAATAGCGGTGCAATTTCATTGCACCCTACGGTTACCTCCCCTCACCCTGACCCTCTCCCAAGGGGAGAGGGAACCAGTGCCTGCCAACCTGTAGCCATAGCTGTCACGCATTCCCAAAATGCTGCGGTCTGGGCTCCCTTCTCCCCTTGCGGGAGAAGGGTCGGGGATGAGGGGAGCAAACCATCGACAAGCAGCAGAACGTTAAAGAAAACAGAGAGAAGTAGGGTCGATTAGCGAAGCGTAATCGTCCGCACCGCAATCCCGGTGGCTATGAACATAGAGAAGAGATCGGCTGGAGCACCAGCAGAATTACGGCAACCGCTTTTCGCGATCGTCTGATTAGGCTTCGCTAATCAGACCTACGGGCTTCCCCTCACCCTGACCCTCTCCCAAGGGGAGAGGGGATCAGCGTCTACCAACCTGTAGTCGTAGCTGTCACGCATTCCAAAATTGCTGCGGTCTGGGCTCCCTTCTCCCCTTGCGGGAGAAGGGTCGGGGATGAGGGGAGCAAACCATCGACAAGCAGCAGAACGTTAAAGAAAACAGAGAGAAGTAGGGTCGATTAGCGAAGCGTAATCGTCCGCACCGCAATTCCGGTGGCTATGGACATAGAGAAGAGATCAGCTGGAACACCGGCAGAATTACGGCAACCGGTTTTCGCGATCGTCTGATTACGTTTCGCTAATCAGACCTACGACCAGATTACGTGACAACCATCACGACAATAACCCCTCCCATTTTATAACCTGTTGATTAAATAAAAATTAGTTTTTTATAGTGGAGTTATATTTGAACCAAGTCAAAATCATTGAACTCAGCCTATTTAGCATCGGAGTTGAAATTGAATAAAGTTAAAATAAGCTCAATTAAATTCACTAATTTTAAAGCTCTTAGGGATTACTCAGTAAGCTTAAGTGACACAAATATTCTAGTAGGCCCCAATAATGCGGGCAAATCCACAATTATTAGTGCATTCAGAATCCTAGATGTTGCATTAAGAAAAGCGAGAAGACTTAATGCGGAAAGAGTCCCATTCTTCGATGGTCGAACAGGCTTCGGCCATAGAGTGCCGGAGCAATCCATTAGCCTATCTCTGGAAAATGTTGCTACCGATTATAATGAAGAAGATAGTAAAATTGAATTTAGGCTAACAAACAAAAACAAATTATTTCTATTCTTCCCTAATGAAGGTGGATGTATTCTATATTGGGAAAATGAAGGTACGATAGTAAATACAACAACAAAATTCAAAAAGGCCTTCCCAATTAACATACAAGTAGTTCCAGTCTTGGGGCCTCTTGAACACCAAGAAATGTATGTCAACGAGGATACAGTTAAAAATTCATTAAATACCCACCGAGCATGTAGACACTTTAGAAACTACTGGCATTATTTTAGTGACGACTGGTTATCATTCTCAGAAATGATATCATCAACATGGCCTGGGATGAAGATAACTAAGCCAGAGTTAGATATTCAAAATAAAAAACTAAGTATGTTTGTATCGGAAAACAGAATTGATAGAGAAATATATTGGGCTGGATTTGGATTTCAAATCTGGTGCCAATTACTAACTCATTTATCTAGAGCGAATGATGCTAATATCGTTGTTATCGATGAGCCTGAAATATATTTACATCCAGATATCCAACGCCAATTGCTTAACATCCTAAGAGATATTGATGCCGATGTATTATTAGCAACACATTCAGTAGAAATTATTGGTGAGGCAGACCCATCAGAGATACTCTTAGTAGAGAAAGGAACTCACTCAGCCAAAAGACTCAAAGACATAGAAGAGATTCAGGTTGCAATAAAATCTCTAGGCTCTACACAGAACGTTACATTAACTCACTTAGCTAGAACAAAGAAGATACTTTTTGTTGAGGGATTCAGTGACTATAAAATAATTAGAAGATTTGCAAAGAATCTAGGATTCAATGATCTCTCTTCAGGTAATGACTTGACTGCATTTGAATCAGGTGGTTTTTCATCATGGGAAAAAATAAAAGCCTTTGCATGGGGAATGAAAAGCACTATCGATGCAAACATAAAGCTTTTTGCGATCTATGATAGCGATTATTATTGCAAAGAGGAAATCCATGAAATATCGAAAGACTTGAGAAGTGAACTGGCATTTGCGCACATTCATAAGCGAAAAGAAATTGAAAATTATTTGCTCATAATTCCAGTTTTAGAGCGAGTCCTTGCCAATCAGGTTGAAAATAGGAGCAAAAGGTCTGGCAATATAATCAACATTGATAAAGGTATTGTGGATTTCCTAGAGGAAATATCAAACCAACTGAAACATGAAACTCAAGCTCAGTATATTTCAAAAAAGATTTCTTTTTATAAGAAAAGCAATCTTGACACAAGCACCATTAGCTTGGATGCAATTAAAAACTTTGAGTCTCTATGGAGCGACATTAATTCAAGAATGGAAATCATTCCAGGAAAATTAACTCTAAGGATGCTTAGAGATGCAATTCAAGAGAGATATAAGGTGAACCTTACAGATGTTCAAATAATAGATGCATTCAATAAAAATGAAGTGCCAACTGACTTGCTCGAACTAATATACCAGCTTGACCAATTTAGAACTAATTGACGTGTGATATATATCATTTATGACTAGGCACATGTACTTTTTTAATAAAATAGAAGGGCGCTTTCGCGCCCTTCTATATTAATTACCCTTCCTGATTTTCCCCAGCAGCTGGTTCGGCGCCAGCGGCGGGTTCAATCTCGATGCGATCCACCCGCTGCAAACCGCGGGGCAGTTTGGCGCCACGGCGGCCGCGCTCGCCGCGGTAGTAGTCGAGATCGGACGGTTTCAGGGTCAGCTTGCGCTTGCCGGCAAACAGGGTGACCGACTGGCCCTGCGGGATCACGGCAGCCATCACCACAAACTCTTCCCGCGCCTTCACGCGCGCCGACGGAATGCTGATGAGCTTGTTACCCTTGCCCTTGCCGAGTACCGGCAGGGTGTTGAGCGGGAACAGCAGCATGCGCCCCTCGTTGGAGATGGCCATGCAGAGATCGGTCTCTGGCGAGCCAATCTTCTGGGGCGCCATCACCTGACCCCCTTCCGGCACGGTGAGCAGCGCCTTGCCGTTCTTGTTCTTGCCGATCAGATCGTCATAGGTACAGACAAAGCCGTAACCGGCATCGGAGCAGATGAGATACGGCTCCCCCTCGTTGCCCATCACCAGATGGCGCACCTCTTCCCCGGCCCCCAGCGCAAAGCGGCCGGTGAGCGGTTCACCCTGACTGCGCGCGGATGGCAGGGTGTGGGATTCGAGGGCGTAGGTTCGGCCCAGCGTGGAGAGGAACACCGCCTGCTGGTTGCTGCGGCCACAGGCGTGGGCCAGATAGCTGTCCCCCGCCTTGTAGGAGAGCCCCTCGACATCCACGTCGTGGCCCTTGGCGGCACGCACCCACCCCTTGTCGGAGAGGATGACGGTGACCGGCTCGCTCGGCACCAGCTCTTTCTCGGTCAGCGCCACGGCGGTGGCACGCTCCACCAGCGGGGTGCGGCGATCGTCGCCGTACTTCTCGGCATCGGCCAGCAGCTCTTTCTTGAGCAGGGTGTTGAGGCGACGCTCGGAGCCCAGGATCAGCTCCAGCTTGTCGCGCTCTTCGGCCAGTTCGTTCTGTTCGGCGCGCAGCTTGAACTCTTCGAGCTTGGCCAGATGGCGCAGTTTAAGCTCGAGGATCGCTTCGGCCTGGGTCTCGGTAATGTTGAAGCGCTCCACCATCACCTTGCCCGGCTCATCCTCGGTGCGGATGATCTCGATCACTTCGTCGATGTTGAGGTAGGCGATCAGCAAGCCTTCGAGGATGTGCAGGCGAGCCAGCACCTTGTCGAGGCGGAATTGCAGACGGCGACGCACGGTCTCGCGACGGAACTGGATCCACTCGCTGAGGATGGTCTTGAGGCACTTCACCTGCGGCCGGTTGTCGAGGCCGAGGATGTTGAGGTTGACCCGGTAGTTCTTCTCCAGATCCGTGGTGGCGAACAGGTGGGCCATCAGCCCCTCTACATCCACCCGGTTGGAGCGCGGCACGATCACCAGACGGGTCGGGTTCTCGTGGTCCGATTCATCGCGCAGATCGGTGACCATCGGCAGCTTTTTCGCCACCATCTGGGCGGCGATCTGCTCCATGATCTTGGCGCCGGAGGCCTGATGGGGCAGCGCGGTGATGACAATGTCGCCATCCTCCTCGCTCCAGACCGCCCGCTGCTTGATGGAGCCCTTGCCGGTCTCGTAGATTTTGCGAATATCGCCCTGCGGGGTGATGATCTCGGCGTTGGTCGGGTAGTCCGGCCCCTGAATGTGCTGCATCAACACATCGAGCCCCGCATTGGGGTTGTCGAGCAGCTCGGCACAGGCGTAGGCCACTTCCCGCGCGTTGTGGGGCGGGATGTCGGTCGCCATGCCCACCGCAATACCGGTCACCCCGTTGAGCAGGATGTGCGGCAGGCGGGCAGGCAGCACCACCGGCTCCTTCATGGTGCCGTCAAAGTTCGGCGTCCACTCCACCGTGCCCTGTCCCAGCTCGGAGAGCAGCAGCTCGGAGAAGCGTGACAGGCGAGCTTCGGTATAACGCATGGCCGCGAAGGATTTGGGATCGTCCGGCGCACCCCAGTTGCCCTGACCGTCCACCAGCGGGTAGCGGTAGGAGAAGGGCTGGGCCATCAGCACCATGGCTTCATAACAGGCGATGTCGCCGTGGGGGTGGTACTTACCCAACACGTCACCCACGGTACGGGCGGACTTCTTGTGCTTGGACAGCGCCGATAGACCCAGCTCGCTCATGGCGTAGATGATGCGCCGCTGCACCGGTTTGAGGCCATCGCCAATATGCGGCAAGGCCCGATCCATGATGACGTACATGGAGTAGTTCAAGTAAGCCTGTTCGGTAAAGGTGCGCATTGGCTGGCGCTCTACCCCGTCCAGACTGAGCTCGATAGCATCACTCATATGTTTTTCTCTTGCTATGGCGCGCCCCTGGAGGGCACGCCTGAAATGCGGGTCGGCAGGTGACCGACGGCTTAGATGATGGCGAGGTTGCCCTTCTCTTCCAGCCACTCGCGACGATCCGGGGCGCGCTTCTTGGCCAGCAGCATGTCCATCAGCTGCAGGGTCTCATCCCCTTCGGCCTCAGGCCCCATGGTGAGCTGCACCAGACGGCGAGTGTTGGGATCCATGGTGGTTTCCCGCAGCTGTTTCGGGTTCATCTCACCCAGACCCTTGAATCGGGTCACCATCACCTTGCCTTTCTTCTTCTCGGCCTCGACTCGCTGCAGCACACCGTTCTTCTCGTCCTCGTCGAGGGCGTAGTAAACCTCTTTACCGATATCGATCCGGTAGAGGGGCGGCATGGCGACATAGACGTGGCCCTGATTGACCAGCGCGCGGAAGTGCTTCACGAACAGGGCGCAGAGCAGGGTGGCGATGTGCAGACCGTCCGAGTCCGCATCCGCGAGGATGCACACCTTGCCGTAGCGCAGGCCGCTGAGATCCTCGGAGTCGGGGTCGAGCCCGATGGCGACCGAGATGTCGTGCACTTCTTGCGAGGCGAGCACCTGACCGGCCTCCACCTCCCAGGTGTTCAGGATCTTGCCGCGCAGCGGCATGATGGCCTGAAACTCGCGATCCCGCGCCTGCTTGGCGCTGCCGCCCGCAGAGTCACCCTCCACCAGGAACAGCTCCCCCTGCATGGGGTCGGCGCAGTTACAGTCAGTCAACTTGCCGGGCAGCGCCGGGCCTTGGGTAATCTTCTTGCGCACCACCGTCTTGGCGGCGCGAATCCGGCGCTGGGCGCTGGAGATACAAAGCTCGGCGATCTGCTCCGCCAGCTCGGTGTTGCTGTTCAGATAGAGGCTGAATGCATCCTTCACCACGCCGGAAACAAACGCCGAGCTCTGGCGGGAGGAGAGGCGCTCCTTGGTCTGACCGGCGAACTGCGGATCCTGCATCTTGATGGAGAGGATGTAGGCACAGCGATCCCAGATATCTTCCGGGGTCAGCTTGACCCCCCGCGGCAGCAGGTTGCGGAACTCGCAGAACTCGCGCATGGCGTCGAGCAGCCCCTGACGCAGACCGTTGACGTGAGTACCGCCCTGGGCGGTGGGGATCAGGTTCACATAGGATTCGGCGAGGCATTCGCCCCCTTCCGGCAACCAGCAGAGGGCCCAGTCCACGGCGGACTGTTCGGAGCTGAACGAGCCGATAAAGGGCTGCTCCGGCAGGCAGGTGAACTGCTTGACCGCGTCGACCAGATAATCCTTGAGGCCATCTTCGTAGCACCACTCCAGCTTGATGCCGGTGTTCTTGTCGAGGAACTTGATGGTGAGGCCGGGGCAGAGCACGGCCTTGGCTTTGAGCAGGTGCTCCAGCTTGGTTACCGAGAACTTGGGCGAATCGAAGTAGCTCGCCTGCGGCCAGAAGCGCACCCGGGTGCCGGTGTTGCGGCGGCCGCAAGTGCCGGTGATGGTCAGCTCCTGCACCTTCTCGCCGCGCTCGAAGGCGATGTCGTAGACCTGACCGTCGCGACGTACCGTCACCTCGACCCGATCTGAGAGGGCGTTCACCACCGAAATACCCACCCCGTGCAGACCGCCGGAGAACTGGTAGTTCTTGTTGGAGAATTTGCCGCCCGCGTGCAGCTTGCAGAGGATCAGCTCCACCCCGCTGACCCCCTCTTCCGGGTGGATATCGACCGGCATGCCGCGGCCGTCGTCGATCACTTCGAGGGACTGGTCTTCATGCAGGATCACCTCCAGATTGCGGGCGTGACCTGCCAGCGCTTCATCGACGCTGTTGTCGATGACCTCCTGGCCGAGGTGATTGGGCCGGGTGGTGTCGGTATACATGCCGGGGCGGCGACGCACCGGTTCAAGGCCATTGAGGACCTCAATGGCATCCGCATTGTATTGAGTAGACATGGAGGGCCTTGCGAATTGACGTTTGGAGGGAATCTTAACTGCTAGGCGGAGGTAGAACAAACTCCCCGCACCGAAAGCTTGATCTGGAGAAGAACAAGCAGGGCGAGACCGCCCTTATTGACTCAAACCTGACTATAACCCGAGGAAACGGATGATCTGGGCGGGGTAACGCTCGAACGCGACAAAGGCGTGGTTGCCGCCGCACTCCAGCGAGAGGCGGGCAAAGCGGTATTCATCCAGCGCCTTGCGATAGTCGAGCACCTCATCCCCCTGCTGTTGCAGGATCCAGAGTCGCTCCGGCGCCGTCACCGGTACCGCCAGTGCCCGCAGCTCATCCATATGTTCAGGCCGCAGTTCGTACTGCTCACCCGTATAGGGATTGGTCTGGGGGCCGAGGTAGTCACAGAGCAGCTCGTGGGGGCGCACCGCCGGATTGATCAGCGCCGCGCGGCAGCCGTACAGCTCGCTCACCCGAGTCGCCATAAAGCCGCCGAGGGAGCTGCCCACGGCGCCGAGCTTGAATTCACTACCATAACGACCCTGCAGATCTGCGATGGTCTGCTCGATAGCCGCCCAGGCCGCCGCTGGCGTATTGGGCTGGGCCGGAATGATCACCTCGATGTCGGGCCGGTTGACGGCCACCCAGGCAGCCATCTGCCGGGCCTTGGCGGAGCCCGGTGAGGAGTTGAAACCGTGCAGATAAAGGAGAACGGACTTCATGAAATGCTCTCCTCAATAACCGGTGGCGTTGGGGTCGGGCACAAACTGCCCCACCGGCAGGCGCCACACCTCGCTGGCCACCCGCCCATCCGGATAGAGGGTGAGATAGCGCCAGCCCGGGCCGGATTCATCCAGCGCAAAACCATCAGAGAGCGGTTTGAACTGGATGCAGGTCGATGGGCTGGCAATCAGCCGCACCCCGCGGTGCACCTCGTCAAACTCCTGATGGACGTGGCCAAACAGGATGGTCTTCTGCTGCGGATGACGAGCCAGCACGGCAAACAGATCATCGGCATTCTTGAGATTATGCTGATCCAGCCAGGCGCAGCCCACCGGTACCGCCTGATGGTGCAGGGTGATAAGAGCGTGGCGATCAGGATATTGGCGCAGGGCACGGTCGAGGGCGGCCAGCTGGTGATCGCCAATCATGCCGTGGGGTTTGCCGCGCACCTGGGTGTCGAGCAGGATCACCTGCCAGTGGTCGCCCACCAGCTGTTTGGATTCGCTGATCCCGGCGGCATGGAGATATTCGGTCATCAGCGGGCTGTCATCGTGATTGCCCGGCAGCCAGTAGATGGGGCGGCCCAGGGGCGCCATCATGGAGGCGAAACGCTGATAGGATTCCGGGCTGTGATCCTGCGACAGATCGCCGGTCGCCAGAATCACCTCGTAGGTGTGTTCATTGGCCTGCACCTGTTCCAGCACGGCGGCCAGACTCTCTGAGGTGCGCACAGCCAACAGCCGCCCTTCGGCACTCGCGAAGAGGTGGGTGTCGGTAATTTGCAACAGGCGCACACTGCCGTCCTGCGCCTGGGGGAGCTCTGTTTCCAAAATCACGCTTCTTTTTATTTGTTCAACTGGAGATATTGATCGGGCTGGTACCATGTCTGAGACAAAATTTTAGCCATTCGGCCAGAAACAGATTTACCTGCTCCTTTTCGTCCCGCTGGTGCATCTTTTTATTGGGATAATCATAACGTGGTTGCAAACGGGAAATCTGTTGCGCTGCACACACTTCCGCCATCCGCACATCATGATACAAACGAATCTCTATCTGAGCTTGTAAATATTCGGGCAATTCGGGGTTGTGCTGGCTCAGGATCACCTGATTGGTGAAGCGGCTCTCGCCAATGATGGTGAGCTGGAACTGCAGATCGTTGCCGACCCGATAGCGGCGCTCGGCTCCCACCTCCCCATCTGGCGGCAGCAGTTTCATTAATGCCATGTAGTTGACCTCGCAGGTACGCTGCAAGGACATCAGGTCAGGCACATAGCGCCTGCTCTGTTGCAAGGTCAGCGCCACCTCAGCGATCCGCCAGCCAGCGGGCACGCAGCTCGCCATGGTTGAGGGTCAGCCACTGCAGGGCGATGACCGAGGCCGCATTGTCGATGCGTCCCTCTTTGAGCCAGGCATAGGCCTGCTCGCGGCTCACCACGTGCACCCGGATATCCTCGCCCTCATCCGCCAGACCGTGCAGCCCCTCGGCCTTGCTGGCATCCACCTCGCCCACAAAGACCTCGATCCGCTCGGTGCTGCCGCCCGGGCTCACCAGATAGCTGATGGCATGCTCGCAGCGGGCCACCTCGATCCCGGCCTCTTCCACCGCTTCGCGGCGCACCACCGCCTCGGCGGTCTCACCTTCGTCGATAATGCCAGCCACCAGCTCCAGCAGCCAGGGGGTCGGGCTGGTCTCCATGGCGCCGATACGGAACTGCTCCACCAGCACGATCTGGTCGCGCACCGGATCATAGGGCAGCAGCGCGGCAGCATGGCCCCGCTCGAACAGCTCGCGCACGATGGGCTGGTTCCAGCCACCAGCAAATAACCGATGCTGCAAACGATAGACATTCACCTTGAAGAAGCCGTTATATCCAGCTGATTTTTCAATGATTTTCACATCATCGGCGGCGTAATGCCGATCTTGCGGCAAGGGTTGCTGCGACATCCGGGGCTCCCGTCAGCTTGACTTGTATCAGTTTGACCATAAAATCCGAGGAACATGAATGAACGTTCATTCACTCGGCGTACCATGGCAATGAGGGGTGGATTTTAGCAGCCACAGACCATTTGGCTAGGCGCGCGGGGAGAAAACTGCGTCCGGTTCTTGACGTTCCCGTCACCGGACCTGAGACTCTTAGCATTAAATTTTGCTTATAGTAGAGTGATTAAGCTGCAATCAAGCTTGGTCGGTGACAATATTTGCCCTCTCCAGCAACCAGTTTGGGTTACTACATAAGGTTAAAACGATCTATGAAAAGAACACTTTTGTCCGTCATGGTGTTGCTGGGCGTCAGTGCCGGTGCCCATGCCGAAAACCTGCTCGACATCTACCAGCAAGCCCAGATCAAAGACCCGCAGTTGCTGCAGTCCAAAGCCGTTCGCGACCAGGCCTTCGAGAAGATCAACGAATCCCGTGCCCCTCTGCTGCCCCAGATCGATCTGGGTGCCGGGCTCAATTATCTGCAAAACAAGAATGATACCCAGAGCAATACCAACGCCAAGGGCGAGGTGACGCTGTCGCAATCCCTCTATCGTCGCAGTAACTGGGTCAATCTGGATATCAGCGAGAAGCAGGCCACTCAGTCAGATGTCGCCTACAACCTCGAAATCCAGAACCTGATGGTGCGTACCGCCAAAGCCTACTTTGATGTGCTCAAGGCGATGGATACCCTGGAGTTCGTTCGTGCCAACAAGGTTGCGGTAGAGCGTCAGCTGGAGCAAACCCAGCAGCGTTTCGAAGTGGGCCTGACTGCCATCACCGACGTCCATGAAGCCGAGGCCTCCCGTGACCAGGCGCTGGCTGACGAGATCAATGCAGAAAACTCGCTGGACAACAGCTATGAGACCCTGCGCGAGCTGACCGGTATCGATCACCGCAATCTGGACGTGCTGAACACCGATCGTTTCAGCCCGCAGAAGACCGCCTTCGGCTCCGACAAATGGCTGGAGCTGGCGCTGGACAAGAACCTGCAACTGCACAGTGCCCGCATCAGCAAGGACATTGCCAAGGAGCAGATCGATCTGGCCAAAACCGGCCATGAGCCGACTCTGGATCTGGGTGCCGGACTGCAAACCAGCAATACCGATTACAAGCTGGATAGCATGCCGGGCGGCAATGACAATCAGGCCAATATCGGTCTGACCTTCAAGCTGCCCATCTACAGCGGTGGCGCCACCAGCTCCAAGGTGAAACAGGCTCAATACAACTACGTAGCGGCCAGCGAACTGCTGGAGAAGAACTTCCGCTCGGTGCAGAGCACAGTGCGCTCCTCCTACAACAACGTGAACGCCAGCATCGGCTCGGTACGTGCCTACAGCCAGTCTGTGGTCTCCGCCGACAGCGCCCTGAAGGCGACCGAAGCCGGTTACGAAGTGGGTACCCGTACCATCGTCGACGTGCTGGACTCCACTCGCAAGCTGTACGAGGCCAAGCAGAAGCTCTCCGAAGCCCGTTACAACTACATCCTCAATATCCTGAGCCTGAAACAGGCTGCAGGTATTCTGGAAGCGCAGGATCTGGTAGAAGTGAACCAGGGCCTGATGCCCGCCACGGCAAAAGCCAAAGGCTGATAGCCGCTATCGGACATGAAAAAGGCGACCGCAAGGTCGCCTTTTTGTTATCCGTATTTCTGTCGGCTTGCTACCGCCGATAGAGAGCCCCGCCAGATTGCGGGGCCAGTGGCGCGTTAGCCGCGCTCGCGGATCGTCTTGATGATGTCGGTGGTGGAGCAGCCATCCTCGAAGTTGAGAACGCGCACCTCGCCGCCATTGGCGGTCACCTCGGCGTAACCGGCGATATCTTCCGGCTTGTAGTCGCCGCCCTTGACCAACAGATCCGGCAGGATCTCGGCGATCAGGCGCTGCGGCGTATCTTCACCAAACGGCACTACCCAATCCACCGCGCCCAGCGCAGCCAGCACCGCCATGCGGCGCTCGGTCGGGTTGACCGGACGACCCGGCCCTTTCAGACGGCGAACCG
This sequence comes from Aeromonas sp. 11P, assembly GCF_051920165.1. Lineage (NCBI taxonomy): Bacteria > Pseudomonadati > Pseudomonadota > Gammaproteobacteria > Aeromonadales > Aeromonadaceae > Aeromonas > Aeromonas sp. 11P. Next base: position 2,322,560 of record NZ_JBQBDJ010000004.1, read on the forward strand.
ACTCGTCGGTGTTAACCGCCACGATCAGGCGATCCCCCAGCTTGCCCGCATTGGCCAGATAGGAGACATGACCGGCGTGCAGGATGTCGAAGCAGCCGTTGGTCATCACCACCTTCTCACCGCGCAGACGGGCAGCACGAACCGCCACTTTCAGCTGGGCTTCGGACATAACGCCGAAGCCGGTCTCCTGCTCGGTATAGAGAGCGTTGGCCAGCTCGACCGGGCTAACGGTAGAGGTGCCCAGCTTGCCGACCACGATACCGGCAGCGGTATTGGCCAGTGCGCAAGCTTCATCCAGGCTCTTGCCTGCCGCCAGCGAGGTGGCCAGGGTAGAGATCACGGTATCACCGGCACCGGTCACATCATAAACCTCGTGGGCCTGAGCTGGCAGATGCAACTCCGGCTGACCTTCGCGGATCAGGGTCATGCCGTTCTCGGAACGAGTGACCAGCAGGGCATCCAGCTCGAAGCGCTTGACCAGCTCCAGCCCCTTGGCGACCAGCTCCTCTTCGCTCTTCACCTTGCCCACCACGGCCTCGAACTCGGACATGTTGGGGGTCAGCAGAGTGGCGCCGCGGTACTTCTCGAAGTCGGTTCCTTTGGGATCGACCAGCACCGGAATACCTGCGGCTCGGGCCCGCTGGATCATGCCTGGCACGTCGTTCAGCGCACCCTTGCCGTAGTCGGAGAGGATCATCACGTCGCTGTTCGGCAACGCCTGCTCGACCTTGCTCATCAGCAGGGTGGCATCGACGGCGTGGAAGGGCTCTTCAAAGTCCAGACGCAGCAGCTGCTGATTGCGGGACAGCACCCGCAGCTTGGTGATGGTCGGGAAGTCGGCCAGACGAACGAAGTCACAGGCCACCTTGACGCCAGCCATCTGACCGGCCAGCGCATCGGCCGCTTCATCCTGACCGGTCAGGCCAAGCAGCACGGCGTGGGCGCCCAGCGCAGCGGAGTTGAGTGCCACGTTGGCAGCACCGCCCGGACGCTCCTCAATGTGTTCAACCTTGACCACGGGCACCGGTGCCTCGGGCGAGATCCGGCCGGTGGGGCCATGCCAATAACGGTCCAACATGACATCGCCAACGACCAGGACGCGGGCTTTTTCAAACTCGGGCAGGGTGATCTTCATCTGTATCGACTCTCAAAACCTGAAAAATCAGCAGACGATTTTATCACACTCTTTTATCCGGTGGAGAAAAAGCCGACCGCCGTTGCCGCCGCTGTCACGCTAACCAGACGCAGGCTACCCCTCTGACCAGCACACTGCCATTCGCCCCCGCCCCCCCTTTTCGGCTAGAATCCCCCGATTGTGTTTGCGAACAAGAGATTAGCCATGGCCCATGACAACCCTCCCCGCCTCGAGCCCCGCCTGTTTCATCCCCGTTACTGGGCCAGCTGGTTCGGCCTCGGCCTGCTCTGGCTGCTGACCCTGCTGCCGTGGCGCAGCCAGATGTGGCTGGGCCGTCAGCTCGGTCGCCTCGCCGCCAAAGTGCTCAAATCACGGGTGAAGATTGCCCGTCGCAATCTGGAGCTGGCGATGCCCGAGCTGACCCGGGATGAGCGGGAGAAACTGCTGAAAGCAAACTTCGAGAGCGTGGGCTGCGCCGTGTTCGAGGTGGGGATCGCCTGGTTCTGGCCAGACTGGCGGATGCGCAACCTGATGAAGGTGGAAGGGGAAGAGCACGTCATCGCCGCCATGGAAAAAGGTCAGGGCATGCTGCTGCTCTCCTGCCACTTCCTGACGCTTGAACTCAACGCCCGCTGTTTCGGGCTGGTGCGCCCAGGGGTCGGCGTCTATCGCCCCAACACCAACCCGGTGCTGGAGTATGCCCAGTACCACGGTCGCTGCGCCTCCAACAAATATCTGGTGGACCGGATGGATGTGAAGGGGATGATCAAGGCGCTGCGCAACGGCGACGCCCTCTGGTACGCGCCAGATCACGACTACGGCAGCCACGCCAGCGTGTTCGTGCCCTACTTCGCGGTAGAGCAGGCGGCCACCATCACCGGCACAGCCACCCTGGCGCGGGTGAAGAACACCGTCACCCTCCCCTGCTACAACATCCGCACCAGCGAGGGTTACACCCTGCATATCGGGGCACCGCTCGCCGACTACCCCAGCGGGGATGACATGGTCGATGCCGCCCGCGCCAACCGCGAAATTGAAGCCGCCGTACGCAAGGCGCCGGAGCAGTACATGTGGCTCCATCGCCGCTTCAAGACCCGCCCCCCCCCCGAGGATGTCGGCTTCTACTAAGCCGCAGTCTCCGACAGGGGCCTAATCGCGAAAACCGACAAACCGCCTGCTGGCGGTTTGTTTTTATCTGCTGTCAGCCCTGTGCGGCAAGCAAGATCTCCCTGCGTCCCATAACCTCCTGCACGACCTCCTGCAATCAGCCGATCATCTCCCTCAACCGGCCACAAAAGAGCCCTCATCACTGCCTGCAAAAACTGAAAGCGGGTTACAAAACTATTGATTCATTAGTGAGTAGAGAGAGATTTCGATAGATCCATCGTCACTACCCGCTGATGAGTTATTGAGTGATTTGCCCCATTCGAATACAAAAACTGAATTTGTGACGCAAATCACCTTTACGTGATGGCGCGGCAAAGCTGATTTAGTGATTCGCATCACAAAAAAATGGTCATTAAAAACAGAAAAGATCGAAATGTAGCCGAATTACAGTGCCCGAATGTGATCAGAGTCACGAGTTGGGGAGGGGGTATGGCGGGGTATCTGAGAGCCGGATCACAAGACACCCCGTTTTCAGCCTAATTTGATATCAAGCTGGTAGATTGAAGTTGCTTAGACGACCGGGATGGAGGTTCGGCAAAACCGGCCATCCCGACTACCACTTTTAATCAAACAGGCTTAAAACGGGGTCCCGACATGTTATCACCGGATACCAAAGTCAAGATACAGAATTTTGGACGCTTCCTGTCCAATATGGTCATGCCCAACATAGGCGCCTTTATCGCCTGGGGCTTTATTACCGCCCTCTTTATCCCCACCGGCTGGCTGCCCAATGAAACCTTGGCCAAGCTGGTCGGCCCCATGATCACCTACCTGCTGCCGCTGCTGATTGGCTACACCGGCGGCAAACTGATGGGCAGTGATCGTGGCGGCGTGGTCGGTGCCATCACCACCATGGGCGTCATCGTGGGGACCGACATCCCGATGTTCATGGGCGCCATGATGGTCGGCCCGCTCGGTGGCTGGGCCATCAAGCGTTTCGACAAAGCGATGGAAGGTCGCGTCAAGAGCGGCTTCGAGATGCTGGTCAACAACTTCTCCGCCGGGCTTATCGGCATGCTGCTGGCTATCCTCGCCTTCTTCGTGATTGGCCCCTTCGTCAAGGTGCTCTCCGGTCTGCTGGCCGGTGGCGTCGGCTTCCTGGTGGAAAACCACATGCTGCCGCTCACCTCCATCTTCGTCGAACCGGCCAAGATCCTGTTCCTCAACAACGCCATCAACCACGGCATCTTCTCGCCGCTGGGGATCCAGCAGGCGACCGAGCACGGCAGCTCCATCTTCTTCCTGATCGAAGCGAACCCTGGCCCGGGCATGGGCGTACTGCTGGCCTACATGGTGTTCGGTCGTGGTGCCGCCAAGCAGTCCGCGGCTGGCGCCTCCATCATTCACTTCTTCGGCGGCATCCACGAGATCTACTTCCCGTATGTGCTGATGAACCCGCGCCTCATTCTGGCGGTGATCGCCGGTGGCATGACCGGGGTCTTTACCCTGACCCTGTTCAACGCCGGTCTGGTCTCCCCCGCGTCGCCGGGATCCATCTTCGCCGTGCTGTTGATGACGCCGAAAGCCTCCCTGATCGGGGTCGCCCTCTCCATCATCAGCGCGACTCTGGTCTCCTTTCTGGTCGCCGCCGTGTTCGTCCGTGCCCAGCAACCGGAAGCTGACGAGGCCGATGCCCTCGGTGAAGCCACCCGCAAGATGAAAGCCATGAAGGGCGGCAAGCCCGAAACCGCAGCGGCCAAGAAGCCGGGCGGCGAACTGATGGCGGTACGCAATATCGTGGTGGCCTGCGATGCAGGCATGGGTTCCAGCGCCATGGGTGCCGGCATGCTGCGCAAGCGGGTGCAGGCCGCCGGGCTCGATATCAGCGTCACCAACCGTGCCATCGATCAGCTCGACGATCAGGTGGATTGGGTCATCACCCACAAGGATTTGACCGAGCGGGCCCGTCGCCATGCGCCGAATGCTCATCATATTTCCCTGACCAACTTCCTCGACAACGGCCTCTATCAGGAGCTGGTACAGAGCCTGAGACGCGCTGCCAACGATGATGTCGCCAACCCGCAGCTGCTGGTGGCGGCCAACGACGACAGCTACGAGCCGCAAGCGGCCGAAGTCTTTACCCTGAGCCGTCATGACGTGCATCTTGGACTGAAAGCGGACAGCAAGGAGGCCGCCATCCTGACCGCAGGCCGACTGCTGGCAGAGCGCGGCTACGTGGCGCCCGACTACGTCAACGCCATGCTGGAGCGCGAACAGCTGGTCTCCACCTACCTCGGCGAATCCATCGCCGTGCCCCACGGCACCATTGCCGCCAAAGAGTTTGTGAAGCGTACCGGCATCGTCATCTGCCAGTACCCGGCCGGGGTCGCCTTTGGCGAAGCCGCCGATGAAGTAGCGCGGCTGGTGATCGGCATCGCCGCCCGTAACGACGAACACATGCAGGTGATAACCCGCCTGACCAATGCACTGGATGAACCCGGTCTCATCGACCGGCTGGCCAGCACCACGGATCCCCAGGCCTTCCTGGATCTGCTGGGTGCCGAACAGGCTGCGTAATCATCTTTCATCGTCTTTGGTTCAAGAGGTTAATATCATGAAAACATTGCATTTTGGTGCTGGTAATATCGGTCGCGGCTTTATCGGCAAAGTGCTGGCGGATGCCAGCCATCAGGTCACCTTCGCCGACGTCAACGACACCCTGATCGATCAGCTCAACCACCGTCAGGAGTACAAGGTCCATGTGGTGGGGGCAGATCAGAAGCTGGACGTGGTGCGCAACGTGGCGGCGGTCAGCTCCGCCGGTCACGAGGTGATCGCCCGTATCATCACCGCCGATTTGGTCACCACTGCAGTCGGCCCCAACATTCTCGACAAAATTGCCAGCACCCTGGCCAAGGGGCTGCAGGCCCGCTTCGATGCCGGCAACCTGACACCGCTCAACGTCATCGCCTGCGAAAACATGGTGCGCGGCACCAGCCACCTCAAGCAGGAGGTACTCAAGTACCTGCCAGTCGCGTATCATGCCACGCTCGAATCCTGCATCGGCTTCGTCGACTCGGCGGTGGATCGCATCGTGCCGCCCGCCGCGGCTGCCAACGATGACCCGCTGGAAGTGACGGTCGAGAGCTTCAGCGAGTGGATCGTCGACCAGACTCAGTTCAAGGGAGAGCTGCCACAGGTAGCGGGCATGGAGCCCACTGACAACCTGATGGCCTTCGTCGAGCGCAAGCTGTTCACCCTCAACACCGGCCACATCGTCACAGCCTACCTCGGCAAGCTGCGGGGCTACCACACAGTGCGCGAGGCGATCGAAGATCCGGTGATCCGCAGCAAGGTACGCCGTGCCATGGAGGAGAGCGGTGCCGTGCTGGTGAAACGCTACGGCTTCGACCCGCGTCTGCACGCCGCCTACATCGAGAAGATCCTGGCCCGCTTCGCCAACCCCTATCTGGTGGACGAGATTGACCGGGTCGGTCGTCAGCCATTGCGCAAGCTGGCGGCGGGGGATCGACTGGTGAAACCACTGCTGGGTACCCTGGAGTACGGCTTGCCCAACGAGCAGTTGCAGGAGGGGATCGCCGCGGCGCTCCACTATCGCAATGCCGATGACCCGCAGGCGGTGGAGCTGCAAGCCCTGCTGGCGGAGCTTGGCCCGGCCAAAGCGTTGGCCCGCGTCACCGGACTGGATGAAGAGAGCGAAGTGGTTCACGCCATCGTCGCCCGTTACGAAACCCTGTAATGACCCTGCTTGCGGCGCATTCAGCCACCACTGATAGCGCGCCAAGCGCTTGAATGGCAAGGGAATGTGCCCCATATGATAAAAACCGGGAGAGAGGCTGACTCTCTCCCTGTCAGCTGGACCCAATGCACCTATGACCACACACCAGGAAGATGAAGTACTGGAACGACTGAACGAGCAGGATGGCCCCCGCGGCTTCTTTCTCGAAGCCGTGACCATCCTGGAAGAAGCGGTCGACTCCCTGATGCGACGCGCGTTTCGTCAGGAGGAGTATGCCGTCAAATACGCCATCGAACCCCTGCTCAACCAGAGCGGCCCCCTCGGCCAGCTGGAGGTGCGCCTCAAGCTCATCTTCGCCCTCGGCCTCATCTCCCTCGAGCGCTATCAGGATATCGAAGCCTATATCAAGATCCGCGACTTTCTGGTGCGCGACCCCAAGGATTACCGCTTCAGCGACAAGCCGATCCGCGATCTGCTCGACCGCCTGCACGGGGTCAATCAGGGCGGCATGATGAAGCTGGAGCCCCCCGCCAGCGAAGAGGATTGGGCCTTCTACCAGATGCAGCTCAACCGGCTCGATCAGATGGTGCGCTCCGCACTGGTACTGGCGCTGGCCGACTGTGTCGGCGAGCTCCACAAGGAGAGCCCCATCTAATCCGGCCCCGAAGCCACACCATCACCACGGTTGGCGTCTGGCTGGCGCCCTGCACGCCACCGCCAGCCACCATGACGCCGACTGTCGCACATATCCCCATCCCGGCCATGATGCACGCACCTTCGGGTGTCAATCTGACCAACTTAGCCACTACACTAGCTCCATACTCACTGCCTGAATCGAGGTCTGCATGATTGCCCTCTCTCTGGCCGGGATCGCCCTGGTCTCCGTGCTGGCCCAATGGCTTGCCTGGTCGCTGCGGGTGCCCGCCATCCTGTTTCTACTTCTTACCGGCCTGACTTTGGGCCCGGTCAGCGGCCTGCTCGACCCCGATGCCCTGCTAGGGGATCTGCTGTTTCCACTGGTCTCCCTGTCGGTAGCCATCATCCTGTTCGAGGGGGCGTTGACCCTCCATCTGGCCGAGCTCAAGGGGATCGGCAAGGTGGTGCGCAATCTCTGCTCCACCGGCATGCTGGTCAGTTTCGCCGTCATCGGCAGCGCCGGTTACTTCCTGCTGGGGCTGGACTGGCGGGTCGCCACCATGCTCGGCGCGGTACTGGTGGTAACGGGCCCCACCGTAATTGCCCCCATGCTCAACGTGATCCGCCCCACCCGGGAGGTGGACCGCATCCTGCGCTGGGAGGGGATCGTCATCGACCCTATCGGCGCCCTGTTTGCGGTGCTGGTGTTCGAGGCGGTACGCCTCGGCAGTCAGGGAGATCTCATCAGCCATACCCTGCTGGCGCTGGGCAAGACAGTGCTGGTCGGTTCCCTGATCGGGGTGGCGGCAGGCTGGCTCACCACCCTGCTCATTCGCAAGGACTGGCTACCGGTCAGCCTGCACAAATTCGGCGTGCTGGCGCTGGTGCTGGTCACCTTCAGCCTCTCCAACTGGCTGAGCCACGAATCGGGCCTGCTGGCGGTGACCGTGTTCGGCATCTGGCTCGCCAATCAGGAGGGGCTGGATCTGGAGGAGGTGCTGGCGTTCAAGGAGGATCTCGCGGTCATCCTTATCTCCAGCCTGTTTATCCTGCTGGCGGCCCGCCTCGATCTGGCCCAGCTCTGGCAGCTCGGCCCCATGGTGCTGGCGCTGCTGTGCGTGGTGCAGTTTGTGGCGCGCCCGCTCTGTATTCTGGTCTCGACCTGGGGCTCGGATCTCTCCTGGCGAGCTCGCGCCCTGCTGAGCTGGATCGCCCCGCGCGGTATCGTTGCGGCGGCAGTCAGCGCCTCGTTTGCCATCAGCCTGCATCAGGCCGAGATCCCCGATGCCGACAAGCTGGTGCCGCTGGTATTTGCGGTGATCATCTCCACCGTGGTGTTGCAGAGCCTCACTTCGGCGCCGCTGGCCAGCCTGCTCAAAATGCGCCAGAGCGCCCCCAACACCTGGCTCATCATAGGTGCCAACTCGGTGGCGCGGGCCATCGGCAAGGCGCTGGCGGATCAGGGTGTGCCGGTGCAACTCTGCGATCCCGCCTGGGAGTTCTGCAAACAGGCGCGGATGAGCAACCTGCCCTGCTACTTCGGCAACCCCCAGTCGGAACATGCCGAGCTGCACCTGCCGCTTACCAGCATCAGTACCGTGCTGGCGCTCTCCCCCAATCGCCACAACAACGCCCTCGGGGTGTTGCACTTTGCCCACCTCTACGGCGAGGAGCAGGTCTACTCCCTGCGATCCAGCGAGCAGCACGGCAAGGCCAACCGGGAGAGCGCCACCTTCCGCGCCCGCCAGAACCTGTTTGGCCCCGACATCAACTATGCCAGGCTGAGCGGCCTGCTGAGCCGGGGGGGCCAGATCAAGGCGACCCGCCTGAGCGAGGCATTCGACTGGGCCCAGTATCAGACCGCCAATCCCGGCGCCATCCCGCTGTTCATCATGGATGGCAAGAGCAAACCCCAGATCGTCACCGGCCCCGTCACCCCGCAGGCGGGTGAGCTGCTGATCGCCCTGCAACCACCCAGAGAGCAGGGCGCCGAATGAACGAAGCCAACCACAATCCGCTGATCGCCCCTCTGCTAGTGCTATTGCAACAGGCGGCGGGCAGCTACAAGGTGCATGAACTGATGGCTGCTCTGCGCCAGCAGGGGGCAATTCCGGTACTGGCAGACGATGAGCAGTTGCAGCTGTTTCGGGTCAACTTCCTGATCATGAACGCCCTCTACCAGTTGCAAGCCGAGCTTTATGAAGAGGGTTGGTGGCTGGTGATCAGCACCCTGGATATCCGGCTCGAACCGCTGGCCGAGAACCTACAAACCAACCACGGCTTTGCCCTTGGCGAAAATCTGCGTAGCTACTATCTCGACTGGCAGGTGTTCTGGCAGACCGATCGTGCCGAAGTTGAGGCCCTGCTCAACCGCTTCTGGCGCACTTATGACGGTGAGGAGCACAAAGCCGAGGCGCTCGCACTGTTAGAACTGAATGAAGGGGCGAGTCAGGAGGCAATCCGCCGCCGCTGGCGGGAGCTGGCACTGCAGCACCATCCGGATCGGGGCGGCAATGCAGAGACCTTTATCCGCATCCGCTGGGCATGGGAGGTCCTGCGGGGATGATCCCGTTGCCGCATATAAAGGGCAGGCATAGACTGGAGCTGGATATTCCCCACAGGAGAGCATCATGACAGTCAGTGAACTTCGTAAGCTCTATCAGCAACAGATCCTGCAAGAAGCCGAAATCCTCCACGATGTGGCCATTCCCGGCTGGCTCATCGAATTCAGAGGCAAGGATGGCGCACTCTACGAGCTGACCGACACCCTCGGCTGCCCGGTCAGTTTCGGCACCGTCGAGCAGGCCCGTGAACATCTGCATCAGGTAGCAGACTGCCCGGTTCAGGTGGAGCACCTCTACCGCTTCTTCGAACGCTAGCGCCACCCACAGCACAGTAAAAAGGCTCCCGAGGGAGCCTTTTGTTATTCCGGTTGCTTTCTATTCCGGTTGCAGCGGTTCCGCCACCTTGCCCTCCAGCTTTCTGACCGGCTTTTGCAGGATCAGGTTGGCCGGATAGGTGACCAGATCGCCGTTGTCATCACGCACCCGCACATAGAAGAGGCCGATCTCGGTGATGACGCCGGTGACCGAGTCATCCTTGTCGAGGATACGGATCCGGTCGCCAATCTTGTAGGGGAAGGCGAAGAAGATGGTGATGCTGGCGGTGATGTTGGAGAGGATCGACCACTGGGCGACCATGGCGACCCCCAGTACCGCAAAGAAGGAGGAGGCGAGCACCACCAGTCGGGAGAAGTCGAGCCCCCACACCCCGGCCAGCACCAGCAAGGTGGCGCAGCCGAGCAGGAAGTGGAACACATGGGCCACGTAGAGTACCCGGTTCTCGCTCACCTGCCTGCTCTGACCGAGCGCCAGCAGGCTCTTGTGAATCAGCCGCCGAATAAGGGTATGCCCCAGCAACAGCAGCAGGGTCAGGCCAATTGATTGCCACATGGGTTATGCCTCCTTACCACCAGCGCCGATGCTTGAGCCAGATGGCCAGCCCGCTTGCCAGCGCCACCAGCGAACCACAGAAGACCCAGAAGGCGGTTGGGCTCTCGGCACCAGGCATCCCACCAAGGTTGATACCAAACAGGCCGGTCAGGAAGCTGGCAGGCAAAAAGAGCAGCGCCATCACCGACATCTGGTAGGCGCGGCGGTTGGTCGCCTCTGCCATCAGATTGTTGATCTCGTCTGCCAGCACAGCGGTGCGTGCTACCCCGGCATCGAGGTCATCGAGCCAGCGCCGCAGCCGGTCGGCGATATCGAGCAGACGGCGGCGATCATCCTCATCCAGCCAGCTGATCTTCTCGTTGGCCAGCCGCGCCACCAGATCCCGCTGGGGGGAGAGGTAGCGGCGGATCATGATGAGCTGCTTGCGGATCAGCGCCAACCGGCCATTGGCGGGCATGTCGCGCATTAGCACCATCTCCTCCAGATCGAGGATCTTGTCGTGCAGCTCCTCGACAAACTCCCCGGCCCGATCGGTCAGGGCATCGCAGATCTCCACCAGCCAGTCGGCCGGGGTATCGGCGCCGCCCCCCAGCTTGAGCTGGTTGAAGACATCCTGTTCTGAGAGCAGCGGACGACGACGGCTGCTGATGATGAGATCCGGGGTGATGAAGATACGCAGCGCCACCATCTCTTCGGGCCTGTGATCCTTGTTGTGGTTGATGCCACGCAGGATCAGCAGCACCGTCTCCCCCATCCGCACCAGCTTGGGACGATTGCTCTGGCCGAGCAGCGACTCCCTGGCCGCCTCGCTGAGCAAGGGGGTCTGCAACAGCCAGCGCGCCGAATCGGGATTGCCGTAATCCAGATGCAGCCAGCCGGGATGTGCCGCCGGGACTTCGCTTCCCGCCGTCAGCGGCGCCATGCCACCCTTGCCATCCAGGGTCAGGGCATAAATCACTTCACTGGGCACCCGATCCATCTCGTCTCCTTCTCGTTTCATGTGCTGGCCCCAGCTTACACCAAAGGCGGGGCCGACTCAGCCCCGCGCCGGGAAGGGGAGGCCTGTGTTAACATGGCCGCTCTCGTTTTCCATCCGCTTTCACTACAGGAAACCATGCCATGCCCATCTGGGTTGATGCCGATGCCTGCCCCATTCCGGTCAAGGAGATCCTCTACCGCGCCGCCCACCGCGCCCAGGTCGTCACCACCCTGGTGGCCAATCAGGGATTGCGGGTGCCCCCCTCGCCCTTCATCAAAACCCAGCAGGTGGAGAAGGGATTCGATGTGGCAGATCATGTCATCGCCCAGCAGGTTCAGCCCGGCGATCTGGTGATCACCGGCGACATCCCCCTCGCCTCCTGGGTGATCGATGCCGGTGGCGAGGCGCTCAACCCCCGTGGCGAGATCTACACCCGCGAGACCATCAAGGCGCGGCTCGGCATGCGCAACTTTATGGAAGAGCTGCGCTCGGCTGGCGTGCAGACCGGCGGCCCCGCCCCCTTCAATGCCGCCGACAAACAGCGTTTTGCCAACGCCCTCGACAAGTGGCTGGTCAAAGGCAAGCTGTAAAGAGACCCTAAAGGCGCCCAACATGGGCGCTTTTTCGCCGTAACATCCTGATTTTTAAAATAAGAGCTGACCACAACCGTCAGGCTGGTAAGATGCGCCGCCATCTTGTCCACGCCGTAATCATCATGACCGCCCAAGGGCACCTGCTCTTCTCCGTAACCTGTACCCTGATCGCCCACAAACTGCAGCTCACTCCGGCGCTGGCCGATGCCAGCCTGTGGCAGACCATCCCTGCCGCGCTGGCCAGCGCCCTGTTGCCCGACCTCGATCATCCCAAATCGGTGCTGGGGCAGCGACTGCCGTGGATCTCGAAACCTCTGTCGCGGCTGTTCGGCCATCGCGGCTTCACCCACAGTCTGCCGGCAGTCGCCGCCGCCGTCTGGGGGCTGAACCAGAGCCTGCCGCCGGGCACCCTGCCCATGGGGGTCAAGGATGCGCTTATCGTCGGCTACCTCAGCCATCTGCTGGGGGACTGGCTCACCCCGGCAGGCATTCCGCTCTTCTGGCCCATCAAACGCCGCTTCCGCCTGCCGGGCTGGCCGCTGCGCAGTGGCGGCGCCATCGAAACCGGCTTTTGCACCCTCACCCTGCTGGTTGCCGGCTGGTGGTGCGGCTGGCGGCTGTAAGCCAGAAACAAAAAAGCCCCTGACGAGGTCAGGGGCCCAAGCAGTGGCGCGAACCACTAGAGGATCAGATCATGATGCCAGCGATAACGGCAGAGAGCAGGCTAACCAGGGTAGAACCGTAGACCAGCTTCAGACCGAAGCGGGAAACCATGTTGCCCTTCTCTTCGTTCAGCGCTTTTACCGCACCAGCGATGATGCCGATGGAGCTGAAGTTGGCGAAGGAGACCATGAAGATGGAGAGGATGCCGACGGTGCGCGGAGAGAGCTCGGCAGCCACCTTGCCCAGATCCATCATCGCCACGAACTCGTTGGTCACCAGCTTGGTCGCCATGATGGAGCCGGCTTGCAGCGCTTCACCACTCGGGATACCCAGGATCCAGGCGATCGGGTAGAAAAGGTAACCCATGACGAACTGGAAGTTCACGCCAAATGCCATCTCGAACAGGTAGTTGATCAGGGCGATCAGAGCGATGAAGCCCACCAGCATGGCACCCACGATAACAGCAACGGTGAAACCGGCCATGATGTACTCGCCCAGCATCTCGAAGAAATTCTCTTTCTTCGGGGTGTGGTGCTCGTCACCTTCGGCAATGGCCTTGATGTCGGTCACGGAGTTATCCGGCTCGTAGGGGTTGATCAGAGAGAGCACCACAAAGGTACTGAACATGTTGAGCACCAGCGCGGCAACCACGTAGCGCGGCTCGATCAGCTGCATGTAGGCACCGACGATGGACATGGAAACGGTAGACATGGCCGTCGCCGCCAGGGTGTACATCTGCTTCTCGTTCAGGTGCGGCAGGATGTTCTTGAGCGCGATGAAGTTCTCGGACTGGCCGACGATCATCGAGCTGATGGCATTGAAAGACTCCAACTTGCCCATGCCGTTGATCTTGGCCAGCACGGTACCGATACCGCGGATCACCAGCGGCAGCAGGCGGATGTACTGCAGAATACCGATCAGCACGGAGATGAAGACGATGGGCATCAGCACCATCAGGAAGAAGGAGAAGGCCCCTTCGTTAACCAGGCCACCGAACACGAAGTCGGTACCCTGTTTGGCAAACTCCATCAACTTGGTGAAGCCGGCCGCGAAGCCCCCCACCACCGCCAGACCCACTTCGGAGTTCAGCATGAACCAAGCCAGCACCAGTTCGACCACCAGCAGTTGGCCGATATAACGCAGTTTGATCTGTTTCCAGTTATGGCGGTTAGCCAGCAAAGCAAGAGCGAGGACCATCACCAGTCCGAGCACAAAGTGAACGTATTCCATACCTGTAGCACCTGAGTAAATTGTAATTTTTGACCGGCGCCATCATAGACATTTGCACATTTAAAAATCAGATAGCCATCACAATCCCGCGCAATATTATGGAGGCGGAATAATACAAACGTTTTTAAATTAATTGTGCAATGAACTGATATTAATCGCGCAACACGGACAACATAAATCCTTTTAAAACATCACGTTGAGTAATGGTGGCGCCGTTTTCATGTTCTTTGAAAATATTTAATCAGCATTTTTGCAACATTCCCTGTGGCGCAATAACTGTTCGCGGAATATTTTCCAGTCATTATATTAAAATACTGAAAATAGAAAACGTTTATCAATGATAAATAATTAGATGAGTGTTTGAAAAATAGTCCTTATTGGATTGTCAGTGATTGCCCAGGATCGGTTTGGCAACAAATGAACCCGGCATGCATCCTCGTGGCCAACCGTTCAAAAATCCGCCACATCCGGTGCCACATTCTGGTATGATGCGCGGCCTTAGCGCTCGCGCATCCCCGTTTTCTCCGAAATAGAGTCCTTTTGTGAACAACAGCGAATTTAGCAGCCTCAATCTCTCCCCCGCCCTGCAAGAGAACCTCACCAGCCTGGGTTACCTGCAGATGACCCCGATCCAGGCCCAGAGCCTGCCCCTGGTGCTAGATGGCAAAGACCTGATCGCCAAGGCAAAAACCGGCAGCGGCAAGACCGCCGCCTTCGGCCTCGGCCTGCTGGCCAAGCTCAACGTCAACCGCCTCGAAGTGCAGGCGTTGGTGCTCTGTCCGACCCGCGAGCTGGCGGATCAGGTGGCTCAGGAGATCCGTCGTCTGGCGCGTGCCCTGCCCAACGTCAAGCTGGTCACCCTGTGCGGCGGCACCCCGACCGCACCGCAGTCCGCCACCCTGAGCTTTGGTGCCCACATCGCCGTCGGCACCCCGGGTCGTATTCTCAAGCATCTGGAGCAAGGCACGCTGGAGCTATCCGGCCTCAAGACGCTGGTGCTGGACGAAGCGGATCGCATGCTGGACATGGGCTTTGGCGAAGATATCAACCGGGTCATCAGCTATGCCCCCCAGCAGCGTCAGACCCTGCTGTTCTCCGCCACCTATCCGGAAGGGATCGCCCAGATGAGCCGCGGCGTGCAGCGCAATCCGGTCGAGGTGAGCGTCGAGTCCCTGCACGAGGGGAGCGCCATCGAACAGAAGCTCTATGAAGTGCCTGCCGGTCAGCGCCTCGACGCCCTCACCTGGTTGCTGAGCCACTACCAGCCAAGCTCCTGCGTGGTGTTCTGCAACACCAAGCGCGCCTGTAACGACGTAGCCGACCATCTGGCCGCCAAGGGCTTCTCGGCGCTGGCGCTGAATGGCGATCTGGAACAGCGCGAGCGGGATCAGGTGCTGGTGCGCTTTGCCAACGGCAGCGCCACCATTCTGGTGGCCACCGACGTGGCGGCCCGCGGCCTCGATATCAAGGAGCTGGGCGCCGTCATCAACTACGAGCTGACCTATGATCCGGAAGTGCACGTGCACCGCATCGGTCGTACCGGTCGTGCCGGCCAGCAGGGTCTTGCCCTGAGCCTCTATCAGCCGAACGAGGCCCAGCGCGTCAACTTTATCGAAGAGTACCAGCAGGCTCCGATGCCGCTGGGTGATCTCGACAGCATCGGCCGCGACATCAAACCGATCGCGCCGCAGATGGTGACCCTCTCCATCGATGCAGGCCGCAAGACCAAGGTGCGGGCCGGTGACATTCTGGGCGCGCTGACTGGCGAAGGCGGCATTGCCGGCGCCGATGTGGGCAAGATCCAGATCTCCGAACAGTACTCCTACGTCGCGGTGAAGCGCAGCGTGGCGAGCGCCGCCCTCAAGCGGTTGCAGGAAGGCAAGATCAAGGGTCGCAGCTACCGCGCCCGCAAACTGGGCTAAGGTTTTTTGCAAGCCGTTAGCCAGACCACAGGCGCCTGACAGGCGCCTGTTTCATATCTCCGATGCCGCCATGCGGCAAGACAGGCACCATGACCCAAGCAATCCAAACCGATGTGAGCTGCCAGAACTGCGAAGCCTGCTGCTGCCGCCTCGAAGTGATGCTCTTTACCGATACCGGCGTGCCGGACCGTTATGTACTGGAACGGGAAGGCGAGATACCGGTCATGCGCCGGCTGGACGATGGCTGGTGCGCCGCCCTCGACCGCAACACAATGATGTGCCGTATCTACGAGGTGCGGCCGCTGATCTGCCGTGAATTCGAAATGGGTGAACCCGACTGCGTTGACGAGCGGGACAAGTGGTTTATCAAGCTGGAGTAAAATCCGTCCACGCGGTGGGCGGGGTAGTCAAGCGCTCGCAGGTTCACAGGGAGCGGTGTTGAGCTGCTCCCCCAGCCACTTGATGGCCGCTGCCTCCTGCTCAAAGTAACGCACCGCCCGAAACGGCAAATCCTTGAAGATGTTATCCGCCAGATAGCGCTTGAAGCCCCCCACAAAGACCACCGCCAGAAACTGACAGCCACTCTCGGCACACCAGCCAAACTGGCGACGAAAACGGGCCAGCACCTCGGGCCCGGCCGCTTCAAACTCGGTCGCGACCTCGACAATCCCCCAGGGGCCATCCATCAGACCGGCCAGTTCGTGACGAAAGCACGCCTCATAGGCCATGGCACCTGCCAGATTGAAGGGACCACTCGGGCGGCAGATCAGCATCTGGCCCCTGCGCTCCATGTCGAATTGCCCATGTGGCTGCATGACTGCTCCCATTCCGTTACCACCACCATCGCCTGCAAATTGTTACCACAAGGTAATAATTTATAAGGAAAAGTCCAGCAGCAAACAGGCTTTCCCCAAAGCGTGATCATCCTATCCAGCAAACCGTCGGCACTCTGTCAGCACCTCATGTTACCAACACCCTGCACTGAATCGATCTCGAGATGTGTGATTGCAGTTAACGAAACGTTACTGCTATTATCGGCGCCGCCACAAACATTCCACCAGCCGAAAGGTTTGGTGCTCCAACAAGGATGTGCAATGAAAAACAGGGACTCGAGTCATTACCAACGGATCTGGCGCTGGCACTTCTACGCCGGTCTCTTTGTCGCCCCTTTCCTAATCCTGCTGTCACTGACCGGGATCGTCTATCTGTTCAAACCCCAGCTCGACAACCTGATGTACCCAGAGCTGATGAAAGTCGCCCCCGCCAGCCAGACCCTGAGTGCCGACCAGCTGCTGGCCAAGGCGATGATGACCATGCCCGATGCCAGCCTGCGTAAATACCTGCCGCCTGCCGCTCCCGACCAGAGCGCCCAGTTCATCGTCAATCGGGGTGAACAGGAGCTGACCCTGTTTATGGATCCCGCCAGCGGCGCCCTGCTCGGCACCATGGACAACAAGTGGAATCTGCAAGCGGTGGCTCGCTCCCTGCACGCCGACCTGCTGCTCGGCACCACGGGGGATCGGCTGATCGAGCTGGCCGCAGGTTGGGGGCTGGTGTTGCTGCTGAGCGGCCTCTACCTCTGGTGGCCACGCAAGGGGCCCGGGGTGGGCGGCATCCTCTGGCCCAGAGTCAGCCAGCGTGGCCGCCTCTGGTGGCGGGATCTGCACGCCGTAGTCGGCTTCTGGGGCGCCGGTTTCCTGTTGCTATTGCTGCTGAGCGGCATGACCTGGACCGGTTTTTGGGGCGATCAGTTCGCCGCGGTCTGGAACCGCTTCCCGGCCGCCATGTGGAACGAGGTGCCCAAATCGGCACCGCTGGCCCGCACCCTGAATCAGGCCCATGAGCAGACCGTCCCCTGGGCGGTGGAGAATACCCCCATGCCCAGCTCGCAGCCGGTTGAGGAGGGGCACGATCACGGTGCCATGAACCACGGCGAGCACGAGGGAGTGGTGATGGCAAGCCAGCGCATTGCGCTGCAACAGGTGGTCGAGATCGCCCATGAGCGGGGAGTCCAACCGGGTTACAGCATCACCCCGCCGATCGGCGACACCGGCGTCTACACCATCGCCCTGTTTGCCGACGATCCGCGCAACGACGTCACCCTGCATATCGATCAATACAGCGGCAAGGTGCTGGCCGATGTGCGCTGGCAGGATTACGGCACGGTCGCCAAGACGGTGGAGAGCGGCGTCATGCTGCACATGGGCAAGCTCTACGGCTGGCCCCATCAGCTCGCCATGCTGCTTATCTGCCTGATGGTGCTGGCCAGCGCCGTGAGTGGTCTGTGGATCTGGTGGTGCCGTCGTCCGCAGGGCCGTCTCGCCGCGCCGCCACTGCCCGCCAAACTCCCGCCGATGCGCGGTGCCATCGCCCTGCTGATCCTGCTGGGAATCGCCTTCCCGCTGGTGGGAGCCTCCATGGTCGCCATCTGGCTGCTGGATACCCTGATTTTCTCCCGCCGCCCTCTCAGGGTGGCGCGCGCCAGCTAAACCCGCCAAAACCAAAAAGGGCTCCCATCTCGGGAGCCCTTTTCATTATTCGCCTTGGCGAGCTGCGACCAGCGGTCAGGAGAGCGCTAACCCGATGGAGAGCAGCAGGCTGAACAGAAACGCGCTGATGGCGGTCTTCTTGAGGGAACCGGTCAGCACCTCGCCATCGTAGCTTTCGCGAAGAGTCTTGGCCGCATCGCTGAGAGGCTTCATGGCGGGCAGGAAGATCCACGGCCAGAAACTGGCGGGCTGGATCAGGATAAAGGCGATGGTCGCCAGCAGCGCCGCCCCCAGCAGTACCCAGTGATAGGCGATGGCGCGATTGCGACCAAGGCGAACCGCCAGGGTGATCTTGCCGCTGGCGGCGTCGGTCTCGATGTCGCGCACATTGTTGATATTGAGCACGGCGGTGGCCAGCAGGCCACAGGCGGTGGCAGGCAATAGCAGATCCCACTCCAGCGTCTTGGTAAAGAGGTAGTAGGAGCCGAGCACCCCCAGCAGGCCGAAGAATAAGAACACCGAGATGTCGCCAAACCCGCGATAGCCGTAGGGAGTCTTGCCGACGGTGTAGGTCACCGCCGCGACAATCGCTGCGCCCCCCAGCACCACAAATGCCAAAATCTGCAGCCACTGGCCACCAAAGGCACAGCCCAGCAGCAGCAGGCCACTGGCCACCGCCGCCAGCGCAGTCAGCCCCATCGCCACGCACATCTGCTTTTTGGTGATAAGACCGGAGACCACCGCCCGCTGCGGGCCGATCCGCTCGCCGTTGTCGGCGCCGGAGACTGCATCGCCGTAATCGTTGGCCAGATTGGAGAGGATCTGCAGCAAGATGGCGGTCAGCAGGGAGAGCGCCATGATGGTGCCATCGAAGGCGCCACGACTGGCAGCCAGCCCCGAGCCCAGCAGGATGGAAGAGCAGGCGAGCGGCAGTGTTCGCAAACGCGCCGCCAGCAACCAAACAGAGAAGGTATTTGTCATTTTGTGATGGCCAAACAATCGGATATTGATCGTGTTAAGGGTTATCGAACCGGATTTGGGTATACTTGGCCCCGGAGAGTGAAGCTCCCGCGGGCGATTTACATGGACGAATGGGCAGATAATATATAGGAAATCATCGCCCTTTGGCATAAACCTACGGCATCCAGCTACCGGATCGCTCGTTACTACCCGGCTCAGACAAGAATCCATGTTGGCTCAGACCCATATCAAGCAACAACTGGACGCCCTGCGTCACAGCAACGTCAGCGGCTTCGTACGGTTGCGAGTGGCGATCGAAATCCGCTCCTTTCTGGGCTGGCTCGCGGCGCAAACCCTCTATCCCCGCATCTACTGGCAGGCCCGTGGAGAGGCTCGTCCCGAGTATGTCGCGCTGGGCGCCATCCATGAATTGACCGAGCCGCACGCCATCAAGCAGGTGTGCACTAACACAGCCAACCAGCATCATGACGACAGCCCTCGCTACTATGGCGGGCTGGCGTTCGATCCGGCCCAGTCCGGCTGGCAAGGGTTTGGCCCCTGCCGTTTCGTGCTGCCCCGCATCGAGCTGGTGCGCCGTGGCGAATGCGTCAGCCTCTGCCTCAACCTCTGGCTGGATGAAAACAATCTCGAGGCCGAACTGCAGGCGGCCGAAGCCGCCCTCGATGCCCTGCGCCCGGAAGCCCCGCTGCCCGCCCTGCAAAAGCAGCCCTGGCAGCGACAGGATTGCCCTGGCCCCGCCCAGTGGCAGACGCTGGTGGAGCGCGTCACCGCCTCCGATTTTCAGGCCCACACTCCCAAGGTGGTGCTGTCGCGGGAGAGCGTGCTGACCAGTCCGAACCATGATGCGGATATCAATCCCTGGGCCATGCTCGACCAGTGGGCCCGCCACGCCCAGGACTGCTTCCACTTCGGTTTTCAATTCTCCCCCGAGCAGGCCTTTATCGCCTGCTCCCCCGAGCGGCTCTACCGCCGGGAAGATCGCCACCTCTTTACCGAGGCGCTGGCGGGCACCATCCGCCGCTCCGGCGATGAAGAGGTGGATGCCCAACTGGCCGCCGAGCTGCTGGCCGACAGCAAGAACCGGCTGGAGAACCGACTGGTACACGCCGACATCCTCAGCCGTCTGGCACCACTGACCCACGATGCCACCCTGACCGAGCCGCGTATTCTCAAACTGCGGCTGCTGCAGCATCTCAAGTGCGATATCGAAGCCGAGCTCAAGCCCGGTGTCTGCGACTGGCAGCTGCTCGACGCCCTCCACCCGACGCCGGCGGTGGGCGGCGCTCCGCGCGAGGCCGCGCTTGCCTTCATTCGCGAGTTCGAGCCCTATGATCGGGGCTGGTACGCCGGTGCCTGCGGCATGCTGAGCCGGGAGACCTCCGAGTTCTCGGTCGCCATTCGCAGCGCCCGCATTCAACCGGGCAGCGTTACCCTGTTTGCCGGTGCCGGCATTGTCGCCGGTTCCGAGCCTGTCGCCGAGTGGGCCGAGCTCGACAACAAGATCGCCAATGTGCTCTCCCTGCTGGGATAGTCATTCACCCTTTTCACGCTACGAGAGCCCCTATGCCCACCCGTAAAGAGCCTGCCAGCGAAGAGTTTGCCTGCCCCCCGTTTTCGAGCCAGCACGCCACCTTCAACCACGTCTGGTCCTCCCTCTTGCTGGAGGAGCTCTTTCGCCTCGGGGTGCGCGACATAGCGCTGGCCCCCGGCTCCCGCTCTGCGCCGCTGACCATGGCCGCCGCAGCGCATCAGGGCTTTCGTCGTCACCTGCACTTTGACGAGCGCGGCCTCGGCTTTATGGCGCTCGGGCTGGCCAAGGGGAGCAACCGGCCGGTGGCGGTGATCATGACCTCGGGCACCGCGGTAGCCAACCTCTGGCCCGCCGTGGCAGAGGCCCAGCTCACCGGCGTGCCACTGATTATTCTCTCCGCCGATCGCCCTCACGAGCT
The DNA here is from genome assembly GCF_051920165.1 of Aeromonas sp. 11P. Lineage (NCBI taxonomy): Bacteria > Pseudomonadati > Pseudomonadota > Gammaproteobacteria > Aeromonadales > Aeromonadaceae > Aeromonas > Aeromonas sp. 11P. The sequence continues at coordinate 2,343,456 of NZ_JBQBDJ010000004.1, forward strand.
TATCGACAACGGCGCCAATCAGGCGATCGACCAGCAGGGGATCTTCGGCCGCTACCCCGTCTATCAGCAGAACCTGCCGAGCCCCACCCCGACCATTCCGGCCGCCTTCGTGTTGAGTTCGGTGGACCAAGCCTTGGCCAAGCAGGTGCTCACCCCCGGGGTGGTGCACTTCAACTGCATGTACCCCGAGCCCCTCTACCCGGGCGAGCACTATCAGGATTTCTCCGACTATCTGGCCCCCCTCGGTGACTGGCTCGGCTCGCACAAGCCCTGGAGCCCGTGGCAGCAAAGCGAGCCGACCTGCCCCCCTCAGGCGGAGTGGGAAAGCTTTCGGCAACAGCGCGGCATCGTTGTTGCCGGTCGCATTACCGACCGGAAGCAAGCACAGGCCGCCGCCGCGCTGGCTGAACAACTCGGCTGGCCGCTGCTGGCTGATCTGCAGAGCCAAATCCGCTTCGATAGCCGCAACCTCCTCCACATGGATCTGGCGCTCAACGACCCTGAATTCGTCGCCGAGCTGGGCCGCGCCGAAGTGCTGCTGCAATTTGGCGCGCGGCTTATCTCCAAGCGGCTCGGCCAGTTTATCAAGCACCATCCATGGCAGGATTACTGGCTGGTGGATCCGCAACCGGCGCGGCTCGATCCCGACTACCGGCTGCGCAACCGGCTGCTCTGCAGTGCCAGCGCCTTTGCCGCTGCTCATCCGGTCACCAACCGGGCCCCTTGGCACCAGCTGGCCGAGCTGCAACACAACGCCAGCCAGCAGATCGCCGCCGCCTGCGAGCGCTTCTCGGAGCTCGGGGTCTGTCATCGCCTCAACCGCCTTATCGAAGGGCAACTGTTTGTCGGCAACAGCATGCCCGCCCGACTGATGGATATGCTCGGTGACACGGGCAAGGGGCCGAGCCGGGTGATGACCAACCGCGGCGCCTCCGGCATCGATGGCCTGATCGCCACCGCCTACGGGTTTGCCCAATCGATCGAACCGGGCAGTGATGAGCCCACTACCCTGCTGCTCGGCGATCTCAGCGCCCTGCACGATCTCAACAGTCTCGCGCTGCTTGGCAAGGCGAGTCGACCGCTGGTGGTGATCCTGCTCAACAACGATGGCGGCAGCATCTTCCGCATGTTGCCGGTGCCCACCGAAGGGGAGCTGCTGGAGAGCTACTATCGACTGCCCCACGGCCTCAGTTTCGAACATGCCGCCGCCATGTTTGGCCTCGCCTATCGCGCGCCAACCACCCTGGCCGAATTCGAGCACGATTACCGCGCAGCCCTCAAACATGGCGTTACCTTGATCGAGATCCGGGTTCCGAGCGAGCAGGTAGCCGATGATCTCAAGGCACTGGGGGCTGCTATCCGTGAGCGGTAACAACACACCGCTGGTGCTGCTGCATGGCCTGCTGGGGGATAGCGGCGACTGGCAACCGGTGATCGACCAACTGCCCGCCATCCGCTGCATTGCCCTCAATCTGCCGGGTCACGGCCAGCATCGCGCTCTCAACGTCAGCGACTTTGAACAGAGCCACCAGTGGCTGGTTGCCGAACTGGCCAGCCGCAATATTCAGCGCTATCTGCTGGCAGGTTACTCGCTGGGGGGGCGACTGGCCCTCTATCACGCCAGCCGCGAGCTCGCCGGACTGCAGGGGCTGCTGCTGGAGAACTGCCACCCGGGGCTACCGGCCGGTGAGCGGGCCGCCCGCATCCAGCACGATGAACAGTGGGCGCAGCGCTTCGAGCAGGAGCCCTTGGCTGACGTGCTGGCAGACTGGTACCAGCAAGGGGTGTTTGCCGATCTCGACGACGCGGCCCGGGCCCGCCAGATCGCCCGCCGCCTTGGCAACGACGGTCAGGGCATCGCCACCATGCTACGCGCCACCTCGCTCGGCAAGCAGCCGGATCTGGCCCCCTGGCTCATGGCGTGCCAGCTGCCGGTCACCTGGGTGAGTGGCAAGCGGGATCACAAATTCCATCAGCTGGCTTGCCAGCTGGCGAGTCAACATCGCAAAATCAACCACTTGGTGCTGGAGGGCGGCCACAACCTGCACGCCCATCAGCCAGAAACCTTTGCCCGACTCCTCGCGGAGTGGGTCAACCAACAAGAAGAGACGAGTCATGATTGAAGCCATGACGGAGGCTGAACTGTACGCACCTGTTCAACATGCCGGGATTGCTCAACGCTGTGCTCAACTCTTTGCTCAACTCGGTGCTCAACTGCGCTCGACCAGATCAGAAGGAAAAAACCATGATTGAAGCAATGACCGAAGCGGAACTGTACGCTCCTGTTGAGTGGCAGGATTGCTCCGCCGGTTACGAGGACATCCTCTATCACAAGTCCGGCGATGGCATTGCCAAGATCACCATCAACCGTCCCCAGGTACGCAACGCCTTCCGTCCCCGTACCGTCAAAGAGATGCTGCAGGCGCTGGCCGATGCCCGTTATGACGATCAAATCGGCACCATCATCCTGACCGGTTTCGGCGAGAAAGCCTTCTGCGCCGGCGGCGACCAGAAGATCCGTGGCGACTACGGTGGCTATCGCGATGACGAGGGGACTCATCACCTCAACGTGCTCGACTTCCAGCGCGACATCCGTACCTGCCCGAAACCTGTGGTTGCCATGGTGGCCGGTTACGCGGTCGGTGGCGGCCACGTGCTGCACATGATGTGTGACCTGACCATCGCCGCCGACAACGCCCAGTTTGGCCAGACCGGCCCGAAAGTGGGCTCCTTCGATGGTGGTTGGGGTGCTTCCTACATGGCTCGCATCGTCGGCCAGAAGAAGGCCCGCGAAATCTGGTTCCTCTGCCGCATGTACGATGCCCAGCAAGCCCTCGACATGGGTCTGGTCAACACTGTCGTGCCGCTGGCGGAACTGGAGCGCGAAACCGTGCGCTGGTGCCGTGAAATGCTGCAAAACAGCCCGATGGCGCTGCGTTGCCTGAAAGCTGCGCTCAACGCTGACTGTGATGGTCAGGCGGGCTTGCAGGAGCTGGCGGGCAATGCCACCATGCTGTTCTACATGACCGAAGAGGGTCAGGAAGGCCGCAACGCCTTCAACGAAAAGCGTCGCCCCGACTTCTCCAAATACAAGCGGAACCCCTGATGACACTCGCCCTGTATCGCTATCAACTGCCTTTTACCCAGCCCCTGACCTTTCACGGCAAGGTGGAGGTGGCGCGAGAGGGGCTGTTGGTGCGCATCAACAACGGCTGGGGGGAGATTGCCCCCCTGTCCGGCTTCTCGAAAGAGAGCCTGCAACAGGCAGAGGCGGAAGCCCTTGCCACGCTGGCGGCCCTGGCCGCTGGCGACACCCCGAACCCCGTGCTGCCGTCGGTGCAATTTGGCCTCGACTGCGCGCGCCGGACATGGCCCGAGCAGCGCAACCCGCTGCCGGAGCCCTATCCCCTCATTCAAGGCTCTCCCCAAGAGCTACTGCGCAACTGGAAAGAGTGGCTGCACCGCACGCCCGGCAAGGCCAAGCTGAAGGTGGCACGCTACCCGATGCGTGACGAGCTGGCGCTGATCCGCCTGCTGTGCGATCGGTTGCCCTCCCTCAAGCTGGTGCTTGATGCCAACCAGGGCTGGACCCGCGAGGAGGCGTGGACCTTCTGTGGCCACCTCGACCCGAATCGCATCGAGTATCTGGAAGACCCCTGCGCCGACTTTGCCGACATCGCCTTTGTCGCCAACCGCACCGGCATGCCGGTGGCGCTGGACGAGCTGCTGGCACAAGGCAAGCCGTGGGAGCCGATCCCGCAACTGCGCGCGCTGGTGCTCAAACCTACCCTGCTCGGTTCACTCGCCAACTGCGAAGCGCTGATCGCCCGCGCCCGCGAACTGCGGCTCAAGGTGATCATCTCCTCCTGCTTCGAATCGGATCTGGGCCTGAACCAGCTCTTTCATCTGGCAGGCGAGTGGGCGCCGGAACAGGCGCCGGGCCTGGATACCCGCCGCTGGATGGCAGGCAACCTGCTGGGGGAAGATGGCAAACCGGATCTGAGCCGACTGGAGCAACTGTATTACCGTGATTGACCCCTCCCGTTCATCCGAACAGACGCCTTGCCCGGTACGCCACCGGGCAATCACAGCCCCGAACCGCATTGCCATCCACACAGCCTCGCCCCTCAGTTATCGCCAGCTCGATGCCCGCCTTAACAGCCTGTGCCAACAGCTGGAACAAGCCGGAGTGCGCCGTGGCGCTCATCTGGCGGCGGTGGTGCGCGGTGCGCTGGAAGATGTGCTGCTGGCGTGGGCCTGCGTGCGCAGCGGCGTGGTGTTCTGCCCGCTCAATCCCGCCTTTCCTCTCGAAAAACAGCGCGAGCTGGCGGTACAACTCGATGCCGATGCCTTCTGGTCGGCAGGGAAGATCCCGGCAGGCAACTGGCAACCCTTGCGCCTCGACTTCACGCACGAACTGCCGGCAAGCGAGGAAACATGGCAGCTGGAATCGAACCAGCTCAACAACATGATCCTCACCTCGGGCTCCAGCGGCACGCCAAAAGCGGTGGTGCACCGGCTCTGCAACCACCTTGCCTCGGCGCGCGGCTCTGCCACCCTTATTCCTCTCGATGAGGCCTGCGGCTGGCTACTCTCCCTGCCGCTGTTCCATGTGGGCGGCTACGCCATCCTGTTTCGGGTCTTTCTGGCGGGTGCAACTCTGGTACTGGATCAACGTGAACGCTCCCTCAAGGATCGGCTGGAGTGCCAGCCCATCACTCACCTCTCGCTGGTGCCGACCCAGCTCTGGCGCCTGCTGGCAGAGGGCTTTGACCCCGCTCGTACCCGCCTTCGTGAGCTGCTGCTCGGTGGCGCCGCCATCCCGCAGCCGCTGGTGAGCCGCCTCTGCGCCATGGGGCTCGAACCCAAGGTGAGTTATGGTCTCTCCGAGATGGGCAGTCAGGTCTGTACCGCTATCCCCGGCGATGCAGGCGTAGTTGGCAAACCGCTACCGGGGCGGGAAGTGTGCATCAGGGAGCAGGAGATCTGCGTGCGCGGCGCCACCCTGTTTGCCGGTTACTACCGGGCTGGCGAGCTGGATCTGCCCCTCGATGACGAGAGCTGGTTTCATACCCGCGACAAGGGGAGGTTCACTGCGGCAGGGGAACTGCTGGTAGAGGGACGGCTCGATAACCTCTTCATCTCGGGTGGCGAAAACATCCAGCCCGAAACCATCGAGCAGCGACTGGTAGATCATCCCGCTGTCGCCCAGGCGCTGGTGGTGCCGGTGCCTAGCGACGAGTGGGGGCAACGCCCCGCCGCCTTTATCGACTGGCACGGCGAGCCGGTGCCCTACCACGAACTAGCCGCCTGGATCCGCAGCGCCCTGCCCGGCTTTATGGTGCCCGACCACTGGCTCCCCTGGCCCGATCTTGGCGGCAATCTCAAGCCACAGCGGAAACAATTTCAGAATATCATTAGGTCGCAATAATTATTCATGCGACAAAAACTGACACCATGGAGCCATCCAAATACACATATGGCTCAAAATAAAATGCTGGTGGTATCAAAATCCTCCTCCTCAGTCTGAATAAGTGAGAACGATTACATAAACGGCCTTTTTTTGCACATTTTTTGAACCAAATTAATTGGCTGTAGTACCATATACCCCACCATGCATTTAAGCTGAAAGGTAACCATTTGATAACAAAGGAAATTGACGATTTATCATTATTTGAACAAAGACTGCATGGTGGTAAAATGCTCTCCTTGGTAGTAAGGCGAGTCACACATGAGTAACAGAATTTATAAAATTGCAGAGGATATATTTTTCTCCGCTGCAATATTCCGGCTCTCGAAAGGGGACAAGGACATCAAGCTCAGCAACAAGGAAGCGGAGCTACTCGAAATGCTGTGTGATGAAGCAGGCACTGTCATTCCCAGAAGTAAACTGCAGGATGCTTTGTGGCCAAATCAGGACAATACCGATACCAATTTGAATCGGCAGATACTCTCGTTAAGAAGAAAGCTGGAATCATTCGGCTTGATGGACGCAATCGATACTATCCCGAGGGTAGGCTATATCTTTTGTGCCCCTATTGAGGCCGCAGGTGAAACGGAAGAACCTGCGCCAAATGAAGAAATTCAAGCGACTATGCCTTCCCAGGCACCTCAAGCCAGACGACAATATTCTCGTCGAAAATATGACCGGTATTTCAACCCACAGCGTATTTTTCTGTTTGCGTTGCTGCTGGTTTCGCTGACTTCACTGGCCGTCGTCATTTATAACTATGTGACAGCAAATACGCTGCGCACTATCAATCTCAGCCAAACCTCTCTCTATATGACCAGCGATACCGAAAAAACGCTGAATGTCAAAATAGATTCGCTGACACCCTTGATACAACGTATTTCACGCAAGACTGATGAGCAAGTTTCAATTCTGGTCGGAAAAGAAGCCATCAGCTATTTTTCCATCGACAATGACAGTAAAAAACTTTCTGCGAATATCTTTCTGCTGCGTAGCGGTCATCCGGTTGCTGAAGAAGTGCAATGTGTCATCACAACCATGAACCAGCAGGGAGACAATGTTTCCCACAACTATTACAACAATCCTGATACCACTGTCAGATATCACAGAAATTGTCTGGCACCGGACAACTGGGTAGAGATGACCAGAAAAAGTAAATATATTGTGACCATGAACAGAGAGATAGTGGTGGCCACCGTGATAGCCACTGACAATCAGGGAAAGACGCTGTTTAATCTGGATTCCGTCGGGGATCTGGAGCGGGATAATGGTGATATTTCGGTCGAAATCAAAAACACCATTGTCAATTTCATTGACCAACAGGCGCTGACCAATAATGGAATGGTCGCCACTCTGGTGGCAGCGCTAACGCCCCCCAGACAAAAGTCCCAGTTTATTCAATTGCCGGGCGGCATTTATCTCTCCAGTTATCTGGGTGGCGTCATCACCTGGCCCAGCCATAGCAATTCAAAGGTCATCCAGCGTAATGACCTCTGACTTTATTCATAGGCAACGATGAAATTGGCGACGGCAGAATAGTCACCAGGTTTGATGTTCTTGGCGGCCAGTGCAGCCGGATGTCCTTCTACCCGAGCAAAAAATTGCAGCTCATTATCTGTCGCACCACCCAGCAGATAGCCGCGGGAAGCGGTGCCCAGATCCAGAGGTGATTGAGTCACGTCATACAGACGAATACCCGCCCCCCTGGCAATCCCGGCAGTGAATGCCAACCCGCCGCCAAGTTGGGTATCTTGCGAGCCGGTAAAGGTTACCTTGGCCATACGGAAAATACCCGACTTGCAATTGGTCAGGCGAATGGAGAAAGGTACCAGCTGTCCGGCTCCGTTGGCATAGAGTTCCTTGACGTCAACTACTCCCATCTCGACTTCCTGATCAAGGGATTCAGGGGCAACCACACAGGGCTGATCGATGATCCGGCCATGGAGATGGACCGTATTGCCCAGCAATTCCAGATCATTGCTGGCACGGGGCTCTGCCATTACTGCCAACAGTGGGCACAGCGCCAGGCCTATCCACAATGTCCGTAGCATAAAACAACTCCTCATTGGAACTCGGCAACGATAGTCGCGGTGGCATAAAAGTCACCAGCCGGGATATCCGCTCCTGCTGGTGTTACCGGCGCAGCGATAAAACCCCAGTCACCGATATTACCCTGCATGGAAACCGGATAGAAGGTATTCAATTTCAGCTGAGAACCATCAAGTTGCTTGAATTTTATCCCCAGATCGGAAATGACATTTCCACCTTGATAGCTATCCCGGGTTGTTCGCAGATAATCTTGACTGAAGGAGGTTGTTTTACCAGAAATACCAAGATTGATCTTCAAGGCATCCCCTTCGAAAACACCGCCACGACATTGAAATGTCAGCGGAACCGTCTTTTCAAAGTTATTTCCATCCAATCCTGTGCCCGGCAGATCACCAAATTCGACTTCAATAGTCTGGCCACCATTAATCACGCACTCTTCAGGAACATATAATATTGCAGATGTAATCGTAATTCGAGACATTGGCAAATTATTAAAATCTGTAGTGGTAGACCCCAAACGGCCATACATTTCTACCACTTGACGATCTGAAATTTGCACACCATTAATTATTTGTTTTCTCACGCGAAAAGTGACCTTCCCGCGACTACCACTTTCAAAATTATTAATTCTTGTCTCTTTTCCCTTAGTACAGGCGTAATTTGGGTAATCATTACTTTCATTCGGGAACGGAGCCGTAACAAACTTATTCTTCCGACCTGCAATCCAAATTTCGACCTTCATATCCAGAAAGTCATTTAATTTTACAAAACCACCACCAGCCTGAGGCAGGCCATCCGTCATGGTCGACTTATAGTAAACTGGAGACTGTGGAATGCTTCTATCAGGACAGGTAACGATACCTGAATATTGCCCTCCCAAATTCCACTCAAATGCCTTGGTGGTAAAACCAGGTCTGTTTTGAATGTCAGCCTTGTCCAACGATATATAGTAATCATGGGTTGGGTTAGGCGTCACATAGCCATTTGCCAATGCCGTTCCTGCAAACAGCATAAGACTTGAACAGAAGATGGAACGTAGCATAGGCCTTACTCGCTCTTCACGGCTTTACAGGCATTGCCTGCACACTGGTATTTGATGTCCATATATCCGCCGTAGTCATTGACGTAGCTGATCACAAATTCATTTCCCAGTGTTTCCGGAATGGTGACCGTCTGCTCTGACTTGGGGGCAACCATAAAGGCAGAAAAACCCTTGATGGTGGTCCGCTCCTTGCCCTGCGGATGACCGAGGCCCACGTAGGTGATGTAGTAAGGAGTCGAGTTATTGACCTTGAGAGCCTTGCCCTGCTTGGTGATCAGCACCTGATCCTGCCAGACGGCGCCGCGCTCGGGCAGAATGGCCTCGGGGCGGTAGAACAGCTTGATCTTGGATTGCACGGCAATCTGCATCACGTTGCTCTTCTCGCTCTTGCGGGATCTCGCGCAGATTGAAGTAGTAGATGGACTCCCGATCCTTGGGCAGACTGTCGATGGCCGGCACGCTAGCGATACGCACGATGGACTTCTGGTTGGCATCCACCCGCTGTACCGGCGGCAGTACCACGAAGGGAGAAGAGATCTTCTGACCCTGAGCATCTTCAATCCAGGCCTGAGCCAGGTAGGGCAGCTTCTGGTTCTCGTTCTTGATGTTGAGGCTGATGGACTTGGCGCCACCCGGATAAACGGCGCGGGTACGGTCCAGCACAATGGCGGCACTGACGTTGAGCGAGGTCATGCCCAGCACGGCCAGACAGGTATAAGAGAGCAGCTTTTTCATCGGTATCCCATTACTTGCAAGTGAGAGTCTTCATCGACAGATCGGTTACTTGTTGCGGCGCCACTATCTTGCACTGGCGGGCCCCGCCCCAGGAGAGTTCAAATGCTTCATTCGGTTTCACCCCGGTCAGATAGACCAGGCCATCTTCATCCACTACCGAGAGCACCCGGCCGGAATCCTTGATGACGGTGGCACCAAACGGCGGCACTGAGCCGTCAGGCAATCTGACATTGGCCAGTAGCTTGAATCCTTCGGCGATTTCGAAGGCATTATATCCAATTGCCCCCTCAGTCAGGGTCCCCTGCTTGATGGCGTTCATCGCATCGATATCATCGCTCAGCTGATCCACATCGATCCGGGTATCGCTCTTGCGATAGTCGGTCATATCGCTGATCACCGCGACGCCAAAGCGATTGGTCACGGCGCGGCCGTTGTTGAAGGAGACACCGGAGGTCTTGTCGGTATCCACCATCATGCGGGTACCGCCACGGCGGGTCGCCTGGTGCAGGGCTGCACCATGCTCGGTTGCCGTCAGACCGCCGCGCAGGCTGGCACCGACCGAGGTGTACTCGCTCTGCACACTGTAGGCGTTGAGGCTGACCGCCCCGACGTCGCTGTTGTGGTTGTAGTAGCCCCGCGCCACGGCGTGGCCATTGCTCTGCACACCCGCCCCCAGCTGATAGGTATCATCCGGCCGGCTGTAATCCTGATAGGTTGCCAGGTGGGTCACATTGCCGTTGGAGGACTGCACGCTATATCCCGCACTCTTTCTGTCCCCGATCGGCATGCTCAGGGTCAGCATGACGCTCTTGTCATCCTCGTAGTTCTCGGTCTTGGTCTTGTAAGCCGACACATAGACAGAGACATCCTTGAAGCTGCCAATATTCACGCTCTTGTTAATAGTGAGGCCGTAGCGATCCTCTGCATCGTGTTCCCAGTAAGTTCTGTGGGTGTAGTCCAGATAGATAGTCAGCGCCTTGGCCGCATCCTCCGCCCAGAAAGTCTTGTTGGCGGTGATGGTATAAAGCTCCTTGTCACCCCAGGTGTTGTAGTCATCGCTCGAGGTCGTGGTATTGTTCTCCAGCCGCTCCTTGTTGCTCAGGAATTGCGACATAGTCATGAAGTCATGCTGGGAGAAACGATAACCGGCGAAGGTGATAGAGCTGTTGTATTCATCGAACTGCTTGGCGTAGTTCACCCGCACCGACTGGCCAATCTTGGTCGACAGGCCCGGCAGCTTCGCGATTGACTGAGTCAGGTCAGCGGAGATGGCGCCCAAGGCATAGAGATCACGACCGATACCCAGCCCCATGGAGTTGTATTCACCCGCAACCAGGCTGCCACCATAGAGCGACCAGGAGTTCGCTACCCCCCAGGAGAAATCACCGGTGACAAAGGCTGGGCCGTGCACGTCGTGCACCGAATCCGTCTGTTCGGAAGGTGCACCAACCGCCAGGTTGTATCTGACATAGCCAGGGCGGGTCAGATAGGGCACGGTCGCGGTGTCTACCTGGAACGAATTGACACTGCCATCTTGCTCCTCTACCCGTACATCGAGACGGCCGCGCACCGAGCTGTCCAGCCCCTGGATGCGAAACGGACCAGCCGGCACGTTAGTCTCATAGAGAATGTGGCCGGACTGGGAAACAGTCACCTTGGCGTTAGTCTTGGCGATGCCGCTCACTTCCGGTGCATAGCCTTGCAGGCTCGGCGGCAACATGCGCTCATCATTAGCCAGATTGACACCGGTATAACGGAAGCCATCGATCAGCTGAGAGTTGAGTTGCTGCTCGCCCACCGTCAGCTTGGCGGCCATGTTCGGCAGCGGGCGATAGGCATAGATACGGTTCAGCTCAGTCGACGTCCGCTCATTATCACCCCAGTAAGAGCTGGCCTGATAGTCCCCCCGAAGACGCCAGGCGCCGTAGTTGAACCCCAGCGTACCGTAGCTGCTGATATTGCGGTTGGAGTAGCCATCCCCTTCATTAACTTGGGCATTGATGTTGTAATCCAGCATCATCCCCGGAACACCTTCATCCCATTGCTCGGGCGGAATCCAGTTTGGATCGCTGTATTTCATCCACGCTTGAGGCACGGCGATCCTGAGCAGACCGTTACCGATATCGTTCGAGATCACCACGCCGTCCAGCGCCAGCAGGTTGGCACACTGACCATCGTGCCAGGTATCGATCTTGGCGATGGCCTCATCGGTCAGCGCCAGCTTGGGGATCACCTCTTGTGGCAGACAGGCCACACCACCCTTTCCTTTGCCGGTATCAGTCTCGTAGAAAGGGATCTTCTGCAGGGGAAGCTTGTTCTTGTTGACCTCAATCTCGAGGTAGTAGTCGCCAGGCAGGATGTAGCCTTCGTCGGCAAACTGGGAGAGGTCGATCTTGGTTCGCTCATCCAGATCGAGCGCATCAATATTAAACTCCGTTTCTGCCCATGCGTGATTTGCCACCGCCATCAGGCCGGGCACGCATAGCATAAAAGCCATTTTTGAATAAGGTTTTTTTCTCACAGAGTCTGATGTTGAAACGCTCATATTTTCACTCTAGGAATTGCATAAAGGTCTCACGTAATGAGGTGTCTACACTAAGCAATTGTGTTTGCTTACATATAATTGAGTTCTAACAGGGTCGTACTGTCCGGAAAAAACAGCTGACTGCTGATGAGCCCCAAATTGAATTCCAGATCACTGTTGACGATATCCGAGACAATAAAGCGCTCGCCGGACACCTTGTGATATTGGCCGTTATTGAGAATGCCCAGCTCATCGCTCATGGCACCACGCACGGACATGGAAATAAAAGGCAGTGATGCCACCGTTGCCCCATCAACCTGACAACCGCTGATTTTCAACGTGCCCGGTTGCTGAGCCTGCAGTGGAATACTGCGCAGCACCTCCAGCGTACAGCCCGATTCGGCTAGTCCATCCGTGAGTTCGTTGGCGTGGACTGATCCCGCCATCATCACCAGCTGCAGCACCATGGCCGCCATCATTGAAGTTTTCATGATTAGGGTTCGATGTGAGGAAACAGAATGTGTGAAGTTGTGGTGGCTCGCGCCACCACAACCCTTGTCACACGTTAAGGCACTCTATTACTCGTAGGAGAGAGTAAAGTTGGTCACTGCAGTGAAGGCACCAGCAGTCAGCGGGTTGGTGTCTTGGCTTGCATAACCTTTCAGCACGGCGCTGAACGGCAGTTCGTTATCACCATTAACCAGGGTAAAGGCTGAAGTCGGAGTACCCAGCACGATCGGGGCACCACCCGGAGCGGTCATCTTGATACCGGCACCAGCAGCTTGACCACCACCGATCACCAGCAGGCTGGAATCTACCGGGTCTTTGGCACCGCTGAAAGTCACCTTGACAGCATCTTCGGCGTCGGAGATTTCACAGTTCAGCAGCTTGATGCTGAACGGCTTGGAGTTGGACTCACCACCGTTGGCCAGCTCTTTGGTGCTGATCTGGCCCATTTCAACAACCTGGTCAACAGACTCAGGAGCAACAGAGCAAGGGGCGTTGATGATTTCACCGTTAAAAGTGACTTTACCGGAACCAGCACCACCTGCGGCAGCAAAAGCGGAGCCACACAGCAGCATGGAACCAACACCCATAGCAACCAGAATCTTATTAGCTTTCATTTGTTTATACCTACATTAACGTGTGTTGTACTGCATCACTCCAATCATGCTGGAGTCACGATATTCAGTGATGCCGCGATATACTGCACAGCAACTGCTGGTGCTCGCCTCTCATTAAGCCGATGAGAGGTCATGCCAATAATCAGCTGTGCCTTTTAAGGTTTATTTTAAGTAAGCAAAAGCAGCACACCGCATCAGGGGTAGTTCCCGCTACACCTAAACTGCACAACTACATACATCCTTGTCGTCTGTGCAGAAAGCCGCATTCCACTTTTGCTTGGCGAACAAATTAACGACTCGTTTGATGCACATCAAATACATTTTGATTTGTATAAATTTTTTTATAAACACCTTAAAAACAATAACTTAAACAAGAAATGAAATATGGAGCGACATCATAAAATAAATAAAGTTCATATAAAGGACATCTATTGCAATATTGTCAGACTATGAATTTAAAGTCGCACGCAAAATTTAAACAAGAATGCAACAAAGATAACCTGTCTATTTTTGACAATAGTTATCAACCACTTCATGCCCCCCCCCTAAAGAGGTAATCAGGTAATCAGGCAATCAGGCAATCAGGCAATCAGGCAATCAGGCAATCAGGCAATCAGGCAATCAGGCAATCAGGCAATCAGGCAATCAGGCAATCAAATTATGGGCAGCCCACACATAAATATACATCTACTACATTACATATTAATCATAGATATGACGCGATAATATAGAGGCTTGTCCGCAATATTCACAGGCAAGATTTGAGATAAAAAATAAATATACGTTATTAATTATGCGGACTTACTGTGATCCATCTCTCATGATTTTTATGCCGATTGATTTCTCAAAGTGGAGTGTTATCATCTAAACATAGAGTAAAGGGCAAACCGGTCGAAAGGTCGGGACGCAAAGCCACCGGTCTAAGGGTTTTGATACCTAAGACAGCGGAGCTGCCATCTGAGAAGAGTTATGTCATTGCCAATTTATGGTATTACTCTTTGATTGCGTTGCCCTTTTCGTACAACACCTGTGACGAAAAGGACATAGATATGAAAGCTCAACACACCGCCTCCAATTTAGTCCGCAAAACAGTTTTCTCTGCATTCACCGCCCTGCTGCTTGGTACCGCCTTGTTGCCATCCACCGCATCTGCTGCTGATGGTTCAGTGACGTTTACTGGCGCTATCTACGAATCTCCATGTGATTTTTCTGACAGCAACGTGACCTGCTATTCAGGCATCAACAAGCAGACCATGCCTTTGGCTCACTTGCAGCAAGTCGGTCAAATCAGCTCAATTAGCAGCACGATCAACTACAGAGTGATCAATGCCAGCAACATGGCGATCGTGACCGTCAGCTATCTCTGATGCTTCATCTGTATGACGCTGAAATTGGCGCGAAACAGATGAGTGGTGGTGTCGAAAGAAACTCTTATCAGGTCGCCTGTGCTAACCATACAGGCGACCTATATCAGCTCACCTTGGTCATCACGACCAAAATCTCTTCATCTCTGATTGGGGTATGTTCCCTTGCCGGTTCAGAGGGACAGTTGAAGCACTTGGGACATCCTGCTTTCTCTGGTTATTTGCTGCATGTCTCACATCAATGAAATGAGATCTGACGCACACTTTACACAACGAACAACTTCCTCAATAAAGTCGCATGTGAGCCCTCACTACGGCAGCAGGAGTTCAGAAATCGCAAGCATATAAATCAACGACATACCATTGATTTATATGTCATTTAAAAAACAATTGATATTCCTTTGAGTCCCTGTAAATTACCTTGCGATTACTCGCAAGACAATACACAGACAAGAACAAAGGGATAAAAATGAACCGTTCAGGTACCGGGTGGCTGCTGCTGGCAGGCCCCCTGCTTTTGGCTACATCCTCGGCGCAAGCCAACTACTCCCCCAATGACTGGCGACAGTATCAGCTGACTGGCGAATCGAGTCGGCAACTGGCCGCTCGCATCACCGAGATCACCTACGAGCTCAAGGCGCGCAGCAGCAATGCTCCTTACCAGCAGCTTAGGGTCTACCGTCGCTTCGACTGGCAGAGCAGCGATCTCGCCGCACTGGCCGAGCAGCAGTGTGGTGAGCCGCAGCTCAAGGTAGATGCGGGCTGGCAGATCCGCTTCGTTCGCTGCGAAGATCAGATTCCGGCGGGCAAGCTCATTCCGGCCAGCAGTTATGACTTCGGTTATGGCCTCAAGCAGGGTCGCTGGGAGCAGCTGGCGGGCACGCCGACCGCCCAGCGGCAGGATCGTCTGCCGCTGCCACAAGCCATCATCCTGGGTCAGAGCGAAAGGGAGCTGGATCGCTGCGAACTCAACGCACAAGGCCGCTGCGCAGAGCCGGAGTGGCACTATCAGCCGCAGGATTGGCAGCAGTTGCAGGTACTTGAAGAGACCCCGAGTGAACGGGATGGCCGGTTGGAGCAGATCTTCTTCCGCCTGCAACCGGTGGCAGGCAGTCAGGCTGCCGCTCAGGTCAGCGAGATCCACGTCTGGCGCCGCTATCAGTGGCAGCTGGATCAGCTCACGCCTCAGCAGGAGTGTGATGAGCCGCAGGAGCGCAAGGAGGGGAGCAACACCATCCGCTATCGCATCTGCCGTCAGGTGATCCCCGCAGGCAGCGAGGTTCAGGTAACGCTGCAAGATAGCGGCTACCAATACCCGGTCGCTGGCGGCGAGTGGCAACCCCTGCCAGAGAGCAAAGAGTGGCAGGAGAGCCGGGTGCTCAATCGTCCCATCGTGCTGGCCAGCAAGGAGGAGCAGCTGGAGTGCCGCCGCGCCAACGGTCGTCTCTGCTCCGAGCCCGAGCAGCCCGATGTGGATCTGCTCGACAGCGATGCAGCCAAACTAGTGGCCGACGTGAGCGGCCAGAACAGCCCAGCCTGGCAGGCGGATTATGGCCACGATGACGCCAAGCTGATGGCGGTGGTGCGCGGCATGCGTGCCCTGCTGGCGGCCAACCAGCCGACCCATCCGGCAATGGACAAGCTGCTCTACTATGTGCGCGCCCACAACTACCACGGCGGCGTTGGCAAGGAGAGTGATCAGGCCGCCCGGGCTCTGGCCGGGGTGATGATTGATCTGCTCAACCACCCATTGCTGCTGGGTGCCGAACCGCAGGATCAGGCTGGCACAGTGCTGGAAGCCTGGAGCGTGGCGGCGCAGGGACAACTTGGGCAAGCCGCCTTCCGCCAGAGTGCCGCCCCCATGCTGGCCCAGCTCAACCAGGCGTTCGGCTATGCGGTGCAACATGCGGCGCAGATCAATGGCCACAAACCCTGGGCCGATGGCCTGTTCGAGCTGCTCAATCTGGTCGATCAGAGCGCCTCTTACGGTCAGCATGCTGACTTCAGCGCAGCTGTGCTGCAACAGGAGGCGGCATTGCGCCAGAACCTGCTGCAACTGGGCCTGAGCGAGCTGGCCCTCTGGAAACAGCGCGATGGCTCACGGGATCTGTTTATCTTCAACAACATCCTCGATGCCCATAGCCGTCTCTACCAGATGATGCGCTACCTCCATCACACCAGCCCGGATAAGGCGATTGCCTATCGCCAACAGCTGGATCGCGATGTCATCGCCATCATGCGCCAGCAGGGGCTGATCCCGGGTGGCCAGCATCCGGCCGCCATGCTGGAAGAGGTCTCCCTGACTCTCTCCAGCTATTACCTCACCTACACGGATCGCACCAGCGAAGCCTGTGTCAGCGGTGAGTTCGCCGGGCTCTGCACACCGATCCGCATGGAAGATATTCTGCCGTTCGAGCACACCTGCTCACCCACCCTGCGTCTGCGCGCTCAGGATCTGACCCAGGCTCAGGCCGAAGGGATCTGCCGCGAGCTGGGTGATGAAGAGCAGCGCTTCCACCAGCAGATGGAGACAGGCTGGCAACCGGTGGCCGATGATCACAACGAAGCGCTGGAGCTGGTGATCTTCAACTCCTCCGCCGACTGGGGCCGCTACGGCAGCGCGCTGTTTGGTGTCTCCACCGACAATGGCGGCATCTATATCGAGGGAGATCCGGCTCGGCCCGGCAATCAGGCCCGCTTCTTCGCCTATGAGGCGGAGTGGAAACGCCCTGCCTTCCAGGTGTGGAACCTGCGCCACGAGTACGTTCACTATCTGGATGGTCGCTTCAACCAGTACGGCAGCTTCGGCCACTATCCGCTCAACCGCACCACCTGGTGGGCCGAGGGGATTGCAGAGTACATCGCCCACGGCCAGTGCTTTGCCCGGGGTCTGGATAACGTGGCAAACCGCCCTGCCAACCAGCGCCCGACACTGGCGGCGATCCTCCACCTTGACTACGAGCAGGGTGGCGAGATGGTCTACTCCTGGTCCTATACCGTGCACCGCTTCCTCAACGATACCGGTCGCGGCGCCAGCTGGCTGGCGCTGGCACAAGCGCTGCGCAATCCGGATCGGCAGCAGGCGATGAGCGACTTCGAAGGGGAGCTGGACCGGCTGATCGCCAACGACAGCGACGCCTATCAGGCGTGGCTCGCCCGGGATCTGCTGCCCTGGTGGCAAGCCAACAAGGAGTCAGACGCCTGCAAGGGTAACGACTCCGCCCACTGATAAACCTTCACCGACCAGAGGGGCTGCCACCGCAGCCCCTCTCTTCATCCTCCCGCTCTCCCGGCCTCTGCTGCGACAACCTCTGCCCGAATGAGGTGCCCGCCCGTTATCAAGCCTGACGCCAGCGGCCGAGTTGTAATAGAATGCCGATAGCCACTCCCAACTTCAGACCCTGACCGCACCGCGCATGAAGAAGTTTGCCAAGATCCTCCTCGCCTGCCTCGTTTTGCTGCTGGCCCTGATTGCCATGCTGCTGGGCTACAGCGAGTGGATCGTCTCGGATGCCCGTCACTACACCTACGATCGGGTGGACAAGGTGCCCTACAACCGGGTTGCGGTGGTGCTGGGTACCTCCAAATATCTCTCCGGTGGCGGCCCCAACCACTACTTCAAATACCGCATCAAGGCGGCGGCCGAGCTCTACAACAATGCCAAGGTGGACTTCATCATCGTCTCCGGTGACAACGCCACCGTGCAGTACAACGAGCCACGCCAGATGCGCCGCGCCCTGATTAAGGCGGGCATCCCCGCCTCCGCCATCTATATGGATTTCGCCGGATTCCGCACCCTCGACTCTGTGGTTCGCGCCAAGGAGGTGTTCGGCCAGGAGCGCTTTACCGTGGTCTCCCAGGGCTTTCACAACGAGCGGGCCATCTTCATCGCCCGCCATTTCGGTATCGATGCGGTCGGCTTCAATGCCGAGGATCCCAGCGCCTATCAGGGGATCCGCACCCGGGTGCGGGAAGTCTTTGCCCGCCTGATGGGGCTGCTCGACCTCTATGTGCTGGACAAGGGGCCCAAGTTCCTCGGCGCTCCTGTGCCCATCGGTCTACCTGTGCCTTGCCAGTCACTAAGTACCATCGGCAGCCTGCAACCCTGCCTCAAACAGCCCAAACCGGCGGTGGATGAGGTCAAGCCGGCGGCAGTCTCTGCCGCGGTTGCCACCGAGTCGGCCACTTCGTCTGCCTCGGCCACGACTGAACAAGTGACTCCTGCTTTATCCGCAGCGGCAGCGACTGAGCCGGTCACTCCCGCCCAATCCGCGGCAGAAACCACCGCCAAGACGCCCAGCGCGACCTTGCCCACAATGCCGGTGGCCCCTTCAGCCGCCAGCGCCAGCACTGCCACACCATAAACAGACGACCCGCCAACTGGCGGGTCTTGTTATTACAGCTCGGGTGTGGCGGTGAGCCTGCACACCCATACCCAGCGACCAAGTCAGCCTCTCGCCGCCTGATAGCGACGGGCAACTTCGACCCAATCCACCACCTGATAGAAGGCAGCGATATAGTCAGGACGCTTGTTCTGGTACTTGAGATAGTAGGCGTGCTCCCACACATCCAGCCCTAGGATCGGGGTATGGCCATACATCAGGGGACTATCCTGATTGGCACAGCTCTCCACCTGCAATCTGCCCGCCTTGTCCACCACCAGCCAGGCCCAGCCGCTACCAAAACGGCTCAGAGCCGCCTGAGTGAAGGCCTGCTTGAAGGTATCGAATCCCCCCAATTCCCGCTCGATGGCCAGAGCCAGTTCACCACCAGGCTCACCGCCTCCCTGCGGGCTCATCACCAGCCAGAACAGGGTGTGGTTGGCATGGCCGCCGCCATGGTTGCGTACCGCCCCCTGCAATGTGGCTGGCAGAGTATCGAAGCGGCGCAGCAGCTCCTCTACCGGCAGTGCAGCCAGCTCGGGCGCCCCTTCCAGCGCGGCGTTGAGGTTGTTGATATAGGTCTGGTGATGACGGCTATGGTGGATCTCCATGGTCAGGGCATCGATATGGGGTTCCAGTGCGTCGTAGGCATAGTTCAGGGCTGGCAGAGTATGGCTCATGATGACCTCTGTTCGGATTAATGGAGCCGGGATGAGGGCTCGCTCTGACACAGGCAGTGACCGAGCGAACGCATGATCCCGGCGTGGCTGCCGTGGCGCTGTACGAACGTCAGCAACTCGGCACGGGTTGTGCGGGTATGGCGCAAAGCAGCCTCTCGCAGGCGAGAGGAGCAAGCGGGGGAGTGACAGGTCGCCAGCAGGCAGTCGTGCACATAGCAGAGCAGGTCGGCGGCGCGATCGGGCAGAGTCATGGCAACTAGCAGATCCGCCAGATTGTGGTGAGCCACAACCAGCGCAGCCACCGCCTCATCGGCGTCATGCCACTGCACCAATTGCTGACGAGCCAGCCAGAGCGCCTGCTGATAATGGGCCAACGCCTGATGATACTCGCCGCAGTCAAACAGCCGGTTGCCCTCTCTGGTCTGCTGTTTCCAGTGATTCATGCTGCTGCCGCCTTCGGTCGACTCGACCCACCCCTTCACCCAGGTTGCGGTCATATACTTCACGCCAACAAATGATAATAATTATCATTACATAAATCATGTCCGGGAGACAAGGGGTGTCAGGATCGCAGCAAACAGCCAAAACAGCGCGGCCACCCCTTGGCAAGGAGTGGCCGCTTGAGGCACTGGTCAGTGGATTCGACCGGCCAATGGCAAGTTAATGGCAGATCAGATGTTGTTGGCGGGCGAAGGCGGGGCAATTCCCAGCAGCATGTGATCCATCATCCCCACCATGCGCCCTATCTCGGGCTTGGTGATGGTATCGTTGGCCCCCAGTTGCAGCGCTTTCTGGCGGTTGTCATCGCTCATCAGAGAGGAGAACATCACGATGGGCATCTCCTTGTAGGAGGGGGTATCCCGCAGCCGCTTGAGCAGGTGCATGCCATCCATGCGCGGCATCTCCACATCGGTGATCACCGCATTGACGAAGCCGGTCACCGGCATCCTCTCCTCCTGTGCCAGACGATCGAAATCCGTCATCATCTCCAACCCCTCGCCGCCGTCCTTGGCCGTGATCACGTTGTAGCCAGCGGTGCGCAGGGTGGTCTCGATCATCTTGCGGATAAAGGCCGAGTCGTCACCACCAGAATGGTCTTGCCCTGACGCAGCGCCATCATGCGATCGTCGATGAGCACCTTGCGATCCTGGGTGACGTCGTACTTCTCCATGCTGAGTTCGGGATTGATGTCGGCGATGATTTTCTCGAAATCGAGGATCATGATGAGGTTGCCATCGCGCCTGACCACGGCCACCACGCAGTCGTTCTCCCCCGCCTCCAGAAACTGGCTGGGGGACTCCACATCCTCCCAGGAGACCCGATGGATCCTGCTGACACTGTCGATCAGAAAACCGTTGGCCATCTTGTTGAAGTCGGTGACGATCACCACCTTGTGGCTGGGGTCAGGGTTGGTCTTGATGCCGAGCCACCCAGCCAGATCCACCAGCGGGATGAGGCGGTCCCGCAGGGAGAAGACCCCCACCATGTGACGCTGGGCGTTAGGGTAATCGGTGGTCTCCGGCACCCGGATCACCTCGCGCACCTTGGCGACGTTGATGCCGTAGTAGGCGATCTTCTCGCGCCCGTCCGGCAGCTGCTTCTTGAGGTGAAATTCGATGATCTCGAGCTCGTTGGTGCCGCTCTCGGTCAGAATGGATTTACGCTCTTCCCCGTCTTTGGCCATCATGGTGACTCTCATGCTCTGGTTGCGCAGGCAGCACTCCGCTGCGGTTTTCCCTCAGTATAGGAATGGAATTCACCCAACGGCTCGGATCTCGGCAAGATTGCAGCCTTAACTGCTTGATCCCGCGGGCTGGCACGATCGTATCTGCCAATCAGGACAACATTGGCAGATGGTGAAATTCATCATGTACTCACAAGGAGCCAGAGATGAGTGAAGGCATAGTCGTGATTGGCGCTTCCGGCGGGATCGGGGCGGCTCTGGTGACACACTGGTTGGCGGCGGGGGTCGGGCCAGTGATTGCCATCAGTCGTCAGCCCGCACCAGCAGGAGCCTCTTCGCCAGCCCTGCACTGGCTATGTTGTGATTACAGCGATGAGCAGATGGCAACTGCGGTAGCCCACATCGCGGAGTTGGCACCGAGACCGCACAGGGTGGTGATCTGCAACGGCATTCTGCATCAGGGTGAGATCCAGCCAGAGAAGCGACTCGAAGCAATCAATCTCGATGCCATGACCCGACTCTACCAGACCAACGCCTTGCTGCCGCTGCGCTGGATCAGCCAGCTGTTACCGCTGTTTGGTCGCGACCCTTGCACTCTGGCCGTTCTCAGTGCCCGGGTCGGCAGCATTGGCGACAACCGAGCAGGCGGCTGGTATGGCTATCGTGCATCCAAGGCCGCCCTCAACATGCTGCTCAAGTGTGCTGCCATCGAGCTGGCTCGGCGGGCCCCCGGTGTCAAATTGCTGGCCTTCCATCCCGGCACCGTGGATACCCCACTCTCCCGCCCGTTTCATGCAAATGTACCGCCAGGAAATGTGCAGAGTCCCGAGCTGGTAGCCGACCATCTGATTAACCTGATGAACCAGTTGCAACCGGATGGCGAGCTGAGCTTTCTCGACTGGCAGGGCAAACCTATCGAGTGGTAGAGGAACTCAAGAGACGCGCCAGCAGTGCCCGCAGCCTCTTGATCACGGCGGGCTTGCCCGCCAGTTGCAACCTCGCGGCCAGCATTCCCCAGTCGGCATATTGCCAGATGGTGGCGATCAGCAGATAACGCTCGTCAGGAGTCAGTGAAGCCAGCACAGCCAGATGGCGCGCCAGCCACAGCTGCAAGCTGGACTGGCTCAGTTCGAACGGCTTGTGATGCAGGGCAAAGCACTGAACCTCATCACGCTCGAACTCGCCAAGCTCAGCTGCGGTGACGGTGCTACCTTGCAGACATTGCCATACCAGCTCGGGATCCAATCCTTTCAACTCACCCGCCAGCAGGGTCGGCAGCTGGCGTACAAAACGCTGCTGCCACTGATTCAACTCGGGCTCATGCTCGGGTTTCAGCGCCTTTAGCAGCAGGGCTGCGTGGCAGCCGCTGGCGGCATCCCGCTGCAGGCCGATGCGCAACACCGCCAGCCCGGCCTTACGCCAGAAAGGGAGCAGGTCGGCGCTGGCCGAAAAGGCAGAACCGAGGTAATCGATCCCCACCTGACGATAATGTTCTTCAAGCCTGCCAAGCAGCAGCGACCCCAGACCGTGCCGGTGCAGCTCGGGATGGATGGCGATACGCATCACCCGGGCGTAGCTGCGCCCCCCCGCCGTTTTGAAACCGGCGTGGGCCAGCAACGACTGGGGCAGCAGATGGCCGCGCGGACGGCGACGCCCGGCCCAGATCGCCTCGGCCAGCTCGGGTTCTATTCCCCCTTCCCGCGCCACCAAGGCCACTCCCAGCAGGCTCGCATCCTGCTTCAGCAGATGGATGTCGAGATCCGGGCTCTCCAGCAGGGATCTGAGATCGCTCGGCGTAGTCTGGTAGTGAGCCAGCACCAGCAAGCCGAACAGCTGATTGAGCAGCGCCTCGTCGCTCGCCAGCGCCTCTTGACTGACCAGACGCCAGCTCGGGCTGGTCGGCAGCAAGGGAGTTGCCACTTCGGCATTGAGGCCGAGCAGGCGGAAAATCAGCGTCTCCAGCGGATCGCGCTCACTCCAGCGAATGGGTTCAGAGAGGTGGATCTCCTGCCAATCCGGGGTCTGGCTATCGAGCACCCGTTTGAAGCGCAGGTGAAAACCGCGCCCCGTCCCCTCGTAACCGTGCTCGGTAGTGGCAAACACAATGCGGCTGTGGCGGGCCAGCATGTCCTCAAGCAGCGGGGTCGGAATGGCGGCAGCTTCATCCACCAGCAGCAGATCGGGATTCATCGCCTCGTGCACCAGCCGATCCGGCGAGCAGTAGCTCAGTCCGGTCAGCTGTTCAGGCGTGGTATCTAACCCGTGAGCGGCGTGGGCAAACAGGGTCGCCACCGTCGCCTGCGAAGGGGCTGTCACCACTATGTTCAGCCCAGGCTGCTGGCGCAGCAGCTCGGCGGCAGCCAGCCCCAGCAGCGCACTCTTGCCACGACCGCGGTCGGCACTCAGCACCAGCGGCCGACGACGATGGCCCTGCAACACCTTGTGGATGGCGGGCAGTGCCCGTGTCTGATCGCAGCTCAGCCTGCGCTCCGGCCCAATCGGTTGCCACGGCTGCGAGCAAACCGGAGGCTCCAGAGAGAGGGCAGGATCACCTTCCAGCAACCGCACCAGCCGGGCTATAAAGCCGTGGCCGGCCCGGCCCGCCTCCTCCGGCTGGGCCACCAGCCGGATCCGGTCAGGATCCGGCCATGCAGGCCACTGTGTTCTTGGCGGGGTCAGCAGCAACAGCAAACCGCCGGCGCGCAGAGTGCCCGCCAGCGCCCCGAAGGCGTCAGGGTGAAAACCGCTGAAGGCGTTGAACACCAGCGTGTCGCACTCCTGACCGAGCCGCTGCAGCGCCTTGGCAGCGGGTTGCGGGGCATAACACTCGGGCCCGGCACCCAGCCAGAAGATGCGCTCGCCGAGCAGGGTTTCGGCGCGGGCAATGCACTCGGCCTCCTCCCCCTCCAGCCAGATCAGGCGCCGCTCGCCGGCGCGGGCCAGCGCCTCGCGCAGCAGGGTGACCTCTTGCAGTGTCATGAAGCTTGGCTGTCAGCCGGTTTGCGGGGCTCGAACATGCGATCTCCCATCTGATCGATAAAGGTGTGAGCCTTTTGCACCATGAATCGCTCGGCATCGGCCGGATTGGCAAACAGATCGGAGCGGATGAAACGGTGGGTTTGCAGCACGCCGTCCAGCTCCTTGGTGATGCGACCCGCCAGTCGGTACTGGCCACCTTCAGCCATGGGCTCCGGATAGATGAGATAGCCGGCATATTCGGTGGGAGTGACTTCCGGCGCCTTGGTCGGCTCGCCCCCGAACAGGGCGCTGAACAGTTTCTTGAGCATGGTGATCTCCTCTGGTTGCCAGCATTGTCCCCAAGGGGTTGCACAGTGGCAAGCAGGGGATCTTATTACCAATGGTTATTTGCACTACGAACCATTCTCATTTAGATTTCATCTCATTCCACAAGAGGTGACCATCATGTACGTCTGTTTGTGCCGCGGCATCACAGATACCCAGATCCGCAAAGCGGTGCGGTCAGGTAAAAGCGAATTCCGCCAGCTCAAGCAGTCGCTCGAGGTGGGCGCCCAATGTGGCAAATGCGTGCGCATGACCATGGAGATCATCGCTGCCGAACTCGACAAGCTGGAGCAGGAGCAACCCGTGCTCTACTACGAAGTGGCCTGATCCGGACACCTCTTTTCTGATGCGACCCGCCATCAGGGTCACCCCTTTTCTCAGGCGAGCTGGCTCGCCAGACCTCTTGTTGTCACTTTTCTGGACTAAGCTCTAACGATCGAAGCCTCAGGCACGAACCAAGGAGCACTGTCGATGAAAGGAGATCCCAAGATCATTGCCCATCTCAACAAGGTGCTGGCCAATGAGCTGATTGCCATCAACCAATACTTCCTGCATGCCCGCATCTACGATGACTGGGGCCTCAAGGCGCTCGGGCACAAGGAATATCACGAGTCTATCGATGAGATGAAGCACGCCGACGAGCTGGTCAAGCGCGTGCTGTTTCTGGAAGGTCTGCCCAATTTGCAGGATCTGGGCAAGCTGCGTATCGGTGAAACGGTGGAAGAGATGCTGCGCTGCGACCTCTCGCTGGAGATGGATGCCATCCCCGATCTCAAGGTAGCCATCGCCTATGCCGAGTCGGTGCAGGACTACATCAGCCGCGACCTGTTCCAGGAGATCCTGGAAGATGAGGAGGAACACGTGGACTGGCTGGAAACCCAGCTCGATCTTATCGATCGCATCGGGCTGGAGAACTACCAGCAGTCGCAACTGCACCACGGCTCATCCTGAATAGTTATGGCATGAAAAAACGGTTAAAAAACCCGCTCAGGCGGGTTTTTTAATGTCTGGTTGCATAGCTTTTCACACCACTTATCAGCATGAAAAATAAGCGTATTTTTGCTATTCAGATCGCAAAAACAGATGCTTGGGAGTTGCACTATTGAGGCCCCTCACAGGGACACACAATAACAACATGTGAAAGGACTACATCATGCACTTCCTACCCAACAAGCTCGCGCTAGCCTGCGCCATAGCCCTGTCTCTTGCCGCCTGCAATGACAACAGCTCGAACGCACCAGCAGACCCCGCAGCCACCAAAGCATCCCTGATGCAGACCATGGATGAGGCCCTGCGCGAGAGCCAGTCGCTCGACCCCTACGGTTTTGCCATCGATGCCGCCAGCATCGCCAAGCGAAAGGTACTCGACAGTTCACTGCTCCAACGACTGAATGCACTGGATCCCACGGTGTTAAGTGAGCGGGATCGGCTGTTCTACGACATGATCCGCTGGGACTTGCAGATCAATCTTGAAGGGTACGATTTACCCCAATCCCAGATCCCGATCCATCACTTCCGTAACCGCGTGGTGGATCTGGCAGATGACGTTGGCGTAGCCCCTGCCAGCGGCAAAGCAGCTCGTACCGTCAGCGGTGACTTCGACTATTTCGAGCACAGCTCGGCCGACCGGGTGGAACCGGGTGATGGCGCATGGCGACGGGATCTCGACCGCACAGACACAGCTCCGGCACTTGCAATGGCAACTCGAGCAAAGACAACAATGACCCCGCAGGCCTGGTATCAGGAACACCTCACCTGGCTCAAGGCCTATGATGTCTATCTTGCCGAGGTAAAACACCAGTTCGAGCTGGCCAGTGTTCAGGGCAACACCTTGCCTGATGAGCTGGTAGACCGGCTGCTGGCCCAGCTCAACAGCAAGCTGGATGGGGAGGCGATCGCCGGCTCCTACCTCGGCTGGCAGCAGTTGCCGGGGGATGCCGATGCCACACTGCGAGCAGACTACAAAGCCGTGTTGGACAGCATCAACACCCGCTATCTGGCGCTGCGCGACTATCTGGATTACCATCATGGCGGCGCCTATGCAGTGCGCTTGGGTAGTGGCGAGTGTGACGACGGTTTCTGTGGCATGACCAACGGGCGAGACTGGTATCGCTGGCTGCTGAAGAAGCACACCACCACCAACATGACACCGGAGCAGGTACATGAGCTGGGATTGAGCGAGGTAGAGCGGATCTTCGCTGCCATGGTCAAGGTATGCCATTCCGTCGGCAAATGTGACAGCGATGATGTGAGCCAAAGCAAGCAGAGCGGCCAGATCTACGCCTTCTTCCGCTATCTGAACGAGCCGGCCTTCTTCTATCAGAACCCGCTAGAGGTCTGGTCCGCCAGCCTCAACCCGGACAATGCAGCCGGGGCGACGTTGAGCGGGCCACAGCAGCAGGCGCTGGCCGAACACGAGCGGGCACTGCAGGAGTACAACGTCTTCAAGAGCAAAGCAGCACTGGTGCTGCCGGACTTCTTCGATGCCGAACGTACCATTCCCAAACTGGATTACGAGGTGGTGCCCGTCTCCTATGAAGATGCGCCATACGGCGGAGTGGCCTGGTATCAGGACGGCAACCCGCAGACCGGCCGCAAGGGGCAGTTCTTCCTCAACACATACTCCCCCTATGGTCTGCAGAGCTGGAACATCAGCACCCTGCTGGCCCACGAGGCGGCGCCGGGTCACCACTTCCAGATCACCATCGCCCAGGAGCTGGCCGCCAAGGATCCCGACTTCCCGCAGTACGTGGCTAACGCCTCCTACACCTCCTATGCAGAGGGTTGGGCGCTCTACACCGAGTACCTGGCGGATCACGACATGGGGCTATATCAGGGACGGGGACTCTATGATCCAGCGGTGGGAGACGTGAAGGTCGAGGGATCATCCGCCTTCAACAACCAGTTGCAATACTTTGGCCGCCTCAACGAGGAGATGCTCAGGGCGATGCGGCTGGTAGTGGATACCGGTATCCACTGGTATGGCTGGAGCCACGATCAGGCTGTCAACTACATGAAGGAGAACTCGGCGCTGGGGGCGGGGGACATCAGCTCCGAGGTGCCGCGCTACATGGCCTACACCGGTCAGGCAACCTCCTACAAGGCGGGCCAGCTGGCGCTGATCCGGATGCGGGAGTCGGCCGAGCAGGCACTGGGCGGAGGCTTTGACCTCAAGGCATTCCACCACCATGTGCTGGAATACGGCATGTTGCCCATCTCGGTGCTGGAGCAGAAGAACAAGCAGTGGATTGAACAGTCGAAGTGATCACAGTTACGGCGCCCGGCAAGGTAACGGGCGCCGCTTTCGATTAGGATACGGCTCTCTTCCAATAACAATGCTACGGACGATTTCCATGGAACAGATTGCACGCGAGATGGCGCCCCACAAACGGGTGGCTCTGGTGGCTCACGACAACATGAAGACCCCTCTGCTGAACTGGGTGATGCGCCGCAAGGAGGAGCTCAAGCTCCACCATCTCTATGCGACCGGCACCACCGGTACCATGCTCGGCAAGAAGGCGCAACTGCCCATCACCTGCCTCTTCTCCGGCCCCATGGGGGGCGACCAGCAGCTCGGCGCCCTGATTGCCGAAGGGAAGATCGACGTGCTGATCTTCTTTTGGGATCCCCTCAATGCGGTGCCCCACGATCCGGACGTGAAGGCGCTGCTGCGCCTCGCGGCAGTCTGGAACATCCCGGTCGCCACCAACGAGGCGACCGCCGACTTCATCATGGACAGCCCCCATATGCGCCAGGCGTTCAGCGTGCAGATCCCGGATTACGCCGGTTATCTCAAGGCGCGTACCGAGTGATCGGCTAACCCGTCATGCAAGAGGGCCGCAACAAGCGGCCCTCTTTTATTGGGAAAATGAATCAGCCAGGGAAACAAACCGGCACCGGCTTATAGCGCGCGGGCGAGAATGCGTGCCACCCGATCCGGGTCGATATCCTGCTGTTCACCGAGCGCGGTGCGTCCCACCCGCTTGAGGTTGGAGCAGACCGCCGGAATGCAACTTTCGCTGAGACCATAGTCGGCCAGCCGGGTACCCAGTCCCATCTTCTGGAAAAACTGCTCGGTGCGGATAATCGCCTCTTCGATGCGCAGGGCCTTGTCCTCACGGGTCGAATGCCACACCCGCTCGGCAAACTGGGCCAGCTTGTCCTGCTTCTGGCTCGCCCGCTCACGGAGCAGTGAGGGGAGCACCACAGCCAAGCTCTGGCCGTGATCCAGCCCGTAGAGCGCCGTCAGCTGATGACCGATGGCGTGAGAGGCCCAATCCTGCGGCACCCCGCAACCGATAAGGCCGTTGAGTGCCAGACTGGCCGCCCACATCAGATTAGCCCGCACCTGATAGTTGGTAGGCTCCGCCAGCGCCCTGGGGCCATTATCCACCAGCACCTGCAGCAAACCTTCCGCCAGCCGATCCTGTACCTCGCCTCCCACAAGAAAGGTGAGGTACTGCTCGGCAATATGGACGAAGGCATCCACCACTCCATTGCCGGTCTGGCGAGGCGGCAGGCTGTAGGTGGTCGCCGGATCGAGCACCGCAAATTGCGGCTGCACCAGCGGGCTTCTGAAGGAGATCTTCACATCCCCCCGGCTCACCACCGAGGTGGGATTGCTCTCGGAGCCGGTCGCCGGCAGAGTCAGCACACAGCCCATCGGCAGCGCCTTGTGCACGCTCGCCTGTTTGCCGCAGATATCCCAGGGATCATCCCCCTCGTAGCAGGCCGCCGCCGCAACAAACTTGGTGCCATCCACTACCGAGCCGCCGCCGACCGCCAGCAGGAAGTCGATGCGCTCGCGCTTCACCTGCGCCACCGCTTCCATCAACAGCTCGTATCTGGGGTTGGCGCCGATGCCGGAGAACTCCTGCCACGTCACCCCTTCCAGCGCCCGGGTCAGCTGCTCATAGACGCCGTTTTGCTTGATGCTGCCACCGCCATAGAGCACCAGCAGCCGACTACCGGGCGGGATAAGCGTTGGCAGGCTGGCGATCTGCCCCTCACCGAAACAGATGCGGGTCGGATTGGCATATTGGAAGTTGTACACGGCGGACTCCTCGACTGGCTCAATGCGCGGACATTGTGCGCCTGTGGGGAGGTGAGGTCAAAAGAGGTGGCAGAAGCTTGCCCATCGGCGGTCGACACAGGCCCATCGGTGCCGACCGGGTAGATCTCAGAACAGCGGCAGGATCAGGCAGTTTTGGCCTCATCTTTGGATGAGCTCTTCTTGCCGGTCAAGCGATCCATCGCCTCCTTGAGCATCGCCTCTCGCTGCTCGTTGAGCGGCTTGCTCTGCTCCGCACGCTCTTCCGGCGTCAGCTTCTTGTTATCGGCGATGGTCTTGAGCTTCTCTTCGATCTCGTTGAACTTCTTGCGATCGAAACCGAGCGCCTTGTCCACCAGCTGCTGCACCACGCCCCCCTTGTCGGAGCTCATATCGAGCGCCGGTGGCAGCTTGTTGTTCTTGGCCAGATGTTCGTAGGTCAGCACCTGCTGGGCCTGACCGGTCATGCGCTGGGTGGAGAGGCTGACCATCTCCTCCCAGCCACCACCCTGACCACCGCTACTGGCACTGTTGAGGGTAGCGAGGGCACGGTTGTTGGATGCGCTCTGGGCAAGCTGCTGGCTGTAGGGTTTGATATCCATGGGGGCTCCAATTCAGTGCACATCTGCGGCAATGGGCACAGGCTGATCCGGTCACATGGGGCGTCAGGCCCCACCATTATCAATTAAACCAGCAAGTTACAGGCCAACTTGTCAGATAGTGCGAGATCCAGAGAGATGGCGGATCTCACCACGTCCCCCACGCAAGCAGGCGTCAGAATCATGACTCATCTGCTGCCAGTTCACGCTGTTTTGGCACATTTTGCCGTCCGCTCGCCACGACGCCAGAGAAAAGTCAGGAACAGCAGTTCGATCACAAAACAAACAACCACTCAGGAATACAATTTTGGCGCACATCACAACCAGCCAGCCGTGTCATGGATGATCTGTTCGTCAAACCAATAACAGGCAGACCAATCTGCCGTGCTCACTCCGCTGCCAGTTCGGAGTTGCAGCCTCCCCACACCTCATCCCCTCGTCTGACTCTCACTCACCGCAACCCTTCGGGTACACCTATGAAAAAACACACCTTGAGTCTTCTCTCTGCCACCCTGCTCACCCTGCTTGGCACCAGTGCCGACGCCTGTACCGGCCTTATCGTCGGCAAGGGGGCCAGTGCCGATGGCAGCGTGATGATCGCCAGAAACGAGGATTTTGGCGTCAACAACTGGAACAAATACCTCGCCTTCCGGCCCGCGCAGCAGAACGAGGGCAAACTCTGGAAACTGGGCAACGGGCTGGAAGTGCCGATGCCAAAGGCATTTTTCGCCTACTCCGCCATCCACGACTGGGATGCCACAGCCAGCGATCCGGCAGGCAAATATTATGAAGAGCGCGGCATCAACGAGTTCAACGTCGCCATCTCGGCCACCACCAGTGCCGAGGTCAACGACAAGGCCCAAAAAGCGGATCCGCTGATCGAGAAGGGGGTGATTGAAGCCATCATCCCGACCCTGATCCTGCCGCAGGCCAAAACGGCCAAAGAGGGGGTCGAGCTGCTCGGCCGCTATGTGGAGCAATATGGCGCCGGTGAGGGCAACAGCCTCTATCTGGCGGATGTGAACGAGGCCTGGCTGATGGAGATTGGCTCCGGCCACCACTGGATCGCGGTGCGGGTGCCGGACGACAGCTACGCCATGGTGGCCAACGGCCTGCGCATCCACGGCGTCGCTCTCGACAGCGCCGATGTGCTGCACTCGCCCAAACTGCTGGAGTTTGTACGCGAACACAAACTGCTGGATAACGCCGATCCGAAGGATTTTAACTTCG
This sequence comes from Aeromonas sp. 11P, assembly GCF_051920165.1. Lineage (NCBI taxonomy): Bacteria > Pseudomonadati > Pseudomonadota > Gammaproteobacteria > Aeromonadales > Aeromonadaceae > Aeromonas > Aeromonas sp. 11P. Next base: position 2,374,692 of record NZ_JBQBDJ010000004.1, read on the forward strand.
CCAAAGCGTTCGGGGTGATTGCCGATCCCTACAACGTGGATCGGGAGTGGCTCGGCCAGAACATGCTGACGGCCAGCCACCAGCAATCAACCCGGCAGGCGCAATATCCGCTCTTTATGAAACCAGATGCCCCCATCGCCGTGCCGGACGTAGCCAGGGTGCTGAGCGCCACCTATGACGGTACGCCGCTCGCGGGCAAGGCGGAGCGGCCGATCCGGGTCGATCGCCAGCTGGAATCCCACGTCATCCAACTGCGCAAGGAGATGCCCAAAGAGCTGCAGGGGCTGATCTGGCAGAGCTACGGCGTGCTGGCCGAATCCGTGATGGTGCCGCTCTACAGCACCCTGGAAAACTATCCCCTGCCCTATCGCACCGGCAGCGACAGCTACTCCGATGATTCCGCCTACTGGCAGTTCCGCAGCCTGACCGCGCTGGCTAGCGCCGATCCGGACAAATACCTGCCGCTGCTGCGAAACGTCTGGAGCAAGGAGAGCAGCAAGCTCTACCAGGAGGTGGCGCTGCTCGACAAGAGCCTGAAACAGGCCTACGCCAACGACAAGGCTACCGCCATCGGGCTGGCTGCCGACTACTCCTATGGCCAGCTGGAGCAGACCTATCAGATGGCCAAAGATCTGCGCTACAAGCTGATGACGGATCTGACCAAGAGCAGCGAGAAGAAGTATTCGGAAGAGGAGTTCAAGAAGATCATGAGCCTCTGACCGGCTCTTCAAAGCAAAGAGGCACCCTTGGGTGCCTCTTCTCATTTCGTCAAACGGGAAGCTCAGCGACGGCTGATATTGAGCGGGCCGAAGGTCTGCGCCACCGGCATGATCTCGATGCTGTTGATGTTGACGTGGGCCGGTTGCTGGTTGATCCAGAGCACGGTATTGGCGATGTCTTCCGGCTGGATCGCCTCCACCCCCTGATAAACGGTCGCAGCCTTGGCATCGTCGCCGTGGAAGCGCACGTTGGAGAACTCGGTGCCGCCGCACAGGCCCGGCTCCACGTTGGTGACGCGGATGGCGGTGCCCGCCAGATCGGCGCGCAGGTTGAGGCTGAACTGCTTCACGAACGCCTTGGTGGCGCCGTAGACGTTGCCGCCCGGATAGGGGTAGGTACCGGCGATGGAGCCGATGTTGATGACGTGGCCGCGATTACGCGCCACCATGCCCGGCAGCAGCAATCGGGTGAGCAGGGTCAGACCGCTGATGTTGGTGGCGATCATCTGCTCCCAATCTTCCAGATCCGCCTTGTGGGCTGGCTCCAACCCCAGCGCCAGACCGGCGTTGTTGACCAGCAGATCCACTTCGCTCCAGGCGGCTGGCAAACCGGCGATCGCGGCGCGGGTGGCCGCCTTGTCCTGCACATCAAACGCCAGCGGCAGGAACTGCTCGCCCAGCTCGTCGGCCAGCGCTGCCAGCCGCTCGGCGCGGCGGCCGGTGCCGATCACCTTGTAGCCCGCCTGCACCAGCTGGCGGCTGATGGCTTCGCCAAAACCGGACGAGGCGCCCGTTACCATTGCAATCATCTGAACCTCCATATCTACACCGATATTGTTATTTATCTGTTTGAATCTATTCAGATTCATTCATCGCTCAATTCACGTCCGGTCGCCTTGCGCCAGACAAATACCACCAGATGAAGCAGCAACAGGCCCGAGCCCCCCAGCGCAAACAGCAGGCCGGTGAGGGCGTTGACCGAGGTGTCGGCGCCACACCACCACCAGACCAACCAGCCACTCAGGCCGATGACGAAAGTCTGGATGGCGCAGACCGGGCAGCGCCCCAGCTTCGCCTTGATGGCGGTGGCAAGACAGTTGTCGCAGCTCATCCTGCTCCTCAATTCTGCTCGTGCAACATGATCAGTTGGCCTGTGAAGATGGCTTGCGCGCCTGAGTGCGAGCCACTCTGCGCTCCTCGTCGCTCACCAGCGGCAGCACCAGCCGGTGGGCGTGCTGGTCGCGGCCATAGTAGTCCGCCAGCCGCTGCTGGGGACGAAACCCCAATCCCTGATAGAGCGCCAGCGCCTCTTCGTTGGCGTCCCCCACTTCGAGGCGAATCGCCCCCCAGCCAGCGGCCTTGCCCTCGCAGATCACCTGCTCCAGCAGACGGCGGGCCCAGCCCAGACGACGCACTGTCCAGCGGATGGCCAGCGCCTGAATGACCAGCCGATCCCAGCCTCTGTGCTCCAGCAGGCAGAGATAGCCCATCAGCTGATGTTTCTCGTCCAGCAGCAACAGGGTGCGCCCCTTGGCGTGGGCCAGCAGATAGTGCCAGCGGCTGCGGCCAAAGGCGACTTCGGGAGGAAAACAGTAGCGTTCCAGATTAACGATGGCGCCCAGATCATCGGTTCGGGCCGCACGTACGGTCAACACGGGGAGTCCTTGTTCGGTTATTTATCCTCAGCACCAAAAATGCGACTTGTATCACAAGTTACCAAGGCGTCATATTAGGCACTGTAACCTCTTGTTTCCCCTCGCGCCATTGTCGTGCTTGTCGGTGCATCGAAGCCCACTGGGGATCCTGCCTTTTTCAGGCAGTCTGATCTGTGGAGCCGAAAATATGAGTACCTATGTCATCGTCGAAGAGCTGGGCGACTGGCCTTGCCATGCCGATTATCTGCTGACCGCCCGCACCTATCTGCAACATGGCGTGCCGACCACCGGCGGCCGACCCCGCATCATCAACCTCTGCCGCAATCTGGAGCACCTGAGCGCAGGCTACTACTGCTCGCTGCTGGCCCAGGCCCGCGGCCACCACTGCCTGCCGGGTCTGCAGGCCATCAGCCGACTGCAACCCCAGCAGCCACCGGCCAAGCTGTGGCGCAAGGCACAAGGGTGGCTGGCCCAGCAGAGCGAGGACAGGATCCGGGTGCGCGCCATCTTCGGCCAGAGTGAACAGAGTGAGCTGGCGGGGCTGGCCCGCTACTACTATGGCCTGAGCCAGTTGCCGCTGCAGGAGCTGACCCTCAAGCGCGGCCGCCACGGCTGGTCCGTGCGCCAGCAGCAGAGCCTGTCGCCGCTGGAGCTGAGCCCAAGCGAGAAAGAGTTGATGCTGCACCACGCTCAGGCACTGGTGGGGACCGGTGACGAGGAGCAGGCGGCGCCGCTCTACCAGCTCGCCATTCTGGTGGATCCCGATGACGGCCGCGCCAGCAGTGACGGGTTGGCGCTGGAGCGCTTTATCCGTGCTGCCGCCGCCCAGGGCATCCGGGCCGAGATCCTGCCACCGTCGGCCATCGAGCGGCTGCCGGAGTTCGACACCCTCTGGCTGCGTGCCGAAACTGCGGTCGGTCACTACACCTTCGAATTCGCCCACCGTGCCGAACAGCTGAAGATGCCGGTGATCGACAGCTCCCACGCCATCCTCGCCTGCAGCAACAAACTCTATCTCTACGAGCTGATGGTGCGCAGCGGCGTGCCCATGCCGCCCACCATGGTGGTGACCCGCCGCGGCCGCCACCATGTGGACGAGCTGGTACAGCGGCTCGGCCTGCCGCTGATGGTGAAGGTGCCCGACGGGGCGCAGGGGCGCGATCTCGCCATGGCCAGCGACGAGCAGCAGCTGGCACGGCTGCTGGACGAGGGGTTGGGCCGCTCCGCCCTGCTGCTGGTGCAGAGCCGGATCCCCGCCGAGTTTGACTGGCGCATCGGCTTTCTCGACGGCTCGCCGCTGTTCGCCTGTCGCCGCTACCGGCCCGAACCAGGCAACCGCATTCGCCGCCGCAAGCACCCCCTCGACATGAGCCGCATCGAGGCGCTGCCGCTTAACGAGGTGCCGGAGCGGGTACTGCAGACCGCTCGCCGTGCCGTGCATCAGCTCGGCAATGGCCTCTACGGGCTCGATTTGCGCCAGCAAGGGCGTGACTGCGTGCTGCTGGAGATCGTCGACAACCCCTGGATCCGCGGCGATATCGAAGACAAGGAGGCGCAGGATCTCTACGAGCGACTGGCCCGCGCCTTCCGCCAGCGGCTGGAAAACCGGGGCCAGACCACCGCATAACCCGCCATGACTTTGTCGCCCACAATGACAGAGAGGGCCCCGCGAAGGGGCCCTCTCTCATATCAAAGCGTGCTGCGGCTGTCTTATTGCAGACGCAGGAAACGCCCGCTCAAGGGTGGTATCTCCACCGTTACGCTGCTACCGCCAATGGCCAGACTCTCGCCGCTTTGCAGGTCTACCAGCGCACTGCCGCTGCGCAACTTGCCCGTCGGCAGGTTGTAGCTGAGCGCCGTGGTGGAGAGGTTGAGCAGGTAGACTATCTGCTCCCCCGCCGTCTGCTTGATGTCACCATAGAGACTGCCCTCGGCCACCAGTTTGACTCGCTCCCCCTGATAGAGAGCGGGGTGTTTGGCGCGCAGTGCCAGCAGCTGGCTGAGCCACTGTTTGAGTTCTGCCTGTTCGCTGCCCGGTACAAAACCGGTGACTACGGGCACCTTGCCGTCGCTGCGGGCCACGTGATCGTCGCACAATCCCAACGCCGCGCAGTCACCGCCCACCTTGGCGGCAAAGCCCGGTACCTCGTCGCCAAACTCCTCGCCGTAATAGAAGGTGATGGGGCCGGAGCGAGCCGCCATAAAACTGAAGGCCGCTTTGTGGCGCTGCCAGTACTCGGCCGACTTGAAGTTGCCGCGCTCCAGCAGATCGCCAAAACGCACCAGATCGTGGTTGCCCAGCATCAGGTTCGGCATGGCGTGATTCGGGTAGTTCTCCACCTTGTTCCAGCTGGCATCGAGCACGCTGGCCCCCTGCCCGCCATTGCCGGACTCCTCCACCGCCAGCGCCTGCACGATGCCATAGCGCAACGGGAAGTCAAAGGCCGAGGAGAGCGCCGGATTGTCGCTGCTGCCGTAAGCCTGCGCGCGAATGTCGTCAGCCCCCTTCCACACCTCGCCCACCATGTAGCCGAGGGTACCCCACTGCTGACCGGCGGCCTTGCGCGCTGCGCTGGCCTGCTCCACCTCGCTGCGAATGGCGCGCCAATCATCCAGCCCAAGCTGATAGGCCTGATCGAGGCGCCAGCCGTCGATGCCGTACTGCTCGACCCAGTAGCGGGCCACCTCCTTGAAGTAGGCGAGGCTCTCCGGCTTGCTGTAATCCACCAGCTGGCCGGGATAACCGGCACCGCCGCTGGTGAGGGCTGGCAGACGCCCCTCTGGCGAGGGCTTGCTCACCCCCACCTTGTTGACGTGGCCAAACACACCGTCGAGGAAGACATAGAGGCCGCGCTGGTGCGCCCCATCCACCAGCTGTTTGAGCTTGGCATTGCTGCCAAAGTTGGGATCCACGGTAAAAAAGTCGCAGGCGAAGTAGCCGGTAGCATCGAGCTTGTTATCGCCGCCTTGCCCCGCGCAGGAGTCGAACACCGGGGTGAGCCAGATGGCGTTGACGTTGAGACTCTTGATGTGGTCGAGACTGTCGATGATCCCCTGCAGATCGCCGTTGTGCTGGGAGGGGCCATAGCCGACGCCGTAGTTTGCACTGCCGTCACCATCGGCAAACGACTCCACCATTACCTGATAGATGCGCAGGTTGCAGGCGGGTTGCTCGTCGCCATAGCAGGCTCGACTGGCCGTGGCGACCGGAGGGTGGGTGACCGGCGGATTGACGACGGGGGGAGCACTCTCCCCGCCTGAACTACCACTGCCGCCGCAAGCCGCAAGTAACAGGGCGGCCCCGAGCAGGCCGCCATAGCGTAACGTTCCCTGTTTCATTGTTATGTTCCCGCTGTGAGAGCAGGCGTCTGATACGCCTGTTTTTCACCATGATAGCGATGCTCGCACAGCGGTGTCTGTGACTGAAAACGTTATCTGACTCAACTGGTTAGAGCACTCCCGCCGAGGCAAAGCGGTAGTTGACCGAGAGCCAGTAGGAGCGACCCGGCTCGGGGATGCGACCGCTCTGCTCATAGCCCAGCCCGGCCTGACTGGCGTGCACCGACTTGGAGAGGTGCTCGTAGTAGAAGGTGTCGAACAGGTTGTCCACCCCGGCCGAGAGCTGCCATCCCTTGGCAAACTGCCAGGCACCGCTCAGGTTCATGGTGAAGAAGCCCGGAGTCTCCCCCTGATCCTGACCCGCAACGGTGCCGGACCAGAGATCTACCCGATCCTGCGCCGCCACCGCGCGCCCCAGCAGGGTAAAGCTCAGCGCCTCATTTGGCTGCCAGCCAAGGGCTAGCTTGCCATCGAGCGGTGGCATCTGGGCCAGCGGTTTGTTGTCGCTCTGGTTTTCGCCGTAGACCACCGCCAGACCACCATCGAGACGCCACTGCTCGGCAAACTGCCAGCGCCCCTCCAGCTCGCCACCTCGGGTCTGGGCGTCGATATTGCGCACCTTGTTCGACTTGCTGTTGTAGAGCAGGTAGTCCTTGATATCGGCGCTAAAGAGGGAGAGGGTCAGATCCAGCTCGCGGCTGCGCAAAGCCAGACCCGCATCCCACTGGCGACTGCGCTCCGGGTTAAGGGTGAACGGGATGCTGTCCTTGCTGCGCTCCCAGTAGTCCGGCGCCCGCTCCGCCTGCCCCCAGGCCAGATAGCTGGACCAGCGGGGAGACCACTGGTACTCGTAGCGGCCAAACCCGCTGTTAAGACTCAGGGTATCGCTGTAGAGGGTCTGTTCACCGGCGCCATAACGGGTGGTCTCGACCCTATCCTGACGGTAACCCCCCTTGTAGCTGTGGGCCCCCTGATGACGTCCCAGCTCGGCAAAGCCGCCCTGCTGCTCGAAACGCAGGGTGCGCTGGCGATCTTGCGTCGCATAATCGACGCCACCCCGGCTGCGGTGCTGATCCCGGTTGCTGTCGAACCCGGCGGTCAGCAACCAGTCGGCAGGCAGGGCGATGTCGTTAGCCCAGCGACCGCCGGTGTTGCGGCGATCCGGGTTGGAGAGCATCTTCATGCCGCTGTTTTGCCGCAGGCTGAAGTTGTCCATGATGTGGTCGATGTAGTTGTCCCACAGGGTCAGCTCACTGCGCTGCCAGTAAGTGGTGATCTGCTCCTGCTTGAGCTTCAGTCCGAAGGATTCGCGGTCAAACATGGGGCCATCCATGGTGCGGTCCGCATAAGCGGCGCGGGCATTGCTACGCTCGGCGGTGAGTTCCAGCCAGGTGTGCTCCCCCGGTGTCCAGCCCAACTGGGCGGTGCCGTTCTCGCGGCGATAGAAAGATCGCACCTTGTTACCGTGACCATCGCGGTAATCGTCGCTATCGGAGTGGGTGAACTGACCGCGCAGATAGCCGTCGGTCGAGCCCGCCGTCATATCCACCATCTGATCATCGCGGCCGAAGCTTCCAAAGAGGGCCGAGGCATCGGCCTTGAGACCCGGCGCGGTGAACTCGGGCCTGTCCCGCTCGAACAGCACGGTTCCCGCCAAGGTGGCACCCTGCTCGAGGGATTGCGGCCCCTTCAGCACCCGGATCCGGTCAAAGGATTGGGGGAACACATAGGCAGTGGGCGGGTCCATCCGGCCGCCACAGCCACCGGCCAGCATGCCGCCATCCATCTGCACGTTGAGGCGGGACATCCCCATCCCCCGCAGCACGGGGTCGCCACCGAGCCCCCCTTTGCGCACCATGCTCATGCCGGTGACATTCTTCAGATAACCGGCGCCGTCGGCAGCGGGCATGGGGGAACCGGGCTTCTTGGGATCCAGCGTCACTTCAAGTGTGCTGGCGGGGCGGGTTGCCACCACCACCATGGGATCCAGCTGTTGAACCGATTCCTGACCGGCAGCGCCGTGACAGGCGAGCCCGCCCACCAGCAGGGCAAGGGGTGTGCGCATATGACAAGCCATACATTTTCCTTATGTATTTGTTTGTTTTGTTATTTTCATTCAACCAATCAAACCTTTCAGCAAGGGAAAGGTTTGCCGTCAGGCCGCAAAAAAGGCCTGCGGCGCGAAAGCGGCAAGCCTCTGTCAGGTGAAGCGAAGGCAAGTTGGCAAAATGTTGCGCAGGTTTTACCCAAGTTGGCTCAGAAAGGCAAACGGGCAAACATTCCAGCAACAGGAATCTGGCGTTGGCTCACAAAAAATGGGGATTAGCTGAAGGCTTCCCGCTCATCGATGGGAGAGATGAGGTGATAGACCTCATGGGCGGATAGCGTGCAGCCAACAGGCCACTCCAGCTGGTGGTGACGGTTGATGAAGACCCGGGCGCAGTGACGCTCGCTCTCCAGCTTTGCAAACAGCGGCTGGGTTCGCCAGGGGGTCAGATCCAGCACGCCTGTGGTGCCGTCTGACAGCACCAGAAACAGGCGCCATCCCCGCACATACTCGACATCGATAAAGACCGGCATCCCTTCGGCTCCGATTGAGATAATTCGCGGCAATTATAAATTGCGCACTCATCCCCATACGCGCTGCGGGTCACATTTTATCCAGCAGGTTATGCTGTGCTCATTAAGCGCGCGACATCACATTTTTAGATGATAAATGTGTTAATGCCGACTTTTAACAAACTTGAATGCAACCTTAACCAATTCGATCTGTCATAACCTCACAACAACTAAAAAAACGTCTGTGGACAGACGCTTACAGGCTCATTCAGGAACAAACATGACAACTTTAAAACAGCGACTCGGTCCGTTCTGGCCCTTCGCCGTCTTCTGCGCGCTCGCGCTTTTCTCTCTCTCTTTCAGCCGGATCGCCCTCGGTCTCTGGCAACTGGAACGGGTGGATGCCGTGGCCGGTTGGCAGGAGATGCTGCTGCAAGGGATCCGGGTCGACTTTGCGACCCTCTGCTGGGTCTGGGGTGTCCCCGCCATGCTCACTCTGCTGTTGGCAGGCCCCCATGCCATCGGCCGGGGCTGGCTGCAGCTGATGCGCGTCTGGCTGACCGTCGGACTCTGGCTGATGCTGTTCCTCGAGATCTCCACCCCTTCGTTTGTCACCGAGTATGGCGTGCGCCCCAACCGCCTCTATGTGGAGTACCTCATCTATCCGAAAGAGGTGTTCGCCATGCTGTGGGCGGGCCGCAAAGCCGAGCTGCTGCTGGCGGTACTCTTCAGCGGCGCCGTGCTGACCGGCGGTTGGTGGCTGAGCGGCAGTCTGGTGCGTGGCCTCAGCTTCCCCCGCTGGTATCTGCGTCCGGCCTTCGCCCTGCTCATTCTGGCCATAGGTTTTCTCGGTGCCCGCTCCAGTCTCGGCCACCGCGCCCTGAACCCGGCCATGGTCGCCTTTGCCGATGATCCGCTGGTCAACGCCCTGACCGTCAACTCAGCCTACTCCCTCTTCTTTGCCATCAAGCAAATGGGCGCGGAAGGGGATGCCAGCCATTTTTACGGTAAAATGTCCCAGCAGCAGGTGTTGGATATTGTCCGCAAGGAGAGTGGTCGTCCGGCCAGTGATTTCAGCTCGGAACTACTGCCCAGTCAGACCTTCAACGAGGCAAGCTTCAAGGGCAAGCCGAAGAATCTGGTGATCCTGTTGCAAGAGAGCCTAGGCGCCCAGTTTGTCGGCTCCCTCGGCGGCCTGCCGCTTACTCCCAACATCGACCTTCTGTCGCAACAAGGCTGGGCCTTTGAACAACTCTATGCCACCGGTACCCGTTCGGTGCGTGGCATCGAGGCGGTGCTGACCGGCTTCACGCCGACCCCGGCGCAGGCTGTCGTCAAGCTAGGCAAGAGCCAAACCCACTTCTTCACCATCGCGGATCTGCTCAAACAGCGGGGTTATAACACCAGCTTTATCTATGGCGGCGAGAGCCATTTCGACAATATGCGCAGCTTTTTCCTCGGCAACGGCTTCACTACCATCGTCGAACAGAAGGACTTCAAGCAGCCGGTATTCGAGGGCTCCTGGGGGGCCTCTGACGAAGACCTGATGGCCAAGGCCGACGAGACCTTCAAGGCGCTGCACAAACAGGGCAAACCTTTCTTCAGCCTGGTGTTCAGCTCCAGCAACCACGATCCGTTCGAATTCCCGGATAACCGCATCGAACTGTTCGAGCAGCCCAAGCAGACCCGCAACAACGCGGCCAAGTATGCGGATTACGCCATCGGCGAATTCTTCAAGAAGGCGAAGCAGTCCGAATACTGGAAGGATACCCTGTTCCTGGTCATCGCCGACCACGACAGCCGGGTCGGCGGCGCCAGCCTGGTCCCCATCCCCCGTTTCCATATCCCCGGCGTGATCGTGGGGGAGGGTATCGCACCGAAGAAGGATCCACGCATCGTCAGCCAGATCGACATGGCGCCCACCCTGCTCTCCCTGATGGGGATCAGTGCCGACTATCCTATGCTCGGCAAGGATCTGACTCGCATGCCTGCCGACTGGCCGGGGCGCGCCATCATGCAGTACGACAAGAACTTCGCCCTGGTGCGCGGCAAGGATGTGGTGATCCTGCAACCGGAGCGCGCGGCGGAGGGCTATATCTACGATGATGCCAGCGAGAAGCTGACCCCGGCTGCGCAACCGGATGAGCTGAAAGAGAGTGCGCTCGGATTGGTGCTCTGGGGCAGCATGGCCTATCAGAAGAGCCTCTATCAGACGGCAAAGGATGAGCGCACCGCTGCCAATTGAGCGGCAGGTTCCAACTCAACTGATAGCAGAATGGAACAAACCGCCAGCTGGCGGTTTGTTCCATTTACCCATAGAGGCTGTTATGGCTGGGGAAAGCAGGGCAGGGAGCGACTGAACTTGTGCTCGAACACCAGCGAGGTTTCCAGGTGCACCACCTCCTCGCGGGAGGTGAAGTGGTCAAAAACGAAGTTGCGCAGGTGCTCGGTATCGGAGACACACAGGTGCACCAGAAAATCATCCTTGCCCCCCATGTGGAACAGACTGATCACTTCGGGCAGCGCCAGAATGGCATCGCGGAAGGCATCGATAATCTGACGACTGTGACGGGCCAGTTGCAGAGAGACCATGGCCTGAATGTGGCCACCGAGAGCCTGATAATCCACTTCGCAGTGCGCCCCCTTGAGCACGCCATCCTGCTGTAGCTTGCGCACCCGCTCCAGACAGGTGGAGGGGGCAACGCCCACCAGCGCGGCCAGCTCCTTGTTGGTCATGCCCGCATCCCGAAATAGATGGGCCAGGATATCCAAATCCAGTTGATCCAAGTTTCTCATCTTAACTCCTTGCACCGCTCAATTTTTTAGACTCTGCCCGTAAACCTGGGCAAACACAACGGCCATTGACATCCCCCCCGCCCAGCCTATCCTTGGCGCCATTCACCGGACGCAGCCCAGCAGCCACCACGCGAGGATCCGCCATGCACCTGTTTCACCCCTTCTGGAGCCTTGAGGTTCCCCGTGTCGATGGCCAGCTGCTGCTGACCCCCTGTCCCGGCACTCAGCAGGTGCCGCTGACCCTGGCGCTCGATCAACTGCGGTTAGCCGGTGCCCATGGCGTGGTGACCCTGATGACGAGCGCCGAGTTGATCCGGCTCGAACTGGCGCAACTCGGCCAGCAGGTAGAGCACGAAGGGATGCGTTGGTTCCATCTGCCCATCGGGGATGATCTGGCCCCCGATGCCGCCTTCGAGACTGCTTGGCAACAGGCGCTGCCGCAGCTGCGCGAGCTGCTGGGGGATGGCAAGCATCTGGTCATTCACTGCAAAGGGGGCAGCGGTCGTACCGGGCTGGTCGCCGCCGCGCTGCTGATGACCCTCGGCCAGCCGCAACAAGAGGCGATGGCTGCCATCAAGGCTCACAGACCCAAGGCGTTTACCTTGGCCTGCCACCGCCAATGGCTCGACCAGCTGGCCGAGCGGCTGGCGCGGGGCGACTGACTACTTGCCCCCCTGGTCGTAGGTGAAGACCTTGCCGATATCTTCCACTCGGTAGCTGGTGAGCTGATAGACGTAGTAGTTGAGCCAGTTGGCAAACAGCAGATGGCCATGGCTGCGCCAGCTGGCGCGCGGCGTCCGGCCCGGATCGTTATTCGGGTAGTAATTGACCGGAATGGCCGGCTCTAGCCCCGCCGTCAGATCCCGGCGATATTCGCCATCGAGGGTCAGGGCATCGTACTCCGGATGGCCAGTGACAAACACCTGACGACAATCCTTGGTCGCCGCCAGATAGACTCCTGCCTCTTCCGATTCGGCAAAGATCTGCAAGGCGGTGTGAGCGCGGATCAGATCGCCATCAAATGCCGCATAGCGGGAGTGGGGGGCGACAAACTCGTCATCGAAACCGCGCAACAGCGGCTCGTGCTCATCGAGGCGATGGTGGCGGTAAACCCCGGAGAGCTTTTCGCCCCGGGTCTGCTTCTCCATGCCGTAGAGTGCCTTGAGCGCCGCCTGCACCGCCCAGCAGAGGAACAGGGTGGAGGTAACATGCTGATGGGACCACTCGATGATCTCGACGATACGCGGCCAGTAGACCACCTCCTCAAACTCCACCAGCCCGAGCGGCGCCCCGGTAATGATCATGCCGTCGTAGTTGTTGCCACGCACCTGCTCGAAGTCGTGATAGAAGTTCTCGAGATGGGCCTGCGGCGTGTTCTTCGACTCCCGATCGTCGATGCGCAGCAGATCCACATCCACCTGCAGCGGCGAGTTGGAGAGCATCCGCATCAACTGGATCTCGGTCTCAATCTTCTTTGGCATCAGGTTGAGGATCAACACCCGCAGCGGGCGGATGTTCTGGGTGACGGCCCGGGATTCCGTCATCACGAAGATGTTCTCCTGCCCCAGCACTTCGGCGGCGGGTAACTGATCCGGGATCTTGATCGGCATGCTTACTCCCTGTACTGCATCGGTAAATATGTCTGGACATCCAGAAGCCTATAACAAAGCGCTCACCCTGTCATCAGATACCTTTTGTATTCACCCCCGCCTTTGACTAGCATACGGCTCAGTGTATCTCCTGCTGCCAAGATAATGACCGGTATCAAGATTTCCGTAGATCGACTGCAAGTCGGCAACTATGTGTCCCTGCCACTGGGGTGGCGCGAACACCCGTTCCTGTTTTCCAGCTTCAAGATCAAAAGTGAAGAAGAGATCGAGCTGATCCGCCGGCTCGGCCTGAAACTGGTCACCATCATTCCCGACAAGAGCGACGTGCCGCCCAAGCCCCTCAATCAGGTACAGCCTCAGCAACAAGAGAGCGCAGACGCCGCCCAGCGGCAGGCCCAGATGCAGCAGGAGAAGGACCGCCGCATCGAGCAGTTGCAGCAGTATCGTCGCAACCTGCAGCAGTGCGAGAAGCAGTTTCAGCAGTCGCTGGCCCAGGTGCGCAGTGTGATGAGCAAGATCCAGTCCCGCCCCCTCAATGCCATCGGCGAAGCGCAGGAGCTGGTCAACGCCATGACCGAGCAGCTGCTCTCGGTGGACGAGATGGTGCTCCATCTGGTCTCCGACAGTGAGGATGGCAACAACCTCTACTTCCACTCCCTCAATGTGAGCGTGCTCAGCATGCTGCTGGCCAAGGAGTGCTGCATGACGGCCGACCAGATCCGTCAGGTCGGCATGGGGGCGCTGTTCCACGATATCGGCAAGCTGAAAATCCCGAGTCAGATCCTGCGCAAGACCGAGCCGCTGACCAAGCCGGAGCAGAACCTGATGGCCCAGCACCCGCGTTACGGGCTGGATCTGCTCAATCTGGCCAAGGATTTCCCGTCTGAAGCGAAAGGGATCGTGCTGCATCACCACGAATATCTCGATGGCAGCGGACCGGAAGGGCTCAAGGGTGGCCAGCTCGATCAGCAGACTCAGGTGGTGTCGCTGATCAACGAGTACGATAACCTTTGCCACATGCAGGCCAAGGTGCCCTATTCGGCCCTGAGTGGCCTCTACAAGCAGCGCAAGGCACAGTTCAATCCGGAGTACCTCAGCAAGCTGATCCGGTTGATGGGGATCTACCCCCCGGGCAGCGTGGTGCAGCTTTCCAATGGTCAGGTGGGGTTGGTGATGTCGGTCAACACCTCTCGCCTGCTCTACCCCTCGGTGCTGGTCTACGATCCGCGCATTCCCCGTCAGGAAGCCGCCATCATCGACCTGCAGCAAGCCGAACTGTCAATCGCCAAGGTGATCCACCCCAAACGGCTGCCGCCCGCCGTGTTCGAGTACCTCAATCCGCGTACCCGGATCAGCTACTACTTCGAGCACAACAAAGCCTGATTGTGTTGGCCCGAGGCCAACCGTTGCCACCCGTTTAATCCAAGGAGCCTGCCATGCGTATCGAGATCATCAGCACCGGAGACGAAATAGTGACGGGTCTGGTGGTGGATACCAATGCGGCCTGGCTCAGCGCTCTGCTGCTGGAGCAGGGCTGGCAGGTGCGCCGTCGCCTGACGGTAGGGGACAACCTCGCTGACCTGAAAACGGTGCTGCAAGAGAGTGCCAGCCGCGCCGAGGTGGTGCTGGTGTGTGGCGGGCTCGGGCCCACCGCCGACGACCTCACTGCTCAGGCGGCAGCTGAAGCCTTTGAACAGCCGCTCACCCTTTTCCCCGACTGGCTTGCTACCATCACGGCCCGCTACGCCAGCCGTGGTCGCCCCATGGCACAAAGCAATGCCAAACAGGCCTGGTTGCCGCAGGGGAGCGAGATCCTCGACAACCCGGTCGGCACCGCCTGCGGCTTTGTGGTGCGAAGTGGCCAGAGTCAGCTCTTCTTCACCCCGGGTGTGCCGTTCGAGTTCAAACAGATGGTGCGTGAGCAAATTCTGCCGCGCCTCAAACAGCTGACCGGTGCGCAGATCGATACCGAGCTGCGTCGCTTTTACACCTTCGGCGTCTCGGAATCTGCCCTCAGCGATATGCTGGATGCCGAACCCTGGCCAGCCGGCATCGAGCTGGGTTACCGCTCCTCCATGCCCCTTATCGAGCTGAAGCTGATCGGCCACGGCGCCAGTGCCGCTGACATGGAGAGTGCAGAGCGCCGACTGCTGGATACGATCCGCCCCTGGCTGGTTGGCGGCGGAGATACGGAACCGGCGCAGCAGATCCTTGCGCTGCTGCAAGGCAAACCGCTGGCTCTGCTGGAGGGGGAGAGTGGAGGTGCGCTGCTGGCGCTTTGTCACGGCCATCCCCGGCTGGAAGCACACTTCAGCGCGCAACTGGCCGATGAGCTGGCGCAACTGCCGACCGCCGATGCGGGCCTGCAACTGACCATAGGGCGAGAGGGCACCGAGGGTGTACCACTGCTACTCAGCGCCGATGGAAAACACGTCGGTCAGACGGTCAAGGTCCGCCACCCCGACCCGGAGAGCCGCCGCAAGATCCTCGCCTTTGCCGCCCTCGACATGCTGCGCCGCCATATGCTGGGTGAACCGGTGCTCGGCGATTACCTCACCCTGGCCAGAACAGCCCAGCGCAGCTGATAACCACCTCCCCCCTGCCAGCTACCCTATGTCGCTGGCGCTGCGATCCGTCTTTTCACTCCGTTTCCAAACAGCGCCCACATTTATCTGGCCGCCATCACCGATTTGACTTCAATTCATTGACCATTCAGAGGAAATATCTGAATACTGCCCACTCTCAGGGTTGGTGACTCGCTTTATTAATCATTGAGAGATTAAATGACAGTAGAGGAGCGAGCCGATCGTTCCGTTCTCATCCAGCAAGGAGATGCGGTGTTAAGCAAAGAGTGGTTGCTGCTATCAAGCGATATGGAACTGGTCTGCCTGCGGATTGCCGCCGGTCTCACCAAACCTGTCACGGAACAAGATGTGCAGGCTCTGCTGCTCGCTTCCAACTGTCGCCGCTATCAGCCGCTGCCCGAGGGGATCAAACAGGCCATCAGCCTGCTTAATACCCTGCTCACCAACCCTGCCGCCTCCGTCCCCGCCAACCCCATCCCTGTCGGCAAGCGTCAGGATGCCCGACTCGCCGTAATAGTGGAGAAGGATCGCATGAGCGCCATCGCCCAGATCACTGCCGACTGGGGGGGCAAGTATGTGACGCTGGAACAGCTGAAAGAGGCGATCGCCATCAGCGAAATCAAACAGGGGGTGAGTGAGCAACTGCTCACCGCTGCCATCCAGTCAGCCAAGGAGGCTGCCCCCGGCAGTCAGCTCAAGCTGGTAATTGCCAACGGCCAGCCTGCCGTCAATGGTCAGGACACTCGCTATGAGCGGCTGGTGGAGACCCCGGCCGAACGGATCCTCAAACCGCAGGAGCTGGGGCATGGCAAGGTCGACCTGCGGGATCTCGGCTCCATCGTCACCGTCAAGGCCGGTGCTCCGCTGATGCGCCGTCATCCAGCCACCGTCGGGGTACCCGGTTTTACCGTGACCGGTCAGGATCTGCCCGCTAAAGATGGCAAAGACAGTCCGATGAGTGCTGGTGAGGGCACCTTCATCTCCCCCGACGATCCAGACCTGCTGATTGCCGGTCGGGCGGGCCTGCCCTGTCAGGAGAAAGCGGGCATGAAGGTGGACGAGGTGCTCAGCGTCAAACAGGTGGATGCCCGCCACGGTCACATTGATTTTGAAGGGGGCTTAATCGTCAGCGGCGACGTCAACCCGGGCATGAAGATCCGGGTCAGCGGTGACATCGTGATTGGCGGCTTTATCGAAGGGGGCTGGATCGAGGCAGGGGGCAGCATTACGGTACGTCACGGCATCATTGGCCGCCGCAACGAGCAGGGGGAGTACCTTTGCCAACTCAATGCGCAGGGGGAGATCCACGCCAGCTACGCCCAGTATGCCCAGCTGGAAGCGGGGGGGGATATCCAGATCCAGAGCCAGCTCAGCCACTGCTACTCCCGCAGCGGACAAGATATCAAGGTAGGCGATAGCAACATGCGCAAAGGCACTCTGCTGGGGGGCACCAGCATTGCCAATCGCCTGATCATGGCCCCCAGCCTGGGGGCCGAGGCCGCCAACCATACCCGGCTGCAGATCCTTGGCGGCTACTTCACCCACAAGGAGCAGGAACACCAGCTCAAGCTGCGCCAGCAGGCGTGTCAGGCCCAGCTGGAGAAAATCAAGGAGCTGGTCATGAAGTTGCTGCAACTGCCCGGCGACAAGCGCAATCCGGATACCCTGCGCAAGCTCAAACCGATCCGGGACCATCAGCTGGCCGAACTGGCCCAGCTCGATGAGCAGCTCACCGCCAACCAGGAGGAGCTGCGAAACTTGATGGCTCAGATGGAGGTCATTGCCACCCAGCACCTCTACTCCGGCATCGAGGTCGAGATGGCCAGCTTCAAACGCAAGGTTACCATCACTCGAGGCCCTACCCGCCTGACCATCCATGATGAAACCCTGGAGATGACCCCTTACGAGGGGCACAAATAGCTCAACCGGCACGGACTGCCGCTGTATCGTCCGTGATCCCGCCGTCGATTTTCGCTACACTCGCCACTTCCTTGGCCCCACCGGGCGGGCCACCCAGACTCAGGTAGTGAGAGATGTACAAGCTGATTGCATTGGATATGGATGGCACCCTGCTCAACCCGCAGGGCCAGATTACTCCCCACACCCACGCCGCCATCAGTGCCGCGCGCGCCAAAGGGGTAACCGTAGTACTGGCCTCCGGCCGCCCGCTGGAAGGGATGAGCCGCTATCTGGAGGAGCTCGGCCTCACCACAGAGCATGACTACGTCATCTGCTACAACGGCGCTCTGGTGCAACAGGTGGCCGATCAGCGCATCATCCGCAGCCAGCTGCTGACCGGCAGTGACGCCAGCGCCGTCGCCAAACTGGCTGACGATCTGGAGGTGAACGTTCACGGTTTCTCGGTCACCCGTGGTCTGATCAGTCCCCGTGTCAGCACCTACACCGAGCACGAATCCCGCCTGATCGGCATGCCGATCAATCTGATCGACTTCGCTACCCTGCCTGCCGACGAGCAGATCATGAAGGTGATGATGATCGACGAACCGCCCCAGCTCTCCCGCGCCATCGAGCGACTGCCTGCAGAGCTCTATGAGCGCTATACCGTGGTACAGAGCGCCCCCTTCTTCCTCGAGTTCATGAACAAGCAGAGCAACAAGGGAACCGGCGTGGCCGCACTGGCCGAGCACCTTGGCCTGACCGCCGATCAGGTGATCTGCGTCGGGGATGCGGGCAACGATCGCCACATGATCGAATACGCAGGCCTCGGGGTTGCGATGGGCAATGCCACCGACGAGATCAAAGCTCTCGCCCAGCACACCACTGCCCGCAACGATGAAGATGGCGTGGCTCAGGTGATCGAGCAGTTCGTACTGAACGCCTGATCGTAATCGAGCGCTGCTGCGTCCGACGAGGAAATAAAAACGGGGAGGCTGTCAGCCTCCCCGTTTTTCTCTGGTTAGTAATATGCGTGATGAGCGTTAATTCGCTCGCATCACTGGTTCGCCAGACACTGGGTATGGGAGCCCGGTTGCAGGTAAGGCGTCAGCAGGGGAGCCATCCCCTTGAGCACCTGCACCGGCAGCGCCGAGGTGAAGCGGAACTTGTCAGACTGGCTACCCGGTACATAGGCGGTCAGGGTACCGAAGTGATCCTCACCCAGATAGAAGACGAAGGTTGCGGTGCGGTTGCGCGCCAGCGAGCTGGTCACGTTGCCATAACGACCCACGGTTTCAATCCTGTTATCCCCGGTTCCGGTCTTGCCCCCCATTTGCAACACAGTGCCATCCGGCAGGGTAAAGGCACCGGCGATACGTCTTGCCGTGCCCCCTTCGACCACCTTGGAGAGCGCACTGCGCAGGGCGGCCGCCACCTCGGCCGGCATCACCCGGGTTCCCTCGGTGTGCTGCGGCTCAAACTCGGTCTCGAAGGGCGTCCCCTTGGCGAACGAGAGATGCTCGATACGCAAGGTTGGCGAGCGGATACCGCCATTCTGGATAATCCCCATCAGCTCGGCCAGTGCTGCCGGACGATCGCCGGAGCTACCCAACGCGGTCGCCAGCGAAGGCACCAGATGGTCGAACGGGTAACCGAGCTTGGCCCAGCGCTGATGGATATCGAGGAAGGCTTCAACCTCCAGCATGGTGCGGATCCGGCTGTCACGGGCACTGCGATGACGGGTCTTGAACAGCCAGCTGTAGACCTCCTGCCGCTCGTCACGACTGGCCGCTACCGCGTCGGCAAAGGTCGCCTTGTCGAACTCCTTGAGATAGGCCAGCAGCCACAGCTCCAGCGGGTGAACCCGAGCGATGTAGCCCTGATCCGGCAGTGAATACTTGCCCGGGCCATAACTCACATAGAGCTGATTGACCCGCTTCGCACTCAGCTTCTCCCGCGGCAACCGCTCCGCCAGGAAGGCAGCAAAAGCCGCTTCGCTGGCTTCCGGCATCAGGTAGCGGTGAACTGCCGCCAGACGTACCGCACTCGGCTTGAGACCATCGAGGAAGGTATCGAGCTGCTCCTCGGGGGTCTTGCCGCGGTATTTGCGCCAGAAGCGCAGCAGATAGGTCTGGCCCTCTTTGTCGGCAAATTTAGCCAGATACTCCTGACGACGGGGATCTTTGTCATCCTTGAGCAACTGGGCACGGTTGCCCTCCTTGTAGAGGCTGTAGCGCACGATATCGCGCATCAGCCGCACAAACGGCAGGTTGATGGACTCGCGCAACGCATCGCGGATAGGGGGAATACGCCCATTATCCTCTCTACGGAAGTTGTTGAAGGTGTGCATGCCGCCACCGGTAAAGAACCCTTCGTTGGGGCTGGCGGAATATTTGCGATCCAGCGCCGCTTCCAGCATTACAGGCAGGCTCTTGTCCTGAGCCGTCATCAGATAGGAGATTGCCCAGCGGCTGAGGTTGTCCTGAGAGACGGCAGCCAATTGACGCAGATTCTCGACCGGCATCCCGGCATAGTTGTCGTGCAGCTCGGCCACGATCTCCAGATAGGTGGTCAGCACCCGCAACTTGGCGGTTGAGCCCAACTCCAGCTTGGAACCTTCGTTGATATCGAACGGCTGATCGGTGTTGTCGGTCTGCACCCGCACCTTGAACCCTTCCGGCGACTTCTCGAACAGGGTGAAGCTGTAGCGCACATCGCCCGTCTTCTCCGGCGAGAGCAGGCGCTCACCAAACAGCCCTACCTGGGCGGCAAACGTCGGGTCGGCCAGCTGTTGCAGATAACGGGAGATTTCGTTCTGCAACGGCATGTTGAGGCTGGTATCGGCGGTCAGATCCATCCGGTCGAGGTCATAGAGCTGCACCCCAAGCTGACGGCTCAGACGAGTACGGGCAACCTGCAACCCCTTGTTATTGTTCACCCGGGTGATAGCAGGGGACTGCAGGAAGTCACGAAAAGTAATCTTGGCCTTGAGCGCCGCCTCCATCAGAGGTGGCGTAATCATTCCCTCCTGCACAAACAGGCGCAGGTAGCTGTCGGTCAGGGTAGCCAATGCCTCTCGCCCCTGAGCCAGATAGTAAGAGGGACGGCGGTGCGCAATCATCAGCGAGACCACCTGACGCAGGGCAAGCCCCTGTTCGGCCAGCGGTGCGTTCTGGTTGCGGGCGGGATCCAGCAGACGGTTCACGTCATCGACATTGGCACCAAACCAGACCCAGAGACCATCTCCCAGACCATGCACCTCACCATATCCCGGCGCAGCCGAGAGCGGTACCGAGTTGAGGTAGGCCCAGGCGACCAGTTTGCGCGCTTCAAGGGTTTCCGGTCCGAGACGATAGGCCCGCACGCTGGCAGAGGCCATCTGACGGATCTTCTCTGTCGGCGACAGGGTCAGGCCATCCGGCGAGTGGCGATACTTCTCCACCTGGGTCGCCAGGGTACTGCCACCGGCAGATTGATCCTGCATATCGAGCGCCTTGCCCACCTGAGATAGCGCGGCCTTGGCAAAACGGGGCCAGTCGACCGCCGGGTTGGCCAGCGGCTCTTCGTTGCTCAGCAAGTCGCGGTTTTCGATAAAGAGCAGCGACTGGATGACAAGCGGCGGAATGGAATCAAAATCCGGATAGTGATGGGTCGGATACTTGAATTGATAGAAGGGCTCGGCGCGGCAATCGTGCAACGTCAGTCCGGCCTGCACCTTCTCGGTATAGGGCACGAAGAAGCCACGACTGGCGTAGTCATAGAGCGCGTCGGAGAAATGTACCTGCTTGCTGACTTCATAGCCCCGCTGAAGCAAACGCTCCTGCATCATCGGCAGTTGCACATAGCCGAGCCGCTTGTCGAACGGGCCATCCTCAGGGAAAGCGATCTGCTTGCTCTGGCCAGGCTCGACCTGATAGGTGAGCTTGGCGGCATAGCGGGAGATCTCCTGAGATTGCAGCTTCGAGGTTTTCATCTCATAGCCAACCAGAGCGATCACCGCCCCCAGGCACAATAAAAAGAGAAAACAGAACAGCCAACGCCACCAGGGACGACGCTTGCGCTTTGGGTTCCCGTCCGTGGTCTGGACAGATGAATCTTGAGATGCCACTTGTGTCAAATCCGTCTGTTCTGATGCGCCCATATCAGCCCCACCATGGTTGCGCAATTTATTGTATTTCACTCAAGCTTAGTCTTTTCAAGTCAATGGCTTGAAACTATTGACCGCTTTGTAGTGATGGTAACAGGGCAATTCTAAAAAGGGGAGCCGATTGTTGCAGGAGTGGCAGAGATCCGAGCTGATAACAAAACACCGGCCAGTGGCCGGTGTCTTTTAAGCGAAAGCGCAACGCTTATTTGTGAGAGCTCATGCCCTTCAGCTTGGTGCTCAGCTCTTTACGCTCTTTGGAGAGCTCGGCGTTCTTGATGATGTGATCATCCACGCGCTCTTCATAGTCGGTACGCATGTTGGCAATGATCGCCTGTACATCATCAATGCTCATGCCCGGCTTGATGTAGTCGCTCAGGTTATCGAGCAGCAGCACGCGCTTCTGGTTGTCACGGATCTTCTTCTCGTTATCCGCAATTTCACGCTTGAGTTTGTTCTGGCGACGGGACATACGCACATATTCCAGTACATCGCTGAAGGTGGACTTGTTTACTTGTTCCATATCGATACCACTGACTTAAGGTTGATAAAAACTGGCCAAGTTACACCTGGAACCCGGCAAACTCGGCGCGGGACAGGCAAACTCAAGATGCCCTTACTCTACCGAGTTATAAACGAGATACAACCCTAATCGCGCACCATGAACAGAGTTTGGCCAAAAGTAAACCAGTTAAAATGACCAGTAATCGATCAGATAAGGGCTTGATATAGATAGAAAATGGAGGAGATAACAGGGTCTTAGTTCTCTTCCTCTAGATAAATGCTAACACTGGCTGCTTAACACGCTAAAAACAGCAGAGCCCAGTCTCACGACTGGGCTCTGCTGTGCAAATCTGTGGTTCTTATGGACAAAACCGCCCATAGCAAAAAGGCCTTCCCATCAGGGAAGGCCTTCAAATTAGTGGCGGAGCGGACGGGACTCGAACCCGCGACCCCCGGCGTGACAGGCCGGTATTCTAACCGACTGAACTACCGCTCCGCATTCGGTTAGCTTGCGCTAAATTTTTTGCCGCTTCGTTGAGGTGTCATCCTCTCGGCCAACGTCGTGATGTGCACGGCGCTGTTTAATTGGGTGCCTGGCAGTGTCCTACTCTCGCATGGCGAATGCCACACTACCATCGGCGCTACCGCGTTTCACTTCTGAGTTCGGCATGGGATCAGGTGGTTCCACGGCGCTATGGCCGCCAGGCAAAATCTTCAATCTGTGAAAGCTGATGTAAGTAATTCGTTCATTCGCTACAAGGCCCAGAACACTTCTTGGGTGTTGTATGGTTAAGCCTCACGGGTAATTAGTACGGGTTAGCTCAATGCATCGCTGCACTTACACACCCCGCCTATCAACGTTGTGGTCTCCAACGGCCCTTTAGGACCCTCAAGGGGTCAGGGATGACTCATCTCAGGGCTCGCTTCCCGCTTAGATGCTTTCAGCGGTTATCGATTCCGAACTTAGCTACCGGGCAGTGCCACTGGCGTGACAACCCGAACACCAGAGGTTCGTTCACTCCGGTCCTCTCGTACTAGGAGCAACTCCCTTCAATCATCCAACGCCCACGGCAGATAGGGACCGAACTGTCTCACGACGTTCTGAACCCAGCTCGCGTACCACTTTAAATGGCGAACAGCCATACCCTTGGGACCGACTTCAGCCCCAGGATGTGATGAGCCGACATCGAGGTGCCAAACACCGCCGTCGATATGAACTCTTGGGCGGTATCAGCCTGTTATCCCCGGAGTACCTTTTATCCGTTGAGCGATGGCCCTTCCATTCAGAACCACCGGATCACTATGACCTACTTTCGTACCTGCTCGACCTGTCCGTCTCGCAGTTAAGCTGGCTTATGCCATTGCACTAACCTCCTGATGTCCGACCAGGATTAGCCAACCTTCGTGCTCCTCCGTTACTCTTTGGGAGGAGACCGCCCCAGTCAAACTACCCACCAGGCACTGTCCGCGAGCCCGATTCAGGGCCCTGCGTTAGAACATCAAACATACAAGGGTGGTATTTCAAGGACGGCTCCAGCGCAACTGGCGTCACGCCTTCAAAGCCTCCCACCTATCCTACACATGTAGGTTCAATGTTCAGTGCCAAGCTGTAGTAAAGGTTCACGGGGTCTTTCCGTCTAGCCGCGGGTACACCGCATCTTCACGGCGAATTCGATTTCACTGAGTCTCGGGTGGAGACAGCATGGCCATGGTTACACCATTCGTGCAGGTCGGAACTTACCCGACAAGGAATTTCGCTACCTTAGGACCGTTATAGTTACGGCCGCCGTTTACCGGGGCTTCGATCAAGAGCTTCGCTTGCGCTAACCCCATCAATTAACCTTCCGGCACCGGGCAGGTGTCACACCCTATACGTCCACTTTCGTGTTTGCAGAGTGCTGTGTTTTTGATAAACAGTCCCAGCCATCTGGTCACTGCGACTCCCAACTGCTCCATCCGCAAGGGACTTCACTGTCAAGAGCGAACCTTCTCCCGAAGTTACGGTTCTATTTTGCCTAGTTCCTTCACCCGAGTTCTCTCAAGCGCCTTGGTATTCTCTACCCGACCACCTGTGTCGGTTTGGGGTACGATGACTTGTAATCTGAAGCTTAGAGGCTTTTCCTGGAAGCAGGGCATCAATGGCTTCCACACCGTAGTGTGTTCGTCTCGTGTCTCAGTGTTGTGTCTGCGGATTTGCCTACAAACACCACCTACGCACTTTCACCAGGACAACCGTCGCCTGGCCCACCTAGCCTTCTCCGTCCCCCCATCGCAATTACAAGTCGTGCAGGAATATTAACCTGCTTCCCATCGACTACGCCTTTCGGCCTCGCCTTAGGGGTCGACTCACCCTGCCCCGATTAACGTTGGACAGGAACCCTTGGTCTTCCGGCGAGGAGGCTTTTCACCCCCTTTATCGTTACTTACGTCAGCATTCGCACTTCTGATATCTCCAGCATACCTCTCGATACACCTTCGCAGACTTACAGAACGCTCCCCTACCACTCACACATAAGTGTGAATCCGCGGCTTCGGTGCCTGGTTTGAGCCCCGTTACATCTTCCGCGCAGGCCGACTCGACTAGTGAGCTATTACGCTTTCTTTAAATGATGGCTGCTTCTAAGCCAACATCCTAGCTGTCTGAGCCTTCCCACATCGTTTCCCACTTAACCAGAACTTTGGGACCTTAGCCGGCGGTCTGGGTTGTTTCCCTCTTCACGACGGACGTTAGCACCCGCCGTGTGTCTCCCGGATATTACTTACTGGTATTCGGAGTTTGCATGGAGTTGGTAAGTCGGGATGACCCCCTAGTCCAAACAGTGCTCTACCCCCAGTAGTATTCGTCCGAGGCGCTACCTAAATAGCTTTCGGGGAGAACCAGCTATCTCCGAGTTTGATTGGCCTTTCACCCCCAGCCACAGGTCATCCCCTAACTTTGCAACGTTAGTGGGTTCGGTCCTCCAGTTGATGTTACTCAACCTTCAACCTGCCCATGGCTAGATCACCCGGTTTCGGGTCTACACCTTGCAACTAGACGCCCAGTTAAGACTCGGTTTCCCTACGGCTCCCCTATACGGTTAACCTCGCTACAAAATGTAAGTCGCTGACCCATTATACAAAAGGTACGCAGTCACCCCGAAGGGCTCCCACTGCTTGTACGTACACGGTTTCAGGTTCTATTTCACTCCCCTCACAGGGGTTCTTTTCGCCTTTCCCTCACGGTACTGGTTCACTATCGGTCAGTCAGGAGTATTTAGCCTTGGAGGATGGTCCCCCCATATTCAGACAGGATGTCACGTGTCCCGCCCTACTCGATTTCACATCAAGGTTGTTTTCGTGTACGGGGCTATCATCCTGTATCGCCGGCCTTTCCAGGACCGTTCCACTAACTTCCAAGATGCTTAAGGGCTAATCCCCGTTCGCTCGCCGCTACTGAGGGAATCTCGGTTGATTTCTTTTCCTCGGGGTACTTAGATGTTTCAGTTCTCCCGGTTCGCCTCGT